>CAUVYA020000003.1:0-24286 GCA_963556045.3 Anaerolineaceae bacterium | reverse complement strand
GCCCAATGATGCTATTGCTCAACTCGAAAAGAGCGTTGAAGTATATGAAGATCATTTTGGCACCACTCCCGAAGGGCTGTGGCCCGGCGAAGGATCGGTTGCCGAGGATGTCGTTCCCTTGATCGCTAACGCAGGTTATCAATGGATAGAAACCGGAGAACCGGTGCTGGCAGCTTCTCTGGGAATGGCAAATTTCACACGAGATGGTAAAGAAACCGTACAGGAAGCAGATACTCTGTATCGCCCTTATTACGTGCAGGGCAGCCAGGGTGATAAAGTAGCTATTTTCTTCAGAGACTGGACCCTTTCGGATAAGGTGGGTTTTTACCTATTCACAAACTCCAGGTGAAGAAGCCGCAGCAGACCTCATGCAGCGGTTGGAAAATATACGTCAGGAACTGAAGGATGAAGACGCCACCGGGCCCCATATCGTCAGTGTCGTGCTGGACGGTGAAAACGCCTGGGAATACTATCCAAATGATGGTGAAGCATTCCTGAACGCCCTCTATCGCATGCTCTCTGAAAGTGAAACCATTAAAACAGTTACCCCCGGTGAATATCTTGAACTGTTCCCGGATCAGCAAGAACTGGAAGACCTATTCCCCGCCGCCTGGTTCAGCCAGAATTTCGATACCTGGATCGGCGAAGATGAAGAAAACCAGGCCTGGGAATATCTGGGTAAAGTTCGAGATTATCTGGCAAAGTATGACGTGACCGGCAAGCGTGAAGCAAGTGAAGAAGCGATCGCACTGGCACAGGATTATATGTATCTGGCAGAGGGATCAGATTGGTTCTGGTGGTATGGCTCTGATCAGGATTCGGGACAGGATGAATATTTCGATATCGGATTCCGCGAACTGCTTAAAAAAGTATATGAATCATTAGGAGATGAAGCACCGGCTTTCTTGAGTGTGCCGATCATCCCACCCGATGCGGTGGAACCGAATCAATACCTCACTGCAGTTTCCACAGTAACGGTCGATGGTGTGGCAACAGAGGAAGAATGGTCAACCGCTGCATATTACAGCAACACCGATGAAAATGCTGCCATTCAGGAGATGGCGATCACTATGGACGCCAGCAATCTCTACCTCATGTACGAACTGAGCAGCAATGATACACTGCAGGCAGGAGGAGATATCTATCTGCGCATCCCCGGCGCTGCCGAATACTACCCATTCATCCTCAATGAAAGCAATTCTGACCAGATCGGCATCGCTGCTTCTCACTTATTGAAATACGAAAACAATAAGGCAAACAGCTATGTTGTAGAAAATGAAGCCTGGAAATCAGCCGCTGTCGAATGGCAGACAGCCAGAAATGGTTCTACCGTTGAAATCTCGATCCCATTCTCTCAATTAGGAGAGCTGGAAACAGGCGATTCTATTATGCTCAAAGCAGTCGATCCAAACACACTGGAGACCTTTCCGCAGTATGGACCTGCAGAGATCAACCTGCTGCAAATCGGAGCTTATACCGAGGTGCTGACCGTTCAGGATCCCGAAGAGGATGATAACGGACCGGGCACCTACACCTACCCTACCGACACCGTCTTTGAAGCACAGGTCTTCGATATCAATACTTTTCAGGTTTCTTACAATGATTCTTATATCCTGTTCGATTTCACTTTCTTCGGACCGATCACCAACCCATGGGGTTCATCCATCGATCTCTCCCTGCAAACCATGGATGTGTATGTAGATACCGATCCCGGCAGTGGAACCGGCTCTCGCGTTTTGCTGCCCGGTAGAAATCTGGGATTGGAAGAAGGATTTGGTTGGGATATAGCGGTTTGGGCAGAAGGCTGGTACCCTGAAATCCTTGCTCCCGATGCAGCCAGTGGAGAAGCCATGAACACCAATACGGAAATGAAGATCCTGGTCGACCCGGCTTCTAATAAGGTGACGCTGCGGGTACCCCGCTCTGTCTTCGGAGATTCTTCTCCCGAAACCTGGGCATTTACCGCCATGGTCATGAGTCAGGACGGTTATCCCTCCACCGGAGTATGGCGCGTGCGGGATGTCAGCGAAAACGCTGCACAATGGAAGATTGGCGGTGCACCCACCGGAACCAATCCCACCCGTGTGATCGATCTGGTATGGGCGCAGGGCAGCACGCCCGATCAGGCAGCTATGTTGAGCAATTTCACTCCTGTTGATAAGACGCAATCAGAATTGAGTCTGGAAGACTTCGCGTTAATCCCCATGTTCCAGGTTCAGGAGTAAGGAGGAATTCGAGAGAAACTATACCAGCAGCATTTCCCGTTGAGGGGGAAGTTCCTCGAGCTGGCAGTGAAAGATACAGACAGCAGCGGGAATCTGTAGTTTATGATCGACAATCTTGAAATCCTTGCCGCTTAGAAGATCCTGATAGGTACCATTCGGAAAAGCGGTGAGGATTTCTCCTTTTTCTCCGATGGTATTGAAAACAGCACACAGGCTGGTTCCTTTGGTAAACCAGACCGCCTGAATAGCCGGCTCGGAGGTTAACCAGTACAATTTGCCTTCTTGTTGGGCAGAGTCCTTTTTTAAAGCTGCCAGTTTTTGGACGAAATCGGTCAGCTCGTAGTTTTTCCAGGGGATCACATCTTTATTGAATTGATCCGGTTTACGCGGTGAGGCAGCCTCTTCTCCGGCGTAGATCAGCCAGGCACCCTTATTGAAAGCCTGCAAAGCCGTCCAGGCTAAAGCCTGTTCTCGGGAAGGAGCGATCTCCATGATCCGATCAGTATCATGGTTTTCCACAAAACGCAGTTTCACATAATCTTCGGGGTAGATGGCATCCTGCATGACCAGCAGATCCAGATAATAACGGGGATCCAGTTTGCCTTCCACAACCTTTTCCCAGGGTCTGAAAACATCATAATCGTAGGTAATATCAAATATCTGATAGAGTTCGCTGTCAGATTGTGCATATAATCCCCGACTGCGCCTTTCCGCCACCCAGCCAATATGAACCGATTCTGCCAGCCAGAGGATATTCGGATTGATCGCTTTGGCAGCTGCATCCGCCTTTTTCCAGAATTCCACCGGCACCAGGGGAGCGACATCACAGCGGAAGCCATCTACACCAAGGGAAGCCCATTTTTCAATGGCTTTCACAAGGTAATCATGCAGTTCAACACGTGAATGATCCAATTCAACAATATCAGCCCACTCCGGAACGGAAGTGGTCGGGTTCCCCTGCGAATCAAGGCGGAACCATTCTTTATGCTCCTTCGCCAGAACCGAATCGGGAGAGGTGTGATTGTAAACCACATCGATCATCACCTTTAAACCCAGATCATGGGCTTCATTGACCAACCGTTTGAAATCATCTTCCGTTCCATATTCAGGGTTGATCGCCATATAATCCGCAATAGCATACGAACTGCCCAGAGAGCCCTTGCGATTCACCTTGCCGATGGGATGAATTGGCATGAGCCAGATATAATCCACGCCCAGGGCTTTGATGCGCGGCAGGTCGTCGATCACGCCCTGAAAATCGCCGCGCTGGCTGTGATTGCGCACATAAATTTCATAAATAATGAGGCTGCGGAGATTTCTTTTCTGTTTCATATGATCATTCTCATTTCAAATATTATATTAAACCAGTAGAACTATAGAATAACAAATAAATCATATAAAAAGAAGTAGTATAGATATATCTCGAGTTTATTCTAGACTTTTACCTGTCCATACTTTTTAATTTCCGCAATTCCCCAGAAAATCTGCACAACGCCATACAAAAGCCAATACGCATTAATGCTGTTAATCACATGGATGATATTAAAGATTCCAACAACAATTAAGACGATCCCATTTACGATATACATTGTTCGATTCTTGACAAATAGATTAACGATCCCTAATCCTACAAGAATCACCCCCCAGATCGAATCGAAAATCTGGCTTAAGAAGAAAGAAAGTGCACCGATCATGATCAGACCAACGCCGGTGTTGCGCAGATCATCCTTCACATCTTCCATAGAAAGAGGCGGCAGCCAGTCCGTAAACCTTCTTTTATATTTTCCAAATTCAAGATTAGCTTTCCCAGAAACGGTAGCCAGAGTACCTCCAGAGAGCATAAGCCCCATTTGCATAAATTTTATCTGCGCACGAGCTTTTTCACGGGGAATGACAATAGTTCTTTTACTATCATCATGGCAAATAAATTCTGCCTGTGTATCTGTTAAATTGACTTCCCAAGGAACACGCTTTTTAAATCCTCTTGATTCATAGACTTCAAATGAATCAACTGGGGGAACAGTATCAAGCAATTTTTTAGCCATTATTTCCTCCGTATATATTCATCAATTTATATTTCTATTATAAACAGGATATTCATAAATTAGATATTTTGGAGGACTTCCTCTACACTAGCTTTAATTTCAACAGGAGCATTGCCGTACTTTATCTGAATGTCTTTCATTCGATAACTGTGATAAGCCGTTTTCATTTGAGAAAACTTCAATCCGTTGGCAGTCGAAATCACCACGACCCGTTCGTTTGATTTGATCACACCTTGCTCTGTAAGTTTGCTGACAGCATGCAACGCCGTTCCGGTCTGCGGGCAGCAGTACAAGCCACTGCGATCAGCCAGGGCACACATATTCGCTAATTCTTCTTCGTTAGCCTGCTCCACCACCCCATCAAAGCGCTGCATGATCTTGACCGCGCGTTCATAGCTGACCGGCGCCCCGATCTGAATAGCACTCGCCATACTTTTTTGCGCTGCAACAGGCTGATACTGCTTGAATCCATTTTTATATGCCAGATAGAAAGGATTGGCATTTTGCGCCTGAGCACAGGCAATGCGCGGTAGATGATCGATCAGCCCCAGCTCAAACATCATGAGCAACCCCTTGCCCAACGCGCTGACATTACCAAGGTTACCCGCCGGTAAAACGATCCAATCGGGCACCTGCCAGTTGAACTGCTGCACGATCTCAATACCCACCGTTTTCTGCCCTTCCATGCGTAAAGAATTCATGGAGTTTGCCAGATAAATGGATGGATCCTGCGTCAATTCCTGCACAACACGCATACAGCCATCGAAATCAGTATCCATAGAAAGTACTTTCGCCCCATTCGCCAGCGGCTGGATGAGCTGTTCGGGAGATACTTTATCGTGCGGAAGCAAAATGATGGCAGGAATCCCGGCTGCGGCTGCATAAGCTGCCAGCGCCGCCGAAGTATCACCGGTTGAAGCGCAAGCAACCGCCTTGATCGGTTTTCCATTCTGGATCATGGCATTCACCACAGAAACCAGCACCGTCATTCCCAGGTCTTTGAATGAACCGGTATGGCTGCTGCCGCACTGCTTCACCCACAGGTCAGGGATACCGATCTGTTCTCCAAGTGGAGCAGCATGCACCAGAGGTGTATTTCCTTCTCCGAAGGACACAATGGCGCTCTCCGGAATCTGCGGGCAGACCCATTCCTTCTTCGCCCATACACCGCTGGCATATACACCTGTATTAAGAGAAGATCGCTGCTTGAACAAAGCCTTCCAATCTTCCGCTGAATGCTCCTTCAAAGCTTCCATATCATGCACCACATCCAGCAGTCCCCCGCACTGCTCGCAGTGATAGACCACTTCATCGATCGAATGTGTTACCCCGCATCCACGGATACATTCCAGCCAGCTATTTTCGCTCATTAATCCCTCCCACTACATGAGTTTGCTTTTTATGCAGAGGTATTCCAGAACCATTCGCAGTGGCTTCATCCGGCTTATCAGAAAGACCAAACACAAGCGCCCCGGCAGCCGTACTATCCAGAGCAAATTCCTGTACCTCACGGGTTACCACAATCTCACTTTCTAATAAATCATCCACCGAAGCATTTTCTTCAAGCTGCCCCATGGAAGAAATCGTAGCAGCATATTCCGCCAAGCGAAACTGTTTGAATGGGGTTGGATCACCGGCTTTCACCAGACTGTATACTTCTTTATGAACCTGGCTTACTTTTTCTGGTAATTTCCGAACCTGCTGCTCTACTTCCTCTAAAAATTGCTCAAAGTTCATCAATTGATTGGATTGCTCGGCAGCCTGTATCTCTTCTAGCTTGAACAGTCCGCTGCCCAGGATCAGGCAAATATAGACCAGATAATCTTGATTATCTGCCGTGAAAGGATGAAAAATGGGCAAATTCAGTATTTTGTAAGCAGCTTGAAAATCATCTAAACAAAAATCATCAGTAAGAAGTTCCTGCAAAACAGCTTTTGCGGCAGTGATGCGAACCTTATCGATCACTTTATCATTACGACCACGCGCACCCAAAGCCGTCTTATCCATATCGATCAGGACTGCGGTGCGTTCGTCGATCTCAACGCCCTTCATCTCAGCCAGGGAGCGAAAAATACGCACATTCACCCAATGATTATTGAAGAAAAGAATTGAGCTTCCTTTAATTTCCGTTTCAAGCTTAGTTAATTCCTGATCTTCACTGGTAATGAAAGCTGCACCCTGCCAGTTCCCTGCTTTGCAAATATTCAGAAAAGCAGTACCGTCATTCATACGGGTATCTCCCACATAAAGAACACGCTCCAGAGGTTCTTTTTTCCCATCTGCAAGCTGGGCTTCTTTTAATAACTGAACAATGACACGCGCATAATCAAGTGAGGTTTTACGTGGAACCGTCCCATTTGGCACCCCCAGAATCGCACAGAGTTCTTTCAACCCCGGCAGTGCTTCATCGATCGCGTTGAGATTGCGGTAAACGATGCGGTCTCCTAAGAATTTATTTAAAGATGTCTTCCCAAAGCATTTCATGATACAACCCCCTCTGCCACCAGCAGTTCGGCATTCAAGATGGCACCTTTGGCTGCTCCGCGCAGAGTATTATGCACCACCGAAACCATGCGCACATCCAGCAGCGGGCAGGAGCGAATACGTCCAACCGACACCTGCATACCTTCTCCACTATCCCGATCTTTGCGCGGCTGCGGTCTATCCTCTTCTTCACAAACAATAATGGGAAAATCGGGCATGCTGGGTAATTTCTCCTTTGCAAGAGGACTCTGAAAGCTACTTAATACTTCCTTGATCTCAGAAATACCGGCTTTCTTTTCCAATTCCAGCGAGAGGCAGATGGTATGTCCATCCGAAACCGGCACGCGGTTTGCCTGAGCGCTGAAAACAAAATCAGCATCCATGCGTTGATTTCCCTTCATTTTCCCTAACAGGGCGCGTGATTCGCGTTCCATTTTTTCTTCTTCGCCGTTGACAAACGGAATCACATTATCCTGAATATCCAGATAAGAGAGACCCGGATAGCCGGCGCCGGAAACTGCCTGCATGCTGACCGCGAATACCTTCCGGATACCAAAGCCTATATCGATCGGTTTCAGGGGAAGAGCAATACCGGTAGTGGTGCAGTTCGGGCTGGTGATGATCAATCCTTTCCAGCCATACATTTCTTTCTGCTTTTCCAGCAGCGCCAGATGATCGGCATTCACTTCGGGAATGATAACCGGTACACACGGATCAAGCCGAAAGGCAGAAGCGTTCGAACAAACCGCATACCCGGCTTCGGCAAACTGAGGTTCGATTTCAAGTGCCAGCTTAGCAGGTAGAGCAGAAAAAACAATATCTGCCTCCATACCGGGTTCAACAGGGATCACTTCCATTTCCTTCACCGAATCCGGCATCGGTTCATTCAGATGCCAGCCGCAGGCTTCTTTATATTTTTTATTACTGCTGCGTTCAGAAGCAGCCAGCGCCGTTATCTGAAACGAGGGGTGCTCAGCCAGAAGCTGCACAAAGCGCTGCCCCACCGCACCGGTCGCGCCCAATACTGCCACAGGAATTTTATGCTTTCTTTGAACCATTAATGATTACCTCCTCGTGGATTTTACGAACCGCTCGATCGGCATCAGCTTTATCAACTACCACAGAAATGCTGTACTCGGATGAGCCCTGCGCAATGGCAATGGCATTGATACTTTCTTTCCCCAGTGCACCAAAGATATGAGCTGAGACACCCGGAGTCTGGCGCATACCTGCGCCAATGGCTGTCACAATGACTACATTAGGCTGCGCCCATACTTTATCGATATCGTGACGTAATAATTCATATTCCATCTCTTTTTCTATCGCTTTGATCACCTGTTTTTCTGCTTCAGAAGGGATGACAAAACAAATAGATTGCTCGGAGGAGGACTGCGAGATCATCAGCACACTGGCATCATGACCTGCCACTGCCGCAAAAGTACGAGCAGCAATGCCAGGCACACCCAGCATGCCATGTCCCTCTACCGTGATCAAGCTAAGATTTTGAATAGCCGTGACTGCCGTGATCTTTCCATTACCCGTATGATGAGTACTATCGATTCGGGTACCGGGACAAGAAGAATTGAATGTATTTTTTACCCACAGTGGGATATTCCGCTCTACAACAGGACGAATGGTTTTGGGATGCAGTACCTTGGCGCCAAAATAAGCCATTTCAGAAATCTCATTGTATGAAATCTCTGGAATCACACGTGCATCGGGCACAATACGCGGATCGGCAGTCATCACCCCATCCACATCCGTCCAGGTCCAAACCTCATCTGCATCAAGGCAGTCACCCAGAATAGCAGCAGTGTAATCGCTCCCACCTCTACCCAAGGTGGTGATGACACCTTCTTCCGTTGCTGCAATGAACCCGGTAACAACAGGGACCATCTTTTGCTCGAAGCATGGCTCAAGAACAGTTTTAACCTTCTGGGAAGTCTTTTCCATAATAGGGCGAGCCTGCTGGAAGGAAGCATCCGTGATGATGAGCCGCGTGGCATCCACCGGCTGGCTTTTAATGCCCTTTTGCTGCAGCAGCGCACTGAAAACGCGGGCATTCAAACGTTCCCCAACAGAAACTACGGCATCCATACCGCGCGGTGTCAGCTCACCCATAATCTGAATTCCGCGGCACAGGGTATGCAGTGTTTTGAACAATTCATCCACTTCCACGCATACCTGCTTTCGCTTTTCATTCTGCTCTAATAAAGTATCGATAGTATCCGAATGTTTTACATACAAGGTATGGATGATATCCTCATATTTTTGAGCGTTCCCAACCACCGCCGCTCTGGCACAGGTGATCAACGCATCCGTGACACCACTCATAGCAGATACAACCACCACCAGTTTTTTCCAACGGGAAGATTCTTCCTGCACGATAGCAGCAGCCAGCCGAATTGCCTGACTGCTCCCAACCGAAGTCCCTCCGAACTTCATAACGAGAGTCCTCCCGTGCTGACTGGCTTTCTTTTCTCCTTTGGCGACCATAAGCACCTCTCTTGAATGAATAATGGCAGATAAAGAAAAACGCCTCGTGGGTTACGAGGCGTCTCTTTTTCTTTTTGTAGATAAACCGGATCTACTTCCGTTTGCTGTCGAATACGCGTCGCAACCCTGCTTCATCATTTTGATGAGTAGTAGCTGTGGTACCAGTAGTTGCTGCGTAATCTCGATAGCCGTTCATAATTGGGCACTACTATACCATCGAGAAGCTGTCCAGTCAAGTAAGAAATCAAAATTAGTATTTAACCCAACAAAAATTGACGAAAAAAAGGAGGTTCATATTCACGCTAGATGACCGCGAACTATTGATCGTTGTTTCCTGTATATGAGATAATATTCCTTATAATGGAAAAAACAAATCCCTCGCACACAAAAGCAGTTCTTCAAGCATTACTGGTAACCGCATTATGGTCTTTTTCCTGGATCTTGATCAAATTTACAATTAAAGATGTTCCTCCCTTGATCTTTGCAGGGCTTCGTTATTCTATTGCATCTCTGATTCTCTTACCCGGACTTTTTAAAAAGAAAGACGCTATCCAAAAGCTTGGAAAAAAAGACTGGCTGCTGTTAATTCTTCTGGGAATCATTTTTTATACTTTCACACAGGGAGGGCAGTTTGTCACACTGCAGTATCTGGAAACAACCACTTTTAGCTTACTGCTCAATTTCAGCGCCGTACTTATTACGCTGCTGGGAATATTCTATTTAAAAGAAAAACCCACCTGGCTGCAGTGGGCAGGCATGGCAGTTTTCTTCATCGGGGTTCTGCTGTATTTCTCACCCAATCCTTTAGGGGATGGAACAGTGACCGGTTATTTACTTGCAGGATTCACCGTTTTATGTGCTTCTATTGGTTCTTTGTTAGGAAGACGGGTGAACCGTGGTGGAACAATTCCAGCAGCATTAACCACCGGTATCAGCATGAGCATCGGTGCAGCACTGCTTCTGACAGCAGGCTTCATCTTTGAAGATTTTCCATCATTAAGTATCACAAACTGGCTTGTAATCCTGTTTCTGGCGATCGTCAACACCGCTTTCGCATTCACCCTGTGGAATAAATCGCTGCAGGTGCTCAGCGCGATGGAATCCGGGATCATCAATAATTCCATGCTGGTTCAAATTGCGCTGCTCTCCGTCATCTTTCTTGGCGATACACTCTCCATTCAAGCATGGATCAGCCTATTGGTTGCTACGATTGGGATGGTAATGACAAATATTAAAATGAAAGCCTGAATAGGTTTAATTCCTATTTCTTGACTGTTTGCCCTTTATTCATCTTTTTGAATTCTTCCGCAAAGCGGGCGTTCTTGAATATCAGAGTGATTTCCCCGGTAGAATTCCGACCTTATCCCCGGGGTATCCCTCTAATTTTTAGAAAATCGAAGTATAATCATATTAACAAATTGGGAGCGTTCCCAATATACAAAATACTTCGGTGGGCAAATTCATGAATAAACCATTTGGTAAATCGCAATTTGAAAAAGAGTTGCTGGATAACATTCTGCCCTACTGGATAAAAACCGCCCCTGACCATGAAAACGGCGGTTTTTTTGGCGCTGTTTACAATGATGGTCGGATCGACAATGACATCCCTCGAACTGCAGTGACCTGTGCCAGAATTTTATGGACATTTTCCCACGCTTATCTCCAATATCCAAAAGAAGAATATCTGCAGGTTGCACAAAGAGCTTTCGATTATCTAAATTCCGCTTTCTGGGATAAAGAACATCAGGGTTTGTTCTGGTCAGTTGACTGGCAGGGAAATCCTGTTTCCGACCGCAAGCAGTATTATGCGCAGGCTTTTGGCATTTATGGCTACTGCGAGTTCTTTCAAGCCACTCATAACCCAACAAGCCTTGAACGCGCCATTGCTATCTACCATCTCATTGAAGAACATGCTCGTGATTCCCAATTGGGAGGATATATCGAAGGGAGTGCCCGAGATTTCTCTCCACTGGCAGATATGCGGCTAAGCTCCATCGATATGAACTGCAAGAAATCGATGAACACTTTACTGCATCTGATCGAGGCATATACCAATCTTCTTTGTATATGGAATGACAATACTCTGCGTTGCGATCTGGAAACTCTGCTATTCGATTTAATCCAGCATGTCATCGATCGTCAAAGCGGACATTTCAAGCTTTTTCTAGATGATACATGGCAAACCCTTTCCGATCGCGTTTCCTGCGGACATGAGATCGAAGGAAGCTGGCTGATCGAGGAAGCTGCTCGTGTCATGGGGAAACCTACTCTACTAGGAAAAGTCCAGCCCATCACACTGAAACTGGCAGAAACTGTGTTTTCATCCGGAATAGACAGCGATGGCAGCATCATTCAGGAAGGCACTATCGGCAAGATCACGCATGCCGGTAAAGAATGGTGGCCCCAGGCAGAAGCTGTGATCGGATTCTATAATGCATTTCAGCTTTCCAATGAATCAAAATATCTCCAAACCAGCCGAACCTGCTGGGAGTTCATTCAAAACAAACTTATCGATAAAGAACACGGTGGATGGTTCAAGCGTCTGACCGCTGATGGCGCAGTCGATCAGACAAGCCCCAAAATGGGACCGTGGGAAAGCGCTTATCACGAAAGCCGCATGTGTTTTGAGATGATCAAACGATTATCAGAATAAGGAAGAGGGAAAAATGAACGGAAAAGCTAAGTTATTAAAAAACTGCTCCTCCCTTCCCAATATTCCATGGGAAGAAAAACCCATCAGAAGCAAAGAGCCTATCTGGCGTTATTCGAAAAATCCCATCATACCCCGTGATTTGATTCCATCATCGAACAGCATATTTAATAGTGCGGTGGTACCTTTCAAGGATAAATTCGCCGGGGTTTTCCGCTGCGACACTAAAACCCGTATCCAGCAATTACATGTTGGTTTCAGTGATAACGGTATCGACTGGCAGCTATCCGATGAACGCATTCATTGGAAAACCGGAAAAAAAGAAAATCAGGATATCATGACCTTCCTGTATTCCTATGATCCGCGGGTGACCTGGCTCGAAGACCGCTATTACGTTACCTGGTGCAACGGATATCACGGACCCACGATCGGAGTAGGGTATACCTATGATTTCAAGGATTTCTTCCAGCTAGAAAATGCCTTCCTGCCCTACAATCGCAACGGGGTTCTGTTCCCGCGCAAGATCAACGGGAAATTCGCCATGCTCAGCCGCCCCAGCGATACCGGACACACACCCTTCGGAGATATTTTTTACAGTGAAAGCCCTGATATGAAATACTGGGGGCGCCACCGTTTTGTCATGGGTCCCACCTACGGCTGGCAGGCAACCAAAGTAGGAGCCGGACCAATCCCCATCGAAACCAGCGAGGGATGGCTGTTAATCTATCACGGCGTTCTCACCTCCTGCAACGGTTTTACCTACAGCTTTGGTGCGGCTCTGCTCGATCTGGAGCAGCCGTGGAAAGTAATTTCCCGCAGTGAACCATACCTGCTTTCTCCCCAGCTCCTTTACGAACAGGTAGGGGATGTACCCAATGTGACTTTCCCCGGGGCAGCTCTGGTAGACGGAGATACCGGACGGATCGCCATCTACTATGGAGGGGCGGATACGGTTATCTGTCTGGCTTTTGGTTATATCAGTGAGATCATTGATTTCGTCAAAGCGCACCCTTCAAAAGTAGATCTATTCAGACAATACGGGATATCCGCTCTTCAAATGGGTGCATAGGCATCGAATAAATCTAATTACTTTTGAAACAAATCTTCTTTTCCCAGCCACACTTCAACGTGTGAATCATTTTTCATTTCCTCAAAACTCAGCAGATTGCCGTCAATTTTCTTTCCATCCAGCTGCAAGAAGTACACACCCTTACAAACATGAAAGGGATTGTGAACTTCAATATGGATGGTTTTTCCCCGGAATTTGCGGGTAATCGCAAAACCATCCCACGTTGAAGGGATACATGGATCGATGTACAGCCCTTCGATCGCGGGGCGGACACCCAGGATATACTGCGTGGCAGCAATGTAATGCCAGGCAGACGCTCCCGTCAGCCAGGAATTACGCGCCAGTCCAAACTGCGGGTGTTCGTCGCTGAGAACATTTTGAGCATAAACATACGGTTCACATTCATACACGTCAATTTTCTCGTTGCGCAAGGCTGGATTGGTTGCACAATAATATTGATAGGCTCGCTCCCCATTGCCCAGCATCGTTTCCGCGATCATCGCCCAGGGATTGGGATGCACGAAGATCCCACCATTCTCCTTGGTGCCCGGTCTATAGGTGGTGATCCCACCGTAAACGGGATCATATCCATTGAACGAGGGAGTGGAAATCTTTAACCCACAGGGGGTGAATAGTTTTTCAAAAACAGAAGCCATGGCGGTTCTGGCTCGTTCGATGGATGCAAAACCCGACAGCACCGCCCATGACTGTCCGTTCAGGTAGATCTGGCAGTATTCATTCGCATGGGAACCCACTGCCTTTCCTTCATGGTCGAAATAGCGTAAATACCAGGCGCCATCCCAGCCACAATTTTCCACCCTGTGCTGCATTTCTTGATACATTTTTTCGAAAGTCTTTAATAAACCAAACTCACCCACTACCTTTAGGATCGGGAACAGCTCTTTTAGAGCCAATCCAAATAGATTCGCGGTCAGGAAAGATTCAGCCCCTTTAGGTAAATTTACCGTATCATTCCAATCGGCAAAACCCAGCAGAGGAATACCGTGACTGCCCACCTTCTGATTGGTAAAGGTAAGCGCGCGTTCGATATGATCCAGGACAGTTCCCTTTTCCAACGGGTTTTCATTACGATCCTTTTCATAATAAGGAACTACTTTTTCTAAAAATGTCAGGTCGCCGCTCTCCTTGATATAGGCGGTAGTGACCAGAACCAGCCAGAGGTGGTCATCGCTGTAAAAATGATAACGGTCTTCCATTTCCATAGAATCACCGCAACTTCCAAGATTAGTGAGGGGATTGAACTGGTGCATGGCAGAACCATCCGCCTTTTGAAAAGAAAGCAGACGTTCCAGAAAGCGTTCACTCTCTTCAGGCACAGCGGTCAGCACCGCCAGCATATCTTGTGAAGAATCACGAATACCAATACCGCGCGCGCCCAATCCCACCTGATAATAAGAGAGGTAGCGCGACCAGGTAAATGTGGTGAAACACTGACGCGGATTGTAGAGATTGATCATCATATTCATGGCAGCATCAGGGGTTTCTACTTTGAAAGCCTCCAGGTAGCGCTGCCAGAAGATTAAGAGCTCGGTTAATTTCTTCTTCACATGATCAGGTTGTTTATTTTCAGAGATTGAATCTATAGCATTCGAGATATTCACAGTCTGTCCCAATTGAGTAATGATCCGTTTTTCCTCGCCCGGTGCTAATTCTCCCAAATGGTGCATCAGCGCAGCTATATTATCTCCGCGAAGCGCTATCGAATTGGTCAACTCTGAATTATGTAAAGAAAGGGGATCACGAAAACTACCGTACCCATTGGCTCCCAGAAACTTTTTCCGATCGGTTTCGAAAGAGGATACCGGATAGTTAGATGTGAAATAATTTACTTTTCTATCTTTATTCATAAACGGGTACTGCAGCAGAATCATACTGCCATCTTCCTGCGGCAATGCTTCGCTCTGCATAGTCTGGGGAATCCAATCGGCATTGGTGAACTGCTCCAGCGCATTCGGATGGGTATATTCAACCAGTGGGATGACATCCACTTCCAATGATCTGTCGGAAACATTTTTTATCTGGATATCTCTGACCTCACAACACCCTCCCTGCGGGACGAAGATGGTTGCAATACATTCCAAACCATATACCTGACTGATGATGCGCGTGTATCCCAGTCCGATATGACACTCAAATTTATCCAATTCCTGCAAAGTAGGTACAAAAAAGGGCGAAAAGATAATGTATCCATTATCCAAATGGATGCGCAGGTAAAGCGTCTCTCCCTTGAAATCAGAGGAGGGCATCTGCTGAATGTATTTGGTGATGCGGTTGAAAGCCGGGTCTTCCCGACAGATCAAGGCACCGCCAGTATGATCCACAAAACCACCAAAATCGCGGGTACCGATGTAATTGATCCATTTCACAGGCGTTCTGGGATCCGTGATCACATATTCTTTGTGTTCCAGATCAAAATGCCCAAAGCGCATACTTTACCGTCCCACCAGAATATCGATCAATTCCTGATCTAGAATATTCCCCTGTTGATCCACCAATCCAAAATCCATCGCTTTATAAGACCAGTAAGCATATCCAAAATCATATTCATTAAACAAAGAAACCATATCCCTCGCCCAATTGAGACGAGTTTGGCGGTTTGCTTTATCTATCACGCCAAATTCGCCGCAGTGCAGTGGTTGATCCAGAGAACGTGAAAAAGCAATTGCAGGCTGCAGACGCTGCAGCAGATAAGAGCGGTCAAAATATTGACCCACATCCTCATTGAGACGTTCTGTAAATTGAGGATTCTTCTCAAGAAATTCCTTTAAGCCGAAAGCTTCTCCCGGATAATTCACCTGCCGGTCGAATTCATACAGCCCATCAAACCAATACGCTTTTTGATGGGTCACTGAAGATGGCAGGTAATAATGGAATTTATACAACAGTTGGGGGTCATCCAATCGAACCAGTTCCGAAAGATAATCTACCGAATAAAAATAATTTCCGCCTAAAAGTATCAAGCGCTGCGAATCGATCTGACGAATTGCTCGTAAAATGCGTTGAGCGATATCATTCCAGAGAGCTGATGAAGTAAAAAATACCTCATTCAGCAGTTCAAATGCCAGCAAATCTTCATCTATAGATTGAAATGTTCCGCAGATCTCAGTCCATAAGTGAATCAAACGGTCCTGAAACACAGTATTTTGTTCAAGTTGATTGAATTTCTGATCATCAAATGCATACCCGGGAGCTTTGTGCAGGTCCAGGATCACACGCAGATGAGCCTGTTCACACCAATTCAAGCAATCGAACAGATAGTTCAAGCCGCTTACGATTAATTTTCCGGGCTGAGAATCACTTTCTAAAACAGGATAATCAACCGGCAGCCGGATATGGTCAAAACCCCAATCTGCAATACGTTGAATATCATCCCGGGTTATAAATTCATTGAAGTGTTGAGGGTCGTATTCCTTGTACTGCGAGAGCCAGCCGCCAAGGTTGACACCTTTATGCAGGGAATGCTTTTCCATTTTTTCTCCTATTCTAAAATCACCAGGACTTCCACTTCCTTCTTATCGATAGACTTCATTGGAATGATCGTATCCGGCAGGGCGGTTCCATCCAGGAAAAGAGAGACTTTATTTCCTTTTCCTTTACGCTCCACCTTGATATTGAAGACCACACCTCTGAATAATCGCCTTACAGAAAAGCCAGTCCAGCTTTGCGGAATACAGGGAGCAATACGCAAGCCTTCATATTCGGGTCGTATGCCAAGGATCCATTGCGTGATCGCTACATAATTCCAGGCTGCCGCTCCCGTTAACCACGAGTTCTTTGCTTCCCCATGCACAGGTGCATCCCGTCCAGAGATTGTTTGGGCATAGACGTAGGGTTCACATTTATAAAGATCGCTTCTCTCTTCTCGAGTGGCAGGATTGATGCGCAAATAATAATCCAACGCATGGTCTGCCCTGCCAATTACCGTTTCCGCGATCATGATCCATGGATTGGTATGACAGAAAACGCTTGCATTTTCCTTAAATCCCGGAGGATACGATGAGATCTCTCCCAGATGAAGCTGATAGCCAGAAAACGCCGGTTGCTGGAGTAGAATCCCATCCGGTGTGGCGAGATACTGTGCCACCGAATCCAGGGCCTGTTCAGCTCTCCCATCCTGCAATCCCAAGCCCGCCATAACACACATACCCTGCGGCTCAATAAAAATTTTCCCCTCATCATTTACCTGAGATCCAACGGGGTTTCCAAAGAAATCATAAGCACGCTTGAACCATCTACCGTCCCATCCAGCTTCCCATATTGCAGTCTCCATCTTTTGTTTTTCAGAATCGTATTTTGACTGCAGTGATGGATCTGCTCGATGGGCGACGATCCGGATCATTTCTTCAGCTGCCAGAATAAACAGCCCGGCGATCAAAATGCTTTCCGCATTTTTCCCATCCCGGTTGTCAGCCGTCTGGAATGATTCTCCGGGAAGTTCCGAAAAACAATTAAGGTTTAAGCAGTCATTCCAATCAGCCCGCCCAATCAAGGGCAGTTGATGCGGACCGAGGCGGTCAAGCGTATACTGCATGGCTCGCTGTAAATGGATATATAGAGTTCCGACATCGGAAATATCTCCATCAAAAGGAATCTGCTCATTCAGGATCGCCCAATCAGCTGTTTCTTTAATATAAGCAGCCGTTGCGATCACTAACCATAAGGGATCATCATTAAATCCACCACCAATATTATTATTGCCTGTCTTTGATAAGGGCTGGTATTGATGGTAAGCGCCCCCGTTGGCTAATTGGGTCCCCGCCATGTCAATGATCCTGCTGCGAGCTCGCCGGGGGTCAAGCATACAGAAACCCAGCAAATCCTGATTGGAATCACGGAAACCCATCCCCCTGCCGATACCGCTTTCGAATAGTGAGGCAGACCGGGAAATATTGAAAGTTGCCATCACCTGGTATGCATTCCAAATGTTGACCATCCGATCCACATGCTTATCTGGTGAATTTACCTGAAAGTGATCCAGAATTCCATGCCAATAATCTTTCAGTTCCTGAAAAGCGGAATCTACATTTTCCGACTGCGCGTATTTCTGGATGAGAGGAATGGCAGTTTTCTTATTGATCACCTGCGGATGTCCTTCCTCAAACTTGGCATCCACCGGGTTCTCATGATAACCAAGCAGGAAGATAATACGCTTTTCTTCACCAGCGTCTAGTGAGAAAACAATTCGATGTGATCCAACAGGCGCCCAGCCATGCGCGATCGAATCATGCATGCGGTCTTCTTCCACTGCACGAGGATTGTCCCAACCACGATACGGACCCAGAAAATCTTCGCGCTGTGTTTCAAATCCATTGATCTTCTCAGAACAGGCAAAGAAAGCAAAGTGATTTCTTCTTTCACGGTATTCGCTCTTGTGGTAAATTACATCATCTACCACCTCAACTTCACCAATTGAGAAATTCCTCTGGAAATTAGTAGCATCATCCCACGCATCCCACAGGCAGAACTCAATAGCAGAAAACAGAGATAGATCAACCTTTGCTGCACGAGTATTTTTAATATGCACATCCCATATTTCAAGGGATTCTCCAATTGGGACAAAATAACAAACATCCGCTTGAATACCCCGGTAGATCGAACTAATCCGGGTATAGCCCAGCCCATGGCTGCAGGTATACTCTTCCAGTTTTTTCTTAACGGGCTGCCAGGTTGGTGACCAGAAAGAATCTGCTGCTGGAACACGAGTATCATTTTCTCGTAAATAAATATATCTACCGCCCATATCCACAGGAACGTTGTTATAGCGATAACGTGTTAAGCGACGCAAGCGGGCATCTTTATAAAATGAATATCCGCCAGCAGTATTGGAAATAATGCCGAAATAATCTTCACAGCCCAAATAATTGATCCAGGGCAGTGGAGTATCTGGTCGTGTAATTTTATATTCAAGATGTTCATCATCAAAATAACCGAAACGCATCAAACCTCCCACATAACAATATCTGGATCTTTTTATCCAAATGTTGTTTCTCTTAATATTATTTTTCTTTTTTCTCTTCAAACCACAGCTCAACTAGCTGAATCCAACATAATCACGCAGCGGTAGGGAATAAGAACAACGTCATCCAATCAGTGCACTGTTATTAAATTTCTCAACACAAATCCTTTATTTAGTAAAACTTCCTTTCTTTATTCTTGTTTTGCCTGCGCAAGCAAGTTATCTATAAATTCTTCCGGCGACCCGGTTAAAACCCACCTCCGGGAAACTGATGAACGTCACGCAGCGGCAGTTCCAATGAGGAAAACTCAACATCTGCATACCATTATCTTTTTCCTCTTCTTCATTCTCGACCCCCAAGAAGTTTTCAACATTTGCTTTGATATCTTTGTGAAGAAAAACGGTTCGAAAACGTTCTTTCCTCTGGGATCTTTCAACCATTCTCTCAATGTTGATTCATAATTCAAAATACACGGTAACGGTTCGGTTGATTGCAGTGTGACCGTTTCAGTACAACGGATATCGGCGGATGAAGCGCCAATAAGAATATCGAATTTTCCATCTTCAGCAATCCATCGGTTATATCCCGGATGGAAGTAAGAAAAAGCACGAAAATCTAATACAACAGAGACTGTCTTCGTTTCACCCGGCTGCAGCTCCACTTTAACAAATCCTTTGAGTTCTTTTGGAGGACGGATTAATTTGGATTCGTGTTCATGGACATAGACTTGAACAATTTCTTTTCCAGCTAACATACCCGTGTTGGTCACATCCACAGAAACGGTCAAGCCATCTGTATCTTTAAAAGAAGATGTGGATACAGTGGGATTTGAATAACGGAAAGTAGTGTAGCTTAACCCATAACCAAAGGGGAACTGTACTGGTATTTTCTTTTTATCATAATAGCGATAGCCAATGAAAATGCCTTCGCCATAGCATACTTCTCCATATTCCACCGGGGAAATTAATAAAAGCCGCAGTATCTTCTAATTTGAATGGAACAGTTTCTGCCAGTTTACCTGAAGGATTTACCTTCCCGTAAAGGATATCGGCGATGGCACCGCCTCCCGCCTCTCCCATCATCCAGGCTTCTAGATACCGCAGCAACATGATCGATCCATTCACCCATCACAACAGGAGCGCCATTATTTAGAATGACCGCTGTATTGGGTTGAACAGCAGTCACCGCTTTGATCAAAGCAATCTGCTGTTGGGACAGGTCAAGGTCGGCTCGGTCATATCCCTCTGATTCTTTGGTTGGCGGGAGGGAAAGATAAAGCAAAGCCACTTCTGCAGCCCCTGCTTCTTTTACAGCAGCATCAATGAGCTCCCGGTGAAAACTGCCATCTGCCGTATATCCATCGGCAAAGCTGAACACTGTGCCGTTCGGAGCTAATTTCTTTAATTCCATCAATGGTTCATCCACCTGAATTGGATTAATATGAGAGCTGCCACCACCTTGAAAGTAAGCATTTTTGGCAGCCCAACCAATAACAGCAATATACTTTTGAGCTTTTAGAGGTAAAATCCCATTATTCTTCAGCAGAACCATACCTTCTCCGGCGATCTTTCGTGCCAGAGCATGATGCGCAGAAGCATCGAAGGACTGAACCCCTTTTTCGTCTGTGCTGCCATGAAAGCAATACGCAGAATGCGGCGTACAGCATCATCCAGTACTGATTCTTCCAAAGCGCCAGATTGAACTGCTGTAGTAACTGCATTCACTCTGCGCTCTCCCGGTCCGGGCATTTTCCAGATCCAATCCGGCTTTTATAGCTTCAAACCCCGATCATGGACAGCACCCCCAATCGGAAACAACAAAGCCTTCAAAGCCCCATTCATCTCTGAGAATATCCATCAGCAGTTTATGGTTTTCGGAACCATATTTTCCATTCAGTTTATTGTAAGCACACATTACCGTCCAAGGTTTTCCCTTTTTTACAGCCATTTCAAAGGCAGGAAGGTAGATTTCACGGGAGAGTTCGTTCATCCATGACGGCATTGATGTTCATGCGTTTGGTTTCTTGATTATTAGCTGCATAATGCTTAAGAGAAGTACCCACCCCCTTTACTTTGCACTCCCTTGATAAAATTTTCAAGCCATTTCCCCGGGCAAATAAGGATCTTCGGAGAAATATTCAAAGTTACGACCTCCCAGTGGAGTTCGTTTCATATTGACTCCCGGACCCAAGATCACATCCACGATTCAACGCAATACCTTCTTCTGCAATCGCTTCACCCATACTGTGGATTAATTCAATATCCCAAGAAGATGCAACACAAGAAGCTGTAGGGAAACAGGTAGCAGGCAAACTTCCGGCAACAAAGTCATTAACATTAGCAACCTTGCGTACACCGTGCGGTCCATCTGCCACCTTGATCTCTGGAACATCCAGATGCTCGATAGGAGTTGTTGTCCAGGGACTTGCACCAACACATAAAGCTGACTTTCTCCTGCAACGTCATTTTTTCAATAATGGATCCAATTTTGGTCGTTCATGGTTTCCTCCTTTTTATTTCACATTTCCTTCATGACTATATGAGTCATAAAGCGAATGTATTTTTGAATGCCTTCTTCACCTGTTCAAGATTCCACCCTTTTGGAAGAGGAGCGCTAATTTTAACAGTACGGTTCACCGGTATATTGAAATAATTATCACTAACAACAACATCAGTCCCCTTCCAAACTTAATTCAACCAGGCAAGCAAATGTTTGTGAGATCAAATCGAAATAGATCTGTTGCTGTTCAACATGAATTTTGGGTTGGACATGCGGATCAGTCAAATACAGATACTTAGCTGGTAAAAAGAAAGCTGTTTGACGGGCTATAATTTGACCGTTCTGGTAAAGTTCAGCGATAAAAACAGCTTTCCGTTTGAGATCGTCATCAAGGTCATTTATGAAATTACAATTTGCTGCGATAGTAGCATCGAAAGGAACAGCCGCAACAGATTCTTCACCTGCTTGCAGTACTTCTCCTGCCATCATCTCAAGGGACCAATGTAAAGAACCTTTCCACAGATCAGGCAGGTCATTGGTAACTACAACTGTCATTTCATTTTTCTTATCCTCAATCGAAAGAAGAAGAGGGGCAAAAAAACGCCTGGCAGTGTAATGCAGTGCTTTCCAATGACCAAAATAATCAATACTTGACCATGAAGCCACAGGCCAACAATCATTCAGCTGCCAGTAAAGAATGCCTGAAGTTCGTTGGGGATATCTACGCCAATGTTCAACTCCATAACGAATTCCCTCTGCTTGAAAGCACACAAACTTAAATAGACTAGCGATTTAAAATCTTTGGGAAAACGGAATGATTCAAGCATTTGCGAAACGATCAATGCATTGCCGTTTTCATTTTTTTGGTGCTGATCCATCATGTAAGAAGAAATATTCCATTCAGATTCATCTGCAAATGAACGAATGGTAGACATGGGCGGCAGTGATTGAAAACCAAACTCGCTCATAAACCGTGGAAATTGACTGCGATATGCATTGAAAGGTTTTCCGCCCGTGCCAGACATCCCAGTAATGGGCATCCCCTTGCTGCTGTCCATTGGGATCTTCAAAAGGAGTTCCTGAATAAGGAGAACTTGCCCAGTAAGCATGGTCAGGATCTTCAGCTTCACACCAGGTTGGAAGAATATGGTGAAAGAACCTGTCATAGGCAGCTTTTAAATCATGATATTCAGGTGCCTTCCAGCCCCAATCAACCCAGCCCCACTCCATCTCGTTATTTCCACACCACAAAGCCAGACAGGTACGGTGCCGCAAGCGACGGACATTGTTCAACCACCTCTTTATGAACATTTGCAACAAAATCTTCTTCATCCAAAGGATAAACGCTGCATGCAAAGATAAATTCCTGCCATACAAGAATTCCAAATCGATCACAGAGATCGTAAAAACGTTCATCTTCATATAAACCGCCGCCCCATACCCGTAGCATATTCTGATGTGTTCCCGCTGCAGATCGGATCAACTTCTCCAGGTCATTATCTGAAATACGGGTTGGAAAAGAGTCGGCAGGGATCCAGTTGGAACCTTTGACAGAAATCGGTAAGCCATTGACGATAAAGGCGAAAGATCGTCCCCACTCATCAGGTTGCTGGCGCAGTTCGATCGTACGTAATCCAAGCTGATATTCACGCTGATCTAACGAATGAAGTGCTTGAAGCAAACTAATTTGGACATGATAAAGCGGCTGCGCGCCATACCCATTCGGATACCAAAGCTGTGGATCAAGAATATCCAGGCGTAGAGTACAAGTTTTATTATCAATACTCGCTTCAGACTCGAAAGTTTGCCCATCCGGAGCAATAACACGTATCCCGGCTTGATAAGCAGCTTCTTCCCATGCTTGAATTCGTATTTTGAGCTTCTATGCTTACTTTTCCTTCTGCATGGAATTGCCTGAGATGCACATCGTCGAATCGTGCACCCTCATATCCCTCCAGGCGAATATCTTTCCAGATACCCATAGGGGGCAGCTGCGGACCCCAATCCCAACCAAAATGGCAGGGGGCTTTTCTTAAATATGGTCCACCGGGAATTGCCTGAGAAACGCCCGCGAGTGGCTTTTTCTTTTGCTGCGCAGCTATGTAGCGAAGCGGCGAATCAAAAACGATCAGTATCTCATTTTCATCCGACTTTAGGAGTGATTTCACATCCCAGCGGTACTGTCTGAACATATTCTTTGTTTTACCCAGCACAGTCCCATTTTACGCTGACCGTTGCAAGGGTATCCAATCCATCGCAAACCAGCCAGATATATGACTGCTGCATTAATTCAGCATCGACAATAAAATGTCGACGATATTCCCAATCATTTTCAGCAACCCATTGGACGCGTTTTTCATTATCGTTAATAAATGGATCGGGAATGCGATCCAACGCTAATAAATCAGTATGAACTCCTCCCGGCACAGAAGCAGGCAGCCATTCCCGATCATCTTTCTTATGAAATTCCCAGTTTCCCGCTAGAGACTGCATTCTCATTAAGGGTTACCTTTCCCCTCTTTTTTTGTATTTATCAACGAAATGCGATAAACACAGAATAAGAGTGAAAATACAACGATCAGGCACGTCGGAATGACTTCCAGTGAATAATTGCGTGCCAGCACACCCAGGATACTGGGGATAATCACGGTTCCCAATCCAGAAGAAGCGATTTGTATACCAATGGTGTTGGTGGAAAGACCAGCACCCACCCGGTCTTTGGTGCTCGACATCAAAGATGGGAAAATAGGTGCAATGGCAAAACCTATCAAAGCTACTGCTAGTAGATTTACTATGTCAGATGGATTCCATATTAATAAAATTGTCCCAAACAAAGCAAC
>CAUVYA020000002.1:0-2639092 GCA_963556045.3 Anaerolineaceae bacterium | reverse complement strand
TGCCGAAGAATTGGGGTATGCACCTAACGCGATCGCTCAGGCAATGGTCTCACGCAGTATCGGTGTTATCGGCGTTCTGGTTCCCATGAGCATCACCGCCAGTTTTCAGAATCCCTTCATTGCGGAATTTATGAATGGGGTCGGTTCTGTTTGCGATCAGCATTCCCTCAGTACCTTATTTGTTTCGCCCTATGAGGGCAGCCTGCTGAAAGCCACCCAGCGAGCTCCGGTGGATGGTTTTATCGTGCTCGGTTTGAATGAACAGCACTCCGAAATTGAACCGCTGCGCCAACGGCAGGTGCGCTTTGTTATCGTGGATGGAGAGGCGGAAACAGTCTCGCAGGTCAATATTGATGACGAGCAGGGCGCCTACCAGGCTGCCAGCCATCTGCTGGGTAAAGGGCATTCCAACATCATGATCCTTACCTTTGAAAAACGGAACCATCTCACAATAACGATATCTTTTACGGTGTAGGAGGACGTCGCTATAACGGCATCTACCGCGCATTCCAGGATGCACATGTTGCTTTCGATTTCAGCATGATGGTGCAATCGCTTACCAGTATGGCGGGCGGTCGTAAGGCTTTCCTGACTGCCTGGCGCTCAGGTTTTCATCCCAGCGCTGTTTTTGCAATCAGCGATGCCATGGCAATCGGAGTCCTTTCTGCAGCAAAAGAATTGGGGCTGCGCGTGCCGCAGGATCTCGAGGTGATCGGATTCGATGATATTCCCACGGCAGCTTTTACCAATCCAACCTTATCAACGGTTCACCAGCCCATTTTTAAAAAAGGCACCACGGCGGCTGAGCTGCTGGTTAATGCCATTTCAGGGAAAGAGAAACAGCAGAAAATTCTCCTCCCCACAGAATTGATCCTGCGCGAATCCACACGAGCATAAATTCTGGGTCGCGTTCGTTTACAGGTATCTACGAAAGTCGAGAGATTTATCATTACTTTTCACATTTGGTAAAGAGGTCTTTAACAATAGAAGGTTCCTGGCAAATAACTGGCAGCAGCCCGAGATTCCTTTTTGTTAGTCTTTATCAACCACACAGATATTCTAGATCAGGGGTAAAGGAGGTGAGTGCTAGCGATAAACTATTCGCGTTGTTCGCTTAAAAGATTGATGTTCCCTTCCCTACCAGAAAGAGAACATCAACAACAAAATGAGTCTAATTATTATATCCCAAGGAGGATACCAATGAAGCGTACGATTATTCTTGTATTGAGTATTTTCGTTATTTCCGCTATGGCGTTAACTGCGTGTTCATCCTCACCTACCGAAGTGGCTGCTGAAGAAGAACCCATCCAAGAGGAAGCCCCACAGGTTGAAGAAGCGGATGTTGTTGAACCCACCGTTTCAGAATTAACAATTTGGGCAGATGAACTGCGCGCTCCGATCATCGAAGAGATAGGCAATGCTTTCACGGAAAAATATGGCGTTGAGATCATCGTTCAGGAAATGGGTTCCGGAGATATCCGTGACCAGTTGAAGATCGCAGGACCTGCTGGTGAAGGTCCCGATATCATCGTTGGCGCTCATGACTGGTTGGGTGAACTGGCTACCAATGGGCTGCTGGCAGAGATTGACCTGGGAGACAAAGCAGCAGATTTCTTCGTTCCTGCGGTAGAAGCCTTCACCTACGATGGCAAGTTGTATGGCGTGCCCTACGCCACTGAAAACCTGGCTTTCTTCCGCAATGCGGACCTTGTGCCGGATGCGCCCACTACCTGGGATGAAGTGGTAGCGATCGCAACCCAGCTGGAAGACGCTGGCACCGTGGAATATGGATATGCGCTGCAAGAGAACGATCCTTATCATTTCTTCCCCATCATGACAGCTTTCGGCGGCTACGTCTTTGGACGGGATGCGATCGGCAGTTATGACCCCACCGATGTTGGTATTGATAGTGAAGGATCCATCGCTGCCGCTACCTGGCTGGATACCATGGTCAAGGAAGGGCATATGACCGCAGGTATTGACTACGGAACCATGCACTCCATGTTCGAGAACGGACAGGTTGCCATGATCATCACCGGTCCGTGGGCATTGAATGAGATCAAAGAGTCAGGCGTCAATTATGCCATCAGCTCCATTCCAAGCGCCACTGCCACTTCTACACCTTTCCTGGGTGTGCAGGGTTTCATGATCAGCTCTTTCAGCAAAGACCCCTTACTGGCACAGACCTTCTTGCTGGAATATATCGCAACCGAAGAAACCATGCAGGCAATGTTTGACGCCAATCCACGCCCCTCGGCATATCTACCCATTCGTGAAGTAACAACAGACCCGGACATGGTCGCTTACGGTGAAGCCGGTGTCAATGCAGTTCCAATGCCAGCCATCCCGGCTATGTCAGCGGTATGGACTGCCTGGGGAGATGCAGAAGCCATCATCTTCCAGCAGCAGCAATCTCCTGAAGAAGCTTTCATGAACGCGGCGGAACAAATTCGCACCGCGATCAATCAATGAAAAAAAATGTTCAGAAACTCGAGGGCGCTCGCGCGCCCTCGAAATTTAGCCCTCCAACCCTGCTGCAAATCATTCTCAAGATGGTGGGGCTGGTGCTTGTGGATGCTTTTGCGATCTGGTTCCTGTATACGCTGGCATCCGATGGTGTGTGGCTGCTTTTCGCGGTCCTGTTATTGGTCACACTGGGTCTCAATATCGTCTTCTTGAACAATAAGCTGGCTCCCATGCGCTGGCTATCCCCCGGGCTAGCGCTGATGATCTTGATGGTGCTCTATCCATTGATTTTCACGGTTTATACTGCCTTCACTAATTACAGCGATGGTCATTTGCTGACCAAACAGCAAAGCATCAACCTGATCGAAAAACAGCAATATCTGCCCGCTGGCGCACAAACCTACCACTGGACAACTTTCCGCTCTTCCTCCGGTGAGTATGCGTTATGGTTAATCGCAGACGATGGAAATTCTTTTCTGGTGCAGGTTGGGCAAGCTCCACAGGACAGCATTGAGAATATCTCGGGAATAAGCGCACTGGATGAGGAGGGTATTCCAGTGAGCATTGAAGGATACCAGCGCCTCAGCCGTGCCGAAACGATCGGTTATATTTCCGAACTGGGCACTCTGGAATTTGGGGTTGCACCCGACACATTCAAGATCAAATCGATGGACGTGGTGGCGCAGTTCCAGCAGAAGTACAGCTATCACAGTGATATCGATGCTGTTGTGGATAACGAAACGCGGAAAATTTACCACCCAGTTGAAGGCACCTTCGCCGCATCGGATGGTTCGACACTCACACCCGGTTTTCAAATCACCATCGGCTGGGAAAATTTCCACAAACTGGTCAGCAGTCCGGCTCTCAGTGGACCGTTGATCACAATTTTTATCTGGACCCTGGTTTTTGCCGTGCTGAGTGTGCTGCTAACTTTTGGGCTTGGTTTATTCCTGGCGGTGCTGTTCGATGGACTGGAGATGCATAAGAAAAAGATGCTGCGCTCTCTCCTGATCATTCCCTATACCATACCCGGTTTTATCAGCATTCTGATCTGGGTTGGTTTGTTCAATCCTCATCTGGGAGTTATTACCCTTGGATTAAAACAGTTGGTCGGATGGTCTCCAGCCTGGTTTTCCGATCCAGTGTGGGCAAAAGTGGGTATATTGATCGTAAATCTGTGGCTGGGCTACCCCTATATGATGATGGTTTCGAGCGGAGCATTACAATCCATCCCACATGAAATATTAGAAGCTGCCAGAGTTGACGGAGCTTCAGCATGGCAGTGTTTTTGGAAAATCACCATGCCGCTGCTCCTGATGACGGTCGGTCCGCTGCTGATCTCCTCCTTTGCGATGAACTTCAATAATTTCACGGTGATCTACCTGTACAACAGTGGTGGTCCCCCGATACCGGGCACAGCCACACCGGCTGGTTACACCGACATTCTGATCAGCTATACCTATCGTCTGGCATTTGCCAGCGGGCGTGGTTCTGATTATGGTTATGCTTCGGCGATTACCATCATCATCTTTATTGTGGTGGCAACCATCACCCTGTTCAACTTCCGTTTTACGCGCGTGTGGGAGGAGGTTTCTGAGAATGTCTGAGCACACTTCGACTTCCGAGTTTTCCGGGAGTATAAAATGGCAGCACACGCTGCTTTCGCTCTTACGTCTGGTGGTTGGGCTTATCGCCGTTTCTTTTGCCATCTTTCCGGTGGTGTGGATCATTTCTGCATCTCTGAATCCCTCCAATACGCTTGCTAACCAGCAGTTGATCCCAAGGAATATGTCTTTTCAAAATTACACAGATCTGCTGCATGATCCCATCCATCCCTTTCTTACATGGATGTGGAATTCTATTAAAGTGTCATCCATTTCTGCCATTCTGGCTGTCAGCGTCACTTCTTTCAACGCTTTCGCCTTTTCCAGATTTCGCTTCAAGGGTCGCCAAAGCCTGCTCGTTACCATACTGCTGGTTCAGGTTTTTCCCAACATGCTGTCTATGGTCGCCTTGTTCCTTTTACTACAGCAAATTCGCAATTACATTCCCTGGTTAGGATTAAACAGCCAGGGTGGATTGATCCTCGTTTATCTGGGTGGTGCATTGGGAGTGAACACGTGGCTGATGAAGGGCTTTTTTGATTCCATTCCCCGTGATCTGGATGAATCCGCCAAGATGGACGGTGCTTCCCAGTGGCAGATTTTTTGGAAGATCATCTTCCCGCTTGTGCGTCCTATCATCGCCGTTGTCACCGTACTCACCTTTATCAGCAGCTACAGTGATGTGGTTCTTGCACGGGTATTGCTGCAATCTTCAGATCAATTCACACTGGGAGTCGGATTGTGGTTATTCATTTCAGGACAGTACACCGAAAAATGGGGTCTGTTTGCGGCAGGTGCATTGATGGGAGCTTTACCCATTATGCTGCTGTATTTATTCATGCAAGACCATATTGTGGGTGGATTGACCCAGGGAGCAGTCAAAGGATAAACAAAAAAAAAGTTCTTATACAAGTGTAATTTGAACAATACACTCGTATAAGGGTAGACAATATAATGAAATTTTTGATATTAAAAAACAAAGGTTATTTATCATGGATATTTCGACACCACAATGGGTAAAAGACGCAATCTTTTATCAAATTTTTCCGGATCGTTTTGCAAAAAGCAAGCGTCTGAATAAAGACGATCTCAATTTAGAAACCTGGGATTCTCCTCCAACAGTGTATGGATTCAAAGGAGGCGACCTGCTCGGTATTGTTGAACACCTCGATCATCTGGTAGACCTGGGTGTCAACGCGATTTTTCTCAACCCTATCTTTACTTCCGCCTCCAACCATCGCTACCACACCTATGATTACTTCAATATTGATCCCATTCTCGGCGGAAATGAAGCGTTTCGCGAACTGCTGTATCAAGCCCATGCACGCGGTATGCGCGTTCTACTGGATGGTGTATTCAATCATGCCAGTCGCGGGTTTTTACAGTTCAATCACACCCTCGAAAGTGGAATTAACTCTCCGTATGTAGACTGGTTCTATTTTCGCGATGAACAACTGCAGCGGAAAGAGCCATTTCTGGCTTATCCCACCGACCAACTGCTGGAAGAATTGCGAAAAGAAAAATCCGGCATGGAGATCAGCGGTTACCGGGGCTGGTATGATATGCCGGCTTTACCTAAATTCAACATCCAGACTCCGGCAGTCAGAGAATTTTTGTGGAGCGTGGCTGAATACTGGGTGAAATTCGGTATTGATGGTTGGCGCATTGATGTGGCTTTTGAAATTACGGATGATTCATTCTGGCAGGAATTTCGCCGCCGCGTGAAAAATGCCAATCCGGAAGCGTATATTATTGGAGAGATCTGGTATGAAAGCCAGAGCTGGCTGCAGGGGGATCAATTTGACGCGGTGATGAATTACATGCTTTCGGGCGCCATTTTAGGTTTTTTTATTGATGATATTGAAGAGCAGATTTATTCGGTTGGAGATTATCACAAATACCTCCAATCACTCACGAATGACCAGTTCATGGATCGCATCTCTTACCTGCAAGATCTATATGACCCTGCCATAAACTCAGTAATGTTCAATTTTCTTAACAGCCACGATACACCCCGTTTCATCACATCCGCCAAAGGAGATGAAAGCGCCTTCAGGATGGCATTGCTGTTCCTGTTCTGTTACCCTGGCGCGCCATGTATTTTTTATGGGGATGAGATCGGCATGAGTGGACGCAACGATCCAGAATGCCGTAAAAGCATGGTTTGGGATCAAAGCCAGTGGGATCTCCAGCGATTGGATTATGTTAAACGCTGCATTGAATTGCGCAAACAGCACAGCGCCCTGCGGCATGGAGATTACATCCCGCTTTATAACGAGGATGGGTTGATTGCCATTGCACGCCAGACAGATGAGGAATATCTGATCGCAGCATTCAATATCACCCACCAAGCAGGGAGCATGCAAATCACAATCAGTGCGGTTGCGGATAAGGAAGTGCCATCCATCCTTTTTGGAACAGCCGAGATCAAGCGGGAAAGTAATTCGCTTCGCATCAATTTACCAGCACGCAGCGGTACGGTCATTCATGTTTTATAGTCTGTGTTAATGTTCACCCGGTTGTCTGTGGATTTTGGGATGCAATCATGTTTTATTTTTAAGACATGTGGGTGTTCAGTGTGGGTGTTGGAAGATCCTTCGCTTGCGCTCATAATGACATCCCCCTCCTGCCTCCCCCTTAGAAAGGGGGAGAGTTGGTTGCGTTCAGGATGACGGGCTGGATGAATTTGCGAATGGCTTAGCGACCTGTAAATGGGTTAAACAGGCGGGTAAGAGATTCTTTTCTATGGTTAAAACCCCCTCCTACCTCCCCCTTGAAAAGGGGGAGAGTTGGCAATATTCAGGATGACATCCCCCTTCTACCTCCCCCGTAGGAAGGGGGAGAGTTGGCTAGCGCTTGGAGTGGAGGGCTGGATAGATTTGCTCGTGGATTTATGACCTATGATTGGATTAATCAGGTGGGTGAGAGATTCTTCGCTGCGCTCAGAATGACATAAAACACCTCCCCCTTAGAAAGGGGGAGAGTTTGTTGAGTTGGGTTGTCTTATCTATAGCTTTGTGACCAGCAAATGGTTTAATCAGGTGGGTGAGAGATTCTTCGCTGCGCTCAGAATGACGAGCGGTGGGATTTCTTTTCGACCTGCGAATGGATTACTCAAGTGGGTGAGAGATTCTTCGCTGACGCTCAGAATGACCTGGACCCCCCTCCTACCTCCCCCTTGGGAAGGGGGAGAGTTAGCTGGTTTTGGATGACAGGATGAATTGATGTAGAAACCGCTTTACGATCTGCAAAGGGTTTAAACAGATAGGTGAGAGATCCTTCACTGCGTTCAGGGATGACACCCCCCTCCTGCCTCCCCCTTGAAAAGAGGGAGAATTGGCTGTGTTCAGAATGGAAGGGGCTTTTTTCAGTGTCCGCAGTTTACAAATTATCTCTTAGGGTTTCAAATTGGTTGATCATGTTGTGATAGCCATGTTTACGGGCAATTTCCAGCGCTTCGTCAATGCACCGGCGCGCCTGCCCGACCTCACCGCGCTGGTAGCGGATGATGGTTTGCTGGTAGAGGTTGATCGCCAGGTCCTGCGGATTATTGATCTGACGGCAGAGGCGCTCTGATTCCAGGCTTAGTTCCAGCGCCTCATTCCAGCGACCGCGTTTCTGCATAATGATGGACTGGTTGCCGAGCGAGGATAACAGACCAAAAGGGTTTTCGAGCTGGCGGCTGATGTGTTCCTGCTCCTTCAGATACTTCATCGCTTTCGTCAAATTTCCCTGACTGATGAGGATCTTGGATTGATTGCCCAGCGAGCGCTGCAGTCCATACAGATCACCGAGCTGGCGGCAGATGCGTTCTTCTTCTTTATTCGCCTGCATGGCTTCATCAAGCCTGCCCAGCATGCGCAGGGTGAGCGCTTTATTGCCCATTGTAGATCCCACGCCTGCCAGATCGCCGATGGTGTGGCAGATTTGTTCCTGTTCCTCGTGTAAATGCAGAGCTTCTTCTAACCTACCCCACTTGCGCAGGATATCAGCTTGATTTCCCAGGGTGTACTGCAGGCTTTCCTGTTTCCCCAGCTGCCGGCAGATGTGTTCGGCTTCCTGCAGCAGCGGCATGGCTTCCTCCATCCGCCCCCACGAATCCAGAATCGAGGCTTTACGCCGCAGAGCAGACTGCAATCCATCCAGATTTCCCAGGCGGCGACAGATGCGTTCTTTCTCTTCTATCAATTGCAGGGCTTCTTCTTTACGCCCCCACATATCAAAAACTTCTGATTGATTGCCCAGGCAATTTTGCAGGTTTTCCTGGTTGTCGGTCTGGTAACAGATGTTTTGCTGTTCTTTAAAGAGCCGCAGAGCTTCCGGCAGTTTCCCCCAATCTTTCATGATAAGAGCCTGGTTGCCGAGAACAGCAGCCAGCCGTTCCAGATCGCCCTGTTCACGACAGGTATGTTCCAACCGCTGGAAGATATCCATGGCTTCCTGCAAATGACCCTGTTTTTCCAGGATAACCGCCTGATTGAGCCGGCAGGCTACCAAACTCTCTTTCCTACCAAGCTGGTTGAGCAGATCTTCAGTTTCTTTGAGGCATTGAACAGCTTCCTCCAATTTCCCCCAGTCGTTCAAAACCAGTGCCTGATCGTTTAGAAAATGAGAGAGAGATTCCAGATCGCCTTTCTGGCGGCTGATACGTTCCCCTGCCTGATAAAGTTGCATGGCTTCAGAGAAATAAGCTGAATTGCGCAGCAGATACGATATCCTCATCAGAGGATCAATGTCATATTTGTCCGGATCGTCAAGCACCGGCTGGTAGGCTTGCACACGCGTGAAGTCGCTGTGTTCTTCGAGCATTGCCCAGTAGGTCATGAGGTCATAAGTGTTGTGCTGCCATAATTCCTTCACGAAATCAACATCAGACAGAAGAGCAAAAAGCCTGCTCCACTCGTGTGCCTGCGCATACAACCAGGGCAATTCATGCAGTCTGCGGGCTGGGTTTTCCTTCTGATCAGAAAAATAAGCTGCCAGTTGATCACGTGTAATTTGTTTTTGCTCCTCGCTGGAGAGGTATCTGCGCTCCACTGCCTGACGGATGTAATCATGATAGAAATTCAATAAACCGCCAGAGTCAAGAAAAGAATGCTGCAGCGCGAAGTAGAGCGGTGCCCATACCCTATGGGGCATAGGACTGCCACCCGCACCCAGCAGGTCAAGCAGCTCCGCTTCTGAGAGCCCACTGCGGGCAACCCACAGGATACGCAATGCATCTCTGACCAGACCCGGACGTTCGCTCTCAAAATCAAACTCACAACGCTCAAGAATAAGATCGAACATTTCGGGGATGGAATCCGCCTTAAGATACCTGTCAATAACTTCATCCAGACGTTCATGGATACCGAATTGACGTAATTCATCCAGCAAGATATTCAGTGCAAGTGGATTGCATGATTGGGGATCAGCAACAATGCGCTGTACCTGAGGTGGACTGAGTTGTTTGGAGTACTGCGCCAGATATGCCTGCACCAGTTGTTCTGCATCTTCTTTCAACAGAGGTTTGACCGTGAGAGCCGGGTATTTCCTCTGCTGTACAACCCGTAAAACCTTACCTGGCATAGTTGAGATGACTACCTTAATATTTTGCGGCAGCTGCGCAGGCAGCCAGATCAATTCTTGCGCCCCCTCCCGATCATCCAACTGGTCGAGTGCATCCAGGATGATTATCACCTTCGCTTTGCTGCTGGCGGATGATAACCAGTTAGGGAAAGTAGAGCGTAGAATATCCGGGTTCTGGGGAATGTCGTCCTTCAGTTTGAAACGCTCCTTGATGGCTGCCATTATCATCGCTAACATGACCCCCCAGTTCCTTGACATGGTTGTAGCCCCGACAAAATGGGTCAGCACCAATTCATTCGGATGGCTCTTCTGATACTGCAATCCCCAATTCACCAGCAGAGCTGATTTCCCCACACCAGTTTCCCCCACAACGACCATGGGCAGCGTGCCGCCATGTTCCGCGTATTCATTTAGTTGGTCGAAATACTGTTCTCCTCCTACATAGACCTTGCTCTGCCTGACCGTGAACAGTTTCTGCCCGATCTCTTCCTGCTGTACTATATCAGGCTGTGAGCCTTCTGGATACAGATCATTGATGATGGCGGTCAGATCTGCCAGCACCCATTCACCCAATTGCTGAGGAGTGAGATAATTTTCTTTGAGTGGATAATCCGTCTTGCGAATGCGTTCCTTCAAAGCTGCCAGTTTCGCCTTGCGCGCTTCAACTCGTTTCAGCGCTTCTGCCATCCCTAATTTTTCTATATCCTCACGCCAGGGAACCTCAATAAAATCATCGCGTTCATCAGGGGACAGTGTTTCAATGTAATGCGGGTCACGGAAATAGAACAGGGCATGTTCTGCCATATCGGGATTGTTCAATACTCCATGCAAGATCTCCAGTTCAGTCACCGAGTGATTCAGCTGTTCCACCAGCCAGGGTTCGCGCTCGATCAATTCACTGTCAATACTATCCGGGATCCAGCCATAACGCTCGCCCAGCAAGCCGATGAAATATGGTCGGCAGCGCTGGATCTCCTCCAAACAGATGGGCAGGACCTGCCCTTCGGCGGATTGTTCGCTGGTAATACCCCAGCGCAGATCGACCTCGCTCCATACCACATCACGCTGTTCGCAAAGCCTGCGCAGCTGGGGAAAGATAACCTTCACCAGGTAATCGCGTTCAGCCTGCATGTCGCGAAAGGTGGAAGAAATAAAAACACGAATGACACGAGCATTGGGGATCATATGCACACCCTTTGTTTAGATAATTGATGGGAAAGAAAAGAGAGGTACAGAGATCAATCGAGCAACCTGCAAATCCTTTTTCGATAATGGTTAAGCAATAAAAGGAAACGTTTTTACGTCCCTCACTCACTTCCGCCCATTATTTGGAAATATTCTTAATTACCTACTACTCCAGCAAGAAATACAACAGCACCGGTTGGCTTTTGCCATCTTTTTCGAAACTGCCCATCAGATAAAAATTAGTGCAGGTATCTTGTTTGATCTCCGGACATTCGATTTGCAGAGTCTTGTGGGCAAAGTCAAGCCGGTAATTTTCATCGGCGGCACCACTGATGCCAATATGATATTTTAAAGCAATATCTTTTCGATTGTTTAGAAAATGGTTGAAAACATCACCCCATTTTCTATGCTCATTGATCTCTTTGGTCATGACTTCTGCAAAAACCTGGGTAAAGACAGAACTATCCGAAAAATCCATGGCTAAGGGAAGATCAACAACAGCTACCACATGCAACCTTTTATAATCACCGATCACGCTCATTACCTGTTCCTCCTTATAATCCTCCGTAAAAAATAACACCATTAATCATAGCATACTCATAGTGAGCAGGAATCGGGTTGTTTGGATCAATACAATCGAGCAGACGGCGGTCTGCTTCTCCCTCCGCAGTATGCGCAACCCCGCAACCTGAGTAAGTTACTTGTGTACTTTCCTGTTGAAAAAATTGGTATGCGCTTAAACTTCAATGAACACAAACAGTTTTCCCATATCACTGCCCATAAACGTTCTGCTGGCGGTCATAGAGCTGCTGGATATCTTCAGGGGCGATGCCATCGGGCTGCCCCAGCTGAAGTGCCAGCCAGGCGATGTGGGCTGAATTCTCCACCAGGATAGCGAGGTCGACCGCCTTACGGGCAGTTTCGGCGAAAGTAAAGACGCCATGTTTTTTAAGCAGAACCGCCTTGCAGTGCTGCCCGTATTTGACGACCTGCTGCCCGATGTGCTCATCTCCGATGAGGACGAAATCGGTGCAGGGAATCTCGCCTCCAAATTCCTCGGCAGTCTCGGTAATGCAGACCGGGATGTTGCGACCAAGCGCTGCGAAGCTGGTAGCAAACATGGAATGAGTATGCACAATGCCATTGACATGCGGCATGTTGCGGTAGATATAAAGATGACTGAAAGTATCAGAAGATGGTTTACGCCCGCCTTCAACGACCTGCCCATCCTGCTCCAGAACAACAATATCCTGTTCATGAATGGATTCAAAAGGCATGCCGCTGGGCTTAATGAGGATCAAGCCACTTGCACGATCGCGCAGGCTGACATTGCCGCTTGTAAGACAGACCAGATTATGGGCAGGCAATTCGTTTAAGAGATCGATCAATTCATGTTTCAATTTTTCCAGCATGATTCAATTTTCAGGAAGATTAATACTGAGTCTGTTTTCTCAGTTTTCACTTCCGTTCTCAATACTCCTATCCATTTTTTGAATTTGTGCTATAATGTTTCTTGTCATACATAATTATACAGTCTTTTGCATTATTTTGTTTGTTTTTGTGCAAATAGAAAACACAAAAGAGGTATGCGGAAAATATTTGATCTATGGAGATGTCATGAAAAACGAATGGACACGTGAAATTTTTAAAACCAATAAACCGATCATTGCTATGTGCCATTTGCAAGCACTACCCGGTGATCCCGGCTTCGATAAACAGGGCGGTATGAAAAAAGTGATCGAACTTGCACGGCAGGATCTACACGCCCTGCAGGATGGCGGAGTGGACGGCATCATGTTCTCAAACGAATTCAGCCTGCCCTATCTATTAAAAGTACGCCCGGAGACCAGTGCCGCAATGGCACGCGTGATCGGTGAATTGATACCCGAGATCAGCGTTCCATATGGCGTGAACGTGCTGTGGGATCCATATGCTTCTCTGGACGTGGCAGCAGCCGTAGACGGACTGTTCGTACGCGAGGTTTTTTCCGGTTTGTATGCCAGCGATTACGGATTATGGAATCCCAACTGTGGAGACATCATCCGCCACCAATATGCACTGGGTGTCGAACACGTCAAGCTGATGTTCAATATCGTGCCGGAAGCTGCCCAGTACATCACCACACGCGATATCTGCGATATTGCCCGTTCGACCGTGTTCAACCATCGACCGGATGCGCTGCTGGTTTCCGGTTTGACAGCGGGAGTACAGACAGATTCCACCGTTCTAAAGAAAGTAAAAGATACCGTGCCGAACACGCTGGTCTTCGCCAACACGGGCGTGCGCCTTGAAAACGTGGAAGAACAGTTAGGGATCGCGGATGGTGCAATCGTGGCTACCACCTTCAAGATCGATGGAGTATTCGAAAACCTGGTTGACCAGAAGCGCGTCAAGGCATTCATGGACAAGGTAAAGAGTTTCCGCAAGAATTTTGATTAATATAAAAGAAAGAATCAACATGAGATTTATCCTTGTGGTGCGAATTTTCATAAGGATAAATCTTTTTTTATAATGAGCGTGGAGGTTTGCAAGATGGAAAAGAAGAAGGCAGCAGTCAACATTGAAGGAATCAAAACACAGGAGGAGATCGAATTCTGCGCACGGCTGCGAGCTAGCTCAGACCCCTGGGTTACGCTGCAGCGCGATTACGACGCTGCCATCAGCTCGCTGACCGCCCCCGACCATGAGGTATATACAGCAAAGGTAGATGATGATATTGCAGGTTTCGCGGTGATCAGTGTAACGGGAGCAATGGTAGGATTTTTGCTGACGCTGTGCATCGTACCAGAATTCCAGGGATGCAGGATCGGTTCAAAGCTACTGGAATTTTGTGAAAAAAGGATCCTGCAGGAATCACCCAATGTATTCATCTTTGTATCGTCATTCAACACCAGCGCACAGGAATTTTATTTCAAACACGGGTATAAAAAAGTGGGCGAACTGGATGATTATGTGATCGAAGGGTACAGTGAATTACTGCTGCGCAAGAGCATCGCAGCGCGCAATGATTTTTTCAAGAGCAAGCATTAAGCCCTTCAGCACCATTGAAAAGTACTTGATAGGAAAAAGCAGCTTCTCAGCTGCTTTTATTTTTCCCCTTCGTTTGTAGATCAGCAATGACCTGATTCCAGCGTTTATCTTTAGCACTCAGGGCAAGCATGGCAGCCACATCCGTCTTTTTCGTGATGAGACTGAGGTTTCCCGAGACCAGCGGGAAGAAGGAAGCTTCCTGTATGGATTTCAACCACAGATCCTGGTCGTTCAGATCGAACTTTTTATTCTGAGTTTGCGTTATCTGACTGAGAAACTGATCGAGAATGCGTTTATAGTTGAGATGGCTGATGACCAGCAGCAGTCCATACACCACGATGAGGGAATTAACCAGCAGACTGTGCTGGATATACCATTCCTGTACCCGCATTCCAAAAGGTCCCAGCATAAAAGAGATCAAGATTTTTAACATATGTTTTCTTTCTGTTGATTGAAAAAGAGTTGTGGTGGTTTCCCGCCACAACTCTAATTGTAGTACAGAGTAAATCTTTTTCTACGGAGTCTATTCGGCTTTTTCTTCGATCTTGAAGATCTTTTCACCCATGGGGAACTTCTTGGTCAAAATGTACTGACCAACCAGAAGCACGGCACTGATGACCAATGCAATTACAACGGGATTCTGGAAGATGTAATAGAAGGCGTAGGCGTGCGGGATAGCCGCATCACTGAGCACAGTGAAATTGGAATACCCGGCGGGGATATCGATGGAGCCAGCTGCGGCGACCATATCGGTCACTGCTGGGGATAAAAGTGTGGTGAAGATCATACCAACACCCATCACAATACCACCTAAAATAACGGTAAGCAGTACATCGCCTGCGACCAGCGGGGCGATCATGGCGGTCACGAAGACGCCATCAGCGAGGTCAATGAAAGGCAGAGTTCTGTTGCCCAGAGGGGCTAACAGGAGGGCAAGTCCGATCTCGACGGGAATCATCAAGAGACCAGAGGCAATAACTGCCGGGGAACCGATCAATACTGCCGAATCCAAACCGATGAAAAATTCGCGACCGGGGAATTTCTTGGTCATGAATTTGCGGGCAGCATCAGCGACAGGGGTCAAACCTTCGACCAGCAAGCTCACCATACGAGGGATGAGGACCATGACTGCGGCGATGTTGATGCCAGTTGTGAAGACATCTTGGGGGCTCTGACCCGCGAATGCAGCCAGCAGAACACCGATGATGAGACCCAGGAAAATGGGTTCACCCAGAATACCAAGGCGCTTGCGAATGGTATCTGGATCAAGGCGCATTTTTGCCAGGAAAGGAATCTTCTTGAGCAAAGCTGCGAAGGGAGCTGCTAACAGCATATAACCTGCAGACTGCAGGTGCGGGAATGAAATTCCGGGCAGTTTGAAGTATTTTTCGATAAGGGGTTGCGACCAATCAGCCAGGAATAATGCCATAACCACGTTCACTGCTGCAGCGACCAAGCCCAGAGCAACGCTACCGGTAATAAAGGCAACGACCGACCCGATGAATGCCTGATGCCAGAAATTCCAAACATCGATATCAAGAGTTTTAGTCAAACCAAGTACCAGGAGTAAAACGTTGATGATGATACCGATCGGAATAATCAAATTGCCAACAGGAGTACCGAAGGCGATCGCCGCCGCGGCGGGCCAACCGATGTCTATGACATCCAGACCAGTGCCGGTTTTTTCGGCGAAAGCGTTACCGAGCACACCCATGTTCTCTCCAAGCAATCCAACTGTCAGGAAGATACCCACAAAGGCAACTGCGATGGTCAAACCGCTACGAATGGCTTTTGTGAATTTCATACCAAGGATCAAACCGAGGACAGTGAGGACTACCGGTAATACGATTGTGGATCCCAGATTATTGATAAATCCACCGATTACACTTAATATTGATTCCATCATTTCCTTCCTTTTAACTTTTTATTTAAGCGCTTTTGCTATTTCTTCTAACACTTCCTCCTCACCGATACCGGTGAGCAAGGGTATACCGTTAATGCAGCAAAAAGCTTCCTCAATTTCAGGAGGTATACTGGTTGTTGCAACAATAACATCCGCATCAATTCGATCAGGAGTCAGCTCAGCTATGCGGAACTGAGTAACTACAGCATCAATCCCATTCTCCTCCAGGTAATCTTGTACTTTTACCCGCAGCATGGATGATGTTGCTATTCCTGATGCACACACTAAAAAAATCTTTTTCACATAAACCTCCTTACAGAATGACTAGCTAAATTTCAGTCTACCACCTCCTCATCTTCAGGATTCTGATTTTCATACAATCATAGAAATCTCGACACGCAAATCGAGATGTTATCCTTTTTAACCCTTTGCCAGGGCATACCAATAATCTATGACCATCCTGTAGATGCTTTGCCCTGGCTAAACCATTATGATTAGTAAATAACATTTTCGATCATCTTTTAATATTAATGTGCGAAGATTTTTACAACTATTAAATCTTACACATATGTTATATATTTGTCAATATCAATTTTTTTGGTGTATAATCTTTTTCGCTAGTAAACATTTATGAACATTGAAGAAAACTAATCCACAGATAGAAGGATCATAAAATGGATCCCCATTCAGCATTGTCCCAACACATCAGATCACAAAAATATCAAGAAGGCATCATCCTACAAAGAAAAGAGAAGATCGCATGAAAGTATCCGTTTATTACAGCAGAGAGGATATCCGCGTAGAGGAAAAAGCTGTCCCGGATATCACCGAATACGAAGCCCTCATCAAAACCAAAGCCTGTGGTGTATGCGTAGCAGATACCATGGAGTGGTATCTGAAAAGCAAAGCTCCCCTAACCCTCGGTCATGAACCGACGGGGGTAGTTACCAGGGTCGGAAAACAGGTCAAGGGTCTCAAAGAAGGCGATCGCGTTGTAGTGCATCACCACGTACCATGTTTGATCTGCCGCGAATGCCGACGCGGAAATTTCACAATGTGCACTACCTTCAAGAAGACGAATATTCACCCGGGAGGATTCTCGGAATATTTTGTGGTATCTCCTCTGCATATCGAGAGGGATGTACTGCAGCTGCCCGAGCATGTATCTTTTGCAGCAGGGACACTGGTGGAACCGCTGGCGTGCGTGATCCATGCCATCAAGAAGGCGAAGATCAGCAACCAGGATTCGGTGATCCTGATCGGCACCGGCGTGATGGGCTTGATGTTCATTCAAACACTGCTGTTCCTGGGAATTCGCAAGCTGGTAGTATACGAACTGGACGAGTGGAGAAAGGAAATGGCAGCCGGTTTCGGCGCACAGCACGTCTTCTCACCATCTAAAGATGTTGAAGAAGAAAAAGCACGTCTTGACAAGACGATCGGGATGAGTGGAGCTGATAAGGTGATCATTGCCGCCAAAGATATCAGTGCCATGCAAATGGGAATGCAGCTGGTTAACAAAGGCGGCACATTATTGTTCTTTGCCACCCCTCACCCTTCAGAAGCAATCGACCTGTATCCCTCACATTTATTTTTCAACGAGATCACGCTGACCTCCAGCTATTCTGCTGATCATCTCGATACAAGAGATGCATTAGAAATGATCTCAAATGGAGATATTGATACGCAGCGCCTGATCACACATACATATTCCCTGGAAGAGCTGGGGAGTGCGATCACACAGACCGCAAGCCGGGGAAAAAGCCTTAAAAATATCGTTGTATTCGAATAAGAGGAGAAATGGCATATTCAATTGATCTGAACAACAAAGTAGCAATCATCACAGGCGCAGCCAAGGGGATCGGGAAAGAAACCGCCAAGCTACTGACCGAAGCCGGAGCACAGGTGGTCATTGATGACATCGTCGAGGAAGCAGTCATCAACCCGGTACTTGACGAAATCGCGCAGGTGGGGGTGCGTCCGCTGTACGTCAGGAAAGATATTTCGATCGAAGGCAACGCCGAACAACTGGTTGAAACGGTTGTAAACGAGTTCGGCAAAGTGGACATCCTGGTGAATAATGCTGGAGTAGTGGCAAACTGGCAAAAAAGCTGGGATGTGCATGTGATGGCACCTTATTACTGCGCGGAAGCGGTTCGAGCAGATATGGAAAAGCGGAATGCAGGAAAAATCATCAATATATCCTCAACCTGTGCTTTCTCAGGAGGCACCGGCATCCCGCAATACGCCACTACCAAGGGCGGCATGTTCTCATTAACACGATACCTGGCTCGCACTTATGCACCGCTGGGCATCCTTGTAAACGGGGTCATGCCGGCGGTCATCATGAGCGACATGATCATGACACGTTACAGCAGTGAAGAAGAAATGCTGGAGCATTATGTTCCCATCATGCCGATCAAAAGGATCGGGTATCCCATTGATATTGCGCGTATTATTCTATTCCTGAGCAGTGAATTATCAAGCTTCCTGGTCGGTGAGGTGATCGTTGCCGATGGGGGCAGGATGCATGTTGGTATCTAAGAAAGAAGGAGAAATAAAATGAAAAGCATTGTAGAAGAATTGAGACATCTCACCGCCATACCCGCCCTATCAGGGTTGGAAGATAAAATGATCAATGAAATAGTGCAGCGTTTTACACCCCTGGCAGATGCGGTGGACGTAGACAGGATCGGGAATGTCACAGCTACGTTTTATGGTAAAAAAGAGGGATCGCCATCGATGCTGATCTTTGCACACGTGGATGAGCTGGGGTTGATGGTTTCAAAAGTGGAAAAAGATGGATTTTTACGCTTCAACCGCATCGGCGGCGTCCCAGAAAAAACATTGATGGGGCAGTACATGGATGTCCATTCACTAGACGGCAATTCGTATGTAACGGGCTTTATTGGTACCTATGCGCATCACCTCACCCCACCCGAATGGAAGCGCACCGTTCCTGATCATGAGAAGATGTATATTGACCTGGGATTTGATTCGAGCGAAGAAGTGCTGGCACACGGTATTGATATCGGCAGCGCAGTAACCTACCAGCATAACTTCCATGAGCTGGGAAACGGCAAGATCACCAGTAAAGCACTCGATAACCGCATTGGTGTTCTGATACTGATCGCTCTGGCGGAACACCTGCAAAAGAATCCTCCGCAGGGGACGGTGTACGTCGTCGCCTCCGTACAGGAAGAATTCAATATTCGCGGTGTCATGCCCGCCTTTACACGGCTGGAACCAGATGCTTCGATCTGCATTGACATCACACCCGCCTGTGACCCACCCGACCTCAATCATAAATATGCCACTGCACTGGGAAAAGGTCCTGCCATCATGCACATGAACTTCCACGGGCGCGGCACACTGGGCGGGCTGATCCCCAACCCCAAACTGCGCATGTATATGGAAAAGTCGCTGACCGACGTGAAAGTCCCCTTCCAGCGGGAAACCGCCCTGGGAGTAATCACGGATGACGCCTTCACGCTGATGGCTGGCACACAGGGCACAGCTATGGCGCATCTTTCCATCCCGATGCGCTATTCACATTCACCTGTTGAGACCGCCAACGTGCACGATATTGAACTGGCGATCAAGGGCATGAATGCGATCGTAGAAAATTTTGGCGCCGCAGTTGACTTAAGTCGAGGATAAAATACTATCATTGGATTTCAATAAAAGAAGGAAGTATTATGGTTCAAATTTCACCTTCTCTGGTATCGGCATCACTGCTTGATCTACCCACCATCATCAAGCGGCTGGAAGCCATTAAGATCGATTATCTGCATTTTGATATTGAAGATGGCAGTTTCGTACGCGAGATGAACCTGGGAACCAAGATCATCAAAGATGTACAGGGGTTCACCACACTGCCGATAGATGTCCATTTGATGATGGTCGAGCCAGAGTGGATCATCCCGGTAATGGCTGAGATGGATGTCAAATTGCTGTCATTCCATTATGAAGCCACCCAATACCCGCGCAGGGTGCTGAGAATGATCACAGAACAGGGCATGCAGGCGGGGCTGGCATTCAATCCCAAGACCGCCATCCCTGACCTCACCCAATATCACCCGTACCTGCATTTCGTGAACATCCTGACGACCGAACCGGAAATCGGCGGCGCGGTCTTTCTGCCGGAAGTGGTGCAAAAAGTGAGCTTTATTAAACAGAATTTCGTTGACCTGCTTTTTGAAGTGGATGGCGGGATCACGCTGGCTAATTATCAACAGGTTATCAAGGCAGGTGCTGATATTCTGGTATCAGGACGCGGTATCTTTTCAAACGATCGTTTTGAAGACACAATTGAACAATTCAGACAATTTCACTAAAGAAATCGAGTAGACAGAATTGATGGAAAATAAAGTTATCGACACAACCAATTTCATATTAAACGAAGACCTGATCCTCGCAAAGCAGACAGTTAAAGATCAAGAGGAGATCCTCCGCAAGCTGGGAGGACTGCTGTACGAACATCAATTCGTAAAAGATAGTTATACGAAAGCCGTTATGGAAAGAGAGAAAGTCTTTCCCACAGGAATCGCAACCAGTGTCACGGGAGTCGCCATTCCGCATACAGATTCGATCCATGTCAATCGGTCAGCCATTGCGATTGCCACACTTGAACAACCCGTCGTTTTCGAAGCCATGGGTTATCCCGGAAAAAATATTGAAAATGTCACACTGGTCATGATGCTGGCAATACAGGATCCTAAAAAAGTTATGGAAGTGATCCGCCTGATCATGAAAATCTTCACCACAGAAAGCATTCTCAATTCCATACTGGATGCTTGCAGTGCGCAGGCTGTTCAGGAAGCTTTTTACCATGGATTGAACTAGCTATTGACTTCGTCCTTGTATCTAAAAAAGATCCCTCAGAATTCTGAGGGATCTTTTTTTATTTCGCAACAATCAGTTCAGTACCCGATTCAGCCAGGATGCGTTTTATATGTTCAGGACATTCAGTATCCGTGATGAGAATATCAACATCTTTGAGATCGCATACTTTCGCGAAACCGATCAAATTGAACTTGGAAGCATCCGCAAGAAGAATGACAGACGAAGCAGCTTTTACCATAGCCTGTTTAATGGCTACTTCCTCAATATTGACATTGCCAATCGTGCCATCCTCGTGAATGGCATCAGCACCAAGAAATGTTTTATCCACTTTCAAGTTCTTGATGAAATTTTCCACTTCAGTACCCTGCAGCGAAAAGACATGCGGACGAGCAATGCCACCGGTGCAGATCAAATGATTGTTAGGACTGGCAGCCAATGAAATGGCGATTTGCAGATCATTGGTAACGACTGTCAGGCGTTGTTTATTAGCGAGCAATTGCGCCAGAGCATAGGTCGTCGAACCAGCATCCAGAATGAGCGTATCGCCATCTTCGATCAACTCCAGGGCGCGGTGTGCGATCTGGTTCTTGCCGCTGACGTTTTTCTGTTTTTTCAATTCGTATGGGAGTTCAAGGGTAGTGCTCTGTGAAGAACGAACTGCACCACCCCTTGTGCGCATACAGAAACCCTCTTCTTCAAGCTGGGTCAGATCTCTGCGGATGGTGGCAGAAGAGATATTCAACTCATCGGCGATTTCCGTCACCTGGATGTAGCCATCCTCCCGCAGTTTTCCAATGAGAAGCGCTCGTCTTTCTTCAGCGATCATTAAACGGTCCCCTTTCGTTTTCAAAAATTATTGAACTTTTATTTGCAACAATTATTGTTGAATAGAAATTATAGCATTATCAACAAAATGGTCAATTCATGTTTGTGAGCAGAACACAGGATGAATTTTATCAACTGCCAGTTGATATCCTCTGATTTGCTTTTTATGGATACCTGCCTATAATGATAGGGGTAAAATCCAGACATCATCACTTCGGAGGACTTTCATGGCAATTTTCAAGAAGAACAAGGACGGAAAAGATACAACTCATACTTATACCTGCACTGTTTGCGGAAAAACACTGCGCGGTCTGGATGTCAGTCTCAATGTAAATGAGCGCAATAAGAAAAGAGATTTTTTCTACAAACGCACACACGCCGCCAGTGTACCCACAGCCATTCAGGAAGCGTTTGATTACCGTGATTCCCATTATCACTGCAGCAAATGTTTGCGCCATCGCAGTGATTGGGATGTGCAATTCAAGAGCTGCGTGTTCTGCGAAGGCTTTGTCGCCAATTTGACAAATCTACCGGGGGTTCCCAATTTTACCTGTAAGTTTCAGCATGATGCGGAGATCCATGATCCGTACAGTGAGACATGCCCGCAATGGAAGATCACAAATGTGATCGCATTTTCTGAATAGCCGGCTTTTGTTTTCGAGTATTGTAATACAGGCAGACCCCCCTCCCACCTCCCCCCTGGAAAGGGGGAGTATTGGTTAACACCCAGCAAACGTAGACCTGTCTTTTTGAGGGAGCGAAGCGACCGAAAAATCTCTTCTAAGCAAGGTCATTTCATGGGTGGGTCGCAGAGTGGGGACTTAAGGAGTAAATGGATTTGCGACCTGCAAATAAGTTAAACAGGCAAGTATGAGTTTCTTCGCTGGCGCTCAGAATGACACATCCCCACCCACCTCCCCCCTGAAAAGGGGGAGGATTGGTTAACACCTAGCAAACGTAGACCTGTCATTTTGAGGGAGCGAAGCGACCGAAAAATCTCTTCCAAGCAAGGTCATTTCATGGGTGGGTCGCAGAGTGGGGACTTAAGGAGTAAATGGATTTGCGACCTGCAAATAGGTTAAACAGGCAAATATGAGATTCTTCACTACGTTCAGAATAACATCCCCCACCCACCTTCCCCCTGGAAAGGGGGAGTATTGGTTAACACCCAGCAAACGTAGACCTGTCATTTTGAGGGAGCGAAGCGAACGAAAAATCTCTTCTAAGCAAGGTCATTTCATGGGTGGGTCGCAGAGTGGGGACTTAAGGTGTAAATGGATTTGCGACCTGCAAATAGGTAAAACAGGCAAGTATGAGATTCTTCACTGCGTTCAGAATGACATCCCCCTCCTACCTCCCCCCTGGAAAGGGGGAGAATTTTGGAGGTTATGACCTGCGATTGGATTGAGTTGGTGAGTGACAGATTCTTCGCTGGCGCTCAGAATGACCTGTTCCCCCCTCCTTCCTTCATTATGAGGAAGAAGAGAATTGTCGGAGGAATCAAGAATGATTGAATTTTTCTGCACCCTACGGTATGATTGACAAGGTCGTCGGTGAGTTGGTCAAATTCGCTCCCCTTCGGCTCGAATTCTTATCGAGAGAGTACAATAAATACATCATGCGAGCTATTCATCAAACCACCATTTTTCTTTTCACATCTATACTTCTGCTCAGCGCCTGCGCGAACAGCGTACAGGCAGCTCAACTGGAAGCAACCCCCGAACCAACCATCACCAGCACCAACGAACCCACAGCTACTGCCACGGAAGTTCCTTCCCCCACCCCTACACCCGATACACGCCTGTTACCAGAAGCCTGGAAGGAATGGCCGATCATCCCTGAATTTTCCAACCGCGCCATGCAGATCTACCAGCAGGGACTGGCAATGGGCAATAACCCGCAGCATTTCTCCAAGGTAGGCGATTGCCAGAACACTACCGGCTATTTTCTGGGCATTTTCGACAACCCGCGAGGTGGAAAGGAATACCGCCTGGGAGATGAATACGAATACTTACAGGAGACCATTGACTACTTCGCAGGCAGTTTCTATCGGCAGAGCGAATCGGTCAAAGGCGGTTCGAACGTGGCTTATGTGCTGAATCCTATGTACGCCGATCCGGAAGCTTGCGAGAGCAACGAGACTCCGCTGGCTTGCGAGATACGCATTTACAAGCCCAGTTTCGCGATCGTGCGCATGGAAAAATGGGGCAGAAAACCGGTCGATATGTATGAAAAGTACATGCGCGAAATAATCGAATACCTAATCGAGCACGGAGTGGTTCCCATACTGGTCACCAAGGCTGATAATTCTGAGGGTGATCACAGCGTGAACTACACCGTTGCCAAACTGGCGTATGAATATGACATTCCGATGTGGAATTTCTGGGCAGCCGCCTGGCCGCTGCCCGATCATGGTTTGCGATTGGATGGTTTCCATTTGAAAGTAGGCTACATCCAGTTTGATAACCCGCAGGCAATGAAACTGGGCTGGCCGGTATGCAACCTGACCGCGTTGCAAACACTGGATGCGGCACGTAAATTTGTAGAAAAATGAAAGGATCTATTATGTTCAATCAAATAAAAAGAACCGGTACATTCACCATCATCGCAGCGATTGCAATGGTGATGCTGTTTTCCGCGTGCAGTTCCAGCCAGAGCGCTCCCGAGAGCGTGGTGGCAGAGTATTTGAGTGCCATGGCAGTGCAAGATTCCGATTCAATGGTGGCACTCTCCACTGCCAACTGGGAAACGAACGCTCTGATCGATGCGGATTCGCTCACCAACGTCAGCACAGAACTACAAGGGCTGGAATGCAAGACTATCCACAGCGACAGCGAAACAGCCGATGTGGTGTGCAGCGGTCAGCTGGTGCTGACCTATAACGATGAGGATCGCGCCATCGAATTGAACAGTTTCACCTATCACCTGGTAAAGGTCAACAATGCCTGGTTGATCGATTCACGTTCGTAATTTTCGACTATCTTACCTGTCTTAAAAATGCAACCTTCTTATTGAAGGTTGCATTTTTATCATCACAAAAGATCAGAATTCATGCGCTCCGATCATGATCAAGAAATTCTTATTTATCAATTTGAAATGGTAAACTCCTCATTTCCGCTGAACTGTTTCCAGACGCCACCCACATACGCTCCCACACGCCAGGCGTAATCGCCTGCACTCAAAACGGTGCCAGGTGTGCTGCTGCATGTCGAACTGCCGCAGACCGTAGATAGAACCGTATAGGCATACAACCGGGTGCTGCCCTGGTAAAGCTGGTATTGATAGCGCGTCGCCCCGCTGACCACACTCCAGGTATAGGTAGGGGTAGTATCCGAAATCGTACCGCTGGGCGCTATCTGGTTGGGGGTCTGGCTGATGCTGAAGGATTCAGGTCCGCTGAACGGTCTCCAGGCACCATCCACATAGGCACCTACCCGCCAGGTATAGTCACCTAAACTCAAAACAGTAGTGGGTGCAATCGTACAGGTCGAACCGCTGCATATCGTGCTGGGTACTGTATATACATTGATGCGCGTACTGCCATGATAGAGCTGACACTGGTACTTGGTCGCCCCACTGACCATACTCCACTGATACATGGGTGTGGTATCGGTGGTCGCTCCGCTGGGAGAGATCTGGTTGGGTGTAAGAACAATCGCGAAAGCATGATCATCACTAAACTGCCGCCAGGCGCCATCCACATAGGCACCCACCCGCCAGGTATAGTTACCCTGACCGAGTACATAATTCGGCGTGCTGGAGCAGCTGGTACTGCCACATACACTTGAAGAAACGGTGTAGGCATAGATTCGAGTGCTGCCGCTGTAAAGCTGATACTGGTACTTGGTGGCTCCACCGATCTTCGACCAGGTGTAGGTTGGCGTGGTATCGGTGATATTTCCGCTCGGTGCGATCTGTTCAGGAGTAAGCGGTGCATCCAGTGTGAAAGCCAAAGCATCACTGAAACGCTGCCAGGCGCCATCCACATAGGCGCCCACGAGCCAGGTGTAATCTCCAGCGCCGATGAGGGTAGAGGGTGTGGATGAACAGGTAGTACTGCCACACACACTGTCCGTTACGGTATATGAATAAATAAGTGAGCTGCCTTTATACAACTGGTATTGATACCTGGTCGCACCGTTGATCTTGCTCCAGGAATAGGTTGGCGTGGTATCGGTGATAGTTCCTGCAGGTGCGATTGGAGTGGGTGTCACCACCGGCGCATCAAGGGTGAAAGGTTCGGATGAGCTGAACTGCCGCCAGGCGCCATCCACATACGCTCCCACCCGCCAGTTATAGTTGCCCGGACCAATTGGAGTGTTGGGAGTGCTGGAACAGGAACTGCTGTTACATGCAGTCGGATAGACCGTATAGGCATAAATACGGGTAGAACCCTCATACAACTGGTACTGATATTTAACAGCCCCAGCAATGCTGCTCCAGGTGTAGGTGGGAGTGGTATCGGTAATAGTGCCGGTAGGAGATATGGCGGTGGGAGTCATGGGGACCTCCACGCTAAAAACTTGAGAAGCGCTGAATGGCTGCCATGCATCATTTACATAGGCACCCACCCGCCATATATAATCACCACGACCCAATGGGGTTGTGGGTGTGGAGGAGCAGGTAGTACTTCCGCATACACTGGAAGAAACGGTATAGTAATACAAGCGGGTGCTGCCCTGATAGAGCTGGTACTGATATTTAGTGGCACCATCGATCTTACTCCAGGTGTAGGTGGGAGTGGTATCGGTGATGGTGCCGCTTGGGGATATGGTAGTGGGAGTTACTTCAGGCGCTTCCACGGTGAAGGGTTCGCCAGCGGTGAAAGCCTGCCAGGTTTCATCCACATAAGCGCCTATACGCCAGGTATAATCCCCCGCGCCCAGCACATTGGTGGGCGTATTGGAACAGGTGGTACTGCCGCATACGCTGGAGGTAACCGTATAAGCATACAATCGTGTTGTGCCCTGATAGAGCTGGTATTGATAACGGGTTGCTCCTCCGATCCTGCTCCAGGTATAGGTGGGAGTGGTATTGCTGATGGTACCCGTTGGGGAGATCTGGGTAGGAGTGAGAGGGATATCAAGGGTGAAAGGCACCGGATCGGTGAAGGCACGCCATGAACCGTAGACATAAGCGCCTACTTTCCAGGTGTAATCACCTCCGCTTAATTCCGTGGTGGGGGTAACAGAACAGGTGGTCGCATCACATACGCTGGAAGTGACATTTTCCGCATAAACCAGGGTGCTGCCCTTATAAAGCTGGTATTGGTAAAGAGTAGCGAGTGTGACTTTACTCCAGGAATAGGTAGGTGTGTAATCGGTGATGGTTCCGGTGGGGGCGAGAGGGGTTGGTGTAACTGGACCGGTGGGATTGAGATGGAGCACGCTGACACCCCACATCTCCATACCGGCGTAGCTGCTGCCCCAGGTCATGGTGTGATTTAAATAATCCCAGGTATCATGCAAGATCACGGTACTGGTACCATCATAGCCCACCCCAACCATGGTATGTCCCTGTACGTGGATCATGACCGGGTAGCCGGCATCGATCTCCGCCTTATACTGGGCAAATGTAAAGCCGCTGCTGGCTGTATTATTGGTCGCCTGGATATAGCAATCATTGACCGAGTAGCCGCGCGATTGATAGAAATCACGGAAACCGGTAGTGCCATCATCAGTGATTCCAAAGCCATCGATGGCAGAACACGTTAACACATCCCCGTTTGTATAATAATGAAACGTGGTAGAACCGTCCGAATTGGAATACCCATGCTGGTTCTGGTTGGTTTTCATATAATCGCCGGTGCAGTCACCATAGGTATGCTCGCTGCCGTACGCCACCCACGGGTCGGTGGCGGTTGAGCCATAGCTGACCCAGTAATCATCCACATGCCCGCGGGCAGCCCTGCCATCCAGCCCCTGGTGGGTTGCGCTCAAGGGGGTTTGATGACGCCAGGTGCCGCTGCCGTCCTGCCAATCAGGCCAAGCGCTGTTGTCGAGCGGCATGAGACCGCCATTGGTAGAACCAGTGTACATTTCGGTGTATCCATTGCGGTCATAATATCCGGCGATCATGGCAGCGGAAGTGGCTGAGCAGCCAAAAGACCAGCTAAAAGCAGGCACGATCAGAGCTGCCATGGATTGCGTGGTCTGGATCTCCCCACTGGCATCCAGAGGAAGATTGACGGTGGCACGTTCAAATCCGACCGGGGCTTCGGCGGGACCATTGATGATGATCGTATTCAACACCCTTCCATCGCCCATTACCTGTGAGGACAGAGCATAATAATCATTGCCAGGATCTAACGGTTGGGTAGGTTCTTCCGTGACCTGTTGAGTCGGTTGCGCCGTTGGTTCATCTGTTGGTTCGCCTGTGGGTTCCTCGGTAGGTTCGTCGGTAGGTTCTACAGGAACCTGTGGGGTTGGCGCATCGGAAGAATCCTGGTCTTCCTGAATGGTCACTTTTCCAGTAGCAACTACATAGAGCGGCTCATTATTTCCATCGGAGATGACCACCCACAGGTAATAATCACCAAATGGGACGTCAACCGTATCCCATTCGTACTGATCGCCCTGCTCTTCCAAATCTTCAGAAAGATCCTGTACGATCCAGTTGGGCTGTTCGTCATTCAATGGATCATCGTCAGTATCATAAGCAATAGCGATCATTGCGTCATCATCAGGGTCTTCATCCTGCCATTGGATGAGGAGTGTATCCCCCTGTATAATGGTTGTATCTTCATGCGGTTCCGTGAGCAGGATGGTAGGGGCTGCATTCGCCTGCTCTGACGCTACGCCTTCATCATCCGCATATACGATCCCGGTATTGATCAACAAGCCGAACAAACACAACCATATCATGGTCTTATAAAAATAAACTTTATTCATCATTCTCTAGCCCTCCGATATAAATATCATGCAGCCACGCTGTTCTTGAAATAATTGTGGATTTCTATATTCCTGTGGATCCGACCAACCATAAATACATTCCATATACTTCTTATTTTAGACTCGATGGTATGAATGTCAACACAGGATGAAGGGGAACTTGAAAACAGGTGAAAAAATAATCAAAACATGGGTAGTCCGTTAGGAAAGAATGGAGCTTTCCCGTACCTCTTCCATGCAAACACCAGCGGATCTTTTATATATAGGTTGCGATGATAGGAATGTGTAATGGATTAATCCATAATATGTATGGTTATGAAAAATTCATCCAGCGGCGCCACATCCGGTTCAAACGTACGATGATATATCAAACTCAGCGCCGTATCGCCCGCCTGAAGAGCTGTAAAGGTAAACGCGAATTCACCGGGAGCACCTACCAGAGGCTCTTCTGTTGTGGATGCCGGGGGATCTTCTCGCTCCCTGTACTCCATTTCACCCTGCTGCTGCAGAAAATTTTCGTCGATCTCGTTCACTTCCCAGGTGTAACCGGTGGTGATGTTCCCTTCCAGTATTATGTGAAATATTTCACCGGTTGTGATCGTTATAGTCGTGTCCTTCTCCTGTATACTCAATGTTAGTTCTTCTTCCTGTGAAGCAGGCTCATCCGGTGTTTTCTCATCAGACGAAGATGTGCAGGCAGTGATCAGGATGATAGTACCGATGATCAAAGCAGAAACAACATTTGCCAACCTTTTTCCCATCATACCTCCTCAAATTGAACGTATTATATTTGCTATTTCGTACATTTTAATTCAGGGTGAAATCCAGAAAAGCGCTGGATGAACGCCATATTCCGTCTACATACGCACACACGCGCCACCTGTAATCACCCGCAGATAATTGAACCGTTGGAGTACTTGAACACTGGGTCGTACCACAAACACCAGAGGTCACGGTATAGGCATAGATGCGCGATGCACCCTGATAAAGCTGGAACTGATAACGCGTCACTCCTTCAAGTTTTGACCATGTAAAGGTCGGGGTGGTATCTGAAATGGTATTCGCCGGCGCGATCGGTTGCGGAATAAAGGAAATGGTGAAATTCATGAATGCGCTGGCTGAACGCCATACCCCGTCCACACTGGCACACACCCGCCATTGATACTCGCCATAACTCAGCGGCGTGAGCGGGGTCGTAACACACTGTGAACTTCCGCAGACACTTGAGGATATGGTATTGGCATACACCAGAGTGCCTGCCTTATACAACTGGATTTGGTAGCGGGTGGCTCCATTGATCTTTGTCCATGTGTAGGAAGGTGTCAGGTCTGCAATCATACCATTGGGAGTAACTGGTGTCGGCACTACAACACCCGGCGCAACCGGAGTAGGAAGAACGGGTATCGTTGTCGGAGTGGGTTCGGTTGAAGCAATGCTGAAAGACATAAATGGGCTAGTTGAGCGCCAGATGCCTTCCACGTATGCACACACCCGCCACTGGTAATTCCCCGGACTCAAGGTTTCAGAAGGGGTGCTGCTGCATTCGGTTGCTCCACACACACCAGCAGCATCCACTGTGTAGGCATAGATGCGGATTCCATCTTTATAGAGCTGATATTGGTATCGTGCAGCATTCTCGAGTTTTGACCAGGTGTAGCCGGGTGTGGTATCCGTGATAGCACCGCTGGGAGAGATCGGAGATGGGATCAGGCTGATATTGAAAGTCAGTAAAGCACTGGCTGACCTCCATACTCCATCCACATTGGCACTCACTCTCCAACGATATTCGCCATCTCCCAAGACTGCAGTTGGAGTAGCGCTGCATGTGGTTACCCCACACACGCTGGAGGTGACCGTGCTGGCATAGACCAGTGTACTGCCTCTGTAAAGCTGATACTGGTACTTCGTCACTCCATCGATCTTCGACCAGGTATAGGTTGGTGTATTATCTGCAAATACTCCTGAAGGAGAAAGAGGAGTGGGTGTAAAGCTGATGGTAAATTGCTTAAACGCACTGGCAGCATACCAGACGCCATCTACGTAAGCGCATACCCGCCATTTATATTCTCCCGTGCTCAATTCCGTAGAAGCAGTACTGGAACAGCCGGAAGCACTGCAAACACTGGCAGGGACTGTATTGGCATAAATGAGCGTATCACCTTTATAAAGCTGGTATTGATAGCGGGTCGCTCCATTGATCCGGGTCCATGTGTACGTAGGAGTCGTATCTGCAATGGTAGTATCGGGCGTCAGGGGAGTAGGCACAACCACCGTTGTGCCGCCAGGATAGGATACCCAGGATGCTAAACGACCGATATTGGATGTGCCATAACGGATCTCCATGTAGCCGCTTTCACCCCAGTAGGTTCCCCAGCTATTTCTTAAAATCCATACACCCGCAGCATCATCCCATCCCACGAGGTTGACGGCATGATTGGTACCGTACGGGCAGTATCCAGATTCATCGGTAGAAAATATCCCGCCGGTGTAACCCTGAAACGCCGGTCCGATGCAGACGCTCACTTTTACCGGACCGTACGTATAGATGGCACTTTTGATATTTTCGACCGTACCCGATGAAATGAAAGCCCAATCACTGAGGGTGTAGGGGTGATTGTAGGCAGCGGTACAGGTTCCAGTAGCATTGAGGTAGGGTTTTTCAACTTCCAGCACTGCCCCCACATCCGTCTGGTTTTTAGCCAGGGTATCATAGTGATAAGGATGAGCAGTGCCGCCACCGGTATCGCAGTTCCAGCCCTCATAGTTGCACGACACCAGGAACTGCTCTGACAGGTCGAGGTACTGTCCGGTTCGGATAGCAATAGCCGATTCCATGGCGCCGACCGTAGCAAACGCCCAGCAGGAACCACAGGTACGCTGATTCCGAATAGGAGTGACACCTCCCAGAGCACGCCAGTCAAAGGATGCTGGCAGTTCATCACCCATATCCAGTCCTAGCAAATCTCCTGCTGAGTCCGATCCTGTGACCGTATAACTTTCAGGGTAGTCCGATACGCCATCCAGCGCCTGGTTGGGATCACTGAGGTCAATGGTAGATCGCTGTGCATCGAATTGGATCGAGAGGCGTCGGGTTACCTCCGCCCCGGGTTCAAAAGAACGCGTATAACGCATTGTTATGGATGCAGAACCAATATTCGTTGGATCAAGAGTTATAACCTGTATATAGGGAGCGCCAATACCTTCGCGGGCAATATAGCTCTCCGAATAATTCATCTCTATTCCTTCGTTCATCGCACTGACAACAACCCAGCGGTATCCTGTGGAGAGATTGCTCTCCAGCAGCAATTCAACAGGAGACGGTTCATCAACAGGAATCTCCAGTTCAATTTCGGCAACACCCCCGATCAAATTCACCACACCGTGCAGATCTTTGAACAAGACCTCACGTACTTCTTCAAAATCCCGGCTGCCTTCAACCAGTACATCACCTGCTTGTGAATGGACTTCAATCTGTTTTGCAGAGAACTGCTCGGAAAGAATGGTGTCAAAGCTCTTCTGTGAGGAAGAATCCAACATTTCAAGCTGCCATCGAAAGGGAACACCGGTTTCGGGTTCAGGGGTTTGTGATGGTGTTGGCTCTAGCGTCTTTTCTTCCGGATCGAGTGTTGGAGTTTCGGTGAATATCGGTTCCGGCGTATCTGTTGGTTGCTGCTCGATTCGAAGATCCACCTGACCGGGTGCCGTGGAATACGCTTTCTCGTTAACACCATCCGAGATGACCGCCCAGATAAAATAGACCCCCTCTGGGACTAGGGTCGTATCCCATAAATACGTATCATGGGATTCGTCCGGGTCTTCTTCAATATCAGAAACGATCCATTGATGCCCTTCTTCGTTCAAAGGATCATCATCCACATCATAAGCGATACTGATGAGAGCATTATCATCCACGTCTTCATCCTGCCAGGATATTAAGAGCGTTTCACCCTGGATACCCTGTACCAGCTGCTGCGGCTCATTCAATATGATCAATGGAGCGCTATTCAAGTCTGATTGTATCAGCAGGTCTTGCTGTGCGTACGCAACACCATCCGTTATCAACGCAACCATCATAGCTGCCAATAAAAGAGAAATTCTAAGAGAAAATGCTTTTCTTTTCATCTTTTTATCAAGAATCCTATACTGTTAACTATCGCAAGATTCATTCCAAATTCAACGATTGTGGATCGTAATAATTATGTATTGTAGAACGAAATAAATTATTCGTACATTGAAAGTAGAGTGTAAGTTAATAGAAACGATGCAGTTCAATAACTGAATAGATCAGACATACACACTGTCCATGCAGCCCCCCATATTCACCTGGCAACTGCATACACCGAACGGAAAACACAGATACTTCTGCACCTCCACAGATCCACATCACTATCCGAAATTGCAATGGCGCACTGGTTTTCAGGATCATTGATTTCTCGAGGGAACATCGCAATCCCACGGCATCTCAAATCATAGGATCAGTTCAGCAATATTTATTTCGTGTCCTTTTTCGAAAGATCCAAAGTATAGTTAGATTTCAATACTTTTTTGTATTTGAGAAGCTGGTCAAGGGTTGGATTCTTTTCTATGAACTTATAATGCACTTTGTCCAATCCAGTCAGTTCATACAGGAAGAAGCGGTGATGCCCATCAATATTATTGCATAAAATCTGTTCACCGGCAGTTGTCTCAAACGTGAATTTCCCAGAATCATCCCTGCTTAATTCAATCGGAGCAATTAGATCAGGTCGATCATTGATGATATTGAAAACATCATCATATTTATTCGTTATCTTTCGCAACAGCCATTCTGGTTTTTCAGCAATCTTGGTTAATCCCTGGTCTACCACGCCGTTCCGGATCCCATTTTGCAGGAATTTCAGGAATATATTATCCGGGTTGATCGATTTGTTATTCGTGCTGTATTGATGGAAACCGGCTAAGAAGACCTCAAAGTAAACCTCACGCCCAAATCGGTGATCATCATCAACATAGTCATTTTTGTTTTCATGTTTAAGGTAAAAATCATTTGCGATTTTTAATATTTCCTGTTTGGACAAATGGTTATATTTTTCAATGAACAGGTTCTTGAAATAAGGTTGCACCTTCAGGAAATTACGATGGATCAATTTTTCAATATCCTCCTGTTTTTTCCCGAAGATCACAAACATGCGACTTTTGTGCGGATCAATGGGTTTATCAGAATAACCGAGAGAAACAGCATAAGGAAAATATTTCAACACAGGTTCGTAATAAAGCTCCATGCCATGATCCAGCGTGTGGGTTTCGAAAACCAGAATGTCGGTAATGGCTGCCACATCTTTGATGGTATTGCCCAAATAAACCCAGACCGCCAGAGCCAGCACGATATCATAATGCATGCCTTCAAATTCACCGGGATTGGTGCAATCACCCTGGAAAAGGGAAACTCTGGTCATTCCGCTGACTGCATTGATGGCTCGCCCAATTTCAACAAAGAGAGGATCATATTCGATCCCATCCACCAGAGATGCACCCAGTTTTCGTACGATTCTTGAATTTTCACCGGTATTGGCACCCAGATCCAGTACTGTTTTCCCTTGAAAATCGATTTGATATAGATAGTTGATGCGGTTTGTCCTTCCGCCACGTTTTTCTACATCTCCAAAATCAATAGTCTGGTAGCTGTTTCCCGTTTTGATCGCTTCGTGGTTCGACCTGGCGACATACGGTTCGTTCATGGCATTGATGATTGTTTTCTTATATTCATCCAAGAACGTGGGTATATCCTGGCTATCTTTTGGTAAGAGGGAAGATACAAACTTCTTGTACTTCTTTTCGACCTGTCTTGAAATATCCAGAGGGAACATGAAATTCAACGACTGGGAAGCAGCATATACCTTCAATTCCAAGAAGCCATTGTCATTTCCGATATTATCTTTATCGATTGTTATAGACCATGACCCATCTTTTTCGAGAAGCCCGGAACTGATGAATCTCTTCTTTTGTTCCACAAGAATGATCTGGTCCAATCCATATTTCTCAATACTGAGAGATTCTACCTGCCCGTTCAGTTCCAATTTATCCTGATTGATTTTCGCATTCTTCACTTCACCAACAACATCATTTACTTCATAGAGAGTATCAGTATCTCGATAATTCACGTTTCCTCCTTGATTCTTGAAACAGAATTCACCTCATGTTATTTCCCAACATTCATGATTCTTTTGTTAAAAACAGCTTATTATAATACAGTATATCCGTACCCAATTTTAGCCTCAAAATCATTCCCGGCTATCAATGGACATTCACAGAATATTCTCTTTATTTAACAAGACTTTATTAATATCAAACAATTCTTCGAAAGCCAGGCTGCCATCATGAACATTGTTGTTGAAAAACAAACGAATATTTTCATAATTCTTTCGAATCGTATCTTCACTCACGTTATATAATTTTCTGATAACATATGCAACCATCTCATGTTCTTTATAGTAGGCAGCGGTTGCATAGGTAGCTACCGAGGTATTGGAAGTGTGAAAACGGAAATAGCTTTTTGTATCTACCGTGTATGCGATTTTCCCATCTCGAATAATGTGCAAATAGAAGATCCAATCGCCACATATTCTCATAGATAACCAATTCTTGTTATTCAGCAATGCAAAATCAACCGGTTTTTTAAATACCGCACCTGATGCGTTTGGTATGGTGTTCTTGATTGCCAGGGTTGTTTCAACTTCCCTGGCAGCATCATTCACATAGGAACTCTTCCATTTTTTATCGTCGATCGCTCGAACATAATTCAGAAAAGCCCCGGGGGATTCCACATCCTCCGTATTAACAAATCCATAGATACAGTACGATAACTTCACCTGAGTATCATTGAACGCAGGTACTACTTTTTCAAGAAAATTCAATTCACAAAAATCATCAGATTCTGCGATCCAACAATACTCGCCGGTTGCATTTTGGATACCCTTTGCCCATTGATAATACACGCCGCCTGAATTTTCTTCGTTAAAGATGGTCCTGGTGATATCGCTGTATTTATCAGCATATTCCCTTAAAATTTCACGACTATGATCAGTGGAACAATCATCGAGTAAAATCACTTCCATGTTTTTATAGGTCTGATTGTAAATGCTGTCGAGCCTTTGCTTCAAATATTTTTCATGATTGTAGTTTGGTACGATGACAGATACCCTGATAGAATCTTTACGATGAACAGCACTGCTCAACATCTGATCATCTTTGGCAATCCTTTCTATCAGTTCCTTCTCTTCGTCGACAGTATCCTTCGCTTTTCGCATCCTGTAAACATCCAAATAGCGCAAAGCGACGTTGGATATTTCAAACTCACGCGCTTTCAGTTCTGTTAATGCTTTTTTCTTCTGGTAAAGATGTTCATCCGCCGCATACATAGCTATTTTTTGAGCCAATACTTCCACCGGCACAGTCCAATCTTGAAGTTTAAATACGTCCCCTGCTAATTCTCCGTTGATAGTGAGCATCTTCACCACATCACCGATATCACTGGAAATAACCGGTTTATGGCAAAGTAAAGCTTCAATCAACGTTAGTGGCGCACTCTCGGATCGGTAATAGGATGGGATCAAACACACATCAGAAACAGCAAAATAATCGCAGGGGTTATCGCGAAACCCCAGTAAATGAATATAGGCTGGCACACCTTCTTTTATTAATTGTTCATACATCTCCCCATCACCGATCAGGATCAGGTGAATATCTTTTCCGGAGATATCGCGTGCGATGGCTGTTGCCTGGACCGCTTGCAGCCATCCTTTTTCTGGAATGGCACGGCTGGCGATACACGCTACGAACGCCCCATGGGGAATACCCAAACTGGCTGTATCAATGGGATGCGTTTCTGGAACTTTCATTCCATTCGGTATCTTGGTGAATTTTTCCTCATTAAAAAGACCATATTCTTGAAATGGAATCAGATTCTTATCTGCCACATACGTCCAGTGGTCCACTCCATCTTGCAGGCGAGGAAAGATCGTTTCCAGTGTCCTTTTAGAAAAACTCTCATACATGCCGTGTGAGGTACCAACATGAAAGACTCTGGAATGCAAGTCTTTATCCATATTCAATACATCCGCGATGAAAGATTGGTTCGCCTGGTGATTGGTATTGATCACATCTATATGAAATTCCTTTAAAATCAATGCTATTTCTTCAATTTTATCGGTTGTCACTACCGGAATACCCGGATCAAGCATTTCACGAACCTTCGAAACACGTTCACTTAACCGCATACTGTGAACAGTAACCGTATACCCCATTTGCTTTAATTGGTTCGCCAAGCGGATAGGCATGATCTCACCGCCGCCCAGAGAAAACGCAACGATCGAGATCATGATATTGATCTTTGACTTTATTTGCGTGATTGTATCCAACTTATAGGATTCAATAAATTCGTCGATTTTGGAGGGCTCATGAATCAGAATTTCCGACCGTTCTTTTTCATAATTCGCTTTGATCTTTTCTAGAGGAACCTGATACAAAGAGCGCGCTGTGGATAAAAATTGTTGATGGCTTACCCAGTAATTTTGATCGAGAGACCGATCTTTCCATTGATCTGGCTCATCCGCATCAGACCAGTGGGTGGTTAAGCTCGAAAAAGCGACCGCTCCACCAGCCATGAATTCGAGGAGAAAATTACGAAAATCTTCATCATTGCATATATTGGGGACTTCCCTTGTCAGGATAGAGGAAGAAAAAACATTACGAACAATCCATGCTCCACGCTGGAAGCACAGTTCTTCATCCAATGTCTCTGCCTGGTTTATCCAATGAATTGCAGATTTTACCCAGCTTTCCGTCTGGAAAACACTTTGTTCCTGGGGCAAATTTACGACCCCCGAACTACGTGTTGGGCAAAACGCAGCCATCACGCTTTCATCAGCAAAATAAACCAGCAATTCATCTAAAAAGTTTTGATCACAAGTACTCCCTTGCGGGACGAGCCAAATGAATTCTGAGGTTGCATGTTGGAGCGCATCCTTCCACATCGAACCATCATTTTTCTTTTTTTCATTGGTGGTGACCAATTTCAACTGCTTTGGATAATTTTGGGTATATTCTTTTACCAGGTTTGAGACAGACGAATCCATTTGCCATTGCAGCAGAAGCACTTCGATTTGTGGATAAGATTGATCTAGGATATTCTCCAACCTGTTTCTGGTTTCTGCAAGATCGTCACCGATCTCCGTGATGACCGAAACCATCTTTGTTTTTTGATCTGCAGTACCTTCCTGAACAATTTTGGATGAATACTGCAGCAGGTCGGTTAACCAAACATGCTTCGACTCAGCATTCGTAAGTCTGTTCTCAGCCCGCCCACAGCAGATGTAATGAACAAAGGGATTGAGAACCTTCACTTTTCTCAGGTCAGGATACTGGTTGATATAGAAAGCGGTTGAAAAAGTGGAGCTGGGATCTCTCCCTTCATATACACCGTGAAAAACATAATGGAATACTGTAGATGTTTTAAATCTACCGAAAGCTCGCAGCAAGGGATTATGACTGTCGCGCCATTTCCAATAAACGCTTTTTGTGAATGCTTCGTAAATATCCGGATTCTGTTTGAAATAAAAATCCTTGTCAAAGAATCCGCTTTTATGAATAGTAAGAGCATCTTTACACTTTTGAATAAAAAATTGAAACCCTTTTCTGTGTGATGTAAACAAACACCAATAAGAGTAGGCTTCTGCGTTAGAAGTTGGTTTTCGATCTTCGCAAAAACCAAATAATAAATAATGAAATAAAGGATTGATATTTGCTTTTTCAACATCAGGATTTTGCTCGAGATAAAATTTTGTATTAAATAATAAGGAAGGATCTCTACCTTCTTTCCAGCCAGATTGAATAAAATGGCTCAATGGATCAATATCAACCTGGCGGACATCTCTGTTTTCTTTGAGATAATAGAATGAATCAAACAGATGGCTTTTTCGAATTATCTGCTTCTCTTTTTCTCTATCAAACATGCTTTATTTTCCTTAATAAATCAACTAATTTTCGCATCGGTCTGGTTATACGCCAACTGGTGCTCACTGCATAACTGGCTGCCTCCTCTTTGGTTTGCTCCAATTCAATTCTTAAATTTGAAGAGAACTGTTTTTGTTCTTTCAATTGTTTATCAATACTATTTACTTGGTTTTTAAGAGCATTTATATGTTGTTCTTTATCCCTTAATAGCTTTTTCGATTTATCATAGGAAAAAGAAGCATTTGCTTTTATTAATGGTGCATCTGAACATACTGCCACAAAATACAGCGCATCACGAGGTTCCATCGACGGAAAAAATCCTTCTTCCGTAAAGGTTATTGGATCTTCAGATAAGGTGCGGAGTTGACCATCTAATCCACCGATATAGGATCCGATTTCAACTCTTTGACCTAAAAGATCCACATGTTTGAAATATGATTCCAGAAGGTATTTAAAATCTTCAAAATAAAATTCTTTTACATGAAATTCATTATTGTAGTTCGGAACATCGGAATATAATTTTTTATTCGGGGTTGATACAATAAAGACCCCATCTTTTTTTAGCGTTCTTTTTACTTCAATCAGAAATTCAATTTGATCTTTTTGTGAAATATGTTCTATTGTTTCAAAAGAAACAACCACATCGAGAAAATTGTTCTTCTCCAAGGGCAATTGGGCTGCAGAGCCAATCAGAAATTCGAGGTTTTCGTTATTATATTTCCTTTTTGCATAATCAACACTTTCCTGGCTTATGTCAACCCCGATTACCTTTTTCGCTGTATTTGCGAGAAGATTGCTCCCGTATCCTTCACCGCAGGCAACATCCAGGACAATTTTATCTTTTGTATATTGACATGCAAAAAGATAGCGATTCCAATGTTCATAACTAATTTCTGGTATTTCTAAATCCGGAACAAAACGTTCTCCTGTAAAATCCATACATAATCTCCTGTTCCTTCTAGTAAAAATTATATTCCATAACTTTTTTCTCACTTATAACATTTGGAATTCTTATTTTCACTCCAAATGATCAAGCCGCATCCTTTCGAGAGATACCCTACTGCATTTCCTTTACTCTGTGTATTAATCTGAGTTATAGTTTTATAAGTAAATATCAACATCTACGTAGATTGTATGCAACCTTCCCAGACAAAACTGGAGGTCGAAGCGACTTGCGAAATGGAAGTTGTGAAGATCTCGAAATAAAGATCGAACACTCACATCGCGATCTGCAACACAGTGGTGCCATTACTGAACATGAAACGAAATAATTTAACCGTCACAATTCTATCATCTTCCAAATGTTCCTATACGTGCACGCACAGGATGCATTTTCACTTCCACATGGGAAACAGATAATCGTATGGAAGAGAGATTTCTTCTGTACATTGGAAAGGGAATGTTCCATCTTGTTCAAGCTGCGGCAGGGTAGATATCCATTTGGAAATAAGGCATTCCTTCATTTAGTGAAGAGCAATCCTGGAATATAATGGATATAACATATCCAAAGCACACAATCCCACAGAAGAAGGAGAAAAACGATGCGTGATATGACCAAAGCCAACCTGGAAGCTGCTTTCGCGGGTGAAAGCCAGGCACATATGAAATACCTCATCTTCGCCGATCAAGCGGAAAAAGATGGGTTGCCCAACGTGGCGCGCATTTTCCGCGCCAACGCTTACGCAGAACAGGTGCACGCCACCGGGCATTTCAAAGTCATGAAAAAACTGGAAGACACTTCTTCCAACCTGCAGACTGGCATAAACGGAGAGACCTTTGAGGTAGAGGAAATGTACCCCGCCTATCATGCGGTAGCAGAACTGCAGGACGAACGCGGCGCCATGCGCTCTACAAGATGGGCGATGGAAGCTGAAAAAGTGCACGCGGAATTATACACAGAAGCCAAACAAGCTGTTGACAGCGGGCAGGATGCCACTGTTGAAAAGATGTATGTCTGTTCGGTATGCGGGTGGACCGGCGTGGGTGAACCGCCTGACAACTGCCCGCTCTGCAATGCCAAAAAAGAATTTTTGAAAACGTTCGAATAAATATACCTTGCAAATGCAGCCTTATCGTTGTATTCCATATAAAAGACTCTCGCTCCAAACGAGGGTCTTTTATCAATCCAGGCTCATCGAAGGTGAATAATTCTCTTCAATCGAAATCATGGAAGAATGTTGAGATACAATATTTATACAGTTTCCATAACCGACTTCGTTCAGCCTAAAAAATTATTGACCTCGAAAAGAGAAGGGAGAGATCAAAATGGGAGAAGCAGGTAAAAAAGATAAAGGGAAGAAAGAACAAAAGAAAAAACCCAAGCTGACGATCAAAGAGAAGAGAAAAATCAAGAAAGAAAAACACAGCAATACCACCGGTACATCCTGATAGCTTGATAGATAAAATGTGCTTTCAACTCAAGTAATTACTTTTCAATATCCTATCTCTGGCGAATTCACGCGAACGGTGTTGTACAAGCGTGCCTTCTAATATCATTACGCATGTTCACTTCCTAACAGCATACTGAAAAGAGACCGCCATTTTTTCCTTTTCCGTTCAATCTTACTCGCCACGGAATTCCTGGTTATGGGTATAATGAATGCTGCTTGTTTGAGAAAAATTCATTCAAGTTATTAACAGCGAAGACATTCGCACAATTCAATCGGGTCAAGAGTACCACTTGGCTCTAAAGAGTCAAGGAGTATTCTTATGTATTTCGACCAATTTTCATTTGACCCGCGCATCAGCGCAGGGATTAAACACGCGGGTTATATCAACCCAACACCAATCCAGCAAAAAGCCATCCCTGTTGTGCTCAAGAGGCATGATCTGCTTGGTCTGGCGCAAACCGGCACAGGCAAGACGGCAGCTTTTCTGCTTCCCATCCTGCAGCTTCTCAGCAGCACACCATCACGCAAGATCCGGGCACTGATCATCGTACCAACACGTGAACTTGCCGAACAGATCCACCAGACAGCAGTAACTCTTGGAAAAAATACGCGTGTGCGCAGCACCACCATTTACGGCGGGGTGAGCAAGAAACCGCAATTAGAGTCACTGCGGCGGGGTGTGGATATTGTGGTGGCGTGTCCAGGTCGATTGCTTGACCTGATCAACACCAAATCCATTGACCTTTCACACGTTGAGATACTGGTGCTGGACGAAGCCGATCATATGTGTGATATGGGTTTTCTGCCTGATATACGCCGCATCCTGAAACGCATACCATCACAGCGCCAGACTCTGTTCTTTGCAGCCACCATGCCAGATGAGATTCGTACTCTGTCAGACAGCATTCTCCACGATCCGGAAACGGTACAGATCGGCATGATCGCGCCAACCAAAACGGTCACGCATGCACTGTATCCCATTACCCAGGTGAAAAAGACTTCACTGGTCACATCCCTCCTGCGCCAGCTACAATCAGATCGGGTGTTGATCTTCACCCGCACCAAACATCGCGCACGCAACTTGGCACAGAAATTAGCAATGGCGGGCTTCCGCACATCTGCACTGCAGGGAAATATGTCACAAAACCAGCGACAGGCAGCGCTGGATGGTTTTCGCAGGGGGAAATTCGACATTCTGGTCGCTACCGATATCGCGGCACGCGGTATTGATGTATCAGATATCTCACATGTCATCAATTTTGATATGCCCGACACAGTAGATGCTTACATTCACCGTATTGGTCGCACCGGTCGTGCAAAAGCAACCGGTAAAGCTTTTACCTTCTGTTTACCAGAGGACGAGAAAATGATCCGTGATATCGAAAAGATCCTGGGCAGCAGGATCATTCGTGAGCGGTTATCCGGTTTTGATTATGATGACCATGCTCCAAATAATTCATCTCAGCACACTCATCCCAAGCGGACACAGCCTCTTCCTTCAACCCAGAAGCATGCTCGATCCAATTATTCCAGATCTCATGCATCTCAAAGGAAAACTGTTTGACCGATCTTCATCAAACACTTTCACTCAATCGCGGGCAGGAATAGCAGTATCAATACAGCTCTGCACCTAAACAAGTCAACCAGTTCTTCTGCATTCTTTTCGTTGATTGAAGAAGTGTTCATATAAATATCTTGGCTTTCAGATGTTAGGAATGATTGGTCGAACAATGGTCAACCATTCCTATTGGTTACGGGATCAGGCAACAGGAAGTTTGTTTATTTCATCCAGTATCACTTCTACTTTGTCTTCTGTGAATCCCAGCCCTTTCGCCTGTGGCTGTTTCAACAGATATTTAATCGCCAATCCTTTTGCCATAGAAACCATAGAATTCTGGCTGAGCCCCGGGATGTGTTTATCAAATATTTCCAAATACCTGGGATCATCGAAGATCTCTCCGAGTTTTGAATCCTTTGTAATCGTCATTTTTTCTCCTCTACATTTTTTTTAGAATATGTCCTGTGAGGTTCATCTCGGTCGAAAACAGAATCTCACAGATGCATGCTGCTTATCATTCAAGAACTTCCAACTCTACGTCCATTACCGCCAGGTTCCTTTTAGAAATACCTGCCTGTGGGAAAGAACATCTTATCCTGCAGGGAGTTCAAGCCGGTATTCTGACCTGGCAGCGTCTCACTATTTTTCTTTTTTCACCTCCGTTCGCTTTGTAATTTTAAACATCGTGACGGTTCCTGCTTCTTATAATAGAAACCCACATAGTACAGGTCAAAAACTGACTTATGCCGCATACTTATCTTTTTAGAATGCTGTTTCCAGCATGCGAGAGAATTTGGTATCAATCTTCTCATTATCTATTTCCATCTGTGCGTGGCAATCATATACGCCATTGGTATACAAAACTTCCCATTCTTCTCCGGGATAAAGCTGCTTTTGCATAATGGTTTTGAGATCACATGTGATGGTGCCCTTAATGCGACTATGCTCGAACATGAGAACCAGCTTTTGCGGATAAGGTTTTCCGGTCCCTTCATCTACTGCGAGGTCACTTTTTTGTATATAGTAATCACAATCTCTGCAATACTCGTAGAACTTTTCACCCTTCCAATCCCAGAGCCATTTAGCTTTCTGATATCCTAATTTTTCTGATTGATGCCCTTCCATATACACGAGCGTATGTTCGCCGATCGGCAAGCATCCGAAACTCCAGTAATGGAAAGCATCCAGAAAACTGCCTGTGCTCCATTCATGCTCAGAGAGCCCTTCACCGCTGACAGCAATCTCTTTTCCTGCCACGATCAACTTGCCGCTAATCTTACAGCGCGGTCGAAAGAACCAGCTAAAGAAAGGCAGCGTATCGGGCGTGGCTTCGTGCCCAATGACAATACCATCGGGCAGTTCAGCTATGGTCGGCTGGGTAAGAGATTCATAAACAAGCTCGGCACCATTATCACCATCATGAATGGAATGTTCATAGCTGGGAAACTTACCGCGATAGTAGTTATCGCCTATCTTGATATCCAAAGATTCAGTTGAGTAAATTGCGTCGCTCGGATTTAAAAATTGCGTTGATTCCACCACCAGCTTGCCCTCAGAATTGCACACCCGCAAGTCAAGCAGTGGATTTCCTGCCACAATTCCCCAAAATATTGAGGCGTGATATCCGTTATCGAAGCTGGCGTTGTTGTACCACATTTCAAATCCGTTCGGGTAATTCGGCAGCGGGTGCTGAGCCCACTGTTTTTCGGTAGATCGATACATCGCAGGGTTAGAAACGATTGACATTTTTTCCTCCTATACTTTATATAAAATCAGGCTTCTGATAACAGAAGCCTGATTCCACTAATCGGATGCAGCCTGCGCTACCAGTTCAACAATATCCATCACTTCAATATCTGCACCCACTCTTTTAGCTGCTGTTTTCATGCTCTGTTTACAATTGATACAGCCGGTGATGATAGTTTTGGCATTTACTGCCAGGGCATCTTTAACCCGGTCTTCCCCGCTATGGAGGTATGTTTCGCGTGAACCTGACGCGACAATCGGTCTTCCACAACAATACGTATATTTGCCAAAGCCTTCCATTTCTACCAGCTCTATTCCAGGGATCGCATTGAGAACTGATCTGGGCTGGTCGATAACATCCGCACCTCTGGCTAAAAAGCAGGGATCAAAATAGGTGGCTTTCCCACCCAGGTCGATCTTTTTGTTGAATTTCAGCTTTTTCTCATCCAGCAATCTCAATACCAGCTCTGAGCTATGGATGACATTGAAATCCAGATCGCCGACAAACTTCGGATAATCTTCTCTGATGGTTTTATAGCCATCGGCACAGACCATGACGATTTCTTTCGCGCCGGCTTTTTTGATAGCATCAACATTATGCTGTGCGCTTTCTTTAAAACCATCGAGCACACCGCTATCATGCTGTATGGCGCCGCAGCACCACTCATCCTCCAATAATCCAAAATCCATTCCAGCCAGCCGCATTACTTTCGCCAGGTTCTGAACCACTTCATTATCCTGGTAAGCGGCAGAACAACCAGTAAAGATTATTGTGGATCCTTCGGTAGGGATGTTCATCCCTTCTGCCCATGCATTTCGCTTCCGATCCGACCCCTGTCGATTATGTTTTTCAGAGATAAGGTTGAGAACTTTGTTCATTGATTTGGGAGGAGCAATGCCCATATCCACAAAATCGGCTCGCAACGCTTGAAAAATCGCGGCGCATTCCAGCGCGCCAAGGGGAATATCAGATTTCCCCGCACAAACGGCATCACATCCCCGGCAAAGCAGACATTCATACAGTGCCTCAACCAGATTCTCACTTGGTTGAAGAGTACCTTCCATTAATTCCCGTATGATCAGCATCATCCCTTGTGAGGAGTAATTGAGCATTCTATGTGTTTCATAGATGGGACACTGTTTTGCAGGCGTAGGAAGCGTGTCGGGTTGATTCGGATCCCAGGGACCTCTGGGGCATCTGCCACAGGTATTACATCGATAAATTTGTTCTCTATATTTACTGACATTTTCATAGTCCATTTTTATATCCTCCGTTCGTTCGTTTCAGATACCCTTCACTTTTCATCAGGGAGAGGTATTGCCTCTACGATTCTTGCTTGAACTCCCGATACCATAGCCCAGGCACCAGGATTCATGATGCCATTCGGATCCAGCGCATCTTTGATCTTCTGCAGCAAGTCTTCAAATGGAGGACTTATTGTGAAAGGATAAGAATCTGGAACCGTCTGAATTTTCTTGGTTATTTCAAACATAGCCTGATTGAAATCATCCAATTGGGTATCAGCATCGTAATAGCCGATCGTCCATCCCTGGACCCAGTTGGGGAAACAGGTCCAGGCACTCCAGCCATTCACGATATTGTGTTTTTTCCATCCATCTTTGATGATCTTATAAATTTCAGGATAGGATTCATAGGAACAGCAGGCAGCCGCACAGCAGAATTTTCCAAAAGCGGCAGTGCGATAGTTGAAATTTGCCGTGTTATCCCAGGTAAGTGCAGCATATTTGGATGGTAGAGGGTGTCCGCCTGCATCTTTACATAACTGATACGCCACTTCTTTTTTGCGCGCAACCTCTTCCTTATACCCCTGGTTGGTAACACAAAGTACCAGCGGATAATCTACCGGCATTTGGAGAAGACTGTAAATATCGCAATCTTCGTGCTCAATATCCGTTGCCGCCCCTGCACGCTGTACGCTGGAAGCAGCTCTGGATAAGGATGGTATGTCATCAAAGCCAAAAGCGATGTGCTCAACCGCTTCGGTCATCGGGATCATCAAAGCAGAGATCTCTGTCACAACCCCGAGGGTACCCAGAGATTGATGGAAAAGCCTATCCAGGCTGTTCAAACTCAGCCAGGGATTGGACATGAATGTACGGCAATTCTCAAAAGCGCCTGAGCCGGTTTGAACGATTTCTCCGGTCGGCAAGACCACTTCCAATCCTACCGTCCATTTGTCGGCAGTCCCATATCTGGCTACCCTGGTTCCAACCATGGAAGGACCATTGATATAACCACCCATGGTAACCCCCGAACCAAACCAGGGTTTTAATGGCAGGTCATAGCCTCTCTTCCTTAGTTCCTGAACAACATTGTAGACTGTGATCCCGGATTCGACGGTGAATGTCATGGTTTCTTCATCAATATTGAGGACCCTGTCCATTTTCGCCATGTCGATGATGATGCCCCCATCAGCGATACAGACCGGTCCGGCAGTACCTCCGGCTCTGGGAACAACCGAAATCTTATTTTCATTTGCCAACCGTAGAACAGCAGAGACTTCCTCTTTCGTTTCTGGAAGAACAACTACATCTGGATACATGGGTGGTTGATAAATGATGGACTGCGAGTACGCAGTGCGGACAAAGTCGTCGCCCTTGACATCGTTCTGCCCTACAATTCGTTTCAGTTCTGACTTTACTTCCTGTGATAAAGCCATTTTTTATTACTCCTTTCGATGTTAATAGTCAAGCATTTTATTAATTTCACCCTTCGTTTCAGTACAACTAGAATAGAAAATTTGAAAAAATAATTAATCAAGAATCTTTCACAAAATCGGAAAAAGGATCATAAATTACATCTGATTCAGGGTGATATGGTCTGAACAAAATCTTGCTGACGAAGGACAGTTTGTATCTCTCCTCCTATAAAAAAACAGATTTGTTTATTAATGTTTTTATTATATAGAGGCAGCTTCACGTTATTCAATTTGCAAATAAAACGTTTTCTGGTTTAATATACCTATAAAATTGTAGGTTTCTTTTTTCTGTGTTTCTGACAATCTTATATGAGATTGCGAGTTTTTATGAATCTGACTATTCAAATTTTGCGTATCGAACTAAGCGAAAAATTAAAATGCAAGGTATTTTGGATTGATAATGGCTGCGGTTCAATCGAATCACCTAAATTCTATGAACAAGGCATAACAGCATTACCCGGACAATGTTATGTTTCTGAATCAATTCAACCCCAGGAATGGAATCACGATAACAGAACCCTGTTCATTGTTTGCGGGGAAGTACTTGAAGAATCGTTCAAAGATTGTAAATACAGCGCGCTGTATTTTTCAAAATCTCAATCTATATTGCATGTCATGAATGTTCTGCTGGAGATCTTCGCGAAGTATCATCGCTGGGATGAGAGTTTACTTAAACTGCAAAATGAATCAAGTTCCCTTGATGCTCTTCTGCAGCTCAGCCTCCCTATCTTTAAAAATCCATTATTTCTGATCGATTCCGCATTTAACGTTCTCGCAATTGCGGTGCCGGGTTTACCGCCAGATTTTGAACACCCCAATAAAGTTGAAGACATTTGGATCATTCGCGGGAAGGATGATCTGATCAAAGCCAGAGATGTTCATGAACCATATTATCATCACCTTTCAAATGACTACCCACGCCTTTTTATTAATCTGCTAGATGGAGAGCACTTTCTTGGCAATCTTTCGATTCAAGCCAGCCACCATGAGTTCCGTGAATATGACGAATATCTGCTCACTCATTTAGCCGGAATTCTGCGATCGGCAATCCTTCGTTTTGGTTCTGCTGATAGTAAAACGCGAAATCTGATAGAAAATATGCTTTCGGGTATTATTGATGGACGAATTGTTAACGAAGAGGAATTCGCGAGGGTTTTAACTTTCGTCGGGGTCGCTGCAACTGAACAATTCCGATGTCTAGCCATTAAAGTCCCAAAACCTTCTGGAAACGAGTATATCCGCTACTTTCTGCAGCAGCTTGAAACAAAGATTCCTGCGATCTATGTTCCTACTTATGGAGAAGTTGCTGCAATGGTACTGAGGATCTCGATAGCTGAACGACAAGAGATCAATGTGTTTTCTACTTTGCAGAAGGAACTTGAATCGTTTGGAGTTCGGGTAGGACTAAGCGATATATACGATGACCTATTATTTACAAAACAATATTTCACACAGGCACGATTCGCGCTGGAAGCCGGTGAAGTAACGCAAAATGAGAACAGCATACTGCATTTTACAGACTACTGTATGGACTACATTCTTGAAAACTGTCCGGGAAATTTGAAAGCGAGTATGCTTTTTACTGAAGGATTTAAAAGATTGGTAAAACATGATATTGACGGAAGAGCAAGCTATATCGAAACCCTGCGAGCTTATCTGGATAATAACATGAATGCCAACAAGGCTGCAACCACTCTCTACATTACACGAAATTCCTTTCTTTCCCGCCTTGAAAGAATCAATACGCTGCTTGATGAAGATATTCATGATCCCAGGGTACGATTTCGTCTTGAACTTTCCCTGCTTCTGTACGATAAATGGAATGAGATGTGAATATGTTTTCAGATAGATCAAACAAAAAGTGGTGAGTACAAGCTGCTAACGCACTTTTCACCATATCAGCCTAACGAACTGGTATTAAAAAGGTCTTTGCTATAATAAACGTGGTTGAAATATTACGTATAGATGAATTTTTCAGTCACTTCAGGGAAGAAACCGATTCCAGTTCATCTTTCAACTTTGAAGATGTGATCTTCTTGAGACATATTGTTTTAAAGAAGGAGGAAAATCATGAAACGAGTGTATACAATCTTCATTGTTTTGATCTTTGTACTGACAGCCTGCAGTGCAGCAGAAACAGCACCGCTTATGCAGGAAGAAGCTGCCGCTACAGTCACCGACCAACCAGAGATCGCGGCACACGAGATCGAATTAGACTATGATCTAGGCAGTTGGCCAGAAACACCTCTGCCCGCAGCCGAACCACCTTTTAACGGAATCTGCTATGTTGCTTTCAATACAGAAAAAGCACCTTTTGATAACGTGTTAGTCAGGCAGGCATTCGCATACTCTTTAGATCGAGAAGACATTGCCCAGAACACAACATGCAGCGAATGCGATTTCCACAACCAGCGCCCCGCCATCACACTGATACCACAGGATTACTACCTGCTGGAGAGTGGAGCGGATTTTTATAGTAAATGGGTCAATCATGAGATACCCCAATTGAAGAATTCCAATGATTTCTACCAGAAGTGGCTGGACGACCAGTGGTATCGTGATCTTCTGCTGGAGGGATACACACCAGAGGATATGACAGTACAACTTGTCGTCAGTGATGAAAATTTGCAGATCGCCCAGAGCGTTGCGGAAGACTGGCATGATTACCTGGCAGTTGACGTGGAACTGATGAGTCTGGAATCTGCCATCTTTGATACCTCGATTTTAGGTTCAGACGCTCCACAGGCATACGTGACCTGCAATTACATGGACCTGGCAAGCCCTTCTGACCTGTTGATCGGTCTGGTATCGGGTTATTACGGCGACTACATCCGCTGGGATGCACCGGATGCATATTACCAGGCAGCCTTTGCAGGATATCAAAATGACGATATTGACGCGTATTTGCAGGCAGAGAGTATGCTAACCGGTGAATATGCGGTGATTGCTCCTTTGTTTTCCTATACCGTGGAATGAACTCTATGGAAAGAGGGTACATCCATAATACAAAAATATGGATAGCCAGTCGAGATAGAGACCGAACGCTCGATCAAGATTTATGAATTTCTACTTACCTGTTTCATCTTGAAATGGTTAACTTTACCCCGCAATGGTCATCATCATTAATGATGAGTGTGAGGTTTATCCAGCCGGGTATGCTAACAACCAGTAAGACATTCGTGATGGATTATTTCAATTTCCTTTAAAAAATATCACCAGGAGTAAATGCAAATTCACAGGTGTGATATCACTATCAGATCATCAAATATGAATTGGATTGTTTGAAAAAGGAGAAAGCCACAGTAGACAAAAGCAATCATTCAGCTAATAATATGAAGTAAATAGCGATCGACGGTGCTGCATGTTGATGAACTATTTACTGAATAAGGAATTCTAAAAATGAAAAACAAATTATCCGAGTTTTTTTCTTCGTTAATTCATAATCCCATGCAACCAAAACGCAGATTCTTCCAACGATTTCTAGAACCCACAGCAACAATCACCGATGCCGCCGAAAGAAGACAGGTTCGCCTGGTGATAGCGATGCTGTTCGCTCTGGCAATCACCATGATCAGCGAAGTGATTTATATGGGTTTTTTCAGCTCGAATCCTCACGTTGTATTTGTACTTATCAGCGCGAATATCGTAATTGCCATAGCTTTTTTTATAAGCCGCACTCGTTATTACCGCTCCGCCATTCTTATTTCTCTGATTGTCATGTCTCTCATCCCAATTATCAATGTCGGATTGGCTGAAGATCATAGTTCACAAGCGCTCCTTATGCTGCTCATTTGGAACACACTAACGATCGTGATAAGCAGCGCCATCACCTCCCTTCGCAACACCCTTCTCTTTATCATTATTAATATTCTCACCATCTTATTGATCCCGATAATAATTCCGTCAGTACCATTCACAGATATTGTACTGCCGTTGATCTTTAACAGTGTTCTTTCCGTCACAACTCTAGTCTTCGCCAGACATCGCAATCTACTGGAAAAAGATCGATTATTGGAATTATCACAGGTCAACAAACAACTGCAGATGGAGCTGAAGGAACGGAAGCGTGTAGAAAAACAACTTGCACACAGTGCATTACATGATGCCCTCACAACCCTGCCAAATCGTGTTTTATTAAAAGATCATCTTCAGCATGCAATGGAACGCGCAAAGCGGAATAAAGACTATCAATTTGCAGTTATTTTTCTGGATTTAGATCGTTTTAAAGTGGTAAACGATACTCGCGGTCATGACATCGGAGATCTATTGCTGGTCGAAAGTGGAAAACGTCTGGCAAAATGCGTCCGCTCTGTAGATACCATCGCCCGTTTTGGAGGTGACGAATTTGTCATTTTGCTTGAAGACATCAAAGAACCTTCAGATTACCTGTCAGTAGCCGACCGCATCCTGCACAGCTTATCGCTGCCTTCCAACTTGGGAGGGCAAAAAGTATTTGTATCCGTCAGCATGGGTATTGTTGTGAGTGATGATCACTACCAGCTACCGGAGGAAATACTGCGTGATGCGGATATTGCCATGTACCGCGCAAAAAGCCAGGGTCGCGCCCATTATGAGATTTTCGATCCTGCGATGCGTGAGAATGTCATGACGCGTCTGGATATGGAAACCGATCTATGGAAAGCCATAGAAAACCACGAGTTCGTTATTCATTACCAGCCCATCCTGGAAATGATGACCAATCGCATCGTTGGCTTTGAAGCTTTAGTAAGATGGCAGCATCCTACCAGAGGGCTGCTTATGCCGGCTGAATTCATCTCGATTGCTGAAGAAATCGGTCTGATCGTTCCCTTGGGTTATTGGGTGCTGGAAGAAGCCTGTACACAGATCCGCAAATGGCAGCAGCAGTATCAATCTGAACAACCCCTCACCATCAATGTGAATCTATCTGCCAGGCAGTGCGCCCAGGTGGAGCTGGTTGATAGGATCTCCGATATCCTGAAGAAAACCATGTTAGATCCAAGCCATTTAAAATTGGAATTGACGGAAAGCTTGATCGTGGAAGATTCCAAAACCACCGCTGAAATGCTTTTGAAATTGCGTGAAATTGGGGTGCAAATACAGATCGATGATTTTGGTACAGGTTATTCCTCATTGAGTGTTCTCCATAACCTGCCCATTGATACACTCAAGATCGACCAGACCTTCATCCATCAGCTTGAGGGCACCAACAGCGGAATGGAGATCGTTCGAACGATCTTATCACTGGCACACAGCCTTGGAATGAAGGTGGTCGCAGAGGGAGTTGAGACGGATTATCAGTTATCCTCTCTGCAATCCATGAGCTGTGAATATGCGCAGGGTTTTCTGTTCGCCAAGCCGGTCAACCATCAAGAAGTCGACACCTTGCTGTCGGCGGCTTCTAAAAAGAAATAAGCCATTATGAAAAAACGTTTTGTTCCCATAACGTATCTCCTATTCGATCGGTATTTCGCAGCCTTTCCATTGCTTTTGCAACCTTGACCAGGAGTTTACTCCAAGTTTTAGAATACAATTCAAACAACCTATGAATATCTTAAGCAATAACCACTCTCATGAAAACGTTCCATCGAGAACGATCACCTTAAAAGTTGTGGAAAATGATGTGATCATATTCCAGAGCGATAAACACTGGATCCACCCTCTGCTGGATCTGGATACGTTCATTTCTCAGTACAATTTGGATATCTCCAACGCAGAGATATACGATAAGATCACCGGAAAAGCAGCCGCCATGCTCATACTCCGTTTCGGAGTAAGGGTCATTCATACCAATGTCATCAGTAGGCTAGCGTGCGAAATATTCGATCAAAACTCCCTTACTTATTTTTACACTACCTTAGTGGATCGCATTAACTGTAAAACGGAAGCGCTTCTGCATGACATCCACGATCCCGAAGAAGCATATCTCATTCTTGTAGAACTTAGCTCACAATACAAAACAGGCGGTTGAGATAATCTACGCTCCTGACAATTCTTGCAGATATGGAGCGGTAGTATTTTTATTATTCGGCGAATCTCTTAACAACATGTGTTTTCGTCATTCAATCTCTTGACCTGGAGTGTACTCCATGTTATAGAATAAAAAATGAGGTGAGATCATGAAGATCGGTGAAGTTAGTGAACAGCACAAAATATCATCTGATACACTACGCTACTACGAACGCATTGGGTTGCTTCCGCCGGTTAATCGAAACAAAAGTGGTATAAGAGATTATCAAGAAATTGATATACGACGCATTGAATTCATCAAATGTATGAGAAGCGCCGGTCTGCCGATCGAAGCACTGATCGAATATTTCCGTCTGGTCGAGCAGGGTGATCAAACCATTGAAACAAGAAAAAAGATCCTGGTTGACCAGCGTGCAAAGCTTAAACATAAAATGGAAGAAATACAAACGACATTGAATTTATTAGATCATAAAATCGCCATTTATGAACAGGCAATGGTGAATACTGAGAAAAAGATCTTTGAAAACGGGGATTAGAGGATAGCATGCAAAAACGAACACTTGGAAAGAATGGGCTGGAAGTATCAACGCTTGGACTTGGCTGTATGAGGATGACCTTTGGGGACCGCCCGGCAGGCACCCGTGAAGAGATGATCACATTTCTTCATCAAGCGGTGGAAAGGGGCGTCACCTTTTTCGACACGGCAGAAGTGTACGGTCCTTTCAGCAACGAAGAGCTGGTGGGAGAAGCGCTGGAACCGTTTCGCGGAAAGGTCACCATCGCAACGAAATTCGGTTTCAAGCATGATGCGGTGAACGGACCCAGCCCAAGGACCGGTCTCGACAGCCGCCCCGAGCAGATCAGGCGGGTCGCCGAGGCTTCGCTCAAACGGCTGCGTGTTGAAACCATCGATCTTTTCTACCAGCATCGAATGGACCCGGATGTACCGATTGAAGATGTCGCCGGAGCAGTGAAAGATTTGATCCAGGCAGGCAAGGTCAAACACTTTGGTCTTTCCGAAGCGGACGCCGACACCATCCGCCGCGCGCATGCAGTACAGCCTGTGGCAGCCCTGCAAAGCGAATATTCGATCTGGTGGAGAGTGATTGAAGAGAACATCCTGCCAACCTGTGAAGAACTCGGGATCGGTCTGGTGCCCTACAGCCCGCTGGGCAGGGGGTATCTGACAGGCAAGATCAATGAGAAAAGCACTTTCGCGGAGAACGACATCCGCAGTCATAATCCCCGTTTCACGCAGGAAGCGATCAAAGCCAACCGGGTTGTGGTTGATGTGCTTGCAAAGATCGCAGGTCAGAAGAATGCCACCCCCACGCAGATCGCTTTAGCCTGGCTGCTGGCGCAAAAACCCTGGATCGTGCCCATTCCAGGCTCGCGCAGGCTGGAGCACCTCGATGAGAATCTGGGCGCTGTGGATATAGAAATAACATCCGATGATCTGACCAGCATTGATCAAGCCATGTCGCAGATCACAGTGATCGGCGATCGCTATTAATTCAAAAACCTCAACCGGTTCCTGACCCACGGACACCTGATCAGAATGATAAGGAATAACAGACCATGTAAATATAAGGTCGTATTCCTTTCTGTTCGGATCTATGCTCGACTCCTGGATATATCTTCCCAGTGAGGGAGCGTATCAAGGATCGCCTGAAACTGCTGCAGTGCCTGTGGGATATCAATATTCTGTGGACAGGTAGAGGTGCAGTTGCCGCATGCGATGCAGGCAGATGGGCGTTTTTCAGGATCCATGGCATCCACTGCCATGCTGGCTACCAAGGATGGCTCAAAACGACACTCATTGTAAAGTGCGAGCAGCGCGGGGATATCCAGCTCCTGCGGGCAGGCTGTGCAGCAGTACCGACAGGCAGTGCAGGGAAGCAGGTCCAGCATACCTGCGGCAACTTCATCCAATAGGGAAAGTTCAATCTCGGTCAGTGGTTTCTCATCGGAAAAAGTCTTCAGGTTATCTTGCACCTGCTCGAGGGTTGACATACCGCTGAGGGTAACAGCAACATTCGGCAGCATCTGCAGCCAGCGCAAAGCCCATGCCGCAATGCTTTCATCCGGTCGTACATTCTTCAGTTTTTTCTCGTTTTCAGCGGATAGCGCAGCCAGTTTTCCACCACGGAGCGGCTCCATGATCCAGACAGGGATTTCGCGTTCCGTTAACAGCTCGTATTTCGATTTCCCATCCTGCAGAGTCCAATCGAGGTAATTCAACTGGATCTGGCAGAATTCCATCACCTCGCCATACGCATCCAGAAAGGCTCTTAAGGTATCCAAACCCCCATGACTGGAGAATCCGAGATGCCCGATGCGACCAATCTTTTTTTGCTCCAGCAGATAATCAATAATGCCCCACTGGGGATCAAGGTAGGTTTTCAGGGAATTTTCATATACATTGTGCAGCAGGTAAAAATCAAAGCGTTCCACACCGCATTTGTGCAATTGATCTTCGAAGATCTGGCGGGTATCGTATGTTTGACAGATCTCATGCCCGGGGAATTTGGTTGCCAGATAGTAGCTGCCGGGCGTGAACTGCTTCAATGCCCTGCCGACAACACGTTCTGACTCACCACCATGGTACATATATGCCGTATCAAAATAATTCACACCTTTTTCGTGCGCGTAAGCCAGCATTTTCAGGGCTTGTATTTCATCAATATCTGCATTTCCTCCACCGGGTAGGGTCGGGAGGCGCATGGTGCCGAATCCGAGTGTGGATAGCTTTTTATCGTGAAATGTTTTATAGATCATATCGTTTCTCTTTTCTATCTTCTATATTAATATGAACTGGCAGCGGGTAGGGGAGATACCTGAATGGCTTTCCTCACTGCAGCAGCCCCATCTGGCGCAGCCAGGTTTGAATGTCTTTTCCCGAATCCTTCACTTTGCTTCCGCGAATGGCAAGCCCCTTCTTGACAGAAGACTGCGGGCAGACTTCCTTGATATCCTGCTCACTGCGCCCCATGCCGCTGCCCTCATACGTACACAGAGGGAGGATAGTCTTGCCTGAGAGGTCAAATCGTTCGAGGAAAGTGAACACCGCCATCGGCATGGTCCCCCACCAGTTGGGATAACACAGGATGAGGGTATCCACATTATCCACGTTTTCGGGATAGCTGACGAGCTGCGGTCGGGCATGCGCGTTCAGTTCCGTTTTTGCCTCTTCGGTACAGGCATGATATTTTTCTGAATATTCTTTCAGGGGCTTCATTAAAAAGAGCTCCGCGCCGGTCAGTTCGGCGATCAGCTTTGCCGCGATCTCCGTATTGCCCTCGGATAGATTGACGAGACTGCCGTTGTGGTAATTTTCTCCCCTGCGAGAGAAGTAAGCGATCAAGATACTCTTATCCATTCTCTTTTCCCTTTTTGATCCATTATCAACACTATTTTCTCATTACATACAAGGTTCACAATAAATAAGTTTAACACCTGGAGTTAACACCAGGTCAAGGGAAATTGTGAATGTGTTTCTAACGAAAACATGGGACGATCAAATGAAGATCTTGGATATCTCTGGGGGTGGAAAATATACTGACAGGTGAATATGCGGTGATCACCCTCTTGTTTTTCTATACCGTGGAATAGACTCTCCAGAAACAGGGTACATTCTTATAACGAATAATGATACAAGGTGAGTCGAGGCAGAGACCTGAACGCTCGAACAGAATGTATGGTTTTCAAACTGCCTGTGTAATCGTGAGATGTCTTCCATTACCACGCAGTGGTTAATTTTATTAATGGTGAGTGTGAAATGTTCATAATTTGGTATACTCACTATCAGAGATTCACTTATGGGGAGTTTCCTTGATACTCCGTCCAGAATACCAAATATTTCTGATAAATATTGATCCACTAAACACCTTCACAAATACTAATATATGTTTTTCTTACCCATTAATATTCATAACCACAGGGAACCAAACTAACGTGCAGTAGTTCTAAAAACACATTATTGATTCGATGTTTTATATTATTTGTCGTGTTTCGATACAAATTCATTATCGTAATCCACATACAGGTTATCAAATATATATTGAATTGTTCGAAAAAGAAAAAGGTGGAGTAGACAAAAGCAATCATTCAGTCAATAATATTAAATAGGTAGTTCAACATTATGCTGTGCAACCGATCACAATGTTTTTATTAAGGAAAAACCAAATGAAAGAAAAATTCTCTAAGCTTTTTTCATCTTTCGTTGAAAATCCCAAGCATACCAAACGCGGATTCTTACAACATTTTTTAGAACCCACAGCAACAATCACTAATACCGCCGAAAGAAGGCAGGTTCGCCTGGCGATAGCGATGCTGTTCGCTCTGGCAATCACCATGATCAGCGGTGTGTTTTTTATGGGCTTTTTCAGCTCGAATCCAAACGTTGCATATGTGCTTGCCGGCGCAGATATCGCAATTACCATAGCTTTTTTTATAAGCCGTACTCGATATTACCGTTCCGCCATTTTCCTTTCTCTGATCATCCTATCCCTTATTCCCATCATGAATGTCGCAATAGCACAGGATTACAGTTCGGAAGCTCTTCTTATCCTATTGATCTGGAACAGCCTGACGATACTTTTCAGCAGCGCCTTGACCTCCCTCCGCAACACATTACTATTCATCATCATTGATATTCTCACCCTTTTATCGTTCCCTTTCTTTATCCCTACAATCCCCCTAACAAATATCGTTTTGCCTTTGATCTTCAACATTGTTATTTCGATAGCAATTCTTGTGTTCACAAGACATCGCAATCTACTGGAAAAAGATCGATTATTGGAATTATCACAGGTCAACAAACAACTGCAGATGGAACTGAAGGAACGGAAGCGGGTAGAAAAACAACTTGCACACAGTGCATTACATGATGCCCTCACAACCCTGCCAAATCGTGTTTTATTGAAAGATCGTCTTGATCATGCGATGGAACGTGCAAAGCGGAATACAGATTATCAGTTTGCGGTATTCTTTTTGGATTTGGACCAGTTTAAAATAGTGAACGATACTCGCGGTCATGACATCGGAGATCTATTGCTGGTCGAAAGTGGAAAGCGCCTGATTGAATGCGTTCGCTCCGTAGATACTGTTGCTCGTTTTGGGGGTGACGAATTTGTCATTTTGCTTGAAGACATCAAAGAACCTTCAGATTACCTGTCAGTAGCCGACCGGATATTGCGCAATTTATCCTTACCCTTAGATATGGGAGGTCAAAGCGTATTCGTATCCGTCAGCATGGGTATTGTGCTGAGTGATATTCAATATGAACAGCCGGAGGAAATGCTGCGAGATGCGGATATTGCCATGTACCGCGCAAAGAGTCAGGGACGCGCCCGTTATGAGATTTTCGATTCTGCGATGCGGGAAAATGTCATGACGCGTATGGAAATGGAAACCGATCTATGGAAAGCAATAGAAAACCATGAGTTCGTTATTCATTACCAGCCCATCCTGGAAATGCAGACCAATCGCATCGTTGGTTTTGAAGCGTTAGTGAGATGGCAGCATCCTACCAGAGGGTTGCTGATGCCGGCTGAGTTCATATCGATTACTGAAGAAATCGGTCTGATCGTTCCACTGGGTTACTGGGTGCTGGATGAAGCCTGCAAGCAGATCCGCAAATGGCAGCAGAAGTATTCATCTGACCAGCCTTTGACCATCAATGTGAATCTATCTCCCAGGCAGTGCGCCCAGGCTGATCTGGCTGATATGATCTCAAAGATACTGAAAAAAAACGGGTTAGATCCACAGTATTTGAATTTGGAATTGACCGAAAGTTTGATTGTTGAAGATTCCGTGACCACCTCAGAAATACTCTCAAAATTGCGCAAAACAGGGGTGCAAATACAAATCGATGATTTTGGTACAGGTTATTCCTCTTTGAGTATCCTCCATGACTACCCAATTGATGCGCTCAAGATCGACCGCCCTTTCATTCACCAACTTGAGAGCACGAGCAGTGGACTTGAGATCGTGCGCACGATCTTATCGCTGGCGCACAGCCTGGGAATGAAGGTGATCGCAGAGGGGGTTGAGACTGATTATCAATTATCCTCTCTGCAATCCATGAATTGTGAATACGCACAAGGTTTCTTTTTCGCAAAGCCAGTTAACAGCCTGGAAGCCGATAAATTGCTATCAACTGCGTATAAAAAAGGGTAGGTCTCTATTAATCTTTGAAACTGCATATAAATCATTTTATAAAGATTTAAGATAAATGACCAATTCTTGAAAACTATAAAATTCTGAGAAAGGGATTCTATAATATTTTCTTTAATTTAAGCAATATTATTTCCATAATTATTTTTATCTCTCTCTACTAGTTTTCATCCTTTAGCTTTATTGATCCAAAATGTATACAATCATTTCAACTCTATACATACGACCCCTTGCCTTTCCGGCAACTTCATGGATAATGCCCAATGACTTCAATTATTGGAAGTACCCCTGGATGGTTACGAAACTTCCCAAGTAGGCGGATTGCTGTGTCTGCTTGATTGAACTGATCGGTGTACTGATGAAATAGCCAGCCATTACAGGAAGATTCTTTCGGTTTTGATCTAAGAATGAATGAATCCCTTCAATCAGATCAATCAGAAAAATTTGCAAATTAGCTGCCGTAGTTCACTCCGGCTGCCAGGTCACCTGCCAGGCGTCATCCAGAATCACGGCGATAGAACTCACACCAATCTCGATGATGCCCTGCGGGAGCTCAAAATAGGATACGATAGAACTGAATGTGAAGGGAGGATCATCAAACGCACCGCCACCGCCCCCACCACCCGCTCCACCGCGCGGATTATTCAGGTCGACCAGCATGGCGCGGAAAACATTGTCTGACTGCATTGTGAATTCATAACCCGCTCCGCCATGCGCATCGCTGACCGCTTCCACCCCTACCACACGCAGGTCATAGGGTGGCATGGAAACGAGTGTATCGATCTGCCAGGTTTGCCCCATTTGGGGATCCTGCCCGGCATCAAACAGGAAACCGGCATCTGCTTCGATATCCGCAACGATCCTGGCTTGCAGCGTCAGCGGCATGGCAAAATCCTTCCCGGTTACCTTGATAGCGCCATAGTTTGCCTTTTCATCAATCCCTGCCATCTGATCCGCTTCCGCATATTCCCAGGCGACAGCATTTCCATTTGCGTCGGTGACGCTGATCAGATCGGCGAACATGCTGTAGGGCAGCACCGCATCGCTCTGCCAGGTCGTTCTGGTCATGAAAAGATAACCATCCTCCAGTTCCGCGACCCGCTCCAGGTTGAACTGCACACCGTACTCATTCTGTGCGGTTGAGGTGACCGGAGCATCACAGCAATCCACCGCATCTGCCTGCCCCTCCATTTTTTGTTCCAGTGAGAACTTGTCATCCTGCTGTTCGATCTCAAAAACAGGATCAAGCAAATCGGGATCGCCGGCTTTGAAGCGCAGGGGAATCTGCCAGTTGTGTGGTTCCGCTCCAGGAGGGCTGGGAAGAATGCGCGGAATAGACAGGATAACTTGCATGGTATCGGGCGGCAGTGGAGGGAATGTGAGGCGGTGGATGTACATTTCCCCTGAACCATCACCATGGTGCATGGCACCTTCCACGAGCAGGATACTGCCATCAGGCAGGATCAGGAAGGGATCATCATCGCGGGTGATAAGGGAATCATCCTGGAAATCGCCCCAATTGTAATCGGAGGAAAGCCCCTCGACCTGCAGCAGGATGCGGGTGCGTTGAGCATCACCGGCGGCTTCGCTCACCGTCACGGTAATTCCCTCACGTTCCACCACCACTTCTTCCTCCAGCACCTTGAACTGGGAGGTTTCCACCAGCCCGATGCCCGGCAGGAAGCGGAAAAGACGCTGCATGGCGGCGACAACTTGAGGATTAGTGAACGCGAGCACCACAACCAGCAGCAGCACGGCAAGCGATAGCGGCAGCCAGCGGCGTCTATTCCATGAACGTTGGGGTATCGGAGTTTGATGTGCATGACCGGCGTGCTGCTGGATCTCTCGCCAGATCTTTTCCTTTGCTCCCTGCTGCGGGGCGGATGGCATCAGCGCTTGTGCGATCTTCATTTCAAATGTAGGGTGAGAATATTCTTCAAACATGGTCATTCTCCAATTCATCCTTCAGGTCATCCAGAATTCGATAGAGCGCCTTTTTTACTGCGCCTTCTGATCTGCCTGTGATAGCGGCAATGTCCTTGAAGCTCAGGTTCGCTACATACCTGAGGTGGATCAATTCCTGTTTTTTATGCGGCAGTCTGCGGATCAGCAGGCGGAGAGCATTGATCTGCTCATCCTGCACCTGTTTGGCAAGCATGTCTCCTCCCCGTGCAGGGATATCTACGATGGTGTTTTCTGAAAGGCGTTTCTGCCTGCGAAAATGATCGTTGATCTTACTGCGGGCGATGGTGAATATCCAGGCGCTGAACTGTCCTTTTTCTTGATAGTTCCGCAATCCCTCCAGCGCCGCCATAAAGGTCTGGGAAACGATATCCTGAGCGGCTTGCCGGTCACCCACCCTGCTGAGGGTGTAATTATGAATGGGAAGGAAAAACCGTTCAAATATCTCTTGAAAATAGGTGATATCCTGCCTGGCGAGGTGCACGAGGTCGGCAATGTCATCCGGCTGCTCAGCCTGCTGTGTTTGCTTCAAGATGTCCGTTTTCATAAAAAAAGCACCACCTTATCACAATGCATTTCAATATGTGTGTTTCTATCATTAATATAACGAATGAAACCACGAAAAGGGACATCTCAATTCTTTTCCTTTAAACATCTTTTTACGATGAAAATGGGAAAAACAGGCGGTGAAATATGGTCGGGTGAGGAGAAATGGTACACGAAGGCAGGAAATTACAGCGGAAAACCGATGGCGTTTATACTCGGGATCGTCACAAATGGATGGTCATGCCAGGCGCTGCACTTCGCAGTAGCGGAAACAGGACAGCACATGGTCGTTCACCATACCGATTGCCTGCATGTGGGCATACATGATGGTCGGACCGACAAAGGTAAATCCTCTTTTCTTCAGGTCCATGCTGAGAGCCTGCGATTCCGCCGTCACCGCCGGAATCTGCTGCATGGATTCCCATTTATTGAGAATGGGCTTTGCTCCAACGAACTGCCAGATGTAGGTATCGAAACTGCCAAACTCCTGCTGCACTTCCAGAAAACGTTGGGCATTGTTGATAGCGGAACGGATCTTGAGCTTGTTGCGGATGATCGCCGCATTTTGCAGCAAACTCTCATACTCTGCCTCTGTGAATTGGGCAACCCTGTCAGGCTCAAAATTTGCAAATGCCTGCCGGTAACCCGGGCGCCTTTTCAGGATGGTTGCCCAGCTAAGCCCTGCCTGCGCGCCTTCCAGCACCAGAAACTCGAAATGGGTGCGGTCGTCGTGCACCGGCACGCCCCATTCTTCATCATGATAGGCATGGAATTGCTCATCCTGCGCCCACTGGCATCTCTCTTTCATAGGAATATTATATAGTCAATACAGGAGGAGGAAAAAGAGTGTTGGTACAGGAACAGATCACTCGACCAGGAAAACAAACGTATGATTTCATCAGAACAGTTGTTGACCTTCAATTGGTTTTTTCACCCTGTTGTGATGATATGATAGATTTCAACGATTTTCATTATTCTACTTCGTGAGTATATGGCATTCTCCGATCAGCACATATAAAGAAAAACACTTCTTCCAACCAATTCGTATCGTAGAATTGATGGAATGATTCTCCTTGACTTATATAAGTTATTTATATATAATATTCTTATATTTTTGAATAAAATAAAGAGGTCCTATGTTTCAAATCCAACAGGCTCGTAAAGGCAGCAGTGAATTGTTGATCCTCAGCATTCTTGAGGATACCCCATTACATGGATATGCGATCATGCGCGAGTTAGAAGCGCGCAGTGAGGGTTATTTCACCATGACGGCAGCATTATTATATCCAACACTGCATAAGATGGAGAGCGATCATTTGATTGAGGGAATCTGGGAGAAAAGCCAGGGCGACCGGCAAAAAAAAGTGTATTCAATCACCTCGTACGGGAGAGAACAGTTAGCCGAATCTCGCAAAGAATGGAAAAGTTTTTTTAATAAATTTTTCAGTGTCATCAATCCTGTAGAAATGAACAAAAAACCTAATGAATATTAAAACATTTCTGACACGCATGCAGGCTGAATTGCAGGGTTTTTCTCAAGAAGAAAGATTCCAGATAGATGAAGAAATAAGATTCCATTATGAGAAAGGAATGGTTGATGCCGCTATGGGTAAAAATGAACAAGAACGCCTGGAACGGATGCAAACCGAAATGGGAAATCCAGAGGAGCTGGGGCGCCGTATGAGGAATATCCACCATCCAAAACGATGGGTAGAATACCTCCTGATTACCCTTCCAGAAATTGTATTGATGCCGATTCTCAATTGGATCATCCTGACCGCCTTTTTTGGCGGAGGGATTGATCCAACAGCAAACAGCACATACATCTACTGGTTATCTCGCGTTTCCATTCTGTTTGAATTTTCCCTTGTTTTGATCTGTCTGCAGTTTTACAGAAAACAGGGAATCCTGACCGGGCTACTGTTCTGGCTTTCCTCCACCTGGTTGACGATTTTCAGTCTGTGTTTCCGTGAAAACAGATGGCTGGCAGCCAGTAGTTTCAATCAAACTGCTGGCGGTATTGTCGAATCCATCTTCTGGGGTTTTGTATTGCTGGCATTGCTCGTTTGGCTGGTAAGAATATTAATCAAGAAAAGGGATCCATTGCTGTATACGCTGGTCCTCATTCCCGCATTGATCATGGTTGGGAACATCATGAATGCAAGAATGATGTCATTTGGAGCTTTCCCAGACGGGTATTCGCTAACCAACTGGAATATCATCGGGAACTTTGGTTTCTATCAACTTGCTCATTTGATCTGGCCGGCGCTTTTCTTATTCCCCAAGCAACGGATCATAAACTGGCTGGCGCTGCTGGTTTATGCCGCCCCTATGCCCGTAGAAAATCTAATCGCTTCCCCACACTACCCTGTTTTGATGATAGTATGGGCGATCCCATTGATGCTCGTGAGTTTTAACGGCATATATGATTCAATTCGCAGCAAAGGATAGGATCACAAACATTGTAACAGTCGAGAGTGATAACGATTACAACAGGGGAAAATAATATTTCGTTCCTGCTGCCCGGTTATCGTTGATCTTGCAGGAACAATACAAAATGTGCGAGGACCGGTGAAACGTTAATGAGTTGCGCCGGTCTTTTTGTTGACAAACCTTCAAACCTTTTTATTCACTCTATCCAAATCATCACGAATCAACAACCGGCAGATACAAAAGAGAAAAGTGGTTTTTTAAGAGCGGAATAAACCGGGTACAGCACCCAAACGTGGATAGTAATGATTGTTTAACCCATTAATCTTGTCTTCTAGGCAAACGTGGGGTGAAGCAGGATCGTACGTTCCATTGATCAAAATCAAATATAAAAATTTCTTATTGCACTCTTTGGATGCAGATTGGTAATGTATAATCACTTTTGTAGATCAAGGTTCTCATCCTTACTTTGTTTCTCACTCTTGAAAGAGTATCGTGATTTATTCTTTTTTATTCCATACACTTTCTTGCCCCAGCATCAGTATCTTGATCACAACGAAGAAGAAGTGTGCCGTCAATACAATGACCCAATTCAGGAAGAAGCGCAATGAGCCATGCAGGGTTTTACGGCAGAGATCCCTTTTGCTATGCAAAATACCTTTTGACATGTCAACTAATAAAGGCAGGGATGCAACAATTTTTTCAATTATTCCCCTATGAAGAGGTAAAGATATGAAGAGAATCACTCGATCAATTTCAATATGCTTATTATCCATCCTGCTGTTCAGCTCTGCCTGTGAAAAAACAGAACCTGAAACGATCCATGAACAGGAAGCTATTCAGTTCATGCCACAGCAAGTTCAACCGATCGAAGAAAACCCTTCTGCTCTACCGGCGGAAATCTTGTCAGAGTACGGATTGCACATTGTGGATATTCAAAGACCCAACATGGATGAAATCGATCACAGCGATGATGTGGTGCATGCTCTTTTAGGCTCCGCCAACCAGGTTGTACATATTTCTGGCAAAGATCTGGTAGATTTCGTTTATATGGAAACCGGTGACTCCCCGGTACAAAAATCAGTATCTGAAAAAGATGGTTATTTACGAGCGTCTATCCAAAGCAACAGCACTGGAGTAGACAATGGCGAGCAGGAAAATAACGGGGGCTTATGGGGAAGTATCTATCTGGACGCAATAAACCAATTCATTGCTGAAGCAGGTGGTAATCAGGAGTGTCCAAATTGTGCAATTCTGATCAAATTCCGGGAAAACGGGGTGAATGCCGGATTGAGTATCGGCTTTTCCAACAGCAATGTCTTTGTAAACCAGTTCATAGACGACAACGGCGGATTGAACGTGTGGTCAGGCGACGAACACAATCAGAAGGAATATTCAATAGGAAATACCCACCGGGAATATGTGAATTCATTGCAGTTGATCGATGATGAATGGTTCTACGCGCTGGTTGCCATGGATGAACATTCGGGTTACCGGTTCATAACCTGGCAGGAAAATGATCCATCCAATCATGCTTTTTACGCCTGCGATCTAAGCAGTGTCTTTAAAAGAAATGATGACCTGGCGGACTCAATTATGTGGGCAGATATTAGTTTCGATACGGTCGCAGATGAAGCCAGCCTGGATATTGATTCCATCGTCGTTTATGCGTTTGAAAATCTTAATGATACTGAAGCTACACATCAAACTGAAGCGCTCGTTCATGCCTATACAAACGATCAAGAAAAATATGAGCTTGCGGTCCAGCTTTTTGAAGCCGAAGACTATTACAACGCCTATACCCTTTTTACTGAATTAGACGGGCAGGTTAGCGGTGATTATCCGGCGGAATGCGAGAGATTGTTACAAACCATTGAAATAAACAATCCCCGCGCTGCCGTCAAGATCAGAAAAGCATTGAAAGAACATGGAATGCCCGTTTACGAGTATCTGTATGTCTTTCAAGCCGAAAAGCTGGAAAACCTTGACCTGTCTGAATGTCTGATCGATGATGTGAGTTTTATCCGCAATTTCCCCAATCTGAAAGTGCTCAATCTTGAGAAGAACGCCATAGCAGATCTGACTGCGCTGAAAGATCTGCATGCGCTGGAAAGCCTATCTCTGGGCAAGAATCATATCAGCGATATTTCGCCGTTGAGCGACCTTGCCAGCCTGGAATATCTGGATCTGAACAATAATCGGCTTGAAGATATATCGGGATTGAACAACCTGCCTTCCTTGGTCGAGGTAGATCTTTCATCCAATGATCTCACTGCAATTGTCGACCTGGATAATCTGAAAAACCTGGAAGCACTGGACCTGAGCTATAACCTGATCTCCTCCCTCAGCGCCTTTGAAAACTCGCCCATAAAAGAACTCAATATCATGAACACCGATATCAGTGACCTGCAAGCTGCCGCCCGCTTCACGGAACTGGAATCACTGTATGCCGGTTTTCCCTATGTCTGGAAAGGCAATCCTCTTTATCTGCTGACGGGGAAATATGAACTGGACCACCATTTTTTTGATGGCTTATCCGGTCTGGAAGCCTTAAGCGGGCATCAAAACTTACGAAAATTGTATCTGTCACGGTTAAATACGGAGTCGCTGGCGCCGCTGACGACCATGTCGAAGCTGGAGAGCTTGATATTTCATCGCTATCTCGGGAATGATGATCATGAATCTCTGGCAAGCCTTGTTAACCTGAAAGAACTGACCCTGGATTCCGGCTTCGCGCATACCTATTTCCTGGCTAATCTTACAAAGCTTGAGAAGCTTTCCATCGAAACATTTTGTTATGTGGAGGACACTTCTGTAATTTCAGGGCTTGCGAATCTGGAAGAATTGAGAATGTATAAGTACGGCGAAGATCTAAACTTCTTGACCGGGCTGAAAAATCTAAGACTTCTGGAATTGAAGAACTGGGACACCATAGACGATTATTCTGCGCTGCTCACGCTTGATCAACTGGAGTACCTTGATCTGGAAGGTATGGCAGTCTATGACCTTTCGGTCATTTCTCAGATTGAGAGTTTGAAATTTTTAAAGCTAGACAACGCGCAGATCAATAACATCAACGATATCGGTCAACTGAAAAACCTGGAATGTTTTCTTTTACGCAATCCGCAGGTCGTTGGAGAAAGCCAGCCGGAATTCTTTGATCAATCACTGTATGACGGATTGGATCATTTAAAACTGGCGCTCATGCATGCGGGAGCGCAAGAGGGCTGGGCTTATGACCTGGGTGATCCCGAGTTTTTGGAAACAATAGAAGAACCATCAGAGAAGGGGGTGGAAGAAAAAGACTATGATTATTACTGGATCGAGAACATGGAAGATGCTAAAAATTTCGCCGATTACGTGGGCAGCCAGAACCAGGTAATAAGTGGAATGTATTTCAGCGAGGGGGAAAGCATCAAACTCACCATTCCCAATTACGCCAGAAGCCTTTTCCTCTTCAGCGATTCCGAGGAACCCGTAAAACTTGAACTGGATTGTGGTGAGAACCGCGGGCTGGAACGGCTTGTCGTCGGGCATATTGATGTTGAGGAAAATTCCGAGGGATTTGGGTGGGGAAACTTCATTCTCGATACCCTGGATGGTCTTGCCGGCTGCGCCGACCTGAAAGAGCTGTATCTCAATAACATCGAAATCAACGATCTAAGCGCTCTTGCCGGCTTTGACAAACTTGGGGTACTTGAATTGAACGGAGAGTTTATTTCTGATATTGATGTGCTGGTCAGCAGATAGTTGATGAATATGCAGGGTATGCATTTTAATAATCAATTGGCAGCGCGTTGGAAGATTCGATAGAGATTTATATATTATGAACTAATTAGATATTTTGAGATATATTAATTTCTAGTAATACTATGCTTTAGTTTATCAAAAGGAAAGTTTTTTATATTTTTGCAATAATATAGAATTAGGATACTATTAGCTTAAATACTGGATATAAATCAATTAGTATTCTTTATACAGAATTAATGAACTTGAAGATTACTATAAAAGGGATGGGGAAAATGAAACTAATCGATAATAGATTTTTATCGCTTCAGATAAAAAATAGATTGAACAAACTAAATGGAATGGAATTTCAATCTTTTTTTGAAGACGTAATGGAAAAAAAAGATTCGAAATTTAGGAAGATTAGACCTTATGGTAATGATGGAGATAAGGGTAATGATGGATATATAAATTCAACAGGAACTTTTTTTCAAGTTCATGCACCCTTAACCCCAAAAGTAAATGAATTGAATGCAGCTAGAAAATTGAAGGAAGATTTCTACAAATTAGAAAATAAATGGGGCAATTTCAAAATAATAAGAAAATATATATTTGTCTTTAATGATAAGTACCTGGGTTCAATTGAAGCTCTAGAAAAATCTTTAGAAGAATTACGGCAACAATTTCCAGCAATAGATTTTGTTTTATATCTTGCTAACGACTTAGAGACTATTATTATGAAATTGAAGCAGGAAGATTTAGTAGCATTGGGATTTTCAATTGACCAACGTCAAGCTATCTCTATTGTTCAAAAATCCCTTGAGGATATTAGAGATGAAATTGACCGTGAGAATATTTTTCTAGTTGGAAAATACATCGATAATACTGACGAAATTATTCAAGAGGTGGATGAAGAGAATATTACCATTGAGTTTGAGCTTTTACAGTGCAAGTACCTTATGCTTTCTGAAAAACCCCAAGAGGCTATACAAAAATATGAAAGCATTGCACTGCGTTATCCAAGAGATCCTCGTTCATTTCTATATCTAGCAGAAATATTTCTGAATAAAAAAAACTTGCATAAGTATTCTGATCTACTTGAAAGAGCCAAGCAAATCGATGCCGATTTTTGGCTAATCTGTTTTCTAGAATTGGTAAGGCAGAGTAGATTAGGGAAGAAATTTAATAGAGATAGCATAGAGGAAATTGATACGCCTAGTGAACCATGGATAAAAGCTACTTTCTATAGATTATTTGCCCAATTACTAGAACAATCAGGTGACGAAATTGGAGCAGATGAATTTATCGAGAAATCTCTAGTAATAAATATGAATAGATTTAGTAGTTATATTGTCAGATTATCAATATGGCTAGATAGACTTATCAAATCTAAGGGAAAATCAGAAGATATTTCCAAGAAAATAATTGATGAAATTTCTTCTATCAAAGAGGTTTTTTCAAAAGACGGTGAGATTAGACATAGAAATAAAGCAATACTGAATTCTATCGAGATTGAAGCGCTTGTTAGCCAAGGTGATCCAATTAATAGTATGATTCTTATTGAAGAAACGTTTGATTTGATACTTGAGTGTTCTTTTGATGAACAAATAGAACAAATTTTAATTCAGATTCTGCAGTATGTATCTATAGACAATAAAACACTAGTTCGGTTGCTTGATTATTTAAAACAATCTGATAAAGAGATTATCGATTTCCTTGCCGAAATTCTTTTTGGTCAATTCTTGCTAAATAATTCATTGTTTTTACAAGGGAAAGATTTCTTTGAGGAAATCGGTAATAAAGATATGTTGGGTTTCATAGAAATCATTGAAAATGGTGAAAAAGAAAAACTCATAACACAATTAGAGAAAAAAGAACGATTTTCATTTATTTTAGCTGAAACGCTAAAATTTTTTCCCGATCTTAGGTTTGAAATAATCAATTCAATTTTATCCGAGAAAGAAATTTTAACAAAGAGACTTTTGTTATCTTTCTATATTGATGAAGGGAATTATGATGATGCATTTTCCATAATACAAGAAATAGATTTATCAAGTTTGAATTCATTAGAGTGTTTACCAATCTTAGAAGTATTGCATAAAAAAGAAGCTTGGGATATTGAGGTTTTGCTTTTGCAGAAGTTGATTAATCAGGAGAAAAATAAAACTTATGAATTTAAATTTTCATTGCGGTTATTTATAGCATATTTGAATTTGAAGATGTATCAGGAAGCAATTAGCGTAGGAGAAAAATTATTAAAGGAGGATAAAGTTAAAAATTACCTAACTTTGGAAAGCAAAATCATGCTCCTTCATAATACCGTCATCGCTTGCTTTGAACGTGGAACTATTGATAAAGAACAAATTACCAAAGCTAAAAGTATTATTAACCAATATAAGCCAGAGAAACTTCCATATGAATTCAAAATAGGACCAGAATTCGAGATTCTTTTACTCAACGGTGATCCAGAAGATGCGTTGTGTGCAGTTATTGAAGCTGTAAAGGAGAAAAAAATACTATCAAATCAAGAATACGCCCAATTACATTTTCAGTTACTGAGGATCGATAACTTAATTGAAATAGGGCAAAACTCTTTAAATCATGTCGAGAAGAACTGTTTCATAAAATTAAGTAATAATGATCAATGGTATTACCTTGGAGAAGGAAATGCTCTCGATGCAATACCCATTGAGAAGCAAAATTCAAAATTTGATTTTTTATTTCAAAAACAGCTAAACAGTAGAATTATTCTTCCTGATGAATATGGTCCGGAAATTGATTTTGGAGTGATTGAATTTATTTTTCCTATTGAAAAATATATATATTGGAAATCAATTAAGTATTTTCAGGAGCTAGCTAAAAAAGGGGATTTAGAAGGAGTTCATAGAATTCAAATACCTCATCAGGATGATTCAATCGATCCAGAAAATTTAATCAAATTTCTTCAAGATCAACAAAAAATGACAAGACCTTTCTTTGACTTATATTGTGAGAATAAGGCACCCTTGGCCATGTTAGTTAAGAGCGAAGGTGGACTTATTAATGCAATTGGTCGCATAACTCAAGAGGATCAAGGATTTATTAATTTTAGTGACGGTACAAGCGTTGATTTAAATAGACAAAAGAAGTTAGCGAAATCAGTTTTAGAGGAAAAACTCCCTTTTGTAATCGACAGTACTTCGGCTTTATTTTTGGTAGAATCTGGTTTTCTCCAAAAAATCTATAGGTATTTACCAAAAATAATCGTGCCTAGATCAGTATTAAATTTCTTAGCAAAAGTAACAGATCGATTTAAATATATTCCCGGGCAAAAAGGTCATATGGGATTTGCTAAAGGGAAGATAGTTATTTCTGATATTACTAAAGATAGACGAGAGCAATTACAGGAAGATTTTATTGCTTGTATCAAACTTTTAGAATCGACACCAGAGAACATTAGGGTTATTTCAAAAGCATATAAAGCGGAAGGATTTACCGAGAGAGAAATACCTGAAGAGTTATGCGATGCTTGTATAATTGCGAAAATGGAGTCATTACCTATCCTAACAGAAGATCCGATATTTATTAAATTTAATGAGTTTGAAACAAAACAATCGGCACCGTTATCATTCTCTATATGGTCTTTAGCTAGAGTGTTATTTGAAATGCAATTGCTAAGTTTTGATGACTACCTTGAATTCTTTTATTACTTATCTTTTTATCGATTTAGATTTTTATCTATTTCGGTTGATGATATTCATAAAGCAATTTTTGGGGATAAAGCTATTCCTATAATCCAACCCGAAAGAATTAGATATTTTAATTTACATTTAACTTTTTCTGAAAAATATGGAGTGAAATCTCAGTTAGTTTATAGTATCATTGCCCAATTTCTTGTAAGCATCCTTGTAGATATATCAGTTACAAAGGAAGCTGTAAATAGTATTTTCCTTGAAATTATTAATGAATTACCAGTTAGTGTTTCTAAAAGGAAATTAGGTTTTAATTTACTAAATATTTGCTATTCTGCAATAAGTAGCATCCATGAAAAAGTATTTCCGTTAATCAATAAAGAAGAAATCTATAATAGAATCGATTATCTATATAAATCAATCGTATTTTTGTATACCGATAATTAAAAGAGGAAAACTATTGCTAAAAAGTGGACAATGAGCAATTATTTAGTTCGTAATAGTATTTTTGGAAAATTAAAATTATTCAAAAGTGGTAAATCAAATCTTCTTTGAAGCACCTATGCACGGTAAATTAAAAAGCAACCTACTAATTTTGAGATCTATACTGAATCAAGGTTATAAGATAGAGGAGTTAGCATGTCGATTATCTCTACCAAGACTAGGGCTTATGGGCTTCAACCTCTCCTGTGGAGAGTTGAAGCTCTACCACGCTATGTGATACATAATCAATAAAACAAACGGAGAAATTGCTTCACCTTACCTGTTGTTAGAATTAAATAAAAAGATGGCGAGGGTGAGATTTGAACTCACGACCAAGGGCTTATGAGTCCCCTGCTCTACCACTGAGCTACCTCGCCAGATGAGCGAAGGTTATTTTATCATGTGCGTTTGCCAGTGTAAAGAGATTTGTCTGCTGTTTCGATGCATTCATTTGCCAAACTTGTGCTGCTTTTTCAACCAGCTTCGCAGGTCTGCAAACGGCATGGGCTCGGCGATGGCATAGCCCTGAAAATAATCCACACCAATTTTTTTCAGCGGGTCAAGCAGATCAATATCCTCAACCCCTTCCGCAACCGTCTTGAGTTCGAGCTTTTTTGCCATAGATACCACACATTCCACAACCGCCGCGCTTACCTCATTTTGCGATAAGTCTGTGATAAACGAATGATCAATTTTTATGCTGTGAATACCAAATTTACGCAGTATTCCGATACTTGTAAAACCAGCTCCGAAATCATCAATATGGAACGATACCCCCATACTCGAAAGATTCCGGATATTACGATTGCTTTCTTCAGAGTCGGTGAGAAATCCTCTTTCGGTAATTTCAAGGACCAAACAGGATGGAGGCAGATTATATTTATATAAGGCAGAGAGAACATGTTCTGTGAAATCAGTCTGCTGCAGGTTGGTGATCGAAATATTGATAGCCATCGGAAAAATGAAACCATCATTGATCATGATTCGTAAATTTCCCAGATTATACGTTAACGAATAATCTACCAGATGATTCGCAATTCCGGTCAATTCAAGATCCGGGATAAATTCGGAAGGAGACAACAATCCCATCTGGGGATGATTCCAGCGCACCAACGCTTCAACACTGTGAACAGTTCCATCGGTATTCAGAATGGGTTGATAATAAAAGATGATTTCCTTCTTTTGCATAGCGTTCTGAATTTGCCCCAGTAATACTATCTTCTGAGGAACTTCAAGAGAAGGGTTATATTCATAAACAAATTGACTGCGGCGGTGTGCTTCCTGCAGTGCAATATATCCTTTTTGCAGTATTTCATTGGTGGTCTTTCCATCTCGTGGAAACTCACATACTCCATATATCGTGTTTACCAGAACGGAAATGCCATCAACATTGATGATCTGTTTCGGATCACCGATTGCATTCAGCTCTACAGTATCATTTTCCAGCGGCACAATGACCAACAATGTATTCAACTGGATCTGATATACTTTTATCCTGTCGCCTAATAATTGTCGAGTACTTTTTTGTAATACGGATTGCATTTTAAATAGGATTTGCTGTCCAAATGCAGCGCTTATCTCATTTTGATTCGCAATTTCAACAAGGACAATTTTGTATCGTTCTAATTTTTTTGCTTTTTTGATCTTTAAAAGATCTCTATTGAACGCAGACATGTTTGGTAATCCGGTGAATTCATCAATGAAAAACATCTCTTCTTTTCGCAAATAGAAACTCTCCAGTTTATTTCGTAAAACTCCGATGATCGCTGCGGCGCTAGCGAAACTAAATGTTTGCTGTAATGCGAACCACAGTACATCTTTATAAGCTCCACCAACAGATAATTTATATGCCAGGCTTAATAAACCCCCTGCCATCAAACCCTGACTGATTGCAGCAGGAAGCGGAAAAATAAAAGAAGCGATCGTTACAGGTACATACAGTAGATCTGGAAGATTTGACAGACATAAATCGTATCTGTACAACCAATAATTCATGCTGATTTGTATTAGAAACAGCCCCCAAAATATTAAACGCGATTTCTTTTTATCATGGAGACGGAGTAATATCAATTTTTCCACGTTCGTTTCACCTTTAACCAAAAAAACCGGATTGGACAAATCCGGTTATAGGTTCCTCAGCAGCCCGACAACCATTACCTGTTCGGTATTAGGCTCGTGGCTTTGCGTCACCGGTTTTCACCGATTTTGCCTTTTATAAGTGTTTATTTCGAAAATATTGTATATCTGGATTATTCTAGCATAACTCCTTGAAATTCATATACAAATATCCTATTTGCAGAAAATGAGTAATTATTGGCAGATTCACCCAATTATTGTAGTTTTTCTTCGATTTTTACATAATAGGAATGACTGGAAACCCACATACGACATCAGGGACATGATGGAACTTCCACCTGGATCCAGGTTAATACCGCTAACAGGTTCATAAACCGCTGCCAATTCGGTAGCTTTCAGCACCTGACCTTTGATAAAAATCACTTCCGATTGACCTGCTACATACATGGGCTGCACTGCCCATTGTAGTGCCAGTTGACTTTCTACAAATCAAATTTGGGTAGAACTTTTTTTTGATCCCTGACGAGGCATTCATTCCATTCCATAGACTCGCAGTTGTGGATACAAGCGATTTTTCTTTTTCGAGATATGGATCCCTTATCCAAGTCTGCCATCTCACCATCCTTTATTAATTTCTATATAAAAGAGGTTCAATTTGCATTTTTAAACCAAATAACGATTGATGGAACTATCAAAGATAGCGCGGTTCTCTTTTTTCATGGATTGATAGCCACCCGGCACAATGATGATATGGTCTAATACTTTAATTTCGAGAATTTCACCGGCTTTGCGGATCTCCTGTGTAATGCGCACATCTTCCCGACTGGGGGAAGGTTCTCCACTGGGGTGATTATGTGCCAGGATGATGGCTGCCGCATGCTGCAGTACCGCAAATTCAAAGATCTCAGCCACTCTGACCGATGAAAAACTGCGCGTGCCCTGATATAACTTCTTCTTTTTGATCAAACGATGGCGGGTATTCAATGCCAGCACCCATAACGTTTCCCTGTCATTCTGCAGAATATCATATTTCAGGATCTCATACGCTCTTTGCGGGCTGTCAACCAGTGGTTTCTCCTGCAAAGGTTCCTGGTGCAGGCGCGCACCCAATTCGAGAGCAGCTTTTAATTGAGCAGCTTTTGCCCGCCCCACGCCATGAACTGCACACAGTTCGTCAATATCGGCTGCGTGGATTCCTGCTATGCCATGAAACTCTTCCAGGAGCTGGAATCCCAGATCCACAGAGCTTTTGCCCTCTACCCCAACGCGCAGTAGAATCGCAAGCAATTCCGCATTATTCAGGCTGTTCACACCACGGTTAAGCATCTTTTCACGTGGACGTTCCTCATTCGGCAGGTCAGTGATTCTTTTCATCATCCCCTCAGGGTTCTCTTTTCTTTTCCCCAATTTCATGTTGAGTATATGAATAAAATTATAGTACAGCCTTTACAATGTAGAGGAAATTCAGAGTTTGACATGTGCCCTCATGTCAGGTACGATAAACCTTCTCATCGATAGATGAAATCCAATCACCTGAAAGAAATCACCGGTATGGATAAGAAAAAGATCGCCATCCTCTCCGTTTCTGCTCTGAACATCATGACCAATGCATCCATTGCACCCGTTCTGGTGTATTTGAACCAGGCATTTCCGGATGTAACCATCACGAATATTCGCCTGATGTTGACACTGCCTGCGCTGGTGATCATTTTTTCATCCCTATTGACAGGCGTTCTGGCGAACAGGATTCCAAAAAGAACTCTCCTGTTCAGCGGATTGGCGCTGTATCTGATCGGCGGCATTGGCGTCGGATTCTGCAAGCAGTTTTCGTTTATCCTCGCATTCCGCATCATCCTCGGTTTGGGCGCTGGTGTTACCAACACTTTCTCCACGGCATTGATCTCCAATTTTTATGATGGGGAAGAACGAGTTAAATTGATCGGCAACTCAACGGTTGTTTCTCATGCCGTGGCAGTCATCTCCCCACTTCTTACCGGTTATTTGGCAAGCATCTCCTGGCGCTATGCTTTTAGCATCTACGGAATTGCGTTCCTGGTTCTGCTGATCACGTTCTTCTGGCTGCCGGAACCGCCTGCGGCGGCGGCGCAGCAGTCTTCTTTTAAGCCCTCCCTCAACCGCATGGGAACAGTCATCGCTGTGAACGCCGGTTTATTAATGCTTACTTTCTATATTTTCCCCACCGGAATTGCCCACCTGATCGATGCACGCCACATCGGAGAATCGAAAGCCGCCGGATTCGCGGCATCAATTTCAACCCTGGCATCTACTCTGATCAATCTTTTTTTCGCAAAGATCATGCGCTTTTTCAAACGTTTTGTGTGGGTTTTCAGCATCGCATTGCTGGTCATCGGTTTCGGTTTAATGGCATTCACCACCACTGCCTTCTCTACCTATCTGGGTGTTTTCATTTCAGGCTGCGGAATGGGTATTCTTTTCCCCGGCATCATGCTGCGGGCAACACAGTATTCATCCCCCGAAAATACTGCGCGAACGATCTCCATGATAGTCGCCGGGTCAAATCTCGGGCAATTCATCTCGCCATTCCTGTACAGTTATTTACAGCGTTGGAATTCCACAAAAATAGCGATCCTGTATGATTTTCAAAGCGCCACAATCTTATTCAGTATTGCATTGCTGATCAGTATTGTTTTGTTCTTCTTGCCCTCCACCAGACAGAGGCGATCTTCCCACCCGGCTTAGAACAACCTACTTCATGCTATAATTTACCAGAAATAAGAATACCTTGAAAAATCAATGCTTGCATGTCATCACATGAAATCTCTTACCTACTCCTTGGCCATGTGACCCAGGACCTCACCCCTGAAGGGGTGGTGCTGGGTGGTACTGCCGCATATTCTGCCCTGACAGCCTGCGCTCTGGGGCATCCCGTCTTGCTGGCAACATCCTATCCAGAGGATATCCAATTGCCATCCTGTACTCATATTGAGATCAAGCGTACTCCGAGTGAGCACGCCACTCGGTTTGAAAATATCATGGTTGACGGAAAGCGTACGCAATTCTGCTATACGCAGGCAAGAGAACTCATTATAGAGAATATTCCACCAGCCTGGCAAAGCTCTCCTATCATCCACTTTGGACCCGTCGCACAGGAAATTCCCTTGCAGACATTACGCAGTTTTTCGAGAGACGCTTTTCTATGCGCAACACCGCAGGGATGGATGCGCACCTGGGATCAAGAAGGTCGCGTGCGTCCGGTGGATTGGGATTGGGCTGCTGAAGCACTGCCCTCGCTTGATGCAGTAGTATTAAGTATGGAAGATGTGGGCGGGGATGAAAGAAAGATCAATGATCTGGTTCAGCTCAGCAAGATTCTGGTCGTCACCGAAGCAGATGATGGAGCCCGTGTTTACTGGAAAGGCGATGCACGCTACTTCCCCGCGCCAAATATCCCGCTGGTAGATTCTACCGGAGCAGGTGATATTTTCGCCGCGGTGTTTTTTTCACGCCTGTTTATCACAAAAGATCCCTGGGCAGCAGCAAAGATGGCAGTACAATTGGCTTCCCTTTCCATCAGCCGCAAAGGGTTGGCGAGCATCCCAACCAGGCAGGAAATCAATCAAAAAATGGTCGAAATCATCAACTAGAATTGAGTAACGATGGCAAAGATTTATACATTAGTAAATCAAAAAGGTGGAGTCGGAAAGACAACTTCTGCGATCAATCTGGGGGCTTTTCTTGGGTATTACGGGCAGAAAGTACTGATCGTGGATGTGGATCCACAGGCAAACGCGACCTCCTCGCTGGGAATCGATAAACTTACCGTGAAAAAAGGATCATATGAAGTCATGATCGGTATCAGCCCTATTGGACCAAGCATTCTGCATAATCCGCGATTGAAAATGTCCATCCTGCCATCATCGCCAGCTCTGGCGGGCGCAGAAGTGGAATTATTAGATGCCAAGAATCGCGATTTTCGGCTTCGCGAAATGATCCAGCCGGTGGCGGACCGTTACGATTACATCTTGATCGATTGCCCTCCGTCGCTCAGTATTCTAACCATCAATGGATTGATCGCCGCGAAAGATGGCGTTCTCATTCCCGTACAGTGTGAATATCTGGCGCTGGAAGGATTGGGACAGCTCACCGATACCCTGCAGAGAATTAAACGTTCTTTGTACCCGCAATTGGAGGTGAGAGGTGTTGTTCTGACCATGTATGATGGCAGGACAAGATTGGCAATGGACGTGGTGCAGGAAGTCAGGAAATTTTTCCCTGATAAGGTTTTCCAAACCATTGTTCCACGCAGTATACGGTTGGCAGAAGCGCCATCATACGGTTTGCCTATCACAGTATATGCACCTACCTCTTCTGCTGCTAAAGCATATGCTGCCCTGACGCGTGAGATCATGCAGCAGGATGGAAAACCGGTACCGGAGATCGAGGAAGCATCATTTTCAGAATAGGAATCATAAAAGGATAATCGTATGGCACAGAGAAAAGGTTTAGGAAAAGGGCTGGATGCGCTCATCCCGGGCAGTGATTTCTCGAATGGGGCAAGCTCTGATGGCGTTAACTTCATTTCCATCGAAGCGATCAGCCCCAATCCCTATCAACCCCGCAGCGATATCCGCGATCAGGAACTGGAAGAACTGACCGCCTCCATAAAAGAACACGGTATTTTACAACCGCTCATCGTTACCAGGGATGAAAGCGCTGATGGCAGCTTTACACTCATCGCAGGAGAAAGACGCCTGCGGGCAGCAAAACTGGCAGGCTTGGAATCCGTCCCCGTTCTCATTCGAGAAGCTATGACCAGCCAGCAAAGATTGGAACTGGCGCTGATCGAGAATATCCAGCGCGAGGACCTTTCTGCCATTGAAGCAGCAGAAGCGTACCAGCAATTATCAGAAGAATTTGAACTCTCACACGAAGAGATCGCGATTCGGGTTGGGAAAAGCCGTACAGCGGTCACCAACACTATGCGCCTGTTAAAACTACCCCCAGAAGTTGTAAACGCTATCATGGAAGGAAAGATCAGTGAGGGGCATGGTCGCGCACTGTTAGGGCTCGAAAATCCGGCTGCACAGATCGCCGCCATGAAAAGCGTACTATCCAATGACTTCAACGTTCGCCAGACCGAAGATCTGGTACGAAAATTAGCAGAACGAAAAAGCCCGACCCCTGCACCCAAAAAAGAAATCCCTGCCGCGATAACAGCTTTTGAGAAGCAATTGCGGTCACAGTATGGCACCAAAGTCAGTATCCATCACGGCAAACAGGGTGGCTCCCTCACTTTTTATTACTATTCGGAAGAAGAATTAGAGAACCTGATCGAACAAATGCTGCAATCATAAATTCAAGATGCTGATCCTGAAGAATGGAATCATCCATACCATGAATGTGCTTCAACCAGCGGTTGAGGCACTTGCTATTCAAGCAGACCACATCACTGCCTCTGGCACGAATAATGATGTGTTGAGCATGGCAGACCGCCATACAACCATTATCGACCTGCAAGGTCGCACTGTACTGCCCGGATTGATTGATGCACACATCCATTTGCTGCAATACGGCAGGAAGCTGGCGCACATTGATTGTGAGACAGAAACCAAAAAAGAATGTCTGCAAAGGGTCAGCTCTGCTGTGAATAAGAAAAATGAGGAAGAATGGGTCATCGGGCAGGGCTGGAACCATAACGTGTGGGAAGATGGCATCGGCAACCGCATGGAGTTGGATGCGATCAGTACAGGGCACCCCATCTTTTTAGCTGCCAAATCACTGCACGCCAGCTGGGTCAACAGCCGTGCGCTGCAACTGGCAGGCATAACCCGAGACACTCCAGATCCGAAGGGAGGTCACATCGCGCGTGATTCGGATGGTACCCCCAGCGGTATTTTGCTGGAATCAGCCACCCTGCTGGTTGAAAAAGTGATCCCAGCACTCAACGAGCAGCAAATGGCAAATGCTTTGCAGACTGCTCAATCACAATTATTCAAGTACGGCATCACCGGTGTGCAAGATGTGGATGAGTGGAATATTTATCCAGTTTTAGAGAAGTTATACCAGCAGCGCACATTCCAGATGCGCGTCGTGAAGAGCATTCCACATTCTGCCCTACCTTATGCGATCGAACAGGGTCTGCAAACAGGATTGGGAACTGATCACCTCAAGATCGGATGGTTGAAATTATTCATGGATGGTGCGCTGGGACCCCAAACGGCTGCCATGCTGGAACCCTACCAGAATTCTGACCAATATGGAATGATGACCCTCGCTGATGAGGAACTGCAAGCGATCGGCAAACAGGCGCTCTCTCATAAGATCAATCTAGCAATCCACGCCATTGGAGATAAAGCTATACGCAAGGTGCTGGATGGATTAACCCATCTTCAAAGCATGTATTCGAAACCGCAGCTTCCCCATCCAAATCGCATCGAACATGTTCAGGTCATCCATCCCGATGATATCCCCCGCATGGCTGCTTTGCAGATCGTAGCTTCCATGCAGCCCATCCATGTTATCTCCGATATGGAGATGGCAGCGCGCTACTGGGGCAAGCGCTGCGCCTATGCCTACGCCTGGAACGCAATTCAGAGAGCAGGCATTCGGCTTGTCTTTGGATCAGACGCCCCGGTGGAATCTCCCAATCCATTCCCGGGCATGCATGCGGCTGTGACCCGACGCCGCAAAGGCGCTTCAGAAGCCTGGTACCCGGAGCAAGCTCTCACACTGGAGGCAGCCCTGGCTGCTTACACCAGCAGCCCTGCCAGCATCATCCGGCAGAACAGTGGAATGCTAACCACAGGTTATCTGGCAGATCTGATCATCTTACCTGATGATCCATTTCAAATAGCGCCTGACCAATTGGATCAAATGATCCCGCTGGCTACTATGATCGGGGGTACATTCGTTTGGCAGCATCCTGATTTTTCACGGTGATGAAGCTACGCTATAATGAGAAAAAGGAAATATCAAAGAGGTTTGCTTATGGAATTATTCGATATTAAACTATCTGCCATTGCAGTGAATCTGCATACTGCAAGAGAAAAATGTGGAAAAACAGTGAAAAGCTGTGCCGCTGCGCTTGGAATCACAAACGCTCGTTATAAAAAATATGAAAGCGGAGAGTTTTTTCCAACCCTGCCTGAATTAGAAACGCTATCCTACTTCATGCAAATTCCCCTCGCAGAACTTTTACACGCGCAAGACAAGGGCGAATTATGTGGAGTTCCTATTCCTGATGGAGATAACCTGACTCATCTAATGGAGATCAGAGATAGTGTGATCGGCACCTTGCTACAGATCGAAAGGGAAAGATGCAAACTATCCTTAAAAACACTTGCCACCCGCTGTGCGATCCCTGTGTCACGCTTGAAACGCTGGGAATCCGGTCAAAGCGGCATCCCAATGGATGAATTGCGCAGGCTCACTCATGAATTAGGCATTGATCTGATTATGCTTTTCGACGTGAACAGCCCGATCGGTTTATGGCAGAAGAAACAACAGCAAATCGCAGCCTTTCTTGATCTGCCGCATGATCTGCAGACATTCGTCAGCAATCCTGAAAATATCGCTTACATCTCTCTGGCAAATAAAATGAAGGAACTTCAGCCTGAAGACCTGGAAAACGTATCACAGGCACTCCAATTCCTGGTTACGAAAATGTCTGATGATACAGCGATTTCTGATCCTACTACAGCAGAATGATCGTCGCAAAAACAAGCATCGCTTCGTATGAAGCATTTCATGACCCCGGCAAGATCGATACCTTTTTAACAAGTTCTCTGCGCATGCATGCCCATCTCGATTGGCGCAGACCGCAGGAATGGTTCAAGAACCCTCCCTGTGTTCTTTCATTTGATGATACTTCCATCAACAGCATTCTCTGCCTTGCGCCCGATCCCGACCATATCCACTGGGTGCGTTTCTTCGCAACAAAACGCGAAAAAGAATACACCCCCGCATGGACCACGTTGTTCAGCGCGATCAAGGAAATATACCCATTTACATCAGGTGATTCCATTGTCTCGCTTTGTTATCAAAATTGGATGGAAACGATGCTCGCTGCTCAAGGCTGGCAGAAAATACAAAAAGTGATCGTGCTCACCTGGCAGGGGAATTTGCCCGGGAAGAAATTTGCAGATCATCATATCTCTGTGCGTCTCATGAAAGTAAGCGACCTGCCGCAGGTATTTCAGATAGATGAAAGCGGTTTTTCAACCTGCTGGAAATTTTCACAGACAACCATTACCCTGGCGTATGAACAATCTGCCTACGCAACGGTAGCAGAAATGGATGGACGGATAGTAGGCTTTCAGATCAGTACATCCGATCTGTTTCGGGCACATCTTACCCGTCTGGCAGTTCTTCCTTCATTTCACAATAAGGGGATCGGTGCCAGATTGGTAGAAAATATGCTCTGGCATTTTTCCGTCCCCTGGATCAAGCAAATTACCGTAAACACCCAGCATGATAACAAGGCATCCATTCACCTTTACGAGAAGCTTGGGTTCGAATACCGGGGGGAGTTCTTCCCGATCTATCAATATCCGATATAAGAATCATCCCATCTCATTTTCAAACACAGTCACCGGTTGAGATCGTTTCACTATTTTGGCGCTTACTTTCCTGATCCAACCCCAGTGAATGACCAGGTGTACCACAATACCAACCAGCATCCCGATCCCCGTCCAAACATGAATGTCTTTCCAGGCATCCCTTGTAACCGCCATGATCAGTGTGGTTGCAGTACCCGGTCCCCCGGGAACAACAAACAGAATTATTCCTGAGATCAAACAGGCGATGAAAAATATTGCGATCAATCCATCATCAACGATATTTAGCAGTGCCAGATTATTCCTGAAGCGGATACTCTTCTTCCAGATCTGAACATATTTTAAGAAAACATTTCTAACCCATGACCAGTGAATGATGACATGAACGAATAGTATTGCCGAGAGCGCAAAACTGGTCCATGTATGGATCTCACCCCATGTGTCGCGTTCAAAGATGATCTGCATGTTGTAGCGCGGATTTCTTCCACCCTGATAGCCTGCCGGAACGTACAGAAAATAGAGGCTGGAAGCGGTCACCGCCAGGAACAGAACGAACATGGCAAAATTGATCAAATACCGCTTTTTTGTGTCTTTCGATAATGAAGTCTTTGTATTCATGGTTAACTCCTGATTAGAATACCCTCATTCTCACAAAGACCTGTGAAAAAACCGTGAATTTTAGGTGTGATTGAGAAGAATGTTTAACGCTGGTCAACCAGCAGCCACAGGATAAAAAACAGGGTGGAAAGACGGTTCAAATAAGATAACATCTCATCGGAAAGAGAAAAATCTGCAGGCAAAAAGGTTATCGCTTTACGCTCAACCCGGCGTGTTATCGTACGTAATAGATTGTACAGTGCTCCCAGCCTGGTAGAGCCGGATCGCATAAAGGAAGCGGGTACTTGAATATCCCGTTCGTACGTGTTGATCCAGTTTTCAATTTTATTACTATTTGGGAATGGTGTTGTTTTAGAAATTAGTTTGCCCGGTTTATATGAGCTCAGAACAGACATCATGCTGGCAAGCTCATCTTGAATTGAAGATAGCACCTCTGAAATGGCTGGCTCTTGTTCCTCACTTAAAGCGAGTCCTATCCATGCTGATAATTCGTCGAGCTCTCCAATCAGTTCGATCAAAGGGTGGTTTTTGGCAACGCGTAATCCACCCAGCGTATCGGTAAATCCTTCATCGCCCCTACCGCTGAACATGGACATTTGAAAACTCCACTGCTGCGCTGTTATTCTGCAGCGCTGGCTATCAGATACCAATCAATAACTGAAAAGAAACGATCAGCCGTATCATAAAATGAACCAACCCGTACTCCGTTGATCCCCTCGTCAATCGCAAAGTTATAAACCGGGTAATATAACGGCAAGGCAGGTAGTTCATCTTGAAATACCACCTGGAAATTCCGGTATAGTTTTGCGCGCTCATCCAAGTCGGTTGTTACACGCGCTTCTTCCAGATATTCACTGATCACTTTATTTTCCCACTGTGAGTAATTCTGCCCACCGCTCTGCTGAGCCTGATCCCAGAAAGGATATGGATCCGGATCGGGCGAACGTTCAAAATTCAGATCGATCAATGCTGCCTGGTATGTTAAAGGCTCCAGATAATCGAGTATGAGCACATCATAGGGTACTGCAACCAGGTTAACATCCACACCGATCGCAGCCCAATCTTTTTGGATAGCCACGGCAACTGCGGTATGGGCTGCATCATCAGGATGGACAAGTTCGAAGCTCAATTCGCTGCTGTCATCTGTACGGATAGAACCATCCCCGTTAGGAAGTGTAAATCCAATTTCATCCAACAAGATGCCTGCTTTTTGAGGATCATAATCAAAAATCTGGTTGCCTTCATAATACGACCAGTTGGAAGGAATGAGCGGCATATTTGATGCAACAGCCTGCCCCTGTAAAGCAGAATCGATCATACGCCTGCGGTCAAGAGCATACAGTAACGCTTTGCGCACATTTTCTTCCTGCAGGAATTTCACTTTATTATTATTCAAATTCAAGAGCACCATAGATACTTCAGGTTTTATTGCCGAATAAACAGCCAGGTTCGGATCGCTCAACACATCCATAAGGATATCGTCTGATATCTCACTAATGCCCTGCACCACACCCTCTGCATATGCCGAATAAGCAGCAGCGGCATCAGCATAATACATAAAAACGAACTGGCTGAGGAGAGGTTCTCCGCCATAAAAAGTCGGATTCGCAGAAAGAACCACACCTTTGATGGCGCCATTCTCTGTTATCAAGCTTTCAAATTGGTAAGGACCACTTCCCACCGGCTCAAGATTGAAAGATGAATTGATTATCTGTTGATAGGAGAGCTCACCTAATAGGTGCTGCGGAAGAATACCAAAGGACAGATAATCCATGAAGGGAGCGAATGCTTCAGAAAGCCTGAATTGTACAGACTGATCACCGAGTGGAATAACCTCAACATTATTCCAAAACTGTTTCAGATCATCAGGCAGCACTGATTCATCACTGCGCATAACATCAATTGTGAATGCAATATCAGCGCTGGTGACGGGGATGCCATCATGCCATTGCGCATCAGGATTGATATCAAAATTATAGGAAAGCCCATCAAATGAGATACCCCACTGGGTTGCTAGCTCGGGCTGCGGCGATCCATTTTCGTCATAGGTAATTAAACGGCTGAAAAGCAGACGATCTACATCGCGGTCTGCTGAATTGTAATAATCAAGCACAGGATTCAATCGCTGCAGGCTGCCGACAAGTGCCTCTGTATATACACCACCTCTGGTAGCGACGGGACGGGCAATGCTGAAACCAGTCTGTTCACTGAGGAGCAAAATACCAATTACCAAACCTGTCACCAGGATGATTATTAATTGCCAGCGTATATTTTTCATCGAATGTGAATTCTAGCATAAAAAAAGGCGTCCTCCAACGAAAATAGAGCCGCCTTTTAATAAACAAAAGATAGATTATTGAGCTACGATAATGGTTCCGAGCACTAATGCAACGAACAAGATCGCCAAGAAGATTGTGATCTTGAACATGGTTTTTTCAATACCGCGGCGGGCGGTGATGTTTGAACCAAGATCAGCACCTGTTAAACCACCCAAACCAACACCTTTTGACTGCAACACAATACTGGCAATCAAAGCTACGGATGTGATCATGAGAGCAATTTGAAAATAACGTTCCACGTTTTACCTCCTGCAAAGTAACAGAACGATTATACCTGTTATTTGGCAAATTCGTCAACACACGATTATCCTTTAATAACTGTCAGTGGACGCAATCGAGCTACCTTTGCTACAATCCCCGCAGTGACCACGCAATCCACCACTTCATCTACATCCTTATATGCCTGCGGCGCTTCTTCCACCAGCCCCTTCATAGAACCAGCCAAAACGGTGATCCCTTTCAAATCCAAAGATTGGAGCAATTGATCTGCATGTATCATCTTTCTCGCGCTTTTCCGGCTGTGAACTCTGCCCGCGCCATGGCACGAAGAACCCAATGATCGCAACATGGCTGTTTCTGTACCCAACAGCACCCATGAGGCAGTGCCCATACTGCCCGGAATGAGAACCGGCTGACCGATCTTTTGATAGCGTTCAGACAAACCTGCCTGCCCCGGTCCGAATGCACGGGTGGCACCTTTGCGGTGAATGAAGACTTCTCTTTCAACTTTTCCCAAACGATGTTTCTCAAGCTTACCAATATTATGAGCCAGGTCATAAACCGGATGAAGATAGGGCTGTTTACACTTTCCTGCAAGAGTTCTTTCGAAGACCTGCTGTGCAAGATGTGCCATCACCTGCCGATTGCAAAAGGCATAATTGGCTGCACAAGCCATAGCAGCCAGATATGCCTGACCTTCAGGTGACTCGATCGGGGCGCAAACTAATTCTCTATCAGGCAAATTGAACCTGAACTTAGCCTGCGCATTCTGGTATTGCTGCACGTAATCCGAACAGATCTGATGACCCAGCCCACGCGACCCTGAATGGATCATGAGACACACACAGCCTTCTTTCAACCCCATACTGGCAGCAGCTGCAGGATGGAATATCTTTTCAACGACGCTAACTTCTATGAAATGATTGCCTGCCCCTAAAGAGCCGACCTGCTGCAGTCCACGCTTGACAGCACGCTCACTCACTTTACGGCTATCTGCGCCTTGCATCCTGCCGCCATCTTCGGTCGCTTGCAGATCTTCTGCACCGGCATATCCTTTGCGCAAAGCCCATTGCGAGCCTTCTTCCAGGATATTCCTCAATTCTTTTTCATAGAGGCTCTGCAATCCACCCTGCCCTAATCCGGTGGGAATGGCGACATACAAGGCATGCAGTAGATCACCCAGATAAGGGTACGCCTGTGAATATTCAACCTGAGAAGATAATAACCGCACCCCGCAATTGATATCGTATCCAATGGCTCCCGGCGATACAACGCCGCTGTGCGCATCGGTTGCCGCTACACCCCCGATGGGAAAACCATAGCCCTGATGAACATCCGGCATGACCAGTACTTCACCAACCAAGCCCGGCAGGCAGGCTGCATTGACCGCCTGGTCTAAAGAGAGATCAGAGAGACAGTCATGGATGATGTGCCGTGATGCAAAAATGCGCACATTCCCATTCATATCCTGCCGATGGGTAGAAGGGATCAGCCATTCCATCTCGTTAATCATCTGAATATCGTTTTGATTCACCATAATCAATCAAACATCAAACACTATCTCTGTCTTATAGATATCATCATAAAATTCGATTTGTAGATGATGGTATGTAATTGCCTTGACCTCTCGCTGCACCGATACTCCATCCTTCCCTATTAATTTCGCTCAAGAGAATTTCCTTGTATAGAAATTTCTTGAGGATTGAAAAGAATGCCGTCACCGAGGTAATACAGCATTTCCGTCAGGAATGCAATCAAGAGTGCTTCCATATCGGTTTCGCGCAAATGCAGATCCATGATCTTTGATGTTGTATGAACCTCAACTTCATCACGCACTCCAGCGATCGCATATAATGCCAACGCTGCTTGAAAGAACAATGCCTGAATAGAATCGCCCCATACTTCCACCGCCACATCAGCCGTGTGGTTCAACTCTTTGAATCCGCATGTACCAGTACCCATTTCTGAATTCATTATACACATCTGAAACATCCATACGGAATGTCGAGTAAAATAGTATGTTGTCTGGAGGATATCATGGACAATATGGGATTACTCGCCCTCGTTCTAAGGGGGATCATGGCAGTGGCATTGCTTGTATTTACAATAACTGCCCTGGTTTTTTTATGGAAAGACCTCACCTGTAAATCAAAGCGAAATCCAGACAAAAAGGGAAAAACTCAAAGGAGACAGCAGCAATGAAAAATCCAATTTTTTTAGCCGTGATCGGTGGTTCAGGAGTTTACAATTTTCCTGCGTTGAAGGATATTGAGACAATCGAAGTCACCACTCCCTTCGGAAAGCCCTCCTCTCCCATTGTGGTTGGTACATTGCATGGAAAGAAAATTGCTTTTTTAGCCAGACATGGTGAAGGGCATGTACTTACACCCACTGAAGTGAACTATCGCGCCAATATTTATGCATTGAAACAGATCGGCAGCAGGCGGATCGTCAGCATCTCTGCCTGTGGATCTTTACGAGAAGATTTTGAGCCCGGTCATTTTGTCATCCCTCACCAGGTATTTGATTTCACGAAAAGCCGCAAGCTTACCTTTTTCGGTGATGGGATGGTTGGGCATATCGGCAGCGCTGATCCATACTGCAATGATCTACGCAAATCCGTCTACAGTGCTGTACAAACTAGTGGCGCTACCGTTCATGATTCAGGAATCTACATCACCATTGAAGGACCGCGATTTTCAACGAAAGCAGAATCCAACATATTCCGTGAATGGGGTATGTCCATCATCGGTATGACTGCCTGCCCTGAGATCTTTCTCGCCAGAGAAGCAGGCATGTGCTATGCGACCATGGCTCATGTGACAGATTACGACGTTTGGCATGTCAGTGAAAAACCTGTCAGCGTTGAAATGGTTCTTAAAGTGGCTCGTAAGAACACCCAAACCGCACAGAAAGCTATTCAAAATCTGGTTGAAATTCTCCCTCCTGTTTCACATTGTGAATGCTGGGATTCCCTCAATAATGCAGTACTCACAGATCCGAAACGTATCTCTGATGCGACCAGGGAAAACCTAAATGTGATCTTTGAATAGAATCTCACTTGAAACAGGATCAATAAACAAGGAGAAGAAAATAGCTAAAACACAGAAACGTCTGATGATCGCCGCAGGTTTTTTTCTGTTTTTTTTCTCGATCATTCTGACAATAGCACCCGCCGTTAAATATCATTCGTGGCAGGTAGAACTACGATGGATCCATTGGATTGGATTTGGATTGATAACGGGGGGTTTCTTTTTCCTTCAGCATACTCTAGACCGGCTGGGTAGAAATTGTGACCCCATCCTGTTGCCGATCATCTATCTCTTGAGCGGCTGGGGAATGTTGACCATATCACGCTTGAATACATATTTTGGATTACGTCAGGCTGGATGGATCATGGCAAGTCTGCTGCTTACTTTCTTTTTATTCACGAGAAAAACACCTGTTCTCTCCTGGCTGCAAAAGTACAGCCTGGCGGGGCTGGTTATCAGCCTGATGCTACAATTATCGACCATTTTCTGGGGTAATTATCCCGGAGGAAACGGACCAACCTTATGGCTGAACATTATGGGTATAAATATCCAGCCATCAGAATTTTTAAAAGTATTTTTTATTATTTACCTCTCTACTTTTTTTGCAAAGAAAGAAGAGCAGCCACGCAATTTAAAGACGCTTTCTCCTACACTGCTCCTTTTTACTCTTATCTGCGGCATTCTTATATTCCAGAATGATTTTGGAACCGCTATCATATTCCTGGTAATTTACGCATCTTTTCTGCTGTTTTTTACAGGTAGAAAAAGAGCGTTTGGATTCACGATGCTTGCTTTTCTCCTGCTGGGACTGATCGGTTATTTTTACTTCGATATCTTCACGACACGAATTTCTTCGTGGCTGCAACCATGGAATGATCCAAGCGGTGGTTCCTACCAGGTGATCCAGTCTATCCTTTCCGTCGCCGCGGGTGGTGTAATGGGAACCGGTCCGGGTCTTGGGTATCCCAATGTTGTACCCCTGGCGCATTCCGATTTCATTTTTTCCGCGATCGCTGAAGAAACCGGATTTCTTGGCACATCTTGCTTCATATTATCATTTGCGATCTTGCTCACACGAGGGTATAAATTTGCACGCGAAAGAAAAGATCCATTTCAGAGCTATCTTGCCGCAGGTGTCATTACTTATCTGGTAGCACAGACGATCCTCATCATTGGTGGGAACATTCGTCTACTTCCAATCACAGGCGTTACTCTGCCTTTTGTTTCTTATGGCGGCTCATCGTATATCTCAGCGTTCTTTGCCATCTCACTGCTGTTTTGCATGGAATCACCTTCTACCAGCATCAGGGGCAGCGAAAAACATGCCTCTTCCATAAACAAGGCTCTTTCTGTGATCGGATCGTTATTCATGATCGCTCTTCTTCTGATCGAATTTGCCCTTTTTTGGTGGGGATTCGCCAGAGCGGATGATCTGCAGAACCGCAGTGATAACCCCCGTTTGATCTTTGCCGATCTCTTCGTACCCCGCGGCACAATCTATGACCGTGATGGGGCTATCCTTGCGGTTACACAGGGAGAAACAGGAATTTTTTTTCGAGCATATCCCTATCCTGCCCTCTCCAACACCATTGGTTTCAGCCACTCCAGATATGGGCGTTCAGGAATCGAGGATTCACTCAACGAATACCTACGAGGTTATGCCGGATATTCACAACCTTATATCTGGTCACATCATCTGATCTATGATCAACCCCCGGTAGGAGTTGATGTGCAACTTACCTTAGACCTGGATATACAACGCGAATTGGATTCTCTATTTCGCTCACTGCAGGGCGCCGTCATTATCCTTGATGGAGTAAATGGGGATATCCTGGCGGTCGCATCTCATCCCGGATATGATGCCAATGAACTGGAAGAGAATTGGGAGCTCTGGAATCAAGACGAGGCAGCCCCTTTTTTGAATCGAGTTATGCAGGGTTCATATCCTGCCGGCAGCATGTTAATTCCATTCCTGCTGGATGAACAATCCTGGCACAATTTTTCACCTGCCTCAGCAGCAGAACAAAACAACTGTACTTATTCTCTTCCAAATAACGCCATCGATAGAAGCATGCTGCAGTACGGATGCTCATCAGCACTTTATAAATTACTGGCAGATAATACAAACCAGACCATTAAAGATGATCTGCTGTCATTTGGTTTTTTCTCTCCCCCTTCCATTGGTTTACCTTTATCTGAAACCTACTTTTATGAAGAGCAGATCAATCCATTGATGTACGGATTGGGTCAACGCCAGATCCGTTTTTCGCCTCTATTAGTAGCACAAGCAGTTCTGCAGCTTAATTTCCATGAGGATGTTCCCGTATTGCAGCTGGTGATGGATCCAGAAACCACCACAGATGTTCTCTCAGCCACCACGACCCATGAGCGAATCCTACCAGATCAAAGTCAAATTCAGTTCCTGCTGGATGATTTCTTTCTTGACGAAAACAATTCATGGACCTATGAAGGAAACGCCTCTGGACGATAAGCGGTCAATATCAATGGTTTGTGCAGAGCACGTCACTCAAGAGTGATGCAAAAAGAACGATCGTGGTGATCGTTCTTGAAAATGCGAGTGCCGAACAGGCTCGCTCAATCGGCAATTCTATTTACTTATTCAGTCAAGCGAATCAAGATTAGAGCTTGAGCTCCAGAAACTTTCGTTTCCCAACCTGCAGCACGCCCTCCTGTGCGTTTGTATTCCAATCTGTAATAGATTCCCCATTCAGCGAAACGCCACCCTGCTCAAAAAGCCGTTTCCCCTGACTCTTGGAAGGTGCCAGCTTTGCAGACACCAATACATCCAGCAATATCTGGTCTGCGGTAATTTTGAAAATGGGAATATCATCCGGGATCTCTTTTTTCTGAAATTTTAGGATGAAATCCTGCTGTGCTTGATCAGCCTGTTCTTTACCGTAAAAAGCATCGGTGACTTCGTATGCCAAACTCATCTTTGCATCGCGCGGATGGATGGTACCTGCAGCCAGTTCTGTTTCCATTTTATTCACCCGGTCGGGAGCCCAGCGTGTGACCAGACGAAAATATTCTGGCATGGCTTTATCAGGAATACTCATCAGTTTACCGTATAGATCATCAGCATTTGTGGTGATAGGAATATCATTTCCAAGTGACTTGCTCATCTTGATCTCACCATCGGTACCAGGTAAGATCGGGAGAGTGATGACAATGTTTGGTTGTTTCCCCAATGCACTCATGATCTTTCTGCCTGCCATCATGATATTGAAAAATTGATCCGTGCCACCCACCTGAACATCCGTATCCAAAGAATAGGCATCAAAACCCTGCATGAACGCATAGAATGTCTCGTGAATATAGATGGGATCGCCTTTCTCCCAGCGCAATCTGAACTTTTCGCGAGAAAGGAATTGCTGCACGGTAAAATTCGAAGCTACCTTGATCAAGTCGTCAAATCCCAATTTCGATAGCCATTCAGAATTATGACGTATCTCTGTTTTTTCAGGATCCAGGATACGAAATGCCTGTTCTTCATACGTGAGGGCATTCTTTTCGACCTGTTCAGGGGTCAGGATCGGACGGGTAACATCTTTATCAGATGGATCACCAATGAGAGCGGTGAAATCGCCAATTAAAAAGATGACATGATGTCCCAGTTCCTGGAATTGGCGTAATTTACGCATGGTAACTGTATGACCCAGATGAAGGTCTGCTTTGGTGGGATCATAACCACAATAGATGCGCAGTGGGCGTTCATCTTTTTCTGCTTGGATCAGGCGCTGCTTCAACTCTTCGCCCATTGCCTTTTTGATCTCTTCATCTCCATATTCGGTCCCCTGCATCAACAAAGCGACTTGTTCATCAATATTCACGCGTACCTCCGCTTAAATTACTTGGAATTGAAAAGCATTATACCATCACGGATCAAGCCCTGATTTTAAAATCAGTCTTGATACGAACCTGGCTACTCGTGCTATAATCCTGCTCAAGGGCGCCATGAAAAACGTACTTGTCCTGAACGCGAATTTTGAACCGATCAACATCTGCAGCACGCATCGTGCAGTAGGCTTGATCTATCTTGATAAAGCCTCTCTGGTTTTAAATGGAAGAGGTGTTATTCACACTGTCAACCAGGATTTTCCGAAACCTTCCATCATCAGACTTCAATTCATGGTGCATTGTCCCAGACCCCAGGTTCCATTGTCGCGAAAAGAGATTTTTCGGAGAGATAATTACACTTGCCAGTACTGTGGGAAGTATAGCGATGAATTGACAATTGACCATGTTATTCCAAAACATTTAGGTGGTGAACATACCTGGGAAAATGTGGTCACAGCCTGTGCCAGATGCAATCATATGAAAGGTGGAAGAACCCTGGAGATGACCAACATGCAGCTTCGCCGCAAACCGCAAATGCCGCCTTCTTCCGCTGAATATATTTTTGGAAAGCATCTTCCAGAGAACGAGGAGTGGGAGCCTTTTATTCAAGGATGGTAAGATGAAAAAAGGGGCTGCTGAATGAACTGCAGCCCCTTTTTTTTCAAAATGTTTCCTATTCTATTCGCCTCGTTTACCAAGGGTTTGATCTAGCATAAATATCGCTGTACTCGTATCGCCCATCTTTTTCAATGTGTCGAGTATTTCTCCGGCATGTTCTTCTTCTTCTACCTGTTCATCTACGAACCAATTGAGAAATGACTGGCTGGCATAATCCTTGTCTTCATTTGCAATACCGTAGAGTACATTAATACGATCTGTCACACTTTTTTCATGTTCCAGTACCATTGCGAAGATCTCTACTGGATCTCCAAATTCCAATGGCGGCTGTTCGATCGTTTCGAGGTTCACTTTGGCACCACGGCTGTTGAGGTATTCATAGAACTTCATAGCATGTTCCATTTCCTCTTTTGCCTGTAATTTCATCCAATGGCTAAAACCCTTCAAGTTCTGGGCATCAAAATGGCTCGCCATGGATAGGTATAAATACGCAGAATATAATTCATGCTTTATCTGCAGATTCATTTCTTTGGTCATTTTTTCACTAAACATTGTTTCTTTTCCTCTCTGTAAAATTAAGATACTTTAATTTTAAGGATCGGCAGTGAAAAAAGTATCGACACTTTATTAATATTTACTGAATTCCTTCTTGCGCTTCGTTTTCTTCTTCAGAAGGAAGTTCCTCTTGCACATCTTCAGGCATCTGCTTTGAAAACTTGCGGTGTCTTATGACCAACATCACGATCGAAAAAACCATGACAACCGCCATGGTTGCCTGATTGATATTCACTCCTCCCACCATGGAAGAATCCAGGCGCATAAATTCGAGCAGGAACCTGCCAAGCGGGTACATGATCAGATAGGTGAATAAAAGATCGCCGGGGAGCAATTTATCTTTCCACTGTCGTTCCATCACGAGCAGCAGGAACATATTCATCAGATTCCATAACGATTCATACAGAAACATGGGATGGTAGGTAGAATACTGCATAAATTCCGGTAATCGATTCGCTTCATCAATATAGATCGCCCAGGGAAGATCGGTAGGAGAACCGTACAATTCCTGATTGATGAAATTTCCCCAGCGACCGATCGCCTGTGCCAGCGCTAATCCGGGCATGATCACATCTGCCCAGGTATAAAAATTGATCTTCTTTTTTCGCGCATAAATGATCAGCGCTACCACACCACCCAGAATTGCACCGGGGATTCCCAGACCGCCTTTTCGAATCTTTAAAATTTCGATCGGGTTGGATAAATAATAATCAACCCCGGCACCCATCGATTTTGAAGGTGTGAAGACGTGCCACAGTCTTGCGCCGATAATTCCTGCTATTAACAACCAGGGGACGACATCCCAGACAATTTCTGGATCAAGGTCACGATGCCTGGCTTCTCTTAAGGCTAACCACAGAGCAGCTAATGCTCCGATCATGATGATCACACCATAATAGTAAATATATACTGGTCCAATTTGAAAACCATCTGACATTTTATTGCTCCTTTTCTTCCTTTTTTGAATAATTCCATACGATCCATATTCGCTGGATCGCGGTAATATTTGCCAGAATTGCGATGATCCATAAAGACACCATGGGGTAACCAAGAATTATGCCAGGGACAAGCACCAGATATCGTTCTACTCTGGTCATGAAACCGGCTTTCACCTGATACCCTACCCCTTCCGCCCTTGCCCTGGTATAAGAAACCAGAATGGAACCAGCCGCTGCGATAAACGATAGGATCACACCGTTGGCATCCCCTATCTGTAGAAAATGGACTAGCAATCCAAAGAACACAACCAGTTCAGAATAGCGATCCGTGACCGAATCGAGAAATGCACCAAACGGTTTCACATCTCCCTTAGCTCGCGCGACTGCGCCATCAAATGCATCCAGCGGACCCATACAAAGAATCACGATACCACCTGCCAATAAATTCCCCCGAGCAATGCAATACGCGGCAACTATATTCCCTGCCATACCGGTCAGGGTTATCATATTTGCCGAAATCCCTTTTTGCAGTAATGTTCGCCCTGTTTTCTCCAGAAATGTCTGAAAAAAAACACGCAGTCTATCGGTAAGGGTCATCTTTTCTCCATAATCGTGGTATTTTGTCTATCCTATCGTTGCAGAGAGTTCCTGTCAAGAATATCCAGCAGGATCTTCCTGATCATCGTCTAGCAGCACATCTCTGTCCCTCCCGCCTGTTTCAGGTGGTCCGACAATCCCCATCTCTTCCAGCTCATCCATTAAACGTGCAGCTCGCGGATAACCGATACGCAGTTTGCGCTGGAGTAACGATGCACTGGCACGACCTTCATCGCGTAAAATTGCCATCGCTTTTCCGATCAATGCATCTCCGTCTTCACGTTGATCGATCACGAATTTTTCCCAGGGTGGTTCTATTCCTTGATCAGCAGCAGGGGGAATGACACTGTTCCAGTACTGAAGCAAAGCTTTCATCTCGCTATCATCGATCATCACACCCTGAATCCGTTGTGGAGAACCATTTTCAGGGTCAAGAAAAAGCATATCCCCTCTACCCAGCAGAGTTTCAGCCCCATTAATATCCAATATTACGCGCGAATCAACGGACGATGCAACCGTGAATGCAATTCTGGCAGGAAAATTGGCTTTTATCAATCCCGTGACAATATCTGTACTTGGTCTCTGGGTGGCAACTACCAGATGAATACCGGTGGCACGTGCCATCTGTGCCAGACGCACCAATCGCCCTTCTGTTTGTTCAGGGGCATTCATCATCAAACTGGCTAATTCATCAACAACCACCACGACTTTTGGCAGAGTCCGCAGTCCTTTTCTGGCAGCTTTCTGGTTATACACATTGATATCACGGGCAGCATTATCTTCAAAGAGTTTATAACGCTTTTCCATTTCTGCAACGGTCCACGCCAGTACCGCTAACATCCTGTTTGGATCCGTTTCCACTTCTCCGATAAGGTGGGGTAATCCATTGAAACGTGAAAGTTCGACTCGTTTTGGATCCAAGATCGCCAATTGCAGATCATCAGGTGTATTACACATCACCAGACCGGTGATGAGCGCGCTGATACAAACAGATTTCCCAGATCCGGTCGTTCCGGCTATCAATAAATGGGGCATACGAGTCAAATCTGCCACAATAGCATTGCCAGATACATCCAAGCCTAAAGGTAATCGCAGTGGGGAATGCATTTTTTGAAATTCTTCGCTTTTTAAAATGCTTTTAAGACGCACCGTACTACTGTAGCGGTTAGGAACTTCAATTCCAACAAAAGAATAACCGGGGATAGGGGCTTCTATTCTCAATCGTTCAGCGCCCAGCGCCAATGCCAGATCACGCTGCAGTGAAGATATCTGTGACACTCTGATCTTATGTTTACTGGTTTCACCATTCTCTGCCGGTTTTTCAATATATCCCGGTTCCAGGGCATACTGGATCACAGTCGGTCCAATTCGATATCCGACAATATTGGCTGGGATTCCAAATTCATCAAAGGTCTGTTCAATAATGGCGGCATTCTGTTTAATGTATCCTTCTTCCGTATTCACACTTTTAGGATCCATCAAGATCGTCAAAGGTGGAAGAATTGTATTTTTCAATGCTGCAGGAGGATGTACGTCATAATGCAATTGTTTTTCTGATTTCGAAGAGACATCTGATTGAACCGGCAATGGTAATTGTTCATCATCTGACTCCGGCTTCTGATCGGAATTGGAGTATTTCTCCGAAATGCTTGTTTTTATCTTTCTAACCAGCCCAAAAGCATTGAGAAAGGATACTAAGGCAAGCAGAAAGAGGAAGATGGACGATATGGGAAGTGGGATAATTGAACTAATAATCTTCGCAATTCCCCAGCCGATCACTCCCCCATCCCTGCCATCAGCGGCGCGAATGAGAGAACTACCACCGAAAATGGAGAAAAGACCCAGTAATGAGAAAAACATGAGTTCCAAAAAGAGCACTCGTTTCAGGTTAAGCTCAGGAAAACTCTCAACCCGGCGAAAGAGAATCAATATTCCGATGTATAACAGGAATAACAAGAATATAGTTGTCCCCCAACCAAAACCCTGGCTAATAATATTAACCAGGGAATTCAATAATCTACCCTGTGAAAGACCGCTGTATCCTAACAATGAGATCACAGTAAATACTATTAAGGTTATACCGCCAATATCTTTTAAAAAACGCTGCAGATATTCGAGTACTTCGGAAGAATTATTGGATTTGCTCTTCATTAACTATTAATCATAATGCATTCTAGTTAATTCTACTAATGAACCCCATGCTTAATCGGCGGTTTTCCACATCAATCCCTTTGATGGTGACAATGATCTGCTCACCTACACGCATAACGTCAGATGAAAGCGTGCTGTCTTTAGATTGAATATCCGAGATATGAACCAGTCCTTCAATCCCATTTTCCACTTCTGCAAAAAAACCATATCCAACCACCTTGGTAATCGTCACAGTAATCACATCCCCTTCCAGATATTTTTCACTAAATTCATACCATGGGTTGGGTAATAATTGCTTCATACTGAGTGCAATACGCATTTTTTCCCGATCGATCGAAATCACACGTGCGCGTATAGAATCACCAACATTTACAATTTCTGATGGATGATGGACTTTTCCCCAGGAGATTTCTGAGACGTGGATCAATCCTTCCACTCCGCCCAGATCAAGAAATATTCCAAATTTTGTGATATTGGTAACTATTCCATCAACATCACTTCCTATCTCCAAGCCATCCATGACATCCAATCGGCATCCGGGTGCCTTTTCTGCAGCTCTTTCAGATAAAATCAATTTTCCGGTTTTCTGGTCACACTCGATTACTTTCACTTCCATTTCCTGACCGACGCATTGTTTCAATGCCTGCATACGGTCTTGATTGGATTTCATCTGGGAAATTTCTTTTAAATGGGAATTGGGGACAAAACCCTTGAATTTATCTCCCCGAACAAGCAAACCACCTTTGTTGTATCCAGTAATAGTTACTTTGAGAACTTCGTCCTGATAAAAATATTGTTCTAATAAATTCCAGTCGATCTCCCCATCATCTTCTTCACGATAGGTATTATTTGTTTTATTATCAGCAAAAGGATATTTGGAATCTTCACCCAGTAATGATTCCCACCATGAATCATCCACTATGGGTACAGAATTATCATTACAATTATTCTTTTTCAAACTCATCTTCCCCTCCTAAACTTCTCATTTGGAATTAGAAAAATAAGAAGTTTCCATTTCAATTATTTTTTTTGCAACCACTTCAATTGCAATACGTTGTTTTCTATACAAATCAGCTTCTGATAATGCCAGCCGCTTTGCGATATCCCTCATTTTCATATTTTCGCTATATTTTAAATCAAGAATGTTATAGAGCAACCATTCATTGGTGTATTGCCTTTCTCCCTCCGGCTTCAACGATTCAATAATACTCTGCAAAACCAAGCGCAATGTTTTCGTTAGAGTATCGCCACTCTCTTCGGATCGTTTCTGTACAACTGCTAATTGTAACAAGGAATTCCCGGTTAGTTTTGGTCCACCCCATAAATGTGATAAAGCATCTTTGGTTAATTTATTGATCAAATCGATATCATGAAGATCAATTGTTGCATTGATATCGCTGAAACGACCCGCCGCCAGTAAATTTTGAATCTCATCCATTTCGGGTGCCATAACATCCAGCGCTACCAGCATTTGCTGCTGCTGCTGGTAATCCGTAATGGCAGTACGCAAGCGGTTCAGCAATGTGCGCAGTGCAATAATTTGTTCTTGATCGAGTTCTATACGTTTTTCTCCATCTGCTGCAATGAAACCAAGATTTTTTGACGTATTTTTTTCAGCAGACAAAGCGAAAATCGGGATCAGACGCAGTCCCTTCCACTGCATGAACAATTTCCCTCCAAAATCTTCGGGGATATCGCTTTTTGTTTCATTGACTTTTTGTTGAATCCCATCACCAGCCCCAATAGCAACAATCTGCTCATAATCTCCATTTAATTTCAAGAATAAAACCGCATCGGTCAAACGAATTCGATCGCAAATATTTGCAAGAATGATCTCTGAAAATTGCCGGAAATCATTTTTTGTAAACAGCCGTTCTTCCAGCCGGCGGACGCTTTCCAATTCTTCCAGATCTTTCCCTCTAAACAAGATCTTTTCCATTTTAGGGAAAAAGAGTGTGTAAATATGTTCCAGAAGAACAATACTTGCAACCATAGTGAGTATTTCCAGCATGGCAAAATCTTTACCCAGCATAGTACCAGCTCTCCGGATCAAAGTTGTAAAACCCAGAGCGATACTGGCAGTCAACGGTCCACGAAATATCCAATGAAACAATCTTTTCTTGATTTCGCGATCCGGCACGGTAAAACTGAAAAAAGAAACAGCATAACTCATGATGAAAATCGAAAACCAGCTCGCAAGATACAGGATTGTTGAAAGAAACCAGAAAGAAAGAGAACTGAATACCCGTAAAGAAGACTCGAAGGTTAGATATGGAAATAATCCTACTAATAATCCAAGTGCTCCAGCAACAAGATAGACCATTCTTCGTTTGCTGGTTGGTGAATTGGTGCGCTGTATCGCCCTGAAAAAATTATAGATGGACAAAGCGATCGTTAGAAAGAAAAAGATGATATAGACGTTGATCGCTGTAGTGCGGTAGAAAAAAGGCGCAGGAGCCTGATCAACGATCAACGCACCCAGCAACTGATCAGAAAGAAGTAAGTAAAGCAGCACCAAACTGCAGATGATCATGAAGTTTCCGACTAACCTTCTTTTCCCTTTACTTGGTTTCCCGGTTAACGCCAGCAGCGCATCTGAAAACTGAAAATAGAGGGTAGGCAGAAAGATCAATCCGACCCAATGAACCTTAACGATGTTAATAAGGGTGTTTTTTTCTGTAATGACCGAGCCAAATGCATCAGCACCGAAAACAAGAATAAGTAAGAAAAGAATTACGGTAAAAATATTGGTGAGGCGATCGCGGATTTTAAAGGTTAATGAATACAGGAATAACGAAAAAGTCATCACCGCCAATCCTGCGGTTAATACATCACTGGTCGTTTTGAAAAAAGCAACCAATCCATTAATCGAAGTAACACTATCCATAGAACACCATTTTTATCATCTGATCAATCGTGCAAAGAACACAGCAATATCATTATTCTGGTAATAAAAATCGTTATAACCGCAAAATTCAAATCCTAGCTTTTGTGCCAGGCAAATTGTCGGATAATTCTTAGAACTCATTTCCAGGGTGATCCTTTTTAGATCCCGCTGCTCTCCCCAATCACCCATTGCTTTGATCAAAGAGGTTGCCACTCCCTGCCGGCGCCAGCGCTCATGAACCACAATATCCTTGATCCATACATTGGATGTGGTTTGCAGACATGAAGAAGAAATGTAACCAATAGGAACATTATCTACACAACCCACCAGAATAGTGGAAAGGTCTTTCCAGCGTTCCATAAGATCAGTGGTTGAGCGAGGATACTTTAATTTCATCAATCGCGGTAATTTCATCTCCCGAAAATCAACCCTGACGCTGCCTTCGGAAATATCCTGATCCATTTGCCAGACAGTTTGTGTTTCTACAGAGTGCCGGAACTCACTCAGCACAGAGAAATCAGGGGAGACCACTGAACGAATCATTACTTCAGCCATGTTTAATAATCCTTATCATAAAACCACCTTTACCTCGATCAGGCATGGCTGAAAGAGGTTGTTTTGATTATCAGAAACTACGATGCGCAATTCATATAATCCGGGTTGCAGCTGCTCGGTATTCCAGCTTCCGCCCAATTCACTTTCAATTACCACTTTATTCCCTGCTGCAATCGGTATCCAATCTTCACGTCCTTTTAAACGGTATTCATATTTATAAAAGCCCATATTTGGAACATTGATGGTACCTGAAAGCGGCACAGAACCGGTGACCTCCTCACCGGAAAGTGGCGAGAGCCATTCGATCTGCCCGGGAATACATCCTGTTAACGCAACAGACGTTTGGGTCTGTTCCAATCCTTCAGGAGTCTCTTCCATCTGCATCATTGCCTGAAACATATCAGTAGGCGTAGGCAATTCTCCTGCCGTTGGTGTTCTTAGAGTATATAAACCCGGATATCGCACGGAAGCAACAGAAACAAGCAAGATCTGTCCAATAAAAAGGACGCCAACAATCGCCAGAAAAGCAATGTTTGAATTGATCTTTTTTTGGATCACTTCACGTTCCAGGCTGAATGCAGTTTTTTTCTTTTCCTGTAATACTGAATACAGGCGCGCGCCAAAAATCAGCGCCATTGTTAACAGCACAAGATAGATCCCGCCTTCAAATTCCTTCAAGAACTGCAAAAGTTCTACCATTATCTATTCTCACTGCCAATAAAAGTGGATCACATCGCAGCTAGAACACCCCGAATGATCGCCTCCAATTTGGGAGCAATCTCTTTGCCTGCCTGTAAGACTTCTTGATGGGTGGTAATGGTGCTGCCATCCAGATTGGCTTTATTGCTGATGCCTGAAAAGCCCAATACTTTCATGCCCGAATGAACAGCCACGATCACTTCAGGTACAGTTGACATACCGACAGCATCCGCTCCAATGATCTTCAAAAAGCGTAGATCAGCCGGAGTCTCGAACGATGGTCCAGCCAAGCAAACGTAAACGCCGCTGTGGAGGACGATCTTCTTTTCTTTGCAAACCTTTCCGGCGAGTTCGATCAAAGCGGGATCATAACAGCGGCTCATATCCGGGAAGCGTGGTCCGAATTCATCCAGATTGGGTCCTCGCAGTGGGTTCTCCCCTCCCATTGCCATCAATGAGAGATGGTCGGTCAGTGCCATGACATCACCCGGTTTGTAATCAGGATTGATAGCCCCGGCGGCATTCGTGACGATCAATGTTTCAATACCCAGCCGGCGCATAACTCTGATGGGAAAACCAATCTGTGTGATCGGGTAGCCTTCGTAATAATGAGCGCGCCCCTGCATGATCAAAACGGTCGTCCCTTCAAGATCTCCGATGACCAGACGACCCTTATGACCCTCGATGGTCGAGACCGGCCAACCTGGAATATCCCTGTAATCAATATAATCCGCAGGTTTGACAGAATCAGCCAGACCACCCAACCCCGAACCCAGGATCATACCTACGGTTGGCTGATAGCTGGTCTTTGCATTAATCGCTTTTACTGCTTCGTCTATCTGTTGGATAGTAATAAACTCGTCCATGGATTCACCTCGTTTAATTGTCTGAAAATTATAACAAGCAAATGGTAAATTCTTCCATTAATATCAACGCTTAAGATTTTGCCATACCTCAATAATATGCCTGACATCTTCATCTGACACCCAGTAATGGGTCACAATGCGTATCTCATCAGGACCTGAAAAACCGATCAGGATCCTTTCATCTTTCAACTGCTGCGTTAAAGCTGCCAGATCAGGGAAAACCGCACGATCAACATGTAAAAATACCATATTCGAGCGCGGCGCTCCTTTGGAAAGTGAGAAACCGGCAATTTGTGAGAGCTGTTCCGCCAGTATGGCTGCCCGCTGATGATCTTCAACAAGTCGTTCCACCATATTATCCAGTGCGATAATACCGGCAGCAGCGAGGATGCCAACCTGGCGCATTCCCCCGCCTAACATCTTGCGAAAGCGACGTGCTTTCTCAATAAAAACCTGTGAACCACATAAGATCGAGCCCACCGGCGCGCACAAACCTTTACTCAGGCAGAATGTTACAGAATCAGCATGTTGAACAAGATCTCTGGCTGAACAATCCAGCGCTGCAGCTGCGTTGAAGATACGCGCCCCGTCTACATGTAAAAAGAGATCTTTTGCAGCCGCCAGATCACTTAATTGCTGCATATATGGCAGAGGGATCGGTATTCCACCGCACTGATTCTGGGTATTTTCTATAATGATCATGCGGGTTCTTGGTTCGTGGATATCATCGCCTCTGATCGCACTTGCAACCATCGCAAGGTCTAACGATCCATCAGGTTGATTGGGCAGTGTTTGCGGGAAAATCCCCCCCAGGGCTGACATACCACCTACTTCGTGCAAAAAAGTATGCCCCTGATTACCCATGATCACTTCATCCCCTGCACCACACGCGACCAGAATTGCCAGCAGGTTACCCATCGTCCCGGAGGAGACAAATAAGGATTTTTCTTTTCCAAGAAGCGCCGCGGCTTTTTCCTCTAATTTGTTGACAGTTGGATCTTCCCGGTATACATCATCGCCAACTGCTGCATTCGCCATTGCAGCGCGCATCTGCTCAGTTGGAATGGTGACCGTATCTGATCGCAAGTCAATGAATTGCATCTTTTCTGTCATTTCTACTCCGTTATTTTAATGTCTTCAGGATTTCCTGCAAATCATCTGGTAAATCTGCCACAAACTCTCTCGGCTCCTTGCTCCCCAGAAGAGTAATGCGTAATGAATTCGCATGCAGGAATTGCCTTTTTATGGGAAGGGAAGGATGTTTATAGCCATAGACGCTATCAGCAACTACAGGGCAATGTAAATATGCAAGGTGCACACGAATTTGATGTGTCCTGCCTGTGAAGATGCGTACCTCTAACAGCGTGTGGTCCTTGTATTCCTGCAAGGTTGCGTATTCAGTAATTGCGTATTTCCCAGCGTCGCCATAAGCGACAGCCATTTTCTTTCTATTCTTGTGATCTCGCTGAATCCCGATTTCGATCCTCCCGCCTGGTGTTGGAGGGTGACCATCAACGAGAGCAATATATTTCTTCACAACACTTCGTTCACGAAACTGTTCTTGCAGCCAGTGATGAGTTTTTTCGTTTTTAGCAATCAGCATCACACCAGATGTTTCACGGTCGAGGCGATGAACGATACCCGGTCGCTGCACTCCTCCTATACCAGCCAGAAAAGGATCATGTGCAAGTAGTGCATGCACGAGAGTGCCGCTGGCATGCCCATGCGCTGGATGTACCACCATCCCAGCGGGTTTATTAATCACAATTGTATTTTTATCTTCATAGATGATGTCGAGGGGAATATCCTCTGCGATTAAAGTGGTCGGCTCGACCGGCGGAATATGAATGCTAAGAACACAGGATGAATCCAGTACATAGCTTGCTTTCATTACCACATCCTCGTTAATTTGAACCTGCCCTTCTTTAATAAGGCTCTGGATGCGGGAACGAGATAATGATGGTAGAACTGCCGCGAGATATTTATCTAACCGCAACGGCTCGATCTCACCAAAGTTAAAATGATAGGTCTTTCCTGAATTCATCATACAATTATTTAATCTGGGAGGGGTTCTTCTTTTCTTCTACCCAAAGAGCGATCACCATCACAACCACTCCGACGGTGATCGATGCATCTGCAACATTGAATACAGCGAAATTTCCGACAGAGATAAAATCAGTAACATGCCCAATCTGGATTCGATCGATCAAATTTCCGATCGCCCCGCCCAACTCCAATCCAACCGCTACGCGCATCCACCAATTTTCTCCTGCCAAACGACTGTAAAAAACAAGGATGAAAACCACCACGACCATAGGCAGAACGGTAAAAAGGAGACCATATCCTTGGAAAAGACCAAACGCCACACCGGTATTGTACCAATGCACGACTCTGGCATAGGGTGTTAACCACTCCCAGGGTGACCAGATCTCCCCATAGGTGAGATTCATTCTCACAAGACCCTTGGTATATTGATCCAGTATGATAATAAATCCAGCTAAAACAATAAGAAAAAGATATGATTTAAACTTATTCTTCAAATGAGTTCTCCCGTCAACATTTCATTGATTGTAATAGATAAACACATTCCAGTCTAATCCATCCTGCCCAAAGCATCCAGTGCCGTTATAATACATGCCATTATTTGAATAATTGATCCACCAGAAGGAGAGTATATGCAAACGAATTGCTGGCAAGAAGAGCTACCGGCGGCGATCACGATCACCGATGAAAATGGGATCATCATTGAAATGAATCAAAAAGCCGCTGCGGTCTTTGAGGGCAGCGGGGGCAAGCAGCTTATCGGAGAAAATATCAAAGATTGCCATCCGGAACACACTCACGCAAAAATTGATCGAATCAGCCGATCTGATAAACCCAATATTTACACCATCCGGAAAGATGGCAGGCGGAAGATGATCTTCCAGAGCGCCTATTATCATGATGGTAAATTCAGCGGTCTGGTAGAAATCAGTTTTGAAATCCCGGAAGAAATCCCTGACTTTAATCGAGATTAAAAAAAGAAGACCAGCCCGCATAGGCTGGTCTTCTTTTCATATTATGGGTACCTATTTTTTACGCTCTAACCAGAGGGTCACCTGTTCTCCATCGAAATCATCACTGACGTTCGGCAACGTCTGGGGATGTTTTTTAGAAGACATCTCTACCGACAGGGTCTCTGCCATGACATAATCGCGATACATTTCGATCGCGGTAGACAATTTTTGTGAGGCAGTGAAAGAAAGAATAATGCGATCAGAAATTTCAAAGCCAGCTTGTTTTCGCGATTCCTGTACACGGCGGATGAATTCCCTCACCAAGCCTTCGTAGATCAAATCATCCGATAAGGTTGTGATCAAGGCTGCCAGGTATGCTCCATCTGAGGCAACTTCGAATCCTTCTTTTGCCTGTATGTGGATCTCTACTTCATCGGGAGTGATCAAATATGTATCACCTGCCACCTTCACCTCAATCGGTGCTCCCAAGGAAAGCGTTTGAGCAGCAGATTCCCCATCTACCTGTAAAATAGCGGCTTTGATCTGTGGAAAATCACTTTTATATTTCTGCCCTAATTGTTTGGGCAGCGGAACCAGTTCGTACGCTACCGCCTCATTGGCAGCACTGAGCAGGCGAACCTGTTTCACGTTCAATTCATCCTGCAATAATTCAGCATATTTGTGGATAATGTTTGGATCATCCGCGGAACTCATGGCAAACGCCGCTTCGGCAAGCGGCTGGCGTACCTTAATGCCCGATCTGTTGCGGGCAGCATGTCCCAGAGAAACCAGTTTCATCACCACTTCCATCTCATGGTTCAAATCCTGATCGATGAGTGATGGATTCCATTCAGGCCAGTCGGCTAAATGAACCGATTTTTGGGCATCGGGATTCACTGACAGCACCAGATTTTGATACAGGTCTTCTGCCATGAAGGGCATAGATGGTGCGATCAGTTTGCTGATGGTCACCAGAACTTCATACAAAGTTGCATAGGCAGCAAATTTATCCCCATCCGATTCGCTCTTCCAAAAACGCCGACGCGACCGGCGCAGATACCAGTTGGAAAGGTTATCCACAAATGCTTCGATCGGTCGGGTAGCATTGATAACATCATAATTTTCGAACGCCTGCGTAACATCTCGCACAAGTGTATGCAGCTCAGACAAAACCCATTTATCCAACGAGGAGTATTCAATTTCTGCCACACTTGAGTCCGGATGCCATTCATCCAAATTGGCATAGGTGATAAAGAATGAATAGGTATTCCACAGGGTAAGCATAAAGTTGCGGATCACTTCAGAGACCAGGTTTGCTGAAAAACGTCTTTCCTGTCCGGGAGGGCTGGCGGTATATAAATACCAGCGCATGGCATCTGCACCATTCTGATTGATGACCTCCCATGGATCCGTTACATTGCCCCTGGATTTAGACATCTTCTGACCATTTTCATCCAGGATCAAACCAAGACACAGTACATTTTTAAAACATTTCTGATCGAACACCAGCGTAGATATGGCATGCAAAGAATAAAACCATCCGCGAGTTTGATCAACTGCCTCACAAATGTAATCTGCCGGAAATTGTTCTTTAAATTCCTGCTGGTTCTCAAATGGATAATGCCACTGTGCAACCGGCATGGATCCCGAATCGAACCATACGTCGATCAATTCGGGAACGCGCTGCATGGTTGCATGGCATTCCGGGCACGCAAACGTTACTTCATCTACATACGGGCGATGCAGTTCCAATCCTGTTAGATCATGTCCCACCAGACCGGCAAGTTCTTCCACCGATCCCACACAGGTTTGCAAACCACATTCCCTGCACTGCCACACCGGCAGAGGTGTGCCCCAGAAACGCTCTCTTCCCAGCGCCCAATCCACATTATTCGCCAGCCAGTTGCCGAATCTGCCTTCTTTAATATGCTCCGGGTACCAGTTAACCTCATTATTCAATGCCACCAGACGATCTTTCTTCTCACTGGTGCGGATGAACCAGGTCGGACGGGCATAGTAGAGCAGCGGTGTATCACAACGCCAACAGAATGGGTAGGTATGGGTATGCGGTTCTGCCCTGAACAGCAGACCGCGCGCGTTCAAATGATCGATGATCAACGGATCGGCGTCCTTCACATATTTTCCTGCCCATTGATCTACCTCTCGAATGAAGGTACCATCTGGTTTCACGGTCATCAGAATGGGCAGATCTTCTGCATTGGCAGCGTTCATATCATCCATGCCGAATGCAGGTGCCATATGCACCAGACCAGAACCATCTTCTGTGGTCACGAAATCACCCAGGACCACAAAGTGAGCCGGTTTTTCCAGCGGAAGAAATGTAAAGAGAGGCTGATAGCGTTTCCCTTTGAGGTGTTTTCCCTTAAAACGCTCTAGAATTTTCACTTTTTCTTCGCCAAACACTTTTTCTACCAGCGCTTCAGCCAGGATAAGTTTTTCCTTAACCGCTCCCCCCTCGTTAGGAAGATCACGTTCGACTTTCACATAAGAAATATCTTTCCCTGCGGCAACTGCCACATTGCCGGGTAGAGTCCAGGGAGTGGTAGTCCATACCAGCAGAGATGTATCTTCTTCATCCAGAAGCGGCATTTTCACGAAGATGGCTGTTTCTGTCACTTCATGATAACCCGTTGCTACCTCGTGATCCGATAGAGGAGTTCCACATCGAGTGCAGTACGGCACAACCTTGAAACCCTGGTAGAGGAGATCCTGATCCCACAGGTTTTTTAGAATCCACCATACCGATTCAATGTATTCATTTTTAAATGTCACATACGCCCGATCAAGATCTACCCAGTAAGCGATGCGATCGGTCAATTTCGCCCATTCCTGGATATAGGAGAAAGCAGATTCACGGCACAATTTATTGAATTTTTCTATGCCGTAATCTTCGATCTGCTGTTTATTCGTGAAACCGAGTTTCTTTTCTACCTCAATTTCAACCGGAAGTCCGTGCGTATCCCAGCCACCCCTGCGATCTACATGATATCCACACATAGTTTTATAGCGTGGGAATATATCTTTAAACGCACGCGCTAAAACATGATGAACTCCAGGCATACCGTTCGCCGTTGGAGGACCTTCATAGAAAACATAATCTGGTCCATCTTTCGTTTTTTGCAAGGTCTGCTTGAAGATATCTTCCTGCTTCCAGAAATCCAAAATGGATTCTTCAAGTTCCCTTATCTCAAGTTTTGATGAAACCGGTTTAAACATAATACCTCCATAAAAAAACTCGTCCTTATAAGGGACGAGCAAGATTAACCCGTGGTACCACCCACATTCTCATCAATTGATGAGCACTCATCAGGAGCTTCTTTTTAAGAGAGTCCTGCGCCATGCTAACGGTTGGCTAATCCGGCTTTCTTACTGGTGGCTTATTCAACCCTGTTCAGATTGCAGCTCCGGAAGGATTTTCGATGAAGGATTATCGCCAGGCTCTCACTATCCCTGACTCACTAAAGACATTGCCTTCAACTACTCGTTTCCATCACAACTTATCCATTCGATTATCTCACATATCAAACCATTTATCAATTTTGATGTTCTATCACCCCATAGAACAGGGGCAGAGGTTCACATTTTTCGGGTTGCAGGCTGATACTGTCGATCAATTTCTTGCGCGCAGCCGCTAATTTTACAGCGTCGTTGGCATAAACGGTGAAAAGCACATCACCTTTTGTGATCGTATCACCAACCTTATGGGCTACGTCTATTCCAACGCCCAGATCAATCGGGGCACCTTTCTTCTCTCTGCCGGCACCCAGCGCTACCGCACCTTCACCGATCAATTGTGCATTCAGACCTGATAGATAGCCATCTTGATCTGCATTGATCTCTTCTTTCATTTTAGCCGTGGGAAGTTTTTCGGGATGCTCAATAAAACTCACATCTCCATTTTGTGCCTGCACCAATTGCTTGAATTTTTCCCATGCTTTTCCGCTTGAAATCATCTTTTCGGCTAATGCACGTGCTTCGTCCAGGTCGGCTGCTTTTTCTCCCAGCAACAGCATATGAGATGCTACTGTGAAGCAGTGCTCGCGGAAATCTTGCGGACCGCCATCATGCAGTGTTTCGATTGCTTCTTTCAGCTCAATCGCATTTCCAACAGCATTCCCTAAAGGCTGGTTCATATCTGAAAGCAATGCCCGTACAGATCTACCGCTCAATGTTCCGATCTCAACCATCAATTGTGCAAGTTCGCGTGCATGTTCCAGGTCTTTCATGAAAGCGCCGTGCCCTAATTTCACATCCAGCACAATGGCATGCGCACCGGCAGCAATCTTCTTGCTCATGATCGAAGATGCGATCAGAGGGATCGAGGGGACCGTTCCGGTAACATCACGCAGGGTATAAAGAACACCATCAGCAGGCGCCAGATCTCCAGTTTGCCCGGTCAGAACAATGCCGATCTTCTTCACCTGCTCCATAAATTCAGATTCTGTGAGATCAACACGATAACCCGGAATGGATTCCATTTTATCGAGCGTTCCACCGCTGAATCCCAACCCACGACCAGACATTTTCCCAACAGGCAACCCGCAAGCAGCAACCAGGGGGGCGACAACCAGTGTGGTTTTATCGCCAACCCCACCAGATGAGTGTTTGTCTACTACGATCGGTGCAATAGAAGAAAGATCAAGAATATCGCCGGAATGAGCCATCGCCAGCGCCAGATACGTTGTCTCCTGCGCGCTCATCCCGTTTAACATCACAGCCATTGCCCAGGCAGAGATCTGGTAATCAGGGATTGTACCCGTGGTTAATCCCGTTACAAAGAACTTGATCTCATCTTCGGTTAATTCCTGCCTGTCTCTTTTTTTAATGATGATATCAATTGCTCGCATACTATTCTCTTTTCACTACCTAATGATTTCTCAGCTCTGAATTCATTCTTTTGGTTTCAGGAAAATTGTAGCGCGACGATTGGGTTCTTCTCCGGTGCTTTCGGTGGTAACAAAAGGATGGTAACGCAGCTCTAAATGAATGATCCTGCGTTCATTGGCGGGCATTGGCTCCAAAACCTGTTTACGCCCTGTTTGCACAACCTGATCAGCAATCCTGCGAGCCAACTGACGGAGCTGCCTTTCACGACGATAGCGATAACCCTGTACATCTACCATCAGAGGTACCCATTCGCCCATCTCATTGCATACGATCAAACTTGTTACATACTGAAGGGAATTTAATGTTTCTGATTTGCGCCCGATGAGAATGCTCAGATCTTTACCGCTAATGTCAGCCAGGATGATAGGACGGTCTTTATCATCTTCCGGGTCCACAATGCGCGTCACAACCGTAGCATCTACATTCATTTTTTTTAGTAAACTGGTAATTGTTTCATACGCAATCTGGCGAGCTTTTTCAATCATATCGATCGCGTCATCAAGGTAAGAAGATTCTTTTTCTGATTCTTTAATTCCAGTTGTAGGATTATCCATCATTCATCTTTCCTTTCTTTTCTTTTTGGCGCTTCAGGGGTTTATTCGGGATTTATTCTCCAGAAGGAGATAAATCGATCGCTCGATACTAAAACCGGACTACCCCTTTTATTTCAAAGGGGTAGAAACCTCTAAAGCATGAGTATTATTCTTTATAAGCATAGAAAAGCTTATCGATCATAGTGTCGATTTACTTGCTTATTACTACTGCTTTATCCTTCTTTTTAAATAGGTCTTTGAGTTTGATCTGCCCTAATACAGCGTATTGAAGCAAACTGATCACATTGGAAATAGCGAAATACAGCGCCAAACCCGAAGATAAAGAATATGCGAACCAACCCATCAAGACCGGCATATAAATATTCATCATGCTGGTCGCCTGTGTGGATTGCTGATCGCCACCTGCTGTGGATGGACTCATCAATTTATTCTGAATAAAACTGGTGATCACCACAAAAATTGCCAGCACCGGTATTCCAAAAGAAATGCCAGGGATATATACACGATCAGGTTGACCCAGGTTCATCCATAAGAATTTGTTATTCAAAGGAATAAGGGTGATGGGTTCTACTACACTGGGAATGAAAGAGAATATTCTCGTCAATCCGGCACCGATCTTGGGAACCAGATTCAACACCTGCAAGGGAGCATTCCCTAGAGTTTGGATAATACTCTGATAGAGACCAATAATGATCGGGAATTGGATCAGGGTTGGAAGACAGGAAGAAAATGGCTTAATATTCTTCTTCTTATAAAGATCCATCTGCGCCTGTGCTAGACGATCTTTATCATTCTTGTATTTCTTCTGCATTTCAAGATATTCTTCATCTTTCTGCAGATCTTGCATAGCCTTGGTGCTTTTAATTTGGCGTGCGATCAGGGGATGGGTAAGCGCTTTGATAAAAACGGTAAAGACGAGGATCGCGACACCGAAGTTCTGCCCGACCAGATTATAGGTCAGCAGTAATACATTGATGAAAGGTTTTATAATAAGTGATTCCCACATGGTTTTTTCCTTTTATTCTTTATTCTGCTGTTGAAAATGACCAGAATTCGCGTCCATTTTCATCCAGTGCATAGATCTGTTTTTCACCACCAACATAGGTCAGGTAGAGCTTCCCATCTACAAAATAGGGCGTGGAATAGATACTGCCTTCCTTTGCAATTGATGGAGCAGTTACTTTTTCTTTGTCAACTACCACCAGATTTCCGGCTAGCGTACCAAACCCGACACTTCCATTGATCTCCACTGCGCTGGCAACGATCTGTGCATCAGTCGCAAGGGGAGCGCTCCAGAGAGGCTCACCGCTCGCGACATCGAGAGCGAAAATGTGCCCATCTTCTGTCGCGAAGAAAAGGGCGTCATCTACAATGGTAGGTTTAGTCCACACACTCTTTACCTGAGTATCATCCTGGTAAGTCCATACCACTGAACCATCAGCAGCATCCACCTTGAAAACTTTTCCTGCGATCGTACCTACGTACAAATAACCATCCTGCAGCAGAGGATCAGAAACAATCGAGGTTTCCAGATCAGTCGCCCAAACCGCATCACTTGTTTGCAGTTCAGCGGTAGTGTATGAATGGTCGAGGGCGTAGATGTGGTGATCCATAGAAGCCAAATATACATATTGGTCATCCGCTACTGGTTTTGACCAGTTTGGTCCGGCTGTCTCAAAAGTCCACTGCAATGCACCATTTTGATCAAGCACATACATTTTCCCATCTGCATTCGGGGCATAAATATAGCCGCCAGAATAAAGAGAGCTTGCAACATAACGGCTATCCGCATCACTAAACTTCCATGTGAGCAAACCACTGGTAGCATTGATACCGTAAAGATTATTTGTATAATCTCCAGCAATCACCAGGTCATCTGCAAATTCTACAGGGGCATAAAACTGGATCTTGCTATCCGCCTCAACAGGATACGTCCATACTTTCGTCCCATTTTGGGGGTCCAATGCAAAGATCTGGTAAGTATAGGACAGTACTACCATATCATCATTAACCGCTGTTCCAGGCCAGCTGGAAGCAGCGCCTACATTAGAGGTACAACCCGTTATTGCAGCGGCACCGATTACGATCAAGAGAATTACACCAAATATATTTTTTTTCATATTTTCACCTAATTTGTTATTCCCCTATGGAACGGGGTCATATCCACCTTCATTGAATGGATTACAACGGATGAGACGATGAACTGATAAATAACCGCCTTTCAAAACACCATATTTATAAATCGCTTCGTATGCATAGTGAGAGCAAGTGGGGTAAAAACGGCATGTATTCGCTGGTAAAGCCGGGGAAACAATTTTTTGATACAGGCGTATCAAGCCCATTACGATAACTCTGGGGAATGTACAGATCGTAATTCGTATATTGTGTACAGATGGTTCGTGGGAATGATTCCCTTCAGTGATCATTGATCTTTTCTTGTTTCCGATAATAAACCGGCTTGTAACAGTAGCTGTTTCACTGCTGTTTGCAAATCACTTGGAGAAGATTGTATCATCCTCGGATGGATGATAAAAACGACATCCCACCCGGGTAAACAATCATCTTTCAATAGACTCAGTACTGCCCGCAATCGTCTTTTGCAGCGATTTCGTATCACTGCATTTCCAACATATTTACTGGCAATAATTCCGAATCGTGAACCTGGCAACGAATTTTCTTCCGCTGCCATCTTCACGATTGGGTGGAAATACACATTTCCTGAATCTTTTACTTTTTTAAAGTCCGTACTTCTTGTAAGACGGTATTTTTTATCCACAGATATTTAAACGAAAATCAATAAAACATAAATAACTATATTTACCAACGTACATTCTTCACATGGTTGTTCTTTGTTACGGTAAGACTGTGGCGTCCTTTTGCCATTCTTCTTTTTAATACATTTCGTCCATTGGCAGTAGCCATGCGTTTTCTGAAACCATGAACACGAACGCGCTTTCGTATACGGGGTTGATAAGTCCGTTTCGGCATTTTCCTTTTCCTCTTTTACCTGATGCTTTCTTGTGATATAGCTGGGAAATTATACCATATAGGTACTTTCATTTTTGCAAGATTTACCATCTCTTTAATAATCATCTCACCAGATCACCCAGCAGATAACTGCCCTTATCTTCCAGAAGCATCACCTCAGAAATTGTATTCCATCTATTCACATCTGAAAGTGCTTGAACCCGCAGATAATTGGTAGATAAACCGCTCATGGTCCATTTCCCGTCTTGTGCTAATTTCCCGCGTTCCCAAACGACACGAACCTTTTGTTTTATGAATTGCTGACGATATTGAGCTGCAGAATCTCGCAGCACTGCACGCATTTGTCTGTTTCGTTCTTTTTTCTGCATACCATTCACCTGATTTGAATACGAAGCAGCAGGGGTTCCGGGGCGTGGAGAAAAACGGAACACATGCCCACCTGCGAAATTCATCTCTTCCACAAATGCCAGGCTCTCAGCAAATTCCTCTTCCGTTTCTCCCGGAAAACCCACTACGATATCGGTCGTAAGGGCAATTCGGGGATTCATATTTCTCAGATCACACACCAGGTCGCGATAATCCTGCGGTTTGATTTTACGCCCCATTCTCCGTAAAGTGCTTTCAGACCCAGATTGCAGAGGGAGATGAAGATGATCGCAAAATCTCTCATTCAAGAGAAGCGCATAAAAATCATCCAGAATATCCCAGGGTTCCAGAGAACTCAACCGTACCAGCGGGATTTTGGTATCCTGCAAGATCGTTTTAACCAGGGCAGCGATCGTCTTTTCTCCATCCAGTTCATGCCCCCAGCCACCCAGCTGGGTTCCGGTCAATACAATCTCTTTCACATTCGCCAGTTCAGCAGCTTGAATGTCGTGCAGTATCTCTTTATAGGGTCTGCTGACACTTTTCCCGCGGGCTATACGGGTGATACAAAATGTGCAGTGGTAATCGCAGCCTTCCTGTACCTTGATGAAAGCTCTTGTCCGCTTACTTCTACCCGGTAAAGCAATTCGTGGCGAAACATTATTTGAGATTTTCATTCCATCAGAGAAGAATCGTTCAACCAGCGTATTCTTTTGAGCATTGGAAACCACCACAGCTTTATCAGGGAGAGATTCCTGTACGCTGCCCGCAACAGAAACCCAGCAACCGGTCAGATAGATTTGTTGTATTCCTGTACGTTCCAAACGATGCAGCAGCTTTCGAGAATCGGCTTCCGCGGCTGCCGTGACACAACAGGAATTAATGATGGCAGCCTGTGCTCTTTCTGGTGTGGCGACAATGACATGTCCGGCGCTGCGCAGTTCTGCTGCCATTATCTCTACTTCACTCTGGTTGAGCCGGCAACCGATCGAACCTAAATAGATATTCATCTTTCTATCAGGGATTCATTAAAAGAAAATTGTCGAACAGGATGGCAGTACCCGGTTCTTCGAAAGAACTGGCAATCAAACCTACCAGACCCTGGGAAAAGACATCATCTTCAACCTGCACCAGCTGATTGCTGTTCACGAATAAGGTAAGCTGGTTGCCCACGCAATCAGCACGGATATAATTGATCGCTTCACCCTGCCGGATAATGTCAGAATACTGCATCTTCCCGCTATTTAACACAGTAAAACCGCCATATAGAACCCGGATGATGCCATAATATCCATCCGATGAGACCAGAAAAGCATAGTAGTTCTCATCATCCTGGTAGCGACACACCAGACCAAAACCATTGTTCATCAGTCCATTCAAATTCGTCGCGAAAACCTCAGCGGTTGTATTTGTATATATGGTATTCAACACACTTACATAGTCAGTATTGGGTGAATTGATCACAAACACCAAACCATCCTCATAATATGCGACGGTTGATTGATCAACACGCTTCCATACATCCCACTGGAAATTGGGTGATGAAAAATCATCTGCCAGGATGACTTCACCAGATTTATATGATGTGGGCATCATTAAGCCACATGCATTCATTAAGAAGCCCAGAAATAAAATTGATAGAATGGAAATAGGTTTTCGCATCAATACCTGCTTTCATGAGAAATTATAAATGTATTTTCAATTCATCAAGGAAGCGAATGGCAGTTCTTTTCCTGCTCAATCGAGAGCATATGCGATCAATTTGATATATTCGAGGATGGTGAAACGCCAACCGTTCGCCTTCAAAAACCATCTATCTGCCGTGTACCAATGGTTGGATGTGGGATGGATCATCACCTTAATGCCTGAATCTGCAAAAACATCTGTGAATATCCTGTACGCTCGCCGGGTGTGGTATGGATCGGTGACCACAATGCAGGAAGTAAGCTGACGATTGGTGAGCAGATTTTTTGCAGCCTGTGCTTCCTCCTCGGTACTGGTTGTAATTTGATCTGTGAGAATGATATTCCCGCTTGGTACGCCATTATTCAACAATTCGATGCGCATATCAAAACTATGGAGATGGTCGAACCCTTCCACGACATTCCCCGTTTCGGTCAGTACGATCAGGTTTGCGTAATTTTCGTTGTACAGCCTTAATGCCTCCTGCATGCGGCTTTCGTCACCCCCACTTAAAACCACGATCGCATTGGCATATTGCAGTTCACTTGAAACGATCAAATAGGATCCCAGCGCTCTACATGCCATGATCACCAGGAAAAATATGATGAACAGGATCATCATTTTCCTGATTGGCTTCTTATTCTGTGCTTGCTCCTGATTTTGTCTCATAACGACTCAATCCTACCAGAAAATGGAGAACCTCATTTACGAGATATATATGCTTTTTGCATTTTCTGCAGCCCTTCTTCAAGGATCGAACGCGGGCATGCAAAATTCAACCGCACAAATCCTTTTCCGGCGCTGCCAAAATCTGCCCCATTATTCAGAGCTACTCTGGCGTTCTTTAAAAAGAAAGAATAGGGATCATCCCCGAACGGTAGCGCTCGGCAGTCCAGCCATGCCAGAAAAGTGCCTTCAGGCTTGTTCATCCTGATATCCGGCATTTCAGCAGCAAGAAAATCAGCCAGATAATCGCGGTTTTCCTGTAAATAAGCTGTCATTTCCCGCAGCCAGTCTGCGCCATGTTGATACGCGGCATCTGCTGCCTGCGCAGCCAGCAGATCAGGATGAGGAAGGATGCCTTTCAGTTTACGTTTCATGGTTTGCATCAGATCAGGGTCTTTGATCACCATCACCGAGAATCCAAGCCCGGCAATATTAAAGGTTTTACTGGGAGCAAAGAGCATGACGGTACGTTCTACCGCATGCTGCCCCAGGGAAATGATCGGAATGTGCTGGGCAGGAGGGTAGATCAAATCGCAGTGGATCTCATCCGAACAAATGAAAAGGTTGTTCTGCCTGCAAAACGCAACGATCTGCTCCAGTTCCTCACTCGTAAAAACCCGCCCGACCGGATTATGCGGGTTGCACAGCAGGAACATGCGTGTGTTCGGCAGAATATTTCGGCGCAGATCTTCCACGGAGAAGGAGTACTGACCTGCCTCATTTTGCACAAGATCAACCGGATTATCGATGAAATCCCCGTTCTCTGCCACCTCGAAGAAGGGTGGGTATATAGGCGGTTGATAGAGAATCCCTTCACCCGGTTTTAATAAGGCACGCGCTGCCAGGTTGATGCCGGTCACCACGCCGGGAACATACAGGAATTCCTCTTTCGTGAGAGGAAGATGATAATGCTGCTGTGCCCAGCGCATAACAGCCTCATCCAGGTGCGGTGGCTGTACGGCATACCCAAAAACCCCGTGTTCCACCCTGCGCTGCAGGTTTTCTATCACCGCAGGAGGGGAAAGAAAATCCATATCGGCGACCCACATGGGCAGCACATCTTCTTCATATATATTCCATTTCACCGAATCACTGTGCAGCCGGTCAATACGATCATTGAAATTTTCAGCCATGACACCTCGTTTCAAACAATATTTTATTCTACTTGAATACAGGCAGGGAATGAATATTGTTCATACGGTAATGGATTGTATGCTAACCCGATGATCACCTTTTTAAAGAGAACGAGAACGGTCGTGGAATGACCGTTCTCGTTCTCACTTTTCTACATGGTAATCAGATATTTTCTGATCCCCTCCGATCTATCAGATCAATCAAGGAACCATGCATCCCTGATCTCCTGCGGGGTCATGCGCTGATCCAATTTAGTGTTCCATTCAAAGTCTTCTCCCTCAACAGTAGCCCACCATTCCTGTAAGCTTTCGTCCGTTACAACCGGGATAGCAACGGGCAGTGTTTTTTCAAACATACCGCCTAGCACCGCCATATCCACTTGACAGCCGTTGAGCAGATAAAAAGCAGCATAAACCGCATCATACGCAATACCGGCTGGGTTGACAACTGCTATGCAATCGAAATTCGGATCTCGATCTTTACTCTGGATCCAGAAATCCAGACCCTCTTTGCTCGCATCACACACAACCAGCGGATAATCTTCCGGGCTAAGCTGCAAATCCCCCAGCCCCCAGGCTACGCGCATCATCTCTACATCTGTCCATATAGCTTTTAGGTCCGGATAATTAGCTATAAAACTTTCCACATCCGCCTGGAGCTGTTCATGCGCGTTATATTTTTCGATCTTGGCATCCACCACATTGATGTCAGGGTATTTCTGCAGTGTTTCTTCTATGGCAATTGTTTGATCGTTTGCCGGACCGGGGTTTATATAAATGAAATCACCTGCCCCACCCATTTTTTCAAACATCCATTCCAGGCTGATTTCTGCCCACTGAGTATGATCAATGGATATACTGTAGGCACCATCCGTTATGGTTGTGGTATCCAGGATGAACACAGGGATTTCTTTTTCTTTGGCAGCGAGGATCGCATTATGAGCTCCAATGACCGATCCGCATTCCGAGGTACCGCAATCAGAGTTGATAATAATGGCATCTACACCCTGTTCGATCAATTGATCTACTTCGCCGACGACACATTGAATTCCCAATTCATTACAGGCTTCTTGGAAATTATCGCGCTTCTGCGTTGAATAGGGATCATCACCGCTGTACCCAATAATAATTTCACTGGCTTCTACCGGATTCGGCAGCGAAGCAAAAGGATCAAATGAGCTATTTGTAGTTTGTGTTTCCGCTATGGTATCTAAATTCTGAGACGAATCACTTTGCATATCTCCTGTTTTTGCACAACCAGAGATCATGAAACCCAGCATTAATAGAATGCTGAAAATGGGAAGTGAGATGTTTTTCATAATTTTCCTTTCACTTTTTTTGCGGATATTATATCGGGCACGTTTTCCAATTTGGTGTGCAGTCTGCACACATTTTAGGATCATTTACTGTTGATAAATAATCTCAAACGCCTGTGTGCCTTCCAGAGCATCCACACAGAATCGCATAGATTCGTCTACTTCAACAAGCTGAAGAAATGGAAGCTCCAGCAACGGCGACAGATCATGAACTGATGTTCCCGAAAGATAAAGCCTTTCCAGCAAAGGCAGGCTGGCAACATGCTCAAGAGAGCGCAGTGGAGCTTTGCGCATCGCAAGAACTTGCAGTGAATCCAAACCATCCAACGCAGTCAGTGAAGTGATTGGCGTGTCGCCTACATCCAGTACCGTCAACGCAGGGCAGCTACTCAACGCGGTTAGATCATTGACATTCGTACCAAATAAGGATACTGCTTCTAAGGAGAGAATTTGAGCTAAAGGAGTCACATCCTCCAGCGGGTTATGCCTCAAATCTATGTATTCCAGGAACACAAGCTGTGAGAGTGGGGAGAGATCGGTAATATTTTGATAGACCAGCGAAATATTCCGCAGGTTTTTCATTTGAACGAGATCATCCAGCGTACTGATAGTGCCTCTTGAGATACTGCCGCCCTTATCCACAAATTCTTCGGCATATTCATTGAAGGTTTCCCCATTCGGGGCTGCTTTGCTCCCAAATATGAATAGTTCTTCAATGGATTCCATCTCCTCTTTAAGAACCTCCTCATTCTCATTTTTTTTAAGCATGAAACGAACTGCTTCCTCTATCAACGGCTCTTGAAAAGAAACCTTATTCCAATACGTTTCCCAAAGTTGAGAGGGACGAACGAAAACCAGGCATCCAAGTACGACTGCCAGGAAAGCACACAGCGAGCCAATATATCTAAGACGCACAGTGCGACCGGTCAGTGTGTTTTTCAACAGAGCAGCATTGCTGAAACGATCGCAGGGATCAAAGGCAGTGCACTTCATGATAGCCTTCACCAGCCTGCGATTCGATATATTTTTCACCGCCTGTTTCACATCCACCTTACCGGTACATAACCAGCAGAGCAGTATTCCCATGGAGAATATATCCGAACGGCGATCTGTTTGCGAGAATCCGTACTGCTCTGGAGCAGCGAAATGTCTGGTTCCTAAAAAGAGAGTATCTTCCTGCGCGCTTTCATCATAGGTACGCGAGATGCCAAAATCTATCAGGGTGATCTTGCCGGAGTCATCCATGATGATGTTTTGCGGTTTAATATCACGGTGGATGATGGAGGGTATTTGCGCATGCAGATAGGTCAGAATATCGCAAAGCTGAACTGCAATATCAAGAGCCTGCCGCTCCGAAAAATGCCTTTCGCGGGCGATCTCATCCAGAGGCTTTCCTTTAATAAACGTGCGCACCACGCACAACATATTGCCGTTGCTGTGTTCACTGATGTATACCGGTAAATGTGGGTGATGCAGTTTTCTCAGCAGATCACTCTCAGTTGTATGGGAATGGAGAGAGTGTTCCATATAGCACTTGGCAGCGAAGAATTCTCCGGTCTGTTTTTCTTTAACCAGCAGGGTCTCACCCATCTCCGTATGCGAAAAGCATTCAAGGGGTTCATAGCGCTGCAGGAAATCAGGCGGATACCAGCCTTCGTCGTAGGTTTCCAGAAAGTTTTCAGACAGGTCCTCTTCCATTTTTATCCATCACCCAGTAAAGTCAAATCAAATTCCTGGAGGGTGCTCTGCGCTTCGAAAACATTCATTTTTTTCTCAATGCAGAGCAAAATAACCGTATCGCGTTTGATCTTTGGATAGAGCATACTTTTCTGGGCTATCTGCAGAAGTGTTTGCGTTTCCTCGATATCCATTTCGAAGCCGAACGCCAGTTGAATGACCTTATCGCGGGAGGGTTTGCGCCTTCCATTAAAGAGCTGATGTCCGTACGTGCGCTCGATGGCTGCGCGTTTGATGACATGTTCCGGTACAAGATGTCTTTGTTTGCAGAGTGTAGAAATATAGACATGGAATGGCGGTGCCCATACTTCATCACCGGTAATTTCGAGAAACGTTTTTACGTCAGGGGATTTGAATAATTTACGAAATATGGTACTTATACCGCTGTCTTTCGAAAGAACTCCGCTCATTGAAACACCCATTTCATCAGTGATGCATTTAAGGACACCTTACTCATTGAGTAAAGTGAATATATATATTCTCTCATAATGCCGATTCTCCCGCAATACTTTTCAATGATAAAAGAAATCCATGCGCTTCTATCACCGCTTACCCGTAACATGGAAGCAAGAGAACAGATTTTATTTGTACAAGCGGTCTATTCATTCGTCCCATTCTTATTGAAAAGGTTCGTTGGTATACTAAACATAAGGTTTCCTTATGGCAGATACTACAAAAAACAACTCTCCTAAAATAGAAATATCCCTTACAACCAGCACAGGCTGGGCTGATTATGAACTGCTGGATAGCGGGGATGGAATGAAACTGGAACGATATGGAGACATGCTGCTCGCCCGCCCTGAGCCGGAAGCATTCTGGTCGAAAAACCTGACCGAGCAGGATTGGGCAAGAGCGCATGCAGCATATCACTCCCCCAGCGGGGATGAGAATGGAACCTGGTCGTACGCCTCCAAATTCAATAACCCATGGATCATTGCAATTGATGATATCCGCTGCAAACTGGAACTTTCCGGTTCACGCCATATCGGTCTTTTCCCCGAACAATACCCGCAATGGCTGTGGCTGCGCGATCATATTGCCGACCGGCAGCATCCGATGAAAGTGCTCAATTTGTTTGGCTACACCGGCATGGCAACCCTGTTCGCCGCTGCGGCGGGCGCACAGGTGACCCACGTGGATGCCTCAAAGAAAGCAGTCTTGTGGGCGAAAGAGAACCAGGCACTTTCCGGGCTGCAGGAGAAACCTGTGCGCTGGATCGTGGATGACGCTTTGAAATTCGTGAAACGCGAAGCTCGCCGCCAGAGTTTTTACGACGCTATCGTTCTGGATCCTCCCAAGTTCGGGCGCGGTCCCAATGGCGAGGTGTGGGAATTCTATAAATACCTGCCTGCGCTGCTCTCCGCATGCGAATCCATTCTGAGCAAACAGGCTTCTTTTATGCTGCTCACTGCCTATGCGGTGAAAGCCTCTGCTCTCACCCTGCAGCGAGCCATGCAGGAGAGAATGCAAGCTCGTCATGGTTCCATAACCGTTGGAGAATTGGTGCAGCAGGAAACCAGCAGCAACCGCTACTTATCCAGAGCGATCTATGCTCTGTGGAAAAAATAAAAACAATGATGGAGGATTCGCCATGCAGACTCTGTACCATACCTATTCGATCGTAGCGCACGATGCAAAAACCGGTCAACTGGGCGTTGCCGTTCAATCGCACTGGTTCAATGTGGGTGCTTTATGCCCCTGGGTAGAAGCCGGCGTTGGGGCAATAGCCACCCAATCCATGGTCAAGGTCAGCTACGGACCACAGGGATTGGATTTACTGCGATCTGGGAAAAGCGCACAGGAAGCGCTTGCCATCATGCTGGCGCAGGATGCGGAGAAGGAAACCCGTCAGGTAGCCATTGTGGATGCCAGCGGCGGAGTAGCCGTTCACACCGGCAAACGCTGCATTGCTGAAGCAGGGCATGTCGCGGGTGATGGTTTTTCCGTTCAGGCGAACATGATGAAGAACAATACCGTATGGGCTGCCATGGCAAATGCTTTCCGTCAAAGCGGCGGCGATCTAGCAGAGCGTATGCTGGCTGCTCTGCAGGCTGCTCAGGCAGAAGGCGGGGATATTCGCGGGAAGCAAAGTGCAGCCATGCTGGTGGCGGAGGGTCCGCATACGGATGCACCCTACGAGCATATGCTGATCAACCTGCGCGTGGACGATCACGAAGAACCACTGGTAGAACTTGAGCGCCTTTTACACATTGACAGAGCATACAATTTCATGAACGCGGGTGATGAACTGCTGGCAAAAGGTGATCTGGCAGGTGCTATGCAGCAGTACACACAGGGTGCCGCCTTAGCCCCCCACATTGACGAACTGCCCTTCTGGCAGGCAGCCACACTGGTAGAGAATGGGAACCTGGCAGAGGCTCTCCCAATTTTTCGAACTGTCTTTAAAGGAAACCCTGACTGGGCGGTAGTATTACAGCGATTACCCGCTGCAGGATTGTTCCCGGATGACGCTGACCTCATCCAAACCATTCTTAGAGAACTGGAGAAATGAGGAGATCATGAAGCGCTATCTGGTATCAGGTGAAAAACCCATTCAGATCACGAAACTGGATGCCGATGACACCGGTGATGAATGGGATGGAAAGAAAAAAGAAGCCAGGAAAGCCTTTAAAACCCTGCAAAAAGAGCTGGCTGAGCTCCAGCAGAAACTGTATGCCGAGCACAAGCATAAATTGCTGATCGTTCTGCAGGCAATGGATACAGGCGGCAAGGATGGCACCATCCGCGCTATTTTCGAAGAGGTGAACCCACAGGGAGTCAAGGTCGCCAACTTCAAGGTGCCCAGCACCCTCGAATTGGATCATGATTATCTATGGCGCGTTCACCAGAAAACACCCGGCAAAGGGGAGATCGTCATCTTCAACCGGTCTCATTACGAGGATGTGCTGGTGGTGCGCGTGCATGAGCTTGTTCCAAAGGAAGTGTGGAAAAAACGCTATGACCACATCAATGCTTTCGAGAAAATGCTGGCAGAGGAAGGCACCACGATCCTAAAATTCTATCTGCACATTGACAAGGATGAACAAAAAGAGCGCTTCATGGAGCGCCTGACCGATCCGCACAAACAATGGAAATTCAACCCCGCCGATCTTGACGAGCGCAAATTATGGGGTCAATACCAGAAAGCCTACCAGGATATGCTCAATAAGACCAGCACCCCCTGGGCGCCCTGGTATGCCATCCCTGCCAACCGCAACTGGTACCGCAACCTGTGCATTTCCTCCATCATCGTTGACACGCTGCGCTCCTTCAAAATGGCATACCCCGATCCGATCCCCGATCCGCAGACCTACATCACACAACTGGAAAATGAGGACTGATCGGACCAGCGTAGAAGTGGTCAAACCTATCTGACGGTCAACGCACCCGGATAAAGGTGGTATTTTCTCTGGATTGAACAGACCCGATCTTCACAGCCGGAACTTCCAACTGCTGTAAATGGTTCAGCAATGCTTCACTACGCGTGGGTACCACAGATATCAACAGCCCGCCGGAAGTCTGTGCATCGTTGAGGATCATCTGCTGGATTTCCGTCAATTCTTCAGCATAGTGCACAAATGGGGCAGTATAGGAATGATTGCTGCGAGTGCCGCCCGGGATCATGCCGGCGGCAGCCAGATCATAGACACCTGCCATGATCGGAATGCTCGCAAAATCAAGCACAGCCGTACAATCACAGGCTTTCATCATGCCCAGCAGGTGCCCCAACAAACCAAAGCCGGTCACATCCGTACAGGCGTGCGCTTCAAAGGAATGCAGAGCTGCGCCTGCTTTCTCATTCAAGGCAGCCATCGTTTTTATCAGGGAATCCGCCTGATCCGCATCCAACAGCCCCTGTTTTAATGAGGTAGTCAAAATTCCGGTGCCGATCGGTTTGGTCAGGATCAAGTGATCTCCCACCTGCGCACCTGCATTGGTGATCAACTGCTCGGGTGAGAGTATTCCAGTTACCGCCATACCGTATTTAGGCTCGGTATCATCCACCGTATGCCCCCCGATGATGGAAATACCGGCTTCTTCGGCTTTATCCTGTGCACCTCGCAGGATATCGCGCAAGACAGAAAGGGGAAGACGGTTGCTGGGAAATCCGACGATGTTCAACGCGAACAACGGTTTCGCTCCCATGGCATATACATCACTGAGAGAATTGGCTGCCGAGATCGCCCCAAAATTATAAGGGTCATCCACAATGGGGGTGAAAAAATCCACCGTCTGCACGATGGCGGTATGGTCATTGATCTGATAAACTGCCGCATCATCGCCTGTTTCCGTCCCCACCAAAATCCGTGCGTCAGAAGGAGGTTTCATATCAGCCAGCACTTCTTCCAGCAGTTGAGGGCGCAACTTACAGGCACAACCCAGCCCATGCGTGAAATGGGTCAGTTTTATTTCTGCGCTGGTATTGACCGTTTCCGGCAGCTTCTCCTGAGATTGAAGGTTGCCGATCACGCGGGTGATCTCTGCCAGGGCAAAATCGATCTCCTCTTCGGTCGTATTGCGCCCGACCGAAAAACGGATGGTTCCCATGGCATATTCCACCGGGATTCCCATGGCTGCGATGACGGGAGATAGATCCACCTGGTCGGCGTGACAGGCTGCCCCGGCGGAGGCTGCCACCTGATCCAGTTCAGAAAGGATGATATTGGCTTCCAAGCCATAAAAGCTGACATTGGTGGTATTGGGCAGGTGTGCGCTGGGATGCCCGTTGAATTTTAAAGAAGGAAATGCATTCTGTAAACCTGTTTCAAGGTGCATACGCATGCTCAACATGTGCTGACGGTAGGTATCCAGGTTGTCTTTCACAAGCTGGCAAGCCTGCCCCAGTGCGGCGATCTCGATCACATTTTCGGTGCCGGCGCGTTTGTTCATCTCATGTTCCGCGCCGTGCATGATCTTCTCCAGCCGCACCCCCCTGAGGACATACAATGCCCCAACACCCTTGGGGGCATATATTTTATGCCCCGCAATCGAAAGCAGATCCACATCCAGGTCCTGTACCGAAACCGGAATCTTGCCAACGGATTGCGCCGCGTCGCTGTGCATCAATATGCCGTGCTCATGGGCAATGGCTGCTATCTCACGAATGGGCTCAACAGTGCCCACCTCGTTATTGGCATGCATGATGCTGATCAGGATGGTATCGGGAGTAAGGGCTTTTTCCACATCCACAGGGTCAACCCAGCCGTACTCATCCACCGGCAGAATGGTTACGCGAAAACCCTGCTTCTGCAGGTAGGCAACCACATCCAGTACTGCCGGATGTTCCACCGCCGAGGTGATGATATGGTTGCCTCTGTCACGATAGGCAAATGCCGCCCCCTTGATGGCAAGGTTGTTAGATTCCGAACCCCCGCTGGTAAAAATGATCTCGTCTGGCTGGCATTCCAGCATCTCTGCCACCTGGCGTCTTGCTTTCTCTACCCCCTTTTTCGCGGCAGCACCATAGGCATGGCTGCTGGAAGGATTCCCAAAGCTTTCATAAATAAATGGGCGCATCGCTTCCGCAACCTGCTGTGCGATGGGAGTCGTGGCATTATAATCCAGGTAAACTGGTTTCTGCATACTTCACCTCAAAATACTTCCAGTGTCCCTCTTTTTTTGGCGACAAACTCAAACCAGCGAAAAAGGGAATAACCCAGCAAAGCAAAGAATGCGCCGATCGCCAGCTCTTCAAGCAACAACGGACGGATCTCTGCCAGGCTGTGACCCGCGATGAGCTGCCGCGTAGCGGCGATACCGCGCGTGAGCGGCAAATATTTCGATACCACCTGCATCCAGGCAGGCAGGCTGCTGATTTCAAGATTCGCTCCTGAGAACACCAGCAATACAAAATAGACGGTGTTGTTCACGAACATCACATTACGGGTGATCAACCCGATACAGCCCATCAATAATCCCAATCCCGAAGTACTGAAAGTTGTGATCAGAATGGTCAGGAGCAGCGCCCATAGATTCGTAGCAGAGTAGTCAATGTTGAAAAGCAGCCAGCCCCAAAGAAGACCGGTGACAACACCAACCATACCATTCAGAACGTGCATGAACGCCCTTCCGATGAAAAGGGACATACGGTTTGCCGGCGCGCCAAAAAGATAGGGGAGCGTACCGCTCCAGCGTTCTCCGCCGATGCTCATTGTGACTCCATAGATCCCGCTCATGGCGGCATTCATGAGGGCGTTCCCGATCACATAGAAATAGGCGCGGTCGGTACCCTGTGCATAGGTGCCGATCAGCACAAAGAACAACATCTGGGTCAGGGGTCCGAATACCAGCGTGGCGAAATAGGTGGTCGGTGTCAACCAGCGGAAGAGACCTATATATGATAAATAGGCGCCTTCAAAAAAGATCTTGACGTTTAATTTAAATCTTTCCATGGTCACTGCATATTCAAAGTAGCGTCTTCCCGTGCTTTGCGCAGCACCGCACGGAAAAGATATTTAGAAAAAACAAAATAGACAACGGAGAGCAAGAGCATCATTGCCCAGCAAAAAAAGACCTCTGCGCTGCCGCCCGAACCGCTAGAAGCGGCATGCATCGCGCGCGCTGCCCAGTAGGGAGTGAGAATATAACTGAAAGGGGTAGTCCACATCGGCAGCAGCGCGATCGGGAAAAGAAAACCTGCCAGTACATACACCACAAATTCCAGCCCATTCTGAAAGTGCTGGAAATCAGGATTCAAAATGAAGAGTGTGCCGATCAGCAAGCCAAAAGCGACAAAAGCTACAATGGTGAGGAGGATAGAGCCACCAAAAAGCCAGGGATACGCGATGGATACCGGCAGCCCCATTAAAATTGAGATGAAGGCATAGCAGAAAACGATGGAAAAAAGGGATTGGGTGATATTTGCCAGCAATTTACCCGTCACCACCACCCGCAGCGGAGCCGGGGTGCAGGATAAGGGTTCCAGAGTTCCCGTCCAGCGTTCTCCGGTGATGCTGTTGCCGCCCTGGAAAAGGAGATTGGTCCACAAACCGGTCATCCCACTTCCAACGATCACAAAAATAGCATAATTGGCGATCTGGTCCTGCAGCATCCATAATGCCATAAAAGCCACAACCATAGGTTGAACAATGATGCCGAACAAGACAAACGCATCGGTGAAAGATTGGCGCATTTCTATTTCAAAAGCAATGGCAATGACACGCAGATTCCGGGTGATCTTGTGCCAGGCTGTCATCATTCCCCTCCCACCAGGCGAACATACGCATCTTCCAGGGTGGGTTCACGCGTTGTGATCTTCCCCAGTTTTAATCCCTCCAGTTCCCTTACAAGAACAGGGATCGCCTCGGCACCCTGCGGGGTATGCACGATCAATAACTGGCGCTGGTCACGATCTTCCACGCTGGCATTTTCCACCACAGGCAAAGCCTTGATCTTCTCCAATACTTGAAGTGGGATCCCAAAAACCTCGATCTCCACAACCGATAGGTCTTTGACCGTATCCTTGATCTTTGCAGGTGTATCCAGAGCAACGATCTCACCCTTATTGATAACGGCGACCCTCTGGCAGAGTGAATCTGCTTCGAACATATAATGCGTCGTTAATAAAATGGTCTTCTTTTCACTCTGCAGATTGCGCACCGTCTGGCGCAGCTCGCGCGCACCGACCGGATCCAGCCCCATGGTAGGCTCATCCAGGAACAAGACCTCCGGATCGTGCAGCAGAGCACGGGCAATATGCAGGCGCTGACGCATCCCGCGCGAATACCCTTCCACTTTTTCATCCGCACGATCCTGCAAGCCCACCATTTCCAGCAGGAACGGAATGCGCTTTTTGGCGACCTCCGGTTCCATATAGTACAGACTGGCGAAATAACGCAGATTATCCTTCGCGGAGAGACGCCAGTAGAGACCGCGCTCTCCACCAAAAATGAAGCCGATGCGAGGTCGCAACTGGTCTGCTTCGTTGATCACATCACGCCCTAAAATACGAGCTGTGCCGGCGGTAGGGATCAACAACGTGGTAAGCATCTTGACCGAGGTGGTCTTGCCTGCCCCATTGGGTCCCAGCATGCCGAATAATTCTCCACTTGACACATCGAACGAAATTCCGTTGACGGCATTGACCGTTTTTGTCTTGCGGCGAAAAACTCCCGTTGTAGTGTGGAAATCTCTTTGTAGATTAATGACTTCTATTGCGTTCATAGCATCCTATACTTGTTGGAATAAAACTTTAATACTATAACTCATTTCCAGCTAGTTTTTAATAGGGAAGTCAAACAATTTTCACCAGATCAATATCTACCGCAATCAAACACTATAATTAAGGTAAGTAGATATGGAGGATGAATGGAAGGGAAAAAAGTGGGAGAAGTCGTTCACTTTTATGACCAGCTATCAGTAGCAGTCATTAACGTACACGGGGTCTTAAAGATCGGAGATAGTGTTCATTTCCTGGGGCATGGAAGCGATTTTCAGCAATCCGTTTCATCCATGCAGATCGAAAACGATCCCATCGTACAGGCAAACTCGGGCGATCTGGTGGCTTTAAAGACCATCAAACCGGTAAAACGCGGCACAACTCTCTATGTAATAACCGAGTAGATCCGATTTTCCTGTTAAAACTAACACAATCTCGCTATAATCTACAAATGGATCCATCATGCCGCAACAAGACTGAAAAGGATAATACTATGAACAGAGGCATCACTTCCTGGCTGGAAGAAAAAAGTACGGGAAAACTCACTATTGCAGGATTGGTGCTGTTTGTACTCTTTTCTGTTCTCTTTCTTCCCGTTCAATCGCAGCAGGCTGAAGCGTATTCACAGGGCATGGGTTCCCCCGACACATCGCTTTTCTACACCCCTGCCGATCTGTATGAAATGGCAAACGCCTATGGAGAGGAAGGTCGCATTGCTTATATCAACGCTCGTTTTTCCTTCGATATCGCCTTCCCCATTCTCTATACCTTTTTTCTCACCACAGCTATCAGCTGGTTTTCCAAACGGGTGCTTACGCAGCAAATTGGTCTGCGCAGTGGGAATGTGCTGCCCCTGTATGCTTTCGTGTTTGACATCCTTGAGAACATCAGCACCAGCATGGTTTTTAAGAACTTTCCAGAACAAAGCCGATTTTGGGCTTCCTTAGCCCCCTTCTGCACCCTCGTCAAGTGGATCTATGTAGCAGCTTCGTTTGTTCTGTTACTGGGATTGGTGATCGGGTATATCATCCAGCGCATCAGGAAACTTCCTGAACCGGACGAACCCACAGAATAATCACGCAAGAGATTTCGCGGCACTGCTGCCCGCCAGCCAGCCGGTCGAGAAAGCCGCCTGCAGATTATATCCGCCCGTATCGGCATTCACATCCAGCACCTCCCCGGCAAAGTACAATCCTTCCACGATCCTTGATTGCATGGTGCGGGGATCCACTTCATCCAATGAGACCCCACCTGCTGTGATAATTGCCGCTTCAAGAGGAAGACTGCCGGTGATCTGAAAACGAAGATCTTTCAACCAGCGCAGCAATCTCTTTCTTTCCACACTATCTATCTGGCTGCACATTTTGTCCGCAGCGACATTCACCTGTTCCACGCACAGCGGGATCATCTTCTGCGGAAGCAGCGTTCGCAGCATGGTTGAAAAATGCTGCCTGCCGTGCGCGTCCAATTCGCGCAGCAGGCGCGCATCCAGTTTCTGTTCATCCAGCGCCGGTTTGAGGTCAATGGCAATCTCCACTTTATGATTTGATTGCAGGGCATCCACCACCCTCCCGCTTATGGTAAGAATAATGGGTCCACTGATGCCAAAATGGGTGAACAGCATTTCACCAAACTGGTCTATGGTTTTTTGCCCATCTATCCACAGGCTTGCCCGTACGTTGCGCAAGCTGAGACCCTGCAGCCGCTGCGCGTCATCTCCTGCTGTTTTCAGAGGCACCAGCGCCGGACGAATCGGGATAACGGTATGCCCCAGCTGCCCGGCAAGGGTATATCCATCTCCGCTTGAGCCTGTTCCGGTGTAGGATGCACCTCCGCTTGCAAGGATCACCGTACCTTCCACAACCTCTCCCCGATCAAGTTTTACACCATGAATATGCCCATTTTGAACGAGCAGCTCCTGTGCTCTGGAGTGTGTGCGAATGACCACTCCCTGATCCATCGCCCAGCCAATCAACCGCCTGGTCACTTCACTGGCATCCATATTCGCCGGAAAGACACGTCCGCCTCGTTCTACCACGGTCTCGATGCTCAGGGTGTGCAATAAAGAGAGCAGATCGCTAATAAAAAAGCGGGAAAACGCCTGATAAAGGAAGGATCCATTGTCACCGAAATGCGAAACGAAATCGCGCAGGTCGGTCTGATTGGTCAGGTTGCAGCGTCCTTTGCCGGTGATAGATAGTTTTCTGCCCGGCTGCTCCATCTTTTCCAGCAGTAGAGTGGAAGCGCCCTGCCCGGCAGCAGTCCCGGCTGCCAGCAAGCCAGCCGGTCCTCCCCCAATAACGATAATGCGTTTATTTTTCAAGAAAAGAATCTACCTTTTTTAGTTCCTGCTATGATTCTATCTCATCTTATTACGGCTGCGGCTGGGAAGAGACCTTATTGGGATTAACCGCCGGTCCCTCTTCAATTTCGCGGAACGATTTGATAGAAAGCCCTATAGCCATCGAAAGAAATATTAATACACCGGCTGCGATGAACCAGAATTGAATACCCAGGGCATCAGAAACCGGACCGGCGATCGCCAGCCCAACCGGCGTGGATAAGGAAATGAGGCTGCCGAAAATGGTGAAAACCCTGCCCTGATATTCATTGTCGATATGCTCCTGCATGATCGCCATCAAAGGACCATCCACCATCGGGACCATAAAGCCGATCAAAAAGCAGGGCGCCAGACTGGCGTATAAACCGCCTTCCGGGATGAGGCCCAGCGCCAGGATGCCGCATCCCACACCGATCGCACCCATCATCATGGTATAGACCTTTTTCTTAAAACCACCCCATGCTCCCAGGGCACCACCTCCGACAATAATCCCCACTCCGAACGCCACTTCCACCATGCTGTACTGGGCTGCATCGCCGTGGAAATGTTCCTGCACCAGTAATGGGATCAGCGAAAACGCGGGCGAGAGCGCTATTTTGAAGAGAAGAGCGATAGCCGTCATCACCATCATCCCTTTCCAGCTAAGCAGGTATTGAAAACCCTCTTTCATGTCATGCAAAATGACGCCAAGTTTCGAACCTTCTTTCTTTTCCAGCACCTGCTGGCGCGGGATCGCTACGAACGAAACGATCGTCACAGCCAGGATGGCGGTGACCACATCGATCATAACGGAGCCTTCCACTCCTATCAGATCCATCACCAGAGCGCCCAGGGGAGCAGCGATAATATTGATGACACCGCGTGCCGCCTGATTTAACCCGGCAATGCGCGCAAGCTGTTCTTTAGGAACCAGCAGCGATACGGATGCCTGTTCAGCAGGGTAATGAAAAGCGCTGCCTACGCCGCGAATTGCCATGATGGCGTAAATATGCCAGATTTGCACCTCTCCCATGATAAAGAGAATTCCAAGCAGAAGGGTAAAGAATGCGATCAGCGCATCCGCCAGGATGATCGCTCTTTTCCTGTCAATGCGGTCAATGATCGCACCGGCGAATGGCTGGATGACAATTTCCGGGATCAATGCCAGCATGGAAGCCATAGCCAGAACAGTTGCTGAACCGGTCTCTTTGGTTAACCACCATACCAGTGAAAATTGGACCAGAGAACTTCCCAGTAAGGAAAGCATCTGGCTGCCCCAGAATGGATAGAAACTCCGTTTCCATGTTTGATTCGTTTTTGAAGGCTCCATTCGCAGCTCCTTATTCAAATATTTGAATTATTTTAATGACTTATTCAATATATTGTAGTGTACAGTTGTATAATATTACTATAATTTATTTTTTTATAAATATTATTTAACTTATCATGAAATACTTCTATATATTCTTCAGAAGGAACAAGAAAACCTGCCTGTCTTGAGCTGCCGGCTAAACAGATGCGGATTGCTTCCGCAGCCATTCAAATAACGGGGGCGATACAGAGATGCCGGAAAAGGTTTCAGGGAAATGCAAACGTTCTTCGTACACCGGGCATATCAGTTCATCCAAAGAATGAGCCTGCTTTTCGGCGTTCAATTGTCGATGAAAATGCAGTGGATAACTATATGCCTCAGGCAGGATATGGATCTGCGACCTCTTCAGCTTGATTTCGATCAGGGCAGACAAGATCGCCTGATGTAAAAAGACCCGATGCGGAACATCAGCGCAGCAAGTGCGTTGAAATTCCTCGTTCTGTGTCATCTCATTAAATAAGTTTTCCCATTCCTGCATGATGCCGAGCGCAGGATCAATTGCAAATAAATGAGAATTGAAATATGGTCGTAATTTTTTCCCATCCACGAAAGAAACCAAATAATAGCTGTCTGCATTCCTCCCAACTCTTTTATAAATACCATCCCAGTATGCATCAACAGGTTCACCGATCTCCTGACCGATATTTTGTATATGAACCGGTCGGAAGGCAGCCTTTCTCTCCCCTACCAGCAGAAAGTCTGCTGGTTCTTTAAATAGAAGCGTCATGGGATTCAACCATATCAATACTTTCCCATCATTTTCCGTTAATCGTTCAGCTTGCGCGCATGCCATCACCTTGCTGCGGAAGAAGTATGGTTCGGCAGAATGTTTTTCATGGAGAGGAATGATTGCAATATGCTTATCTGATTGGAATTGATCGGAGGTTCCTTTTTCCATACTAAAAAAAATGAAACCCGGCATATCCTGCATTTCTCCCCCGAATGTTCTTAGGCAGCGAACGAGAAGAGCAACCGCGTTTAGTTCCGTTGGGCTGGTCACGATAGTTACAAAAATCGTATCTCGATGGCTGTTTTCCATACTATTCCTGTTTGTTCAAGATTGCTCAATTTACCATGAGGGATGCATCTTGAGGTACGCTTTTCTTTTCAAATCTCCAAACTCACACCGATTCCCATGAATACAACAGCAATAAAAAACATACAATCTCCTTGATGTAATTCACAGGATACAGTATTGCGAGTAATTCCCATTCGCCAGATATCCGATTCTATGATTGGAGAGAATCATAGCAACAACAGCTACCATTTCAGGAAGCTGTTGTTTATCATATCCCGGTATTCTAAAATCCTTAAATTGCAGTCGTCAGCGGACGCCGAACTCCCTGTAATTAATCGACCCAATATTGCCGAATGCGTTCTTCAGGCATAAAAAGAAATCCTGGATCCTTTCTCCATAGGGAATTTCGATGCCGAATTCCTTGTTTCCCCAGCTTGAATTCTGTTCAAACCTGCAAGCGCGGTTTTCCACCACGTAGAAACCGCTCAGCCCATTATTCTCACTGAGATTTCTTGCCAGAATCGGAATGGCATGCTGCGATGCCATAATTCCCATGGCACCGTTCGAGTGGCAGTGGTTATGACCGATCGGCATGGATTGATCCGAGAAAACGCCGATTCCATTTTGCAGGTTATCATGCACGGCATTATAGGCAACCAGGGCGCAGGTATGATGTGAAAGGGTGATGCCTGTCAGCAGGTTGTACGCCACTTCGTTATCGAGTATCTGCCCGTGAAAAGCATCATTTAGCTTAATTCCACCAAGATTATTGCGGAATATCTGGTTGCGGTAGATGAAGGTATGCGGATTCTGCGAGTAAGCAGTGATGCCATAGCAGTACCCATCCAGAATCTGATTTTTGACCAGTGCCACCGTCGCTTCCGCGCCAATGTGCACATTATCATAGACCGATCCACGAATGATATTGTTGTGTGCAATGATCGTACAGGCTCCTCCGAAATTCAATCCCTCTCCCCTGCTTCCCACAATGTCGTTATCAAAAATGATCATCTCCGCATTCCCATCGGTGTGGATGCCCCAAAATAATTGGAATGGAAAGAACATTCCAGCACAAAACCGCTGTTTCCCCTGCATTTGGAAGTAATGCCCCAGGCATTCTCCTCGAAAGCACTTTGATGCACAAGAAAATCTGAGGCTTGTTCGAAAAAGATGCCCGCTGAACTGAATCCCGTAAACATACAGTTGCTGACGTACCCACCGCTTTCCTTCTGCAGCGACAATCCCCGCCCCCCTTCATTCGGGATCTCCTCAGAATCGTGAAAGCCTTCAAATCGACAATCCTTGAAACCTACGATCCCTTTTTGTACCGTAATCAAGGTTGTTAAAGGTTCCTTCGTTTTAAACGTGATGCCTTCTGCCAGGAATAAAGCCAGAGCGTTTCCGGAGGGTCCTATTCGAGGTCGGACCTTGCCCAGATCGATCTGCAGCATTTCTGATAAGCCGTGTCCTACCTCAAGTACCACCTCTTCATTCTGCTCACTCATTTGCTGTGTGTCAGCCACCAGTGCGATGCGGTTCCTGACCTTGAGCGTTCTGGAAATGGAATACAAGCCAGGCTCCAGGATGATGATGGTGCCATCCTTGGCTTTTTGAATGGCTTTTTCCAATTCTTTCGATCCATCCTTCTGCCCTGATACAACTGTCTTGAATTGAAAATCACTGTTTTGCACTTGATGCTGGAGAATAGGTTCTACCCGCTCACGAGCCTGGCTGTTCCACGATTCGATCAATTCTTCGACCTCGGATGCATGCGGGGTGACGGATCGGGCAGTGAAATTGGCTTGAGAGAATGATCCGCCGGGAACAGCAGCAGGAATCATTTCTTTATTGATGCGTTCAAAGGCGGCTTTAAACGAACCATGCGCAATTTGATAGTTCAAACTTTCACCCAGAAAATCATGCAGGGCAAGGATCATGGAAGAGTCCACCTGCAGGTTGCGCTCCTGTATCCATGTGCTTAATTGATCATCACTGCAATCATCATATTGGACAGAGAGCAGGTCGATGAGTTCAAGAAAGACCGCTCCGTATTTTTGCACACTCTTGGCAAGCAGCACATAATAAAGCTGCTGCAGGTCGTGCGCACCCAGCAGTGTTTTCATTTCTGAAAGGACAATTTCTTCAAATGATTCATTTCCCTGCCCGGGTTCCGGCGCATAGCGGATCAAATAGGAGAGAACTTCCTGTAAAAACAAGGGGTTTTTTATTTGATTCATGGAAAGGATCATTTTTTGCTGGTTGAAGGTCAACTCTTTCCCAAAAGCATTCAACCTGCGGGTGATGATGCATTCAACATCCATTTCGTTCAGATCCCTCTCTAACTTTTCGACATTCCAAAACATAAGATTGGGATGCTGGAAATCACGAATACCGGAACCCTGAATACTCGATCCGGTAAATGCTGTTAAATGAACATTGGGAGGAAGATGAGGATACTGCCAGCCCGTATCGATCAAGGCAGTATCCTCAACATTAAATCCATCCAGCAGAATGATCAAGCGTTTTCCTTCCGGCAGTGTACCCGAGAAGATATGGAACAATTGCTGGAGTTTTGGCATATTGGAATTTTCATCAAGCAATCGCGAACGGAAAGCCTCATCAAAAGGCTGCTTCAGCATACGGGAGAGTTCCCACGCAAGATGCTCATACAATTTTTCCATTTTCTGGTCAGGTCGCGAAAGATGCAGGTTATGCGTGATGATCAGGTCTGAATCGCTGATATTGATCCTCTGCTCCGCCCAGTGGCAAAGCAAAGAGGTTTTCCCAATCCCTTCCCCACCGGCAATCAGCACAGGCATCGCCAGCTTGACAATTGAATCAACCAATTGGAAATCTTTCTCCTGTGGAATGTACGAAGGCGTCAACTGTCCTGAATGCCAGCGATATTGATCGAATATACCCTGCAAGACATCATCTTTTGCATTGAGCGCCGGGAATGTTTTTTCCAGGTACTGGTAAACGTCGCGGAAGAGATCGCTGCTCAATTCTTCAGGAGAAGCATAGGAGTCTGTGATCTTAACATCCGGATAGCGGCGTGAAAGTTCTTCTACTTTCCTGCGTAATTCCAACGCTCTTCGAACGGAGGAATCCTGTGTGTCTTCATCCTGTTTAGGCTCGCGCAAATAGAATAAAGACAAGCGTGGTCGATTGTTATTATCACCGGTCAACGCATGCAGTATTTCGATTTCCGTCATACTGTGAAGTTCACCGGTCCTGTCCCATTTGCAGGTATGCCCATATTGATATCCCAGCATACCGACGAAGATAAAATGATGCGATTGACATTGGTCGATGCGATGCAGGCAGGATCGTACCAGGCTTTCCGTAGAGCGTGTATCTTCGGGGGTTATTCCCCAGCGCAGATCGATCACGTTCATTTTTATTCCGCGGTCATTGCATTCTTTTCGAAGGCGCGGCATACACTCGGCGATCAAAGCGTCGCGATCTTCCTGCATATCGCGAAATGTGGAGGATAGGAAAATCGTCAATTCCTGAGAAAGAGTTTCCAGTGCCTTGTGGTGCAGTATCTCGTCTGGAGAGAAAACATACTCCATGATCCCGTTTCGCGCTTTTTCAACCGCCGATCTGCCCCAAAGCCAGATGATGGTGCCCAGAAAGCGCTTATCCAGTTGTTTTGTCGCATGTAGAAGAACATCCACTCCCCGTTCGCTTCTGATCTTGCCAACGCAGGTCAACGCATCCAGCATGGTCACACGATACAATTCCGATGAGATACGTTCGCTGTACTGATAACAGTACAATTCTTCCAGCAGCGGCACAATGATTTCCAGGCTGTCGGGATTTCCGATATTCCCCAGTGCGCGAAATAATTTACTCAATGATGAATCCTTTTCGGGGATTGACTGCCGATCGTACAGTCGAGACAGCCATGCCTGCCCGGTTTGATCCATCCGTTTCAGCACCAATTCATGAGAGTAATTCCCCAATTTCCCTAAAGTGATAGAAGCCATCAGACTCGACAGGTCATCATTTGATAATAGTGCCTCCAGCAGCACAGGGACGCTATCCACTACTGCCGGATTGGATACCTGTAATCCGAGATCATTAATGGCGCTGCAGCGAGCAAAAAGATTGGGATGTTTCACCGCTTCGATTAGCGCCGGAATATTCCCTTTCCGGATTAATTTTTCATTGAATTGAACCAGATCAAACATATCTCACCTATTCATCCTTCTTTGTTCTTCCCAGTTTGATTGTCTTCGCATCCTGCTCAGCGTGTTGAGCAGGTGATGAACCTCTTCGTTCCTGATTATATAATCTGAACAGCGTACGTCAATCGGTTTCCCCTTCATGTAACAATTCTGTTACATTTTCCTTATTATTCAACCGTCATTCCCAGCATTATTGACTGTACTGCTTCAGGTGGCTAATGCAGAATTGCACATTTTAAGAATTTCTGCCTGGTGAACACGACTTTATAATGGGAAAAAGATAGATTAGTTGCTGATAAAGATAATGATCACACCTTACATATTTCCCAGTCTGCTCGCGATAGGTATGCTGCTGCTAGCAATTTTTATTTTCATCGCTTCAAAAAACCACAAGGTAAGCGGCACGATCGAACCTAATTACATGGCATTCTTCATTCTTGGTATTTGCCTTTTCGCGGTGGGCATCATATTATGGTACGTGATGAACAACCTGGCTTTTCTTGGTATTGCCGTACTGGGATTCGTCAATTTAATCATAAGTTTAGCCCATACCGATACATGGAAAGCGTAAGCAGAAGATCGCACCTACTCTACATTTTTTCTTGTATGAGTTCCACGAAGATCTTGACAACTTCCGGATCAAACTGGATGTTGACCTGGTCTTGCAGGTATTTCAGCGTTTTCTTAATAGACCATGCTTTACGATAAGGGCGATCAGAGGTAAGCGCATCGAATACATCCACCACGGCAAATATTCGAGCAAAGATCGGGATCTCTTTTCCCTTCAATCCCTGGGGATATCCAGAGCCATCCCAGCGTTCATGATGAGAATAGGGTATATCCAATGCCGGTCGCAAATATTCAATAGGATACAACCAGTCATAGGCAAATTGCGGATGTTTCTTGATCACCGCCCATTCTTCCTCATCAAGCGGTCCTGGTTTATGAAGGATGTCATCCGGGATAACAAGTTTCCCAATATCATGCAGCAAGGCTCCGCGCCATAGATGTACTTTTTCTTCTTCGACAATTCCTATTCGGTCTGCCAGCTGCATACATAACTCGGCGACCCGCCTTGTATGCCCGGCTGTTTCCTTTTCGCGCATCTGCAGCGCGGTACTCCAGCCTTCCAGTGTTTTATCGTATGCCAGTCGAAGGTCTTCATATAATTTGGCATTGTTGCTCGCAACCGCAATTTGCGCAGCGATCGCCTGCAGAAAATGTAATTCCTGGTCGCCATACGCATCTTGCTTATAGCTGTAAACCTGGATCATTCCCACCGTTTCCATATTTAGAATAATAGGTACCATAATACCGGATCTGACGGAGGGATTTTCATTGCAGGGATTTTTTTCCAGCATATACAATTTTCCATCAATTTCAATCCGATATGCCTGTTTACCCGGATCTTCACACTCTTGAATGTCATGAATGATCGTGGATTGCTGGGTTTTTATGACCTGATTCTGTAAACTATTCCCATCCTCATCCAAATCTTTTTGTTGGTGAGGGAGAGTCGTGATCTTCTCTCCATGTAAACGGCAATACTCGCACTTGATCTTCTTTTGCAAAGGATGGTAAGAGGAGATCAGGAGATTATCACAGGGTATTATCTTAGAAACTCGTTGAAAAAAAGAATCGTAGATCAAACCGATATCCAGCGAACTGCTTATCAACTGTCCGATTTCATAAATATTTTGGACCTCGCGATTACGCTGCTGAATGGTCTCAAAATCCTCCATCTGCCGGGTGATGTCTTTTGCAACAACGACAACTCTGTTCATGGAATTCTCTTCTTCCATGAATCCAAAACTGGCTGAATACCATCTTTGGAATCCATTGGGTGAATGAATGAGAAATTCACCGGAAAAGTTCTGCCGTTCCTTGAATACCTGCTCGAACTTTTCCATGAAAAGATCAACATACGCAGTGTCAAGGAATGAAACGGCTTTTTCATTTAAGATTTTCGAATCACCAAACCAATCCGGAATGTGGTTAATAAATTGAATATTTCCCTCCTGGTCAAGCGTCATGATGATATCCGGGGCAGTTTCCAAGACTGCACGATATTTTTGTGAATCAATACGCGAACGCTCCTCTGCAATGGAACGTAATTCCTGGGCAAGGATCACGCTGCCGAGAATCGCTGTTGCCAACGGAAATACCAATAAGTATCGCAAAGCAATGTCATTAATGATATCCAAAAAGGTTTCAGCCGGAAGGGTGGCGAACCAGCCAATCAGGATCGCATGCACACAAAATCCAAAGACCAATAAACGACCAAAATTGAGTTTCTGAACCTGCCCTTTGATGATCTTTCGATACAACAAGCCGCTGCCGGCAGCGATCAGGATCGATCCCACACCAGTAAGCATTCCCACCCCGCCAAGATAAACACGATAGCACACTGCAATGAAGCTGGAAACCGCAACCACTACCGGTCCGCCAAATAAACCACCAATGCTGAGAACAACCGAACGACCATCAAAAAAAATACCCGGGCTGAAATTTACCGGCTGCGACATGGCTGCGATCGCAACAGCTCCAAACAGCACGCCCCTGATGATCTGTCCCCAGGTAGAATTATGTGTCCATTGATGCTGGATCAAATTCTGTACAATCCCGAGCACTAATAATAAGGCTGCATTATTCAAGATATCCGAAAAAACCATATCCTCACCTATCGTCTCTCAAAGAAAAATCAATAAAGAAAGATCACAAGTATAGAACCTTCAATCTTCTTTATCATACCCAATGAGAAGAACCAAATCAACCTGCCAGGCATTCATTTATCTTCCTGCATTATACGGCTTATCATCGTATGCGATGTACATATGGTTTAATCAACAATGGGGAAAAGGTATCGTTGCAGTCCATTCCGGTTTTGATTGACTATATTACAGCGACAGGGATCAAGATCAAACCATTTTTCATCTCATCATCAATACATGCTGTGTAATACAAATTGCAGATCCTTCAACAGATATAAACATACTGTCATCAAAATATCCTGAGAAACTCGGAAAATCATTGATTCATTTTCTTGAATAATGTAAGATTAAAGCAACTGATTCCATATATTATTGTTATTCTATTTATGAAGCAATTATCTATTCAGGACAGGGAAACAAGGATGGTCAATAGAGTAATACCAGGTCAGCGAAATGAAAAGATTCCCGTTTGCACTCCTGCCTACAATATAATCTATTGTTCCAAAGAAAAGATCGAATCAGTTGATAGTAAATATAGCTCTCGACCGCGCACAAAAGCTGCAAAACGAGATTTTGGCATCAGCGCTGCGGATATCCGGGTGGCAGATATTAATACATATTGCTTACATGGAATTCCAGTTGGGCAACCATTCATGCAAATACCCCTTAAACAACTGGAAAACATTCACATCATTTTTTCAGGAAAGGAGGAGATATCGAAATTAACCAATTAAACCATTTTTACAATGGCTGAATCAGCCAAAATGACAGGAAGGTTGATCTACAAAGAAGAAAATTTAACCAAATTTATATCGATCAAGCTGAACGAAGCTGTCATCTATATTGAGGAGATTCTTTTTGATGCCGGCGGTGAAGGACTGGCAGGATGTATGTAATGTTTTCAGCCGGATAAATATAAAATCTCGATAACATCTGATTTTTTTCATTATTCAAAGGAGAATTAATATGAAAGGGCTTTTCAAAGTTACTACCAAAACAATCGTCGCAACAGGATTGGGCGCTGCTATCTTCATGCTGTTATTCATGTACGTTAAAATCCCATCGCCAATTCCTGAAACCAGCTTTCAGACCGCATACGGATTGAGCAGCTTCTTCGCCACCCTGTTCGGACCTATCGCAGGTGCTTTGATCTCATTCATCGGTCATGCACTCAGTGATGCCGTTCAATATGGTTCACCCTGGTGGAGCTGGGTAATTGCCAGCGGTGTTTCTGGTTTTATTTTTGGTTTTGCATTCAACCGCACCAAGGTTGAAGAAGGTGAATTCAAGGGGAAGGATATTCTCACTTTCAACCTGATCCAACTCATCGGCAACGTGGTGGCATGGGTTATTGTCGCTCCTGTTCTCGATATTCTCATCTATCAGGAACCAGTAAATCTGGTCTTCACCCAGGGTATTACCGCCGCTATCATGAACGTCGTCAGCGCCGGCGTATTTGGAACACTGCTGCTGGTGGCGTATGCTGCCACTCGCACCAAAAAAGGCAGCCTGAGCAAGAAATAGAGTCTTGATGGTTTACTATTTCTACCTCACAGGTAGTTAATAATATCAACCATGTAGCTGCCACATTCCTGTGGCAGCTACAAAATGTGCTGTTCAACTAAATCCGTTTTTTCAAGTAAGGGACAATGGTTACCAATCAATGCAATATGGACAACAGAATACGAAAACTTAGTTATGATTCTCCTTATCGAAACAACAGCCATTACCAGTTTTAAATCATTGGTCTTTTTGTTTGATACAATTTTCCTTTCTAAAGGAACATATCATTATTCATGAACAAACAACCCGTCATCGAATTCAAGCATTTCTCTTTTCAATACTACAGTCAATCCGAACCAACGCTGCATGATATCAATCTAAAGATCTACCCCGGGGAAAAAATATTAATCATCGGTCCCAGCGGAAGCGGGAAAAGCACGTTGGGACACTGCCTCAACGGGCTGATTCCTTTCTCATACAGGGGGGAGATCAGCGGAACGTTAACCATTCAAGGGCAAGATACAACAGAATTAAATATCTTCGAACTATCAAAAAAGGTAGGAACCGTTCTGCAGGATTCAGATGGGCAATTCGTGGGATTAACCGCCGGAGAAGATATCGCTTTTGCGCTGGAAAATGACAATATTCCACACGATAGCATGCATGAACGTGTACTTAAAGTCGCCCAGATGGTGGATATGCAGGAGCTGCTCTCTTCTTCTCCTTTTGAATTATCCGGAGGGCAAAAGCAGCGCACTTCGCTGGCAGGAGTGATGATCGACGATGTAGATATTCTGCTGTTTGATGAACCGCTCGCCAACCTGGATCCCGCAACCGGGAAAACTGCCATAGAAATTATTGATGATATTCACAGTACTTCAAAAAAGACCATTATCATCATTGAACACCGCCTGGAGGATGTACTCCATCGTGACATCGATCGCGTGATCATGTTGAATGATGGCAGGATCGTTACCGACATGGACGCGCACTCACTGGTTTGTTCAGATCTTCTGAAAGAAAATGGCATCCGCGAACCGCTTTATATTACCGCGCTGAAATATGCTGGAGTAAAAGTTTCTCATGATATGCTGCCCGGTTATATATCAACATTGAAAACCACAACCTGCAATGAAGCCTTATGCACATGGCATAATGCCATTCATGAAAAAACGCCACAGAATGAGCATTCCTCCATTTTGCAAATGGAGCATATTTCCTTTTCTTACGATGGAGTACGCCCCGTGCTTCAGGATATCTGCTTCGACATTCGTGAGGGAGAAATGGTATCCCTGATCGGAAAAAATGGGGCAGGCAAATCAACCCTTGCTAAACTACTGTGCGGTTTTGAAAAAGAGGATAAAGGTATTATCCGCTATCGAGGAGAGGACATCAGAGATAAAACGATTAAAGAAAGAGCCGAGATCATCGGTCTGGTAATGCAGAATCCCAATCAAATGATCTCTAAACCTCTCATCTATGATGAGGTTGCCCTCGGATTGCGGCTGCGCAATATATCTGAAGATCAGATAAAGCCGCGCGTGGAAAAAGTGCTGGATGTATGCGGTTTATCACCTTTCATTGAGTGGCCGATTTCCGCTCTCAGTTATGGTCAGAAGAAACGTGTCACCATTGCCTCTATTCTGGTTTTGAACCCAAAAATTTTGATACTGGATGAACCTACCGCCGGGCAGGACTTTCGACATTACAGCGAGATCATGGAATTCCTGGTTAAGATCAACAAACTGGGAGTGACCGTCATCCTTATCACGCATGATATGCACCTGATGCTCGAATATACTCCCAGAGCCATCGTACTTGCAGAGGGTCACCTTATAGCCGATACATCTGCGTCTTTTGTGCTTACAAACGCCGGGGTAATTGCAGATGCCAATTTAAAAGAAACTTCGCTCTTCCATCTCGCGCATATGGTGGATATCGAAGACGGAACTGCTTTTGTACAGGGTTTTATTGATTACGAAAGGAAACTGAAAAACCGATGAGCATTAAAATGAAGCTGTTTTCTTATAATTCAGTCGATACACCCATCCATCGTCTTTCAGGATTGACCAAATTGCTCTGCTTTCTATTCCTTACTTTCGCGGTCATGTATTCCTATGATATTCGTGTTGTTCTGTTTATCATGTTTTTTTCCATTATCATCCTCAAAATCTCCAGGATCCAGTACGCACAAATACGCACCATGGTGATCTATGTCCTGATCTTTATTGTGACCAACACCATTATTTCCTTCTTTTTCTCGCCGGAAATGGGAGTGGAAATCTATGGAACCCGTCACCCCATCACCAAGTTGTTCGGCAATATCTATCTGACGCAGGAGCAAATACTTTATCAGGTCACAAAATTCTTTAAATACCTGTCTGTCATCCCACTGGGGATGATCTTTTTACTTACAACCAATCCCAGTGAGTTTGCATCATCCATCAATCGGGTGGGCGTTCCTTATAAAGGATCTTTTGCAGTTGCATTGACATTGCGCTACTTCCCTGATATCCAGCGGGATTATCGGGATATCAGTCTGGCACAGCAAGCACGCGGTTTAGATCTATCAAAAAAGGCAAAATTCAAAGATCGCTTCAAGAATGCACTGTTGATCGTTATTCCTTTGATCTTTTCCACACTCGATCGGATCGAATTGATCAGCAATGCCATGGATCTGCGAGGATTCGCGAAAAACAAGAAGCGAACCTGGTACACATCCAAGAAACTGGATAAACAGGATTATTCAGCCATTGCAATTTCTGCTGCAATTTTCTTCGGTTCGCTGGGGGTATCCATGTTCATCAATCACAGCCGATTTTTCAATCCATTTATTTTGGAGTAAATTAATGAAACCCATTCTTGTATTTCAAACAGATTTCACCTACAAAGAAGGTGCAGTATGCGCCATGTATGGTGTGGTAAAAAGCGTGGATCGTGAATTAGAGATCATAGATGGTACTCATGAGATCCCGCAATATGACACATGGAGCGCATCTTACCGTCTGTATCAATCCATGCATTTCTGGCCTGAAGGCACCATTTTCGTATCCGTGGTAGACCCCGGTGTGGGTACACCCCGTAAAGCCAGCGTCGCAAAGACTGCCGATGGATACTATGTAGTCAGCCCTGACAATGGCTCCCTCACCCACTTGAAGGAATGGGTGGGAATCAGCGAGATCAGAGAGATCGATCAAAAAGTGAATCGATTGCGCGGCAAGAATACCGAAGGAGTAGCTGTTTTTCATGGTCGCGATGTATTCGGCTACTGCGCAGCAAAACTGGCAAGCGGCATCATTTCGTTTGAAGAGGTCGGACCGGCTTATAGCATTGATGAAATTATCTCTTTCCCACTCGCCCAACCAGAATTTACCCGGGGGAAAGTGAAAGGTATTTTTGAAATCAATGACCCCAACTTCGGCAATCTGTGGACTAATATACCCGTAGAAACCTTCAAAAAAGCAGGTTTTGATTATGGTGATCAAGTGCATGTCACCATTCGCCACAACGATAAAGAGATTCTGTCTGCAACAATACCTTTCTCTCAATCCTTTGGATTTGTCAGTAAAGGAGAGATGACCATCTATACCAACGAATTGATGAGGGTGGGATTGGCATTGAACCAGGATAACCTGTGTGAGCGTTACCACCTTCATTTCGGGCATGAGTGGGAAGTCGAGTTTGAGAAATAAGGATTTTTCATTTCTCCATTTGATCCCGTGAAAAACCGAAAATTATTGACAGTTCACACTGCTCTCCATTACACTTAGCGTATGCTGGCACGCGTATTTTCCTGTGCCATCCTGGGGCTGGATGGAGTCATCGTAGAAGTTGAAGTAGACCTGGCGAACGGGTTACCGGGGGTAATCATCGTAGGGCTGCCTGATGCCGCTGTTCAAGAGAGTCGTGAACGCGTTCAATCTGCTATTAAAAATTCCGAGCTGCTGTTTCCCCGCAAGCACGTACGAGTAAATCTGGCTCCGGCGTCGGTTCGTAAGGAAGGTCCCTCGTACGATCTGCCTATCGCACTTGGAATTCTGGCAGCCTCCGAACAGATCCCCGCAAATATTCTGGATGATACGCTGGTAATTGGAGAACTCTCTCTGGATGGCTCGGTCAGACACGTGCGCGGAGTGCTGCCTATGACTGCCCTGGCAGTAGAACAGGGTTTTCACCGTGTACTGGTTCCCGCAGTGGATGCCGCCGAAGCAGCGCTGATACCCGATGTGGAAGTGATCCCCATCCAGGATGTGGCACAACTATGCGCAGCGTTGAATGGTGCACTCAGCATCCCATCTCAACCACAGGAAATTCATCCAGACCAGCCCGCCTGGGAATTGACAGATTTCCGCGAGATCAAGGGACAGGAGCACGTTAAACGCGCCCTCGAAATTGCCGCCGCGGGTGGACATAATATTCTCATGATCGGTCCTCCAGGCGCCGGCAAGACCCTGCTGGCACGTGCCCTGCCCACCATTCTCCCTTCCATGAATATTACAGAATCGCTGGATGTCACGCGCATTTATTCCGTGGCTGATCTGCTGCCAAAAGATGTGCCGCTCATTCAAACACGCCCATTTCGAGCACCTCACCACACCATTTCGCATGCCGGTCTGGTCGGGGGAGGAAATTGGCCTCATCCCGGCGAGATCTCATTAGCTCATCGCGGCGTCCTTTTTCTGGATGAACTGCCGGAATTCAGCAAACAGGTGCTGGAGGTTTTACGCCAGCCGCTGGAAGACAAAATGGTCACCATCAGCAGGGCACGCGGATCGCTTACCTTTCCGGCGAATTTCCAGCTGGTAGCAGCCATGAATCCCTGCCCGTGTGGTTATTATGGTGACAACAGCCATCCGTGCAGTTGTTCACCATCCAGCATCAGCAAGTACCAGAAACGCATATCCGGACCGCTGCTCGATCGTATTGATATCCATATTCAGGTACCACGCGTTGAATATCAAAAACTTAGTGATGCCCGTATGGGAGAAGCATCCACGGATATTCAATCACGCGTTGAAAGAGCACGCAACATCCAGCAGATGCGCTTTCAAGATCACGATCAAGAAAAAGGGAGAACGATCTTTTCCAATGCAGATATGCACAATGCAGACACCCGCAAGTATTGTGCGCTCAGCGAGGATGGGAAGAAGCTCATGGAAAATGCCATGCGCCAAATGCAGCTCACTGCCAGAGCCTATTTTCGAATTCAGAAATTGGCACGCACCATCGCGGATCTGGATGGAAAGGAGCAGATCACTTCCGTTCACCTGGCTGAAGCGCTCCAGTATCGCCCGCAATTACTTTTATAAGATATGCGAGACCAATTTCATGAAAATATTGCGTGTCTTTTACTGAAATTGTTTCAATTTTTCTTCATAATGCTATACTTAATTAATGAAAAATGTATGAGTAGGATAATTGCTACATATTATTAAATACCCTTATTTTTCAAAAATTTAATCCTCGGAGATGCACTATGAAGAAATACCTTTTCCTTTCCCTTATCCTAATTTTTATCCTTGCAGGGTGCCAAACAGACGCAGAAGACCTCATTCAGCCAACCAACACTGCTCAACCCCCAGCCACAGCTGAACCAACAAATACATCCCAACCGACGAATACTGCTCAACCGACAAATACTGCTGAACCTATTGACACCTCAACACCTTTCGCAGGTGGTGAATGCGATTCCACTACAGAGCGCATTGACATGAATGAAAGCTACACCAACCATATTACCGCTGGATATTACCCTGAAGGATGTTCCGTATATTGTCTGTGGGTTCCAGAAGGCAATTCACTCAAGATAGGTATATCAGATTTTAGTATCGATTGTGACATCTATGTCGACATGGATCTCTCCGTGCTGGAATACAGTGATCATGGAGCCTGGGAGTCCAATGATTTTGGAACCGGTGATGAAGAAGTTACGATCAGCAATCCTGAGGGTCGCTATTACATTCAGGTTTGTACATACGAAGTTGATGAAAGCCTGGAAAGCGATTTTATTCTGTATAGTATTTTCACTCCGTAGAATATAAATCCTTCACACCTCATACTTTAAATACAGAAAGGTATCTTTCAATCGGATCCTACCATCACAAATGCCCCCCAGTAAAATGGATGAGCGAAGATACCTTTCTCCAGGAGCTGTAGCTGGGCAGCCCTCAAGGAGTGGGCTGCATCCTGTCCCTGCAGCATATTCTGATAGAAATAACGCATCAGATCCGGAGTCGAGACATCCGCAACCTTCCATAAGGATACACAAACACGAGCAGCCCCGGCATATAAAAAAGCGCGTGTCAATCCGATCAAACCTTCGCCGCGCACCACTTTACCTAATCCGGTCTCACAGGCTGAAAGCACAACAGTATCGGCTGGAATATGCGACTGAAAGATCTCAAAGGTCTTCCAGTAGTTATCCTGTTCCCCTTCCGGCGAAAAGAGAAGACCGGAGTATTGGGGTTGTTCGATATTTAATAACCCATGGGTTGCAATGTGTAAAAAATGATAAACACTTTTTCCATTGGTCAATTCCAATATCTTTCGCTTGGTGGCTTCCGGTCCGGTGAACAATTGAACCTGCGGCGTATCCAATTTGTCTGACCTTGATTGAGGGATATGCTGGTCGAATAATTCCGCAAGCGTCCAGACTTCATCTGCCGTATAAGGAAGGGGAGTCGGCTCCCCGTGCATGGATCGCAAAGCTCCTGATGATAGCTTCTGCCCCTCTACAACCGGATCCGCCATGGCAACGATCTGCTTATCGAGCGCAAGCGGTTTCACCTTGGTTTGCGCTTCTTTTCGAATGACGCCAGCTACACTGGCTGAAGGAGCATAACTGATGGTATGCTCGCACAGCAGGTAAGGCAATTGTGCAAAATCAAAAGGCGGCAGGGCAGCCAGCTGTTTTTCGAGCGTTTGTGTGAGCAGGGCATCTTCATCAAAAGCTTGTTCCGAACGGAGAGTTGTGGGAAGCATACTCTCACCTGTCCGTCCTTCTTCTGGCGATGCAGTAAGAAGCAGTGCAAAGGGCAAGTAATGCAGCGCTCCATCTGCAACGATCAACAAGTCCTTCCCTCGAATCATATCTTCCGCAGGGTGGATAAGGTGATGGTATAGTGCATCCCCATGAGCATAGCGGTGCAGACTCAAAGAAGCACGCAATTCACGAACCTGTGTTTCGATCTGCGAACGAGGTGGCAGCCGGAAGATTTCGAAGTTGTCTTTCAACACAACAAATAATACGCTGACATACTCTCCCAGGTTATATTCCAATAATGCGGTATGTTCATCCAGCAGTTCGCGCTGAACCTGTTCGATGCCCCACACAGCCGGCTGTGTCAGGGCAGCATAGCGAGGATTCTGGCGGCGGATCTCCGCCTGCAAGATCTGATAGCGGCGCTCCAGATCCTGCTGCTGCGTTTTGAGAGTTTCCACCTGGTGCTGCTTTTCTTCGTCCTTCTCCTCATCGTCAATGGCGTTAAGTTGAGTGCGTGTTTTATCCATCTGTTCAAGTAACTGCTGTTCTTCTGCCTGAAGCGCCGGATCCAATTCTGCACGAAAATCATCCTGCGCTTCGGAAAGCAGATCGAGAAAAGAACGCGCTTTCCCACGTTCAACCATATTAAAAGCATCTTCCCTGCGGTTCATTAGAAGCAATGCATCCACATACATTGCGTAAATATCATGCACATGCGAGAAATAGCTGGTTCGCATCGCTTCACTCAGTAAGTTCACACGCATACCTTCGATCAGTTTCACCGTTTCATCCAGAGTGTCAACTGCTTGCGTGAGATGCTGGATCACTGCGAAGATGCGCGCCAGACTGAACATGGTCTGAATTTGTCCGACCGGATTATTGATCTTTTTATAGATACCCAGAGCACGCTGTTTATACTGGATTGCTTCTGTGTAATTCTTCTTTCCCAGCAAAGCTTCTCCAATATTGTTCAACGTGCCAGCCTGCGCATCACGATCTCCCGTTCGCTGCTGGATCTCCAGTGCTTTTTGATAGATCTGGATTGCTCTATCGACCTCATCGTTGTGATGATAGCACGCAGCGATGCTGATCAGGGTATGCCCCTGAGCAAGCAGGTCGCCGGCTTTTTCCTGCATTTGCAGCGCTTTCTCCAGGAAAGAGCTGGCCTCCTGATAGTGCTTTAGTTCAAAATGGACCACCCCCAAGTTGGTCAATGTTAACGAAGCGGCATGCCAATCACCGCCTTCTTCCGTCAGGCGAAGTGCTTTTTCGTAATAAGAGAGCGCTTCATTAAATTGACCGATCTGCTGATAAATAAAACCAATCCCATGATATGTCCCACCCTGGTTGACCTTATCGCCCGTCTGCTCTGCAATCTTCAGCGATTCCTGATATGCCGTCAGACTATCCTGGAACATTCCCAGACGATCATACGCCATCCCCAGGTCATTAAGCGCTGCCCCCAAGCGTGCTAAATCAGCGGGGTCGTTTCTCGCCCGATAGGATGTCACAGCCGACGAAAGCAGATCTCTGCCTTCCTGATTAAAGCCGGTATGTAAATACAAGGTGCCCATCTTGTAAAGGCAGTATGCCTCTTTTGCAGTATCTTCTCGTTTCCGCGCCAGATATAAAGCTCGTTGCGTACGAACTTCTGCATTTTGGGTATTTCCGCGATCTAATTCCACCCTGGCAAGGTTCATCAGGACATCGATTTGTTTTTCTTCATCGTCATTCTTTTCATAATAATCAAGTAATTTTTGGTAAAGGATGATGGCATCATCGTGGTGTTTTAATGTACTGTAGACATCCGCAGAACCTTTTAATGCAATTTCCGCCAGTTTCCGATCATACATTCCACGTGCCAGTTCCAATGCCCCCAGCCAGCTCTGCAACGCATCACTGTAACGATATACATGTTCCAGTGCTGTCCCCAAACTGATGAGAGCCTGACACTCTCCCTTGTGATCTTTCATCTGTCGCCATAGAATCAGCGCTTCCTGTAAAGTTGCACACGCAACAGAATAATCACCCATCTGACCCTGCGCAGCTCCCAGGTTGGACAATCCAGTTGCTTGCTGCTGGATATTGCCACAAGTATGCGCTAAGCGGATCGCATCTTGAAATTTCGTGATCGCCTGCTCATATTCACCATTGTTATAGTGCTGAATAGCAAGTGAGAGGTCGTCTGCGGCATCCTGTCCCATATATTAAATCCAATTCGTACATGCAAAAAAGAAAATCATGATTTCAGAGTTCGAAATCCTGCATATTTTGATTGATCTCTTCAATTTTCAATGCCATTTGTGCGCAATCTTGTTTTGAACCACACTGAGAATAAAAATTACGGGCTTTATTGAAATTATCGAGTGCGATAGAAGTGTAACCCAGGTCTTTATGAATATCACCCATTGCTTCAAATGCCTGAGCGGCATTTTTAAAGTCTTTTCCCAGAATGAACTCTCGCGCGAGATCTGCCAATTGATCCATGGCATTTTCATTTTGACCGCGCGAGTAGATTTCAAGAGCCGATTTGATATCCGGATGAATATTTTGAGGAGCAGACGCTTTCGTCGATTCTATTGCCCCCATTTCCTGTAATTCTTTCGCAGCGTAAGGGGCAAAGCCTTCATGCCCGGTTTTCTGGTAGATATGTATTACTCTTGAAAAGCTCTCTATAGCCCTGTCAATCTGGTCCAATTTTCTTAATGCTACTCCCAGGTGATAGGATGCTTGCGATTCCGATTCATGCAACCCGTTTTGCTGTGCGATCTGAAGAGCTCGCAGTAATGTTCGTTCAGCGTTCGGAAAATCCTCTTCCATGATTTGAAGGCTGCCAACTGCAATGAGGGAATCCAATGCTTCTTTGGGTGCATTCACTTCCAACAGCAGGTTTGAGGCTTTCGTATACATCTGTATGGAGCGCTGGTTATCCTTCATCTGCCAGTACATGGTACCCATACGGTCGTAGGTGGTGCCTTGTCTGAATTTGTCATTAAGAGTGATAAAAATCTGGAGAGCCTGATCTAGAAGGGCAGCAGCCTGGTCAAAATGGTTCAGATCACGATGAAACATCCCCAATCCCTGCAGAGCACGCCCTTCCCCAAGAGGAAACTGCGCTTTTCGAAATAAGACCAATGCCTCTTCGTAACATTCAATGGCACCCTGAATATCTTTTTGAGCTCTGCGCTGTTCTCCTTTATACTGCCAGTTGGTAGCCTTCATACAGAGCTGATCCTTCTCGTTAGGCGATAATGTTTTCTTGCCGAATATTCCCATTTCATGCCTCCATCTTTCACGAATGCCCGATCACATCATCGAGTTGTTTTGCATACACATCTGCCTGCGCTGTATCCCCGACTGTGGTGAAAAACTCTACCAGATTTTGGAGCGTTTCGGCTACTCCGCGGATATCTCCAGCTCGTTTACGAAGCGGCAGCGCAGCCAGCAGGTTTTCTTTTGTCTTCTCGTGGTTGCCCATATCAAGATAGGTCATAGCGATATTATTATGAATCACCCCATCCATACCTGGATCCGCTTTTGCAGCGGAGAGAGCCAATGCTTCTTCATAGATCAAACAAGCCTTACTGGGGTTATGGGTATGGCGATATGCTAAGCCAAGATTATTCATAATAGATGGTAACTTTTGTTCTTCCCGCACATCACGGCAAATCTTTACCGATTCTTCCAGGTATGGAATAGCTGCCTGTACATTTCCGGAGAAACGCAGGCAGCGCCCCAGCATGAAATTGAGATCGATCTGCTCCGGATATTTCCCTATCTCCTGTGCGATATCCAATGCTTTTTTAAGATGAGTCTCTGCCTGGAAGAAATTTTGATTTTCAATGTACAGCTCACCCAATTGATACCGACACACCAGTTCTCCCTGAAGCTCTCCAATTTCCCCCATAATAGCGATCGCTTTTTCCAGAGAGCTGATGGCAGCAACAGCATCCCGATTGTGTGCCGCCTGGACACCCTGCTGATAAAGGCGAAAGGCATCCTCAGCTTTCTTATTCGATGACTGTTTAAAGATTCCCATCTTACCCTCCTTCAGTTTTCCACTCCATAAGATTCTTAAACAATTTCAGTTCGATCTCACCAAGTACGATCACAAAGCGAGCCAGTGGGCGATTCAGCACTGGTTTCCAATGATCGAGAAAACGGATCAACCAGGGTGAGGTCCCAATAGGCTCCTTCGCTTTGTGAATACTTGTGATAAAACCAGAGCGTTCCTCTTTGATCCCTTCCTCACCCGCTTCCTGCTCTGCTCCTTTGTAAATGACATCATGGAACCAATCAGCGTACAAGTTTTGAATGGGGGTTCGAACCTGTACTTCTCCCATTAAATTGATATCTTTATGCGCACCAACTCCCCAAAGATCAATGTCAATATGCACCGATTTATAAACCGAACGGAAACCGGCATACTTGCCATGATAATGAGGATCGCGCGTCAATTTTTGTTTTCCATTGGCGAGAGTTTCAAGGCGGTATCCGATCACCTGCCGCAAGTCTTTATAATCCACCGCCACCGGATGGGTGACCGCGCAAATCCGATCCACCACGCGAGCCAGTTGAAAGGTTGATACTACATAACGCACCCCGATCGCATCACCGATACGGGTTACACTGTAATCGAGCCCTTTTTGTATCAATTCCTCAACCGTGATATTTCGTTTCGCAGCCTCCAGATTATTCTTGCGCTCGATCTTTTTAAGCAGCGAACTTTCCGCTTTCAAACGGTATAGCTGTGTAGGGGGCAGATCTTCCAGCAGATCGGGCATTTCCTCTGCAGCATAGGCAAGCTTCTCCACTCTGCCGGATATTTCCTTCCTGCGGCTACGCATTTTGCGCTGCCTGCGTTCTTCTCGCAACGTATTCTGCCAGGTTCGAAGAGCGACTATTCCAGAAATACCGCCAAGCAAAAGAACATGCCTGAAGAGTTTGGGCGGCAGCAGCCAGATCGCTGCTGCAAGTCCGACGGTCAACCCCAGAGCCAGGTTTTTGATAATCTTCTTCCCGTGAGTAAGGTATACCCCTACCGAAAACGAGGCTGTAAACACCAGTCCCAATTTTTCTGCGGTTAGAAATGGCTGCGTAAGCCATGCATTCGTGAAATCCGGCAATAATAAAGCACATGCCAGCGCAACTTCAGCCAGTACTAAAGAGCGAAAAACAGAATCTGACCCGATGTTCTTGATAGAGATCTGGTCTGACTGCCCCATACATCGCGCAAAATCCAGTGAAGCAGCATGCCGCTCAATCAGGTGTTCTCCATAGATAATATCTGCTTCGATCTGGCTGTAAATACCTTTCATGCTCCCCAGTCGTGTTTTAAAAATATGGTCAACAATATTCTCATCCTCTAAAAAACCCATTGCCGCCTGTTCCTGATCTGTAGATTGGGCTACGCGATCATGACCTTCCACGCTGATCAGACCGGGAGCATGAATCAGAAAATTATGCCGGTTGATATTCAATGTCTGCAATAGGTCGCGCATCTGGCTGTTCGTACGCCGGTAATCCTCAAGATTGGCAGATGACGTTAAAATCTTCTTATTTATCTCCTGTTGAATAGATTTATTCTCATTTATCTTTTCGCGGTAATAGCGCTGTGTTTCCAGCAGCCAGCTGGCACGACGATCGAGGCTGGCTTCCTGTTTTCGCAGCTGTTCATGAATGGCATTCACCTGCTCCTTTTCAAATTCATATTTATGATGAGCTAAAGCGAGCAGCATAAATTCAGCAGGAGCATGCTTGCCAAGCTGGTTAAATCTGCGATTGGCTTCCTGCTCCACCCATTTCTCTTTCTTCGTACATAGAAACCAAGCATCCTGATCAATACTGGCAATATTCAGCAAACCGGTATCTCTGGTATGCCATAAAGAACCGATATCAAGCTGCGATTGCTCCACTCCAGCCTTATTGAATATCTCCGGAAGGCACCTGTCGGGTATTCTTCCTTTTTTTGCATTCTTTTGAATCACCCACAAGAACAGGCTGGCGCCAAAAATACGAGAGCTGGCTTTTTGCAGGTCCTGTATTTTTACAAGACTCTTCATTTCATCTACCAGTTCCTGCCAGCCTTCTTCTACGGCAGCACACCATGGGTCAAAGCGGGAAACCATCCATTGGATGATCAGGCTGTCCAAATGGGTATAGATCATACACTGGGTGAGGCGGAGATGGTTTCCATCATCGTCATCTATGAACTTTCGCAGGTTGACCAGACGCTGGAATGGTGAGGTGGAGCGATGCAAGCGCACAAGATCGATCTCAATCGGTTGGCGGTATTCCCAGGATGTGCCCGCCGGCTGCAATCCGGCTGCATCAGAACCAGCCTGTATGCTTTGAAGCAGCACCAGACGTGGATCCACTTTTGTAAAACCGGGCATCTCCTTATGAACAAAAATCGTATAAATCAGGGCTGGTTCAATAACCTGCAGATCGTGTGATGTCTGCCTTGACGTCATCGCGTTACCTGCTACGCAGCATCAGAATCATCTTGAGATAGCACAATGATCTTATTACGCAGTTCGATAAGAAGCGCATGCGTTTCCTCCAGTCCGTCATCCGTCTCGGCAACAGCACGTTTCACGGCAAGACGAGGATAACGATAAAACGCTTTCTCCAGGTCAGTCAGTAATCCAGCGCTCTCTTTCCCCTCGGCAATCGCCTGCTCAACGCGTGATAGCTGGTCTAATAAATATTGGTAATTACCAACCATCGCCCGCAGTTCTTCTCTACTGCGATTGATCTGCTTTAATAATGGGTCAGCTGCACTCATAAGATATCCTTTCAGTTTAGCGTCAAACCAGTATTTCTATTCTTCGATTTTAGGCAGGTGCAATGGATGTTTTTATGAGTATGGTCGGTTCGTCTGACCATGTACTGTGATGGCGGCTGTGAAGTTCTAAATTCGATTATGAAAAAATCTCTTAATACCTTTTCACTCTGTTTTTACATTTAAACCTGCCACAATTTCCAAACTATCACTTTTATCAGCGTTGTAGAAAACGATACGAATATTATGAAGCCCTTCTTCTGCATCCGCCAGCACCTTATACGGTACACTCGCTTCAATGGTGCTGTTCATATACGCTCCATTGGTTATGTGCTCGACAATGGTAAAAGTGGGACGACCTACTTCAACTCCCTCTGCTTCCACTTCCCATGTCGTGAAGGAGTTGAGAAAATCAGCGGCAGCCTGTGAGGAATTGAAAGTTTTCATAATTAAGGATGGAATTTCCGCTTCCGCTTTTCCAATATCACCAGGTGCAACCCTGACAACACATGCCACTAACAACATAAACAATACCGGAAAAATGAACCTGATTTTGCGCATGCTCATCCTTTCAACCTTGTTTTCTTTTGGAAATACATAATGACTATAGCATTAATCAAATACAGCTACAATCCCAGCCATGAAAAAAGAGTTGGTTAGCATGAATACTCGCAACCTTTATTAAACCCGTTCTATAATATGCGATTATTTTTGTTGAACCGATGCGATTGCTCAACTACTGGTGGGATCAGGAATCATCATTTCTGATTAAATAGAACAAGGATCAGCCCTTCAATCCTTTCGCCCAGACTGCCGCTCTTTCCAATTCGCCATCCACCAAAGGACCTTCTGATTCTTTAACAAAGAAACCTTCCGGTTGGGCTGCGATCTCGGCTCCCTTTTCAGCCAGTTTTTTCGCAATGATGGGAGCAGCGTAACCGCCTTTAGAAACAATGAACCGGAATACGCCCGATTTGATGGTTTCCAATGGGATGCGTGTATCAAAGGAAGCCGCCCTGACACCTTTCAGGCTATCGGATGGTAGACCTTTTAAAAACACACTGATGCCTTCGGTAGGACGAAATCCGCGGGTTGGAGAACCCACCAGGAGTAATTTCACACCTGAAAGCTGCTCCACCGTTGCATCTGTCACCCGTATGACCTGAACCTCTTTTTGACTACCCAGCGCAGACCCCATGGATTGTGCGATCTTCTCAGTATTACCAAATACGGAATCATAAATTATTAAAATCTTCATTCTGTCATCTCCTGTAAACAATTCTTTTTTCCATTATAAGGATTTTTTCCATAATTACACGCGCTTTTGGATAAAAAACTTTCTCGATGTATGATATGAGTATGGAAAATAATTGCATGCAGAACTGTAGGGTGTGTCAAAAACATCGTGGAGAAATAGCCATCCCCGGGGGCGCGATTTATGAGAATGATCTTATTTTTATCTCACATGCTCTGCCGTATGGTGAAGAAAAAGAACACTATCTGAGGCATATATTCATCGAATCTAAACGTCATATCCCCGAATTAGCCGATCTACATGAGGAAGAAGCACGGCAAATTGGTCTTTTCAGTATGCGTATCTCCAGAGCATTGATGGATTGCCTGGGAATGGAGCATGTCTATTCATTCGTCATCGGTGATGGGGTAGCGCATGTACATATCCATCTGATCGGACGCTACCCCGGAGCACCGCGAGAATTCTGGGGAGTGCACGTTGATGAATGGCAACAGGCACCCAAAGGCGGACCACAGGATATCAAGAGAATTACAGAACAGCTGCGAGACTACCTGGCACTAAACAATTGGTACTGATTCACCAAACCAGACAGAAAGAGGTATTCGACCTGCAGGAGGAATTCTCTGATGAATTCCTCCCGCCGAACATGACCGCATGGAACCCGATACCCTGTGAACAGGAAAATGATGATAATAATAATTTGTAAACAGACACAAAAATGGTTTCACCTGCAGCTGTTTTTTTATAATTTTGTTTTCATCCTCAACATGGTCGAGTTTCAATCAAACGCTATGGAATTTTGACAGACAAAATGTTCCATCCCGTCTGGAGTGATCACGGTGACCGACCCATCATGGTTCCGAGTATGATACCCTGAAAGACTTTCCTGGATCTTCTCCAACGCACGTTCTGCATACCATGTTGAAAGGTGAAATGATTGCCAGTGATCGTTCCCTGAAAGATCCGCTTCATTTAATCTGGCAGTATGACAGACCAGCGCCACACCAATCTCCTCCCGTATTTCAGAGGGAAGCTCATCGGAGGAAAATTCTCGCACTAATACAGGTATGGCATCATCCGTAAGCGTCGTCAGATACGATACGTCCAGATCCTGCCCTTGAAGCGCGCGTTTGATATTCTGACGTGCAATAAAAGCATCCACGTTCAGTACATTGAGCGTTGCTGTAAATCCGATCAAAACGACCAGCACCAGATTTGCAAAAATACGCGGTCGTTCCAGAATTTCGAAAACCATCACTGCCAGCAGCAATATTCCCAACCAGATCATAAACACATGGGCATACGTTCGCAACTGAGAAAAACCATAAGCTGACTCATACAGAAGAAGGCGCTGGAAGGCAGATACCAGAATGATCAAGACCGTGGCAACCAATCCAAAGATCAAACCGGAGAAAATGCTCTTCTGCCGTTTGCCCTCGCGTTTTGAAACAACCCCCAGGCTTTTCAGCAGCAGCAAACTGAAAACAGCAACCGCTACCAGCTCACCGAATCCACGCCGGGCGTATTCAGAATACGTAAATCCTGACAGGTTGATATTGCTGGGTCCTGAAAACAAGTAGCGGAACTGGATGATCACAAAAACACTGAAAAGGAGAATAACGCTTCCCAGAATGATGGAAGTCTCTATAAAACCCAGGAATGGTGCTGTCTGGGATTTCTGATCGCCGATACGGTAATCCTGTTGGCTGCGAAGCGCTGCATGGCGGATGATCCCGATGAAGAAATAGGCGACCAGCAGGATAAAGAAAGCTCTTCTTAGATATTCATTCACTTTTTCCATCTGGAAATTCAGTAAGAATTCATCCATCTTTTGGGCGAAAACCATATCGGCTGAAGAGAGGAGTGTGGTGAAAATCAATAGAATAGGGATAGCCAGCAGTATTCCGCGCAGGATCGGCAGTAAGTTTTTACGGCTCTGTAAGCGATCCTGTTCGATCTGCGGGGAATCGCTCGATGGGATTGGATCTTTGGGATGAACGAACAGGCTGCTGATCAATTGGAAAAATCGGACAAGATAATCTCGTACATTGTACGAGATCCACTCCCCACTGCGAAAAGTCACAGCCAGAACAGCTACAGAAAACAGGACCAGCACATAATTGAGAAATGAGGTCAGGAAATCTTTGCGCAGGAATGACATCACACAGAAGAAAATAATCAAAGCCAGGAGAAAGTGATTCCTGCGAGCAGGGCGGACCTGCTGAGTATGCAGAAGTCCGTATCCAAGCACCAGAGCGAAAATGATGAAAACTGCGTAGGAAACACCCGGGGTTTTATCCCAGAATAGAACATCAGCGGCGAAACCAACCAGCAATGCTGCATAGGGCAGATTTTTTTTCATTTGATCTCCTTTTGAATAACCTCGTTGCATAATACATAAACAAACCTATCAAGAACTGTCCATTTGGCTATTTGCAAACATTATGAACTGCCATAGAGCTGCCAATCGCTCAGAACCATTTGTCCCATCCTTATTCTCTGTACCATATCAGGTTCTATATACAGTATTCTTTTTTTGTACTGTACAGCAGCCATGAAATAGATGGTAGAATGACAAAATCCACACAATGATCACAGGTATTTTGAAACCACGCTCGTTTTGTTCCATCATACACCATGTTTTCACGTGATTCCGTTGCGAAAGAGAATGCAAACGAAATAAGAAAGAATATAATGAATTTACCATTCTTGCATGTTAAACAAAGAGTGATCGTTTTTTCGATATTTTGCGCTATTGTGTGCACCATTTTATCGGCATGCAGTCCACAGCCGATTGCTGAAATGGAAAGCAGCGCGACAATGGAAGTGAAAGAGATCGTGATCGGTGGACCACCCGAACCACCTGTCGGTGAAGAACGACCCGGTCTTGACGAACTGGGCGGTTTGCAGCAAATCGAGAGCGATGGCAGTTCTTTGTATTATTATGAAAATGGAGAACGTCTTTTTTTAACACCATCCCTTGAATGGATCACGATAAAATTTCATAGTGAGAATACGACAGAGCAGGATTCAGCAATCCTGAATCTGAACGGATTTGCTGATATTGATGGAATAACATCATTAACCGATTCAGGGGTCATGCTGGTACCACTCCTATCAGGAATTTCTCAGGAAACGCTGATAGCAACGATCAATTTACTGCGTATCAATTCCAATTCCTATTCCCAGGTCAATCCTGTTTTCATCGTAGACGGTTCCGAAAAAGCCATTACGAATGAGATCCTTGTCACATTTCCCGCTCAAATCCCTCTCGAAGAGATCAATACGATCATCAATGAAATGAACACCAGCATCAGCAAAATCCTGGACGCGAATACGAATACCTATTTACTGGAAATTGATGATACTTCCATGTCTGATACCCTTACCACGGCAAACAGCTATTATGAGCAAGGACTAGCTGTTTCAGCTATTCCTCTATTCATTGATATTCAAAAATGATCAAGTTACGGTAAACTAATAAAAAAGCATAATACGGGTATCCTTGATCTTTGTCATCGAGACCATGCTTAGTAAAAGATTGGATAATTGACCATTATTATTGGCACCATTCCATATGTACTATTTCAATAGATGATGAAACTTTTTATCAAGTGGGCGAAAGATTGTATTTGTAAGGGCATGCTTGCCGGTTTGTTTGTGTGTGTTTCAATCCCATGTATGCCGTTAAATTACCAGAATTACTCTGAGGTAAAAAGTAATGCAATAATCGTCCAACAAACCGCAATCATTAACAACACGTCCATATCCGTGGTTCCCTTTAACTGCCCAATTTGGGGAACCTGTATTGAAATGCCAATTCTGCACTTTTCTGTGACAGGTCTTGATGTTGAAAATGCAGATTATGCTCTACGAATTGCAATTGACGGACAAAAGTATTATTTTGATAGTCTGGATATCAAATTCCAACTTCCTCCAACCTATTCAAATGGTTCTTACCTGGAATACTGGTTTGAGAACGAAGATGGGAAAGTATTTGCTAAAAATCACTTCTATTTCCGTTTAACCGTCCTGAGCCAGGAAACAGGATTAAATCGAGTGGAGCTGCTTGGATATCAATGGCAGGATTCAGTCCCAACGTATGCGCTGGCATGGAACACCTTTCCACCACTGGAAACCTCTGAAAGCGGCTGGGAAATCCAGTATGAGAGCGCAACTGATATCGCCACTTCCAATGATCTTGCCCTGTTAGCCGGAAAATTGATCTGGAATGGCACAGTAAATGCCGGTGCTTGTTCCAACGGTGGTCTGGAAACAAATGGGGCTGCGACCCCCTGTGGAATGGAAGCCGCCTATGCAGAGGTTGTGGAGTGGCAGAATGCGCATGATGAAGAGATCTTCCTTGCCGCACAATCCGCTCGAATTCCCCCAAAACTGATCAAGGGCATCATCGCACTGGAATCCCAATTCTGGCCAAATTGGGAGATCGATGATGAGTATGGGCAGGCAATGATAACAGAAGATGGGGTAGATATGCTGTTAAAGTGGAATCGCCCCTATTTTACACAGAAATGTACAGACCTCTATGACGAAACGATATGTACAAGGGGGTATTTCAAATTATACGATGACCAGATCCAGCATCTGATCGGATACGCGCTGCAGGATATTGGAACAGATCAAGAATATATCCTCATCGCAGAAATTCTCAATGCAGCATCCATGCAGGCAGCACAGGTAGTCTACAACTACACACGCAAATCAACCAATGCAGTCACCGATTTTGAAACCCTTTGGCGCATCACCCTGGGTATTTACCATGCCGGATGCGGCTGCATGGGCAATGCCATTGAAGACGCCTGGAAGGAGTCTCGAACGACCCTTCAATGGGAATCAATAACAAAACATTTAAAAGGCGATTGTGCCGGGGCAAAAGACTATTTTGACCGGGTTCTGCTTCTAAGTCGTTAATGCAAGAAAACATTGACCCTCATTCTCCTTCAGTATCAAATGCCTGCTGTATTCTCAGGTGGAATTCTCAAGTACTATATAATTAATCAGGCAAAGCGATGGCATGCGGGTACGTCTTTTTACTCGTCACTTGATTGCATCCTGAAAGTTTTTTTCTTGATCTCGTGACCCGTACACCACCGATTTATGTCGAAATAGTTCACATTGCCACCAAATTCGATGAATTAATGATCCGTGTAAATGATAAGATTGACCAAACAAAAAAAGATTTACGGCTTTACCTATGACCTTCATTTCAATCATCATCCCAACCTGGAACAGCGATGAAACCCTCCCACGCTCACTGGAGAGTATTTCTCAGCAGTCTTTTCGCGATTTTGAAGTGATCATCATTGATAATGGATCACTTGCTTTCAACCAAAAACAAGTTGAAAAGATGTGCAGTTCATTTACTGTTCATATCATCCATTTTAATGAAAACAAAGGTTTTGCATGCGCCTGCAATTACGGCGCACGGCTTGCAGATGGGCAGTGGCTTGCCCTGTTGAATGCGGATGCCTTTCCGAAAAAGGATTGGCTGGAACAGTTCCACAAAGAGCAGTCAAAGTTCCCACAGGCTGCCGCCTTTGGTTCACTCATCACGCAGTACAACCATCCAGAGTTGATTGATGGAAGCGGAGATGTGTACAACTTCAGCGGGAACGCCTGGAAACGCGGCTATGGATACCCGGTCAGCAGCGCTCCAAAAGAACCGGAGCGCATCTTTTCGCCCAACGCGGCAGCGGCATTTTACAAACGCGATGTGTTCCTGCAGGTGGGTGGGTTTGACGAAGATTATTTCAGCTATTTCGAAGATGTGGATCTGGGATTCCGCATCAACCTGGCGGGGGGTCAGTGTGTTTTCCTCCCATCTGCCCGTGTGGAACACGTGGGATCAACCAGCACCGGACAGGATAGCGATTTTGCGGTCTATCACCATCACCGTAATTCCGACTGGACATTCCTGAAAAACATGCCAGCGGCACTCTTCGTTTTCTATCTCCCCATTCGAATTATCGCAAACCTCATCTTCTTCCTGAAATACCTTGCACACAGACGCGGCAGGATCGTGTTAAAAGCAAAATGGGATGCCTTCTTAAAGACCGGAGCCATGTTAAAAAAGCGAAGAAACATTCAAAGACATCGAACTGCCGGTATCCGGGAGATCAATCATCTTCTCAACAAGCAAGTATTCGCTCCATTTTTGCTTGGTTTCCGACTGAGAAAATATAATCGTGTTCAGCGGAGGAGAAGAAATCAGAAACTGCCATGAATAAAACCTTACTGGATATCGTGATCATCAACTGGAATTCAAGCGACCTGCTGCAGGACTGTGTCTCTTCCATTCGCACATCCTCCATTGCGCTCCCTGGAGAACTGATCGTGGTAGATAATGGAGAAAAAGAGCAAAAAGTGGATGATCTCACGCAGCAATATGGCTGCAAACTGCTCCGCCCCGAAACAAACCTGGGATTTGGGAGAGGATGCAATCTGGGTGCATCAGCAGGGAAAGCAGATCATATCCTTTTCCTGAATCCGGATATCATCCCCTTTCCTGATACTCTGGCAAACCTCACTGCTCTGCTTTCATCTGATACGCTTGCAACCGATGTGGGCATCATCGGAGTGCAGTTGATCGGACGCGATGGAAAAATCCAGCAGAATGTGGCTCGTTTCCCCCGATGCAAACTTTTATATCCGCGCATGCTTTACTTGGATCATCTATTTCCCGGTATCTTTCCTCCGCATTTTATAAGGAATATGGATTACCAGCGAACACAGATCGTAGACCAGGTCCCCGGTGCTTTCTTCCTGATGAAAAGAAGCGCCTTCAACGAACTGCACGGATTTGACGAACGCTTTTTTATGTATTACGAGGATGTGGATATCAGCTACCGTGCGCTGCAGAAGGGATGGAAAACGCTTTATCTTTGTGAAGTCAGCGTCCTGCATGCCGGCGGCGGAGCAACGGAAAGCATTCAGGGAAAACGACTGTTCTACCTGCTGCGCAGCCGCGCCCTGTACGTTCGCAAGCATTTTGGATTGGTCAATGCGATCCTGATCGTACTGGCTACCATCAGCCTTGAATTCGCTGCGCGGCTCTTGCGGGCGGTGCTGCGGATTTCACCACGAGAGATCTGGGCAACCATCAGCGCGATCGCCCTGTTCATCGTCAGCATACCCGCCATCGTGAGGAAACCATGAGCGGCAAACGCATCCTGATCCTGCCACGCTACACCGAACTGGGTCCCAGCAGCCGTGTAAGAATGTACCAGTACCTGCCCGCTTTACAAAAGGCAGGCTATGAGATCAGCATCCAGCCTTTCTTCTCTGATTCCTACATGACTGCCCTGTACGGGGAGCAAGCCATCAACCCTCTTTCAGTGCTCAATTCCTACTTCAAACGCATTTTTCAAATGATCGGTAGAAAAGATTTCGATCTGATTTGGCTGCAGCAGGAATTGTTTCCATGGATCGTGCCGGGTATGGAGAAATTGTTTTATAAACGTTCCATTCCCATGATCGTGGATTATGATGATGCGGTGTTCCATCGCTATGACATGCATCACAACCCACTTGTAAGGGCACTGCTTTCCTCGAAAATCGACCGCGTCATGCAGACTTCCAGCGGGCTGACCGTCGGAAATACATATCTGGCAGAGCACGCTGCACAGGCAGGCGCATCTTCCATCCAGATCCTTCCCAGTGTAGTGGATACGGATCTCTATTCAATCGGGCAACCTGAAGAACGATCGGAATTCGTGATCGGCTGGATCGGCACGCCCAAGACCGTGCATTTCCTGGAGATCATCAAACCCGCGCTGGCGGCAGTGCTGGATGAGCATACACACTGCATCCTGGTTGGCGCAGAAGTGCCCGACAGCATGCGTGAGCTGCCGATCGAAACCCAGCCCTGGCGTGAAGATAGCGAAGTGGCACAGATCCAGCAGTTCGATGTGGGTATCATGCCGCTTTTTGACGCTCCCTTTGAGCGCGGGAAATGCGGTTATAAATTGATCCAGTATATGGCTTGCGGTCTGCCGGTGATCGCATCTCCGGTGGGAGTCAATCAGGAGATCGTGGAACACAATGTCAACGGCTATCTGGCATCTTCCACGCAGGAATGGATCACTGCTTTTAGACAGTTAGGAGCAGATCGCGCGCTGCGTCACAAACTGGGCTTGAACGGGCGAAGGAAGGTCGAGCAGCACTACAGCCTTGCCAGCAACACCAGCAACCTGCTGGCGTATTTCTCACAGATCATCGGTGAAGCTGCTTCCTAAAGGCTGTTTTTTAGCACAATCTCCTGCAAGGAATTTCTCAGGAAGCTGTATTTCACAGTTTTCTCTTTTTTATTCTGGTTTCACAGCACGCGTGGCGAAGTAGGAAGGCATGTATTGTGCAATCGGGTCGTGCGCGCGACAGGATTCATAAAATCCGGTGATGAAGAAGCCTGCATCGATCTGCCCGCCGATATATTCCTCGAGAGTATGGCTGAATTCGTAAGGTTCATCTTTCCCATAAATCTGTTCGCGTTCTTGCGCGGTGAGGCTGGTCAGGTCAGAGTAGGGCAGCGCGTACTTGACCTGATAAATGCCTTCTTGCTCGGCTAATTCCTGGTCGAAACAGTATTCCACAGGATTGGAGAAACCTGCCAGCAGGACACCCCCTTTTTTCAGCACCCGAAAGGCTTCCTGCCAGACCGGCTGTACATCGGGGATGAACACATCGGAAACGGGATGGAAGATCAGGTCAAAACAGCAATCCTGAAACGCGGACAGGTCGCGCATATCGCCCTGCACAGTGGTCAAGTGCAGCCCCTCGCGTTCCGCGACCATACGGTCGCGCAAGAGCTGTTCCTCTGACAGGTCGAAGGTTGTAACGGAAGCGCCCGCTGCTGCCAGCACCGGTCCCTGCTGCCCGCCCCCACTCGCCAGGCACAGGATCTCGCAGCCATGCAGATCCTGCGGAAACCAATCACGCGGAACGGGTTTGGATTCGGTCAGAAGAATGTGCCAATCACCTTTGCGAGCGGCAGCGATCACTGCGCTGGATACTGGGACAGACCATTCGATACCGTCTTTTGCCAGTTTATCCCATGCTTTCTGATTATGTTCATGTACCTGCATGGATAGCATCCTTTCATTCCGCGATTAATCTACCTTTATGAATGGTGTTAATGAACGGCAGGGATAAGAGGTTGATCAATCCCAGCACTACAAAGACCCACACGAAGCCGATGCCATCCGACAAACTGCCGCTCAGGAACATCCCCAGACCCTGCGCCACATTGGTCACCGCCATCAAAATGGAATACATGGAGGCAGCCACACGAGTGTCAGTAGCGTTCATGGAGAGTGCAAAAATGATGGTCTGCTGAACCCCGAAAGATAAGCCCACGATGAACACCACCCCCCACGCCCACGAAGGATCGGGTATGAAAGCAAAGATCAAGTTCGCGACCAGGGATGTTAAAAGCGCTGACCAGATGGCTTTTTTCTTGCCCAGCCTATCCAGCACCCGCCCGCCAAAGATACCTCCCAAAATGATGCCGCTCCCCAGCACCGCCGAGATAAGCCCGGCAACAGCTTTATCGAATGCATCCGGAAAACGAACTTCCAGCGAGAGATTCACAATGGCATTCACGCCGGCATACACCGTGAAGAAAACGAATCCCACCACAGCAATCGCAAGTACATATTTATTCTTGAATGCTCTGAATGCTTCCCAGTGGAATTTTTCCTGCTCTGCATGTTTATCTTCATGGATACCCAGCACCAGTGGTAAAGGAAGAAGGGTTGAAATAGCGATAGACCAAAAAACCCAGTTCCAACCGGCACGTTCTGCCAGCAAGCCCACCAGCGGAGCGGTTAATACCAAACCCAGAGCACGCCCGCCCACCATGATCGCCTGAATGGTTCCTTCTTCTTCCTGTGGAACAGTATCCAGCGCCAGACCGTCGGTACAGGTATCGTATAATGCCATGCCCATCTGCAGCAGAAATGCAATTCCAACGAAAGACCAGTAGTGGGTGCGAAGGTCGATAAGGGGTACTACCAGCAAACACAGCGCCTGGATAGTCAATCCGATCAAGATATAAGGCTTGCGATGACCCATCCCAAACAGTGTGTAGCGATCACTGAGCATTCCGTAGAAGATCTTGATCACAAACGGGATCATGGCGATGGTACCGAATATTCCCAGATCCAACCCACTCAAACCATTCTCATTGAAGTAGAGTGCATTGACACTGAGAAAATATGCCAGCACGGTGCCCTGGGTAAAATACAGCAACCCGAACATGCCATAATTGAGGATTTTTGACTTATGCATGAAACCATCCTATTCTTTTTTATAAAGTGATAAAACTTTTCTTTTATTGTATTGATTTAACAGAAAATATCCATCAAGAGATAGATATTTGATACCATTCGCAGCAGGAAGATCACCTGCGCTTTAAGACGATCCCTTCGCTATCTTGATAGACCTCACGGTAAGAATCATTATCCAGCAGAATCCCTATCAGCGTTGGATATTCGCTTCGCCCTTCGCCGAACCAATCCGTGCGAAACCCCACCACATAATCCGCTTCCTGCTGGCGGCTGACGGTGTTGCTGAAGGCTGCATCATAAACATAGAAGGGCAGTCCATTTTCCACCCACACCGTGGCATGGTGCGCATTGCGCTGCACGTAATCATAGGCACTGTAATAGCCATCCACACCCACCGGCTGCGCAAACTGGTCATGCAGAATGTAGGCATTCTCTGGAACGCTCTGAAGCATGGCACGCTGATCAAAAAGAAGCCATCCTCCCGCAGCCACAGACAGCACAGCCAGCGCGCCCACTCCCACTCGCTTCATCGTGGAATTCCACTTCCACGCTCTCAAAATTTGTGCCACATCATTTACTACCAGCGCAGCCAGAAATGCCAGCAGCGCTTCCCCAAAACGCCAGTTGATGGTGGGAGGCGCATCCGTCGCCCCAAAATAAGCGGTAACGGGCGTGCTGATGAAGCCGATGAATAACACCACTGCGATGATGGCATTCCAGAAATGGTCTTCTTTATTCTTCAAAGCCAGAACAATCTCTATCAGCACGATCGCCAGCACCAAGAACAGATTTTTCGGAATATTCTGGTAAAAATTCGGATTCGCCAGGTTGGATGCAATACTCCAGCCTGCCAGGCGGCTGGCATCCGCGCTGGCATAGGACCCCAGCGCCATGAAATTACGCACCAGCCACAGCAACCCCGGGATCAATAGCAGAACATAACCAACCAGAGCAGCCAGTTTTTCGCGGTAGAAGCGCATGAAAAGGAACAGCCACAGGGGAAAGAGCACATACAGCGTATTGGGTTTGATGCTGGCAGCCAACCCGGAAGCAAGCGCGAATCCCGGCATACCATCCTGGAAGGAATCCTGTGTTTTATAGAAAGAAACGATCACTACCAGAATGGATGCCGCTGCCAGAATGTCGTTCTTTCCAACGGTGTAAATATCGAGGGTAAAAACCCGCCACATGTTCAGAAATTGGAAGAAATGATCACTCAAGAGCAGCATGACGATCAGGAAAAATAGCAGCCCGCCATCCATTTTCGTAATACGGCGCGCCGCCATCCAAAAAGCACTGATGAAGAATAATACGATCAAAACATGCACGAAACCGAATAATGCCGTATCCCCTGTGATCAGCAAAGCCATCGCAAGCAGGCTTTCATATCCGAAGGGATAATCGGCATAGGCAATGCTCATATCCCAGATCGAGCCACCGGTCATTAATTCCACCGCCTTTGGAAAATGATAGGCTCCCGCATCCCAGGGAAACCAATCTCCTGCATGGGAAAGCGGCCAGCGCAGGATGGGCAGCAGGATCAATGCAGCCAGGATCAGCATGCCCAGTACAAAAAGAAGGGTGGTCAACCAGGCGGGCAGATCGGTGGTGCATTCCATCTCATCCATCTGTGCCTTTTTATAGAAAAGGAGAAAGATGACAAGTACCAGAACAAACGTTAAAAGGAATTGGGATGCTGTACTGTACACACCCAAAAATCCAAGGATGGCGCTCGATGCCGTGATGGCAAAAAACAGCACCAGCAGAATTTGAAATGTGCGCGTCATGGTTTTATCGAAGGTCATGGTACTCTCTCATCAAGATAGCATGCACAGATTATAACCAGAATTTTACGCAGCATGAAAAATGCGATAAAGTTAAGCCATAACCGGAGAAACAGCCATGTCATCAGACAGACGATCTCTTGAGAGTTTTTTTATTGACCTAAAAAATAACCATCCGCCCCTGCTGCGTGTACTGGTCTGGCAAAACGGCAGCATCGTGCTGGATGCGGATAATCCTGACGCGCGTATTGACCGGGAGACGAACCTGCTGCGTATCATTGGCAGCGCCTTTTTACGGTTCATGCCCTTCATGCGCACCCCGTTCAGCGATTTTCGCGGGGATTTAAAAAATGTGCGTTCTGTGACAAAGACCATCACCTCCCTGCTGGCGGGAATGGTGTTTTCAGAGCAGGCGCCAAAAGTTCTCGACCAATCCATTCGCGCGTACTTCCCGGAAATTTCCTGTGACGATCCTAAAAGCGCCATTCACCTGCGCCACCTGCTCACCAATACTGCCGGATTTGCCGGCATCGAAGATTTCAACTCCATGCGCAAACTCTTCTCAACCGAGAACTGGATACAAACCATCCTGCGCCATCCGCTGCAGGCTGAGCCGGGCAGTACCTACATCTATTCTTCCGCCAATTTCCATCTGGCTGCCGGTTTGCTGGAGCGCGCGCTGGGCGCAAGCCTGTTGGATTACGCCGCCGCCAAGCTGTTCCACCCGCTGGGTATCAACAATCTTTTCTGGGAACAGGACCCGCAGGGGATCCCCTTTGGAGGATCGGACCTCTATTTAACACCGGAGGATATGCTCACCATCGGGTTAGCCTGTTTAAACGAAGGAAAATGGCAGGGAAAGCAGATCATCCCTGGTACCTGGCTGCAGCTCAGCACACAGCCCCAGGTGAAGGTGAATGAGCACGACCAGTATGGATTTGGCTGGTGGGTCAATCACAATCATCGTGAAGGTTGCCTGCCCAGCTACTCTGCCTGCGGAGTTGGCGGGCAGCGCATCACCATCATCCCCGCCAGGGACACCATTGTGGTGACCATTTCGCTTACCAGCTTATACATCTCCAGCAGCGGTCTGGATGATGCCGTGTGCGCTTATTTCTCACAATAAAGGAACAATCATGCCCGTAACGATAAAGACACGCGAAAAAGAACTCACTGACAGGGGCAACCGCCCCTTGTACCGCATCATGCAGGATCTGAATCTCTCCCCCCAGGCATATCTTGCCGTACGAAATGGGGTGCTGCTGACCGGGGATGACAGGATCGAGGATGGGGACGTGGTGGAATTGATCTCTGTGGTCTCAGGCGGATAAGCATGAAATGTAAAAAATGCGGGCACAAAGCCGTCATCAACCTGCAGCATCACAACATCTCATTTTGTCAGGATCATTTTGTGGAGTGGATGCAGACTCAAACGGAACGCACCATCCAGAAATATCACATGTTCAGCAAGCAGGAGCGTCTGCTGGTAGCTGTTTCCGGCGGGAAGGATTCTCTCTCCCTGTGGGACATTCTATGCCAGCTTGGCTACCGGGCAGATGGGTTGTATCTTGATCTGGGTATCGATGAGCAGAATCAGTACTCATCCGATTCTGGTGAGATCACACGCAGTTTTGCCGAACAGCGTGGTCTGAAGCTGACCATCATTGATGTTAAAAAGGAATATGGAGAAAGCATTCCGGAAATGGGAGCCAGAACCAAACGCGGTCATACCAAACCCTGTTCGCAGTGCGGTCTGGTCAAACGCTACCTGCTCAACAAGACGGCGCTGGACATGGAATATGATGTGATCGCCACCGCTCATAATCTGGATGATGAGGCTGCTTTCCTTTTCACGAATGTAACCCACTGGTCGCTCGATTATCTGGGGCGCCAGCATCCCCTGCTGCCGGCAACCACCGGGTTCGCCCGCAAGGCTAAACCCTTCTGCATGTTCTACGAACGGGAAACGGCGGCGTATGCCATTCTGCGCGGGATCAAGTATATCTATAGCGAATGCCCTTATTCGGTGGGAAGCAAACAGACGCGTAATAAACGCTATCTGAATTTAATGGAAGATGAGCAGCCCGGTTTCAAGACCCAGTTTTATGGGGGCTACCTGCGTGCAGTGAAAGCAGGTGTTTTTCCTCAAAAACAGGAAAGCGCACAGGATCTGGAAGAGAAACGTTGCGAGCGCTGCGGGCAGCCCACTCAAAGTGATGGGCTGTGTACCTTTTGCAGGTTGGTGGATCATTAAAAAAGAACCTCCCGGATGGGAGGTTCTTGATATTAAGAAAACGGGTTATGCACCCATCAGGTAATTTTCCACTTCCCAGTCGGTGACATGGATGCGATAATCTTCCCACTCTTCTTCTTTCGCGCGGAAGAAAGCTGAGAATAATTTATCTCCGATGGAGTTCTTGACCACATCATCGGCATTCAATTCCAGCAGTGCGTCTTTCAGAGAACCCGGCAGCGATTCTATGCCGCGTGTCACGCGCTCATCTTTGGAGAGTTCATAAATATTGACATTGTTGAGTGCTTTGGGAGGAGTAAGCCCATTATCAATTCCATCCAGAGCTGCTGCGATCATGGCACTGAATGCGAGATAGGGGTTGGAGGATGGATCAGGGCAGCGCAGTTCAGCCCGCGTGGCTTTATCCTTGCCCACCGTGTGACGCGGGATACGGATGAGTGCGGAACGGTTTGTCTGCGCCCAGCCGATATAGACGGGCGCTTCATAACCCGGCACCAGGCGTTTATACGAATTGACAGTAGGAGCCACGATAGCCGACAGTGCTTTGGCATGGGCAAGCTGACCGGCGATGAACCCATACGCTAACCTGGAAAGATGGAATTCATCTTTGGCATCATAGAAGAGGTTCTTGCCATTCTTGTCGAAGATGGACTGGTGGCAGTGCATGCCAGACCCGTTGATACCAAAGATGGGCTTCGGCATAAAGGAAGCGACCAAACCATGCTGCGCGGCGATCGCCTTGACCGTATATTTCAAGGTCATCACATTGTCGGCGGTTTTGAGGGCATCCGCGAAGCGGAAATCGATCTCATGCTGCCCCAGCGCCACTTCATGGTGGGCAAATTCCACTTCCAGTCCCATTGAAAGAAGTGCCTCTACAAGTTCGGATCGCACCTGGGCAGCAGAATCATTGGAAGAAAAATCGAAATACCCGCCCACATCATGCGGCACGGGATGGATATGGTCATTCTGCAGGAAAAGGAAAAATTCCGGTTCGGGACCAACATTATAGGTCCAGCCTTTTTCATCCAGTTTCTTCATCCAACTTTTCAAGATACCGCGCGGATCGCCATCGAAGGGTTCTCCATCGGGAGTATAAATATCGCAGAAAAAACGCGCCCGCTTATTCTCCGCCGGAGTCCAGGGAAGCACCGCATACGAATCCGTATCCACGATGAGGTGCATATCGCTTTCCTGGATGCGCATGAATCCTTCCACCGAGGAACCATCAAACCACACCCCATCTTCCAGAGCCTCCTCCAAACGTGCCAGTGGGGCATCTACACTTTTCACCCGCCCGGTGACATCAGAGAATTGATAACTGACAAACTTGACCCCGTCCGCTTTGATCCGTTCAAACAACTCTTTCTTATCCATTTTTCTCTCCTTTGGCATCGACATTTAAATAACAAACAGGCATGCCGGGCATGCCTGTCATCCACAAAAAATTATGATCTATATAAGGCTGCCCTTCCAATATAACAAAACAGAAATTCACTCCTGACCACTGCGAGAGGCTTGTCACCACCATTGCTGGCGGGGTTTCACCTGGCGCTTCTTTCGGAAGGGAGAAAGGAGCCCGTGGCAGGACTCCGAAGGCATCCGCTGATCAATCCGATCTTCCCCGGTCACCCGGGTTAACCATCCCTCGCGGGATGGAACCTTCACCTCGTGATCTCAATCCAATGAGACCCAGCCGCTATTTCTCCGTGTATTCAATTGTAAGGTTCACATTAATTAGCTGCATTTTTATCAGACAACAGGACATTTGTCAAGTCCAATATCGACATTTGTCATTATTATGTCGTAAATGAAAATCACCATAGATGAGAAAAGGGTGTAATTTGCTTTTCATTTGCAGGCATTTTTCAATAATACTGTTTTTGTCATTACATCATTACGAAAAGCAACATTTATTGGCTGTTTTCTTTTATTTTTTGTTTTATATAATAACAAATATAGACTAATGGAATTTTCGATTCATTAAAATAATATGATTCCTCTAACAACTCGCCAACGTGATATCTTGAGAATCCTGTTGAATTCTGACAAGCCGATCAGAACGTGCGATTTAGCTGCGGAAATTCAGCTCACACCCCGCCAGGTACATTACAGTATGAAGGGGGTTAAAAGCTGGTTAAACGGGAAAAATGTGATCTTGCAGACCACACCGGGTTTGGGGGTCATGCTGGAATGCCCGCCCCAGCAGCAGGATGCCCTGCTTGAGGAATTGAACAGAAATGAGAGCGTCCAGTTAGTGCTTTCCCCTGAGCAGCGCCAGCAGTTGATCTGCTTCCTGCTTCTTATCAAAACAGAACCGGTGTTATTAACGCAGATAAGTTTATACCTGAAAATTTCACGTTCCACGGTCGTGAGCGACCTGGACGAAGTGGAGAAATGGCTGTGTGAATGGGAAATCACCCTGGAGCGCAAACAGAATTACGGTATCCATGCGGCGTGCTCTGAAAAACTCAAGCAGCAAGCCTTACTGGCATTGATATGGGGAAACTGCCCTTTCCAGCCATCCATCTTTGAGGTTACTTTTCAAAAGGGATTATCTTTCAGCCTGGCTGAAGATGTTCAGAATACACAGCTCATCGAAGAAATTTACACCTTCCTGTGCTTTTTTGACATGAAAAGGATCTTCAATAAAGTGATCCTCATTGAAGATTCCCTGGGTGGACGATTCACGGATGAAGCTGTTCTTTATTTAGCGCTGGTATTCTCCATCCTGTTTGCCCGTGTGAAAACGGATAACCACATTCAGATCAGTGATCAAGAATTTCAGAGATTTCAAGCAATGCAGGAATGGAAGGCAGCAGAGAGGATGGTCAGGGAACTGTGCCATGGGGAAATGCAGAACTGGCAGCGCGGAGATATTGCCTATATCGTCATGCATATTCTCTCCTCCCCTCTTCTGGAAAACTGGATCGGCGACATTGACAAGACCGGGGAATACAAGGTCTTATTCGAAGAATTGCTGGATACGATCAGCTGCATGTATAAGGTTGAAGGAATAAACCAGGACCCCACCCTTCGGGATGGGATCGTCAATTATTTGATCCCCATTTTCAACCGGCATCATTACCAGCTATGGTTTCCCAGAACGGATGTGGATATGTCATCCTTTGTGCGGCTGGGTGATGAAACAGCATTAACCGATCATTTGACCGCGATCATTTATAAACATACCTCGATTCTATTAGATGAAGAAGACAAATATATGCTGGTCGCATTCATCAGAGCAGCATACATACGGTTGCGGTCGTATCAATTCAATAATGTTTTGCTGGTCTGCCCCAGCGGAATGGCAACAGCCCAGTTATTAACCGCTCGGCTCAAGACCAGATTCCCGCATCTGGGAAAACTAACGGTAGTCTCGTTTCGCGAACTTGATTCTGAAAGAGTGGCAAATGCTGATTTGATCATTACATTGATGCCGTTACCCGATGATGTGGGGAAAGGGAAACCGATCATTCAGGTTTCACCCCAGCTATCTCCCGGAGATATTGACGCGATCACATCTTTTTTAGGATGATGGTGGTTTATTTGTCAGTGTACCGACAGCACTGACGATAAAAACAAGAGGTCTGGCGCAGATCTCAAAACAAAAATTTTAGGAGGAATAAAAATGAAAGAAAAGATTCAAAGGTTAGGAGGTTCCATGGCAGGGATGATCATCCCTAACATGGGCGCGTTTATTGCCTGGGGTCTAATCACCGCGTTTTTCATTGCCACAGGGTGGACACCTAGCGAAAAGTTTGCTGCAAATGTTGGTCCGATGATCAATTACCTGCTCCCCATTCTTATCGGGTATACGGGCGGGAAAATGGTTCACGGGACAAGAGGTGGTGTTGTTGGCGCCATCGCAACCATGGGTGTGATCGTAGGCTCATCTGTCCCCATGTTCCTCGGTGCCATGATCATGGGTCCTTTCGGTGGATGGCTGATCAAGAAAATTGATGATGTACTCGAAGATAAAATACCTGTCGGTTTTGAGATGCTCATCAATAATTTCTCTGCCGGTATTCTCGGTCTGCTGCTTGTTCTGCTGGGCAACATTGTGATCGGTCCTGTTGTTGAAACCGTAAGCAACTGGGCTGGCGGGGTAGTGGATGCAATGATCAATGCGAAACTCTTACCACTCGTGGCACTCATTGTAGAACCTGCAAAAATCCTGTTCATGAATAATGCACTGAATCATGGCGTATTAGCCCCCCTGGGCGTTGCCTCTGCGGAAACCACGGGAAGAGCGATCCATTTCCTGCTGGAAACAAATCCAGGGCCCGGCCTTGGTCTCTTACTTGCCTATTACGTTGCTGGTAAAGGTTTGTTAAAAGATTCAGCACCGGGCGCAATGATTATACACTTTCTTGGTGGAATTCACGAGATTTACTTCCCCTACGTCCTCGCTCACCCCATCATGCTCTTATCAGTCATTGCGGGCGGGTTTGCAGCCGATCTATGGTTTACCTTTACGAATGCCGGTCTGGTCGCAACTCCTTCACCAGGGTCCATTTTCGCTTACCTGGCAGTAATTCCCAAAGGGCAGCATTTTGCCGTTCTCATGGGTGTGTTGATAGGCGTCGTTGTTTCCTTCCTGGTCGGAACTCTTATCCTGAAAGCCAATCCGGTAAAGGAAAAGGAAGTGGAAGACTCGGCTGATTCAACCGGAATCCCCGGTCTGTCCTGATAATCAAACAATATCCAAGAGAAAAGGTTTCAAGCGATGAAAGCAATTGAAACCTTTTCTCAAATTGAGAAATGGAAGGTTAGAATGGCTAAAACCATACATACCACAGATGTTAAACAAATCCTGTTCGCATGTGAAGCAGGGATGGGTTCGAGTCTGATGAGTGTCAATTCGCTGAAGAAAAAGTTTAAAAAGGCGGATATACAGGGTGTTAAAGTGATCCATGTTGCAGCACGCGATATCCCTGCCAACGCGCAGGTTGTCATTGTTCATAGAGGACTTGTAAAGGTTGCCATTGCAAAAGCTCCTGAAGCAGTCATCCTGGCATTCAACCAGTTCCTGAATGATCCCATTTTTGATCAAGTAGTATCTGCCTTTGTTCAAAAGGGAGATATCACAAGTAATGTGGTGTAGGCATGGGCATCTTATCGAAAGAAAACATTCGACTCAATGCGAAAGTACGCCATAAAAAAGATGCGATTTGCCAATGCGGAAAACTGCTCCTTGATGCTGGATGTGTCACCCAGAATTACATTGATGGAATGCTGGCTAGAGAAGAGATCATGTCCACCTACTTGGGCAATGGAGTTGCGATCCCTCATGGTCAATTCGACAACCGCAGCGATATCCTGCATACCTGTATCTCCGTACTGCAGGTCCCGGATGGGGTGAAATGGGACGAAGGTGAAATGGCTTACCTGATCATAGGAATTGCCGCACTGCGCGATGAGCATGTATCCATACTGGCAAATCTGGCTGAAGCAATCGATGATGAAGAGATTGCAGCAGAAATGAAAACCACAGCAGATGCACGTACGATTCTGAATTACTTGAATAAAGAGAAAGAATAACCGGTCGAATCACAGAAAAAGCAAAGCATTCGACTATGACAGGGTCATTTCATGAAAGAGTTGAATATCTATTTAAGCAATCAAAGTGGCTTGCACGCACGACCTGCAAAGAATTTTGTCAATTTTGTAAAAGAATACTCCTCAGACATTGCGGTATTGCACGGTGAGAAGAAAGCCAATGGGAAAAGCCTCATTTCCATCCTCACCCTGGGAGTTGAGAGTGGCTCGACCATAAGGATCGAAATCAACGGAGAAGATGAGGAAACTGTATTTAGGTCTTTAAAGGAAAGTATTGAAAATGGATTGTTAGGAGAATAAACAATTCATAGAAATAAGGTATAAGCAGCGATGTTCATTCCATGTTTTCAAGCATGGAGATCGGCTCCCGGAAATTTTCTGCTCATGGTGTACAGGAAAAAGGAAAAAAGAAAATGAATGATCCCAAATTCGAGGAATATCAAAAAGACTTAACACTACCGGAGTCCACCTTAACATGGAATCTCTACGGCGCCGGCGTTGACCGGATCGGGAAGAATGGAAAACCGGAGTCCTTCCCCATTCCCCTGCCCACTGACGACCAGTTGCTTGTCAGGGTAGATGCGGTTGGACTCTGTTTTTCCGACGTAAAACTGATCAAACTGGGTGGAGATCATCCCAAATTATACGGGCGGGATCTTGCGAAAGAGCCGACCAGAGTTGGTCATGAAGTCGCTTTGACCATTATTAAAGTCGGCAAGAACCTCTCAGGAACATACAAGCCGGGGCAGAGACTGGCAATTCAACCGGACATTTACGTGAATCGCCGCAACACTGCTTATGGCTATACCATCTCCGGCGGTCTGATCCAGTACCATTTGATCGGTCCAGAAGTGCTGGATGCTGATGATGGCGCGTATGTCATCCCTGTTGATGAACGGGTTGGTTATGCAGAAGCGGCTCTCACCGAACCCTGGGCGTGTGTGGATGCTGCCTATACGCAGCGTAGAAGACTGGAACCCAGGATAGGCGGGATGATGTGGATCATCGGGCAGAAAAGTGACAGTACACGCTACACTTTCAGCGATGGTCTTCAAGCGCCTGCAACCATTTTTCTGACCAATGTACCACCATCGCTGAAGGAAGCCATTTTAAAGGATGTTCCGCTGGAGACAAAGGTCGTGGAAACAGGGGATATCTCTGTGGAAGATCTTTCATCTTTCAACGCCCGCTCCACGGATGGGAATGGGTTCGATGACATCATCGTTCTTTCCCCCACCTCCGGGAAATTGGTAGGCGAAATCGCCAAATTGATCGCCTTCAGAGGGGTGATGAATATCGTGGGCACACACGAACTGAAGGATAAATCCGACATTGATGCCGGGCGTATTCATTATCATTACACCGCCTACGTTGGAACAAAAAGCAGTGATATTTCATCCGCATATGGAGAAAAGCGAAACCGCTGTGAATTACGCCCAGGCGGTACTGCTCTATTTGTGGGTGCAGGTGGTCCGATGGGACAGATGCACGTCCAGCGCGCAGTTGAAAACGCGAATGGTCCCCAGACCATCATTGCCACAGAACTGAATCAGGAGCGGGCTGAGGTTCTGCGAGCGATCATCGCACCGCTGGCAGAAAAAAAAGGTAAGAACTTCAGGATCTATAATCCTGAAGTTGAAGCGCGATCATTACAGGATTTTCTTCACGAGATAACGGGAGAAAAGTTTGTAGACGATGCCGTGATCTGTGCTCCGGTGGCAAAGCTCATGGAAGAAAGCGCTGCTCTTTTAAAGGCGGATGGCATGTTGATGTTATTCGCAGGCGTGCCCAATGGTACCTTTATCAATGTGAATCTCAGTTCTGTTTTTATGGGCAACTTGCAATTAACCGGCACTTCCGGATCAAGGATCCATGATCAGCAAGTGGTTCTGCAGAAGACACTGGACGGTGAATTAAACCCCAATCGGTCTGTCGCGGCTATTGGCGGGATGGGCGCTGCCAGAGAGGGCATCAGCGCTTTATTAAACGGGACTTACGCGGGTAAGATCATTATTTTCCCGCAAATCCTTGATCTGCCGTTGATAGGTTTACAGGAACTCGAACAACACTATCCAGCCATCGCCAGTAAACTGGGAGATAATTACCTGTGGACGATTGAGGCTGAGAAAGCCATGATTGAAGAATTATGGACAGGCAGCGCCGCATGAGCACTGAAAAGAGCGGACCTTCCCCTAAAAAACGTGCCAGCAGCATTTTTGTGGGTGCGTTGTTAGGCTTGTATTACGGCGTTTTTTATCAGCCATCTGACTACGCTGATGTTGGAATTGCCATCCGGCTCGCCATTCTGGCGGCGGCTGCAACGGTCATCATCCGAACATGGAAGAAAAAGGTGCCTTTTGTGAGCATGATCAAGGAATTCCTTATGACTCTTGTGCCATACCTGATCTTCATGCTTTCGCTGGCATTACGCAAATATGCTTACGATCTGGGAGGGAAAACCCTCGTTATCCTTGAATCTACGGCAGGTGGTGCTATGCTTGGATTACTCTTCTCAAGAAAAGCGCTTATGACAGGAGAAACCGAACCATGATCTACACCATAACGCTGAACCCGGCACTCGACAAACAATACCATGTCTCAGAACTGGTACCCAACACCGTTCTGCGAGCCTCCTCCATCAAGCTGGATTACGGCGGGAAAGGTTTCAATATCGCCAGAATGCTGGCTGTGTACGGGGTGGAATGCACTGCCCTGGGTTTTGTGGGAGGGCACACCGGAGATGTTCTCTGCAGAGGGTTAACGGAAATCGGGATACGAACGGATTTCGTGCGGATACAGGGAGAAACACGCACCAATATCAGTGCCATCAGCGATACAAACGACGGGTATATCAAGATCAACGAGCCGGGACCCACCGTTTCGACAGATGAAACGAAGGAACTGCTGCAAAAAGTGAAAAATCTGATTCAGCCAGACGATTGGTGGGTCTTAGCCGGCAGTATTCCGTACGGCGTTCCGGTGGATATCTACGCTCAATTGATCCTGCTGATCAACCAGGGTGGCGCAAAAGCGGTGCTGGATTCCAGCGGTGAGGCTTTCAGAATCGGCTGTACAGCCAAGCCTTTTCTGATCAAACCCAATCTCGACGAACTGGCTGATATCGCTGAAATGAACGGCAGTGATATCCAGAATGTCAGGAAAGCGATCGCAAAGATGCATCAAATGGGGATCAACAACATCATTCTTTCCGCTGGAAAGGAGCAAGCCATCTGCAGCGATGGCACACATCAGTGGATCGGTGTTCCCCCTCACATCGTTGAGGTCAACCCCATCGGCGCCGGAGATGCAATGCTCGCATCCGTTGTGTACCGCTTAAGCACAAATAAAACCTTACTGGATGCTTTTCAATGGGGGCTGGCTGCCGGATCAGCCGCCGCGAACCTGGCGGGCACCATGATGCCTGAATCTCAAAAAATCGGAGAGTTATTAAATCAGATAATGATTCGTGAGGTCTAAATGCCATACGAAAAGAAAGCACTTAAAATATTCCAACAACCGCAGGATATTCTGTTCACTACAGCCATCCATACGATTCAATATATGGGTGGAAAAGTGATCAAACAAGATCAGGCAAAGGGTACATTGATCGCACAGATGGACAAGAAACTCTTCGGTGACTATTTAGGAGATCGCAGCCAACTGGAGATCACCTTTACCGAATCAGAGGACGGGGGCACACAAATCGAACTATTTGCGTTCCCCTTGAATGCGATTGGGCAAAAATTGATGTTCGGCGCTCGCGCTGGGGTCGTTGAAACAATCATTCGCACCTTTTTCCAAGAGCTGGAGAAAGGGCTTTAGGAATCGAAATCAGCAATAACGAACAGTGTGAAATAGAAAAGAGCAGCACACAAAAAAATTGCTGTTCTTTTTACACATCCCTCATTCTCCAAATTTTTGCCAATATTTTCCGAAGAGCGCCTGCTGGTCGGGTTCTACAGGTGTGATCGGCTTCGATACCCAGGTCATATTCATGTAATGCTTCCAGTGGATATTTTCACTGGTAATATTCCCTCCCCAGGTTCCACAACCCAAAGTGAGTGTGAAAGGCATGCCATTGTTGTAATTGCCGCTGTTTCCCAGACTGTGTGATTGATTCACCATGATACGACTGACTTTAACACGCTTTCCCAGTTCCAGAATGTGATCTTCCTTGGTTGTATGAATACCACAGGAATGTCCACGACCATTCATTGCCGTGATCGCTTCGATCATATCAATCGCATCATTGAATCTTTCGTATTTCCAGATGGTTAATACCAATGAGAGTTTCTCTCTGCAAAACGGATCGTCTGCACCGATATGTTTTCCTTCGACCAGCAACATGGTCGTGCCTGAAGGGATATCAATTCCTGCCAATTCTGCTATCTTCTCCACCGGCTGTGCGACAATATTGCCATTAAGATGAATTCCATCTGACCACATGAGCTGCTTCAGTCTATCGCGTTCCTGCTCGCTGCAAAGGTATGCACCCTGTGCCTTCAACTGCCTGACCATTTCATCATAGACACTGTTCTGAATCACAACCGAATTCTCCGATGAGCATGAGGTAGCGTTATCAAAGGTTTTCCCGAGATAGATCTTTTGTGCGGCAGCGGGCAGGTCAGCACTTTCATCCACGATCACCACAGCATTGCCTGCACCCACACCATAAGCGGGCGTTCCACTGGAATAAGCCGATTTAACCATTGATTCTCCCCCGGTGGCAATGACCAGATCCACCTTGCTCATTAATTCTTTTGCATATTCGATGGATGGCTCCTTGATATATTGGATCAAATCAAGAGGAGCGCCGATCTTCTGCAAACCCCGCCACATGGATTCACAAACCATGGCGGCTGTCTTCTTTGCCCTGGGGTGCGGGGCAAAGATGATGGCATTGCGGCACTTCAGGGCAGGCAATGCTTTTGCAGGCAGCGTTGCTTCACAGTTGGTGACGGGTGTCAATGCTCCAATGATTCCCACAGGCTTGGCTATTTTTATCAGCCCTTTTAGGGGATCATTTTCGATCACTCCCACCGTCTTCACTCCCTGCATATCACGCAGTGTGCCCAGTGTTTTTTTCTGGTGTTTCACACGTTTATGTTCATAAACACCCATACCTGTTTCTTCCACAGCCAGCCTGGCTATCGCATCTGCCTGTTTGTAAGTCTCCCACCCAACAGCAGACACCATCAAATCCACTTCTTCCTGCGAGTAATTTTCGATGGCTTCCTGTGCTTTTCTTGCCCGGCTTATCAACGAATCAATACCTGTATCTTCCATGATTCATCCTGTTCTATTTATCTGGATCTGGCAGCATGAAATCCCGGATCAATGCCTGCAGATCATGATATGAGGTGATAAAACCTCGTAATGTTCGAACGGTTGCCCCGTAAGTATCAAATTCCTCAGCCGTCATTCCATCCTCATCATACGCTTTGCGGAAATCCTCAAAATGAGAATAGAGTGATTCTATTATTTCAGGTGATACCGGGTCATTAATGCGCTCCTTCACTTCCACATCGGAGCTGTTGAACAACAACTGCCATTTGTATGGAATGGTCAAAATGAGATCCCCTCCGATGAATTCGGACCAGTGCAAGTGATTGCGGTACGCTGCAGCAAGTAAACGGGTTCGATACCCACGCTGCTGATAAAGATCATACGCTTTTTTCATGCAGGCTACTCCTGCCCAATCCATATAACCGGGTGTGAGGGTGATCCCTTCTTTCTTCGCGACCACTTTCAACCAGTCATCCGTCCTCCCTACCATGATGGTGCACACCGGACTCATCTTTCCCGTAGCTTTCCCTTCCGCTTCTCGTCGTTTCAGTCCGCGTTCCACCGCTTCTGCTACCGCAATTGCCTGTGGAACGGTGAAACATACCGTGGCATTGACATTCACCCCGTGAAATGTAGCTTCTTCAATTGCCTCGATACCCGCTTTCGTGACCGGCGCTTTCACCTGAATATTGGGAGCGAGTGAATCAAAATGGATAGCTTGCTCCGCTATCAACTTTGCGTTGCGGTAATTGGCAGGATTCGTCTGGATCGATAATCGCCCCTTTTTTCCATCTTCTCTCTCGAAAACCGGTTCCAGCAATTTCGCACCCCGCACCCCGATCTCTTCAAAGATCTTCCAGGTGATTTCCACTTCACTCCAGGTCGGGTTCGATCTGATAAGTTCGTACAGTCTGTCTTCCCACAGCGGCATCTCTTTCTTTAATACGTTGTATACGATGGTCGGATTGGAGGTCGCCCCCACCGCTCCATTCTCAATCGCATAGGTCAGCTCATCCACCGAACAGGAATCGTTCCATAGATCTGTTGCAGTTGTACTCACAGTTTCGTGCAGCGGGCTTTTATATTTTTCGTTCATCATACAACTCCTTTTCAAACGTACTTTTTTTACCCATGCTTACCTTTCATTCGTGTACATTCGGGTAAAATGAATCATTCCATCAATAGTTTTCCAGTTTCACTGATCAATAAATCTATATGCTTTTTAAAATGCCGTTCAAGGATCTTATGGTAGTAATCTTCATATTTATCCCAAATATCGAAGAGTTGATCTTTGAACACGTACCTGCCCTGATAATCTCGTTCCTCCAGTATTGCTCCGTATGTAATATGCATCAATTGACGCTCATCATTCAGAGAAAAAAGATCGGGAATTCCACGATCTTTAATTGAATCAATGTCAGGTATTCTGTTCAGGTCGGTTGAAACATGATAGAGGTTTTTAACATCATTAAATACCGTCAAAGCAAATTTATGGATCCTTCTGAACAATTGCGGATCTTTCAAAGCAATAACACGCATTGCTTCAAGCCAGCTTGTACCTGAAGTTTTCAGATGAAAGCGCCCGTGGGTGACCTTTCCGATCACAGGGAAAATGGTGAATTTATCAGATCCTGAATGAACACTGATCTTATACTTGAAGAATTGTGAAATATCGATATGTTCCTGCAGATTTGCTTCAAATAACAAGGGGTCACCCAGGTAGTCAATGCCCTTTTGGAATTCCCCGCAAAAGCGCGGTGCAATGGAAGAAAACTCGACACCCCGTCTTGTCAATTCATTGGCGATAAAAAAAAGCTGGAGAGGGGTGGTCGGATTTTCCGTTTCGTCAATTGATATTTCAAGGTCTGCCTGGTATCTGCCGTTTTGGAAGTACGACCTGTAAATTTCTGAAACAAAATCCAACGCTTTTTCATAAATCAGGGCTATGCGCTTCAATTCCACTTCTGAGTAATGGAGAACCATGGATGAGGTGATCGTAAAATCCTTGCCAAGATAGATTTCCGCTAATGCCGGGTCGGGTAGGCTTTCCGCATTTATTGTTTCATCGCAGCAATCAAAATATTTCTTCTGTATATGATCACTCAGGTCGAGCGTGATCATGGTGTACCCGATCGACAGAGCGGCTTCAATTTCCTTTTTCTTCTTCAAATGATCTGCATCTGCTCCGAAAGCCCTTCGAAAACCATATTTAAAAACAGAAAAAGTAACCGAGTCCAGCACATCCTCATAGGTACGATCGGTTTGATTTAACTCTCGCATACTCTGTTGAGCAAATACAGGTGTGATCTGAGGATATTTTTTCATCACCTGTATGTGTCCGGGCGTCGCAATTCCAAGACGGTCACCCATTCCCAGCGAACACGCATGTTTAAGGATCTGAGCAGGTGCAGTAAATGGGAACAAATCCCGTAATACACACGCGTTGTGATGAGTTAATTCGGCGATAATTTTCCTGTCATTTCTATACTCTTTTTTCTCACCACGAAAATCCATTCGGTTATCTGCTATCAAGAAATCCTGTCCGTGGATCTTTGCCATGAACACAGAACCATATTTTGATGAATTTATCGAGTTGACATATTTATATGCAACAAAACTATCTTGTGGATACAATACCTAACCATCCTCTCACTGTGAATGCGGTCTCACAAATTCAATAACTTTCCATATTAGAATGGTCCACGCATTGGTAATCCATAAACAGATTTCCAACCTTCTGATAAGGGTTCTTTGAGGTATGCTTCCATTTCTTCTTCAGTTCGCAGTGTTGTTTCCTCCACCGGTGGGACCACGCCTGATGGATACAGTTCAAGAATATTGTCAATCAACTCAACCATGATCTTGCACATAGCTACAACCGGTCGTTTTGCTTTTTTCTCATCTGAAATGGACTGAATTCCCACTACTCCTTCAGGAGTCGCAGAAAGTTCTATGGCATTATGTCCCTCACCTTCAAACCACTGATGGGGACGTCCATAATCGGTGATCGAATTATCAAACCAACCTTTCTTGAAAAGAGATTTGGGATTGCCGTCCACGGAGTACTGTCGGTCAACCATTTCAGGGAACATGAGAAGTCCAAGTGACATTTCTGATTCCCCCGCATGAGTAAATGGTTCCAGCCATTGATCGTCTTTTCCGGAATTTGGAGCGAAGAAATCGCGGCATACTGCAGGGAAATCAAACACCTGGAAAATTCCCGGTAATTGATAACGTTTGCTAAACTCCTGTACTGCAGTAGCCAGCGTCCATTGGTGACCATGATTATTTACTAAAATGATCTTACGAAAACCATCGTTCCATAAACCAAGCATAATAGCCATGATTTGTTCTACCAAAACCCTATCAGGCATGATAATCGTTCCAGGCATACCCAGATGATGATAGGGGTGTCCGCCATATGTGACAGGAAAAGCGATACTCACTTCGCGATCCTGCTTTGCTGTAAACCGTCTGACACCTTCCAGCAGCTGAGTAATCTGGAAAACATCATGCCCGGTTGGCAGCGCATCCCCATGGCACTCCGTACTACCGATGGGAAGGAAAACGATGTCATTTTTCGAGCGCCTCTCATTAAGACGATGCCTGGGGGTTGTTTGAATATAGCAATTTGGTTTTCCCAGTTCTGACGGTGAGGGAATCTCGAAATCTGCTTTCAACCACTTATCGAGTTGTTCTTCATCCGCATCCCAAACCTCTTTTTTTATGCGCCCTATAGGGTTATTCTCAAATTTCACATCAGGGTTTTCCGTTCGAAGCCACTCAATTTTTTCAACAGTCATTTTTTTAACTCCTATTAATAATGATTAATTGATTCACAAAAGAAGTGAAAACAATTCAAAATAAGTTATTTGACAATCTGGATCTTTTCTTTATCAAGTGAAAGACCGACCGCAATGATCAACACTGCCCCTATGATGACAGGGTGATAATAGATATTGACACCCATGATCTGCAGGACATTTTGGAGCACCGCAATTGTCAATGCACCCAGAAGTGTATTGAAGACACCGCCAATACCTCCAGAAGATGCCGTTCCACCGACGATAACAACTGCTATGATCAGTAATAGATAACTGGTACCAACGGTCGGATCACCGGCGTATAACCGTGAACTTAATAGAACAGCTCCAATAGCCGTAGAAATACCAGATAAACCGAAACTCAATCGTTTTACCCTGTTGATATTAATGCCCATGTGTTTCGCGGCGATTGGTGAATTTCCAACTGCCACAACTTGTTTTCCATAAGCAGTTCTTTTTTGAATGAAAAGAAAAATCAGAAAAATAGCCGCTGTAAGAATATATTGGACTTTTACTCCAGGAATAGGTGTAGATTGTAGAAAGCGCATGGATTTCATCACATCCACGCTCAGTACTTTTGGTTCGCCACCAGAAATAACTACTGCAATGCTTGTAAATATTCCCATCATTCCAAATGTTGCGATGAAAGACGGGATCTTAAAGAGACCGAAAACCAGATTCGTGACCACACCTTCCAGGTAACCGCAAAGAAGAACGACTGGTATTGACCATAAACCAAGTGGTTTTGAAAGTAACGCGAAGAGTACACAATTTAAGGAAAGCATACCCCCCACAGCAAGGTTATCAGAGCCTGACATGATCACAAATGTGATTCCAAGTGCAAGGATCAAATATAAAATCGTCACATCGAGGATATTGGTTATATTACTCCAGGCGATGAAAGTTCTATCCGTGAACGTAGCAGCCAATCCCAGACAAGTAACCAGAATAAGGGAACTAACTTCTACTGATATCTTCTTTTTTCTCTTTGTTTCAAGGTTTTGTTTTTTCATCTGTTGCATTTCCATTCCACTTTTTCCCAGCATATCGCTGACTTTACAAAATATAATTCGCCAATTCTTCAAGACTGGGTTTCTTGATGGTTGCATCAAGGATGGCTGTGCATTTTCCATCTTTCATGGTCATAATGGTATTTGCCAACCCAATATCCTCCTCATAACTATCTCCCATAAGCAGAATTGCGGTATTTTTGTCTGCCATTTCACGAATCAGAGCATAGATCTCTCGTTTCGCGCCAACATCAACCCCTCTGGTCGGAAATGCCAGGATCACCAATTCATAATTCGAAAGCAAAAGCCGCCCGATGATCGCCTTTTGTTGATTTCCGCCACTTAGATTTCTTATCAACGTCTTTTCAGAGGGAGTGAGTATTCTTAATCGGTCAATAATCTGTTTGGCAATGGCAGTCAATTTTCTAACCGAAATGACTCGCTTCATGATCGAGATGGTGATATTATCCCCAACGGTCATTCCCAGAACCAAGCCTTTCCCTTTTCTATCATCAGGAGAAAAACCGATTCTATTTGCAACTGCCTCGATAGGTGTCCTGGGTTTTATTTCATTTCCATTCAGAAATATGCTTCCCTCATCACTCAAATCCAAGCCGTACAGAACTTCACATAACTTTTCTTTTCCAGAACCTACTGTTCCGGTAACACAGAAGATCTCACCTTCATGAACCTGGAAGGACAATCCTTCAAATATTCCTTTTTTTGTAAGGTTTTGTACATCCAGAATCACCTTTTCACCTGGTGTTCGTTGTTGATCGACAAGATAGTATTCTCCTTCTATGGATCCTCCGATCATATTCTTCCGTAATTTATCTTCGCTTACATCATCCTTTTTAAATATGCCCGCATTTTTTCCATCTTTGAGCACATAGGTACGGTCACACATCTCAACAATTTCATTTAATTTATGCGAGATAAATACAATACTGGCATGATTCTTTAACTCATTCATCTGGTGGAACAACAAACGAATATCTTTCTCGCCCAATGCACTGGTTGGTTCATCCAAAACGACCAGAACATTTTTCATACCCGAGATTCCTGCTTTCCAGAGATTCCTCAATACCTCCACCATTTGCCGCTGTACGAATGTCAATGTATTCACCTGCGCTGTTGGATCAATATCTGTGTCATAACGAGACAATTCTTCTTTGGCGGTCTCCACCATCTTTTTCTTGTTGATCATTCCGTTGATTTGGAAGAGATGTTCAAAACCCAGGAACATATTTTCATAAACAGTCATGTTGTTGAGAATAGACTGCTCTTGAAAAACCATAAAGATGCCATTGTTATGCGCATCCTGCGGATTCGTTAACACTACCGGTGTTCCATCAATTAATATTTCCCCTCCGTCCCTGGTATGGATACCAAGCAGGATCTTCATGAGTGTAGATTTCCCGGCGCCGTTTTCCCCGACCAAACCAACGATCTCATTGGGATATACTTCCAAATCCGTATTCTTCAATGCCTGTACAACTCCAAAACTTTTATCGATCGCCTTCATTTCAAAAACAGGTTTCATTATTTCACCTATCGAATCACGCTCAATTTGCTTCTATCAAGGGTCGCGGCAACGGTAGCAATAATGATTATGCCAAGCAGACCAGCCTGAACATCACTTGGAACAACGAAGAACACCATCCCAATTCGGATCAGGGTGATGATGATGGCACCCAGGATCGCTTTGTATATCTTGCCGACTCCTCCGCTAATGGAAATACCACCTATTACACAAGCACTGATTGTCTCAAAGGTATATCCCACCGAAGAAAACGAATCTCCTGCGCCGAGTTTTAATGCCAGCAGTGAACCAGCCAGCCCAAAAGTAGCGCCCGCGAGTGTAAAAGATATCACTTTCACACGATCGACACGAATTCCAAGATCTTTTGCTATAGATTCATCCCCACCAATCGCCAGTACGTAGCGACCATGCTTTCTTTTTTCACTAAGGAAACCGAATATTAATGCAATAACGATGGCAATAACCAGAGTGTTCGGTATAATGCCATCCATCCCGCCAATTCGTCCGATTGCCAAATTGCGGTAGACCTCATTTTCAAAGGTGATATATTGACCCTGCGTAATTACCGTACAGATACCGCTGGCGATATAAGACATTCCCAGTGTGGTCAAGAATGAAGGAATTTTTAATCGAGTGTTGATCACTCCATTGAGGAGTCCAATAAAGGAAGAAACGACAACAGCCGCCAATATTGCCAGGAATCCGGAATCCGGGTAATTCTGCAAGACCTTTGCCATAACAACCCCGGCAAGCGCCATATTTGCTTCGATTGAAAGGTCAATGGATCCCAGTTCAACAATAAAAGCAAAACCTACCGATGAAATTATCAATATCGATGAAAGATCAAGTACATTGTTGAGATTGGCAATTGATAAATAATGAGGTTTAAAAATACCAATCAGAAGTGGAATAAAAATCACTGCTGCAAATTGAAGATTTTCCAGTGCGAATGTACTGATCAATTGAAGGAGTTTTGTTTGCCTTTTCAAAGAGCACCTCTCTTATATGTAGTCTGTAAAGAATCATGACTGATTCAGTACAGACTACATTTCAATGAAATCGCTTTTCTATGCTTGCTCTAATGAATTTCTTCACCTGGACCAACGTATTTACCGGCATAGTAATCGGTGTAATCGATATCAGGCATAGAATTCAAATAATTGTCAATGTAATCCTGAACATTGCTGGTATCGATCAAAACCACACTCGCTGACCAATAGCGATGATCTTCCTCGACCGTTGATGGATCATATTTTCCAAGTTTCGCGTCTACAGCCATCGCCAAAGAGATACCACCCTGCCAGAGGGGATCTGTTGAAATGGTTGCTACGGCTTCTCCGTTCTTGATAGCATCAATCATGTCGGGGATAGCATTTACACCTGCAACGCCAATTGTTCCAACCAGGTTCTTTGCACGCAGAGCTTCGATGGCACCCATGCCCATGTTATCGTTGGCGCTCCAAATTCCTTTCAGGTCGGGATTAGCGGTAACCGCATTGTTCGCGCTGTTGTACGCTTTGGTTTTCTCCCAGCCGCAGTCCTCGTATCCGATCAAAGTGATGCCGGGATATTCAGCAAGAGCCTGTTCTGCACCCGCGCGACGACCCTCGGCAGCAGCATGACCCTTGGTCCCATCCAGGAACCAAACTTCACCTTCCCCGCCCATGGATTCAAAAAGAGCTTTGGCGGAAAGGTATCCGGATTCATAGTTACCAAAGTTAATTGCGGCAACCCAATACTGATAATCAGAGACTTTTACTTCATCAGGGCGCTCCCAAATAGAAACCCAATAGACGCCAGCTTCTTCACACATTTCTGCAATGGCGATGAGGTCAGATTTCTGATTTGGGTCAACCTGGAAGACAACATTCCCATCGTGTTTAGTGATCAATGCTTTCATGTCACTCAACAGCTTGTCGGTATTGTTGTCATGGGTGATCGTCAGTACATGATCTTCAGGAATTCCCATTTTCTCCGCATAAAGCTCCATACCCTGGATCACCTGCTGGTGATATGGATTTGAAAGACTTCGAAGAGCTGTCACAATATAGGGGTATTCCACAACGGTCTCTTCAGCTACTTCTGGTTCTTCCACATCTTCAGCTTCTGCGCTAACGGGCTCCTCTACCTCTGCACTTGCCACATCCGCGGTTTTACTGCAACCGGTCACTACGGATACAAGCAACACTAAGCACATCAAAAGAGCTATTGCTCTTTCAATCTTTTTCATGAGTATTCTCCTTGAAATATTTAATTTAAAGCACTCGTTGAAAGTCAGATTCTTGGTTCCTCAACTAATAAAATTCAGTTCTACTTCATAGATCCTCCTATTAATAATTAATTTCCTGTAAAAGTTTCACAATCCGATCACAAACATTTATTAAGTGATCATACATAGCTTTTTCTGCAAGGTCGCCATCTCGTTGGACAAGAGCATCCAATATCTTCTGATGTTCGATCAATGTTTGTTCGACATTCTCCTGGGATTGAAGCGATAGAACACGAACTCGATACATGAGATCGTTCAAGCCATCCATGATGGCTAATAGTCGTTTATTTTCGATATTCTCTTGAAGGAAACCGTGAAATTTTATTTCAGCGGGTACAAATTTTTCAAAATCACCTATTTCAACAGCTTTATAACAATCCTGAATTAATTCTTTGGCACTAATCAGTTTTTCGTCTGTAAGGGATTCGGCTGCTTTTCTGGCTGCTCTTGTTTCTATGATCTCTCGAATTTCAAACAAATCTCGAATATCCTGTTCAGTGATCTCAACAACAAAATACCCGACACGAGGACGAACATCGATCAATCCTTCTGTTTCGAGTTTAAGAAAAGCTTCCCGTATGGGCGTTCTGCTAACTTCTAATTTTTCTGCAAATTCCTCAATGTTAATTTGTTCCCCTGGTTTGATCTCAAGATTCAAGATCATTTCTTTAATGTATTGATAGGTCCATTCTGTTAATGCTGCAGGTTTTTTTCCGTCCATTTATCCATTATCCATAGTATTCTTTGATATGTAATATCTGATATGTAATATATTACATAAATATTTTTTCGTTGTCAAGCATGATAAAGATCACTTCTATGTGTGTGTTCCCTGCCTAAGCAATCGTAATAAGGATCACGTTGGAATAGAAAAATGTCAGGTATGTGAGGGTACAGAAAAATAGCATTGCAACGTTCATTTATGGAATAAAATATCCCTTACAATTAGGGTTAATCTCTTGTTTAAAGGAAATGCAGCCCATGACCATCCACGTCAAAGAAGTCACCAGCAAACGAGCATTGAAACAATTTGTGAATTTCCCATACAGGCTGTATGCCGACTGCCCCTACTGGGTCCCCTCCATCCGCACGAATGTGTTCAACACCCTGTATTGGGAGAAGAACCCCGCTTTCAGCTACTGCAAGGCGAAATACTGGCTGGCATATAAAAAAGGGAAGATCGTCGGGCGGATCGCCGGAATTCTCAATCCCCGTTTTGAAGAACGCTTTGAGCGCCGCTATGCCCGCTTCGGCTGGTTTGATTTCATTGATGACCCGGCAGTTTCGAGCGCCTTATTGAAAACAGTGGAAGAGTGGGCGATCGCAGAAGGGCAGGATGCCATTCATGGACCACTTGGATTCACCAACCTGGACCCCGAAGCCATGCTGGTGGAAGGGTTTGATGAGGTCGCCACGCTGGCGGCATCCTATCACTATCCTTATTATCAGGAACACATGCAGCAAGCCGGGTACACCAAAGACACCGATTATGTGGAATTTGAGATCCAGGTTCCCGCTGAACCGGTCGAAAAGATCAGCAAATTGGCGAAAATCGTTGCCAAGCGCAACAACCTGCACATGCTCAAAGCAAAGAACCGCAAGGAACTGCTGCGTTTCGCGCCTCAGATCTTTGATGTGATGGAAGAAGCCTACCAGCATTACGGTGTAACCCCCCTCACGCATGCACAGGTGGATGATTATATCGACCAGTACCTGGGTATTATCGCGCCAAAATTCGTGCCCGTTGTGCTGGATGAAAACGAACAGATGGTCGCCTTCGGTATCGCCATGCCATCCCTCTCCAAAGCCATGCAAAAGAATAAAGGGCGTCTCTACCCCTTTGGTTTCATGCCTGTCTTGAACGCGCTGCGCAGGAATGATAAAGCTGACCTGTACCTGATTGCGATTCGACCCTCCTATCAGGGCATGGGAATTAACGCCATGCTGATGGCGCACATGCTGGATGTCTTTCACGCGATGGGTATTCGCTCCGTCGAATCAAACCCTGAACTGGAAGACAACTACAGGGTGCAGGCACAGTGGAAGCATTTTGAGACCCGCCAGCATAAACGCCGCCGCATCTTCATCAAAGATCTGGCTTAAATAACACATTTCACTTCAACAAATAATTCTCTGTCAGGATAATAATAAGCGTTTCAACATCCTTTTATTTTCATACAGTTATATTTTGTATTCGCTGTTATTATAAAAAGAATTGTTTATCACATTTAATTATTATTTTGTAGAAGGATTTATTTATAAATGACTATTATCATTAAAGAAGTCACGAACCAGAGCGACCTGCGTAAATTCATCCAATTTCCTCACAAACTGTATGCTGGTAATCCATACTGGGTTCCTAATTTGCGTTCAGACGAAAGGAACACATTGCATTGGAATAAAAATCCAGCACACGCATTTTGTACAGCAAAATACTGGCTGGCTTATAAAGATGGGAAAATCGCAGGGCGCATCGCCGGCATCATCAATCCGCGCTACGAAGAACGCTGGCAGAACGCATATGCTCGTTTTGGCTGGATCGATTTTGTTGACGATATGGATGTTTCACTGGCATTGCTGCATACAGTCGAAAAATGGGCGAAGGATCAGGGCATGAACAGCATTCATGGACCTCTTGGATTCACTGACCTGGATCCGGAAGCCATGCTCATCGAGGGCTTTGACGAAATGGGCACACTGGCAGCCATTTACAATTATCCCTATTATGGCATTCACATGGAAAAAGCCGGATACATCAAGGATGTGGATTGGGTGGAATATGAGATCAAGGTACCCCAGGGTGGTATTGAACGGATCAGTAAGCTTGCAGCGATCGTAGAAGATCGTTATCACTTACATTTCCTGGCAGCAAAGACTAAGAAACAGCTGCTGCGTTACGCCCACCAGCTATTTGAGCTGTTGGATGAAGCTTACCAGCATCTGTATGGCGTCACGCCCCTCACCTCTGATCAGATGGATGCTTATATTGAGCAGTATCTTGGTTTCATCTCTCCCGAATTTGTTCCGATCGTTCTGGATGAAAATGACCGCATGGTAGCTTTTGGAATAGCCATGCCATCCCTTTCCAATGCCTTAAGAAAATCCGGGGGCAAGATCCTGCCGTTTGGATTCATTCACTTACTCCGTGCACTGCACAAAAATGATAAGGGAGACTTATACCTCGTAGCAGTCCGCAAGGATTTTCAAAGCAAGGGGGTGAATGCCATGCTGATCACTCATTTACTGGATGTATTCTCACGAATGGGTATCACCTCGGTAGAATCCAATCCAGAGTTAGAAAACAACCTGCAGGTGCAAACGCAATGGAAAAATTTTGAAACCCGCCAGCATAAACGCCGGCGCGTATTTATCAAGCATTTCTCTACCTGAAAAGTCGCTGGAATACCGTTCATCTTGGTATGGAAACGCCATTTACCCACCGATATTGCGCTGTTTTTGGGTTAGGGTTATCATACTGAAAAGAAAAATTAGCAGGAAAACTATACTCTTCGTAACGAGGTAATAAACAATGACCGACATTCTCCTGAAAAATTGCGATGTTCTCAGCTTCACCGGCGGCAAGGCACATGTAGAGATCAACCAGGATATTGCCATCACAGGCGATTCCATCCAATCCATCACTGCTACCGGAAGCGTTCCCGAAGAAGGATGCGGTCAGATCATCAACGCCGCTGGAATGCTGGCAGTACCCGGTTTTATCAATACCCACGCCCATGTTCCCATGGTGCTCTTCCGCAACCTGGCGGAGGATGTAACCGTGCAGGAGTGGTTCAACGATTACATCTGGCCGATGGAATCGAACCTGACCGAAGAAGATGTGTACTGGGGTGCACAGCTCGGGCTGGCTGAGATGATCGAGAACGGGGTTACCTGTGTGGCAGACCACTACTTTTTCATGGATGAAGTAGCCAAAGCCGTTGAGCTGGCAGGCACACGAGCCAACCTGGTATGGGCAGTCTTCGGTCACCAGGGCGAAGAGATGATAGATACAACCATCGAATTCACACAACGCTGGCAGGGCAAGGCAGATGGGCGCATCGCTACCTGGCTGGGACCGCATGCCCCCTACACTACCAGCCCTGAATTCCTGAAATTGTGCGCGCAGAAAGCCCAAAAGAACGACCTGGGAATCCATATCCATCTGGCGGAGACACAGGCGCAAACCGACCTCAGCCTGGAGGAATTCGGTGTGACCCCTGTAAAACAAATCCATGAATGCGGGATCCTGGATGTTCCAACCATTCTGGCGCATGTCATCGCTCCGCGCGGTGATGATTTTGACATTCTGGCTCACTCCGATGCAGGCATCGCGCAGGCACCGAAAACCTATTTGAAATCAGGGATGGGACTGGCGCCCATTGACCGCTATTTGGAAATGGGCATTCCTTTTGGGTTGGCAACGGATGGGGCGGTCAGCAACAACACGCTGGACATCATGGAGCAGATGCGATTGATGGGCTTATACGCCAAATTCCTGAAATCCGACCCCACTTTTATGAAACTGGAAGATATCCTTGAGATCACCTTCAGGGGCAGCGCAAAAGTCATGCACCAGCCAGACAAGATCGGAGAATTGAAAGCCGGGATGCTGGCAGATATCACCCTCATCCGTCAGGACGGGCTGCATGCCACCCCGAAAGCCAACCCGCTGGCTTCCCTGATCTACTGCGCGAAGAGCAGCGATGTGGATACCGTGCTGTGCAACGGGAAGGTGCTGATGCAGGGGCGCAAGCTGCTCACGCTGGATAAGGAACGCATCCAGCAGGAAGTGCAGAGCCGCCTGCAGCGCTTGAGCAAGCGCCTGCCGGGCGAGCGCATCGCCTACTATCCCGCCTAGTGCTTCACACTTTTCAATAATTGGTTGGAAGTTCCTTGCCCTTCAGCAGGCGCTTGATGTTTTCGCGGTGGCTCCACCAGATCACAACGCACAACGCCACTCCCAGCAGCAGATGAGGGAGGCTGTGAAATTTCAACCAGAAAGCCAACGGCAGCAGCAAGCCCACAATGAGATTGACAAGGCTCATCAATTTAATATATTTGACCGCCACATACCAGACGATCAGAAAAAGGACAAAATAGGGAATGCCAAAGTAGAATCCCAGAATGCCGAATGTGGTGGCTACCCCCTTGCCGCCTTTGAATGCCAGAAAACCTGAAAATACATGCCCGAGCACGGCGATCATGGAAATGACCAGCATCTGCCAGCCATCCGTATAAAAATGAGCTGCCAGCAGGGATGCCAGATATCCTTTGCCGAAATCCAGCGCCGCCACCAGCAGCCCCCATTTGAAACCCAGTACCCGGGTGATATTCGTTCCGCCGATATTGCCGCTGCCTTCCTTGCGGATATCAATGCCGCGCGCACGCGCCACCAGAAATCCGAAAGGGATGGATCCCAGCAGATAGGCTGCCACACATAAGAGGATGAATTGAAATTTTTCCATACACCAACTATAACTGTAAATAATTATTATGGTTACGATAATTCCGTAAATTCCCTGCGCAGGTACAAAACATTGCAATCAAACAGTATTTTCTGTTATGATTTGGCGTTATTCAGAAGAAGCTTTCAGGAAAATGGGAAAGAAACAAACAGTACAGGAACTACTTTACGTGAACCTCGAAGCGGGTATGCCATCGCTGGCAGAAGCCAATCGGGCGATGGGGCAGTTCATCAATCAAGCCAAACATTCCGGTATACGCGTTGTGAAGATCATCCACGGCTACGGCTCCAGCGGGGTGGGCGGCAAACTGCGCATCGGTCTGCGCCAGGAGCTGGCTACCCGCAAACAGAGCGGCAAGATCAAGGATTTTTTCGCAGGGGAACGCTTTGGAAAAACTGAAGAAGTGATGCCCTATCTGAACCAGTACAGCCAGTTATCCCGCGACCCGGATTTTGGGCGGGGCAACGCTGGCATCACCGTCATCATCCTGTATTGACCCACCTGGCAATCGCCATTTAAAATTCATTCCATCCCGACCCACTCAACAAACAGCGGATAAAGGTTGATCTCCGTAAAGCGCTGCATGACCTCCATGAAACCCTGTCTGTCCGCCACCCCAAATTGATACTGGCGGTAATATGCCTGCATGCCGTTGAAGAAAGCTTCTTCCCCCATCTGGGTGCGGAGGGTATCCAGAAAAAGGGCACCTTTTTCATAGGCGTAATTAGTATAGTAATAGGATGCGGATAGTTCCTGCACGGAACTGCCGACCTTATACTTGCCTCCACTTTGCGCATCCGCCAGGGCTACGCTGCTTTCCAGTTTCTGAAGTTCAAGCTGAAATACTTCCTCTCCCTGTGTTTCCCGCAGATAAAGCAAGGCAGAGTACTCCGCAAATCCTTCGTCCAGCCAGGCATCCTTGAAAATATCATTGCCCATCGTGCTGAACCACCACTGGTGCGCGATCTCATGCGCCATCACCTTCTGCATCGTATAGCCCTCGGCGATGTTGTATCCCATATAGATCAGGGTGGGATATTCCTTGCCGCTGGAACGAATGGCTTGCTCTGCAATGATCTTGAACGACGCAAAGGGGTATTCGCCAAACAGTCTTTCAAATAGAGAAAAGGCACTTTCAGCGCTATCCAGGAGAAATTCGCTGTCCGGCTCAGGGCTGGCAAGCACCAGGTTAAAGGTGGTATCCCCCACCGTACGCTGCAGGATCTCAAACTGCCGGTTGAACAAGATACTCACATCGCGCACCAGCTCGGTCTGGTAGGTATAGCGTATCTGCCCGGATGGCAGGGTTTCCGCGTTGATCTGTTCGCCTGTGGTGACGATCTGCCAATCGGAAGGAAGGGTGACCGCATACTCGAAGCGAGCGCTGTGGCTGTACACGATATCCGGTCTGGAAGAAACATCCATACGCCAGCCATCCTGATCATGGACCGCCAGCATGGGGAAGAACGAATCCTCTGACCACCCAGAACTCCAATAATTGAGAGTATCCATCCCCTGCAGGGTGAAAGACAGATCAATGGTAATGGACTGTCCGACTGCCAGCGGCTGTGTCAGGGTCAGAGTAGCGATGCTGTTGTGCCCGCTTAGCGTTACCTCCACAGGCTGCCCATCAATTTTGACATTCTCTATTTGGATACGGTTGGTATACATGCTGCCCCGCTCGGGATCTTTTTCCAATTCCTCAAATCCAAAAGGCAGGTTGGCATACAAACGCAGCACCACCTCATCCAGCGGTACACCAGTATTGTTCTGATAAAGGATGGTCTCTTCACCTGTGATCAGCATTTGCTCAGGATCAACCAATAATTCCAGTTGGTAATGCGGCAGCGTCTCTTCTGCAAGCGCGGTGGGTGTCGCACGGGGAGTCGGAACAGGCAGGCTGGCAGTGGCAGCAGCGGTTGAAACGGTTTGTGGGGAATCAGAGGACGCTGCGATGCCGCTATCGAAGAGCGTGAAGCGGAGAAGGGCAGCAACCAGGAGCAATCCCGCCATGCCCACCACCACATAAACGACCGTGGAACGCAGCGTGTTCTGTCTGGCTTTGCCCGCTTTTTCGCGCAATGCTTCCAGCGGCAGCAATCCAGCCCCGCGGTACGCCGGGAGAAAGGCAGCCAGGTAGGAGAGCACCAGCGGCACAACAATACCCAGCAGGAGGACCTGTACCCACGGCAGTGCAGCAAAAGCCACATTCTGATACAAAGCCACGAAAACAGTCAACCCCACAAGCAATCCGGCAAGCGCGCCCAGCAGGCTGGTACCCACCTGCTCCCGGCAGAATAGATTGGCTATATCCGTACGGCGCCAGCCCAGCGCGCTGAGCAGCCCGATCTCATCCTTGCGTTCATTGACGTTGACGCGCGTTGAGAGGAAGATATTGGCAGCGCTTATCGCCAGCGCCCCCCAGCCCATCAGCCGGTGATAGGGTTGGATGGAAGAGTGGACCCAGCGCCCTAACAGAGTGCCGTACAACTGTCCCTGCAAGCCGCTTTGCACCAGGCTGATGACCGTCAACAAGGTGCTGGTCAAGAGCATGCTGAAAACAATTGTCAGGGAACGCGCCGGTTTGCGTTTGATATTGTTCACTGCAATGGTGCGCATGTTCATTTTTCCAGCATACGCCCTGCGCGGGGCGGCTTCCCCTTTCTGCAGGTATTGCACCGGGGATGCCGCGGAGATCTTCCAGGCGGGCAGCAATGCACTGAGCATGAACGCTGCCAGTTCCAGCAGCAGCACCAGCAGGAACTGCCCCACAACCAGTTCCAGCGACAGCATGTGGATGAACACCAGCGAGAACAGTGCTGCCAGCAGGATGCTCAGCAAACCGACCGGCAGAACCTGCCCCAACAAGCGCTTGATGATAGCACGGCGTCGCCAGCCCAGGGCGTTATACAGCGCCACCTCAGAGACCCTGCCCAGCATCAGGAAAGTATTGAGATTGAAGAGCAGCAGCACCCCGGCAGCCAGCATGGCAGTGAAGAGCAGGCTATCCGCCAGATTCATGCCACTCTGGATGAGGGTATTGACGTTCTTCTTGACCCAGTTCTCCTCGATATAACCCCTGCCTTCCACGCCCTGATAGCCGGGAATATGCACCAGCACCGGCTGGGGGGAGGAACCGACCATCACATCCACATGCAGCCCGGTCTGGCGCACGATCTCATCCGCCACCTGCTCGATGCGCGCCTGGGCATCGGCGCCCATTTCAGTAATGCCGCCCACCCGCACACGGATGGCGGAGATAATATCATCGCCAGCATCACAGGGCACAGAGATTGGTTTGAATCCTGATGCGGAAGTCTCATCGGTTACAACATCCACACAGCCATATTCCAGCAACTGCTGTGCAGAGGTGAGCGAAATGAGCAGATCGGGCGGCGAGACCAGATAGCCTTCATTGTTGAGGGTGGGGGTAAGGGTAACAGGGTTCTCCAATGCCTGCCCGTTTTCGTCATATTTCAGAACCGCGGAAGGCGGCAGATAGGTTTCCAGCGGCACCTGGTTGAGCGAAGAACCGCCCAGCGCAGTGGAGGTATCGATCTCAAACTGCCCGTTGCCTTCAGCATAGGGATTGAAGATAAGGTCATATTCGAAACGAGGGGAGAGTGTGCGGTAGGTCACCTCAGGTTCCACCTGCCAACTCCCGATAGCAGCCCACTCGCGCTGCTCCTGGGTACCTAATTGATCCCACAGGTCATTCTCGTTCTCCGCAGTGAGACTACGGGGGATGGCTTCCAGCACTAGCATATCTTCAGGAAGACCGGCAGGCACATCCTCCATTTCACGATACTGCACCGCAGTAGGGGCATATAACGTCCCGAAAGTTGAAGCATTACTCTCATGTACCCCTACCACCTGTCCCTGTTCCACCTGCAGTTGAGTGGTCGTTTTCTGCCAGATGCGCTGCAGGGTCATATCCAGGTTGTAAAGCGGCTGGCGTTCGATAGCATCCAACGTGGCTTGATCCGGAATGGTTTGCAACTGTTGTGCATAATTCCGGTTCGCGTCCAGATCAAAATCCAGGAGTTCCAACTGCACGGAAATGGTCTGCTGGATGTAATCATGAATATTGAACAGTATCGGAATGTAGAGATATCCGTGGTAGATGGTCAAGGGCGGATCCTGCGGCAAATACTTCCCGGAAACCAGCATGTCATCCAGATGCACCAGTCTGGCTTCCTGCTCGGGGTCAATGGCTGCGATCAGCATACGATCACCGGTTTTGGGCAGGCGGATCATGAAGCCCTCTTCAATCGGGTCTGCACCCATCATGGTGATCGACAGGCGCAGGCGCACAAATTCATCCCACGATCCAGTGTAGTTGTTATCAGTAAATTTCTCTCCTAAATGCATGACATAATAAGATGCAAGCTGTGCATGGGTGGTATATTGACCACCCTCCACAATTCCCACACTACCGCTGATGCGGTAGATACCCGCCGGCAGGGGATCCATGATGGTAACACCCGTATAGCCGCGATCCATGTAGCCCAGCACGGCGATGGGGGCTGCCACCTCCACATCAGGGATAGCTTTGATCTGTTCAACCTGCTGCACGGTGATACCACCCGTCGTGCCGTTCAGATGGTTGGCTTCCACCAAGCCATATTCTTTTTCGATCTCGCTGACATTCTCGGGAGCGCGCACCAGAATATCATAGGTGGTGCGCTGGTATTCCTCCAGTGTGCGATCCACCAGCACTTGCTGGCTGGATAGCGCCGAAAAGAAGATCACCAGCACCAGGCTGTTCACCAGCGCAGCCGGTAGAATGGCGCCCCAGGTGCGGCGATCTAAAAAAGAATGAGGAAAATTCCTTTTCTTCATGGATCAATTTCCTTCACCGATCTTATAAGCCACATAGATCTTGGATCCCAGCAGTTCGTCATTCTCATTATAGAGAAAATGAGCAAAATACAGATTTCCCTCTTTATCAATGGATACCTCGCTGACATTGTTGGAAAGGATCTCCTGCGGCTCCCCCCATACGCCATCCTGTTCAATGGAACGGAAAATGGCAAATCCGGGGTAACCCAGGCGGCTGGAGGAAGTGAACCATAATTGTGTGCCCTCCTCCGAAAGATAAGGATAGTTCTCTATTTCCGGGCTGTTGATGCCATCTCCCAAATTCAGCGGTTCAGACCAGCCCTCTCCCACACGCTGGGTCTGCCATAGATCAATCAGACCGAATCCTCCTGCTCGATCAGCAGAAAAGATCATGCTGTTCTGATCGGCAGAAAGATGCAGTTCCCCCACATCATAATCCTCATTCAACTGCTTGCCGGCATTCCACCAATCCTGCCAGGTACCATCTCTTCGTGAAGCGAGATAAAGGTCTCCATCCCCATAGTTTCCATCACGCCTTGAACAAAACCACAGCGTTTGCCCATCTGTGTAAACACAGCTATCCAGAGCATTTTCATTTTCTTCGGACAGCATCAGCTTTTCAGGATCTGACCACACCCCATTCGCTTTTTTTGAATAATAGATCCCTGAAACTCCATCCAGCGCTCTCTTTGCTTCCGAAACGGAAAGATCAGCGGTATAGAAGAAATATAACTCATCCCCTGCCAGCGTGATGAAAGGGGTTAACTCATCGCCCTCCTTATCAATGGGAGCCGGCAGCGGCTGAGGTTCTTCCCAGCCTTCCACATGCAAAACGGGAGGATTCACATCTTTCTCTGCAAGTATGCTTTGTGATGCATCCGTTATAGACTGATCTGATTGGTAAAATGCAGGTTCCACATTTTGAGCACAGCCCGCAATCAGTATCATAACCAGAAGAAAGAGACAAGCACGATTCCCCGTTACCATTTGCATCATTCTGATCGAACCGCTTTTAAATTTGCTTTCTCGATTCTTAAAACCCGTGTACCAAAATGAGTGAAGCCCTCATTATGGGTCACCAGCACGACCGTCACGCCCTGTTTGCGATTGAAGCCCTGCAGGATGCGCAGGATCTGCTCCCCGATGTGCATATCGAGATTGCCGGTGGGTTCATCCGCCAGCACCAGACTGGGGGTATTGACCAGTGCACGAGCAATGGCTACGCGCTGCTGCTCCCCACCCGATAACTGGTAGGGATATTTCTCGCCTTTGCCATCCAGACCCACCTCTGACAGCAGAGCTGCCGCCCTATCCTGCAGGTCGAAATCCAACTGTTTCATGGAAGGCAGTAAGGGCAGCATGATGTTCTCAATGGCAGAAAGCTGTGGGATGAGGTTGTAGAACTGGAAGACAAAACCGATATGATCACGACGGAAATCCGCGATCTGGTTAGGGTGCAGTGCACCCGCTTCCACCCCATCATACAGGATCCTGCCCGCGGTTGGTTCATCCAGCGTGCCCAGCAGGTTCAACAGGGTGGTCTTTCCGGCGCCGGAAGGTCCGGTGATGACCAAAAAATCCCCTGTCTGGATCTGAAAGTTCAAAGCTTCCAGCACGCTGATCTGCTCATCTCCTACCTGATATTTCTTGCTCACATTTTCAACAAGTACCTGCATTGCTCCATCCCTTCTTTTTATAGCGATCTCTTGTGCAACAAATCCACGCTATGTGTTTTACGGACCAAATGGCGCGGGTAGAGCATGGCGATCAGGCTCATAACACCCGCCAGCAGCAATCCCAATGGGACAGCCCATAAGAAATACACCTGAAAACCGCCCTGCAGCAGCGAAAGCAATCCAAGCGCCAGCAGAGCAGCCAGCAAAGCGCTACCCAATGTGCTGTACAGTGTTTCTTTTAAAAAGGTAAAGATAATTGTGGTCGGTTTCCAACCGGCAGAGAGCAGCAATCCAATCTCGTTCTTCCGTCTCTTGATATTGATGCCGCTTATATTCATGAGAATCAACTGACATACCAGCAGGATGAGCGCCGAAAGACCATAATGATAGGGTTGGATGAGAATTTGAATATGCTGCCCGAGCAGACTGCCGCTCAATTCGCCTTTCAAGATGATTGTTATGAAGAAGAACAGGATGAGCGCCAGGAAAGCAGGGATCAACCCCAGCGTAGTGGTGGTGAAACGCGCCCGTTGTTTGGAAATGTTCCTGCCTGCCAGCGAACGCAGATTAAAACCGGATGATGAACCCCTCTCCTGCTGTAGTTCCCCCAAGCCAAGCAGAGAAAGCGGACTGCGCCGGGCAGCTTGGGTAAAGGGAAGCACAGTACCCAGCGCAAACAAAGCCAGCATGAGCGGGAAGACCAAGCCCGCCCGATTCCCGGCGATGGGATACCCCATCAGCATCGTAATTCCCATTGTCAAAAGGAGAGCAGCGCAGGCGGTGATGAGCGCCAGCAGCAGCGCTTCGGAGAGCAAATAGCCCAGAATGCGCCCGTCTTTCCAGCCAACGGTTTTCAACACCCCGATCTCACCCTGCCTGCCCTGAAGATTGAGCGCAGCGCCGGTATACAGGAAAACCGCGAAGGAGATAAACAGCACCACGAACAGCAGCGTGTCAAAGCGTGTAAAATCGCGCTGCAGGATAATACCCACCAGTTGGCGCACCCACAACTCTTCCACCTTGCCCAACGCCTCCACTTCCTCCGAACCCTGCACATCCACCAGCATGGTCTGAGGGGAAGAACCGAGCGTGATATCCACCTGCAAGCCGGTGCGTGCTTCGATCTCACGAGCAACCTGCTCAATTTTCCTCTGAGCATCTTCTCCGGCGATTTCCACCCCTGCCACCCTGACGCGCACCGCACTGATATAGTCGTCGCGCTGCGCCAGGAATTTGGCAGCCGGCAGGGTGGTCAGTACCACCGGCGGCTGCGATAGATAACCCAGCGGATTGTTGGTGGGAATGATGGTCACCTCCCCTTCAGGCGCATCGCCCTGCGCATCCTCGCGCAGCAGCGCCAGCGGGGCAGAATAGAGTTCCTGCGGCACTTGATTGATGCTTGAACCCGGCAGATCCGATAGATCATAAATACCCAGCGGGGTAAAACCAAATGTGTATCCGATATGTTTTTCATACAAGATGAAATCATCCTGCAATGCCCTTCGATACGCACCCTGTGGGGGTTCGCTCGCTACGCCCGGAATGGGACCATACTGACTGGTACGGAGGGAAGCAATGCTCAAATCGGCTTCCTGCCCCTCTGTCTGCATATATTGGAGCGGGCTGGGGCGTAAGTAGTACCACGGAAGACTTCCCCCCATTGTTCCCCCAATAGTTCCCCCTCTTTCCATAGAACTCTGCACATATCCTAAGAAATAATCATGCAGGGTGATGGTCTTTTCGCCCAACAACTCGCTCTGCATACCTTCCAGATACGTTATGCCTTCACTGCTCAGAGATTGCGAGAGGTTCTGCTGCGCAGGATCCGTCAAGCGGTAGGTTTTGATATGGATGGTGATGTTTTGAAAGGAATCTTCATTGATGAGCACCGGAATGGAATAGGAATAAGGGAAACCGTCTGGTTCTTCATACGAATCAGTGGAAGACAGATACCTGCCCTGCACCAGCGCCTCTTCCAAACCCACCAATGCCTGCTCTGCCTGCGGGTCAATGGCTGCTACCGGAAGGTAAAGATTGAACAATCCATTATAGCTATGTCCATAGATGGGCTGTTCCTGCACACGTTCGTAGTACGCCAGCGCATTCTCCCAGTCCTCTTTTCCACTTAGTCTGATCTTATCTTTTCCACCATCAGGGTTGGCGAAAACAGAAGCGATACTTTGCGGTAACAGATATTCCTTTCCATTCCCACCGACAAAACTCATGGCGCCCGTACTGGGTTTCAGAGAAAAGGCATCCACATGGTTCTCGATGGTATAGATAGTATCCGAAGAGATAGCATTTTGCCAGCCGTCGTACATGGTGAAAGTGCGCACATCTTTATAGACCAGCCAGGACGCTTCTGCGTTGGCAGGATCATCATTCACCTGTTCCCCTTCGATCCACACACCGACCGGGAAAGATCCCAGGAACGCCACGGGTGCCGCCACCTCAATACCGGCGATGGTTTTGATCAGATCCAACTGCTCATCGGTAATGCCACCCTGCTGACCAGATAAAAAATTGGGTTCGATCAGGCGATTCCCGTCTGCATCGTACAGAAAAGCACTGCCTGCCGGGCGCACCAGAATATCATAATCACTGCGCCAATAATCCTGCACGGCTTCCAACGACTGCTGACGGTTGATCTCACTCAGGGTAACAAATAAACTCACCCCAACAGAAACCAGCAGCAGACCACACAGGAACAGCTTGCTATAGGTCCTCAGTCTCTTCAGGACAAGACTTTTCTTTCCAGACATTCTTACCCCTTTATTCAAACCCCGCTACCTGTAAGAACAGTTAAAATCATTGTAGCACCACTTTCATGCATAGTGTTCATAATATGACAAAGCCATGACATATTTCTCATTCAGGTTTTCTTATTTAGAACATCCTTGCTATTTTTCATCCATAAAGGATATAATATACTCATCAGAATACATTTGGTGGAGGAATGAGCATGCCCGCAAAAGACAATGACAATCAAGTGGATCAGGCAAAACTAGCCGTACTGGATAAAGCACTGGACGATATCAAGAAGCGATACGGGGATGGTGCGATCCTGCGTCTGGGAGAAGCTACCCACCTTGAAGTGGCTTGCATTCCTACCGGTTCCCTTTCGCTGGATATCGCTCTGGGCGTGGGCGGTATTCCACGCGGCAGAGTAAGCGAGATCTACGGACCGGAAGCTTCCGGCAAGACCACCATTTGCTTACACCTGGCTGCCGAAGCCCAAAAAATGGGCGGCACGGTTGCCTTTGTGGATATGGAACATGCCCTTGACCCAGCCTATGCGCACAAGGTGGGGGTCAATGTTAACGACCTGCTCATCTCGCAGCCCGATTTTGGCGAACAGGCGCTTGAGATCGTACAGACCCTGGTGCGCTCCGGTGCGCTGGACCTAGTGATCGTGGATTCGGTCGCCGCACTGGTGCCCCGCTCTGAGATCGAAGGGGATATGGGCGATGCCACCATGGGTATGCAGGCACGACTGATGTCGCAGGCACTGCGCAAGCTCTCCGGCGCCATCAACCAGACCCGCACCGCAGTGGTGTTCACCAACCAGCTGCGCCAGAAGATCGGCGTCATGTTCGGCAATCCCGAAACTACCACCGGTGGGATGGCACTCAAATTCTATTCATCTGTTCGGTTGGATGTGCGCCGTATCCAATCCATCAAACGCCAGGCGGAGATCATCGGCAACCGTGTGCGGGTGCGCGTGGTCAAAAACAAAGTAGCGCCTCCTTTCCGCACGGCAGAATTTGATATCATGTACAACGAAGGTATCTCAAAGGAAGGAGATATCCTCGACCTGGGTGCAGAATTGGATGTGATCACCAAACGCGGAGCATTCTATTCGTTCGGCGATATCCGTTTGGGGCAGGGACGCGAGAATTCCAAAGAATATTTGAGACAGAACCCGGACATGTGTGCAGATATTGAGAAAGCGGTACGCGAACAATCTCTTGGCGCTGTTCTACCGGCTTTTGATGATGACGATTCGCAGGATGAGATTTCAGACGATCTTTCCTAAAATACACTGATCATCTCTTACACGCGGTATGCGACAAGACGTTATAATTGGCAGCATTCTTGCAGTTTTTAATACAGAATGCCTATGAAATCTGGAAATCGTATCCCCGGCGGGTTGACCGTCATCATACTGCTGATCTTTCTCTCTGCCTGTGCTGCTGTTGGCGCCCTTGTGATGCAGAATCACCATATCGATCTTGTTTCTTTCTTCAACAGCACAGAAACGGATACAATACTCTCTATTGCTGATTTTCAGGCATCCCAGCCGACCGCAACCGCTTTTCAACCAGCCAGCATTACAGAATCCAGCCCTACTTTACCTGTGCCAACTGCCACTACGACCACACCTATCGATCCTACTGCAACTCCGCTGCCCTCACAAAGTCCCACGCCTGCAGAATTTCAAATCCCCGCTTCTCATTATATTTCTGGGGTATACGGGCTGGCACAATTGACCACTCTTGATTGCGAAGCCCGCTCGGCGGTAGATTGGGCGCGCTATTTTGGCATATCCATCGATGAAAATGAATTCATCGACAAGATCCCTCTATCAGACGATCCCGAGATCGGATTCGTAGGAGATATCAACGGCGCCATGGGGCAGCTCCCACCCGCCGGCTATGGGGTCTACCCCCCACCCATTGCAGCCATCCTGCGCGAATATGGGCTGAACGCCAAAGCCGTCAGCAATATGAGCTATGAAGACCTGCAGAGAGAAATCGCCAGCGACCGCCCGGTGATCGTATGGATCGTCAACCTTCCGTTTGAAATAGAACCCGATGTATACACTGCATCCAATGGAAATACCGTTCCGGTAGCACCTTTTGAACATACCTGGATCGTGAGCGGGTATAATTTATCCACCGTTACTGTGGTAGATAGTGAATGGACATATAATGTGAAACTTGAAACCTTCCTGGAACGCTGGGCGGTGTTTGATAATCGCGCAATTATCTTGCAGGATTAAATCTTGGACAATACTGATCGTTTTTTCAAGAATTTGATTGAGAACCTTTTCGAGGGGATCTATTTTGTCGATCGTGACCGGCATATAACCTACTGGAACAAAAGCGCCGAACGGATTTCAGGATATTCTTCCGGTCAAATTATGGGGAAGGTATGTTCTGACAATATTTTGAACCATGTTGACGATCAGGGGAAACACCTGTGCCATGATGGATGTCCCCTGGCTGCCACCATTCAAGATGGTGAATTACGTCGTGCAGAAGTGTATTTACAGCATAAAAATGGCCATCGTGTTCCAGTAGTCGTGCATACCGCCCCAATACTAGATGATGAAGGTAATGTTGTCGGTGCGGTGGAATCTTTCACCGACAACAAGGATTTATTCCTTTCTCGAAAGAAGATCCAATCTCTCACCAAAGAACTGGAATTCGACCGATTGACCGGAGTTGGCAGCCGGCGTTCCACCAGCCTGCGCATTCGCTCCGCATTAAGTGAACTGCAATCCACCCCCGGTCAAACAGGATTGATATTCATCGATATTGACCATTTCAAGAACATCAACGACACCTATGGTCATGAGATCGGGGATCAGGTATTGACATCCGTTGCACAAACCATGCGCAATTCTCTACGCTCCTCCGATTTTCTAGGGCGCTGGGGAGGAGAGGAATTCATCACCCTGATCTATGACACCGATCCATTTCAATTGAGAACCATAGCAGAAAAGCTGCGTACGCTGGTAGAGAATTCACGCGTACCGGTCAATGGAAGTGGGGTTCAGATCACCGTCTCTGGAGGTGCAACAATATTTAGAAATGAAGATACCAGCAAATCTATTTTGGAGCGTGCTGACCAACTGCTTTACCAGAGTAAAACAAATGGAAGAAACATTATCACGTATGGATAAAAAAAACCGCTCTCGCGAGCGGTTTTTACTTCTAGGTGCCGTGTTCCCAGGAGGTTAGGTATTTCTCCTGTTCGGGAGTCAGGGTGTCAATGGATACACCCATCGCTTCCAGTTTCAACCTTGCAATATTGCGATCGATCACTTCAGGCACACCGTATACCTTCTTTTCCATTTCAGCAGCATGCTGCACCATATATTCGAGACTGAGAGCCTGGTTTGCGAAAGACATATCCATCACACTGGCAGGATGCCCTTCGGCAGCAGCCAGGTTGATCAAACGACCTTCACCCAGGATATGAATTCTGCGACCATCTTTGAGTGTATATTCCTCCACGAATGGGCGTACCAGTCGTTTTGATACTGCCATTTCCGCCAATGCTGGAATATTGATCTCAACATTGAAATGTCCTGAATTGGCAATGATCGCGCCATCTTTCATGTTTTCAAAATGGTGTTTATCAATAACATTCAGATCACCGGTGAGAGTGCAGTAAATATCACCTTCTTTGACCGCTTTTTCCATGGGCATTACTCTAAAGCCATCCATGACGGCTTCCAGAGCGGGCATGGGGTCCACTTCCGTGACGATCACATTAGCGCCCATCCCCTTCGCTCGCATGGCAAGCCCGCGTGCGCACCAGCCGTAGCCGGCAACGACGAAGTTCTTGCCTGCAAGCAGGATATTGGTGGCTCTGATAATGCCATCCAGCGTGGATTGCCCGGTACCATAGCGATTATCGAAAAGGTGTTTGGTCATAGCATCGTTCACCGCAATAACAGGAAAGTTCAACGCCCCGTCAGCAGCCATGGCACGCATTCGGATAACCCCGGTGGTGGTTTCTTCTGTTCCACCACGAACGTTTTCCAGCAGATCACGGCGTTCTTTATGCAGTGTGCTCACCAGATCTGCACCATCATCCATCGTGAAATGAGGTTTGTGATCGAGTGCAGCAGCGATATGTTTGTAGTAAATTTGATTGCTCTCGCCCTTGATAGCAAAAACAGGGATCTCATAGCGAGAAACCAGAGCAGCCGCTACATCATCCTGCGTCGAAAGAGGATTGGAGGCAGTCAGAAGCACATCTGCTCCACCAGCCTGCAGGGTTTTCATCAGGTTGGCTGTCTCGGTAGTAACATGTAAACATGCCGATACACGAATATCCTTTAACGGTTTTTCTTTTGTGAATCTATCACGAATCAGCCGGAGCACGGGCATTTCACGTTCTGCCCAGTCCATCCTCAAATTGCCACCTTCGGCTAGATTTATATCTTTTACATCATATTCAGACATGGAACAATTCCTTTCTTCAAAAAGTTGATTGTATCAGAGAATCCAATTTTCCCTGGTCATCAAAACAAGTTCTATAACGGGTAATAAATTCTTGTACTGTGTAGGTATGATTCTGGGTGCCTCTTTTTTCGAGGCAGTAGGTGGCAGCCAACGCACCCATCTGACCCGCAGTCTGCCAATCCAACCCAAGCCGCTTCGCTCGCAGGAATCCGCCGCGGAAGGCGTCACCCACACCGGTAGGATCAGCAATGGATTGAGGTTTCACGCTGTGGATATGATATTGTTCATCTTTCACATAAATGTCTGATCCACATTCTCCACATGTAACCACCAGATAATCTACAGAGCTGATGACCTGGCTGGCGGTCAAACCGGTATGTTTCTGGATCAACTCAAATTCATATTCATTAATGAACACACTCTGAGCGCTCTGAATACCCTCAGCAATATCGTTGGGGTCCACCCGCACTACCTGCTGCCCGGGATCGAAAAGATAGGGAATACCCAGTTCAATACATTCACGAACATAGCGGATCATAGCGGTTGGATCATTGGGAGAGATCATGACCAGATCGATACTCTTCTTATCCACATCCTTAATGCTGAGATCTTTCGAATACGCCATTGCCCCGGTATAAAAACTTGCTATCTGCGCATTTCCCAGATCGGTATTCGCAAAAAACGAAGCGGTGTATTCGCCTGCTATCACTTTCACCAGAGAAGTATCCACACCCTTCGCTTCCAACCAGGCACGGTATTCTTCAAAATCTTCCCCTACAGTTCCCATCAATTTAACAGATTCACCAAGCAGTGCCAGGTTATAAGCAATATTGGGCGCGGTTCCTCCGCGCTGCCGTACCATCGAATCCACCAGGAAGGAAAGACTGATCGATTCTAATTTGTCGGGGATAATGTGATCTTTGAAATAACCGGGGAAAGACATCAGGTAATCGTAGGCAATGGAACCGGTGCATATTATCGACATCTTCACTCCTTAATCTTCTTTCTTCTGAAGATATTCCATTAAGTTTGTGTGAAACGGCTGCGCTACAACACCCAACTCTGTAACATACGCAGTGATCAATCGTGCCGGGGTGACATCAAAGGCAGGATTGCGTGCGGAAGCTCCCTCAGGTGTCACACGCTTCCCCTTTAATGTTAATGCCAATACTTCATCTTGCTCACGTTCTTCAATGGGGATCTGTTTCCCATTTTGAATAGAAAGATCCACGGTAGAGATCGGGAAAACACTGTAAACCGGAATGTGGTTGTCACTGGCGGCCAGAGCCAGCATATAGGACCCGATCTTATTGGCAACGTCTCCATTAGCCGCAACGCGATCGGCGCCAAAGAAAACTTTCTGTACCTGAGCAGTGCTTAAGAAATATCCAGCAGCATTATCACTGATAATATCGTAAGGAATACCGAGCTGGGTTAATTCCCAGGCTGTCAGGCGAGCGCCCTGCAACCGCGGGCGGGTTTCATCCACCAGAACGTGGATATGCTTGCCCTGTTCAAATGCGAAGCGGATCACTCCCAGAGCCGTACCCCAATCCACCGTAGCGAGGGCGCCGGTGTTGCAGTGATGGATGATAGTGTCTCCATCTTCGATCAGTGCAGCGCCATGTGCCGCGATGGCTTTATTCACACGGATATCTTCCTCTGCCATAGCATGAGCTTCCTGCAGCAGTGTTTGCTGTATATCCAAAACCGTGCCATTAATGGGTGCGACTTTGCTCATCATTCGTTTCAAAGCCCAGGGTAAATTCACAGCAGTTGGTCGAGCATCTTCCAGTACTTTAGCAGCCGTTTGCAGATCGGCAATAAGTTCAGCGGGGTCTACAGCGCTGGACTGAAATCCAGCCAGCACCAATCCATAGGCAGCGGTCACACCAATAGCCGGTGCGCCCCTAACAGCCATACAACGAATTGCTTCTGCAACTGCTTTATAATTATCTAAATGGATGTACTCGAATTTTTCAGGAAGTTGACGCTGATCAATGATCTTTAATTGCTGTTTGTTTTTATCCCATTCAATTGTTCTCATGAAGCGCTCACTAAAAAGCGCCCTCCACGGAGAGCGCCAGAGATTTTTACCGCTCAAGTGTAGCATGTAATCTATGGTTTGTCAAAGAATCCACTGCAAACCACAAAGGACTATCGTATGAAAAAAATAATTACAGTTCTTCTTCTGGGGATCATGGTATTCCAGCCTTCCTGTTCTCTTCTTTTTCCTGAAACGAATAATGGCGAGGAAGGTAAAGCTCAACAGAATTCGGGGATTTTGGTTGAAGATGATATTCCTTCCCCTACTGCCACAGCCACCCTTGCACCAGAAATACGTATTGAACAAGCGGACGCCTATTTATTTGCCGGTGATCTGGAGAATGCCCTACGAGATTATGAATCGGCTTATGAACAAAGTCAGGATTTTGAAGAAAAAGCCCAGGCGCTGTACGGGATAGGTCGCGTATACATGGCTCAACGTAATTACCCCTCCGCGATTGACATATTTACACGTATTCTGGGACAATACAACCAAACCACTGTAGTAGCCAACACCTATTTTCTTCTGGGGGACTGTTATACCAGGCAAGAAGAGTATTCGCAGGCAGCCAACGCCTATGCGCAATTCCAAACCTTGCGACCCGATATTATTGATGCCCTTGTGCTGCAGTTGCAGGCAGAGAATGCCTCTCTCGCAGGAGACCATCACGGAGCAATTTATGCACTGCAGCAAGCCATTCAAGCTGACCCTGCCCCGGATGCTGCTGCCATCAACCTCATGATCGGGCAAGAATATGCCGCTCTGGATGACCTCACCACCGCCATTCAGTATTACCTATCTGCTTATGATGCAGCAGGCACGGATTACCAGAAAGCCAGCGCCGACCTGTTAGCAGGGCAGGCTTACCTGGCACTTGGACAAACCGATCAGGCGAATACCAGATTTCTTGAAACCGTATTGAATTACCCGATGGCGTACGATAGTTTCACCAGCCTCAGTATTCTGGTAGCGAATGGTTTCCCCGTTGATGAATACGCCCGTGGTCTGGTTGATTACTATGCCGGTTCCTATTATTATGCCATTCAGGCTTTCGACCGCTACCTGGCAGCCAATCCTGACCATGATGGGTCTGTTTATTACTTCAAAGGATTGAGCCATTATTATAATGGCGAGTATCTGCAAGCCATTGACGCCTATCAAACACTGATTGATAACTACCCCGGTAACCGTTTCTGGGATGACGGGTGGGAAGAGATCGCCTTCATTTACTGGAATACCCCCGGAGATGCTTATGCAGACATTGATGATTATCAATCTTCCGTTCAAACACGGCTTGAATTTGTGAGGCGCGCCCCTCAATCTAGCTATGCTCCTTATTTCCTGTATACAGCCGGAAGAGCGTTGGAGTATAACGATGATCTGGAACAGGCTGCGCAGGTATGGGCACGCTTGATCAACGAATACCCAACCTATGTATACAGCTACCATGCATTATTCCTCTCCGGGATCAGCTACTATCGTTTGGAGAGATACGAAGATGCGCTAAATACCTTCCAGCGCTGCCTGGGATTATCTGCCACATCAGAGGAGAAAACCAGTTCCTATCTGTGGCTGGGAAAAACCTACCAAAAAATGGGAGAAGATGGCGAAGCAGCTTCAGCCTGGCAGCTGGCAGAAAACACGGATCCTACCGATTACTACGGCATCCGGGCAGGAGATCTGCTCAATGGTCGCGACACAACCGATATCAGCGCACCTTATGAATTAGGCTATGATCTGGAAGCCGAGAAGCCAGAAGCACAGCAATGGCTGATGGATACTTTTTCCAATATTCCTGAAGGCACCAATCTGGAAGGATTAGGGACTATGGCAGATGATCCCCGAATCATTCGAGGAAAACAATACTGGGAATTGGGTCTGTATGAGCTTGCCAGCAGCCAATTCGATGCCATCCGCAGTGAACAGCGCATTGATCCATTGAATACATACCTGCTGATGAATTATTTCTATGAACTGGGTTTTTACAAACCGGCAATCCTCGCCTGTCGCGACCTGCTCAATCTGGCAGGTATGGATGACCTGACTTCACTGACCGCTCCCATTTATTTCACGCATATACGCTTTGGTGCATATTTCCGCAATATCGTGGTGAATGCTGCGAACGAGCAGGATATCCATCCCCTCATTTTATTCTCACTATTACGCCAGGAAAGCCTGTTTGAACCTTTTATATCATCAGCCGCTGGAGCTCAAGGTATCGCACAGATCATGCCTGCCACTGGAAAGGAAGTTGTGGATCGCTATGGTTGGCCGGCGAACTACCAGGTTGAGGATCTTCTGCGTGCGCAAATTGGCATCCAATTAGGAGCACGCTACTTCCGCCAGCAGGTGGATTATCTGGATGGTAATATTCTGGCTGCCCTGGCAGCTTATAACGGTGGACCGGGTAATTCGTATGGGTGGATGACATTAGCCAAGGGAGATCCCGATCTTTTCGTGGAAGTCATCCGTTTCGATGAAACACAAACGTATCTGAAACAGATCGTCGAATTCCTGAACATTTACAAATTGGTTTACACTCGAATCCCATAAAAATAGAGCGGCTGAATCCAGCCGCTCTATTCTTTTTCATATCATTCTTGTATCAATTTATTTTTTTGCGTATTTGAGTGCTGCCTGGGCAGCCGCCAGACGGGCAACGGGGACACGGAAGGGTGAACAGCTTACATAGTTCTGACCAATGGTATGGCAGAATTCAATGGAAGCGGGATCGCCGCCATGTTCTCCGCAAATTCCAACTTCCAGATCTACCCGTGTTTCACGACCAGCTTGTACTGCACTGCGCATCAGAGCGCCAACGCCATCCTGATCGATAGTTTGGAAGGGATTCTTTGGTAGAATGCCCTGTTCCACATACGTGACCAGGAAGTTGCGCTCTGCATCATCACGACTGTATCCAAAGGTCATCTGGGTGAGGTCATTCGTTCCAAAGGAGAAGAATTCGGCGACTTCGGCGATCTCTTTCGCGGTAACTGCCGCGCGCGGGATCTCGATCATGGTTCCGAACTTATAGGTGAAATCTACACCCTTTTCTTTCATGACATCCTTGGCGATTTCGATCAAGCGTGGCTGGATAACCTTGAGTTCATTCACATGCCCCGTCAAGGGGATCATGACTTCGGGTTTAACAACAATCCCTTTCAATGTCATATTGGCTGCAGCCTCAAAGATCGCTCGTACCTGCATTTCAACGATCTCAGGCATCACAATGCTCAGGCGAACACCGCGCAATCCCATCATAGGATTTGATTCATGCATCGTGCGAACACTTGCCAGCAATTCTTCTTTTTCTGCGAGTCCTTTGGTTTCACCTTTAACGCGCATGGTGATCACTTCTTCCAGCAATGTTTCTTCTGAAGGTAAGAATTCATGCAGCGGTGGATCGATCAACCGGATGATAACCGGGCAACCATCCATCGCCTCGAATAAACCTTCGAAATCTGAACGCTGGTAAGGTAATAATTTATCAAGTGCTGCCGTTCTGTCTTCTGATGTCTTCGCAAGGATCATACTCTGCACGATCGGTAAGCGCACCTGTTCGAAGAACATGTGCTCCGTGCGGCATAAACCAATACCTTTGGCTCCGTATGAGCGAGCTCGGCGGGCATCCTTGGGATAGTCAGCGTTTGCCCAAACCTGCAAACCACGGGAGGGCCAACCCTTGGGTACATCGCGAATGCCATCCTGTGCGCAAATATCATCTGCCCACGTCAGGAGTGTCAATAGATCGGTTTGCTCTTCCAGAGAAGGTGCGCTCATTTCCAATTTGCCAATGAATGCTTCGCCGGAGGCACCGTCAATAGAGATCCAGTCACCTTCTTTAACAACCACACCGCCTGTTTCCATCTCACGTTTATCCATATCAATATTGACCATGGAAGCGCCAACGATACATGGAACACCGAATTGACGGGCTACCACTGCTGCATGCGATGTCGCGCCACCCTCACTGGTGAGGATGCCTTTGGCAGCCAGCATACCATGCACATCATCAGGTTTTGTGAATGGGCGCACCATGATCACATCCTGACCTTTCTCTTTCGCCATCTTTTCGGCAGTGTCAGCATCAAAATAGATCTGCCCGACGGCTGCACCTGGAGATGCATTGACGCCGCTGGCAAAGTACAACCCATCAGCGTGTGCTTTTTGTTTTGTATCGCCCATGAATTGGGGATGAAGCAGTGTATCAACCTGAGTGGGGGTAACACGCAGAATGGCTTCCTGTTTTGAGATCAAGCCTTCATTTACCATATCTACTGCGATCTTGACCGCAGCGCTGGCGGTACGTTTGCCATTACGAGTTTGTAACATCCACAATTTACCATTTTCAATGGTGAATTCTACATCCTGCATATCGCGGTAATGCTTTTCAAGTTTGGCAGTGATTTCCCGGAATTGTTTGTTGGCTTCGGGAAGATTATCACCCATGGTTTCGATCTTTTCGGTATTACGGATACCTGCCACGACATCTTCACCCTGAGCATTCAACAGGTATTCACCATACAACATCACATCGCCGGTGGAAGGATTGCGTGTAAAGGCAACTCCAGTACCCGAATTCCAGCCCATATTCCCAAATACCATGGTTACCACATTGACTGCGGTACCCAGATCATCAGGAATGTCTGCTGCTCTGCGGTAATCGATAGCACGTTTACTGTTCCATGATTTGAAAACAGCCTCGGTGGCTAACTTGATCTGTTCCAGGGGATCCTGTGGGAAGTCAAATCCTTTGGCATCTCTGGTAACTTTCTTGAACCGTTCTACCAAATCTTTAAGAGCATCCGCATCCAGATCAGTATCCGCTTTGGTATTCTTTTCTTTCTTCACTTCATCAAGCACTTTTTCAAAATGCTCATCAGAGATACCGAGTACGACTGAACCAAACATAGAGATTAAACGGCGATAGGCATCATACACAAAGCGTTCATTCTCGGTCAATTCCACCATACCTTTGGCCGTTTCGTCGTTCAAGCCAATGTTAAGTACGGTATCCATCATACCGGGCATAGACATTTTCGCGCCGGATCGGCAGGAAACCAGCAATGGATTCTTTGGATTACCAAATTCCTTATCAGCAGCTTTCTCAACTTCCTTGAGAGCCGCGACCATCTGCTCCCACATACCTGCGGGGAATTTCCCATCGTTTGCCAGGAATGCGTTGCAGCCTTCCGTTGTTACCGTGAAAAACGGCGGTACCGGCACACCAATACGGGTCATTTCCGCCAGGTTCGCTCCTTTTCCACCCAGTAGAGCGCGCACGCCATCCCAATCACCGGCATACTTTTCCGCAGCTTCCACTTCGTTGAAAAGGTAAACCCACTTGTTATCTGACATTGTTACCTCCAGAAAATATAATTACTTTTTGAAAAACACACTAAAGATTAATTTTACCATAGGGGAAGTTTTCCAATTTTTTGATTCGCTCAACAAAATCAATATTTATATTTTTCTTATAAGAATATTCACAGGGTGTTCCTCTGTATTAAAAATATTCCAGCGCTATTCTCCGATTTTTCGTTTTCTTTATATAATTAGGACATGGAACATACCATCATTCACGCCGATGTTTATACGCCCGATCAATTTTTATGCGATCAGACCATCGAAATACAAAACGGAAAAATTAAAGACATTTATCAGATTGAGAAGAATGAAAAGAAAAAAGCAACTGTTTTTAATGCACGAGATCTGATCGTCACGCCCGGATTAATCGATATCCACACCCATGGCGGCATGGGGGCAGACAGCATGGATGCCAAACAGGATTCATTGAATCATATGAGTATCTTTCTCGCCAACCACGGGGTTACCTCGTTTCTTGCCACCACCCTGACTGCCTCAGAAAACAATATCGATGCTGCTCTCACGACCATTCGGGAGTTCCGTTCAACTCTGCAGGGGGCAGCCTTGATCGGTGCGCACATCGAAGGTCCCTACATCAACATCGCGTATAAAGGGGCGCAAAATCCAGCGTATTTCCGACCACCGCAGCAAGAGGAATATCGGCGCTGGTTCGAGACCGGTATAGTGAAAATGGTAACCATTGCCCCAGAAATCGAGGGAGTAGATACGTTCATCCGATATGCTGTTGATAATGGAGTGGAAATTGCGATCGGGCATTCCAATGCCAGTTACGAGCAGGTCAAGCATGCCGCCGATCTTGGTGCGCGGCACGCTACTCATCTGTTCAACGGCATGCTGGGGCTGCACCATCGCGAACCGGGTACGGTCGGAGGCATTTTAGTTGATGATCGTATTTCCGCTCACATCATCGTGGATGGCATCCACCTGCATCCTGCCATTGTTGACCTGGTAGTACGTTTGAAAGGAACTGATAATACTATCCTCATTTCGGATGCCATGCGGGCTGCCGGACTGACTGACGGAAAATTCGATCTGGGTGGTCAAGAGGTCACTGTAAAAGATGGAAACGCACGTCTTGCCAGCGGCGCTCTGGCTGGCAGTACTCTCACCCTGGAGAAGGCTTTGAAAAACGTCAGGCAGTTCTGTCACTTAAATCTGGAAGAGGTGTTTCCCATGGCAACCCGCAATCCGGCGCAGGCGCTTCATCTCGCTGATCGTAAGGGTTCCATTAAAACAGGGTACGACGCAGACCTCACTATTTTTAACAGTGAGCTGGAAGTACAGGCTACCATGGTGGCGGGAAACTGGGTCTATCAAAAATAACAAAAGATCGTCTAAAGTGCGCTCGTATTGATTCCTGAGGATGTTAACAGACAATAAGTATTTCCCTCTAATTGTTTAATGAACGATTCTGTTCTTTTTTCCCTCTCTGGAAGTGAATCCCCTTATAATCGTTTGCAACAATCGCTATTATATAAGAAGGAAACAATATGGAACTTACTATTATCAACTGGCTGTTATCCCTATCTCCCCTGCTGTTGTTCCTGGTCCTGATGATCGGGAAAAAATGGAGCGGTAGCAAGGCAGGTTTGGCGAGCTGGCTCTATACACTGGTGATCGCATTTGCATTCTTTGGCGCTAATCTTCCGCTCATCGGTTACGCTCATTTCAAAGCTGTGTTTCTAGCCGGCGACGTATTATTGATCATCTGGATGGCGCTGCTCTTTTTTCATATCTCTAATTATGCTGGAGCGGTCAATGTGATCGGTGGTGCCCTTTCGAATCTCACATCCAATAAAGTCATTCAAGTGCTACTGCTCTCATGGTTATTTTCCTCCTTCTTACAGGGTCTGGGAGGATTTGGGGTTCCGGTTGCCGTCACTGCGCCGCTGTTAATGGGATTGGGCATCAATCCGATAGATGCTGTTGTAATGGCAAGCATCGGGCACGGTTGGGCGGTCACATTTGGTTCGATGGGTTCTTCTTTCCAGACCATGATGGCATTGAGTGATTATTCCGGCGCTATTCTGGCGCCTGACACAGCTATTTTACTGGGCAGCGCATCCATCCTCAGTGGTTTATTAATCGCACATATCCATTCCGGGTTTAAAGCAGTCATCAAGAATCTGCCCTTTATCCTCTTCATTGGGATCGTCTTAGGCGGGACGCAGTACTGGCTTGCCACACATGGTCTATGGACCGTCGCTGCTACCGGCGCAGCTATGGCAGCACTGGGAGTTACATTTGTACTGGTGCGAGCTGGAATCATCAGAAAGGGAGAGAAACGATCTTCCACCACTGATTCTGATAAACCCTCCGTATTGCTTTCACTAAGCGTATACCTTATACTGGTACTGCTCTCTTTTGCCGTTAATCTGATCCAACCGTTGAATCAATTCCTGGGGCAGGTAAAACTGACGTATCTGTTCCCGGAGATTGTTTCAAATTTGGGGTGGGTTACTCCCTCCGAATTCGGTCGCACTATCCGTATCTTTACACACCCCAGTATGATCCTGCTGATCGCTTCAATGATTGCCTACGTTCTCTACAGCAAAAAGAATTATCTCAATAAAGAATCACGCAATGCCATTCTGCAGAGTGTCAAAAAGAGCGGGGTGAAGACCAGCATTGCTATTTTCTTCACGGTCAGCATGGCTGTCCTCATGAGCCATACCGGTATGATCACCATTCTGGCACAGGGTTTGAGCAGCCTGTTCAGCAGCACACTCTATCCCGCCATCACACCCTTCATCGGGGCATTGGGCGCCTTTATTTCGGGCAGCAATAATAATTCCAACATCCTGTTCACAAAACTGCATATGCAGACCGCCCAGTTGATGGGTCTGGATGTCACTCTCATCCTGGCAGCGCAATCTGCTGGAGGAGCATTAGGAAGTATTTTCGCTCCCGCCAAGGTGATCGTGGGATGTTCCACTGTAGGGCTGGCAGGAAAAGAAGGAAAAGTATTGGGGAAGGTGATACGCTATGGTGTCATACTGGTCACTTTCATTGCCATTCTGACAATGCTGCTGGCGTTTTTTCGATAAGAGATCCAATCTTATACATCTGGCAGACATAAACTATAATGAAGCAACAAAGAGAAAACTATCATGAAAAAAATAATCCCCTTATTAATCATCTTCCTGGTTGCCTGCCAGACCAAAACATCTGAAATACCTGCGGATATTCAAGATTACAGCCAGCCCATGGCTGAGAACATTCTCTCAAGTCTGGTAAAGGATGATTACGCCGGCTTCCAGCGCGATTTTTCAGAGAAAATGTTATCTTCAATCGATGAATCGACGTTCACATCCATACAGCAATCTATCTTTGATTCTGTAGGAGAATTTCTATCGCTCACCTACCAGCAAACCACACTGGAAGATGGATATCTAGTGTCGTACTACTCTCTAGCTTTCAGTGAGGGAGAACTTTCTTTGCGATTGGTATTATCTTCTGAAGCTCCGTATAAGGTTGAAGGATTCTGGTTCCCAGATTTTCCAACCGAATAGGTTTTCATTAATAATTAACGGTTTTCTAGATTTATCCAATCAAATCCTTTAGATGGTCCTGATCGATCCATTTCTGCTCACGGATCAATGCCCGCGCTTGATCCACTTTTCCCCATACATTCCACAGTAATACGCCTTTGATAAAGCCTTCCTGGCAGTAATAGATCACACCCTTTTTAAAAGGTTCTTTCCAATCCACAACCATTTCTAATCTGGAGTCGATCGTTCCAACTGCTTCGTAACCTATATCAAAGAGGTCAGAGTAGAACATAGGTATATAGTCATACTCCAGATTCCCGCCAGCCATGTTCTCTCCAGCAATTTTGCCCATCATAACCGCATTATCTTCATGTTCCACACGTATGATCTTGTCTAGCGCGGGCGAATGAAAGGCTGCCACATCTCCCGCTGCAAAAATATCTGGTGCAGATGTTTCAAGATACACGTTCACCCTGATCCCATCGTTGATGGTTAATCCTGCTTTTTGAGCCAGTTCACTGTTCGCTTTGACACCCACACCGGCAACCACACCATCCACATCCAATGTGTTCCCCGAGCTGAAAAGGAGTTGATGTTGATCACCACTTTTTTTAATATCGGATATAACCACGCCTGTCATAACTTGTATTTGATGGGAAAGATAATATTCGTTCAAATAGGTCACGATCTCTTCGGGAAAAACGCGCCATCCGATTCCAGCACCCGATTCGATCAACGTTACTTTCTTGTCATTCATCGCCAATGCAGCGGCGATCTCCGATCCGATGAATCCCGCCCCGATAACTGCAAATTCATCCTTTTTTTCACTCAATTCTTTTAACTTCAGATAGCTGGCATAGTCGCGATAATAGATGATGTCTTGATCTTCAAACGGTAATCTTCGATTTGTGGTTCCATTCGCGAGCAGCAAAGTTTTATACTGAAAGGTTTCCCCAGATTCCGTCTGAACACTGTGCGATGCCGGATCAATACTGGTCACTTTTTGATCGGTGAGAATATCGACCTTTTTCTCGTCCTTGGAGAGCCATAGCTTTTCTTCGGAAGGATCTTTCCATAATCCTTTGGAAAGCAACGGGCGACTGTACGGTGGGTATGGTTCAGCGGTTAGAATACCGATAGAACCATTTGCGTCTTTTTTTCGCACACCACTAATAGCTGCATTGGCAGCGATTCCGCCACCTATTATTAAATACGAATATTTTTTCATGCTCAAACTTCTCTCTGTAGATTTTGAGTATAAGAGCATTTGTTCAAGAAATGTATTAGTAATTTGTTAGACTGGTTCGAATTAGATCATCGGACGAATGAGAGAATTAGCAAAACGAAGTGAGCTGTTGGCTCTCTCCAATACAGCTCATTTTACTTTGATCAGTTCATATTGCTGTGTGCCCAGCCCGATCTCTTCGCCATGGATCAGCGTATCACGCCAGGTGACGTCAGGGTGAATATGTTCAAACTTATCTGTCCCCGATTTGTATTCTGATTTATCAAAAAGAGCACTGTTCGGAATGGAAGGAGCCTGATTGACCAGATCAACACAGGCACGATCCAGCGCCACCGGATCAAAGGACGCAGCCATTCCAATGTTGGGAGCGATCGCCAGATCATTTACCGCCCAGCAATCGCATTCGGGGCTGATATCCATCAACATACTGATATGGAAATTTGGTTTTCCTTTCAACACTGCATACGTGTATTCAGCCATTTTTTCACCCACTGTAGCTGCATCCTGGTCATAGGCGGAGGATGCTGCTCCATAATGACAGCTCGCCACGCATTGCCCGCAGCCAATACACTTCTGGTAATCTATTTGCGCTTTTTTATGATCGTTATACGCGATCGCTTTTTCAGGGCAGTGCTGGATGCATTTTCCACAAGCCACACAGTTCTTTTCTATGATCCTGGGTTTGGATGCTGCGTGCATCTCCATCTTCCCCCGACGTGAGCCGCTCCCCATGCCCACATTCTTCAATGTACCGCCAAAGCCCGTACCGAGGTGCCCTTTAAAGTGGCTGACACTGATGATCACATCTGCCGCAGCGATGACACTGCCGATCTTGGCTTCCTTAACATGTTTTAAATTGATGGGGATATCAGTTGAATCCAATCCGGTAAGACCATCTGCGATGATGGCATTGCAACCGACCTCAATACGATTAAAGCCATTCAACATGGCTGTTTCAAGGTGATCCACTGCATTCGAGCGCATACCATAATAGAGAGTATTGCAATCTACTAAAAAAGGCTTTCCCCCCAATTCCTGAATACGTTTTACCACCCGGGCAATATAACCCGGTCGGATATAAGCCATATTTCCACGTTCAGCAAAGGTGATCTTAATGGCGACCAGTTTATCTTTAAAATCAATCGAGTCCATCCTTGAACGCTTCATGAGTGCATCCAATTTTTCCAGCAGCCCATAATCGGGAAGGACCCGCATATCGGTAAAGTACACTTTTGATTTGGTCATATTCTCTCCTGCTATTCCATCATTTCCTGTAAAATTCCGGCAACTTCCAGCGGTTTTTCCATCATAAGCATATGGGCTGCATCCGGAAGAATGGCTAAGCGTGTATTATGGCATTCTATGTGCAATCGATGGCGAACTTCCACCGGGATGAAGGGGTCTTGCTCACCAAGGATGATCGCAGTTGGGTAAGAAGCAAATAATAACACATCCCATCTATCCTGCCGCTCTGCCATCGCCTGAATACTGCCCACAATACCCTTGGCATCCGTACCACGAATTATTTTCCATGTGAATTCTTGAATGCTGGCTTCAGAGCACAATTTTTTCGGAAAATCGGAAAACGTTTTTTCCACTCCATCTTCCTGCACATGTTCGATCATATCCATGCGCGCCTGTCTTTGCTGCGGAGAATCTGCATAGGGATGTGACGCCACCAGTGCCAGCCCCAGCAGACGATCGGGAGCTTGATGAGCAATTTCCAGCGCTACATATCCGCCCATAGATTGACCCACCAGCATCACCTGTGACAATTGCAGATCGTCCATCAATGCAATAACATCTCGTGCCATCTCAGGTATGCTGTAAGGTGTAGCAGATACAGGTGAACATCCATGACCCCGAAGATCCGGTAGAATTACCTGTTTATTGGTAGCCAGGATGGGGATGATTGGCTGCCAGATGGTGTGATCCAGTGGAAAACCATGGATGCATAGAACAGGTGTACCCATTCCAAATATTTCATAGTGTAATTTCACGGGCATAGATTATTCCTTTTTTCCCAATTTTTTTTCCACCCATTTTTTTGCATCTGATCTAGACCTGATCACTCCGGCAGCCTGTTCTTCACGCATGCCTTCAATTATGGTTCCCAGGTATCTTCCGGGTTTCAAGCCAAATTCAATTTGAAGATCATCTCCATTCAGGAAAGGCTGCGGTTCCACCATAACATCATAATGATCGAACCATTTTTCTAGGACCAGGCGACAGCGGGCTAATCCTAACTGCCAGCGTTCCGCAGATATCGCTTCCCCATAAGTAGCCAACAGGTCTGCCAGCGAGAACAGCGCCACCAGCGGGCTGGTTTGTCTGGCATTGCTGAAAAATCTAAATAACTGCCTGTTCAATTCAACAGTGTCAACAGTAAGATCAATCTCATGCAGAAGCATATGAGATGCGATAAACCGTTCCAGCCATTGGATTTCCATCCGGCTGAGTGTCAAAAATTTGGCGCGCTTTTCTACGGCTGCGGCTCCCAATTTCGCATGGTGAGGATATTTTTTTCTTCCTTCAAGCAAGACGCCATCGTCCAGGGGTTTTCCGATATCATGGTTCAAAGCTGCAAACAAGAACAGGGCACGCAGCGATCGTTCTTGCGAATAATTTGACTTAAATACAGCCTGTAAACCCGATTTCCAATCATCGATCAATTCGAAAACATCCTGAAAAATATCTGGAAAAGAACTGCAGGGTACTTTCGTTTCAATGTGATCAGACATTGCCTCACAATACCTGGCAGCATGTAGAGTATGCTGCCAGCCATCAAACCGGTGGGGGGCTTTTTGCGTAAATCCAGCCAAACTGGCTGCCTCCGGTAGAAGAGAGATGAGCACCCCCAGCTTCCGTAGCATTTCCATCGCCTGATCAACCCGGTGGTTTTCCAGTATTTTAAAGAGCTCATCCCGCTTACGCTCCACAGACACATACTCCAGTTTGGGTGAAGCATCCCTGATCATTTTTTCCACTTGGACGGGTATTTCCAAACCATAGCCAACTGCGAATCTGACACTGCGGATGACACGTACCGGATCATCAAGAAAAGATTCGGGGGAACAGGGGCGCAGCACTTTCTGTTCCAGGTCCGATCTGCCAGAACATGGGTCAATTAAAGTGTCATCAGAAGACGCGATATCCCAGGCGATCGCATTGATAGTGAAATCTCGTGAGCGCAGATCAATTTCCAGATCGTTTTGAAAAATGGGAGCAAAATCAAAATAAAAACGTTCCCCTTTTTCATTCAGGAAAATAACACGCGCATATCTTCTTTCTTTATCAAGAATGTAAAACGCACCATGAATATGATCTGCCAATTTTCGCGCATTGGAGAAAACATCTCCGGTTACAATGAAATCGAGGTCGTGCAAGGGAATTTGAAGAATAGCATCACGGAGAGATCCACCCACCAGATATATCGGACCTTGATCTAGAGATGACAGGAACGGTAAAGCAAGCTTCACCAGATCATTTTCTTGCAGACTAGCGTACATCATTTTGATCAGGCATCATATTTCTCAAGGTCAACCACCCCAACGAAAGGCAAATTTCGAAACAACTCATCGAGGTCAAGTCCATATCCGAATACGAATTTATTAGGTATAACGAATCCATGATAGCGAATAGAAACTTCTTCCTCACGCCGTTCTTCTTTATCGAGTAATGTGCAAATATTCAAGCTGGTTGGCTTTCTGGTTGAAAGCAGCTGCATAACGGAAGATAAAGTATGCCCGCTATCCACAATATCCTCCACGATCAACACATCCCGATCACGGATATCAGTCATCAGATCCATTTTAATGCGCACTGCACCCTGCGATTCACGCCCACCTACTCCATACGAAGAAACCGCCATGAAATCGATCGCGTGGGGAACAGTAATATGACGCATCAGGTCTGTTAAAAAAAGCACTCCTCCACGTAAGATACAGATCAACAATAAAGAATCAGAATTCGCATAATCTTTGCTAATCTGAGCGCCAAGTTCAATAATGCGCTCTTGCAACTGTTCTTCGCTTATCAATACTTCTTTCAGGTAATATCGGTAATCAACCATAACAATCAACTCCTGGGTACTACGTGATGCTTTCTGCAGCGCGCCTCATACATCTCTGCCGCGCCAACGATCACAACAGGATCATTGTAGTGTGCCGGTTTTCCATCCACCAATCGCTGTGTTCTGCTGGCAGGTTCGCCACATACCATGCAAATTGCCTGGACTTTATCCACTTTTTCTGCTTTTGCCATCAGAACCGGGATACAGCCAAACGGCTCACCACGAAAATCCATATCCAGACCGGTTGCGATGACTCTGATCCCTCTTTCAACCAGCTCCTCGATCACAGAGATGATCCCTTCATCCAGGAATTGCACTTCATCAATTCCTACCACAGTTGTATCGTCTTTTAAATTCCTGATCAATTCATCGGAAGAATTAATGGGGAATGCCTCAAAATCCAAACCAGCGTGAGATGTAACTTTTTGTGCATCATAGCGATTATCGATCTTCGGTTTAAAAACCTGTACCTTCTGTTTTGCGATTACCGCCCTCCTCAGCCGTCTGATCATCTCTTCGGTCTTACCGCTAAACATAGAGCCACAAACAACCTCGATCCAACCGGAATTCTGATCCATCCTCTACCTCACTTCATTGTCGGAATACTTTTATATTGATTTTACAATATCTCTTCAACTTTTATCATTTAAACACAAAAGGAGCAGACGGAAAGCCATCTGCTCCTCAATGTTTTAAGCTATTTAGACAGTAATCTCTTCTGCTGCTTCAGGGATAGTATACCCTAATTGACGCAATTTCTTTTTAATATCGATCAGTGTTTTGCGACCAATATTCGGGATTTCAAGAACAGGTCCTTCACCTTTTTCCAATTTAGCGAGCAGGTCGCCAACATTTTTAATACCCGCTTCTAATAGAGCATCAGTTGCGCGTTTCCCAATTTCGAGTTCGGTAATTGGTCGAGCCGGCGATACTTTATCAGCAGCTTGCTGTTCTTTTTCTTCCAGATATTCCTGGCGAGCTTGAAGCTTCTTGTAGAAGCGATCAACCTGACCTTCGATATCGATCAAACGAGCCTGTTCACCCGTGAAGAAGGGATGGCAATTCGAACATACTTCTGTACGAATCTCTGGTTTTGTAGAGCCTGTTTTCCAGGTGTTCCCACAAGCACAGGTAACAGTCGCTTCAGGATACCATTTGGGATGGATGTCTTTTTTCATGGTTTTTCCTCATTCCATATCTATAATCCAGCGATTAATCGTTGGGATATACGCTTACTTTTTTCTGTCCGTTGGGAAGTGTATCGTAAACAACCTTACCTTCGATTGTCGAGAAGATCGTATAATCTTTGCCTAACCCAACATTATCACCTGGTTTAATTTTCGTCCCACGCTGTCGAACAAGGATATTACCCGAAATTACCTGTTCACCACCATAGCGTTTCACGCCCAGGCGTTTTGATTTGCTATCACGACCATTTCGTGAGGAACCGCCACCTTTTTTATGAGCCATAATTTACTTCCTTCCGCTTCTCTTACTTTTTATCATCAGTTTTGGCTGCTGGCTTTGGTTTTGCAGTCGTTTTAGCAGCAGAACTGGGTGTTTTCTTTGCAGTTGTTGATTTTGCAGCACTGGTTGTTTTCTTAGCAGTTGTCGATTTTGCAGTACTGGTTGTTTTCTTAGCTGTTGTCGATTTTGCAGCACTGGTTGTTTTCTTAGCAGTCGTCGTTTTTGCAGCGGTACTGGTTGTTTTCTTGGCAGGCGTTGATTTTGCAGCGCTGGAGGTCTTCTTCGCAGTTGCCGCTTTCTCGGTAGTTACAGCCTTAGCAGAAGTACTGGTTTTTGCTGCAGGTTTCTTTGCTTCCGCTTTTTCAACTGGCTTTTCTGCACTTACAGATTTTGCTTTTCCTGTGAAAGCAATCGAATCAACCAGTAGACGTGTATATTGCTGACGATGCCCCGTCTTGACACGATAACGTTCTTTCGCCCGGTACTTGAAGACAATGATCTTCTTTGCTTTAAAATGAGAGATCACTGTGGCATCAACCGACGCCCCTTTGATGAAAGGCGTTCCGATCTGTGTGTCTTTTTCATTTACCAGAAGAAGGACTTTATCGAGGGAGATCTTCTTGCCTACTTCAGTGGGAAGGTGGTCTACTTCTATATAAGCACCTTCGGTAGCTTTAAACTGCTTCCCACCACTTTCAAATATTGCATATAACATTATTTCGCTCCTCAACCTTCACTTCACCGCTTCATGCGCGCTTTTTACGCCCAACAGCGGGGAAGTTGGGGATACATGAATTTACCCCAGTATTTCTTTCCGGGGCAAGCTGGAGAATTATACAATCCCTTATTCTACCTGTCAACCTGAATGGCGCAATTTGCGAACTTCATCCACACGCGTAGTAACCCCCTTTTCATCCATATAATCCAAAAAAGCCAGCGCATACTTACGACTGGTATGAAACAGATCGCGAAATTGAGCAAGAGTGATCTCATTATTTATTTCTAGATATTTTTCAAGCGCTTCCTTCATCTGTACGTATTCCTGTTCTCGAAACAGGATCGTATCGGAAACCGGAATCAGTTTTCCCTTAAAAACAAGCGCTTGCAGTAGATCACTGCCGGTAATGACGCTAATTTCTTTCATATCAGGAGGAGCAAATGGATTTTGTTGTATCAACGCATCCATTTGTTTGATCCTGCGATCATCTCTTTCACTAAACTCAATTTCCAATCCCTCGCAACACAAATACCCCATCTGGTAGCTCCAGGAGGGACCGAAAACGCCCTGTGCAAGCATGGTTTCTAGAACACAATCGTGTACATGTAATCGTTTCGCTATTTTTGATAACAACAATCCAGGTGTCAGAGATGATTTTTCATATTCAGCAGCCAGTTCCACACGCAGTTGTTCGGCGATTTCTTCTATTTTCTCTCTTGTTGTAACAAATGATGTGTCCATTTTTTGCGGACATACTACTGCGAACTGGATTACCCGGTCATTCGCCTGCAGTTCTCGCAACGCATTCGAAAAATCCAATCCCTCATTTTCAAATGCATTTCGAAGATCAATCATGCTCACTGCAGCTCTTTCCTCGATTAGCAGGGATAAGATCGCTAAAGGGGACCCGGAGCTTAACGCATTGAGACTGCTGATCGTCTTTTCAGTAAATCGTTTATATTTTCTTTTCGATATAACGTTGATCACGTATCCACCACCGATGGTTTGTGCGGGTGAAGGGCGTCGCAGGATAAATCGATCCCCTTTTCGTAAAACGATCGGTTCTTGCAGTTCAAACTGAATAAAACCACTATCACCGGGCTGGATCACTTCTTTACCAAGCGTACGAACACGCGCCATAACCTCGGCTGTTCCGTGATACAGTTTAACCCTGTCATTATGTTTCAACCCATCATTTGCAGAGGCTACCAGGTGCACTTCACCGTCGAAACGAGTCGTGCTGGGCAGCGTACCGGGCAGCACGACCACATCACCTCGCTTGATCTCTGCTACTTCCAGCCCGTTAATATTTAGAGCGACACGACTGCCAGCTTCCGCCTTTTGTAATTTGTGTTTATGAGTTTGGATCCCTCTTATACGACCATGTTTACCAGATGGGAGGATCTCTATTTCACTTCCTAATTCCAGATTTCCATCCAGTAGTGTACCCGTAACAACAGTGCCAAATCCCTTTATTGAGAATACACGATCAACGGAAAGTCGTGGAGTATTATTCCCTTTTTGTCTCTCAACTGTTAACAATATCTGCTGCAGCGTCTCGAGAAATGTATTGATCCCCTCACCTGTTATAGCTGAAACCTGTACAATTGGAAATGCCCGTAAGCTTGTCCCTGAAATAGAATCGCGGATTTCCTGCTCTACCAGGGTAAGCCATTCCCGATCTTGCACCATATCCACTTTTGTAATGGCGATGATCCCTTTATCTCTCCCCAGAAGATCCAAAATCTGGATATGTTCAATCGTTTGGGGCATTAATCCTTCATCTGCAGCCACAACTAAAACCACAGCATCAATGCCTCCTATACCTGCCAGCATGTTGCTGACGAAATCGCGATGTCCTGGAACATCTACTATCCCTATTTCATCACCTTGAGGTATTGTGAACCATGCAAAACCAAGATCAATCGTCATCTGGCGGCGTTGTTCTTCCTCTAATCGATCAGGATCCATCCCGGTAATAGCTTTAACCAGAGTGGACTTGCCGTGATCTACATGCCCAGCAGTTGCAATTACGTATCTCATTGGTTAATAATTCTATGTTTTATTTTCCCTGGAGACTATCAAATGCTTCTTTCCAGTTGCTGCCCATCTTGATCAGGCTAAGCATTCCCTTTTGAAGCTCCTCACTCATTAGACCCAGCAGTTCCTGAATATCATTAAGTTCATCTTCCATAGAAGTCATACGTGTCTTGAACTCATCCATTTTGTCGTTAAAAGAGCTTTGCTTTTCCTCATTGATCAATGTAAAGTTCGAGAAATTCTTTTCCAGATTGGTAGATAGCTCATTCCATTCTTTTTGATATTTATTCTCAAACAATTGATACAGTTCAGATATTTCCTTCAGTCTGCGTTCATACAGACGAGTACTTTCTTCAAGAGCATCTCTGAATTGGGTTAGTTCCTTATCCTTCTTCTCCAGTTTATCAAGCATGGGCGTGATAGATTGAATTTCTTCTGCATTTTTTCTTTGAATTTCTTCAAAACGTACCTCTCGGTTTTTCTGAACAATCTCTTGCTGTTCAATAAACGCATTCTGTGCCGATTTCCGTTGTGTTTCGGATGCTTTTAACTCTCCAATTTGACCCTCAATTTGTTTGAGATCTTCAGCAAAAACAGATATCTTGTTGACCAGTTCTATTTGCAGCTTTGGAAATTGAGAGATATCATCGCTGATGATCTCTACACGTTTAGTAAGCATCTGGATATCTTTTTTATGGATTTCCTGATTCCGTCGTATATCATCGTCTTTCTTCAGTTTTTGGGAAACACTCTGTTCTATCTTTTCAACCGTATTGAGAATTTGCGATTCTTCTTTCACATATTGCTGGACTTTTTTATCAAGTTCGTTCTTTAATTTTCCGTCTAATCGCTCTATCTTCTCCGAAAGTATTCGAAAATCATTTTGATATTGCTGGCTTTGTTTTTCTTGTTCTTGTTTCAGTCGGTTTTCAGAATCGGAGAATTTTTCGCTCGTCTCTTTACGCAATTGTGACATAGCTTTATCATGTGTGCCTAATGCGGCAATTTTTTTTCTCAATTGGTTAATATCATCTTTCAAATCACGATAATCCCCGGGTAATCGCTCAATTTTGTCATCCAAAATAGAGATCTGATCGCTCAGAGATTTGAAACTCCTGTCATACTCATTTATTTGTTTTTCGAGGGCATTCATTCTTTGAATTACTGCTTCTAAATCCATGATTCACCGTCCACTTTTTACTTTCGTTACAGCAAAGGAAATATCTTCGCAATCATATCAGCAAATTGTCCATAAACCAGATCAGGGAAAATTCCTAAAATTATGTTTATTATGATAACAATGATCACATCCACTCGATCAAGACCAATCTTTGCCGGTATCGTGAACGTCTTTTCCGAATGCAGGATCAACCGTAAGATCAAGCGCACAACCGAAAACAGCAGGAAAAGCTGTCCAAGCAATATGGTTAGATTGATAAATTCTGATGCGCGAAACGCAGTATTCAATAGATTCAATATGGGTGCAAAACCCGAGAAAAACGGAAAACCGATAATTGAAAATAATCCACTGATCAGTAATACCGCATATTCCGGCTTTTCGTAAAATTTTCCATTCAATGCATCAATAGAGCTTACCTGCCTTGTATCTATTAATTTATGATACCCGATCGAGATTGATAGACAGGCAAAAACGTATACCAGAATCCACATACCCACCAATTCAGTCGATACTAATGGGATAAATCCAACAGCACACAGCAGTAATCCGATTCCCATGATAAAAATAAAAGCGAACATTCTATTCAATGATTTCTGGAAGAATGCACCGATACTGCCCAGGAGAATCATTAACGCCCCCAGGTATTGAAGGGCAAGAAAGAAAGCGCTGTATTCTCTTAACCACGCGAAATCATTTATGAATTTTAAAAGCATCATGACACCGGAGACAGGAATTATGGTCATCATAAATCCAAACGGTAAAAAAGATACCTCATCCGCTAACAAGGGAATCCATGAATAGAAAGGAAAAGCTCCCAACCAGAGTGCTATCCCAAAACCAAGCAAAATGGATGAAAAGAATAATTGTTCTTGATTGACGGGTGCAATTTCACCACCAGCCAAAATCCATCCAGCCAATAAAATTAGAAACACCGACAGCATCTGAAAAACCAAAAAACGCATCCTGCCAGAGATTTGGGATTTCTCGCCAGTCGAGAGAACAGGTAGATAGATCACATTTGCCAGAAAAATGATCAGAACAGAATACAGAAATGGATCAATGGAATAAGAGGTAATATTTAAGGAACAATACAAAACACAGATCGCAGGAAAATATTCATTTGTTTCTTGTGAAATCGTTGAAGATAACCATAAAAATGCAATGATATAAATGAATCCTACAAATGACAGCTCGGTTCCCCGTACAGTAAGGCTGCGTCCCATGATGAAAATGGTTTCTCTAAAAATATTCTGGGTATTCCCTCCAGCAGCCTGCCACCCAAGTATGAGCGCGCTAATACCGAGGAGAAGTGTCAATCCCATTAATATCCCCCGGTAGAACATAAGGCGATTCCGTATCAACAAACAAACGCTGGCTATAACGGCAGGCAGGATCAAATAGATAACAGGAAGATTCATTGGTCTTGCTCCTGTTTTTGCATGATCAATCTTGAAACGACAAATGCAAGAACAATCTGGATCATTGACATGAGCGCTGTAACCAATGCTGAACCTTCAAGTGGTGCATATAGTATTTGAAAACCAAGCGAAAAGATCAGCAATCCCAGTAATATGCGAAAGGGGTCACTGGATATTCCTGCATGCAATAGTCCGATCGCAAACAGGAATAAACCAATAATGAGAAATTGAGGTGATTCAGCTAAATAGGTGGTTAATTGCGGCGCAAAAGCAAATGTGATCACACCGATGAAAACAATGGTAAGGATATCCAGTATATTGCGTGGTGAATCACTGGTGAGGACGAGGGTTGAACAGTAGGTATTTATAACAGTTACGATTAAAATGCCTGTGATCAGGTTTACCGCTGCCAGACCTACCGGCCATACTTGAAGTTGTATGAAAAAAGCGCATAAATAAAGCATTAATAGAAATATCAGGGTTGTACGAAGAGATTCTGCTAAAAAAATTGTTGTTATCGAAAGGACGATAACTGCCAGAAGGATAACAAAAATCACCTCACTCATCATCCCACCAACCCTCTATAGAAAGTCAATAACAAGATCAGTAGAATTATCGCCCACACTAAGCCCCCATCTCCTTCAAGCAGCGCGCTTAATCCATCGAATACCTGCCGGAATATGTTCACAATGACCAGGATTATTTGCGTGGTTTTATCCAATATTTGGATTCCAGATACATGATAGGTACTCTTCGTTTGCACCAGAGATGCTCTTCTCGAGTAAATCAGAGAATACACCGGAATGAATAACAAGCACGCCGCGGGTAGATAATGCAGCCAGCTTATATGAACCCAGGTTGCAGAAGTCGCAAATCCACGCAGTAAGGTTCCGGCAAGTACAGCCAGGATTAACCAGGATGCTGAACTTGTTTCGCTTTTCGTGTGGTGTTCATCATCAGAATGATCTTTTCTATTATATTCTTTCACCTGGTGCAGAATAAATCCAGCCAGATAAAGACCTTCCATGATCAGCAGTGAGACTGACCCGGCAGGCAACTGTGTACCATCCACAATATTATTATTGAGAGCATACCACGGTGAAAATGGAACTCCAATCAGAAAAAGTGTTTGGATAGCCAGTAATAAAATATTAAGATACTTCTTATTCGGACCAGCCTGTTGATTCATCCAGAGGAAAAATATCGGCAGCACGAAAACCACCAATTCCTCTCGTACTCCTAAGAATAAAAAGCTTGACGCCAGGGTAATGGAAAAACCCGATGCGAAGAGATCCTTTGTTTTATCAACCGGTCGTACGATCCAAAGAAAGAGCATAACAAAACTGACGACTAAAAGAACAACCAGGATCACAATCATTTTTGAATCAGATGTTATAGACGGATACTGCTGCAGTAGAGATAACATTTTCAACATGAAAACAGTATTTATTAAAGTCATCCATTGATCTTTAATATTCGGAGCTTTCTTCGTTGTGATTCGCCGTAAAAATTCAGCCAGCAGGTGCAGCATGGCAATTAGTATGATAAGAAAAAGTGGATTGGTTGTTATAGAATCCGGTTCGCCTGATCTTTCTACCAGTATTGCAGCATATCCCAGAAGAATGATCGAACTCAACTTGATGATGAGTGGAATAACCTGCCCCCGTGTTGAGAATAATTCACGATCTTCGGAAAATTGATAAAAAATCTGTGTACAATCCAGCAAGAATATCAAGAAAGGTAAAAATACGAATCTTTTTGTGACCAAAGTGAGTATTCCTGTTATCGTCGTGCTAAAAAGAAAAAAGGTCGTACGTCTGTCAAATCCTTTTCTTTCCCGCTGTATATATGAGGTAAGTATAAAAATGAGCGTGCTTAGACTGAGCAACACCATTATCAACCAATCAAATCTTCCCCACACAGGATCGATGGTCAATACCATTGACCTGGATGTGAACCAGATAATCGGATTATTACTCGCTGTTCCAGCAAGGGGGCTTAGCAATATCAATATAAAGCTTGCGAAACAACAAAAAAGGGCTGCCAACCATGTTTGCCCTTCTTCCTTCTTCTGAAAATGGAGAAATAAAAGGACAGCAGAGGTTAACACGTACAGGAAGAGCGCCAGATAAATGAGCACCATCTACTCCTAGAGTACTTCAGGATCTTTACAAAACAAGTATTTTCCCTGCCCCTTATTACCCAACCAGGTGTTATTTTCCACAATTCGTTTCCCGCGTAAAAAGACCGATTGGATGGTATCCTGCATTTCCCAGCCTTCAAAAAGATTGTAATCGGTACGATGCTGCGCATACTGAATACCATATTGTATGGGATTATCCCGGTTCCATATCACAACATCTGCGTCGCTGCCGGGCATAAGCGTTCCCTTTTGTGGATATATTCCAAAAATGCGCGCCGGATTGGTGCAGTGCGTGGCGACAAACTGCTGTGGTGTCAGGTAGTTTTTCCGAACCGCATAATTCCACATCACAACCATGCGGTCACCCACCCCCGGCAATCCATTGGGAATCCTGGTGAAATCATCTTTGCCCAATTCTTTTCCAGGGATCATGATTTCTTCACCTTCGTACAGGATAGGTTTTGATCCATCATAGAAAAACGGGCAATGGTCAGTGGCGATCACCTGCAGAATACTCTGCCCGAGATATTTCATAATTTCTTGATTGTCTTCCTTTGACCGCATAGGAGGAGAACAGATCCATTTTGCACCATCAGGTTTCTTTAAATCATCAATCGTGAAGAATAAGTACGGTGGGCAGGTTTCACCCATCACCGGCAGTCCCGCTTCGCGCGCCTGCTTCAGCACGCGCACACCACCCGCAGTATTCATGTGGACAATATACAGCGCAGCACCAGCCTGTTTGGCAAGTTGAATAGCCCGGAAATCACTTTCAACCGCCCCATCTGCCGGTCGGGTGCGTGCATGCCACTCCGGCGTGGTATGTCCTGCCTGCAGAGCTTCATTTATCAGAATATCAATCACATCCCCATTTTCAGCGTGAACCATCACCAACATCTTGTTATTATTCGCTATGCGCAACACTTGAAAGATATCCCCGTCAGATAAACGCAAGCGACCATTGTAAGCGGTAAAAACTTTCAGGCTATTGATGCCTAATTCTCGCAGTGCCGGAATTTCACGAGCGGTCTGTTCGCTAAAATCAGTGATGTTCATGTGAAAACCAAAATCAATGGCGGCTTTCGCATCTGCTTTGTTATGCCATTTCTCCACACATTTTGCCAGAGAGGGTTCATCTTGTGAGATGAAATCAAATACCGTGGTCGTGCCGCCGAATGCCGCCGCTTTGTGACCGGAATAATGATCATCGGAGGATACGGTGCCAAACATGGGAAGATCAAAATGGGTATGTACATCCACACCACCGGGAGTGATGAACTTTCCTGATACATCAATTACGTCTGTTTCTGAGTCTGGTTGCAGATTTTTTCCAATAGCATGAATCTTCTCCCCTTCGATGAGGATATCTCCAACGAAAGTATCGGACGCAGTGATGATCTTCCCCGATTTTAATAATATTTTGGTCATCATTTTATATCCTTTCATTCGAGATCAATTTAATCCAGATTCTGTTTGCCTGTACTGGCTGCATTAAATTGTAAAACATACTCTAAGAATTCTTTTGTGATTACCTGCATGTCTTCACGAGCAATCTGAATATCTTCATATTTAGAACGGTAATCACGAATGATACCCTCAAAAAGTTCACGATTTGTATGGTCAATGATCAGGTCTGATATAGTATCTGCCATATTGATCAGATCTCCTCTGGTATAGAAAAACGTGATTCGTTTCCATTTTCCCACCGGAACAGGTTTGGGAAGGCAGATAAGATTATCAAGACTGATCTTATAATATTCTTCCTGTGCCCGAGGATGATCCCATTCTTCATGCAGCAGGTCAATGCGCCGGCAGAGTTCTACCCCACGTACTTTTGCTATATATTCTATTTTTCCACGATGTTCCTTCTCAAATGACGCTGGTTGATAGAAAGCCAGGTAATCTGTGTAGACCACCTTTGGTGCATGTTTCAACGGAATGCGATACCAGCCCAGTACTCTGGCGATTTCCAGGTCTCGTGGTTGGGGTATAACACATACCAAAACAAGATCATTTAGAGAAGGAACATCCGTCATTTCATATTGCTATCTACAGACCAACCTTTTCATTGAATTCCATAATAAGAGCATCAATTTCAGGGATCTGTGCCTGAAGTTCGGTCCAGTAGGTTGGTTCATACCATTGGTCACATATTTCCTCGTATGTTTTCCCCTGCTGTTCTACCCAGGTGAAATATTTGAGATTATGGACTCTTCGGCGATCTGCGTAAGTAAGTTCTTGCAGATAATCGGTTGATAGACCATGTAGATCACGTGCAAAGTTCACAGCGGCATCGGTGCGTGTGTACTCACCAAACTCATCATGCATTTCCGTCAAGCGGCTCTGATAGAGATCCATAGAATCGGTCAGAACGGTTAATACAACATCGTTCTCATCCAGTTCATAATACTTGGACATTTTGATTGCCATCGCAACATTTGCAATGCCAGAGAAACCAAGGAAACCGAGTTTTTCTACGGTCTCTTGAGGTACACCCTGTTCAGCCAGGTATTTACGCCCTTCCGGTTCATTGAACAAACGAGCCAGATTCACCACCACATTATCATCTATATCGATGATCATATCGGTATTGCGCAAATTATGGATCCATGGCACATGTTTATCGCCAATGCCTTCAATACGATGAGCGCCAAAACCATTTTCAAGCAGAGTGGGGCACTGAACAGCTTCACCTGCAGCGACCTTGCTGCCGGGGAATAATTGCTTTAAATAATCCCCGCATCCGATCGTACCGGCTGAACCGGTCGTCAGTGCTACCCCACGGTAGACATCATTTGGACCCATAACTTTTTCCAGCACTTCCTGCATGGCATGTCCGGTGATGTCGTAATGCCACAGGTAATTGCCAAATTCTTCAAACTGGTTGAAGATCATAATATCTTCACCGGAATTGCGCAGTTCCCAGCACTTATCAAAAATTTCTTTTACATTTGATTCGCTGCCCGGAGTTGCGATGATCTCTCCCGCAACGGTTTTCAACCATTCAAAACGCTCTCTACTCATGCCCTCAGGTAAAATTGCAATGGATTCGCAGGCTAATAAAGTTGCATCATACGCACCACCACGGCAGTAATTACCTGTGGAAGGCCATACTGCTTTCTGTGTTACTGGATCAAACTGCCCGGTAACCAATCGAGGTACCAGACAGCCAAAAGTCGCACCCACTTTATGCGCACCGGTTGGAAACCATTTACCCACCAATGCAATAATGCGAGCATCCACGCCGGTTAATTCTTTTGGCAGTTCCATGAAATTAACCCCGTCGAATTTGCCTCCTTTTTCCTTCGGTTCATTCTTCCAGGTAATGCGGAACAGGTTGCGCGGCTGCACATCCCACAGCCCAAGCCCGGTTAATTCTTCTTTGATCTTATCAGGGACAAGATCGGGGTTGCGCATCTGGGCAAAGGTCGGAATAATGATATTGCGTTCTTTCGCACGCTTAATGGCATTCTGGAGGCGGTCTTCATACATGGTTAAATCAATTTTGGTCATTTTTTCTCCTTGAATTTAGAAATTTTTGGGGTATTTCGTACAATATAGAGGGGTCTCCCTTTGGTTTCGTCATAGATACGGCTGATATATTCGCCGATTATGCCCATGAACAATAATAACAATCCACCCAATAATAACAGCATAAAAACCGTCAATGCCTGTCCGTTTAAAAACGGTTTGTCAAGTACGGCAAAAACGATCCACAAGATCGTATACAGCAGCCACCCACCGAGAATGGTCATCCCGCAGTATTCCGCCAACTGCAGGGGGAGTGTGGAAAAACCGGTGACTGCATTCAAAGCGAGTTTTAACATTTTTCTCAATGGATATTTCGATTTCCCCGCAAAACGAGATTTGCGATCGTATGGGATTCCGATCTGATTGAATCCTACCCAGGCAGACATACCGCGCAAGAAACGTTCTCTTTCGCGCATCCCATTCAGCGCTTGCAACACCTCTCGGTCCAGCAAACGGAAATCACCGGTATCCAGTGGAATATTAATATCTGTGATGCAGTTGATCAGACGGTAGAAAGCAGAAGCGCTGGTACGTTTAAACCACGTTTCACCTTCTCGCTCCCTGCGTACTGCATATACTACCTCATACCCTTCTTTCCATTTCTCTATCAATTCCGGGATAACCTGCGGTGGGTCCTGCAAGTCTGCATCAATGATGATGATTGCTTCCCCCCGCGCATGATCCATGCCGGCAGTAACCGCAATTTGATGTCCAAAATTTCTGGTGAAAATGAGAGGTACGATCCGTTCATCCTGATCTGCAAGGGTAAGGATCAGATCACGCGTACCATCGGTGGAACCATCATCCACCAGCAACAACTCCCAGGGTTCTTTCAAACTTTCCATCACATCGTATAACACCTGACAAAATTCCCGCAATCCTTCAATTTCATTGTAAACAGGAGCAATAACGGAATAGTGGATACTTTTCGTAGTTGTGCTGTTCATATTTCCTCTCAAGTTCAGATAGCCAGGATCTTTTTTAATGCCTGCATACTGGGTTCTATCACCGGAGCAGAAGGGACTGCTTTCATAGCCGCATTGACATCTTTCAATCCACTTCCGGTTATCATACATACTACAGGGTTTTCTGGTTTTATCAAACCAGAAGCAGAAGCCTGTAAAACACCTGCATACGCTGTAGCACCTGCCGGTTCCGCAAATATTCCCACTTTCCCCAGGGAAGCGATCGCCTTGATGATCTGGTCATCACGTACTTTTATATACGCTCCACCCGTCTGAGTAGCAGCGCGTAATGCTCTTAGCCCATCTCGAGGAAGATCTACTGAAATACTATCAGCCAGTGTGGTGGCGTGCACCGCTTCGATTTTCTCGGTGAACCTGCCTCATACGCATTCGCGATGGCGCTGGAGCCCTCAGATTGTATACCGAAGATGCGTGGAATATATTCGATCAGAGCCTAATTCTTTCAGGTCTTTAAAACCTTTATGAGATGCCGGAAATGATATTTCCATCACCGACTGACACAAAAACACTCAGTTCGCGTTTCAGTTCTGTATGAGGATAGCAGGATTTGTTCCCATATCTCAAATGCTGCTGTTTTCTTCCCTTCGGCGGTGAATGGATTGTAGCCCGTGTTACGGCAGTACCAGCCAAACTCCTGTGCGGCTTGCACCGACAGATCAAAAGCCTGGTCATAATTCCCATCAACCAGGATCACCTGCGCTCCAAATACCAGCAATTGAGCGATCTTTGCCTGCGGGGCAGTTTTGGGTGCGAAGATCACTGCTTTCTGCCCGCAGGCGGCAGCCATACCCGCCAGAGCAGCGCCGGCATTGCCGGTAGAGGCAGTCACAACTACATCAGCATGGATCTCCCCTGCGCGCGCCACAACAACTGCACTGGCGCGGTCTTTGAAGGATGCGGTTGGATTTCTACCATCATCCTTGATCCATAATTGTTTTAAACCAGTCTCTTCATTTAATGGGACGGATTCGTAGACCGGGGTGCAACCCACCGAATGTAAGGGGGTACTGGCAAAACCCGGATCAGCTACCGGCAGCATGGGTAAATAACGCCAGATCGAAAAATCTCGTGAGGCGGTGATCTGCTGTTGGAGTGGTTCTTTCTTCAACTTCTCATAATCAAGAAGTACATCTACATTGCCCCCATCGTGCGGGCAGGTATAAAAAACATCATCAGGTTGGAAAATTGAGCTGCAGATTGAACATTGATATGCATGAAATCTTTTCATGCATATATTCTACCCGCTCTTAAAAGGAATGCCTAGTGATGAAGGAGCTGAGCTCCGGTTCTTTCGTTTATTGTTGAACAAACGGTTGAAAGGTGAGGGTAACGTTCGACGCATGGTATCAAACCATTCTGCATCGCTGATATTGACCAGCAGCAGGGTCAAGATCATTAAAGGAAATGGGGCTACCTGGAGCACCTGTGAAGGAACACCGGGAAGTGATGTCTGAAAGATAAGCCCGAGCCAGCGCAGCAGCTCAAAAAGATATGCACCCAGAGCAACCTTGATCGGATTCCATCCCCCGAAAATGGTGATCGCCAGTACGATCCAGCCAATCCCATCCAATCCGGTCAATGAGCCTTTCCAGCCTGGTTTCAACCCGAGTGAGTATATAGGTCCCGCTAATCCCACCAGAGCACTTCCCAGGATGACATAGATGGCTCGAATCCTGTTTACCGGTATTCCTCTACCATAAGCAGCTTCAGGGCGTTCCCCAACCGAGCGCAGGATCAAGCCGAAACGGGTGCGATTGAGCCAAATCACAGCCGCTATTAAAATAAGGTAACTCAAATACGTAACGGGTGTGTGGTTAAAAAATATTCTACCGATGATGGGTATTTCCGAGAGATAGGCAATAGGCGCTGAGTGGATGACAGGTGCATTGACACCCATAAAATCATTCCCCAGGAAATAGGATAGATCTTTGCATAGAAAAGCCAGTACAAGCCCAACTGCAACTTGAGATTGCTCTAGAAAGATGGTACAGAAAGCCAGCAGAGCTCCAATGATAGCGCCAGCTGCCATTCCAGCCAGATAGCCCACTATAAGACTATCACTTGAGTAGGCAGCAGCGAAACCTGCCATGGCAGAAATTAGGATGATCCCATTCACCGAAAGGTTCAACATGCCCGATTTTTCTGTCAGGGTCTCACCGATCGCAGCGATCACGATCGGTGCGCCTGCAGCTATCACTCCTGCTAATCCGATCCAGATACTATTTTCCATCTGATTCTCTTTTTTCCATAATTTTCTTTTTCAACCCGTTCATCATTAAAAAGAACAGTACCAGCGCAGCTTGAAGAACTCCTGAGAGGGTTGAATCAAGATGTAAGTCAATAGGAAGCTGGATACCTCCAATGTTCAGAATCGAAAATAAATAAGCAACCAGTAGAGTGATGAATAAGTTGTTATTTGCCAGCATCGCGACCAGCATACCCAGAAATCCATATCCAGAGGAAATGGAAGGAATGAGCCGGTGATATACACCCACCACCTGGATCGCCCCCGCTAAACCGGCAATCCCGCCACACAGCAGCATGGCATTCATTAAAGTTTTGTTTGTTCGTATGCCCATCAAGCGCGCGGCTTCCGGATTCTTGCCGATCGCTTTCACGTGGATGCCAAAACGCGTTCTGGATAACAGTACAACCAAAAACGCAAATACAAACACCACCAGGACGAGAGACCACACACTCAAGCGATAGCCCGGGATCATAGAAAGCCAAAATTCCTCTTTGAATGGTACGGTACCGCTCATTGAGCCAACACCAGGGCGTTTCCAGGGTCCGAAGATCAGCCATAAAGAGAGAGCTGTCGCCACAAAATTCAAGCCCACTCCCGCGAAGATCTCACTCACCCCACCATATAAGCGCAGCACACCCGTCAGAGCAGCCCAGAGCATTCCTCCGAACACACCTCCCATACAGGCAAGTACGATACAGAGCTGTGAGTTTACGGTTGTAGGTTCCAATAAGCGTAAAACCCAGGTCGTGAAAATAGCACCGACCATGATCTGTCCCTCAACGCCCAGATTCCACAAATCTGCTTTGAAAGTGACGATCAGTGCACCGGAAACCAAGGATAGAGGAGCCCAGACAACCAGTCCGTTTGCAATTTTCGTATTATCACCAAAAGCGCCATGCAGCATCTTTTGGAAGGTCAAACCTGGTTGTGCACCTACCATTAATAAAATGATAGAAGTGAATAGCAAAGCGCCTATAAAAGCTGCCAGCGAAAAAAGGGCAGGGGATGAACTCTGTTTGAAGATCTTTTTCAAACGTTCCATTACAGCCACCCTTCTCCACCGATCAATGATCCCAATTTGTCGGAAGTCAATTCCGATATGGAATACGGATGTGATATCTTCCCTCCGAAAAAGATCAGCACCCTGTTGCTGAAGCGTAATAACTCATCAATATCTGCCGATGCGAAGATGATGCTGGCACCTTTTTGACACCGCTCATGCAATTTATTCCACATCCAGTTTGTCGATTCAATATCCAATCCTCTGGTAGGATTTTCGAGCAGCAATAAGCGCGCATTTTCTTTCAACATTGCCAGAAGCAGACGCTGCTGATTCCCACCAGACAGTTCCTCCGCACAAGAAAAAGGTGTACCTTTAATGGCAAATTCCTTGATGCGGTGCTGCGTGATCTGCATGGATTCTTTATCATGGATCATGAACTGCGGGTTTTCTTGTGCAAGAATGAAATGCTCTACCAGGTTCATGCCCTGCAGTAATCCTTCTTCCATGCGGGCAGCCGGCATGAAGTAGATGCCTGCATTCGTATACTGGTAATTCTTGGTACCCACCATCCGTCCATCCCCGAATTTTACATTTCCACCCAGTGGCTTCTCAAGACCAGCCAGGGTTCTCAGGAATGTTTTTTGTCCCGACCCTTCCATCCCCGCCAAGCCCAATATCTCGCCCTGCTGAATAGTAAGATCAACAGGATTGGAAATAAAACGAGGGTCCTTAATTACCAGACCCTGAATACAAAAATTGGGTAAATCTTTAGACACATCGCTGATCTTTTGGAATTCGATGCGCTTCCCAAACATCATTTCGATCAAAGCTGTCGAACCACACGGTAAAGCAACCTCGCCAACTAACTCTCCCTGTTTTAACACGATTGTGCGCTGGCATAATTCATTCACGTCTGCCAATTTATGGGTTACGAAGATGATGGATTTTCCCAACTTGGAAAGACGTTTTAATAAATGGAATAATTGCGTTTTCTGCTGCAAGCTGATCCCGGTAGTTGGTTCATCCAGGATGATTAAATCTGAGCCATATAACATTAACCTTAATATCTCAAGCTGCTGGCGTTCCCCCATGCTTAAATCACCAACGAAATCAGTAAGTTTGAAATTAAAACCAAGAGATGCCTGTGTTTCGATGATCTTCTTTTGAAAATCTTTCTTCTTTATAAAGAAACCGGTTTTTTGTCCAAGATATAAATTATCAAAAATGGTCATTACCGGGAAATCAAGGGGATCTTGCGAGAGCATACCAATACCCGCCTCCAGCGCTTCATCGGCGGATGTGAAGCTAACCACCTGATCTTCAATCAGGATCTCACCGGAATCGGGGGAAAGCAAGCCAGCGATGATCTTCATCAGCGTGGTCTTGCCCGCTCCATTTTCTCCCAGCACACCCAGAATTTCACCGGATTGTATGATCAGGGAAATGTCGTTGTTGGCACGCACTTTCCCGAAAGATTTGTGAATGTTGCGAATCTCAATATGCATAAGTTTTTAAAAAATAAGAAGGGAAGAGCTGTTTTCGATTCTTCCCTTCTTATTGTAATTCATTGCTATTCGGCAGGTGTGCTCAGCCCAACCATACCTTCAAGCAGTTGAGGCAAATACCATACCTGGAAATCGGTCGCCACTTCACCATCCGCAAGGAAAACGCTGCCATCCTGCAGGTTAAGAGGTCCGGTCCATAGATTCAAGCCGCCAGCCAGTTCAGCCACAAACTCATCCAGTTTGGCTGCATTTTCTTCTGAAAGGGCATCGCCTTTCACGAAACCGACTGCGGTGGTATCACGATTGTTGATATCTGCCCAGTCGGGACCAACAAAATCCCAGCTGGCTGTAAAGCTGCCATCCATGACAGACTCAATGATCTCGACATAACTCGGACCCCAGTTGAAATAAGGAACGCCCAGGCACACTTCTGGAGCTGCCTCACAGGCACCTTCAAAGTCATAAGGGATCGCGAAGACATTGCTGCCTTCCTGTGCATATTTACTGGCTTCTGCCAGAGCTTCAGTGGTATCAATACCAGAGATGACAACATCAAAGCCGCGATTGAGAAAATCATCTGCAACCTGAGTTGGGTCAGAGGTGACACCGGGAATATTGAACCAGAAACCGATCCATTTGACCTCAAATTCCAGATCAGCAGGGTCATTGCCCGCAACGTCAGTCCAGCAATAATTGGCTCCCAGATATGCAGAAGCAGCCAAACGACGGGTTTCTTCATTGATCAGTGGACCAAGATACGCCACTTTACCCGTGGTTGAAGTCAATGCCGCTGTACAACCTGCGATCTGTTTTCCGTATTCCATCCTGCCCATCACGTTGGTCAGATTATCAAATCCTTTATAATCCTTTCCATCCACCCAGGCGCCATCACCAGATGAGTGAATAACGGTGATTTCAGGATGAGCTGCCGTAAATTCATGGGCGCTGTCTTTCATATCATCCGAGCTGAAAATGATAACCGTAGCACCTTTTGCCAGCAGTTCTTCTGCCAGCTGGGCGGGGGTTGTTCCAGGGCGATCTGCGGTATTGACTTTGTCAATATAGACCATTTCTGTTCCGGGAATCTGCTCCTGTACATACAGCCCGGCATCATAGTGAGCCTGCGACCAGCCCTTATCGTTGTACGGTCCGACCATCAGCAGCCCGAACACGAGCGGCTGCGTTTCTTCGACTTCCGCTGCTTCCGGTTCACTCTCTGCGGCGGCTTCCGGCTCGGCTTGTACTTCCGTTTCTGCCTCTTTAGGACCACAAGCTGTAAGAAGCATGGTAGCAATCACCAGCAGTGCTACTATTGTTTTCCATCCTTTTCTATTCATTTTTCTCCTCCATGGGTTTATTAAAAATCAAAGACCTGTTGATTTTTCGATAATGCACCTCTCCTCCTTAAATTGTATATCCAAAATAAATTGGTCACACAATTTGGCATTTTACATCAACAGGTCTTTTTATTCAATTGTATAGACAATCTTTTAAGGTAGACAACCTTAAAAATTAGTCCTGTTCGATAACTGTACCCGTTTCACCTTTCAACGCACGACCGATATTTTCCGGGTTGGTGATGATAGCTTTCTTCCCACCGGCTTCCATGTACCAGATGATAGCCTGCATTTTAGGCGCCATAGAACCCTTGGCGAAATGAGTACCCTCAGCCATGTATTTCTTCGCTTCCGAGAGGGTCATATGATCAATATCCTGCTGGTCGGGTTTCCCGAAATTTAAAGATACTTTTTCGACCGCGGTTGAGATCAGGAACAGATCAGCGTTGATATTGCGAGCTAATAAACTGCTGGCATAATCTTTATCGATCACTGCTGCGGTACCAGCCAGTTGACGATCTCCTTCATCAATGACCGGGATGCCGCCACCACCTACTGTGATGACCACCACACCCGCTTCGATCAAATCTTTTACTGCCGGTAATTCCACAACTTCCTGTGGAATAGGAGAAGCAACCACACGGCGCCAACCACGACCGGCATCTTCCACCACGTTCCAGCCTAATTCTTCAGCTTTTTTCTTCGCTTCATCTTCTTCCATAAATCCACCGATTGGTTTAGTCGGATTCTTGAAAGCTGTATCGCTTTTATCTACCAGAACCTGGGTGATGACCGTTGCTACTGATTTTACAATTCCTCTTTTATAGAGTTCGTTTTGCAATGTCTGCTGCAGAGCGTATCCGATAGCGCCCTGACTGTCCGCGCCGCACACGTCCAGAGGCACCTCGTGCATACCATCGGTACGATGTGCAATCTCTGAGCGCCGTAAAATGAAACCAACCTGTGGACCATTTCCATGCCCAATGGCTACATCCCAGCCTGATTCGATCATATCGGCGATGTGAAAAGTCGTTTCTTTGGCTGCCTGGTACTGACTTTCTACTGATACATTTTTTTTATCTTTGATGAGTGAATTACCACCAATCGCAATAACTGCTACCTGTTTTTTCATGTTCTTATCCCATCGTCAAAGCCATTACAGCCTTTTGAGCATGTAATCTATTTTCCGCTTCATCAAAAACAACCGAATGCGGTCCATCAATAACGCCATCAGTAACCTCAACGTTGCGGTCTGCTGGCAGTGGATGCATATAGATCGAGTCTTCTTTCGCTAATTCCATCCGTTTTTCATTGGTGATCCAGCTCTCATATTTTTTAGTGATCTCAGCACCTTTTTGGGTGTCATCGGTAAATACCAGTGGACCCCAGGATTTGGCGTACACAATATCGGCATCCTTAAAACCCTCATCCATATCATGCACAACCTCAAAGCTGGTGCCATATTTCTTTGCCTGTGCTTTGGCTTCTTCCATGATCTCTGGTTTTAAAGCAAACTCTGGCGGGTGAGACAGAGTAATATCCAATCCAAAACGCGGCATCTGCAAAATAAGACTCTGCGGTACCGAGATCGGTTTGGAATAGGATGCGGCGTATGCCCAGGAAACAACCATCTTTTTCTTGCGCAGGTCACGCCCCTTCTTTTCGATAATTGTCATCAGATCTGCCAGACACTGAAAAGGATGATAAAGATCGCACTGCATATTCAATACCGGCACGCGGGAGGCTTCTGCCACCAGGTTCAGGTAGCGGTTGCCTATTTCCCAATCACAGTGGCGAATAGCGATCCCATCAAAATAACGCCCAAAAATATCACCGATCTCTTTTTCGGTATCACCATGAGCGATCTGCGTCGATTTGCTTTCAATAAACGCTCCATGTCCACCGAGCTGCGCTATGCCAGCTTCGAATGAGCCGCGCGTGCGGGTGCTGCTGAAAAAGAATAACATAGCCAGCACCTTATCACGCAGATAGGCGTGCGGCTCATTCAATGCTCGTTTGCGTTTTAGATCAAAAGCAACATCCAGCACTGTTTCCACTTCTTCTTTGGAAAAATCGAGATCACAGATGAGATCTCGTCCATGTAAATTTGTCTGCATCATTACCTCTTTAATTAATGAGGCGGGAAGATCATTCCCGCCCTGTTGACCTTTATTCCATTGCTCCTAAAATGAGCGCCAGAATAGACATTCTCATCACAACACCATTGAAAGCTTCTTCCCAGTAACGGGCATGGCGGGTGCCATCCACATCGGGGGGCAGCTCATCCATGCGGGGCAGCGAGTGAAGAATGATGGAATCTGATTTGGCTTTCTGCTTCAAGAGTTCACGAGTTACCTTGTAATTAGCCGGTGTGAGCCCTTTATCATCTGATGCTTCCTGGCGTGCTTTGGTGTAATCAGGCTGCACAACAGGTTCCATGTAGATCACATCAGCTTTATCGATCACATCAGCCACATGTTCCGCTTCGTGATAAACCAGGTTTTTCGCATCCAGTTCTTTTTTGAAATCATCCGTCAATGACATTTCAGGCGGTGATACATAGTAAACCTCTGTATCAAACTGGCTGAGGGCATAAGAGATAGAGTGCATGGTGCGCATGCGCATATCGCCGATGCACAGGAAGGTCAATCCATCAACCGTTCCCATTTCATTCCATACTGTGTAAAGATCGGTTAGAACCTGTGTGGGATGTTCACCCCATCCATCACCAGCATTGATGATGGGAACACTTGACCATTTGGCTGCTTCTGCTGGTGCACCCTGCTGGAAGTGGCGCATCACAATCGCATCGCCGTAATACTCCAGCATGTGAACTGTATCTTTAATGGATTCCTGATACCAGTCACCTGCGCGGGTCATCTTCGCATCCGAAAAACCGGTCACATGCCCACCCAGGCGATGCATGGCAGCTTCATGTGCCAGGCGAGTGCGTGTGCTGGGCTGGTAGAAAGCGGTAACCAGGGTTTTTTCCTTGAGGATATCCGTATTTTTACGACTGCGGGCGATTTCATCCATCTCAAGGGCAACTTCGAACAATCGGAAAAATTCAGACCGCTCAAAATCCTTCAGTGAAAGAATATCTCGACCTAAAAAACTTCTCATGACAAACCTCCATTTAATTATTTGAAATATTTTTTTGCTACCTGTCTAACAATATGAAAATCAAAATAACCGGGCAGAAAATATGTGTAGGTATGGGTAACGATTTGATTGGAACCATCATATACATCCGATTCAAAAAACAATAAGGCAGCGCCTCTTTGGATCTGCAATTTATGCGCGATCTCGCTGGATGCTTCTACCGAATCAATGCGCGTGTTCGATTGTGATAAAACAGGATCACCCCGTTTGAGCAGCCAATCCAGCACCGATCCATCAAACCCTTGTTCCAAATCCTTTTCATCCAGAATGGTAATCGGTAAAATATCCACCAGATACGCAATTGGGCGTTCTTCGGTATTGATCGTTCTTTCGATCTGTATCACTTCCGTTTTTAACGGGAATGGAATATGATCTTTCGTTTTCTCGTTAACCATGAAACGTTTTACATCAAACTCGCCCATACTTACATTCAACCCGATTCTTTCAGATAAAGTCTCTATGCTCTCTAATACTTCCAGACCTCCTTCAAATGTTTTTTGTTTTCCAACCACAAAAGTTCCCTGACCCTGCCTGCGGCGGATCAACCCTTGAACTTCAAATGTACGCATCGCTTCTCGTAAAGTAGAACGCGATACTCCCAGTGTTTTTGCCAGTGCCGGTTCAGATAGTAATTTCTCTCCTGCCTCTTTTTTGGAGATCATACTCTCTAATTCGACCTGCAATCGTTGAAATGGTTGTTCGTTCTGCACGAAAAACTCCTTGTTCTATTTGTCAGCTAATAAACGCGCTGCTGCCTGGTTATGTTTTTGGATATGTTCATTTAAGTCAAGATGGGTCAGTTGACCTTCTTTGATGATCGCTTCTCCATGGACAAAGCTGTAATCTACATTGCGGGGGTAACAAAAAACAACTGCCGAAACCGGATCATGCAGCCCGCCTGCATACGAAATATTGTTTAGATCGATCGCAATAAAATCCGCGCATTTGCCTGTTTCCAGCGAACCGATATCATCGCGCCCCAGTACGCTCGCTCCGCCACGGGTAGCGAGTTCAAGTGCCTGGCGTGCTGTCATGATGGGAGCAGCATCCGGCTGCGAGCGTGAGGCTCCTTCCAAACCCGCCCGTACACGTGCCAGCAGCATCGCCTGCCGCACTTCTTCCAGCATATGCGAACCATCGTTGCTGGCTGATCCATCAACACCCAATCCGACTTTCACACCCAGCTGCATGTATTCACGAATCGGCGCAATACCTGACGCCAACCTCATATTGGAAGTCGGGCAATGTGCCACACCACAGCCATACCTGGCATAGATATGCTGTTCTTCTTCATTGATATGAACGGAATGAGCAAACCATACATCCTCACCGACCCACTCAAGGCTTTGCATATACCCCAGTGGGCGTAGATTGTATTTCTCTAAAGTGAATTGCTGCTCATCTTCCGTTTCGGCAAGATGGGTATGCAGGTGAACACCGTACTGACGTGCCAGATGAGCGCTCTCTCGCATCAGGTCACCCGTCACGCTGAATGGTGAGCAGGGTGCCAGAACAATTTGTGTCATAGAACCAGCAGAAGGATCATGATAACGCTCGATCAAACGCTGGCTATCCTTTAAAATGAATTCTTCATCATCCACAACACTATCAGGCGGCAGACCACCTTTGCTTTGACCCAGGCTCATCGAGCCGCGCGAAGCATGCAGGCGCATACCCATTTCCTGCGCAGCGCTGATCTCATCATCCAGGCTGGACCCATTTGGAAACAAATACAGATGATCCGAGGCAGTGGTACAGCCTGAAAGTGCCAGTTCTGCCAGTGCTGTTTTCGTGGAAAGATAAATATCTTCAGGGTTCATGCGTGCCCAAACCGGATAAAGAGTCTTTAACCAGTTGAACAGATTGGCATCCTGTGCAGCCGGAACTACACGAGTTAGTGTTTGATAAAAATGATGGTGTGTGTTCACCAATCCGGGCAGCACAATATGGTCTGTGAGATCTACTATTTCATCGGCATCTGCGGGAAGATCGGCGGTTTTTCCAACTTGTTGAATGAAACCATCTTGAATGTATAAACCCCCATCTTTGATCTCCCGGCGTACATCATCCATGGTCACCAAGGTATGAATATTCTTGATAAGCAGAGTGGTCATTACGCTCCCTTTCACCGGAAAACTTCTTGTTAATATATAATACCATTAATTGTCAGACAATTAATGGTAGTGTTTCCTTATTTTAATGATGAAATTAACCTGTCTAGTCAGATAATTCTGCCGCCCGCAAGGTATTCTGCATCAACATGGCAATGGTCATAGGTCCTACTCCACCGGGTACAGGCGTGATGGCTGCCGCAACTTCACGAACCTCATCATACGCCACATCACCTACAAGACGATACCCTCTTTCCTTTGTTGGATCATCCACACGATTGATGCCCACATCAATCACCACAGCTCCGGATTTCACCCAATCTGCACGTACCATCTCCGCTCTGCCAACCGAAGCAACCAGTATATCCGCCGCGGCAGTGATCTTCGGCAGGTCCTGTGAACGGGAATGGCAGATGGTCACGGTTGCGTTCTCGCGCACCAGCAGGAGCGCCACCGGCATTCCCACGATGTTCGAACGACCCAGCACCACTGCATTTTTCCCTTCCAGGGAAGGCATGGTTGTTTTTAATAAGTGAATGATGCCCGCGGGAGTGCAGGGAATAAAGCTGGGAGTACGCCCTTTTTGCGCCAGGTTTCCGATATTGATCGGGTGAAAGCCATCCACATCTTTTTTCACGGAAATTTTCAGCAGTACCTCTTCCTCATTGATCCCCTTAGGAAGCGGCAGCTGCACCAGAATGCCGTGCACATTAGCATCATGATTCAGTTCATCCACCAGCGCCATTACTTCAGACTGAGGAGTAGATGCTGGCAGAACATGGCTGAACGAGCGAATCCCCAGCTTTTCACAGGCTCGGTGCTTGGAGCGCACATACACCTGCGATGCCGGATCATCACCCACCAGCACCGTTGCCAGCCCCGGCACAGAAAGACCGGTTTGTTTCCGTTGTGCGACTTTTACTGCAACCCGGTTGCGAATGTCTTCTGCAATAGCTTTCCCATCAATAATTACCGCACTCATGGTTCATCTCCCAACACAAAAAAGTAAAAGGATTATACAATATTCAGGATACTTTTCAGAGAATCAGCCTCATATGTAGGCTATAATCTGTGTCTTGGAGAGTAAAAAATATGAGCAATATTTGCGTAATCGGTACCGGATATGTTGGACTTGTAACGGGTGTTTGTTTTTCTGACCTGGGCAATACGGTTTACTGCCTGGATATCAACGAAAAAAGAATTGAAAATCTCAAGAAAAATATCATGCCGATCTATGAGCCAGGGTTGGAAGAGATCGTGGAAAGAAACGTGGCGGCTGATCGCTTATTTTTCACAACCGATTATCAGGAAGCACTTAAAGATGCTGAATTCGCATTCATCGCTGTAGGAACCCCTTCAGGAGTGGATGGTGAAGCAGATCTGAGTTATGTGCGTGATGCGGCAGAAAAGATCGCTGAAGTGATCGATCATCCCATCATCATCGTGAACAAATCCACCGTGCCTGTTGGCACCGGTGATTGGGTATCTGACATCATCCGCAAAAAACGCGCTGAAAACTCGCTGGAATATTATGTAGTATCCAATCCCGAATTCCTCAGAGAAGGATCTGCTATTCACGATTTCATGCAGCCGGATCGCGTTGTACTGGGTGCCATCCACCGCCCGGCAGCCGAATCGGTGGCAGCTCTTTACCAGCCGCTGCGAGCGCCCGTTCTCATCACCGACCTGCGCACTGCCGAAATGATCAAGTATGCCTCCAACGCTTTTTTAGCAACACGTATCTCCTTTATCAATGAGATCGCCAATATATGCGACGAACTCGGCGCTGATGTGCGCGAGGTGGCAGACGGTATGGGTCTGGATAAACGCATCGGACGTACTTTTTTGGATGCCGGATTGGGCTGGGGCGGATCCTGCTTCCCCAAAGACGTGAAAGCACTGGCACACATGGCAGTGCTGCATGGCACACACCCGCAGTTACTGCAAGCTGTGATGGAGATCAACCGCAACCAGCGCCGGCGCGTGGTGATGAAACTGCGCAACCTGCTGGGTGGTTCCCTTGTTGATAAGAATATCGGTATCCTGGGATTATCCTTTAAGCCAGACACGGATGATATACGAGAATCCCCCTCACTGGAATTGATCCATCTGCTTCGTAATGAAAGCGCGCATGTCAAAGCCTATGATCCCCAGGCAATGGAGAACACCGCTCGCGAAATACCCGACCTGCAGTTATGCAAGAATCCCTATGAGGTGGCGCAGGATGCGGATGGGTTGATCCTGGCAACCAAATGGAATGAATTCAAACAACTGGATTTCAAACGCGTTCACAGTATTATGCGCACACCAGTTTTGATCGATGGTCGCAACGAATGGGATAGTCAATCTCTGCGAAGTCTGGGATTCACCTATTTTGGTATCGGGCAGGGCAACCATGTCACTTTTTTTGAACAATGATGCTATTAAAGGGAAATCGAACGCTCTCCGAAAAGGAGAGCGTTTTTTAACACCATGCTGCCTTTCCTGCTGACCACGCAGACCAACGTGGAGAAGTGTATGGAATTTTTATAAGATCACATCCACCCAGGTCCTTCGCACTTTATAATTATCTAAACTATTCAGGAGGAAAGCACATGGCAGATGCACGCGTCACAAAATTAGCCCGTTTACTCGTATCATACTGTACAGAAATCAAGAATGATGATTTCGCTTACATAGCTGGTGATTATTCCGTTACGAAAGACCTGATCCTTGCGATCTACCGCGAAGTCCTGCGGTCGGGTGGGCATCCTTTTGTAGTTCTTGGGGGATATGAACTATCAGAGATCTTTTATCAGGAAGCATCCGTTGAGCAATTGGAATGGATCTCTCCCATCATGGACATTTATAAGGATAAGCTGGACGCGATGTTCGATATACGCGGTACCTCCAATACCGCCGGCTTGAATAACATTGACCCAAAGAAGCAGCAAATAAGCGCAAAAGCCGTTGGAAAAGCCATTATGGGTCCCCTGATGAAACGTCAGGCAGAGGGAAAACTAAAGCCTGTTGTTACTCTTTTCCCCTGTTCTGCAATGGCACAGGATGCAGAGATGAGCCTTTCCGATTATGAGAATTTTGTTTATTCTGCCATGTTCTGTGATCGTAAAGATCCAGTTGAAGAATGGGAAAAACTGAAAAAGAAACAGGACGTATTGATCAAATGGTTGAAAGGGAAAGAGAAGGTTGTCATCCGCGGTGAAAACGTTGACCTTCAGTTTTCCATCAAAGAGCGTACCTTTGAAAGCGACAACGGCAAGGTCAATATGCCCGGTGGAGAGATCTACACCGGACCGGTGGAAGATTCGGTTGAAGGAAACGTTACATTTACCTATCCGGCTGTTCATCTTGGACATGTCGTAGAAAATGTGCACATGACTTTCGAAAAAGGAAGGGTCGTACATGCCAGCGCCGATAAGAACGATGAATTCTTGCACGCAATGCTTGAGACAGATGAGGGTTCCAGCTATCTGGGTGAATTCGGCATCGGCACCAACTTTGGCATTCAGCGTTTCACCAAACAGATGCTCTTTGATGAAAAGATCGGCGGCACTTTCCACCTGGCATTAGGAAATGGCTACCCGGAAACAGGCAGTATCAATGAATCTGCGATTCATTGGGATATGATCTGTGAACTCGGAAAAAAGGGTGAGATCATCATTGACGACGAATCCTTTTTCAAGGATGGCAAATTCATTCCGTGGTATTAGAATAGCTGCCCATCTTTTCTATCTGGAACAACAACAAATGCACCACGGAAAATGGTGCATTTTTGTTGTTAGTTTATTATTATGTTATAATGTACTTACAATAGACAAAAACCATACATTGCTTGAGGAAACATTATGAGTAATCTTATCCATGAAATTCACGAAGGCATATTAGACGGAAATCAAAAATTGGTCATTGAAAAGGTTGAACAGGCTATTGATTCCGGTTTAACAGCAGAAGAGATCCTCAATAAAGCCATGATCGAAGCAATGGCAGAAGCGGGAACTCTTTTTGAAGAGGGAGAATTTTTTGTGCCTGAATTACTGGTAGCTGCACGAGCCATGCAAGGCGGCATGGAATTATTAAAACCACTTCTCACGCGTGATAATGTTAAAGCTAAAGGAACCGTACTGGCTGGCACAGTAAAGGGTGACCTGCACGATATTGGGAAAAACCTGGTTTGCATGATGCTGGAAGGGTCTGGTTTTGAGATCATTGATCTCGGCAGCGATGTTGATCCGCAGATCTTTGTGCAAACTATCCAGGAAAAACATGTGGATATCGTAGCCATGTCCGCCCTGCTGACAACCACGATGGTCAATATGAAAACCACCATTGACGCGCTTGCCAGTGCCGGAGTGCGGGAGAAAGTGAAAGTGATGGTCGGCGGCGCTCCTGTCAGTCAGGATTTCGCGTCGAAGATCGGCGCAGATGGCTATGCTGCCGATGCCAATCAGGCAGTACGTCTGGCGCAATCCTTATTGGAATGAGTGATCGAAATGACAGCAAAAACAATTACTGGTAAAGAACTCCTGTTTTCTGTTCTTCGTCATGAAGAAACACAGGCTGTCCCCTGGGTGCCATTTGCGGGAGTACATGCCGGATCGTTGAAAAGATACAACGCCCGCCAGGTACTGCTTGATCCAGAAAAACTGATCGAATCTTTACTGGAAGTGAAAAAAGTCTATGACCCGGATGGCATGCCCATCCTGTTTGACCTGCAAGTAGAAGCCGAGATATTAGGTTGCGATATGCTGTGGGCAGATGAAGCGCCACCATCGGTTGCCTCACATCCGATGGCAAAAGAGAAAACCATCCCCGGATATATTCCTCAGGCGGAGGATGGCAGATTTCCCCTCATATTGCAGGTCATGCAGTCCTTGAAGAAAGAGATCGGCGATACAACCGCTCTCTACGGTCTGGTCACCGGTCCGTTCACTCTGGCTTCCCATTTAAGGGGAACGGATATTTTCCTTGATAGCGTGGATGATCCGGATTTCGTGACAGCACTGGTAAATTACACCACACAGGTAGCCATTGCTGTCAGTCAACTGTACATTGATGCCGGTATGGATGTGATCGCTATTGTGGACCCTTTGATATCACAGATCTCGCCGCGTATGTTCAAACGCTTCTTTACGCAGCCTTTCAGCGCAATTTTTGACTTCATTCGCGATCAAGATGTCTTTTCTGCCTTCTTTGTATGTGGAGATGCTACCAAAAATATCAGAGCGATGTGCGAGACCTTTCCTGATTGTATAGCCGTTGATGAAAACATCGATATGGCTGCAGCCAAGATGATCACTGATGAGTTCAATATCACACTGAGTGGGAACATCCCTCTCACCACCTGTATGCTGCTCGGCAACCAGCAGGATAACATGAAATACGTGGTAGATATGCTGGATGCACTCGATCATCATAACCTGATCGTTTCACCTGGCTGCGACATGCCCTACTCCATCCCCATCGAGAACACTATCGCCGCTGTGCAGGCTGTTCGCGAACCTGATAGCACCCGCAAGATCGTCGAGAATTACACCAGAGCAGAGATCGATATTCCCATCACACTGCCAGACTATATTAGCCTCTCCAGACCTTTGATCGAAGTTTTTACCCTTGACCCGGATACCTGTGCAGCCTGCACGTATATGTGGCGCGCGGCTCAAAAGATCAAAGAGATACTGGGAGATCGTATTGATCTGGTACTGTACAGAATCACAGAACTCGAAACGATCGCCCGCGTAAAAAAAATGGGTATCGAGAAGATTCCATCTATCTATATCAATGGAGAGTTGAAATATTCCTCAATTATTCCCGGGCAATCAGAATTCCTGGATGAAGTAAAGAAGTATTTATAAGTGGAACTTAATCAAAAAAAGGAGCTCGCTGAAAAGGAGCTCCTTTTTCTATTTCTTATTGGTCAATCATAATATCCAAAATCTTCAGCAGCTTTACTCATCATATAAATATTGACCGGCGGTGTCGCAGCACTGATCGTACAGCCGCCCATGAAAATGTAGCGCTGCCCCAGCTGTTTGCCTTTTTCTATGTTCAAACGACAGGCTTCGTATACTTCCTCAGGTTCTTTGGTGGTAACAATGACAGGTTCAACGTTTCCACAAATGATGTCATTTGGGAAATACTCACCGGCTGTTAGCAGATCCACTTCAGAACCAAAACTGAGGATGCCGGGGTCACCCCAGGGAAGCTGCGCCAGCAGCTTCAGGTTTTTATTTTGTTCTCCGCATATATGGTCGTAGATATGCTTCACACCCTTCTCAAGCACATATTCATGCAGTTCTTTGCGATACGGGAAAACATATTTTTCGTACATGCGCGGCGAGATCAAACCGTCAGTAGGAGATGCGCTGCGCGGCAGTACGTTTTCCGCCCCAAATTCAGTGATGAAATAATCCGCCACCTGTTTGAGGTGATCGGTCATCAGACGCATGGCATGATGGACCACATCCGGTTCTGTGGCTGCCCACAGCAGGAATGTATCCACTCCGCACAGGTTGGCTGCAAAGGTGAACGGACTGCCGTAGATAAATCCAATCTGGGTACCTTCTTTTTGCTGAATATGGGCAAAATTCATCATCATGGGAATACAACCAGCAGTTTTTACATCTGGCATTTGTAATTTATACACATCTTCCACCGTTGCCACCGGTCGTTTGAGTACTCCTGGACCTGATCCAAAGCGGTCTTCAGGCCATTTTATCTCTCCACCGAACTCCCACGAACCATATGCCACGAAGGTATAAAAAGGTGCTACTTCCGCGTTATACTGCTCCATTGTTAGTTTTTGTGCTTTATAGCTCACCGGCGGATTATCGTAGATATCCGCTTTGGCTGTGCCGCAGTTACGTGAACAAAAATCGTATCCTTTGTGCGAGAAAAGCACCCGATCTACAGGTTCGCGATTCAGCAGGGCATGATAACGCTCTTTGTTGGTCATTTTTATTTTTGATGACATGAATTTCTCCTACATTTTTGAGGGATCAATTGCAAATTTAATTCCCTCAAATTTGCGTACTTTGCCAAACGCATCCAGCAACTGGCTGAGTGGCAGGGTTTCGGTGACAAGCTTGCGACCATCCACCAAACGATATTTCAATAAATTGAATGCACGACGATAATCATCAGGGATCTGGTGATATCTTCCGTATAAGGTTAATTCAGCATAGTGCATGGTTTTCGTATCGAGAGAGACTGTTGTGCCGCTCTTGCAGCCTCCGTGGAAGAGCACCGTCCCACGTTTGCGAACCATCTGCATGGCTTCTTCCCATGCCTGTGGAAATCCGACTGCTTCAATGGATACATCAGCACCGCGTTTTCCATCGGTCATATCCATTACCATCTGCACCCGTTCTTCCGTGCTGTGTTCACGAATGTCGATGAAATCTACCACGCCATAATCACTGGCAACTCTCCTGCGCTCTTCTGTGATTTCTCCAGAGAGGATGACACGCCCGCCCTGCAGTACTGCCAAACGAGCCAGCATCAATCCTAATGGACCCGACCCCAGTACGACTACCGTATCTCCTGGGATGATCTGTATACTGCGTATGGAGTGCAGCGCAGTGCCAAGCGGTTCAGACACAGCCGCTTCTTCATAAGTCATTCCTTCGGGTAATTCATACACGTTGTACTTTACCATACGGGCGGGAATGACAATATATTCTGCATAGGCACCATTCAATATCAGTAGATCTTCGCAGAGATTGAACTGTCCGCGCCGGCAGTAAAAACATTCCATACAGGGAACTGCGTTGCAGGTCGCTACACGGCTGCCTACCTTGAACTCTTTTACGCCTTCACCAACTTCAACTACTTCTCCACTGAATTCATGTCCGAACGTAGACGGCGTTGTTTTGATGATAGTAGGATGACCACGTTCATAGGTCTTGATATCTGTACCGCAGGTTAATGCCGCTCCCACCTTTACCAGTAATTCACCCGGACCGGGTTTTGGAATTTCTGTTTGTTCAAATCTTACATCCATCGGTCCATAAAAAAGGGCTGCATTCATCTTACTCATAATGATCACTCCTCAGCATTGATTTTTGCGATGACATCCGAGGGGTCCATTTCAGTCAATGAACCTTCCGCGAATCTTTTTTCTGCTTCATCCAGAATGGCTGCGCTGGCACGAGTTCCGATCATCCTGGTTCCGATGGCTCTATACGCAAGCACATCATCCAAGGTGCGGATGCCGCCCGCTGCTTTAACAGCAACCTTTTCAGCGGTGCTCTGCCGCATCAAATAACAGTCTGCCAGGGTAGCTCCGCCCCCACCGTATCCGGTGGAGGTTTTCACATAATCGGCACCTGCCTTTTCGGTCAGTTCGCATGCTTTTACGATCATTTCTTTTGTCAGGAAACAATTTTCAAAAATGACCTTGACGCTGATATTACGCGCATGAGCACATTCCACCACCTGCCGGATATCCTGCTCAACATATTCATACTCTCCTGACACAAGGCGGCTGATCGCCAGCACCATATCGAGAGAACTGGCTCCATTATCCATGGCTAGCTGCGCCTCAAATACTTTGGCAGCCGTCACATTCGAGCCATGTGGGAAATCAATGACCGTGCTGACTAAAACCCCGCTGCCGTCCAATCCCTTATACGCGCGTTCCACATCATAAGGTGCCACACAACAGGTAGCCATCTTGTACTTACGGGCTAATTCAATGCCCTGTTGAAATTCTTCATTGGTCAGCGTTGGTCTCAGCAAAGAATGATCGATCATTTCTGCAATATCAAATACTGTTAATGCTTTCATACCAATCCTTTTTTATTATGATTTATTTCGTTTCCAGAACCATTTTGATTTTTATTAAATAGATACCAGAGCCATAGCTTACGGGCGTACCAGTAGCGTTATAAGAAAGTCTTGTGCGAAGAAGTGCGGGAATACCTTCGTCAACACACAATAATTCAGCCTCACTCTGCCGTAGAGATACTGCGCTCATGGAATCTTCTGCTTTTACAACTTTTAGGTCATAATTCTGATACAAAATGTAATAGGTTGATTGCTCCAAACCGGTTTCACCGAACAAATCCTTCGATAATCCAGGGAAATAACTTTCCGGTGCGTACCAGTGTTCTAAAGCCACAGGTGCATCTTCTACCAATCGCAAGCGCTGCATATAATGGACAGGTTTGCCCGGTTCGATCTCAAGTTTTCTGGCTATTTTCTCTGAACATGCAATGGTTTGGAAATCAATGATCTTCGTAACAAGCTGAATTCCTTTACTGATGAATTGATCTGTGAAACTGCATAATTCCTGCAAATTCTCTTCGAGTTTAACACCGGCTACAATAGTACCTTTGGAACGACGTCTTTCCAGATAACCCTGGTGTACCAGCTCAGAAAGCGCTTTGCGAATGGTTGCCCGGCTGACATTGAAACGCTCCTCTAATTGCGCCTCTGTCGGTATATAACTTCCGGGAGGATAGGTACCATCCTCGATTTCTTTTTGGAGGATTTGCATAACCTGAAAATACAACGGTATTGGAAGATCTTTGTTTATTTTTCCTATCACATCAAGTTCCTTTCATCCATTCATCGAAAATTTCTCAAAGTCTTTATTAACACAATATTCTGGTATTTTTTTCTCGACGATGTACTCATATACTCCCTGCGAAAGAACACTGGCGCCGATCTCCGCAGCTTGAACGGAAGCCCCCCCCAGATGGGTGGTCGCAGTGACGTTATCCAAATCGAACAATGGACTGTCTGAAGAAGGAGGTTCTGCTTCGAAGATATCCAATCCTGCGCCTGCAATACGATGTGCTTTCAAAGCAGAGTACAGTGCATCATGATCGATCAAACCACCCCGGGCTGTATTAATTATATAAGCCGTCTTCTTCATTTTGGAGATCTCTTTTTCGCTGATCATTCCGCGTGTCTCATCTGTTTCACGCATGTGCAATGAAATATAATCACACGAAGTCAATATCTCATCAACAGAGGCGGAGCTGCATCCTGCCTGCACGATATCCTGTTCAGGAACGTATGGATCGTAGACCATTACCTCAGCGCCGAATGCAAGAACCATACGTGCCACCTTTCGCCCGATAGCGCCAAATCCAAGCAAACCTACTACGGAGGAATTCAATTCTTTTCCAACTTCCCCAAGAGTATACAGATCTCCTCTCCATCGTTTGTCACGCATTAGAGATGTATGGGAACGAGCGATATTACGAGAAACTGAAAGCATTAATCCGATGGTGAATTCGGCTACCGCTCCGGAATTTCTGCCGGGAGCATATAAAACCGGTATCCCACGTTTCGTGCAGGCATCCCAATTGATGTTTACCGGTCCTCCTCTCGCAGCACCAACCAATTTGAGATTTTTGCTCTTGATACTACCATCTCCGAAATGGGAGCTGTGTGGGTAATGATGATGTCAACATCTTCCACAATTTTTGCCGTTTGTTCTTCATCTCCGACAAACTCACTGATCTCATCTGTTTTCTGTACGGGGGTAACCGGCCAGGTATCTTCCAGATATACATATTCAAAAACCATGCCGGATTTTTCAAATACTTTTTTAAATGAGCCTTCCAGCACATCTTTTGTTACGAATAAATCATTCAGTACAGCTACTTTCATGTTCATCCCTCGCATCATTGCATTTCTTCAATTTTTTGTTTCCTGGCAACCAGCAAATCTTCTACTTCCTGCCATTCAGCACTGCTGAGTTCCACTTCACCTGCTTTAACCGTTTCTTCGATCTGGGAAGGTCGTCTTGCTCCCACAATGGCAGCCGTTACTTCTGGACGCCGTAGTGTCCAGGCGATTGCCAGAACCGCCATACTGATCCCATTGCGTTCAGCAATACTTTGTAATGCTGCCACCATCTCAAGATTGATGGAAAGGATCGGATCCTGAAAATTCGGATCACCCTTGCGCCAGTCATCCGCCGGAAGTTTTGCTGCCCGTTCTGGTGTGAATTTTCCACTCAACAAACCCGCCTGCATGGGGCTGTAAACGATCACCCCTATATTTTGTTGAGCGCAGTACGGCAGAATACCAGATTCAATCTCCGGTTTGATCATGCTGTAGGGAGGCTGGAGAGAGGTAACCTGCCGAATGGGAGCGATCCGTTTTAACTGGTCAACATTAAAGTTGGAAACTCCACCGTATCGCACTTTTCCTTCATCGATCAGGTCAGAGATAGCCTGCCAGCCCTCTTCGATATCTTCGTCCGGCAGAGGCCAGTGGATCTGATATAGATCGATCACATCCGTCTGCAAACGCTGCAGGCTTGATTCAACTTCTCTTTTGATGCTTTCGGCTTTCAGGTGCCCGTAAATATCCGAACCATCTTCCTTCCACAAAATACCGCATTTGGTGGCGATATTTACTTTATCGCGACGTCCTTTGAGCGCCTGCCCAACGATCTCTTCAGAATGACCGTGACCGTATCCTTTGGCAGTATCGATCCAGTTGATACCAACATCAACTGCATGCTGAATGGTTCGTATGGAATCCTCGTCATCCTGTGCGCCCCATCCATACGGGTTGTCACCGCCGCCGATCGCCCAGGTACCCAGACCGATCGGTGTCACCCATAATTCACTGTTTCCCAGCCTTTTTGTCTTCACATCATTCTCCTTTTAATGGATAGAAAGCGATGTTTCCCGATCAAAATAATATAAATTCTGCAGGTCATACACCATGCCGATTTGTGTCCCTACTTTTGGCACCAGATCTGTATGGGTCTTGACTTTTATCTCTTCAGAAGCCACCTGAACATTGACGATGGTAGTTTGACCGAGTGTTTCAACGATCTTGATCGTTCCTTTTGTCAATGCCTCCTTATCATCCGAATCTACAAAACGGATGTCACGCGGACGGACTCCCACCATGATCTGACAAGAACCGATCTTTTCATTCAGCATCTGCTGATCTTTCTGTGGGATCGGTAATTGATATGGCGAGTCGCAATCCACTACCACAAAACTGCCCTGGTAATCGACCGGGAGCAGATTCATAGGAGGATCGCCCAGGAATTGGGCAACAAAGATATTATCCGGTTTGTAGTAAATGTCATCAGGGGTACCGATCTGCTGTATTTCACCTTCCTTAAGCACAGCGATTGTGTCAGCCATAGAAAGCGCTTCCAGCTGGTCAGGGGTTGAATAGAGTGTAGTGACCCCGAATTCACGTTGAATGCGTTTCAATTCTGAGCGCATGCGGTGGCGCAGCTTCGCGTCCAGATGGGAAATGGGTTCATCCAGCAAAAAAGCGTTCGGTCTTCGTACAAGAGTGCGCCCCAGCGCAACACGCTGTTTCTGCCCACCAGAGAGTTCCTGTGGTTTTCGCTGCAGAAGTTCTGAGATCCCCAGCATTTCTGCGACCTCATTGACCCGTAATTCTTTTTCCGCTTTCGAATATTGTTTTTTACGAATAGGTGAGTTCAAGGGAAAGAGTAAATTCTCTCGCACGTTCATATGCGGGTACAAGGCATAATTTTCAAATGCCGTTGCGATATTTCGATCTTGAGGAAAAACGTCAGATTGATCTCTGTCACCGATCAACACTTTGCCAGAATCAGGTTCCAACACCCCTGATATGACATTGATGCTGGTGGATTTCCCTGCCCCGGAAGCACCCAGCAGGCAGAACATCTCACCTTCTTTACAACGAAAACTCACATCCTTGAGCGCGACCTTTTTTCTAAAAGTTTTTGTAATATTTTGTAATTCTAGACTGGCCATTCTTGACCTTCCTTAACTTTCCAGCTCGGCATCAAAGAATATATTCGTCCCGTCTTCCTGAGAGAAGAAGTGAATATGTTCCTGATTGAAATTCACATAGATCGTCTGACCGATTTCAGGGCGAACATCTCCCAGTATTTCAGACAGGAAAATTTGGTCGCCTACTTTAAGAGTGATAATAGTGCGATCACCCTGGATTTCCACGAAATCTACCTCTAATCCACAACAATTCGCACTCTGTGAAAAAGAAACTCTGATATCTTCAGGTCGTACACCCAGGCGAACTTTTTTCTGCGGAGCAGCAGTGAAGCGTTTCACCCATGTTTCATTTAAGTCAAATTTGAAAGCAGAACATGAGACCTTAATATTTCCATCATCTTTGCTGATCTCGCAATCCATGAAATTTGTGGGCGGTTCCCCAATAAAACCTGCCACGAATTCATTAGTCGGGTGATGATAAATCTCCAGCGGCGTACCGATCTGCTGAATTTCACCAAGGTTCATGACAGCAATGCGATCAGCCATAGCCATGGATTCGACCTGGTCATGAGTGATGTAAAGGGTTGTCACACCCAGTCTACTGACCTGTGTTTTCAACTCCTCCCGCATACGAGCACGTAAACTCGCATCTAAATGGGAAATGGGTTCATCCATGATCAACACATCCGGCTCACGTACGATCGCGCGCCCGATGGAAACCCGCTGCATTTCCCCACCCGATAAATGGCGGGTATTCTTTTTCAGAATAGGTTCCAGATCCAGAAATTTGGCAGCCATTTTCACTTTCTCATCAATGACCTCTTTAGACATCTTTCTGGCTCGCAGCGGGAAAGCAATATTTTCATAAACACTCAGGTTGGGATAAAGCGCCCAGTTCTCGAAAACCATGGCAATATTGCGTTCTTTCGGGCGCAGGTTATTTACAACTTTATCATTGAAAAGGATGTGCCCTTTCGTGATCTCTTCCAAACCAGCAATCATACGCAGTGAAGAAGATTTTCCGCATCCTGAAGGTCCCAGAATCGAAAAGAATTCTCGATCCTCACACTTCCAGGAAACATTCTTTACTGCTTCAACGTCGCCTTTATATATTTTCCAAACGTTACGTAGTTCGACACTAGCCACGTTTCATCTCCTGATCTTATTTGTGCAGGCTCATTTCATAACCCGCGTGGAATTTCCAAACTGCACGGGAAGCTTTGATAGGAATATCATCAGGATCCCAGGTAATGCGGAAACGCAACAGCACCGGTGTTCCTGCAGGCACCTGCAAAAATTTTGCTTCGCGTTCTTCAAGACAGGCTAATGTCACTTCATCGGTAGCACGGTCAGAAACCAGACCAAATTTATCTTCCATCACTTTAAAGGAGGATTGTCCGGAGCCGGTCTCGGTGAACATATCTTTTGTGATACCGGGATACAGCTTGGCAGGGAAATATGATGTTTCGATCGCCACCGGAAAATCATCCACTGCGCGCAGTCTTTCCATGATCTGCACTTTATCGCCTGCATCCAGTTTCAGCCTTTCCTGGATGGAGGGCCAGGCATCAACCAGTTCCCAGTTCAGAATTTCTACCCCGGGATTCTGTCCGCGCTTCTTGGCTTCTTTGGTGATCGAATGCGTACCGGTCAGAGTTCCCCAGTAAGAATAAGCCGGAGTGTGATATTTGCGCTCTTCTGATCGAAGATCGCGTTCCACATACCCTTCATATACAAGTTCACTTAACGCACTTTCCACTTCATGTTCGCTGGCGTTAAATTTTTTCGCCAATTCCTTGACAGCCGGTAAATTGGTTCCATTCGCAAATTTCTGCGAGGTCAACCATTTTTCAATTTCAAAAAATACTTCATTCATTTCAAACCTCATATCCTAAATAAAGATTAGCCCTTCACGCCACTTCTTCCCAATCCTTCAACCAGGTTCTTGGAGAAGATGAATACCAAAATGTAAATGGGGATGATCCCAGCCAGGGCTGCGGCTGACATCTCACCGAACTGCATGCCATGCTCACCGATATATTGTGAAATACCGATCGGAAATGTCTTGGATGCCTCACTGTACGTCAGGATCAGTGCAAAGAGAAATTCGTTCCAGGACATAATCAAGCACACCACTCCCGTAGACAGCACACCTGGTTTAATGAGAGGGTAAACAATTTTCAGCAATGTATCAAATTTGCTGTATCCATCCACCCAGGCTGCATGTTCCAATTCCACCGGGATGTTGCGGATGTAGCTATCCAGCAGCCAGAATGCCAGAGGAATATTCATCATGGAATGAACCAGGATCAATCCAACCAGCTTATCCTGCAAATTGAGAATTTTTATCATGGCAAAGATCGGGACGGTCACAACAATAGGCGGCATCATATACGTCCCCAGAATAAGTGAAGGAAGTATATTTCCGCCAGTTTTAAACCTGACAACCGTATAGATGGTCGGAACAGCGATCAACAAAGTGATGAGGGTACTGCTGATAGCCACGACCGTGGAATTAAGCAGGTATTTGGTCAAAGGAACATTTCGAAACGCTTTTACCCAGTTTTCAGTAGTGACGCCACCCTGCGGGAAAATAGCACCGGAGGTGCGAATTTCCAGAGGGATCTTCAACGAGGTAGCTGCGATATAGATGATCGGCAATAGGATGATCGTAAGAAAAACAATAGCGATTATCCAACCGATTAATTTTGAAAAGATATTTTTATTGATCATTCTGAACTCCGCATGAATATTTCACGCCCTTTGGTGAAGAGGGTGGCAATGATCATGATGATCAGCAGCATCAAGAAACTTAATGTGGCTGCATAACCAGTATTGAATTGTTTGAATGCAACGCGATAAATATAGAAAGAAGCAACCTGTGTTGTATTTCCTGGTCCACCAAAGGTCAACATATAAACAAGATCAAAAACTTTTAATGAGATCAACAATTTGAACAGAAATACAACAATCACCTGAGGAAGCACAAGCGGTAAGGTCAAGCGCCTGAAAACCATCCCGCTGGAAGCGCCATCCACTTCTGCAGCTTCAAAGGGCGCCTTGGGTAATGCTTGCAGTGCTGCGTAGCACAAAATAAAACAGAAAGGTGTCCATTGCCACAGATCGGCAAACATGATGGATGGAAAGGCTAAAGCAGGATCCCCTAGAAACGCGGTCAGCCCCTTCGTCACTCCCCATTTCATAAAATAATGGTTCAACATGCCAGAATTTGGATCGTAGATCAATTTCCAGATCATGGAAACCGCGACGGGTGGTGTAAACATGGGCAGCAATGCAATACTGCGAAGAATCGTGCTCAAACCGCGTAGACCGCGAACGGCATAAGCCAGTATAAAGCCAAGCAGTGTCTCAAGACTGGTAACCACAAAAGCAAATAGGAAAGTGTTTAATAAAGACCTTCCAAAATTTTCATCCACTATTGCCTGTTTGAAATTACTGAACCATACGAAATCCTTAAAAGGCTGTGCGAGTGTGGAATTGGTCAAACTGGTACTGACAACATAGATCAAAGGAACAATGGAAAAGAAAGCCAAAAAGATCCAGGCAGGGATTGCCATGATCTTCGGGCTTAGACGTTCAAGTTTATTTTTCAACTTACTTCTCCTGATTCACATTTACAACATTTATGGAGAACAAGAGGGGATAGACGGGTTCATCTATCCCCATTTTCTAAAAACTTCTATTGACCCAGAATTTGCAACCAGGTTGCCTGGGTATCATCCAGTGCTTCCTGGGGGGTCTTATCCCCAATGAGAGCAAGGGAGAGATTGTCTGTCAGTGATTCCTGTAGTTCGAACCATTTGGCATTGGTCGGCCAGGTGATCGCGTTCGCATGGGCTGCTTTGATGGCATCCACAATTTCTGCACCGGCGAATTCAATGTAAGTCGGATCATCCAGAGTGGAATAGCGGACTGGATCGATACCACCAACAACCGTGTTATAGCGAGCAGCAATATCGGGTCGAGCTACAAAATTGAGGAACTCCATAGCTGCATCGGGGTGCGGCGCAACAGCGGAGACACCGATACCAAAACCGGCATTGACGGAGGCAACGACTTGAGCCTTTTCGCCAGAGCCAATCGGTAAGTGTCCTACGCCCCATTTTCCAACGATGGATGAAGATTCCGGATCATCGGTCATGCCAGGCAGGTCCGTCCAGAATTCAACCATGGCGGCTTTACCGGTGAACCAACCACCCAGCGCTTCGTCAAAAGCAACTGCGGATGCGGTTGGCAGGGCATATTCTGCTTCTGCAACCAAAGCTTCAAGAGCTGCAACCGCTTCTGGGCTGTTGATGACAGGATTGCCATCCGCATCAAAGAATGCACCACCATAGCTGCCAAGACGGCTCAGATATGTACCGATCAGGATGAGCGGGCTTTTTGCGCCCATGATCGCGCAACCATAAACACCATCTGCCGCACCGGCTTCGGTGATGGTCTTGCAGGCATCATAATATTCATCCCATGTAGTTGGGAAGGTCAATCCGTACTGGTCAAAGATCTCGGTGTTGTAATACAACAGGTGCATATCACCATCAAACGGGAAGGCATATTTTGAACCATCAATGGTTGTGAAAACATCCTTAAAGGTCACGATGAGGTCATCAAGTTCAAGCTCTGCTTCGTTTTCTGCATACCATTCATCCAGGTTCTTCAATACACCATTTTCGACCAGGGTGCCCAATCCAGGGTACCAGAAGTCAACCACATCATAATATCCAACACCTGAGGTAACATCTAATACAGCTTTTTCCACAACGTTATCGTAAGGTACAACGTCCACGGTAACCTTGCAGCCGGTTTCTTCTTCAAACCACTCTGCCAGATTCTGGGATGCGACTGTATGTGGTTGGATCGTCAAGAAAGTGATCTCTTGCCCTTCCAATGATTTACCAGCTGCCTCTTCAACTTCAACCGCTTCTTCAACCACTGCGGGCTCTTCTTCGACTGTTTCAACTTCCGCCTTGGGGGCGCATGCAGTAAACAGCATGGTGAAGAGAACCAATATTGATAAAACTTTCAAAAACTTATTCACGGTTTTTCCTCCAGTATTTTTGTTGCTTAAAATAAACAAATAAATCTTCCTCTGTGCAATCCTCCTTCCTTTATTTTTATTTCTCCCATTTTTCAATTTCATAGGATGAAGTCTTTTCCCATAAGGGCATAGCAGCTTTGATGAGATCTTTATAGATCTCATACAGCTGGTCATATTTTGTTTTGTGTTCCGGATTAGGTTTGAATTCTTTGCGGATATGCACCATTTTCTTAACGCCTTCGGCATGGTCTTTAAAAACACCTACAGCCACACCGGCGTTAATGGCTGCACCACGAGAGCCGGAGTCTGATCCTGACGGAACGCGCATGGTGTTGCCGGTGCAATCCGCCAAGATCTGGCACCAGGTATCATTCTTGGATGCGCCACCGGAAAGATAGGTGATCTCCAACTTTTCGTTTTTCAACATGCTTTCGTAATTATGACGGGTAGATAACGCCACCCCCTCAAAAACAGCTCTCAGAAGATGTGCTCTGGTATGCCAGTCACCCAGCCCAAAGAACATACCTCTTGCTTCAGGTTTGACGAAGGGCGCTCTTTCTCCCTGCAGCAGGGGCAAATAAATGACGCCGCCTGATCCAACAGGAATCGCTTCTATTTCTTCGGAAATGATGTCATAGATCGAGCATGCCCGTTCTTTTGCCTGGATGCGCTCGGCTTCCAGAAATTCACGATCAAACCACTCAAGGTTGCCCGCCGCCAGCTGCGCCATAGCGGTCTTGTACCATACACCCGGCACATTATGCGCCATCAAACTGTATACGCGTTCGGGGTCGGGAATGGGATTGGCGCTCAACACCACATGCACACCGGCAGTGGCAACGGTGCTTCCGGCTTCTCCAACTTTATAGCAGCCGGCGCCCAGAGCAGAACAGGCTCCATCAAAAGCTCCTCCGGCAACCGGGGTGCCCTCTGCCAGACCTGTCTTCTGCGCTGCTTCTTTGGTCACATAGCCTGCGATCTGCCATGCAGGCACCAATTCAGGGAACAAGTGGCGGTACGAACCGATGCCGACCATATCAAGCACTTCCTGCGAAAAATCCATGCTCTCATAATCAAGCAGTGATACGGAAGCCATCGAATAATCGGTGCTCAATTTGCCCGTCAGGCAATATTTGGTCCAGTCTTTGGAGGTGAGGTTGACGGCAGCTTTTTCAAGGCTGTGCGGCTCATTTTCCATCAGCCAGGGGAAAAGGGTCACGGGACCAATACCCGCGAACAGATTCCATCCCGATTTATCATAGATCGCCTGTAATTTTCCTTCTTTGCCCCATGCATCCAGATAGGCTCTTGCGCGTCCATCCAGCCAGATAATGGCATTGCGCACCGGCTTGCCTTCTTTATCCAGCAGCCACACACCCCCGCCATGCCCGCTTAAGGAAATGCCGGCGATCTCCTCGGGGTCGATCCTTGAACGCTGGATGACATCGCGGATAGCCGCCGACATGGCTTCCCAGATCTCTTCCATACTCTGTTCAGCCCATCCCGGCTGGGGATGTAATGTTTGAACTTCTTTTGAACTGGAGACAGCAATTTCCTGCCCATTAAAATCGAACAGCGTTGCTTTTGTAGTGGTAGTGCCGTTATCAATTCCAAGCAAATATTTTTTCGTCATGGTATGCCCTCAAAAATGAAGTTACTTATGTGCAAGAATTAGATGGGAATCGATTTGGTAGTTCATCAAGTTATTATTATTATGTAATGTGTTACGTTTGTACTGACATTATACCATAATTTCATATCGACAATCCATTTAAAAACCATTAGGATGCGAGATACAATCCCCCGTTCGCTGCCAGCCAGTCGGCTATGCGGTCGGCGGCATGTTCGATATCATTATCCGAAACATCCAGCTCAAAAGAAGGCAGGGCAGATGCGGCTACCAGTTCCCGCATGGATTCCTGCTCGCGCAGGAAAAGATCCAGATCATCATACTGGGCAGGGTTGCCGGATACCTTCAGGCGTTCTTCCCGTGCGGATTGGAAAGAATCCGCCGAGCGCGTGCAGAAGACCAATCGGAAATTGAGCGGCAGAAGACGCTCTTCCAGCCAGGTAAAATCATAGTGCTTGCCATGCGCCATGCTCTGATACAGGATGGTGGAGAGATGAAAACGATCCACGATCCATGAATAATAGCGCTGCAGTTCGAACAATCGCACCCAGGTGCGGTAGGTTTCCATTGCCATGCTTTCTTCTTCAGGGTTGAAATTGATCAACCCTCTGCCCCAGGGAAAGTTGGTGAACCCGCACCATTCCGCGGAAATGATGGGAGAGTGATAGCGGTATTTGCGGGGTCCCACTATGCGCGGGTGTTCATTCAGGGCAAACGCGATCTCTGTTTTCATGGTCAAACGGGTTCCTTCCAGGATGACCTTGGGGCATAATTTCTCTGCCATCTTCCTTTCCTCTTTTTGCATGATTGTTTCTCAAATTATATGCGGTTATGATAGAAACCATGCAGCCCAGCCTGCGTATACATTCTTAGGAGATTAATTGGATCATGGCACAACAAAAACAGGATATCACTGCTTATTTTAATTTCAGTTTTCGTCTGGGTCTGCGGCAGATCGTGGCGTTCAGCCTGAACAATCCCAGCCTTGCCTGGACTGCCGCGCGTCTGTATGTGGCATACCGAAACGGGGAAAGAAAGAGGAAGGTATATCTTCGCAAGGGCATTCAGATCCCACCCATGATCATCTTCAGTGTTACCAACGCCTGCAACCTGGATTGCGCCGGATGCTATGCCAAGGTACTGCACCAGTCCAAACAGCAAGAACTGACTCCCCTGCAATTCAAGCAAACCCTTCAGCAGGCGAAAGATGTGGGAGTCTCGGTGATCCTGCTGGCGGGTGGAGAGCCCCTCATGCGGGATGGTTTACTGGAAACTCTCCGAGAATTCCCCAGCATGATCTTTCTGCTGTTCACCAACGGCACCCTGCTGGATGAAACAGCCGTACAGCAGTTGAAAGACCAGCGCAACATCCTGCCCGTGGTCAGCATCGAGGGAGACCAGCAGGATACCGATCTGCGGCGGGGCGGCGGTGTTTATGAACGTGCCAGCCAGGTCTTCACTGCTTTGAAAGAAAATAAAATCCTCTTTGGAACCTCCATCACCCAGACCAGCCGTAACTTCGCCCTGGTCAATGATGAAGACTACCTCAAGGAAATGATGGATAGAGGTGTAAAGGTCTTCTTTTTCATCAACTACCTTCCCATGGATCCCGGCAGTGCACACCTGGCGCTGCATCCGCAGCAGGTTCTGGAGCATCTGCACATCCTGGAGGAATTGCGTGTGAAGTATCCAGCCCTGTTCCTGGCTTTTCCGGGCGGCGAAGTGGAACTGGGCGGCTGTATCGCCGGCGGGAAAGGTCTGGTGCATATCAATCCCCAGGGTGATGTGCAACCCTGCCCGTTTTCCCCCTTCTCCGATGCCAACCTGACCCAGGTCAGCCTGCTGGATGCATTGCGGTCAAAGCGTCTGGAGATCATCCGCTGCAGCGGTGAACGCCTGGACGAAAGCGATGGGTTCTGCGCTCTGTGGAAAAACCAGGAGTGGGTCGCATCGCTTTATAAGAAGGAAATATAAAACATTTCACTCCTTCAAACTATGGTATAAATACAACCGTTCTATATTTTGTTTCGCTGAAAGGAGAATTCTTAAGAAACAGAGATGATAGGTAAAATACGCAGGTTGGTGCTTGACACACTTAAACCAATCGAACCAAGTATTGTGGACCTTGCAAAAAGACTCAGTGTTCTAGACGGCATTACCGCTGTCAATATCAGCATTGCTGAAATAGACCATAAAGTAGAAAATGCCAAAATCACGATCGAAGGTGATGACCTCGACTATGAAGTGGTCTCAGCTCTCATTCGTGACCAGGGTGGATCCATCCATTCCATTGATGAAGTTGTCGCAGGAAAAATGATCATTGATGACGCCGCGACCCTGCAGGACTAAACCCATAGAAAATCACCATGGAAAATAAAGACAACCCTCTCATACGTTTGAGAGAGAAAATATCTGAATACAATGAGATCGCCGATATCGGAGAGATAGCCCGGCGCTACTTTGCCATGAACGCCTTCGACGGTGTGCTCACCATCATCGGTGTGCTCACAGGTAACTATGCCGCCGGAGTGGAGGATGCCATGATCGTGGTTACCACCGGTCTGACAACCTCTGTGGCGATCGGTATATCCGGACTATGGGGTTCCTTTCTAACAGAATCCGCCGAACGCAAGCGCGAGATGGATGAACTGAGCCAGAGTACCCTCACCGATTTGAACGACAGCAAGATCGGAAAAGCTTCACGCTTTGCTGCCATCGCAGTTTCGCTGGTGGATGGTCTTTCGCCATTCCTCGCCAGCATCGTGGTGCTGATTCCCTTCTTTTTCGCCAATCTTTTCATGGATATTAATTATGTGTACTACACATCCATTGGATTAGCGCTGGTCGTGTTGTTCGCACTGGGTATATTCCTTGGAAACATTTCCAAGCAGAATCTGATCATCAGCGGGTTAAAAACCCTGGCAGCGGGTTTGGTATCCATTCTGATCAGCAATTTGATGGGCGTTTCGCACTAAGTTCATAAATAGGAATCGATTTAAATGAAATATGGCTTAAAATGATGCCATATTTCATTTTCCTATTCCGGAGTTACTATGAAACCAATCACCCTTAGAGAAGGTATTACCTGGATCGGTGTCAACGACACACAAACAAGCCTGTTCGAAGGCTTATGGTCTATTGAAAAAGAAGGTATCTCGTACAACAGTTATCTGATCAAAGACGCGAAAAGCACATTAATAGACCTGTGCAAGGATATAACCGGAGAGTTATTGATCGAGAACATTCGCGCCTGTATAGATCCTGATAAGCTCACCTATCTGGTCATCAATCACATGGAACCGGATCACTCCGGCGCTATTCACAGCCTGCTGGAGATAGCACCGAACATTATCATCCTGGGCAGTGAAAAGACCAGAGATATGCTGGCAACCTTTTTTGACATCCATGACAATGTTCAGGTTGTGACGGATGGGGAAACGCTTTCACTCGGCAAGCATACCCTGCACTTTCTTTCCACCCCTATGGTGCACTGGCCAGAAACCATCATGACCTTTGAAGAAAGCAGCGGCATCCTTTTTTCCTGTGACGGTTTTGGCGGGTACGGGAAATTGGAGCACGGCATCTTCGACGACCAGCAGCCTGATCTGCCTTTCTTCGAGCAGGAGAGCCTGCGCTATTTTTCCAATATCGTCGCAGCCTTCGGGAAACCGGTTCTGAAAGCAGCACAAAAGATAAGCACGCTGGATATTCAGATAGTAGCGCCATCGCATGGCTTGATCTGGCGCCATGACCCGCAGCGTATCCTGGAACTGTATGTACGCTGGTCCGAGATGGCTGCACAACCCACACAACAAAAAATCTGCATTCTGTACGGATCCATGTATGGCAACAGCGCAGCCGTGATTCCTCACATCGAACAAACATTGAAGGAAAAGGCAATTCCCTTTGATTGTTTTGACGTCACACAAACACCCATCAGCTACCTGCTGCCCGCCATTCTGACCGGCGCCGGAGTAGTGATTTGCGCCCCTACCTATGAAGGGGGATTATTCCCCACCATGGAATTTGTGCTCGAAATGATCGATAAAAAACGAATACATAATAGAAAAGCGGTCTATATCGGCAGTTATGGCTGGGGCGGCGGCGCCATGCGCTTTATTAACCAGCAATGTGAGAGGCTGCGCTGGGAACTGCTGGGCAATCTGGAATTCCAGGGGCAAGCCAGCCCTCAGAATCTGGTTGAAATAAAACACCTTATCGCACACCTCTGTGAAAGCCTGTGAACAGCAAAGAGAAAAGGAATTCCTTTTCTCTTTTTGAAACCAACCTATCACTTTTGCGTATATGAAGTAGAAAAATCCTATTTGTTAAGGAGTAATTATGAAAAAACGAACTGATCTCGTGTGGGGTTTGATCCTCATTATTGTGGGCGCGTTTTTGCTTGTCACCCGTCTTTATCCCAATTCTTTCAACTTCCTGGATTGGCCATTTTCCATCATCGGGGTAGGTTTCATCTTCCTGCTGGCAGCCATCCTTTCACGCAACGGCGGACTGGCGGTTCCAGGCTGTATTGTAGGCGGCATTGGCGGCATTCTATACTATCAAGAGATGACCGGTCAGTGGCAAACCTGGGCATACGCCTGGACTCTCATCCCCGGCTTCGTTGGATTAGGCATCTTGCTGAGCGGACTGATCGACCGCAGCGGTCCAAAATTTGAAAGCAGCAGCCTGGTGTTGCTTGCCATCAGCGCTACCGGATTCATCATCTTCGGCGGCTCCTTTGGTCTTGGCTGGGATGTCGGGCAATACTGGCCGCTCTTCATCATCGGGATCGGTGTCATCACCCTCATCAGCGCTTTCATCAAACCAAAAGAGAAGATCGAAGACAAACCCAAAGAATAATAAAAGGCAGCGGGAGGGATATGCCATCTCGTGAAGAGATCATGAACAGATTATTGCAGGCGGATACTCCCTCCATCCGCCTGCTTACTATGTTAAATTGCTGTGGTTTACCCATCGAACATGAAAATGTACAGCTTGAGCAGCACCTGCTGGCAACCAGTGAGCCGGTGCTTATTATTTTAAAGGAACAGCATCCCAATGGATACTGGATGAGTGAGCGCAGTTTTTACTCCCCCAAATACAGGGCAACCCACTGGAGCATGCAGCTATTGATGGAATTGGGATTGAAAGGCGACCACCCTGCCATGCAGGCTGGCGCCTTGTTCATGCGCACTGCTGCCCAGCAGGGTCCTGCCTGGCTGATCAATAACGACGGACCCGGCTTATCCTGTTTCTGGGGAAACTACCTGCGCTACCAGCTGCACTGCGGGCAATTTGAAGAACCTGCCATCCAGCAGGTGATCGCTTTTCTGGTTAATGAGGTGGAGCATGACGCTTTCTGCCCGCATAATTACGATCTGCCCTGCGCCTGGGGTTTGATCCGTTCTTTGTGGGGGCTGGCAGCCATTCCCTCCGACCAGCGCAGCGCGGAAGTAGAGCATGCCATCCAGCATGGTTTGGAGTTCGTTCTGGATCGCTTCTCCCTCACCGAAGCCGATTACCCGTACGGGCAGAAGATCCACAGCACCTGGTTCTCCTTGAATTTCCCCATTTTTTACAACACCGATATCCTTTTCACCCTGCGCGTCCTCAAGGAATTGGATGCGCTCAGCCATCCCTCGGCACAGGCGGCGCTGGCGTGGCTGGAAAGCAAACGCCGCAAAGATGGCACCTGGCGCGGCGCCAGCCCCGCCCATCAGCGTACCTGGGCTTTCACCAGCGGTCAGGATACGGTCGACACCTGGGCAACCCTGCACGCTCTTTCTCTTTTTTCCTGACATTTCATCTACTGTGCGCTCGATGTTACAATCATTAACAATGAGCGTATGAATACTTTCTTGCAAACACCCCATGGAAAGATAGCCCTGCCCGCCTTCCTGCCGGATGCCACCTTCGGGCAGGTGCGCTGTCTGGATGCGCAGGACCTGGCAGCCAGCGGCGTGCGGGCAGTGATGATGAATTCCTATCACCTGCTGCAAAAACCCGGTACAACCGTCATCACCGCGCTGGGCGACCTGCACTCCTTCAGCGGCTGGCAGGGACCCATCTTCACCGATTCGGGCGGCTTTCAAGCTTATTCCCTCATCCGCCAGAACAGCAGTTTTGGCACTTTCTCGGATGATGGTATTTTATTGAAAGATCCCGCTCGCGGGAAAAAGATCTCCCTTACCCCTGAAAAGAGCATGCAGATCCAGTGGAAGATGGGAGCGGATGTGTTGTTTTGCCTGGATGACTGCACACACGTTGAAGACATAGATAGCGAACAACGCATATCCGTACAGCGCACGGTTGCCTGGGCGAAACGCTGCAAACAGGAATTCGTCCGTTTGCAGGAACAAAATCCAGTCCAAACGGATATCCCCCGTAAATTATTTGCGGTAATCCAGGGCGGCGGCTCACGGGCACTGCGTGCAGAGTGTGCCAGCGAACTGCTTGCCATTGGTTTTAATGGCTATGGCTACGGCGGCTGGCCGCTGGATAAGGACGGCAACCTGGTGGAGGATATCGTGGGCTATACCCGAGAAGTGATCCCTGCCGAATTCCCCATGCACGCCCTGGGTATCGGTCATCCTTACAACCTGGTAAAGACCTTTCATCTGGGCTACCGGTTGTTCGATTGCGCCATGCCCACCCGCGATGCACGCCACGGCAGGTTGTACCGCCTGCGTGAGGGCGCAGCATTCGAGCAGGGGCAATGGCTGGAGTACGTTTATCCGGAAGACCAGCGTCATATCCGCCAGCAGGACCCGATCGAGACCGGTTGCGGCTGCGCTGCCTGCCGGCATTACAGTCTGGGGTATCTGCACCACCTGCAGCACATCAACGAGAATTTATATGCACGTCTGGCGACCATCCATAACCTGCATTTCATGGCGCGTATCATCCAGCATCTTGGGGGAAGCAATCCATGAGCCCTGCACTTGATGTAGAGACCATCGTTGAAGAGGTGCTCGCCAAGAAGAAATATCGCAGCGTGGATCGTGACCTGGTAACCTTCATCGCCAGCACAGAAGCAAAGAAACGCACCACCCTCAAAGAGGCTGTCAAAGCCACTACCAGTAAACTGCACCAGGTTGCCGGTGCGTATTTCAAAGAAATACCGGATTACGCCGGCTATCTGCAAGAATTGGACTGCCTTCCAGATGTAATCTCAGATGATGGCAGCACGCAATTCTGTTCGACATTAATGCAGGTGCATGCTTCCACACGTGAACGCCTGCCCATCCTGGCTGCGTTCTACTCTGCTTTGTTTGCGGATATTCGACCCATCACCTCCATCCTCGACCTGGCATGCGGATTCAATCCGCTGGCGATCCACTGGATGGCGCTCGAAAAAGAAACTCGCTATTACGCCAGTGATATTTTTGAAGATATGAGTTCTTTCTTGAATAGTTTCTATGCCCATTTTCACCTGAACGGAAAAGCCAGTGTATGCAATTTGTTGACCCATATCCCGCAGGAGAAAGTACAGGTGGCGTTGCTGTTGAAAACCCTGCCCTGCCTGGAGCAGGCTGATAAAGAAAGCGCACGCCGTATTCTGAATGACATTCAGGCTCAGTATGTGATCGTCAGTTTTCCAGTGCGCAGTATCGGCGGCAGAGAAAAAGGTATGCTGGCACATTACTCCAGCCAATTTGAAAGTTTGCTGGAAGATATGAACCTGCCGTACCACAGGTTCCTTTTTGAGAGCGAACTGGCATATCGTATCGTAAAAGGGAATGAAGCAGCATGAGCAATCAGCATGATTTCATTGCCAGACTTTTGAGCGCACCCAAATACCGCGCCCTGCAGCTTCCGTGGGAGACCGTTGAAGATCTGATCGCAAACGAAAGCCTGCGCTACGGCGATACAAAAAAGATGCAGGAGAGCGTGCGCAAGAAACTGCACCAGCTAACCGCCCTCTATCTGGGCGACCCTGACTATGCGCAATGTTCGGCGGAACTGGCAGAATTTTCCGATACAGCTGATCTGCAGGCTTTCGCGGAGAGCATGCTCAGCGCCCATACTTCCACGCTTGAACGCAACCCGTATGTTCAGGAATTCTATCAATCAATATTCGCGCTGACCGGCAAGCCCCACCACATTATGGACCTGGCTTGCGGCTTGAACCCTTTTGCGATCAGCAGGATGGGATTGGATAAAGATATTATCTATGAAGCCTTTGATATCCATCTGCCGCGCGTGCAACTGCTGAATCAATATTTTGAGAAAGCTCACTTCCCCAATGCACACGCCATCCAGCGGGATATTCTGGTGAACCCGCCCAGCCGGCAAGCCGATGTGGCATTCTTTTTCAAGGAAGCCCACCGCATGGAACAGCGCCTCAAGGGCAGCAACCGCGCTCTGTGGCAAGCCCTGCGGGCAAAAACCATCCTGGTTTCCTTGCCGAGCAGCGATATCGGGAAAACGCACGATATGACTGCGCGCATGGAAAATCTGGTATTTTCATCCATCGCAGGACTGGACTGGTCGGTAGAAAAAATGTTTTTCCCTGATGAGATCGTTTTCTGCATCCATAAAGGAAGTGAGCAGTATGAATAACAACCAGCCTCCCGCCACCACGGTTCAGATCGCGTTAGAACGTTTCAGCAAACTGCTCACCCCCGCGCAATATGCCGAACTGGTGCAGACTCTTTCCGAAGATCTACAGCCTTCACTGCGCATCAACCTGTTGAAGCAGGATGCGAACGAGTTCAGCCAGCAACTGCGTAAGCGCTATGGCTGGCAGATGCAGGTGATCCCTTTTTGCCCCAGTGGTTTCACCCTTCGCGATGGAGCCGAGAATCTCGGCAAGACCATCGAACACGCCCTGGGAGAGTATTACATTCAGGAAAGCGCCTCCATGCTGCCGGTCGAGATGTTCGATCTCTCGCCGCACTCCTCTCCTCTGATCCTGGATATGGCAGCCTCTCCGGGCGGTAAGACCACCCACCTGGTGGACCGCACGGCGGACTGCGGGCTGGTGATCGCCAACGATGCCAGCAGCGGTCGCATGGCAGCCCTGCGTGTTGTGCTGGCGAAATGGGGCGCCATCAACCAGGCTGCCACCTGTTTGCATGGTGAATTCTTCGGGGAGCACCTGCCCGAAACTTTCGACGCGGTTCTGCTGGATGCCCCCTGCAGCATGCAGAACCTGTACGACAGCCCATCCCACCCGCTGCGCGAGATCAGCGCGGGCGAACAGCAGGGTTTGAGCAATCGCCAGTACCTGCTGCTGCGCAGCGCCCTGCAAACGGTAAAAGTGGGTGGTCAGGTCGTTTACTCGACCTGCACCCTTTCTCCGGAAGAGGATGAGCAGGTTGTGCAGCGAATCATGGAGGAGTTTGGCGATCAGGTTGCACTGGATAATCTGAACAGCAAGCTGCCCCAGCCTGCTCCCGCCCTTCTGCAGGATGGCGAACACGCTTTTCTGCCCGAAATGAAGAACGCCATCCGGCTGTGGCCGCACATCTACGGAACCACCGGCTTCTTCTGCGCCCGCTTTACCAAGCAGGATTCTCTGGGGTTGCCCGCCAGTGAAGATCCTGTCAGAGCCAATTCCAGGTTTGACCGTTCTCACCTGTTAACCAGCCAGCAGGAGCGGGAAATCACCAACTGGATGCAGGGTGAATATGAATTTGATCTACAAACGCTGATGGAAAGACAGCAGGCACAGCTTTTTGAAGCGGAGAACATCATCCTGCTGGTCCCGCAGCGCCTTTTTCATGAATGCTGCCATCTTCCCATTACCAGCCTTGGTTTGAACGCTTTCAAGCGCATCCCGAAAGGCTACCAGATCAGCCATGACCTAGCGGCTCGTTTTGGCAACCAATTTCATACAGGTGTTCCTGTTCTGGATGAAGAACAGCGTACTCACTACCTTGCTCATCGTGACATCATGGGTTCTGCAGTGCCGGAAGACCGGGTAGGGCATACCCTGGTGGTAAAGGATGCCAACGGTCAGGTATTGGGTCGCGTAAAAGCTCTCAAAGACCGCCTGAAGAATCTGCTGCCCCCGCGCCTGTACTAAAGCTCCATCTGCCCCAGTTCATACAAGACCAGCGCCGGCGCCACCATGGCAGCCGTCTCCATGCGTAAAATTCGTTTGCCAAGCGAGACCGAAAGCACAGCATGCTGCTGAAAAAGATCCATTTCCTGCAGTGCGAATCCGCCCTCCGGACCGATGAAAAGCGCGATGCGCCGAAGCGCTTTCTTCTCCTGCGCTTCCCGCAGCACCTGCTGCAGGGTTATTGTATGTTCCCCTTCCCAGGCTACCAGGCACAGGTCGCTTTTGGCAGCACACTGCTCGATCACGCGTGGCAGGATCGCCACTTCGTGCAATTTCGGAATGAGGATGCGCCCGCTCTGCTCGGCAGCTTCGCGCAGGATGCCCTCCCAGCGCAGGCGGCGTTTGGGCTGGATGGTTTTCTCACGCACCAGAGAATAGCGCGACACAAAAGGCTGAATGAAAGACACGCCCACCTCCACCGCTTTCTGCAGGATCAGTTCGAACTTATCGCGCTGGGTCAGCGAGACACATAAGGAAAACTGCACTGTGGGTTCACTGTCAGGATAGGTGCGCTCAAGAATACGTCCCTCCAACTTGCCTTCCTCTTCAGGCAGTAGAGATACACGCAGCAGCGCTCCCTGACCATCCAGCACCTGCACTTGCATGCCCTCATTCAAACGCAGCACATGCCTGATCTGATGTGCGATGGCGGGCGGAAAGCGGACTGTATTCTGTTTGATGGCATCGGCTGGCAAGAAGAAACGCTGCATGCAAAATCCTTTCCCGAGCAGATTGTTGGTAGATACACATTTGAATATACATTATACTAATCGCGGTATGAATAAGGGAATGGAACAAAACCGCACTTATCACTATTTTGATCTGGTCATGGCGCTGTTCGTGACAGTGCTCATCACCAGCAACATCGCCTCTTCCGCCAAGATCGTGGACTGGGGCATCACGGTTGGCGGGATTTCGTTAGCGTTTGACGCAGGCACTCTGCTGTTCCCAATCAGCTATATTTTTGGAGATGTGCTGGTGGAAGTATATGGATTCAAACGTTCGCGGCGTGTGATCTGGATCGGATTTGGCGCGCTGGCGCTCACTGCTGTGACGCTGGCAGTGGTGCGCGTGCTGCCCGGGGAAGCCGCCTGGCAACAGTACACCGGGCAGGCAGCCTATGACGCCGTGCTGGGCGGCATCAGCAGCGGCGGTATCGTCATCGCCAGCCTGGCTGCTTATCTTGTTGGTGAATACAGCAACTCGGTCATTATGGCGGTCATGAAAGTGAAGACGGAAGGGAAATGGTTGTGGATGCGCACCATTGCCAGCACTCTGGTAGGAGAAGGCATTGACTCCTTGTTATTCGCACTGATCGCCACCCTGTTCGGTGTGTTCCCTTGGGAAGTGTTCGGCAGCCTGGTGCTCACCAATTATCTTTTCAAGGTTACGGTGGAGGCGCTTTTCACACCCATCACCTACCGTATCATCAACGCGTTGAAAAAAGCCGAAAACGAGGACCATTTCGACCGCGATACGCGCTTCACACCCTTATGAATTCGCGCCCGCGATGACAACGGTGTATTCCCCCAGCAGCTTTTGTTCAGCAAGCTGCTGTTTTATTTCTGAGAGCGTACCGCGCAGCACCATCTCGAATTTCTTGGTGAGATCGTTCGCCAGGGCGGCGCGCCGGTCGCCATATACCACGATAGCATCATCCAGAAACGCCAGTAAACGGTGGGGGCTCTCATAAAAGACCAGGGTGTGCGGGGAATCTTTATCCACTTCCATGAAACGTCTGCGCGCCCCGCTTTTGCGCGGCGGGAATCCGCGGTAGGTAAAGGAATGCAGCGGCAGCCCGGAAAGCACCAGCGCCATGATGAGCGCAGTCGGTCCGGGGATGGCAGAGACGGGGATATCCTGTTCGATGGCTGCCCGCACCAGCGAAAAGCCGGGGTCGGATATGGCAGGGGTGCCGGCATCGCTCACCAGCCCGATATCTTTGCCCTGCTGCAAGAGCTCCAGCAAGCGCGGCAGGTTCTTCTGCTCGTTGAAAGCGTGAAAGGAGATCTGTGGTTTGCTGATCTCGAAATGCTTCAAGAGAAAACCGGTCTTGCGGGTATCCTCGCTGACCACGTAATCCACCTGCTGCAGCGTCTCGATGGCGCGCAGGCTCATATCGCCGAGGTTGCCGATGGGGGTAGAAATGATATACAGCATGATCACCTAATTCTAAACCGAAATGGTGCGGATTCCCTGAATTGGACACAACTTATCCGGAATAGTATAATGCCTGCGGAGTGATTAATGAGCCCAAAAGCAACCCGCGATCGCGTCAATCCTGAAAAAATGGATACCACCCCGCTGCGCCGCCCTGATTGGATCAAGGTGCGCGCACCCAGCGGGGAGACCTATGCCTGGCTGAAAGAACTGATGCAGCGCAAAGAGCTGCACACCGTCTGTGAAGAAGCTAACTGCCCTAATATGGGCGAGTGCTGGGGCAGCGGCACCGCCACCTTTCTGGTGCTGGGAGATATCTGCACACGGCGCTGCGGCTTCTGCGACGTTCAGCGCGGGGTGCCCCTGCCGCTGGATGAACAGGAACCACAGCGGGTGGCGCAGGCGGTCAAAGCCATGGAACTCAAGCACGCCGTCATCACCAGCGTGGACCGCGATGATGACATCTTGGGCGGGGCGCGTATTTTCGCTGCTATCATCCGCTCCATTCGCGCAGAAGCGCCGGGCTGCTCGATTGAGGTACTCATCCCCGATTTTCGCGCCGACCCTGAAGCGCTGCGCCTGATCATGGCGGAAAAGCCGGATATCCTCAACCATAATATCGAGACCGTGCCACGCCTGTATCCGCGCGTCCAGCCGCAGGATCGTCATGAATGGTCGCAGTACGTGCTCACCAGCGCCAAACTGCTTCAGCCGGATGTGCTCACCAAGAGCGGTATCATGCTTGGTCTGGGCGAAACCTGGGAAGAAATTAAAGACACCATGCGCGAGCTGGTCAGCTGGGGGGTGGATATCCTCACCATCGGGCAGTACTTGCAGCCCAGCCGTAAACACCTGCCCATCGAGCGCTACTACACGCTGGAAGAATTCCAGCAATTGAAGGATTTTGGCTACCAGATCGGCTTCCGCTGGGTGGAAAGCGCCCCGCTGGTGCGCTCCAGCTACCATGCCGCCGAGCAGGTCAGGGAGTTATCACACAAATAAGAGATCCATCCACGGATGTAAGTTTTCCTATTTTTTCAATATATACTGCCTTGACAATATAGAAAAATGATGTATATATATTGTATATACATAAGGATTTAATAAATGACGAACGCGACTATCAAAAAATGGGGCAACAGTCTTGCCTTACGAATTCCACAGTCCTTCGCCACACAGCTTGGCATTGAAGATAATTGCAGTGTCTCTATCGAATTAACCGCCGATAGCTTGATCATCAAGCGTGGACAAACGTTAGAGGAAATGCTTGCGACGATCACCGATGAAAATAAGCATCAGATAATTGATTTTGGCGATCCACAGGGAAAGGAATTGATTTAACATGCCGGCTCCGAAGCGGGGAGATTTAATAAAATTGAATTTCGATAACACCAGAGGGCATGAACAAGCAGGGTATCGCCGCGCGGTTGTCATTTCACCTGATCGCTACAACGAAGTCGTCGGATTAGCCATCGTATGCGCCATCACAAATCAAAAAAAAGGATATCCTTTTGAAGTGGACATTCCTGACGGGTTGACCGTAACGGGTGTAATTTTATCGGATCAGATAAGAACCATTGACTGGGAGAAACGAAATGTAACCGTTGTCGATCATATTTCCCAGGAATGTATCAACGAAGTCCAGGAGAAACTTTCCAAATTATTGCTGTAGAACAGCATAGATAGTAAACACACCTGCTATAGAATTAGTCAAAGCTTTTATAGTAAATCCTCGTGAGACGTTCTTACAGACATCGGCATAAAAAAGTATTCCGAAAACACCGGGCGCGCAGCATGTAATGAACAACATACACCTGGCTATCTTTCTTAGACCGTAGTCAAAGCCTTTTTATTTCTGTACAATAGATGCAAGACGAACGATGGGAGGGTAACCGCATGAAACGAGCAGGTGATATTCTCAAGATCAAGGGGGATGCTGTTTACTCCGTTTCCCCCCGCGCCAGTGTACTGGATGCACTCAAGATCATGGCAGAAAAGAGCATCGGGGCTATTCTCGTGATGGAAAAGGAGCAGGTGGTGGGCATCTTCTCGGAGCGTGATTATGCCCGCCGCGTGGCGCTGCAGAGCAGATCGGAATCCACCCCGGTCAGCGCAGTGATGACGGAAGATATCTATTTTGTGCACCCCGAACAAACCGCGGATGAATGTCTGGCGCAGATGACCGATAAACACATCCGCCATCTGCCCGTGGTTGAGGGCGAAACGGTGGTGGGTGTCATTTCGATCGGCGATCTGGTCAAGGCGACCATTGACCACCAGGCGGACCTGATCCGCAACCTTGAAGATTACATCATGGGACATGATTACAATCGCTGATCGTTTCGAGAAACGAATTTAACACCAATTTTTGCCAATTACTTTCTTTTTACAATCCACACCGCTATAATAATTTTGCGGTTCGTTTCAGAGTATTTCATATTTAAATCACACTGGCATACATTCAATACCCTCTCATCGAACGCATCAGGCTGTATCCATTTAACAGTAGACAGCAGTACGGAAATGCTCTGAAGGTACGGAGGGTACGAATCTTTATATACTACAGGAGGAATTCAATCAATGAGCAATGAAAATCAGGTATTAAATCACGTTGAGCAGACACTGGCAGGGAATGAGCTGCTCGACCAACCCAGAGCCATACTGCTGATGCGTTTATGTCAATTCTATTTGATGCTTGCGCCGCACAAAGCAGCCCGCTACTGGGAAATGCTGCAGAAACTGGTGAAAGCACTTCCGCTGGATCAGGCAACCGAACTTCAAGACTTAAAAACATCTTTCGAAGAATCCGTTCCGGAACAGAAGAAGGGCTTCACCTCAGACATGCTGTCGGAAATCGAGGGGATCTTAAAACAAGAGGATCAAGAAGCGGTCAAGGAACAGCTGCAGGATGTGGAAAAACGCCTGAAAAAACGTTTTAATCCCTTTGGAAAAGGTCCCGTTTGGAAAACGCTGGTAGAGACCTGGTTGACGATCGATCGTTCGTACGCGTTCCAGTTGATGAAAAACCTGTCCGCCAAACTCCAGAAAGACATGATCATCCAGCTCAACAAGACCAAACCGTTGAGCCAGGAAGAATGGAATACCCTGCTGGAAGCGATCGGTGCAGGCAAAGGAGAGCCCATCATCCTGGAGATACTGGGAGACAAAGATCAGAGCGTGTCACTGGATGAAGCCATGATACAAAGTGTAGCAAAACGTATCCGCAACGACCTGCCTCAACTGACTACTCCCATTAACGAAAATGCCATCGTCAAATTACTGGGTCAACATGCCCATCTGATCGGTCTGCATACCAAAAAAGTTCCCGACACGCTGCTGGCAGACCTTGTCGCAGAAGTGATCATCGTATTTGCAAAAGCAGGCTGGCTGGATCGCTCCTGGCTGCTGCGCTTTGAATTGATCTCCGCCATGTTTTCCAACGCGGATCAGATGGAGAAAAACGGGATAGAGGTCTTCACCCCTGCTTTTATCGAAAAAGTATCCTCCTCCATGCCGTCTTACCTGAACAATTTCATCCAGGCTTCGCTTAACGCCTGGAGCGCCGGGAAGGAGAATTTCTCTGAGAAATTCGCACAATCCATGGAAAAGACCCATCAAGATCCGATCAGTGAAGCCTGGTTCCTGACCACAATGGTCAGGCGCGGCTTTTATGAAGAAGCCATGCAGATCGCCGGCACCAGCAAACATGCCGATGACCTGCTGCCGCGTCTGCGCCGGGGTTGGTTATGCCTCCATCCTGAAAGCGCCGGAACCGTCATCCGTCCTGAGGATATGCAGGGTGATGTGATCGGGGAGTTCCTCGCCCAGGGTGATGCGCGCAAACGCGCGGAGTATCTCAAGAGTTGTAACAGAGAACGGAAAGCGCTCCGTGCCAGGCGCGATGTGGGCTGGCACAGGCACAGAAGATGAACAAGAAGGCGTGCGCGGATTCTGGGCTTCCATGACCGCACATCACAAGACGTATGATGAGATCGTTCAGGAATACCTGCGCCTTAATCCATTGTACTCTTCCTACCAGATCAACACCAATAAGGAAGAGCAATTTGAGGTCGAACTGAGGGTCAACGGCTTCGGTCAATACCGCTATTCGGATATTGACAACGCTCTGCTGGCTGCCCTGGTTGCATGGGCAGACCAGGATCAGGCAGCCGTACATACCGTCCTGCAATCCATGTGGAAAGCCATCCGCCCTGATGATAATATTCTGCGGCTGGACTGGCTGCGCAACAATATCATTTCGCGCTGTATCAATATCTTCAGCGCCGATACGGACATGCTCTTCCAGGATTTTCTGGAATGGTTTAAGACAGAACTGGTGAACAAAGGACGCCAGTGGCAGATTGGGAACCAGATGATCACGCTGCGCTATCCCGACACGGCGCCCATGCAGTTCAGCCTGGCATCTGCCAGCGCAGTCGCTTCCCTATCGGCAGCACGCAAGGATGAGATCATCATTCGAGGGTTGAACACCTTCAATGTGAATCCAGCCCTCATCGAAAGCGCCGCCCAGTTGTATAACGGCGGTAAAGCCATCCTCGATCTGCATGTACCCACCACCATCAAGAACACCTACCTGCCGAACTGGCAAAATGGGGTCGTGAAAGAATGCACTCAATCCCATTTTACAGGCAGTGCTGGTAGACTCCCTAACAATCCTGAGAAAATTTACCTGCCCTGGTCAAGAACGATCAGGGCAGGAAAAAATCCCCTTTCTCTTCTCATCAAATATGCGCCATAGTGAAGCTTGTACAGCTGAATCTTTTCCCCGTTAGGATGATGGCAGGAGGCAGTCATGGACACTTTTCATCTGATCCGAGATGGCGAATCGCAATGGACACAGCGGAAAGCCATGGACAAATATTTCGAATTGTTCATGGCGGATCATCTGATCGGCACGCTGGCTTTTCGCAGCGCTTTCGGCACCCTGGCGGAAGCGATCACTTCCATACAGAGCTGGACCTTCAAACGGGTGGGATTCTTCAATACGCGTGTCACCATCCGCAAGCCGGATGAAGAGCTGGATCATGCCACTTTCTATCCGCGCATCTTTGGTGATGGCGTGCTGCAGATCATGGATGGGCGCTCCTTTAGCTGGGCACCTCTCAACTTCTGGCGCACCCGATGGGTTTTCTATGATAACGGCGATATTCCCGTCTTGCAGTTCTGGGAAGGCAGCCAGGAATTCAAGATCAGCGAGATCTTCAGAACACAGGCTGCGGTGGAAATATTGGATGCTTCCTTGAGCGAGGAGCAGCTCAGCTTGCTGGTGCCGTTCGGTTTTTACTTGATCATCATGCACAAGAACGACACCGCCGCCGGAGCAGCCGCTGCCAGCGCATCCTGAAGACCTTACAGGCTCGCGCAGGCTTGCAGCGCCAGGTCAAAAAGCAGGGCACGACTATCCGTGCGTTCCTTCCAGTTGCGTTCCTGCCAGCCCTTGCGGCACGACCAGATCACCGCAGTACAGCAGCATGCCCATAGCGATCTTCCGGAACTGCGCCACGGCAAACAGGGCAGATGCTTCCATTTCCACCACCTGGCAGCCCTCGCGCATGCGCAGTGTGCGCCGCGCCTGTGTTTCGCGGTAGAAGGCGTCGGTGGTCCAGCTTTTCACATGCAGAAAAGGAATATCCTGTTCCTGCAGGGTTGCTTCGATCGCTTTCACGACTTCCGGTGAGGGGGAACATTCACGCGCAGGGGGCAGATAATGGTACGAGGTGCCCTCATCGCGCACCGCGCTGGTGGGGATGAGTACATGTCCGGCGGGGATCTGATCAGTGAGCGCCCCGCAAGCGCCGCACGCCACCACCTGTTCCACGCCCGCCGCGATCAGGTCATCCAAAAAGCTGGCTGCCAGTGAAGCCCCATCACCGGCGTGCAGCACGGCGATCTCCTGACCTTGATACGACAGTGTATACACCGGATTCTCCCCGATCTCGGAGCGCAGATTCCCTACCGGTGTGAGTTTTCCCCGCTGTGCCAGGTCCTGCAGCACCTCCTGGAAAAAGCACATCAGCGCTTTGCGGGGCAGTCTGCCGCGCAGATGCTCTACCTGCGGGGAGAGAATGGCATTGGGATCGGGATCGTATTCGAGGATGGGATATGCTGCGTTCATGATAGCCTTTCCCCTACGGTGCAGGTATCCATTCCAGCGCAGGTTCCCCTCCAAAACGTTCTTTCATCACCGCGATCGCCTGCGGATTGTTATCGATCAGGATAAAACGGCGCCCCAGCGCCAGGCAGACCTCCCCCACCGTGCCGCTGCCGGCGAAGAAATCCAGCACCACATCACCGGGATTGGAGCTGGCGGTGATGATGCGCTTGATGACCCCCACCGGTTTCTGGGTCGGGTAGCCGGTTTTCTCATGGCTGTTGGTGCCCACGATGGTGTGCCACCAGGTATCGGTGGGAAGTTTGCCGCGGGCGGCTTTTTCCTTGCCCACCAGCCCGGGCGCCATATAGGGAATGCGCTCGATCTCGTCATAATTGAAGGTGTACCGGTCAGGGTCTTTGGCGTAGAACAGGATATTGTCATGCTTGGGCGGCCAGCGTTTGCGGGTGCGCCCGCCGAAATCGTACGCCCAGATGATCTCATTGATGAAGGAATCCCGCCCGAAGATCTCATCCAGCAGGACCTTGCAGTAATGCACTTCGCGGTAGTCAATATGGAAATAGAGCGAACCATGCGGTTTCAGTATACGGTAGGCTTCCAGCAGGCGCGGCTCAAGAAAAGCGCGGTAATCGCTGAAATTATCCTGGTAGCCGTTGCTGCCCAGTTTGATGGTTTCGTAGCGTTTTCCCTGAAAGCCGGTGCGATCGCCCTCTTCTGAAGGGATGGTGCGGATGCTGGTGCGGGTTTGTTTTCTGCCGGTATTGAAGGGCGGGTCAATGTAGATCAGATCCACACTGCCATCCGGCATGGAACGCAGGATGGGGAGATTATCACCAAAATAGACGCTGTTCTTTTGATCAGCCATGCATACCCTGAATGCCCGTCATCAGGAACTGAACGCCCAGGTAGAGCAAATACGAACCGCACACTGCCATGAGAATATTGTACACACGATTGCTGAATAATTTGCCGCCGCTGCCGACCACGGTTGAAAGCAGGGTATTCCAAAGAAAATCGACGCTGATATGCCCCAGGTAGAAAGCCAGCACCGGCAGCATGCCCATGCTTTTGGCTTCCAGCAGGTACACCGCCGCCACCGTGATCCACCAGGCATACCAGAAGGGGTTGCTGATGGTGGTGAGCACGCCCATGCCCAGAACCTGCCCGCGCGTCATCTGCTGCGTGGTCTCTTTCTCTTCCTGGGTGGGCAGGTGATATTTCCCGCGCAGTCCGCGCAGGGCAAATCCGGCTCCCATCCACAACAGCAGCACCCCGCCCAGCAGTGCGATGCCGGTCTGCAGTGCAGGCTGTGAAAGAAAGGAAGACAGCCCGAAGAGGATCATGGCTGCCATCACCAGCTCGGTGAGGGCATGCCCGATCGAAACCAGCGGACCGGTGATCCAGCCCAGGCGTGGAGATTGAGAGATGAGGGCAGTGGTGACCGGACCCGGTGAGAGTACCGCGCCGACCGCCATGCTGAAGGCGAATAAAAAGATGGGGATGAAGGAATCAGAAGGCAGCATAATGCACAGAATTGTAGCATAAAGAACTATTTTTGTAATTTGACTGATTTATAAATGCTGATCTTCAATTAATTCGTCATCATACCAAATTGTCTCACAATATTTAATTTCTTCTGTTGAGATTAAAGAAAATCCTGATTTTTTTTGGGCTGTTAACAATCTATTTAATATTTCTCTTCTTTTATCGACTATAAAAGGTCCAAGACCTATTTGGCCATTTCGTCTTTTTTTCCAACGATAATCATTATTATCACGAATAACCGATAACCAGTTCCTAAACTCGAAAAGTGGTTCTAAGCATGTATAACCAGCTTTTATTAGGTTTTCACTTGTTTTATCCTTTCGAACTACTGTACAAGTCCAACAGCCAAATCTACAGTTAGCAGGAAATCCTAAAACAGTATTTCCTATTTGACCATTACCAGCAATATATAAATCTAATAGCTTATAGAACAAGCCGTCGAATTGTTTTTTTTCATACAAAAGGCTTCTCCACACATCATTGGCATTAAAGTTGAGAATGGGATAATATAGAAGAGATTCGGGATAATCAGAATTAATGAAATATTTATCATCAATTCTGTGTTTATCAATAATACGATCTCTTTCTATACTTTCACTTTTTCTAATCCCTAGAAGCATGCAAATTTTATCGACTTGTTTGTTCTTAAGAAAATTTCTGATTGGGTTTATTCGTAATCTTCGAGTACACCATCTAAATTTATTTGTTGGTGTCGGGTAACCTTTACCAATAACTTTAGAAAAGAATGTATTTTCAACAGTGGGTCTAACAACATGAAACTTAATTGGCAAGCTATGTAAATCAATTTCATATTCAAATTGATTTCTTGCTTCTTGGATAAATTCATTGATTATTGGAATTTCAACTCCTGTGTCACAATAAAAAATATCGGTGGATTTTGACATGGCCTTTTGTTCTTTGTATAAATCAAAGATCATTTTTATAATTAACGATGAATCTTTTCCACCACTATAGCCCACTACAAGTTTAAATTTTGTTTCTTTATATATTTTTTGTAAACCTGATAATGCATCAATGTATTTATTTTCCATGAAAAGAATATCTATGACTTCAATTGTTTTAACTTATTTTTTAACTCATCGTGATGAGATGTTGTAATTATTTCCAATTGTTCATTCGATAATTTTTTATGATCTACTACAATTTTAGGAATAACAAACCAATTGATTATTAAAATTACTATAAATAATATATTTGATTTAATTAAAAGGTTTATATTCTGATTTAGAAAATAGTATGCAAAGTAAAATACTGAGAAAAAAAATCCAATGATTGAAAAATCCAAGAAACTTGTCAGAAATAAACCATTATGATAGATCAACTCAGCTTTTACTTTAAGAGTCTTATCGTTATCAACAAATTGATAAAAAATACTTTTTAGACTTGTATATTCAATTTCCGGTGAGAACAAAAATCGTAGTTCATCATCATTGGCAAAAGGGGATATGAGTTTATCTTTAATATTCTCATCAATATCAAGTACTATTCTTTTGAAAAGGATATTTCGAAGATTTAATACTTTGTAAATAGAACCAAACGCTGGAACAAGAATCGCAGAAAAGACAATATATAGAACTTGCCAATACTCTTTTAGTAGATACTGAAAACAATAATTAATCTGATTAAAATCAATAAACAAGAAAAAACCAATTAATATTAATATTCCAGGGACAATTATTCGTAATCTTTTTAGAGTTGAGAGTTTCATCTATCACCCCATTATTAATCTATTACTATAATACTTGATAGTTGAAATTTTTCAATGAACTAAATAAAAATAATCTTATTCAACCTTCATTGTTTATAATATTAATTGAAAGATTTATATTTATAAAAGAAGCAAAAAGCGCGTCGGCTGGTTTATGATTACTGCATCATGATCGGTAACACGATCAAAAGAGGTGAAAACAATGACCACTGAAAAGCATGAATTTCTGGCATACCTGCAAAAATGGATGGATGATCTGCCCGCCCTGAGCGGGGAGCAGCTTTTCGCACAAGCCCACCAGACCGCCATCATCTCGGTGGATATCATCAATGGTTTCTGCAAATTCGGGGCGCTTGCCAGCCCGCGCGTGGCAGCCATCATCCCGCCCATTGTGGAGCTGTTCCAAAAAGCCTGGCATGCCGGATGCCGTGACATCCTGCTGACGCAGGATACCCACGAACCGGATGCAGTGGAATTCGGCGCCTTTCCGCCGCACTGCGTGCGCGGCACGGATGAAGCGCAGACGGTGGATGAGATCAAGGCGCTGCCCTTCTTCGACCAGATCGCCATCATCGAAAAGAATTCGATCGACTCCGGTGCGGATACCGGACTGGATGCCTGGATCGCCGCCCGACCCGACCTGAACACCTTCGTGGTGGTGGGGGATTGCACCGACCTGTGCACCTACCAGCTTGCCATGCACCTGCGGCTGTTCGCCAATGCCACCCAAAAAGCCTGGCGCGTGATCGTGCCGCACAACTGCGTGGATACCTACGACACCCCCCTGGATGTGGCGCAAAAAATTGGCGCCTTCGCGCACCCGGGCGACTTCTTCCAGCATACTTTTCTGTACCACATGGCACTGAACGGCATCGAAGTGGTGAAGGAGATCGTTTAAATAAATAAGAGCCTGTGAAATCACAGGCTCTCGTTTTTAACCTTTTTTCTAGTCTTCGTTGATCCAGTAGCTGGCTTTTTCTACGCGCACGGTCAGGTTCTCGGTCTGTTCCCAGCCGACGAACACGCCAAAATATCCGCCATCGAAGCTGTCATCGGTGACCTCATCCACCAGCGTGCCGTTGATATACAGGCTGATGATGTTGCCGCCGGTCATGACGCCCAGCACATTGGATTGTTCTTCTCCGGTGTTGATGGCGCCGCTTTCCTTCCAGCGGACCAGGTAATCCATGACACCATCTTCCCCAAGGGTGGCATCCCAGGTGCGCAGGGAGTATTTGCCATCGCAGGTCACGCCGAACAGATAGCCGCGGTCGGCTTCCTTCAAAACCGGAACACGGAACATGATGCCGTAATGGTCATCGGCTTTGCAGGTCTCGGTGGTGAACTCCATCTCGATATAGCCGTTCTCGACTGTCTCTGTGGAAGCCAGGCGCCAGCCATCGGCGTTGGCGAAGGAGGTCATGCGGTAGTAGCCGTTCTCGAAGTATGCGGAACTGTAATCATCGGTGCCCACCGGCAAATTCTTGGGGGCTTCCATCTCATCCGTCCAATCCGCAGCGCCCAGATAGACACCCGGGTTGGTAGATGCGATGGTCGGGATGACAGTGGGTGCAGGGGTGGGTTCCTCGGTCGGCACTTCAGTCGCTTCCTCGGTGGGTTCCTCTACCGCTGCCTGGTCCGCCTGCAAAGTGGCTTGCGCCGCGGCAGTCGCGATCGCATCCGCCACAGAGGTATCTTCGGTCGGCTCCACTTTTCCTTCGACGGGCTCCTCCGGCATCTCGGTCAGGGTCTGATCCACGCGGTTCGCCAGGTAAATGGCTTTGATATCGTCGAATTTGGTGTAGATCATATAGCCGCAAAAAACGAACAGGGCGATCAACAATACGATTATTAATGCTTTTTTCATCTCTTCTCTCTCTTTCAGGATATATTATCCTTTATATCCGATCTTTCGTAAAAATTCTTTACGCCAGGTAATATCTTCGGGACCTTCGATCCCTGTGGGGCTTTCCCCATCCACCACACCCACAATGGCATTCCCCTGTTCCGTCCGGGCGACCAGCACTCGGGCTGGGTTTGCCGTGGCGCAGAAGATATGGCACACTTCGGGGACCGCTTTGATGGCGTTCAACACATTGATGGGGAAGAAACCCTGCCCCAGGAACAGGATAAAGGAGTGTCCCGCACCGATCGCCATAGCATTCTTCTGCGCCAGAGCGATCATTTCTTCATCCGTTCCGGACCAGCGCACCAGGCATTTGCCGGAAGCTTCGCAAAAAGCCAGACCGAACTGGATGCCGGGCACCGTATTGACCAGTGCTTCGTGGATATCCTCGACGGTCTTGATGAAATGCGACTGCCCCAGGATAAAATTGGTCTCTTGTGGTTTTTCGATCGCGAATTCCTTGATCTCCATACGCTGCTCCTTTATTAATATTTGAACACAATTGCATTACTATAGTTGCAAGATAGATACCAACTATAAACATCTGCTCCCCTTAATGATACCTGTTCCCGGCGCTTTTTAACAAGCATGGCAATCCTGCTCACCAGATGGAGTACAATAATATGCGCAATTACTTTCAGGATAAAACTATTGTTTGAACTCATTTTCTTAGGCACATCCGCATCCGCACCCTCCATTCAACGCGGGCTGCCGGCGCAGGTCGTGAAGCACAACGAGCACCGTTTTCTGGTGGACTGCGGCGAAGGCACCCAGCGCCAGATCTTGCAGTCGGGCATCGGCTTCAAACGCCTCAACCGCCTGCTGATCACGCACGGGCACCTCGACCACATTCTGGGCATCGGCGGTCTGGTCTCCACCTTTCTGCGCTGGGAAGCCATCGAGAATCTGGAGATCTACGGCGGCGCCTCGGCGCTGGAGCGCATCGAAGACCTGCTCTTCAAGGTCGTCATCCGCGGGGTGGTGCCGCCCTTCCCGATCGAATTGAAAACCCTCAAAAAAGGGGTATTCATCGAAGAACAGGATTTCAGCATCTCCGCCTTCCCGGTCAAGCACCGCGGCACAGGCTGCTTCGGCTTCGCCTTTGAAGAAGATGGGCACCGCCCCTTTCTGGCGGAAAAAGCCGAACTGCTGGGCATTCCACCGGGTCCGCTGCGCAAAGAGCTGGTGCAGGGCAAGAGCATCAGCCTGGCGGATGGCAGCCGCATTGCGCCGGATGACGTGCTGGGAGAATACCAGCCGGGCACCAAGCTGGTGCTGGTCGGGGATACCGGCGAGACCAGGAACCTGGAAAAAGTGTGCCGTAAAGCCGACGCGCTGGTGATCGAAGGCACCTATTTATATGAAGAGCGCGAGCTGGCGCAGGACTATGCGCATCTGACCGTGCGCCAAGCCGCCGAACTGGCGCTGAAAGCCGAGGTCGGGCAGCTCTTCATCACGCATGTGTCACGGCGCTACCGCGACAAGGACGTGGAAAAGGAAGCGCAGGCGATCTTCCCCAACAGCGTGGTAGTGCGTGATTTCGACCGGTTCCAGATCAAGAACAGCTGATCCTCTGTTTATTCATAAAGGAATATATTGCGCACAGGATTCCCTTGCGGGATGGGGAGCGCCTGGGGTATAATCGCTGCATCGGGGTGTGGCTCAGCCCGGTGTAGAGCGCACGGTTCGGGTCCGTGAGGTCGGCGGTTCAAATCCGCCCACCCCGACACTTTATAACGCAAAAACTACCCATTTGTGGCGTTTTTTCGTAAACTAGCTTATGCGTAATGCAATAATAATTATTGAAGGGGAAAAAAATGATTAAAAAAAATGTAGAAGCAAAGATTTATGATTTAGATAATGGAAATTTTATATCTGATATTGATTTAGAAATTGAACTAGTTTTACCATCAAATCCAAATGAAAAACCACATTATGAAGTCATTGGTAAAATTCACAAAACAATCGTTGAAATTAGTGATAAAAGCTTTATTCTTGAATTGAAACCTGAATTACGTGGTTGTGCTTTTTTAACAATGATAGGTTTTACACAATGGCTTACTGAATTTAAAGTATATTTACAGGATTCTATTTGGTTGAATTTAGGATGGTTTGAAAGCCTATAATAAATAATCAAAAAAGCTTTTTATAAATTATTTGTCGATTTTCCATTAAGAATCACATCACGAACATAATTCATCGTTTATTTCTTTTTGCAAACATAGATATATGAATGATCCGGTTATTTGATCAAGTAGGATCTCCAATCTGGAGGAAATCCATAGTCCCGTAAGTTAAAAGATTGAATTTTCCTCTCTCGATCCGAAAACATCCGAATGAAATTTCGCCAGAGTCTTCGATCCGATAACCGACGAATGACAAGCAATTGAGCGAAAAGAGTATTATTCTGAGAAGGATCCCATCCGAAGGATTTTTCAATAACTGGACGAATAGGATATTCCCGTTGAAAAAGGTAGCCATAATGAGCACAAATATTCCGTTGAACACTCAATACATGCAACCATTGCCCAAGTAAATAGTCATTAACACCATACATCTTTTTAGAAATTATCTTTTTATCCTTCTCAAGAAGATTTTTATAGAACTTTGAAAGTGTGTTAAACGAGATGTATTCAATTACAACCCAAATTGGAAAAAGACCTGAATACTTTTTCAGGTGATGTTTAATCACCGGGTCATTGCTATTTCGATTAATTACATCTGAGAAATTATTGAATATTTCTTCATACTTTCCAAGGTCCTTATAATTTTCCTGATAATAAAAAGCATCAGAGCCATATTCTAACGCGAGATAATGTGAAATCTTTGTCCGGGTATTGATTTCGATCGGCTCAAGGACTGAGAGGATTTTATTGCGTAGCCAACGGTCATTATTATAAACATCAATAATTTGCGAGAAAGACGAGTTCATTGGATAATGATCAGGGCTATCCATGAATTTGTGAAAGTAAATATTCAAACGATAATAATGGTTTGCTTGAAGAAATATGACAGCTTTCTTTTCATCATCAATCTTCATCCCACGGATGCGCAATAACTCGATCTGATCTTGAACAGATAGTGCTGGTTTCATCGTTATAAAACACCCCTTATAAAAAAATGACCCACCTCGGTGCGCATGCGAAGCAGAGGCGTGGTGGGTTCTGTTAATAGTATTATATATGAATTATCCATTTTTTCAAGAGATAAATTCTATACCATTAAGCATCAGGGTAAGTCCGTTGGTCCGGCTTTACCAATCCACCTACTCTGACAGTTTTGTATATAAGAAAAATATCACATGGTTTGGACACAATCCTTTTTTGTTTACATAGGTCATCATAAAATTATATAATTACATAGTGTTCGGGAAGGAAACAAGAACAAAGTAGATATTCTGATTAATAAAAGTAGCGGATTGACTATATTTCGTGATAGAAGTTTTCATCGCAGTGTAAAACAAAAAATTCATTGAGGGAGGTGAATGGTGTCACCCACAATACATACCATCCATGATGATGATTTAAATAATTTTCTTAACAGTATTAATTATCTCAAAAAAATTAAATCAGGCCAGATTAAATGCGCATTTTGTAAAGAAATTATTACCACAGAAAATTTAAACTCTATCTTTCCAGATAGTGGTGAAATTAAATTTTCATGCAGCAAACCGAAATGCATGATTGCTTTAAAAACCAGGATTGAGGGTGGAAAATATGAATGATCTTATCATGATTGCATTAATTACTGTAAGTAGTATTTTCGGAACGGGAGGAATCTTCTTACTTTTGATCTTTCTAAATCCTGAAAAAATCGAAAAGTGGGGAGCATTTCTTGGTTACTGCCTAAATCGCATAGGTGGAATCTTTAGATTCTTTCATAAACGTGCTGTTCAGCTTGATCTTCAAGGTAACATTAATGATTATGTAAAAAAAGTGTCAAAGGTTATACCTACTTTAGAAACCGAACGGGTTAAAGTAGAGTACATAGATAATAATCAAAATCGAGAGAGTTTCATTAATAACAATCAGGTTGTGCTTAGACTTCATAGAGAAGATCCAAAAGATTTAAATTTTGTTCATGGGGCGTTTCTTTTCGTTTCAACAAGCTTATTATATAAAGTGAAAAGATATATCTCCCAATCTCAAAGAGATGCTTTAGATTTGTACGTTACAACAAAATTGATTGAAAAAGAAAAACCTCAAAGAGTAGGTTATTTCTTAGAAGAATATCTTCATCCGAAAATGAAAGACCAAGAATCAGACAGAAAGAAATATTTTGATAAATTCGCAATTATTGACGAAGGTGGTTTCTTTTACCCTATTTTAATTGAGGAATTACATTCTTTAGGCGGAAAAGTATTTGGTGACTGCAAAAACGATCGAATTATTACTGAAGTAAGAAATTTAATTGATTTTTTAGAAAATTTCTCTCAAAGGAAAATAGGAGATGAAGAGGTAGATCTTGATTTTCGTGGAGAATATTGTAAATCCTCTATTGTAATTATTGGTAGGGCGTTAAATATAGTCAATCATGAAAAAGCCCCTTATTTAACTTTCATTAGAAAGGGGCTTAACCCTAAAAAGATCGATAATGTCTATATTGTCGGAAATGCACTAAATAAAAATTTTATAAACGAAATATGCGGAGAAATTTCAGATATCTATAATATCGTACGTACAAGTGTTTCGAATATTTCGCTACATACGAATGATGGAAACATAAAGCTTGTGAAGACATATTTTGTTTTTCTTCGTAGGATTGATTCTTCCGTTGTTGTAGTTAATTGAGTAATCATTTAGGGAGAATATATACAATTTTATGGATATAGCTTCGTATATGTATATCCGGCGCTTCCATTCCACCTACACCAACAAAAGACGTGCCCTGAATACATCACATTTTCCAATTCCCCTGTACAATAAAACTATACGCCAAGGAGGTAGCTGATGGGAGATAAAGACAAGAAAGAGAAAAAAGAAAAGCTGGAAGAAGCGCTGCCGAAGGATGAGGAAATAAGCAAGGGCAAGAAGAAAGACAAGAAAGAGAAAAAGGGGAAAGAAGAAAAGAAGGACAAAAAGGGGAAGAAGGATAAGAAGGAAAAGAAAGACAAAAAGGGCAAGAAAGACAAGAAGGATAAAAAGAAGAAGAAAGACAAGAAGAAATAATTTCTTTCTGAACGATAACCGGTTCTTCCATTCTTAACCATGACCAGGGGGGTATGCAAACCCGCTCTCTGCGCACGCATTAAACGATCTACTCATTCCTTGCTGCACAGCCACATGCTCTGGTAGGGCTGCAGCAGTACCGTAACGGGGGCATCCTGCAGTTCCACCCGAAAATCGCTCAACAGATCGCATACGACAGAACTATTCCACCCCACGGGGGGCAATTCCAGTTCGACGGTTTCATCCGTGACATTGACAATGCACAGGATCTGTTCGCTGCCGGTCTCGTCCTCGCGCAAGAGCGCAAAGACGCGCTTATCCAGCATGAGCGCTTCCTGCCGGGCAAAGGGGGCGAAGGCGGCATGCTGCCGGCGCTGCTCCAGCAGTGCCAGATAGCGGCGGAAGATGAGCGTCTGGCGGTGGGTGGGGTCTGCCAGGGTCGCCTTGACCTGCGTGAAGCGGAATTTTTCGCGGTTGATGGCGCGTGGGTGGCTGCCATCCTCATCACAATCCAGGCAGTTGTGCGAGCCGAACAGGCTGTGCACATAGACGGCGGGCACGCCTGCCAGCGACAGCATGATCGCCTGGCTGGCAAGAAAGCGCTCGATATCGAGCGCATGCTGCGGCTGGCGCGGATCATTCAGAAAATCATAGAGGGTGATGTTGAGCTCGTAGACCTTTTCCAGCCCGTCGCCATCCTTTTTATACGAGAGCCTGCCGCCATGCGACTGCGTGGTCTGGATGAGGGCATCGATCTCCGTCTGGCTGAGAATGCCCGCCGCCGGATTCAGCCCGATGCCGTCATGCGAGGCGATGAAATTGAAATAGCGGTAGGGCTGCGGCAGCGAAGAAACCCAGCGCGAGATCTTGCTGGCATTGCCCTTGAGGAAGGTATGCAGGATGAGAGGACCCAGTGAGAACTGGTAGACCAGCTGCGCTTCATCCGTTTCGGTGGGATCATCATCTTTGGGCTGCCCCAGGTAGGAGATGTTCTCCGCGAAGGGCACATTGCTTTCGGTGATCAAGAGTACCTCGGGCGCCACCAGGTCCAGGATCGCCCGCCAGGCTTTGACGAGGGCATGCGTCTGCGGGCGGTGGATGCAGTCGCTGCCGATCTCCTTCCACAGGAAGGGGACGGCATCAATGCGGATGATGCGCGCGCCCTGCCTGACGTAGGTGAGCATCACATCCGTTATCTCCAGGAACAACTGCGGGGAGGCATAATTGAGATCCACCTGGTCATCCGAAAAGGTGGTCCACACCATTTTGTGCCCTTCATCGGTTTGAAAAGCGGTCAGGAGCGGCAGCGCGCGCGGGCGCACCACCCGGCTCAGATCCGTGCCGGCTTCCACGCTGATGAAGTAATCGCGGTAGGGCATTTCCCCCTTCAGAAAACCCTTGAACCAGTCGCTTGACTTGGAAACGTGGTTGAAAACGCCATCCACCATCAGGCGGAAATCGGAAGCGATCGCCTGAATATCATCCCAGTCGCCCAGCGCCGGGTCAACGTGGTAGTAATCGATGACCGAAAAGCCATCATCCGAAGAGTACGGGAAAAAAGGCAGGATGTGAACGGTATTGAACGCCGAACCCAGAACATCTCGGCAGAAGGTGTGCAGGGTTTGCAGGGGTTTCTGCCCCGGTTCAAAGAACTGGTCGCCATAGGTGATCAGCACCACGTCTTCCTGGCTGAGCGTATAGGGATGCTTCCGCGCACAGCTGAATGGCTTGCCTGGTAATCACTGATCTTTTCCTGTATCTGCTCTAGAAGTTCCCGGCTGTTCTTTTCTCCATAGATTTTCTTGAGATGGTCAGATAAGTGCGTTCGCTCCACGTGAAATTCCAATCTTATTACTCTATTAAAATATTTTTATAACCTCATCATTTTATCAAGCTTTGGCTGGATCGCCTGATACGAAAAATTTGCGGCGGCGATCGAAAAATTCTTTTCGACCATCTGCGTACGGCGCTGCGCGTCATTCAGCACTGTGATCACCTCTTTCAGAACGTCGCCAGTTACCGCGCCTTTCATTTCGATCAGATCCAATTCCAGCGGGCGGATATCTGCTTCGTAAACCGGGTAGCGGTTGATCACCACCGGCTTTCGAAAGTACAGCGCTTCCAGCAGTGCATTGCCAAAACCCTCGATCAGGCTGGGGTAGGTCACCAGGTCAGCACAGCGGTAGGTATCCCACAGCATGTCAGCGCCCTGCCCGGCAGCCGTGAGAAGGCGGTCTGCCAGGATGGCTTCCACTTGCAGCTGCTCGGCTTTGCGAAGGAGAGCGGTGAGATAGGCATCGCCTTCATCCCCTGAAGGATGGCTGATGACGAGTTTGCTATCCCTGCCTCCCAGAGCTGCCCTTGCCTGCGGCTGGCGCATGGCTGCCACCAGATCGATCGCCAGTTCGATACCCTTGCGCGGGATGACGCGGGTCGGCTGCAAGACCATGATCTCATCCCGCTGGATGCCCAGAGTACGGCGCAGGTTCTCCGTATGCATGCGTTGGCGCAGCGACGGGATGCGCGAAGTCAAAGACATTGGGGATGATATGCTGCCTGAATGCCCTTCTTTTTGCGCAGCTGCTCTTGAGCGAGGGAATTGATGACCACATGCCGGATAGAGGGCACATCAGGTGGAAAACAATTCTCCAGTATGTCTGGGATGCAATTTCTGTTGAACCGCTCGCGCTCCCAGTAGAAATCGTGATGATGCGCGATGGTCGTGATACGCGTCTCTCGAATGAGCTGTGTCAGGGCGATCCCCAGCGGGATATTCATGGGGATGGTGAGAATATTCTCCGCGATGATCACATCAATGTGGTTCGATTCCAGGAAAGAGCGTATGTGTGTGACCAGGCGCCCCACAGACTGCCGGATGAGAGCATCCAGCTGCGCGTTTTTCTCGACCTGCCCAAACGCCATCTGCTGGATTTGCTCTATGTGCGGGTGCGTGAAGTGCATTTCGGGGATGAGCATAGCGTTGCGCTGCTCCCCCAGTTCACCGGCGCAGTAAAACAGCTCGTGCCCCGCCTCAGCCAGGATGGACGCCCACTTGTGGATTTCCAGCGAAACACCATCCAGACCGTGGATGCGGGTGGATAAAAAGGCAACTCGCATGATCGCAGCTACCCCTTGACGCCACCCGCCACCAGACCTTTTTCAAGGTATTTCTGCAATGCCAGGTACAGGATCATGATCGGGATGGTCATGATGGTCGAGGCTGCCATGACCACATTGGGACGCGGGCTGGGATCGTTGAAGATGGTGTTGATCGCGATCGGGATGGTGAATTGATTACGGCTGTTGAGAAAAATAAAAGCGTACAAAAATTCATTCCACGCGATCATGAAGGAGTATATGAAAACCGAGACGATCGCCGGCAGCGATAGCGGCAGCGTGATCTTGGTGAGAACCTGACTGTGGGAGCAGCCATCAATCAAGCCCGCCTGTTCGATCTCATTGGGGATGGTCTTGAAATAATTGGTCAACATATACAGAGCCACCGGAAGCGTCTGCGCCAGATAGGTGACGGTCAACACCCCCAGATTATCCTGCACTTCAAAACCTATCACCCCGCCCAGCTGGGAAAGCATGGCAAACAGAGGCATGATCAACAGCACGCCCGGGAAGAGATAGATCAGCAGGATCCCATTCAAGAACAGGTTCTTGCCTTTGAAGTGCAGACGGGTGATGGCATACGCTCCCAATGTAGAAAAGAGAACGGTTATCAAAGCAGTCGGGATAGATACCCTGATACTGTTCATGATGCTCTGCCCAAAGTTCCTGAAATAGACATTCTGCGGGTCGAATAATTCCTTGTAAGCTTCCCAGCGCAGCTGTGAAGGCACATACACCGGTTCTCTGCCGCCAATTTCGGCGAATGACTTAAAAGAGGAACTCATCATCCAGTAGAATGGAAAGAGGATGCCGACCAGGAAAAAGATCATCACCGCCGCCAGTAGAAAACGGCGCCAGTTGATCCAGTCTGCCAGATGGTTGATCAGATTCTTGGGTTTTTGACCATCTGCCGGTCTCGCGTTTTTATCCATATTGCCCTCAGTCTTCTTCATTTTTCATCACCGTCCTGGAATAGAGCAGCATAAAAACGAGAACGATCACCAGCAGGATCATGGCTGTTGCCGCTCCTTTTCCAAAGTTAAAGGTCCTGAAGCTGAACTCATACGTCAAGATCGGCAGCACTTTCGTGCCGTAGCCGCCTCCGGTCAGCAGGAAAATATCATCGAATTTATTGAACGTCCAGATCAACCTCAATAAAAATGAAGAACCAAGCACATACTTCAACTCAGGCAGCGTTATGTAGATGAACTTCTGCCAGGTACTGGCGCCATCCACCTCGGCGGCTTCGTACAGCAGGTCATCAATAGCCTGCAGCCTGGCAAGGATCATTAACATGGAAAAGGGGAAATAGCGCCATGCTTCAAAGATGATCACCAGTATTAGCGCCAATCCTCTGGTTGAAAGATATGCCTGTGGTGCGTCAATCCAGCTCAATTTCATGAGCAAATCGTTCAGCACGCCTGACTGGCGTGGATCCAGGATCCAGCGCCACACAAAGGCGACGCTCACGACCGGTGCCACATACGGGAACAGAAAAACGGAGCGGGCAATCCCGCGCCCTTTGAAAGGGCGGTTGAGCAATAAAGATGCAATAAGTCCTAAGAATACGGTCAGGATGGTAGAACCCAGTGAATAAATGATGGTGGTTACGACGGCTCCGGCATTATTCCAATCTTCGAATTTAAAGGTGAAGTCGTTGATCACATTCCTGTAATTATCGAAGCCCACATAAGGGGCATGCCACACATCACCAAGATTCTTCAATCCCACATCATGGAAAGAGATCCAGACACTGTAGAGAGCCGGGAAGATCACCAAGCCGAAAACGATCAAAGCAGTGGGAAGAATGTAGCGGTAAGCCAGCCTGGCTTCCCGTTGTTTCAGGGATATCGGACGTGAAGCTTTTTTCTCATTACTGTGAGCTTTCATCGCATGTCCTTATAAGTATGCAGGTATACGATTGCTCGTATACCTGCATATGGTAACCGAAATTTACTCAGCTCGTTCTGCTACCAGAGCTTCGACCTGTTCCTGCAGCCAGACGGCAGCAGTTTCAGGGGTCATGGTGCCTTCGAGTGCGATATTGCTGATCGCTTGCGGGATCAACAGACGCCCTTCGATGTCACCGATCACAGCGCGCTGGGCTGCGTCGTAATCAGGTCGGAATAACCAGCGCCCCATGGTGTCGTAGCCATTGGCAATTTGATCCAGTGTTTCGCTGGAGTAATTGGCAAAGAATGGGCTTGAGGTTTTCCAGCCATCCACAGCGCTCTTCAACACAGGTACTTTCCCAAAGGGAGCCAGCCCTAACACATCCTGGTAGCCTTCCGTCAGGAAGTATTTGATGACATCCTGCGCTTCGGGATCAGCGCCCTGCATGACAGCCAGGGTAACCAGCTGCCCGTATGAAGCGGAGCCGCCCTCGCCTTCCATTTGAGGAGCAAAACCGGTCTTGAGAGCGAGGTCTTCAACCGGAATCTCAACATTGCCGCCCTCTTCCAATCCGGAGCCTTCCACCAGGTCGTCCATGATGTAGGTGCTGTAGAACAGCATGCCTGATTGATCCAGCTCATAGGATTCGCGAGCCCCGCGCCAGTACTGCGGACCGGGCATGGCACAACGCTGCAGTTCGGTATAGAAACGCAGTGCTTCAATCATTTCAGGGGTATCAAAGGTCACGTTTCCATCGGCATCAAATGGCCAGGCATCATTCGACATGGCAACCTGTTCAAAGACCTGATGCCCGTAGTTCTGTCCGGGGTCGGTTCCCAGGGTAAGACCGTAGAGAAGGTTGCCGGTGCCCGGCAGAGCATCGCAGGCAGCGTTGATGGCATCCCAGGTCACAGGAGCTTCCAGACCAGCCTCTTCAAAAACATCAGAGCGGTACCAGAGTGCCTGCACCCAGCCATCGTATGGAATGGCTGCATATTTGCCGGTGGTAGGATTCATAACCATTTGCAGGGGGGATTCACGAAAATCATCCACACCGATATCGTTGATAACCGCTTCAGCAGCATCTTCATCCAATATTCCATCCGCCGCCAGGGTCGCTACGCGTTCCACGCCCATGCGAACAATATCTGGCACACGATTGGCTGCCAGTGCTGTAGCAATGCGCTGTGAAATTCCAGCTTCTTCGATCGCCACAATGCGCAGGTCCACATTGGGATGTGCAGCCATATATTCATTTGCGATTGCTTCATACACATCCAGGCGCGCCGGTTCATTATCGGTCGTCCAGAACTCAATGATCACTTCATCTTCAACCACAGGTTCTTCCACAACCTCTTCAACCATCTCGGGTTCTTCAACCACTGCCGCTTCTTCAGGCTGTGAGGCGCAGCTCGCCAGGATCAATGTAGATAGTATTAAGATTGATAGTATTAGTCGAAACCGTTTCATCTTTTCCTCCATTTATTTTTGTAGAACTGACCAACCATTTTTACTTTTTCTTTCCACCTCCTGCACTTTTTTCTTATTTTGTAAATTTATAACGGAGCTCCCGTCGATTGTCTTTTAATGAGAGAAGGTTTTAGCAGAACCTGATTCTCTTCCAGCGGTTCGCCCTTCACGATCTTGATCAGCATCTCACAAACCATGCTGCCGATCTGAAAGATCGGCTGATGCACTGTTGTAAGAGGAGGGTGTGTATATGAAGAAAACGGGATATTATCAAATCCGGTTACAGAGACATGCTTTCCTACAATCAAGCCGGCATCCTGCACCGCACTCATCGCGCCAATTGCCATCAGGTCATTGAGTGCCACGATCGCGCTAGGTCTGTGCTCGCGCCGGATCAATTCCATGGCTCTCTCATAGCCGCCCTTTTCGGTCAGATCGCCAGTAAGGACATCCTTTTCATCCAATTCGATATTGTGCGATTTCAAACCCTCCTGCAGCCCCTGCATACGATGGGTAGCGAAGGTATATTCCATAGATGGAGCGATGCAGCCAATATGGGTGTGCCCCAGTTCAACCAGATAATCGGCGATCATCTGCATTCCGATATCGGAATTTTCATCCACAAAGGGCATATCTTCCATCCCGGGAACGCGTCCAAATGCCACAAAGGGGAATTTGACACTTTTGAGATACTGGATGCGGGCATCATTCACCCGCGTACGCACGATGATGAAACCATCCACACGATTGCTCTGCACTTCATACTGGTAGGTACGAATTTCTTTTTCTCCGGGGGGACAGGTGGAAACGAGCAGATCGTAGCCATGATCGGCAGCTTTATTCCCGATACCAGCCAGGAATTCACTGAAAAAGGGATCCGAAAAACGAGGTCCAAAGGTGGGCAGAATAAAACCGATGGTGTCAGTGTTCTTCTGCCTGAGCAATTGCGCCTGTCGATTGGCAACATAACCCATTTCCTGCGCTGCCTTGCGCACCAGCTCTTTTGTTTCAGGGCTGACATCGTCATAATCGTGTAATGCTCGTGAAACGGTGGTAATGGACTTTCCTACTTTTTCGGCAATATCTCGGATGGATGTCGTCACAATTCTCTCCCTTTACCAAAACGTTTTGGGATAGTCCCATTGTAAACCAAAACGTTTTGGTTTTCAAGCGACCAATCTTAAATTTTTCCAAATCACCCGTATGTCGTGCTTGAAAAATGAAATTACAGCAGGTAGACGGTATCTAGTTGGGGCTTCAATTTAGAGGAATAAGCGTCTAGCCGATACTGATCTTCCTTATCCAAAAACAAAAATAAAGGAAAAAATGACTGCGCAGGTACTTGGGATTCTTTTCATGATCGTGGCAATCATCAGCGTTCTGGCAGGTATTGCCGCCGCCCTGGCAAAGATGTTTACAAAAGAGACCAGGGTTAAACTCCTCGGAGATGAGCAAGAACAGAAAAGCACGCTTGAGAAGATGCTCGATGCCATTCCCGCCATCATCAAAGCGCTGGCAGAGGCACCAAAATGGCTGGCGATTTGCCTGATAGGGATCGCGCTTATCGCAGGAGGATGGTATATCGGGTATTGTTAATACATGAAATTGGAAAATAAAAGCTCAACCACAGCATGCCATGGTTGAGCTTTTCATATTATTTCGCTTCAGCGGGCTTGAAAATTTGGAAGAACAGGTTCAAGAGAATGCCGAGCAGGGCGCCGGTTGCGATCGCCGGCCAGCCTTCGGGGAAGACCGAGCGCAGCACTGGGATGGGCAGGAACCCATTGGGAAAACCGATATGTCCGCCGATGCCGACGATGAAAATGACCGCGCCGACCGCCAGATTGCGCGGATCGAACATATCCACTTTTTCTTCGATCATGAGCGCGATACCCTGCATGCCGATCACACCAAACAGATAAATGGATAAGCCGCCGGAAACCGCTGTAGGGATGCTGCGCACGATGCCGCTCAGGATACCGCTGAAGGAGAGCAGAATGGCGATGAGCGCTGCACAGATCAGAGAATAGCCTGAATAGTTCTGGGTAATGACCATCAGAGAATTATTCTCTCCATAGTTGGTGCCGGCTGCGCCGCCCAGCAAGCCATTGATCATATCCCCGATGCCATCCAGCACCAGGTTGAAACCCACGAATTTACTCAAGCCGACTTTTTCCCTCTTCTTTTTTTCAGCCAGTTTATCCACATACAAACCGATCTGGTACAGGTGTGCAGTGGATTCGGGGATGGTCGCAATTGCCATGATCGCAATGCTTGCAATCGCAGTGACTGAAAGTTCACTGGTGAAAGAAGGAAGTGTGACATGCGGAACCATGATGAACTGTGCCTGTGTGATGGATGTGAAATCCACCAGCCCCAGCGGGATAGCAACCACATATCCGGTTATGGCTCCTAAAAGAATAGGCAGCATACCGATGAACCCTTTGCCGCGCAGATACACAGAGTACAGAATGGTGGAAATCAGGGTTATAAATGCGACCAGTACCCAGGTGCCGTTCTGGGTCACCCCGCTGCTGACACCGGTGGCATCATTCAAAGCAACCAGCCCCAGAGAAAAGCCGATCACACAAGCCACCGAGCCGGTCACGATGGGAGGAAGGATATTTTTGATCGCTTTCTGTCCGCCCCTGTAGTGGATCAATAAACCCACCAGCACATTGACAACACCTGTACAAACGATACCCGCCTGAGCAGTTCGAATAAGCTCATCGGGCGCCACCACCCCATACTGTGCTTTTGTGATCGCTAAGATTGCCGCAATATAACTAAAACTTGAACCATAATACAGGGGGATGAATGTTCCAACTTTGAGTTTGGATAAGATCAATGCTACCAGTGTCGCCACACCGGATGCCAGCAGCACTGTGTTGATATGGAATCCAACCAGGATGGCAACCAGTACTGTAGCCGGAAACATGGTCAGAACATGCTGCAGCCCTAACAGCAGCATTTTACCGAACGGGGGTCGGTCGTTGGGAAGATAATAATTGTTCTTTTGCTTTTCGTTCATTTTTCACTCCTCTGATTTAATTTTTTATAAAAAAAGACCCCCGATAAAGGGGGTCTTTTTTTAACAAATGGAAAAGGTCAGCAAGCCCGTGCTGCTTATCAGCACGCCTATGTAGATGAAGTTGGTCTTTTTTTTCATGTGTACTCCTGCTGACAAAACTGTCTGAATATATCATAAGAATTTCCATCTGTAAATGGTCTGGACAACTTTTAATCTTAAAATTTCCTGTATAGACAACCATGTGTTTTGAAATAGAAAATCGTCTCCACAGCTTCATTTTATTGAGAACCAGTCCTTTTCGAGTAAGCGGCACCCTGGTTCTGCTGCGCAATACCTTATGGTAAATGTTAGAATTGCATAAAAAGGAACCGCGATGGGAAAAACTGATCTTGGAGAACAAAATTACGCTTCTTTCGCTGAACGCTACGCGCAATTAATTACCCAAAAACCACATAACGCATATTATGAACGCCCTGCCACCCTGTCTCTACTGCCGGATCTGCATGGCAGCCGTGTACTGGATGCCGGCTGCGGTTCGGGTCTTAATAGCGGCTGGATGGTGGAGCACGGTGCCGCAGTCACCGCCGTAGACTCCACCCCTGAATTTGTACGAATGACAAAAGAATACTGCCAGGGTAAAGCGCATGTTCTGCAATGGGATCTGCATGAAGCGCTCACCTTCGCAGAAGATGAAAGCTACGACCTGGTCCTTTGTTCACTGGTGCTGGACTATATTGAAGATTGGGTTCCGCTCTTGCGGGAATTTCACCGCATTTTAAAACCCGCATCCTTTTTAATCTTTTCATGCGGTCATCCGGCATCCGATTATTACCGCGAGTGGCCGCAGGATGATTATTTTTCCGTAACACTGCATGCAAAAGAATGGCAGGGTTTTGGTGAACCGTATCCCATCATCCGCAGCTACCGCCGCCCCATGCAGAATATCATCAACAGCCTGATCCAGACAAATTTTGAGATCGAAACCTTTTTAGAGACCCAACCATCTCCAGAACACGTTAACGATCCCGCTAATCAGAAGATCTATGAACGTTTGCTGCGAGAGCCCTGCTTTCTGCACATCCGCGCTATAAAGAAATGATCTCTTTTTACCCGCCTTTTTTATGGTTCATGCTAGAATTGGCTTCTGACGGAGGGAACCTTTTATGAATCGAGAGACAACAAAAAAGATCGTAACAACCGCGCTGCTGGCAGCTATCGCGGTGCTGCTGGGCGCCACGCACTGGGGATTCATCCCCTGGATCGGGGGCGTATCCCTGACCATTTTACAGATCCCGGCGATCATTGCAGCCATCCTGGAAGGTCCGCTATCAGGAGCCATCGTAGGATTGATCTTCGGTATCTTCAGCATGATCCAGGCAGCCATTGCGCCCAGCGGACCTACGGATGTGTGGTTTACAAACCCTGTACTTTCAGTACTGCCGCGCATCTTCATCGGTCCAGCCGCCTGGGGTATGTACCAGATATTGAAGCGCTGGAAAACTGCAGCATTACTGATCGCAGGAGCGGTCGGCAGCCTCACCAACACCGTACTGGTCCTGCTTGTGATCGGATTAATGGGATATTTGCCCTGGGATGTGCTGGGAGGTATCGCGGTCGCCAATGGGCTGCCGGAGATGGTCGCATCCGCGTTGATCACCCTGGCAGTAGTGGGAGCATACTGGCAGATCCCCACCAAGAAGAAGGGATCTGATCTGGCAGACAAAAAAAGCGATTCGTAAAGAATCGCTTTTTTTACTTAGTTGCCGGCACGCCCGCGCCCACCGGGCTGGCTGGTGATGATCTGTTGATAACTCTCCTGATCCAGATAGAGCGGTTCATAGGTTAACCCTGTGTGTCGTTCAAGTTGAGCGGTGAATGAACGCAAATGATTCTCGGAACCGAACAGCAGGTTGGAATACACCTGCGCTATGTCAGCTTTATCCGTATTTTGAATGGCATCCTGCAGGTCAAGGATATCCACTTCTTCGATCAATGCGCCCACTCTCAGGGCTTCTTCCAGGCTGGTCTGCCCCCGGGAAATCAAAGTATCGTAGAGGGTTTGTAGATCGCTGTTGATGAATTCCCCCGCCTCTGTTTGCGCAGCGGGATCGTCCAGATCGTAGGCTGTTAGAAGTAGCAGAATTGAATCCATGTGATTTTGTTCGCTCTGCGCAATGGATTGAAATACCGGCAAACCCCACTGGCTATACAGGTAAGCGTACACATCACGCGCTACCTTTTCTTCTTCGCGCATGAACAGCAGGTTTGCTATTTCGGCATCACGCAATTGCGCGTCGGTCGGATGCAGCAGTCCTTCTCCAACAGATGTGTGTTCTTCGCGAACTTCTGCGCCCTGGTAGGCTCCATTTCGCTCTGGTTCACTTTCGGTATGCACAACGGGTGCGCTGCCTCGATATGTTTCCTCTGTTTGCGCTGTGCAAGCTACCGATAATAAAGCCATGACTGCTATGGCTGTGAGTATCAAAAGATTGTTTTTTGTTTTCATGATGATCCTTTCCAGAATAAGGATATCGATTCCATATTGGGAAATTGTCAGGAAAATATGAATTTCCTGTGAATTTTAATAAGCGGGAAAATGAAAACGAGCGCCTACAAAAAGAGAATTGCTGCAGCGAAAATGAAACCTGCCCCCAGCAACAGCGTGTCTTTGAGCGTTGTTCGATATTCATAATAATGGCTGCGTTCAGGCGTCACTCCATACGCGCGGCACAGCATGGCATCGGCGGTGCGCTCAGCCTGCTGCAGCGAAGAAAGAAACAATGGTACGATCAGGGGCAGCACCAGACGAATTCGTCTGCCTATGCCACCCTGCCCCCTGTCCCACGCCGCTCCGCGTGAAGCCTGTGACTTGGCGATCTGCTCCATACGGATCGCCAGGAGTGGCAGAAAACGCAGCATGATCTGCAGCACCATCACCAGGGAATCGGTTTTTATGCCAACCACACGTAAAGGACGCAGGATCAATTCAAGCCCATGGTTCATTTCCAGTGTGGAAAGTAGCGAGGTCATCAATCCCAGTACCAGCACCAGACTCACAAAGCGCAGCACCATGCGAATGGCGCCGGCAAGGGCAGTATCGTACAGATGCAGAAATCTCCATTCCCACAGCAGGCTGGCTTGCTGCAGCGGACGATACAGAAAGATTTGCAGGATGAATAACAGCAGGATGAACGGAAGCACACTGCGCATGGTGCGCAGGCTGGGCAGCACAGAAATACGCGCCAGCCAAAATCCCAGCAAACCCAGCACGATACCCAGCACAAGACCCGCTAGTGATGCAGTAAAAGCCAGAGCGAGGATGATCAAGAGGAAGAAGAGGATCTTGATGCGGGCATCTCGTTGATGAAGAAAAGAATGCCCCGGCACATAGTACCCGATACCGATCGCCCGTAAATACTCAAAGGACTGCATGAGCGTCCTCCTGTGCATTCTGCCGCAGCCAGGCAATCATCTCCTGCCAGCCAACCAGATCGCGAGATAGCTGCCATCCACGCTGGCGGAGGGTCTTCGCCACCTGTATTTCCAGAGGAATTTCCATGCCCCAGGATGGCAATTCCTCTCGTTCGAACAGGTCTGGAATCGATCCATCATACACCAGATTTCCATCGTTCAGTACAAGCACACGCCGGGTGAGTTCCAGCAGATCGCGCATGTTATGGGTGCTGACCAGGATCATCTTACCCTGCCGGTTCAACTTCTTTACAAAATCCAGCATCTCTTGATGGGTTGCCGGATCCAATCCTGCAAACGGTTCATCCAGCAGCAGCATTTCCGGCTGGGTGACCAGGTAAGAAGCCAGTGCCACGCGCCGTTTTTGTCCTCCGCTCAAACTGTGCAACGGGCGGTCCACAAACGTTTCAAAATCCAGACCCACGGTCTGCATGGAAGCGCGCACCAGATCGCGCAGTTTGCCCTGATAGCCCAGCATGCGAGCCGCATAAGCAATTTCATCACCTACATAGGTTTCAAAGAATTGCGTTTCGGGGTTTTGAAAAACCAATCCCACCTGGCTGCGCAGCGTTTTAATATCAATACCCGCATCAGACAGGTCAAAGCCCATGCTCTCGACACTGCCCTGCTGTGGTCGCAACAATCCGTTGATGTGCTGCAAAACGGTCGATTTTCCCGATCCGGTGTGCCCAATTAATCCCACCGGCAATTCTTGGGCGAGTGAAAAGGTAAGATCATGCAGCGCTGTATGAGAAAGAGGAGTATCCATCATATAGGTATGGGATACATGATTGAAACGCACCACAGCGTGCCGTCCTTTTTTGGATTGCCTGGGTTGTGATGAGGTTTGTTTCTCAACCTGTGGATTTCTCGGCATAGTGAGCAAATCTGCCAGCAAATCCTCCTGCCTGGCATAGAAGGGCGACAAGGCGGGGAAGATGCCCTGCAGGTCGCGTGCAGCCCGCAGAAGAAACGGGATTCCCAGATGCAGCCCAAGCAGTGTTTGCTCATCCTTGAAGATAACCGCCGGTTTATCATCCATGACCAGCTCCCCCTCATTCATAACAAACACCCGTTTTGCATTTAATACCTCATCCAGGTCATGGGTGATGTGTACAATAGTATAACCCTGCTGGTTGAGATCGCGCATCAAATTCAGCAGATCTCTCCGAGACGAGGGGTCAAGCATGGCTGTGGTTTCATCGAAGATCAAACAATCAGGCTGCATCGCCAGCACCCCTGCCAGGGCAACGCGCTGTGTTTCGCCTGCTGAAAGCAGATATGTCTGCCTGCCCCTCAGATGATCTGCACCACACATGTTCAAACTGCGGTCGACTCGCGTCAGGATCTGTTCACGTGGGAGAGCAAGATTTTCCGGACCGAAAGCAGTGTCTTCTTCGACCAGAGAGGCGACGATCTGATCGCGTGCGTTTTGAAATACCAGACCGATGCGAGAGAAATTATGCGCCTGAAAATTGCGGTCGCCGGTCGAATGCCCCATTACCAAAACCTGACCCTCATCTGGCAGCAGTAAGCCGTTCATGAGTTTTGCCAGGGTGGTCTTGCCGGAGCCATTTGCCCCAATGATCGCCACATAATCTCCGGCAACAATTGAGAAAGATATATCCTTTACAGCAAGAATGGAAGATTCCGCGGAAAGGTGATACGAATAGTGAACGTGGTCAAACTGAATAATGGTTTTCATGCGCCGGAACACCCATTCTAACATTGAAAAAAGGCATTGAATATGAAATTCAATGCCTTTTTATATGAAAAAGCGAATGATTAATTATCTTTCGTCGTCAGATGTCTCCTCATAATCGTCAAAATCCATCATTGGATAATCCAACTCGATGGGGTCTAACCAGACCACTTCGAGTTCTGCGCCACAGGAATCACAAACTACCTGTTTCCCTACGCGCGGTTGTGAACCAACATTGACATCACTTCCGCAATCCGGGCATACTGCCGTTTTCATCTTTTTCAATCTCCTTTTAGATGACTTATGTTTCCATCCATTGATGGCAATGGATTTTATTGCGGGCAATAGTACACCAATTTATTCGAAATGAAAAGATAGGAATTTACCAATTTTTTCACTTAAATCATACTTCCGGCGACCATAAAAGCATTAAAATCAGGTAGGTATTAATCCAATTGCAGTAATAGAAAAGGACTATGAAAAAAACAACCATCCGCATACGCAACGTGAATAACCATATCAATTCAATTCAGAATCATGCCAATGAAATTTGCACGACATGGTCATCTGACAGGGAAGACAATGCACGTCTGCAAAAAAGCCTGCACGAAGAAATTGTTGCCAACGTTAAACGTGTTCAACAAAACTGCCAGAATTATTCCTGTTTTCCCGCCGACATGACCGATAGTTCATACCGCGCTTATCTATGGATCGTTTTTCTCAGCAATGAAAAGAACCTTGAGCAGCATCTCGCATTTTTAAACCATTTTCTAAAGCGATGGAAAGCTGAATCCAAAAAAGCAGTCTCGGTGGACTTATACAACAGCGCCATGATTTTTCAGTGTAAATCCAGCCAGAAAAACGTACATATCACCCTGAACGAAGGTTTTATCAGCGCTACACCCGCCGAAGTGGAAATACTGCTTTCATGCTGCCTGCACTCCAATCAGAAGAACATGGCTGAACTACGCTCGATCAGCCGGGCAGCTTCTTACCAGCGTATCATGAGAAGCATCTGGCAGCATACGCCTCAATCCGAACTGTCAACCGGAGGTGAGTACTACAATCTGCTTCCTCTTTTTCACGCCATCAATCAGGAATATTTCGATGGGGAAGTGAAAGCTCCCCGCTTGAAATGGAGCGGGAAAAAAGCCACCCGCCGATTGGGATATTATCATCCTGACAGCGATACCATTTCCATCAGCCCATTTCTTGATCAAAGAGACATCCCATCTTATGTGATCGAATACGTACTGTATCATGAGATGCTGCATAAAAAATTAGGGCTCAAAGAAGCCAACAGCTACCGCATTGCACACACCACCCAATTCAAACAGCTCGAACACGATTTCAAAGATTACCAGAAAGCAGAAGCCTTTTTGAAGAGTCTTCAGCGAAGATAGATATTATATTAGAATCACAGATTGCTTCCCATTTCACAGCAAAATATTGTACAGTACGAGTAATTGATTCTACAGATGCAAAAGGAGACGACAGTGAGAAACCAACACAAGATCAAACGAATCCTATGGATCTTTTTTTTATTCCTGCTCATCTTTACACCCATAGCAGTGCTGATCGCAGGGGCGAGCCCTTCCCCCGATCGCTCTGCCTGGTTGGATTTCTCAGTGGGGATGGGATTCATTGGTCTGGCTCTGATGGCAGTGCAGTTTGCCCTGACAGCCCGACTTAAATGGCTGAAAGAACCTTTCGGCAGTGATCTGATCTACCATTTTCACCGGCAGATCTCTATCGCTGCATTCTTCTTGATCCTGGCACACCCCATCAGCCTTTTCCTCCTGGATGCACGCTATCTGCGCTTATTAAATATTTTCAACGCATCATGGCGCGCAAGATTTGGGGTCGTTTCCGTCGTTCTGCTTATCCTGGTCGTGATCTCCGCAGAGTACCGCAAGAAGATCAAATTGCCCTATGACCTGTGGAAATTCTGGCATGGCATTCTTACCACACTGGTCGTGGCAGCCGCTCTTGTGCATATTTTCTTGGTGGGGAATTATGTCAGCCTGCCCGTGACCCGCATGATATGGATCGCCTACTCGATCGCTTTCGTCGCCTTGTTGACTTATACCCGCGTCATATATCCCTTAAAACTAATGCGCAATCCGTATGAGATCATCGCGCTGGAGGAGGAACGAGGCGATAGCTGGACGATGCGGCTGCGTTCCACCAAAGGACGCTCTCTCCGTTTCCAGCCGGGTCAATTTGCCTGGATCACCGCCTGGAAAACACCCTTTTCTGACAGCGAGCATCCTTTTTCCATCTCCTCCAGCTCCGAAAAACCGGAGGAGATCGCTTTCACGATAAAAGATCTCGGCAAATTCACCTCCACCGTCAAGACCATGCAGCCGGGGCAGACCATCTACGTGGATGGGGCGCATGGCTCCTTCAGCATGGATCGCTACCCGGATGCGCACAAACTGGTTTTTATCGCAGGTGGGATCGGTATCACCCCTGTAATGAGCATGCTGCGCAGTATGGCAGATCGCGGCGATACACGTCCTGTCAAGCTGTTCTACAATAATCGCGATTGGGAATCCGTGACGTTCCGTGAAGAGATCACAGTCCTTGAAAAGAAACTCAATGTAGAGATCATCTATACCCTTGAAAAACCTCCTCAGACATGGAAAGGGGAAAAAGGTTATTTAACGGAAGACATCCTGCGTAAATATCTGGCGCCGGATTGGATAGAAGAGACGACAGAGATCTTTATGTGCGGTCCTCAGGTTATGATGGAGATTGTCGAAAAACAATGCCATCATCTTGGCTACCATGATCAACACATCCATTATGAATTATTCAATTTTGTGTAAAGGAGGACAGCAGTATGCGTTTCAACAATGCAAAAACACTGGTTAGGATCATTTTTATCATGGCAGTACTGGCAGCATTGCTGTTCGCCCTGCGCGGACAATTGCTAGCCTAATACCGGCATCATTACCAGCCTGACCACAACAGCAGATATGATTGCAACCAGCATGGTAATTCCGATGATGGCAGCCATTTTTTTCGTTCCCAGTTCTTTGCGTATGGCGATCAGAGTTGCCAGACAGGGCACATAAAAAACGACAAAAATGGTATAGGTCAACATCTGTGTTTGCGTAAGAACCTGATCGAAATTCATGCTGCCAAGCGCCTGCCCCAGCATTACCAGTGAAAGTTCCTTGCGCAGTATCCCAAAAATGAGCGGCGTTCCGACCTGTGATGGAAGCCCCAGCAGCCATGTGATGGGTCGGAAGATAACATCGGTAAACTGTGAGAGCTGGTAAAAATTCATCACTGCCAGAATAACGCTGCCAACGATGAGCAGGGGCCAGGCTTCCACGATGAATTCACGGATGCGCAGCCAGGCTTTGGATGTAACGGTGCGCAGTGTAGGAAAACGATAGACAGGCATCTCGAGGATCAAACCCGGTGAATCTTCGGGGAGAAAGCGGGAAATGATGCGACCGGTCGCTGCGATCACAATAATGTTGAGCATGTAAATACCCACGCCATACACCGGACCGAGATAAAAAGCAGCCAGACCAAAAATGACCGCCATACGAGCTGAACAGGGCACCATGCTGGAGAGCAAAGAAGCTAAAAAGCGATCACGTTTATCCTCCATGATGCGGGTAGACATGACCGATGATACATTGCAGCCGTAACCCAGAATGAACGGCACCACCGCTTTGCCGTGCAGCCCCATGCGGTGCATGAGAGAATCCATCAAGAAAGCCATGCGCGGCAGATACCCCACATCTTCCAGGAATCCGAGACCGATCAAAAAGGGCACCAGATAAGGCAAGACGATCGCCAACCCACCCGTAAACCCCTGCAGCGCTCCGGAGAGGATCTGCGCCAGCAATCCTTTATCGCTGAAAGCATACAGCAACTTTGTGTTCAATTGATCGGCAAGCGTTATCAGGGGCTGCTCAATAACACCACCCAGTGAATTCACTCCCCAGAAAAACAAAAACAAAATGATGACAAGAAAGATATAGCCGAAAACAGGATGGAGAAGATAATCGTCCAAACGGTCACGAAAGGAAAGCCCTTTTTTTGTTGTCGCAAGTACCTGGTCACTCAGTTTCAATGCCAGATCGTGGCGTTCTTTACTGACCAGCCAAACAGCCTGCCTGCCGGTGATATGGCATAACTTATCCACAGATTCCTGGACATCTTTTTCGATCGAAGGGATCGCGTCTGCCACCTGTTTGATAAGCTGCGGATCCCCCTCCAGCAGCTTGAGTGCCAGTGCTTCACTTCCGATAGGAAGGTGAATAGAGCCTACTTTCTGCTTTATCTTCGAAATATGCGTTTCCAATTCAGGTGAATAGGTTTGCCGCACCGCCGATTTTTTCTGCCTGGCTGCTTTAAAAGCGCTGGCAAATACATTGCGCACCCCCTGCCCTTTGGTTGCAATGATGGGGAGAACGGGTATTTGGAACAACTGCGATAATTTCTCACCGTCAATCTGCATACCCTGGCGTTTTGCTTCGTCCATCATGTTTACCGCCACTACCACCGGACGATTCAACTCCAGTAATTCCAGCGTCAACGCCAGCCCCTGAGCAAGATGGGTAGCATCCACCACATTGATAATCACATCCACTTCATTTCCCACCAGATAATCCAGTACCACACGTTCCGCAGGGTTGGTTCCGAGTAAGGTATAGGTACCCGGTAGATCTACCAGTTCCACAATTTCTCCCAGCACACGCACCTTCGTTTCGGTGAAGGTGACGGTGGTGCCGGAGAAATTACCGGTAGCTGCTTTATAACCGGCTACCTGATTGAAGAGGGTGCTTTTACCGCAATTTGGCTGCCCTACCAGTGCGAAACGCATCAGATCTCCTCCACAAGAATGTGGCGTGCCACATTACGACCAATTACGATCTCGCGCCCATCGACTTCTATTAACAAAGGTCCATGGAAAGGAGCCATTCGAATAATTCGCGCAGTATTGCCCGGTAGAAAACCCATCTGCATGAAATTTCGCTGCATCCCCCAACCGCCTTTAAATCCAATAACCCTAACCCAGGTGCCATTCTTTACTTGTAGAAAATTCATTTGGTTAGTATATACTAATATTTTTTTATGGTCAATGCTGAGATATATTTTGTGAATATTATGGAAGAGTATCAGAAAAAACAGGGGAAATGAAACGTTTTCGATAGCGTGCCACCAATCCAAAAACCACAAACTGGATCAGCACAAACACGATTGCTGAAAATTGATCGTAATAAAATACCAGTAAATAGATGCCGCTTATCGAAATCAATAAAGTTGTGTAGGCAATCTTTATGGCTGTGATCTCTTTACCAGTACTCAATAAAAATGAGCTGCCCACTAATAAAAATCCCACTAATACTTCACCAACCAAACGCACCAGTAAAAGAACGCTGCTCTCAGACAGCAGCGGTAATTGTGCATTGATCAATTCAGCCCACAATCCTGAAAGGATAGCCTGATTGTTGGAGAAATTAAGCGAAAGAAAAGGATAGATGATGGCAATTGCACCCCACAATATCATCGCGATCACAACCACCCTGCGAAATGTTTTTCGTGGGAGATGCTGCTGTTCGATCTTTTCATATTTGTTTTTCAGTCGGGCAAGAAAATCATCATGGTGTTCCACCAGCAGCACCTGCTCGTTATCAAAAAAATCGTGCAGAGAAGTGAGGAGCGCTGTGTATTCCTGATCTGCATCTAAAGCGCGTGCCTGCTGCAACTGCTCTACAACACGCTGTTTCTCCACTGTAGAGAGGTCTTTATCAAGATATTCTCCCAGTACTGCCACAACCTCATACAGTATGGAACGTGCGCTTTGTTTCCGTCGAGAACGAGCCATTATATAGATCCACAACGTGATCAAAAAGAAAACATACACGATGGGTGCGGCTGCCGGATAGAAATAATCATTGTTCTGGGTAATAAATTTCCCGACTTCATCAATGAATAGTCCCATTCCGATACCGGTGAAAATTGCGCTGATATCCAGCACACGCCGATTGGCAAATAATAATGATAATAAGGCAGCAGCCATTAAAGCCAGCCCGCCCCACAACACATGCGCAATATGCAGCTCCGCATTTCCCAGTTGAGGATAACCGCTCAATTCAAGGAATAAGCGTGTGACAGAAACCGAAGCGGATAGACAAAGCAGCACGATGAGAATATAGCGTTCCGCAGCGACCCTGCGAACAAGCTGTCGAATCGGTCGCTTAACGCTCTTCTTCACCGGCTGCCCTATAGTTTAGGAAGAACGATGTTTTGCTGTGCCTGATACTTCCCTTTTTTATCAGCATAGGATGTCTCACAAACCCCATCTCCTTCAAAGAACAATACCTGCGCAATACCCTCATTGGCATAGATCCTGGCTGGCAGTGGAGTGGTATTGGAGATCTCGAGGGTCGCGTAGCCTTCCCATTCCGGCTCGAAAGGAGTAACGTTGACGATGATCCCGCAGCGGGCGTAGGTGCTTTTCCCTACGCAGACGGTCAGCACACCGCGTGGGATGTGGAAATACTCCACCGTGCGCGCCAGCGCGAAGGAATTGGGGGGAATGATGCAAACCTCTCCCTGAAAATCCACCATGGAATGAATATCGAATTTCTTGGGGTCAACAACGGTGGTGTATACATTGGTGAAGATCTTGAACTCGTCTGCCACGCGGATATCATACCCGTACGAAGAAAGACCGTAAGAGATCTTGCCATCGCGCACCTGACCATCTACAAATGGTTCGATCATCGCCTGTTGTTTTGCGTATTCGCGTATCTTGAAATCCGGTAGTAATCCCATCTCTTCTCCTTTGTCAATAAACAATATTATAAATATTACCATCCACTTGCGTAGAAGATGGTCTCCAATAAATCCTGGCGCTCCTCGGGCAGCATCAAACGCGGGCGAGCCATATCCACGAACATGATCGTGATCAGATCCGTGCTGATAACACGCCCATCGTAGATCACATAGCGATCGATGAACGCCTGGCGCTGGGCATAACCTTCCCCATACTGGTCAAAGAAAAGGTTACCCAATCCATAGTGTAAAAACGCACCGCGATAGAATTCAAAAGCATGCGGTTGGTGCGCCTGGCTGCCGCTGACAATGGCAGCCCCTGCTTCAGCCACCTGGTGAAAATCGGTCACAAGATAAGGGCTGGCAGCATAATCATAGTATTCCACATGCTGAAATGTCACCACCGGAATGTAACCATTGGCTCTGGCTTCTTTGATCTGCGCGGTCATCGCATCCATATCACAGTGCACCGCTCCCGGATAATCCACATCCGCGGTGGCATAGCCTTCGGGTTTGGCATTGCAGCCGATAAAAGCAATCTTGTTGCCGTTATGTTCAAAATAAGCCGGCTGCTGTCCCTCCGCCAGGTTGCGCCCGCCCCCGTAATATTGCCAGCCGCGCTGATCGTACAGTTCCAGTGTGTACAGCATGGCATCCGCACCCCAATCACGGAAATGGTCTCCGGTCAGCTCCACCACATCCGTGCCGACCGAATCCAGCAGATTGATATAGTCCGGCTTGCTGCAGAAGACCAGATTGGCATCGTTGGCGGCGTTATAAAAGGGGTTGGGACAGGATTCGGTGAAGGGGATCTCATTGCTGATATGGGTGATATCCGCAGAGCGCAGTATGTCTCCGATATCCAGCGCCGGGTAGGTCATGCCGTATTTTTCCATCATATACGCGGTACCACGCACCAGCGCGGTAACACCGGTCATGGCAATGGTGGTGATCCTGTCTGCATCGCGATTGGTCGCCGGCACCAGCGTGGCGCCCGATGCTGCCAGAAGGTCAGAGAAAGCCTGCAGGTCATCTGCTCGCCCCAGCAATGAAAATGTGACGGTCAGCGCGTACGTGCCGGGTGAAAAATCATCATCCAGAGGAGAGATATCATCAATCGTGATCACTTTCCAGCGTGTTTCCAGATCTTCAAATGGGATGATCGCCCAGGCGCCATCTTCGCTCCAGGCAGTGGCGAGTAAGCTGTTCGCGTCCGTTAAATGCACGGTGGCGCTGGAAGGGACTCCCCATACCTTTTCAAAAATCGCCTTGGTATTGCCATCCACCAGCAATATTTGAAGCGGGAAACCTTCCTCTACTTCGCCCTGCCAGACTTTCTTTAACTGCTGTGTGGTTATTGCATCTGTTACTGTGGGAAATGGAGCCGCCAGCGCATACACCCATTGACTGACTGCCAGGTCTCCGCCGACATCCATCCAGATATGCGCTTCTTCCTGTGCATCAGCCAGCATCACCCCTGCAGGCAGGGTAAACTGTTCACGGATCTGTTCAGGCAGATAGGGCGCCAGCCATACACTGTAAGTAAGCTCCTCAGGTGTTGCGCTCGGTTCAACAAGGATCTGTGTTGCCTGTGCAGCTTCGTTCTGCGGTGCGCATGCGGAGAGAAGATAGATCAAAATAAATATACTTAAAAATAAACGGTTCCCTATTTTCATGCAGCCATACATCCTTAGATCAATGTTATTTGTGAGCGCTCAGTGACTAGCTGTGCCACCCGCGTAAGTATAGCTTCTTTTTCCCGTTTTAAAGCTTCCAACTCGCTCTGAAATTCGGTGCGTTTCTTTTCATCTTCCAGTCCGGCAATATTGACACTGACATTGGCAGCGGCGGCTGTCAGCCCTGCCGCCGCCAGATGGGCGGCGGTTGCTGCATCCGTAATAGCATTTACATTACCCTTCTCAACCGCGATCTCCGCCAGGCGCATGACAGTCAGCGCTTTTGTGGCTGTCTCCAGCGGCACAGTGGCTGCCAGCAGGGTCGCCTGCTGTACGGCGGCACGCCGTGTTTCAAGCTGTTCTTTCGTGTCTTTGGGTAATTTAAAAGCCTGCATGACCTGTTCAAACGCGTCGGCGTCTTCAGCTACTGCGTCCTGCAACTGCTCACGCAAAGGTTCTGCCTGTTCGATCAGCGTCCACATTTGCGATTCGACCGCCTGATATTTTTTCTTGCCAACCGTCAAACGCGCAACCATGCTCACCAGCGCCGCCGCTTCGGCACAGGTCCAGGCGGCTGCCGACCCTCCACCGGGGGTGGGGCTGGAACTCGCCAGAGCGTCCAGAAACGCATATTCGGAAGCGGCTGCGGCTTGCTCTGCTGGTGCCGAGGATGCCATCAGTTTGTTTTCTAGGATCTGGTGATCTTCATATTGGTCCAACTGCAGATACCATACCGCTGCGTCGGTGAGCGCCTTTTGCGGGATCAATCCCACCAGTTCGCTGTGGTGCACTTCCACACCGTAGCGCTGCGCTTCGCGCCGGATGAATTCCATCACCTGCGCGATGGGAGTTTTTGAGAAATTGGTCAGATTCATCGAAACCTGCGCGCGCCCTTCCACCAGCACGCCCATGGCTTTCACAAAACGGAAACCGCCTGATGAATGACGTACCTGCCGGGCGATCTTTTTGGCAATATCCACCTCATCGGTAGTGAGATAGACATTGAATGCGATCAGAGGATAGCGCGCCCCGATGACGGTCGCGCCCGCTTTGCCCATTTTTGCAGGACCAAAATCCGGCTTCTTCTCTGGATTAACAGCTATCTCTTCCTTTAATCCCTCATACTGCCCGCGGCGGATGTCTTCCAGGTTGACGCGATCCGGGCGTGTGGCAGCTTCTTCATACAAATAGACCGGGATATCCAGTTCACCCGCCACGCGGGCTGCCAGCCGGCGCGCGATCTCAACACATTCGCTCATCCCTATCTCCCGAATGGGGACAAAGGGCACCACATCGGTGGCTCCGATGCGCGGATGTTCTCCTTCATGGCTATCCATGTCGATCAAAGCTGCGGCTTGCCGCATGCCTTCAAAGACAGCCTGCTCGACCGCCTGCGGCTCTCCCAGCAGGGTCAGCACGGTGCGGTTGTGGTCGCTGTCGGAATGACGATCCAGGATCTGCACACCCGGCACAGCCAGGATGGCAGCCGCGATCTTTTCCACCACCTCGGGGCGGTGGGCTTCAGAAAAATTGGGGATGCATTCTACCAGTTGTTTGCTCATGTGTTTTCCTCGTATGGGAAGATTATAAACCGTGATGTTAAGGAGAAAAAGCCCGCTTATCCAAACCTGGCTGGATTTTATTCCCTTCTTTCTGATGTGATGAACAGATAACGATCCTTAGCTGCTGCTTGCCCTGCAGCCCGCAATTTTTTATAATGAAGGTACCATGTGCGGAAGATTTACCATCACCCTTGAACCGGCAGCCTGGCAGGAAGAATTTGACCTGCATACTATCACAGTGGATTGGAAGATCAACTACAATACCGCTCCCACCCAGATGGTGCCTGTGGTAATTGATGAACAAGCTCGTGCGGTGGAAATGATGCGCTGGGGGCTGATCCCCTTCTGGTCAAAAGACGAGACAGTCGGCAACCGCCTGATCAACGCGCGTTCCGAAACGCTGGCAGAAAAACCCTCATTTCGGGCTGCCTTTCAACAGCGCCGCTGCCTGATCCTGGCGGATGGCTTCTACGAATGGCAGAAAGGCTCCACTGCCAAAGCCCCAAAAGTACCGTATTACTTCCATCTGCGCGATCACAAACCGTTCTTCTTCGCCGGTTTGTGGGAAAGCTGGCGACCGGCAAAGGATGCCCCGCCGGTACATTCCTGCACCATCATCACCACCACCCCCAACAGCCTGGTGGGGGAGATGCACAACCGCATGCCAGTCATCCTTGACAAAAGCAACTGCTGGGCATGGCTGCTGGAAAAGGATGCCGCTGCCCTTGCAGAGTTTTTAGTCCCTTACCCGGCAGATTCCATGCTGGCATATCCCGTCAGCACTGCCATCAACAATCCTGCCATAAACAGCGCGCAAAATATCCAGCCGCTATCGTATTGAATCTTCCAAATTGGGGTACCAATCGCTTGACCGGTAGAAAATCAAATGTTAAAATACTCCTCTCTGCCCCCATCGTCTAGAGGACCAGGACGCAGCCCTTTCAAGGCTAAAACTGGAGTTCGAATCTCCATGGGGGCACCAACCGCAAAAGCCCTTCACGGGCTTTTTTGTTATGCGCATTTCCGCAATCATTCCTGAAAAAATATACCTGCAATGCCACTTCCAAATTGATACAATCTTTAAAGATGCAATTTTCCGGGAGATGACCCGCTCACCTTCCTCATTATGGGAGTAAGCCTTTGCGAACCGTTGATCGAACACAGATCATTCTTGAAACGCTCATCCATCACGACGGTTATGTAACCGCTTCTGACCTTGCGGAAGTGACCGGGGTGACCACCAGGACCATCCGCGAAGACATCAAGCTGCTTGCTCAGGAGCTTTCAGAGCACCACATTCCCCTGCGATCCGTTCCCAGCAAGGGGTACTGCATTGCACTGGAAGATAAAGACAAAGCTGCTTCGTATTTCGATACACGATGTTCCAGAAGTAAATCTACCCCCACCCTGCCCGCCGAAAGAATTCAAGCCATCATCCATCAGTTATTGTTTAAAGCTGATGCGGTTTCGATGGACGAGCTGATGGACAGGCTTTGCATTTCCCGTTCGACACTCGAAAAAGACCTGCAGGAAGTAGAAAAGTGGCTGACGATCCACAAGTTGAAGCTGCTGAAAACCAGAGATGGCAGCCTGATCCTGCAGGGCAAAGAGATCGCCATGCGATACGCGCTGATCAATTATTTCTGGAGCTTTGAGGACATTAAAGAAGCGACCATCATCGCCGCCCTGCAGAGGCTCATACAAAGGAAAGATATTGTGCTTATTCAGGATACCCTGCACAACCTGCTTCCCGGCAGTTCTTATTCCATCTCCGATGCAGAATATCTCAATTTATTGATGTATATTTCCTTTTCCCTGTGGAGATTCGAAAATCACCATCTTTTCGAAGACGGAGATGGAGAAGAACCAATCGCCCTCAAACCCGGCAGCGCAGCTCTGGTGGAGCTGCTGGCAGGCAAGATCGAACAGAAAACCACCCATCACATACCGGAATCGGAAAAAAAGGGGCTGGTGAGATTCCTTTCTCAATCCACTTTGATGGATGAAGACCCCGCTCCTGATTCTGTAAAAAATACCGGGGAATATGATCACTTTGTACGGAATATCCTGCTGCAATTAAGAACGATCTACTCTGTTGATTTATCACAAGACAACCTGCTTGCAGACAGCCTTGTGCACTACATCCATTCTCTGGTACAGCACAGCGCGCATAAAGCATATATCAAGAACCCGTCGCTGGATGAGATCAGAAAAGAATACCCGCAGGCGCTGGAGATGGCAGTTGCCATCTCAGACAGCATTCACGATGCGTACAAGATCATGCCTGACGAAGATGAGATCGGGTTCATCGCGCTCTACCTGTGTGCGGCTCTCGAAAGAGCAATGATAGCTGCTGATCTGCCTCCGCAGAAAGTTGTCATCATCTGTGCTACGGGAATGGGCGGATCACAGCTTCTTTCCGTCAAGATCCAGCGCAATTTCAATACCCTTCAGATCATGGGCGTGTATCCTGCTTTTCTGCTCCACCAAGCCATTCAGAAGGAGCCCGATTTCATCATCAGCACCATTCCCCTGGAGAACCCTGCCATTCCTGTGGTTCATATCGGGCATGTCCTCAACGATGATGATCTTGCAGCGATCAGTCATTTTCTGAAGGTGAAGCGATCGAAATCATCCGTATATTTCGAGGATGCTTTCTATAACCTCTTCCGACCCGAAATCTTCTTCACGCGCATTCCGGCATCGGATCGAAGCAGCGTCATCCAGAATATGTGCGATCACTTGCAGCAATTGGATCTGGTTGACAGCGGCTATGCGCGCTCGGTAATGGAAAGAGAAGCCATATTCTCCACCGCCATTGGGAATCTGGTCGCGATTCCACATGCGCTCAACATTGAGGGTCATGATCCGTTTATCGCGGTCGCAATTCTTCCAAGATCCATCCCATGGGGAACAGAGAAAGCGCAGTTAATCTTCCTGCTGCATCTGGCTCCTGCTTCAAAGCAGCATTTCAATGCAATTTATGAAAAATTATTCGATGTCGTGAACGAAAAGAAAAAGGTCGAGAAAATTTTACGAACACAAAATTACCCGGAATTCCTACAGGTACTTCATGAATAACCAAAATCAAAATCTAAGGGAGATCATCGTCCCTGCAACCATCAATTTAAATATGGAGGTGAAAACAAAAGAAAATGCTATCAGCAAGTTAGCCGATATGCTGTATGCGGATGGGCGTATCAACGAACGCTCCATCTTCATCCAGGATATCCTCGAGCGGGAAAAAGTGGAAACAACCGATATGGGAATCGGCGTGGCTATTCCTCATGGAACGTCGTCATCCATCCTTAAAAATTCCATCGCCATCGGCAGATTAAAGAATCCGATCGCATGGGACAGCCAGCAAGAAGCCAAAAAAATATCCGTGATCTTTTTACTGGCAGTTTGCAGTGAGAACAGAGATCGGACACATCTTGAATTAATCTCAAAGATCGCGACCTTGCTGCTGGATGATGATTTTCTCGACACGCTGTTCCACACCACCAGTAAAACAGAGCTTCTGTTGAAAATTCAATCTTGTATCTAAGTGAGGTGCTATGAAAATAATTGCAGTAACGTCGTGCCCGGTCGGTATGGCACATACCTATATGGCAAGCGCAGCCTTGAAAAAAGCTGCGGAAAAATTAGGGGCACAGATCAAAGTGGAAACACAGGGATTCATGGGCATCCAGGACAGAATCACCCAGCAGGATATCGAAGAAGCCGATGTGCTCATTCTGGCAGCCGATGTTGCCCTAATGGAAGGAGAACGTTTTTCAAACTTACCTACTCTCCATACTACAACCAGCAAGATCATTAAAGATAGTGAAACAATAATTCAGGAAGCGATTACGCTTGCCGCACAATAATTCATATATCGAAAGGAATGAAATAATGACAAAAGATAATGGTTTTAAGGATTTTTTTGGTGATATTAAACAGCATCTAATGACCGGCATCTCCTTTATGCTGCCTGTCATCATCATCTATGCGCTCACAATGGTGCTGGGAAACATCCCCGGTCCTCTACAGGAATTGATGGGATTGATCAGCACCTACGCGCAAATGTTGATTGCGCCCATCCTGGCAACATACATCGCTTATTCCATTGCGGGAAGGCTCGCCATCCCCACCGCCCTGGTTATCGGATTATTGAGCGATCAGCTTGGCATGGGATTCATCGGCGGTTTATTGATCGGTCTGTTGACCGGCTACCTCGTGAAGCTGGAAAGCCTGCTGCTCAATAAAATTAAAAAAGGGCAATCAACCGACTTTATCATCGGATATTTCATCATTCCGATCATCACGCCAATTGTTATGGGATGTCTCACCTATTTCGTGCTGGCTCGCCCCATCAGTTCAGCAATGGTAGGGTTAACCAACTGGTTAAATAACATGTCGGGCACTAACGCTATCATTCTGTCTGCTATTTTAGGGGCAATGATAGCCGTCGATATGGGGGGTCCGATCAACAAAATCGCTTTCTCTTTTGCCCTGGGCGCGTATACTGAAGGAGCATACGCTGTCAGCACCCCCGTGCTGGTGGCAATCTCCATTCCCACACTGGCTATGGCACTTGCCACATTTTTGGCGCCCAAGAAATACAGCCCGGAAGAAAAAGCTGCCGGTAAATCGGCTATCGTGATGGGATTGATCGGTTTGACCGAAGGCGCTATACCCTTTGCAGCCAGCGATCCGTTCCGCGTGATCCCCTCCATCATCGTTGGAAGCGCACTGGGAGCAGTCATGGCATCCGCACTGGGTGTCACCAGCAAATTGCTTATGCCTTCCGTGATGGGTCTTGCGGGTGCAAATAATATCTTTTTATATATCCTCTGCCATGTTGTCCCCGTTATCATCACCGCACTGCTGGTCAATCTGCTAAAAAAGAACATTCCTGAAAAGCCGGCAGAAGAATAGAATTTACGCACTACGAACAAGAGAGGCACAGATTACTGTGTCTCTCTTGCAAAACAGATTTGATTTCCATTAATATAGGATCAAGGAACAACTATCATGAAAACAATTCATCTCGTCTCGCACACACACTGGGATCGGGAATGGTATCGTCCCTTCCAGTATTTCCGCACCAGACTTGTTCATGTCCTTGATCATGTAATGGAGATCCTCGAACAAGACAGCCGCTACCGCTCTTTTCTGCTGGATGGGCAATCGGTTCCCCTGGAGGATTACCTGCAGGTCAAACCGGAGCAGTACAATCGCCTGCAGGATCTCATCCGTTCAGAGAGGCTGGTCGTTGGTCCCTGGTATGTGCAGCCGGATGAATTCGCCCCGGATGGCGAATCCCTGATCCGCAATCTGCAGATCGGGATGGAGATCGCCGAGAAATTCGGCAAGAGCATGATGATCGGGTACCTGCCCGACTCCTTCGGTCAATCGGGGCAGATGCCCCACATCCTTGCAGGGTTTGGCATCGATTGTGCCGTGGTCATGCGCGGAGTTCCGGAAGACATTGAAACCTGCGAATTTACCTGGGAAGGGATCAACGGCGACCGGGTTCTGGCAATATCCCTGCCGAATGGCTACAGCAACGCCATGTTCCTGCCTGAGGATAACGTAAAGGGCAAACTGCGCATCAGGCAGGCTGTACTGGCACTGAAGAAATGGACGACCGGTGACCATATCCTGCTCATGAACGGTGTGGATCACCAGTTTCCGCAGGCGTTCCTTCCCGACCTCATCGAGAACCTTAATCGTTCCAGCAAAAAAGAGCGATATGTTCACAGCACACTGGAAGAATACATGCATGCCGTCAAAGAAAGCACAGAGAGCCTGCCCGTGCAGCAGGGTGAAATGATCTCTCCCTGTAAACATCGCGTGCACACCAGCATCGCTTCCACCCGTATTTATCAAAAGCAGAAAAACAGACAGATGGAAACGATGCTGGAAAAATATGTTGAACCGGTCACCTCGCTTGCATGGCTGCTGGGCGCGGAATACCCCCGGGGTCTGATCCGCCAGGCATGGAAGATCCTGCTGCAAAACCAAACGCATGATGGGTTATGTGGCTGCTGCAGCGATGAAGTCCATCATGAGATGGACCAGCGCTTCACCGATATCGAGAACATCGGCACCAGTTTATTGAAAGCGTATTCGCGCGCCATTTGCGCTCATGGAAACGGTGAAGATCTGACCCTTACTGTTTTTAATAACGCCATGACGAAAAGCAGGCAATTAGTGCATGCCACCGTCTATGTTACTAAAGAAGAGTTCACGCTGTTTGACGCACAGGGTTCCTCGATCCCCTATCAGGTAGAGAAGGTAGAAAAAGTGGATGTTTCAACGCTCAGCATCTGGACACTCTACCTGCATGGTAAAGATATTCATTTTCGAATGAATATCAGCTTCTATGTGGATTTTGATGCTAATTATGGCTGCAGACAGTTCGTCATTCAAACAGGAAAATCAACAACACCAAAAGAACATCCATTCCGCATAGAAAACAAACAGATTGACAGCCCCTTCTACACTCTGCAGGTCAGGCAGAATGGCAGCATGCTCCTATACGACAAGATGAATGACATAACTCTGGATAACCTGCTGCTCTTTGAAGATCGTGGAGATGCGGGCGATACCTACAACTACTCGCCCGTAAAAAATGACACCATCATCACCTCTCAGGGGGCATCAGCCAGAGTGGATATCATAGAGAGCGGTGAAATTTTCACGACAGTACGCATCGAAACAACACTAAATGTTCCCGAAAAACTGGTAGATGATGACGAACACCGCTCGCAAACCACTCTTCCCCTCAACCTGGTCACCCTTGTGCGCCTTTACTCTCAAATGCGTCGCATTGACTTTTCCACGACCATCGAAAACAATGTTCTCGACCACCGTGTGCGCGTTCTGTTTGATGCGGGTGTTCAATCCTCTGTATCCTTTGCTGAAACCCAGTTCGGCACCATCAGGCGTCCCAATCACATCCCCAGCAAGGGCTGGAAATCAAAGGGATGGAAGGAAAAACCGCTTCCCATTTATTCTCAGCAGCGTTTTGTTGATCTGCATGATGGCAAGCGCGGTCTGGCGGTGCTCAACCGCGGTCTGCCGGAGTATGAGATCTATGACGATCACACCATCGCTATCACGTTGCTGCGTGGGGTGGGAATGATGGGCAAACCTGATCTTCTCATCCGTCCGGGAAGACCTTCCGGGATGGCTGTCGCTGCTCCCGATGCACAGTGTTCGGGATCTCATACCCTGGAATATGCTCTCTTCCCCCACGCTGGAAATTTCGATGACAGTTTGATTGCAAGGGAAGCTGCCGAGTTTGATGCGCCCCCGCTTGCAGTGCAGAACAGAATCCACAGCCGAAGGATCCTGCATCGTGAAAATATAATCGGTCAATTCATCGAGATCGAAAACCTATGCACCCATATTCAGCAGCAATTACAGCCAATCGCATCCGGCGATTTGGGATTATTTTCCATTAACAAACAGGAGATCATGGTCAGCGCTCTTAAAAAAGCAGAGTGTGAAAACGCCCTGATCCTTCGAATGTATAATGCCGCATCACAACCCGTTGAAAATGTAGCTGTCACTTTCTATACACCCCTTAACGGCGCCTATGTATCAAGCTTTAACGAAACCAATGATAAAGCATTGGAAATCATGGATCTAAATATTATCAGGATTGGGAAGATCGATCGTTATACTGCGGTCACATTGAAGATCTATCTTGCCAAAGAGGATCATATTGACCCGCAAGCGTGAATTTAAAGAGAGAAAGTGATCATTAATTTAAATATGACCACTTTCTCTCTTTCCCGCATACCAGTAAATTCTTTACCCGTAATCGAGTTCGCTAACCTCTCTACCAGTAAAATGCATGTACTTTCCAAAAGAAAGCATCTATGCCTTATTCTCAGAACCGCATAAACGAACCATTTCATATACGGCTTTCTTAAAGCCTGCGCGCCCGGCTGCACACATCAAATCTGCTTTCAGGTTCTCTGAATTTTCATCGATATACTTTTTTACATGGGTGATCATACTGTTCCGCGCGCTTGTTGAAAAATTAATTTTCGCGATACCCAGTTTGATGGCAGCTTTGATCTGTTCCTCCGGCAAACCTGAACCTCCATGCAATACAAGCGGGATGCCGGTTGATGCTTTTATCTTTTCCAACCGTCCCAGGTCAAGTTTTGGTGGAAGTGGATACAAACCATGTGCATTTCCTATTCCAACAGCCAGACAATCCACACCGGTTCCCTTTACAAATTCTCCTGCAGCATCAGGGTCCGTCATATAGTCGTTGGCTATCTTTTCACCTTCTTCATCCCGATCCCCAATCGTTCCCAGTTCTGCTTCACACGAAGTGCCCGCCGCATGAGCCAGTTCGACCACTCTGGAGGTGATAGCTATATTTTCCTGAAAATTCAGAGTTGATCCATCGAACATGACACTGGTGTAACCGGCGCGAATACAGCGCACAGCGATGTCATAATCATGCCCATGATCGAGATGGATGGCAAATCGGACTTGCTTATTTTTCGCTGCTGCCTGCGCTATCGCAACGATCGTTTCAGGTGAGGAATACAGCACATCTTTTGATCCCGATTGAACGATGATTGGCGAGCGTAATTCTTCGGCTGCCTCCAGCACAGATTGGATCATTTCCAGGTTAAAACAATTCACTGCCGGGACAGCGTATTCATCATTGGTTTCGTCTAATAATTCTCTAAGGGTGACCAGATCCATCTATTTATCCAATCCTTGTAAAGCGATCTCAACGTCCGATCACATGTATGAGCCGCCAGAAGCTACGATGCATTCACCTGTCACAAAACTGGAATCATCCGACGCAAGGAAAGCTGCCACTGCGGCGATCTCCGATGGTTCTGCAAACCTCTGAGCGGGCACCTTGCTCAAGAACATTTCACGTACCTTTTCGGGAACAGCTTGCATCATTTCCGTTTCTACATAGCTGGGGGCAATGGCATTTACCGTGATATTGTTTCTTGCCACCTCTTTTGCCAGACACTTCGTTAAACCGATCACAGCAGCTTTGGTAGCCCCATAGTTGGTTTGTCCAATATTCCCAAAGGCAGATACGGAAGCCAGGTTGACGATCTTCCCGTATTTCTGTTCACGCATATCGGAGATCACTGCTTTACAGCAGTTATACACGCCGTTGAGATTGACGGCTAACACAGCATCCCACTGCTCCTCTTCCATTTTATGGAACATGCTGTCGCGTGTGATTCCGGCGTTATTAACCAGAATGTCTATGCGCCCAAACTGCTGCTTGATCTCGTTGAATACTTCATTGACTTGCTGTTTTTCTGCCACATTGCACGAAAAGCCAAAGGCGATCTTTCCTGATGCATCAATTCTTGCGGCTGCTTTCTGAGCACTATCCTGATCAATATCCAGTATTGCAATTCCCGCTGCACCATCATCATATAAACGCTTCGCGATCGCTTCACCAATCCCTCTTGCAGCACCAGTCACAACTGCGTATTTTCCTTCAAGTTTTTTCTTCATCATTCACCTGTGATTAATTTATTTGCATGATCTCAACTGCATCGCGCAGAGCAGTTTCGCTTCCAACATTTCCCGGGAAAATCACATAGGGCATATTGGGGAACCTGCTTTCCGCACCGGTCATCCATACTGGAATTCCGGGCAGTATCTGACCCAGTACCAGTGCTTTTTTAACCTCCAGCGCTTTCGTGCCAACATCACTGGATGTAATACCGCCCTTTGCTATGATAAAGTTTGGTCTTACTGTGATACTGGATGCGATTGTGGTAACCGCTTCCGAGATCTTGACCGCCAGACGCAGATCATCTTCCTTATTTCCACTATTTACATCGAGCCGTTCTCTGCGCGTGTACACAGCAACGGTTTTTCCTTTTTTGATATTCTCATTGGCAAGCTGGATCACGCGTTCCAGCTCCTGCTCCAGCGCCTGATCATCCACAACCAGAAAACAGTTGAACTCAATGAAACTGATGCTGTCGAGTTCTTTTAGCCGTTCAAGCTGGCGGGTCGTTTTCTTCACATGCGAACCGACAATGATGAATCCACCGTTCTTATTGGTTGTATTTACCAGTTCTTCTCTGGTCAACAATCCTTTTTCGTGGACCTGTCCGATCACCCTTGGTAGTGCGGCTGCAGTTCTAAATAAGAAATTTTTCTTTTCCAGCACCTTGATCAGGGCAGTGACAAAAACCTTCACATCGGCATATTCAACCGCGTTGACAACAACTTTATTAAAACCCGTAATTCTATCCAGTTTTTGACGGATGCCTGCATAATCAAGGCTGCGCAGTTCATCCAGCGTAATGCAGGTTACGCTTTCTTTTGAATATTTCCCGCCTGTTTTTTCCTCGACCCATTCTCGTAGATCGGAAGAGGCATATCCGAATGTTCTATCAGCCGCAAATTCCGTGCTGGCTGCAGGCACAAGAGTATTCCCATCTGCCACGTAATGAACATTATCGATCGTATAGCGACCGCCCTCTACAAAGAACGGCATGATGATCTCACCATCCACCTTTTTACCGGTAAGTTCTTCGATCCGGTCTTTGAGTATGAGCGTTTCGATCGGGTAATGCCCTCGCAACGTGGAATCACTGCGGCTTACGATTAAGAAATCCTTGCCGGTTGCTTGTGATACTTCCGCGATATTCTCGGCTATTTCTGCATGCATACGCTGTGTTTCTTCTCCGGTGAAACCGCGCGAATTGGTCAGGATGAAAAACATCGCTTTGTCATCATCAAAACCCTGTCGAATGGATTCTTTTGACCAATCCGTATACACATAAATATCATGTACGGTCTGTACACCGGTTGGATCATCATCCAGTACAATGATTTTCCTGCGAAAATCACGCATGGCAGAATCAAGATTTTTATTTACACAATTTATGTCATAAGGCTTCAGCGTTTCGAGTATTGTTGTTTTTTCTATTGACTTTTCATTCATGAACCCAACCTCGATCAAATATTCTCAAATAGAACCGATAGTCCCTGACCACCGCCGATGCACAGCGTAGCAATTCCATATTGGATGCTTCTGCGCTTCATCTCGCTCAGCAGTTTAATGGCAATGATGGCGCCGGTGGCGCCGATCGGATGACCAAGAGAAATTCCGCTGCCGTTCACATTCACAATATTGGGGTCCAGATTTAATTCATCCATGCAGGCAACCGCCTGGGAAGCAAAAGCTTCATTTAATTCCCACAATCCAATATCTTTGATATCCATCCCACATTTTTCCAATAGTTTATTTGTGGAATTGACCGGACCCATACCCATATATTGCGGATCCACACCCGAAACCGCATAATCCAGGATCTTTGCTTTCGGTTTGCAGTGATTGTGCTGCATTGTCTCTGAATCCATCAGAACCATGGCTGCAGCCGCATCATTGATGCCGGAGGAATTTCCTGCCGTGACCACACCATCTTTTTTAAAGATCGTTTTCAATTTAGCAAGCTGTTCCAGGCTGGTCTGCCGCGGGTGTTCATCCGTTGTGAAAAGCCTGATCTCTTTACCGTCTTTCACTTCCAGCGGCACGATTTCGTCAACAAAATAACCATTTGCAATTGCGCTGGCAGCACGAACCTGGCTTTCAACCGCATACGTGTCAATTCTTTCACGGGTTAATCCATATCGCTCGGCGATATTTTCTGCGGTACTCGCGATGTGTTCACCGGAAAAAGGTTCAATTAATGCGGTGAGGAGAGTATCAACCAGCTCCGCATTACCCATTCTCAAACCCCAGCGTGATCCAAAAGAACTGAAAGGATAGCCGCTCATGTTCTCGGCACCACCCGCAACGACAACAGACATGTCTTTATGGTCTATTGCGGTTGCCGCTGTAACGATAGCTTGCAGTCCAGAAGCGCACAATCGATTCACTGTCTGACCTGAACTCTCAATGGCGCATCCCGCATTCAATGCTGCAATTCGCCCTAAAAACGCATTTAAGCCATATTGTCCTACGCAGCCCATCACTACTTCTTCAACAGCAGCAGGTTCTACAGCCGCACGTGCAATTGCATTTTTTATGACATGGGTAGCCAATTCTATTGTGCTAACATTCTTTAAAGATCCTCCGAATTTTCCAACCGGAGTTCTTGCATAGGAAATAATATATACATCTTTGAACATTAAATTCTCCTCAAGGTCAAAAATAATAAAGTAATACGTGAGAGGCTTGTTTCTATTTGACGATTAAATTCTTCGTACCTCTCTCGGTATTGAGAATCATGGCAACGACGATCAATCCGCCAAACACGATCTGGTTCCAAAAAGCGTCCACTCCAATGATCGTCATGCCATTCTGGATGATCGTAACGATCAAGACACCGCTGATGGTTTTCAATACGCTTCCTTTTCCTCCGGCGCCTGATGTTCCTCCCAGTAGAACGGCTGCAACCGCGAGAAGGGTATAAGATTCTCCTACGGTGGGTGCAGAGCTTTTAAGCTTTACTGCCAGCATGATCCCGCACATAGAGCTGCAGTAAAACCACTGATCATAAATGCGACCAATTTGTACTTTTGCACTGGAATACCAGAGAGCCATGCTGCCCGTTCATTGCCGCCAATGACACCGAAACTGCGCCCAACTTTATTAAATCGCTGGAAAAGGAAGAAAATCAGAGCGATGATGAGTGCAAAAATAGTCATGAGACTTATGATGCCAAAGCTGGTCTTGCCCCATGCAATCAATCCCTTTATTTCGCTTGCTATCGAAACAGGAGAAGCTGTGATCAACAACGCCACGCTTTCCCACATACGCATGAATCCCAGCGAAGCGATGAAAGAAGGTATCTTCGTTTTGGTTTGGACTATTCCCAACAATAAACCGGCAAAGATACCAAATATTGCCGCTACAAGATACGCTTTCCAGCCCATTACCGGAAGCAGTTCAACCAGAATGACATTCGCGACAGAGCATACAGCCCCCATTGACAGGTCTACCGATCCAATTAGACTCATGAAAGTTGCGCCGGTCGCCATTACCAGTAATGGAGCCATATTCGTCAGTAGATTTTTCGCGTTGAATTTATTCAGAAAAGCATCATTCCACAGGTAAAAAGCCAGTACCAGTAAGAGCACTGACCATATGTTGATTGTTTTTTCAAGAAAGTATTTAACCTTCTTAAATTGCAAACTATTCGTAATATTCATAGAGATAAACTCACTTTCTCACTTATTACATCATGCATTGAATGATGTCGATGTTCTCTGGCTTATGATCGACTGAAGCATTGAATTCCCCTGTGAGCAATCCATCTTTCATCACTAAAATACGGTTGCTCATGCCAATACATTCATCCAGCGTGTCACCCAGCATGATGATCGACTTCCCATCATCAATCAATTGACGAATCAGCTGGTATATTTCTTCTTTCGCGCCGACATCCACGCCACGGGTGGGGTGGTTCAGAATAACAATTTCACTCCTGCTGGCTAACATTTTGGCAAACAATACCTTCTGAGCATTGCCGCCAGACAATTCGTTCACCAGCGTTTTATAACCGGGTGTTTTTATGCGCAGTCTCTCTATCCAATTCTTCGCCTGGTCAACCATTTTTTTCTGAGATATAAATCCCCATTTACCAAGATATCGGTAGCTTGTACTGGCAATATTCTCAGCCACGCTGAGCACTCCAACGACACCCTCAACATTGCGCTCTTGTGGGATCATGAATACTCCATCACGAACAGCATTACTCGGTTTTGTATACGATACATCTCTTCCATAAACCAGCAATTTCCCGGATGTGGGTTCGAGATCTCCACACAACACCGAGCATAGTTCTTCTTTTCCAGAACCGATTACTCCATAGAAACCCAATATCTCACCTTTGTGTAATTTAAAAGACACGTCTTTAAATGTTCCAAAAAGTTCCAGATTTTGCGCTTCGAGGATCACATCATTTTGCGGTTCTTTCTGAAGATTGGTCTGGTAGTATTCTCCGGTTGTTGTTCTGCCCACCATGACCTCGTACAGTTTCTTTTCATCCGCATTCTCTGTCTCAAATTCACCGGCATTCTCAGCATCTTTGAATACGTAGATGCGATCGGATATTTCCAGCACTTCATCAAGGCGGTGTGATACAAATACAATGGAATGACCATCATCCGCAAGTCTCCTCATTTCTGAGAAAAGCTGTTTGATCTCTTTATCATTCAGCACGGATGTTGGTTCGTCCAGCAATATCAACGCATGTTCATTATTTGATGAATAAGCCTGATTAACAACCTTCGCGATCTCGATCATTTGTCGTGCGGCAAACTTGAGTTCCCGGACATATTTCTGGGGTCGAATATCACCAAGATTCATATCTGCGAGAATTTCGCTGGCTTTTTTATACATCACACGATAATTGATCACCCCGGCTGTTGTATATTTTTTTTCATGACCAAGAAAAATATTCTGCCCTACGGTGAGATTGGTAATTAACGATTGTTCCTGGAACACCATTCCCACACCTGCGAGGTTTGCCTCTTTAGGGTTGCCCGGAGCAAATTCACAGTCATTCATGAACATCTTACCGCTGGATTGGGGCTGAACCCCCATCATTATCTTAAGTAATGTGCTCTTGCCCGCACCATTCTCACCTACCAATCCCACGATCTCGCCATAATTTATATGCATTGAGATATTCTTGAGTGCAGGATTTCCATTAAAATCTTTGGAAAGATCTTCAATTCTAAAAAAAGGTTTTTTTGTCATCTTGTTGCTCCTATTTACAAATAGTTTGTCGAGAGCGAGAAACGGTTAGAGCAACAGCGACAAGGATGATCAAGCCCTGAACGCCTGATCGAATGTAGGTATTCACTCCCATTAATAGAAGTCCATTGCTGAGCACAGTAATGATCATTGCACCAACGAAAGTATTGAGCACCCCGCCTTTGCCACCAGATAAAGACGTTCCACCAATAGCAACCGCTGCTTGAGCTGAGAAGAACTGTCCTGCCCCAATATCAACCTCTCCCCGTCCTAATCGCATTGCACCCAGAATACCGGCTACAGCCAGGCATATCCCTGACCATACAAAGGCTTTGATCTTCACATTATCCACATTCACACCGGTCATACGAGGAATGGACTCATTGGTACCAACCGCGTACATATAACGACCAAAAGGCGTTTTCTCCTGTACGATCCAGGCAATACCCAGTATGACAAAAACTATCCATGTAATTAAAGGAATACCAAGAAAATTACCGGCAGGAATAGACATCAGGAATGGATCTTCAATTTCTGCAAACCTTCCCTGATAGGACATGATCGCAAAACCTTTTGCAACAGCCAGCATCCCAAATGTGATCATGAAAGATGAAACCTTGAATTTGACATGAACTGTTCCAGAAATGAGTCCGCACAGACCGCCAACCAGGATGGCAATGACGACCCCAAGGATACCGAGATTATTGCCATTTTTACTGTTCAGAACCAGAACAGACATGACAGACCCGGCTAATCCAACCACACCATCAACGGATAAGTCAATCGATCCGATCAATGTCACAAATGTCAATCCGATAGCGATCAATAGAGTGATAGATAATTGATTGAGCAAATTAACCACATTGCTGAGGGTTGGAAAGCTATCCGAACTAACCAATGAAAATAATCCAATAAGTGCAAAGAGAACAATAACAGGTGCCCATCGGATCAGTTTTTCTTTCCGCTGTTCCTGAATTATTTTTTGTTCAAAATCCTCAACAATTGATGAGGAATGTTTTTTTTGAACATTCATACTTATCTCCTTCTCTCAAGGTAAAAATATGCAGCTGACCCTAACAACATGAGAATGTGGTAAGAGTCAGCTGCTTTTCATATTAATCTAACCGTCTTTGTTCGATATCAATCAATAGGATAATCACCTGCTCGGAATTCCCAATAGTTGGTGAAATCCATTACAGGCTGTTGTTCAATGTAATTGGTAATGTACCAGTCAACATTTTCAGCATTGATGAAAATCGAAGCTGTACCGAATTGGCGATGATCTTCTGGAAGTGCAGGAACATCGAGATTGCCAAGCCAGGCGTCATAACCCATAGCCAGAGTGTAGCCACCCTGTCCCCAACCATCGCAGTCGACGGTGGCGGTCATATTGCCAGCTTTGATCGCATCTACAGCTGCCGGGATCGCATTGATACCAACAACTTTTACCTGACCAAGCAGACCCTTTGCTTCCAGCGCCTGTAGAACACCCATAGCCATGTTGTCATTCGCGCACCACACGCCATCAATATCATCGTGGGCAACTAACAATGTTTCCATGATCGTGAGAGCTTCAGGAGCCATCCAGTTTGCAGTTTCATCAGCAACGAGTTCTACACCAGGATATTCTTCCAGGGCTTTTACCAGACCGGCATAGCGGTTATTGGCGGTGGTATTTCCAAGACGTCCTTGAATTGCCACGACTTTACCCTCGAAGGGAGTATCAAACTGTGAGAACATTTCAACAGCGATATCATAACCCATCGCAACATCATCAGGGGTGTGGTGGGCGATCCAATGGTCATAATCAGATACTTTGACCTCTGGTGGTTTATTCCAGGTTGTTCCCATATATGCGCCAGCTTCTTCTACCATGTCAGCAATTGTAGCTGCGATAGCTGCCTCATTTGGGTCAACAAATAAGATCGCATTCCCATTTGCTTTCGCCAGGAAAGCCCCAATGGCATTGATCTGTTCATCGTTTGAACCTTCGTTCAGCATGACCTCGAACTCATATTTCTGACCAATTTCATCCAGCCAGTCTGCGAAAAGTTGTCCGCCATCAGCAATTGTTACCAGGTAGGGATTTGCAAAGGTTCGAACGGAAACACCAACATACAACGTAGTGTCCAGTTTTTCCTGTAAAGCTGCATCCACTGCTTCTGCGTCAGATTCTTCAACAACTGCTTCATCAGCAACAGCTGCATCAGCAGGTTCTTCAGCCGTATCTGCGGCGCCGGAACAAGAGGCGAACAATCCAGCGACTAAAAGGGCTGACATAACAACAAGCAGCACTCTCATTTTTCTATTCATCATCTATATTCTCCTATATTTTTATTGTTTACTGATAAATCGTAATTTTATCTCTCCATAAACACTCCTTCTTCCATTTATCGTTCTTTTTTGTCAAGGTCCGAATGACAAAACGCATATATCACATGAGTTAATTTCAATATCAAAATGATGCTGCTAAAAACACACCTTGTCTTTTCCTTTAAGTTCCAATCTTTCTCTTACATCATCTGGGGTTGCTATCTCAAAATCGAGAGCTTGAAGGATTTTGATGATCTTCTCAACCTGGGCAGCGTTATTGACAGCCAGTTCTCCGTTCGGCTTGATATAAAGACCGTCTTCCAGACCAATCCGTACGTTTCCACCGGTTATAGCGCAGAATGCTGCATACTTGAACATTCGCCTTCCTCCAGCCACAGTGGAATACAGAAGATCAGATCCCAGCGTCTTTTTTGCTTGGTCAAGCATGAACATGAATCCTTCCAGGCTCATCGGCATTCCACCCATCACTCCGGGTACGAACTGCACATATAATTTTTTCTTGAGCATTCCCAATTTTTGGAAATATTGCAGGTTTGTCAGTTGACCGTAATCAAAGATCTCAAACTCAGGGAAAGTATCACAAGCGTTCATCATGTTAATACAATATTCAATATCTGAAAATGTATTTTTAAAAACATTGTCGTAAGTCGCCTTCAAGAAGGGGACTTCCCAATCAAATTGGGGATTTTGTAATTCTTTGCTATCAGCCAGTTTGGAGAGGCAGAAATTGATGGAACCGCCGTTAGCAGAAGCCATTTCGGGTTTGAAGCGTTCGATCACCGCAAAACGCTCTTCCACGGTCATCCCCTGAGCACCACCAGTCGTAATTCCTACAACTACATTACTTTGCGATTTTATACCGCTCAAGATCTCACCAAAAGCATCAAAGTCCGCAGTAGGCTTGCCAGTAATATCTTCGCGGGCATGAATATGCACAATTGAGGCACCCGCATTGGCTGCATCAACAGCATTCTGAATAATTTCTTCTGCACCTTTAGGTAAATACTGCGACATACTCGGTGTATGAATTCCACCCGTAATCGCCGCAGTTACTATTACTTTATTGGGAATAGCCATTCAGATCTCTCCTTATTTCGATTCTTTTTTATTCTTTTTTGCAAAGACCGACTTTTCAAAGTCGTAGTTTTCGCTTCCATCGGGATAACGATAGCGTCGAATATTTTGATCTTTTGGATAATCAAAACGACCGGCGCACTGCATGATCACCGTCTTTATTTCGGGGGTATTCTCGGCAACGATCCTCTCAAACTGGTCGACGATCAAATTTGGATCTCCTGCACAATTAACCCAGTTATCGTAATGATCTGGAATAAGAACCTTCGCTTTTAAAGCCTGACCCAGACGCGCGCAATCGTAAGGGGTCATCTTGTCTGTAGCACCAGGAGCATTGAAGCCCATATCAAAGATGGCTACATCAACATCAAACATTCTGGGAATCTGGACATATCCATCGTTGTACCAGGTGTCTCCTAAAAACATAATGTTGCCGGCTGATGTTTCGAATAAGTAAGAGCAGCAGGCATCTTCATAAGAGATATTCCCATTTTCATCGCCTGTTCGAATAGCTGTATCGTCATAGCAAATGAGAAAATGCACCGTCGCGCCCGGTACCTTTACCGATTCTCCAACCTTTGCAACTACGAGCCTTTCTTCAGGCACGTGAAATTCTCTCAACCGTTCAGCGGTAACAGGTGGTGCATAGAACAGTGCGTCACTGGTTTGCAGGGCTGCGTTTACTGTAAAAATATCGCAATGATCTGCATGGGTATGAGTGCAAAACACACCATCGATCTTCTTGAATTCCCAGGGGTCAATCACCTGTGGATTCAATCGCAGCCAATTAATGCTATCCGCTCCAGCCTGTTTACATACACCACAATAATCATGGGTTGTGTAGTGGGATGGTGCACTGTTCTGGTCAATGAGGAATATTCCACCCTCATCAGTCTTAAGTACCCATGATGGACCCCCACACCACCATAAACTCACCTGCCCTTTTGGTACATCAAAATTCTCAATCTGTTTATTCAGAAACGATCCCCATTCAGGAAAAGCTTCTTTCAACCAGACATCCTTATCAATATAATGATCGTTATTTAAATATCCTCCCCAGAGTATTCCGCGTCCATCAGTCTTGTTTACTTTACCCATAAAGTACCTCGTAGTGTTTTTTGATGTGCAATCATTGTGTGTACATTACTTCATCTTGTGTAGTGCTATTTCGTGACAGCAATTTATTTAATAAACGGCAAGTCTATGCATACGATAATTATATTTTCAGATCGTCAATGTAAGGCGCTCTTGTATGACAAGGGGACAACGCATAATTAAGCAAGATTTTAGCACAGCGAAATCTTCAAGTCAATACCTTTATTTTGTGATTTATAGTCATTTATGGGTCTTTTCAGTACATTTTTCCCTTTTGTAACATTTTATATAGGTAGTTTTGCCCCATTTTTGACCTCTTGTTCGACAAATCCTATTGTCTGACATCAACAATATTTTTATGCGTAACTGCTTATCTGATAATATGTTATGATAAGAAAAGCTATAATTTTCTTTTACAAGCTATCAATATTAATTATTTCTGGGAGAACTCATGACAAATAGCTCTACTGAAGACATCCTGAAACAACGTATGACTGATGATCTGTTCACAACTCTGGGGAACATCACCAGAAAAAGCTTATCTTATACTTTGCTTGAAAAATTAATTGATCTAATCATGGATGGAACTCTTAAACCGGGCTTTACTTTTCCCAATGAAAACGAGATGTGTAAGCAACTGGGGGTCAGTCGTTCTACTTTGCGCGAAACCTATACTGCTCTTATGGCAATGGGATTCATCACGCGCACCAAAGCCGGGACCAAGATAAACAATAACTCGCAAATTATTGCCTCTGTACCCCTGAATTACATGTTCAAAAAATCAGAACTTCAATATATCTATGAGTTCCGCAGCATGCTGGAAACCCAGTGTGCTCAGTTAGCCGCCTTACGAGCTGATGATGAAGCGATTAAAAAACTCGCGGATATCATTGATGAAATGCGCACCAGCGGCAGCGACCATAATATCGATTCACTTACTAAGCTGGACTTGAAATTCCACTCTCATATAGCTTCCGCCACAGGCAACCCGCTGCTGAAGAACACGCTCATTGCTGTTACAAACGAATATGAGAATAGCGCGTATGCAGGATATTGCCTTGATCAGAGAATTATTGACCAATCCATTAATTTTCATCAACAGATCTACGATGCTATCAAAGCCCGTGACGCAGAATTAGCCAGAATCCGAATGCAATCGCATATTAACAATATCTACCAGGTGCTTGAAAAAGTCTCTCTGGAATCAACATAACAAAGGAGATAACATAACTACTCATATTTTTAATCTTTCCTACTAACTCGAATGTTAGTTTCTTACACGACAAATCGATGAATTTGTCTGTTCTTCGATTTTGTGTCGCTAAATAAAATTAGGAGATACTTCGATGAAAGCTACAGTTCTTCTTGAAAATCACAGTTTGTTCAATAAGTTCTATAATGCCGAGCATGGATACTCAGCATGGCTCGAGGACGAACATGTCAAAGTTCTTTATGATACCGGGTACTCTGATAAATTCATTAAAAACGCAGAAGCCCTTAATATTGACCTTCTGACCGCCGATTATGTCATCATATCGCATGGTCATTATGATCATAGTGGCGGGTTAAAACATCTTATCAAGTACTATCGCGATCTCGGCATAGCCAGAAAACCGATACTTCTTATGACACATGAAGATATCATGCTCAAGAAATATCAATTCGCGTGGAATTACGATGTCGGGATGGATGTCAGCCTGGAATATATGAAACAGTTTTTTGATGTACGTTTCGTTGCGGAACCATTATGGTTGACAAAAAATCTGGTATATATGGGCATCACTCCCATCACCAATGATTTTGAACGCGAATTCCCTCAATCTCCAAAGATATTGAAAGATGGAGAATGGCAAGATGATTTTGTGATCGAGGATACACAGTTTGCGTACCGCCATAAAAATGGCAAAGACGTCAGCGTCTTCACCGCCTGTGCCCATTACGGTATATGCAACATCATGGAATATGCCAAGAAATTAACTGGCGCAACCCATGTTTATACTTACCTGGGCGGCTCACACTTGCGATCTGACGAAGTGTCAGCTCATCAAATGGAAAAAACCTGTGAATACGTACACAATGAGAAGATCGATAATTTCTATATTTGCCACGATACCGATCTGGCATGCGTTCTACAATTAGCAAATGCCAATCCTGTGAAGGAAGCAGGTGTATCTCTTGTAGTGGAAATAGATTGATCCAATCGCGGATTTAATAAAAGATACGGGAGGTCCTGAGTTTAGCACTTCCCGTATTTTTGTTCTCCTTCTCAGGATAAACCTTTAATCAACCCGTATATCCCATCATTCATCCGCTTTACCGGATTGCTCCATCTCCCGCCAGCCTTTTAAAAGTCGGTGTACCTGCACTGCGCCAATAAGCGGTTCTTTTTCGTATGGCAAAACAGTGGGATATAAAATGAACGGAAAACTCTGCGGTCCACCGAATCCGCCGTGATGGCTGACCTGGTTTTCAAAACCGCACATTTCCTGCGTTTGTGGGTCATAACGGGTGTTGATAACGATATCCGCACAATTCGGGAAAGAATTCTCTCTCCGAAGCAGATCAGCAGCGTGAGGAGAAAAATCTTTCAACGGATTTTCCCCTTCGTACGTATCATTATCCAGATAATAGATACCGCCCCTGCTAAGGATCAGATCGCCGTTTTCTGAAGAACGTACCATTACAAACCCAATACCTACGTGTTGAACCAGGCTTAAGATTAGGTCAGGGTACTTCTGCTGAATTGATTCGTAGGTTAATCTCTCTTTCGATTCGGTAAAATATACCAGCCCTACGCAACCGGAACCATACACGATCAAAGGCTCATCATCAGATGTATAACGTTCATCGTTGTCAGCCTTTCTTGTTTTCTCTTTTCTACCCACCTCAACCACACCATCATGCATTTTACTGCGCACCATGGTGCGTAAAACACTTGCGGTACGCGTATCCGCCTGAACCGATTCATTGAGAAATGCATTAATATGATCCCTGGCTTCGTCAACATCAATGTTATCTACCACATCTTTGTCATCCGAAATGGAATTCCTGATCAGCTGGTTGAAACTGATGCCATGTACATTTTTAAATGTGCCTCCGTTCGTCTGCCCGTGGTCTGATAACACAACGATGTGATAAGGACGTGGTGCTCGTTCAGTGATATATTCCAGGCGTGCAAAAAATCGGTCGATCTCGGTCAAGCTCTCTACTGCTTCCGGGGTTTTCAATCCGGCGTAGTGGCAGATATTGTCATAACCTGCATAGGTTGTATAGATTGCCGGTATCCCGCGCAGTATGTCGCTGCTGACAAGATAGGTGGTGATCTCCTGCATGATTCGCGATTCGGCAGCACGTATGAATCCATAAAAAAAGTTGCGCGCATTGATGGTGTGTTGATCATGACGAATTTTTTGGCGTAATGCCTGCCACCATTCCTGCACTACTCCAGAAAGAAATCTTGTTATCAAGCGCCCTATTACAAATGGATTCACCAGAAACATATAGAATCCCGGACCTGTTCCACGATCACGATCTAGTACGGTACTGATCGTGAACAACGATTCATCGGCATCGCCGGAAAACATATTGGTTCGTGAAGCGCCTCCCCCCGATAATAATCCTTCCCCAGTGCTTAACATCTTCTCAATTTCATGCGCATCCTGAAAATTTCCCGATCTGATGGAACGAGCCTGGCTGCGATCCCACCAGCGATAGGCAGGAATGTTCTCATTATTTCCCAGTAAAATCCCTGATTGAATCGCTCCGGTTTGGGCAGTAAAATCCGTTTCCCATTGGATGATCTCATGGGTTCCCTGATCTATCCAGCGCTGCAACGTGGGTAGATGACCTGAATTCAAGGCTTCATGCAAAGCTTCTTCACTCAGCCCATCGATCTCAAGGAAAAGGAAACCTGGCACTTCCGTCTGGATCGGTTTCTCATGCCTGGCAACAAGTCTCCGTGTGATCCATCGATCAAATTGCTGATCAATCTTCAATGAAAGGACGCCAGATAGAACAGCGCTTACGCCGGAAAGCACCACAATAATACGCAAACTGGCTCCAACATCGGTGATGACGATTCCCGGCATCAAATTCCCAAGCGCCATCATAAGTATGCCAGATACGACAAAGGTAATTAAAGGGTAAAGCCAGACCGGCAGGTAAGAAAAAAAGTTGATAAAAGACCACCAGTAAATAACATTCGCCAATAGATAAGCGATGGCAATTCCTATTGTGCCATAAAGAGATTCGATTTGTAATCCTTCTAATCGCGATAAAACCAGCAAGGTTATGGCTTGTACTGCTACAATAGTGATGTACTGCTTAATGCGATCTGTAGTGTTCACGTATTTTCCTGATAGAAGATTATCTTCCTTTCATTAACTTATTGGCATCAAATCATACTAATTTCATGATCGAAGATAGAAAACTTCGATTTATATCAGCTCGATCAATTCTATCCCGCCGAAAACGATAACGATTGAATTGAGCAAATACATAATAATCGTGGTCCAAATATAGGTGCTCAAATGCACATGATGGAAACCACAAATAACACTCAACCCGCGCATTCCCCCGGGAATTACCCTGCCGATTAATAAAAAGAGAGGGGAATTAATGGGGAGATTTTGTAAGAAAGCCGGCATTTTATTTCGAACATTATCGAAATCCTTCACATCTTTAAGGGTGGTACCCAAATAATACTGTACCAGTGCAGATATTGTGTTTGCAACCACAGCAACTGTGATAGCCAGCAATGGACCACTTAATATCGACATAAAAATTGTTAATGGTGAAGAGGGAATAAAAGTAAAACTTGTTAGAAAATAGATGGCAAAACTGATAATCAGACTGAGTTGTGGATTATCCCACATGAATTCTTTAACATACGCCATGTCGAAGAATTTTAGAAAAACCACAATACAAGTAATAAAGACGATAATCAGAGTGGTTTTAACCCAACTCGGTATTTTTTGCAGTGTTTGACCAATTTCCACTTGATTCCTCATTCCGAAATATATTATCTTAAGATAAAAACTATTTCTACTGTAATATGTATTTGATAAAGATTACCCCTTTTTCAGGTTTAATTGTAGTTTATCGCTACTCATTTTATCTCATCCCTGTCCCTTTTTGGAGTTTACACAATCTAATACTCAATACGTTAGCGATGATAAGTAGAGTTGTAACAGTATGATTTCTATTCAGAAACTTGTATAATAATCCATATTGAGGACCAAAGAAATTTCTATTTTTTATAGTTAAAGATCCAAGATTTCTTGATCAGAATATCGATTGTATATGAGAAAATACCAGGTTCAGTTCCCCTCTTATTCATTTATCCGGTATTCTTATTACGCACTTTCATCAAACCCTGCCTGTTTACAATACTCAGTACACACAACCATAGAGTAGAAACATATGCCTATTAAATCTCACGCTCCTATCACATACTCGAAATGGTTTTATATCTCTCTCCTGCTGGTTCTTCTTGCAGGGTTAATTCTCACTATTTTCATAAGGAATGAGACCAAGAAATTGATAATAGAAGACTTTCAGTATCAATCTGAGATGGTTGCTTCAGGATTAAATCCCGGGATAATAAATAACATTGCTGCAGCGTACCCTGAAAATAATCTAGCAGAAAATCAGCGTCTCCAGCAGCAATTTGATCTGACCATGCAGGTTTTCCCTAACTATCATTCCATTTCATTGTATGGTGGTTTAGTAGATGGAAATATTCATGTACTGGTATCTTCTGAAGAAATAAACACAGCCGATACGGACGTCAACGAGCCAATTAACCCCGAGATTGTCACAGCAATAAAAAATGTGTTCGCAACTGGAGAATCTGTCACGGTCATTGTGCCGTTCGCTGAAGATCATAATCACGTTTCCGTTTTTTCACCCATCATCGATCAAAATACCGGTACAGCACTCACTGTCCTTGAAACAGCTACAATCCTGGAACCATGGTTTTCGATATGGTCAATAAGTTCTCTGTTTCCCATTATCATTACTATGTTTTTAAGCGGGGGATTGTACTTCTTTTTCTACTTGAAAGGACGATTCCCTGTTCGAGCACCACTGCTTAATGCTCTTTTTGCAGGTTTTGTGTGCATTCAATTAACAGCTATCATAACTTTTCATGTGTTTTATACAGAATCACGAACCCATCACGAATCATTCCAAAATCTGGCAGCAATCCAAAAAAGAAGCATGATGCTTAATCTGAATTTCACGATTGACACAAGATTAGATTATTTATCCCAATTCTTCGCCGGGAGTGAAGAAGTAAATCGCAGCGAATTTAAATCGTTCACTCAGCCTTTTACTGAATCACTTATCGTGGATAGTTGGCGCTGGATTCCTATCGTGTCAAATGAAAAAAGATTAGAGTTGGAGCAGAATATTCAATCACAGGACCGATCTGATTTTTTCATCTGGCAACGATCCGCAAGCGGAAGGAAGATTAATGCTCCTGGCGAACAAGATGATTATTATCCAATTCTGTTCATTGAACCACAACAAGAGAACAGCTCACTGATTGGGTTTGATCTCAAATCAGACCTCACTCAATGGGCTGCCATTGCTCAAGCTGCTAAATCTGGGCTACGAACGCTTACATATTTTGAGGAATCTGAAGTATCTCATGGTTTAAATATGTATCAACCGATCTATTATTCTGCCGGATCACAGAATTTAGTTGGATTTATTTCCGGCGATTTTTCACTGGAAACCCTCTTTGCCGATGGCGAGATTTCCAATGTTAATCACAACAATGACCAATTACTTCTTTGCCTTTATCAGAAATCGGATGGGGAAATTCCTCTACTGATTAGTAATGAAATGTCCAATTGTGAATGGACTCCAGATCATCCGGTGATGTCGATATTTCAGGCAGTATTCAAGGTTGAGCCAATTCGTTCCCCATTTTTTTCGGGGGGGCAAGTTTTTATTATGGAATACAAACCCGGTCAAGCCTTCAATGCTTATTTTCCTTATACAGGAACAATCACCGTTATCCTCAGTGGGGTAATCATCGCAGTTTCTCTCAGTGTGTTAATCAATTCCATCACAAACCAACGAGCACAACTCAAACAAATGGTGGAAAAGCGTACATCAGAATTGCGCGAAAGCGAAGCGAAATTCCGTAATTTATTCCACAACAATCATACCGTCATGTTATTAATAGATCCAAAGGATGGGAAGATCATTGATGCCAATCCTGCAGCCAGTGCTTATTACGGCTGGTCCCATGAAGAACTTTTACGGAAGAAAATGACAGAGATCAATATTCTAGACGAAACCGTTATTGAAAAAGAAATTCAAAAATCATTCAAGAAAAAACAGAAGCGTTTTGAATTTCAACACAGATTGGCAAATGGGAAAATTCGAGATGTGGAATCATTCAGCGGTCCCATTAAAGTTCAGGGGCAAACTCTACTATTTGCAATCATCCATGATATTACCAATCGAAAACATGCCGAAGAAGAAATGAACGCCAACCAGCAGCGTTTGCGCAGTCTGGTTGAGATACTGCAATACCAATCCAATAATATTCAGGATTTTCATGATCATGCTGTGGAAAAAGCTATTGCATTAACCAATAGTAAGTTGGGCTACATTTATTTTTATGATGAAGACACTCAATTATTCACGCTCAACAGCTGGTCGAAAGAGGGTATGAACGAAAATCAGATTCAGAATCCAGTCACTACTTTTCAGCTTGTAGAAGCCGGCATGTGGGGAGAAGCTGTACGACAGAGAAAAGCTATTGTTCTGAATGATTTCAAAGTTCCACATTCCCTGAAAATAAGCTTTCCTGAAGGACATGGGGCTCTTTCACGATTTTTGATCATACCTATCATCTCTTCAGGAAAAATCGTAGCAGTGGTAGGTGTTGCAAATAAAACCGACCCCTATACAGAAACAGATATTCTACAGGTTACCTTATTAATGGATGCTATCTGGAATATTGTCGAGCAACGGAGGTTCGAGTTTGAATTGGTTAATAGCGAACAAAAACTACGTGAACTGACCAATGCCACCCAGGATATGGTCTTTTTAAAAGATGCGCAATTTCGCTATATTATGGTTAACGAAGCCAATCTGAAATTCTTCAACAAACCGGAAGATGAAGTCCTTAATAAAACCGATTTCGATCTGATGCCTGAATCCTCCGCAAAAAACTGCCGGGAAAGCGATGAAAGAACACTGCAGGAAAATCGGGTTGTCGTTACCATCGAACCACTCGCTGATCGCATTTATGAGACAAGAAAATTCCCGGTTCCTCTCGGAAAAGAAGTTGGAATTGGCGGTTTTATTCGCGACATAACTGAACAAGTCCAGGCTGAAAAAATCACGCATTTACAATCCTCTGCGCTAAATGCCGCGGCTGATGGCATGGTGATCTCAGGTGTAGATAATACTATCGAATGGGTAAATCCAGCATTTTGTCAGATGGTTGGATATACAAAAGAGGAATGCATCGGGCAGGATATTTCTACACTCCTTGATTCGGATCTCAACCCAAAAACGATGTATGAAGATATGCGTGGAACCTTGAATCGAGAAAAAATCTGGCACGGTCAATTACTGCAAAAAAGGAAAGATGGTACTCATTTCGTTCAGGAACAATTGATCACACCTGTAAGGGACGAAAAGGGTAATGTCACTCATTACATTGATGTGCTGCGTGATGTAAGTGAACGCGAGCATAGAGAACGTGAGCTGCGTATGGTCAGCACAATCAGCGCTGCACTGCGCACCGCGGAGAACCGCAGGCAGATCATTCAAAACCTGCTGGATGCGCTCATTAAATATTTCGAAGTGGAAGGCACCTCCATTCAAAGCATTGATTACGAGCGGGAGCTTTTTATCACAGAAGAGGGACGGGGTGATTGGAAAAAACTCAAGGGATTGGAAAGACCGCTTAAGCAGGGTTTAAGCTATAAGGTTTTTCAAAGCCAAAAACCATTCCTTTCGACATCCCTGGAAAACGATGTACCTGAACAAGATGCCCTGTTCATGGAAAACTGCACATCTCTTGCAGCCGCTCCTCTGATCACCAAAAAAAGCGTGATGGGATTGCTCTGGATCGGCAGCGCAAGAAAGCTGGGGGAAAACGATCTGCGCTTATTAACTGCCGCAGCCAACATTGCCGCCAATGCCCTGCAGCGCGCCGATCTGTTTGAACAAACCCTTCAGAAAGTAGATCAATTGGATGCACTGCGCATCATTGACCAGACCATCAACAGCAGCCTCGACCTGCAATTCACTATGAATGTAATTGTGGAACAGGCAAAACGTCTGTTGCATTTTGATTCGATCGCCATTCTAAAATATGAAAAAGAATCACAAATTTTCAATCTCGTCAGTGAATTTGGTTTCTCTGAAGATGAAACGGGATTGCAGCAAATCCCAATTGATTCAAATGTGATCACACAAATGCTGTCCGATCCTCGCATACTCACCGAAAAAGATATCAGGAATATGGAGAGAAATCCTTCACAGGATATCATGGATCGTGAAGATTTGAAGAGCCTGCACAGCGCACCACTCACCATTAACAATGAGGTCAAAGGGATATTGATCGTTTTCCATCATCAGCAATTCAATGCCAATCAAGACTGGTTGAATATCCTCAAGACCATTGCCGCACAAACAGCCATCGCCATGGATCGCGATGAACTTTTTATAGGTTTGCAAAATGCGAACGTGAATCTTGTTAAAGCCTACGATGAGACCATCGAAGGGTGGGCACACACTCTTGAGATTCGCGATCAGGAAACCGAAGGGCATTCTCGTCGAGTTACAGATATGACCATTGCGTTAGCTCGATTGATGGGAATACAGGAAGAACACATCCAGGATATCCGAAGGGGAGCATTACTGCATGATATCGGCAAGATGAGTATTTCTGACAGTGTCCTTAACAAAGCTGGATCTCTGGATGAGAATGAATGGATCATGATGAGGGAACATCCTACCATCGCCTATCATCTGTTGAGTTCCATCGAATATATGAAGGATGCCCTGGTTATTCCCTACTGCCACCATGAAAAATGGGACGGCAGCGGCTACCCGCAGGGACTTGCCGGAGATCAAATCCCGCTGGCAGCCCGAATTTTTGCTGTGGTGGATGTATATGATGCGTTGACTTCCGACCGCCCCTATCGAAAGCATGGTCTGTCGAAGATACGCTGAAATATATTCGCGAACAAAGCGGAAAGCATTTTGACCCGCAAGTGGTATCCATTTTCCTCGAGAAGATACATCCTGATTTTTCATAATCAGAATACCTATTTCGAAGCATAAAGTTCATTTTACCTGTTGACATTCCTAATTTATTTTTGTATTATTTTTTAAGTACGAACGCTCATTTTTATTTCAAGGAATAAGTATGCCAGTAACCGATAAGGGAATTGCCACTCGCAATAAGATCATTGATACCGCCTGCCAGTTATTCATCTCGCAGGGGTACCATGCCACCAGCACCAGAGCCATCGCAGAAGAAGTAGGAATGGCAACCGGTGCCATGTACAACCACTTTCATGGGAAAGACGAAATTTTCGTTGAAGTGCTCAACACCTACCATCCCTGGCGGGAGATCCCTGCCGCAGTTCGCAAAGCCCAGGGTAATACACCCGAAGAATTCACCAAAGACGCTGCTCGCATTCTCTCCGGTAAATGGCAGAAGAAAAAAGATCTGATCAAACTGCACTTGATCGAGTTGATCGAATTTCAGGGTATCCACCTGCCCCAGATTTTTAAAGAGGTCTTCTCACAAACAGAAAAAGAATTAGAAAAGAACCTTGCGAAGAATCCCATGTCAGAAAGGCTGTCACGCAGCGCCTTCAGCCAGGCGATCTTAGGGCTTTTCTTTGGCTTGATGATGACCAGCGATTTCATGGGCGTTGATCTGCCTGATGATTTTTCACAGCTCGGATTTCAGTATTTCTCAGATATTTATTTACAGGGTTACATCCACGATATTACAAAAAAACAAAAGGAGAATAAATGAATACCACGAACAAAAATCTGAAGCTTGTCAGCATTGGAGCAGGGAGCACCTATACTCCCGATTTTGCCGAAATGATCATCGCTCATCAAGACGAGCTGCCCATCGCGGAGTGGGTTTTAATGGATATTGACCCCTATCGTCTGGAAGCAGTAGGTAATTTTGTAAAGAAGATCCTGCAGGATGCTGCAATAGATATTCCAGTACGTTTCACCTCTGACCTTGTGGATGCGGTGAAGGATGCCGATTATGTCATCAGCACCATCCGCGTGGGCGGAGCGCATGCCAGAGTCCTTGATGAAACCATCCCGCCCAAATACAGCATGGTAGGGCAGGAAACAACGGCTCCGGGAGGATTGGCAATGGGATTGCGCAATATTCCCGCCATCGTTCAGATCGCGAGAGCCATTGAAACTCACGCCAAACCTGGTGCCTGGTTGATCAACCTCGCCAATCCGGGAGGGATGCTCACCGAGGCTGTCTACCGCTACAGCAACTGCAAGGCTGTGGGATTGTGCAACTGGCCCAGTATGGCATGGAAAATGACTGCCGAAGCCTTTGATGTGGAACAAAAGGATGTGTTCCTGCAGTTTGTTGGTTTGAATCACCTCAACTGGGCGAAGATATTTGTGCATGGGGAGGATGTCAGCGAAAAAGCAAAGACCCTGCTTCCTCAGAAACTGGGGGAACAAATGGGTATGAGCGGAGCGATGTCAAAATTCTTCCTTTCCCGAGATCTGATCGATGCCATCGGCTGGCCCTTTGCAGTCATGTACTGTCGTTATTACTATATGATGGATGAAATGATAGAGGGTGGGGATGCATACGATCAAATGAATAAAACCATGCTCGATATGGTCTCGCAGCAGCTTCCAGAAGATGTGCTGGCAGAAGTTGACCTCAGCAAACTGCATTCGCGCGCCGAATTCGTGGAATTGATCGACAAGATCACCATTGAACTGTACCGCAAGCTGGATATGAGCGGCTTTCGTCTTGTACAGGGTACACGCGGCGGTGCCGGATACGGAGCCGCCGGATTGGACGTGATGCGCGCCATGGTCAACAACTCCAATGAGGTTCAGATCATTGATTTCCCCAATTCCGGCAGTATTGCCGATATACCCCGCGAATATGTTGTGCAGATCCCATGCTTGATCAACGGCGCAGGAGTATGGCCGCTTGCAATGGGGAAGATGGAACGCCACATGCATGCACTGGTGAACGCCGCCAAACAATATGAGATCCTGACCATTGAAGCAGCCATGGAGGGCGATTATCGAAAAGCGCTGGAAGCGCTCATGGCAAGTCCCCTTGAGAATTCCTTTTCGAATTCCAAAGCGGTTTTAGACGAACTGTTAGTCGCACATGAAGAGTATTTGCCGAATTTCAAAGAGGCAATTCGAAAAATAAAAAATGCTGAAAGACCATATTAATCAATAAATCTTTTACAACAGAAAGGAGTAAAGAATATCGCGAGAAAAAGGAATATCTTAATTAAGAGGTGGCAATCCACCTCGTCAAAGGAATAGATTGCCACCAGCGAGGATGAACATCCCCACCTAATAAGAATATCAAGAGATGTTCTAAGAAGCAATATTAAAGAAAGGTTTGTAACTTTAACGATACAGGTAAAAAATTCTATGCTAAAAATCGTCTTCTTATGTCTTGGTGGAATATCGACCTCTTTCTTAGAGGAAAATGCAAAGAAAGCATTTGAAAAAGCCGGGATCGAAGCGGAAATTCTAGCCAAGTCTGCTTCAAACCTTGATGCTGTTGTAGAGGGAGTGGATGTTGTCCTATTAGCCCCGCAGGTTTCCTATATAAAAGATGACCTGATCGTGGAATGCGAACAGCACAATGTCCTGTTCGCAGAGATTCCATTTGCAGTATACGGTCAAATGGATGGCGAAGGGGTATTAAAAATCGTCATGGATCTACTAAACAACGAAAGCAAACAAGGAGAATGAATTATGGAAAAGAAGGGCTTTATGAACTGGATTCAGACCAAGCTGGCACCAGCGATGAACAAATTCGCGAATAAACGAGTTGTGCGAGCCATCACGCAGGGTTTCTGGTACTCCATGCCTATGATTTTCGTAGGTGTGGTATTTCAGGTTGCCGGCAACGTTGCGCTACTCACTTTACAGAGCAACCCAGAGCTGCTCGCAAAGATCAATGTGTTGAAAGATCTCTCCTATGGGTTAATGGGTATATTCTTCACCATCGGTATTGCTCAAGCCAATGCTAAAGCATTGAAGATCGATACCACTGCACCAACCATATTCGCGATCATCATGTATTTCTTGATGATCTCTCCTGAATTCATCACAACCGACAATATGCTGGTGACATTATTCCAGGTCAATTTCAGCGCATTGGGCGCGCAGGGGATGACCATAGCAATCCTGGTCGGCATCATCGCTTCAGAAGTATGCGGTCTATTTCAACATAAAGGTTGGACGCTGAAAGCCAAGGGGTTGCCGCAGTTCATGCAAAACTGGTTTGCCGACTTCTTCCCGGGAATTCTATTAATCACTATCACCTGGGCAGTAGTTTATCTGGGTGGCATCAATCTGTTTGACCTGATAACAAAACTATTTGCACCGCTTTTTATCGCTACCGATACACTGCCTGCTCTTATGGTACTGGGCATTCTAGCCTCTCTCATGTTTTTCATGGGTATTCACCCCATGGCAATGTACGTCATCATGCTTCCATTCCTGATCACCGGCGCTGCCGAGAATGCCGCTTTGTTTAGTGCGGGCGTGACGCCAACGCTTGCAAACGGGTACCATCTGACAACTTTTGGCACTTTTCTGGTCTTCATGGCTGTAGGTGGTTCGGGGGCAACACTGGGACTTAATTTTTTGATGCTGCGATCTAAATCAAAAGCTGTTCGCCAACTGGGGAAAACCGCCATTGTACCCAGTTTGCTGAACATCAATGAACCGATCATCTTCGGCTGCCCGGTCGCATTCAATCCTGTTCTTGGGTTCGGTTCTATCCTTGTGCAGGGCATTATCAATCCCATCATCGCCTATGCAGTATTAACGACAGGATTGGTGGCGATACCATCCAGCATGAGCCTGGTCGCATTCCTTCCTACTCCTCTTCTGGCTCTGCTCATGAATATGGGAATAATGGGAGCAATTATCGCTCTGTTGATCTGGGTGGTGGATACATTTGCGTGGATGCCATTCTTTAAAATCTACGAAAAACAGATGCTGGAAAAAGAAGAAACAACAGCAGACTAGGAAGGATCAATATTTTTATGGATTCAAAAATTATCGAAACCGCCACACTGGTCATCCTTCATTCAGGGAACGCGCGCGCTTTGGTGAGTAAGGCGTTAGACGCTGCTTACAACAATAATCTTGATGAAGCAAGCAAGAAGATCAAGCAGGCAGAGAAAGAGATCAGCACCGCTCACCAGGTGCAGACAGAAGTGATCCAATCGGAAGCACGCGGTCAGGGACTGGAATTCTCGTTGTTGATGACGCATGCGCAGGATTCTCTCATGGTGACCATGTCAGAGATCAACATGGCGAAACACATGCTGAAGCTGTACGAAAAACTGTATAGCTAGCAACCATCTTGAGCACAGGTCAATAACCTGTGCTCAACTGATGACAGCATTAAAAATATTTTTAATGCTGTCCTTGGTTCAACTTCAACAAATGGAGGAATAATGACAACCAGAATGATCGATGCTTTACCCACAGATATTCGCAAAATGAATTCCAGAGAGATCAAAGAGAGTATCCAGCTTTCAGAGGGCAGAGTGATCTGCTGCGAAACCATCGGCACTTTCATCCCGGCTCACCTGAGAACATTCTCCAATGCCGAGATAGCAGCCGTCTTTGGCGCCGATCTGCTGCTTTTCAATATGTACAATACCAAAGAACCACAGATCTTCGGTTTGCCCGACAAAAATCCTCTTTCCAAACTAGATCCCATTTCCAGACTTCTACCACAAGGAAAAGGGCGCACGCTGGCGGATATCAAAGAGATCACAGGGCGTGTGGTGGGGATCAACCTGGAACCCATGAAAAATTCCATGATGGCGGCTGCATTACCGTTCGTGATCGCCAACCCTAAAAATGCGCGGAATGCTGCCGATCAGGGTGCCGATTTCATCTGTCTGACCGGCAATCCCTCCACCGGTGTGACACCACAGGGAATTGCAGATGCTGCCGCACAAATAAAAGATGCCCTGGCAGAACGAATATTGATCTTCGCCGGAAAAATGCACGGCGCCGGTACCACCGATCCTGTTATTTGTGATGAAGACATCGATATGTACACAAAAGCGGGCGTGGACGTGGTGTTGCTGCCTGCACCGGGAACGGTACCCGGGATCACACTGGATTTCGCCCACAGAATTGTCGAAAAAGCGCATGCTGCCGGCATGCTGGTGATGTCTACTATTGGCACCAGCCAGGAAGCATCACCGACTTCGACCATCGAACAGATCGCTTTGATGAGCAAGATGGCAGGCGTGGATATTCATCATCTGGGGGATGCCGGATTGCCCGGTCTGGCAACGCCGGATAACATCATGGCGTTATCCTACACTATTCGCGGTCGTTCCCGCACCTGGGCACGCATGACATCGGTATTACGAAAATAAACAAGGAAAGAAACGATGAACTATAAGAATTCTGGATTACCCATTAAGAAAAGGGTAGATGATCTATTAGGTCAAATGACCCTCGATGAAAAAGTTGCTCAGCTATGCTGCATTCTTCCCAACATGCTGGTTGGCAAGAAAATACCTGATCCAGAGTTCTTGGAACAACACCTCCATCATGGTCTGGGGCGCATGACCCAATTTTCCATGCTCTTCTGGGAATCTCCCGTTGAAATCGCTCATTTTGCAAACGCGATCCAGAAATGGGTGGCAGAAAATACCAGGCTGGGTATCCCTCTGCTCTTCCAAAACGAAGCATTGAACGGTTTTCTGGCAATTGGAGCAACCAATTTCCCGACGCCCATCAATATGGCGTCTGCCTGGCGCCCTGACCTGGTTGAAGAAGCAGCACAGATCATCCGACAAGAGATGCGAGCGGTAGGGGTACGCAAAGGGCTGGCTCCGGTGGTAGATCTTTCACAGGACCCCCGCTGGGGCAGAGTGTATGAAACCTATGGTGAAGACCCTTATTTGAACGCGGTGAATGGCAGCGCTTTTACACGCGGTTTGCAAACAGATGATCTACAAAACGGGGTTGTCTCCTGCGCGAAACATTTTTTGGCATATTCCGTCTCGCAGGCTGGCATCAATCAGGCTGCGGTTCATATCGGACAGCGCGACCTGTACGAAAAATTCGCATATCCCTTCGAAGCAATGATCCATGAAAGTGGTCTGCGCGCGGTGATGTGCACCTATTCGGAGATCGATGGCATCCCGGTATCCGTGAATCCTGCCATTCTGCGCGACCTGCTGCGAGATACAATGGGCTTCAAGGGATCCGCAATTTGTGATGGCAGCTCGATCGAACTATGTGTCAATCAACAGCATGTCTGTCGTGACATGAAAGAAGCGGCGGTGATGGCGCTGGAAGCGGGGTTGGACGCAGACACACCGGTCACAGATGCTTTTCATCATCTTGCCGAAGCTGTTCAGGAAGGATTGTTGAAAATAGATGTGCTGGACGAAGCCGTCAGCCGCGTTTTGACCAGTAAATTTGAACTGGGATTGTTTGAAAATCCCTACGTTGAAGAAGGGAAAGTACTTGAGGTTTTCAGCAGCGAACGGGGAAAACAAATATCCCAACAGCTTGCCAGCGAATCCATCATTTTACTAAAGAACAAGAACGGTCTGCTACCGCTTGATAAAAACGTGAAATCCATCGCCGTGATCGGTCCACACGCTGATAATCTGCGCAGTGTTTTCGCGGGATATTCCATGCCCGCTACTCTTGAAATGTTAAAGGGCACCATTAAACGGTTAACCAAAAAGAATGGTGCTGCACATGAAAAAGCCAGCATGGCGGGTGTGGGAGATGCTCTGGAAGTCAGTGAAGTGAAAGAAAAATCCAATAATCCCATGGGGCTGAAACAGGGGAGCGGTTTAATAAAACAAATGGGGAAGATCCTGTTCAAAGACCCCAACACTTTCATTAAAGAATCATTCAACTCCATCACATTGAAACAAGCTATTCAGGAACATGTCAGTACTGCCACCAGAATCCATTATGCAGAGGGCTGCGGCATCGTTGACCTTTCTACCAAAGGTTTTAACAAAGCTCTCCGCGCAGCTAATAACTCAGATGTAGTGGTGCTGGCGCTGGGCGGGAAATCGGGCTGGATGGACGCCACCAGTGGAGAAGGACAGGATCGCTCAGATTTGAATTTACCCGGGGTGCAGGAAGACCTTCTGAAAGCGATCGTGGAAACTGGCAAACCCGTTGTGCTGGTCCTGTTTCACGGCAGACCCCTCACCATCAACTGGGCTTCTGAACACGTGGACGCCATTCTGGATGTGTGGTTCCCCGGGCAGGAAGGCGCAAAAGCGATCGGCAGCGTTCTTTTCGGCAATATCAATCCTTCCGGTAAATTAGCGGTGACCATTCCCCGCTCCGTCGGGCAGGTTCCCATTTATTACAACCACAAAGTGGGATCCGGCTACAGCAAATCCAATATGGGTTTCTTCGAACACCAGGGCTACAATAATGAACCGGCTACCCCTCTCTATCCTTTTGGATATGGGATGAGCTACACGCAATTCGCCTACAGCAGCCTTGAGATAACCCCCGCCAACCCGACCACGGATGGCAAGGTCACCATTCGCTGTACTATCGAGAATATCGGTAAATGTATGGGGGATGAAGTCGTTCAGCTTTATCTTCATGACCGTGAAGCCAGGGTCACCCGCCCCGTAAAAGAATTAAAAGGATTTAAGAAAGTATCCTTGAAGCCAGGTCAAACCTGTACAGTCGTCTTTGATGTTCCTCTCAGCCTAACGGGTTTTTATAATGAACACATGCAGTTTGTAGTGGAACCCGGCAGTATTGATGTGTTGATCGGCTCCTCCTCGGAAGATATCAGGTTGTACGGTTCTTTTGAAATGGCAGGACCCGTTGTGGATGTGATGGGGAAAAGAGAGTATTTTTCCAACTGCACCGCTGCCTGCTCATCTCCAGCACAATGAGAAAAGACATTATTCTTATGGACGAAGAATCCACCAATATGAGAATTGAAGCCACCATCAAACACGAAATCGGTTTGCACGCCCGTCCGGCAGTCTTATTTGTACAAACTGCCGCTCAATTCCAGAGCAGCATCCGTATTCTTTATAACGGCAAGGAAGCGAACGGGAAAAGCTTATTAAGTGTGTTGGGTCTGGGGATCAGGAAAGACGCACAGATCACGATTTGCGCGAATGGAGAGGATTCTAATGATGCACTGGCAGCATTACAAGCTCTGATCGAAAACAATTTCGGAGAATAAATAAACTACACCGCCAACTTCCCGTGAGAGGTTGGCGATTTTATAAAATGTTAGAGAATTTTAAAAAGAATGTGTTTATCGAAATATGCTTATCAACACAACAATCAGTCTCGTAAAATATTCCCAAACTTTTGAGTGTTCTTCTTATCAATCCTGTTATCTGGCATAACGACAAGCCACAAAGTGACCTCGTTCTAATTCTTCCAACTGCGGTTCGATCTCAGAGCAATCAGGGCGTGCGATCGGGCAGCGCGGGTGAAAACGACAGCCTGAAGGAGGATTGATCGGGTTGGGGATCTCTCCTTCCGGCATTGTTTCTGTACGGCGCTGGCGGGGATTTGGAACAGGAACTGCCGCTAACAGCGCTCTGGTATACGGATGAAGCGGTTTTTGGTAGACTTCTTGCACCGTTGCCACTTCACACAGCTTTCCCAGGTAAAGAACACCGATTCGATCGCAAATATATTTGGCTGTCGCCAGATCATGCGTGATGAATAAATAGGTGAGATTGAATTCCTCCTTTAATTTCACCATGAGATCCAGCAGTAATGCCCGAACGCTTACATCAGCCATTGCAACAGGTTCATCTGCCAGCACCAGATCTGGTTGTGTTATTAATGCACGGGCAATTACCACGCGCTGCCGCTGACCACCAGAAATCTGATGTGGGTATTTATTAAAATAAAAATTTGCAGGGGTCAGTCCAACCTTTTCGAAAATTGACACTACCATATCCCTGTGTTCCGCTGATTTTTCAGGGTAATGGATGATCAATCCCTGCATGACTGCATTTCCCAGAGTCATACGAGGATTGAGAGATGCCATGGGGTCCTGAAAAATGACCTGCATCTTCTGGCGCAATCTCCGCAATTCTTCACTTTTCAGCTCAGACAGATCCTGTCCATTGAAAATGACCTGTCCTTCGGTCAATTTTTCCAGACCGATCGCCAGTCTGCCAATGGTTGTTTTTCCGCTTCCACTTTCTCCTGCCAGACCAAATGCTTCGCCTCTTTTAACGTTGATGGAAACATCATCTACGGCACGGACGTAATCGACTCTTCCTGCAAATAACTGGTCGAGAATACTTTTTTGAACCGGGAAGTATTTCTTTATATTATGTAATTCGAGGATGGTATCATCCTGTACATTTTGTTTACTTGTTGAATTCATGTATCACTCTATTTATTCTTTACTTGTTCGGTTTTTTTTGATACAACCAGCAATGAACCATCCATCCGTCTTCTACTTCCAATAAAGATGGTTCTCGCTGCGAACAGATCGGCATTGCATGGGGGCAGCGAGGATGAAAACGGCAGCCCGTTGGAGGATGCGTAAGGTTTGGCGGTTCACCCGGCATTTTATACAATTCCTCTTCGGTGTCAAAGCGAATATTTGGAACGGATGCCAGTAAACCCTGCGTATATGGATGTTTTGGTTTTTCAAATACATCATAAATATCGCCGATCTCGATCAAATGTCCGGCATACATTACAGCGATGCGATCTGCCATTTCCGCTACAAGGGCAATATTATGCGTGATCATCAACAAACTCACACCAAATTCGCCTCTGATCTCACGCAATTGATCAGCCAATTTTGCTTCGACGATCACATCCAGGGAGGTAGTCGCCTCATCCGCAACGATCAGATCAGCATTAAGGATTAAACCAATGCCGGTCATCACACGCTGCCGCATTCCTCCCGATAATTGGTGCGGATAACTGATCAAACGGTCTTCTCCAATACCCAGCCGTTCGATCATCTTTTTTGAACGCCGTAGAGCCGGTTCTCGCCCTGTTCGAGGTTCATGCACCTGGATCGTTTCAATGAGATGTTCATCAATACGCTGTACGGGATTCAGGGATGTCATGGGATCCTGAAATATCATGCTGGCGCGTCTTCCACGAAAATCGCGCATCTGTTTATCATCATATTCCATGATATTTTCATTATCAAAAATTATATTGCCGCTGCTTATTTCACCCGGTGGATCGATCATGCGCAGCAGGGCTTTTCCAAAGGTGCTCTTTCCACAACCACTTTCTCCAACTAATCCCAGTATTTCGCCTTTATAAATATCAAAACTGACATGGTCGACAGCGCTCACTGAACCAATGCGTGTTTGATAGGTTACGGATAAATCTCTGACCTGTACTAATATTTCTTTCTTCATGTTATAACTCCGACAAACGCGGATTGAGTATTTCTGATAGGCTCTCTCCCAGCATGCTGAATGCAAGGGTGACCAGACTGACCATCCCGCCGGGGAAAGTGATCAACCACCAGGCACTGCGTAAATAATCCTGCCCGCGAGCCAAATCAATACCCCAGTCCGGGGTATCAGGGGGCAATCCCAATCCAATGAAGCTTAACCCCGCCTCGGTAAGAATTGCATCTGCAACATTTACTGAAAAAATGATAACGACGGATGGCAATACATTTGGAAAAATGTATTTAAGCAAAATCGTTTTCATTTTTGTGCCCAGGCTTCTGGCAGCTTCAACATACAGCTCATTCTTCACGGTAAGGGTCTGCCCGCGAACGACACGATAGTATGTGGGAATATAAATAACCGCAATCGCCACGATAATGTTCCCCATCCCTGCTCCCAGCACCGAAGCAATGGCAATCGCTAAAATCAAACCCGGGAAAGTATATAAACTATCCATGATAAGAGTAATAATGCGGTCTACCGGACCACCGATGAAACCGCTGAAAAGACCCAGCGGCACACCAATTGCAAATGAAACAAGGGCTGAACTGAGCCCTACAACTAATGCGATTCTGGTTCCCCAGATGATGCGGCTGAGAATATCCTGTCCCAGTTGATTCGTTCCCAGAACAAATGACTCAGCCTTTGAGCTGCGCATTTCTTCCGCCACACTGATATCTGAGAATTGTGCAAGCGTATTCCCAAGTTCAATTTCTGATACAACGAACCCGTCAATTTCACCCTGAGATAGAGCTTCTAATCCTTCCTGTATCGTTTCAAACCGTGCACCTCTCGGGTTATATCGGATCCCTGTACCTTCTTCCTCAGACTGTTCATTCAGGCGATCCACCGTATCTCTGATCGCCTGCGCAGCCTGACTGCCCATGATATAACCAACCTTATTGCTCTGTTCAGCAATATCCTGGAACGACACATCTCCATCTTCATTATTGATCAGCACCATAAAGCTGGGTGTTTTTTCGCCAGGCTTTAATAATGAGGGTCCAACTTCTTCTTTTGGATCATACGGTGCAAACCATTGTGGGAATATACCCAGAAGAATGATAAATATCAGAAGAATGGCACTAATCAAAACAAACCACCAGTCTCCTTTGTACCATTTCCTCGCTAACAGCAGGCGTCGTAAAAAACCCACTTTATCCAGCTCTAGCTGCCATTCCGGTACAGTGTCGTTTTGAATTTCTTTATTACTATTCATTATAAAAATCCCTATTTTTGTATTTTGTAGTTAGTAACGAATGCGAGGATCAATAAGGGCATACAGGATATCCATCACCAGTGATATCAGCGCAACGAAAAACGCAAAAACGGCAATGGTAGATTGAACCGCCGTATAATCCCGCAACGCGATACGGTCAACCAGATATCGTCCCATTCCAGGCCAGGAAAATGTTGTTTCCGTAAGAACAGCACCCGCAATCAGCATGGCTGTTTGTAATCCAATAAGTGTCAGAATAGGGATGAATGTATTATGGAGAGCGTGTTTGTAAACCAGGCGTTTCTCTGATATGCCACGCGCTCTTCCTGCTGTAATAAAATCCGATTTGATCATTTCGATCATATTCACGCGCGTCAATCGTATGAAAACACCCATGAGTGATAAGCCCAGGGTAATTGAAGGCATAATCAAATGCTGAAGAGCAGATTTAAGTGCTGCCCAATTTTGAGTCAAAATCGAATCAAGGATATAAAAATTCGTTTTTGATTCAAAAGTGGTTAACAGAATCGGATCCATTCTTCCCGATAGCGGTAAGATATCCAATCGCACTCCAAACACGATTTGAAATATAAGCCCCAGGAAGAAAATTGGAATCGAATAAATAAATATGCTGAATATACGAATCCCATAATCAGCCGTCTTTTTCCGGTTTTTTGCCGCGACCGCCCCAAGTCCAATACCAAAGACAGAAGCGAAGATCAAAGCAGGGATGGCAAGCTCCAGCGTAGCAGGCAGGCGCTCCCCCAGCTCTTCACGAATTGGTCTTTCACCTCGCGTCAGAGCATTTCCAAAATCGAAAGTGAACATATCCTTTAAATAGTTACCGTACTGAACCAATATCGGTTCATTTAATCCAAGACGTTCCCGCAGACGATCTGCCTGTTCTTCACTCACTCTCGGTCCGAGCTGAGAACGAATAGGATCGCCTGGCAGCACCCGCATGATAAAAAACACGAGGGTGATCATGATCAAGATCATAGGTATAGTCAGTAGAATGCGAGTAACCAAAAATTTTTTCAATGATGATGACATTCTGACAGCTCCAATCCATTAAAACTGAAACACAATAATTGCTAATAAACTATTTTCGAAGGGGGTTGGTGAGGGTATTGCTACCCTCACCTTTTTATTCAGAGAGGATTTCTACTCTGCAGAATCTAATACATAGGTATGGTTGAACACCATATAGCGAAGTGAAGGTGCGTCCACTTTTTGAACGGTGAGACCTTCAATGCTGGACAAACGAGTTGATTCAACTGGACCCAGTGTGCGCCACGCTATATCAATTTCACCTTTTTCTACTGCATTACCCATAGTTGTGGGATCAGCAAAGTATTTGATGATAACGTTCTTGATTTTCGCGGCATCTTCACCCGTATAGAATGGGTTGGCTTCCAGTACCAACTGTTCACCAGGAACGTTTGATACCATACGATATGGTCCAATTCCGTCCAGTGTATCGGGGTAAGAATTGATGGCATCCATGGTGAAGGTATTGGGATTGACTGCCACGAATGGAGCGGTGGCTGACAGAGCGCTGAAGAAACCAATGGGGCTCTTCAGGTGGTAAACGACTGTGGCTGCATCAGGAGCTTCCACACTCTCTACATAAACCTGAACCAATCCAGAAACCTGCCCTTCAAGTGCATTCAAGCGATCCCATGAATAGACGTAATCTTCCGCAGTGAGCGGAGTTCCGTCTGCGAAAGACAGACCTTCTTTAAGTGTAAATGTGTAGGTCATACCATCTTCACTGATTTCCGGAAAATCTGCAGCAGCGGCAGGGATCAGGGTGGATGTACCGGGGGTATAACCCAATAATGCCATGCCGGTATTCTTGATGATTTCCCAGTCGTGGGTTGCATAGGCATCATTCGCGTCCAAACTATTCACCTCATCGGTGGTCCCGATGATGATCGTATCAGCATCACCGGAAGCAGGAACTGCGTCTTCCGTGAAGCTAAGCACGTTGTAGTTGAATTCGAATGGTCCACCGATCGTTACGCCTTCAATTCCAGCGCGGAATGTAATAAATTCCGGTTCCCAGAACAGCGGGATAGTAGGAATGTCATCTGCGTATAACTCACCAATCTGCTGATACAATTCTTCGCGTTTTGCCGGGTCAACGGAAGTGGCTGCTTCCGTTAATAGCGCATCCATTTCTTCATTGCAGTAATTCACACCATTATCAGGTGACTGCAAGCAGGACGCAAAAGGAGTTAACCAGGTATCAGGATCAACGAAATCCGGGAACCAGCCGAGCATGAAGAAAGGTGCTTCACCAGCCACAAAACCGTCAACATATTCTGCCCAGTTTTGTGATTGCAGATTAACGACCATCATGCCGGTTTCTTCCAGTTGTTCTTTGATAACCTGCATAACGTCGGCAGTGGTGGTTCCATAGTGTTCTGGGGGATACCACAAATCGAATTCAAAGGGATTATCCTCAGAGTAGCCTTCATCTTGCAGTAATTGTTTCGCTAATTCCAGATCACGAGTTCCATATTCTTCCAGGAAAGGTTCTGTTGAATATGGGTAGCTCGCGGGGACCATGCCATAAGCAGGGGTATTGCGACCTTCAAACACGCGATCTACGATAACCTCCCGATCAATCGCTGCTGCAATAGCCTGCCGTAATTCTTTGGTCCATAATGGTTGCGCTGGGGTTTCTTCTGCTTCTGCTTCGGAAACCGTTTCGCTTTCTTCTGCCGGTGTTTCAGCGGGGGTTTCAGTTGCTGCAGCAGGCGAACAAGCTACAGCAAGTAAAGCGACCAACAGAAGTAGCGCAAATATTCTAATTCTTTTTGATGATCTCATCTTATCTCCTTCTTTTGTGCATTGAATTTATGGGCGGTACGAGATGACTTATAAGTAACACCTCCTTGTATAAATTTTAAATGTGAATTTTATCACATTATTCTTATTACATTTGTTAATTGTTTTAGTCATTGTAATTATTTTGGTATAGATACTCGTACTAGGCTGATACGCCTACCTCTTTACAACCTGCCATGATATTTTTTATCATCTTCATCATCAGCCAGCCCATAAATCCAAAAAAAAAGAAGCCCTTGCGGGCTTCCATTTTTTTATTCAATCAACTACTAGTGCTGCTTTCCACCGGGACTATTACCACCTTCGGAATTATCCTTCCCGGTATCATCACTACCTGTCCCATTCTCCGAACCGTTCCCACGCAGTGTGATCCATCGGTTGAAATAAGCTGCACCGCTATCCACATCAATCACATCAATAAGAACATCTTCATCTGAAGGAACAGCTCCTTCACAAATCAACTGCTGCTGATTTCGTGAACAGGTCAAAGCCACACCATTAACGCGCGCCATTAAATTTCCTGTGGTCGAGCTGGTTGAAAAATGAAGGGAGATCCTGTCATTTTGTGAAACGCTGTATGACTGCAGATCTACCGTTATCTGGCTGCTCTGGCTGCTCTGGCTGCCATTCGATTGCTGGCTCTGTGAACCGCTGCCATTCTCACCAGTATTTCCGTTTTGATCAGTGCTTTCTTCAACCGGCGGCTCTTGTGTTTCTTTCACGGTTTGCAATTTATCCTGCGTTTTCAGTTGATCTTGCGTTTTTTCACGAATTTGCAGTCTCTCCCCGGATTCTTCGTTGATATTGAGCATACGACGCGCTTGTTCTTCAAGCTGGTTCTGTACCTCTGCATGCAACGCTTCGCCTGCAACCGGATCGTCAGGCTGCATTTTTGTCATCAATGAGGTCAGCTGTTCCATCTGGTTTTCATAAGCATTCAACGCCACATCAGCCTTTTCTATTTCATCTCTGTCAACCAGTTGGTCCATCTCCCCCACCCGCTCATCCATAAACTTCAGCAGCAGATCCACATCGCCCTCATCATCACTGAACAAGAGTTGGACATCTTCTGAAGCTATCTTAACCGGATAGAGAGCATCTCCTGGCAGGGCATCTCCTGAAGCATATACCACACCAGACCCTCCCGCTAATGCAAATAAAGTAGCAGCAATAAAAACCCATGACATAGCAAACCTCCTCTGCGGTTCTTTGATTGTTTGCTGTTTATTACGGTTTTCTCCTCCAAATGTTACAGATTCCTGTTCTTTTACAATTGATGTGAGTAATTTTTTTCGTTGTGTATCATGCGCTGCCTCAGACGGATTCGCCTGAGACGCAATATGCCGGATGCTATCTGCTGTGTTCTTTAGATCATTCAGCTCATCATTTTCTATTGAAAAACCATTCATCATCTTTTCAAGTTGTTTGCTTCTTTTTCGCTCACTCATTTTCTACCTCCGCGAAAAAACGCCTGATCTTAATAAGAGCACGCAGCTGGATAACCCGTACATTGCCTTCTGAGATCCCGACAAGTTGAGCGGTTTCATGATGATTAAAACCAGAAATGAAACGATAAACAATCACAGCTCGTGACCGCTCATCCAAACTTTGTAATATTTTATATAATCGCTCTGTTTGCTGTTTGCTAATAAGAGTATCTTCGAGTCTTTTATCTGTATTACCAGGGTTGGTAAATTCATCAAGAGGAACCTCATCATTACGTTGTTTACGATAAGAATCGATCAGTACATTGTGCGCAACACGATATATCCAGGCTTTAAAAGTGCCTATGTCAGGATTGAACTTATTAAGACTCCGCCATGCTTTAAGAAAAACCACGCCGGCAAGATCTTCAGCATCCTGCTGATTTCCTAGATGAAAATAAAAATAGCGATAGAGAGCTGTGTAATATTGATCATAGAGATTAGCAAATGCATTACGGTTACCCAGTATTGCTAATTTCACATTTTGATCATCCTGCGGTTGGGTCGATGAATTATCCATTCTAGGATTCATACTATACTACGACTCTTTCATTGAAATGTTACATTATTTTATATTCTTCATCTTCATCAATCAACAAACAAGGGTTTGAGAATCTCAAACCCTTGTGTAGATCATTCATTCGCCACCGGTTCTGGTTCAACCGCGATTGTCGGTGACACCTCGCTTATCTGTTGTTTACCATTTCGTTTTTCCTCAAATTTCGCGCCAGCCTTGAAATGCAGGGTCAGAAAACCAAGCACATCCAGCAATCCGATACCTCCTGCCACAAACCACAGCAAACGAGGATCAAAATTATCGAGAATAAACCCTGCCCCCAAGGGACCAAAAGTAACGGGAATCACCCAGGCAAAAGAACTGATAGCCATGTAGCGCCCGCGCATATCTTCAGGGGCGAAATTCGCTACGATGGACTGTGAGATCGGAGCAATGATCATTTCCCCAATGGTAATAATGATCATTGCCAGCATATACATGCCATACCCTTCTACGTAACCATACATACTGAAACCGATCACATACAGAATGTTCCCCAACGCCATGGTTAGCATGGGTTTCCATTTAGAAACGACACGTGTGAAGAACATCTGCATCACCACCACCATCGCAGCATTCAGGCTCAGGATATACCCGAACTGGGTAGTACTGATCCCTCGAAAGTTGACAAGAAATACAGAAAGTGTGCTGTTCATGTTGAAATACATCAATGTTTCAAGCATCAACACCATTACAAAGGCTACAAACAACTTGTCTTTGAAAACCTTGCCGTATCCCATAACGGTGTCTTTAAAACTCTCTTCTTGTACATGACTTTCCTGGTGCACTGGTTTCGTCTCTGGCAGGAATAAAAATATCATCAATGCAACGATCAAACTGATGACGAAATCAATGTAGAACAACAGGTTGAATGATTTTGCGATCATCAAACCGCCAATAGCGGGACCAAATGTGACTGCCAGATTGAACACTATACGCATGATGCCGTATGCTTCCGCACGATCCTTTTCAGGAACCAGGTCAGCCACCATTGCCTGCCGAGCGGGTCCGGCAATATCCTCAAAGATGCCGATCACCCCAATGACGACATAGAAGACAACGATATCTTTAATGAATACCATCATCAAAGCACTGGTAGCGCTGGCGACCAAACCAAAGATCATGTTCGTTTTTCGTCCAAATTTATCAGCCAATGCCCCACCAATGGTGTTCCCTAATACACCAGCGCCCAATCCCCAGATCAGGAACATGGTGCCGACCTCGGTCATTCCCACATTGAATTTGCGGGTCATGAATAGGGACAAAAACGGGAAGATCAATGATCCCCCGATCTGATCGATGAAAGATGCCCCGGTGAGAACCCAGAATTTCGGGTCAAATTTTTTATATGTAGCTTTGAAGTTATTTAACAACGAATTTCTCCTTTTTATAAATCCGATACAATTTGCAACCTAAAACGGCGCCGTACACAATAAATCCCTGTTTTGCAGCATTTTTCTCCTCCATTCGGTCGTAGACCCTCCTTTTGAAAACCAAAAGACACCGACCCTATCCTGTTAGTTTTAGGAAATGCAGAGAAAATATAAAAAACCACAGGGTAGGTACACACCTGTGGCTGTGTTTTTCTTTAATCAATCTATGGGGTGTTTAAGAAATAAACACAGGAGGTGTGTGCATTTTATTATTATTGAAGAAAAATTCGCTCATATTCGTAACTACCTCCTGTCTTTTGTAATGATTTCTCAAATTCTATCTGAACTTTAGTTGGGTGTCAAGTAATTTTTATAACTGATTGTCCTAGAACAGATGAGGAATCTTAACTTTTTGAATATTCGTGTTATCCTTGAATCGTTTAATAATCCATCATTTCAAGGAAATATCGATGAGTGAGATCCCGGCAACAAGAAAACGAAGCACCAACGATCAAAGTAAACTGTGGCAGGCGGCAATGCTTTCATCGTCCCATTTTCTCAACGATGTGTTCACCAGTATTCTCTCGCCGCTTTTACCATTACTTATTTTGAATTTTTCGCTATCCAAATTTGAAGCGGGTATGCTGGCTGCTCTGGTTAGCTGGCCATCCATCACACAGCCGATCTGGGGCAGGCTGGCAGATAAAGTAAATCTACAGAAATATATATTTCTGCTCCCATTTATAACCGCCACTTTTATGAGTCTGGTAGGAGCAGCCCCAAACACCGCGTTTCTTTCCCTCTTCTTGCTATTAGCCGGGTTAAGTTCAGCATGTTTTCACGCCGTTGCTGCACCCATCGCCGGGAAAGCCTCCGGACGCAGTTCAGGGAAGGGATTGAGTTTATGGATGATAGGGGGAGAAATGGGATTCACGGTAGGTCCCATTCTCATCATTGTGTTTATTAATAGTTATACTCTCCAAAAAACTCCTATTCTTATCATACTGGCTGCCTTTGCAGCAGTATTCTTATATTTTCGATTAAATCGAATTGACGTTATTAAGAATCATACTCCAGCGGCGCATGGTAGTTTTAAAGACACCTTTAAAACCATCGCTCCCATGCTGATCCCCATCATCCTTGTTGCAGCATCGCGAGCTATGCATCAATCGGCAATAAATGTGTATATTCCCACCTACCTAACCGAGCAGGGAGTTGACCTGTGGTTAGCCGGCACAGCCCTCTCTTTGATCATGGGAGGCGGGATCTTAGGAACCATCATTGGAGGGATCTATAAAGACAAGATCGGGGGAAAACCGGTTCTGCTGGTGTCATTGATCGGCTCTACCGTATTCTTCTTCGCGTTTCTCTTCACGAACGGCATTCTGCAAATCGCTGCTCTGCTTCTGACAGGCATTTTCTCGGGTATCTATCTACCGGTTGCCCTTTCTATGATCCAGGAGTACTCACCTCAAAACCGCTCGTTTGCGAATGGCACCTATCTGGCATCCTTTTTTACCATTGGGGCATTGTCAAACATGGTTGTCGGAGCGCTGTACGATAGATTTGGCAGCTTTCAATCATTTCTCATCAGCGGGATCATCTCGCTGCTCAGCATTGTTTTTCTATTCATGATCCCGAATGATGAACATGAAAAAATAGAATTAAGTGAGGTAAGCCATGACTGAATTGCTTTATCAAATCGACAGCTATATCAGGGAATTTGACGCGCAGGTGGTTGGTGTTAATGAAGAGATACACGCCATTCAATTGAACAAAACCTGTTTGTATCCCGGAGGTGGAGGACAGCCTTTTGATAAGGGCATCCTCAGTATAGAAGGAACGGATATCGGCTTCACCCGCGCTCGTATGGTTTCTGGTGAGCACTGGCATGTGTTAAAAACAGATAGCTCTTTGCCGATAATTGGAAGCACTGTACACGGAGAACTCGATTGGGAATATCGCCACCAATTGATGCGCACTCACACTGCCATGCATGCCTTATGTGGCGTGATCTTTCGTGATTATGGAGCACACGTGACAGGTGGTGACATGCAGGCTCTCCAAGCGCGTATGGATTTTGAATTTGAATCCATGACAAGGGAACTAGTTGAAGTGATCGAAGAAGCGGTCAATAAGGAGGTTCAACTCAATCACCCTATTCGTGTGCAGATCTTACCGCGTGAAGAAGCTTTTCAGATCCCTGATCTCATCCGCACCAAGATCAACCTGCTGCCAGAAGGTATCACACAAATTCGCACAGTAGAGATCGTTGGGCTGGATCTACAGGCGGATGGCGGCACCCATGTCTCTCAAACCAGCGAAGTCGGGCACATCCGCATTAGTGATTATAAAAGTAAGGGAAAGATCAACAAACGCATCTATGTCAGCATAGAAAATACACCATAACGAATTATGATCTTAAGGGTTTAGAATATAAGTAGAAAAATAAAGGTTGTAATTATGTTAAAAATTGTAATGGATACAGCAGGCGATCTTTGCAACGGTTGGCAGAAGAAATACAACATCGACTTGATCCCCATCAATATCATTCATAATGATGTTTCCTATTTGCAGGGAATTGATCTTAAATATGACGATTTCTATTCGATGGTGGAAAAAGATGGAACAATCCCTACCACATCGCAACCTACCCCTTTTCAATTTGTTGATTTTTACAAGCGCATCGCTCAACCGGGAGATAGTATTCTCTCGATCCATGTGACCGATAAACTCTCTGGCACCATGGCATCTGCCCGGCAGGCAGCCGAGGAACTGAAAGGGGAGTATGACATTCACCCCTTCGATTCAGCCTCCGGTACGATTTGCATGGGGATGATGTGTAAAGAAGCACGCGAAATGAGTGATGCCGGAAAAACAATGTCAGAAATTCTGGATCGACTGAGTGCTATCCGTGATGATATGCAGTTGATCTTTACGCTGGAAACGATGAAATTCGCTAAATTGAGTGGACGGGTGAAAAGTTTGCAGGCTACACTGGCATCGATTTTAGACATCAAGCCGATCATTGAGCTTCATGAAGGCATCATTGAAATAAAAGATAAGGTCAGATCTCGAAAAGCATCCATCACGAAAATGATCGATCGCATGAAAGCAAAAATGGGTGATGAACCTTTGAAAATCGCAGTTATCCATGCGCATGATATCCCAACAGGGGAAGAATTACTGACTCAGGTTAAAAATACTTTTAACTGCGCAGAAGTAGCATTCGCAGAGATTTCCATTTCTCTAGCCGTTCATTTTGGACCAGGAACTGTTGGTCTGGCGGCTTACCGGGAATAGCTTCTCTATAATCTTCCAAAAGAATACAATCAAAAGACCTTGTTCGCTTCAGGAAGAAGGTCTTTTTCTTGATCCACAAGATTATTCACCCTTTTTTTAAATTTAAACCCTACAAACACATTATACTTTCGTATTATTCGCTTTCAGATCACATAACGAATTCTCAACTGGCGGGTTATTTATTTTTAAATTCACAACATCGAGGGTAGCACTATGCTAAAAATTGTGATGGATACCGCTGGAGATCTGAACCCAGGGTGGCTGCAGGAATATAATATTGATCTTATCCCGATCAATATTATCCATGATGGAAAATCGTACCAACAAGGAATCGATATCCAGGATGACGAGTTTTATCGCATTATAGAAACCGAAGGGAATATTCCTTCCACATCTCAACCCACTCCCTACCAATTCAAGCAGTTATATAAAAGGATCGCCAAACCAGGTGATGATATCCTCTCGATCCATATCACAGATAAATTATCAGGCACCATGTTATCCGCACAACAGGCAGCTGAAGAATTGAAAGGAACCTACAATATTTATCCCTTTGATTCCGAATCAGGTACTATCGGAATGGGTATGCTTTGTAAAGAAGCCCGTGTAATGGAAAGATCGGGGTGTTCGATCCATGAAATCCTCGCGACGTTGAATGAAATTCGAAAAACTATGGGATTCGTTTTTACACTGGACACTTTGAAATTTGCGCGATTGAGCGGGAGAGTTAAAGATCTGCAGGCGATCCTGGCTTCGCTACTCGATATCAAGCCTATACTCGAGGTGCAAAATGGGTATATCGAGACTGTTGCTAAAGTTCGTACGCGAACCGCTGCTATCGGTACTATGCTCAGTAGAATGAAAGATAAATTCGGGGAACAACCCGTTAAGGTCGCTATCGCACATGTTCACGACCAAACAGCAGCTGAGAATCTACTGGATCAGGTGCGGCAAACCTTCAATTGTGTGGAGGTTATCCTTACAGACGTATCCATCACCCTTGCCGCCCATTTTGGACCCGGTGCAATTGGACTGGTTGCTTACCCTGCATGAAAACAGAAAGAGAGCCAATTTCATTCAAACCTGGCTCTCTATCAAACAAACAGACTATTGGTGAGCACCCAGCGAAATCACCTTGCCGATTCCGCTGATGTTTTGATCAACAGCTGCATCCCCATAATACTGCAAGCTGCCAACACCACTCAAATTCACATCCAGATTTCCTGTTACCCATAATTGGGCGCTTCCTGCCCCAGAAATATCAATTTCCGCGACACGGCTTTTCAGATCCTGCGCCTTATAGCTTCCTGCACCGCTTAGATTGATGTGCTGTCTATCAACCATACCTGCAAGTTCAAAATCACCTGCCCCACTGAGCCTGACCTGCAGAGAATCCGCAGACAGGTCTTCTATATCGATCCATCCGCCACCGCTCACTTCAATATCCATGCTATCTGTGGTCAGAGAAGCGACATAAACATCTCCATATCCAGAGATCTCAATGCCATTGAGGTTCTTGACTGTTAATGTATAAGTGATTCCACTGGTTGGGATAACATTGATGAAGCGCTCAAAGCCAATGTGGAGTGTATCACCACTCACGTAGCTCTCGATCCTTCCGATAATATTATCTTCTGCCTCGATCGTTAGCGACTCTGTATCTCCCACTACAATCTCCAGGTCTCCCATTCCTTCAAGAGAAACCCTGCTGAAATTTGAAACCTGGCGTACTTCTGATACCAGATTCCCCGAACCCTGAATGCGGGTGTTCTGCACAGGTAAAGTGCAGCCAGCCAGCAAGACGGATGTAACAACCAGACCCATTAATATACTTTTCTTCATTATTTCTCCTTTTAAAAACCTATACGCAGCCAATCTGTGCCAAATATGATTTGCAGGATAAAGTAGATGAAAATAAGAAAGAGAATCGTCCCGCAACCACAGCCCATGCAGCCACCATTTTTATATCCAAAGCGGCGCTGGGACCAATCATATATTCGATCCAGAAAGAAGAGCTTCATTAATCCTGATAAACAACCCGGTTTTCTCGTATTCATTTTCATCCTTTTCAATATGTTTACGAAAAAACATGGATATGGTTTCTCAGGAATATTTAAATACCAAACGTCAGCGAATCGGTTCAGCAATGATGAAAATTCTTCCCCACTCAGGAATATCATCTTTCGCAATACAGGTCTGCAAAACCATATGTTCTGCCCCGGTATAGATCTGACGGAATACATCACCGGCACTGCACTGCTGATCAGTTTGGATATTGATGAACCTGCTGCGCGGATTCCGGGGTTGCAGCGCACGATATTTCGAGATTTGCGTGATGCGGTAATGCATGCTGTTCCCGAATTCAGGCAGCACCATCACCTCATCTCCAATTTCAAGATCAAAAAAATAAGCACCTGCCAGGTTATTATGCGCCAGATAGCCCAGATTCCCATAATTTTTAGGGAGAATAAAGCTGGTAACAACGTTCTTGCGATTGCTGACAAAAGTTGGATCCCGCCCGGGCTGTTGTTCTATTCGAAAAAATTTCTTGCCAACCAGGTAAACCCCAACTTCCCCTTCAGGCAGACGTTTACGCAGCATTGCCTTTCTGATAGAACGCGGATTTTGCCCTTCCCGAGAATCGTGTTTCATCTACTCCACCTTTTGCACCTTATTCATAGTATACAAAAAAGGCGCGCATTTTTCAGCTTACAAATTTGTGGGCATATTTAGATAGCTTTTGGGGCAATTGACGTGGCGATTTTTTATAACATCCTACCTGGCTTTTTTTATTAGTCATTCAATAGATTATTAACCTTCCAGGAAATTCGTTATTAAAGTGACGTTCGATTTTTTCATACTTTAATGAACGATCAAAATGAATTCTGCTTTTTGTCCTCTGACCTTTGACAGGATCGTGCCCACTGCATCATGTAAAATCGTTTCCTTAGGTAGAGTTAAATTCATCCCGATCGTAATGATGCGATTTTTTCCAAATGTCTTCTGAATATCCTGCAGCGTTCTCTCCAGACGATAAGGAGTATCCATAAGCACGATCGGCACACGTATCTTCCGTAATTCCGATAATTTTTGGCGCCGTGCATCGTCTTTCCTCGGTAGAAATCCAACAAAATAGAATTCATCCACTTTCTGGGGTGATGCCGAAAAAAGGGTCATTAAGGATGAAGCTCCGGGAACAGGGACTACACGGATACCGGCTTCCATAGCGAATTGGATCAGCAAAGCCCCGGGATCGGCAAATGCCGGAGTCCCACAATCGGAGATCAAGGCAATGTCTTCACCCTGCGCCAATGTCAATACCAGTTCCTGCGCCAGGGAATCTTCGTTATGTTCATTTAATTCCGTAAGAACTTGTTGTGGAATATCCAGTTGTTTTAAAAGGGTACTTCCCACTCGTCTTTCTTCACAAATGATACGGTCGGCAGTCTTTAATATTTCGACTGCACGAAAAGTGATATCCCCCGGGTTTCCAATGGGAGTAGCAACAACATACAGAGTTCCAGTTTGCAAAGATACCATCCTTTTTTTAGAAATATGTTTGTATTATAGCTTGAGAGAATTATGAAAATAAATAGTGCTTTATTTTTATGTGTGAGGTCTCACGTTCAGCTAATCATAAGAAATGCTGATTTTGCCAGTATGGCTGTCATCTACCAATTTTCCACTTCATTCTGTAATTCATAGATGGACACACGAGCATCATTCAATCCGGTTTGCATCTTCTCGATATTACTCGTTTCAGCACGAATAAATCGGGTATATGGTGATATGGCATCTTCAATATGCTGTTGGCTTTGCTTGATCTCTTTCTCAAATTCATCCGTTAATGAGCTTACCAGTTTGCTGCGCAGCGCCGCCAGTTTCTCGTGCAGTTCATTTTTCGCCATGCGCCGTTTAGCAGGGACGATGAACAAACCTAACGCTGCGACCACACCTGCTGTAATGATGCCGGTAACATCGGCGGCTGCCGTGGAGGCTAAAACGGTGATAAGCGCTCCAAGACCAACTGCGCCAATTTCAACTGCCATAGAAGCAGTTACGGCATTTTTCGCATTTTCAGCAATTTGATCTGCTTCGCCATGTTTGTCATAACTATTTATCACATGCTCGGCTTCTCTTCCAATCGCATTCAGCAAGCGTGTACGGTCATATACGAAATCGGTATTTATACCATTGCCAACGATATGCTTTTTATGTTCCCGTTCACGTTCAGTCAGGTAATTGGTGATCGTTTTCCATTGTTGAAGATCGGCATCCACCAACCAGTCAATCAATGCATTAACCTTGCGCTCCACCTGTTGAGGAACATCAGCGATAACTTCTCTGGTGAAATCTTCCTGCATACGCTCTTTTTTCAGCAGATGAAACACCCGTGCTAAACGAAAACGTTCTTCAAAGAAATCATCCCCGCGCTGTTCCAGTTCGAAGAATATTTTCTCCACATCTGTCATGCGAAATTTAAAGTTCTTGTGCATATCTTCCAGGTAGATGGCTTGCTGGCGTTCCACATTTTGCAGCAGCTTAACATCTTCCTCCAGCGTTTGACGCTGTGTTTCTGATAATTGCAGATATTTATCAACCAAATGAGCAGCAACACCCAGGGGATTCATGAATTTAAGACGAACCTGCCCAGTCTGATCAAGACTGTTTCGAATATATGTTTCTAGAGCTTCGAAACGACTGTCTTCCCATAAATTCACTTCGCCATTTTTTGCTCGCAGAGCCTGGCGTGCACTTACCGGGAAAATTTCCAGGGTTCTGCCCATCAGTGTTTGCGCATTTTTGTGTACGAAATCAACAACCTGGGTCAGTTCTTCCTCATCTTCAAGAATATCGATCTTATTTAAAATAATGACAACTTTTTTTCCCCAATCACGAATGCTCTGCATAAAGCTGCGTTCACTTTCAGTAAAGGGGCGGTCAGCAGATGTAACAAAAAGAATGAGATCTGCCCTGGGTACAAAATGCGTTGTTAATTCTTCGTGCTGTCTGATGATCGCATTTGTTCCAGGAGTATCAACGATGCTCAATTCAGAGAGGATTTCAACGGGAAACGATAATATTGTCTGATCTTTTTCTATCAGATGGCTTTCATTTTTTTCACCATAACGCAATATATTGATCTGGGAAGTGGTCGGTGTCACACCCTCTTTTAACAACTGCTGTCCCAATAATGCATTGATAAAGGCGCTTTTTCCAGAATTGAACTCTCCAACGATGACAATCAAAAATAGATCATCAAGCTGGCGAATAGAATGTTTTAAGGAATCGAGGTCTTCTTTCGCAACGTTATTCTCAACCAATTCCAACTGCAAATCATTCAGAAAATTGCGTTCATGTTTTAACGTTTTTTCCTGCTGGTTGTTCAGTATCTTCATCCAGTAATCTCCTGATCGAGATTATAGCACTTATCATTGTTTATTCTCTTCATGCAGTATGGTATGTGTTTTTAATCTTATCTTATAAACTTTTTATTCGTTGCACAGCAGCAAACATTGCATAAAATAGAATAATGACAATACAATATGATTGACAGGTGGAGGTAAAAAAATATGGTTAATTTCTTAAGCAATTTCAGCCCTGTAATCCAGGCATTATTTGGGACACTCTTTACATGGGGTATGACCGCACTCGGCGCTGCAGGTGTTTTCATTTCAAAAGAGATAAGCCGAAAATTACTGGATGGAATGCTCGGTTTTGCTGCCGGTGTTATGATCGCCGCCAGCTACTGGTCTCTGCTGGCACCGGCGATTGAAGTAGCTGGAGCCAATGGGGAAAATGCATGGTTAGCTCCATCAATCGGTTTTTTGCTGGGTGGTCTGATCCTGTGGTTGATCGATAAAATCTTGCCCCACTTGCACCTTAATATGCAAACGGAAAATGCTGAAGGTATCAAAACATCCTGGCACCGCTCAGTATTGCTGGTACTCGCCATTACACTGCACAATTTCCCTGAAGGGCTGGCTGTGGGCGTGGCGTTTGGAGCAGCTGCAGCGGGAATCGAAGGCGCATCCTTAACGAGTGCCATTGCCCTGGCGATCGGTATCGGTATACAAAACTTCCCCGAAGGATTGGCGATCTCAGCTCCACTTCGCAGAGAAGGTCTTTCGCGTTCAAAGAGTTTCTGGTACGGGCAGCTTTCTGGTATCGTGGAACCACTTGGTGCAGTTGCGGGGGCAGCGGCTGTATTGGTAATGCGGCAATTCTTACCCTATGCACTGGCATTTGCAGCCGGGGCTATGATCTTTGTAGTGATCGAAGAGTTGATACCAGAAGCGCAGCAGGGTGAAAATACTGATATTCCTACCTGGGGTGCCATGCTGGGCTTCACAGTAATGATGATCCTGGATGTTGCATTAGGATAAAATTACACAAAAAGGATGCACCTTGAGCAAACTATCACGGGCTACAATTATTGTTGCGTTTAGCTTTGCCATCAATAAGGTCCTGGCAATCGTTCGCCAGTTGATCATCGCCAGGCAATTTGGGCTTTCTGCCGAACTGGACGTTTTCAACGTTGCCAATAACGTACCGGATATGCTTTATTCCTTGATCTCAGGCGGCGCACTTGCCATGGCGATCATTCCGGTACTATCTGAAGTTCTTTCCAAAGATGGCAGGCAAGAATCCTGGCGGGTTTTCAGCCGGGTAGCCAATATCGCATTTCTTATTACTGCCATTCTTTCTATTCTGGTAGGCGTGTTTGCTGAGCCACTCGTGAAAAGCCCCTGGGGCATTGCCCCCGGATTCACCACAGAACAGCAAGCGCTGGTCGTTAAGATCATGCGCCTTGACCTGGTAGCAACATTGATCTTTTCTATGGCAGGATTGCTGGTTGCCGGTTTACAGGCGAATCAGCACTTCTTACTGCCCGCTGTTGCTCCTATCATGTACAACCTGGGGCAGATCTTTGGTGCGGTGGTACTTGCTCCACAGGAAAGCCTCACCATCGCAGGTATCAACCTGCCTGCATACGGTATGGGAGTTTATGGGATTGTGTATGGCGTGCTGATCGGTTCTCTGCTCTATTTCCTAACACTCATTCCCGGATTATTCCGCTATCAATTTAAATGGTTCCCCGGGCTGGGGACGGAAAATACTCATGTTCGCAAAATTTTAAACATGCTGGCACCTCGTGTCGGAAGCATGCTGTGCTACCAGTTGACATTCATTGCACGCGACAACTTTGCATCTTATCTCAGCGAGGGAGCGCCCACCGCACTGACATATGCGTGGATGATCCAGCAGGTACCGGAAACATTGATCGGTACTGCTATCGGCACAGCTCTGCTGCCTACCATCTCGGAACTATTTTCACAGGGTAAAAAACAGGAGTACCATGCCACCATCAATCGCGTCGCTCGTGTCATCATCGCTCTGGCGATCCCTATTGCGATCGTACTTTCTCTCACCCTGCGTCCTTTTCTTGAATTTGCTTTCGGATTCGAATTTGCTGCCACCAATCAATTATTGTGGGTCACTCGTGGTTTTCTGGTGGGATTATTGGGACACTGCCTGCTGGAATTGGGGTCTCGCCTGTTCTTTTCACAACAAAATGCAGTCATCCCGCTCATTGCCGCTGCGCTCAACCTGGTGATCTATATTGTCAGCGGTAAAGTCCTATCTCAAATGATCGATGCCCCGGGCTTGGCACTGGCTGATTCAATCGCTTTCACGTTTCAGGCTGGTTTTTTGCTGCTCATGTTTTCTCTTTTCCAGAGGAAAAAACTGGCAAAGGATGACCCATTCCAGAAAGAACTCACGGGGTTCAGCAAAGATAGAAATCAGACCATCCTGCGCACTGTTGCTGGCAGTGTTGCTGCAGGAACCATTGCCTGGTTTATTGTGCAGCACAGCTCGTTGAATAACTCAGTAGTACAGGGATCACTCAGTTTTCTGGGGGGGATCATCGTCATTCTGCCTTTCATCTGGAAGGAAATAAAGGTGTTCCTGCGGATGTGAAGGGCGTTACCGAAAAAGAAAAGAACGGTATAATAACGCGCATGGCAAAAGACAATAAAGAAAAAACAACAGAGATTGATGTAACGCAAAAACCTTCTCAAGAAGATACGCAATCTTTAAAACCTGAGGGAAAAAGAAAAAGCGGGAAACCGCGTTATGTACGGGCTGTTCTACTGGGATTGCTGCTGGTTTTGATAGCGGCACTCTTAAGTGGATCATTAGGTTATTTTTCAGCGATCAATCAGCGGAAAACCGAAGAAGAGAACCAAAGGCTGACCATCGCAACCACGCACTATCGCTACGGTATGGAAGCCCTGGCTTCAGGCAATTACGAGGTCGCTAAAATTCAATTTGAATATGTGATCCAGATCTACCCGAGCTTTCCAGACATCACAGAGAAATACAGTGAAGTGCTCATCAACCTGACCGTCAACGAACAGGTCACCCAGGCTCCCACCGCAACACCCACTCGTGATATCCAGGGAGCGCAGGCATTATACCAGCAGGCACAGCAGGATATTGCCAATCAGGAATGGTGTCTTGCTGTGGATACTCTGCGGAGTCTGCGAGATGAAGATTACACGTATGAAACCCTGAATGTGGATGGTTTGCTGTGGACTTCTCTGCGCAACTGTGCTGTTAAAAAGATAACAGCAGATGGCGACCCTGAAGGCGGCTTATATTATCTCGCCTTAGCAGAAAATTTTGCTCCTCTCGATCACGATGCTATCAATTATTCGACCTGGGCGCGCATGTATGTTACCGGAGCCAGTTACTGGGAAGTTGATTGGAGCCAGGTGGTATATTATTTCAGTCAGGTCTATTCTGCATTCCCATATTTATATGACAGTACCGGTTGGACCGCCATCGAGCGCTATCGTATTGGACTGCGAGAATATGGTAGATATCTGATTGGTGTTCAGGAATACTGCGAGGCTGAAAAGCAGCTGCGTTTATCGCTTGACATGCAGTATGATGAAGAAACCGCGCAACTGGTAGAAGAGGCTTTTATCGGCTGTCAGGGACCGACCGATGTGCCTGCTCCGGCTGCGACACAGGCTCCTACCGATGAGCCAACTGAGGAGCCGACACCTACTACCTGACCATCAGATTAAGGCTGATCGTTAGTCTTTATTTCATAATAGGAACAGCAACCAGATCATGGACAAGAGCAGCGGTGATTTTCACCGCTGTTATTTTTCCCACTTCCAGTTCTCCCTCAACCATCACCAACCCATCAATTTCGGGTGCATCTCGATAGGAACGGCAAACAGAGATACCATCACCAACCCCATCCACAATTACATTCAATTTTTTTCCAGTAAATTTCTGATTCCTGGTCAGTGAAATCTCTTCCTGCAATCCCGCCAGACGCTTTATACGCTCCTCTTTTACTGCGCTGGAGATATCATCGACAGTGCTATATGCAGGGGTACCCACTTCATGATAGTAAGGGAAGATGCCCACACGGTCGAAGCGAATTTCCTGCACAAAATTTAACAGTGTTTCAAATTCCTGTTCACTCTCCCCTGGAAAACCGACGATGAACGTTGTACGGATGGATAAATGTGGAATGCGCTTTCGCATCATGGTCAGAGTATCACGGACTTTATCCATGTTCGCCGGTCGCCGCATACGGCGCAGCACATCCGGATGAGCATGCTGCAGCGGGATATCCAGATAGGGAAGCACCTGGGGAATCTCTGCCATTATCTGTATCAACCTGCCGCTGATCTCACCGGGGTAGGTATACAGAAGCCGAATCCAGGGAATGGAAGGAGATGCAGTTATGATCTTTTGCAGCAAATTGGGTAAACCATCCCGCACACCAAGGTCGCGCCCGTATGAGGTTACATCCTGGGCAATCAAGATCAGTTCTTGCAAGCCTTGCTCTTCCAATCCTCGCACATCCCTTAAAATATCATCAGGGTTCCGACTGACTTGCGCGCCTTTGATCAGCGGGATGGAACAAAATGCGCACTCCCTATCACAACCATCCGCGATTTTAAGATACGCATAGCCCCCGCTGAAGGCTGCCCGCGGGATCGACCCTGATTCCATGGCGAGTTCACCATGTACGATGCGGGAAAAATACTCCTGCGGGTGCCTTTCCAAATGCTGCACCACCGGCAGTATATCCATCCAGCGTCTGGTGCCAAGCAGCGCATTGATCTCAGGCACTTCATTTTTTACTTCTTCTTTTTCACGCTGGGTAAGACAGCCAGCCGCGATCAGTTTTTGGTGATGGGTTTTTTCACGCACTATATCATGCAGAAGATCCAGCGCTTCCTGTCGAGCAGGCTGAATGAAACCGCATGTATTAACAATAATGAATTCCGCATCCTGCTGTTCATCTACCAGATCATAACCATGCTGCATCAGCAAGTCTGCCATGGATTGGGAATCCACACTGTTTTTAGGACAACCAAGGGTGTGGATAAAGAAAGTCTTTTTCATAGAAATCCAATTATACAGGTTTCCCGTCTTATCTCAAATCTCATAATGGTTTGCCACTTTCCAGTTTTGGCATCCGGAATTATTTATAGAGTTGATCCAGGATAAAGATAATCCTTGATTGTTCTTATTATTTATGCTATCCTATTATTAGAACATTTATTCTATTCAGGGGAATATCATGGCTCACTCTTTTCCACCAATACAGCAAAGGAATCCCACACTCTTGTCAAAAAACACATCCGGATTGACTCGACGCCAAAATCAATGCCTTCAGCTCACCGCAGCCGGATTAACCGCCACAGTCATCGCACGGCGCCTAGGTATCTCAGAGAGAATGGTGCGCACTCATTTACGAGATGCACGCCAGCGCTTAAATGCGCATTCCACTGCAGAGGCGGTCTACCTGGCGCTAAAACAAAATATATTGGAATGAGCTATTCTGACTGGGTTTCTGTATCGGCGGGTGATTCGGTTGGGGTTTGAGTAGGCGTGGCTGTCGCTTCCATCGTAGGCGTGATGGTTGGGGTTGGAACGGTAAGACCTTCCAGACTGAAATCAAGATTGATCACTTCACCAATCTCACCTAGATTACCCAGGTAATCTTGATTGAAATATGCTTCCAGCGCCGCTCCATTCCCGCACAGCAGCACAATACGATCATCACCTGAGAAGGTATAGGCATTGCCCGGCACGATACGTCCTTCAAATTCAACAACTCCATCCACAGTGACCCGCATCCAGGCTCGCTGCTGGGCAACAATATAAAGTTGAAGCGGTGCTGCATTGGCGGTGGCAAGCGGTGTTGGATTCTGGGCAGCCGGCTGGGTTGCCACAGGTTGGGTTGCATCTTCCACGGTGATGGTAGTGGTCGTATCTACCGTTGGTATCACTTCTTCCGAATCGGGGGTAGCTGTACTCTGCAGAACTTCAGAAATGGATGGGGCATCGGTGGGCAGCTCCTCCTCATTTCCCTTGAATATCTGCGAAGCTCCCCAGAAAATGAACACGAATAAGGCTATCACAACCAGGCTGCCAAAAAGGAGGTCAGGAGAAAGAAAACGACGCAGCCAATCAGGCATCCGAATGCTGACCTTAACAGCCGGCTCTCTAGAGATCCACTTCTGGTTTAGATTCTCCCGACGCTGGATCTCCAATCCTTCAGCGTACAAACTCATTACAGCATCCTGATCCATTTCAAGGAAATTAGCATAATTGATAACCATGCCACGTCCCTGAACGGATGAGGGTAAGTCCTCAATATGTCCCTCTTCAATAGCCCTAATATAGATCCTGCGCAAACGTGTAAATTGTTCAACGTCTGAAATGGTCAAACCAAGTTTCTCGCGACGAGAGCGAATTTGTTCACCAACCTCATGAAACACCTCCGTAGAAGTGCGAACCACACTATCTGGCGGGGTTTCATTGCTCGTCTCGTCCCGGTCTGCTCCCTCAGCTTTGTCATGAAACGATTCTGGTTCCTGTGTCTGCTCAGGCTTCTTTTTCTGAAAACGAGTTAGAAAATTTTTTTTCTTTTCTTTGCTTTGTACGTTTTTTGATCCTTCCACAGAATCAATCTGCTTTTGCGATCGTTTCTCAATCTTTGTTTGTGATTTCTCTGTTTCAGAGAATTTTTCTGGTTCTTCCATAACAGGCTGCCATAAGGAAAGCAGCTCGTGTGCGTCCAGATCTAAGAATGAAGCATATAAACGCAGAAAACCGTGCGCCTGCGCACGGGATGGCAGTAGTTCCGGATGATCATTCTCCAGTTCTTGCAAGTATTGAATCCGAATGTGCGTGGCTCTAGCTGCATCCTGCAGAGTGATATCCTTCAATTCACGCGCATCGCGGAGGGTTTGACCTACTGTTTTATTCATTGTCTCTGATTATATCCAGAATTGGAAAAAAGAACCGGTCTGTGAGTGATCGCAGACCGGTATGTTTATTTGAGTTTACTACGCTTACTCACTGTCTGGAGTGGGTTCCGTAAAAGAAGGAATTTCATCAATAGTTGCAATTTCTTCTTCTGCCCCGGGTTTTTCTTCTTTAATTTCCTCTTTGACTTCGTCTTTCATCTCTTTTCCGGCTTCGTCTTCACTTTCAATGGTAATCTTTACTTCTGGCACCAGATCAAAGGTGAGACGGATCTTCACATTGTGGACACCGGCATCACGCAGAGGCTGTGACTCAATCCAGTGGCGATCAATTTCAATTCCAATCTTTTCGGCGATGGCATCTGCGATCATCTGCTGAGTGATGGAACCATACAAGCGCCCCGTTTCACCAACTTTCGCTGTGAAATATAACTCAACACCTGCGATCTTTTCTGCCAGACCAGCCATCTCTTCATTCAGTGCAATGCGCCGTTTTTCAGCAGCAGCCTGGATCTTCTCGACCTGCTTCAATGCGCCCGGAGTTGCCATGACAGCATATTTCTGGGGAATGAGAAAATTCCTTCCGTAACCATTGGCAACTTTCTTGATCTCCCCCGCTCTACCGAGATTGTATACATCCTTGATCAATAATACTTTCATCTGTACAAGCCCTTTCTAAAATAGGTTTTCACGCGAAGGGTACAACGCGTATAGGCAGCAATCATACCAGAGCTGATGGGAAACGTCAAACAAAAATTTTTTTTGATATACTCTATTTGACAGATATTTACTTACGTGCTAATTAATATAATTTATGTAGACTTCAATATTATTCAAGTGTACAATTGTTTTTATGAATATTCCAGTTATTATATTTACGTTTATGCAAATCTAACTGAACCCGAGGAGACGGAATGATCAATAAACTCAAAGAAACCTACCATGATTTCCCTAAAACATTCTGGATCGTAATGCTGGGGATGTTCATTGACAATATCGGGGGTTCTTTACTGTTCCCCTTCCTCACTCTTTATGTTACTCAAAAATTCGGGGTTTCCCTGATCGATATCGGCTGGATTCATGTGGCGAGTACTATGATCAATGTGATCGGGACATCAATCGGTGGAGCGTTGGCTGATAAATTTGGACGAAAGACGATCGGGTTGATCGGGTTATTTGGAAGCGCACTCATCACCATTCCTCTCGGGCTTACCAATAACTGGGGTGTTTTCATCATCTTCAACCTGCTGACCTCATTCATGGGTCATTTTGCCGGACCTGCCTTTAACGCGGTGCTGGCTGATCTACTGCCCTCCGAAAAACGTTCACAGGGTTACAGCGCCATGTACGTGGTGGGAAATTTAGCAGCCGCTATCGGACCACTGCTGGGCGGTTTGATCGCAACACAATCCTTCTTAGCATTATTCATCCTGGACTGTATATTGAGTGTGGCGACCGGAATCTTCCTTTACTTCAAAATGCCTGAAACTCAACCGAAGGAAGCCCGGGAAGCACGCAAACAGAACCTGCGCGAAACATTTGCCGGGTATGGCGCTGTTATTCGAGACCGTATGTTCGTGACGCTTGTCGTTCTGATAGTGATGACCATGATGGTCTACATGAACTACAACACCACCCTTTCTGTTTATCTCAACCGTCTGCATGGCATCTCAGCCAGACAGTTCGGTTATCTGCTTACCATGAATGCTTCCATTATTGTGCTGTTCCAGTTCAGCGTAAGCCGCATCACAGCCAAATACAAACAAAATATCATGATGTTTCTGGGCACACTGTTGTATGCGGTCGGTTTTTCCATGGTAGGTTTTGGAACGAGCTATGCCTGGTTTGTAGCGGCATTCATCATCGTGACCATCGGGGAATTGATCAGTTCTCCACTTTATCAATCCATGGCTGCCGAGTATGCGCCGGTTCATATGCGTGCGCGTTATATGGCTTTTCTTAATATCAGCTACAGCTTTGCCGCGGCTGCCGGACCTCTCCTGGCAGGATACGTTATGGAGACCAACCACCCACAATGGGTTTGGTATGGTGGCGGCATCGTATGTCTTATAGCAGCTTTCGGTTTTCTCAACAGTAAAATGAAATCACGCACTCCCAGCACAACAAGCAGCGAGATGGAGAAAATCACAGAAACTGCCTAATAATTGATTACATCAGACCCTTTACTGTGAAAGCCCCTCAGCCATTGAGGGGCTTTCCACATCAATAATCCCTGTTTTCAGGAAACAAAATTACAGTTATCACGTATATCTTATGAAAGGAGAATAGTTATTATGGAAAAGCAGGCTACAGCCGGTAAGAAATTTGGTTACTTCGTAACAATGATCGTAAATGCAGCATTGATCTATGCATTTGAACACGTACTGGAATGGAATATTCCCTATTTATTACCCTCATTCGAAGGTTGTCTATGGGCAATCCGTCTCTCGTTAAGTGTTACCATCTTCATCAATTTCATTTATATCTTCTTTGATGTAGATTGGTTTCACCATTTGATGCAGGTCATTGAGAACGTTTTTAGCTGGATCTCGGTTTATTTCATTTATTCCATTTTCCCATTTGAGTTTCCAGCAGGAATCTGGAATCAAGGTGTGAAAATCGCTTTGATCGTTATTCTGGTGGTCATTCCCATCGGCGCTCTGGTTGAACTTGTCCAATTCTTTCGAAAACTCAATCGATAGAGATCCGATCAGGAAAACATTCTAGAAAACAGGCAGTTACCCTGCCTGTTTTTTTATTTCACAGTAAATGTACTATTACGCAGGTTAATGGCAAGTTAATACAGGTTAATTTATAAAAATCCGGTATATGATTAATAAAATAATCACAATAATTTCCTACATAAAAAAAGAGAGGTCTGACATGGACGAGAAAAAAAAGAAGAAAGCAGTATGGGCATGGACCATGTATGACTGGGGGAATTCCGCTTTTGCCACCACCATCATGGCTGCCGTCTTGCCTGTTTATTATTCCTCCGTCGCTGCATCCACCCTGCCCCCAAATGTTGCCACCGCACGCTGGGGTTTCACAACTTCCTTTGCTGCATTACTGGTTGCCATCATCGGTCCCATCCTGGGTGCTGTCGCCGATTTCAAGGGCAATAAAAAACGTTTTCTGGCAATTTTCATGGGGCTGGGTGTAACCGCTACTGCGCTGCTGTATTTCATCAAAACCGGAGACTGGATGCTTGCTTCCATGCTGTATATTTTTGGTAACATCGGTTTTTCCGGATCGCTTGTATTTTATGATGCACTGTTACCTCACGTGGCTTCTGCGGATGAGATTGATGAGGTTTCTTCGCGTGGTTTCGCCATGGGCTACATCGGGGGCGGGGTTTTGCTTGCCATCAATGTTGTGATGATCATGTTCGGCGAGACCATATTCCCGAATATTGACCCAACCCTCATGTCCCGCTTATCCTTCGTGAGTGTGGCGGTATGGTGGTTTGTGTTTTCACTGCCTGCCTTCAAACATATCAGTGAACCCCCTCGCCGCATTCTTAAACAGGAACAGGGCATGAACCCTCTCAAGGTCAGTTTTCAACGACTGGGAGTAACCTTTAAAGAAATCAAAAATTACCAGGATCTTTTCATTTTTCTGGTAGCATTTTTTCTTTATACCAACGGAATTGGCACCATTATCACCATGTCTACTATATACGGCGCAGAAATTGGGATCGGGCAAACCACCTTGATCGGAACATTGTTAATGGTGCAGTTCGTTGCAGCTCCTTTCGCTATACTTTTCGGTAAACTTGCCAAGAGAATAGGCACCAAGAATTCCATTTATCTCAGTCTGGTCATCTATACCTTCATTGCCATCGGAGGTTACTTCCTCAGTACGGAATGGCATTTCTGGGCACTGGGTTTTGCTGTGGCAACCGTGCAGGGCGGCAGTCAGGCTCTCAGCCGCTCGTTGATCGGGCGTATGATGCCGAAGAGCAAAACAGCCGAATTCTATGGGTTTTTCAGTGTTTTCGAGAAATTCTCATCCATTGCCGGTCCCTTCCTGTTTGGGCTGGTATCAACATTGATGGGAGAAAGCCGCCTGAGTATCGTTTCACTCATTGTCTTCTTCATCCTGGGAATAATCATTCTCAGAAAAGTAGATGTAGAGCGCGGAATTCGCGTGGCACAAGATGAAGACGCGCGCATGATCGTAGCTGATAGTTAAAACAGAAAGAGGGTTCAGTCTTTTTTCACTGAACCCTCTATTTATTTAAATGATCTGGTAAAGTTCCAGCAGCACTCCGCCGCTGCTCTTGGGGTGGATAAATGCCATTTTGCGCCCCTCTTCCACGAGCGCCGTTTCATTGATAAGACGAACCCCCTTTTCCTTCAGTTCCTGTAAAGCTGCATCAATATCCTCAACCTCCAAACACAGGTGATGGATGCCGGCTCCCCGATTTTGGATGAATTTGGCTGTCCCACTTTCGGGATCAGTTGGTTCGACCAGCTCGACCTCGCTCTCACCACAGGGGAAGAACGCAACTTTAGCATGCTGGCTTTCCACTTCCTCCACATGTTCCAATTCCAATCCCAGTACTTCCTGCCAGAATGCGGCTGCCTGAACAATATCTTCAACCGCTACAGCAATATGATTGATCTTTTTTATTTTCATGATGCACCATCTCCTGCTTTTATGCCCATACCGGGGGCTGGTATTCGCCCCATACATTTCTTAAGACACCACAGATCTCACCCAGGGTGCAATCATTCTCCACACAGGTTATCATCAGCGGTACCAGGTTCTCATCTGATCGTGCTGCTTTTTGCAGCTCATCCAGCAACGCATGAACGCGCTCATTCTCTCGTTTTTGTTTAAATTCCTTTAAGCGTTCCACCTGCCCACGTTCGATGGAAGGATCGATCTTTATTGATTCCATATCGATGGATTCTTCAATCTGGTAATCATTGACTCCCACCAGAACTTGATGATGACCCTCCACACCCTTCTGGAAAGAATAGGCGGAATCCTGGATCTCGCGCTGGATGAATCCATTTTCAATCGCCGCTAATGCACCCCCCATTTCATCAATGCGCTGGATATAATGACGCGCTCGTTGTTCGATCTCATTCGTCAAATATTCGACCATATACGATCCGGCTAACGGATCGACCGTATCGGCAACACCCGATTCATGGGCGATGATCTGCTGGGTGCGTAATGCAATGCGCACTGATTTTTCAGTGGGCAGCCATAAAGCTTCGTCCATCGAGTTAGTATGCAGAGATTGGGTGCCGCCCAGTACCGCAGCTAAAGCCTGAATGGTCGTTCGCACAATATTGTTCTCAGGCTGCTGCGCGGTCAAGGTGGATCCCCCGGTTTGAGTGTGAAAACGCAGCCGCATACTGTTGGTGGATTGCGCCCCAAAACGCTCTTTCATAATAGATGCCCACAAACGACGGGCTGCTCGAAATTTTGCCACTTCCTCCAGAAAGTCATTATGACAGGCAAAGAAAAATGAGAGCTGTGGGGCAAAATCATCCACCTGCAAACCAACTTTCATGGCGGTTTCTACGTAAGCGATAGCGTTGGCAAGCGTGAATGCCACTTCCTGCACCGCAGTTGATCCGGCTTCACGGATATGGTAGCCTGAAATACTGATGGTGTTCCAGCGGGGGATGTTATTCTGGCAGTACTGAAAACTGTCGGTTATCAATCGCATGGAAGGTTTGGGCGGGAATATATACGTCCCACGTGCCACATACTCTTTAAGGATGTCATTCTGAATTGTGCCGCGTAATTTATTGATCTCTACTCCCTGCTTTTTCGCCACTGCCACATACATAGCCAGCAAAACCGCCGCGGGAGAGTTGATGGTCATACTGGTAGACACCTTATCCAACGGGATATCATGAAAAAGCAGTTCCATGTCTTCAATGGAAGATATCGCCACGCCAACCTTCCCGACCTCCCCGGCAGCGATCGGATCATCACTGTCATAACCGATCTGGGTAGGAAGATCGAAGGCTACCGACAATCCCGTTTGACCCTGCTCCAGCAAATACCGGTAGCGTTCGTTCGATTCCTGGGCAGTCGCGTACCCTGCATACTGGCGCATGGTCCAGAATTTGCCGCGGTACATATTGGGCTGCACGCCCCGTGTGAAAGGATACTCACCAGGAAAACCCAATTTCTCAATATAATCCTGCTCCTCTGGAAGGGCAACCTCCGGGATAGGAATAGAAGAGGGTGTTTTAAATTCTTCTTCCCTTTCAGGGTATTTACCCACCACTGGTCGCAGGGTTTCCTGCTCCCAACGTTTTCTTTCATCATCGAATTGATTCATAAGATCCGATCCATCATTTTTCCTGTAAGTATAGCGGCTGAGTCACTTTTGCATAGTGACAAAACCTATTGATTCTCATGGAGAATCAACATCTGCATATGTTAAAACATTTTCAACGAGAAGATGGCAGCCTCGTTACCACGCAGCAGATAATCATTGCATTTGCTGTTTTTCACGGGCTTTTCATGAGTGGAAAGCAAAAGATCACAACCCTGCCCTCCGATGTTCACCAGGTCAAGGCGTTTCGCTTTCGCGTCAAAATTCAGCGCAACCATGATCTGTTCTTCCAGCACACAGCGAAAATAGATAAGTGTGTTGGCAGGCATATTGGTAGCTGCTTCAAAATCACCGCGCATGAGGGCACTATGCTCTTTTCGTAAACGCAGCAGCTCTTTGTAAAAATTCAACAGAGAACTCTTATCTTCTGCCTGTTTTCGCACATTGCGTATTTGATGATCAGGATTGATAGCCAGCCAGGGTTGAGCGCTGCTGAACCCCGCATTGGGAGAATCATCCCACTGCATGGGAGTGCGGCATCCGTCACGCCCCTTATAGAATGGGTAATAATGCAATCCAACCGGATCCTGTATCTCACTCCTTTTGAACTTTCCTTCGCGCATACCGATCTCTTCCCCATAATAAAGGAAGGGCGTCCCTCGCAGGGTCAATAGCATGGCTGCCGCCACCTTTAGACGGCTGTCATCCTGTTCTTTTGCATAGCGGCTGGCTGAACGTATCACATCATGATTATTCAATACGTAATTTGGCCAGCAGCGATTTTCCAGGATGTTTTCCTGGGCTTTGATTGCTTTCAAAAATGCGGCAGCTTTCCATTTACCACCTAAAAACTCTTCAAAAGAAAAAGCGGCGTGCAGCAGATCATCACCGCAATATTGGGCGGCTTTCTGGTAAGTTCCCATGTACGTCTCCCCTACCGCATAGCGTTCGGAGTATTCATCCAGCAGAGATCGAATCTCCTGCAGGAGCGGGATCATTTCAGGCTGATCGGTATCGTAGATATGCTGCATACGGTCGTGCGGGCGCAGTCCGATCAGTTTGCGCGGGTTGTCTGGGAAATCGACATGTTTAAAATACGCCGAGAACACATCCAGCCGAAAACCATCCACCCCTTTTTTCAGCCAAAAGCGGAAAACATCCAGCATCTCTTTGCGCACCGCAGGATTGCGCCAATTCAGATCGGGCTGCTCTTTATAGAAATGATGGAAATAATACTGCCCGGTCGTATCATCGAACTCCCAACCGGAACCACCGAAGACGGAAAGCCAGTTGTTTGGCGCTTTTCCATTACGGGGATCTTTCCAAATATAGTAATCTCGATACTTGCTGCTGCGCGAGCTGCGGGCATCCACAAACCAGGGATGCTGATCAGAGGTGTGGTTGAGCACCAGATCCATAACGATATGAATATCACGCTTTTTTGCCTGTTTCACCAGAGTATCAAAATCACGCATACTGCCGTATTTGGGATCAATGGCGCGGTAATCACTCACATCATATCCAAAATCCACATCCGGAGAGGGGTATATTGGTGAAAGCCAGATCGCATCCACCCCCAGATCCTGCAGGTAATCCAATTTTTCGATGATGCCAGGTAGATCCCCAATACCATCTTGATTGGTATCCAGAAAAGAGCGAGGATAGATCTGGTAGATCACTCCATCACGCCACCACAACCGTTTTTTCATGATATCCCTCTCCTTTTTCCTTGATTATAAATCAAGCATCTAGAAAAGTTGAACTTGTCTCTATCGCCAAATCATGCTAAAATAAACCTCGTTAGTTCCATCTATATCGAATACACCGGAAAGTGGGCACCCCCCACTTTTCTTCGTATTATGAGAGCAATCAAAGTGGAGAATAACGGATATGAAGAATGAGATAATTTTAGCCTTCAATGAGGTGCTTGAAGATAAAGGGCTTCCGCGAGAGGTCATTTATGACGCCCTCCAATCTGCGATGGTTTCGGCTTATCGCAAATCTGTCAACGCATCCACCGCCCAGCAGGTGATCGCCAAGATCGATCTTGAAAAGGGCGAATTCCAGATCTTCGCAGAAAAAGAAGTTGTGCAAAGCACTCAAGATGACCGAACAGAAGTCATTCTGAAAGTTGCCAAAGAATATGACCCCGATGCGGAGCTGGGAGATATGGTGCTGGTTGAAAGCACGCCTGAGAATTTCGGTCGTGTTGCTGCTCAGACCGCCCGCCAGGTGATCCAGCAGAAGATTCGCGAAGCAGAACGCCAAATGCAGCTTGATTACTACGCCAAACAGATCGGTGAGATCATCAGTGGTGTGGTGCAGGCTACCGGTTCACACGGGCTGACCATTGGGCTGGAAATGAAAGCCGAAGGGACTATGCCTCGTAAAGAGATGATTCCCTACGAACGTTTCCGCATTCACGACCGTGTACGCGCACTTGTCGCGGAGGTAAAAGATACTCCCCGTGGACCACAAATCATCCTTTCCAGAACCCACCGTGATTTCTTGCGCCGTTTGTTGGAAAATGAAGTACCCGAGATATTCCATGGTATTGTAGAGATTCGCTCCATCGCACGTGAACCGGGTCAACGCGCCAAGGTAGCTGTTTCTGCTACTCAGCAGGGCATTGATCCTGTTGGGGCTTGCGTTGGTCAGCGTGGTGTCAGAATCCAGGCTATTGTGCGGGAATTACATGATGAAAAGATTGATGTTATTGAGTGGAACAAAGACCCTCATATGTACATTGCTAAATCACTGAGCCCGGCACGTGTAAATGGTGTTTATCTCAACGACAGTCACAATGAAGCAAAAACCGCTCTGGTGATAGTACCTGAAGACCAGCTTTCGCTGGCGATCGGACGTGATGGGCAAAATGCACGGCTGGCAGCACGTTTAACCAGCTGGCGTATCGATATCAAGAGTCTGCCAGAGGCTGTATCAGATTGGCTGTTTGCCCTGCACAATGAAGCAGATCTGGCTGAAAAAACACAACGCTATCAAGACGACATCACCAAAGCTGAAGAGATCATGACCCGTAAAACAGAAGGGCGCATCCTCAGCATGGATGATTATGACAATCTGGTTAAATTCGTTGACATGATGGAGAGAGACCTGCTCTCAGAAAGACAGGAACTCCAGGCTGAAAGAGAAAAAGTCATACAAGAGGCTTTGAAAGAAATTCCCCGCCCGGCTTTTCAGGTTGAACTGAATAATGAGGTGCTTCCTGATAGTGTCCTTACAATACTGGATGACGGTGGTATCCGCAATCTTGGCGAATTGGTGCTTGCCATGAAAACCGAGCCGGATTCCATTCTGGGTTTGCCTGGTATAGGTCCTAAAACTCTGGAAAAGATCGAGGAGATCGTTGAGAACCTCGATGACTTGATCCCGGAGGAACCGGCAGCAATGGTAGAAGAACAACCGGAAGCAGAAGTGTCTGCAGCTCTTGAATCGCTGGAAGTGGAAGAGGCACAACCGGAAGCACAGGAGGAACAAGAAGAAACATCTGCTCTTGATGTCGAGGAAATAGTTGAAGGCGAACCAGATGTGGAACCTGAAGAGGCAGCCGCAACGGAAGTACCAGAACCTGATCAAGAATTGTCATTTGAAGAAATGTTCAACCTTGAGTCACAAAAATTGACCAATAAAACCTTCTCGGAAGAGGAATTCGAAGAAACAGACGAAAAGGATGGCAAGAAAAAGAAGAAACGGAAATATCAAGAGATCGAGTACGATCCCGATCTGGATTTAACCCTTGTAAAGAAAAAACACAAACGAGGGGAAGGTGATTGGGGTTGGGAAGATGAAGGATAGTGAATAGAGAACGGTAGTGAATAAACAACAACTGCCCAAAAAACATGTACCTGTACGAACCTGCGTAGGGTGCCGTGAGGTCCTCTCGAAAAAAGAGCTGGTCCGTATTGTGCGAATGTCCGAAGGGATCATGGTTGATCCTACCGGAAAGTTAAATGGGCGTGGAGCGTATCTACACTCCAAAAAGGAATGTTGGGAGCGAGCGCGAAAAGGAAGCCTGGCAAACGCATTAAAAGTTGTTCTTAGCAAGCAGGATATAGAATATTTGAATAACTATTTCAGTAACCTGCCGGAGAATATCTAAAAATGCGAGCTTGAGTCTCCAACCAGCGTAACCCGATCAGGTTATCTCGCTCACCAAAAAGAATAATGGATAAGGCTTGCATAGGGGAGCAGCATTAATGGAGGCAATATGAGCGAGAACACAAGAAAGACCGTGGAATTACCCGCAAGCATCACAATCAGAGACCTTGGGGAACGGATTGATTCAAGCCCAATTCAGATCATTAAAATATTAATGAACAACGGAGTGATGGCGAATATCAACCAGATCATTGATTTCGATACTGCTGCAGTGGTTTGTGCAGAATTGAATTTAGATGCGGCGCTTGAAATACCCGAAATTTCCGAAGAAGAACATGGTGAAATTCCTTTGTGGCGCAAGCTGATCGAAGATGAATCCCCTGACAATCTGGAGAAACGTCCCCCTGTAATAACCATTCTGGGTCATGTTGATCACGGAAAAACAACCTTGCTGGATGCTATCCGTCACACGGATGTGGCAGGGGAAGAATCTGGTGGGATCACTCAACACATCGGTGCATATCAGGTTGTTCATAAAAACCGCAAGATCACCTTTCTGGATACTCCCGGGCATGCTGCGTTTACCGCTATGCGCGCCCGTGGCGCGCAGGGTGCTGACATCGTAGTACTGGTGGTAGCAGCCAATGATGGCGTTATGCCACAGACAAAAGAAGCGATCGCTCACGCTAAAGCAGCACGTGTGCCCATTATCGTAGCGTTGAATAAAATTGACCGCGATGATGCGAACCCCGATATGGTAAAAAAGCAGCTGGCAGACGCCGGTCTGGTTTCTGACGAATGGGATGGAGACACCATCATCGTACCGGTCTCCGCCAAGATGAAAACAGGTCTTGAAGATCTGCTGGAAGCCATTACGCTGGTGGCAGACAGCAATACCATCCTTGCTAACCCAAAAGGGAAAGTGATCGGGACGGTCATTGAAGCTAAAGTTGACAAAGCGCGCGGTGTTCTCGCAACCCTGCTTGTTCAAAATGGAACCCTGTACCTTGGAGATGCTGTAGTTGTTGGTTTATCGCACGGAAAGATCAAAGCCATGTATGACTATTATGGTGAAAAGATCGAAGAAGCCAGTCCTGCCACTCCCATTCAGATCCTCGGTTTGAATGAAGTTCCACAGGCAGGTGATCTATTCCAGGTCACGGCATCCGATAAAGAAGCACGTGCGATTGTCGAGGATCGCAAAGCCAGGATAGCGGAAGCAAAACAAAATAAAAAACAAGCCAGTCTTGAAGATATTTTCAGCCGATTTCAGGCAGGTGAATTACGTGACCTTCGTCTCATCATCAAGGCGGATGTGCAGGGATCGCTTGACCCAATCATCTCAACCTTGAACGATATTGATCAGACAGAGATCAAGATCAACGTGCTGCATGCAGAAACTGGAAATATCAGTGAAAGCGACATCATGCTGGCTTCGGCATCCAATGCAATCGTGGTCGGTTTTAATGTAGAAGCAGATACTTCTGCAAACAAGCTGGCTGAGACGGAAGGCATTTCCATTCGCCTTTACAGTATCATCTATCGACTGACCGAAGATATCGAAAAAGCCGTAAAAGGCATGCTTGCCCCCGAAAAGCATGAGGTTGTGCTTGGGAAAGCACAGGTTCTCACAATTTTCTCCTTCTCAAAAGTTGGTAAAATTGCAGGTTGTAAAGTTATGGAAGGTATGATTCGCCGCAACGCCAGTATGCGTGTCATTCGCTCTGAGCAAACCATCTTTGAGGGGGAAGTTGCTTCCCTGCGACGAGAGAAGGAAAACGTACGCGATGTGCGCGAAGGCTTCGAGTGCGGAATTCGAGTGAAGGGCTTTAACGATTTTTCCGAAGGCGATATCCTTGAATGTTATACTTTTGAGGAAGTGCCGGTTATATAGAGCATAAAACAGAGTTAATAATGCCATCGAAAACGAGATTAAAAAGGATTGCTGACAGAATGCAGCAGGACCTTACAGAGATGCTTGTTCGGGGTGAGATACATGACCCACGATTAGAAGGCATCTATATCACTGACATCAATGTGGATCGAGAACTGGCAGTTGCCAATATCTTTGTCTCCGCATTGGAAGGGCAGGATAGAGAAGCAGATATCCTGGCAGGGCTAAACCATGCCAAAGGGTATCTACGCAGCCAATTAGCCAGAAAGATCGAACTGCGCACTTTCCCTGAACTGCGTTTCTTCTGGGATCCGACACCGGAACGTGCTGAACGAATTGAGCATTTGCTTGACACCATTCAAGCAGCGCGAGAGAAGAATGAGCCGCTGCATGACTGAAAAAAACAGCACCAGCCAGCAAATCCTGAAGGCTATTCGGGATGCCGAACACATCACCCTGGTTTCGCATATTCGACCAGATGGAGATGCAATTGGTTCACTGGTTGGGTTGGGATTGGCTCTTCGTGCATTTGGCAAGGATGTATTCTTCGCATTTGAAGAAACGCTGCCGCAGCGCTTTCGATTTATGGAGAAATTCGGGGAAAAAGGCACTCGCCATACAGAGAGTCTAATGATCGCGTTGGATTGTGCGGATCAAAAGCGCATGCCCAAATATTTTCATGAAATAAAAATGGATATCAATATTGATCATCATGCCACCAATGAATCCTTTGCTGCCATCAATTTTGTTGACAGCAAAGCAGCAGCCACGGCAGAGATCATCGTGGATCTGTTATCAACATGGGAAATTCCCATTCCTGAAGCAGCCGCCAATGCCTTACTGATGGGAATCATCACTGATACCATCGGATTTCGCACACCTAACACAACCCCGCATACCCTTAATATCGGCGCAGACCTGATGAAAAAAGGCGCTGATCTCACTGACATGTACCAGCAGGCTTTATCTGATATTTCCTGGGAAGCAAGCATATTATGGGGATTGGCGTTGAACAAGCTTCAAAAAGAGGGCAATATCATTTATACTGTAATTACCTGTGAAGATAGGCAAAAATCTGGCTTCACAGGAAGGGACGATGCCGATCTCACCAATTTTCTAAGCAGTATCCAAGACGCTGATGTATCAATTCTCTTCAATCAACAGAATGAGAGTTCTGTTAAAGTAAGTTGGCGTTCACGTACTAACGTAAATGTCGCAAAAATTGCTGCAGAATTTGGAGGAGGCGGTCATCCGGCTGCCGCAGGAGCTGAAATCGAACTACCATTACAATTAACCCAGCAAAAAGTCTTAGAAATCACCAAAACTTGTATGAGCAACACAATTTAGGAGTAGATGAATGGAAGATAGAAGAAATCAATTAAAAGATACGGTTTCTGGCGTTTTAGTTGTAGATAAACCGATCGGTATCACTTCTCATGATGTCGTACAGATCGTTCGACGCGGAACTCGTATCAAAAGAGCTGGGCATACCGGCACGCTTGATCCTCGAGCGTCTGGAGTTCTGGTCATTTTACTGGGACCTGCTGTACGTTTGAGCGAATATGTATCTGCGGAAGATAAACGCTATCAAGCAGTCATACAGCTTGGCAAGAAGACCGATACATACGACGAAGAAGGAGCGATCACCGGAACCTCCCCTGTTGACATCAGTACTGAACAATTCGAAGAAGCATTAAAAGGATTCGTCGGCGAAATAGAGCAGGTTCCCCCGCCCTATTCTGCCGTTAAAGTTAATGGGCGTAAAGCGTATGAAATGGCTCGCAAAGGCGAAGAGGTTGAACTCGAACCACGCATCATCCATGTTCACGATCTTGAGTTACTGGAATGGGATCCGCCTCAAGCGCTGGTTGATGTGCATTGCTCTTCGGGTACCTATGTGCGTTCACTCGCCAATGATCTGGGTGAAGTACTGGGCTGTGGGGCTATGCTGGCAGGGCTGCGCCGTACAAAAAGCGGTAAATTCACCCTCAAAGATGCCATTCCACTGCGTAAACTTACCGAAGCATTTGAGGATGGGACCTGGTATAAATATTTGATCCCGGCAGCCGACGCGCTGGGTGAATGGCCGACCATTAATCTTACCCCCGAAGAAGTAGACCTTGTGCGGCATGGGCATCGCATCGCAAGACCTGAAAAGATCGGCGACCTTGCCAGAGCGATTACCGACCAGGGTGAATTGGTCGCTTTAATGCAGTATGATGAAGAGAGTGGAGAATACCAACCCAAAAAAGTATTTTTCTCATAGACGTGAGCACTTACAACCATAACACCACTTCACGAATCACTATAGGATCGTTTGATGGTCTGCACATTGGTCATCAAACGATCATCCATCGACTGGTCGCGGACGCACATTCCCAAAATCAGCAGGCTGTTGTGGTTACTTTTTCTCCAAATCCGGCTGTTTTCTTTAAAAATATCAAAACACCTTTTTATCTCACCAGCGACCTTGAGAAACGCGTGCTATTACAGGAAATGGGTGTGGATGAGACCATCTTTCTACCCTTCAATCAGGAATTAGCCTCCACCAGTGCGGAGGATTTCATTCATAATCTTTACAAAAAATATCACTTCGATACGATCTATATTGGTTATGATTTTCGTTTCGGCTCTGATCGCGGGGGCGATGCGCAAAAATTACAGCAATTGGGCATAAAGTATCATTTTTCTGTGATTATCCAGGCTCCTATCTCCCGGGCACATACCCCCATTTCGTCAAGCCTTATCCGACAAAACATAGCAAATGGAGAAGTGAAAGCTGTGTATTCACTGCTCGATCGCTGGTATTCACTGACAGGAGAGGTAGTCCACGGCGATGGGAGAGGGAAAAAGATCGGTATCCCGACAGCCAATATCGCTGCTGCGCCGCAGAAATTACTACCACGAGATGGGATCTACGCAGCCAGGATCAGGATCAATGAAAACGTGCGTCCCTCCGCAGTGAGCATTGGGATTCGTCCAACCTTTTACACCGATCTGGTTCCTCGAACGGTAGAAGCATATATTCTCGATTGGGACAGCGATATCTACCGGCAAACCGTCACGCTGGAATTCATGCAACGATTACGGGATGAGATAAAATATGAGGATGCACGATCGCTGACCGATCAAATCGAAAAAGATATTCGTTTAACAAGGGAAATTGTCAATAATGGAAAATAAACGGCGCATCTACCTGTTGGATAATAAGAAAAACAGTCCTGAAACAATCGCCGTTACTTTCGCAAAGACCTCCCGTTCCCCACAAACCTTTGATCAAATAGCACAGGAACTCTCAGAAGAGAGCAGCGCCCAATTCCATGAGAAATGGGTGGTCGGGTATGGTCACTCATCGGTGGCAGAACATGCTGTGCTCCATCTCGCCGTTGAGAATGTATCACGCCTGGCGGTAGAATGCCTGGAATCCAACCGTCTGGCTTCGTATACAGAAAAATCATCACGCTACCAGGTCTGGGATGCAGATAATTTTTTCACTCCCGATGAGTTGAAAGACTCTCCATTCTCAGTTCTGTATCACGATACTGTTCACATGCTCTTTGAACGCTATCTGAAAGCCATTCCGGTCTTGCAAAACACGATCGAAGCAGCCAAACAGGCACAGGGAGAACCTCTTTCAGAGCGCGAGCTGCATGCCTGCTGCATGGATGTGTGCCGTTATTACCTGCCGGCGGCTGCCAGCGCCAATGTCGGCATCACCATCAATGCTCGTTCACTGGAGCACGCGTTACGAAAAATGCTCTCGCATCCACTGGCGGAAGTACGCCAGATCGGCATGGAGATAAAACAGGTTTCCACCAGCCACCTGCCCACCCTGGTGAAATACGTCGATGAAGTATCTTATTTAAAACAGGCAGAACAACGAACAGCACAATTCACGCAGAATTTGAAACCATCGCATTCAGGAAACGATGATGAATGGTGCAGGCTGGTTGATCATGATACAAACTTCGAAGAACACGTCTTGAATGCCCTGCTGTTCCATTTCGGGAATAATTCCTACTCAGATAATCAAATCGCATTCCAACAACTAGCGCCAGAACAGATAGAGGAATTGCTGGATATCCTGTTCGTCAAACGCGGGGAGCATGATATCCCCCTGCGTGAATTGGAATATAACTGGTTTCTCTTTGACATCTTGATGGATCAGGGCGCTTACTTTGAATTCAAACGTCACCGTATGATGACACAAACCGTACAGCCTTTATCACCCAGAGAAGGTTTTACCATACCACGATTGATCACTCAGGCTGGGTTGGAAGAAAACTTTCGAGAAGCAATGCAAATGGCAGCCCGTGCCTATCATCGAATCGCACAAGAATCTCCGGCGGCAGCGTCTTACGTAATTCCCAATGCCTTTAACCGCAGAGTACTGGCAGCAATGAATTTGCGCAGCGCAATGCACTTCATCCAACTTCGCACAGCGCCCAACGCGCATTTCGCGATCAGACGGGTTGCCAACCGTATGGCTGAATTGCTGCGGGAGCAGATGCGTCTTTTCACACCCTATTTCAGTCCACCAACGGATGAAACCTGGCAGCAGATCGAAGCCAGTTATTTTACAGCTACCAGAATCTATTAAAACAAGTCCCCTTCCCCATCACTTCCAGATTAAACGTCAAAAAACAGCCGGTTTTTCTTATACAATAATGATGGAAATCCACTGTCGGGTTGCTTATAGTGATGGTATAAAAGAAGGCAGGGTATATTTATATACCTTGAGGAGAGGCGAGATGAGCAAAATTGAATTCGTTATGAAGAGAAATGGTGTCAAAGTTCCCTTTACGCCACAACGTATTACCAACGCGATCTATCGTGCTGCGGTTGCTGTGGGCGGGCGTGACCGTGAAACCGCCCAGGATTTGACCAAACAGGTGATCACCTATCTGGAAGGGAATTTTCCATCTGACCAGTTTCCAACGGTAGAAGATGTGCAGGATGCGGTCGAAAAGATCCTGATCGAGAATGGACATACCAAAGTCGCCAAAGCCTTCATTCTGTACCGAGATGAACGCGCTCGTATGCGTTCGAATCGCAAAGAACAGACCATCCAACCCTCCAAGAATATTCCGTGGGCAAAAATCTGGCAGGTACTTGACTGGGCATCTTCACATGATCTGCACACAGTTGAAAAATACAACCAGCGCATTCAGGCAGGTGATGTTTGTGACATTATTCGGGAATCAGAGATGTTCTACGAAGAAGATATCAAGATCGCTGCGAATATGGTACTGGCACGCAAAGGCAGAGTCAAGATTGTGCTGATAACGGGTCCTTCTTCATCCGGTAAAACCACCTCAACCATCAAAATGGGCAACATTCTGAAGCAGAACAATATCAATCTGGTCACCTTGAATGTAGACCATTACTTCTTTGATCTGGATGACCACCCCAAAGATGAATTCGGTGATTATGACTATGAAACTCCCCAAGCGCTGGATCTGGAACTCATCAGCGAACATCTGGTTGATCTGATCGATGGGAAAGAAGTGCATATCCCATTTTATAACTTTAAAACCGGCAAACGCCTGCTCAACCACACTCCCATGAAACTGGCTGAGAACGATGTCATTTTGATCGATAGTTTGCATGGAATGTACCCTGCCATGACGCAGGGTGTGGAAGATGATAGAAAATTCAGCCTGTTCCTGGAACCACTGCTGCAAATGAAAGATGAGGAAGGAAAGTATATTCGCTGGACCGATATTCGCTTAATGCGGCGCATGCTGCGCGATTCTGCATACCGCGCCCTGGACCCAGAAAGCACGCTGACACACTGGCATTATGTGCGCACCAGCGAACTGCGCACCATCATCCCCAACATCAATCGTGCGGATTGCATCATCAACAGCGCCATGCCTTATGAGCTCTCGATATATAAACCAAAATTATTGCAGTACTTTGAAAAATGGCCTGAAAAATTCAAAGATGATCCCCTGCGTGAAGATGCCTACGAACGTTCGGTTCGCATTCTTTCCCTGCTGAAGAAAATTGAACCGATCACAGATGATTCGATAGTACCGGGAGATTCGGTTTTACGTGAATTCATCGGCGGCAGCACGTTGAGCTATCACTAGAAAATGCCTTTCGCAGTCGTTTTTTACCTTGACGAAAAGAGAGCTGATCCCATCAGGCAGATCACCCGTGAACTGGCAAGGCAGGGTGTGGCGCCCTATCTGCATGAATCAGATATTCCACCCCATATTACCCTCGCCATCTATGAGCAATTAAATTGCCAGCCCTGTGAGGAGAAGATCGCCCACCTCGCATCTCAAACCCATGGATTCGACCTGACTTTTTCCTTCCTGGGAATCTTCCAGACAAACAATCCGGTCGTCTTCACAGCCCCTACCGTCACACAAGACCTGCTCAAGTATCACCGAGAAATTCATGCTCTCTTAAAGAAAGATGCTGTGGATGCCTGGCAGCTGTACGAACCCGGGGTATGGGTACCACACTGCTCACTGGCAGTCGATTTTGAACCGGATATGTTTGCAAAAGCCATTCAAATTTGCCGCAGCCTGGATCTACCTCTTACTATTCAGGTTGAATCAATCGGTGTAGTTCAGTTCGAACCCATCAGTCCCATGTACAGGTATCATCTGCGGTCGGATGCATAAACACCATCAGCGATTGTGAAGCTGCTTTTCCAATCGAGCAGATGCCTGCAACTTCATGCGAGGGTGCATCACAAAATATTGACGACCATCGCGGGGCTGCTGGGGTTGTGCTTCGACTTCATTTTCTGCAATTGCGTGGATGCCGGTCAGCATTGCAGTGACCATTTCCACTTCCAATTTCATGCGGATGGTCGAGAACGTATCATTCTGCAATGGCTCGCATGGCACAACTCTTATGATCGGACCGGTATCGACACCTTTATTCATATAATGCAGGGTCACACCAAAACCGATTTTTTTCAGCGCTCCCTCCAATGCCGTCCATTCCACCACATCCATACCCCGATACAGCGGAAGAACGCCAGTATGGCAGTTCAATACACCCAATGTGGGGAGCTGCAGGATGTTCTGTCGAATCAACCCTCCACCCGTGAAAGCAATCAGGTCGGGTTGATGCAGGCGAAGGAACTTTTCACATTTTTCATCACTGAGATCATCACATATCAGATAAGGCAACGATGCTTCCTCCGCCATCGTATGTAATGAACCTTTGGGAAGATCTACGATGCGCGCCAGTTGAGCCAGGTTCTCGCCGTGCACACCGTCGTACGCTTTTTCGCGCAGCAGATATTTACGGATGAACTTCTGGATCAGCCGCCGACCGTCACGGCGAAATTCCGAGCGAATACGGTGGAAATTGCGATGATCCCTCACCACCACTCCTGCAACTTCCACGGAGGGATCTTTCAGCAAACCGTGCAGCACCAGACGTGAATAAAGGCTGGTATGAATGGGTGCGAACAGGATCACGCGCAGCATTTTTGCATCTCCTGAAAAACATATTCCTGTTCCACCAGAGATGCGAGCAGAGGCAGCACCGGTCGGCTGGTGAAAGGAGAATGAAATTCCTTCCACAGCCATTCATTCAATTTAAGCGACACATTTAAAAAACGCCAATCCTTCCGGACGCATGCGTAATGACTGAACAGCAGAGCATACCCGCAGCGTTCTTCCCATATCTGCGTAGATGTTAATGCAGTTGTATAGCGTGAGAGAGCATGCTGTCTCTTTACTTCTACATGCCTTAAGATCAGTTCCATGTTTTGCTGTAGAAATAGATCATCGGTCATTTGAGATTGGAGTAAACTCCACAGCATTGAAGCACTTCCGGCAACCAGGATTCCTTTGTGGATAATACGCCCTCCCTCAAGTTTTTTAGTCCATGTTTTCATTTTCTCTATCGATGATGGGGCTATTTTGTCAGATTTTGATCGCTTAAGGGAATGTACCTCGACACCAATACAAGGCAACAATTCCATTGTGTGGAACAGCAAATCGTCATCCGGGTCACCCGAAATCTGTTCGTTGAGATGATCGCCTTCCTGGATCAAAGTTTCAGCCTGTTTTTGAATAAAATCACGGATCTTTTCAGGTTTGAGGTAACGCTCAACGAATGCATTGCTGAGTGAGATCAATAATTCTGTCATTCGGTTTCCTCTCCCAGTTCCGTGATATCTATTCGCATACTCATGCCATCCAAACCGACCAATCCTTCCCCGCTGATATACAGGTCATGCTGGCTCATCACTCCAGACGGGCAGCTGATCACGCCATATTTGAAAACCTGTATGGGGCGCAGTATATCCTTCTTGAATTGATGAATTGCCTGCCAGTTGAACGCATCACGGCTGATGAGGATCTCACTGTAGGGGGAGGTGATACCCGCTCCTTTTTCAACGGTAGTAAAAGACACATGCAGTCCTTCCCGGGTGGTCGTACCGTACCAACCGGAATTGGCGATCTGCATGCCCGTTTCAAGCTTTCCGCTGCTGCGGTCCATACGGCAGGCATAATTCTGCTCCAGGTTCGAATCGGTGATCCAGTTAATGTGGTTCTCACTAAAAAACAGGCGCACTGCCCGCCAGGTTTGTTTTCCATCCCCATAGTGGGTGTATGTTTTGAAGCGATCACGCGTACAGAGAAGATAACATTCTCCGTTGAAATCTCCTACTGTGATCCAGTAAGCATCTTTTTGAAAAGGATCTCGGTATATACCATGGACATGCCGAATTGTTGAAGCAGGAAACGCATATATGATTTCCCAGCTATCTATTTGCGGACTTACCCGCCAGATACGAACTTCCTGACGGGCGGGATTCATAAAATATTCACCAAAATAGATATTGCCCCGGTCATCCTCTGCCAATGATCCATGCAGTACACAATCTCCATTTATTGAGAACAGCGGAATGGGATCAAACCCTTCTTTCACATGAAATACCGTACCTGCACGGATTCCCAGCACGTTCCCGAATCGATTTACATACACATTGCATTTATCGGCACGAAAAGCACGTGCGGTAGGTCGAGAAAAACCAAAAAGATCGCGTGGTGAATGGAATGGAAATTTCGCCCAGCGCTTCCATTTGTTCTCGGTACGCACCCAGATTTCCCGTCCAGAAGTGCCCCATAAGCGTTGATCATCGCCAAGATGATGAAGAATAGTCATGCGGGGATATTTTTCGCAAATTTGCACACGCGCTTGTTTCTGATGAACAGGGTTATATTCAGGATGAAAAGGCAATCGTTTGATCCTCACTTCTCTTGATAATCGGTCATATCCGGTAAAAGCTGTTTCACAGCCCGGCAGGTAATAAATGAATTATCTGTAATGATCGCATCACTGCCTTTTCGCAAATAGCTTTTTAAACGTGGTTCTGGAGCAGGATCAAGCGGGCAAACCAGTATTCCCTGACGGTGTGCGGAACGTATGTAAGCAGGGTTGAGCCACAATATCGGGAAAAAAGGTCCTACCATATCCACCTGTGAAGGTGGTGTAAGCTTGCTCATCGTGATCAATCCAATCGGCATATCCGCTTCTATTTTCCGTACACATAATATGCGCTGCATACTGAAAGAAAGAACGATAGTCCTCTCCAGCACACCCGCATTTTTCAGCTCCCCCACTAACTGGCGACATGTATTCTCTTCCAGGAAACGGTCACTCTTTAATTCAAGCGCCAGAGCAACATCCTGCGGCAAGATGGCAGCAGTTTCCTCCAGCAATGGCACTCTTTCTTCTTCAAATCCAGCCATGTTGTTAAAAGCTGATACTTTTTTTATTTCGGTGGAAGTCAGGTCTGCAATATTGCCGCTGCCATCAGTGGTTCTATCCAGCGCAGCATCATGGATACAGATGAATTTATCATCCTTGCTTAGATGCAAATCGGTTTCCAGAATATCTGCGCCGTCTTGAAATGCACGTTGAAATGCAGCCAACGTATTCTCAGGGCAGGCAGACCGATTCCCGCGATGCGCCATCACGTATGGTTTTTTCTTACCCGGAATCTCCAGTTTTCTTTGCATAATAAAACCTTTCCATTTGATTTTAACACCAGAAAGGAGCTTCTGAAATTTTTTTATCCTGTATACTAAAAAAGGAGGATATCCCAACCATGCAACCGATACCCTTCATACCATCTGGGGAAAGAACTTTTCGTTATCCACTCAAACGATATCTGCCCCCCTACTACAGCGGAATCCTGACCAATTGGCTGAAAGAAAATGGGGGCAACCATTGTGATGTGGTAGATCCGCTTGGTGCAAATCCACTGTACACTTTAGAAGCTGCCAGTGCGGGTTATCGTGTATTTCAAGCACAGAAGAATCCTCTGCTGCGTTTAATGACGGAAGTAATTGCCAAAGGGTATAAAGAAGAAGAATTTCAAAAAGCCATGCACATCCTGCTCGATCAAGAATGGCATGGAGAAAAATTAGGGGAACATATTCGAGATTTATACCAAACAGAATGCCGCCAATGCAGAGCTCTCATCTCTGCAGAAGGGTTCATCTGGAAAAAAGAATCCTCAGAACCCAGCTCGGTGGTTTTTATCTGCCCTCACTGCGGGGAAAGCGGTATCCACCCGATCAATGAAAATGATGTGACGCGAATCGCACAAATCGGAAACCCGGCAATGTATCGTTCGCGTGCATTACAGCGCTGCTTATTAGATAATATTGACATAAAAAAACATGTTGAATATGCCCTGACATGCTACACACCCAGAGCCCTGCACCTTCTTGTGATCTTATTCAACACACTCGACCGTTTACAGATCAGCCACGATGAACGCGCTTTGATCACCGCGATTCTCATTGAAGTTTGTGACCTGGCGTCATCCCTGTGGTACTGGCCTGATCGCGATTATCGCCCTCATCAACTTAACCTACCAGCAGTATATTTTGAGAAGAATATCGAGCGTGCTTTTACGCAGGCGGTTCGAACATGGACCGATCTCCAGCACAACTGTGAAGTCACCACCTTCCCGATCATTCCAGACCAGAGGAACAGTCTGTGTATTTTCGATCGGAAGGAAACCGAAGACCTTTTCAACAGCAGGAATGCCGCCAGAGAATGTCATTATTTTTGTGTTTTCCCACGACCCAATCAAGCATTCTGGACTCTTTCGGCAGTCTGGTCAGCCTGGCTTTTCGGGAAAAAAACAGCAGAAGGAATGTTGAACACCCTCTCCCGCCAGCGTTATGGCTGGTACTGGTTTGCTCAGGCTCTATCCACAACATTCGATAGTATCAAACCTGTACTGGGCGAGGATAGTAAAGTGTTTGGGTTGTGTCTCGATCTCACGCCCTCCTATTTACTCGCGTCACTGGCTGGAACCGTGAAAGCTGGATTTCAGATGCAGGGCTATGCCGCACAAAATAGCAGCACCCACCTACAATATGTATGGAAAAAGGAACTTTCTCCCATAAAAGCATCTACCCCGCAAACGCTTTCTATCGTTTCCGCTTTATTGAAGCAAAAAGCAGAGCCGGTTCCGTTCAATGATATCTTCGCATTCACTGTTACATCCCTCAGCGATGCGATGGCTCTTCCGCTACAGATAGAGCAAGATGAATCTGATCTGTATAACACCGTAATTAAAGACCTGCAAGCTACATTATCAGATCGAAAGTATTTCCGTCAATTCTCCAGAGGCGGGGTCTCTACCGGTAAATGGACACTGGTGCATTCGAATACAAATGACCATTCCACTGACGATCGTATCGAACTGGCGATCATCCAGTTGATTTTGAAACAGCCGGAATTGGTATTTCAGAACATGTACGTAGAACTGTGCCGACAATTTCCAGGCTTTCTGACCCCGGATAAAGATCTGTGTATCGCCTGTTTGAATTCGTATGCAAAACGCACACAGCTTGACAGACTTACTTATACCCTTGATCCTGATGAGGATCCTCAAAAAAGAGAAAAAGAAATACAGGAAATTGGTTCTCTGGTCAACCATATTGGCAGGAAACTGGGATTCGTGATGGATAAGGGTAATCCATTAACCTGGTATGATGAGAAAAAAGAACCTGTCTACCAATTTTTCATCACCTCCAATACTGTTTTCACACCCCTGTTGATGAAGAGGATTCAAAATCGTTCCTGTACGCCAGTGATCCTCTTTCCCGCCAGTCGTTCACGCCTTATCATGGAGAAAGAACGCCGTAATCCATTGCTGGAAGAAACCCTGAAGGATAAATGGCATCTTGTGAAATACCGCCATATTCGTAAAATGGGGGAACAGGATCTGCTAACAACACAGGCATGGCAGGATGTGCTGGATGCAGATCCCCCCTTGTGGGAACCAGCAGCACAATTGAAACTCCTGTAAAAAAAGGGAACCGATCGGTTCCCTTTTTGGCGTTTAAAGAAGAGGCGCTTTTATGAAATTATTTCCTTGATAAATGGAATTTCATTTTTTACAAATTCATGGATCTCTTTGGGAGATTCGAGATTAAGTGCACCCTGCGCCAGTGCGATCATTTCCTGTGCATTGAGGTTGCGGATGATCTGTTTCACCAGCGGAATGAAGGGAGGGCTCATGCTGAACTCATCCAATCCTAAGCCGATCAAAATGGGAGTAGCCAGAGGTTCTCCTGCCAGCTCGCCGCACATACCGACCCATTTTTTCTCATGGTGCGCGGCATCAATGACCATCTTGATCAACCGCAGTACCGCCGGTTGAAAGGCATCCGATAATTCTGCAACCTTTGGATTGGTACGATCAGCAGCCAGGGTGTACTGACTGAGGTCATTGGTTCCGATCGAAAAGAAATCCACCTCTCTTGCCAGTTGATCGGCAATGACCGCTGCAGAGGGGATTTCCACCATGATTCCGATCTCGGCATCATCTGCGAAAGCAATACCTTCCTTCGTCAATTCAGTTTTGCATACATTAACAACTGCTTTCGCTGCACGTACACAGGATAAAGTTGCAACCATGGGGAACATGATCTTCAGGTTGTGTCCGACGCCTGCTCGTAAAGCGGCACGTATTTGTGGTTTAAATATATCCGGACGATTCAAGCATAATCGGATAGCGCGTTCCCCCAGAAAAGGATTCATTTCCTTCGGTAGATTGAGGTAGGGTATTTCCTTATCGCCGCCAACATCAAGAGTACGCAGTACTACCGGGTGTTTTCCAAAAACATCCAGAATGGCTGAATAAGCCTGATACTGCTCTTCTTCTGTAGGCAGAGCATTGCGTTCAAGGTACAGGAATTCGGTTCGCAAGAGACCAACGCCCTCAGCGCCATTTTCTACAGCAAATTTGGCGTCTTCCACATTCCCGATATTTGCCACGATCTCAAATTCCACATCATCTCTGGTTTTCGCAATATCGTTTGCGAATTTCAGCGCTTCAGCCTGTAAATTCTGGCTGGTTTCGAGACGGTTGCGGTATATCTGTTCTGTCTCGGCATCCGGGCTGATAAGCACTTCCCCATTCGTGCCATCTACAATTAATTTCGTCCCGGAATCTACGGTTAAAACAGCATCACCGGCTCCGGCTACTGCTGGCAAACCCAGCCCGCGTGCCAGAATGGCAGTATGGGAAGTTGCCGAACCCTGTGCGATGCAAAAACCCAATACAAGGCTTTTATCCAGTAATACCGTATCGGAAGGGGTCAGATCATCTGCCATGATAATGGACGGTTCCTTCAATCCTGCTGTGGGAGATTCTGCTATGTTCATTAATACACGCAGTACTCGATTTGCAACATCCATGATGTCTGTTGCACGTGCGGCAAAGTATTCATCTTCCATAGCAGCCATCATAGCCGCAAAAGATTTTGCGGTTTCAGAGACTGCAAATTCGCTGTTTACTTTTTCACTTTCGATGCGTGTTTTTATGGCTGATATGAGTTCTGGATCATCCAGGATCATTTTGTGCGCCTGGAAGATCTCGGCGTCTGCCTCACCCGCCTCAGTAAGAGCTTTTTGGTAAATCATTTCGATCTGGTTTTTCGCGCAGGAAAGCGCATCATCCAGACGAATCAGTTCTGTTTTGGTATCAAGAATTTCTTTCTTTTCAGTTTTTAGTTCGATTCGTACAAATTGAAAAGCTGGACCGATGCATATTCCGCGGGAAGCTGCAACGCCATTCAGCTTTTTCATGCCTCTTCTCCGAAATTGTTCTCGACAAGTTCCACCAAAGCCTTGACTGCATCTTCTTCATCATTTCCATCTGCAGCAATGGTAATTTCAATTCCCTGAAAAACTCCCAGTGTCAGGATTCCCAGAATGCTCTTGGCATTCGCTTTTCTTAATTTCTCTTCTTTAGGATCTATGCAGGACACATTTACTTCACTTTGAAATTTAGAAGCAGCCTGTACAAATAGTGCTGCTGGTCTCGCATGCAATCCAACTTTGTTATTCACAACAACTTTGGCTTCCTTCATCTTCATCTCCTGAACATTTTAATAAACCGATAAAATCGGCGAATCCCGTTCGAAAAAAACCCGTGTCCTATATAGGTCACGGGAAGTAATTTTATCACATGTCACTTGTTTCGTTAAATACATACATTTATCACCATTCTTCTGACAAAATCAGCAAATTCCTGTTTTACTGCTTGGAGTTTGTAACGGCAGTAGCTATAGCGGGTGATCCAGTGGGTGTAAATTCCGGTATCGGTGTCTCACTCGCTTCAGGCTGTGGTGTATCGGTAGGTATAGGTGTGGGTGTTTCAGTAGGTAACAGTGTTGGCGTAGGAGTTTGCGTTGGTAGAAGCGTCGTGATCGTGATGCGTTTATCTGCATAACCATTCATATCGTTTTCTACGAACAATCGCAATGAAATAACAGCGCTGTTATAGTCATAGAGATCCAGTGAGTATATTACCGTCGCCTGTGGATACGTATCCTTCCCATTCTCGATCAATACTTTCCAATTCTTGGGGTCAGCCCCTTCTCCAACGAGCAACTTGAAATTCTTGAAGTGAGAAGGGATATCTATGATCACCTTTACATCCAATTTACTCTCTTTGATGATCGTATCAGCATCGATTCCAACAAAGCGGATGACGGGTTGTTCCTCATCCTCCGTACATTTTTCATCTGGAGAGAAAATAATCTGATCTGAAAAACCGATCCCAGCTGCCCAATCCTTACCCTGTTCAGTCTCTTTAATCCACTTTCTGCCCCATTGATCATCAACATTCAAGGTCCAGGTTTCTTTGTTGAATTCCGTACAATACAGAGATGCTTCTTTATTGGTCCAGGTATCGATCTTGACCTTTTTCCAGAGGTCATTTTCTGCTGAAAGGGGAGGTTGTCCGACCGCGAACAGCTCGCTTTTTTCGTTGGGGCATTTTTCAGATGGCTTCGTGCCGCTGATAGCACATATCACATCATATTCAACTGTATCTGGTTGTTCTGTAATGGTTGGCTGCCCCCCCTGATAGCGCTCCACCGCATACTGGATCACATCTGACCAGATGGGCGCGGCACCCGTCAACCCGCTGGTATTTTGCATCGGGGTGTAATCAGCATTTCCGATCCACACACCCACCGCAATATCAGGAGTGTATCCAATGGTCCAGTTATCGCGGAAGTCATTCGTTGTACCGGTCTTCACAGATGCCTTGAAGGGGAGTTTCAAGATCGAATTACTGCCAAAAGCAGGTGTACGCGCAGCGTTATCCGATAAGATATCGGTGATCAGATAGGCATGTTCAACGCTGATCACCTCCTGTTCTTGCTGTTCATGTTCATAAACAACATTCCCCTCATGATCCACAATACGAGCGATGGAGTATGGGTCAGCACGACTACCCTCATTCGCAAAAATCGCAAAGGCTCCTGTCAATTCAAGTAAAGATACGTCACCACCACCCAGAGTTAGAGATAATCCATAATCATCCCTGGTCAGTGTGGTTATTCCCATACGTTCTGCGAATTTGATCAACCCTTCTTCTTCAGGTGTGTCAGGATCATCATAGATCCCCACAAACTGTAATGCTTTTACTGCCGGGATATTATAGGAACTTCCCAGCGCTGTACGCAGCAGAACCGGTCCGTGGTGTTTGCTGTCATAATTGACCGGGATATAAGGATCGCGGGGATCATTTTCATCACCGGAGGGAGGAAATTCACTCTTCACATCCCAGATCAGTGTTGAAGGTGTCCATCCCTTTTCAAAAGCTGCTGCATAGGTCAGGGGTTTAATGGACGAACCAGGCTGTCTTGGAGCAACTGCCATATTGACCTGCCCTGATATTTCTTCATTATTGAAATCAGCAGAACCGACCATAGCCAATACTTCCCCTGTTTGAGGTTGGATGGCAACCAGCGCCCCATCGCTGGCGTTATTTGCAGCAAGCTCAGCTACCTGGTCTTTCACCACCCGCTGCGCATAATTTTGCAGATCAGGATCCAGCGTGGTATATACCTTGAAGCCTGATCGATAAATTGTCTGCGCGTCAAACTGTTCTTCCAGCAAAGCGCGGATATAACTAACCCAATGCGGGAAGGGCATATTGATAGCTTTCTGTTCAAATGGATATCCCTCAATTTCTAGAACCGCACTAACTGCTTCATCCAGAGTAACACATACCGGCGCAGCGCTGGTACTGACATCGATGCAGCCTTCTTCTTCACTCAATTGATACATTAGATTCACTACATCCTGGTGACGATACAGGGCAGCATCAACATTTGAGAATACATCATAAACAGCCGGCGCCTGGGGCAATCCCGCCAGAAAAGATGCCTGTGCCAGGTTTAGGAGATCGGCAGAAGTATTAAAATAAGTTTCGGATGCGGCTTCAATACCGTACGCCAGATTTCCGTAATAAATTTCATTCAGATACAGTTCCAGAATTTCATCTTTGCTGTAACGTCGTGTGATCTCTGCCGCCAGAATGATCTCTTTCGCCTTTCGTTGAACAGTTTGTTCGGTGCGCTCTTCAGGGGTGAGCAGCAGCGTTCGGGCGAGCTGCTGGGTAATGGTGGAAGCGCCCGATACGATCGTCCCGGAGGTATAGTTCTGCCACAACGCCCTGGCAATACCCCAGAAATCAAAACCGGGGTTATTATAAAAATCTTTATCTTCGGTGGCGATGGTTGCAGCGATGATATACGGTGACATTTCTTCAAGGGGGATGTAGGTGCGGAAACCGGCGGTTGGGTCCAAAATCTCATAGATCAGATTGCCATTGCGATCATAAATACGGGTGGTCTCGAACTGGGAAGCCTTCGCTCGCAGATCTTCCACACCGGGCAGCGTTGCGGCAATCGCGAAATACTGCACAGTCAGGAAAATTGAAAATCCAAGTATGATGACAACAACCCCCAGCACAATCCACAGCAGGATGCGTGATGAGCAGCCTTTCCCTTTTTCCTTCCTTTGCTTCTCATCCTTTTTCTTACCACCTCTCCTGTTTTTGTGCCCGGAAAAATGATCTCGGATGAAATTAACAAAATTGTGTCCGCTCTGTTTGATCTTACTCCATACCTCTTGAGAAGAACCCGCTGCACCAGATTGTGCAACCTGCACAGGCTGGGTTTTCTCTTTGCGTTCAATTTCCCTGGTCGATTCCATTGACCCACCGGGCTTTTTCTCGTTCTGGTTGCCCGGAATCTCTTGCCCTGAAGTTTTTGGGGGTATGTGTGGAGAGCGCGGATTATCCTCCACAGAGGATATTGCATTTTGCTCCTCACGAAATTCTTCCACATGATAGATGGATACATCCAATACTTTGTGCTGCCAGGTTTGCCCGGGAACACCCATCTTCAAACAAAGGTGTGTTAAAAAATCGGCGGCGTTCGGCAGTTGATCCCACACCTGCGGTAAAAATGTGGCACGATGGTAACCATCCTGCAGCACCACGCCGTCTTCATGAGGAGTAAGCAAAGATGGCAGTTGTTCTGGATGATCGTACGGCAGCTTCCGCGCGGGTGTTAAACAAGAAACCTCAATTTCGATTTCTGACAATTCCTCTATACGCACCGGAGAAAAACGATAATCTTCCATGGCTGCTGCAACAGCATGCTCCTGCACATCCCGCGCCAATGGCTGGTATGCCTGCAGGGTGCCAATACAGCCGCGCAGCCTGCCTGCAATAGTAAGCGTTACAAAAGATGCTCCTTCATTTTGTAATGCCGGCGGCATTGACCCAAAATCCAGGGGTGGTAAAGGAAGCCCTTGCACCGCTTTCGTGATGGCTTCACGCGCAATCTTTAATAACAGGTTTCGCTCTTGCTGGGAGAACTCTTTTATATTTATCATTTTTTCTCTATCTTCCTTAAAGTATAATTTCAAAATGGACTGTTTTGGTAATATTCCCTACAATATACATGGCTCTTTTCTTGCAATGGTTATAGACAAATAATGACAATATTAGATTCAGGATCAAAAAACGCCCTGTCAGAGGGCAAACTTAAACCTGTCTTCAGCACCGGTCGCGTTTTACAGACCATTGGACTGGTCGCTCTCGTATTGGCTTCCTTGTTTACGCTGTGGAATCCATACAAATTATTCACTGAGGAAGAGACCACGCAGGCTAACCAGGCAGCAATTACCAATGAACAAGCCGCCACCATCGGCTTATTAGTCGGTCACTGGAAAGTTGACAGCGGGGCAGTTTGTGAAAATGGAATCGTTGAGGCTGATGTGAATGAGGCTATCGCGAATCAGATCAGCATTAAGCTAAACGCCCTTGGTTATCCGGTGAAATTACTTTCAATAAATGACCTGGATCTGGTCAATTTTCGCGGACCTGCCCTGATAGCCCTTTTTTCTGGACCCTGTGATGAACAAACAGAAAACAAAAGCGGTTTTACTATCGGGACTACTCTCTCTGCTTCCGATCTTAACACATCCAACGCTCTGGCAGTGTGCATGGGTGAAATCTACCAATCATCTACGAAGTTGGATTTTAAGTACCAGATCATTTCACCAAACCATGCAGCTTATCCGATCTTCGAAATGGTAAATCCACAAACTCCCGTGATCTATCTCGAAATGGGATCATTGTTATATGATCAGACAGTATTGATCGACAATTCGGATAAAGTGGCTAACGGTATAGTTAATGGCATCCTGTGCTTTTTTGATACACTGGAAGGGCAATAATGAACGAATCAACTGACCACACCATACAGATCATGCTGCAGAAAGCACAATCAGCATTGAAGGCTGGACAAAAAATGGAAGCCCAGCAGTGGGCACAAAAGATTCTGCAGGCAGATTCTGAGAACGAAGATGCCTACCTTATCTTAGCAGCCACAAGCACACCCAGAGAAAGCATCCAATATCTCACGAAAGTGCTTGAATTGAACCCGCAAAATAAAAAAGCCCGCAGCGGACTGCACTGGGCAATTGAACATATTCGAGAAGAAGATGCTCAAAAAGCAAGCGGCAGATCACCTGAAAGCACAAAAAAAATAAAGATCCATACACCTCAACCGACCAACAAAACTCCTGAAGTCAGGGAAAAACGATCTACGAAAAAGAAGTCTTCGGGCTGGGCATGGGTGCTGTTCCTCACCATCGTCCTGGTTGGAATAACGCTCTTCATTAATTTCGGATTACCGTATGTTTATGCCGCACCGGGAGAAGTCAAAGACCCCCGCCCGGCTGGGGCTGTTATCAAACCCACCCTGACCCCTACTATTACACCTACTCCCACATTTACACCGACACCACTGCCAACTGCCACACCCCTGCCCACTGCTACAGCAGATGTAAGCTACACCACCTATTTTGCCCATTCCTGGGATATTCCCGATCAGGTCAGCGGAACCAATGATTTTTGGGTTGAGGTCGACCTCAGCGAACAAATGGTGTACACCTATCGCGGTGACAATTTTTTGATGTCGTTTCTTGTTTCTACCGGCACCAGCAGCCACCCAACCGTCACCGGCACGTATAAGATCTATGCCATGTATCCTGCCTATACCATGATCGGTCCCGGATATCACCTGCCGGATGTGCCCTATTCAATGTTCTTCTATAAGGGTTACAGCTTACATGGAACCTACTGGCACAGTAATTTCGGCACTCCGATGAGCCATGGATGTGTTAATATGGTAACAAGTGATGCCGCCTGGGTATATGAGAATGCTTCTATCGGTACGTACGTCTTTGTTCATTATTAGGAACCTTTCATGGATCAAAAAAACGAGAACATCAGTAGAAGAAATTTTCTTAAATATTCCATGCAAGGTTCGCTTGGCAGTCTGTTGTTCTTAAAAATTCCAATAAAGTCCGATTCTCTCAGCTTCATCAATCCTTCCTCGCCACTGGTGGGTAGAGTGTTTCATGATAATGCCATTATTTATGACCGACCATCATATGATTCCTCTATTAAATATCATCTGAAAATGAATAACCTTCTTCCTCTCTCTAATGAATTGATAGGGGATCCGATCAATGAGCACAGCAAGATCTGGTATGAAGTTACCGATTATGGTTTTATGCCCGGAAACAGCATTCAACTTGTCCGGCAGCAATTGAATCCGGTACGCGATCAGATAAATAATGGCGGAGAGCTGGGAACTATCACAGTCCCATTTACACAGGCATGGAAAGGCAGTCCATCCAATACTGATTCAGAACAATATCAGCTCTTTTTTTACGGTTCCAATCACTGGGTGAAAGGCGTTTTCATTGATGAAAAAGGAGATACGTATTACAAAATTACAGAAGATCGCTGGGGAGATATCTATTACGTAACTGCACAGCATGTTGCGATCTACGAAGAAGATGAACTGCTGCCGCTTGCCAGCACGATCCCTATGGCAGATAAACATATTGAAGTCAATATTCATGATCAGATCGTGATCGCTTACGAGTATGGGAAACCTGTTTTTCTTTCGCAAGCATCAACAGGGATACTGGATGATGGCGTGGATCTTTCTACCCCTCCCGGTGAATATGAGGTCAACTACAAACGCCCCTCACGGCATATGGTCCACTCTGACAAGATCGGTATCAACGATAGCGAATTGTATGGGGTACCCTGGGTAACCTATTTCACCGATACCGGTATCGCTTTTCATGGTACCTACTGGCACAGTGATTTTGGCATTTCACGCAGCCATGGTTGTGTCAACCTTCCCATTCCCGCCGCAAAATGGATCTATCTGTGGACAGAACCCATTGTTCCCCCACGACAGGATACCTTTGTATCCAATCATGGTACGCGCGTGATCGTCACCTGACCTTTTTTAGATTTCGTTAAGAATCTTCCAGTACAATTCCCTTTAAAATCTGCACAGGTTAGAGGAATGTGAATGAGCACCAGAGCTGTATTCGAAGGTTTAGTTTTTGATGAAAATGATAATCCGGTAGGAACCACCTACGTTGGAAACGAAGCTGCGTATGTTGTGGATGATGATGGATTTCTGCGCCACATCCCCAGCGAATACGTAGATAGACAAATTTTGAATTTCCTGAAAAAACAGGTCCTTGAAAACAAGGATATCCTGACAGATGAGACCGCCAAGATGATCGGGCAGGAAGATATTTTTACACGCGCTGTGATCGAAAACCAATTGGACGACATTGATCAACAAATGGATACACTTTTGAATATCGGTCTTCCATCAAGTAATCGCGATTATCTGGGCATGATCGGATTCCGCATCAGGATCGATATTCATGGTGATATTCTTGAGATCGTGCAGCCACAAGCCACGGAAGGTGATTGAATCTGGTGTTGGATCACTTCTGGCATAGTACAATTAATTCCTAAGCATATAGTGGAATGAGAACAAATGACTTCTGAATTCATCATCAATGTAAGTGAGCTTAATTTCGAATATGAAGTAGTTTCCTATTCCATGAATACCCCCGTCATTGTGGATTTTTGGGCGGAATGGTGCCAACCATGTAAAACTCTCACCCCTGTACTTGAGCAGATCGTTCTGGAAGCTGCCGGCTCCATCAGAATGGCAAAAGTCAATATCGACCAGAATCCCAACCTGGCACTGCAATATGGCGTTCGCAGCATACCCACCGTTAAAGCTTTCGTGCAGGGCGCGGTTGTTTCAGAATTTGTGGGGGTACAACCACCCAATAGAGTACGCTCGTTCATCGAACAGCTCAGCCCACCCAGTCCAATCGATCTGGCGGTCGAAAAAGCATCCAGCCTGCTGATCAATGGGAACTGGACAGATGCCGAATCAATCTTGCGAGACGCACTCGGCAGCAAACCCAACTCTTCTTCAGGATTACTGGGATTATCCAAATCTCTACTGGCGCAGGGGAAATCTACTGAAGCGCTGCAATTACTGCGCGATTTTCCAGCCAGTCGTGAATTCAGCCATGCTGAAAACCTGATCCCCCTGGCTGAGTGCCTGGAAGAGTACAGGTTGGATACACTACCCTCTGAAACGGTTGATGACGCAGCTTTTCGTAATGCCCTGCGTCTGGTGAGCAAGGGCAACATTCCCGCTGCGCTGGATGGATTGCTGGGAATATTACGTGATGATAAACATTATGGTAATGGGAAAGCCCACCAGATCGTTCTCAGCCTGCTCGAAATGCTCGGGGAAGAAAACCCGACCACTGCTGAGTACCGCCGGGAACTGGCAAACGTGCTGTTCTAATTCCAGATACACAACCTAATCCAGGATCAATTCACCCCAGGTAGTTGGATCTGTTAATTTCCTTGAAGCAATATTCGAGACCATGCTTTGCTGGTCATTCACAGCAGGGTCATCATTATCCGATGCGGAAAACACGAATCCAAGACGCAAACCTTCATAGGGTGTGATCTTTAACACACTCCAGGGGATGCGGATCTCCATGCGATACAAGCCCAGTGTGCTGACAGAGACGACATCCACCTGGTCTGAAATGGATCCCTGCCGCTCAGAAGGGAACCACAAATACGCTTCGCGTTTCCCACCTGTTGATCCCTTGCCGGGAGAAAAACCTATTTGGAAATCATCCTCATTGAGTGAAGTAGAAGTGAAATCTCCCTGCAGATCGGTGTCGATCAGCAGTTCCACACTATCACCCTGGAAGATCAGCTCTCCATCGGAATTCTGAACATAGGCTTCATCTTTCACTTTCACACCGATATACAGATAACTCTCATCCCAGCCAAGGATGAAAGGAAGCCTCCAGATCTGAATCATCATCCCAGTCTTTCAACCCATGCACCACGTAGTATGCGGGGTAAGCGATGGTGCTTTGTTTCCAGTCGCCCCAATCACCATCCATCACCGGTTTATTGGATTGATATTTCGCGGTAACATGCTGCGCGCTTCGCTCCAATTGTTGAGCTGTGGAAGTGCTCTGTGGAATGGCAGCAGTCGGAGAGACTGATCCTGAACTAGAAGTAGCACTCGCTTCCACCTGCTGCGGTTGCCCGGGTGTGTGGGTGGGGTATGCCGCAAACATAGCGGTCAATGTTTGTTCTGGTTGGTCAAAAATACTGGCAGGCTCTTCCTGCTGGGAGATCGGGAAGTTGCAGGAAACCAGAAGCAGTAGTACGGCAAGTACGATAACCCGTTTCTTTTTCATATCAATATTGATCCCTTTTCTTAAAGCATAACACAAGCGCTCCAAAGAATAAAATAGACTATTCTCTGATTGCAGAATAGTCTATATTTACTAAATAGCAGTAATTTCTCTTTATCAAGAAATTCGTACGGTCTTTCATCACCTGTTTTCCAACTGCCGTATCACCAGCAATTTCAGGCATCCATCAGTCAATGCTTATTTATTTTAATTTATCGATCTCGCCTTCAACTTCCTGTGCGCCTTCCTCGTAGAATTTCTCCTCTTCAGGCTCCAATTCTTTAAGCAGGCGCAGGAACTCCCCCGCATGAACTCTTTCTTCATCAGCAATATCGGTCAATACTTCAATTGCCAGTTTATTGTCGGTAGATTCAGCAAGCTGCATGTAAAGTTGAATCGCTTCATATTCGGCAGAAACCATGAATCGTATGGCTCGAATTAATTCCTGTTCACTCAGCTTGCGCTCTTTTGCCAGTCCAGAAAACGGTTGTCCAAAATCAGGCATATTTGTTCGTTTCCTTTCTCATTCTGTATTGTTTTTAATTACTGTATTATCTGTATCGGTGCTCTAGAAAGCAATTATAACACGCCGGTTTTTTTCATCGCTTTCCATATTAATCAGCCTGCATTCATCTTGAAATTTGAAAAACGCATGAACGATACTTTTTGCCTGCTTCTTCAATATATTTACATCCGTTGTTGAAGTGTGAAAAAAACCATGTTCACCATTATTAATCATTGAATGGGTTTCTTACCGCCATCTTCCACATCCCTGTTCAAATGCAATTCTTTCCTTAAAAACAGGACAACACAAAGCATCATTGAAATCAGCGCTAAAACATCCTGAATGCCCATACCTATGTGTTTCACATCAGCATAAACCATCCACGACCACCCAACTATATCAAAGGGGATGGCTATCCAGGCTGAAAAGACTTCCTGTTTTCCCATTATTCCTCTATATATATAACCCGCCATGCTGTAGACCAGTCCGGCAGCAGCATATGAAACAAGGGCATATTTGACAATCTTGAGAATTCTTTTCATCGAAGACATTCCTTCCCTCGGTTCATTCAACCCCGCTCATCTTATTCCAGCGCCTGTCCCTGACCCATCATTTGCGCGAAAACACCAGCATGCTCTCAAAATGGTAGGTCTGCGGGAACATATCAAACAATGCAATGCTCTCCGGTTCGAAACCTTTTTCTCTCAAGCGACGTGTATCGCGTGCCAGCGTTGCCGGGTCACAGGAAATATATACCAGTGTTTGCACTCCACTATCAGCTAACGCGTCAATGACCTTCACATGCAGCCCCGCACGGGGTGGATCACAGACCGCCAGATCAGCATCAATATTCAAAAATGGCAGGATCTGTTCCACCTGCCCTTCGTACAGGCTAACGTTATCAAAATCATCAAGATTAATAATGAAATCATGGCAGGCTAGCGTATTGCTCTCAATGGCACCCACCTGCTGCACCAATGGCGCCATGAAGCGCGAAAAAAGACCCGCTCCACTGTATAGATCCAGCACTTTTTTGGTATTTTTAGCTGTGACAATATCCAGCAATCGTTGCACTATCTTCTCTGTGATCGCATCATTTACCTGAAAAAACGCTCCTGCGGAGAGGTGAAAAGGAATATCTAAAATAGTCATCACAATGGCTTCGTCGCCGCTGAGAACGACCGTGTCATTTGCAACGCGATGAACCATAGAAATGGGCATATCAACCGCGATCTCGGGCAGCTCAACATCTTCCCCCTGCAGCAGCACCAGCAGCTCTTCTTCACGGTTCTGGCGCACTTCAATGCGATGGATGCCGGAATCTGATTCCAACTGGAGATGTTGCCAGAACTGCGCGATAGCAGGCATGGGCAGCAGGCAGGTTGTTATTTCTAAAACCTGCTCAGAGCGTCTCTTCTTGAAGCCGAGTTTTCCTTCTGCGCTGATATGGAATTGGACAACATTGCGGTATGCGAAAGGTTTTTCCGCTGGAAAGACCTGTATTTCAAAAGATGGTTCAAGATGCCCGATGCGCTTGAGCTGATCTTCCAGGATAGCGCTTTTAAACTGCACCTGATCAGCATACGGAATGTGCTGGTAGTGGCAGCCGCCGCAAACCCCAAAATGCGGGCAGGGGGGTAAAATGCGCAGGGGAGAAGCCTGTTCAACACGAATGACTTCAGCGCGGGCATATTTCTGGTTATCTTCAACAACGCGAACGAGTACCTGTTCCCCGGGGATCACATCCGGTACAAAAACCGCGCGCCCATCGGGCAGCCGTGCCAGTCCATCACCCCCATACGCCAGTTTGTCAATCACAACTTCATACTTTGGTTGATCTTCCATTGTATCAATCATACCTGAATACTCATTAAACCTGCCATCAATTTTCATCCATTCATCAAGCATTCTCTCAGCAAAAACTGCCCATCTTCCCCGGAATGTGCTGTGCAAATTATTCATCTGACTTGAAAAATGAATAAAATAGGAGTAAAAAACAGTTATAATTTAAAAATGCGAAAACAAAAATTTTATATATCCACATGTATTTTAATGCTTGCAGTGCTCTTGCTCAGTGCGTGCAGTGGGGCAAATGATGCCGAAGCCACACCCACCGTTGATACCGAGAGCGTCATTGCTACTTCCATAGCGGCAACCATGCAGGTAATGGCGGAAACACAGACAGCCCAGGTGCCCCCAACACCTGAAAGCACTGCCACCACCCAAGCCCTGCCTACCGCGACAACTGCCGCGTCAACACTTCCCACCGCAACACTCCCAAGCGTACAATTACCCACCAACTGCTTGATCGCCGGTCTGGCAAGCGAAACCATCCCGGATGGTACGTTGCTTGCGAGGGGTGCCGCTTTTACCAAAGAGTGGCGCATCATCAATGGCGGTACGTGCGCCTGGAATACCGGCTATAAACTGGTCTTCGAAAGTGGAGATCTGCTGGGAGCCGCCAGCGAAACGGTGAACCTGACGCAAACTGTCAATTCAGGCATGAGCACCACCGTCAGCGTCAAGATGACCGCGCCCAACAGCGATGGCACCTACACCGGCTACTGGATGCTGCAAACGGATGCGGGCGTGAACGTCGGCAGATTCTCCGTGAGCATTAATGTCGGAACTGTCACAGCAACACCATTTTGCAATAACAAGCGTAAGTTATTACATCAACTGATAGCACTCTCGAGATAGACTGTTGGTAGCGATGCAATTGTCAAAATACACAATTACATCACTACGGATGGTCCGGGTAACTGCTACGATATTACGATCACAAATCCATCAGCTCCTGTTAAAAATGGCGATGTTACTTTCACTGCTGCCGGTAAACTAAGGTTATCGATTATCCTGTTCCCTCATACCGTCTCAGGTAAATCTGATTTGGACATTTCTGTCTATATCAGATTATCCCAACCATCAGACATTCTAGCTTAACGTATTCTGATTGAGTGTGTAATTAGATCTACAATCAAAACAAACGATAAAAAGGCAGCCCCAGTACCGGTTGCCTTTTTTGTTTTAATAATCAATCCTTTTATGAATTGAAAAGTAATTATCATTTACAAATCCATAAATGAGCATTGTAGAATGCATTTCCCCTGCCCTAATCCATAACAACAAACTACGCCAGCAGCAATGCTCCGATCTCATAAACCTCTCACGCTGGTGATGCATTCTTTTTCCCGCATAAAGACATACAAAGACGGGGCTGAACTTTCGTGTGGGACTGATTGGGAGGATTGCTGCAAGTGAATGGCGCTTATCCTTTTAGCGGCTGTCAAAAAAGGAAACCGCGATTAAAATAAGAGCGGAGAGGGTGGGATTCGAACCCACGGTACCTTGCGGTACACGCGCTCTCCAGGCGCGCGCGTTAGGCCAGACTACGCTACCTCTCCTGATTAAAACCATATGAAATTGTGCGGCGGAATTATAACACGAGATGGAGAAAATCAATTAATTTACGTTTAAAATCAACTTTGAGGAAAAATGACCATTCAAATTCGAGCAATGCAAATAAGCGATTATGATCAGGCGCTGGAGCTGTGGCAGAACACCGCCGGGATGGGGTTGAGTTCAGCCGATGAAAAACATGAGATAGCTCTATTTTTACATAAAAATCAAGGGTTATGCTTTGTGGCGCTGGAAGATGACCATCTGGTCGGAACCATCCTGTGTGGAGAGGATGGACGCCGCGGGTATCTTTACCACCTGGCTGTTCAAGGTGATAAGCAAAAAAAGGGGGTCGGCAAAATGCTGGTAGAACAAAGTCTGCATGCTCTCAGGCAGAAAGGGATACAGAAATGCCATCTTTTTGTCATCTCCGATAACATCTCCGGTATTGCCTTCTGGGAACACCTTGGATGGGAAATGCGGAATGACATCGAAATCATGTCCATCGATCTTTAATAATGGTATAGTTGTCTAATTTACGACCTTGCGCGAATACTATATCGTATAACAGAATTTATTTAATGATCGTGCGATACATTGGAGGGTATCCATGGGAAAATTCATTGCACGCCGGCTGATAGCCATTCCAATTACATTTATTATTATCACCATGGTGCTGTATGGCGTGATCATGCTCGCCCCTCTCGAAACACGCATCAACCTCTACATGCCAAACACGAGGACGATGTTGAGCCCCGAGGCAGAGGAACGCTTCCAGGCTCAGATCGTTGAACGCTATCATCTGGATGAACCCTATATCAATCAATATATTTACTGGCTGAATGGAATACTGCATGGAAACTGGGGCTACAGCCCCATCCTTAAAAATGGCGTTCTGCCAGAGATACTGTACCGCACTCCTGTAACGCTGGAACTGCTTTTTTACTGTATGCTGCTATACATCCCCCTGGGATTGATCTCAGGGGTGAATGCCGCATTCAAGCGCGAGAAACCCAGAGACATCCTGTTTCGCGTATGCGCTTTCGTCGGATCAGCCGTTCCGGATTTCATTTTATCCATCCTGCTGCTGGCAACCCTGTACGTGAATCGCGGCTGGTTTGCACCGGAACGGTTGAGTGTTCTCAATAACCTGTATGTCAAATCTGCCGAATTCACTACCTATACCGGTTTTATCACCATTGACGGTTTCCTCAACAACCGGGCTGATATTGCGCTGGATGCGTTCCGTCATCTGGCGATGCCGGTTTTTACCCTCTTCCTCGCCCAGTGGGCAACGCTCGGGCGCATTACCCGCAGCACCACCATTGAGGAGCTCAATCAGGATTACATCAACGCTGCTCGTGCCAGAGGTCTTTCAGAAAAACAGCTCGTGTGGAAACATGCCTTTAAAAACGCCCTCGGACCATCTCTGAACAGCAGCGCGCTCACCAGCGCCGCACTGATCACCAATGTCTTCGTGGTAGAGCGTGTCTTCAATCTGAATGGGGTATCTGAGATGATCGGGATGTTCGGTCCGATGGTACCGGATGCCGCCGCGGTGCTTGGCTTCGGAGTCTACTGTGTGATTCTGGTCCAGCTTCTCATGTTCATCCTGGATCTTCTGCAGGCAATCCTGCTGCCCCGTTCCAGAGAAGGGACGATCTCCAATGACTGATCCACGCTCCCTCACCTGTAAACAAGCAATAGAAATGGCACAGCATGCTCTCCAGAAACGAGACGCACCGCAGGCACGCTATTGGGCTACCCTGGCAATTAAAAAAGATCGCAGCAGCGTGGATGCCCTGTTGATCCTGGCAGCCGTCAGCCGCCCTTTTGAGAGTAAAAAATACCTTGAAAAAGTCCTCCAGCTCGATCCTGCCAATACAAAAGCGCAGGCTGGGCTGGAATGGGTCGAACAGAAGATCCGTGAAGAACCGGAAGCGGGCAACCTGGAACACGATACCATCTCCATCCCGCTGGAAATACTGCAGGATTCCATTAAAACCAGCTATCGAGGATTAAAAAAGGACAGGCGCAGGCTGCATAGAGAACAGAATGGAAGAAAATATCACTTCCGCTGGCAGACTCTGTTTACAGTGTTATTATGCGCATTCTTTGTCTTCGTTGCCATCGCCGCACCGCAGCTGGCTCCACCCGACGATATCGAGAATCCATCCTTCTACAGGCAAATCAGCAGAGGTATTTCACGTCAGCCAGAACCTCCCAGCCTGAATGCCCCTCTGGGGACAGTGGATCGCCATTATGATGTGTTCTACTCCATGGTTTGGGGAACCCGGCAATCTCTCAAATTTGGGTTATCTACCGCTATCGTGGCTGCCATCATCGGAACATTGATCGGTACGGTCAGCGCCTACATTGGCGGGCATCTTGACAATATCATCATGCGCATCACCGATGCGTTTCTAAGTTTCCCAATCATATCTGCAGTAGCATTGTTCGTGCAGCTTCAATCTCTACTCTCACCCGAACAATATGGCGGCATCCTCGCCTTTCGTGGACAGGGTGTCACGCAGATGAATCTCTTCCAGAAGATCATTCTCAACACCGACCCGATCTTCCTGGCACTGATCCTTTTCTCCTGGATGCCCTATGCGCGCATCATCCACACCCAGGTTTTGGAGATCAAACACACTCAGTACGTTGATGCTGCCAAAGTGGTTGGGGTGCGCTCATGGCGCATCATATGGAGGCACATCATCCCCAATGCCATTTCTCCCATTATCGTGCTTGCCACGCGTGACATCGGTCGAATGGTAGTCATTCAGGCTACATTCACCTACATCGGTCTGGGAGGAGACTCCGCCTGGGCGACCATTCTATCTATGGGAAGCAAATGGATCATCGGTCCGGGTGGTTCCCTCTTTAATCACTGGTGGGTCTACCTGCCCATCACCTTAATACTGGTGGTATTCAATATTAGCTGGAATTTACTGGGTGATGAGATCAATGTGCGCCTTAATCCGCAGGCAAATGGACTTAAATACTAGCCGTTTTTTTGAAAGGGAAAATAAATGAAGCTCAAATTTAATCAAGAAACAATCCTGGGATTGCTGTGTGGTCTCACATTCGCAATTGCTGCCTGGGGGTTTGATGCGTTTGAACTGGCAAAAGCCAATGCCGCACTGCCATGGTTAAAATTTTTTATTGGGTTGATCCCCAGTCTCATCCTGGGGGGTTTTGCAGGCTGGTTAACCTTGAAGATCAACAATCTTTTTATCCGTATGATATTCTGGATCATCGTTGCCGTTCTTTTCAGCTACCTCACCAGCATTGTACCATTCACAGCCACACCGTTTTTCATGCGATTGATAGAACCGGTTCTGGGAGAAAGGGTTCTGTTCGATCAAACACAGGCTGTTACCGCACGCCGTTTTATAACCATGGTGATGATGATCATTTTCCTGTTCATCGCCGGTTTGACCTTCGAGAATGCCTGTGATTCCATTCGCAATTCGCGTGGCGTGGTGGGAATGATTTTTTCCACCATCTTTTTAATTGCCTTTTTTGGAGGGGCGGGCTACACAGCCGACAGTAATTTCAATGCCGAATTGAGAGCGCCCATCCTCGCGCTGGATGAGCGCCTGGATTATGTTGCTACTGTTGATCCCAGCACCCTGAGCGATTTCGAGCAGCGCGCGCTGCGCCGTTACACCAAACTGGATGTGGATTTCAGCGGGGAACGACGTTTACAGCTTTTAACCTTTGATCAGTATTTCACGCAGGTAGAAGTGCTGGTCGACTTTAATGGAGAGCTGGCAGTCTGCAATGTGATCAACGGGCATGCTTCCACCTGCTCGATGGTGGAACCATAAAGATGGCAGAATAATCTGCCCCTTCATTATTGCGCTTTTTTCAAGCCTCTTGTATAATTGCTTGCACTTGGGCGGTTAGCTCAGTTGGTTAGAGCGTTGCGTTGACATCGCAAAGGTCGTAGGTTCGAGTCCTATACCGCCCATGTTTTGTTTTAACACTCCCACCAGCGCACAAGTTAGATTAAGGTACCAAAGCATCCATTAGCAATTAACCCTCTTTATTGCGAAAGGAACCAGGATTATTATTTTGGACTGTAAGATTTCCCTTGTAAAAGGCTTTGTAAATTCGCTCTATTCAATAGATTCAAATCAAAACCTGGTTCCACAAAAGGTCGAACATCATCCACAATGCTGTTCCAATTCAAGTCTTGAAGATGCAGCCATATATGATCTTTCCAGTTTTCTCCTGTTAATTTCCCACCAGTCCACCTGGTTTGAGCCAGAGCATTATTCAATAATACAAGGTTGGGATGCGGCCAGGTGGGATCGCTTAGGTACCAGAGCAGATCATAAATATCGCGCCCCTTTGTATACGATCGCTGCAAAATGGCATGCAATTTCCCAGAAAATAAGGAAGCTTTATCATGATGATGAAGTTGAAGTACAACAAACCGACGCACAACGGTTGTAGTAAGCCCAGCACCTTGGGGCGGACTGGTATCGACTTCTATTTTTACAGCGAGCACTTCACTTCGTTGGGATGAAAGACCCAATTCAGCCAACAATCCTGGAAAACGAATGAATGCACTGTGCACTGTTTTTTTATCATTAACTTTAAGTTCAACATGATATCCTTCCAGGGTCAATTCTGACCGAATGGCGTGCAGGTAGGAACGGAAATCATAATTTTGGTGATCGCCTTCGAGCGCAAAGTCGAGGTCTTCAGAGTACCGTCCATGGGAATAAAGGAAGCGCAGTGCCGTTCCACCATGAAACGCCAGGGGAATCATGGCGCCTGAGCGCTGCAATGCAGCCAAGATCCGGGCTTGTAAATATTCTCTTGCCGTATTTCGTCCATCCAGGGGGGAGGTTGTTTGCTTTACCAGGTCTACTAAATAGTCTTTCATAGCTCCTCATACTCGCTTGTCTTTCTATGAACATATTGTAAAATGCCTTTTACCGCCCGCTGCATTTTCGGAGTGTTAAATACTTCGGATTGTTTCTTCAATAGATCCAGATCAAGGAGATCGACATTTTGTAAACGTAATTCCTGGATAAAATTTGGCGACTCTCCACCTGTTTGTAGATAGATCAAGTCAAGTAACGCTTTTTCCGGTGTTGCCACCAGTGCGTTTTGGCTTTCTAGATCAATCATTTGATAACCGAAAAGAAGGTCGGTTTTGATATGGCGGAAATCATAAAAGCCTAAAGGTGTTTCCAATCTTTCAGGTCGTCCGGTTGTAACACTTATGGTAGTATTCACCGTCTCCGGGATCAAGCTGTAGAAAGCAAGCGCAGATTGTAAGCTTACATAGGATGCCCGCCGTAAGTGGTTGGCAATCAGAAAAGGATGGGGCTTCGTTTTTTGATAGGGTGGCGCAATGGAATACAACCCCCGACGTAATTGGTAAATGCGTCCACTGTTGACCCAACGTGTTAGCTGGAGATAGACAACTTTTGGATTGATATTTCCGGATAGGAGCAGAGAAGACTCAAAAACCGGATCGTCACCAACCAGCTTGAGCAAAGAATCATATTCCATTGCATTATATTATCATATATGATAACTTTTTGCAATGTACTATTTTGATCTCCAACAATTAGCCAAAACATTTATTCGATGTCAAACCATTTTTTATAATGATGAAAATGTAGTTATTCTATCTCCTTGCAGGAAAGAAAAAAAGAAGGTATAAATAGATCAAAGCATTGAACAGAACGAGTACCCGTTGATGCAGCGACAGGAAAGAAGGGTCACAGACTGAGAATCCTTCTCGTGAAACAACGGAGAAAACCACCTGTGAGCTTGACCCGGAACGGTTTTTACCAAGTAAGGGAAACGGCAGGCACCGTTATCAGCCGCCAGAGATGACCTGCGCTTTGCCGGTCAAACTGGGTGGAACCGCGTGAGAACACTCCCGCCCCAGATTTGGGACGGGTTTTTTGTTTAATACAAATGCTGGAGGTAAGTATGAGCAACGAGAAAAAAGAACGCTACGAAGATTCCCACCTGTACAAGGTGCGTCATTCGACCGCGCACATCATGGCTGCTGCCGTGCTGGAGCGCTTCCCGAATGCCAAGATCGCCATCGGTCCTGCCATTGATACCGGTTTTTATTATGATTTCGATCTGCCGCGAGCCCTGACTCCCGAAGATCTGAAAGAGATCGAAGCGCGTATGCGCAAGCTCATCAAAGAGCATATCCCCTTCGAGAAGAAGGTCATCACCGCCGAGGAAGGCAAACACATCTTCAGCGACCAGCCCTATAAACTGGAACTGATCGAAGATCTCGAAAAAGGTGAGTTTGATGAGCATGGTAATCCGGTCGAAGAAAAACTTGAACTTTCCATTTACAGCAGCGGCAATTTCACCGATCTGTGCCGCGGACCGCATGTGGCGGATACCACCGAGATCAATCCTGCTGCGGTGAAACTGTTGAACGTTGCCGGTGCCTACTGGCGTGGTGATGAGAAACGCCCCATGCTGCAGCGCATCTACGGCACTGTCTGGGAAAGCCCTGACGATCTAAAAGCGTATCTGAAGCTGCTGGAAGAAGCCCGGAAACGCGACCATCGCAAACTGGGCAAAGAACTGGAGCTCTTCAGCTCCGTGGAAGAAGTGGGTTCCGGCTTGATCCTGTGGCACCCCAACGGCGCCAAGATCCGCAAGATCATCGAAGATTACTGGCGTGATGAACATGAACGCTGTGATTATGATTTTGTGTATACGCCTCACATTGGAAAAGCGCAGTTATGGGAAACCTCAGGGCATTTAGGTTTCTATAAAGAAAATATGTATTCCCCCATCGATATCGAAGGGCAGGAATATTACATCAAACCCATGAACTGCCCCTTCCATGTACATATTTATAAAAGCAAGATCCGCTCTTATCGCGAACTGCCGGTGCGTTTTGCAGAGACCGGAACCGTCTACCGTTACGAGCGCAGCGGCGTGCTGCACGGACTGCTGCGCGTGCGCGGCTTCACGCAGGATGATGCGCACCATTTCTGCTCGCCCGAGCAGATGCCTGAGGAGATTGATTTTGTCTTGAATTTCTGTCTGGATATGCTGCGCGCATTTGGTTTTGTCGATTTCAGCGCCTACCTCAGCACTATGCCGGAGAAAGCAGTCGGTGAGCCTGAACGCTGGAAGGACGCAGAAGCAGCGCTGGAAGCATCCCTCAAGCGTGCGGGTATTGCCTATGAGGTCGATGAAGGAGGCGGGGCGTTCTATGGTCCCAAGATCGACTTGAAGATCAAAGATGCCCTGCAGCGCGAATGGCAGTTATCGACCATTCAGTTCGATTTCAATTTACCCGACAAATTTGACCTTACCTATATCGGCGAAGATGGAGAAGCGCACCGCCCCTACATGATCCACCGTGCCTTACTGGGCAGCCTTGAACGTTTCTTCGGTGTGTTGATCGAACATTACGCAGGCGCCTTCCCGGTGTGGTTGATGCCGGTACAAGCCACCATCATCCCCATAGCAGATCGCCACATCCCTTATGCTGATGAAGTGTACAAAAAATTGCGTGCTGCCGGGCTGCGCGTGAAATTGGATGACCGCAGTGAACGCATGAATGCCAAGATCCGGGACGCACAAAAACAGAAAATTCCTTATATGTTGATCGTGGGAGATCAGGAAATGGAAAACCAGCAGGTTTCCCTTCGTCTGCGCAGTGGAGAAAACCCCGGCGCTCAAAGTCTGGACGCTTTTTTGAGTAAAGCGAATCAAGATATCGCAGCCAAGATATAAGTGAAAAGCAGAGGATTTAAACCTCTGCTTTTCTTTTATTTAATAAATTTGGTCACAAAAAACTGTTTTCCTGTTGACTTGTATTTTCAATGTATGGTAATATCAAAACATTGAACACTTGAAAGGAGTGAATCATATAGCTACATCAAATGTAAGAGTAAATGAGGAGATAAGATCAGCGAACGTTCGCCTGATCGATCAAAATGGGGAAAATTTAGGCGTTGTGCCCAGAGAAAAAGCACTTCAACTCGCCCGTGAAGCACAGCTTGATCTGGTAGAGATCGCCCCCAACGCGGAGCCGCCTGTTTGCAAGATTCTCGACCTGGGGAAATATCTATACGAGCAGAATAAAAAAGAACGACTTGCACGTAAAGCGCAGACGAAAGTGGAAGTCAAAGAGATACGCCTGCGTCCTAAAACCAATGAGCACCATCGTGGATTTAAAGTAGATGATGCACGTGGCTGGTTGGAGCACGGTATGAAAGTTCTGGTCACCATTCGATTCCGTGGAAGAGAGGTTACCTACCCCGAAATCGCTCTGGAAGATCTGAAAGAGATCGCCAAAGACCTGCAGGATGTGGCTGTCATAGAAAAAGCACCCTCTATGGAAGGTCGTTCTATGAACATGCTGCTTGCACCACAAAAACAAGCAAAATAGACTGACTTACCCATACAGGTTGGTTCGTTTTTACCCTTATTGGCAAAATTGATATTTTCCAGTATAATTGGCGCTTGCCCTTATTTAAAGGATCTTCTATTTAATTTTAAGGAGAGTAGCTGTGCCGCGAAAAGCTAAAAACACAAAGTTTAAAATGAAGACGCACAAAGCAACCGCCAAGAGATTCCGGACGACCGGTTCTGGCAAGATTGTGCGCACCAAAGGCGGAAAAAGCCATCTTCGCCGTAATCGTTCTGCTCGAGCTAAAGCAGAATTAGCCGAGATGATCCCGGTGGAAGGCAAGAACATTCAGAAACGCGTGAAGAGACTTGCGCCCTATATGGATAAAAATAATTAATCAATACAAACAATTTGCGGCTGCCTGGTGTATGCAACTGGTTTGAAACCGACGCCCTGGAGTTCGCAAAGGAGTAATAATGACCCGTGTAAAAGGTGGACCAAATCGCTATCTGCGACATAAAAAAGTACTAAAACTGACGAAAGGTCAGTTCGGCACCCGCTCTCGCCTGTACAGGCGCGCGAATGAAGCCATGCTAAAAAGCTTATGGTATGCGTATCGCGATCGCCGGGTGCGCAAGCGTGACCTGCGTAAATTATGGATAACACGTATCAACGCTGCTGCCCGCATGCATGGAATGTCTTACAGCCGTTTCATCTATGCTCTCAAACAAGCCAATATTACACTCAACCGCAAGATGCTGGCTGACCTGGCAGTACGTGACCCTCAGGCATTCGCGGCTGTTGTTGAAAAAGCAAAATCAGCCATATAAATACCAACTTCCTTTAAATAAGCCGACGGGATGGAATTCCATCCCGTTTTTGTTTAAATTCAGGTCTTATCCATTAAAATAGAAGTATGTCTGAGAATTTGGAATTTACGTTCCACCAAAACCATTCTCTTCATGTGGTCAAAGGCGACATCACCCATGAAAAAGTAGATGCGATCGTCAACGCCGCCAACCAGTACTTGCAGCATGGCGGGGGAGTGGCTGGCGCCATTTCTCTGGCAGGCGGCAGCAGTATTCAGACAGAAAGCGATGACTGGATAACCCAGCACGGTCCCATCAGCCATGCCCATCCGGCATATACTTCCGCGGGGAAGCTGCCCTGCCGCTATATCATCCACGCCGCCGGTCCCGTATGGGGAGAAGGGGATGAGGAATTCAAGCTGCGCACTACTATTCGCGGTTGTTTCCTGCTGGCAGAGGAATTGAAGATCACATCCATCGCCTTCCCTGCCATCTCGACCGGTATTTTTGGTTTCCCATGTCAAAAAGCCGCACAGATCTTTCATGAAGAGATCTTCCGTTTCTTTGAAAAGAATCCACAAACGGATATCCTGCTGGTACGGATGGTTCTTTTCGACCGCATTTCGTGCAAAACTTTTTTCGAAGAATTTAGCAGGAAGGATTGAACCGCCATGATCACCTCATTTCAAAACCCAACCATCCAATGGGTGCGCAGCCTGCTGTCAAAGAAGGATGCCCGCTATCAAGAAAAGCTCTTCATTTGTGAAGGTGTCCGTCTGGCTGAAGAAGCGATTTCCGCCGGGCAGGAAATACAACTGGCATTGTACAGCTCCACTATTTCGGAACGTGGTCAACAACTGCTGGAAAACAATTCCTGCGAGAAGATCGAACTGTCTACTGAGCTAATGAATAAGATTTCAGCGACCAAAACATCTCAAGGATTGCTGCTGGTACTGCCTTTCCCACAAATTGCATTACCTGCCAGACCTGATCTATTGATGGTGCTGGACGAGATCCAGGACCCCGGTAATTTTGGCACCATTCTACGCGCGGCAGCCGCATTCGGATTACAGGAGCTTCTTTATACGACCGGCAGTGTGGATCCGTATTCACCGAAGGTAGTACGAGCCGGCATGGGCGCCCACTTTCGCGTTCCACTCGTGCAGGCACATCTCAAAGACATTGAGACCCTGACAGCAGGAACCATGCTCTATCTCGCAGATGTCACGCAGGGAATCCCATGCTGGCAGGCAGATTTATCCAAACCGGTCACGTTCATCATCGGAAATGAAGCCCGCGGCGCCAGCACATCTATGCGCAATTATTCTCAGCAAAATATTCTCATCCCCATGCCGGGAGGGATGGAAAGCCTGAATGCAGCCATGTCTGCTAATATTCTATTGTATGAAACCGCCCGTCAGAGGAATTCATGAAGATCCGTTCCATAACCTATTTCATTGATCCACAATATCAAACCATTGAGGAACAATTATCGTTCTTGCAGGAACACATGCAAACCACCAGGAGGAAGCTGGAAGCTGCCGGTCTTGCGGTGCAGAGTATCCGTCTGGCAACCACACCCTTCCCTCTGTGGTTAAACCTGTATGATGAATCAGAAATACTGGAAAATTTGACTGCTTTTGTAAAACAAACCGGTGAAGCGGGGTTTGATTATGTATCAATTGGTCCCTGTACAACAGCAAACCTGCCCGATCCCGGTATGATTCCATCAATCCTCTCCATATCGGATACTCTTTTTACCAGCATGCAGATAGCAGACCCACAAACAGGTCTTTCTACCAGAGCTGTTAAAACCTGTGCACAGACTATTCAGCAGGTTGCCCATCTGGAACCAAACGGTTTTGCCAATCTGCGTTTTGCCGCACTGGCAAACGTGAAACCCTGCGCACCTTTTTTCCCAGCCGCGTATGGCAGAGCGGGGAAACCCGCTTTTGCATTCGCCATGGAATGTGCCGATACGGTCCAGGAAGTTTTTGACCAATCCAGCGATATCAAGAGCGGCTGTCAACGCCTGATCGAGATTTTTGAAACGCAGGCTCTGTCTGTAGAAAAGATAATTCAAAAAACAAATTCTGCAGATGATTTCTCTTTTGAAGGATTTGATTTTTCTCTGGCTCCCTTTCCTGAAACATGGTGTTCATTTGGCAGGGCGTTGGAAAGTATGGGTATTCCCGCCATCGGGTCCGCCGGCAGCCTGGCAGCAGCCGCCATTCTGGCAAGCACGCTGGATAGCGGGAACTGGAAAAAAACGGGTTTCAATGGCTTGATGATGCCGATTCTGGAGGATAACATCCTGGCAAAGCGCAGCGCCGAGGGCATCCTTTCTATTTACGATGTGCTGCATTACTCCAGTGTATGCGGGACCGGTTTGGATACGGTACCTTTACCAGGTGATATCGCAGTAGAAAAGATCGAGGCATTGCTGATGGATGTGGCTGCTCTGGCTTTACGGCTTGATAAACCCCTCACGGCACGCCTGATGCCCATACCAGGGAAACAAGCCGGCGATGTGGTTGAATTTGATTTTTCGTTTTTTGCAAAGGGGAAAGTGCTTGATTATCCTTATCACGGCTTCCAGGCTCCTCTGGCTGCCGACCAGACTATTCACCTAAAGGCTCGCAGATAGATCAGATCAATACTTCAATACTGGATGCAGCCCAGCGGGCATCCAGCCAACTCTGCACAGCCTGCTCCTGCAGTATATGTAAAGCATCAGTACTGTAGGGATGTTCGCTGCTGCGTTCGATCACCTGTACGATATGATAGCCGATGGCTGTCTCGATGACGGCGCTATATTCCCCTGCATTTAAGGAGAATACAGCATCTTCAATCGCTTGCTGGTAGAGAAATCCGCGCGGGAACCAACCCAGATCGCCGCCGGTGGTCGTGTCATATTGTTGTGCAAGGGTTTCAAAATCACTTCCGGCTTGCAGTTTTTGGTAGAGCGTATCAGCAGTAGTGCGATCACTCACCAGAATCTGGCGGGCATGTACCTGTTCTCCGCTGGTAGGTACACTAATGATAATATTCTCCCGCATCCAGGAGGCTGCCAATTGTCTTTTCAGTACTTTACGAAACTCAATTTCATCATAATGATTAGTCTGCAGCCAGGTCATGAACTGCTCAGTACCTCCCACCTTAGCAATAATAGCATCCACATGAGATTGGAGGGTGGTTTCATCAACTGCATATCCTGCAGCTGCGGCACCTTCTGCCAGCAGAACCTGTCCTACCAGTTCTGATATCACACGATCCATCATTTCCTGTTCACTCCATGTTTCACCCAGAACGGTTTGTGCATCCTGCAGCCGTTGCTGCTCAGCTTCGAATTCTACGATGCTGATGCCGATGCCATTCACACGCACAGCCATCGGTTCTTCAGTTGGCGTCACGGTACTTATGGCTGTATTTGTAGGAGAAGCAGCTTCTGATCGCGGCTGACAGCCGTTCAGGATCACAAGGACAAGCAAGATAAATACGGAAAGGATTGTTTTTTTGTTCACAACAGGGATGATTATAACGTAATTAAATGAAAAAGCCGCAGGGTAAAATTCCTGCGGCTGTTCGTTTTTAGTATTCGGGCATTGGCGGTTGAGCCATCCCTTTTTCGGGTTCCGGTACATCGGTGATGAGCGCCTCAGTGGTGAGGATCATCGCTGCGATGGAGGTTGCATTTTCCAGTGCACCGCGTGTGACCTTCGCGGGGTCGATCACGCCGGATTTCACCATGTCAACATATTTTTCAGTAGTGATGTCGAAACCGATCTGTTTGCTTTTGGCTTTTTCTTGTGCCTGGCGAATATTTTCGACCACAACCGAACCGTCCCAGCCTGCATTCTCAGAAATGCGTTTCATCGGAACGATAAGAGCTTTGCGGACAATGTTCACGCCGGTCTGTTCATCATCATTGTCGAGTTTGAGATCAGCCAGTGAATCAATAGCGTTCATTAATGCAACGCCACCACCTGGGACGATACCTTCTTCTACAGCCGCGCGGGTTGCAGAGAGAGCATCTTCTACACGATGTTTCTTTTCTTTTAATTCAGTTTCAGTGGCTGCACCAACGCGAATGATGGCAACACCACCGGAAAGTTTTGCAAGACGTTCCTGCAGTTTTTCACGGTCGTAATCACTGGTGGTCTTGTCGATCTCAACACGAATCTGGTCAATGCGACCTTTGATGGCTTTGGAATCTCCCTTGCCACCGATTACGGTTGTGTTATCTTTGTCAGATTGAACCTTTTCAGCAGTTCCAAGATCCTGGACTGTGGTGGTATCAAGTTTGCGTCCGGTTTCTTCAGAAATAACGGTTGCACCGGTCAAAACGGCAATATCCTGCAGCATCGCTTTGCGGCGATCGCCAAAACCGGGGGCTTTCACTGCCAGCACATTCAAGGTACCACGCAGTTTATTGAGCACCAGCGTTGCCAGAGCTTCACCATCAATATCTTCGGCGATGATGACCAGATCTCGTTTTCCGACCTGCACCATCTTTTCGAGCATAGGAAGCATATCCTGTGCAGCGGAGATCTTCTTGTCATGAATCAAGATGTAAGGATTCTCGATAACGGATTCCATGTGTTCTGAATCGGTAATGAAATAAGGTGAAATGTAGCCACGATCGAACTGCATACCTTCCACATATTCCTGTTCGAACTCAAGACCTTTGGATTCTTCAACGGTGATAACGCCATCTTTTCCAACTTTATCCATCACATCTGCGATCAAATCACCAATCTGGCGATCCTGTGCAGAAATGGTGGCTACGTTGGCAATTTCATCCTTGGTAGAAATATCGATCGCCTGATCTTTGATCGCATCGGCGACCTTCTTGGAAGCGGCTTCAATCCCGTGCTTTAAAAGCATTGGGTTGGCGCCGGCTGCCAGGGTCTTCAGCCCTTCTGTGACCATAGCATGTGCTAACACGGTCGAAGTGGTGGTGCCATCACCAGCGATATCATTGGTCTTGGTGGCTGCTTCTTTTAATAACTGAGCGCCCATATTCTCAAAAGGATCTTCCAGTTCGATCTCTTTCGCAACGGTAACACCGTCATGGGTAATTGTAGGAGAACCAAACTTGCGATCCAGAGCGACATTGCGCCCCTTAGGACCAAGTGTGGTGGCAACTGCTTCGGCAACGATATCAATACCATCGCGCAGTTTCTTGCGTGCCTCTTCTCCAAAAACAAGTTGTTTTGCTGCCATAAGAATCTCCTTCTTTTTCGGATAAGTACTTATTTCGTGACGATTGCCAGAACATCGCTCTCTTTGAGAATTAAGAGCTTCTTATCGTCGATCTTGATCTCGGTGCCGGAATATTTTGCGAATAAAACCGTATCACCTTCTTTGACATCCATCTGAACACGTTCGCCCTTTTCATTGCGATCGCCTGCGCCGACGGAAAGAACAGTACCTTTTTGGGGTTTCTCTTTTGCAGTTTCTGGTAAGACGATACCTGATGCGGTTACATCTTCCCGTTCGATCGGCTCTACAACCAATCGGCTGCCAAGGGGTTTGATATTGAGTGCCATATAAGATCCTCCTGAATTTTTTTCGAATCATTATTTTAGCACTCTTTTCAACAGAGTGCTAATTCCAATATTAACCACCTTTAACTCTACAGTCAAGGCAATTGAAAAAATCTTATATTTTTTTAATACTTTAATACCCATACGAAGCACAAATGGCTTCTGATTCCTCTACTACCCCCATGATCACAGCATCATCTGAAAAGCCACTTCGTACCAGTTCAAGAATCTGCATGGCTTTGCTGCAATAACCATTGGTGTCGCGATGAAGCGCTGCCATCACTGCACCGTATTCTGCATAAAAATCCTTGGTATCCACCGAAAGGGGAAGACCTTCAATTGCAACCATCACATCCGTTTCAGGGTCACACTGTCGAACCTCACAGCTTTCTTCGGCTGTACAGCCTTCCAGCCCGCACTGGAATGCCAGGATCTCTCCTTCGTAATTACGAGATTTGTGATAGACATCGCCCAGGAAAGCATAATAAAAGGCATCATCGGGCTTGATCTGTACTGCTTTGCGCGCGTTCAAGCTCGCGGCAAGCGGCTCTCCTTGCTGCACGTAGGTTTTCGCAATGGATTGGTAGGGAATGGGATCCATGATACCCAGCTGCTCATTGATATCGGCAGCTTTGGCAAAATATTCCAGCGCAAAGTCGTATTGTTCCAGCTGACGGTAGTTCACTCCGATCGACAGGTATAAAAAAGTAAGATTGGGGTTGATATCAGACGCTTTCTTATACTCCGTGATGGCTGCGCTGTAATTCCCAATGGATTCCTGCAGATACCCGTTGATGCGGTGCACATCCATCAGAGTATCATCGCGCTGAATGGCTTGTTCGATGTATTGCTCTGCCTGCGTCCATTTCATCTGGTCTACCAGGATCTCAGCATAATATGCCAGCGCCAGCGTATTGTTGCTATCCAGCTGCAGCGCTGCTACCGCTTCCTGTTCTGCCTGGGTAAGAATCTGTTCCCACTCATTGCCAACCATAGCCGAACTGGAAAGCCAGTCAAGCGCAAACGCTTTCACTGCATGAGCAGTACTGTTCTCGTTTTCGATCTCAAGGGCACGGTTGGCTGATTCTAACGCTTCATTCAAGCGATCAAATTTTTCTTCACTGGTCGCCAGCGAAGAGGTGGAATACACCTGAATACGTGCCAGTTCAACCCACAGATCGACATTATTGGGATCTACAGCAGCCGCATTCTGGAAAGCGTCGAGGGTTTTGGTAAGGTCACCAGCTATGAAATGCACTTCTGCCTCCTGTACGAAAGAATCCACCGTACGGGTTGCTGTAGGAGTAGCCATAAACAAGGGAGTGATACGCCCTTCCTGTTGGTCACGCAGAACAATCAGCAAAATAATAATCAGGGCAAGCAAGATCGCGATGACATAAGGACTGGTACGATGTTTCTTCTTCTGAAACAGACGATCCTTGTGAGGTAAATACATTTTATTCTCCCGCAGGTGTTGGAATCTCATACGGCAGAGGTGTCGGTGTGAGAGTTGGCTGCGGTGTCCAGGTTGGTATCATGGTAGCAGTAGGCAATTTCAGCAATTGCTGGTCGTTCAATTTTTCATAGCAGCGTTCCAGGGTGTATTCGGCATTGTAAACCGCCGTTTCATCATCCTGCATACTTTGTATGATAGCCTGAGAAATATCAACCGCTTCGCTGCAGTATCCCAGCTCCATCAAGGAGAGTCCATAGATGTAATACAGGTCAACTACCTCATACGAAAGTGGCAGTCCTTCCACGATCTCGCCAGATGTGGTTACTCCTCCACGAATGGCTGTTTGCAGCGCCAGGATCGCATCTCCGAATTGATAGTTCTTGTAAAAAGCCTGACCAAGATAACCCCAGTAATATGCATTTTGCGGTTCGTCAGATATTGCCTGCTGATAGTACTGGATGGATTTACTGTATTCGCCAATGCGGTAGTAGGTGCGCCCAATGAGCGCATCCGGAATGGCATCCGAAGGATTCAACGCATTGGCTTTGGTGTATTCTTCAACTGCCAGATTGTATTCCAGCAGTCCCGCATAGGTTCTTCCAAGTGAGATATGAATTTCGGCAACATTGGAATTGACCGCAATTGCGGCTTCATATTCCGTTACTGCGTCCTCATAGTTGGCAGTGATCTCCAATACCATCGCTCGTGCCCAGTGTGTTTCAAGCGCATTAGGCGCAATGGCTTCCGCTTTGCGTGAGGCTTCAATAGCAGCATCCAGATCACCCTGAGCATCAGATCCGACCAGGATCTTTTGTGATTTCACGATGGCATCATAGGCATATGCAAAATAATTGCCGGGGTCATATTCCACTGCTTTTCCCAGGTTCGTTTCTGAATCAAAGTAATTTCCCAGCAATCCATCCGAAATTCCCTTCAATGCATACGCCTGGCTGTTTTCAGGGTTCAGCAATAATGCATTGCTGGCATATTCCATGGCTGCCTCATAATCTCCCTTATAAATGTTGATCATCGCAGAAGCAATGTAGTTGGATGGATTCTGAGGATCCGACGAAATTGCTTTGTCATACGAAAGCAGCGCCTGGGTATATTTCCCCTCCGCAGCCAGATTTTGCGCTTCGGTGATAAAGGTCTCTGGAGCAAGGGATGGCGTGGGGGAAGCAATAAACGTATAGGGGGAAAACGGTTCTACTTTCTGATCGATATAGACAAGCAGCCCGATCACAACCAACAGGATCAGGATCTTGATCGGATTTGAACGGCGATTCTTTCGCCGCATATTCCAGTTTCTTCCTTTTATGTACATAGCGCAATCTTATCATCATGCTTAAAAGGGCGTCAAGCAAGGAAAGCCTTGCCAAAACACGAACTTAAATCCTTTTCTTGCAAATCAAATCGGTTAAAGCTAGAATTAACGCATGCAATTTGAGGTATTCACGCTCTTCCCGGAAGTCTTTCCTCCTTATTTGGAAACGAGCATTCTGAAACGAGCACAGCAGAGCGAGCTTCTGGAAGTGAATCTCCACAATATTCGCGATTGGGCGCAGGATAAACATCACACAACAGATGACACACCGTATGGTGGAGGTGGGGGCATGGTAATGAAACCCGAACCGGTTTACAACGCTATCGATAGCATACTTGGAATTCCCCCCAGCTGCCCGGTCATCCTGCTATCCCCGCAGGGAGAAACGTTTACACATCATAAAGCGGTAACTCTGAGTATGATGCCCCGCCTGGCTTTGATCTGTGGTCGCTATGAGGGGTTTGACGAGCGCATCCGCCAGAACCTGGTTTCGGAAGAAATATCCATCGGAGATTATGTTCTCAGCGGGGGTGAATTACCGGCATTAGTGCTGATCGAGACGGTTACCCGCCTGATCCCCGGTGCATTGGGCGATCCCGATGGCGCTTTTGATGATTCTTTTGGATCGGGACTGCTGGAATACCCGCAATACACACGCCCACCCGAGTTTCATGGCTGGCAGGTTCCACCCATCCTGCAATCAGGTGACCACGCTGCCATTCATCGCTGGCGCCGTAATCAAGCCCTGCTGCGCACTTTGCAGAAGCGCCCCGATCTTTTATTAAATGCAGAGCTTGATAAAGCCGATTTCACCTTTCTTAAACAAGTCGTTAAAGAATCCATTTTCCCCATTCCTGATTCTATAATTAACATCATCAAACAAAGAGAGGATTAATATGAAATACAAAATAGGAAAGACTTTTCTACTCGGACTGGGATTCTTCGGCGTGAGCGTGATCTGGAGTGTATATAACGCTTACGTGCCAGTTTTCCTCGAATCCCGCTTCGCACTATCCGCAGGATTCATCGGTATCTTTATGACTCTAGATAATATTGCAGCATTGTTCATCCAGCCTGTTGTAGGCGCATGGTCTGACAGGCTCCGTACACCCATAGGGCGCCGCATGCCTTTTATCCTGATCGGAGCGCCTATTGCTGCGGTTGCATTCTATATGCTTCCAAAATCAATGACACTGCCTGTTTTCTTCTTTGCCGCCAGTTTGCTCTTGCTGGCTATGGCAATCTGGCGCACTCCGGTAGTAGCGTTGATGCCTGATATCACCCCTTCAAAATATCGGTCGCAGGCGAACGGCATCATCAATTTTATGGGTGGCATTGGCGCGATCATCGCTTTCTTATTCGGCGCAACACTCTATGAGATCAATCCCACCTATCCTTTCTGGCTGGGTTCCATCCTGGTTCTCATAGCTGCTGTTCTGGTATTCATCTTTATTAAGGAACCAAAAGAATACGACCATACTCCTGAAGAGACACCCAACTTATGGCAGTCGATCAAACTCATATTTAAAGAAAAAGATCGCAACACATTACGGATTTTGCTGGCAATTTTCTTCTGGTTCATCGCCTACAATGGTATTGAAGCCTTTTTCACCCTGTACGGTAAGAATTATCTGGGGATCAGTGAATCGGATGCCGCTCGATTGCTTGGGCAGCTCTCTACATTCTTTGTCATATTCTCCCTGCCAGCCGGCTACATTGGCGCTGCCGTTGGTAGAAAGAAAACCATTATGGCAGGCATCATTTTAATGGCGCTGTGTGTCGCATCTCTGTTCTTCCTGCCTACCGGATTATTAACAACCCTGTTGACCACTCTGCCCCTTCTTGGCAAAGTACCCGTCATCGGCATCATTCTGATGATCACGGGTATTGCCTGGGCGCTCATCAATATTAATTCACTGCCAATGGTGGTAGATATGACCGAATCCAGCCGTATCGGCACCTATACCGGTATGTACTACCTCTTCTCCACCCTGGCAGCTATCCTTGGACCGATCCTGTATGGCTTCATTATTCAATTCAGCTCGGGGCAATACGACCTGCTTATGTTGATCAGCCCCATTTTCCTGCTAGGTGCTTTGATCAGTATTCTGGGTGTGAAACGTGGTGAGATCCAGCAGGACTCCTGATTCGATATCTGCAAGGAGGTGACAGAAAGCATACACAGAAAACTTGATTTTGAAATTTAAACACGTTATACTTAAATTCCACGAGAATTGTCTGACAATTTCTCGAAACAAATTTCTCTAGGAGGAGAGATAATGACCAAAAAACTTTCTGTTCTTTTTTCCATCTTGATCATTGCTTCCATTTTACTGGTTAGCTGCGCAAAAGCAGAACCCGTGGAAGAAGCTGTGGTCGAAGAACCTGTTGCTGAGGAACCAGCAGCAGAAGAACCAGCCGCAGAAGAAGCACCCGTAATGACCTTCTGCCAGGTTACAGACACCGGTGGTATTGATGACAAATCCTTCAATGCAACCGCATGGCTTGGTATGGAAAACGCTGCCGCAGATCTGGGTGTGGAAGTCAAATACCTGGAATCTCAACAGCAATCCGACTACGAAGTCAACCTGAACGCTTTTGTTGAAGAAGGCTGCGATCTGATCCTGTCTATTGGCTTCCTGCTTGCTGACGCAACCGCTGCAGCAGCAACCGCCAACCCGGATGTCAATTTCGCCATCGTCGACAACGGCTCCATGGATATCGCCAACATCCGCGGTAACTATGCCAACATTGAAGAAGCCACCTTCCTGGCTGGCTATCTCGCTGCTGGTATGACCCAAACCGGTAAAGTTGCAACCTATGTTGGTATCCTCTTCCCCTCAACCCAAACCTTCATGGATGGGTATGCGATGGGCGTTGCCTATTACAATGAGGTTCATGGAACAGCCGTGGAAGTACTCGGTTGGGACATGGAAACCCAAACCGGTCTGGAAGTCGGTAACTTCGAAAGCCTTGATGATGGTCGCGCACTCGGTGAATCCCTTCTCGATGAAGGCGCAGATATCATCATGCCCGTTGCCGGTCCTGTTGGTCTTGGAACTCTGGCAGTCATGCAGGAACGCGGTTCCGGTCTGGTTATCGGCGTCGATAATGACTGGTCACTTGCCAATCCCGATCAGGCAGATTTCGTCCTCGCCAGCGCTCTGAAGAAAATCGACGTATTCGTTTATGACAGCATCAAGAAAGTTGTCGATGGCGAATTCGCTGGTGGCGAAGATTATGCTCTGACCCTCGAAAACAATGGTGTTGGGCTTGCCTATGGTTCCGCATGGGCAGATCAGATCCCCGCTGAATTATTAGCAGAGATCGAAGCCCTCATTCCTCAGATCATCGCCGGTGAGATTGCCGTATTACCCACCCGGTAGTTGATGAACAACACAATTTAGTACAAATCAGTAAAAAGAAGAGCCAGGATTCATTCTTGGCTCTTTTTTGTACAACACGATATGGTAAAATACACGCATTTGTAGGACAATTAAATATAATGGAGACGAGGGATAAATGGCGCCTTTACTCGAATTAAAAGGAATTACAAAACGGTTCCCGGGGGTACTCGCAAACGACCATATTGACCTGACGCTTGAAAAGGGAGAGATCCATGCCCTGCTCGGTGAAAATGGAGCAGGAAAGACAACCCTGATGAATATCCTTTATGGGCTGTACTCCCAGGATGAGGGTGAAATTTTTGTCAACGGGAACAAAGTTACCATCAACGAACCAACAGATGCCATCAAAGCCGGCATTGGCATGGTTCACCAGCACTTCATGCTGATCCCGGTATTCACCGTCACCGAAAATATCATGCTTGGTGAAGAATACGTTAAGACGGGCGGCTTACTTGACAGAAAGAAAGCAGCCGCCAAGATCAATGAAATATCCGATAAATACAATTTGAATGTGAATCCTGATACGTTTGTGCGCGATCTGCCTGTTGGCACCCAGCAGAGAGTAGAGATCATCAAGATCCTCTTCCGAGAAGCAGAAATTCTCATCATGGATGAACCCTCTGCCGTGTTAACTCCCCAGGAAGTCGAAGAACTCTTTAATATCATGCGTGTGTTGGTCGATCAGGGCAAATCCATCATCTTCATCACACATAAATTGCGCGAGGTTATGGAGTGTGCCGATCGCATCACCGTGATTCGCGGTGGGAAAGTAGTTGGTTCTACCACTCCGAAGGAAGCCGATACAAAGAAACTAGCCTCCATGATGGTCGGTCGCGAGGTTCAGCTCAAGATCAAAAAGACCAAAGCTAAACCTGAAGAAACCGTTCTTGATGTTGAAAACCTGCGTGTATTGAATTCCCAACAGCAATTCGCAGTAGATGATATTTCTTTCGATGTTCGTGCTGGAGAAGTTCTCGGCATCGCTGGCGTTCAGGGAAATGGACAAACCGAACTAGTACGAGCTTTAACCGGTTTGCTGACCCCTTCAGCGGGTAAGATCGAAATTCTGGGGCAGGATACCACCCATGAAAAGCCGCGTTTTATCACGGAATTGGGCTCTGCTCATATTCCAGAAGACCGGCAGAAAGACGGTTTGATCCTGGCTTTTCCGGTGTCGGATAATCTGATACTCAACACATATTTTCATGAACCATTTTCAAAGGGTATCACTTTGCAATTTGATGAGATCAATAAAAGTGGTGAGTCTCTAGTTGAAAAATTCGACATTCGTACTCCCAGCGTCAATACACCGGTCAGCAATCTCTCCGGCGGAAATCAGCAGAAAGTGATCGTAGCACGGGAATTCTCGCGACCTATCAAATTGTTGATCGCATCTCAACCAACACGCGGTTTGGACGTTGGTTCCATTGAGTACATCCATAAACGTTTGATGGCAAAAAGGGATGAGGGATGTGCTGTTCTTCTGGTTTCCACAGAATTAGACGAGATCATCCAGTTATCTGATCGCATTGCAGTCATGTATCGAGGCAAGATACTGGATATTCTGGATGCCCATGAGGCTACCAAAGAAGTTCTCGGTTTGCTCATGGCAGGCATCAAACCAAGCGATGAAATGAAATCGCAGGCAAAACATGAAGAACAGATCATCTTAACATGAGGAAGACAAGCATGGAAAACCAAAAACAGAAACAGAATAAACCCAGTGGGATCGCGATCTTCTTTGATGAACTGTCAAAAAGCTCCGGATTAGTCACTTTTTTAGCCATTCTAACTGGTATTCTCATAAGCGGTCTGCTGGTTGCCCTGACAACAGTGGAAGTGTACGACGCATTCTCCATTTCGTTCTGGGGAGGTATCAAAGAAGCCCTGAGAGCCGCATGGAACACCTATTCTTCGCTTTTCATTGGAGCCTTTGGTGACCCCCAGAAAATCATCGCCGCTTTTCAAGGCGGAGATGGGCTTGAAATTCGCAGAGCGATCAATCCATTTTTTGAAAGTCTGGTTCAAACCACACCCTTCATTTTTGGCGGTCTCTCGGTAGCATTGGGTTTTCGAGTTGGACTTTTCAACATCGGGGCTGAAGGGCAGCTCTTTATAGGCGCCATGACCAGTGTTTTCGCAGGTTACGCCATCACCGGATTGCCAGCCTACATCCATATTCCCCTCGCCCTCCTGGCAGGAGCAGCTGGTGGAGCATTATGGGGTTTTATTCCCGGTTATCTCAAAGCCAAGACCGGGGCTCACGAAGTGATCATCACCATCATGATGAACTATATCGCTTTCAAACTGAGCGACTTCATGCTGCGCGGTCCCATGAAAGATCCCAATGAATACACACCCAAAACACCCTGGATTCAGGAAAGCGCACAATTAACCCGTTTCTTCCCGGATACCATTCGCTTTCATATTGGCTTCTTTATCGCACTGGCAGTCGCTTATTTTGTGTACTGGCTGCTGTTCAAGACCACCTGGGGCTTTGAACTGCGCACCGTCGGCTCGAACCCCAACGGAGCTCGCTATGCCGGCATCAATACCACGAAAGCCACAGTGGTTGCCATGTCTCTAGCCGGTTCTCTGGCAGGGCTTGCCGGCGCCAATGAGGTACTGGGGTTGAACTACCGTCTGGTCCCCTCTTTTACATCAGGATACGGATTTGACAGTATTGCACTGGCTTTGCTGGGAAAGAACCACCCGATGGGAGTAGTGCTATCAGCGCTGCTGTTTGGCTTCCTGCGCAATGGGTCACGCCAGATGCAGTTGAAATCAGGCGTTCCGATTGATATTGTTTCCATCCTGCAGGCGCTCATCCTGGCATTCATCGCCGCGCCTGCCATCATCCGCTCTATTTACCGTCTGAAAAAGCCCGACCACGAAGAAGAAACCATCAAGGTTGGCAGTTGGGGAGGGAACTAACATGGCTGAAACAAAAACAATGCAAATTGAAAAAAAGCAGGTTGATAGGAATAAATCAAAATCCCGCCGCATCACATTTGGCGTTATCTACCTGGTTCTGGCGGCTTTTATATGGCTTGTTTTCATCAATGGAACCGATGCGAACATTCTGACTACCTTCAACATGACTCCCGGCGGGTCAACTGCATATATGGATGACTGGGTTTTCTCAACATCCAGCATGTTATCTACGCTGGCATTCATCTGTGCCATTGCCGGCGCCTACCAGATCATCCGCGGTTTTGGTAAATTTACCAATGGAATGTTAGCCCTTGTCGTAACCATCTTTGTTTTTAGTTTCCTGGCATGGGCATCGTCGGGTGGTTCCATCAATCTGGCAGGACTGCTGCGTGTTACGGTTGTGAGAGCCGTACCTCTAACCTTAGGGGCTATGGCAGGTATGCTGTGTGAACGTTCCGGTACGGTGAACATCGCCATCGAGGGTATGATGCTCACCTCTGCTTTTGTGAGCACGGTGGCAGCCAGCCTTACCAATCTATGGATAGGGATGCTGGCAGGTGTACTCACCGGGGGGTTGATCGCCTGGATCCACGGTATTCTCACCATTAAATACAAGGTTGACCATACCATTTCAGGTACCGTCATCAACATTTTTGCAACGGGTATCACTTCTTTTCTCTCTTCTAAATTTCTACAGAAAACAGATTTTCAATTTTTAAACGAACCCGGTATGTTCCCGCAGATCAATATCCCCGTTCTTTCAAATATTCCCTTCATCGGACCGATCTTCTTCAGCCACAATATCTATGTCTACGCCATGTTCATCCTGGTAGCGATATTGACCGTAGCGCTCTTCTCCACACGCTGGGGGCTGCGCTTGCGTTCCGTTGGTGAGCATCCCAAAGCAGCCGATACGCTGGGTATCAACGTGATCAAGACACGCTATATGGCGGTCATCCTGGGCGGCATGATGGCTGGGTTCGGCGGTTCCTACTTCACACTGGGTTCCTCCGGTCGTTTTGATGAAATGCTGACAGCCGGGCGCGGCTTCATCGCCCTGGCAGCCATGCTGTTCGGCAACTACCATCCTGTAGGCGCTATGGGGGCTGGACTGCTGTTTGGTTTCTTTGACTCTCTTTCGGCTAAAGCCTCCATTCTCAAGGTGCCGATCCCCTCAGATTTTCTGGGCATGATGCCCTACCTCGCCACCATCGTTGTTCTGGCGGGTGTGGTTGGCAGAAGTCAGGCTCCGGCGGCTGCCGGTAAGGCGTACGATAAAGAATCACTCTAGAGAAACAAAAAGAAGCGACCTGCGGGTCGCTTCTTTCTTTTCTACTTCTTTCCAGTTTTTAATACTGTCCGTATTCTTCCACTGCGTCTACCATAGCGAGCACGTTCTCGGGCGGTACTTCATGCATGATGGTATGCACCGAAGCCACCATGTAGCCCCCGCCTTCCCCCAGGATCGATATCACGCGCTTCACTTCTTCTTTGACTTCCTGGGGTGTTCCGTAAGGTAAAACGCGCTGGGTATCAATTGCGCCGCAGAAGACGATATCATTCCCATAGCGTTCTTTTAATTCACTGAGATTTGCCATCTTACCGGCTGAAGTCTGGATAGGATTTAAAATATCCACACCCATCTCGATGAAATCTTCGATCAGGTCAAATACATCCCCATCCGTGTGGAAAAAGACCTTTGCCTTCGTGCGGGCTTTGATGAACTCAATAAACTCTGCATGGAAAGGTTTTAATATCTTGCGGTACATGCGTGGAGAGATCATCAGTTTTTCCTGTGTGCCAAGATCGTCGCCGATCTTGATGATATCCAGGTTATCGCCTGCTTCTTCCAGAAAATGCCCCATCAATGTTTTACACAGATCTGTGATCTTGCGCAGTAATGCTGTCGCAAAATCGGGATACAGCGCCATATTTAGAAGAAAAGTATCCATGCCCTGCATGGCAAATGCCCGTTCAAAGGGGAACAGCAGCCAGGGCGTGCCCATGATGGCATACTGGTTCTCTTCAGCCAGACGGCGTGCCAGCTCCTTCACATGCGCCACCCGGTAAGGATCATCCATATCGGGCCAGGGATAGTTCTCGATGGCGTCTATGGTGGTCGCTTCTGCCAGTGGATGAATGCCGGGATACCACACTCCTTCTTCGATCTCTTTCTGCCCGCTGCCCCAGCTGTCGATACAGGGCGCATGCGGGGCACGGTTGCGGTTGTGTTCATAGATGGCTGCCGGGAAACGGTCCAACACCCCGCGCACATCACTGTGCAGGCGGCGCATGGTTTCTTCATCAATCTTTGCGGTTCCCAGTTCAGACCAATCGTATATGAATTCATCCGGTGCGCTGATGCCCGCCAGTTTTTTGACTCCACGATATGGTTCTATTTTGATGCCGGTCGCATTTGAGACCCCCACGATAATCGGAACCCGGTCCGGTACTTTGTGATCCAGAACTGCCTTCACTCGTTCACGTGATGTCATTCCCATCGTGTTTCTCCCAGTATTATTTTCTTGTGTGAAATTGTAGCATAAGCCCCCCCCTCCTGTCTCACATCCTGTATTGATAAAGGCTCCGACTTATTTAATACAGTAAACGTGGTTAAATTAAAGAATGGGCAGCTGTTCGGAGGGATTACTGACCGCCGCCGCCGTGGTCGTCAGACTATCCCTTCTGCACCGCCCATTCTTCCAAAAGAAGATCGTACAATCACTGTACAGAATTAATGCTTGCACCTGCACAGCTCGCTAATTCCGATTTTGATCCATTTAACAAACAAGACCTGTCTGAACTGCCAGGTCTGCTATTGGTTGTTTTATATAATAAAAAAGACCTTCGGCAGCCTGGCGATCATGGCTGAACTTTCATCCAGCTTTAGACCCATAGCATTGCGTCCCTGTTTTTCAACAGGTTTGCCATTTCGAGTCCATCATTAAACTCAATCTAATTGTAATCCAGTTCAGCCAAAAATCAAGTACCTGTGGATCACCCTGTGAATCACCAGTAAAAGTGTCACTGCATGTTCAAACAATGTGTTATTTAAGGTTTCAAATGAATTGCGGTATAATGGGCTCACGCTCCCGTAGCTCAATGGATAGAGTCCCTGACTTCGAATCAGTAGGTTGCGCGTTCGAGTCGCGCCGGGAGCGCCTTTCTGTTAAACTCTCCGTTTGTTATCTCGTTATATAAAATGCCGGCAATACCGAATACATGCAATAGATTAAATGGGCTGGACGTTTATGTTTCCGACCTAGTTACATGCTGTTATCCTTTCTATGGATAATATTGATATTTTTCAGTAAATGTTATATTAACCAACATAGTTGTTTATATAACCAACTATGTTGGTGTTGAAACCAAAACTGGTGGTAAGAGGATGATTGAACCAATTGTTGGATCAAAAAGCAGCGAACAAGTTTTGATTTATCTAGTTGCTCGCAAGATTGGACATGCAACAGAAATTGCAGATTTTTTTAATTCTGAGCTGTATGCAATTCAGAAACAATTAAAAAGATTAGAAGATGCCGATATCCTTGTCAGTCAAAAAATTGGACGTACTCGTACCTATCAATTTAATCCTCGTTATCCATTCCTGAAAGAACTGAAAAAATTATTGGAAAAAGCTCTCAGTTTCTATCCGGAAGAAATTAAGGAAAGCCTGCTCATGAACCGTCGCCGACCACGGAAAAGCGATAAACCATTATGAAAGCGATAAACAAAATGACGCAAGGAGAATTTGCAGCATTCATAGATTCTCATTTGAGAAAAAGTGGTATTACGGTTGTGCTGTAAGGAGGTGCTTGTGTCGCAATATACAGCGATTACAAATATGTATCAAAAGATTTGGATTTTATTGGGAGATATTTGTTAGATCACAAGAAGATTTCTTTGGCAATGAAAGAAATGGGATTTAATAAAAAAGGAAAGAGAAAAGAGTTTTTAGTTTTTAAAAGGCGGATTTCATAATCAAATCGCCTGTCTGTGTCTACCATTGATGATACCTTGTTCGCACAGTATTCTCTGTGGACAGCATTGTGTTATTCTTGTGCGCTGCGTGGTTAGGCTGGACGTTGACACTCCTTATGGATATTCACAGTTAACGACAGTAGGTTGCGGTTGGCGTCGCGCCGGGAGCGCCTTCTTTTCAAGAATCCTTATCCAGCTGAGATCCTTCGGTCGCTACTCCCCCTCAGGATGACCGATACAGCGTTTTGGAATTATAAAGAGAAAATCCCGTCTGAAAAATGGCAAACGCGTCAAGGATCCAAGGAAAGTAATATTGTCCGCTTTGCAGCAAACATGGCGGCTGCCCGTCAACTATTCCACCACACAGCGAAAGCCGCGATTATAACCAGCCGAATTCGGATCGTGCGGCAGTCGGTCATCAATACTGACATGTTCATAATTATCCGAGAAAGATCCGCCTTTCAAGACTCTGCGCCCTTCATCGTACCAGTCATCCACCCACTCGCGCACGTTTCCTGCCATATCCAGCGCCCCGTAATAGCTTGCTCCATCCGGATATGTTCCGACCATGCGAGTTGTTCCGATCATATCCCCCGCGTTGACCAGTTCGCCCGTTGGCAGCTCGTTGCCCCATGGATACGCATAGTCCTGATCTCCACGTGCAGCCCATTCCCACTCCGCCTCGGTAGGCAGTCTGCCCCCCGCCCAATAACAATAATCCTGTGCATCCTGCCAGGTGACATAGACAACCGGATGATTCACGTAGGCAGCATCCCAAAAGTGTGGATTTGTCTCCTGACTGCATGGCTGCCCACACAATCCCGCATTCACACATTCTGCGTACATGCCGTTGGTAACTTCTGTGCTATAAATCCAGATTGAATCAATGTAGATTAAATCCATATCTCGTTTATCTTGTAAACGGATGTTTGTAATTGCTATCAGTGCCACTATTGATAATAAGCGCAGCCCATTTCTTTTTTTCATATCATATCTTTCCGCAACAATTATATCCACAAACATTCTTTTCGAAAGAGATCACCTGTTAATGACCTTCGGCGTATGTTTTACCAGCTCAAGGAACACTTCTGTTGAATGATGCGTATATTGATGCATGATCTCTGTTGCACCATTCTCATCATTGAAGCAGGAAAAGACCATTTTCCGATCTTTCAATGGGTAGAGGCACCGACTTCAAATCAGCAGGTTACAGTTAGCATTGTATGAATCCTATCCTTGCACATTATCAGTTATTGGTGATTTTTCAATGAAACCTCAAGTCTATTTCCTGCGCAAATATCTGCCATACCCAGAACCATTGTTGACTATATAATGAATGATGATGATTTGATCTACTAGATCGAACCATATTGAATAAAAAAAAGTGAAATATTAACTGTGCGTATCGTTTTACCAAACGGTAAATACCATTTCTGAAGGAGCTATCGCATGGGTTTGGATTACACCTATATGCTCTATTTTAAACGCGACCAACTGGCAGATGTCCTGCAGGGTGTTTCAGATATTGCTGAATCAGAGTATCCACCCACTTTCATCCATTACCCGGATTCTGTTGTGATGATCCCTCTTGGCAAGATGCCGCCATATTCTGAAGACGATTTTTACCAGTACGATGATGCCGAGCTTACCTTTGATACCACCCTGATCTTTGATGAGGATGAAGCGATTCTGGATTGGGGTCATGCCCATCGGGTGGATGCGTCGTTTCGCAGTCCCCCCGGTATGGATTACATCAATCCGGTTTCGGTTGGTTATATATATTTAACTGTATTCAACGACCTTTCAATGTATGACCCAGAAATAACACTGGATCTCAATGACCTGGTGTTGTTCAACTTTGGAACCACCGGAACGAGAATGAGCACGATGTTCTATTATTCAACTTCCATACGAAAAACATTCACAGCCCTGTTGAAAAAATTCAATGGAGTATGTGGTTTGTTCAATAACGAAGAAAGAGGTGAGGTTTTCTGGTTGAACGGCAAAGAAAGAAGCGGGTATGTAAACGATCCCTGGTTATCTCCTTATGAAATGGAACAGCATTTAGCCGAAAGATGATATGTTCGAAATAATATACGGGACAAGAATCGCGGTGAATTTCAATTCTCGCCTTATCATAGAACAATGAAATGGTAGATCGATTGTATTGTTCAATCTACCATTTACAGATTACGTATCTATAATTTATCGTCCACAGATGAATCTATTTTCATTTGTGGTCACAGCCAAAATCTTATTGGTTATTTAATACCCCTGGCAGTGATCTGGTATTGAAAACTGTAGCCGGCTTCCTGTGTCAGTGATTCGATTTTCCCTCGGATGGTTTTAAAATCAAAATCATAGCTGTATTTCTTGCCAAATTGATCAGATTGCTGCTCAATCACCGATTCCTGCTGTCCACCTTTTCCTGTACGATAACTCGTTGATTGAAAACCCATATCTGCATTCATGCCTGATGAGGATTCTTTCAGTATTTCGGTAAATTTAACCGTGTTTTCCTTATCATCCACTTTAAATTTGGCTTCATAGGAAAGCTTCTGTTTTGACATCATGGTTTTGCGTTCAGCCACGACCAGGGAGAGATCGTACACTCCCTTTTTTTCTTTGAGATTTGCCGAAATTTCTTTTGCATACGCTTTGATTGCCTGATCCAGATCCATTTGACTGCTCCTTGGTTTGTAATACTATTTTATATTTTTTTATACCGATCTCCAATACCACTTTATGACAACAAAAAGGGCACATCGCAGAGAGATTCTACTGCGGGATGAACCCTACGTTTATCTGGATAGAGTCCCTGACCTGGTTCTCTTTCAAAGAACAAACCAGGGGTTGTCTTCCTTTACCAGCTGCAAGATATTGGGGCAGATGGTATGCACTCTTAATTTTCCATTGGCAGCGAGGAGAAATTACCGTGTATCTGATAACGATTGAAAAAAGGAAGCAGGGCGTTTGTCTGATTTTTCAACAAACAAGCGCGTTATTTCTTCTCTGCTTCCTCCACCCGGTTTTACATCGAATTAGCTGGTTTTCAATCTCAATTTAAAAATCATTTCTTCACCCATTTGTCACTGCTCATTAAATGAGCAAACGCCTCCTTAAACTCCTCTTTATTCATCGCCAATTTATCAGGATGGAGAAACTGTTTGGATAAACCAAGTTGATAGGCTGTCTGCCATAATGGGATCATATACACAATTGGTGATATTAATTCAGGAATATCAGCAGGCATTTTGATAATAATATCCGCATCATACTTTTTGGATACGTTGTCAGGCGCCAGCAGTACGGTTTTTGCACCAATGATCTTGACGGCTGAAGCAAGCTGCAGCATGCGCTGCTGCAGGATTCCATCCGGTGCCAGCAAGAAAACTGTCTCATCTTCGGTTAAGGCTTGCATGGGTCCATGCAGGAAGTTTTCCATTTCGTAAGCCATTGAAGGGATACCGCTGGATTGATTCAGAGCCATGGCAAATTCTTCTGCATTGGTGTAATTGGGACCATGCGCAAGCACGTAGAATGCGCGGCTGTTTTCAATTGCCGCAGCAACTGAATCCACCTGTTCCTCATAGGCATCCATAATTGTTTGAACAGAAACAGGAATGTTGGTTAATGCGCTTTCCAGCAATTCCGCTTCTGCCTTGCTGCCAAGCTTTTTCCCCAGCGCAATGATCAGCATATTCATACGAAAGAGAGCGGTCGCATACGATCGAGTTGCGGGTAGCTCTCGTTTCGATCCCCCCGGACCGAGCAGCACATCATCAACCGCTATTGCTAATGGGGATCCCTCCATATCGGTGACACCCACTGTATAAGCTTTATGTTGTCTGGCAGCGTTCACCACCTGCAGATCCCCTTCGCTTTTTCCCGATGCGGACAGAATGAACACCGCGCTTTTCTCGTCCAGTGTATTTTCAGGATATTCCATGAATAAACTGCTAACATGGAAAGTCACCTGCATGGGGGTTAACGCATTCAAAAGATATCGTAATGCGAATGTCAGAAAATACGACGATCCCCTGCCCAATAAAAAGATTTTATTAATTTTCCGCTCAAGGATCGCACTGACAATTCCATCTATCTGCCGATCCATGTCCTTTTCAAGACAAAGCTGCAGCAGATCCGGTATCTTCTGCAGTGATTCCCAGATCCAAAAGGGATGGGATTCACGCAAGGTCGCAGGATTATCATCCGAATAAATTTTTATCTCTTTCACCTGTATCTCCTTAAAATATGCATGATCGCCTGCCATTAGTATGAGGAATTAAGAAAGAAGTATTGCGTTCTAGGCAATGATCAAGCGAGTATTTAATTTCGTAATTTCATCAATATATTCTTGTGGAATTTTATCGTCGGTAACAATTGCCTGGACGTCCGGTATATCAACAATATGCATCAGACACACTTTTCCAAACTTGGAAGAATCAGACACAATAATAAGGTCTTTGCTGATAGAAACCATCTTGCGCTTATTCTGTGCAACAGAAGGTTCAGTGGTCGTCAATCCGCGCTTGAGTGAAATGCCATCTATACCCATGATCGTGTGGTCAGGGGAGAATTTATCCAGTGCATCCAACGATATTTCACCGATCATATCCTCGAATTCGCGATGCAGCAGTCCCCCCACCAGATAGATCCTCGCATCCGGGATCTGCAATAATGTTGACACAATATAGAACGAGGTTGTGATGATGGTCAATCCGCGTTTGCTCTTGAGTTCTTGAGCAACAAAAAATGTGGTGCTGCCGCCATCGATCAATACCGAATCACCATCCTGGATGAGATCCATGGTTGCTTTGCTGATCCTGTTCTTTTCGGCAGCGTATAATTCCTCGCGGAATTTCAGTATATTTTTATCAAGAACAAATTCCTTTTCATTCTTCTCAGGCAGAATCGCCCCACCATGTGTACGCACGATCAAACCGCGTGACTCCAATTCCATCAGATCTGTGCGAATGGAAGTGGTGCTCCTCCCAAAGCGTTCAGCCAGATCGTTCACGTACACTTTCTTTTGTTCAACGATCATATTCATGATCATTTGCAGTCGTTCTTCCCGGAAAATTGTCCTTTTCATATTGTTTGCTTTCTCATACTTTTATTTCATTGTTAATCATAATGATACTACTCTGTTTTCCTTTCTATATTTTATTCTTCTCCTTCTTTTTAAATCATCTTTAAACAGATCGTTTTCTTTCACTACCGATAATTTGAATGATGCTTTCCTGACCACAGCCAACCGCGCCGTTCTCTTTCCCTCAGTGGAGAGATCGTCAGCTTTCTAATACCTCCCTCGAAAGAGATTCCAGTTTGTTCTTGATGAATTGAAGAAATCGCGCTGCAGGAGCGCCATCTACAACTCGATGATCGAAGGTCAGAGAAATTGTCATCATTTTTCTCACAAAGACACCATTATCAACCGCGACCACCCTGGGCTCAATTTTTCCAAGCCCAAGAATGGCGGTTTCTGGAAGATTAATGATCGGCGTGAAAGCACGAACATCAAAAGAACCGAGATTTGTAATCGTAAAAGTTCCATCCTGCAGTATTTCAGGAGCTACCCGCGACTCACGGATCATATCCACATCATGCTGGAATTCGGATGTTACCTGGTAGATGCTTTTCTGATTGACATTCTTAATGACCGGAACAAGCAAACCACGTTCTGTGTCCACCGCAACCCCGATATTGATGTCCTGGATCTGCTGGATGGTATGGTCGGTCATGCGTGCGTTCATATATGGAAATTGCTTCAGTGCAAGCGCACATACTTTCGCAAAAATTTCGTTGTACCCGGGAGCCTTTAGAGATACACATTCTCTTTTCAAGGTTTCTCGCAGCTCAACCAACCGTGATACATCCACATCCATGAGCAATGTAACCGGTGCTGTGATCTGGCTGCTGGCGTGCATCCTCTCCGAGATGATCTTGCGAATACCATCTATTTTGTGCTCATCCAGGATGGCAGGCATTGAAGCCTGCTCTGATATCGCGTCCTTTTCAATGACTGCCTGAACATCATCTTTCGTGATCTTTCCACTCATTGAAGCGGGATGAATGGTAGAGATGTCAATTCGATGTTCCTCTGCCATTTTTTTTGCCAGCGGAGTGATTTTTAATTGTTCCTGAATAAAAGAAAGGATATCCTTTTCGACAATTCTATTTCCATGCGCCCCTGTCGCGATCACTTTCGTGATATCCACTTTTTTCTCTTTTGCCATCTTTCGAGCGCGAGGTGAAATACATATCCGCTCCCCATCTTGAGAAAAAAAGTCGCTGTCATGGTCTTCCAATTCCTCTTCCTCTTCTTGAGGATGGGATGTTTTTTCCTTTTTTGAGGATACTTCTGCGACCGGATTCGGCTGCGCTGAGAAAACCTCCCCTTCTTTACCGATCACAGCTATCACGGTGAGAATGGGCACCACGTCTTTTAATTTATAAGGACCAAAATGAACATAGCCGCCGGCGTTTGCTTCAATACCGAAAACTGCTTTGTCGGTTTCCACTTCCATGATCTCATCCCCCTCAGAGACCTTTTGACCATTTTCCACCAGGAAATCAACGATCATCACTTCTTCGACCGTTTGACCTAATTTAGGGATATATACTTCCTTTGCCATCAGCGCATGATCTCCCGGCAAGTTTCCACAATACGCTGGGTGTTAGGTATGGCAAGATCTTCCAGTACTTCTGCTCTGGGAACGGGAATATTCTTCGCCGCTATTCGATGAATGGGAGCATCCAGCCAATCAAAAGCCTGTTCGTTGACCAGTGCGATTATTTCATTGATGAAACTGCTGTTTTCATAGGCTTCGGTGATCCCGATCATCCTGCCGGTTTTCTTCACAGATCGTATGATCGTCTCGCTATCCAGCGGTTTTAAACAGCGCAGATCAACCACTTCAAGAGAGATGCCCTCTTTCTCCAGTATTTCGGCGGCTTCAAGGGCGCGCCATACCATACGGGAATAGGTGACAACCGTGATATCTGATCCAATCCTTTTCACATCAGCTTTACCCAGTGGAATGAAATACTCTTCTTCCGGAACCGCTCCTTTTTCTTTATAAAGCATTTTATGCTCGATGAACATGATCGGATTGTCATCACGAATAGCACTCTTCAGCAGACCCTTCGCATCATAAGGCGTGGATGGCATAACAACATAGATACCCGGAAAATGGGTCCACAAGGATTCCAGACTCTGCGAATGGTGAGCTGCAATCGCCCTGCCGGCACCTCCCTCTGTGCGCACCACCATGGGAACCATTGTCTTTCCCCCAAACATATAGCGATTCTTCGCGCCCTGATTGGCAATCTGATCCATCGCCAGAGGTGTAAAATCCACATACATGATCTCCGCCACCGGACGTAAACCCGCCATCGCAGCTCCGACCGCTGCTCCGCCAATAGTTGCCTCCGATATGGGAGTATCGATCACACGTTTATCCCCAAACTCTTCCAGTAATCCCCGCGTTGCTCCGTACGCTCCGCCGTATAAGCCAACATCTTCCCCCAGGACAAAGACTTTTTCATCATGCTGCATTTCTTCGCGTAGAGCCTCCTGGATCGCCTGGGCATAGGAAATTTCACGTATCAAAGGATCCGTTCCTATTTTTTGATGCAATAATGCTTCTTTTTCTTCATCCTCTTTTGTCGTTTTCAGGGGAACATATACATCGGTTTCTAATTCAGCCACATCCGCTTCAGAAGAATCTTCACTGAATTTCACAGCCGTATCCAGTTTTTGTTGGGCGGCGTCAACCAATTTCTCATTCTCATCTTCGTTTATTAAGCCCAATCCTAATAAACCATCCGTTAAGGTTTGAATGGCATCCCGATTTCGCCATTCTTTCTCTTCTTCTTTCGTTCGATACGCACGAGGATCAGAATGAGAGTGCCCATAGTAGCGATAGGTTTTCGCTTCAATGAGTGTGGGACCCTCTCCTTTTCTTGCCCGCTCCACAGCTGCTATTACCGCACCACGCACCGCAAGTACATCCATCCCATCTACAATCACTCCCGGGATATCGTATGCGCAAGCCCGTTCTGCGATGTTCGTCCGTTTGCTGATCGCTTTGAATGGAACGGACATGCCATACAGATTGTTTTCAACAATAAAAATAACCGGCAGATCCCAGGCGCTAGCCATATTCAATGCTTCATGAAAGTTCCCGGAATTGGAGGCGCCATCCCCAAAAAAACAAAGCACAACGTTATGCTTATCCTGGATCTTCTGCGCCAGAGCCGCCCCTACTGCAACCGGTAAGTTTCCTGCCACGATGCCGGTCGCTCCCAAATTCCCGTGCACGACATCCGCGATATGCATCGAGCCGCCCTTCCCTTTGCAGTATCCGGTAGATTTTCCCAGCACCTCAGCCATCATCTTATTGAAATGCCCTTGTTTTTCTTCTTCAGTATGAGAAGCGCTGTCGCCGTGGGCATGGGCATGTCCATGTCCACGATGAGTGCTGGTAATGAAATCTTCACTTTCAATTGCACTGATCGCTCCTACTGCCACAGCTTCTTCCCCGGCATATAAATGGGAAGCACCTTTTAAAACAGCACGTCCAAGCAGATCAGCAATTGTATTTTCAAATAATCGTATTTCCCTCATTTGTCGTAAATACGTCAGTAACTGTTCTTTGGTCAATGATTGTTCTTCGATGAATGCAGATAATTTTTGCAATGCATCCAGCTGTTCTTTTTCTTTCATTACAGGTCCTCTTATATCAATTTCATGGAAATTTACTAATGCAATCAGGTAAAAACGATAACGTATATAATTATTTTGTTGGGATGCGGTGGGTTAATTCCCACCGCATCCTCACTCATTCATTCCTAACAATAAATAGACTTAGGCTTCCTTTTCTTCTTTCAGATTTGGCTTGAGCAAAACCAGCATGACTGCCCCTGCAATTCCCCCAATGACAATGCTGAGAATCCACAGAAGTGGCTTATTCGCCAGAGCGGCGACAAACAGACCGCCATGAGGAGCACGTGTTGTCACACCAAAGAGCATGCTGGCAACTGCACCCACCGCTGAACCCACCATAATAGAAGGGATCACGCGCAGAGGATCAGCAGCGGCATAAGGAATGGCAAACTCAGTCACAAACGTGGCTGCACCAATAAAACAACCCGCCAGTCCACCTTGTTCTTCCTTATTAAACTTTTTCTTTGCAGCCAACATCGCAAAAGCGATCGCAAGAGGTGGAACCATACCGCCTACCATAACGGCTGCCAATGGCGCATAGTTGTTGGTATCGCCTGCTGCAAGCGCGAATACATAGGCTGCTTTATTGACCGGACCGCCCATGTCAAAAGCCATCATCGCTCCTAGTACAATACCCAGTAGAATGCTGCTGGTTGCTCCCAGGTTGTTCAACAGGTTGGTGAATGCGGTATTCAACCAGGCTACTGGAGGTCCTACGACATAGAAAGTAGCCAAACCCACGACAAGCGTACCGATCACAGGGATAAAAAGAACTGATTTGAGTGCTTTAATGGCTTCTGGTAGTTTTATACTTTTAAGTAACTCAACAAAGTACCCTGCCATTAAACCTGCGACAATGCCTCCCAAGAATCCGGCACCGATACGGTTTGCAACAATACCCCCAACGAAGCCGGGGGCAATACCAGGACGATCTGAAATAGAATATGCAATGTAGGCAGCCAAAACGCCGACCATTACACCGAATGCATCTTTTCCAATCCAGAAGATCTGGGCAGCCAATCCATCCTGCTCAAAAACATAGATCCCACCGAACAGGAAACCAAGAGCAATCAGGATTCCACCGGCAACGACGAATGGAATGAAATACGAAACGCCGGTAAGAAGATGTCTTTGTATATCTTTTGCTTTCATTAAATTTCTCCTTTTTATTATTTAAAATGAAATAAAACTGAAGTCTTTTCTTATAGTTCCTCCTTTCGTTAGCCTTTTCCGATAAGGCAGCTTATGCTAAACCTGCCATTTCTTTCGCTTTTTGTAATGCTTTCGCACCATCTGACACAAATTCACCGGGATCGATCAAGATCGGGTTTCTAGAAGTGAAACGATCACGCTTTTCAACTGTGATATTGACAGCAAAGATGATCAGATCTGCATTCTCTATTTCCTCTGCGGATAATTTATTTTCGATGCCAAGTGAACCCTGGATCTCTATCTTTATTTCATCACCAGCCAGTCTGGCGCTTTTCTTCAATGCTTCAGCAGCCATGTAGGTATGGGCGATGCCCCCTGCACAAGCGGTAATTGCTACGATCTTCAAGAAAACACCTCCATCACGAATTAGTCTGATCCAAATCTTCTAAAAGATGCTCCCCGTTGATAAAAGCATCTATAACATCTTGATATTTCGCCGCAGCGGTGAGGTCATTTCTGAATTCTTCATGGATTAAAAGCCTTGCCAGGCGTGCCAAAACAGCCATATAACAATCACCGGACATTCTATTGGGGATGGCAAGCAAGAATATAAATTTAGCGATCCCACCACCCTGCGCTGTTTCATATAAAAAGCCCTCTGCAGAACGACCGAACGCAATCCCGGCTTCCTTCACACCATCACTCTTTCCATGGGGAATTGCGATGAAATGTTCCATATAAGTCGGTCCCATTGCCTCACGGTCGTATACAGATTGAACGAATTCTTCTTTGTCGAATAACAAACCAGCATTCATCAATAAATCTGCCAGATAGTTAATTGCCTGCGTTTTATTTACAACCCCCTTCAATTCGAGATCAATTGTTTCAGGGCGGATAACCTCACTAATTTTAAGCTGGTTATTTTCCATTGTTACTCCACATTCATTCTCAATGTTCGTTCTATCATTTCGTCAGCAATGATCTCAACCGTCCATTGGGAGGCGCTCCCAACGACTTGCGTACACCCGTTTTCACTATGTGCGCCTTTTTCTTCAAACGCACGCGCATCCTCTTTGTTGCTTAGATCATACGATCTGCCATACTTGCAGGTGTGGATATCACCACAGGTGATTGAGCCGTATTCCTTTATAAAACGATCGTGCAGCTTTTGAACGAGTTTGAAATTCAGGTATTTTTCGTGGCGATCACCATCAAAATTTTCTCTTTTTCTCCCAAAAAAGAGCCCGATCGCCATTACCCCACCGATAAAGGAAGAACAACTGGCGTCATTTTTTAATCCAATTCCCCCACACAAACCGGTAGCAGATTCGAAAACCTTGGGTTCAAACACATCCAGAGTTTCCATTACTGCCGCCAGAACGCTTTGCCCGCAGCCATGATATTGCTGCTCATAGGAAAATCCCAACTGATATGCAGCTCGGGCTTTCTGGATCCACTGGTATTCAAGCGGCAAGCGGTGGTAGGCATTGATGATCTTTCTGATTATGTCATCTTCGGTAGTATCTATCTGGCTGATTTGATGAATGGTATTCTCGATCCCTCCCTGTTCAATAAACTGCTGCAATTGGCAGGAGGGTTCATCAGCTTGATCGTGGAAATGGTATGCAGCACCGATCGCCTGAATCAGGTGGGGAGCCTCAATATCATTTTTCCGGCATAATAATAACGGTCCGATCAACCTATCTTCGCGCTGCAATTTTCGTACAGGATCGGCTGCCGACCGAAGTACGGTATCACCGATTATGGGATTGTTTGTTTGCGAGAGAACGCCGTTGATCCATCCCTGCATTTCGTCTTCCGTGAAGCCATACTCCATCTGGAGAGCTGTGCTCACCTCTCCCAGAGTGCCCAGTGCTTCTTCTCGTATTTTGGGATCAGCAAGACATTCCACCAGTAGATTATATTTGAGAAAATGTCCATGATATGAAAGAACTGCATGGCACATGTTGTATGTGTATATTTTACGGATTTCTTCCGCACGCATATTGTTTACCAGACGCAGGGATGGGATAAAATCCATATCACCTTTTACACTGTTAACGTCAATCGGCAGCTCCGGATAACCATTCGTCCACACAACCAATGGATACTCTTTTCGTATCTCATCTGGTGGTTCCGGACAGATGCGGATAACCAGGGTTTCAATCACACCGACAGTTTTTTTGAAATATGCGCGATCATCATTCGATAAACCACTCGTTAATAATCCCTCGAATTTTGGACCGGCATGTATCAAGTTGGTGCAAAGCAGGATATTAAAGGGTTTATCGCCAACTTCCTCTCTCCTGGCAAGAAGATGGCTTTGAATCTGAAGAGCGACCTGTTCAAAATGCTGCGGGAATACAGAAACAGCCATCAGGTCTGTCTGATTGAAAACCGTCTGGATTTCCGCCTTTTGCCCGGTATGCAACGCCTGATAATCACGAATCTCGATCCGCTCCTTCTTTTCTCCATCGGCATGAAAGACACTGTAACTCGATTGAGAATTGATCTGATCAACAAGAGCCTGAGATTGATCAACCAGTGTCAAGCGGTATCCATTTTGATGAAACAGATCACCAATGAAACCACGTCCAATGCGCCCTGCCCCCCAGATGACAATACTTTTCGATACTCGTTCCATTTCAGGAAAGTTCCTTACTCAAGAAGATCTCTTCAGCTTCCTGGGTCCAGCATTTTTCTTTTTGTATGATCTTAAAAACTTCCTGATTCTTCTCAGCAAACTCATCCAAGCCGGTTATCGGAAAATCTGTGACCTGCGGATAGATCACGATCTTGCCGGGGTACACCCAATTCTGCATGGCGCGAATCCCGTCAGCGATCTGGTTTACTCCACCAATCGCAGCTACCGATAACTCCGGTTTTAATTGTTTATTCACCGTCCGCTGCACAACAGCTTTCTGATCATCCAAACCGGACCCACTGTGCCCCATGAAGCGGACTTGCTTTTTCCCATACATCAAAGCGGCATCCACATCTGTGCAAACACCCCGCTTCAAACCGGCAAATAAATTGACAACCCCGCCATCAGCAAGATAATTGACAGCCTCCGAAATAACCGGAGCAACGGTGATCATGATCTCGATATCATCAAAGCCGCCACGCTCCATAACATCCTGCAAATACTGCTGATAGGCATCCACCTGTGTTTTTGGATCCAGTATCGTCAGTTTCTTGTGATGTTTTTGGGCTAATTCAGGAAAATCCTGGAGAAGCGATTGATAGCGATCATCCGTCACTTCACTGGCAAAGATCTCTTCCGGACCATTGATGCTTTCAATGGCACGCTGCAGGTGCATGCGCCCCATAGGACCACCAGCGCCCAGAATCCACACTTTGCCGTGCGGCTTCAGTTCATTTCTTGGTTTTGTGGATGTATATGCTGCGCTGATTTCCAATTCCGAAGAACCGACGTAATAAATTGCATCATAGTGCAATCTTCCAAGATCGACCTGGAACAGATCGTGGGTCTTGTTTTCTTTTAAGATCGCCAGAACACCCCCTTTTGCCAGTTTTTCAGATGCTCGGTTGGTAAACGTTTGGTCACAATCCAGCAGGATGATGTCATCCAGATTGTCATCTGATGCGAAGATTTGTTCAGCCTCCTTTTCTATCAGAGTGAAATGATAGGTATCGGCAGCTTCTTTTAGATCCGCCAGTAATTTCTGGGGAAGGTTTGAAGCAAATACTGTGTGCGGGATATGATCATCAGAGAACAAGCCTTGCATCTGAAATCCGGTACGAGTCTGGGCGCTGCCTGCCATCCAAACATATCCGTCCATTTTTATGCCGGTGCGATATTCCATGCGATAGGCGGCTTCTACGCAAGCCCATGGTTCGGTGATGGCGGCTGCCGCATAAGACATATCATCGGGAACCGGAATGAGATAATTGCCGGCATCTCCTGCCAAAATGGCTTTTCCAATCGCCGCATACTGCCGATATCCGCCATCCATGCCAAAGCAAAATGGAATGCTCACTCCATCTACCCATACATCCGGCTGCATGGTGAAACGCTGCCCCACATGATAGGCATCAACCAGGTTCTTCCCAACGCCGACAACTGTCATCGCGATTTCGTGTCCCGGAATAATGGGATTCTGTGCGAGATCACGATCGGTCAAGCGGGGATGATTTGAACCCTGACTGATCTCTTTAACATCTGTGTAACATAGGCTGACCGCATCAATTCGCATCAGCAGTTCATCGCCATTAAATTCAGGCATTGGAAGAACAACAGGCTTCCCATTAATGCCCAGATTATCAATACCATCTCCGTAAAGCGGCCAACCCAGCATCTGCGCTGGCAGTTGACCTACAGCATCCTTATAATTCACGATCCTATTTTTGTTCATTGAATATTATTTTTACCTTTGTTTATTGTTGTTTCGCAAGTATTCGCAAGTAATTATAAATATTATACATAATAAATTAAGATTTACAATAGCATTCATCATTAAAAGTCCGAATTTATGATGATTAACAGGATTTAATCCAGATATAAAATGGGAGCGGCAGCCTGAAAGCTTTCATAGCTGCCGGTGTTGAGCAGTAAATGCAGCAGGTAGAAAGGTCATCCTGCGCGGGTACTTGGGATAATTACCATATCCTCTGAATGAGATTATCTTGAGGAGAGGGGGGAGATCTCACTAAATGGGCAAGCCCTCCACTCCGCTATTTCAAGAGATGCAGCTGTTTATTTTTATCATCGAACTGGGGAATTATCCTTCGCTCGTTTTACTCAGCTCCGTATGAGATCCTGCCCTGCGGTCAGAATGAAAGGATGAGCAAGAATTTGTTGTTATCACTCAAATAAAGATAACCGTCATCCTGAGCGCCAGCGAGGGATATCAGTATACAATCGTATACTCTTGCTGCTCATGACCCCTAAAATGGTAAGTGCGTTTTATTATCCAGCTGCGATGTAATCGCACAGTTTCCGCCGTGATTCTTCGCTCGCTGCGCTCTCTCAGAATGACCGTTTGCTAGGTCTCCCCGCCTGAGTGAAATTCTCCTTTTCCACACAATATGTGTTAATTCAAAGGATCGGCATGATAAAAGGTTTATTCGTCTCGGTATTGCCCGGCTCAAAGTCAATTCCATACAAACAGGATAAATTTTCTGCTGTAACCACATCCCGGATTTTCCCCTCGATGAAGGTGTGATTATCATTGATCAACAATGCCCGGTCTGCGCATAATAAAGCCTGGTTCACATCGTGCAGCACCATGATAATGGTTTTCTGTTCATTCTCGGCGAATCCTCTCACCATATCCAGAATTCGATGGGCATTATACAGATCCAGAAAAACAGTCGGCTCATCCAGCAGGATGATCTCGGTTTGCTGGCAGACAGCCATTGCGATCAGTACCAGCTTGCGCTCGCCGCCGCTCAACTCCGTATAGACGCGTTTGCGCAGGTGGGATATCCCCAGGCGTTCGATCACCTCGCTTGTGATCTGACGGTCCTCCTCGCCGGGAACCGAAAGGGGTTTGATATAAGGCATGCGCCCCATTAGAACAATATCTTCAACGGTATAACCAAACACGGGATGGTGTTCCTGCGGCACGATGGAGATCTTCTGCGCGATCTGGCGCGGTTTCATGTGCGAGATCAGTTTTCCATCCAGCATGACAGCACCTGAAGTAGGTTTCAGATCGCCGGTTATCGCTCGCAGCAGACTTGTTTTTCCAATTCCGTTCGGTCCAAGAATCGCCAGGATGCCGCTGTCGATCTCCAGTGACAGATCCTGCAAGATCGGATTGCCCTGCAGTGTTACACAAAGATCAGATATGCGGATCACTGCCACGTTCCTTTCCTGACACGGCTCACCAGGACGATGAAGAAGACTGCCCCGATGATAGCTGTGAGAATGCTGATGGGTATTTCCCCGGGCACCAGAGTGCGCGCCAGCAGGTCCACTCCCAGCAGGAACGCGCTTCCAAGACAGATCGAACCCAGGAGGACAAAATAATTATTCGCCCCTACCATCAGGCGCACGATGTGTGGGATGATGATGCCGACCCATCCAATAGGACCACTGATGGCAACCGCCATGCTGGTCATCAACCCCGTTACGGCGATCAAGAGAAAACGAAGCCCCCTGGGGTCAATGCCCAGAATCTTCGCCTGCTGGCTGCCCAGAGAAAGCGCATTGATGCGCCAGCTCAACAACACCATGATCACACACCCCCCTACAATGAACGGAGCAAGCTGGATCACATCGCGCCACTTGGCATCTGCAAAACTGCCCATACTCCATAATTCGATCACGCGCAGCACATCAGGGGATGCGACATATTTCATCACTCCCACCAGCGCCGAGAACAAGGAACCCACCACGACTCCTGCCAGGATCAGCACGGTATTATTGATCGGGTCATACAATCTGGCGATCGTGCTGGAGAGCAGCACTGCCAGCATTCCAAAGAGAAATGCGGAAAGCTGCACCAGCCAGGGCTGGTGGGTGGTCCAGAACATGATGATGAGCGACGCCCCGAAAGAAGCCCCTGAAGAGATGCCTAGCAGGTAAGGGCTAACCAGCGGATTACGAAATACCGATTGAAGCACCGTGCCGGATACTGCCAGCGAAGCACCCACCGAAAGCACCAGGATGATGCGCGGAAGGCGGATCGCCAACAGTACCACTTCGTCGGTCTCACTCCAGGTTTGCCGGTCGTTGAAAAAACGCCCCACCAGGATAGACCACACATTGGAAAGCGATATATGGTAGGCACCATTGACCAGTGATATGCCGATGATGACAACACACAGAACAGCAAGCAGGAGAATGATCCTGCTTTGATGTTTCATTCGTAAAAGCTCTGAATCAGCTCCAGGAATGACTGGTACTCAGCATCCACATCCAGTGAGGCGAACAGATCGGGCTGGAACCATTTGGCTTTTTCCAGAATGCCGAAGATGGTTTCCGTGCGAAATTCAGTCCAGCCGTAATGCTCCTGATATACCTGCTGGTTCTTCACGGCATTGATACTCGCCCACAATGGATCGTTGTAGACATCCTGCGGGGTAAGCGCGCTGCGGTCGCGAATAATGATGATATCGGGATTCCAGTCGTAAATGTTTTCCATCGAAACCATGACCGGTTCCCCGCTCTCGCCAAGCTGCTCGGCTACATTTCTCCCGCCGGCACGCGCGATGATATCGCTCATCACACCTTTCCCCTGAGTTTGCAGCGCCTCGTCGCGCAGGTAGTACACGCCAGGACGCTGGTCTTCTGAAAGATCGCTCACAACCGCATCCACCTTATCCAGTAGATCCTGCTGAAAATCCACGATCTGGCGTGCCTGCTTTTCATATCCGGCGATCACACCGGTATCCATGATCTGCTGGAAGATCAATTCAGTTGAGTCGGGGAATGAGCCGAAAACCGGGATGCCCAGATTCTCGATGCTTTCGATCTGCTCCATATTATTGGATGTCAAAACAATATCCGGCTGCATCTCCACCAGCGATTCGAGGTTCAGCCCGCCCTGCGCGATCTGAGGTAGATCATATACCTCTGGGCAGAAATTTTCGATAATATAGTCATTGGCATAGATGCGCCCCACACCGATGATTTTAGCTCTCGCACCCATCGCGCACAGATACTCTGCCTGCACGTAATAGGTTGAAAAGATGCGATCCACTTTTTCAGGAACTGCAATCTCACGCCCGAAATAATCCACAACCGTTTTTGGGGAGGATGAAAAAGACAATCCACATCCTGCCGTAACCAGACATAGAACAAGGATCATTAACAGGATTCGAATACGGGCGTTTCTCAAAATTTCTTTCATACCAATACCTCCATCTTGAAACAACAGGTTACTTTTTAAACTGCCGATCCCCGTGATTCAACGATCTGTTTTCAACGGGGACAAGAAATTCATTGATATTGATTATGCACAAAGAAGCTCTATTTTGCAAGCGTTTTATATTTTTTTATTTTGCAGATTCATAATGGGATGTTACAACGCTAGCCTGCCGCACCCTCCAGCACACGCAACGCACGGATGGTTACCCAGGGATTGGGCTTCTTGATCTCCCCAAAATCCGTCCATGTTTTTCCGGTATATCCATACTCAAGCATCCATCGTCCTTGCTCATCCTGCTTATCACGGATAAGGCGGATAGCGTTTGCCAGGCGCGGGTCGTTTCCGTACCCCAGTTTGACCATTCCTTCCACCAGCTGCAGCAGGTCGGTGATGTAGAAAACCGGAAAACCAAACTTCCACCAGTTGCGGCTGGGTTTGGCGCTGTACCCGCAGGGGTAGGCTGCGGTTGCGGGATCCACACTGAAAAGAAAATCCACGGTATGCCGGATGGCGTCTTCGATGAGAGGTGTATAGTTTTCTTTGGGAAGTCTGCTGAACGCCAGCAATACCTTGACCGCGCCCCAGGCACAGGCTGATCGATTGTTTGCCCCGCATTGAAAATCCGGTCCGATATTGCCGGCATAGTAGCGCAGCGGCGCATCGCGTTCCTGCATGGGAGCAACACACTCGCCCGTCACACTGCGCGCCAGCCATTCAAACGCCTTCAGCAAGCGTTCATCCTTATGCCCCAGGTCGGTTAACGCCGCACACATGTTGCCCTGCAGGCAGTCAATGGTGCCGGAAGGTGCGCCGTTCATGGTGAACTGCCCGTTGGCTGTCAGCGCTTCATCTAAATAGTAAGCACATGCCCTGGAAATGCGATCGTCCATTCTGGCAGAAGCGCCCAATTGCGCCAGCGTGATCAGAGACCATACACTGGAACGGTATTTGCCCGCATATCCGGCACCCGCTTCCACCCAGTACCCGCCGTCCTCCAAATGCGAAAGGATCTCAGGGATCTTGCCCTGCCGGTGAGCTGCCTTATGAGCAGATACCAGCGCAGGATCATGGGCGGCACAATCCATCAGGTCGCGCAGGGTCAGGTAGCGCACACTGGGGTGAGGGCTTTCCAGTAACCAGCGCTGCGTCTCGGGGGAAACGCTATCCTCCCAGAAGGTCATACGATCATCCTTTTCCACATTATAGCCCTGGAAAACGGAAAAACCATGGAATACGGGTCCCCCGCTCACTACACACATGCAGAATTTCTGGTTTCATAGTTAGTAGATTTACCTAAGGGAGAGGAGTCCTTTCATGCAAATCCCTCATTATGTCATCCTGAGCGCCAGTAAGGATCTCTCCGTAAATTCATTTATCCATCCCACATTCGCAATGAGCGAGATTACAGGTGTATTCGATCAAAATATTGATTGAGGGACATACATTTCTATAAATTTTCTTTGATATAAGGCAAAATCAGATCCCAGTTGGGGAGCAATATCTGCGCCCCTTCTGAAGTTACAGTGGGTGTGACAAGGCTGCGGTCAATGGTAAATGTGTCAATACCGGTATAGGTAGCGCGCCATAATGCAATCAGCAGACGCGGGAGCTGCCAATATGGCAAATTTGTATCCACTGCCTGCGGGAGTACTTCCACGATCTGCGGGAAATGCGACCAGGTGGCAGGTGTGAGAAGCTGATGGGCAAATGCCGTAATAAATAACTGCCCCTGCCGCATACGGAAGAAATCATCCCCATCCGATCGGCTGCGCACGAATGCCAGCGCCTGCTCACCGCTTAAAAAGTTGGAACCGGAAGAATAGCCTGCCATATTCTCTGGTAAGTTCAGAGTGAGTCCGCCCATGGCATCGATCAAAACCGGGAGTCCTTCGAGATTGATGCGCACAAAGTAATGCAGGTTCGTTCCGAAATTGACATTAATGGTCTCGAGCGCTTTTTGTGGACCCGTGCCAGGCTGCTGTGCCTCGGCAAAAAAATGAGCAGCGTTGATGCGATTCTCACCAAATCCAGGAATAAGCATCCATAGATCACGTGGAATGGAAAGTATTTTCACGGTCGGGAGCAATGGGTCAATTGACACAACCATGTTCGTATCGCTGCGACCAGCCATTGTTCCTTGAGGAGTCCGGTCAATTCCCAGTATGACAAATTGTGATTTGAGCGGCGCGAAAAAATACAATAATACAAATATCAGCAGGATGGTGAAACAACCACAACCACTCGATCGCTTCTTCTTTCCTGTTCCGGATTTGGAAGCTGAATGGCTATCGATAGTATTTGGTTTTCGCGCTGATGATGTGCTTACTGTGGTAATTTTCTTTGTTCGTTCGTGAGAATTATTATCCATTATCAGAATTGTAAATCATTTCTGCTGATGTATATGGAATCACATAGATTACAGCAGAGAGCACTAAATTCATTATCTCAGGTAAATTATTTTTTCCCTAAACCTATGACCTTTGTATATTTGATAATTACTCCCAGCGATACAGGAACAGGTACACTTTCTTTATAAAATCCCTGACTGAAATTGGGAAAATATCGCAGATATAAGAAAGAAAATCATGAATGTGCTCTTGATCTATCCAGAATTTCCAGACACCTTTTGGAGTTTTAAACATGCGCTGCGCTTCATCCATAAAAAATCTTCCTCTCCCCCACTTGGATTGTTAACCATCGCTGCCATGCTTCCAAAACAGTGGAATTTAAAATTGATAGACCTCAACGTGCAGAAATTAACCCGTAAGGACCTGATGTGGGCAGATTACGCATTCATCAGTGGGATGATCGTTCAGCGGGATTCCGCGCGAACCATCATTGACCTATGTAAGAACATGGATGTAAAAGTAGTAGCGGGGGGACCTTTATTTATCTACGAATATGAAGATTTTAAGAACGTTGATCATTTCATTCTCAACGAGGCTGAAATCACGCTCCCTCTTTTTCTAAAAGATCTCGAAAAAGGCTCTGCCAAAGAGATCTATCAATCAACAGAATTCGCCGATCTCGAAGATACCCCTCTTCCAGTATGGAGTTTGGTTGATATGAATAAATATGCATCCATGAATGTACAGTATTCTCGTGGCTGCCCATTCAACTGTGATTTTTGCAATATCACTGCCCTTTTTGGACATACTCCACGCGTTAAAAATACCGAGAAAATGATCGAGGAACTGGATAGTTTATATCAGGCAGGTTGGCGTAGAGGGATCTTTTTTGTAGATGACAATCTCATCGGGAATAAGAAAGTCCTTAAAGAAGAACTGCTGCCGGCGATCATCGAATGGAAAAAAGATAAAAAGGGAATTGTCTTTAATACGGAAGTTTCCATTAATATCGCGGATGACCCGGAGTTAATTGCGTTGATGGTCGCGGCTGGATTCACCAAGGTTTTTATCGGCATTGAAACGCCCGATGAAAACAACCTTGTGGAATGCAATAAAAAGCATAATCTCAACCGCAATTTAATGGAAGATGTGAAATTGCTGCATCAAAAAGGATTACAGGTTCAGGGTGGTTTTATCGTGGGCTTTGACCACGATTCACCCAAAACTTTTCAAAAATTATTTGATTTTATTCAACAAAGCGGCATTGTTACTGCAATGGTGGGCATTTTGCAAGCCCCTCCAGGAACAAAATTGTTCGAGCGCATGAACAAATCAGGACGCATCAATCATAAAATGTCTGGGGACAATGTGGATGGATCCACAAATCTAATCCCGAAAATGGATATTGCTATCCTCAAAAATGAATACACGGACCTTTTGCAAACCCTGTATTCCCCCGCCGAGTATTACCAGCGGGTGAAGACTTTTCTGCAGGAATATACTCTGCCAAAGATCAAAATGAACATAAACCTTTCGTTTATCATCGAAAATCTGATGGCTTTCCTGGGTTCAATCATCAAGCTAGGCATCTTCAACAAAGAACGGATATATTACTGGAAACTATTTTTCTGGACACTTTTCAATAAACCCAGTTCCTTCGCTCAGGCAATCACGTTTTCCATTTACGGATACCATTTCAGGAAAATTTGCGAACTTCACATCAATTAATTACTTCAGGAAATATTTACTATCCACGATAATTTTTTTCTAATCAAGAGAAGTTTTTCATAGTAATTTTCTTTTAAACAGTACCGCAGGGGATATTTCTTTTCCAACAGCTAACTTTTAATCAGGGAATATACGCCTGTCTATCCTCTCAAATCGAATTCATAATGCTCGTTTCTCATAATATAATTTAGCATATATTTTTATTAGGACTTGAATACATTATTATGAGAAAACCCCAGATCGAACGAAACGGAATTCTAATTTTTTTGTTCGTAATTCTATTATTAGGATTCACCATTACCAGTGTGTTGAGCTATCTCGTATCAAAAGAAAATGTAAAAAACAGTGCCATCACACAGACACTTCCCCTTATCAGCGACAATATTTACTCGATGATCGAGACCGATTTTATGGATCCCATCAATACCTCGTCATTGATGGCAAATGATACTTTTTTAATGAATTGGGTAATGGCTGGTGAAGATGATGCGGAACAAATTTCAGGATACTTATCGAGGATCAAGGAACGGTACGGATATACAAGTGCATTTTTCGTATCCGATATAACCGGGAAATACTATACTCCCAATGGTGTTTTAAAAACGATCTCTGAGCAAGACGACCATGATGAATGGTATTACTTATTCAAATCTACAAATAAACCCTATGATCTGGATATTGACACAGATGAAGCAGCCAACGGCACTTTGACTATTTTTATCAATCACCGACTTGAAACCTCGGGGGGTAGTTTTCTTGGTGCCACTGGTGTTGGACTTCAAATGGCAGATATCGGCGATCGTCTACGCGCATATCAAAAGCAGTTTGAACATGAAATCTATCTCATTGATTCTCAAGGTGTGATCCAGGTCCATCCTGATGAGAAATTAATCGAGAATACAACCATAACAGAAATGGAAGGGATCGAAGTCATCAGCGGTGAAATCTTATCTGTACATGATGAAATCCGAATCTTTGAATATGAGGATGCAGAAGGGGTTAAAGACATTTCTGTACGCTACATCCCCGAATTTGATTGGTTTCTGATCGTGGAGAAGGATCAAGATGCCTCTCTGTTATCAGCAAGAGCTGCATTGACTCGTAACATTCTAATTGGTCTTGGTGTCACTGTTCTCGTTTCAGGATTGATCTTCCTTATCATCCGCAATTACAATCAGCAGTTAGAGCAGTTAGCCACCCATGATCAATTAACCGGTTTGTTTAATAGAAGAACCTTTGACATGATTCTGCAAAAAAGCTTATCCGCCGCAAAAAGGACTCATACGCCACTCAGCATCCTCTTTATCGATGTAGATGATTTTAAATCGGTGAACGACAAGTACGGTCATGCCGTAGGTGACGATGTTTTAATGAAAATTGCCAAAACCATGACTGCGGTGATAAGAGAAGAAGATATCGTCGTCCGCTGGGGTGGTGAGGAATTCATCATTATTCTCCCTAATGCAGATCAACAGGCAGCATTGGTAACAGCTCAACGTGTAAAAACAAACGTGGAGACAATCACCATCGATCTTATTGATACACAGAAGATTTGTTCGGTGAGCATCGGCATATCTACTTATTCAGGAGAAAGTGACACAATCCCCGATCTGATCCAGCAAGCAGATAATGCTCTTTATCAAGCCAAGGTTGCCGGGAAGAATACGATCATTTCCTTCAATCAATGAAAAGGGGACGATCCACTATTTCCCTTTTTTAGGTTGATCGCGTTTTTCTCTTGCCACATCACCAATTTCCAAGGAGGAAAACGGCACCGCTTCTTCACCATTGAAAACAGCCACCTGGTTACGACCGAATTCTTTTGCGGCAAATAACGATTTATCTGCGAATGTGATCAATTCTTCGCAGACGGAAGCCCTGGCAACGGGATAGGTGGCTATCCCAATGCTGATCGTAATGGATAATTTTTTTTCAACCCAATTCACTTCGGTCGTTTCGATACTCCGACGGATACGCTCGGCAAGGATGGCACCATCGTTCATACCAGCCCCTGCCAAAACGATCAGGAACTCTTCGCCACCATAACGGCACACCATATCTTCAGAACGCAAATTTGAGCTAAGTATGGAGGCTGCTGTTTTCAAGACCAGATCACCAGCATTGTGACCAAAGGTATCATTGAATTTTTTGAAATGGTCAATATCGATCATAACTGCACTCATGGCACCTCCATGGCGGGTGGCACGTGAAAATTCCTCGCGCATTCTGCGCAATCCGAACCTGCGGTTCAGGATCATTGTAAGATCATCAATAGCCGCCAGTTCGGTGATCTTCTGATGCAGCATGGCATTATCCAGAAAAGGAGCAGCGAACGAACGCAGCGCCTCCAATTTCTTGTATTGCTTTTTACCTGGTTTCTCCAACCCACACGCCAGAATGATCAGACCAACCGTGCGCTGTTTTGCAATCAGGGGCACCAATAAGATGGAACGCGGTTTGAATGTACCCAGCGGAGTTGACTGGCTCAGCCAGTCCCACCCATCCATCTGCGCATAGGTCATGATGCCCCCTGCATTAATCGCCTGATTAATTGGTCCAAACTCTCCTTCCATCGAGTGGGGAACATTTCCATTTTTATCGATCCCGATATCTGCCAGCAAATCCATTTTTTCGATCGAACCACCATACAAAAGCCCGCCTTTGGCACTGACCACCTGACTCATTCTCTGTAGAATGGTTTCAGCCACTTCTTCCAGTTCCACCGACTTTATCAATTGTTCATTGAGAATGCGTGTTTCACTTTCAAGCTCCAGACGTTTGAATATCTCTGTGGTCATCTCGTTAAAGGAAATGGTAATATCTCCGATGATGTCAGCGCTGGTCACATCCAGCAGACATTGATTCTCGCAGCCATCCTCCAGAACATTTGCCATGGTAATATTCTGATTGACATGGTGCATACCTGTTTGAACACGCTTCAATTCTCGCGATACGATGATGCGAAAAATCACAAAGTTCATTGCGCCAACCAATAATCCTGCCATGATGCACATGCTGACAAAAATAGCGGAGTACGCTTTTTCAGTCCCCAGAACTGCCCTGGCAAAAGGTGGGAAGATCAATCCAACCACCAAACCAAATGTCAGCATGGAGAACAGTAAATTCTTCAACACGCTGCGCTTTATATGACCGTATTTGCTTTTGTTTGTATTCTCGGAGAATGCAGCCATGAAACCTCTTTGGTGAGTTAATTCAGTTTTTTTTGTCATTCTGTGATGTACAATACATCCATTCTGTACTACATGTTTTTCAAAACGACAAAGTATGATTAAACCACAGAAATTAGAAAAAAATAGCCTTATTGCTGTAGTTACTCTTTCCTGGGGAGGTCCGGCGGTATTTCCAGATCGATACGCAGCAGGAAAAGCACAGTTAGAAAAAGAAATCGGGGTCAGAGTCATCGAAATGCCCAATACTCTGCGGTCAGCATACTGGCTGCAGCAAAACCCGCAAGCCCGGGCGGATGATCTCAACCAGGCTTTCGCAGATCCCAAGATCAAGGGCATCATATCCACCATTGGGGGAGATGATTCCATCCGTATTCTGCCCTATCTCGATTTGGAAACGATCAAAAATAATCCGAAGGTGTTCATGGGGTTTTCGGATACAACTGCCAGCCACCTGGCATGTTATAAAGCCGGTTTGACAACATTCTACGGTCCATCCATCATGGCTGGATTCGCTGAAAATGGGGGCTTATTCCCCTATATGGTCAATGCAGTTCAGAAGACTTTGTTTTGCAGTGATCCCATTGGTGAAATATTACCCAACACAGGTGGGTGGACGGCTGAACGATTGGAATGGGGTGACCCCGGCAATCAGAACCAATCCCGCAGTCAGCATCCCTGTACGGGTTGGAAATTCTTACAAGGGAATGGGATCCACCGCGGACATCTGCTGGGCGGTTGTTTCGAAGTATTGGATTGGATGCGTGGAACTGATTTCTGGCCAACACTGGATGAATGGCAGGGAACTATCCTTTTCCTGGAAACATCGGAAGAAGGACCATCTCCAGCTGCTTTTCTACGAGGGTTACGATCTCTGGCTGCTATTGGAATTTTCCAACAACTCCACGGCGTGATCTTCGGGCGACCTGGAGGAGATATACCGATAGAGACATTTAATGAGTATGATGCTGTCATTTTACAGGTAGTGCGAAATGAACAGGGCATAAGCGATTTGCCGATCATTACCAATATGGATTTCGGGCATACCGACCCCATGTTCGTTTTACCTTACGGAATTATGGCTGAAATCAACTGTGAGCAGCGTTCATTTTCCATTTTGGGAAACGCAGTTATGGAATGAGGAAGGATTTTTTATACTCGCTTCTTTATTTTTCACCTTTTTGGATCGAAATTTGTGTTAATTTCTGGATCAATTCACTATAGTTCATATCAATGAGCGTCTGTACTGCCTGCGGCAAAAAACTATGCGGTCCCAAACCCGGCATGGTGTTTATTTCGAGCACATAATATCCCGTCACATTCATGCGAATATCCACACGAGAATAATCTTCTGCTCCAACCGCATCAAACGCCTGTCCAGCTAATGAATTGATCTCTTCACAGACCTCGCCTTCTTCAACCAGATTGATCTCTTCCATATCTTCCTGCGCCAGATCATAGGTCAAGATGGGTACATCAACATCCATCGCTTCATAATCGATCTCTATGGGTGTAAAAATACGCTGCTGACCTTCGATGATTCCCACACTGAACTCCCGCATTCCCTTTGGAATAATATAATCTTCCACGATCGCCGGTTGCTGATATTCATCCCAGATCCGATGAATAGCTTTCTCGAGATGGATACGATCTCTCACAATAGAGCTTAAATCAATGCCAATATGACCGCCTTCATGCAGCGGTTTAACGATCAATGGGAATCCGATCGCTTCCACTTCCTCTGTTGTGAATTCTTCATTCTCTTCTACCACGAATGACGCCGGTGTTGGTACATTATTCTCATTGAATAAATCTTTCGCCGCTGCTTTGTCCAGACCGGCTTCAATGGTTTGCACGCTTGAACCCAAATGTGGAAGCTGCATTTCATCCAAAATCGCAGGAATAAATCCCAGTTTCTTTTCTTCGTCCAGATACTCTGCAATATTGAACACAAAAATGTGCCCGTCAAATTTTGTAGAGAGTTCTACCAGCCTGTCCCTAAGCGTGGCAGCCTCCATTGTGTGGATCACTGTCACATCCCATTTTTCTCGCAGGCTGCTTTCTATGGCATCATAAGTCTGCGGACTACGCCACGATTTATCAGTATAGGATTTTATTAAAATAATATGCATCAATTGCTCCATGGAAAACATCCTTCTTCATCACATTTGCTAGAATGCAAAATATGAACTCCTCTGGATCCTTTCCGGAGATCCAAAGTTGGTCTCTTCCGTTATTCGTGATTGGAATTACATGATCTGGTAATTCTTTTTAGAAGCCCCCTGCAACACATCTTCTCAACAAATAATTTAAATCTAAAATAACGTCTTACATTGACTGTATTGTAGTATACCACTCTAACTGTACATCGCTTATTTTTTCATCCTGCGGCACTTTTCTTCGGCAACGGCAGCATGATCATCTTCCTCTTTTACAGTATATCAGCAAGACCATAGATCGTGATCTTTCCATCTTTCACCTGCCAGATATCCTGTGCAAAGCGCTGGATGAAATAGCGATCGTGCACCACCATCAGGATCGTTCCGTCAAACGCCTGTAAAGCCTGTTCAAATTGGGTGCGGCTGGCGATATCCAGGTGATTGATCGGCTCATCCAGCAGCAGTACATTGCAGCCACTCACCACCAGTTTCGCCAGCATCAGTCGCGCTCGCTGCCCATAGCTCAATTGGGAAGATGGTTTTAATACCTCATCCCCTACCAGCAGGTAATATCCCAGGAAGCGGCGCACTTCGGTCTGGTTGGGAAAATATTCCCATAAATGATCTACAGCACACCGGTCAGGATTCAGTGCATGCAGGTTTTGAGACATCAGTCCAAATTTAACACTGCTACCAAGAGTGATGCTGCCCGCCAGCGCTGGCAGCTCACCTGCCAGTGTTCGCAGCAGAGTGGTTTTTCCACATCCATTCGGTCCGCTTATCACAATACGCTGACCCGCGCGAACCTGGATATTAATATCCTCCAATAATGGCGGAAATCCCGCGAAACCCACCTGCAAATGTTCCATCTGGATGACCGATCGCCCCAGATGAGGGACTTGATCAAACTCCACCAGAATCCTGCGCGCGTCACGCGGTTTTTCAACTCGCTCGTCTGATTCAAGATAACGGTCCAGTTTCTTCTCGCGTGCTCTCGCTTTTCTCGCCACTTTTTTCGCGACGCTCTGATGGTATGTTTTCACTCCAATATTTTTCATCTCGCGCCCGCCAATACGGGCTGAAGATGCCTGCCTCTCGTTATAGGCTGCCTGTGCTTTCGTGCGGTGAATATCCGCTTTCATTTTACGCACATCTGCCACCTGATCATGATATGCTGACCATTGTGCATCTATCTCTGTACGTCTTTGTTCGAGATAAACACTGTAATTCCCATCATAACTGCGCAGGGTATGAGTAAGTGGATCCAATTCAAGGATGCGCGTAACGGTGGTATCCAGAAACATACGATCATGTGAAACGATCAGCGCGCCGCAGGGGGTATTCTGCAGCCATGCTTCCAGCCATTCCAGCATGGCAATATCCAGGTGGTTGGTGGGCTCATCAAGCAGCAAGATTTGAGGATCTTCCAGCAGCAGTAAAGCCAGAGAAAGCCGCGTTTTCTGCCCTCCACTTAACACCTCCACCGGCTGGTCGGATGGCACATCATCCAACCCCAATCCGGCAAGGATTTTCGCGGCGTTTTGCGGCTCTGCGTTCTGCATACGACCCAGAACATCATCGTATTGTGCAGCCAGGTCATCATCATCTGGTCGTTCTACCAGTTGCTGTGTGATCTTCACCAATTCGCTGCTGAGCGTATCAAGATCACCTACCCCATCTCGCACGATCTGAGCCACAGTGCGACCATCGTTTCCTGAGAATCCCTGGGGAAGATAGCCAATTCGAAGGCTGCCCGGGTGATAAACCTGCCCGCTATCAGCCGTTTCTTCGCCAGCAAGAATTCGCAGCAGAGTAGTTTTTCCACATCCATTGGGACCGATTAAACCAACTTTCTCGCCCGGGTTGATGGAAAAAGTGATGTTTTCAAATAAAGTTTGTAGATTAAACGTCTTGGTTAAACAAGAAACGGCAAGCATACATGCCTCCTGTGTCTGGTAAGAAGAAAGCCAAACCACCCGTCCTTTATCACGGGCGCCTGCTCAAACCCAGATCAGGTGAGCAGGATTTTCAGGATGTTACTTGCCGATGTACATTTCTACTTATTCTCTCTTTTTTTATTTCCAATACAATCTTACTGAAAATGGAAGAGAGTGTCAAGAAAAATGATGCGGCATTTACGCTATATTCACGTCCATTCTTTTTCTTTTCAACGCAACTTATTACAAAGATACATCGTATTTAACATATAGTGAATGAAAAATGGAGAGAACATGACTGAAGAATTTCGAGTAAAAGGCGATGAGATCCTGGCAAAGATCAAGGAATTGATCCAAGAAGGGAATATCCGTCGCATTCTCATTAAAAATGAGGATGGCAAAACATTGATCGATATCCCGTTGACGGTGGGTGTGGTGGGCACCCTCATCGCACCTCAACTGGCAGCTATCGGCGCCATTGCTTCTCTGGTCACGAACGGTACCATTGTGATCGAGAGAGAAGATGCTTAATTCTGTACCAACACATTTTCTTTGTGGATTATGATATAGGTGAGGGAACGGTTTCTCTTGCCTTGCAAAAAGAGAGCACAGTCAATGACATGTGCTCCCATAAATTTCTGTTACTTTCTTATGTAAGCTGGAATTGACCGGTATATAGCTGATAGTACCTGCCCTTCTGCTTCAGCAGGTCATCATGGTCACCACGTTCGATGATCTGTCCATCTTCCAGTACGATGATGGCATTCGAGTTGCGTACCGTAGACAGGCGGTGCGCAATAACGAACACAGTGCGCCCTTCCATCAATTTATCCATGCCTTTTTCGATCAAGCGCTCCGTACGAGTGTCAATGGAGCTGGTCGCTTCATCCAGAATCATAACCGGAGGATCTGCCACCGCAGCTCGAGCGATGGACAGTAACTGGCGCTGCCCCTGCGAAAGATTGGCTCCATCTCCACTTAACTCCGTTTGATAACCCTGTGGAAGTCGTTTAATGAAGGAATGAGCACTGACCTGTTTGGCAGCAGCTATACATTCTTCATCCGCAGCATCCAGACGCCCATACCGTAAATTTTCCATGACCGTACCGCTGAAAAGGTGGGTATCCTGCAATACCATACCCAGCGATCTACGCACATCGGCTTTCTTGATCAATTTGATATCAATACCGTCATACGTGATCTGCCCTTTTTCGATATCATAGAAACGGTTGATCAGATTCGTGACGGTGGTTTTTCCAGCACCGGTCGAGCCAACGAAGGCGATCTTCTGACCGGGTTTTGCATACAGGGATATATCCTTTAAGACAGCCTGCCCTTCTTCGTACCCAAAGGTCACATCATGGAAGCGCACATCCCCTTTCAACTCGATATATTCAATGCTGCCATCCGGCTGTGGATATTTCCACGCCCAGTGGCTGGGTCTTTCACTCCCCTGCAGCACCTCAATTGATCCATCCTGCGTTTTGGTAATGCCCACCAGGGTGACGATCCCATTGTCTTCTTCAGGTTCCTGATCCATCACTTCAAAGACGCGTTCTGCACCCGCCAGGGCTGCCAGAACATTGTTCATCTGATTGGTGATCTGAATAACCGGATGTCCGAATTGACGTGAGTACTGCAAAAAGGCAGCCAGTGATCCCAGGTCAAAACGACCCGCAATAGAGAGTAAACCACCTATCATAGCAGTTAAGGCATAGGAGATATTGTTCAAGTTATTGAGAATGGGCATTACAGAACCGGCATAAAAGTTGGCGTTCGTTGCCGCTTTTCTGTAATCCTCATTTAGCGCGTCAAAGTTTTGGATAGCTTTCCCTTCATATGTGAAGACCTTGACCACTTTCAATCCGCCGACCATCTCTTCAACATATCCATTTACCATCCCAAGCGTGCGCTGTTGTTCTCGGAAGTAATGGCTGCTCTTACCGGTGATCTTTTTCATGATGACGAACATCAATACCAATACCAATGCAGTCACCATGAATAAAATTGGGCTCAACACGATCATCATCACAATAGATCCGATAAACGTGAGAATATTTGAGAGGAACTGCGGAACGCTCTGTTCAAGCGCATTTTGCACATTATCCACATCATTGGTGAAGCGGCTCATCAACTCCCCATGTGTATGAGCATCAAAATAGCGCAGCGGTAAAGATTCCAGTTTATCAAAAAGGTCGCGCCGCAGGGTGTTCGTGGTTCGTTGGGCAATCTTGACCATAATGCGATTCTGGAAGAAAGAGCAGACAATTCCCACCAGATAGATCCCACCAAGCATTAATAATGCCTTCGCCAACCCCGGAAGGTCACCAGGTATGATATATTGATTAATGAGGGGCTTTAGAAAATAACTGCCAGCCAGAGAGGCTGCCGTATTGAGAACCAGCAGCACGATCACTATGACCAATAAACCACGGTTTCTTCCCAGATAAGCAATTAGCCGTTTCAGTGCCTTGCCTGTGTCTTTTGGTTTCTCAAAATTATGTGCGGGACCGCGACCCATACTGGGACCGTGCGATTCTCTTTTTGCCGGAGCTTTATTTTGTTCAGGCATTGGCAAATACTCCTTCTTGCTGCGATGCGTTGATCTCTTTATAGATCGCGTTGCTCGTCATCAGTTCATCATGTGATCCAATGCCGGCAATCATTCCATCATCCAGAACGATGATCTTATCTGCTTTATGAACGGAACTGATACGCTGTGCGATGATGAATACCGTTGTATTCTTCAGATTGGTATAGAAAGATTTTCTGATCTTTTCTTCCGTGGCGGAATCCACTGCGCTGGTGCTGTCATCCAGGATCAGGATACTCTGGGTTTTTTCAACATGGCGCGGGCTATATACAAACGTTGTTTCTGCCCACCCGAGATATTCACACCCGCCTGTCCCAGTAAAGTGTCATAGCCCTGCGGGAAGGACATGATAAACTCATGTGCCTGCGCATCTTTGCAGGCATTCTCCAATTCTTCCTGTGTGGCATGTTCATTCCCCCAAATCAAATTCTCGCGAATGGTACCGCTGAAAAGCGTATTCTGCTGCAGCACTACGCCAATCCCCTCACGCAGATCGGTGAGATTGTACTCACGTACATCCACATCATCCACCAGCACAGTACCTTCTGTTACATCATACAAACGGGGAATGAGATTGACCAGAGTTGTTTTTCCGGTCGCAGTACCTCCCACGATCCCTACCATTTCACCAGGTTGAGCAATAAAACTGATGGTATTTAACACATTTTCACCTGTTCCGGAAACGGCGTATTTGAAGGAAACATCTTTGAACTCCACTTTCCCGGATCGAACAACATGCTTTGTCTGAGTAAGGGTGCCCGAAGACGGAATGAGCATCGAATTCGTATCAGCAGAAACAGCAGATGGATCAACAATGTCCACCTTCTCCTCCAATACTTCCAGGATGCGCTTTCCACTGGCTTCTGCTCTTGCCAGCATAAGAATAACCATAGAAAGCATCATGACCGACACCAGTATCTGCATAACGTAGCTGATGAAACTGATCAATTCGCCGGTCGCCATGGTGCCCTCAATGATCATGCCACCACCAAACCAGATGATCGCCACGGTGACGGAATTAATGACCAGCATCATGAGAGGCATAGCAGTTAATGCCAGGTTCGCCGCCTTAATTGCCGCTTCAGTAAGATCATCATTGGATTCTTTGAACTTTTTCTGTTCATGATCTTGCCGAACGAATGATTTCACGACTCGGATTCCGACCAGGTTTTCCTGAATTTTATTGTTGAGAGCATCGATTTTGGTCTGCATAACGGTGTAAAGTTTGACCGCCTTACTCATAAAAAAGGCAATTCCAACAGCAAGGACGGGAATCGCGATCGCCAGGATAAGCGATAATCTGGCATTGATCCTGAATGCTAATACCAGAGCGACGATCAACATCATGGGAGCTCGCAATAATAAACGGATACCCATCGTGAAGCTGTTCTGCAGGTTGTTCACATCATTGGTCAGGCGCGTAACCAAAGAACCGGTGCTGAAATGATCAATATTTGAAAAGGAATAACCCTGTACTTTCTTGAATAAGGCAGCGCGCAGATTCGCCCCAAAACCCTGCCCGGCAGTTGATGATACTTTCATGTTCAACACGCCAAAGATAATAGCAGAAATGGCAAGCAGGATCATATAAATACCGATCTTCAGAATATAGTTTTTATCACCAGACGGGATACCTACATCCACGATCATCGACATTAATAGAGGCATACTCAATTCAGCTGCTACATCCAGCAAAACCAGAAACGGGGCTGCCAGTACATATTTTTTATATTGCCCGACGTATTTTGCCAATTTTTTTAACAATTAATTCCTCCAGAATTTCATTCTCACGTTATACATTGCACCGGGTTTTCTCTTAACGTTTTTACTTAACCCATATAATATTAACTGGTTACATATTATGGTTGTTTTAACAGAGTTGTCAATATTACCGCAATACTTTCTTATGTGATTTTAATAATGGTTATAAAAACCTTAATCAGCATTATGTAAAACATTTTCCTGCAGATTCCGATAAATACGATCTAGAAAATCATCCAGTACACGCATTTCACCTTCCGTAAATCCGGTAAACATGACGGTTTCCAGTTCAGCAAAGGTGGCATGAATTTTTTTTATAAGCGTAAAACCAGCTTCTTTTAAATAAACGTGTGATATGCGTTCATCGGTATCATCAGAACGACGCTGCACATAACCCTGCTGTTCCATACGTTTGATCACTTTTGTCGCTGCCGCCGGGGAAATGTGCAATTCACCTGCAATTTGAGAATGGCTCATTCCATCAGAGCGGGATAATATCATCAACAGACGTGCCTGCCCATGGTGAAGCCCGCTCTTCTCGAGTAATAAATCTGCGCCCTTTTTAAAAGCGCGGTTGACACGGGGGAACATCTTCCCTGTTGAATCGTTATGATCTGGATTATTATTCATACAGTTAATTATAAACTAGTTTACTAATTTGCAGGGGTGATGAACAATCCTATTTCTTTGTAACAAATGCTACGCCAACCAGACCGGCGCCTGTATGGATGGATAAACCGGGTGTGAGCTGTACAAAAGGCATATCCTGTGGGCATGGCACACTTTCTTGCAGTATCTTCTTAAATTTTCTCGCATCTTCTTCGGCGGTGACATGCAAAATAGCCATGCGTTCGATTTCCATGCTTCCGACGTCTTGTTTCACCAATTCAATAACGCGGGCCCAGGCTTTCTTCTGGGTTCTTACTTTTTCCAATAAATCCAATTTCCCATTCTGCATCGCCAGGATAGGTTTAATATTCAACATTCCCGCCATGCCCGCTGCAAGATGGCTGACTCTGCCGCTCATGGAAAGGTATTTCAGGGTTGCCAGAGCGCCGTAGACATGCGCGCGTCTGCCGGTATCCATTGCCACCGCTACAGCCTCATCTATACTGGCTCCTCCCTGTAATGCTTCCGCCGCGGCAATCGCCATGAAACCCTGCCCCATAGTCAGGCTGCGTGTATCAACCACTTCAATACGCTTTTCAGGGAATTCCTGGGCTGCCAATTTGGCTGCGCTGTATGTAGCGCTTATCTCACCGCTCACGCATAAACAAATAATAGCTTCTACCGTCTCACTTTCGAATGCCTGTTTGTACGCATCTACAAAGCTGCCAGGAGAAGGAGCGGCAGTTGTAGGTAGTTTCTCTTCTACATCGATACGCTTGAACACCTGTTTATCATCGATATCCACATTGGTATAGAATACCTCTTCGCCAAACTGGATAGATATAGGAACCTGTTGGATATGAAATTTCTCTGCCAGAGCAGATGGTAAACTTGAATCCGTATCTGTGATAATTGCAATCGTCATAACGTTCTCCCTTTGGAAATAAAATTATTGATTAGTTATGCTAGCATATTAGTGAGTTCCACACAACCATGCGAAGCTACTACTAAAACACCTACTTTTTAAGAAGGATGCTTTTTGTCGGATACGGCATTTCTATATGGTTTTCTTGCAGTCGTTTCAGTATTTGCAGGTTTACAGCCTGTTTGGTATCCATATACCGGGTATAGTCAGCACTTTCGATGTAATAGACGATTTCATACACATACGAATATTCGCCCAATCTGACAAGATGCGCCCTCTCGAAACTAGCTGATCCTTGATCTTGAATAGATTGGGCAAATAACTCAGGTAACATGCATAGATTTTCATGCTCGGTTTCTACCGAAACCCCGATTTCCATACACTCCCGCCGTCTTTCCAATTTTCGAAAATTATGCACCCTGCTTTCCAAAAGATCGGAATTTGCAAATATAACCTCATCGCCCAATAATGTTTTAATTCGCGTGCTTTTAATCCCAATATTCTGTACTGTTCCACCAATGTCATCCACAACAATATAATCACCCACCAGAAACGGCTTATCCAGATAGATCGAAAGAGAGGCAAATATATCTTTGAGGATGTTCTGGACAGCCAAACCAATGGCAATACCACCGATTCCGAGGCTGGTGATCAGAGCATTCAGATCCATCCCCGTCACATTTTCGAGAATGACCAGACCAATAATCACCCAGATCAAAATCTTGCCAAATAATCCAAACGCGTGGATGGCTGTTTTTTCATGCTTATCTTCAGATGATTGATCTGATTTTTTATCCACCAAGAAATTGATGAATCCTCCCAGCCAAAAGCCAACCTGCAAAGCAAATAACACAACCATCGATTTGTTGATCGCATCATTCAAGACAGTCGGTATCACCAGTCTTTGTATTCCAATATACAAACCAGTGATGAAAAGCAGAATCCCTTTGGTTTGTTCAAGCACATCTAAAGCGAAATTGTCTAATCGGTTTTCGCTCTCTTCTGCCCTCTGCTTGAATTTCCGGATGCCTGTGCGTATCAATGCTTTGCTGCAAATAAATATTCCCATTGCAATAGCAAGGGCTATGAGCCATTCTGATATCGAATTGTTTAATATTTCAGCATCCAAAAAGATCATGCGAACTCCATTACTACAATATTGTCACAAGTTGTCTCACTATTATATGCACAGACAGGAAAATGGAGATAATAAAAGTGATCCTTCCCTATCTATTTTAATATTATGGCATATTCCTAAATATATTGTTTGATAATGAAGAGTTGAGGTGAAATAGGAATCCAATATCAACGTTTGTGGATCCGTTGATAAATGATATGTGCGGCTGATATATTTTAAGCTTGGTTGCCCATTTTATATATTCCAAGAGACTTTTTTGAGGGGATCTTTTAATCGCTTGAGATGACTACCACAGGCATGACACAAAAGAAAAATACCTCGCGTTCATATGGAACGCGAGGTATTTTTGTTATTTTTAATATACGAGACCTGTAATTTAAATTAACTGCTCCTGTTTACCGTATCGAGATATATTTCTATTTGATGAATCATTCATCCTGCAATAACCAGGAGGGAGTCCAGTAATTTACTGAACATAGGTCAAGAATTCCTCTTCAGTCATTTCTTCACCAGTAAGAACGTTATAGAGGGGTATATATTCTTCAGCCGTTATCTCTTCCATTGTGTAGATCATTTCATCAGCAATGCAATAGAATTTTTTACCAGTGCCTTCCTCGTACGAAATACGAACATCATCACATTCTGTATTTCGTGTCAAGAAATTACTTACCTTCTCCATATCCTGAAAATATGGAACAAGCCCTTTGCCGGCTAATAAATCTTCCATTGTCGCAGCGCGGTTTGGATTGCCAGCGTCATCTGTGATCCCTTCGTACCCGGGCGCCGGTGCAGATGTGAGCATTTCAGCTATTGCGTTCAGATCTAAACCCTGTGGTGCTTGTGGAGGCATACCATTATTCCCAAATGTAACTTCTTGATATAACAAATCTGCATCGTAGCCTTCATCCCAGGGTGCAGCTTCATAATTTGAATCATCCGCATACTCACCACTGACCGAAGGGGCACCATCGAATGCTGTCCATTTTCCATCAATATTCACTTCTGCGCGATAATGTGACCAGGTTTCTCTGGCAGCACGTGAAATCTGATCATAACTTAACGATAATTCGTGCTGTTCCAATCGGGGTTTCAGAGCCTCAAATTCATCAGGTCCCATACCATTAGCTGTTGATTTATCAATGGTAGGATTCATATCTGACATGTATACCTTAAGTGCGGTGACCCGTGTTTCCAGTCCATAATAATTAGCAATGGCATTAAAAATAGCCGCATAATCCCAGCATAAACCGTATATCAAACCATTGTCGAGAACTCTTTCCTGGATCATCTCGCTCACCGGGAAAATGCCGGGGAGGAAATAGTTCCAGCGCATGGGATACGATATATCTGGCTTTTGTCTGGGATCACCGATGTATTGCATATGCTGTCTTTGCCAATCCAGGATTGATTGAGCAATTTCTGCATCGCTGCCCGAAAATCCATCAGCGCCTATTTGGATTATTTCGTCTTCAGTTAAAGCGTCGTAAGGACTAAAAATTTCAAATTGTTGTGTACTATCCCCGGCTGCAGAATCCATATCTGAAGTATCCAGAGATTCTTCTCCTGCTTCTGTAATAGAAGAGTTTGATGATTCCTGCTCTGTTGTTGAAGCAGACGATGCGGAGGCAGATCCTTTACCACAGGCAGATAATAAAACCGTAAAACAGACCAACAAAGCCAGGATTTTTCTATTTTTCATTTTTCGTCTCCATTTTTTTTAAGGTTAATATCTTCATTTATTCTTCGGAAAATACTTCTTAGCTTCCTACTCAGATTCCGCGCTTAGGCAAAATTTGCATCCCGAAGTGGCAAATTTCTGCAATATGTCACAGCTTACTGCGAAAACAGGGGTTTTTATGATCGTTTTTTTGGCTTTTAAATTAATCGATTCAGTATGGTGGATGATCAAACCGATCAGACACAATAGCCAAAAGAAACTTTGCATAACTACTATTCATTCATAAATGAATACAATTCTTCCGATTTATCCATTTCTTCCCAGTCGACCACCACGACAGCGTTTTGAGCATATCTCTGAGCTGTATCCCGGGCTGCTGCATCCATAAATATCCATTCACCATCAATGAATACCTCCGCCCAATAATGTGCCCAGGTATCTTCCGCAATAGAGTTGATAGACTCTAATGTAAAGGGCAGGTCATTCTTATCTAGCAATGGTTTAATGAAAAAAGTATATTCCAATTCATCCCAACCAGGCGCTTCATCTTCATCACAATTCACTTCTTCGCAGAATTTTGTATCTGATCTCACTATTCGACATTGAAGACCGTAGTATTCCGCAATTGAACAATACGTTGCTGCATAATCCAGGCAAAGCCCATTAATTCTTCCCTTATAAAGCTGATTGTAGATCACATCTTTTGAAGTAAGAATTCCAGGCAAAAACTCATTGGTTTCAACCAGGGCAGAGCACGTGGGGGTGATATCCTCACCAGAATCATCAACACAATAAAGAATATTCTCTACCTGCCATTCTTTTATGCAATCCGCAATATCCTCGTCATCACCGGTACATTGAATACCCAAATATTCAATATCTTCATCTGTAAATTGGGCAATGGGACTTGATGCTTTCCAGGTTTGTGTCAATTCTGTAGGAGTTGGTAATGGTTCGACAGCCTCCACTTGCTCATTATTTTCAACTTCTTCAACGGTTGCTTCCTGTGGGGTGTTTGAAATATCATCCTGGGATGAATCATTTGCGGATTGAGATGAACAACTTGTTGAAGAAAAAAGAAAACTTATTAAAAACAAAGAGATTATGAATCTTTTCATTACTTGCTCCTGATAAATATTTAATTTACCCATCAATCTCATTAGATTATATATTACCTTTTTTGTAAGTCTAATTGCAAATCTTTTTATAGCTCAAGGAATACTTTGATCACTTGCTATGCTCTATTAAAAACCATTCATTTACCCCAATATTTGTTTCCATCATAGGTGGATAAATCAATCGCGCGCAAGACTGCTTATCAGGAAAGATTCTCATCATCCTCACGCACCATTTGATTTCATTCTCGATGATTACAGATACTTAATTCATGCAAACATCTTTAGTACTCACTTTAGGAAAAAGAACAATGAAAAAATTTTGGCACATCACTTTCCATCCATTCCACCAACTTGCGAACGATTCTGTCACATTTATTCAGTTTCTTTTAATTCATTTCTACTATTCCCCCATTATGTACATTGAATACCGCTTATCGGTTACATATACGCTCACTGAAGATATTCGTTGAAGAACGCGACCGTTCGCTGAATGAAGAGAGCATCACCCGAGCCGAGCCGCAGGAAGGTATGCGGCTGTCCTTCATAATAATAGCAATCATGGGTTTTCCCCAATTCTTCCAGTGTAGAGCAAATTGTTTCGGTCCACGAAATGGATACGGTATCATCCTGCGTGCCGTGATGTATGCTAAAGGGTGCATCGATCACGCGCAGATCATAAACCGGTAATCCGATCGGATCATAATTATAGCGCTGCGTGACTGCCGCATAGAGAACAATTGCATCAATCTCATCCACCAGAGTTGCCACGCGCAGTGCAATTCCTCCTCCCAGGCTGTGTCCCCATATTCCAAGTCTTTCCACATCTGCATTTTCAAAGATTCCCGGCTGACCTGCCATATTCCTGACAAGTGCCAGCAGATTCATCACATCCACGGTGTATCCGGTAAGGGAATCCCTGGACCTGCCAGGGCTGTCTGAAGGTGGGAAATTGCGCATATTGGGATGCAGCACAATATAACCCTGGCGGGCAATTGAATCTGCATAGCGCGTTGAATAATCAAGTGTTTCATACTCCGACGCCGGAATGTATCCGTGTAATGCAATGACAATCGGAAAAGGACCTTCTCCTTCAGGGATATTGACAAATCCATGAATGGTTAATCCGTCACTCGGGTAAGTAATGTAATACCTTGCAAAATCTTCCTGCCGTTCCCACAGGTATTCAATGTTGAGTTCTCCTTCACCATAGGTCCGTTGTGCCAGAGCATCGTTGGAATAAGGATCAGGGGTCGGTAAGGGTGCTGCGGTTGCGCTGGGCAGGGGCAGAATAATCTCCTGATCCTCAACCAACAGTGCGGAAGAGGACAGAAGGGGAGAACACCCTATAAGACTTACAAACGATAGTACGAGTAATATTGTGATTTTTTTCATGCGCTGCTCAATAAGATAATATCCATTTATTCATGAAATTTTAGCGATGTATACCCATTTTTTCCATTAACGATACATAAATCATGTACGCACACCATAGATAAAGGGATCTTATCCATCAAGATTGGAAATAAAAACAGCTATGTTCATTCTTCTGTCGTATAACGTTCATGATATTGGTTTCAGGATAGGATAAATAGTCGAAAAGGATTGGGCAATACCCGTGTTTTGGTCAATCAGGATGATGAGTAGAAATGCCACACACTCACGAAATTATGCCGCCTGAATACAATTGGTCAGTAACCCAGGTTGAAATGGAGAGAGATCTTGTACAATAATTTAAATGAAATTCCCTTGTGTTACAGTAAGGGAACTTCATTTTTATTCGTATGTGAAATCGAAATAGGAAACCCTACGATTCCAGTTCTTTTAATTCAGCAGCAGAAAGAAATTTAAACAGCTTGCTGCCAGTCTCCGGGTCGATCGCTTCTGCCGCTTTTCGACCGTTTTTCAGTGTTACGATCTTCACCTTGCTGCTATCGACCATTACGTGCTTTTTAGATTTTAAAGAATAGAATTTTACGCTCGCCATACTTTCCTCCAGTCGTTTATTTGGTTCACCTAGTGCGGAATTAGATGTTCTGCAGCGGCGATTCCCCACAAAGTTGAAAACTTATATAAAGATTATACATAGTTTCGTCTTAATTGGGGAGCGAAAATTTATTTCACTTGACGGTTACTATACCATTCGGTATACTTATCTTATAATGGAAAATCAGGAAAGAATCCTTCAAGTCGGACTAACACTTTTTGCAGAACGCGGATATGATGCGGTAGGGATTCAGGAAATTGTAGATGCTGCTGGAATTACCAAGCCAACTCTCTATCATTACTTTGGCAGCAAAGAAGGATTACTGGAAAGTATATTAGCAAGTTCTTTCACCGACCTCATCAGAGAGATGGAACAATACGCCATTTATGATGGGGATGTTAAGAACAGCCTGGAGAGAACCGTACGGATGTACTTTCGATTTGCTTCTGCCCACTCTGAATTCTATCGTTTTCAACTTGGCTGCTGGTTTGCACCACCTGAAAGCGCTGCCTTTAAAACCATTCAACCTTATGGACAAAAGCAGCATGCCATCCTCGAAGAACTTTTTTTGCATGCTTCCCTGGACCACGGAAACATGATCGGGAGACAGAAACGCTACGCGGCTTCATTTCTGGGACTTATCAATACATATATTGGTTTGACCTATCATTCAGCTCTTCCTCTGGATGAATTTATCGTCACCAATACCGTGCATCAATTCATGCATGGAATATTCTCATAAATTTTTTTTAACTTTAATATACCTACCGGTATGTACACCACAAGGAGAAGTGCAGCATGAGTCATTGGATCGAGCAAAGTATTTTCTACCACATCTACCCCCTGGGCTGTTTTGGCGCGCCCAAGAAGAATGATTTTGCATCGTCTGCCGTCCCAAGGATTGGAGAATTGGAACAGTGGATCTCCCATTTCAAAGAAATGAATATCAACGCGCTGTATCTGGGTCCGCTCTTTGAATCCACCAGCCATGGATACGATACGGTTGATTATTTTCAGGTGGATCGCCGTCTGGGTGATAATCATACGCTGCAAAAAATGATTGGACTTCTCCACCAGAATAAGATCAGGGTAATCCTGGATGGCGTATTCAACCATACCGGCAGAGATTTTTTCGCTTTCCGCGATCTGCAAGCCCACAAACAAAAATCACCATACCGAAATTGGTTCTCGGGGATCAACTTCCAATCAACCAGTCCATTCGGCGATCCATTCCATTACGATGGGTGGAACGATCATTATGATCTGGTGAAACTCAATCTGCAAAATCCGGAGGTTGTCAAGTACCTTTTACAGGCGGTCACTTACTGGATGGAGCAATTCCACATTGATGGACTGCGGATCGATGCCGCTGATTGTATAGATATTCCTTTCTTGCAGACATTGAACAGGCATTGCAAACAACACGATAAGGATTTTTGGTTAATGGGAGAAGTCATCCATGGCGACTATTCCGAATGGATAAACTGCAAAGCACTGGATTCTGTTACAAATTATGAATGCTTTAAAGGCTTGTATTCCAGCCATAACGATCATAATTACTTTGAAATCGCTTATTCACTCAACCGGCAGTTTGGTCCAGCGGGAATATATCGTCATTTTCAACCATACGCTTTTGCCGACAACCACGATGTGAACCGATTGACCAGCACCCTCACCAACCCGGAGCATGTCTTTCCACTGTACTGTCTGCTTTTCAGTATGCCCGGCATTCCTTCCATTTATTACGGTAGTGAATGGGGAATCAGCGGCAGCCGAACGGCAACGGATGATATCGCTCTGCGCCCGCGTCTTGAACCCGAAAGCATAACGGTCAATTCCATATATAAAGATCTCCCTGCATACATTGCACGATTAAGTGAGATCCGTCTGCATTCACCTGCTCTTCAGCATGGGACCTACCAGCAGGTTTATGTCGGCAATGAACAATTTGCATTTCTGCGGCAATGCGAACAAGAAAATCTGCTGTGTGTTTTCAACGCCAGTTCTCAAACCGCACAGATAGAAATAAGAGGGCTGCCCATCACAGCAGCACGAGGAAGAGATCTGTTATCTACTGTACGCTGCAATATCGAACAGCATAGATTATTTCTATCGGATGTACCACCTTCCTGCGGGATGATCATTCATCTGGATCCATGAAGTATCATGGTAGCGATGTGGATGCCCACAGGAAAGGTATCAAGTTTGTGAAATCCTGGATGATTTATCTCTCTGTATTACCACAATCAGCAGGAATCCAATGATCGCCGGAAGCAGGAAACTCAAGAGTCGATAAGAGAGAACCACCACCACCGCAATCGGATTGGAAATACCCAGTTGTTGATACAGTGAAATCATGGTGCCCTCAACAATTCCCACCCCGCCCGGGAAGATGAATGCCGCTTTTCCAAGCAGCTGTGGTAAACCATATCCGATCAGAAGAATGCGAGCAGATACCGGCTGCCCGGCTGCCATGAAGAGGAAGAATAATGCCAGCACATCGAATCCATAAATTAAAAATGAAGCCAGGAGGGGTTTCTGCCAGCCTTTCTGCATAAAAAGATCCCACATGTCAAATACTTCATCCAATTGATGCGCGATTTTTTGTTCATCAAACGATCTTTTGAAGGTCTTCGCCACCCATTCTGCTATCTTGATCACAGTACCTTTCGACTTTTCTCTTTTTCGGATAAAGACGAATATCAGGACAAATGCGGATACCAGCAGGACAAGGATAATGAGGAAGGCGTTCATCTGCTGCCTGGTCAACGCCTGCATACACAATAGATAGATGATTCCGACCAGCGAAAAGACCAGTACCGCAAGATTATTGAGAAGGATCGGCAGGAAACCCGCCATACCGGCAGCCTGTAATTTGACACCTTTCTTGCGCAGCCATCCGGCGCTTGAACCGATCGAACCCACCATGCCGCCTGCTACCATTCCAAAGCTGGAAGAAGCCATGGCAATACTGGTGGCATCCCAGATGGATACATGGTTCTTGAACATTCCGATGATGACATTCAGCAAATATCCACTGCTGATGAAACGCAGCACTTCACAGATCACTGCTGCAGCCAGAGCCCAGTAATTCAGCTGTTTCAATGCAGCGACGGATTCAGGGAGAGACTGCAAATGCGGGGTGAGTATCTTCACCCCCAGGGCGAGGAATACTGCTAATGCCGCAATGCGAATGATTTTCTTTACTGTAGGATTCATGGTGTTCTCCGAAAGAATTGCCCCATTTTATAGCATCCACAAGGCTGCTATCCTCTGTGGAAAAATTACAACAGTGAGATACGAAATTCAGGACAAAATTATAATCGAGTTTTGATGATGAAATAGTAAAACGATAAAATTGTGGCTACTGAAATATGTATCCAGTTCATTCAATTTTAAGACTGGCTTGAAATCTCATATTCAAATAATTCAGCACAATCACTAATTTCTTTCTGATCTTCAGGATATACGCCTTTGACAGCTTTCAGATCAGGCTGCTACTCTGGTGCAGTATATTCATCCTGCCCTTCACGGGTGTTCTCCCATGGATAGATCTCAGTTCCTCTGGCGGCTTCACGCACATCCGGATCGGGTGAATAGATGCCCGCCTTTTCAGGCGGAATGAGATCCGCAATATGGTGCATGATCTCATGCCCGAATGCGTCAATTTGCTCACGCCGCTGGTAGCCCTTGCCTGATATTTTCAGCGGGCCGAACGGCTTCCCGATCCTGATCTTCACTTTAGCACGCTTCAACTTTTTCAACGAAGGAAATACCTCTGGCATACCGTCAATTCCTACCGGGAGCAATTGCGCGCCAGTTTTTGCAGATAAATAGGCAGCGCCCGGGCGAGCCGGACGTAAAATCTGTGCCCAGGAACCTGCTTCCGGGAAGATGCCCACAATTCCACCCTTATTCAGGATCTTCTCCGCTTCATTTAATGCATACGTTGAACCTGTACCGCGATAGACAGGAAGATAACCCCATAAGCGCGGAAGAAAATGCACAATTCCAGGAGCATGAGGAAATTGTGCCCCGCCGATGAAATCCATTGGCCAGGGAGCCACACGCACGAAAATTGCGGGGTCAATGAAACTAAAATGGTTTCCCACCAGCAGCAACGGTCCTCTCTTGGGAAAATTCTGCTCACCTTCAACACTTAGATCCGTCAACACACCGAAAGCAATCTTCGACAGCCACTGCATGAAACGCCGCAGTGGTCTGCGACTGGCATACACAGGTGAATCAACAGCCAATGTCATACAGCACCTCTACTATTATTAATCTTCGTGTCGCGCATTCTGTGCCGCAATGCGCCCTTTCTTTTCATCTACAAATAGAAGCAGCATCAAACCGACCATAAGGAATAAAACGATCGTGACCAGGGCAAAGCGATGCCCGATCTGTTCAGTAACCTTGATCGCCAGATCATCACCGGCTACAACCAGTCCGGCTGCTACCAGAGTATTCATCACCCAGGTGGACAATCCCGATGCCGAGAAACCCATCACGCCAGGTCCGATCACGGAAGATGAGCGACCGGTCAGAGCAAAAAAGCCGTAGAACTCAGTGCTTTTGTGTTTGGGGGCAAACACGCTGACCATGGTGCGGCTTAGAGACTGCACACCCGCCATAGCGAATCCTGCCAGACCACCAACCACAAAGAAAGCGGTCTGTGTTTTCGCAAACATCATTCCTACAACAGAAACAATCATCAAGATCAAAGATTGAATAAGGCTGTTCTTGAAACCGACTTTCTCTCCCAACAACCCGTACAAAAACGCACCTAAAACGTTGGTAACCTGAACAATGATCACGAAAATGATCAGGCTGGTTCCTGTTACGCCAAATAAGACCGCACCGATAATCGCGGCAAAATCAAGCGCCGCTATTACACCATCATTGTAGATCAGTAATGCCAGCATATATTTAAGAAATTCCTTGTAGTTGCTTACTGATTTAACAGTGAGGCTCAAACGATCCCAGGCAATTTTCAGATAATTTTTGTGGATCTTTTCTTCTGTGGAGGGTTTTTCTTTGATGATAAAGAAAGCCGGTAAAGCAAATAAAGCATAATAGACAGCGGTGATAACAAGGGAGAAACGTATGACCATATTATTGCCTGGATTCAACTGGATCAAAACCAGAACAATAACCAGGCAGATGATTCCGCCCAGCGAACCGATTGCCCAGCCGTTACCTGAAACTTTCCCCAGCTCATTTTCATCCGCAATATCTACCAGTAAAGCATTATAGAAAACCTGCCCGCCACGATACCCGATCTCAGCTAAAATGAAGAACAGCATGCCCAGGAAGATGTCACCAGGACCTACCAGAAATAACAAGCCGGTGAAGATCACCGACATGGTCGTCATGAAGAATAAGAACTGTTTTTTCTTATTCGAGTAATCTGCCAGCGTGCCTAGAAATGGAGAGATAACAGCCACCACGAGTGTGGCGATCATCAACGCCAGACCCCACATAGCAGACCCCTGCGGACCACTCACGACCACGTTTTTAAAATATGTTGCATAAACTGCCAGCAGCACCACCGCGGCATAAGCGGAATTTCCAAAATCATATAGATACCAGGCCCACTGCATTCGCTTTTTTTGTTTGATCTCAGTAGTATCAGGCATGATCTTTCTCCTTCGAAACAGAATGAATTCGTTCAGCAATCTATTTAACACGGAATGTATGAAATGGTTCTAAAGTAGGTCTAAGCATACCATAGGTTTTAAAACCATAAAAACTTACACTTTTGTCACTACATCAAAGTGATTTATTGGAATTTTTAACGAAATTTATTGAGGGATTAAGCGATAAACCTTATCATCCCCTCGTTTCACTTCACCCCTTCCATCTCGGTTGCTGGTTGTGAAATAGATATATCCATCTGGTCCTTCTACTACATCACGAACCCGACCAACATTCTGAATGATCTTCTCAACACGAGACAGATTCAAACTTTCGCTGCCGGAAATCATCACGCGCACCAGTCCTTCCCCCCTGAGCGCGCCGAAAAAGAGGTTACCTGCAAATTGCGGGAACATCCTTCCGCTATAGATCATGGCAGAAGCAGGCGCTTCAGCAGGCGTAAAAACGATCAATGGAGAGATGATTCCTTCCAAAGTTCTTTCATGAGATACGAGCGGCCAGCCATAATTCGCGCCCGCTTGAATCACATTGATCTCATCTCCACCAGGCGGACCATCAAATCCCGAAGGACCATGTTCCGTTTCGTACAGCAATCCTGTGCTCGCATCCCAAGCCAAGCCCTGTGGATTGCGGTGCCCGTAACTGTATACAGGTGATCCGGTAAATGGATTATCAGCAGGGATAGTTCCGTCAGAATTGATCCGTAAAACCTTGCCCGCTAGAGAATTAAGATCCTGGGCACTTTCGGGCTGCATGGCATCCCCAGTGGTGATAAACAGCGTTCCATCAGGGGCAAAAAGCAAACGGCAGCCAGCATGGTTTCTTGCCGATGGAATATCGTCAAGTAGAATGCGACCCAATATCAATTCCCCCAACGCATCCATTTTCAGACGAACAACCCTGTTGGAGAGCACATTTTCATTTTGATAGGTGTAACAAGCGTAAAGAAATCTATTGGAAGAGAAATCAGGATCAACAGCCAAACCCATCAGTCCTGCCTCCCCCTCCGCAGCGATATCATTGAATTGATAGAGCGGTTCTGCTATTAAATTTCCCTCAATTATCTCTCGAATGGCACCACTGCGCTCCGATACCAGCATATGATCCGTGCTGATAAACACGACGCTCCATGGAACGTACAGGTTCTCCGCCACGACTTCGATCTCCCATGCCACAGGTTCGATATTTTCGGGCACAACAGTCGCAACCGTGGCAAGCATGGAAATTGTGCCGGTCATCTGCGGGGTTGTAGACGCAACAGGTATGACCATCCCATTTTGACAGGCAGTCAGCAGAAACATCCCTGCAATCAACAAAGAAAGGGAAACTGTTTTCATCAGCGCCTCTTTAAACTATAGTATAGCAAAGTGAAAAATAAAAAACACGATCGTGCAAGCGCGCCTGATGTTTTACCGGCTTAATATTCCTGAAACATTTGAGGGATCACACGGATCAACTTTTCTGGAAGATCCAACCCCGCTTCGCCTTCCTGTAAAATGCAGACAGCCGGTTTTTGGATCTTGGCTGCCACCGCATATACACCAGCGGCAGCCCGTTCAAGAGCCACGACATTCCCATCCTTCAGTTGTTGAAAACGTCGTTCATTTTGTGATCGCATCGGGGTATCTGCCGGAAAATGGGAAGGATCAATATCAATAGTTGCTGAAATACCAACCTGGTATGGAAGATTTGAACCAGTCAACGCACGGCGAGCTGCATTGAGCAGATGAATATCTGCGACAGCAGGAATTATCCGTGGCAAATACTCCTGACTGGTGCCATCTTCTTTCACAGCTCCTTTAGCGATCAGCAACTGCCCATCTTTTAATCCCTTCTGGAGGGGTTGGAAAGAACCCAGATACAGGAATCTTTTTCCGCCGATCTGAGAGAGCTCTTCCAGCCCTATTGCAATGGGGGGCGTCCCTATCCCGCTTGAAATGACAAGCAAAGAGGTTTCGCCAGCCTGTACGCGAATGCTCAAATACTCGCGATGGTCTTTCATCACCCTGTAATTCCCCAGACATTCAGCGATCTGGAGTACCTGATGCGGCGTTTCAACCAGCACTACATCCCGGGGTATTTCTCCATAACGCAGCCCGAGATGGTACTGGGGTTTGTGCAAGATTTTGTTATTCCACCAGCTTACCAAACGACGATATTCGAGGTGAAATGAATACCATTTATATTTACATGCAGCGTACCAATTCATCCCGCTCATTTTGCACTTCCCGGTTCAGTTTGCTGGTCCTGTCGAATGAGGAGTTTCAGTGCATTCGCACAGACCAAAGAAATATTGTGCAGTCCCTGTTGTGTGCTGCCGCCCAGCATCATGATGCCGCCAGCGCGCACCGAACGTACCGTACTGATGACGAAAAGGGCAGATGCTTCCATCTCACTGCACAACATGCCAGAACGGCGGAACGCTCTTTGCTTCATCAATAATTCCCGGCTGGCGATCATCCCTTTTGGATCGTGCTCACCGTAGAATGCGTCTTTTGATTGCGAGATGCCTACTTCATATCCGATCTTCAATTCCTGCGCGGCGTCCATCAACGCAGTCGTGACCTCCACATCTGCTACCGCAGGGAAGGATAGCGGCTGGTACTGCAACGATGTCTTTTCGTCCCGTGCTGCTCCCCATGTAATGATAAGGTGATTCGGATCACTTTTTTTCTGCAGCATACCTGAAGTGCCAACTCGAATAAAGGTATGCGCACCCAATCGGATCAATTCTTCCAGAGTGGCAGCCATGGCGGGGCAGCCCATACCCGTTGAAACAACCGACACTGCAACCCCATCCAAAGTGCCGGTATATGTCATATGCGTCCAGTTTTCTGCGACCTGATTGGAATTCTTAAAATAGCCAGCCAGGAAGGGCACGCGACCGGGATCACCCGGAAGCAGTATATATTTCCCGATCTGATCCGCACGGATACCAAGCGTATCGGAATACTCTTTTGTGGTTTGAATGATTACAGCCATCGCCTGCTCCCTACCGTTAAGTTGTGAACCCTCATTATAAATGGAAAGATTTAAAAATCCGAATGATGTGTTGACAGGAATTGCAGCCGGAAGATGAGAGTGTTCGCTATTATAATATGCACACAATGGCTGCTAATCGTAAGAAAACAATTCTATCCATCCTCCCGTACGCACTATCCATACTGATCCTGATTTTATACATATTCAGTTCTGTGCATTATGCCAGAATCATTGAACCGGTCATGGATGAGGGCACATATCTATTAAAAGGAAAATGGTATCTGGATGGGACATACGAACCTTTCGAGGATTACGGACCGATAACCAATAAACCCCCGCTTTCGTTCTATTCGCTGGGCATCTCACAGATCCTGTTTGAACCGGGGCTGGCATCAGGGCGTTATTTTGCCATTTTTCTCAGCGCGCTGGTACTTGTCGGTCAGTGGCTGACCGTAAAACGTCTGGCTGGTACATGGTGGGCGACCGCTTCCATTGCCTTTTACCTAATCTCCCCGGCATGGATCATCTACTATTCGCGCGCCATGACCCAGGTGGTCACTTCGCTGCTGATCGCATGGAGTTTGTATTTTCTGCTTGGCAAAGAACAGAAGCAGTGGCAGCTAGTATGCGGTCTGGTGTTCTCCGCTCTCATGGTGATGGTTCGCCAGAATCTGCTGCCGCTATTCCTTTTCACTATCATCTATGTGTTGTGGGAAAATAGCTGGAAAAAGAGCCGGCTGCCCATCCTGGTGGGAGCGCTGGTATTCATCGGATTGAATATCCCCTACTGGCCCCGCATCTATCCTGTTATCTGGAGCCCATACTTTCCGACGTTTTTCAATGATCTGTTAGCCCATTTTAACGATCTTTCCTTCGCGGTTGGAGACCTTGGAAATGCCATTCTTGAAAGAGAATACGGTTGGATTTATGAAACTCAGGTGCTGTTCGACAGCGTCCGCTATTTCTTCATCCCGATCTTCTCCAGCATCCTATCCTTCATTCTGCTTTTCCCCGGTGCTTTTCTCAAAGAAAAGGAACAAAAAAAGACCCTGTTCCTGGCAGGCAGCTTTATCTTCCTCTCCATTTTGCATTTTGGATATGCCATCCAGGAAAATAATGTGCTCTACAGCTACCCGGCGTACTATTCCTTCTACCTGCCCCTGGGGGTTACCCTTATCCCACTGGTCTTCAAAGAAACTATAAAACTTGACAGCAAAACCAGGCAATGGATCCTTTCCATCACTATCGTGCTGTTATGCACCGGTATCGGGTTAAGTCTCTATCGCGAGATAGCGCCCGCATTGATGAACGTGCATCTGCCCAGCTTCAGCCAGGGGAGGATCTTTAACGGACCATACGCCTTGTGGGATGTCCTTCTGAATCGTTTTCATATATCCATACGCACACAGGAGTTCATCTTGCCCACGATCGCAGGTTTTCTGGCAGGCATTTTGCTCCTGCTGGTTAGCCGGATAGTTCACTCCATCCTTCATAAAAAGGGAAAGTCTTGCTCGTATGGTTGTGTAGCAGCCCTCCTTTTATTGTGTCTGGGTATTCTGCTCTCCCCCACCTTCATTCTGGCAAAAAACAGCTCGATCGCAACCTGCCCGGGGATTAATATGCCCGACTATTATGAGGAAAATGGGAGATTGCTGCGATCCATCATCCCTGACGGTTCACTTGTCTACTGGGAAGGTCCTACCCCGATCCTTTTTCTTTACCTGCCGAATATAGAAATTTACCCGACTCAAATGAACATGCAGTTCTATTATCGAATTGGGGGTGACCCTGAATTTGTGGAAAAACGCGGCTACTGGAATGAAGAACTGGCATTGCGCTGGATCAATGAAGCGGACATTCTGGTATTTGACACCATCAGTTACGAAACCCGTTTTCTGTCTTTGGATGAACAAACTCGATCCCAATTCCAGGAAATTGATCAATCCATCGTGCGCGACCCGTGCGACGCTGCATCAACGCTTATCGTTCTGCAACAAGTTAAAGATTAATAGATTCTCTCTCCGCTGAATGAGTTATCAATACTCACATATTCTGTATCAAATACTGCTGGTAAAGCGGGATATCTACCGAAAGGCTGAATGCAAGCTGCCCGATAAGAAGAACTGCCGTTCCGATCAAGAGCACGGCGGCAGCATATTTTTTAGCCGTAGATAGGTCTTTCCACTGCAGCAGCAGGTAATCAGAAATATCCACGGCGGCAAGATAGGCGGGTACCAGCGCAGGGAAGATATAGTGATCGGGTTTCGGGGCAACCAAAAACAGTGTGTAGATTGTGAAAGGCAACACCCATGCTGCAAGATAAATATTTTCGCGGAAACCCTTTGAAGCAAAAATACCCACGATCAGGGAAATCATTAAGAACGCAATGAATATCGGGTCACCAAACCACGTGGCAATTGTCCATTCCCAAAATACCGGTCCTTTTTGGTAATAATAAGGGTCATCATGGGTATAGCCCTCCTGCAGTTCCGTCTGTTTAAAGCTCTGGATCGCAAACATCTCTGTTCGTGGAACCCGATACCACAGGAAAGGATTCACAAGAACTACCACCAGAACCATCAAAGCGACAAACAGGACAGCCTTTTTTAGGATCTTTTTCCAGGAATACTGGTTTTTAGATCGTGCTATCACCAGGTAAAGAGGGATCGCCAGGAAGAAAAAAAGACCCAGCAGTTTTGTCGCAACTGCCATGCCGCAGGCAGCGGCTGCCCAACCGAAATATTTTCCGATGCGGTATTCATCTTTCTGCAGAAAAAAGAAGGTAAGTGCAATGAAAAGGAAGGTGAGGGAATCAGGATGCCACCACCAGATATTGCTGCGAACCGCACTCGGAATAAGCAGAATAAGAATAAAAAGGAAAATAGATTTTAACGCTGTCTGAAATTTGGTTTTGTAATACACCAGAATTCCCGCAGAGAGCAGAAACGGAAGCACGTTGATCAACTGCCTCAATATCAGAATATTGGTGGTACGCGCTGCAAAAAACGCCTCGCCCATGATCAAGCGACGCGGCAGTAAAACCAGCATGGAAAAGAAGTAAAAGGGGTACCCATAGTGATAATCACCATAAATGATCAAGTTGCCCCAAATTTCATGAATATCTGGTCCACCCTGCAGCATTTTCTCCACATACGGGTAGGTGATGAATTCATCATCGGAGAAAATGGAAAAAACGCTGCCCCCTTCACTGCTGGAGGAATTAGGGAAGATCATCAAGATAAAATACAGCGCTGCAATAGCTGCTATGATCCACAAAGTTGTTCGTTGCTGTTTTGTCATGGTTCTATCGTTTGATTTCATAGAGCTTTCTCTCGAATCACTGGAAGGCAAGTATTTTTCTAATGATTTTCGACCTTCTTCTCAGCTTTATATTTCACCAGACATGACCAGGTCGGCAAAAGTTTGGAATGAACGATCATAGCTTTTTTCGATATGATCGGGAAAACAGCATGCTGGCAGCTCGCGCATTTTCAAATGATATTGAATGCATTCACAGCACATCCCTTTCCTAGAACAGGGTATATAACTGCAATTGCAATTGTTTTGATTATTTTCTTTTTGGCAATCCATAGGGGCTCCTGGTAAACACAGCCAGAATTATAAACGAATCTGTCGTGTATGATACAGCCATGAGAAATTCAGTCGTATCTAAGGCGCTTCATTTTTTCAAAAAGCTGAATATTATCAATCGCAATACCAGCCTGGGTCGCCAGGGAATGTAGAAAGTTAATCCATTCAGTATCGGGTTGATAAGGATTCTGAAAATAGATTTCAATAACACCCTTGGGTTCCCCTTTCGCTACCAGAGGATAAGCAAAATAGGAATGGAAACCGCATCGGTGAAGATGATCCATGATAAAGGGGATTTCTTCCTTCTCTATATCAGGAACGATACATGGATCCCGAGACATGAGTACCTGCCCAGCCATACTATGACTGAGATGAACACGCTGCTCATCAATATTTACCTGCATCAATCCAAAACTGGCGGAATATTCCATCATATTGGTGGCTGTATTTAAAATGAGAATATCTCCTGCATCCGCTTCCAATTGTTCTTTTGCCTGATCCAGAATGATACGATTGGTTAGATCAAGATTAAATAAACCGCTGATGGATTGGTCAATAACATGCAATGATTCCAATCGTTTAAGGCGCTGTTCGGTTCTTTGAAAAAGGATCGCCTGATTCATAGCGTTCGCAACAATATTCGAAACTGCTTTCAATAAACGAAATTCGTAATCTGTGAATTCATCTTGATGGATTAAGAAAATGATGGCTATTTTATGATTTCCAAAAACCAGGGGAATACTGATTCTTGTCTTGAAGACAGCGGGGTCAATACTTTCATCAAAAATCTGCTTCATACACTCATCACAAATAGAATAAACACTCTCCTCAAAAAGAGTCTGCTGCTGAACACAATTTTGCCATGATACCTTTTTGCCTAATTTATCTGGTGTAATCCCACGGAGTTCAACGATAGATCCTATATCGCGGTTATCCTCAAATGAAGCTAGCGTTATACTATGAAATCCCAGTAAATTTGTCAGCGTATCAAGGACAGCTTTTCGGATCGCAATAATATCGTTCGGAGATTTCCTGATTGCATTGGAGATGTCCATCAGAAACTGCAATTCTCTCTCATGTCGCTTGCTATCATTGATATCACGTACGATGATGGCGAGACGATTTCCGTTTGGGGTTGCGATGGTAAAAAACTCGATGTGACAAAAACGATATTCCCCAGATGGATTGCGAATTTCCCCTTCCCATTCTTTGTTGATCCGTTTTGCATCCCTGGATGCAAGAACATCGTTTAGAAAAGGCTTCCAATTCTGGCTGGATAATTTTGCAATCTGTTCTTTTTCGATCCTATCTATTAACTTGATGAGCGACTGCCCCAGGGCTTCCTGCTTTTTGAGATCAATCATCTGTGCTGCAATATCACTGAATTCAATCACAACTCCCATCTCGCTGGTTAGAATGACACCTTCATGCATATGGTCCATGATGCTGCGGCTCTTCGCTTCGCTTTCATCCAGCAAATTCTTCAATTGTGTTTGTTTGGTAAGGTCAAGAACAGCGAAGGAAACCATTTCGCTGCCTACGGTTTCTTCGATTCGCGAAGCGGTCAGCAGAATATCCAGCAGTTCGCCATCTTTTCTTGTGAGTTTTGCATGCGTTGAAACCTCTGCTTTGCCCAGAAAAATATCAGGGATGGTTGTTCTGTATCCTTCAAGTGAAACAATGAAGATGCTTTCCTGCCGATCAGATCTGAACGAGTAATTGCAGCAAATCACAAAAATAATCGTTTACTTCATGGAAATACACCATTCTTTGTTGACCCTAAACCAATGGCGACAGTATTATAGATGTTCTTTAACTTGACCTGGCTTTCGATCAATTCGCGCTGCGCCATCACCCTGTCGGTGATATCCGTGATGAAGCCCTCCAAGAAATAGTCTCCTGTGTCAAGCGAACGAAAAGCATTCCCCTTTTCCCAAACCCATTTTGGTGTTCCTTCAGCAGTTTTAATACGATATACGATCTGGTATTGCTTATTCTTTTCTATCGCATTTTGAATTTCATCATTAACCATCTCACGATCATCTGCATAGATGAGTGTATTGTATGCGATCATTTTATTATCGATCAGATCTTCTGGAGAATAGCCTGTTAATTCCCGGCATCCCATACTGACATATTTCATTGTCCATGATATATCATTGATACAGCGATATGCCATTCCGGGTAAATTTTTTAATAATGAATCATTTGCACGGATGGATTCATCGATTATCAATTGTGTTCGCCAGTCTTGCACAATACGTTGCAGGATAACTTCACACAATCCGTTTTCCAGCCAGGTAGATGGAAATAAAAATACCTGATTGGGAACCTGCACAATTTTCTTAAGGAATTCCTTGTCGTTAATTTGCGTATCAATTAAACAGATCGTTCTCTTGTTTAATTCCGATAATAATTTCTCAATAACGCTGAGCGCGAAACTCTCTGCTTCAAGCAGCAATATTAATATATCTACATTCTTAACTTTTCGCGGGTCAGAGGTTGTTCGGATAATTACTTCAAAATCTGTGATATTTTTGGAAATTTTTTTGATGCAACGGACATACTGTTTTTTCTTTGGTGTATCAACCGCTACGATCCATAATCTTGTAGGTTGTCGAGCCATAATTGTTTTTCCGGGTCATTTTCCGAAATCGTGTACGTATTACCCCGCTTTTTCGCCTTGTACAAAGCAACATCCGCGAATTTCATTAATTCTTCTTTGTCACTACCATTGACAGGGTAAATACTTATCCCAATGCTAGGATAGATTTGTATATCATAATTATCGCATGAAATTGGCTGCACAAAAGACGATAATATCTTTTCAGCTACCCTGTTAATATCTTCTATAGAAGTTAAATCTTCCCCGAGAATCACAAATTCATCTCCACCTATACGAGCCACGGTATCACTTGCCCGTATAGAATCCTGCAGTCGTTTCCCAACTTCTATCAGTACTTTATCTCCGAAGGGATGACCATGCATGTCATTAACCTTTTTAAAATGATCCAGGTCAATTACATACAGTCCCACCCATTTTTTTGATCGTTGAGAACGCAAGATCGCGCTATTCAAGTGATCTTCATATAAAAGCCGATTGGGCAGATTCGTTAAATAATCATGCGTAGCCAAATGTTTCAGACGACTATCCGTCTTCTGTCGAGTCACCGCGGCAGAAAGAATACTTGCGGCAGTATATAAAGCATCAATCTCAACTTGGTTCCATTCTCGCTCTTGTGTGCGCTGATCAAATCTGAAAAAACCCCACCAATCTCCATTCGTGAATATTGATATGATCAATATCGATTTGACATTAATCATATGAAATATCGATTGTGTCTTTTGGGGAAGTGCATTCACATTAGCCTGCAAATGTCTGATCGTTGTTAACTCACGAACATAGCCTCCAATACCCAATTGTTCGAATGTAAATATCTCTCCTGCTTTCGTAAATGTCAAGGCAGCATCCTTTTCATCCATCCAATAATCCACGAGTTTGGCGGAATTGATACTTCCATCCTCATTCTTTACATTCTCAAAAACCGTTACACTATCAGCACGACTGGCTTCTGCGAATTTTTGCAGTACTTCTTTGATGTATGTTTTCCAATCCGCATGATTCAAGAAACTTGCAGCAGCAAAGTTCACCGATCTTAGAATTGCATCTCTGGTTTTTACTTCTTGTGATATCTGTGATCGTTCAATTGCATAAAAAATATTTTTTAGCAAATTGCATTCGGTCAATCGAGAAATCACTAACGGATCAACCAGGTCTTGTTCTCGTAGAAAATCTTGCAGCTGTGGGATAGGTGCAGGTGAAACACAAAGTAGAGGAAGGCTCATATTATAATCTGCAATTCTTTGGTAACCTTCCTGGAAAACAACCAGGTCTGATGCACAAATTATTACAATCGCTACATTATTTTTGTGAAAATATTTTTCGAGGTTTGATTTAATATCTATTGAAATTAGATTAAATTCATGGCAGGAACTATCTCCAATTAATCGATAGACCTTATCTGCAGCTTTTATGTGTGCATTAAGTATTAGAACAGTCTGTCTCGTGCCCTCCACTAAGACCTCTCCGTTTCATATAGTGTCATCATTTTGAAAAAATAATCCCCGCTGGTGTATCCCTCAATGCATGTTTCTGATCTATGTTTCACTATTATACAGAAATTTTCAAGAAATACTATCTATATAAGCATTTTCATTTATAATAATAGAAGTAATTGCTCGGAGGGCGCCTAGCACTTTGTTTCAGGTTTACCCAACCCCAAAACAGGTGGCAGGCGTTTTGTATTTAGGTTAGGGATAAAAACTCTTTTATGGTTGAAAAAAATTGTATACAGGTAAACTCCATTTTTGACCATCTTCCATTCCTGGTAATGCTTGTGAATGATCAAGCTGAGATTGAATACATTAATGCCTCTTTGATGAACCTTACAGGGTATTCATCAAGCGATTTATTGGGTGCATCATGGATCCAGAAATTGACTGACCCAGCTATACAAGATCAAACAAGAGAATTATTTGATAGGTATATTCATGCTGGAAAACCAGGTCAAAATTTTATAATACCCATTAGAATTAAAAATGGAAAAGAGCTCACCGTAAAGTGGTATATAAATAAATCAAACAGAAAAGATAACCCAATAACCAATTTTATTTGTATCGGAGATAACATTACTGACCAGATGAATAACGAAGTCTCTCTAAAACGCCAGCTCACGGAATTGGAAATCTTGCATGGAATCACACTCTCAGCGGCTCGATCAAACTCGCTGGATGAACTGCTGGATGATGCAACCAAATTATTGACCAGTGTTTTTGATTTGAATAATTATGGGATCTACCTGCTAGATAAAGAAGAAAATTTACTCCAGATGCACGAATCGTATCGAGGCATATCCCACAAAAAAAAAGATCGGCTTATCCCGACTACCGAGGGGATCGTGGGACATGTATTTACTAACGAAAAACCCCATCTGTGTGCAGATGTCTCAAAAGATCCCATCTATTTTAATTTTGATGATAAAACACAATCTGAAGCTGCTGTTCCAATTAAGATACATGATAGAACTATTGGCGTGATCAATGTCGAAAGTTCAGTATTGAACTATTTTTCACAGGATGACATTGAACTTCTGACCACTTTTTCCTCAACATTGTCTACCACCATTGAAAAAATCCAACTTTTTGAATCAACCCAACAACAAACTAAAGAAATCAGCCTTCTCTACGAAATAGCCATTGCTACATCCAGCATTCTTGAATCCGAGAAACTCATTGCCACTGTTTACGAACGGATCAAGAGCATTCTTCCCATGGACACATTTGTCATCGTAAAGACTACCAAACAAAATAATGAATATTACGTTGTTTCTGCTATCGAAAACGATGAGAAACTCACAGAGTGGGAAGGAGCACAATTCCCGGTAGATCAGGGAGGAATGATCGGGTGGGTCATACAACATCAACAACCACTTCTCATCAAAGATCTGCCAAAAGAGAAACCACCCGCCAAACCTATTCATGGGGATAAACCTTCACGATCCTGGCTGGGTATTCCACTTACCATTCGCGGTAAAACAATCGGGGCGATGTCTATCCAGTCTTTCACCCCTAATATTTTCAATGAGAATCACATGCATCTGTTGGAATCATTGGGGTCTCAGATTGCCATCTCGATGGAGAATGCGCGCTTGTTAGAACAAACACAAAACCAGCTGGAAAGGCTATCTGCACTGCATGATATCGATCTGGTCATTAATTCAAGTCTTGATCTCAGAGTGACGTTAAATATATTACTTGATCAGGTTGTAGAAAAATTGAATGTGGATGCAGCTGCGGTACTCCTCTTGAACCCACAAACACAACTACTAAATTATGCGGCCGGAAGGGGATTTCGCACCCGCACCATTGAATCCTACCATTTACGTCTGGGAGAAGGAATATCCGGGCAGGCTACCATGGAAAGGCATCTGGTACAGGCGCTGAATCTCTTTGAAGTAGATGACAACATGGCTTATCTTCCCCTTTTACAAGAAGAAGGCTTCCTCAGTTTTTACACTGTACCCTTGATCGCGAAGGGGCAGGTTAAAGGTGTATTGGATATCTTCAACCGCTCTCTGATAACGCCCGATCAGGAATGGATCTATTTTCTTGAGACGCTTGCCGGTCAGGCAGCTATCGCCATTGATAACACCACCCTGCTGGAAGACCTGCAGCGGTCGAATATCGAATTAACATTAGCGTATGACACCACACTAGAGGGTTGGACGCGTGCACTGGATCTAAGGGATCAGGAGACCGAAGGTCATACCCAGCGGGTTGTGGAGATGACCATACGCATGGCACAGCTTCTAGGTGTGCCAGAAAAAGACCTGATCCATATTCGCCGAGGAGCCCTGCTGCATGATATCGGGAAAATGGGAATTCCTGATTCCATCCTGTTGAAACCTGGTCCTCTCAGCCCCAATGAGTGGGAGATCATGCGTAAGCATCCTGTGTTTGCCTTCAACCTGATCAATCCGATCGCACATCTGCGCCCCGCCAGTGATATCCCGTACTGTCATCATGAATGGTGGGATGGAAGCGGATATCCCCGCCAGCTCAAGGGAGAAAGCATTCCACTTTCAGCCCGAATTTTCTCTGTGATTGATGTATGGGATGCATTGACATCAGACCGCCCATATCGGAAAGCATGGACAGCCAAAAAAGCGCTGGAATATATCGAGAATCAAAAAGGTCTGCAGTTCGACCCACAAATCGTTGAACTTTTTATGAAACTGATCAAAAATGAGCTGTTTAAGAAATTATAAAAAGATCAATCTCCAAGGAAAGTTCTAATTTCTTTGATATTGCCATCACGATACATATTTAACAACTGGTCAGCAAGTTTTGATTTTCCGTGATTCCGCAGATCTTCCAGGAAACTCAATCCGCGTTTGATTTCACTTTTATCTCTTGATAACAAACGGCGAACATTCTGCTTAAAGAACGACTGGTGTTCCAGAATAACCTGTGCTGCTTCACTGGCATAATGATCATCACCCCGTAAAATATCCAGCAATTCCATTTCACCAATCTCGCCCATTTTCCCTAACGCCCTGACTGCATTGCTGCGAACCGTCCAATCAGGGTCACTTGCCAGTTCATGAAGATAGGGGATAGCCTGAGCATAACGCAGGTAACTGCAAGTACGACAAAATTCTCCACGTATACGCCAATCCGGGTCATTATACTGTTTCACCAGATAGGTAAATAGGATAGATCCTGTGGAACGATCAATCTTCCTAATCGCATTCACTCTTTCGGCAACATTGCCTGTGTCCATTACCTGATTGAATTCCGCGATAATGGCATCTCTATTAATATCTGTTTTTTGAACCTCGGTTTCGATCATAGATGATTGTAAGTCCTGCGTAGCACGCTCTTCTTCAATCACTTCAGACGGAAATTCATGATCAGTTTTATCCCAGTGCATATGCTGCTTGCGCAAGCGACTGGTCGTATATTGACTGATCGCTCGTGTTAATGCGAAAAAGTTGATCACATTTCCCCAAATAGAACGTGGAATTGACAGAATACTGGGCCAAAGACCATAGATCTTAGCTACAGCATAGGCACGGTTGATGGAACGCCAGATCATAAAGAACGTGGATATGACCGTCAAATACCATAAGAAAGTACCTTTTACGATCAGAGGGGGCATATACTGTGCAAAGTAAGTGCGTAAAATCTGATAAAGGATGAAATATGCAAAAACAAAATAACCAAAAAAGTTTGCCGGTGTTGTAAATAATGCTTTACGATCCTGAAATAAATTCCAGCGGATAGTCGCATTTCCTGTCCAGCCAATTTTCTGCCAGCTTTGTAAAATGATGCCGATATTCCAGCGTGTTTTTTGACGCACAGCTCTCTTAAAATCCAGCGGGAATACAGCTCGTGTTGCAACCCAATCTGATGCACGTCGTTTCTGTCGTTTCTCATCACCCTCAGGCGGAAGATGAATTAACACAAAAGCAGCTTTATATCCTCGTAAATTTAAGCGCAGCCCCAATTCATAGTCTTCGGTGAGTGAACCGGGCGTAAAAATGCGTTTCTCATTTTCAACAGAAAATAATTCAAAAGCACGTTTTGTAAAGGAAGTTCCTACACCGGCAGAGGGCACAAAGCCCCCTGTATATTCACGCACCAGCAGTAATTTTGTGTGATTTTCAGCAAATTCATCAGCATATGTCCAGTGCGTCCAATGTCGAGAAGGTACTGCCATTGGAAAAACAGGAACCTGAACAATATCCATGCGGGGGATCAGGTAATTTGAGACCAGGAATTCATAAGGATGGATCACATCTTCAGAATCGTGCATGATGATGATCTCATACTGCAAACCGGTCTTTTTTTCATAATCTTCAATCGCTTCGAAAACCTGGTTTAAATTGGCAGCCTTATTCGTAGGACCATCATCAGCAGTAACAACTTTATGAACCTGTGGGTACAACTTTGAAACTTTATCTACTTCCCGCTGTGTATCAGGGTCATTGGGATATGTACCAACAAAGATGTCATAGTTACGGTAATGGATAGATTCGCAGGCATTCTTTAACGTTTTCGCGATAACCGCCTCTTCATGCCAACAGGCAATGATCAACGCAATCTTTTGCTGTTCACGCGCCTCTAATCGTTCACGTGTAAGTTTCGTCCAATTTTTGGATAAAAAGAAACGGCGAATGGAACGAAAAATGAAATAGAAATCAAAAATGATATCGGTAAAACCACTCACTGCAAAAACAGTACCGACTATGACTGCCAGAGAATACAAAAATGGATATAGTGCAATTACCGCGCGCACCAACGCATATATTGTGTCGTTCATTCCCTTAAAAGTCCAGTTTTATGTACGGCGAGGATTATGTTTTAACGTTGTATCTGCTTACTTAATTGCTTTTCTTTAAAGCTCGTCGTATTTTATCATTTATATCGTATTATAGATAATATAAACGATTTTAATTCTTTTGTCTGTGAAGTAGAAGCCATGCTAAATACTTGCTTGCTTCTTATTACTGTAACCAGTATGTATAATCCAGCGACTTCTGTTGTTGTGTTTAATGAAAAGGTGTATGAAATCAATATCAACGATTGGAATTGTACATGCGACGGGAGCGCTGCATATCCTTCCTGCCCTTCTGGAGTGCCCAACTAACAATGAAAAAAATATGGTGCCTTGTATTTCTTATCATCATCGTTTTTATCTGTTACGCCTGCGAAAACCAACCAGCAAGCAGTGAAATTCTCTCAAGAAGCAGCATCGTTGATAGAAAAGATAACACGAACCTGACGGAGGACCTTACCCCTCCCACACTGCAAGCAGAAGGATGGGAACAACCCATTCCCCTCATTGGTCCTATCAACACCAGCGGTGGAGAGGATAGCCCATTTTTTGACTCCACCAGGAATGCCCTATTTTTCTTCTTCACTCCCGACACCATGATCCCGGCAGAGGAACAGGTCGGTGATGGATTCACAGGGATCTATATTTCCTACTTTAAAAATGGTGAATGGAGTGAACCGGAACGAATCTGGTTAACAGAAGGAACAGAACATACTCTGGATGGATGCCCAACCGTTCGTGGGGACATGCTTTGGTTCTGTTCCATCCGAGACGGGAATTATCGCTCCATTGATTTCTGGACCGCCACCTATGATGGAGAGGAATGGGGGAATATCCATAATGCCGGGCAGGAATTAAATGAGATTATCGGCATTGGCGAGATGGATATCAGCAACGACAATCAAACCATCCTCTTTCATGCTGCGCTCGCAGAAGGGATGGGGAAAAATGATTTATGGACAACATCGTTAACCCCTGAGGGATGGAATAAACCACAGAATCTTGGCAGTATCAATACCGAATTTGATGATTCCAGACCTTTTTTCAGCGATGACAATAGCGAAATCTGGTTTACGAGGACATATCAAGGTTCACCTGCCATCTACCGTTCCACCTGGGATGGTGAAGAATGGTCTTCCCCCCAATTGATCATTTCACAATTTGCAGGTGAACCTACCATAGATCAGGAAGGAAATATCTATTTTACACATCATTTCGTAAGAGACGGAAAAATCTATGATGCCGATATTTATATCGCGTATAAAAAATAAGAAAGGAGAAAAAATGTTCAAGGAGTTTAAAGAATTTATCCAGCGAGGAAGTGTAATTGACCTGGCAGTAGGCGTTGTTCTAGGCAGCGCATTTGGGAAGATCATCAGTTCGCTGGTCAATGACATCATCATGCCCCCGATCGGTCTGCTGCTGGGTAAAGTAGATTTCAGCAATATGTTCATAACTCTCAGCGGTGATCGGTACAAAACCTTACAGGATGCACAAAATGCCGGGGCAGTGACAATGAACTACGGTCTGTTCCTCAATCAAGTAGTGGAATTCATCATCATCGCCTTAGCATTGTTCATCGTGATCAAGCAGATCAATCGGTTGAACCAATCCAAAGCCACTCCTGTAGAAGCGACCACCAAAACATGCCCCTATTGCTTCACCGAAATCCCCCTCCAAGCCGCGCGCTGCCCACACTGCACTTCAAAACTTTCTTGATATAGTTTTTCCTCATACTTATGAATAGGATATTCTTATTCGTTTTATATGTTAATACTTTATAAAATCTGCATTGCACCTTGTCTCCGTATAATGAAATAAGTTATCCTCATTAAGTAGGTTGTCCGAAAGGAGCATGAAGAATAATGAATGGAGAATATCTTGACCTTTATAAACAAATGGTCCTTATCCGCCACCTGGAAGAGAAAGCAGCAGAGCTGTACCAGGCAGGGAAAGTTGGCGGTTTTTTACATCTGTATATTGGCGAAGAAGCCGTAAGCACAGGTGTTCTGGCTGCACGAGATAAAGACGACCACGTGATCACTGCGTATCGCGACCATGGAGTAGCAGTCAATGCGGGTATCCCGGTGAATCAGATCATCGCCGAATTAATGGGTAAAGCGACCGGTATTTCAAAAGGACGAGGTGGATCAATGCACATGGCCGATATCACCCGTAATTTCTGGGGAGGGCATGCTATCGTTGGTGCGCATATCCCCATTGCAACCGGATTGGCGCTGGCAGATAAAATGGAAAAAAGAGATGCTGTCACGATCTGCATGTTCGGAGAAGGAGCAACAAATATAGGCTTTTTCCATGAGGGGGTGAACATGGCAATGGTATGGAAACTCCCGGTATTATGGATCTGCGAGAATAACCAGTACGGTATGGGAACTTCACCAGAACGAGCTTCGGCAGTATCCAATATCATCCAAAAAGCATGCGGCTATGGCATGCCTGCATACGATGTGGATGGCATGGATGTGTTAGCTGTGCGGGATATGGTTGCAGCACGGCTGAAGGAAATCCGCGAGGGAAGCGGTCCGCAATTTGTAGAGGTATGCACTTATCGGTTTAAAGGGCATTCCATGGGGGATCCGGAACGATATCGCAGCAAGGATGAGGTTGATACATACATTGAAAATGGTCCAATCGATCGATTCCGAAAGTTCCTGATTCAGGAAGAAAACGTAAAAGAAAAACAATTGGATAAGATCGATGAGCAAGCTGCAAAAGAGATCATGGAAGCAGTGGAGTTCGCTGAGAATAGTCCTGAGCCTGCCGATGAAGATCTTTTCAGGAATATCTATGTGGAGGAATGAAGCATGGCGATTATAACAATGCGAGAAGCGATATCCCAAGCTATCTGGGAAGAAATGGAACGCGATGAAAAAGTATTCATCATGGGCGAAGAAGTGGGAGTGTGGGGAGGAACATACGCTGTAACCAAAGGATTCCTTGATCATTTTGGTGAAGAACGTGTGCGCGATACTCCCATTGCAGAGAGCGCCATCATTGGGGCAGCCATTGGAGCGGCTCTGAATGGATTGCGACCAATCGCCGAATTGATGACCATTAACTTTGCTTTTGTCGCTATGGACCAAATTGTCAATCAAGCCGCCAAGCTGCATTATATGTTCGGCGGGCAGATGGTACTCCCTCTGGTGATCCGCGCGCCAAGCGGAGGCGGTCGGCAGCTGGGTGCCACCCACTCTCAAACGCCGGATGTCATTTTCGCCCATTTCCCTGGGTTGAAGGTGGTCGCACCTGGTACACCGGCAGATGCAAAAGGATTATTAAAATCTGCCATTCGCAGCAATAACCCAATCCTCTTCATCGAAAATGCAACACTATATCAAATGCGCGGGGAAGTGCCAGAAGGGGACTACACCATCCCGATCGGAAAATCAACAGTTCAGCGGGTGGGAAAGGACGTCACTATCGTAACCTATTCAAAAATGGTCAAGTACTGCCTGGATGCTGCCGAACAGCTTGCGAAAGATGGGATTGAGGTTGAGATCGTAGATCTGCGCTCACTGCGTCCCCTTGATATGGGAGCGGTGATCACTTCCTTTAAAAAGACCAATCGAGCAGTTATCGTGGAGGAGGGTTGGTTATCGTATGGAATTGGTGCGGAGGTTTCCACCCGCATTTATGAAGAAGCATTCGATTATGTGGATGCTCCAATTCAGCGGGTGGCGCAGAAAGAAGTGCCTTTACCGTACAACAGTCATCTGGAACAGTTGGCACTACCGCAAATAGCTGACATCATTCAAGCCGTAAAGGAGGTTTTACGATAATGGCAAATATAGTTGAAATGCCCAAGCTTGGTTTTGATATGGCAGAAGGAACCCTGGCAAGCTGGGTTAAAAAAGAAGGCGAATCGATTGAAAAAGGGGAAGCTCTGGCAGAGATCGAAACTGACAAAGCTACCATTCAGGTTGAATCATCCTTCAGCGGTACCATCCTGAAAGAATTGATCGAAGTTAACACAACTGTACCGGTGGGAACCCCCATCGCAGTGATCGGTGAACAGGGTGAAGAATATGATTTGGATACGCCGGATAAGATAAAAACTACAGAAGGTCGCGAAAAGGGAAAAGAGATTAATCCAGAACCTGCGGAATCTATTGCCAAGGAAGAGACCAACAGAAAACAAGAAGGTTCCCTTAAGGCTTCTCCACTGGCGAAAGCTATAGCAATTGAAAATGGTGTTGATCTTTCATCCATCACAGGTAGTGGTCCTGGAGGGAGAATCGTCAAGCGAGATATTGAAAAACATCTCACGTCAGTTGAGGCACAACCTGTAGAAACAACGTCGCCCACTGTAAAGATACAAGCGGGAGAAGTGACCCTGCAGCCGCTGAGCAAACTGCGGAAAACGATTGGCGCACGCATGCAGCAATCCAAACAAACCATCCCCCATTTTTACGTCACCTACAGTTACGATGTTGAAATCTTGTTGAAGATGCGTGCTGAGATCAACCAGGGTCGTCCAAAAGAAGAGCACATCTCTATCAATGATTTTTTAGTGAAAGCAGTCGCTATGACATTGCGGCAGTTTCCAAAGCTCAACGCATCACTGGATGAGACTGCCCTGACCCTGCATGGAGATATCCATATCGGAAATGCAGTAGCAGTGAAAGAGGGATTATTGACGGTAGTATGCCGCAGCGCTGACCAAAAAAGCTTACTGCAAATATCTGATGAAATGCGCGCCATGGTCAAACGTGTGAAAAATGGAAAAGTAAACCCTCAAGATATCGAAGGATCAACCTTTACCATTAGGATCAACCTTTACCATTAGCAATCTGGGAATGTATGGGGTGGAGGAATTCAGCGCCATTATTAATCCACCAGAAACCGCCATTCTGGCAGTTTCAAGCGCCATGCAAGTACCGGTAGTGGCAGATGGAGTGGTTAAACCGGGCATGCGGATGAAGGCGACCCTTTCTGCCGACCATCGCGCTAGCGACGGAGCAGAAGCAGCCTTATTCATGAAAGAACTTGCCACCTACCTCGAACAACCCTGGCGGATGTGGTAAAGAAAAAACCCGAGTTTTTACGCTCGGGTTTTTATTGTTTATTCTGCTTTTTTCGGGGTAAGAAGATAAATCACCAGGACCAAACCTGCGGCAACATAGGCGCTTAATGAAACAATGCGGTTAGCGGGAAATTTCACCCCGATGCCAATAAAAGCCCACACCAGCACCAACGAATAAGCCAGATCATGATACTTTCGATTGATCAGGAATGACAGGATAACCGCGATCGCCAGAACGATCACCAGCCAAATTTCCGCCGAGATCCCAAAGCCCGACCAGCCAAGATAATCCAATAACTGGGTCATATTGGCAATGGTCGCCACGTTCACCCAGCCCAGATAGATGCTGAATGGAAGATCAACAAAAACCTTCTTCCTCCCAGTACCAGCATTCTTTTGAAGATGCTGGTAAATTGAGATAAGGGCAACTAACAAAACAAGCATAGGAATGATGGTGAAATAGTGCTGCTGGTAGTGGAACAGCACCAACCAGATCGCATTTGCCACATTGGTTACCAGAAAATAGGGCGCGATGTCAGCATAAAGCTCCTCATTCTTTTGGGATGGAGAGAATTGATAGATCAGGAAGGCAAACAAGAAAAGATAGATCACCCCCCAGATACTGAACACATACCCGGCTGGAACAAAATAAACCTGAAACGTATCGGATACTTCCGCGGTGGTGACACCATTTAACTTTGCATAGTTAGCGTAGCCATTGATAGCTATTGTTAAGAAGAAGGATACTACACAGATCCAACGCCAGAGAGAGTGCTTCGTTTTCATAAAAACCTCACTTTCTTTTTTTCCAACACTTGATTTCAAGTCAGATTTTTTCTTCATCCGCACACAGATCAATAGCCCTCTTTTTCAATTCTCTCTTTCTTATTATACGAATAGTTATTTCTTAAATGAAGTATCACTTTTTAGAAGGAACTCTATTTACCCCATAAGTGTTCGTGATCTTCGAATTGTTTTATCCTATTTGTTAAAAAGATCAGGTTGTTAACATCTTACTCAAACGCTGGATGCCATCTTGAATTTCATCCGTCTGCAAGGCACAAAAAGGAAGGCGAATAAAATTTTCGCCGCCGGTCACAAAAAATCCTCGTCCATCCGATAGTTTGAGACCAAATTCTTCCGCATTTTTGGAATAGATATTTTCGCGCATTGCATCATCCACCCACAGCCCCACAAAAAAACCGCCCTCGGGCTGTGTCCAGGTGCACCTGCCGGAGAGCTGCTGCTGTAAAGCAGACAGCATTGTCTGCAGGCGACCCGCGTACAAGGCTTTCAGAAAAGCAAGGTGATCCTGCATGTATCCATTCGCAATGAAACGATAAACAATCGCATGATTTAAATAACTTGGATTAATATAGGTGTCAGAAGCATATTCATTTATGACCTTGATAAGATTTTGTGGTAACACAGCATATCCAACACGCAACCCGGGACTGATCAATTTACTGAATGAGGATAATTGAATAACACCCTGCGGTGAGAGGTCAAACAACGAGATCACATCTTCACCAGAGTACCTTAATTTCCTGTAAGGAGCATCCTCGATAATAGTGAACTGATATGTTTGAGAAAGTGCAATCAGTTCTTTTCTCTCCTCCAACGTCATGACCCTTCCACTTGGATTCTGAAAATCAGGAATTACATAGAACAATCGAATATTTCTTCCGTTTTTTAAATCATCTTCTAATTTACCAAGATCCAAACCATTTTTTTGAAGGGGTACTGGCATAATCTGCAATCCAGTCCGCCGCATCAAAGTCAATACGCGATCATAGGTAGGTTGTTCAACCGCCACTTCATCACCCGGGCGCAGCAAACAGTGCAATATAATATCCAGGATCTGTAATGACCCCTGCCCCAACAAAACACGTTCGGCTGGTACGCTGCATTGCTGAGCGATCAACTCGCGCAGTGGCTGGTATCCGGCAGCCGGAGCATATTGCAGTATTTCCGGTCCATTTTCCAAAACTACCTGATGTGCACAATCCGCTAATGCATCCACCGGCAAACTTTCGCGCGGGGGAACACCCCTGGTGAATATGGTTGGTTTCATGATCCGCTGCTTTCAGAAGTATTCATCTCTTATGACCCAACAGATTTTAACCCACTGCCGGTTAAAGAGATGATAATGATCTGATCCTTTTCTGTAATTTTAAATATCTGCTCTAACGCTGCAATTACCACCGCAGAGGTTGGTTCCACAAAAAAACCACGCCCTGCCAGATCGTTTCGGGCAGGTAGAATAGACTCTTCCTCTACCCTTACACAAAACCCTCTACTATCCTTAATGGCGTTTACGATGTGGCGCCAGCGCACCGGCATGGTAATAGCCAATCCTTCAGCAATGCTTGGTTCGATAGGCAGATCGATTTCTTTCCATTGCTGCCAGTGATTTTCAAACGCATCACAAATAGGTGCCAGGCGTTCAGGCTGAACTGCTATTATCCCGGGAATTTTCTCGATCAATTTATTCGTTAAAAGAGTTTTAAATCCTTCATAATAACCAAGCAGATTGCCGCCCTGCCCCACAGGCACAACCACCCAATCAGGCGCCCTGAAACCCAATTGTTCCCACACTTCCCAGGCGACTGTTTGCTGACCAAGTAAATAAACGGGGTTGTACGCATGAGAAGCATATATCCTTCCCCCTGCTACAGCTTCCAGTACAGCCTTGCTGGCATTGGCGCGCGGACCTTCAATTCTTTGAATACCAGCTCCGAAACAGGCAATCTGTGCCAGTTTGGCAGGAGACGCATGTGCAGGAGCATAAATGGATGCCTTCATACCCAAACGAGCCGCATACGCTGCAACTGATGCACCTGCATTTCCGGAAGAATCTTCCACAATTTCCTGTACATCACTATCTGCAAGGTAGTTCAACATCAACTCAACACCACGATCCTTGAAAGAACCGGTTGGCATCATCGAATCCAATTTTAGACTCACTTTGCGATCATGGATTGTACAGGGAAGCAAAGGAGTGCAGCCTGCACCGAGGGTAGCCTTCATTTGCTGGAAAACAGGAGGAAAAAAAGCCGCATAACGCCATAAGGATAATACAGCAGGATGAATGCGTTCAGGATGAGGGTTAAGTGCTTCATCTACCAGCCATGCTCCACCGCATTCACAGCGCCACACTTCCGGGCTGTAGTCTATCGTTTTTCCGCAGTCTTCACATTTAACTTGCATAGATACCTATGGCTGTGATTATACCTGCATGCCTCAAAGAATAGACATGGCACTTCATCAACATTTACAGGTATCTATCAGCACCCAACCCTGAAATATCTGAACCATGCAGGCGATCTTTTACCATTTCTATTGTGATTGACTGGGGTCTTTCCAGCGGTAACAGCAGTGCACGATTCCAAACCAGATTGATGGTAATTCCCAGCAGTCTGCCCACTCCAAACAGCACTGTATAAAAATCGAATTCTTTCAGCCCGCAGTGGTATTGAAGTGTTCCACTGATAGCATCAATATTGGGCCAGACTCCTTTCGCTTTTCCTTGCTTTTTGAGAATATCAGGGACAAGCTGATAGACCATACCAGCCAGTTTGAAAAGATCATCCTCCGCCAAATATTTTTCACCGAATTCAAGCTGAGCAATAAAGCGGGGATCAGGACAGCGCAGTACAGCGTGTCCATAACCCGGAATCACCTTTCCCCTATCGAGAGTATCCCAAATATACGCCGCTAATTGTTCAGGAGCAGGAAGTTTTCCGCCGAAAGATTCCATGATTCCCAATAGCCATTCCAATGAATCCTGATTGGCTCGCCCATGCAGAGGTCCTGCCAGACCATTCATGGCAGCGGAACAGGAATAATAAACATCAGAAAGAGCAGAATTCACCAGGCAGGCAGTATGCGCTGACACGTTACCGGTCCCCTGATCAGCATGCAAAAGGAAAAATAAACGGCACAGCTCCTGATAATGCGAATCCCATTCCTTATAGATAAGATGCGCGAAATTCGCACTCCAATCTAAATCAGGATCAACAGCACGAATTTCGCCGCTGCCATATTTAATATTGTATATTGCAGCAGCCAATGAAGGTGCTTTGGCAGTCAAGTCAAGGCTATCCTCCAGAGTAGCTTTCCAGTGATCCTCTTTCAACAACCCATTGTTGTATTCCTGCACAAATTTTGATTGAGATTGCAGCGCAAGAATAGCCTGTGAGAACATGGTCATCGGGTGTGTATCAACAGGCATTGCTTTCAGCATGCAAATTACGTAATCTGGGATGGTAGCACGATCCTTCCAGATATCTTCCACTTCAAGCGCTTCATCCAAAGACGGAATTTCACCCGTCAGAAGGAAAGCATATAGACCACCGGCATAGGGGAACAGACAACCCTGTGGTTTTGGCAGCAGGTTCAATACCTGATTTATCGCAAGCCCACGATAGTGTAATCCATCAAAAGGATCAACATAGGAGATGTCGCTCAACAGGAGATCAACGCCACGATTTCCACTCAAGAACTGCTGCAGCGTTACCTGGCTGATAATGGTCTCCCCTGAGACCGCTACCATATACCTTACCTGTTCATACACCTCCCTGATCTTTTCATCCAATCGCTTTGTAAGCATCATTGCTCATGTACTCCAAAATTGATCGTTTAGCGAGGTGTATAACCTAATTTCATCGAGATATCGAGAGCCTTTTCTTTCACCAAGCTCTTATAATCCTCAATTTTTTCACTGGTAAAACGCTGCCCGGGACCTGAAATGGTAAGGGCTGCTACCAGATTGCCATATTCATTGTAGATTGGGGCAGCCACACCCGAGGCTTCCATGATCCATTCTCCTAAACTGACCGCACATCCTTCTTTACGGATCTTTTCCAGATCAGCCCGCAGCACATCTTTATCACGAATGGTGTTGGCTGTCAGCGGGGTTAATACAATTTTATTTACGATCTCCTCCCTTTTCATTTCGGGCATGAACGCCAGCATGCACTTTCCGGCAGAACCGGCATACAAAGGGATGCGCCGACCAACCCTGGCAGTGATGCGCACAGGCTCGGGACTCTCAAGGCGTTCGATGCAAACTCGCTCGCGCCCCTCCAGCACATATAAGCTGATGGTTTCACGGGTTTGTTCGAGTAAATTGACCATGATTGGCAGAGAAACTGCTCGTAAATCCGAAGTGGCGGTATAAATACCAGCCCAGGTCAACACACGCGATCCTATCGAGTAGGTTTTTGTAACAGGATCCTGGCTGAGAATGCGCAGATCACGCATGGCAGACATCAGCCTGCCGGTAGTGCTGCTGGAGAGATCAACCATACGTGCTACTTCTCTAACTCCTAAAGTTGGTCGTTCAAGCGTAAAACAATCCAGAATATCGATCACACGTTGCAGAATTTGAACTTTCTCGGTAGTCATCTTTCCTCTTTTGTTCCGTTTATTGGGACAGCGTCCCATATAATATGGTATATTTTACACGGCAACTGCTCTTTTTACAAGTGCTTTCCAATTGCCTGCATTACAATGATCTCATAGAAAGGTGAAACAACCATGCAAAAAATAGTCTCAGACCAGGTCACAATCCCATTCATTGTTGGAGATGGCATTGGCGTAGAAATTTGGAACGGCACGCAAGCCGTTATGGATCACGCAATTAAACTTATATACCAGGGCAAACGAGAAATCCACTGGAAGGAAATTTACGCCGGGGGAAAAAGTTACCAGCAGACTGGAGAATACCTGCCGCAGGAAACAATTGAGACCATACGCCAATGCCAGGTCGGCATTAAAGGTCCCCTGACCACTCCCGTTGGAGGTGGAATCAGTTCATTGAATGTTGCTCTTCGCAAAGCGCTGGACCTTTACAGCTGCATTCGTCCTATTAAATGGTTCCGGGGTTTACCTTCCCCATTAATGCATCCCGAAGATGTAGATGTGATCATCTTTCGTGAAAATACAGAAGACCTTTATGCAGGAATTGAATTTCCGGTTGGCTCTAATGAGAACTCCACTTTGAAGACAATCCTGAAAGAAAAATTTCCAAATGAGTATGCAAAGCTGCGCTACGCACAGGAGGTAGGATTCGATATCAAGCCCATTTCCAAACAGGCGTCTCAACGCATCATGCGTGCAGCCATTCAATGGGCAATCAGTAATGAACGAAAAAAGATCACCGTTGTGCACAAAGGGAACATCATGAAATACACCGAAGGTGCATTTCGAACATGGTCTTTTGAGGTAGCTGAACAGGAATTTAAAGATAACTGTTATTCCAAGAGGGTCTGGATCAATACCTTGATCGAAGAAGGAAAAGATAAAGCGGATCGCGACAAAGCCAGAGCGATTCAAGATGGAAAAATATTTGTTGATGATCTGATCGCCGACAATGCTTTCGCGAAAGCAATTACGATCCCGGGGGACTTTGACATGGTTGTTACTCCCAACTTAAACGGCGATTATCTCTCAGACGCTTTTGCCGCTTTAGCCGGCGGTATCGGCATTTCACCCGGTGCAAATATCAATCATGAAAGCGGGATAGGTCTATTTGAAGCCAATCATGGTTCTGCAGAAGATATCGCCGGAATGGATAAAGCCAACCCTTCCTCACTGATCCTTTCGGGTGCCATGTTGTTCGATTTCATCGGCTGGAAGGAAGCAGCATCATTGATACGTACAGGGGTCATCAAGACCATTCAATCTGGAAAAGTGCCATCTGACCTGCACGTACAGTTAAAGGATAGCCTGGAAGTAGGCACCGCACATTTTTGTACATTAATCATAGAAAATATGAAATAGAAAGAGCAGCCCTATGAAACCACTTGATTGGAAATCCTTACTTCGTTCTTTTTCCGTTCAGGATAAGACCTACCACTATTTCAGTTTGCCAGCCCTTGAAACCATGGGTTTCAAGGAACTGGAAACAATGCCGTACTGCATGCGCGTCTTGCTGGAAGGTATGATCCGCAACTTCGGACACAATGGATTCGAAGAAACTGCCATCCTGGATCTGCTGGAAATGAATTCTTCGAAAAAGAACAGCATTCTCTTTGCACCCAGCCGGATCTTGCTGCAAGATTTCACCGGTATTCCGGTATTGAATGATCTGGCAGCTCTACGGGCAGCCATCACTCGCAATGCGATGGACCCACGCCGGGTCAATCCGGTTATTCACACCGATCTGGTTGTGGATCACTCTTTGCAGGTTGATTATGCCGGCTGCGCGCGCGCCCGTGAATTGAATGAGAAACTGGAATTTGAGCGCAACCAGGAAAGATATCAATTTTTGCGCTGGGGAGAACAGGCATTTGATAACCTGACCATCATCCCCCCCGGCAATGGTATTGTGCACCAGCTTAACCTCGAATTTCTGGCAGATGTTGCATCGGTCCGAGAGGAAAACAACATGCTGATCGTGCAGCCCGATTCCGTACTGGGAACAGACTCCCACACACCCATGATCAATGGGTTAGGAGTGGTAGGCTGGGGCGTGGGCGGCATTGAAGCACTGGCTGCTATGCTGGGTTTCCCGATCGAATTCACAACACCGACAGTGGTTGGTCTGCATTTAACAGGACATTTACCAGAAACTGTAACCCCGACCGACCTGACCCTCACCATTACCAGCCGATTACGCGAACATGGCGTAGTTGGTAAATTTGTGGAGGTTTTTGGTAAGGGGTTAAACTCTTTACAGTTGGAAGATAGGGCTATGGTTGCTAATATGACCCCGGAAAGCGGAGCTACTATTACCTATTTCCCGGTCGATGAAAGGACGCTTGATTACCTGCGGTTAACAGGCAGGTCAGAAGAAAAGATTGCACTGGTAGAAACATATTTTAAAGAACAGGGATTATTCCATACTGTTCATTCTGATCATCCGGTCTATGACGAACTACTCGAGATCAACCTCAATACTATACGTCCAGTTATTGCGGGTCCAAAGAGACCGTTCGATACCATCCATCTGGAAGATCTACAGGATACCTTCACAACATCTCTACAAAATCCTTCCGGCTTTAATGGATTTGGGTTGACACTGCAAGAAACACAAAAAACATACCCAGTATTGCTTGATTCAGAGCAATATGATTTGAAACACGGTGCCGTTATTCTGGCAGCGATCACTTCGTGCACCAACACCTCGAATCCTGCGGTTCTGCTGGGTGCAGGGCTGCTGGCAAAAAAGGCAGTTGAACGAGGTTTAAAGGTGCCACCTTACATCAAGACCAGCTTTACACCCGGATCACAGGTGGTAGATGAGTACCTCAACCAGAGCGGATTAATGCCATTTTTCAACAAACTTGGCTTTGATGTGGCTGGTCATGGCTGTGCAACCTGTATTGGAAATTCAGGACCGCTGCCAGAATCCATCAACCATGCAGTGAAAGAGGGGCTGATAGGCAGCGCAGTTATTTCCGGCAACCGCAATTTTGAAGGACGCATCCATAAAAGCGTCAAGGCATGCTACCTGGCTTCTCCTCTGCTGGTGATGGCATACGCACTGGCAGGCAACGTGGATATTGACCTGAGTTCTGACCCGCTGGGCATCGGAAAAAACGGTAAACCGGTCTATCTGAAGGATATCTGGCCCACCACACAAGAGATACAGGATTGCCTGCGATATATTCATGGTGACCTGTATCGCCAGGTATATGAACATGGCATGCAGGGCAGCCAGCAATGGAATTCTTTAACAGCAAGTGATGAGGATCTCTTCATGTGGGATGTACAATCCAGCTACCTGCTTGAACCGCCATTCATCCAGTACCATTTTGATCCTTTGCAGGATATCCAGCATGCCAGAGCACTGGTTGTTCTGGGAGATTCCATCACCACGGATCACATTTCTCCAGCAGGCAATATCCAGCCAGACAGCGATAGTGGAAAGTACCTGCAAGCCCTGGGATGCGATCCTCATGATCTGAACACCTTTGGCGCACGAAGAGGCAACCATGAACTGATGGTGCGCGGTACTTTTTCCAATGTTCGTTTGCAGAATAAACTGGCAAAGGGAAAATCGGGAGGATTCACGCAGCATTTACCGGATGGCAAAGAAATGAGCATCTACGAGGCATCTCGTTTGTATCATGCTGAGAGAACACCCCTGCTCGTTATCGCGGGAAAACAATACGGCACTGGCTCAAGCCGTGATTGGGCAGCCAAGGGAGCATACATGCTGGGAGTGCGCTCTGTACTGGCTGAGAGTTTCGAGCGCATCCACCGATCCAATCTGGTCATGATGGGGATTATGCCCCTGCAATTCTGCGAAGGTGAAAATGCCGCTGCGCTGGGTATTGATGGAACGGAAGATTTCTCTATACTGGCGATCGAAGAAAGCATAGCAACCGGGCAGAAAGTCACAGTACATGCCGGGAAACACGATGGAAGCGAGATCGTTTTCCAGGCTCTTGTGCGAGTCGATACAGCTTTGGAGAAAAACTACTTGAAAAGTGGCGGGATCTTACCGTTTATGTATGACGAAATGTGCAGGAATAGATAAATATCATTTACGAACCGATATTCACCTCGCGCGAGATCTTATCCAGGAGATGGATCTCCGCCGAGGTTAATTCCATATTCATCACCGCTGCGTTCTGCTGCGCCTGATGTGCTGAACTTGCGCCGGGAATAGCAATGATATGCTCTCCCTGTGCCTGGATGACCCATCGCAATGCGATCTGCGCCGGTGTTGCCTCATGTTCTTCGGCAATATCCCGTAATGTGTCAATAAGGGGCTGGGTTCGCTGAAGCGATCTCTGGCTGAAAGCGGGCAGATATTTACGAAAACCGGGGCGCTTTTTGATCAAATCAGGCTGCTCGTGATATCTGCCTGTCAGAATTCCCTGCGCAAGAGGAGAATAAGCGATGATCGTGATGCCATGCCGGCGGGCATAATCCAGTACACCGTTCTTTTCGATCGAACGATCCAGCAAATGATAGCGCATCTGATTGGATGCCAGCGCAAGCCCTACAGCCTTTAAAGCTTCATCTGCTATTCGCATCTGATGTAAGGAAAAATTGCTTACCCCAACCATTTCGATCTTTCCGGCGTGCACTAATGCTGCCATTGCCTGCATCTGTTTCTTGATGGAGGACAGACTCGTTGGATTATGCACCTGCAGTACACGAACAGGATAGGGAGCCAGGTTCATTTCTCGATCTTTGAACGTATGACCGATCGAACCCGCAAAGCGCAGCACAGGATTCCATTTGGTGGCAATAAAAGAAGACTGTTCACTAACAGACAGGGACTGCAGCGCACGAGAAAGATACCTTTCGGAATACCCTCCACCATATAATTCAGCAGTGTCAAACCAGTTCACACCACCCTCCAGTGAGGTTTGAACAATAGAACGAATGGTGTTTTCATCCATATTGCCCCAGAAACGACCCGCTATTCCATGATTTCCTGAAAACTGCCAGCAACCTAAACCAACAGTAGAAACTAAACGATCACTATTGCCGAATTTCCGATCACGCATAGCATGTCATCCTTTTCTATTCTTCTTGTCAGGAAGTATGGATATCCGTTTTTTCTTCCTGCGGTGTCTCTTCATGGCGCTTTTCTTTTCCACCAGCAAATGAGGCAAACAGCACACTGATAAAATACAACGCAATCAACGGGAGCATTAATAATCCCATATTGACCGGGTCTACAGTAGGCGTGATGACAGCAGAAAGCACGGCAATGACTATCACCGCATAGCGCCAGCCCTTCAACAGTTGTACGGCCGAGACCACTTTCAATTTTGCCAGCACAAAAATAATAAGCGGCATTTCAAAGGAAACACCCAGCCAGAAGATCATATTGGTAATAAATTTGATATAACTTGAAAAACGTGGAACCGTTTGCACACCCATGAAATTAATGAGAAATTCCAGTGTGCGCGGCAGCATGACATAATATGCAAAGAGAACACCCGCAATGAAGAAGATCGTCCCAAACACCAGACCACCGAAAAGCCATTTTCTTTCAGATTTCTTCAGCCCGGGGACCACGAACGCCAGAATTTCATATAAGATAACAGGCATTGCAATGATACTCCCGCACAGGAGTGACACCCTGGTAAAGACCCCGATGTTTTCGGTTACCTCGATGGATTGCAATACCGATAATCCCCCAACCGGCTGAGTGAGCACCTCAACCACATCTTCTGCAAAAATAAAACTGACAAGGGTAGCTATACCCAGCGCAATTAACGCGATCAGCAAGCGCTTCCGCAATTCTTCAAGATGTTCTATAAACGGCATTGATTTGTTATCGTCTTCGCTCATTCCCCACTACTTTTTTAATCCATTTCATCTTCGGTTCTCTCTTTATCATGGGAAGATGGTTTAAACTCAGGGCGATGGGATCGGTTCAATATCGGATCGTTTATGTTCCCATCCAGCACACGCCTGATCTCGTTCACATCTTCTTCTATATCCGCTTCCTCGATGATCTTTTTGGGAATTTCTCTTATTTCTTTGGAAGTTTGCTGCACATCTTTCCAGAATTGAGAACGGGTGACCTTCCTGATCGTCTTACCCAGACCTCGAGCGCCCTCCACCATTTTTTGAGGTCCCAGCACGATCACCATAAGAACAAGGACAAACAAGATCTCCGAAACACCAATACCACCAAAAATTTGCATGCTTAATTCAATAGATTATTTATCGGTTTTCTCGTCAGTTTTTTCTTCTGCATCGGATTTCGATTCAGAGAGTCCGTCTTTAAAAGACTTGATACCCTGTCCTAATTCACCGGCAACTTTCGCAATTCGCCCTGGTCCAAATAGCAGGATCACAATCACCAGCAGTGCGATAATCTCAATATATCCTAAACGCATTTTTTCTCCTACTTTCTTTCTACCGGAATTATATCAGTGTGACATAAAAATACTATCAGAAATCCTTCTATAATATTAGAGAAGCATAAGTACATATATATACTATTGTTTGCTGTTTTAATTAGGATCAATGAAAAAAAGTCGACTTCTTTTCCTATTAGGTATTGCCCTGATCATCTATGCCGGATTCAATATCGTCATGATGATCGTCTCTCAGGATACCGATTCCAGCAGCACATATTCCAGCCTGATCAATCAGGAAGGATTTGCTCCCATTCTTGCGCCAGAAGAAGAGGTGTCCTTTTCCGATCCTATCAGTGAAAGCATTATTAAAGCGAACATTCCAGATCGAATCATCATACCCAAAATCAATCTGGATGCCCCCATTAAAATAGCGCGGGCGGTAACGACCACACTGGAAGATCAAGAATACATCCAATATCTGGTACCAGAAGAATACGCTGCCGGATATCACGAAAACTCAGCGGCTCTGGGACAGATAGGGAATACCGTACTGAGCGGGCATCATAACGCATACGGAGAAGTCTTTGGGAAAATCAATGAGTTAGAAGTTGGCGACATTATCAACCTGTACAGCAATAACACTTTACATCAATATGTTGTCGCAAACAAGATGATCCTTCCTGAAAAAGATGAGCCACTCGATATCAGACTTGAAAACGCCCGCTGGATACTACCTTCTGACGATGAACGGATTACCCTGGTCACCTGCTGGCCGCAAAAATCCAATACACACCGCCTGATCGTTGTGGCGATTCCCCTGCAAACCGTTCAAAACGGCAATCAACAGCAGCCCTGCAATGATGTAGAACTCAAGCAGATCACCGATCAATTCTTTCAAGCTTACATGAAAGCAGAGTTTCTACTTAGCAGAACCGTTCAGACAGGTGATGAATATAGAGCACTGATTATGGATCTCTCCACTTTAAAAGGATGGGTCACTTCACTTGACACTAATAATTGTCTAGCGATCCTTAAAAATAATCTTCTCGAATATATGGATGCAAGAATGCTGCAGGCAGGTTTTAATCAAGTTACGAATACAGGGGAGGAATTTCAACAAATTCTGAATCTGCTTGAATCGTACAGCGCCCTGCTGGAAAGTTATTTTGATAGTTATAACCAGCGCGATAGAGTAGATTTAATTCAAATGTACGAAACGACACAATTGTTCCCTCCTGTTGATAGACCAAAAACCATCACAGCCTGGAATAAAGAAGATCAATCTTTGAACATTCGAGAGAATGCCAGCGCTAATTCCCGTTTTCTGGGCGGTCTCCCAACTGGAAAGAACACAATCGTGATCGGAAAAAGCGTGGACAATGATTGGCTGCTCGTTCCATACAAAGATACATTTGGCTGGATCAATCGGGAATTTGTGCGTCTTAACACTCCAATATCCGTTATCCCAACTATACTCAATCAGATCATTCCACAAGAATAAACAATTCCAACTTTTCTTTCTGATGTATCACTTCCCAGTTCCTGTTCTTGATATGGTATTAATAGTATTTTTGTTCTATAATTGTGATATGGAGGTTCCAGAAAAATTAAGCCTGCTTTCTTATCACAACCATCTTGAAATGCCGGAAGGTAATGAAGAGCCGCCCTGTGCAAATCATGTTGATTCTGTATATATTTCCCACGCAACTCTACCTAATGGTAAAAAAATGCGCTTGTTCAAATCTCTCATCAGCTCACGCTGCAGTAATAATTGTTATTACTGTCCAATGCGCAAAGATAGCAATCACCCGCGTGCCAGTTTTCAACCTGATGAATACGCCACACTGATCCATAATCTTTATCATGCCGGGCTGATTGATGGAGCCTTCATCAGTTCCGCCGTCGTAGATGATCCAATACGAACTCAAGATTCCCTGATCAAAGCTATGGAGATCCTGCGATTGAAATACCATTTCAGAGGATATCTACATGTAAAGTTCATGCCGGGAGTTGAATTTGAACAGGCAATACACATCATGCGGTTTGCCGATCGCGTTTCCCTCAATTTGGAAGCTCCGAGTGCAGATAGAATATCAAATCTCTCTCCCGATAAAATCGCTTTTGAAAAATTATTAGACCCTTTGAAATGGACTCAAGAAATCAAACAAACTCCGGCGACTCCTTCAAACTGGAAGGGACGCTGGCCTTCTGTCTGCACCCAGTTTGTGGTCGGTGGTTCTGGAGAAAGCGATCATGAATTACTGCAAACAACTGCATTCCTCTACAATACAATTCATCTACAAAGAGCTTATTATTCTCCTCTAAAACCCTATAGTGGAACTCCCATGGAGAATCATCCCGCCATCCCTTTGAAACGAAAATTGCGTTTGTACCAGGCTTCTTATCTGATCCGTGATTACGGGTATCAACCTGAAGATCTCCTTTTTGACCAACAGGCAAATCTACCACTTGAAAAAGATCCGAAAACCGCCTGGGCTGAAACCCATCTTCGAGAAACACCCGTAGAAATCAACCATGCAGATATGGAATCGCTAATGCGCATACCGGGGATCGGGAGCAAAGGAGCAAAAAAGATCATCCAATTGCGTTCCATTCATCCTTTCCGCGATGCCACAGATCTCTCAAAAGCCGGTATACGAATACAAAATGGTTTGCCATTCATCACCATCGACGGAAAACACAGTGTTGTTCAACCACCCCTTCCTTTATTTTTGTAAAAATAGACGCTCATCATTTATAATCAAAATAACCATTGATTTCTCCTACACTATGGGAACATATTGAATTTCAGCAACTACACAGGATTGATATATGAAAACATATAAAATCGGCTTAATTGGTTTTGGGTTCATCGGAAAGGTACATGCCAACGCATATCACAGCATTCCTTATTGCTACAACGACCCGGCTATACAGGCAAAGGTATGTGCAGTGCTGCGACCTCATCCCTTACAAGACCAGGCTGTGCTGCAAGCACTTGACATTCCATTATGCACCAGTGCTGAAGACGAATTCTGGGAACAAGATCTGGATGCAGTTGATATTTGCTCCCCAAATTCCTTTCATTACGAACAGGTTCTCAAAGCAGTGGAGAAGAACCTGGCTGTATACTGCGAAAAACCACTGACCAGCGATATCGAGGATGCCAGAAATCTGGTAACAATAACAGAAAAGAAGAATTCAATCACTCATACAGCCTTTACATACCGTTATATACGAGCAATCCGTATTGCCAAAGAAATACTGGAAAACAAATCTCTTGGGGATATCCATCATTTTCACTCCCGCTTCTTTCACAGCAGCTATCTAGACCCCAATCGACCGATTTCATGGAGGTTAGAGCAATCAGTCGCGGGGGGCGGCGCGTTGACCGATCTGGGAATCCACTTTCTGGATCTCATCCGCTATTTGCTGGGAGATGTTGGCTGGCTGCAATGCCAGACCCGCACTTTCATAGATGCGCGCCCTTCAGGTCTGGGAAAAACGCAGCAGGTTGATGTGGATGACTGGGCATTGTGCACACTGGGGATGCAGGGAGGTGGAATCGGATCACTGGAAGTAAGCCGTGTATCCGGAGGCGCCGGCAACACAGCCTTGATCGAGATCTACGGCAGTCGCGGTTCTCTGAAGATCGACCTGGTCAATGGCGATCAAGTCCAGTACTTTGATGCTGCCAAAAACCAGTGGATCAGCATCACATCATCGTTCGAGTCACCGCACAGAGAATATTATGACCCTGCTATGTGGCCGGATGGTAAACAATCGCTTGGACGATTCATGGACGCACATACTGCCTGTATTGTTGATTTCCTTCAGTTCGTTCATAACAAAATAAAATCGCCGGTTGATTTCAGACAGGCACTGGCAGCACAGGAATTACTGCATGCCTGCTACTATTCAGCAAGTCAGAATGGAGAAAAGGTTAACATCCGTGACCGATAAAACAAGTGCACAAAACCCACTACCGATTATTGTTCTCGGAACAGGAGCGATCACCCAAAAAGCGTATTATCCCTTAATAGCACAGTGGAAAAACATCCATATTTGCGGCATCTACAGCCGCACGCAAGAGCACATGCGTGCTGCCCGCACACGCTGGAATATCCCGTATGGTACAACACAAATTGAGGATATCCTCAAACTGGATGCAAAAGCCGCATTCTTACTTACAAATAAAGAATCGCATTTTAATCTGGCAAAAACTTTACTTGAGAACGGATTGGATGTATATCTCGAGAAACCATTTACCGAAACCAGCCAGCAAGCCCTGGAACTGGCAACCCTGGCAGAAAAAACAAAGCGCATCTTGATGGTCGGATACAATCGACGCTACTCCCCGCTATACCGGAAAGCCAAAGAAATAATGGGGGGAAAATCGATCCAAATGGCGATCATTCAAAAGCATCGCAATCACCCTCACTATCCCTCGCTGCAAGACGCCTATCTGGAAGATATCATCCATCAGATCGATTTGCTGCGTTTTTTATGCGGTGAAGTAAACCCCATTCAGACAGAACATGAGATGAAAAACGGTGTTTTACAGGGGGCTGTCAGCACCTTTCAATTACCCGATAGTGGTATGGGTGTATTGCTTACTTCTCACAATGCAGGTGCATGGCAGGAGAGTGTCACTTTGCATGGAGAACAGAGCAGCGTGCATGTGAACGCTTTTCGTAACCTGGTCGTGTGTCATCCTGACCATGAGGAAATTTTTGGTACAGATCGTGCCGGCAGCTGGGTGCCCGACCTTCAGGATCGCGGATTCATTCCAGAGATCGAACATTTTCTGCATTGTGTACATACACGACAGCAGCCCGATACAAATGCAACTGAAGCCTACAAAACGCAGCTTCTCTATGAGCAGCTTGTATCAAAATAAAGTTGACCGGTTTGTGCGCAAATAAGCAAGTAATTCGTAATGCGAAGAGAAGACTGCATCCGCTTTTTCTTGCAAGTTGGTCGTGATCGGGCATAGATTTTTCACTACAAAAACATGCATGCCTGCGTTCTTTGCAGCCAGTACCCCGTTCTCTGAATCCTCAAGCACAAAGCACTCCTCTGGGCTAGATCCCAATAACTCTGCCGCTTTAAGAAATATATCAGGAGCCGGTTTTGCGCGTTGAATATCGTCACCGCCTAATATAACCGGGAATAAACCGCTTAATCCTGCCTGCTGCATGCGAAACAAAACCTCATCTCTGTAGGTGGAACTTGCCACCCCCATTTTGATATGCTTCTCTTCAAGGAAGAGTCGAACATCTGCAACTCCTTCTACCTGAGGCAGCCCTTCACTCCTGATGATCTCTCGAAATTCTTTTTGAACCTTGTCATGCACCACATCAAATGGAAATTTCGCACCAAAACGTTGAAAGAGAATTTGCCTGTAATCATCCAGATTGCGTCCAAGCCCAATATGAAAATCTTGCGGGCAAAAATCAAATCCAAATTCACGAGCCGCTTTTTCCCACAGCTTTACCAGATAATTTTCTGAATCAACCAGAACACCATCAAAATCAAAGATACAGGTTGTAAAATGTAATTTTTCATTCATGTCTATTTCATCCAGTTCCAATAACCTGTGAATTATACCGAAGAATCGGAAATGACCCTGATGATAGCAAAAATATTTGACAAGATATAGAATCTATAGATAATTGAAGATTACATCATGGGGATATGAGATTACGTAATTTAAAACATTCTATCCTGCCACATGTTAATTGATCATCAAACGAGAAAATATCGGGGTACCATATGCCAGTTTTAGAGATCATTGTCGATACAGTGCAAGACGCCATCGAAGCTGAAAAAGGGGGCGCCACTCACCTTACTGTTCTTTCCCACTATCCCAGTACAGGAGTTACTCCGTCGATCGGCATGGTTGCACAAATTCGCGACAGAGTAACCTTACCGTTGATCGTCCTTATCCGACCGCATACACGGAATTCCATTCCCTGTAATCAAGATATTGAAACCTGCGTCAGCGACATGAAGGCTATGAAGGCATTGGGAATCCAGGATTTTTTGATCGAATTCATTGACCAGGAGAACAATCCAAATCGACAGGCTATTGAAATGATAAACAAGAATTGTGGACCTGTTCGGTTACACAGTCATTTCGCATGGCAATATTCCAGAAATCGTGTCCAGATAATTGAAAAATTAGTGCAGTTGGGATTTGTCTCTATACGCACCAGTGGAATAACAAACTCCAGTTCGTGGTTTGATAATAATGCTGTGAGATCTATTGAAAACATCTGCTCTATTCGCAACCTGATAGGAAAGCGCACGTCTGTTTATCTTACCGGAGGGATCACTGCCACCAATGTGGCTTACCTCACAACATCCACGGAAATCTTTGATCTCCAGATCGGTCGCGGAGTCCGTTCTCCCAATAATTCCCATAGTCCGGTGAAATCTTCATTAGTCGCAGATATTCGATCAAGACAGATAAAGGCTTATAAAGAACATACCCCCAAAAACCATAATGATAAAAATTAGACAGCAGGTGATGTGCGAACTTTCTTACTCCAATCTTACAAAACTATGTTAAATTTAATGAACTATGTCCCTTCAAGATACCATTAACGGAGAAATAGGAGTTAACCTGGCAAAAGGTCTTGCCAGAATGCTCCCAGAAAAAACGGGGTTCGCTCTTTCCCATTCTATTGGCAAGTTAATCGCAAAACGAGAGAATTCATCCATGGTACGCTGTGTACGAGCCAACCAATGGGTGATCAGTGATAAGAAACTGTCATCTGCCGAATTGGATCAAAAAGTACTCGAGGTTTTCGAACACACCGCATACTGTTTATTCGACCTCTATCATAATATTGATGATCCCGAAGCTATCCTGAAAAAAGTAACGTTCACCCCAAAACTAAAGAAAACGCTGGATGAACGCTGGGAAAGCGGGCAAGGAACATTACTGGTAACACCTCATCTCAGTAATTTTGACCTGGCGGGTAGAGCGATCACCTACAGCGGATATCACATACTGGTACTTTCCTATCCAAACCCAAACAAGGGATATCAGAAACAGAATGAATTGCGAAGAGAGTATGACATTGAAGTAATGCCAATGTCAGTTGAATCCTTACGCCTTGGCAAACAACGCCTGCAAGAAGGGAAAGCCATCATCACCGGACTTGACCGTCCTCTCGATAAATCAAAATATCACCCAAAATTTTTCGGTTACCCCTCCATGGTACCGGTTACATACATCAAATTGGCAATCCAGACAGAAACACCCATTCTTGTAGTGACGTGTATCGGAAAGGAAGATGGGGCTTATATTATTGATGGTTCAGACCTGATCTACCCAAAACACTATAATGACCCTGTGCAAGAAATGGAACGAAACGCAGAAAAAGTGTTAAAACAGGCAGAAGTATTTATCCGTGCCCACCCAAATCAATGGTCTATGTTCTATCCGGTCTGGCCATGGGCTCTTGAAGAAATGCCCGAGTAAAAGAAAGGATTAGTATTAATATGGAAGAACAAAAAAAAGGTCGTGATATCTCAGAGCATGAACGCATTAACGATATTCTCTTAGGTCCACTCGAGCGACCAGCAATTCAATGGCTGGTAGAGCATATGCCCAAATGGGTCAACTCAGATCATCTTACTTTTCTGGGTTTATTGGCTGCTGTAATGATCGGTGTCAGTTACTGGGCAACCAAATATAATGATAATTTTTTGTGGCTTGCAAGCTTTGGATTCATCCTGAACTGGTTTGGCGACAGCCTTGATGGAAATCTGGCACGATTTCGCAAAATGACCCGCCCCAAATACGGCTATTATATTGACCACATTGTGGATACTATCAGTGAGATCACCATTTTCGTCGGTCTGGGTTTATCGCCGTATGTTAATCTCAACCTGGCAATGTTCGGTTTGATCGGTTACCTTTGCATGACCATTCAGGTTTACATTACGACAAATGTACGTGGTGTATTCAAAATATCGTATGGGAAATTTGGGCCCACGGAGATCCGCGCGATCGCTATTCTGGCGAATACCTTCATCTTCTTCGTAAAAAATCCGAAGATACTCCTTCCGTTCGGTGAATACGGATTGTACGATATTATCGTTGGAATCGTCGTAATTTTACTTTTTGTGATCTTTTTCATCACGGTATTTCAGGAAGCCCGCACACTTGACCGCGAAGACCGCAAGAAATGGAAAAACCAGGAATAAAACCAGCATTAACACATTTTTAACGCGTTTATACAAATTACCGAGATGAAAGCGCGATATAATACATTGGTTTAACAATAAATATTTAAACATAACAGGGAGTTTATGATGATTGTAACTACAAAAAAATTATTCGAAGCAGCTTACGGGAAATATGCCATTGGCGCTTACAACATCAATAACCTGGAACAAACCATGGGCTTATTCCGCGGTAATTTGATGAGTGAAGCACCTTTCATCATCCAGATCAGCAAAGGTGCCAGAGATTATACTGACAAGCGCATGCTGCAGGCTTTGATCAGTGCGGCAGATGAGGTCTTTCCAGAAGCTATTTTCGCGGTGCACCTTGACCATGGTGATGAAGAAACCTGCTACGATTGCATTGATAGCGGATTTTACAGCTCTGTCATGATTGATGCCAGCCATGCCAGTTTTGATGAGAATATCGCCATCACAAAACGTGTTGTAGAAGCCGCACATGCCAAAGGCATTGTTGTAGAAGCAGAACTCGGTCAACTGGGTGGTGTGGAAGAACATATCCAGGTCAGTGAAGATGAGGCACGTCTGACCAATCCCGCTCAGGCAAAAGAATTTGTTGAACGCAGCGGATGTGATTCTCTGGCTGTTGCTATCGGTACCAGCCATGGCGCATTCAAATTCTCTGGAAGCCAATCACTCCATTTCGATGTGCTTTCGGAAATACAAAAAGAACTTCCGGGATTCCCCTTAGTAATGCACGGCAGCAGCTCTGTTCCTCAAGAAGAAGTGGAACGAATTAACAAAGCCGGTGGCAAACTGCAAGGTGCTCGAGGGGTGGACGCCAACCAATTCAAGCGAGCAGCAGAATTAGGCGTAACCAAAATCAACATTGATACGGATGGGCGGCTGGTTTGGACGCGCGTTCACCGCGAACATTTCCTGGAGCACCCGGAGAATTTCGATCTGCGGAAACCGGGAATCGTGTTCATGGAAGAATATGCAAAATTCATCGCACATAAGAACGAGAAATTAGGAAGTGCGGGGCAGCTGCCAGAAGTAAAAAAATTACTGGGGTAAAGTCGGAGCTGCCAGATAAAGAAATAAAAAGGGACGCACTCTTCACAAGGAACTGAGCGTCCCTTTTTCAATGATACAATCACAAATAAGGGTAAAAATAACAGGAATTATATGGAAAATAAAAGTTATCTCATTGACATGGATGGCGTACTGGTACATGGAAAAACAATGGTTCCAGGCGCTGACAAATTCATCGAAAAATTACGTGAAAAGGAACTGAAGTTCCTTATCTTGACCAATAACAGTATCTACACTCCCGTTGATCTTGCGCATAAACTGCAAACATCCGGAATCTCAGTAAGCCAGGGTGAAATCTATACATCTGCCATGGCAACTGCCAATTTTATGAAAACACAGAAAGCCAGCGGGAATGCATTTGTGATCGGTGAAAGCGGTTTAAACCTTGCTATTCACGAAGCTGGTTTTATTCTGACCCCGGAAAGCGCTGATTTTGTTGTTCTGGGAGAAACATTTGACTATAATTTTCGACAGGTCACCAAAGCCATCCGACTTATCATGGAAGGCGCGCATTTTCTGGCGACCAATCCAGACCCATCCGGTCCGAGCGATGAGGGTCTCGTGCCTGCCTGTGGAGCAATGGCATCTTTGATCGAAAAAGCCAGCGGAAAAAGTCCCTTCTTTTGCGGCAAACCAAATCCTTTTATGATGCGTTCTGCATTGAACCACCTTGGCGTGCACTCGGAGAACACAGTCATGATCGGTGACCGCATGGACACGGATATTATTGCCGGTCTGCAAAGCGGGATGGAAACCATCCTGGTATTATCGGGTGTGACCAGCACTAAAGATATTGAAGAGTTCCCATATCGACCAAACCGTATCGCCGCATCAGTCAAAGATATCGTAATCTAGCATATAAAAATACAGCGGTCTGATCATGAGTGAAAATTCCTTCTCCATAGAATTTCAACCCATCGGGATTCGTTTAATCTGTTCCGAACCGATCACATTGCTGGATGCAGCCAGACAGGCTGGCATTCAGCTGCAGAACGTTTGTGGTGGCAAAGGAATCTGTGGAAAATGTGTGATTCAAGTCATGGAGGGAGAGTGCAATCCACTCACACATAATGAAAGTGTATTTCTCAAGGGAGGCATGTTAAAAAAGGGGGAACGATTAGCCTGTGAAACCATCGTTCACGACCACGTAAAAGTGTTCATCCCCTCCACTTCCACAGAAAGTAAGCAAATACTGCAAACCGAAGGTCTGCAGGAAAAACTGGATATACAATCTCCCATTCATTGTGAACCTGTTCATCTCGAATCCCCCAGTCTTGACCATCCCTCAGCAGACCTGCATAATTTACTTTCTGCGCTGCCTGGAATGTATTTTGAAAACGACGAGCGCATACGAAATATTTTTCGTACCATCCCAACGATGCTGCGTGACAATGACTGGAATGTGGTTGCAGTCTGTAATCAGAATGAGATCCTGAATATCCTTCCTGCAAAACCATCAGCTATGCTGGGACTTGCAGTGGATATTGGATCCACAAAGATAGCCTGTTTTTTAATGGATGTGACCAACGGGAAAAGCATAGCGGTTAAGGGAATCTCCAATCCCCAGATCGCATATGGCGAAGATATCATGGCGCGTCTTGAATATGCCATGCAGAGCGATGCCAATGCCACTCACCTGCATTCCATCACGGTGGATGCGGTTAATACCGCCATTTATGATGTTTGCCGTGAAGCAAATGTGGAACCGCAGGCTATTATGGATTATTGTTTTGTCGGCAACACAGCCATGCATCACTTTTTTCTTGACCTGCCTTCACAATTCCTGGCGTCAGCTCCATTCACCATGATGGTTGATCAAGCATTGAACATCCCTGCTCAAACACTCGGGTTACTGGGGATGCCCGGCAGCAAAGCTTATTTTCCCGCCCCTATTGCGGGATTTGTCGGCTCCGATCATCTTGCTTTTTTATTATCCAGTGGCTTTGGGAACGATGAGAGGACCAGATTGGGAATTGATATCGGTACGAATACTGAAATCGCGCTGCAAAAAGGGAACAGGATCGTCAGCTGCTCCACTGCTTCCGGACCGGCTTTTGAAGGTGCGCACATCCGTTATGGGATGCGCGCTGCGCCCGGCGCCATCGAACATGTCCGTATTGATGCAGAGGGCAATACAAAAGTGGATGTGATAGGGAAAGGTGAAGCAACCGGTATTTGCGGTTCGGGAATCCTGGATGTGATCGCAGAATTAAAACGCAGGAGCATTCTTAATCAACGCGGGAGGCTGGATCGCGAACATCCACATGTGAATGTAGACAAATCGAACAACCGGATTTTCGTCCTTGTCCCTCAAACAGCTAATCAGAGGGAAATCAGTATTTCCCAAAAGGATATCGACCAGATCCTTTTAGCAAAGGGTGCCATCCGCAGCGGCATCGCAATTCTCATGGATGATCTCCAGGTCACGAATGAGGATCTTGATGAGATCATCATCGCTGGCGCTTTTGGTTCCTATCTCAATCCACAGCACGCCATACAAATCGGTATGCTGCCAGATGTAGAGCTTCACAAGATTTCGGCAGTGGGAAACGCAGCCGGTGTCGGTGCAAAAATGATGCTGCTTTCCAGCCTTGTGCGTCAAAAAGGCGAGCAGCTAGCAAAGAAAATCGAACATCTGGAATTGAATACCTACCCCGATTTTGATCTGTTCTTCGCAAATGGCATCCGCTTTACATAATCCTTCATCCAACACACACCCATATTCAATTTTAATGATGATGTATGTTGCTTTTTACAGCACAAAAGCCAGCATGGTACTTGCCAGTCCCAGATAGACCAGGTAACCCAGTGAATCCGCTAAAGTAGATACAAGAATTGGTGAAGCCAGAGCTGGATCAAGTTTGATCCTATTAATTAATAGTGGGATTAGGATGCCTGTTATAGATGAAATCACAATATTGACCAGTGTGGCAGCACCTGCAATTAAACCAAGCTGGACATCCCCTTTCCAGAGGAAGCCGATCAAGACCACCAGAGCTCCTAATACCAGACCATTCACCATACCCAGCAAGAGCGATTTCCAGATTGAACGACGGGCATCCTTCACCGTGATTTCACCAGTCGCCAGACTGCGAACGGTTACCGTCAGAGTTTGCGTGCCCGAACTACCGCTCACTCCCGCAACAATGGGGAAAAAGGAAGCCAGGGCAGCCATCTGTGCGATGGTATTTTCGAATAAACTAAGCACAGCTCCTGTAACCATTGCCATAACCAGATTAACGACCAGCCAGGGCAATCGACTGCGTATGGCATCTTTGATAGAAACATCCCCTGGTTTTTCTTTGGAAATACCACCCAGACGATAAATATCTTCTGTTGCCTCATCTTCCAGAATATCCAGAGAGTCATCATACGTGATCACACCGAGCAGGCGATTCCCATTATCAACCACAGGCAATGCTAACAGGTCATAACGTTTCACAATCCGAACCGCCTCTTCCTGATCCGTGTCAGCTTTCACTGAGATCACATCCCGCTCCATGATGGAGCCTATGAGCGCTTCTTTCGGCGCCACAACCATATCACGTAAATTGACTACACCGGCTAGAACTCCCTTATCATCAACGACAAAGAGATAATAGATCTGCTCGGAATCAGGTGAGATGGCGCGCAAATGTTTGATGGCATCATTCACAGTCATCTCTTTCTTGAGAATGACATCGGCAGCGGTCATAAGTCCACCGGCTGAATCATCGGTATGTTCAAGCAGAGGAAGCACTTCATCTGCTTCTTTCATACTCTGAATTGCACGCGTAGCAAGGGATGGTTTGATATCACCCAGCAGATCAGCCGCTTCATCAGGTTCCATATGGTCGAGAATATCTGCCAGATTCTTGGTCTGCATACGTTCAGCCACCAGGGCAGCATCCTCATCCTGCAGCTCTTCAAGAATATCTGCTGAATCTTCCGGGTTTAAACGGGGCAAGAGTTTATCCTGTTCATCTGGCTGCAGATCATCAAATACATTCGCCTGATCGGCGGGCTTAAGGGCTTCCAGTAGACCCACTGCACTTTTCAGATCACCGCGCTCTAAAGCGCTGCGCACCTGATTCAGCAGGATATCTACATTAATCACATATTCTTTGATGATACACCTCCCATGCACCGGTCAATGAGAAAACCATTTCTCTACAACCAATTAATTTTTTTGAAGAAAAAGATAACAACCAGCATGATGACCAATGAAATACCGGTAATGATCAAAAAAGCATTTCCATCACCAGCCAGGGGCAAAGCTACATTCATGCCATAAAAACTCGCAACGATGGTTGGAAGACTCAGGATTATTGTCCAGGCTGTCATGATCTTAAAGATGGTATTCTGATTGTTCTGGATAATCGAAGCATAGGCATCCATCATCTGGCTCAACAAATTTCCGGCTATGCCGGTCATTTCAATAGCCTGCTGGTTTTCAATAATCACATCTTCCAGCAGATCCAAGTCATCAGGGAAGATGGTGAAAAATTTATTGCGCTGCAGTCGTTCAAACATGATCTCATTGGAGCGCAGGGCAGTGGAAAAGTATTCCAGGCACTTTTGATATTTCAGCAATTCCAGGACTTCCTTGTTTCGGATGGAACGCTGCAGTTCATCTTCCGTCTGATCGATGATCTTTTGAATATTTCGCAAATATGACAGGAAGTGATTTGCGTTCGCAAGCATGATCTGGAGGATCAGACGATTCCGTTTGAGTGTTGAAAAATATTTGCCGTTCTTTTTTATGATGCTGTTGATGAGATCATTTTGATAGCGGCAAATGGTAATGATGATCGTATCTGAAAAGATGATCCCTAACGGGATAGCAATATATGGAATATCCTCATCCCAACTTTGAAAATACGGAATGCGCACCAGAATCAGGGTAAAACCATCATCTTTTTCGGTTCGAGACCTTTCATCAAGGTCCAATGGATAGGTGATAAAATCTTCCGGTACACCCCAGGAGCGTAATATTTCAATCTCTTCTTTGTTTGGGTCTATCACATTAACCCAAGCGCCATCCGCCACTTTTTCGATGGGGACCAATTTCTCGTTTTGTGTCTGTAAAATAGTGATCATGGGTAACCTCCATAAATCAGCTATCCTGCCAAAACAGAAGCTCTCAGTTCATCCTTGCGAGATATACTGAGAGCTTGTACTATACAGACAAAGCTATAAAGATGTGAATGCTTAGCGCAACACACCTCCTCGCCAGTATACACCGCGTGAGAATCTTGTTAAGCTACGTCTAGGGTCAGGATCCAGATCGTATGATTTCTCTTCTTGCATTTTTCCTTTTCTCGCTTTTAATGAAACTACAACTTTTAGTTTACACCCTGGTCAATACAGCGTCAAGAAATTGTTAAAACTCGACCATAAGGGGTACATCTTTCACAACCCACAGGGTAGTTCTCTTACGATGCTTTCTTTCCCAAACTGCGAATGCTTCCCATCATAGCAATGGATTGTCTGATTTGCGGTTCTCCATAATACTCGATCGTACCCACACCTGTGATCGCAGCATCCATTTCATCCTTTACCCACAAGCGGGCAGACCCCACTCCGGTCAGGCTGACATGTGCTTTTTCACTTTCAAGGTTATCGGCGATATAACTTCCGGCTCCCGTCAGATTAACAAATTGTTCTTTTACTTTACCATCCACTGACAATTTCCCGGCACCGGGCAGGTTGGAATTGATGACATTAAAATCAATATCCGAAAACTCCACACTAGATGCGCCACTTAAATCCAGCATTAACTCTTTTCCTTTGAATCCACTGGCATCAATCGAACAACTTCCGGCAACCTCCAGCGCATCAAGTTTTTTCATCGTGATATCAAAAACAATATTTCGAGAGGATAAGTAATCCAGTCCGGCAGTTAATTTTTCAAGCCAATCTCGTCCAATATCAATGGTGAGGCAGCCGTCGATCACATCAGTCTTGATCCTGCTGAGAACATGTTCTTCTGCTTCAACCGTTACTTCCTGTTGTGATCCCTGTTTAAGAAAAATCTTGCCTATTCCTTTGACAGATATCTTATGGAATTCGCCTAATTCCCGTTTTTCTTTTTTACTCTCAGACATATCGCTCTCCTCTTTTTTCGCCAGCTATACATTCCGTATACGTATCTACGATCATAGAGTTACAGAAGACACAACCCAGACTAAACCTTTCCTATTAACAACTACGATTAATCTGCGCTAGAAGATAGCTGATGTAACACCCAGTCCAATTCCTGCCAGGATCAATCCAGCCAGCCACAAGACGACCGTCTGTGCGACCCAGCCAATGACAATTGTCAAGATCGTCTCACCCCAATCCAGATCCAGCGCTTCTTTGGCAGCAATAACCCATGCGACCAATCCTGCAATACCTCCAGCAAACTCAAAAATCCCAGTAGCACAACGCAGAGCGGGAGAAATGACCGAAACGATCCCCAGGAAACCCACTGCATTCCAGACAGATGCCAAACCAAGAGTGCGCACCAACTCGTGAAAGCTGGTATCGGCGTGGAACAAGGCTTTACTCAACCAGTTGATGATGTAACAGCTCAATGCAAAACCACCTGCGCTGATCGCAGCTCGAAAAATCGAACCAAACAACCAGGAGCCGAAACTTGAACGCATCATCTCTGCATTGGTGCCCATACTGCTCAATAAGGCTGCTACAGCCACAATGATCCAGGCAGAGTTGGTAAAACTCTCATCTGTTTCTACTTCTTTATAGACATCTTTTTGAAAGGTTAATGCCGCTTTGATCTTCTCAACCATCTTTAACACCTCCATTATTCCAATTTATCGTTTATGTATCATTAATACTATACAGGTATTCCCGTTTTTTTTGTTAAGAAATATTAAAATATCCATTCATGAATACATAGACTGAAATATGTCAACCACCAAAAACTATTGTACGCTGTGAACAAATTAGATCTGACGACTACCTTATCATAGTAGAAAAGGAAATATTCAGGGCAAAGATCGGTCTGGCAGATCTTCTCAACGAGCGGGGAGGTCTAAAAACACTATTTTTAAAGCATGATAAAAAAAGCTCCCTTTCGGGAGTTTCTGATTTTATTTTTCCAGCATACGAAACAAAAGTTGACATGTTTTACAAACCAGGATATTACAGTTTTCCTGTCCGGGTTTTCCACGCCAGCATTCTTTGATATCTTTACAGCAGGTGTATCCGAATTCTTCTTTAAATAAGCAATGGAATTGTGCGGCAAACTGCTGGCAGATCGCATCATCAGAAGTACCATCCTGCCTGCCATAGCCAGCACCAATTACCATGATCGCTCCCGTCAGAGCGCCGCAGATATTCTCATTGGTTCCACCAATACCGCCGGCAAAAGGTGTCGCTAATCGCAGCATTTCCGGCGAAATTTTCGGTTGGAAAAGCTGCATACCCGCCCACAGCACAGCCTCGGAACAATGGTAGCCCTCGTCCAGCATGGCTCCAGCCTGTTCGGAGAGTTGTTGTATTTTTTCGTTATCCACCCCGGCTCACCTCTATTCTTCCTGCCGGTTTCCACCTTTAAGCGCCAGCAGCAGGTCACGGCGTTTCAAAGCGCGTTTGCGGTCGATCTCAACCATTTCGGCTTTTTCATCTGCCAGTTCCAATAATGCCTGCACCCAGGCGCCGCTTTTGAGCGGTTCGTGGCGCACCCGCCAGCGTTCCACCCAGATTGGTAATTGCTTGCTGTTGGTTACACGACGATGAGGTACCACCTTGGTGACACCCTGCGATTCGACGGTAACTTCATATTCTTCATACTGCGCTTCGACCGGGCAGATCTGCACACAGGCACCGCATTTAATGCAGTAGTAATCTGCCAGTACCAGCTCACCCTTCTCATCAATATGCAAGGCGCGCGTAGGGCAGATATCGGCACATGCCTGGCAGCCCTCTTCACAAAATTCACGCTGTAATACCACACTGCCCTGCCAGGGCTGCTGTACATGAAAAGCGCCATCGCTGGCTACCTCACACTGGCGGCAGCGGATGCAGTTTGCATCATCTACCAGCAGTGTTTTCTCTTTTTTATCTTCAGAAATGACATTGGTAGGGCAGTTATCAATAACAAAATCTTTTTTCTTCCAATCGAAAACATCTTTCTCAAAGGTTGTGCTCTGCAAGAAAGGTGGAAATACTTCATATTTAATAACCGGTATCTCAGGCTGACCGTTAATGGTCATTTCAATGGCATTAACCGGGCAGACCTCAACACACTCTCCACATAAAATACATTTTGCCGGGTCAACATCCACGCTCTGCTTACCCACCATTTTGCCATCTTCGAGTACTGCATCCACATGGGTCAGCGCATCTTTCGGACACACCAGCGGACCCAGCTGGCAGCCTACGCAGCGATCCAGATCCCAGCGCATCACATAATGACGGGTGACCATGGCACGTTCCAGCACCATCTCGGTTTCGGTGCGTGTTTTTTGTGATAAACCTCGTTTGCTCATGGCTGCTCCTAATCCCTGCGAATTTCCTGCACCAATTCTTGATTGGCATCATACACCTTGACGATCATGGGAGTTTCTCCGGGCATCGCGTGCGTGGCACAGCCAAAACAGGGGTCGTATGCCCTGAACGCCATTTCGATCTGATTCATGACCGGGTCATCCACCGGTTTCCCGGGTTTGATGAGCGATTGAGCCGCTTTCTTGATCGACATATCAATAGCGGCATAGTTATTGGTGGTGCCCACGATCAAATTCACGCTCTTAAGTAAACCTTTTTCATCGGTCACATAATGATGGAACAGCGTGCCGCGCGGCGCTTCCACCGCAGCGATTCCCTCGGTTGGGGTTTCGGTCGGTATGGTGCGCACATTCGTACCCGTGATATGCGGGTCGCGAGCCAGTTCAAGAATGCGTTCGGAGGCGTAGAGCATTTCAATCAAGCGTGCCCAGTGGGTTGCCAGCGTGGCATGAACTGGTTTCCCGCCCAGCACCTGATAGAATTTTTCATATTCTGCCTGTGCCAGCGGGGTGGTGAATCCATCCGAAGCGTTCATGCGTGATAATGGAGTAGCTCGATACACGCCGCTATCCATACCATCCACAAATCCTTTCCAACCAACTTTTTTCAAGTAGGGGAATTTCAGGTAGGTCCAGGGTTCGATATGCTCCGCGAGCACATCCAGATATTGCGCGGGGCTGAATTTGGTGAATTCCTGCCCCTGCGGGTCAACCACACGGATCATTCCATCGTAAAAATTGATCTTGTTATTCTCATCCACCGTACCCATATAGTAGGTCTGGTGAGAGTAGGCATCGCTGAGGATCATGTCGCGGTAAGCGCTGTTGTTGAGCACTACATCTTCGAATAATTTCAGGGAAAACTTTGAAATTTCAACGGAATTGGTTGCTATCTGCTCAATGCGCCCGCGTTCTGCCTCCGTGATGGGTTTGCTCATACCACCTACGATACCACCCACGGAGTGAATATAACGCCCGCCGATGATGGAAGAGATCTCATGGTTCTCAGAAAGCAGCTGCATGACTTGCGCACCGATCTCGCGCCCCACCTTCTTGACCACACCCAAAATATTGCGTTCCTGTTTGGGGGCAGTGGGACCAACCACAAAATCAGGTCCTCCCAGTACATAAAAATGTGTAGCGTGATCTGCCACGAAGAAAGAGTTGTACTGAAGCTCTCTCAATTTTTTAGCAGTCTCGGGGATTTCCACATGGTAGACTGCATCACCTGCTTTGGCGGCTGCCATGTGATGCGCCAGCGGGCAAACTCCGCAGATACGCTGGGTTATACGGGGCATTTCCTCTACCGGGCGACCCTCGCAAAATTTCTCAAAACCGCGCAGTTCGGGAATGATCATATAGGCATTTCCCAACCCACCTTCTTCATTCAAGAAAAGGTCAATACGCCCATGCCCTTCCAATCTGGTAATGGGATCAATACAGATCTTGGTGTTTTTTTTGATTTTCTCAGTCACTGTTTCTCTCTCCCATTAAGATTCTTTTCCATACTTTAGTTCGTTCAATAGAGAATGCGCCATCCCAAAACGATAACTCAATCCGGCAGGATCCACGATCGAATCCAGGATCTGCTGCAATTTTTGCGGTTCATCGGTATCGATAATAGCGCCTATAGCACTGGCTAATTTTGCCCCTTGATCAACCACTCCCTCCGGAGGTCCGTAACAACCCCGGCAGGGCATGTTGCCGTTCAAACAGGGTGTGTTGCAGCCAGCCCTGGTAACCGGACCATAACAGATGACACCCTGCCGCAGGAAACAGATATCAGGATCCAGCTCCACTTCATGCGGGCGTTTGAATTCGGTGATACGAACTCCGCTCATCCCTTTTTCGCGTGTGCAAACATCGCACACCGTTTTTTCTCCGGCGCCGATCACACTGCCTTTTGCAGGCAGCTTGCCTGCCAGAGCAGCCTGAAAAACCGTCCAGACCTGATCAACCACCGGTGGGCAGCCGGGCATGAAATAATCTACATCCACTGTTTGAGCCAGCGTGCGAACCCTGGGCTGCAGTTCGGGGAGTTCGATCTCCCCTTCCGGGACTTGATTGACCGTCTGCGGTCGTGTTCCGCGGCTTTCATCCAGCGATGGAGCAGTATCGTAAACCCGCTCCAGCATATTCTCCAGATCGTACAAATTCGCCAATCCGGGAATGCCTCCCAGATGTGAGCAGGAGCCAAAAGCTACCAGCACTTTTGCTTTTTTACGAAGCAACCTGGCAACTTTTTCATTCTCACTGTTGCGGATGCCGCCGTTAAAGAAACAAATATCTATTTCCTTGTCTGCCAGCTTTTCGACATCTTCATATTTGAAATCCATGGCTGCCGGCCAGAGTACGATATCCACCAGGTCGCCCACATCAATCAAACGCATTCCCAATTCGGTGAGCGTGATCTCGCAGCCGCCGCAGGAAGCCGCCCAGTAAAACGCTAGTTTCGGTTTGGCTGTCATCATGCCACCTCCTTTACATTCTCAAGTGAGGTAAGCATGTCATCGATCTCTACACGGATCCTACCGCGATCCTGGGTTCCGATTTGTACGAATTTCACGCGCTGTGCGGGTAATTCCACCTGCTGCATCATCTTATCCAGCAGACCGATCTTGCACTGGCTGACGTAGGTACCGCGTTTGAAATGGCATTCACCGGGTGCGCAGCCGCACACCAGTACTCCATCAATACCGGAGGATAATGCCATGACCGCCATCTGCGGATCGATCCTACCAGAACAGGGAATATGGATCACCCGTACATTATCAGGATAGGATTCCAAAATGGATTCGTCTTCTTCCACACGCAGGCACCAATCACAAATAAAAACGACCAGGGAAGGAATCTTCCTGGTTTTGATCTCGATCTGCGGGATGATATCCTCATTTGCCACACCTTCGCGGGCAATGGCGCCCATCGGGCAGGCTGCTACACAGATTCCACAACCCATACAGCGATTCACATCCACTTCCGCAAAGTGATCCATGACCCCATCTACATCCTTTTCAATAAGATGGGGGGCTTCATACGGGCACGCCATCACACAGATGCCGCATCCGGAACATTTCTCTTCGTTGACAGAAACCGTTTCCAGTGGAGAGCTGTAGCCATTCTCGATCGCTAACTGTTTGACGGCTGCTATCACGCTGGAGATATGGATCTCCTGCGGGCAGCCGCTGTAGCATAGATCACAGGCAGAGCACATCCATGTGGTCGGGCTGGCAAAAGCTTCTTCGCGCATATCCATCATGACCATACGAAGCAGACGGCGTGGGTTGTAATCCGGTTCCACTTTCTGCTGGATCATGCATTTTGACACACATGTACCGCAGGAATAACACATCTCGACATGTTCCCCACCGGGAATGGCTCTTACTTCATCAGCAAAATTCTTTACGGTGTTAGTCTCCACTTTGCACCTCTTTCGCTGTGATCGCTTTGACCATGCGATCGGAGTATTCCACCGCCTTATCAATCTCAGGTGTTTCGTACATTCGGCGAGATCTTTTCTCCATTTCCGGTCTTATGCGTTCTATTTCTTCATGGAGCTTTTCGGGAGGCATGCCGTCAATTACCTGCTGCATTTCATTGATGATACGGGCATATTTGTCACCCTCGGCGGCACTGATCCATTCGACGCGGAAGCGACCGGGGGTCATCTCCAGTTTATCGAATAGTTTCTGCAAGCGGCTCGCTCTGGTGGCACCCACCTGCTGACCGGTGATGTAGTGGCAATCCTGCGGGTGGCAGCCGGAGTAAAGCACTGCCCCAGCGCCTAATCGAAAGGCTTCATAGATGAAGTCGTTATCCATACGGGCAGAACACATTACACGGATGCCACGTTCGTTGGCACTGTAATCAAAATGGCTGGTCCCTGCCAGATCTGCGCCACCATACGAACACCAGTGACAGCGGAAGGCGAATATTTTCTCTTCCGGTTTTTCTGCCAGCAGGGCACGCATCTGCGAGAGCACCTGTGCATCCGTGAAGTGCATCTGGGTGATGGCATTGTGAGGGCACTCTGCCACACAGCCGCCGCAACCATGGCATTTGGCTACAACCACCGAGGCTGCTTTGCCTTCTTCGATAACGATAGCACCATAGGGGCAGGCTTTGGCGCACAAACCGCAAATCTTTCCATCTGCCATGACACAACGATCTTCCCATACCTGCGCGATGATCGGCTCAATCTCCCATTCATCTGAATGGAGAATACGACTGGCGCGTGAAGATGTTGCCAACCCGGAAGAAACGGAGGCTGGGATATCTTTCACGCCCTGACAGGCTCCTGCCAGGAAAATTCCGTCGGTGGGACTGTCAACCGGGCGCAGTTTGGGGTGGTATTCCATAAACCAGCCGCCCGGACTCTGTGTAATATTCAGAACAGAACTGACACCATCCACATCCGGTTGCGGAACGGCAGCCTGGTTGAGCATGACCATATCATATTCGTGCTCCATCACCCTACCCAGTGACACATCTTCAGAATGAACAAAAAGATTGCGCGTCTGCGGATCTTCGGTGATGAGGCTGGGGCGACCCTGTATGAAGCGGATGCCCATGCCACGAGCACGGTCATAGAATTCCTCGTATCCTTTGGAAGGGGTACGAATATCCATGTAATACACAGAAATATCAAGCTCTGGATTCATCTGCTTGAGCAATACGGCATTTTTGATAGCGTACATGCAGCAGAAATTGGAGCACCAGGGATTGAAACGTTTGTCGCGCGAACCCACGCAGTTAATGATCGCCAGACGCTGCGGATTGTGCTGGTCGCTGGGTCGGATCAGGTTGCCGGTGGTAGGTCCTGCGGAATTATTCAAGCGTTCCATTTCCATGGCAGTAATGACATTGGGGAAACGCCCATAGCCGTATTCAGGGATCACGCTGGGATCAAAATGGTTGAAACCGGTCGCCACAATGATGGCACCGATATCTTCCCAAACGACCTTATCTTCCTGACTGAAGTCAATAGCTTCCAAAGGACCGCAGGCATCCACACACTTATAACAATGGATACAGGCTTCTTCATCGATGGTATAAAGCAGAGGAACGGATTGGCTCATCGGAACATAGGCAGCTTTTCGTGGAGCCAGGTTCATCTCAAAATAATTCGGCACTTCGATGGGGCAGGCTTTGGAGCACTCGCCGCAGCCATTGCAGCGATCAGCGCGCACATAGCGTGCTTTTTCGCGCAACTGGACTTTGAAATTACCTACATAGCCTTCTACACGCTCAACATTCGTATATGTTCTTACATCAATTTTCGGGTGACGCGCCGCGTCAACCATTTTCGGTGCGAGAATTCATATACTACAGTCCATGGTGGGGAAGGTCTTATTCAACTGCGCCATCACACCACCAATGGTAGGTTCTTTCTCTACTAAAATCGTTTCGATGCCCTGATCAGCCAGGTCAAGAGCAGCGCTAATACCCGCCACCCCGCCGCCGATGACCATGGCACGTTTGGTGACGGGCACTTTGATCATGGTGAGAGGGTTGAGGAAACGCGCCTTCGCAATGGCGGCTGCGGTCAGGTCCTTGGCTTTCTCCAGCGCACCTGCCTTATCATGACCATGCGCCCAGGTGCACTGCTCGCGAATATTCGCCATTTCCATCAAGAATGGATTCAAGCCGGCTTCTGAAACCGCTCCTCGGAAAGTGTTCTCGTGCATACGCACAGAGCAAGCGGATACAACCACGCGGTTGAGGTTGTATTTCTTGATATCTTCTTTGATAAGTGTTTGCCCACTATCTGCACAGGCATACAGCGTATCTGTTGCATGGACAACACCGGGCAGCGTCGAAGCCCATTCTGCCACTACAGCGGGGTCAATTACCCCGGCGATGTTGCTGCCGCAGTGGCAAATATATACTCCAATTCTCAGTTCTTCCTCTGGTTTTTGTTCCGCCATCTTGCTCCTTTAATGCGTTCTCTTCCCAGTTATAGATACGGGAAGGAATGGATCGATCAACCAGCGGCTTTTGCGCCGATGACCTCTTCTTTGATCAATTCACGTCGAGATTTTTGTGCCCTCTGTTCAGGGGTAGTCATGAATAGTGCTTCTTTGGGGCACCATTTGATGCACTGCGGACCTTCTTCGAGGTCTTCGCACTGGTCGCAAATTTCCGCCAGCTTCGTTGCCGGATTTATGGAAATGGCACCGAAATCACACGCTTCCACACACCAGGCGCAGGCATCGCATTTACTTGCGTCAATATGAATGATTCCGGTCTTCGGGTCCTGTGTCAGCGCATCCTGCGGGCAGGAACGCACACAGGGTGCATTCTCGCAGGTTCTACATGCAATGGCAGTGATAAGCACCTCATCTACACGTACAGTGCGAATTCGACTGCGATAGGAGTTATATTCTCCTGTTTTATTATAAGAACATACATATTCACAAAGCTGGCATCCGATACATTTTTCAGGGTCACAATCCACATATTGATATTTTGAAGTTGAAGTTGTCATAATCTTTTCCGCTTACTCCTATACACCAATTTCCTCAGCGACATCTTCCATGCCAAGTTCGATCAACCTTGCTTTCGGGATCAACCCTTCTTTAGTCCAACCCTTCGCTTCGTAATAAAGATCTTTCATATATTCCAATTCTTCATCAGAGGTGACGTGCCCGGCTGAAGGTCCTTTGGTCATGGGTTCATGCATCCAACGCCAGGGAAGCGTATCATCTTCCCGCTTCCAGCCTTCACGAATATTGAAGGCTTTTTTTATTGTGGTCGCGCGGGAGCCGATCAAATCAATATCTTCGAATTTAAAATCCCATCCAGTGGTAGCGTTAATAAGACTGGCGATTGCCGGCCAGGCTCCCGCCCGATCAGCTTTTCCGGTGAAACAACGACGGATGAATTTGCAAAGCGGTAGAGTATCATAGACTGCAGCATATTCTTCCGTATCCATCGCCAGACGACCCCGTGTATCGTCCACGGAGAAACGATCCACATCCCCTTTGATATCCGGATCATACGCTGCCGAACGGTTATGACAGGGTCCACGTGTGCCAACTGCGGATCCTAATGAGAATGTCTTCAGCCCGCGGGCATCATAGCCGGCAGGTTCCAAGCCTTTGGACTGCATTGCCCATTGATAGGTCTCCGTGCCGCGTTCCTTATCGATCGTTTGGCTGGCAATGCGCGTGCCTTCCGATAGCAGCTTTCCGATCCCTTCCCGGTCACGGATCATCTCTGCCAGATAGACAGCTGACTGCCCATTGCCAAACGAGAGGTCAAAACCATCCGGATGACTCTCACATTTGAAATCTTCTTTCTTGAAAATGCCTTTTTCATACGTTTCCATCGCCCAGGAGATGGTAATACCCATGCTCATGGCATCCATCCCAGAACGGTCGGCAACATCGATCAATTTAATAACCGCATTGAGATCGTTGATGCCCAGGTTTGGTCCATTGGCAAACAGGCATTCATACTCAATTCCAGTCATGGCGCCTTCATACGGTCCACCCTTTGCCATGGACATCTGCTCGCAGGCGATCGGGCACTGTGCGCAGGCGATCGTTTTTACCTTATTATGTTCATGCAGATATTCACCGCTGACCATTTCGGCATCTTCAAAAACGCCTTCCTGGTAATTGCGAGTAGGCAGCAGACCGATCTTATTCATATTAAGAACGTTGGTAGATGTTCCTAAAATGCGATATTTGGAGGTATGTGGACCCTGCGCTTCTTTAGTAATATCAAAAGATAATTTCATCAGGGTCTCAGGGTCAGCCACCGCAATTCCCTTTGTGCCGCGTACGGATACTGCTTTTAGTTTTTTCGATCCCCATACAGATCCATGCCCTGTGCGACCTGCCTGGCGCCCATCGTTGGTAACATTGGCAAAACGAACCATATTCTCACCAGATGGTCCAATGGTAGCCGAACGAACCTGGTCATCTCGCAACTGCTCGCGGATGGCTTCTTCGGTCTCAAATGTTCCCAGCCCAAGCAGGGAGGTTGCATCACGAAACTCGACGCGCTCATCATCAACAAAAATATTCACCCAATCTTCGCTGGCATCATGGATCACAATGCCATCCCAGCCGGCTCGTTTTAGTGCAATGGTAAACCAGCTTCCTGACAGACTATCACCGATAAAACCCGTCATGGGTGATTTGGACGCCAGCCCGTATTTACCGCCCACCGGAACCGGTGTGCCGGCAAAAATGCCGTTAGCAATACAAACCGGATTTTCAGGGGAATAAGGATCGCAGCCCGGCTGGATATTTTCCCAGCACAATCGCGTTGCCATGGAAACCCCACCGATATATTTCTTATACCAGGCTTCTGGTTTTTGTTCGACCCAGGTCTTTTTTTCTTTCAGGTCTATATGCAGAATCTTGCCATGATAACCGTACATAAACATATTCTCCTAAAATGATTTCCTTATCCTCCAGCCAATAAGGAGAGCAATATCAATGTCTCTCCATCCCGGGGGATATCATTCATCTGTTCTGGTCGTACCACAGTCTTGCCATCACGACTGAATATATTAGAAGGGAAAAGGCTATTTTTGTTTTTTTCGATCACATTACCGACCAATGTTGGGTACCTCTCAGCAACATAGCGGATCACATCAGTATAGGTTTCTTGATTGGAAATAGATAGCTGCATATCATTGGCGCCAGCCAGTATGCGAGAAAGCCCGGAAAACTCGACTTTAATTTGAATCATGTCCATGCCAGTAATCTCAGTCGTTTATGTGGGATCCGTTTAATTTTTTTCAGGGGATAGAAATTTACAGGAACCCATAAAATTATAATATAGGAACACCAATACGGTAATGCTGGTTGATTCGAAACATCAGTCAAACATCACTTTATTCGGACTAATTTTATCATATTGCCCAAATTGCAGCCATCACCTACTATGCAAAACATATTTAGCTGGTAATTTCAGATTGTTTTTGCAGTGATGACCTATTAAAGGGTATAAATGAGATCATCACCGCCAATAACGCTGCTGCTGTACCAATCAGGAACATTGTATTGCTGCCCCATTTTGCAAAGATCATCCCGCCCGCGTAATTCCCTGCCAATCCTCCCAACCCAAAATACATGGCAACAAACAACGATTGTCCGCTGGTGTCATATCCCTCCGGGATCATGCGTTTCACGTACAACACACCCGCAGCCCAAAATAGAGAAAACGTCAAACCATGCAAAAGTTGAATCGGAATGATATATTTCAGGTCGTTGATCTGGGTATACAAAAAACAGCGCAAAGCCAGGATCAAAATAGAATAGCGCATTACCACCATGGATGATTTCTTTTTTAAAATCATTGGTGCCAGGAAAAAGAGAGGAATTGCGCTGAGCGAAGCAGTGGAAAGCGCTACACCGGTTAATATAGATGAAGCGCCCATTTCCTTCAAATAAATTGCCAGGTAGCCAACTACCATATTGATGGAAGTTCCCGCTAAAAACGCAATCACAAGAAATTGAAACCAGCGGGTATCTCTGATCATTGCATGGGAAAAATCATGGATGGAAATGATGCCGGTAGAAGGCTGTGCTTTCATCCGTAGTGAAACCAGAATTGCCAGGAAAAGAAATATCGACATGAGCACCAACGCCACCGCTGCTCCAAAACGTTCAGCCAGGGCGCCAACAGAAAGGGTAGCAATGGCATAACCCACCGCGCCCCAGGCTCTGATCTTTCCATATTCATGACTCTTTTCCTTCAACAACGAGACGGTCAAACCATCGCACAAAGAACGGATTGGGGCATAGTTGATGGAAAATAAAAATACGACCACGAACAGAACGTCAAAATCAAGGACAAGCAGCATCCCCAGAGCACATGGGATGGAAAGCGCCATCGTCAGGGGGAAAATATATCTGTGCAGGCGAAAGCGGTCTGCCACTGCCGCCCATAATGGACCAGCCAGCAGGATCATCATGCGCGGCAGGGCTGTTAAAATACTGACCTGCTCCAGTGGAAAACCTTTCTCGTGAAAGATAAGAGAAAGAACCGGTTCGATCGAACCGGCGGCAGCATAAAAAAGGAAAAATATGGTTAATAAGACCGTTTTTTCTTGTTTCAATAAAAATACTCCGGAGATGAACGTCTACCGCTCTCTAAAAATCGCTGTACCAAGACGGATCATATTCGCGCCCTCTTCAATGGCAACCAGATAATCGCTGCTCATTCCCATGGATAAATATTGCATCGCAACGTTGGGCAGTTGCATAGTCTGGATTGCTTTAAATATCGCGCGGGTTCTTTTAAAGTAGACACGCGAATCTTCTGAGTCACCGAAGCGAGGTCCCATGGTCATAATACCTACTAATTGTAAATGAGGTAAGGAACTTACCGATTTAGCCAGTTGCAGCGCAACATCAGGAGCAACGCCTGTCTTGGCTTCCTCTTCACCAATGTTGACCTCTATCATGACAGGAACCAGCCGGTTCAATATAATGGCTTGCTTTTCCAGTTCATCAGCTAACCGCAATGAATCAAGAGAATCAATGAATGAAAAGATCTCGAGCGCCTGTTTTACTTTATTGCGCTGTAAATGACCGATCATATGCCACTCAATTTCAGCTTTCACATCGGGGAGCATTTGCAAGGCTTCCTGCACATAATTATGTCCAAAATGGCGCAAACCTGCCTGATATGCCTCCATCACCGCGTCCACAGATTGTGTTTTCGCTGCCGCCAATACGGTTACATGAGGTGGAACGGCTTTTAATAGATGTGCAACATTTGATGAAATCCTGGTCATAAAACCTCTTTGTTATAGTGTAATGCAAAAAACTCGATTTGCGATTTCCGGCTGCATTTCGGTTATGAGAACAAAAAAAAGAGCGCTTTTCAGCGCTCATTTTCATTATGAAGGATCATTCCTTCTTCCTGGTCTGGTTGGCAACAGCATTAATGGCTGCATTGACCGCATCCTGATCACCCAGATAATAGTGCTTAATGGGTTTCAGATTTTCATCCAGTTCATATACCAAGGGAACACCCGTGGGAATGTTCAAACCGGGAATCTCTTCATCGGAAATATTATCAAGGTATTTTACGAGGGCTCGCAAACTGTTCCCGTGAGCAGCAATAATGACACGTTTTCCTGATTTGATAGAGGGGGCGATGGTATCTTTCCAGTAAGGCAGAAAACGTTCTACCGTATCTTTCAAACATTCTGTGGTAGGAATATCCCGCTCATCCAAATCTGCATAACGACGATCTTTGCCGGGATAACGTTCATCATCCTTTTCCAATGCTGGTGGTGGCACATCGTAGCTGCGACGCCACAGATGAACCTGTTCATCACCATATTTCTCAGCGGTTTGGGCTTTGTTCAATCCCTGTAACGCTCCATACATTCTTTCATTGAGGCGCCAGGAGCGGATCACGGGAACCCACATCAGATCCATACCATCCAATACGATCCATAACGTGCGAATGGCTCGTTTCAACACCGAAGTATAGGCGATATCAAAGGTGTAACCCTGCTGTTTTAATAATACTGCTGCCTGTTGAGCTTCTTTTAATCCTTTTTCCGAAAGGTCCACATCCGTCCAGCCGGTGAACAGATTGGCTTTATTCCATTCGCTCTCGCCATGTCGAAGTAAAACTACCTTATACATACGATTCTTTCCTTTGCTATAATGAATTTATTAACCATATCATGCTTTAATATTGTCTATATTGTAAACCAAGGAGTGCATATGAAACTTAAAGTTGGTGACCATGCTCCTGATTTTACCCTCCCAATCCATTTGGATAAAGACCTCACCCTGAGCGATCTTCGTGGAAAAACCGTGGTGATGGCTTTCTTCCCGCTGGCATGGACACCGGTCTGATCAGGGCAGATCCCGTCGTATGAGGTTCTTTCTCCCACATTCGCGGGATTGAATGTCCAGGTACTGGGCATAAGCGTAGATCACGTACCATGTTTGAAAGCATGGGCAGAAAGCCTGGGCGGGATCACTTACCCACTCTTGAGTGATTTTTGGCCACACGGCAAGGTCGCGAAACAATACGGGGTGCTGCGACCAGAAGGCTACACAGAACGAGCTATCTTCATCATTGATAAAACAGGGAGCATCCGCTATATCGATATCCATGATATTGACGACCAGCCCAGCAATGAAATCCTGCTGGATGAGCTGCGCAAGATCATCCCGGATGCGTTCCAAAAGAAAGATGTGATGAAGGAAGAAGAAACCCTGCCGCAGGGTGGCGTGGTGATGTACTGCACGCAGTGGTGTCCCGATTGCCGTAAGGCAAGAGTCTGGTTGAAGGAAAAGAACATCCCGTATACCGAGGTAGATATCACCACCAATTTCAAGGCAGCCCGGCAGGTGCGATCGTGGGGCAATGGCTTTCAGATCACACCCACGTTTGACATTAACGGCACCATCCTATTGGATTTTGTTGAAGAAAAGCTGAGTGAGATTCTGCGGAAGGAAGGAATGCTCTGATAGCATACTGTAACAGAAGGATCTCGTCAAAACGAAGCTTTTTCACAGGAGAGTCGCAAAGCGCAGTGCGTCAATCTACTGGCTGATTCAGCAATGTGGCTGACAGATGCTTCCCTTCGGTCAGCATGACGCACCACTGTGTCATTCTGAGAGAGCGCGTCTGTATGGCAAGATTGCAATCCACCGTTTTTCATAATACATTTATTTGTGCGTTACCAACGCACCCTACCACTTCACTGCGTTCAGCATGACGTACCACTGTGTCATTCTGAGGGAGCACAGCGACCGAAGAATCACACCATGGCGTGGATAGAAAAGTGAACAGGCTATAAAAAACGAGACCTGATTGATGGCGATTGTTTTTTTGATGCCTGTTTTCGAGTTTAATCAGCTTTGGACGGGATTCTTCGCTACGCTCAGAATGACACACTATTCCAATCATTCTGAGAGATCACAAAGCATAGTGCTGTTCCTCTGCCAGCTGGTTCATTAGTATGGCTGACAGATGCTTCACTGCGTTCAGCATGACTTTCTACTGTGCCATTCTGAGGGAGCACAGCGACCGAAGAATCACACCGTGGTGTGGATAGAAAAGTGAACAGGCTATAAAAAACGAGACCTGATTGATGGCGATTGTTTTTTTGATGCCTGTTTTCGAGTTTAATCAGCTTTGGACGGGATTCTTCGCTACGCTCAGAATGACACACTATTCCAATCATTCTGAGAGATCACAAAGCATAGTGCTGTTCCTCTGCCAGCTGGTTCATTAGTATGGTTGACAGATGCTTCCCTTCGATCAGCATGACAGATCATTTGTCAAGCTACTCAAAATCCAAGCCGTGTTTTTCCAGCAAGCCTGTATCCTGCAGTGCTGTTTTAAGTTCCCCATCGTAAACAATCTGCCCAGCATCAAGCACTAATAATCGTTCGCACAATGCAGCAGCCAATCTCAAATCGTGAGTAGCCAGCAGGATTGTTTGTGGAAGATCACGTACTATCTGGATGAACTGTTTGCGCGCACGCGCATCCAGCCCCATGGTCGGCTCATCAAAGAGCAGCAATTGAGGCTGCATGGAAAGGACGGTTGCAATCGCCACCCTCTTTTTTTGCCCCAGACTGAGGTGGTAGGGCACCGCATCCTCAAAACCCTGCATACCAACTGCCTGTAACGCAGCTTGCACGTACTGTTCGATCAATTCTTTTTCTTTTCCCTGGTATACCAATCCATACGCTACATCATCGAATACTCGATTGGAAAAAAGCTGATCATCCGGTGATTGAAACACCATACCCATTAATCGGCGAATAACGGGTAAGTTCTTCTTTTCCAGGAGAATGTCATTAACAAGAATCTCCCCGCTGCCCGTCAGCAGACCGGTTAAATTCAGCAGGAGTGTCGTTTTACCTGCTCCGTTGGGTCCAACGATCGCCACTCTCTGCCCCTGCGGGATGGAAAAATCAATCTCAGATAGAGATCGAGGGCTATCTGGATAGGCAAAGGACAGGTCCTTTACGTCAAGCCTTGCAGGGATCAATTCAAGCTTTGATGGCATATGCTCCAATGATAAAGCAAAAACCTGCCAGCAAGAGGAACACAATCTGCATGAAATGAGCGGTTTGAAGAGAAGAAGAATGAATGGCACGAACGCTTCCATCAAAACCTCTCAGCAGCATGGCTTGATAGACACGTTCACTGCGTTCATAGGCTCTCACAAACATGCTCCCGATCATCGCACCGCGATATTTGATATTCAAACCAGTTCGAGACAGTCTACTGTGTATATCTTTCGCGGAAGATATGCTGCGCAGGGCACTTGCATCAGCCATCGTATGTGCCAGATCCATGAACAACGATAGATAACGCCACATCAGCAAAATAATATTGATTAAAACGGATGGAACACCGAAAGATGTCAAAGAAGAAAAAACCACATCAGGCGCAGTTGTCATGGTGAATATAACCATCGAAAAAATGAGCAGCCATGAACGCAGCATGAGCGCCGCAATACGCATCAACTCAGGAACGGATATTCTCAGCGACCACTCCCATACAGAAAAATTGACAAAAAGAGGAGTTTCTTTAATAAAAGGAAGCGGCAGCAGGATCAACAGAACGGGGATCTCTATCAAAAATGTACGGCGGAATACTTCTTTTAGAGGTAATTGCGTGGCAATTGCAAGCGAGGTCAATATAGAGAAGAGCAAAATATAAACAGCCCATGTGAAAATGGGTATGGAGAGCACAACGCATGCTATCACCACCACCCCAACCCATTTCACACGGGTATCGAGCGAATACAGGAATCCAGATCTTTTAATATACAGGGTCAATCTAGTTTATTTCTCTTGTGTGCTGTTTTTCTTTTTATTACCGCTGATAAGTGCAACGGAAGCGATCAGGACCACTCCGACTACACCTGCCGTAATAGTAGCAAGTTTCTCGTCATGAATACCTGGAAAAGTATAATCCGGGATGATCTCATAAAGCGGTCCACTATCCAGAGATAAAAATCCGAGATCTTCCGCCACTTTTTCCAAACCATCCGGATGCGAGGAAGCCAGTGGCGAAAGTACCGCCAGGATCAACGCCAGGATGATACCGCCCACCAGTACAGAACGATCGAATCCCTTTCCCGATTCACTCTCATCCAGCATTTCCTTCCTGGTGGAAGAAATAAATACCAGCGCTGCCAGTGTAATTAACCCCTCACCGATCCCAATTAATGCATGGATACCAGCCATGGCAGGCACCGCAACATTAGCGGGAGAGGTGCCAGAGATCGCCAGCTCTAATCCGGCAGCCAACGCTGCAATAAAGATGGAAGTCCAGCCACTTAGAAATCCCCTGGTTCCAAGTGCCCATTTTCCTTTCTTTAAGACTTTGCTCAGTAATTGAGATACAGCATAAGAAACATTCACGCCAATGACCGCCATATTGAATATGTTAGCGCCCAGCGCCAGCAGCCCACCATCCTGGAAAATGATTGCCTGCACGGAAACTACACTGGTCATCACCAGAACAGCTTCCCACGGTCCCAAAAGGATGGTAGCCAATGCAGCTCCTAATAGATGACCGGAAGTACCGCCTACAACATTGAAATTAAGCATCTGACCGGCGAATATGGCAGCCGCCAGTACTCCCATGAGAGGAAGCTTGTGGCTGTTCTCGCCTTTAGAAAATTTCCTGATCGCCATGAAAATGGCTGCTATAGAAATAATCCACAGAATTAACGATAAAATAAGAGAAAGAAATCCATCTGGAATGTGCATGAGTTGTTGTTTGATGAACATGGGTTATCTCCTTGTGCATAATATTGCATTTGCAAATTTTTGCATATTATATACCAATCAGGACAAAAATGCGAACATCTTCCATTTCCAACGCAATTCTTAAGGTTCTAACAAGTAAGGAAGATCACCTTACAGCAAAAGAAATCTACGAGGCAATCAAAATCACCTTCACCGCGGTAGATACTTCCACCGTATACCGTGCCCTGGAGCGTCTTGTTCACGAAGGGAAAGTCTCGGTTTCAGACATGGGCGGACCAGCTGTCGTGTACGAACTGGTCACAAAGAATCCCCATCATCATCTGGTATGTGAACAGTGCCACAAGCAGATCACCTTTCGAAACGAAAAAGTATCTAATTTTCTGGATTCCATTGAAAAAGAATCCGGTTTCCGCATAACCACCAACCACCTGGTATTGTTCGGGATCTGTCCAGAGTGTCAAAAGAAAAAATGACCTGAAAAGTTTCAGGTCATTTTTATTTTTTCCTACCGATCAATCATCCAGCAATCTTTTTTCACCTTCGAGAGCTCGTATTTCCGTGATATCCTGCGTGACTTCAATCGTACCGCGATAAATACCCTGATCGTCGTGTACAGCAAAATAGCGGATATGGATAAATTTTCCATTCATCTGGATCCAAAAGGCTGCCTCCTCTCGCACTCCTGCGCGGAAATCATCCAGTATCTTCTGAACTTTATCCACACTGGCTGGTGGATGGCACATCTGCACCTTTCTGCCGATCACGGCTGGCGTTCTTGCGAAGATCCTCTCTCTGGATTGAGAATAAAAAGCCACCTGATCATTCTCATCCACATACGTTACATCAACAGGCAGATTCTGCAATAAGAGATCCACCTGTAACGCAGTGAGTTTCCCGACTTTCAAAGTCAATTCCACCATTTCCATCTCCTCTCTTTTTTCTGTTCCATTTTCTTCATACTGGGGTAGATCAAATTTGCTTGTGTCCGCCGGTGTCCAATCTGAACCCCGTGTTACGAACGCAAAACCGATTTCAGGTTCACCCCGATAGATCAATTCCCAATCAGATCCAGTTAATTTCTCCAGTGCGGTGGGAAACAGGATATGATCTTCCTTGTAAAACATCTCACGGATTTTATGTTGAAGATCGTCATATTCCGCAGCTATGGTCTTCACAGAAGGGTCTTTTTCCTTCAATATCGTTTCCAACTTCTTCCATAAAGCTCGGATTTCATCATGTACTCCCCACATCACCGATGAAGGTCCACTGAAATCATATTTCTCCAATACAGGGAAAAGCAAGTTTTCTTTGCGCTGGTAATGAAGATCGAACAACTGTAATTTCTGAAGAGCCTGGAGCAATTTATGGCGCGTGTTTTCCGATGGCGCCCTTTGTAATTCCACGATCATTTCATTCATTGCATGCAGCTGGATTTCGGCAAATTCATTTTCAGCGCGGAATGTATAAATGGGGTGACCCGGCTGCATCTCTGGAGGTAATTGCTGATCCAACGCTTCTTTGAAAAGTGCCACATGGATATCGCACAGGAATTGAACCTGTTCAATGGGCAATCCTTCCGCAATCAACGTCTGCTCGATATGTACGATTTCCTGTGATGACGCACCCTGCAGCAGTTCATTGAATTGCTGTTGTAGACCCTCGACCGATTGCCCGGCATGAAGCTGACGGATAACCTCTTTTAATTTTTCTTCACGTTGTGAGGCATTATTGATATATTCACTCATTTTTGATCTCCTCCGTCCCCATTACGATCATAAATTCGCAGCGGATAGCATGCTGCGGGCAGATCTGTTCGCAGATAGAGCAGAAAGTGCACTTGTGTGGGGCAAGAAATATGATCCTTTCTTGATAATAAGACAATGCATCGGTCGGGCATACATCAACGCAATCACCACACATTACACACTTTTGTTCATCAATGATCGGAAGAGCCCAATCCATTCCTGTCTCCTTGATTAGAAGCATATCAAAATAAACGTCGGAATTCTATGACTTAAGTCGCATTTCCCATTTTTTCCAACTCAGAACGCAGCCGCTGAACATCCAGCAGGATGATGCGCTGACGTTCGATGCGGATCAGCCCTTCTCTAGCAAACAATCCCAGCAACCGGCTTACCACATCCCGCACAGTCCCTATCTGTGCAGCGATCTCTTCTTGTGTCCAGCCTGAAACAACCGTACGTTGTGTTTTATTTTGCAGAAGAAACTGGATAAGGCGCTGCCGGGTAGATCGAAGCGAAAGGTCTGAAACCAGGTCGGTCATGTGATCCAATTTATCGGCAAGGTCACGCATCTGCAGGAGTGCAAAATCAGGATATTCATGAATTGCGTGATTGAAGTCCGTCAATGCGATTTTCCCCAGAACCACTCGACCCAATGCTGAAGCATGCGCATGGTTGGCAGACAAAATCTGAAGAGCCGAAACGGCATTAACAAAACCTCCCTCTTTTAATATCGCAAGCACCTGTTCTCTCCCTTCGGCAGAAAGGTGAAAAACTTTCACATATCCCTGCAGGATCATGTACACGGCATCCACCGGCTCCCCTTCCCATAGGAATTGCTGCCCTTTTTCAATGACCTTGGCATGGAAATGTGAGGTTAAAAAAACTATGGATTTTTCAGATAACTGCTCAGTGATGGATACCGGAATGAGGGTTGTTTCCATACATTCATTCTAGCGGAAGATTAGAAGAAAATACAGCAGCCCTTGACAGAACAGAAGTACGTATGTATTATTGAAACTGATTTTCATTATCAATAACAAGAATAAGGAACTATGAAAAGTAATTGGATCCAAAAATTACAGAATAATGGCATGCGCATCACCGCCCAGCGCGAAGCGATTGTAGAGATCCTTCTGCAAAGTGAAAAGGCGCTGGAACCGATCGAAGTATATGACCTTACCCGCCAGAAACACCCCTCCCTTGGTATGGTTACCGTATATCGCACAATGGAGTGTCTGGAAGAACTGGGATTACTTCAAAAAGTTCATCAAGATAGCGGCTGCAACAAATACTTGAAGGCAAAGGAAGGTCACAATCATCTGATGATCTGCCGAAAATGCGGCAAAGCGGTTTATTTTGATGGGCTGGATATGGAAGCCCAATTTGAAAATATCGCCCAACAGTATGATTTTGACCTCGAAGAACACTGGCTGCAGTTGAACGGTCTTTGCCAGCAATGCAAGGTTTCAAACAAATGAGAAAAAGGGGAATGATGAAAACGAAAAAGAATAAAGGATTTTTGCAAATCATCAGCATCGCCAGTATTCCAATATTTCTGATTGCCTGCACATCAGCGCCGCTTCCAACTTCCAACAAGCTGGATGTAACCGTCAGCATCCTGCCGCAAAAATATTTCGTTGAACGCATCGGCGGCGATCTGGTGAATGTTAATGTCATGGTCGCTCCTGGAGAAGAACCGCATACTTTCGAGCCGCAGCCTTCTCAAATGCAGGCGCTCAGCACTTCACAGGTCTATTTCACGATCGGTGTGGAATTTGAAAACGCCTGGTTGAACAAATTCAAGGACACGAATCCCAATTTGCAGTTCGTGGACAGCAGCGCTGGAATTGAGAAGATCGCAATCAGTGGGGACGAACATACCTCCGCTGAGGCAGGAACGGATGCACACGGTGACCTGGATCCCCATATCTGGCTCTCTCCCGCAAATGTAAAAATCATCGCCCAGACCATAGCTTCTGCCTTATCCGACATGGATCGCGAACATGACGCAATATACCAGAACAATCTGGATGCATTTCTGCAGGACATCGATAGCCTTGATCAGGAGATCAGCAGTTCTCTGAAATCGCTCCCCTCACGCCAATTCATCACCTTCCACCCCGCCTGGGGTTATTTCGCCCGCGATTATAACCTTGAGCAGATCGCCATTGAAGTCGGGGGCAATGAACCCAGTGCAGCCGAGCTGGCTGATTTGATCAGTTTCGCCAGGCAGCATGATATTCATTTCATCTTTGCAGAACCTGAATTCAGCACAAAGTCTGCCGAAACCATTGCTCAGGATATAGGCGGCGAGGTGATCTTGATCAGTCCCCTGGAAGAAAACTGGATAGAAAACATGAACCTGATCGCAAAAAGTCTCAACCAGGTTCTCCACTAAGAAATGGACCACTTATGCCAATAGATCCTGTTATCACGCTTAATAATGTATGGGTAGGTTACGAATCCACCCCCGTTCTCGAGGATATCAATCTTAGAATCACGAAAGGGGATTTCATCGGATTGATCGGTCCGAATGGCGGCGGTAAGACCACATTGCTGAGAACGCTGATAGGATTGATCGAACCCATGCAGGGCGAGATCACTATTATGGGTGAATCTCCCCAAAAAGGGCGCTGCCACATAGGATACGTTCCCCAGATGGTCGCTTTTGATAAATATTTTCCCATTTCGGTATGGGATGTGGTCAGTATGGGGAGATTGGGCTGCAAGGGATTTTTAACCAGGATGCAGTCAGAGGATGAGCAGATCATCACAACAGTGCTGGAACAGGTAGGAGTATTCGATCAACGATCACGTGCTATCGGTGATCTCTCGGTTGGGCAGCGGCAGCGTATTTACATTGCACGCGCGCTTGCCACCCAACCGCAGATACTGCTGCTGGATGAACCCACCGCCAGTGTGGACCCACAGGCAACCCAGAACATCTATGAATTGCTGCATGAACTCAATCAAAAAATGACAATTGTGATGGTCAGCCATAATATGGATGCCGTTTCTTCGCACGTGAAATCCATTGGATGTATCAATCGTCGTCTGTACTATCACGGAAACAAGGAAATCACATCCGAAATGGTGGATGCGATCTATAACTGCCCCATCGATCTGATCGCACACGGTGTACCGCACCGCGTGCTGGCGCCCCATAATCATGATGGAGGGGATCATGCTTGAAGCTCTTCAGTATTCTTTTTTCCGAAATGCTCTATTGGCGGGTGTACTGGTCAGCATCGCGTGCGGCGTGATCGGCACGTTCATTGTCGTGAACCGTCTGGTTTTTCTAAGCGGTGGTATTGCGCACGCTGCCTATGGGGGTATTGGAATCGCGTATTTTTTCAATCAAAGCCCTGTACTGGGAGCTATCCTCTTTTCCCTGCTGTCAGCGTTTGGAATGGGGACTGTTGCCAGAAAAACGAAAGAGAGAGCCGATACCATGATCGGCGTCATGTGGGCAACCGGTATGGCACTGGGAATCATCTTCCTTGATCTCAGTCCGGGGTATAAGGCTGACCTGATGAGCTATCTATTCGGCAGCATCCTGGCGGTGCCCGGCAGCGATCTCCTTTTTATGCTGATCCTTGATATTGTGATCTTTCTTACCATTGCTTTTTTGTATAAAGGATTGGTTGCCATTTCATTTGATGAAGAGTTCGCAACCGTTGAAAATGTACCGGTCAATACGCTCTATTTTATCCTGGTTGGATTGATCGCCCTGACCGTGGTAGTCACCATGCGATTGGTAGGTCTGATCATGGTTATCTCTCTGCTCACCATTCCGGCTGCCATTGCAGGGATCTACGTAAAGGACCTGAAGAAAATGATGGGTATCGCAGTCCTGTTAGGCATCCTTTTCTCAACCAGCGGTCTTTTTCTATCTTATTTCTTCAACCTCACATCTGGAGCGACCATCATTCTGGTCAGCGGGGTGGCTTATGGAATGGCACAGATGCACAAATCCTATCTGACGAGGAAAAAACGGATTGCAGCATAGATCAATTGTTCAATCAAAAAAAAGCCCCTTCAATAATTAGAAGGGGCTTTTCATTCATAGAGAATTAAAACAGATGAAATGCTGCAATTAGCGGCGCAAATAACGAAGAGACCAGTGACATCACAGTGATAAGTGTATTCAAAGAGGGACCTGCCGTATCTTTGAAGGGGTCTCCAACAGTGTCACCCACCACAGCAGCTTTATGAGAATCTGAACCAGGACCACCGAATTTTCCGGTCTCAATGAATTTCTTGGCGTTATCCCACAAGCCGCCAGCATTTGCCATCAAAAGAGCAAAAACAATGCCGGTAAAAATCGAGCCGCCCAGGAACCCACCCAGAGCATTCGGACCAAGCAAGAAACCTACCAGCAGGGGCAGTCCGATCGCGAGGAAGGCAGGCAAGATCAATGAATTTAAAGCGCCCTTGGCTGCCAGTGTCACACAGCTGTTATAGTCAGGCAGTTCTTTTCCGGCGAGGATACCGGGATGTTCACGGAACTGACGGCGAATTTCTTCGATCATATCAAAAGCATTGTGCGTAACCGATAACATGGTAAGAGCGCTGAACAACGGCGGTGTCATTGCACCCAGGAACACACCGGCAATCACGATCGGATCGCGCAGGCTGATATCGAGGGAAATTCCGGTGGATTCAATCACTTCTGCATAGGAGGCAAACAGTGCCAATACGGTCAATGCCGCTGCGCTGATGGAGAAACCTTTTGTGATCGCTTTGGCAGTGTTGCCGGCAGAATCAAGCACATCTGCTCGTTCGATCACTTCGTGATCCATACCCGCCATCTCGGCGATACCGCGTGCGTTATCCACGATGGGACCATATGCATCGGCGGAGACGATCATCCCGCTGATAGCCAGCATGCCCACCGCACTGATACCAATGCCATATACACCCGTCAGCACGCCGGAGCTTTGTGCCAGGTAATAAGAAAGCAATGTTGCTACCACAATTCCAATCACCGATGGGACGATGCTTATCAAGCCATAGCTGTAACCGGTAATGATATTAATGGCTGAGCCAGATCCGGACACACGGGCTGTTTCTTGAACCGGTTTGTAGGCATCAGAAGTGAAATAATCGGAAGTAAATCCGATGATCACACCGGTAATAAGACCAACCAGGGTTGCCCACAAAGCTCCTTTATCATATCCACCCAGCAGCACCAGCGCAGAAACCATGACTGCATAAATGACCGCAGTTATTACCGTTCCGCGGTTCAGAGCAGTGCCCGGTTTCCCCTTCTTTCCAACCCTTACGAATTGAATACCTATCAAAGATGCAAAAATTCCTAATATACATAAGATCAAAGGGAATACCACATACCGATCATCCAGCTGATTAGGCAGTGCAGCGCCAAGCAGCACAGCAGCCACCGCACTGGCAACGTAACTATCGAAAATATCAGCGCCCATACCCGCTACGTCGCCAACATTATCACCAACATTATCGGCTACCACAGCAGGATTGCGTGGATCGTCTTCAGGGATGCCGAGCTCGATCTTCCCGACAAGGTCAGCAGCAATATCAGCCGTTTTGGTGTAAATGCCACCACCTGCTTTTGCCAGCAATGCCAGGGTGGAAGCGCCAAAGCTAAATCCAAGGATCAGTTCAGGATCGCCAGTAACAAGATAGATCACACACATACCGATCACTGCCAGACCCACCATCGCCAGCCCCATAACAGAGCCAGCATAGAATGCGACTCTGAAGGCTTTATTGAGAGATTTTTCAGCAGCTGTTGCGCTGCGGACATTCGCCTCTACTGCCACACTCATCCCCATATACCCGGCAACGGCAGAACAAAGTGCACCTAGAATGAACGTGACAGCAACTTTGAGACCTTCGCTTCCATTGATCGCAATTTGTGAATTGCCATCACCGCCTATTTCGAAGCTAAAGACCAGTGCGATCACGATCCCCAGGATAACTGCCACCAGTGCCAGCGATGTGTACAGTTTAACCAGGTACGAAGAAGCACCCTCTCGAATCCATCTGGCAACTTCTTTCGCTTTTTCCGTTCCGGCATCCTGTTTACGCACCCAGAAGAACAGGAACAGAGCCACGACGACGGAGAGCACTCCGGCGCCCACCCCTACAAGCAACCAACTTTGTGAAGACATAATGACTCCTTATATAAATTGTTTAAAAAAAACCATACTTCACCCATCTGGAGGACCCAGCCAGTAAATTACCTTCTACGGATCCTAGAAGCTTGCGGATCGCCACCAGGAGTAGTGATCTTTGATCAACTCTTCCTGGCTTGGGATGGGATAATACAGTATGTCTTTTTCATTCCCCATAAAAATACCATTCTTGATCGTACGATATGGAAGCCCTCCAACCGGAGTACGATCTACCATCTTGGTATGTACATATTTTGTGCGCAGTTCGATCAGGCAATCCCGCAAATGGTAGATATTATCGTATGGAAGATTCCCAATATCACCATTTTGAGGATCATCAGCGAGTGCGCCTAATTTTAATTCCGCAAAACACACAGCTGGTACTTTTACCAGGGAGGTGGGATTGCGGACGATCAATTCATAAAATGCTTCCGGATCTAACGTACTGGCAACCAGCGGGTTGACCGGGGCGATCTCTCGGTACAAGTGCATGCCGTCATCGGTCTTCGGCAGTTCCTTGCTTTTCTCGAGACCCAGCGTTCTGCCATCCTGGGTTACCAGGTACAGTTTTTGCAGGGCTTTTAACGGGATGCGCTCCAATACACGATATACTGAGATATAGATTGATCTTTTCGGTGTGCCATCTTCGTGAGGATTACATCGCTTAAGAGCTTCGTCTATTTGGAAATCGTCCGTACGAAAATCGGGGTCTATTTCAAAAAAAATCGCTTGACCTCGCGATTTCTTCATGGAACCAACTGCGTAATAGACACCGAACTCTTCCGGGGTCAACATAGACGCAATAAGCGCCTCAGGTAATAGAGACAGGTATAAATGTTTCATCATACTGACCTCCTTAAAAATTTTAAACAAATTGACTAATTCTAATACAGTATAGTATTAATTGCTAATAAAAATAAATCATTTGCAAGAAGAAGGAATTTTCCATGCACATTGGAATTATCGGGGCGGGAGCAGCGGGTATGACGGCTGCAATTCGAGCGCAGCAGCTGGGCGCAAGGGTTCATTTATTTGATGCTAATAGCAATCCCGGGCGGAAATTAAGCGCTACCGGCAGCGGTCGCTGTAATATCTCCAACCGGGAAGTACGAGCAGATGCTTATTTTACAGATGATCGGAAAAGCCTACAGCATTGCTTCGAAAGGCTGCCCGCCAGTACTGTGTGGAATTTTCTTGCATCTCTGGGCATTCCCACTACCCACAGCGAGGATGGTTGGGTTTACCCACTTTCTTTTTCCGCATCAAATGTGGTTGGAATATTGGAAGATAATCTACCTGGAATTGAATTTGCCACCAGCACGCTCATCACCCGTATTCAAAAGACAAATTCTACTTTTGTATTATCTACCGCAGAGAAAAGCCTCACTCCGGCATTTGACGCGCTCATTGTCGCATGTGGAAGCCCTGCAAATCCACAGCTGGGAGCGCGCGACAATCTTTACACGCCCATCCATGAGCTGGGACACTCTATTTTGGAAGTAAGACCGGCTTTAACCCCGCTTGAAACAGACAGCCGTACCTTTCACAAGCTGCAAGGGGTACGCCTGGATGCCGGGATCGAACTGTATCACAACGCAGAAAGCATCATCCGCAATACCGGCAATATTATCTTCACCAAATGGGGATTGAATGGACCGGGAGTAATGGATATCAGCCATCTGATATCTGCCCGAGATATCGAATCCTATTCGCTGCGGATCAATTTTCTCCCTCATTATGCGCAAGACCTTAAGAATAATCTACTCGATGCGAAACGGGCTGGTTTAACACTGCTGTCACAATTAAATGCCTTCCTTCCTGATAAGGCATCAAACTTCCTGCTGCAACAGGCTGACTTAAAGAACACAACCGCCAGCCAGGCTCTTACAGCACAACAACGCACACGTCTATTAGATACCGTCCAGAACCAGGTCGTTTCTATACGTGGCGTGCGCGGATTTCAGCATGCGCAGGCATCTATCGGTGGAGTTCCGTTAGCAGAAATTGAATCACACACCATGGAATCGCGCATCTGCAGTGGACTTTTTTTTGCGGGCGAAATCGCCAATGTGCTTGGTCCATGCGGAGGTTACAACCTGCACTGGGCATTCATGTCAGGGCTGATCGCTGCCGAAAGCGCGCTTCTTCAATCGTGATAACCTTAGAAAAGAATGGGCAGAAAATCGCGATGAATCAGACGATAATGCGGATCATATTTTTGATGATAGATTTCTGAATGATGGACTGGCGGGTATTTGTTTTCTATCAACCATCTCTGGTAGGCATCCACATCAAGCGGATTGAATTTGGGTACTTTGCGGCTTTTACACAGTTTGTAGAATGTATCCATCGCAGCGGATAGATTTTCCTCATTTCCTTCTTCTTTTTCAGCGATCTCTGCCGTCCATATACACAATGTTGAAAGCTGATCAATATCTTTTTTCTTGGACTTATAGGCTGCCAGATGGATACGCATGATCTTGCCCTCGGGGTGGATGGATTCCCATAAGGGCTGCGCGGAATTTTTCTCAATCTGATCATATTCCTTGATTAAATCATCTTCAAATTCCTTTGTAGAAGAACGCATGCTGTGAGCCGACCCATATACTCCCTGATAAAACAGCTTGTAGACATCCTGAATTTCCATCTGGTGATAGATGCGAAAATGGCTCACCAGGAATTTGAAAATATCCTGCTGTGATTTCCATATATTCCCGACCCGGTAACAACCCAGTTTGATCTGCATCATTCCACCAATATTCTCACGAGATTATCAGTTAGCCAGCTCCATTTGCCTATCCAAAGTCATTTCAATCTACCCGGTTCTTGACGTGACGACCCTCCCCAGCATCAATAACAAAGGTATATACACAGCAACGGGTTTCATGTTCCTTTATTTTAATCTCTAATTTGTTATTTTTGCTGTGGGTGTCCACAATGCCATCAAAATCGCAGCCAGCAATGCCGTAGCACCACCGAACAAGAACGGGGCTGATGGTCCAAAACCTGTCCATTTTCCCACACCCTGCCACAGCACCCCTGCGATCAGGGATGCCGGAAAATCGAGGATGCCGAGCATCCCGCTAAAGGTGCCGTAAGCGGTGCCGCGTACCTCCACCGGAACAATATCAGCAACCATCGCTTTAATGGTGCCGTAGGTCAGCCCATAGTAAAGCCCATAGATCATATAGAAAACATAAATATGCCATACTTGCTGTGCCAATCCAAAACCGAAATACACACATGCATAGATCAGCCAGCCGATCACGATCATCCTTTTTCTGCCTGCTTTATCTGATAGCCTGCCTGCCGGCGTTGAGATGAGGGTGTAGACCAGGTTGAATACGATCAACATGATGAGAATACCCAGAACGCTCACCCCTCGTTCCTGCGCACGCAGTGTCAGAAATGCATCAGACGAATTGCCAATGTCAAACAATGAAACAATGAGCATAAAAACCGTAAAATCTTTCCCCAATGCTTTCATGCTGATCCTGGGAAGGTTGTGTTCCTGCTTCGTACTCACATCCTTCGCACCAATAATCAGAGATAGCACAGCCAGCAATGCAGGCACAAGGCTGAGCAATACGATCAATCGGAATGTGCTGACCGTTAATAAACCAGAAGTGCGCTGCGTCAGCCACACGACCAGGGCGGCAACAACCAAACCCAGTACCGCCCCGAAGGTATCTGCCGCTCGATGAAATCCGAAAGCCAGCCCACGCTGCTGTTCTTCGATCGAATCAGCCACCAGGGCATCCCTTGGAGCAGTACGAACGCCTTTCCCAACCCGGTCTGCCCAGCGGATGGCAGCCACCGCCCCCCAGCTGCTGGCAAAATAAAAGAAAGGTTTTGCCAGAGCCGAAATGCCATATCCCACCACCGCCAGCCATTTGCGCGTTTTTAATCTATCCGACAACCATCCAGAAATCATTTTTAGGAGGCTGGCAGTTGCTTCTGCCACCCCTTCGATCAACCCGATCAGGTTGGTTTTAACCCCCAGCACATTAGATAGAAAAAGCGGCAAAATATTGATCACCATCTCGCTGGATATATCCATGAAAAAGCTGGTCAGGCTCACTGCCCAGATGTTTTGCGGTAGATCTCGCAAACGCGTTTTCGTTTTGGTCCCCTCTTCTGACATGATAAAAACTCCTTCTTTTCCGCTAGAACAGCAAACTGAGATCGCGATTTACAAGAGCAGGATGAATAAAGCGATCCGTTCTTCCATATTCCGACTCCTGCGCTCCATTGCTTAAAAGACTGCAAAAAGCAGAGCGAACACCAAGATTAATAAAATGTAAAAATCAGCACCACAGTTACCATTACCAGCCTCGGACATTATATAATTGAATGAAGCGAAAGTAAATTTTATGAGGAAATGAAAATGAAATTAATAATTCGTTGGTTTTTCACATCTCTGGCATTATTCGTGGCAGCCTATCTGGTACCCGGCATCACCGTTCAAGGAACAGAAGCGTGGAAAGTGTACGCGGTCATGGCACTCATCCTGGGATTGGTCAATGCGATCATCCGCCCTCTCCTCAAAGTGCTCTCCTGTCCATTGATCATCCTGACCCTGGGATTATTCACCATCATCATTAACGCCCTTTCCTTCATGCTGGCAAGCAATATCGCGCAGAACTGGTTCAACGTTGGCTTTTATGTTGGAAATTTTTGGGACGCCGTGCTGGGTTCGGTGGTAGTCAGTATTGTCTCCGTGATCCTGAACACCTTCCTATCAGACGATACAGTTACCGCATAACATTATTCAGACCGCAGGTACACAACCATATTCCCGAGCACCCGCCAGGAATTAAGGAAATATTCGGTCGGAATATCATAAAATTTTCCGTTGTTCATATAGCGGATGGTGTCGCTTGAATAACCGGTCACAATGACAACGTGCTCAAAGGCAGCAACTGTGGTGGTATTGCCCTGCTCATCAGTGTATTCATACGGCTCACCCCACACCACATTCCCGATCACCCAGGCAATCACCGGACGGTCGGCAGCCAATTCCTCTTTGAGCTGTTCCAGTGTAAAATCTTTCACCCCCCACGCATCCATTGCGTACTGCTCCCGCAGCACCTGTGCCACAGGAGCGGCGTGCACCCCATAGGCATACGGAGGCACCTGCCCCCAGGGTCCTTCCACACTGCCAACAAAACCCACATCCGGATTATCAGACTGGGGAAGCTGGTACTGGAAATTGAACTCGTTAACCTCAACCCCAAAATAACGCGCCCAATCCATGGCAGCAGATGCTTCACAACCGATCGGGAAATACTGCCTGTGCCCCCAGATATTATAAATATAATGTTCATCGGGGATTTGCGGGGGATTTAGATCGTGTTCCTCATAGTTTACTGAAGGCACTTCCTGGGTTATTTCCACAGAATGGATATTTACTTCCGCGTCCGCCTGTTTTACCGCTGCAGTTGATTGTGTTAACCCAACCTCCACGGCAGCCAGCGTTGCTGCGACCTGTTCTTCCATAGAAAGCGCAGCAGTCGGCGCCTGCGATGGTGTTGTTGGCGCTGCACAACTCTGCAGCAGAAGACCACCCAGCAACAAACACAAAAATGGCGTAATGGAATGGATTAGCATGGTCTTCAATGTTCCCATCCCTTTATTCATTGCATTCATTGGGATGAAGCAGTATTTCCCTTTTCATGGTTTTTCTACCAGAAAGATCAATCCTCCAGACCTGATTCTGCTTCTTCCTCTCCGCGCTGCTTCTTTAACTTACCGACAATCTCATTAAATTCATTGCGTTCCAGTGGGTAGCGCAATGCAAAAACAATACCAATGATCAGGCATACAGCGGGAACAGGTCCGATCAGGAAGCGAATACCATTCAACGCAGATTGCGGCTGCGTGGAAGAATTGGGAATATAACCCGTCAATTCCAAAACAAAAGCAGTTATTGGAATGGCAATCGAAGAGGCAACTTTCGCCATCAAAGTTACCAGTGAATAAAAAACACCTTCATGGCGTTCACCCGTATTCAATTCTCCATATTCAATAGCATCCGGGATCATTGCCCATGGCAGTACGTGTGCCGCTGAAACGCCGATACCTGCCAGGATGCACAGCGCCACGACCCAGCCCACGGGTGTTGAGGATGTAAGTGTCATGAGCAGTACCTGAGCCAGCGCCCAGAACGAGATACCCAGAGCATAGGCTTTTCGTTTATCCAGTTTTTTCGAGACCCAATTCCAAAGAGGGAGCGCAGCAATGGCAGTGATGAAAATCGCTCCCATTAAAATATCGCTCATGGATTCTCGCAGCAATACATATTTCACATAATACAGAAGTACCGTTTGAACGATATTCATGGATGTCCAGGTAGCCAAATACACAACAGCTCCCAATACAAAAGGTCTGTTCTTCAATGCAACTTTAATGGAATTGATGATATTGGGTTTTTCGTATTTGGCAGGATGCTGTGTTTCGCGCGTCTTGAAGAAAATTAAAAAGAGAGGGATTGCGCTCAACGCTCCAAAAATGATACCCATCCTCTGAACATTGGAAGCATTTTGTGGAGAAAAACTGCCCACAACCATGAGAGGAATGGTAAAGGCGATCAAACCACCCAGGATGTTATAAACCATCCGATAGGAAGTAAGCGAGGTTCTTTCATCATAATCGTCCGTCAACTCAGGCGTCAGAGCAAAATACGGCATGAACACAAATGTCTGGGCAGCATCATACAGGATATAGGCAAGCGCGTAATAAACTGCCAGAGCTGTCTGGTCAACAAATGCAGGTTTATACCACAGCATGGCAAAAGTAATGGCAAACGGTACTGCACCAAATAAAAGAAATGGACGCCGCCTGCCCCAGCGGGTTTTGGTGCGATCAGAGATGTTACCGATAAGAGGGTCATTGATATAATCCCAGGTTCGTCCGATCAAAATTGCAATGCCTGCCGTAGCTGCTGACATCCCCACAACATCTGTGAGAAACAACAGAAAATAGGCTGCAATGATCGAGTTTGTCATGCTGTATCCAAAATCGCCAGATCCATAGATGATCTTCGTCCAGAGAGGTAGTTTTTTTTGCATGATGGCTCCTATACGTCAATTTATTTTCCGCATGAACACAATTCTAATAGATTAATCCATAAAAATCATTCAACAGCGCTCGTAATATTTCACAAATGTGAAATTATCGCTCCGATTTGAAGCCACCTTTGCAGTCCGAAAGAAATGATAATCATGGAAATTGAGGTTGTTGATCAAATGCCCTCCGAACAATTGCCTCAACGCCTGGCAATGCCCCCACAAATTCTGGGGGCATTGCTAACAAAAATTATGATGTTGAAGCATGGATTAATTGTAAAAAGATTAATACATTCATCTGTTCACATCAACATTGAATGGCAAATTAAAAATATGCGGGTAATATAGAAAAATGATCCTTCTTATCGCCGTTATTGCGGGTATCGGAGCAGGAGTGATCCGCTCGTGGATACATCACACAAAACTTCAAGACATCCATGTCAGATCGATTTGGCTTGTTTTCGCTGCGTTTTTACCCCAATGGCTGGCATTTAATTTTGCAACTAGCAGAGTGATGATCCCTGATTCGTGGATTCCTTTTATCTTATTAGGGTCTCAGCTTTTTTTACTTGTTTTTGTCTGGCAAAATCGAAACCTGCCCGGTATCAAAGTGATGGGATTGGGTCTGCTTTTAAATTTCATCGTAATCGCATTCAATCACGGATATATGCCTTTGAGCCCAGAAACCGCTCAAAAACTAATCCCAGAGGGGGTCACTGTTGATCTGGCAATTGGTGAACGCGTAGAGTATGGGAAAGACATCCTGCTGCCCGTCAGTGATACGAAATTGTGGTTTTTATCTGATATTTTTGTTTTACCAAAATGGTTCTCAAATCGGTCAGCATTCAGCGTCGGTGATATATTTATTGGTATTGGGTCGTTCCTGCTTCTCTGGTCCCTGGGTAGTCCCTCCCCAATCTATTCTAAGGAGGTCGAATATGCTAAGGACATTTAATCTCAATCTTAATCCCGTACCAGTACAAAATAAAAATTCAGAATTCAGCCGCATATTGACAGCGGCAGTCATCAATGAGGGATTCCGTCGATCCCTGCTCATTTCACCGGGTGAAGCCATTGATTCCGGCTATCATGGTGAATTTTTTAATGTGAATGCGCAGGATAGAGCCAAAATGGAAGCTATCCATGCATCAAACCTGGAAGATTTTGCTACCAAAATCATTCAATAAAAACCATCAAAGGAGAAATAATCATGAAGAACCTAACCAATAAGATCAGCACCTTCGCAGGACAAAAAGGGCAGCTATTGCTCGTCATCCTCAGCATCGCTCTGTTCGTTCTGGCAGCCGGCGCCCCCAACTCAACCATCGGCATCGGTCGATAAAACCATTTTTAGGAGTAGATACTATGCTAAAGAAAATCGAAAATTACAGCTACAGCAGCAATTCACACAACCAGGAATACAGCCGCCTGCTCTCTGCCGCGGTCATCAATCGTAATTTCTGCAACATGCTGCTAACCGATCCCGCCAAAGCCATCAACAGCGGCTACAGTGGTGAAAAATTCAACCTCAGCAAAGACGCTCAGAATAAAGTTTCCACCATCCAGGCTTCTTCCCTGCAGGAATTCGCAGCAAAACTGGCTGCCATATAAATATCTATCAAAGGAGAAATAATCATGAAGAACCTAACCAATAAGATCAGCACCTTCGCAGGACAAAAGGGTCAGCTTCTGCTCGTCATCCTCAGCATCGCTCTGTTCGTTCTGGCAGCCGGCGCCCCCAATTCAACCATCGGCATCGGTCGCTAATTCAACTCAATCTATCAAAGGAGAATCCAATCATGAAGAACTTAACCAACAAGATCAGCACTTTCGCAGGACAAAAGGGTCAGCTTCTGCTCGTCATCCTCAGCATCGCTCTGTTCGTGCTGGCAGCCGGCGCCCCCAATTCAACCATCGGCATCGGTCGCTAATTCAACTCAATCTATCAAAGGAGAATCCAATCATGAAAAACCTAACCAACAAGATCAGCACCTTCGCAGGACAAAAGGGTCAGCTATTGCTCGTCATCCTCAGCATCGCATTGTTCGTACTCGCTGCTGGCGCCCCCAATTCAACCATCGGCATCGGTCGCTAAACCGATACACCTAACCATATCAAGGAGAACAAAATCATGAAGAACCTAACCAATAAGATCAGCACCTTCGCAGGACAAAAAGGGCAGCTTCTGCTCGTCATCCTCAGCATCGCTCTGTTCGTTCTGGCAGCCGGCGCCCCCAATTCAACCATCGGCATCGGTCGATAAAACCATTTTTAGGAGTAGATACTATGCTAAAGAAAATCGAAAATTACAGCTACAGCAGCAATTCACACAACCAGGAATACAGCCGCCTGCTCTCTGCCGCGGTCATCAATCGTAATTTCTGCAACATGCTGCTAACCGATCCCGCCAAAGCCATCAACAGCGGCTACAGTGGTGAAAAATTCAACCTCAGCAAAGACGCTCAGAATAAAGTTTCCACCATCCAGGCTTCTTCCCTGCAGGAATTCGCAGCAAAACTGGCTGCCATATAAATATCTATCAAAGGAGAAATAATCATGAAGAACCTAACCAATAAGATCAGCACCTTCGCAGGACAAAAGGGTCAGCTTCTGCTCGTCATCCTCAGCATCGCTCTGTTCGTTCTGGCAGCCGGCGCCCCCAATTCAACCATCGGCATCGGTCGCTAATAAGATCGCATATTTATCAGTACATTATTAAGCAAGAAGTACCAACCTCTTCAACATTTTGGTATCAAACTTGCTAAAAGATATTAGTTCTTACATTTAATGTTTTATGGATATTAATTAATGGATACTTTAAAAGAGACGAAACACATTCAGTCCATGTTGGTTACCAGTACGAGGACCTATACCAATAATGCTTCTATTGCTGCCGACCTGGCTGCCATGGTCGCTCAATCTGGGAAGAAAACATTGCTGATGGATGCCGATCTCAACCGTCCGGTGATCCATCGTGTTTTTGAGCTGCCTAACAGAGTTGGGTTAAGTGATGTACTGCAGGGACAACGCTCTGCTGGAGCAATCATGCATAAGTTGATCGGCGACAATCTGCATGTGATCACCAGCGGTATCATGCCGACCGAAACAAAAGACTTGATCGGGACAAAAGAAATGAGCAATCTGATCAAGCAATTAAAACAGCAGTATGAAAAGATATTCATTCACGGACCTGCTTTCTTCTTCAACGAAGCGACTTTACTGGCTGCGCAGGTAGATGGGGTTGTATTGCTCATCAACCCAAGCTACGCAAAATCTGAAGCCACGCAAGCCATTGTGGAGCGCTTTCAGAAAACAGGCGCGACCATTGTTGGAATCGTCATGCGCGACCAGCCCAGATACCAATCCAACCAATCTGCTTTTATCAACCGCCTGCTGAATTACGATAAACACAACCGTATTGGTTCCTAAAAACCACCCTTTGCGTCTTGAAACTGCTTTTCACTGGAAAAGCAGTTTTTGTTTAAAAGTGCTCTACAATTGTAGAAAAAGGAAATTATCCTATGAGTACACCTTCCGAAAATCCCCTGCAGATCATGCAGAGAATGGTGGAACCCTGGCTTCAAGCAGTCCAGGATCCCATTACTGCACAACAAGCGGTTTTTCAGCGAAACCTCGCCATATACGCGCAAACCAGCTACGGCGGGCAGCATTCAGCAGCAGCGATCGACAGCATTGAAGACTACCGACAGGCTTTCCCGGTCTGTGATTATGAAGATTACAAGCCGCTCATCCAGCAGGTCATGGCTGGCGATACACAGCTTCTGCTCAATGAAGAACCTATCGGCTGGGCGATCACACGCGGAACCACCAGAGGGGAAAATAAATTCATCCCCATGACCCCAACCGATTTGAAAATGCGTGTTTCTGCCGGCAGGGCGGTAGTCAATTACGCCCTGCAATCCAAACGCTTTGATATTTTCCAGGGTGTCAATTTGAACCTCAACTTTCCCAGCCTGGTGGGTCACATCCAGGTTGGCGACCGGCAGCTGGCATACGGGTACAGCTCGGGCATCTACACCAAACATGTCAGCGCCAGCACACCGGTGCGCTCAGCGCCCAGCCAGGATGAAATTGACGCGCTGGGAGGCGGCAAGACTATGCGTGACTGGGAAGCGCGTTTCGATCTGGCGTACCAGAAATGTCTGCACGAGAACGTGACCCTGGTCGGGGGAGTCGCACCGACAGCCCTGCAGTTCGGCAAGTACATGCGCCGCAAACACAAACAGCTCCCCCGAGAGGTGTGGCAGGTGATCGTCATGACGCTTGGCTCCGTGCCGGGCATCAACACACGTTTGGCGGATGATCTGCACATCCTGTACGGGCAGCAGGCTGCCATCCGCGAGATCTACGGTGCCACCGAAGGAATGTTCGGTCAGCAGATGGACGAGAAACGCGCCTGGGTGCCGAATTATGACCTGTTCTTCTTTGAAGTGGAAACGCGCACGGGCATCAAGATGCTGTATGAAATGAAAGATGGCGAGAGCGGCAGTCTGATCGTTTCAACACCTGTATTGCCGCGCTATCGCATCGGAGACCGCATTCTGGCGTTGAAACAACCCTATTTCCGCTGCATCGGCAGGGATGTGTGGACAACCCCCCTGAAATACGCCTGGAACGAATTCAGCACGCTGAACCTGGGCAGGTTATAAGATCAATTATTGGACTTCTGCAGAATGGTGCTGAAAAGGATAGCCGCGCCGAGCGCCAGGAAGAATCCGGGCAGCAGATAGATCGCCTCAAACATGCCGCAGCTGCCCGCAGCCAGACCGGCAAAAGCAAACAGATACAGGAACAGAGAAGTCAGGTTGTGGCGCAGACGTTTGAAAAGCAGGCGAATGCCTAATTCAAGCAGCAGAATGACAGCGTTCCCTGCGAACAGCGCCGGGATGACCCGGAAATCAAAATCATAATTCCGCAGCCAGTCGCGCAGAAAAGGAAACCACACCAGATCGGGAAGCGGCAGGTCAGCCGCCCAGTGCTGAAATCCTGCCAGAAAACATACCCCCACCCACATCAGCATAAAAGCCCAAACGGCTGTAGCAAAACGGTCGTTGGCAAGCAGTTCATCCCTATCGCGCAGTCCCAGATCATCCATGGCGTTCAATTATATGACAAAAAGAGGCATGCGTACTGCATGCCTCTTTTACCAGAGCCTTTGGTATTACTTCTTCTTAAGCAGACCACCCAGCAGCACACTGACGCCCAGGGCGATCAGGATCATCGGCCAGATGATGTACCAGCTAAAGAAAGGAGACAAGCCCCAGCCGATCAGGAATGCCGCCATCACCAGCTTGCCGCCCACGCGCGAGCTGAAAGCAGGCAGGACCAGGCGCGCGATCACTTCCAGGATGGTGATAACTCCGGCACCCAGTGCGATCAGATGAAAGGAATTGAACACCAGCCACATTAACGGCTGATGGAAGCTCAGAGACCCCCGAATATTCATCCCCAAACTCTGCCACCAGCCCAGGTTGGAGCCCAGAAACACCAGCCCTGCCCAGATCAGAACGGCAGCCCAGGATATGGTGCTGAGCATATCGCGCTCTTCGGTCTTTTCTTCGTGTTTTTCCATTTCCTTTTCATCTTTTTCATCAACCATTTTTTCTTCTTTTTCGTTGATCTCTTTATCAGACATGTTTTTCCTCCATATAAGTGCGTTTCTCTTACATTCTTTAATACGGATTAAAGGGACTTCGGTTGCGCAATACAAGCCCCCTGGATCTTTTATTATCGCAAATAGGAGTCGAAGAATTCGATCATGCGCCGGATGAAGAGAGTATCGCCGCTGTTCTGTAAGGTGTGCGGCTGGTCATCATAGAAATAGCAGAACACCTCTTTTTGCAGTGTGCCCAGGTCAGAGCAGAGCGAGTGCGACCATTCTTCAGGAACGACCGTATCGGCAGTGCCGTGATGGATGCTCAACACGGCGTTAATGCGGTCCAGATAAGTGCTGGCGGAAAGCGAGCGCAGCACTTCATCGGTGGTCTGCAGCTTGAAATTGCCGCGCCCATCGAACTCAAAGAAAGCCAGGTTGATCTTCTCATCGGCGTTGATGGAGGCATACAGCAGCGCCGCGTCAATGTTGTGGTCAATCTCGATCACCTTCAGCACAATGCCGCCGCCCATGCTGTGCCCCCAGATGCCGATATGCGCCCCATCCGCCTTCTCCAGCGGACCGCTCACGCCCGCCTGCGAGCGCACCAGCGCCAGCAGGTTGAGGGTGTCAATGGTGTCGCCCATGCCGACCGGATTGTAGGCGTTCTGCGATGCGCCGTAACCGCGCAGGTTGGGATGCAGCACGATGTAGCCAGCTTCCGCCAGCGCATCCGCGTAGCGCGTGGAATACGCCAGGGTGCTGTATTCGGCGGGGTCCACATAGCCGTGCAGTACAACCACCACCGGGAAAGGACCATCGCCGGCAGGAACGTTCATGAAACCGTACAGATCCAGCCCCTCGCTGCGGTATTTGAAGATGTAGCGCGAGAAAGCGCTGCTGTTGGCAAGGGTGCCCTCGATCTGGATGACGCCCCCGCCAAAACTGCGCGCGCTGAGCGCATCCAGACTGTACTCCGCAAAGGGATTGGGGGTGGGCGTGATGGTAGGCAGGGGTGTGGTGGTGAAGCGCGGGTGGGTGTGATGGTGGGGGTGAAGGTGGGGATGAGCGTGGCGGTGGGGATGATGCGCTGCACCTGTGGGGTAGGCAGCTGTTCCCGCCCTCCGGCGCTGCAGGCAGAAGCTAATAATAGTATAAAGAAGATCAGAAAACACGACTTTCGGGACAGAAAGCCTGTTTTTCTGCTGTCATTGCGTGCGAACATGTATGTGATGATACTATGAAAAATCGCTCACAGAAAGCCGAGACAGATTGCTGAAGTATCGTTAATACACCAATGAAAAACGCGATCTTGTCAGGATCGCGATTCTTATTATAGGTCCGGTATGATGCCAACCTACGACCAAGCGGAAAATGAATCATTCCAGTAGGGTTATATTAATTATCTACTGATTATGCTAAGGTTTTACAAATCTCTAGATAAGCTGATTCAATTTCTTCCTTACAATTATTGACGATTAAATTATCATGAGGATTTTTCGAAGCTTTTATTGATAATTCAGAAATTGTTCGATGGAAAAAATTTGTGCTATCGTACAAAGGTAGTTTTATATTGAAATTTATGCTATATGACCTTCCACTGTAGGTATATTTGAAATATTCTTTCACGATATTTGAATTCAGAATACCGCAAATGTAATAAGCTTCTTCCTCTCCTATATACCGATCATTTATATCCATAGAAATATAAGGACAATGTTTGGCGCAAATTGGCATAATTTCTGTTCCCCATGGAGTTTTTACTGGTTCAACTACTGAAGCATCTAGCACAGTATTATCTCGGAAAGTCACAGAATAACGACCAAATGTGTAATCACCAACTTTCGATAGTGAATAAAAGTCATCACCCATTGATATCATCAGACTACGACTTGATTGCTTACCAATCAATTCTTTATTATCAATCAAATAGTTTGCTAGCATTTGAGATTCTGAAAGTAATTCATCTAAAGGAATTGAGTATTTATTTCCAAAACGATAAGGAAATATACAATAATTGTTTGAATCCTCAATATAGAATTCCTTTACACAAGGGCTTTTTACAACTGGTCGAATAAAGGTTGTTTCGAGCTCAAATCTACGTCTAAATTCAACCTTATGAACAGAATTGTTAAAACTTGAATTCTTAAAAAAATAAGAGTTTTCACTATTATCAACAGATTCGAAGGGTTCAATAAAGTAAACTTCTGCAGGCGTGAATTCAACTCCGCTTCTTGCTTTATATTCACTTTCGCCAATTATTAATTGTAGTTGAGGTATTCGCTCATAATTTCTTTCGGGCACTAAAGTAAAGCCTGTCCGGTCATTATCAAATTGAAAAGCTATCCCTTCACTAGCAGTAAAAAATTGTTGAACTTCTGAGAATTTTTCCTTATAGTTAATTTCTTTAACAGATGTTCCACGCTTCTTAATAAAATACCTCATTGGAATTCCACGACCATAATCTACAAAATTCTTCTTGTAATAATAGGAAAGAAATTTCTCTGTAGTTACAATAAACGGATTCCCGCTTTTACTCCAATCATCAACTTTTTGCAGAAACAATCTAGAACCAGAATCGTAATCAATATAAAAATCTCTAAATCCAGCATACGAATCTTGTGTCATCAATGTTTTAGGCATGATAAAAGCAAGAACACCATCATCATTGAGCCAAGAAGAAGCAGTAACGTTAGCAATTAAAGCACAAAGGTTAAGGCTTATTGCCCCCATGTATGTTTGACCAGAGAATAAATGACGTTCCAAACACATCTTTTTAATATTCTCTGCATAATTTTGTGGGAGATATTCCCATTTTACCCAGGGGGGATTACCTATGATGATATCTTGTTTTTCAACTCTAGCAATAAGCATAAAATTGCTTACTATCCTGATCCAAATTCCGTCCCAATTATTTTTATGTAGCATCACTAAAGACTGAGACAGTTCTTTTAATTTTTGGCAAACTAATTCATTTAGATCATCTTCATCAATATAATCAGTAAATTTTGAATAAACTAATGATTCATCATCAGCTTTAATTGTTGATTGCAATAGACTCATATTCTCAAAAAAATCTGGACTTTCTACAAAGCTTTTTGGCAACGTAACATCAATATTTTCTTGTTTTGTTTTCACAATATATCTATAGCAAATCACTCCATCAAAATCACACTCTTTTGGAATATCAGCGGAATCACCTAGGTAAATGGAAATTTCAATTTTTTGGTTTGATATTAATGGGAGTATTGAAAGAAGATAACTTACTCTCGCAGTTAGAACTGATAGTGGATTGATATCAATTCCTTTTACACGGTTTAAGATATCGAACAATAATTTAGAACGCTCGTTATCACTTAAACTGTATATATCAATACCCTCTAAGATTTTCTTGATCAATGAAATAACAAATATTCCACTACCACAACAAGGATCGATTGCATTCCATTGTGGCGTTGATACCATTTTTATAGATTCGTCGACAATTTGATCTGCTAACCACAATGGCGTAAAGTATTCTCCTAAACTATGACGAACCTCATTCGGCATTATTTCCATATACAAATCTTTAAAAATATCTATTGTTTTGTACTCATAAACAAGAGCTGAACTTGCATAGTCTTCTAAAACAGTGATTAAAGATTTTATATATTGGGATATATCATCATCCCATTGGTGAATATCTGAATACCATGAAAAGAAATCACCTTCAAGAAGGTTTCTTATGCCACCAGCTGAAAAAACATATCCATCTTCGAGTTTCTCAATAAACCTTTGAAGATCATTTGACGTGATTTCGCTCAAATCGGAAAAATACATAATATCGTCGTTGTAAGCCAATTTGGAAATTACTTTACATGCTATTAACTTGACGATAATTGCGTAGGTTGTTTGTAAAACAAAAAGCGCTTGATAATCTGTTTCATTTCTTGTAATGTTTGAGTCAAAAATTTCACTCAATACTTCTCTTCTCTTTACGATATCTTGATTTTGTCCTCTGTCATTTTCTGATAGTCGGAAAAGAACTTGCCACTCTTGAAAAAGCATTGATGTTTTTTCAGAAACATTTGTTTGAATCTTTTTCAATAAGGTTTTTGCTAGATTTTGAGTAATTTCATTTGAAGAATTTAATCTAAAATCCTTGACCACATTTTGAGGAACAAACTCTTTTTTCCCTATACTAACTAGTGTTCTAACAAGCCTATCTAGATCATCAATTTCCAGATTTCTAAAAGGTGTGCCATAGATCTCACCATTTTGAAAATTGAAATATTTTATTTTTAATCCATTCAGTAAAATAGCAGAATAATCTATATTGGATTCTTCAGCCAATTGAGTTAGGTAATCTTCAACTTGAGAAGTTGCATCTTGTCTATCTCTTTCAGAATCTAATTTATCTACAGCCTTATATTCAATGACAAGATTAAAAGAGACTGCATCAATTCTCCCATCAAACTTATGCCGTAAATATGTTTCTCCAATTTCCTTTTGAAAAACAATATCTTTCTTAAAATATGTCTTAATAAAAAAATAAAGTTCATTTTCAAATATTGAAGCAACTGTTGCTTCAGAACTTGCGTCTTTTACTTTACTCAATATAGAGGATAATGCTTCAGATAAGTTACAGTGATATTCACCACTATTGAGTATAGATTCAATGTTTTTTGTTGAGTTGTTATTCTTCAATTTTTCCTACCCTATTTAAGAATTTTTTAATAACTTTTCTAATTTTCTTCCGATTTATTTTCTACCATTATTTTGTAGTAACTTTCAATAAATAAAGCAGCTGCATAATTGAGGTCTTCACCAGCTTTTTCATAAAGCATATCAGCAATATCAAGACCAGGAATAAATTTACTAAATAGCTTGGCAAGTTTGATAAAAAATTTTCTCATCCCATCTGATTCGAAATATCGAAAATTGATTATTAATTCTTTTTCAAGATCTGAGAGCTCATTCTCTTTCGGATCATAACCTAAATGCTCTTTTGGATAAAAATAAGATATCGGCTTCTTAAGAGCACCTGATAAATACATTAAAGTCCAAGCATTGATTTCAACTTTACCAGTTTCCATTTGATGGACCGCAAGCTTTTTCCGGTAGGTTTTTTTAGCTAATTCTTCTTGCGTTAATCCAGCTTCTTCCCGGGCTTGACGAATTAATTCCCCCATTCCAATTGTATGCCTGTTTGGAAGATCTCCAGTTTCAGAACGTGGCATTAAATACTCTCCATAAATACTTGACAAAAGGTATGCTAATGCATATAATAATATATACTTTAACATACTTTTGGTATTTATTTATTTTGATTAATAATACAGGCGATGGATAAAAAAAACAAGTTAGTTACGCAGTAAGGTATAGTTACGCCGTCCGGCCGCAGCCGTCTTTTACCACGCGAACGAGCTTCATTGTCAAGGTCGCTGAACGAAGCGGCGTAAGCCAGGAACCCTTGAACCTGAGTGTGATCGGTGTAGGCTTACGGTGTACTGCCTGCATAATATTATTTTAGGAATGTGTTTGGTGATAAATTAAAAAATAAAAATAAATTAACATTTGGGTCATTATCAGACTTTAGCTTGAAGTATGTTGTAAGGTAAAAAAATCCTGAGTTGTGAAGTGACCTCAGGATATCAATGGGCCCGGTAGGATTCGAACCTACGACCAAGCGGTTATGAGCCGCGCGCTCTGCCGCTGAGCTACGGGCCCGGCATCAGACAGCGCCAAAATTATAACATCGAATGATTTGGGAGTAAAAAACAGGAGGATGGCTTCCTCCTGTTCGTTTTTCCTATTCCAGTATCAAGCGGGTGCGCTTGAAGCGCTTCTTCGCCAGCAGCAGCATGAGCACATCCGCCGCCAGCAGGATCACGAAGACCAGCACCAGCAGCAGTGTTCCATTCTGCTCCAGCAGGGGCGCCAGGTTCTGCATCACCCGCATGCTCTGATCCGGAAAAGCCTGCAACAGGATAAAGGGGATGAAAAACAGCCCCGTGACGGAAAGGCTCAATTTTTGCGCTGCCTGGCGGACCGTATCCGCTTTGAGCGATACGAACACCCCGATGGCGCTCATCAGAACCGCAACCAGCAGCACCCCCAGCAATCCACCGAAGAACATGGCGGGGTCGTAAAAGAGAAAAGCGCCTTCTCCAGCCATGACGTTAACCGTGATCGCCCCAGCAAGCGCACTGAGCAGCGAGATCAGCCAGGCATACAGCACCGAAGCCGCTACCTTGCCAAGCAGGATGGCAGTATCGGACAGGCGCGTGGAGAGCAGTGTTTCGAGGGTGTGGCGCTCGCGTTCGCCGGCAAAAGCATCCGCGACCATGCTGTTGGTCATGAAGATAGGCAGCCATGCCCATGTGATCAGCGAAATGGGATCACTCAGCCAATCCGTTCCGTTCGTATACGGCAGGTAGACACCCACCATACCAACGATGATCAATATGCTGACCCAGCTCTGCCTGCCATTTGAGCGGTGGAAAATGACCTCCTGCCACTCTTTGCGTATGATCGTGATAATATCCTGTATCATTCTTCCTCCTCCAGCATAGCCAGGAAAGCATCCTCTAAAGACGCCTTGCCCTTGCGAACTTCATCGATCATGACCCCTTTGCCAGCCAGGAACTGCACCAGCTTCCCGGAATCCGTCTCCTGTGTGAAATGCACCACCAGATGATGGTCCTGCACTTCCACCCCTGCCACATCCGGCATGCCTTTCAGTTCTTCCACGATAGCCGTGTCGAAACCGCGCCCCACCACGACCAAACTGTGGGTGCCCTGTTTCAGGCGCAGTTCATCGGGCGAACCCACGCTGATGAGCCTGCCCTTATTGATGACGCCCACCCGGTCGCAGATCTTTTCCGCCTCTGACAGGTTATGGGTGGTCAGGAAAACGGTCACATCATGCTGGCGCGCCATCTGCACCAATTTCTCGCGCAGGCTGGCTGCCGCCACCGGGTCCAGCCCGGCGGTGGGTTCATCCAGAAAGACCAGTTTGGGATCGTGCATGAGGGTGCGGGCAACCGCCAGCTTCTGCTTCATGCCGCGGCTCCAGGTTAGTACGGTCTCTTTGCGGCGCTCATACAATTCCATATCATCCAGCAATAACTGGATACGCTGTGCGCGCTGCGCAGAGGAAAGATGCCAGATGCGACCGAACAGGTCCAGGTTATCTTCCGCGCTCAAGCGTTCGTACAACCCGCTGTGCTCCAGCAATGCCCCGCAGTTCAGGCGGATGTGGTCTGCCTGGGTACGGACATCAAAGCCCAGCACGCTGGCACTGCCGGCGCTGGCTTCCAGCAAACCCAGCAGCAGGCGGATGGTGGTGGTTTTCCCGGCTCCGTTGGGACCCAGAAAGCCAAAGATGGTGCCTGTTTCCACTGCAAAAGTGACGCCATCCACGGCGTGCAGATCGCCAAACTGGCAGTGCAGATCTTGTGTTTGAATACTGATATTCTCTTTCGTCATTTAAGCTCCATTCAATCGTTTCATGATCTTGTTAAAATGGTCACGGTATTCCTCAAACGCTGTGCGACCGTTTTCGGTCATGGTGTACAGCGTTTGCGGTTTCTTCTCGTTGAACTGTTTGCAGACGGTGATGTAGCCGGCTTCTTCCAGTTTGCTGAGATGAGAGGAAAGGTTGCCTCTGGTCAAGCCGCTGGTGTGCAGCAAGAAGGTAAAATCCGCTTCGCTGACCGTATACAGGATAGTTGTGATCACCAGGCGTGCCGGTTCATGGATCAGGCGATCCACTTCCGTTAGATCGCGCAGATCATCATCATTCATGTGGCTGATCCTCACATTCTGTGTTCTTCCGCAAATAAACCACGAAGGTCGCCACACCGGATATGATCCAGGTCGCACCGATCGCCGCCATCACCACGATAGACTTCAACTCGCCATCCATATTTAAAGAGGAAATCCAAAACGCCGAACCGAACTCCAGCAGTGCCACAATGAAAAAGCGGTTCACGCCATACCAGTACCCCAGGTACAGAGTTATAACAGCCATGACACAGCCCACCATGAGCATGGGTTCCACTTCAAGGATTTCAGGTGCAATATAGGTAACCATCAATGCCATAAAAATTCCCAACACCCCTCCGATCACAGCGCTCTGAGCACGCCTTTTCTTCTTCTTGGGTTGGTATGCCACATATCCCGTCCTGCGGTAGGTGTAGTGTTCTTTTATCCATCGCACAAAGCGCCCGTAAAAGAGCCAGAACAGTACAAAAATGATCGGCTGACCGATCCCCAGTATTACGCCCCATGTTTTGCTCAGAGGCAAACCTACCATCAGATAGTTGTAACCGGCTAAACCGGTAAATAACAAACCCAGTGCCATATCCATGGTGCCATCCACCCACCAGTAGGCGTAGGTCTTGCGCATGATCTGTCCGATGGTATCCTTCATCACTCCTCACTTTTTAGGTTTGTATCACAAACTTGTTTGCCATATATTATACATGAAACAATGCCGCCGTCAAGGGAAATGTGATGATAGCAACACTCGAGCATTTCCTTTTATAATGGATAGCTGAATGGAGGGACGATGCGGAAGAATGCTTCATTACGAAAAACAATAAGCTGGTCATTCTGGTACGGCGTGGGCATGGCGCTGCTGGAAGCCGTGGTAGTCGTTTACCTGCGAGAACTGTATTACCCGCAGGGATTCTCCTTCCCGCTGGCAGCCATGGATTGGACCATCTATGCCATCGAGATCCTGCGCGAAGTCGGCACCCTGCTGATGCTGGTGTGCGTGAGCGCGCTGGCAGCCGTGGATTTTCATACCTGGTTCGCCTATTTTCTGTTCAACTTCGCCGTGTGGGATATCTTTTACTATGTATGGTTGAAGGTACTGCTGGATTGGCCCGCGAACCTGATGGAATGGGATGTTCTCTTTTTGATCCCCATCACCTGGGATGGACCGGTGCTGGCGCCGCTGCTGTGCACGGTCGCCATGATCGCGCTGGCAGGCATCATCCTGCATCACCACCGGCAAGAACAATCTGTGCGGTTGAAAGCGCGCGAGTGGGTTCTGCTGTTGGTGGGCGCGGGTCTGGTCTTCGCCAGCTTCATCTGGAATTACACCACCCTCATGCTCGAGGGCGGCTATTTGCGCTCCATCCATGATCTGAGCGCCAATCCTGCTTTCCAGCAGGCGGTGGCAGAGTTCGTGCCGCCGGGTTTCCAGTGGACTGTCTTCCTGAGCGGTTATGCCATCATCTGGGCGGCGATTGGTGTTATAGCAATGCGATTGAAGAAACAAAAAACACAAAAGGGCAGCCTGTAGGCTGCCCTTCATTTTTTCATTCAGTAATCAAGATCAATAGTTCTGGTAAATGTAGTCCAGCGCGCTGTATAGAACGGTATCCTGCCCGGAGATGAGGCTCTCTACAGTGGTAGGAACCCGAATCTGCGGCACCACGCCCTGCCCTTCCAGCAGTACCGTACCATCTTCTTTCAGAAAACGCCCGGTTGGGATGGTGAAGGTGATATCGCCCGGCATTACGAATTCTCCGCGCGCCACTTCCGCTTCCATGCCCGCGCTGGGATGCTCGCCGATGACCACCACGCCCGGCACCTGACTGAAGCCGTAGGCTTCCAGCTCACAGGCGCTGGCGCAGAATTGATCTACCAGCAGCACAATCTGGTCAAAATCATACTGTTCTTCGTTGGGATAAACCTCATCGAACAAACCTTCCGGTTCAAACTGCCCGGTCTGTTCGCTGAAGTATTCCAGCTGCCCGATGGGAATATTCTCGTCATACAGGAAGCCCGCCAATCCCAGGTTGGTGCCGCCGCCATTGATGCGCATATCAATGATCAGGTTGGTGGCGCCATAATCGGTGAAGGTCTGCAAAGCATGATCGAACAAACGGATGATCAAGCCGATATCGTCGCTGTTGGAGCGCAATTTGATATAACCGACCTCATCGGTAAGCAGGTAGTATTCAACCGGCATTCCCACATCATACATATACACACCCAGTGAATCCACCGCGAACAGACTGTAGCGGTCTTCCGCTGCCGTCAGGGTGGTCTGAGCGCGGCTGCCATCCGGATTGACATAGGTCAGGGACATATTCTCACCGCTCTGCGCTCGAAATGCAGCGGTGACCTGGTCATAGCGATAGGTGTGGTCGGAAGAAGTGGGGAAGAGAGGTTCGCTCTGCCCGATCCAATCTTCAACATCCATGCCATTGACGGTTTCTATCACAGCGCCGGTCTGCATACCATCCGCCTCCGCAGCGCCGCCGGATGTGACATACACCACCACGATGTGCCCATCATCCGTCTCACGGGCGGCGAAACCATAACCGGGGAACACGTTTTCATACAGAAAACGCAGGTTGTAATCGTTGTAATCGAAATAGACATGCCCATCGCGGAAACCGAGAGAAAATTCACGCAGCGCCAGGAAATAAGCGTAGGGGTCGCGATCCTGCTGGGCTTGCTGCACCAGCGGCATGACGCGATCGTAAAGAGCCTGCCAGTCAGGCTGTTTGTCGGCGATGCCGTTGAAGGCATATTCCACGCTGATGGTGTCATACAGCTCCTGGAATGCATCCGTGTACGACATTTCCGTGTAATCTTTGATCGCCACATCGGCAGGTTCAAATAATTCCAGCTGGGAAACGCTATCGCGAATGAGGACGAATGGCTCCTGGTCAAGATCAATGATGGAATAGCCAGCCGGCACTGCCATACTGGGGTCATCTTTGGTGAAGAGTAATCCATCCTTGCCGAACCCGCTGGGAAATTGCTGAGCATCATCCGGCGCCCAGATGACCAGCTTGCCGCCGATCACCTCATCGTTGTTTTCGGTATCGGTGCGGATGGATGCCAGATAAGACGGCCAGCCCCAGCTGCGGTCATCCCCTTCAGAAAATACCCCGCCGGTGATGTTGGGAGAATATGCCACCACAAAGACCTGCACGCCGCTTTCCTGCTTGCCGTCCTGGTCCACATCGTTCAACTGCCCTTCCGGAACCGCCGGCAGAGCCAGACGATAGGTGGCGCTGTTGTTCTCTTCATCGAGATCGATATAACCCAGCACCTGAGAAGCAACCGGCAGCTCCCAATCCATATCGCGCAGGATGAATCCGGTCATGTCGGTCAGCATGACGGCATGTTCAACATAATAGTTTTCCAGCACAAAATCATTGGTATACGCAAAAGAGCCGGTCAACAGCACCGGTCCACCGCTGGTATCCACGGCACCTTCCGGTAAATTATTCTGTGCGGAAGCTGCCGGCGTGTTTACACAGGCGACCAGTACCATCATTAAAACAAGGAAAGCAGCTGCTAATTTTTGTTTCATAAAGAGTCTCCCTTTTCAAACTCAATGGATTGATTTTACTTGATATTAATCCCGTTCCCTGTATTGTAAATCCCTCTGTGGGATGAATAAAACCCTCTGAAGGCTGCACACAACGTCATGGCTAAAGCGATGGCTGCAAAAACAAGAGCATGAAATGCGTATGGAAAAGATAACCTTTGCAGTCTCACCGGTCTGTTGCCCTGAATGAGGTAAAGCAAGCCTGTCGATTGCTTTCCTATATCATCCAGTACACAATGCTCATCATCTCATTTTATTTCGTATTCCTATAGAAACCTGCGAGAATATAATTCATTTAATGTACAATAATCACAGTCAGCAATTTTCTTCCACTGACTGTGCAGATCATTCTTGCACGGGTATGCAATATTATTCAAATCTGCACTATGGAGAGAAATTCTCTATGTTAACTGATATTAAAATTACCTCTCACCTTGTATTCAATATAAAGATTTTTATGAGCAGTTTATCCAAGCATTTAATCTATCGTGGAAAAGGTCATTCAGAATTCTAAGGAATATAGTATGAGAGCCGTATGAAAAAAATCAGGGGTCGGTCTTATCACATTATTATATTCTTATGCACAATGTGCATGTTGATGAATAGCGGAGTAGTGTATGGCGCAAGTATTGAGTTAGATAAAACGGAGCAAAAAAATGCTCCTGCGTTTTTTTTCATTGAACCTCAGCAAAGTATGGCGATTAGTCAGGGAGATGTGGTAGGTAAGCTGGCTGGTCTGAGATCATTCGGAAGTGTCAATGCAGGTAAGACAATGTTTCGCCTTGAGGTTTCAGAATACGGTGGCTCTACTGACGATGTAGATAGTTTGCCAGCCTCGCTTGATTGGCGCACATCAGGAATCGTGCCTGCGGTTCGCGATCAGGGCGCATGCGGCAGCGGTTGGGCATTTGGTACGGTCGGCATTATGGAATCTGCCATCAAAAAGTCGGGTGAACCGATGGCAGACTTTTCAGAACAATTCCTGCTATCCTGCAATGAAAGCGGGTGGAATTGCAATGGTGGTTTGACCGCACATCAATACCACTATAACGCGCTCGGAGAAAACCAAACCCAGGTTGGAGCTGTGTTGGAATCAATCAAGCCCTATACAGCCACAAACGGAAGCTGTACTGTTGCTTACAACCATTCCTATGAGCTCAGCAATTGGAATTTTATAACCGGCACGGAAGAAGATGTTCCCACAATTGAACAAATTAAAACAGCCATCTACAAATACGGACCTATCACGGCACGTGTTTGTGTGGGATCTGCATTTCAGAATTATACCGATGGCGTATTTTCTACGAACGAATCCTGCATCCATTCAACTAACCATCAAATCATCCTGGTGGGATGGGATGACAGTACACAGAGCTGGATATTACGCAACAGCTGGGGGACATCATGGGGTGAAGACGGATATATGCGAATCAAGTACAACACCTCACGAGTCGGTGAGGGTGCATCCTGGGTAATTTACACAACAGGTCCGATACCTACCCCTGTTTCTCCAAATAGTACTATCACTGACACAATTCCAACCTACACATGGACGAAGGTCAGCGGAGCCACTAAATACCAGTATCAACTGTACAAAGACTCCACACTGATATATGCAAATACGGTTTCATCCGATATCTGCGAAACTACCGGCTGCACAATTACATCGTCGGATGTTTTAAGCGCTGGCAATTACCAGTGGCGAGTGTGTGCCTATGTGGACGAAGTCTGGAGGTCAGCCAGCGCTTTCATGAACTTCACGCTGAATGTACCTATACCTACCTCTATTTTTCCAAGCGGCACGATCACTGACACAACTCCAACCTACGTCTGGATAAAAGCCAGTGGAGCCACCAAATACCAGTATCAACTGTATAAAGACTCCACTCTGGTATACACAAAAACAGTTCACTCCGGCGTCTGTGAAACCATTAATTGTATAAGTACACCGTCGGATGTGTTGAGCGCTGGCAATTACCAGTGGCAGGTCTATGCCTATGTAGACAGCGTCTGGATGTCAGACGGTTCTTACATGAATTTCACTCTACCTGTGACTCCCACTCCAATTTCGCCAGGCTGGGTAATTACTGACAATACACCAACCTACACCTGGAGCAAAGTTAGCAGAGCCACCAAATACCGGTATCAACTATATCAAGATACTACACAGATATATGCAGATACAGTTTCTGCCAGTGTCTGCGGATCTACTGATTGCTCAATTACACCGGCTGCTGAGTTAGCCGCTGGCAATTACCAATGGCAGGTGACCGCTTTTGTAGATGGAGTATGGAGATCTACCAGCGCCTTCAAAAACTTTACGCTAAGCGAACCTGTGCCTTCTCCTGTTTCACCAGTTGGAATCACCAATGATGCCACTCCAACCTACATCTGGACCAAAGTCAGTGGAGCCACCAAGTACCAGTATGAACTCTATAAGAGCAACACACTGGTATATACTAAAACGGTTTCTGCCAGTGCGTGCGGAACCACCAACTGTACAAGTACACCGTTGAATGTATTGAACGCCGGTGAGTACCAGTGGCGAGTATGTGCCTATGTGAATAGAACCTGGAAGGCATTCAGCGATTTTCAAAGCTTCACGCACTAAAATAGGGTTCCCCTCGCAATTTACCAACGATATTGCGAGGCAGCAGCCAGCTAAGAGTACCTGAATGATTGGCGATGTTTATGATAAAAGTCCCAGGAATGTTCAATATTCATCCCTCAACTGGTTAAAAGTGCGCTTTATCCAAACATTAGTTTCTGGGGTGCAATGTATTGTTAAAAAGATTTGTAAAAAATGAGCCCTTTCGTTAGATTTTTTCGTTTCCTTATTTTCCCTTTTTCCCACAATCTCCTAACATCATTTAGGATTCAGGAAACGCGGCGAAATATCCAGATTTTGAGATTTCTTTTCTAATTCCCTTCCCCACAAAAAAGTCCCATATATCATAGTACCTTCGAGTGATGAAAGTAAGAACCTTTAATAATGGGGTTTGGAAAAGTAGTTTGGAAAGAAATGTTTTTCTTAGAATAATTTCAACTTTTGAGACCAAATTATGTTTCGCGGGAATGAATTCGGTTTTAATGGATTCAATTTCTGCACCAATCACAACAGGATCTAAAGACCCATATCCAAATTCCGCGCACAAGTTCAAATGTTCAATTTCGTGAGGATTAATACCCATGATACGCGCTGCTGTTGCATCAATCCCAACTATGTTACCGGAGGCTAAAACCATATTCATTTCTTTAGGAATTCCAGATTTTGGTCCGTTCCCTTCTAGCGCAATAGTTGCATCCATCACCGCAAATCGCGGCTGGGTAAGCCAGCATACATCCACCAGCGCTTTTGAGAGAACCGGATGAAAATTGTGCCGAAGTTCCTGCAAACAACCCCACTGATTCTTGATTGCTCCTGTTATTGTAGATTTATTGTGGGTTTTCATTAATGGTATTGTGATGAGTTCTGTGTCTGACAATATTTGTGGGATTTTTACATCATGAAGAACAAGTCGTTCATCACTTTTATATTGAATAAACTTTCCCCTTGACATATTCACCCAGGAAATATTGTATTTTTCACATAATCCATAAATACCCGTCAGGCGAATTACCTTCTCAACATTACAAACAACTTGATCTGATTCAATGATTGAAATCTCACTTACATAATCTCGAATCACTAAAATGACAGCTTCCACCACCCATGGTGAACTGATCGCGCCGGGTATTAATTTATCCCATCCTAAATTTGGTTTTAATACAACTTTGGCACCACTGGAAATAAAATTTTTCCATTTGGCTGATTCCATTGCCTTTCTTACAGATTCAAAAACATCATTTTTAGAAGGTTTTGTAAGTTGAATCGCAACCAGCGCATTATCTCTATTCTTTAATTCATAATCTGAATCGGTCATATTTCCCTTTACAACGTGTATATTCTTTATTTGTAATCATATCAGGCAGTTTTCCACAAATTAATAATATTGATCAATCATTATTTCAGAATCGCGTCTGTTCATCTTCTTGGTTAATCTAGTTTTTCGGCTACAATCCAGGCTTGACCACCTAAAATATTATGGAAAATTGGACATAATAAGTACAATCTAACAAGGAATGGAGTGCTGGGAAGTCTGCTTTTTGTTGTATACGGTAAGAATTTAGCTTTTATTTCTGTTATCATGAATCCGGATAGATGCAAAGCTTCAGCCATACTTTTATGCGATAGAGGAATATTATGATCGTAAAAATCCCAATACTTGCCATTGAGTACAGCTATATTCGGTTGGAGGATACATACTTTACCTCCGGTCTTTAAAATCCGATGTATTTCTTCCAGAGATTCTGAAAGAATTTCTTTACTAGGAAGATGTTCAAAAAAATTGCTCACAAAAGCAACGTCAATGGTATCACTTGATACCGAAGTAATATCATCTGCTGATTCATTAATAATCTCAACATCACTATTTGCAAACGATTTTGTTGCGGGATTAATATCAAGACCTATTTTCTTTTTGCACTCAATGTTATTTATAAATTCACAGAAACCTGTGCCAATATCTATTACAACATCATTTGGATGAATATATTTTTGGAAAAAATGTTTACATAAAATTTTCCAAATTTTCTCTTTCTTTTTTATTTCTTCATAACTGAATCGATTATCGTATAAAGCTTCAATTTTTTTCTTATTATCCTCAAACATTTTCCCTCGTATCATGTAAATATTCGGCTACTTTTCTACCTAATTTTATAGATGCGCTAACAGTTCTATCTTCAGGATAATATAGAGTTGAATCAGTAATAAATAAACCATCAATATCTGTAAATATCTCGGGTTTTATTTGCTTGAAATTTTTATAACATATTGCCTGCGCATTTTTTGCACGACTGATCTTATAATCAATTATCCAGTCATCAGTAAACTTCGAATTTATTCTCTTCAATCCGTCTGAAAATTCTTGCAGTAATTTTTTATCTGAAAACTTAAATCTGGGATGGTTCTCATTTAGATAATAGGGTATATAAACATAGCTGCAATTTTCCTCTTTGCCTATCTCACGATTTAAATTGGAATATTCGATAATGCCGTTAAAAGGCACATGGGTATCATTAATATTGACCCAAAAACCATCCGTGACCTTATGTTTTAATTTTAATAAGCCGCAAACAACAGCAATATAATCATATTGCTCAATCACATCCTGAAAGGTAGTTGGCGAAATTATTTTCTTTAGCGCGTTAAGTGGTATCGTTGAAACAACATATTTACAAGAGATCTTTTCCCCATTCTGCAATCCAACATAATTCACTTTTTGTTCAATGACATTTAATTCAGTAACTTTCGCCTCCGTACGAATTCTGACATTTGGATATTGATGGATATTTCCAACAAGGGCGTTCACAAGAGTTTGTGTTCCGCCTTGTAGATATGCTAATTTTTCAGGCTGCCATATATATTTCCTGGATTTTGCCACCCGCCAAATTCTATGCCACATCCAGGCAGCAGAAATTTGATCATAATATTCACCAAATTTTACTTTTAGTAAAGGGTCCCAGATAACATCGTAAGCTTTTTCTCCAATTTTCCCAATTAACCAATCTTTTGCTGAAATACCATCGATTGTCTGCCATTGCTTATGATAACGGTCTTTAATAATATTTATGCCAAACCTGATCCGCCCCCAAAAGGGGATCGCACTAAAGGTGATCAAATCAAGGGGTGTGGAAAAATCAAATAACTTACCCTGATAAAAATATTTTGTTATGCTCGTTTCCCATGTTAATGCATCACGAATGCCTAATTCTTCGAGTAATTTAAAATATTCATAATCAGCGCGACAAATAAAATGATAAAACCTTTCAATAGATTGACCATCGAATTTAAAAGAACTTGCCAACCCCCCAAGAAAATCATTCTGTTCAAAGAGAGCAACAGAATATCCTCTTTTCCCCAAATCATATGCAGCCGATAGTCCAGATAAACCGCTGCCAATAATTACTACATCAACATCAAATAATTCCTTCATAGATAGATCCTATTAAAAAGTACCCTCTTTGAATGCCTTTACTACGCCAATCTCAAACTATTCGCTATATTTTATTAATTAGACTCCTTATTCAAACCATTTTTTGAGTATTCTTCTTCCAGTTTCATTATTTTGGTCAATGACCATCAAATCACTTTAATTACTAACCTTATAAATTCTCGGTTCAATCATTTCGGAATATTTGAAGCATTGCAAAACCACATCGAAATTAGTGGAATTTTCAGGTCCAACAACTGTAGAGTAATTGATACCATCAATTATGTCACATATATCCTTATCTTTTTCGAGTGGTGAATATATTAATCCCTTTCTTTCCGTATAGAGCAAGAAGCTGGGGCTCCAGCCCTCTTGAATAGAAATCACATATTCATTTTCCGGGGTCAATTCCATGGTCCTTTTAGCCAGGGCGAGAGTTTGAATTTCAAATTTCGCTATTGCACTCTCAGTTTCCTGTCGCATTAATTTGATCTTTTCAAACGATTGCATAATTGCGAAACCAGTTATTACGAGAAAGAAAACAGAGAACCATTTGTTTCGGGGAACCACATATTTAATTACGCAAAAAATTCCTACACCTACTACAACACTCATAAATGGTGAGAGTGCAATATAGTAATAATCATGAAGATACAGATTGAAAAAAATAAAAATTGCCAGTAATGGGCTTAATACCGCCACACTAAAAAATTTTTGCCCCTCCGTTGATAGTCTGTTCAGGTACAGCATGCCGATAAATGGCAAGACAATCAAAGGACCAAAGAAGAAAAATTCGCGAATTTTTAAAAGCCATTCCACCCAATTGGAAAAACTGGTCTTTTGAGCAATAGTACCAAAATTCCAAGTAGTCAGATTTGAGGAAGTGAGCCAAACTGTAGCAATATTCGCATTTTTTATTGCATCAGAGTGCATTGTCCAAATCATAGCAACACACAAAGGAATTAATATAGAACCAATGAAAAGAAATATGAGAGTTTTATTTTTAATAATCTTTTGAATATTTGCCTTTTTAAATATTGAAAAATCGAGATGTATGCTTTGCTTTTTTATTAACTTAATAATCATTAAAATAACAGGGATCACAACAATCCCCATTGTGGTTATTTTAACCAAGCCTCCCAGGGTTCCAAATACAGTCCCGAGTACGAGATTTCCATAACGCCCGGGGGCATCAATCCACTTTGTAAAAAAATATAAATAACCAAGAGCAAATGCTACCGATAAATAATCTATCACTATTTCTGTACTGTAGCGGATATCATATGGAAGCCAAAGATATACTGTTAAGATAATCAATACCAGGATACGATCTCGAAAGTATTCCCAGCAAAGAAGCGCCAAAAACAGCGCGGATGCATAGAAACAAATTAGACTTGTGATATGCATACCCGCTTGCAGATTATGAAAAACATGAAGGAAAGAACCAATATGTGTGATGATCACACCTAATGCTTGATAAAGAGGAAATTCGAAAGGTATCTGCCATGGATATCCATAGATTGGGGTCTGGTAATTGATTAAGGAAATTCCTTCCTTCTCAAACCACAATGATGTCATATAGGTTTGTCCGGAACGCCACCACCAACTTATATCACGAAGATATGACCATCGAGGAATTATTGAAAGACCAATCACCAACAAACACAGGATCAAGTAAATCTTGTTTTCTTTCGTTATGAGTGATTTCACTCTTCCAGTTGAATCCATTTGATCTCCAATATCATTCAGGATGTAATCTTTATTTTACAGTATATGCAGCACAATAGTTTTTAATATCCACAAATCTTCGAACTGTGTCCATTTTTCCTTTAAATTCAGTACTGTATCCCTTCAACTATCCAGTCAGGGTTCTAACTGCTCTATGCTGAAATACAATCAAATTAACCCATTCCCATACTCCATTTATTTCCATCAGACTTAACGAGAATATATATAAACTTGATCCATCATCAGGGAAAACACGGCAAAGTTCACACATCGCCTGGTCTCCTGATGGGATCACTCCAGACAATCAGAATCCTACAATTCTCGTTACTGTTCTTCCGGGAATGAAAAACGGTAACCCCCGAGAGGACAATGATCCCACAGCTTCTGCCCCACATCCACCAAGATGTTAGCCAGTTGCTGCTTGATTTCATTCAGTATTGGAAAAGCAACTTCTTAAGAAGAAAAAATGATAGTCCCCGTAAATCAACTCTACTGTATTAAATCAAAAGAGCGGGCGATCGGATTCGAACCGACGAATATCAGCTTGGAAGGCTGACGCCTTACCACTTGGCGACGCCCGCTAGGGTTTAAGATTGTACCCAGCAACCCCCAGCACGTCAAGGGACGGACAGCCGTGGAAGCACGAAGGAATGATTACCTCTCCGAAATAAACCTTATCACCTACCGCTTCAATATAAATACGAATTATTCTTCGATAAAAGTAAAAAGATCTTCAATGGCAGCATCGAATACTTTTGCGATGGAATAGGCAAGTTTCAGAGATGGATTATATCTGCCGTTTTCAAGGTGGACGATAGTTTCCCGTCTTACCCCAACCGCAACAGCCAGAGCTTCCTGGGTCATGTCTTTTTTCGCCCTGTATTCTTTGATCTTGGTCACCATTCTCATTTAATCAGCCCCATTTTTCTCATACTTCGATAAAGAAAAGCTGAATGTCAATATCTGGATTGCAAAATTCACAGCAATCCCTATACCGTAGGCTGAAGAAAGCTGGGTTATGCACTCCAATAACAAGAGCAATGGGAAAATAACCAAACCAACCATAAAAGCATTTTTAGCAGCTTTATTCACATTCAGTTTAAACCTCTCATCCGGTAGAATCTTGGAGAAATTAAAGAATCCAAAGAAACCAAAAAAACCGTAAAAACCAAAATTTCCGGTAATCAAGCCTAGTAATCCTAATAGTCCAAGTAACCCCAGCAGACTTATTCTGTTTTGTTTGTCCTGTGCATTTTGTGTTTTGTCTTTCATCAGTCAACCTCCAGTATTGTTATATATTTATAACTTTTTGTTATAATTATATAACTATATACGAAGTGGATCAAGGTTGCATACGATGATTCTGCAATCACCTGTTTTCCTCGAGAAACAGAGTGATGCAGGAAACAACCGACTCGGCTACAATTAGCGCGAAAGTATGGATGACAGTTGGTATGAGTAAAAAAGACAAGAAAAAGATCATCGGTCCGCACACCCTGCGCGATTTTGTGCTCATCTTTCTAGGTGCGCTGGTACAGGCGCTTTCCATGCACCTGTTCCTGATCCCGGGGCAACTGGTGAGTGGAGGGGTCAGCGGGGCAGCCCAGATCATCAATTTTCTCACCGATTTCCCGATCGGTGTGATGGTCATGATCGGCAACCTGCCCCTTTACCTGATCGGCTGGCGCCATCTGGGCGGGCTTAAATTCGCTTTACGCACCCTGTTCGCAGTAGTGGCATTTTCTCTGTTGACAGACTTGCTGCCCTATTTTCTCCCCATTCAAAGTTTCACCCATGATATGATGCTCAACACTCTATACGGTGGTGTATTGCTGGGCGCCGGGCTGGGTCTGGTGTATCGCGGAAGAGGAACCAGCGGCGGCAGCGATATTTTAGGACGCATTCTCAACTTTCGATTCGGCTTCTCCATCTCGACCGCCTACATGCTGACCGACTCGCTGGTGGTGCTGGCAAGCGGTTTTGCATTCGGCTGGGAAAAAGCGCTGTACGGCTTAATCGTGATCTATGTCAGCGGTCTGGTGGCAGAGACGGTATCGGAAGGCTCCAGCGTGGTGCGCACCGCCATGGTGATCACCAAACAACCTGCAGCCATTGCCGGACAGATCATGGAAGACCTGGAACGCGGTGTTACCTATATCGGCGGGAAGGGAGCATACACCGGAGAAAACCGCACCATTCTGTACTGTGTCATCTCACGCCCCGAGGTCAGTATTATAAAAGGCATCGTGAGTGAGATCGACCCGCAGGCGTTTGTGGTGATCGGGCAGGCAAACGAAGCGCTGGGGGAAGGTTTTAGACCGTTGACCAAACAGTAGCATTTATCAGGCAGCAAATTGCAGGATTGCCGCTATGGTAAGCGCGATCTGCGCCAGGTGATAGGTAATTCTCACCCAGAAACGCGCCCTGCTGAAATCAGACACAAATTCCCGATACGCCAGCATGGTATCAGAACAAAAAAACAGGCAGCCGCCGATGGCTGCCAAACCAGCCGCTGACCGTCTCCAATCGGGGGAGAAAAGGGTGGAGACTGAGAAGAACACCATCGTACTGATAACGAATATATATAGAATGACCGGCAGTTTTAATGCGCGAGAAGTTGGTCGCCTGTTGATCCCATTCAATATTTTAGGGGCAATGACAGCTAGCAGCAGGACCATCACACCCATTAAAACAAAATGGGGGAAATACAGTTCACCTGGGGGGAACCACAAGCCGGCAATATATGCCAGATGCCCCAGCAAAAATGAAAGCAAGCCTGCAAAAAAATAGGTTTGCGGAAGCAGTAAAAATACATCCCCCAGCAGCCCGAAGAACAGCGCCCATCCGAACCACTTTAAATTGCCTTCGAAACCGGTTGACAGCCCCATCCCAATCAGCAAGATCAGCATGGTAGCCGGTTTGGTGAAACGGTTCAGACGTTCGTTCTTATGCCATACTGCGTACCAATCCATTACCACTGCCACAAGAACAATGCATAGCCACCCTGTCTTCATCAATCCTCCACATCTTGATATCCCATCCGCTGTAGAAAGACGTTGTTATTGCGCCAGTTCTCGCTTACTTTCACGCGCAGTTCCAAATAGACAGAACGTGTGCTCATCTCTTCGATCAATTTACGCGACATGCTGCCGATCTTTTTGAGCATGCTGCCGCCCTTCCCGATCACAATGCCTTTTTGTGAATCCTTCTCCACAAAGATGGTGGCAGCTATGTAGGCGGCGCCATTCTCGCGTTCGGTGTATTCATCCACGCGCACTGCAACGGCATGCGGAACTTCCTGCTGTAAAAATATCAATGCCGCTTCCCTGATCAGGTCCGCAGCGATCTGGCGCTCATAGTAATCGGTAACCTGGTCAGCCGGATAAAATGCGTTGCCTTCGGGCAATAATTCTTTCAGAACAGCCAGTAATTCCGGCAAACCGGCATTACGGCGCGCTGAAATATGAGCACGATAGGGAGTCTGGTAGAGGTCCTGAAATGACCGATCTACCTCGTCCATTTCTTCGTTTTTTATAACATCAATCTTATTGATCGCAAGCACAACCGGCGGCAGATCTTTAATACCTTCCAGCATGGTCTTCAGCAGCCGATCTTCATCCTGGGGAGGCTGGCTGGCATCTACCAGCCATAAGATGATGTCGGCATCCTGCAGCGTCTGCTCCACGATGGCATTCATGGCACGCCCAAGTTTATTGATCGGATTATGCATACCCGGGGTATCGATGAAAATGATCTGGGTATCTTCTTCTGTCAGGATGGCTAGCTGGCGAGCACGGGTGGTCTGCGCTTTAGGTGAAACAGCAGCAACTTTCTGCCCAAGTAAAGCATTCACCAGGGTTGACTTCCCGACATTGGGACGCCCCAATACCGCCACGAAGCCTGCTCGATAATCTGTCTGTAAATTATTATTCATGATAGGGATTATACGTCAGCTCAGTCGGTTTTCCTGGATGGAATGCCCTTCGTGGCGTAATAATCGGCTTTTGGTTTCCAACCCTCCCGGAGCAGAAAAACCATTTAAATGCCCGTTCGCACCTATTACCCGATGACAGGGTACTAGCAGCACAAAAGGATTTGCCCCCAGAGCCGCCCCGACTGCACGTGCAGCATTCCCCTGCCCTATGGCAATGGCGATCTCACCATACGTGCGCACTTCGCCAAATGGGATCTGCATGGTAGCTTTGTATACTTTCTGCGCGAAAGCGGATATATCACTCCAATCCAATGGCACATTAAAACTGGTGAGCCTTCCCTTTAAATATGCGTTGACCTGGCTGATCGCATTCGATAGGATCAAAGCAGCATCGACATCAAGGCAATCTTTTTGGTCAAGCAGCCTTTTTTCAAAACTACCAAGAGAACTAAATGTGCAGGCATTAATACCCTGGGGGGTAGCTGTTATCTCAAGCGAACCAACGTATTCATCTTCAATGTATGCCATACACTTAATTCTTCCCGGTTCTTTCATCATGAAATTTGACCCAAGCGAGTATCCCTTCCACCCTTTTGGATCAACCCCTTTTATTTAAGTATAACTGAATGAGTGTTCTTTTTCCCTTAAAAAAATAGCTCGGCGTAGGGTAAGCGTAGGGAAACAGTTGGGTAATCGTCAAGTAGAAAATAATCCTATCCTGTACCATATTCACAAGGGCGACTTCTCTTCTTCTCCTCCTTATAAGAGAGCCGGGGCTGATATCACCGGCTCTCTCTCATTTTAATCAAGGTTGCAGGGTTTTATGATACACTCATGCTGAAATTGTTTTGAGCAGGAGGAATCATGGGAACACCAGCAACCACTTATCCAATTGAAATCAACGGTGTTAAAAGAGAACTGCGATTATTTGAAATAAAACCCGGATTGAAGATCGCCATCCTTAATATTCTGGGTGACACCGAACTGGTTCAAGCCTGTGCCAAAGAATTGGCTGCAAAGATCGATCCGCACAGCTATGATGTTTTTGTGACTGCTGAAAGCAAGAGCATTCCCCTGGCACACCAGTTATCTATCGAAACCGAAAAACCGTATGTGATTCTGCGTAAGGATTACAAGATCTATATGGGTGACGCCATCAAAGCCGAAACTCTTTCCATCACCACCGGTAAACCCCAGACTCTCATCCTCGATGAAAAAGATCGCTCTCTTATCAAGGGAAAAAAGGTCGCCATCGTTGATGATGTGATCAGTACCGGATCCACGTTAGAGGGAATGCGCAGTATCATCGAAAAAGCAGGGGGAGAGATCACCGTGCAAGCAGCCATCTTCACCGAAGGGGATCCACAGGATTGGAAGGATATTATTGCGCTGGGGAATCTACCCCTTTTCACCGAATAATCCAAAGCGGTCAAACGACCGCTTTTTCAATTCTTTCGACAAAAGCGCCACGATCAGCCTTGCAAATGTGGGTTTTTAATTCCAATGAATAATGATCCAGATAAGCATTCTGCAATGCTTCACAGAAGCTTTGAGCGTGCGGTTTCTGCACCAGGTTGACCGTACAACCGCCAAACCCAGCCCCGGTCAAGCGTGCCCCGATACAGTCCTTTTGTTTGGAAGCAGTCTCTACCAAAAAGTTCAGCTCGTCACAACTGACCTCATATAAATCACGCAAAGAAGCATGCCCTGCCAGCATGAGCGCCCCAAATGCAGCAGCATCATCTTCAACCAGAGCGATTGCCGATCGTTCTACCCGATCAATTTCATCAACCACATGGCGTGCACGCCGGGCAATCACTTCCGGCAGCAGATCCACGAACGCATCGAGATCCTGTCTGGAAACATCGCGCAGCGAATGTACGTTCTTATCCCTTTGTTGTATATACTGTACAGCCAGCCGGCATTCCTGCTGGCGTTGATTATAGGCAGAATGAACCAATTCCCGTGTTTTTCCCGAATCGGCAATAACCAGTACCGTATCCATTGGCAATGGAATGGGCTGCCATTCAAGAGATCGAGTATCAAAAAAGAGAGCATGCCGTGCAACCCCATGACTGACCGCGAACTGGTCCATCAAACCGCACTGTACTCCAATAAACCTTTTTTCTGCCAGCTGACAGAGCTGTGCCAGCTGCATACGATCCATTACAATATCGCCCATCGTCTGAACAGCCAGAGCAAATGCCACTTCCAGGGCAGCGGAACTGCTCAATCCAGCTCTCATGGGGAGATCGGATGCGATAACCACCTGCATACCCTGAATGGGATAACCTTTGGAAAGCATAACCCACGCAACCGCAGCCAGATACAAGCTCCATTGCGGCAGGGGGTTGCCGTTGATATCAACTCTGGCATTAATATCCTTTAAGGCGATATCCACTTTTTCGTTCATATCAAGAGAAGATAATTGCAGAGTTGGCGATTCGATGGGTTTCACCGCCAACCATACCCTTTTATCAATAGCTGCCGGAAGCACAATTCCCATATTGTAATCAACATGTTCCCCCAGCAGGTTTACCCTGCCGGGAGCTGAAACCAGTAATTCAGCATCCGGTAAAACTGATAGAACCAGATCGCGTGGAGATATTTGATGGGTCATGAAAGTAGAATCAATATCAAGAAGAAAATCTCGAAAAACGTTTCAATGCCTCTTGTTTCAACGGAATGCTGGAAGCGAGATAATAATCCCATTTCCCTTCTTTACGTTTTTCCAGCCATTCCTTGCGGGTTAGAAGAATATCAACCATAAAAGCGGTTAATGCATCTGTATCTTCCTCTATGATGAATTTTTGGATTTGCTGGAGTACCTGAACATATTTTTCCAGCACGGGAATCAGGTTGCTGCGATTCTGCATCATACTGATGCCGTAATCTTCTGCCTCATTGACCAATTCCAACGGCTTGAGCGCGATATTAAAAACGTTGCCTGCCAGGCGCATGGTATCATCCCAACCCGGCTGAAGCATGGTAGCACCCCCCAGCGCAGCAGCGATCAATTGCGGCAGCACGATCACATTCGCGATCAGTCCATCCACTTCATCCGGATCACTGAAATATGGAGTCCCGCCAAGTAAAACCACCAGATCAACGACCACATTGATCAGTTCCTGACGTGTTTGCGCGTCACTGGCGATGAAAACCAGACTTTTCTCGAAAAGATCCGCGCGTGCGTTGGCAGCTTCTTTATTCACATCCTGCAGGCTTTCATAATTGAAGGCAGGGATGGCATTAATATAATGAATGTTCTCCGGGAGCAGTTCCCCTGCCCAGCGGGTTGAAGCCCCGACCAGAGGCGCCATATTTACCAGAATGCTGTTTGGTTTCATTTTAGGAGCCACTGTAGAGAAGATCAAGCGCAATCGGTCTACCGGTACATCCAGAATGACAATATCAGCCTGTGCCACCGCTGATTCCGCATTCGATGCAAATTCATCAAAGGCTTTGACTTTCCTGGCATATTTGATCAATTCCTTATCTTCATCAAAACCAACGCGGATGATCCCCTTTTTCTCTCCCGGTAAAGCCAGACCAACAGAAATGCCCGTTTTTCCCAATCCTAGTGTGGTAATTCTTGTTGCCATTTCACGCTCCTAACAAAAATTTTGCCAAGCCATTCATAGCAGGTTGCAGTACGATGCTGAAAATATTGAACCCTGAAACCTGACCGATCACGATCAATCCCAGCAAAATAAAAGATCCGTATGGTCGGATTTGCTCATAGAAATATGCGAGCTTTCCCCGTAAAAAGAAAGATAAGATCTCCTCACCATCCAGGGGTGGAATAGGTAGCAAATTAAAGAGCATCAATCCCAAATTAATAGACAGAAAATAAATCAGGAATTCGAACAAGCTTGGTATCAGAGCTGAAGTAGTATAGACGGGAGTTACCCAGCCAAAGCGGAGTGGAAGAGCTGCCAGAGCAGCCAGGATAAAATTCGCGAGTGGTCCTGAAAGGGATACATACAACAAGCCCGCCGGATTTTTCCTTTTCAGGGTATAGGGATTCACAGGAACGGGCTTTGCCCAGCCAAACCCGATCAGCAATAACATCAGACTGCCAACCGGATCCAGATGTTTGAGTGGATTGAGCGTTAGCCGCCCCGCCCAACGCGGTGTTTCATCGCCAAACTTCACAGCCATCCAGGCATGCGCAAACTCATGGAAAGTCAGTGAAATGACGAGTACTAGCAATCGAGTAAAAAAGATGGAGGGGGATATAGCTAATTGTCTGATCATAGATTTCTCGCTGGTGAAGCGATTATATCATGCGATATAATGCTGACATGTTGTTTGATCTGGAAAAGGGCGATATTGTGCGCATGCGCAAGACACATCCCTGCGGTGGATCGACATGGGTCGTTACCCGATTGGGCGCTGATATCGGGCTGGAATGCCTGACCTGCCAGCGCCGCATCATGCTTTCTCGCCGTGAATTGATGAAAAAAATGAGAGAGAATTTAGGGCAGACCCCTCCAGACAAGCAACCATGAACAAAACACATAGCATATAAAGTTGTGAACAGAATATGCCAATATTAGACGAAAGCACTCTCGAATTTCTCAGCCATAGTCCCGATCAAACACGCCGCGTTGGGGCTCGTTTGGGTTCGCTGTTAAAAACAGGGCATGTATTGTGTTTAAATGGCGATCTGGGAGCGGGGAAAACAACTCTGGTGCAGGGCATTGCTCAAGGCTGGGGTTCACCCGACCCTGTTACAAGCCCCACTTTTGTGCTCATCAACAATTATCAACGTCCAGACGGACTGCAGCTATCCCATCTGGATGCCTATCGCCTGGCTGACGCGCTTGAAGCGGAAGCGTTAGATATTGACTATCTGCTCGAAAGTGGACCTCTCATCGTAGAATGGCCTAAACGAATTCTGTCTGCCCTGCCTGAACAGCATTTGTGGGTAGATCTGAGTTACGCAGGTGAACAGCAGCGTATGATGATGATCAGACCGGTTGGAAATTTCTACAAAAATATCGTCTTACAATTAAGAAAACAGATCTTCTCAGGATTACTATGATTCTGGCAATTGATACATCAACACAATGGCTAAGCATTGCCCTTTACGATATGGACAACGACGTCTTTCTATACGAAAAGACCTGGCGTTCCTCGCGCCGCCATACTATCGAACTGGCGCCTGCTGTTGAAGAGATATTACGAGACACACAACATACAACCAATGATTTGAAGGCAGTGGCTGTCGCCACAGGTCCTGGCTCTTTCACCAGCCTGCGCATCGGTTTGGCTTTTGCGAAAGGTATGGCTCTGGTAAATCATCTGGATTTGATCGGCATACCAAGTCTGGATATTCTAGCTGCCAGTGTACCTGTCGCATCCGTACCACTGATCTGCATCTTGCAGGCGGGTCGAAAGAACCTGGCTGCCTGCCGTTATCACTATACCGATTCCTGGAAAGCCGAGGGGGAACCTTTTGTCATCACTCCACATGAATTAAGTGAAGATATACACACAGAGACCATCATCTGTGGCGAGATGGATCATGAAATGCGCAAGATCATCGGTCGAAAGTGGAAAAAAGCGCTGCTGTGCTCTCCAGCAGCCAGCGTCCGACGCGCGTCAACACTGGCAGAATTAGCCAGCAGCAGATTTGTTGAGGGTTTGGTGAATGATCCTGTGCAGCTGATACCCATTTACCTGCATACCTCCACCCCGATCCCGGTGATTGATTGATCGTATGACCTTCACAGAGACATTCGTGCAGAACATTGTAAAATTAGCGGAAGAGAAAGGAAAAACGTGAACCCTCAAAACACACTGGATGAAATTCGATCAGAGATCGCACAATGCCATCGCTGCGGTCTGGCAGACGGGAGAAAACGCACTGTGCCCGGAGAAGGACCATCCCATTCAGATATCATGTTCATAGGGGAGGGTCCAGGTTTTTATGAAAATGAACAGGGTAAACCATTCGTTGGTCAAGCCGGGAAATTTTTGGATGAATTACTGGCAGCAGCCGGTTATGAACGAGAAACAGTCTTCATTACGAATGTGGTAAAATGCCGTCCCCCGAGCAATCGCGACCCGCAGCCAGATGAGTTGACTGCCTGCGCCGATTTTCTAGACAGGCAGATCGCTATCATCCAGCCCAAGGTTATCGTAACCCTGGGGCGTCATTCCATGGGAAAATATTTCACAAATGCCAAGATCAGTCGTATTCACGGTCAGGCAGCCTGGATCAACGGACAGCTGGTGGTCGCAATGTACCATCCAGCCGCAGGATTGCATCAACCGAATTTGAAACCAACCATCCTGGCAGATTTTCGCAGATTACCAGAAATCATCGAACAGGCAAAGAAATCGGAAAACATTCATCATGCAAGCCATCAAATTGAAGAAGAAACTCCCGAAGATGACGCAACTCAATTGAGTTTCTTCTAGAAGAGGAAAAATGAATCACGCAAAAGAGTTGATCGCAAAATTTGAGGATAAGAGCGCCCGCATTGGGGTTCTGGGGCTTGGCTACGTTGGGTTACCGCTGGCAGTGGTTTTCGCACAGGCTGGTTTTGAAGTCACGGGAATTGATCCCATTGAAGAGAAAGTGAAAAGTCTGGGACAGGGGAAAAGCTATGTGCTGGATGTTCCGGATGAAACCATTCAGATACTCACAGCCAAAGGCACATTAAAAGCCACCACGGATTTTTCTGTCCTCAAAGAACTGGATGCTGTGAGTATTTGTGTTCCTACTCCTTTGCGCAAAACGGGTGATCCCGACCTTTCCTTTATTTTATCCGTAGCAGATTCCCTCAAACAATATGTGCATGCGGGTATGGCGGTGGTTCTGGAATCCACCACTTATCCAGGCACAACCCGCGAATTGATCCTATCCAGACTTACAGATGAAAATGAATTGAAGGTTGGGGAAGATCTTTTTCTGGCTTTTTCACCCGAACGGGTTGACCCGGGCAGAATTGATTTCACCACCATTAATACACCCAAGGTCATCGGTGGGATCACGCCTGCCTGTTTGGAAGTGACCACAAGCTGGTACGGGCAGGCACTGGAAAAAGTCGTTCCGGTCTCTTCGGCTGAGGTTGCCGAGATGGCAAAACTGCTTGAAAACACATTCCGCATGATCAATATTGGACTGGTCAATGAAATGGCGATCATGTGCGATCGTCTGGGCGTTGACATCTGGGAAGTGATCGAAGCTGCATCCACCAAACCCTTCGGTTTTATGAAGTTTCAGCCGGGTCCGGGGCTGGGCGGGCACTGCATTCCCATTGACCCCTTGTATTTGTCATGGAAGTTAAAAACACTGAATTACTCCACCCGTTTCATTAATCTGGCTTCCGAGATCAACACCGGTATGCCGCGTTTCACCGTTTCAAAAATCCAGGATGCCCTGAACACTCATAAGAAAGCCCTTAATGGCAGCAAGATACTGGTGTTAGGCGTAGCCTATAAACCGGATATTGATGATGTGCGGGAATCTCCTTCACTGGATATCATTCACCTGCTGAAAGAAAAGGGAGCGCAGGTTCAATACCACGATCCCTTCATCGCCACCATCCATCACGATGAACTGCAAATGCAGTCCATCACTGATCTTGATAAAGCCGTGAAGGAAGCGGATTGTGTTGTGATCGTTACCAACCACAGCCTTTACGATTATGCGGATATCCTTAAAAATGCCAGACTGATCTTTGATGCACGCAATGCACTGGGTGATCTGGGAATGAACAATCCCAAGGTGGTCAAACTGTAATGGCAAATTATTTCGTTACCGGTGCAGCCGGATTCATTGCATCGAAGGTATGTGAATTCCTGCTGCAAGATGGACACAGCGTCATCGGCATTGATAATTTTGATCCGGTTTATGATCTACGTTTAAAAGAATGGCGATTAGAACGTCTGCAATCACAAGAAGGTTTTACTTTTTATCGCGATGATATCTGTGACTTCGCTCGTTTAAAGGAGATCTGCGCCACATCACCCAGGATCGATGGCATCATCAATCTGGCTGCCAAAGCCGGTGTACGAGATTCTGTGCTGGATCCCTGGTCATATTACAACACCAATGTGAATGGAACGTTGAACCTGCTCGAGGTGTGCAAACAGGAAAAGATCAGCAAATTCATCCTGGCTTCCACATCCAGCATCTACGGCGATGACGCACCCTACCCAACACCTGAAGGGGCTGATTCCAGCCATCCACTGCAGCCGTATGCCGCCAGCAAAAAAGCTGCCGAAACATTGAGCTACAGCTATCATTATCTTGAAAATATTGACGTTACCGTTGTACGTTATTTCACGGTGTACGGACCAGCCGGCAGACCGGGCATGTCCATGTTCCGATTTACCAAATGGATCGCAGAGGGAGAGCCGGTTACTATTTTTGGAGATGGCAATCAGACCCGCGGTTTCACCTATGTGGATGATATTGCGCGGGGAACCATTCAGGCTTTGAAACCGCTGGGATATGAGATCATCAACCTGGGAGGGCATCAGACCATTTCCATTAACGATCTGGTAACAAAAATGGAATCTCTGCTACATAAGAAAGCATCACTGCAGTACCTCCCCGCCCATCCAGCAGATATGAATGCAAGCTGGGCGGATGTCAGCAAAGCCAGGGAAATGCTGGGATGGCAGCCACAGGTTTCCCTCGAAATAGGTATCCCTCGATTGATCGAGTGGTACCTGAAGGAACATTCCTGGGCTAGCCAGGTCTCAACCGAATGAAAACTGTCAAACAGATGTGGGAAAACTGGAGTCAGGACCATACCATTATCAGAGTCCTGCGCAACTCCGGATATCTCCTGTTCAGTAATGTATTCAGCGTAGTACAGAGCGTATTGACCGGACGGCTGCTGGGTATTATGGGTTTCGGCGTGATCGGAACCATAACCACCTTCGCTTCCACGCTCAACCGCCTGTTCTCCTTCCGCATGAACGAGCTGGTGGTGAAATATTACGGTGAAGCAATGGAAAAAAAGGAAACAGAAAAGGCTGCTGCCATTGTCAAAGCCTCCCTGATCGCCGAATCCGTTACAGCCATTCTTTCGTTCCTGTTTTGCGTATTATTCGCACCTTATGCAGCCAGAACTATGGCGGATGATCCGACTCTGGCTCCGCAGTTCATATTATACGGAACTATCATCCTTGCCAACCTTTTCATGGAAACCACTACCGGTGTGCTGCAGGTGAATGGAAAATTCCGCATTCAAGCGATCGTCACCTTTATCAGCAATCTTTTTACTGCACTGATCATCGTATGGGCATACTTCAGCCAGGGCGGCTTGCTGGAAATCGTGATCGCCTATATGGCAGGGAAATTCGTGCTCGGGATCGGCACTGCCATCATCGGATTTAAAGAACTGCGCGAAACCCTTGGAAAAGGCTGGCAGCGAACCCCTTTCTCCTACCTTCCACCCATCAAGGAACTGGCAAAATTCGCTTTCAGCACCAACATCAGCAGTACCATCATCATGCTGGTGCGCGATAATGAAGTCTTATGGGCAGCCTATTTTTTGACCCCGCTGGAAGCAGGGTATGTAAAAGCAGCTCTTGCAATCATTAATTTCGTACAAATGCCCATTACCCCTTTCATTTCCACCACCTACCCGGAGATCAATCGCGCCATCACCCAAAAAGCATGGGGGCAGGTCAAAGATCTTCTACGAAAGATCACCACCATCTCAGGTGTTTGGACAATTGGCGCCTCGATCGGATTGGCAATTTTTGGGAAATGGCTGCTTTCCATTTATGGAGCGGATTTTGTGCCTGCCTATCAGTCTATGATGATCTTCCTGGTCGGATTGGGTTTTGCCAACATTTTCTTCTGGAATCGACCACTGCTGTTATCTCTGGATATGCCGCTTACGCCATACCGCGCCAGTTTATTCAGCGGCATTGCTAAGATGATCCTTACCGTGTTGCTGGTACCAACCCTTGGATTGAACGTAGAGGCTGGTCTTCTTTCAGCATTCTTTGTTATATCCATTGGACTCATCGTTTTCAAAGGATGGAAAGAAATTGAGCGACGTGAAAAATTAGATACTGGAGAAATTGCAGCATGAAGATTGCCTGCATCACCACTTCTCAAATTCCATCCAGAACAGCAAACAGCATTCAGGCTATGAAAGTATGTCATGCCCTCCAACAGTGCGGGCAAGATGTGAAATTGTGGGTGCCGGAATTTAAAAAAGCAGAATGGTCTGAACTGGCAGAAATATATGGATTGCAAGAAGAGTTCTCGCTGGAATGGCTGCCGTTCAACAGATATATGAAACGATATGATTTCAGCTGGCGATCCGTACAACATGCGCTGGATTGGAAAGCGGATATCATCTACACCTGGGCATTGCAAAGCGCCGTTTTCGCCCAGAGAAAAAACAAGCCGGTAGTGATGGAATTTCATGATTTTCCCATGGGAAATTTTGGACCACTATTTTTTAAGCGCTATATCCGTTATCAAGAGAATACCCTGACCCTCACCACCACGCAGGCGCTGGCAGATGGTCTGCAAGAGCAATACGGATTTGCGTTCAAAGATGGTTCTTTGCAGATCGCACCTAATGGAACCGATCCGCAACGCTATGCCTCCCTGCCAGACCCTGTGGAAGCACGACGAAAACTGGGGCTGCCAGAGAACGTCACAGTCGGCTTTACAGGGCATTTCTATCGTGGTCGCGGTGTGGAATTGCTGCTGGATCTGGCGATCAATCTGCCAAACATCCAGTTTCTGTGGGTCGGGGGAAAAGAAGAGCACATTCAACCCTGGCGCGCAGAATTGGCAGAGCGCCGCATCCAGAACGTCATCCTGGCAGGCTTCATCCCCAATCAACATATCCCGCTGTATCAGGCAGCGTGTGATATCCTGGTCATGCCCTATGGGAAACAGATTTCAGGCAGCAGCGGTGGAAATATCGCGAAAGTGATCAATCCTATGAAAATGTTTGATTACATGGCAAGCGGTCGAGCCATCGTCGCCAGTGAGATCCCCGTGTTTCATGAAATCCTCTCTGATCGAACCGCCCTGTTTTGCCCACCCGACGACAGCCAGGCATGGATCTCAACAATCCTGAGTTTGGTTGAAAACAAACAAGAACGTGAGCGATTATCACAAAATGCCAAACGAGAAGCTCAGCAGTACTGCTGGCTGGTACGCGCACAAAAAACATTGGCATTGATCAAAAGTTTGGAGGGCTTTGATGAAAAAGGACCTGATTAAGAATCTTAAAATCTCTCTCCCCGCCGCCGGATTGCTGGGGCTGATAGTTGTACTGGTGAATCCCGGCAGAAACCTGTTGACCGCCTGGCTGGGAGGGAGCGTTATTGCGTTTGTCTTTCTTTTCCTTATCCTTCTCGCCTTCGACAAATTACAGACCCAAAAACATGTGAAGACCATCACGGCTGTCAATTTTTTCCTGCGCCTCTGCACAGGTATCGCCCTCTTTTTACTGCTGCCCATTTTCGGTTATGAAGAAGAACCACCTCAGGCAGGCTATCTCTACCTGGATGCCTACCGCAGGGATACGGATGCATGGCAGATCGCCAGTTCTGATGAATCTGTTTTCGCCGGATTTAAAGATGATTTCTATACTGACCAGTACGGTGGTATGCTGTCGTTCAGTGCCGGAGTATACCGCTTCCTCAGTCCGGATGCTCATCGCCCGTTGCTGATCCTGCTTTTGACCGCCTTCATCAGCAGCCTGGGCATCCCTTTTTTCTGGCAGGCTGTTCAGGAACGCTTCAATCCCAAAACCGCCACGCTGGCAAGCTGGCTGCTGGCGCTCTATCCTGAAAGCGTGATCCTGGGAGGATCACAAATGCGTGAACCGATCATTATTGGATTGAGCTGTATCCTGCTGTGGAGTATCGGTCGTCCAAAAAGCAATACACATTCCGGTAATATCACAACTATCCTCATATTTCTTATGCTGTTGTTAATTTCAACGAGATCTGCGCTGGCAATCGCGATCCTGGCAGCGCTGTGGATGTGGGCAAGCCATACACCCGATGAAAATCATGGAAAAACAAAATTGGTGCGCAGCATTGCGCTGGTGGTGATCGCGGCGATTGGAATCCTTGTAAGCTGGAACTGGCTGGTAGACACCGCTCGCTGGGATCTCTACTTAATGGAAAGCAGCTCTGGACGAGTTCAATTCGAATTGGATACCATCGGAGAACAATTCCGTATTCCCTTCCTGGTCGTTTACGGTGTGCTTCAGCCGGTCCTCCCTGCTGCCATCGCCTATCCGGGTATTGCCATCATGCGCATCATCGCCATTATCCGTTCCATCGGCTGGTATGCCGTAGCACCCGCTTTGCTGATAACTCCTTTTTTCATGCGAAAAGAAGAAGATCAAAAAAAGAGAAGGTTACTTGTGGTAACAACCGTATTCATCTTCTTATGGATCTTCCTCTCTTCATTGCGTGCAGGCGGGGATCAATGGGATAACCCCCGCTACCGCACATTGATACTACCCTGGATCACTGTCATCACCAGCTGGGCATGGATACATTTTAAAGAAAATAAGAATCCCTGGCTCAGCCGTGTATATGCGATCGTGTCTGTTTTTTGTTTGTTCTTCCTGCAGTGGTATCTCAGCAGATACTACAAATTATGGGCGCGATTGCCATTCACACAGATGGTGATGATGTTGTTCGGGGTTATCGTAATTTTGCTGGTCGTGTTTCTGCTGTATGATCATTGTAAAAAACGAAAAACGATAAAAGACATTAATAACAATGGGGCTGTTGAATAATCCTTTAATTTCTCACGCTTCCCCAGCAGACAAAGCCGAACACGCGTAATCAATAATTTAGATGAATGTAGAATAGGATGCCTGGAAGCTTTGGATCAGCATGCTGTACCGTCATTTTTGGAAATAAACACACCAGATGAAATAGAAAAAGGATATCTCTTCTTGTTAATATAATTCCACCTTTTGCAGGGATGTTGTAAAATGAATAAACTTGGAACAATTCTATCGATGCTGGATCCTATTCCGATCGATGAGTACGCTCATAACGAACTAATTTGTTTTTTCAGGAGAGAATGATGGATCTTTCTATCGTAGTGCCGGTTTACAATGAACAGGAAAATATTCATCTCGTCTACGAGGCGATCATTAAAGCCATTACGCCGTTGAAAAAACAATGGGAATTGATCATGGTGGATGATGGCAGCACAGATGAAAGCAGTAAAGAAATGCAGGCAATTTCCGAAAAAGATCCCGGTCATGTGAGTGTGATCGTTCTGCGTCGCAACTTTGGTCAAACAGCAGCCATTGCAGCAGGAATCGATCATTCCAGTGGAGATATCGTTGTGTTGTGTGATGCCGATATGCAGAATGATCCTGCAGATATTCCAATGATGCTGGATAAACTGGATGAAGGTTATGACGTGGTCAGCGGCTGGCGCTACGATCGCCATGATACATTTTTAACGCGTGTTCTGCCCTCTAAAATGGCGAACTGGCTGATATCCTACGTTACCGGTGTGCAGCTGCATGATTATGGCTGCACGCTCAAAGCCTATCGCAGAGAAGTACTATCGGGTTTTCATCTTTATGGTGAAATGCATCGTTTCATTCCGGTCTATGCTGATTCGGTTGGTGCGAAGATAGCAGAAGTGCGGGTACATCACCACCCCAGGAAATTTGGCAAGGCTAAGTATGGGTTGGAGCGCACCTTTAAAGTCATCCTCGACCTTTTCACCGTAAAATTTCTGACAACATTTGCCAATAAACCCATTTATCTTTTTGGAGGATTGGGCATCTCCCTAATCATCGCAGGCGGATTGGTACTGCTCTATCTTTTCATCCGCCGTGTATGGTTCCAGGTGTCGGTGACCGCAACACCCTGGTTTTTGATCAGTGTTACCAGCGTGATCATGGGATTTCAATCAGTTTTGATGGGATTCATCGCAGAACTGCTGGTTCGGACCTATCATGAATCACAGAATAAACCCACTTACACCATTCGCACAATCATTAATGGGAAATCTCAACCCTCCACAGGGAAAGAATAACTCTTCATGCGCATCCTCGTTCTCAACCATGAGTACCCACCGGTCGGCGGTGGAGGTGGAAGAGTCGCCCGCGACCTGAACGTAGGTTTCAGCCAGCAGGGTCACGAAGTCAAACTGATCACCCCTCAATTTGATGACCTTCCTGAAAGCGAATGCTATTCTCATTACGAGATCATCCGTGTTCCTTCTCTCAGAAAATCCGCTTACCAGGCTACATTGAAAGACATGAGCGCTTTCATCATCAGCGCCTATTTTGCAGGCAATCGTCTCATGCGAACCTGGAAACCAGACATCATCCAGGGACATTTTGCCGTCCCCGCGGGTGCTGCCGCGCGAATGTTATCGCGCAAACATCATATCCCCTATTTTCTCACTGCCCATCTGGGAGACATTCCCGGGGGCGTACCGGAAAAAACCGGGAAGTGGTTTCGGTTCCTGTATCCTTTTACCAAAAACATCTGGAGAGATGCAAAACGCATTATAACCGTCAGCCATTTCACCCAGGAGCTGGCACAGCAAAGCTACCCTGAGATCAAGCCTCAGGTTATTTTCAATGGCGTAGATACAAAGGCAATAAAACCTATCCATCCTGGTATTCACCATCCCATTCAGATCGTTTTTGCCGGTCGTTTTATGGAACAGAAAAATCCTCTCATGATCGTCAATGCGCTGCAGGAATTGCGAGAACTGCCCTGGAATTGTGTCATGATGGGTGACGGTCCTCTCAAGCCAATCGTAGAAAAAGCAATTCAAGGATTCGGATTGCAGGAACGTTTCACCCTGACCGGTTGGATTGATCCGGATCAGGTTCTTGAGGTATATCAACACAGTGACATTCTCTTCATGCCCTCTCGCTCAGAAGGATTGCCCATCGCCGGTGTACAGGCAATTGCTGCCGGACTGGCAACTGTATTATCCAATATAGGGGGATGCACAGATCTGGTGCTGGATGGAAAAAGTGGTTTCCTCGTTGATCCTGATGATCAAACTAGTTTTGCAACTGCCTTGAAAAAACTGCTCACGGATGAAAAGCTGCTATTACAATTCAAACAGAAGAGCCGAACGTATTCAGAAAAATTCGATATCCATGGGATCATTGCACAATATCAGAATGTAATGGAAGAGATCCTGAACGACCAATCCCATTCAATCATTTGATTGTTCAACGGTTTTTGAATCGGCTATGATCCTCTGCATCCAGATCACGCCGGGCAGCGTCACCAGTGTGGAAAAAACACGTGTGATCAAGGCAAGAGCAGTAGCCTGTTCGAGGGTTGCCCCCATGAGCGTATAGAGGCTGGTAAGGGTGATCTCTCGCAAACCATAGCCCGAGATGGAGATGGGCAACAGGGTTATAAAATATGAAACCGTATTCACTCCAACCACCTGCCACAGGTTAACCGGTATTCCAATTCCGCGCGCCAGCACCCAAATTCCAACCAGAACCACCATCGTCGATAACCATGCAACGATAAAGGCTTTGATCAAAGAAATCGGTTTTTTAAGCCAGCGTTTGAACAGATCTCCATACTTCTGAAATATGCGTTTGAACCACTGACCAATTTTCCCATCCTTCAAACCCAAACCTGCAAACACGAACATATCACTGTTAATATGTAGTCCGGTGGAATTCAAAACTGAAATACTGAATGGGATGAGCGTACAAGTTGCCAGAACGTTAACCACGCGATCCAAAATAACGGAAGCCAAACCCAATGGCTGATCTCTGGTTATCCGGGCGACCGCAAGGAATCGTAAACTGTCACCCCCGATTGTTGAGGGTAAAAAATTGGAGGCAAATGCTCCACCCAGAAATATCTGAAAAGTTTCTTTGAGACTTATCGGCACATCCTGTGCTTTTAGTAGAATATACCAGCGCAGAGAATTAAGGAATTGTCCGATAAAGAAAAGGAGAATCGACAGTATGTAAACATAGAACGGCATGTCTCGTAAGATGACCCAGGCTTGTTGCCAGTTCATACGTGTGAGCAGCCAGATGAAGAGACATATCGAAATCAGTGTGCCAGCCCATTTGATGACCGTTTTCCAATCCGGTTTTTGCTTTGGTTTATCCATTTTCACCTGCAAAAAGAGAACTGAGCACATCGATATTTTTCTCAATGAGCATGGCTACTCCTTTTTTTACTTTTTGTTTTTCTGTAGAAAGATTCGATAAAACCACTCGAACCTCCTGCCAGATGTGTTCCGGATCGCGCATGGCAGTATCAATTTCTATGGCATGTTCTCCCATCCCCAGCGTCTTGAACACATGGAACCCTTTAGGAGAGTAGTTGATATTGATTGCCGGATTCCCAAAACGCAGCACCGTCAGACTTGAATGCAGGCGCATGCTGACAGCCAGGTCTGCTTTGCTCATCAAAGAGAGATAATCAACCATATCCAGGTCTGCATCCAAAAGCTGCACGTCATTATCGTGGGGAAATTCAGCGCTGATCTTTCTCAACCAGGGCATATCATCTTCCCATCCGAACACACCCGGATTATAGGCAGAAACAAGCAATACCCTGGCATCATATTCGCGGCGAATTTTTCGCACCAGATCAACATAAATGTCCACTAATTGATCCATTTGCTGCTGCCCGCGATTCTCGTAGCGTTTCTTTGCCATCTGGAAAGGGATCAAATCGGATGAAAAATGAAACCAGCGCCGGATATTGATGGCGACCAGCAGTTTTCCTGACGGAGGAAGGTAAGCTGCAATTGCCTTGGGATCGGAATGATCTGCGATTTGTGCTTCAAAACCGGGCATGAAGATCGCATCTCCGGCAAGATATACTTTCTTTTCAGGAGCCATGCTTTTCACCAGGTGATAGGTGTATTCATCTCTTGCGATAAAGCGATTGATCTTGCTTAGTATTTGCCGGGTTAATCTTTCACCCGTTCGGGTCATGATAGGACCGGCACCCTGAAAAACACAGTCTATTTGCTTGCCGCATTTACGGTAGTACGAAAAAAGGGTTGCTAAATAAAGAAGTTTTGCCTTACTCGATTCATCGGTGATATCCAACCCCCCGCCCCATAGAATGCGGTTAGAATCATGCAAAGCCTGACGGGCATTTTTCGAGAGAAGCAAATTATGATATTTTCCGTAGGGATAGTAATGGTCGCGAACCGCATCGGGAAGATCACCGGGCAGGTGCGCAAACACCTCAATTTTATTCTGCCCAATAGTGCCAAGCCCGTTGATCAAACCCCAGCGGCTCAGGATATCACCACGATTTCCATAAATAACCCTGGGGAGAATAATCTTATTTTGCGTTTGTTGTTCCATTAACTTTCCATTAAATGGGATGATCTCTTATTGAGTTTATAATTGTATCAAAATATGTTGATTCACATCATTACCAATGAAAAATAAAAATAACAGTATCAAAATTTGGGCAGCAGTAATTTGTCTCACAAGTATTGTATTTGCCCTGGTTGAATTTAAAAAGATCTACTGGGGAGGATTAGACAGAGATATCTATATGTCTTTCTACCCTGCCGCTATTTTTCTATGTATGCTGGGAATCATCGCCTCTGCCATTGCACTGATCCTCTGGCATTTCTATCAAAAAAAACCGTCGCGAAGAGATTCCCGGCTCAACACGAGCATCAAGTATATGTTGTTCGCAGTCTTAGGAATTTTTCCCTCTATCTTTTTACAGTTTTCATCCTGGGGTTTTATCATCCACAGCACATATTTACGCATCCTCCTGCTTGCAGCTACGGCTATACTCATGACATACACAATCCATGGATCATGGATATTCCAAAAACAGAGCATCCACCTGTTTTTCCCGGCGCTGATCTTTCTTACAACCAGTTTGCTGTTATCGAATCGAATCAAACTGATCGTAGATTATCCTTTCACCCTGTCATGGTCTGAGGGAAATCGTTACTGGGATTATTCACTCCTTTTCCGAAAAGACCGCTATACGATAGCAGAAGGAAGCAACGCCGCTGCTTTTCTCGACCTGGGGCGGCAGAGTCTGTGGGGAGCTGCCTATTTATGGAAAAACCTGAGCATTTTAGGGATGCGCGCCTGGAACACGATCCTGTACTTCCTCCCTCCCCTTCTTTTTGGCGTGTTGGTATTCAAGAATAAAAAAATTAAACCCGTTTATGTTTTTCTTTTGGGATTATGGACATATACCTTTTTGAGTGAAGGACCTATCTATGCACCTTTGCTCATTTGCGCTGCGCTCATTCTATCAGCTGAAAAGACCCGCTGGTTCCCCCTTTCCGTAGTCTTGATCATTCTTTCCGGGTATTACGCGAACATTACCCGATTCACATGGATCGTCGGTCCGCCGGTATGGGCTTTTCTGCTATTCTATTTTCGAGAAAACAAGGCTTCAGAACGAAAAAGGATATCGTTAAGCCTGGCTGCTGCTGTCTGCGGGTTGATCGGCGGCGTGATCCTGCCCAACATTATCCCTCTTAATACTACTTCGATCATCAGCGATGAAACAGCAGCAGCGAGTATCTTTTCTTCAGTGCTCAATATTTTAAACAATCAGGACCTGTTGTGGAACCGTCTGCTGCCAACAGAGACTTTCTCACTCGGGATCCTGCCCGCTTTATTGCTGATCACAGTCCCTGTTCTCTTAATCCTGGCGCAGTATTTAAGAAAAACCGAAACCGCACTCACCAAATTTGAAAAGGTCCTGCTTTCTCTCTCACTGATCGGGTTTCTGGTGATCGGTATCTTTGTGAGCGTAAAAATCGGCGGCGGAAGCAATTTGCATAATATGGATCTGTTCCTGGTTACCTTGATGCTCATCATTCATATTTTCTGGGAACGTGGCGCGTCTGACTGGTTCATGCAGGAAATACAATGCGGGAAAAAAGTCACCTATGCGGTTCTTTTCCTGCTTCTCTATCAATGCTTCATTCATCTCGATTCTGTAAAGCCGTTAGCTTTGCCAGATGACAGCACGGTCAACGAAACGTTAGCTTCCATTCAGGCAACAGTAGATGAAAAGAAAGAAACAGGAGCAATTCTCTTCATCGATCAAAGGCAACTGCTCACTTTCGGTCAGATCGAAGATGTTCCCCTGTATGGGGAATATGAAAAGAAACTGCTGATGAACGAAGCCATGAGCAGCAGCGCAGCATATTTTGATCCTTTCTACCATGATCTTCAAGAACACAAATTCGTGTTGATCGTCAACGAACCCATCAACATCACCTACCAGGAGGATGATTACAACTTTGGTGAAGAAAATGACGCGTATGTGAAGTGGGTTTCTGAACCACTGTTATGTTATTATGAACCACTGGAAACCTATCTGGAAGTAGGCGTTGAACTGCTGGTACCCCGCACCTCGCCCATCCCGGATTTTCTTGATTGCCCCTAGGAGAAGAATATCGTGAACCCAGCCTATGTACTGCCCCGTGTCATCCGTCATCTCATGCCCGATTCCATGGCAGAATGGATGAAAAGAAGAAAGATCCTGATCAAAGCAGGAATGGAAACGCTTGAGCCGCAAGCTGCCGCACAGCGATATCTGGCTTATCTGCAGCAATTCGATATCACTATCAAGGAAAAAACCATTCTCATATTTGGGTATGGAGGTAATTTCACCACGGCGTGTGAATTATTGAATGCCGGCGCTCATAAGGTCATCCTTTGTGAACGAGAAGGTTTCCCCGAACAGTCTATCCGCGAAGAAATACTGGCTCAATACCCCCAGTATTTCATAAAGACAGATGATGCTGTTCAACTCGATCCGGCGCGGCTGGTATGTTATCACCAGGATATTCGCACGCTGGCAAAGCAAACAGAGGTTGAAAAAGCTGACCTGATCATCAGTTCTTCCGTGTTCGAACATCTGAATGATGTGGAGGGAATCACGCACGCGCTGTATGAACTAACCAAACCGACCGGCACTCACCTGCATTTCATTGACCTGCGAGATCACTATTTCAAATACCCGTTCGAGATGCTGACTTTCTCCGCTTCCACCTGGAAGACCTGGCTGAACCCCACCAGCAACCTCAACCGGTATCGCATTCCCCAATATCGAGCCATTTTCGAGAAAGATTTTCATACCGTTGCTATCTCCGTACTTGAATCTGAACCACAGGCTTTCGCTGCTGTGAAGAAGGAGATCAGAGCCGAATTTCTCAGCGGGGATGACGATCTTGATTGTGCAACCATCATTGCCTTAAGAGCACAACATTAAAACAGTGCACGGGTATTTATGAAACTCCATATACCTTTGTAAAGCCGTGCTGCCGACGCAAGCGAGCACTCAGTTTCAGGTTCTGATAAAAGATCATCCTTTTTGTAGGAAGGGATCAATAGACATCACAAGCCAGGTTCGCATTCAGCCAGTCCATAGCGTTCATTTTTTCAACTGAATCCGTTGTTTCAGATTCTATACGCTCCCATAAGGCACAGGTCATACGCGCATACTGCTCGGAAATTTGAATCACCTCATCCGTTAGCTGAATCGCTCTCTCCCAATTGTCAATATGGGCATACCCTTCGATAAAGGGAAAAAATTCAGCGGCATTACCGGCATGCTCGCCCACAGAAAACGCTTTTCCCCCGATGTCTGCAAACGAAGCCCAGTCTCCCAACTGGCGTGCAAGATCTGCTTTTTCGAAGTAATAACACCAATTGGGTTGTTTGTCGCTGTAGATCGTTGTATCGATCTCCCCTGATTCCATGTAGGTATCTGCCAGGATCACAGCGCTGTTTGAATAGCGGAAATATTCACGCGAAAAATCGGTGATATCCGGATTAAATTGATCTATTTGCGGGTCAATCACCCTCAAGCATTCATCCTGCTCGAAGTGCAGTACAAGAACTTGATCGGTTGTTCCTTCAAAGCTGCCAATAATGTGATAATTTGAGACGTCCTGGTTCTGGTGAAATCCTGGGATATCCGAGTTGAGATGATCCTCATCCTGATAGACATAATAGTCGATCTTCGCAGGTTGTTCTTCATCCACATAATGCCAGTTCAAAGCAGCCGCCAGGGCATTATCTCCCATCCCGCTGGAATTCAAAATGATGATCGTGCCGGGTTTTAGATCAGGGATACGCCAGGAAAAATTATAGAAGAATTTTTCATTATCCGCCCATTTCGAACGGAAAACATCTGCCGCCCTGAACTGGTTGCCAGCAAACAAACCGGCAAGGAGACTTATAAACATGATCGCGAGAACGCCTTGCTTCCTTTTGACGAACAGCAGCAAACCAACTACCAGAAGGGCAAACCCAAGCGCCTGAGGAATAGCCATCCTGTTCAATCCACTGTATGCATATTCCACTCTCAAATCAGCGATCCAAAAGGGCATTCCTGCCATGAGAAAAGCCACCACTCCGAACAATATCAGAACTATCGGTTTTCCTTTGTGCCGCGCAGCTTGAAGGTCTCGGTCTTTTCTCCGCATCAAAAAATAGATGAGTACGATCAACGCTGTGGTACATACCACCAGCAGAAAAATCAGCAGGGTGCGCGGACCCATATCTGAGGGCATTTGGAATGAAGAAACGAGGGGCTGTACTACCACCTGTATAAAATCATGTATGATCTTTTCCCACAGTCTTGCGACGAATCCCGGCAGATCATTTGTCAGTGTGGATAGATTAGAGCGGTATGGGCTAATGGAATTTATTTTTCCTATTCGCAGGATGGATGACAGTACGAACAATACAAGGTAGGGAAGCCAGGTGCGAAAAATCTGCTTCGTTTTTCCTGAAGAATCCTCCTGTCTGAGAACGAACCCTATTATCAAAGGGCGCAGCAGTTCGAAAAAGAAATAGTATTCGGTTGTAAATACATTAAGGGCAGCAAAAGTGAGGGATGCCACAAACAGATACCACTTCTCCGGTCCTTTCTTCATCCATAAAACCATCCAGTAGAATGACATGAATAAAAAAAAGGGCTGGAAAAATGGAGCAATATTTGTTAAAGGGGCATATAAGATAAAACCCGGATAGAGTGCATACAGAATGGTCAGCCATTGGATTTCCTCAAGGTGATCCTGCATCATCTCTTTGAGGAATGTGTAGAGGGAGAACGCACCCAGCCAGCGAACCACAATGGAAACGAGAAGCCACTGGGAGAAAGAAGGCTTCAGCACGGAGCACAGGATTTTGTAGATCCACACCACAATTGGGCGAAAAGCGATCCAATCCTGGTTTTGCATGCGATAACCATTCCAGATAAGCGCCCAGTCATCCCCGTAGAAACCGATCCACGGCATCAGGATCCCGTATGCGATCAACATCATAACGAACAGCATGAATGGGAAAAATGCCTTATGAGAAATTATCCGTTTCACTCTGGAAACACCCTTTTTATTTTCATCGGTATTCGTCATCAAAGTTTTGTATCCCTCTCAATTCACAGGCATACTGCTGTAGAAATTTAACAAGATTTCATGATTTGATTTTAAGGTTTCATGAGCAATGACCCGACTATAACATAAGTTTCTTTAAAACGGAATTCTCTCATCGGTATAATGGGAACACCTATCCGGCGGATCAATTTTTATGTTGAAGTGAGTTTTTGTTGTTACAATTGGACTATTAAACTTACACAAAGGATTTTCCCATGGAGAAAAGAACCATCAACTCCAAACGCAATGCCATCATCCTTTCGCTGATCTTTGGGCTCTCCATTTTCCTACTTTCTTATACCTATCTCTTTCAACACCCCTTCATCATCAGCAGACTGGCAGTATTGAAATCCATAGCGGTAGGTATGCTTCTGGGAATTATTCTCTACTCAATTTTGATGAGCAAGTTTTATGCAGAAAAAAAGTCAGACGCGCACAAATGGGGAGTTGTTTCCATCTGCCTGAGCGCAATCGTTTGCGTCATCCTGGTTTTTACGATCGGATTTCCCAACAATTATCTATTCACCCCAAAACCAGCTATCGTGATGGAAGTGCCATCGAAAAATGAGGGCGGAGAGCCGCTTACCCTTGATTATGTGTACAACAGCGATTCATTTGTTCCGATCAACGATATTACGCTGGGTGAGGGAACTGCATATCTCGACAATGCGATCTCTTTTTCGCCCACCGCGGATCTGCCCGCAAGGGCAAGTTGGCAGGGGCGCGTCTGGGGGCGCTTCGAATTTGAATTCTCAGATTTCACACCCGGCAGCAAGATCTTTTTCTATCAGGGAGAACAGATTGATGTTTTTTATTTCCCTGAAGATACTGAAGAAACCGTTCTAGTCACTACCCTCGAAGTCGCCCATTTCGGTTTCTTTCATTTTCTGTCGCAATCATCCACATTCATATCAATCTTGCTGTTATTGTATTGCGCCTTGTTCCTGCTTTTATCATTATATGGAAATGATATTGTGGAGGTAACCCTTAAATGGTATGCCAAACTGGCACAATGGATACAAGAACTCTCCACTACTCAAAAAGGGAGAAACCTCTCCAGATGGATCTTATGGGCAGCGGTGATCTTTTTCACCGTGTGGCTTCTCAATTATGGAAGAGTTCTGCTGGTCGATCCAAATCCGGCGGAATTCAGAGAAGGCGCCAATTTGGTGATGACAGAATATTTGCTGCAGGGGAAAAATCCATTTGCGCTGGAGAACCAGCCATTACTGAACACAAATAAAGGATTCGTTTACAATTTTACCGTTCTGCCTTTAGCCTATTTCTTCGGGAATACTCTTTTCGTGCATCGTCTGGTCTCTCTTGTTTTCATATTTCTGTCGTGCTACCTGGTCTTTATCGTACTGCGCAAAATGTCGGTGCCTTTTCCCTTTGCGATCGCCGGAGGGGATCTACTGCTGGCATGTCTTCTTTTCTACGTTTCACCCATCGCACGGGTGGATGGGATGGGGACTTTTCTCTTTCTCGCATCTATTTTGATCCCCTGGTTCTCCCATTTTGATGCGAAAAGTCTTATTGTCAGCGGAATTTTATCTATTCTGGCGTTTTATACCAAGCCATATTTTCTACTGGGTATGGGTATAGTTGCGGCATACCTGGTCTTGTTTGTATCAAAGAAAAAGGGGTTCTGGTACGCCGGATTAACTTTCCTGTCCCTCTTCCTCTCCGCGTTATTCGTAAATTCCATTTTTGAATGCTATTTTCTTCATACCATTTTCAATATGTCATCTATCGCTGATACATCAGGCAGTATCGCATACTTATTCAGGCAATTATTCAGATTCATTGGAGTCTTGTGGCCAATTGGACTCATTTATATCATTCACAGTATTCACAGCAAGAACAACAATACAGCAAGTCAGCACAAACAAAAATTCAAGGAACTTTTTTTGCTGAAGCAGGCTGACAAGCCCCTGCTCACCATTAAAGACCCGGGATTCTTCAGCATATTCTTTATCATCAGCTCTCTGGCGATCATCTTACTGCTGGGGCAGCATCGCGGTAATTATATGGTCTATCTATTTCAATTAATGGCGCCGCCCTTCATCATTCTTATTTTCAAACGCCTGGATTCAATATACACCTTCAGCCAGGCAACAGTTCCCCTCACCATTTTAAATCTAGTCATCCTGTGTTTTTCCTTACTACTTCCGAACAACCCTCAAAATTATGCGTCTGGCTGGGATACATTAAATGAATATGTTGAATCATCGGAAAATATTTTCAACTCCCCGCTTTTAGTATCCAAAATGATTCAGGAAAATATGACCATTATTGACTCAGGATCAAGTGAATATTTCTATCGAACACAACCATATCATGATAATTACTTCGCTCCCAGGTACGAGGAGGTGGAACAACAAGGGATCAACTATAAAATAATGCTTGAGAACCAGTTCAGGGATCAATATTTTGATAAACTGATGATTTCAGAAAACTACTCCCCACTCATCAGTTATGAAATAATCACTGAATACTACACTCTGGTTGATCGTGTCCTTCTCTACCTGCCGCAAAGCGACGAAACCTGGATCGTACAAATATGGATCCCAATAGCCTTATAAACATCCATAAAAAGTTTTACGAGATCATACATGCTGTCAAATAAAAAAGCTGCTTATTCCAAATACAAAATTCCCACCTTTATTACTGGAATTTTGTTATTTATACTCATTCTGAATACACGTTATCCATACATATTTCGTACTGCAATCATTCAGGCAAGATCTGGTTTTTCAATCCCTGTACTGGTTATCTTCATAGTATTGATATTGATGCTTTCAAAAGAAAACTGGTACAACAGAAGTGGGCTGTTCATTTTTATCGTCATCATGTTCGCAATGGCATTAGCCGGTCTTTGGGCAAGTGGGCAGTCGGAACGGCAAGTAATAAACGGGCTCATACCGGATACAGATGCAGCCTCTTATTACTTTGACGGACTTCGTTTTCAAAACGGTTTACAGTTTTCATATTTTGGTGCCCGTCGTATTTTTTTTCCGGCTTTTCTAGGCGTATTAATGTCTCTCACACAAAGTAATCTACAGATAACACTGGGAGCATTAACATTCCTGATGGCAATCTCAGCATACTTAGCAACCAGTGCAGTATGGAAACAATTTGGTTCTGTAGCAGCAAGTATTTTCTTTGTGTTGCTCTTCACCTTTGCCCGCCTTTCCATTGGAAAAGTAATGAGTGAATGTCTTGGCTTAACACTTGGCTGTTTAAGTCTTTATTTTTATCTGTCTTATTCATCTCAAAAACGATTCGTTCACTTATTTTTAGCAAGCGTAACTTTAGTTCTGGGATTAATCACCAGGGCAGGACCCCTTGGAATATATCCAATGTTGATGTTAGGAATATATTTACAAGAAAAAGACAAAAATAAAAAAAAGAATATACTGTGGATTAGCATTCTATCAATACTTATTGTTGTTCTCTCTTTTTCCGGTATCTCTTCGCAGCTTAGCCCCAATAACAGTATCCCTTTTTCCAACTTTGCTCATACTTTATACGGTATAGCAAGTGGAGGTAAAGGTTGGATCCAGATTTATAAGGATTATCCAGAATTGAAGAATGTAAGTGAACCGGGATTAACAAAATTAATTTACGAATATTCTTTCCAAGCCATTAAATCTAACCCAAAGAATTTTATATCTGGCTTGTTCTCTCAATTTCCTCAAATATTTAATTTTCCAGGTAGAGATGGCTTCTTTTCATATTTCGGTGGAGAAAACCCATTACTGTATACCATCTCTCAGATTTCTCTTTTTAGCCTATCGTTTTATTCTATATACATTCTCAAGAAAAAGAAGCAATATGAAAAATATAAGTACTTTCTATATGGTTTAATCGGATTACTTTTGTTTGTACCCTTTTTTCCCTTCGTTGACTTTAACAAAATGCGTGTCTACGCAGCCGTTATTCCATTCATAAATATTTTCCCGGCAATTGGTCTCAAGGCACTTTTCGATCAAGTAAGTTTTATTCATCATCCAAAAAAAGCACAAGAAGAGGAACAAGTCAGACCAGTAAAAAGCCCTGTTATTTTTACGATTTGCTTACTGCTGATGATTATGGCAGCGCCAATACTCTACTGGAAAATGATTCCCGATCATGCTGTAGCATTTACCGATTCTTGTCAACCCGAAGACCAATCTCTGGTAGTTAAGCTCAGTGAAGGCTCATATATTGGGCTCCTTGAAGAATCTGTTATCTATCTTGATTGGTTACCATATTTTCACGAAAGTCAATTCAAAAAATATCTCCATAATTTTCAAATTTACACTGTGCAAGCCTTCGAAAATGTTTCAGCCCCCTCATTTATTACCAGTTCCATTGATATTCGGGATGGACAGGCAGTTATTGTCATTTTTCAAGATGAGAAGATGGTATACAACGACGAACCGTTATTAATATGTGGTCAATGGGACGATTACGACTATTCAGAATTTAATGCAAACGTTTTCTTCGCGCATGAGTATTTTAATATTAATTAGCGAATAGAATTGATCAATAACAGATTCCAAGATAATTTTCCATGGCATACGAACGTTCATTCCTGTAATTTCTGCGATCACAGTTTCTTATTATTTATCACCCTTGTCATAAGGTAAACTATTTTGATACTGTCCATTACTTCAATCTATCCGATACAATTTTTCGTTTGCGATCCATGTTTTCTTCATTTTTCTCAATGATGGCTGCTGGTTTGAGATTTTCGGAATTTTTTTAGCATAGCTATTCCGTTTGTTTTTTAGAATATGCCAATCTACCCATGCAAAAAACCACAGCAACAGGTATTATAAAGAAACAATTGTGCTATACTCAAAAAAAATATTGAGCCATCTTATGGACAATACACCTGATGAAATAAAGTGCCCGGTTTGTGGAAGACCGAACCTGCCCAAAGCCAGAAAATGCTGGTACTGTCAATCTCCACTCGTTGATGAAAAAGATACACAGCAGAAAAGTCTTTTATCGGATGAAGACATATTGAATGGTACGGGGGATGGTTCCTCCTTCGTAAAATCAAGTCTTGACCAGAAGCCCCCTCGCTCAAAAGAGGATGCTCCCGAATGGCTGCGGAAGGTAAGGGAACTCATTGCGGCTGATACCGTTGAGGAAGAGCCTGAGAATGATTGGCAGCAGCAGCAATTGTTCGAAACCCAAAAACGAAAACCTGCTCAATCACAAGAAAACCCGGACAGCGTTCAAGATGACCAGCAATCCAGTGATACCCTTGCTGAAAATGGATCGGATGAATTACCCGATGGTTTCACTCCATTTTCAGATCAAACTGAGAAGTGAACACAATAACAGGGATATATAAAATATGGAACACGAAAAAAAAGAAGTCATTCCACAGGAATTTCCTGAAGAAGAACCGATCACACGATCGCAGGCAAAATCTACCGTTCAAGAGAAAAAGCGGGGACATCCCGGGTGGTGGATCTTTTTCCTGCTCGTAATTGTGGCAGGGGCGCTCTTTATCCAGCAAACGCTGGCTGCCTGGGATGCTGAAGCAGTGCAGTACGCGCAGCAAACAGCCGATTCCTACCGAACAAAAACACAGGAAAGCCTTTCTCAATCAGAGAAGTCATTGCCGGAAGCAACCACGACTGCCACTGCAATACCACCAACCGCGACTGTTGCACCGACCGACCCATCCTTTGTTCACACCCAGACTGTAGCTGTGCAATTAACAGATGTGGCAGAATTTCAATTGACACAAGACGCTTCTGAATAATAGAAAAAACCTTCCTAACGGAAGGTTTTTTATTACTGGAGTTTTTCGGCTACTTCTTCACCGTAATGCAGCAGGGCTTTGACCATTTCAGGGGAGCGACCTTCAGCATACACGCGCAGCACCGGCTCGGTTCCGGAGGGACGGATCAGAAGCCAGGAATCATCCGCAAGAATATATTTCACACCATCCAGAGCAACCACTTCCACGACAGATTCACCACCGATAGAAGCTGGGGCATCCGATTTCAGACTATCCACCATCTTTTGTTTTGCCACAGGACGTTTGAGGCGTAGATCTGTTCGTGCGTAATCGGCAGGACCCACATCTTCAAGAAGGTCCTCCACCAATTCCGAAAGACTGCTGCCTGATTCTGCAACTATTTCTGTGATCAGTAATCCCATCAATATTCCATCTCCTTCTGGGATATGACCAAGGAACGATATACCACCTGATTCTTCTCCACCGATCAAAACCGGCTCATTCAGCATATAATCTGCGATATGGTTAAAGCCTACCGGGGTTTCGTAGACCGGCAGCCCATATCTTTTTGCCAAACGGTCAACCATGCGGGTGGTAGAAACTGTGCGCACAATAGCGCCAGTCATTTTTTTCTTTTCTACCAGGTAGCGGATGGCAAGCGCCATAATACGATGAGGATCAACAAACATCCCGCGCTCATCCATCGCGCCAATACGGTCTGCGTCACCATCTGTTGCCAACCCCAGGGTACCTTTGCCGTTGATGATGGCACCTGAAAGTGCTTTTAAATAATTCGCGATGGGCTCGGGGTGCACTCCCCCAAATCCCGGGTTCATCTCACCACGAATTTCATAGACTTCACAACCTGTTCCCTCTAATATACCTTTGATGACACCTCTACCAGAACCGTACATGGAATCCACCACAATATATTGAGGATTTTCTGCGATCACATTGAAATCGATCAATGTCCGCAAGTGCTGATAATAGTCAGGAATGGGATTAAAGCGGCTGATCAACCCTTCATTGCGGGCGATGTCAAAATCCATCAAGTTCGGACCCCTGCCCTGTTCTTCATTATCGTTCAGATACACTTCCACCTTACGGCATTGGTCAGGAGAAGCTGACCCACCATAGCAGGCTTTTAGCTTAATGCCGTTATAGCGCGGAGCATTATGCGAAGCGGTGATCATGATACCAGCAATCGCATTCAGATGGCTGACCGCATACGACACAACGGGAGTGGGGGCATCTGATTGGCATAATAAAACATGAAAACCATTGGCAGCCAGCACGCGCGCTGCTTCCTTGGCATAACGATCGGACAAAAAACGGGTATCAAAACCAACCACAACCTTATGCAGGTCAGGTTTTTTCTCAAGCCGCGTTCCGTTGATCCATCCTTCTGAGGCAACCGCATCGGCAATAGCCTGGCTGACCAGGCGAAGGTTGTGAAAAGTGAATGTATCTGAGATAACGGCGCGCCACCCATCGGTTCCAAAATGAATTGGCATCTTCTTTCTCCTGCTGGCTGAAATAATTCTAATAAAAAGTCCGCGTGAGAAAGACTCACAGCGGGCTAAGCGTTCCATCAAAGATCAAAACAATCTTTTCGATATCACCTGAATATTATAACCTAATCCCGTACATGGTGTAAAATAGCGCCTATGAGAAAAATTTTATCCGGATTCATCGTGCTGGTATTTTTATCCAGTGTATTGTTCGCATGCTCGCCGAAAAATGAACCTTCCGCTGTCACAGACACGCCTATCGTAGAAGTACAGCCCAGCCCTACCACAGCACCAGATCGGGTAGTCGTGATCACAGGCGATGTTCAGGATGCCTGGACGCTGGAAAACGCGGCTGCGACCGTTCAGGAACTAGCCGCAGCTTCCGGGCTGGAATTTGAATCACGGACATCCATTAATTCCCGTGAACTCACATCTGATATCAAAGTGCTGGTTTTCCTTTTTCATCCCAACAATCTGGGCAGCCTGGCAAATGATGCCCCCAACACACAATTCATCGTGATCAGTGACCAGGATTGGACACCCTCACAAAACGTGACCATCATTCGGTCAGACAACACCTACCAGACTTTTATGGCAGGGTATGCATCCGTCATGCTGGCAGATAATTTTCGCGGCGGCGCATTATTGACCAGTGAAGACACAGCCAAAAATACCGCTTACGGGAAGGGAGCGAGGTTTTTCTGCGGAGCATGCAGCGCTTTGATCACTCCCCTGAACAGCTATCCGTTCACCAAAGAGATATCCCAATCCAGCAGTGCAGTTGATTGGATCGCTGCATTTGACGAGGTGAACGCGAACACCATTCTTTTCATGTACATTCCTCCCCAGGCATATTCCGCTGAATTGTTCAACCATATCGCGCAGACAAATGTAAAGGTCATCGGAATTTCCACGCCACCCGTTGAGGCTCTGCCAGTCTGGGCAGGCACATTTCTCATTGACGGGTTCACCCCCTTGCGAGAGATCTGGGATTCTGTGCTGCAGGGGAATGGCGGTCAAACCCTCAACGCCAGTTTATCGCTGGTCGACAGCGATTCCGGTTTCATCAGCGCGGGCAAGATGCAGCTTCTCCAAAATGTGATCGAAGAACTTCAGGCAAATCGCATCTACACGCTGGATCCCATGGCAGAATGATCACTTTTCAGCATCATTGCCCATGAATTCATCCATGGTCGCCCTGCCGGGTTGAGCGATATCTGCTCCATGAAACACTTTTCCGATCGTCATCCACAGGATCTTTAAGTCCAAACCGAAAGACCAGTGATCCACATACCAAACGTCCAATTCAAATTTCTTCTGCCATGAAATGGCATTGCGCCCATTCACCTGCGCCCAGCCGGTCATACCCGGTAAAACCAGGTGGCGGCGTGCCTGCTCGGGGGAATATCTTTCCAGATAGGCAATCAGCAAGGGTCGCGGTCCAACCAGGCTCATATCCCCCTTGAGAACATTCACCAGTTCGGGCAGCTCATCAAGGCTGTATCTGCGCAGAAATCGCCCTGTTGACGTCAAACGCTCGGCATCCGGGAGCAGCCCGCCCTGCTCATCACGGCGGTTGCTCATCGTGCGGAACTTCCACATGCGAAAGACCTTTCCGGTCAACCCGGGACGCTCCTGTGAGAAGAAGATCGGAAAACCCTGATTTACAAGAACAAGGAAAGAGAGGATCAAAAAGAAAGGAGAAAGCAGAATAAGCAGGAATAAGGATACGAGGATATCCAATATCCGTTTCATGAGCGGCACGCCTTCAGGAAATCCCATCATAGATAGATTTTACCAAAGGCGAAGGCTGTTTACGTTATAATGATGATATTCATCTGGGAGACGCCATGATCAGTAAATTGTCGATTGAGTATTGTGAACCGTGTCAATTCGAGAAGAACGCGAAGGACCTGGCAGCCATTCTGGCTGACCAGTTTGGACTACCCGAAAGCGCGATCACTTTGATCCCTTCAAGGAAGATCGGCACCTTCGATGTAACAGTGAACGATGATCTGATCTACTCCAAACAAAAAAGCGGCAGACTGCCTCAACCAGATGAAATCATCAATCTTATCTTTATGCAAAACAAAGGATAAAGCATGGGTAAAAAAGGACGTGTTTTTTCAGGTGCCAGACCTACCGGAAGGCAGCACTTAGGGAACTACCTGGGTGCCATCAGAAACTATGTGGATCTTCAAAAAGAATATGACTGCATCTACTGTATCGTAGATATTCATGCTCTCACGACGGTTGAGACCACACAGGATTTGAAACAGAATACACTGGAAATGGCGCTCGATTGGCTGGCAGCCGGAGTGCGTCCTGACGAAACGATCGTTTTCATTCAAAGTCACGTTCCGGAGGTCATGGAACTGCACACACTGCTTTCCATGGTCACCCCACTCGGCAAATTGACCGATCTGCCGACTTTCAAGGAAAAAGTACGCGAACAGCCCAATAATGTCAACTATGGATTGGTAGGATACCCGGTTTTAATGGCAGCGGACATCATGCTCTATAAAGCCAACTTCGTTCCGGTTGGGGTAGATCAGGCTCCGCATATCGAGTTCACCCGTGAAATTGCCCGCTCGTTCAACTATCGCTACGGGAAGAAAGTGCTGGTCGAACCTGCCATGAAAGTAACCGAGGTTCCAAAAGTTCTGGGTATTGATGGGCAGCAGAAAATGGGGAAAAGTCTCAACAATCATATTGAAATAGCAGCTTCACCGGAGGAGACACAGAAACGCATCATGCAGATGCTGACAGACCCGCAGCGCCTGCGCCGCGACGATCCGGGTGATCCTGATGTGTGCAACGTGTTCACCATGCACAAGATATTTTCTGCACCGGAAGAAGTAGAAATGGTTAATACAGAATGCCGGCGCGCCGGTATTGGCTGCGTGGATTGTAAAAAATTGTATGCAAAGAACCTGAATGCACATCTGGCACCTTTCCGCGCCAAACGGTCTGAGATCGCGACAAATCCCAAACACGTGTGGGATATCCTGGAAAATGGAGCTGATCGAGCAAGGATCATCGCGCAAGAAACCATGCGTGAAGTGCGGGATGCAGTCGGTTTACCGTAAGCCGCTATGAAAGCAGTACTACAGCGCGTTCAACAGAGTTCTGTAACAGTTGATGGCGAAGTTATTTCTTCCATTCATCAGGGTTTATTGATCCTTTTAGGCATCGAGCAAGATGATACCCTGGAAAATGTTCTTCCACTCTGTAAAAAGATAGCCAACCTGCGTATTTTTGAAGATGACCAGCAGAAAATGAACGTATCCGTTCTAGATGTAAAGGGGGAAGTTCTGGTGATCTCCCAATTCACCCTGATGGCGAATACACAAAAAGGCAACCGACCATCCTTTGTCAAAGCAGCCCCTCCTGAGATCGCACAACCATTGATTGTGCAATTCTGCAATGTGCTGCGAGATTATGGAATTCCTGTTAAAGAAGGTATTTTCGGGGCGCATATGCTGGTTTCACTGGTCAACGATGGTCCGGTCACCATCTGGCTGGAAAATTAGCAGTATATGAACGACCGGAATTAACACGGAATTAATAAAAATTCCCATTTGTTTTGCCATAATTAACCCATCTCTCACACATTAAGGAGAAGTCATGAGAATTACTGATCTACTTTCAAGAATTTCGGTGGTTTTGTGGCTGGCAGTCATCGGTGTGATCGTGTACATCGTTGTGCAGACAGCCCGCGGGAAAGCCGTTAAGAACAGTCGAAGAACCATTATTTCCGTCATCGCTGCCAGCCTGGTTTTTTCCATTTTAAGCGCCGGTCTGGTTTTCATTGAGCCGCAGGAAAGAGGGATCGTCATTTCCGCTTTGAACCCAGACGGCTACCGCAGCCAGGTATTTCAACCGGGGCTGCGATGGATCATACCTTTCTTTGAAAGAGTTGAAATTTATCCTATTTCGAGACAAACCTACACCATGTCCATCGTGCAGAATGAAGGGGATATCGTTGGTGATGATTCCATCTCTGCGCGAACTTCTGATGGGCAGGAGATTTTTGTGGACGCCAGCGTGATCTTCGAGATCGACCCGCAGAAAGTCGTACAGGTTCACATTTTGTGGCAAGATCGCTACGCAACAGATCTGGTGCGCGCGCAATCGCGCGGGGTCATCAGGGATGGTGTTTCCAAATTCGGTGTGGAAGAGATCATCAGCGAAAAACGTTTTGAACTGGTGGATTACATCGAATCCCAACTTTCGGAAAAGCTGGCTGAAAATGGCTTAAGTATGGTCGATTTCGTACTGCGCAACATCACTTTCTCACCAGAATACGCTGCCTCAGTAGAGCAGAAGCAGATTGCAGAACAGCAGGTCGAGCAGCAAAAATTCGTGGTGGAGCAAAAGAAACAGGAAGCATTACAGGCTGTCGAGCTTGCCCGTGGAGAAGCCGAAGCCAAGATCATTGCAGCAGAAGGCGCTGCGCAAGCACGTATGATCGAAGCCCAGGCAGAAGCCGACGCGCTGGCACTTTTGTCTGATATCCTTCAGAATAATCCCGATCTGCTTACATACCAATACATCACAAAACTGACTCCCACCATCAACACGATGCTCCTGCCAAATGAAAACCCCTTCATTTTCCAGCTTCCTGAGACACCTTAATTGCCTCAAAGAAAGGGCATGAATTATAATTTTCATGCCCTTTCTTTTCCTTGACGTGCAAACTGGCACGTGCTAACATACATTAATAAGAATTATTTTCTATTTTTTCGGAGGGAAGATAATAAAGGAGATTTACATGAAAAAGCGTGCCTATTTCTCATTAGCCCTATTCATCCTGTTATCGCTTATTTTTTCTGCCTGTGTACGTCCTGCCAGTGGTACTCCTGATAGTGTACCAACCACGAATGCCACCCCCCCAAACCCCGTTTCAACTCAATCGCAGTTGATGAAAGAAATCATCGCGGGAACGCAAACCGCAATGGCGCTGGCTTCTGGAGATGGAACTCCCGCCGCTGAAACAACAACAGAAGCAACAACAGAAAACGGTGACACCACCACAGCAGCTACCAATACGCCTGCTGCTACAGCAGTGCCTGCTCTCCCCACTGCCACGGCTGGTCCACCGCCAGTTGTAACACTTACTTACAACAACACTTCCTGCGGTCCGGGTTTGTTCATTTGCACAGTTAGTGTGATCCAGGATAAAAGCGTAACCATGCAGGGCACCAATGGCTGGTTGTTAAAGGACTGGAACATCACTTTCACCATGCGTCCCAATGGAACAGAAGCTGAGCAGGGCATCGTTGTCGGTACGGCTGTTTACAGTGCCGATGGAAGCCCCGGTTTCCAGGTAACGTTAAATATTCCCGATGCCTTACGAGGTTTTGAAACCATTATTGTTCGGCTTGAATCGGATGACTGCAGCAGCTACTATGGTACCGATTGTTATGGTCAGGAATATTTCTTCAACACTTCTGCTCAATAATCACCACAAACAAAACCGCGGAACGTAATTCCGCGGTTTTTTATTTAACTTCAGGAAAATCATTTTTATGGAAATCAATAAAACCGCTGCCATTCACTACGGAAGAGCCTACACTGTAGAAGAAGTAGAAGTAACGCTGCCAAATGGCAGGCATAAAACGTATGACCGCATCAATCATCGTGATTCGGTCACCATTCTTCCTCAGGATGAGGATGGCAACATCTGGTTCGTTCGACAATTCCGATTGGGGAGCGAAACTGAACTAATAGAATTGCCCGCCGGCGTTATAGAAAAAGGCGAAGAGCCATTGGATTGCGCCAGGCGTGAAATACGAGAAGAGATCGGCATGGCTGCCAAGCAATGGCAAAAACTGGGGTCATTTTATCTCGCACCGGGTTACGCCACCGAAAACAATCATGTTTTTCTCGCAAAAGGGCTGTTTCCTTCACCACTGACTATGGATGAGGATGAATTTTTAAAGGTTGAGCAATTCCACATAAGAAAAGTTCTTCAAATGATTCAAGAAGATACTATCCATGATGGAAAAAGTCTGGCTGCACTGGCAATTTTCATCCAGCTTTATCCTGTTGAGACTGGCGCTAAGCTATAATCGGAGAATAGTGGTATGATTAATCGGATTTGGGTTTAGCAAAGCAAACAGAAGCCCAATTTTGGTCTCTTTTAACCCAAAATCCCTAATAATTTATATCTTAAGGAGTGTCATTCATGAAGCGTCAATACCGAATGATGGATGGTAATGAAGCAGTCGCTTACGTTGCCTATCGTTTGAACGAGGTAATCGCCATCTATCCTATTACCCCGTCCTCACCTATGGGTGAACACGCCGATGCCTGGTCAGCCGCTCAAATCCCCAATATCTGGGGAACCGTTCCCACCGTTGTAGAAATGCAAGCAGAAGGTGGTGCGGCTGGTGCTGTGCACGGTGCGCTCACATCCGGGTCACTAACAACAACCTTCACCGCATCTCAAGGTCTGCTGTTAATGATCCCGAACATGTACAAGATCGCCGGAGAACTCACATCGGCGGTTTTCCATGTATCGGCGCGGTCGGTGGCAGCTCAGGCTCTATCCATTTTTGGAGATCACACTGATGTAACCGCTGCTCGAGCTACCGGCTTTGCCATGCTGGCTTCCCGTTCCATTCAAGAAGCACACGATATGGCTCTCATTGCCCAGGCAGCTACTCTCGAATCACGAATCCCATTTCTTCATTTCTTTGATGGCTTCCGAACTTCGCATGAAGTTAATAAAGTCGAAATTCTCAATGAAGAAGATCTGAAGGCAATGATCGATGACGAACTGGTCATCGCACACCGCAATCGTGGGCTTTCTCCTGATCGTCCCTCCATCCGAGGTACTTCACAGAATCCTGATGTGTTTTTCCAGGCACGCGAAACCGTCAATCCTTTCTATATGAAATGCCCTGAGATCACGCAGGCAGCCATGGATAAATTCGCATCCATCAGCGGTCGAGCATACCATCTCTTTGATTACAGTGGTGCGCCGGATGCAAAGCAAGTCATCATCGTAATGGCATCCGGAGCCGAAACAGCCGAACAAACCGCTGCCTATCTGGCTGCTGAGGGTGAAAAGGTCGGTGTTATAACCGTCAGATTGTACCGCCCCTTCTCAACCAGGCATCTCATGCAAGCACTGCCTGCTTCCGTTGAAGCGATTGCTGTTCTGGATCGCACAAAAGAACCCGGCGCTGAAGGCGAACCCCTGTATAAAGATGTTGTTTCCGCTATTCGCGAAGGCACCAACCTGGGAATCGCTCCTTTCAAGAAAGCCCCCGTTATAGTGGGCGGACGTTTCGGTCTTTCTTCCAAAGAATTCACCCCGGGAATGGTCAAGGGAATATTTGACGAATTGAAAAAGACCACACCCAAGAATCAATTCACCATTGGTATTGATGATGATGTTACTCACACCTCTCTTGATTTTGACGAAGCATATTCTATTGAAACCGATGATACGGTTCGCTGCGTCTTCTTCGGTTTAGGGTCAGATGGTACGGTTGGCGCCAATAAGAACTCCACCAAGATCATTGGTGAAGAAGCCGATAACTTTGCTCAAGGATATTTCGTATACGACTCCAAGAAATCCGGTCAAATGACGGAATCGCATCTGCGTTTTGGACCAAACCCGATCAAAGCACCGTATCTCATTGGGAAAGGTGACGCCAATTTCCTCGCATGCCATCAATTCAGCTTCCTTGAGAAATATGACATGCTCAAATACGCCAAACAAGGCGCAGTATTCCTGCTGAACAGCATCTACGGGAAAGATGAAACATGGAACAATATTCCGCAGGAAGTTCAGCAGACCATCATTGATAAACAATTGAAATTCTACGTGATCGATGCCTATGAAGTTGCCAATGCTACCGGCATGGGCGTTCGCATCAACACCATCATGCAAACCTGTTTCTTCGCAATCAGCGGCATCTTGCCGAAAGATGAAGCGATCGCCGAGATCAAGAAATACATCAAAAAAACCTACGGCAAACGCGGTGAAGCAGTTGTGAATCAAAACTTCGCAGCTGTGGATTCCAGCCTCGAAAATCTGTTTGAGGTGAAAGTTCCTGAAAAAGCAAACAGCTCTATCCACATGGCAAAACCAGTTCCGGATGCTGCCCCCGAATTTGTGAAAAATGTCCTGGGCAAGATCATCTCCAAAGATGGGGATGCGCTGCCGGTGAGCGCCTTACCGAAAGACGGCACTTACCCAACCGGAACCACCCAGTGGGAGAAACGCAATATAGCGTTAGAGATCCCAGTTTGGGAACCGGATCTGTGCATCCAGTGCGGCAAATGTGCCTTCAACTGCCCGCATGCAGCCATCCGTATTAAGGTATACGATGCAGCGAATTTGGATAATGCTCCCGCAACATTCAAATCCATTGATGCAAAATTCCGCGAATTACCAGACACCAAATTCACGGTTCAGGTAGCTCCTGAAGATTGCACAGGCTGTGGCGTTTGTGTTGAAAACTGCCCTGCCAAAGACAAAGAAGATGCCAGCCGCAAGGCGATCAACATGACTCCGCAGCAGCCTCTTCGCGAACAGGAAAGCGAAAATTTTGCCTTCTTCCTCAGCTTACCGAACCCTGATCGCACAGCTTTCGAATCAAACTCAGTGAAAAATTCTCAACTGCTGCAGCCTTTATTCGAGTTCTCAGGTGCCTGCGCCGGCTGCGGTGAAACACCTTATCTCAAATTAATGTCGCAGCTTTACGGGGATCGAGCCATTATTGCGAACGCTACCGGCTGCACCTCCATTTATGGAGGCAATCTACCCACCACACCCTGGTCTTACAACGCAGATGGGCGCGGTCCTGCCTGGTCAAATTCCTTGTTCGAAGACAACGCAGAATTCGGTCTGGGTATGCGATTGACAGTTGATAAACAAAATGAATTCGCCAAAGAACTTGTGAAGAAACTTTCCGCCAAGATCGGTGGAACTCTGGTGGATGAGCTCTTGAATGCAGACCAGAGCACAGAAAAAGGGATTGCCGAACAGCGCGAGCGTGTGGATGCCCTTAAAACAAAATTACAGGATGATAAAGACCCCGCTGCCAAACAACTGCTCAGTCTGGTTGACATGCTGGTCAAGAAGAGTGTCTGGATCGTGGGTGGTGATGGCTGGGCTTATGACATTGGCTATGGAGGTCTGGATCACGTTCTGGCTTCCGGTCGTAATGTAAACGTCCTGGTCGTGGATACCGGCGTGTATTCCAATACCGGTGGTCAATCATCTAAAGCCACCCCACGCGCAGCAGTCGCAAAATTCGCTGCCAACGGAAAAGACTTGCCCCGTAAGGACCTGGGTATGATCGCCATGACGTATGGCTACATCTATGTAGCCCAGGTAGCAATGGGATACAGCGACCTGCAAACCCTGCGTGCTTTCCTCGAGGCAGATGCATACGATGGTCCATCGTTGATCATTGCGTACTCACACTGCATCAACCACGGCTATAATATGCGCTATGGCATGGGTCAGCAGAAGCTAGCCGTTAATTCGGGCGTGTGGCCGATCTATCGTTATAACCCCGCCCTTGTTGCGGAAGGAAAGAATCCTTTGAAACTGGATTATAAAGAGCCTTCCATTCCGGTGAAAGATTTCGCGTACAATGAAACCCGCTACAAGATGCTGGTACAGAGCAACGAAGAGCGCGCAGAGATGCTCATGAAACATGCGCAATCCGATGCGCAAGCGCGCTGGAAATATCTCAGCCAGCTAGCAGCTATGGATTACAGTAATCCGGAAACTGCGTAAGGAATTCAAGAGCGTAGGCACATGCCTGCGCTCTTTTTATTGGAGGTGATATATGATCGATCTCAGTACAAAATATTTGGGTATGCAATTAAAGAATCCTCTGGTTGCTTCTGCATCCGTTCTATCTAAGAAGGTCGAAAATATTAAAAAGCTTGAAGATGCAGGTATGAGCGCAGTAGTGCTATATTCTCTTTTTGAGGAGCAAATCACACAGGAAAGTCTTGCACTGAATTATTTTCTGGAGCGTGGTACAGAAGCACACGCGGAAGCCATTACATATTTCCCAGAAATGCCATCCTACAATCTTGAACCGGACAAGTATCTGGAACATATCCAAAAAGCGAAAGAAATGGTAGATATTCCCATTATCGCCAGTTTGAATGGTGTTTCTGAAAGCGGGTGGATCAAATACGCTAAATTGATCGAAGAAGCAGGAGCAGACGCCCTCGAGTTGAATATTTACTACCTTTCAACCAGTGTATATGTCGACAGCACTATCCTCGAAGAAGCGTATCTGCGATTGGTTAATAGAACAGCCGAATCCATCGCTATTCCCCTCGCTGTGAAATTGAATCCCTTTATCACGAGTTTGCCACATTTTGGGAAATCGCTGGTCTCAGATGGCGTAAAAGGTTTGGTTTTGTTCAACCGGTTCTACCAGCCTGATCTTGATATCGAAAATCTTAAGGTCGTTCCATCACTAGACCTCAGTACCTCCAAAGATTTACGTCTCCCTTTACGCTGGATAGCGATCTTGTATGATCGAGTGAAAGCGGATCTTGCTCTTAGCGGAGGAATCCACAATGGGATTGACATTATCAAAGCTATGATGGCGGGTGCAAGCGTTGCCATGACCGCATCAGAACTGATCGCGAATGGTATCCAGCGCGCCAAAAGTATGCTGGATGAAATGTTCACATGGATGCAGATCCATGAATATGAATCCGTTTCACAAATGCAGGGCAGCATGAGCCAGAGATCTGTAGAAGATCCGGCAGCCTTTGAACGCGCTAATTATATGAAGGCATTAACCCTGTTTGACAATGACATTCGCTATTAAAGAGAAATCCCCCGCAAGGGGGATTTTTTTATTCTTGTGTTTCAGATGGTTGATAACCCTTCTTTTGCCTGTATACAATGCGACCTCTGGTAAGATCATAAGGAGACATTTCAACCTTTACGCGGTCACCCAGCAGAATTCTGATGTAGTAACGTCGCATTTTTCCTGATAGGTAAGCGAGAACTTCATGACCGTTATCAAGGCGCACACGGAATTGCGTTGCAGGTAGGGCTTCAATGACGGTGCCATCAACCTGGATCTTCTCTTCCTTCCCCATTTAATTCTCCTTCCTGCAGTCCTTTGAGGGCATCAATCCTTTTAGTGGGTCATTTGATGACGCTTCATACGGCGTACTGCTTTTTTCTTCTCTGCACGGCGCGTTTCGCTTTTTGATGAATACCAGCGTTTCTTTCGAATCGTGCTTAATACTCCGCTTTTAATAACTTTCTTTCGAAAGCGACGTAATAATTGATCCTGTGATTCATTAGGTCGTAATACTACTTTTGTCAAGTCTCTCACCTCCCTCCACAAGAGGGTAGAAAATAAAAACTCGCCTGTGGACAGAACGACAGCCGAGTTATCAATCGTAGAGTTTATACTACTGGAAGCTCTATCTATATGTGCCTCCTATCGGCAAAAAAGTACTGCTTTTTTGTTCTGTCCTGCAGCCGGATTGATTATACTGAATAGTAGTAGGCTTGTCAATTACAGAGAGGTAGATATTTTGTTTTCTTTTTTAATGAACACGTTGAATAGAATCAGGCTGATCAGGGAGCAGACAAAGCAAAACAGGAACATGAGTTTATATCCTAAGAACATACCGGGTTGGATACGATTGGCAAAATCTATTAAAGGTCCTTCCAGACGTCCGATGGCACTGGCGCCGGCGGTGGCAATATTGGTCAACCCCATGAATTTGCCTGCCTGATCAGGTGGAGCCAACCGCACAGCCAGGGTCCAGTTCGTGGTAAGGTAGAAGCCCATCCCCCCACCAATGACTCCTGCCAGTAAGGTAAGGGTTTGCATATCGCGCACAAAAAACAAACCCACTCCCCCCAACGCTGTGATCACCATCGACAGGTTCATCAGTTTTAGCGGACCAATTTTATCGGTCAGCCAGCCGGATATCAACGCACAAAATATCAGCGCCACAGCAATGGCAGCCATCATCTCACCGGTAGCCTGAACAGCATTCTCTACTGCCAGCACATCAATGATGTAATACTGCGCAAAAGTTTGTATCCCATATACACCCAGGAGAAAGATAAAACGAGAGAGGATCAGGTTTCCGAATGCTCGGTGAGCTTTTAAATCAACCGTAAAAACCTGTCGTATGGAAAAAGATTCCCGCGCTGCCCGTTTTTCACCCTTGCATACGGCTTCATTCGTGGTGAACAGGGTAATCAGTGCTGTAATTAATAAAAACGCGATCACCACCAAAAATATCGGCAGAAAATCTGTGTTATCAGGCGCAAACAGTTTCCCTGCCAATAGAGAAGCAGTGATCAACCCGAACACATCCATGAAATTTTTAATGCCGCTCGCCAGTCCCTTCTGTTGGTCAGGCACCAGATCTGGAATTAATCCCTGCATAGGACCATGTGCAATATTCGATGAAATCTGAAGAGCGATATAACCAATGAATATCCCAACCAGACTCCTTGAATATGCAATCCCGATCAATACAAGCACATCCAGTACAGTGCCTAATGCAATAAAAGGTTTTCTCTTTCCCCAACGAGAAGAAAAATGATCGCTGCCTGCTCCGGCTATTGGCTGTATCAGCATGGCAAGGATGAGTCCTAGGAATGTCAATAAACCCAGATAAGTATTCTTACTTGTTTCTGGAACGTATTTTAATAATATGGCAGGTAACACCAGGGGATGAATGGTATTCCATAAAAATGAAAGCCCATACCAGTACATATTTAATGTTGTTAGTTTCAGCAGTGATAATTTCGTTCGCGGAACATTCTCATCGTTTTGCGGCATTGCATTCCTCTCAAACATGATACCTTCAAGTTTATCAAATAAAAGGATACCTACCGAATGAGTTCCGATAATCCGGTCCATGATGTCCACGGTATATAAAATCGTCATTATTGAAAGGGGGCGACACGGCTTTTTAGAACATCTTTTCGTTTTAATTAGGGGAATCGAATAGTATTTTAATATCTCAAATATCAATGGCAGTTAATGGAAGTAAAACAATGAAGCGAAAGAAGGTCATTAAAGAAAAAAAGTCTCTTGGCAATGACCTACTCTCCCAGGGGGCTGCCCCCCAAGTACCATCAGCGCTGACGGCCTTAACTGCCGGGTTCGGTATGTTACCGGGTGTACCACCGTCGCTCCAATCACCAAGAGACTTAAAGTAAACCTTGAATAGTATGTAGAAAGATTACAAAGAGTACCGAGTACTCCGCACCACGCAATGAAGCCCTCGATCATTAGTACGGCTTAGCTTAACACATTACTGTGCTTACACACGCCGCCTATCAAACAGGTAGTCTACCTGTGATCTTACTCCCTTGATGGGATGAGGGATCTAATCTTGAGGCGAGTTTCCCACTTAGATGCTTTCAGCGGTTATCTCTGCCAGACGATGGCTACCCAGCAATGCCGTTGGCACGACAACTGGCACACCAGAGGTCTGTCCACCCCGGTCCTCTCGTACTAGGGGCAGCTCCTCTCAAATCCCTTACGCCCACAGCGGATAGAGACCGACCTGTCTCACGACGGTCTGAACCCAGCTCGCGTACCGCTTTAACGGGCGAACAGCCCGACCCTTGGGACCTTATCCAGCCCCAGGATGCGATGAGCCGACATCGAGGTGCCGAGCGAGGTCGTCGATGTGAACTCTTGGACCTCACCAGCCTGTTATCCCCGGGGTAGCTTTTATCCGTTAAGCCACGGCCCTTCCACACGGAACCGTGGGATCACTAAGCCCGACTTTCGTCTCTGCTCGACGCGTTGGTCTTGCAGTCAAGCTCCCTTATGCCTTTACACTCTCTGGCTGGTTTCCATTCAGCCTGAGGGAACCTTTGGGCGCCTCCGTTACCTTTTAGGAGGCAACCGCCCCAGTTAAACTGCCCACCTGGCACGGTCCCCTATCCGGATTACGGTATAGGGTTAGGGTCTAAACATGATCAGGGTGGTATTTCACCGACGGCTCCACCGAGACTAGCGTCCCAGCTTCAAAGCCTCCCACCTATCCTACACAAATCATATCCAAACTCAATGCCAAGCTGCAGTAAAGCTCCACGGGGTCTTTTTGTCCTGCTGCGGGTAGGCCGCATCTTCACAGCCATTTCAATTTCACCGGGTCCCTCGTTGAGACAGTGCTCCAGTTGTTACACCATTCGTGCGGGTCGGAACTTACCCGACAAGGAATTTCGCTACCTTAGGACCGTTATAGTTACGGCCGCCGTTCACCGGGGCTTCAGTTCAGAGCTTCGCTTACGCTAACCCCTCCCTTTAACCTTCCGGCACTGGGCAGGTGTCAGCCCCTATACATCGCCTTACGGCTTAGCAGAGACCTGTGGTTTTGTTAACCAGTCACTAGAGCCTGTTCTCTGCGACCCTTCGGCGCTCTAGAAATCTATCACGCCAAAAGGCACCCCTTCTCCCGAAGTTACGGGGTTAATTTGCCTAGTTCCTTAACGAAGGTTCTCCCGATCGCCTTAGTATACTCTACTCGTCTACCAGTGTCGGTTTGCGGTACGGGCACTTGAACTTCATCGCTTAGAGGCTTTTCTTGGCAGCAAGGCTCAGCTCACTTATGCCTTAGAGGACCGTCACTTGGTCTCAGCTCAGTCTGCGGATTTACCTACAGACGTCAACGCCTGACACCAGATGCACCTGCACAACCAATCGCAGGCTGGCCTACCTCGCTGCGTCCCCCCATCGCTCCATTCAAGTGGTAACGGAATGTTGACCGTTTATCCATCGCCTACGCCTCTCGGCCTCGGCTAAGGACCCGACTAACCCGACGCGGAACAACCTGGCGTCGGAAACCTTAGACATACGGCGAACATGATTCTCACACGTTTTACGCTACTCATGCCTGCATTCTCACTTCTGCCCGCTCCAGCCGTCCTTCCGGTCGACCTTCTCAGCTGACAGAACGCTCCCCTACCGCTCCAGCAAATGCTGAAGCCCATAGCTTCGGTACCTGGCTTAGCCCCGTTAAATTTTCCGCGCAAGATCGCTTGACCAGTGAGCTGTTACGCACTCTTTAAAGGATAGCTGCTTCTGAGCGAACCTCCTGGTTGTTTAAGCAACCTCACATCGTTTACCACTTAGCCAGAATTTAGGGACCTTAGCTGATGGTCTGGGCTCTTTCCCTTTCGACTACGAAACTCATCTCCCGCAGTCAGACTACTATGCTCTGGAATACCGGCATTCGGAGTTTGGTTGGGGTCGGTAAGCTATAAGCCCCCTTGCCCATCCAGTGCTCTACCTCCGGTACTGAACGCATAGCGCTAGCCCTAAAGCTATTTCGGGGAGAACCAGCTATCTCCGAGTTCGTTAGGCATATCACCTCTACCCACAGCTCATCCCCTAATTTTGCAACATTAGTAGGTTCGGGCCTCCACGAGATTTTACACTCGTTTCACCCTGGCCATGGGTAGCTCACCCGGTTTCGGGTCTAATCCTTGCGACTGAACGCCCTATTCAGACTCGCTTTCGCTACGGCTGCGGGTGTAACTCCCTTAACCTTGCCACAAAGATTAACTTGCAGGCTCATTCTCCAAAAGGCACGCCGTCAGGCATAGCGGCGCTCAGCCGGCTTTCACCGGCGAACAGACCCGCCATTAGCCCTTCGACTGCTTGTAAGCTTACGGTTTCAGATTCTATTTCACTCCCCTCATCGGGGTTCTTTTCACCTTTCCCTCACGGTACTTGTACACTATCGGTCGCCAAATGTATTTAGCCTTGGAGAGTGGACTCCCCAGATTCCTACCGGATTAGCGTGCCCGGCAGTACTCAGGTGCCCAGCGGAAGGTAAATTGTTTTCGCGTACGGGACTATCACCTACTTTGGTTGGCTTTTCCACACCATTCTGCTAACAATTTACTTGGTAACTTCCATGTGCCGGGTCCTACAACCCCACCACAGCAAGCTGCGATGGTTTGGGCTGTTCCCTTTTCGCTCGCCACTACTCAGGGAATAATTTCCTTTCCTCAGGGTACTAAGATGTTTCAGTTCCCCTGGTTCCCTTCCCTAAACCTATATATTCAGTAAAGGGATGCTGTTGGTTCGCAACAGCGGGTTTCCCCATTCGGAGATCCCCGAATCGAAGCCTGTTCACGGCTATTCGAGGCTTATCGCAGTGACCCACGTCCTTCATCGGCATTTGGCGCCAAGGCATTCACCGTAAGCCCTTAGTAGCTTCCACGTGATGCGGAGAAATCGGCAATCTTTGCCATTTTCTGATCACTATAGAAACATCAGTTATTCATACAATTTCAATTGAAATGTTTTGTATTATTTTAGGCCTACATACTATTCAATTATTAAGGTTCACTGCACTGTTTTACCAGCGCTGAATGCGTAAAAATTAGTGTTTTGCGCATTCAGCGCGCGTAAAATATTCTTTTGTTAAACTTTCTTAGACAATCCGACCCGGCATTCCGCCGGGTCGTTGATCTTCCACACCATGCGGTCTACCAAAATTTTTTATTCTTTGTTCAAATTATCGCTCTTCAAAACGCTCCATATCATCTGATGGAGATGAGGGGACTCGAACCCCTGACTTCTGCCTTGCAAAGGCAGCGCTCTCCCAACTGAGCTACATCCCCGTATCTCTAACCAGGTGGGCCTTTCAGGACTCGAACCTGAGACCTCGCCCTTATCAGAGGCGCGCTCTAACCAGCTGAGCTAAAGGCCCTTGTAAGCGCCTTAACAACTCAGGAGTGAAAGGAAAGCATTCACATTTTACGACCCCGTAAAAAACAGGGGATTTTGCGAAACGTTTTGAGCAGACATCCTTAGATGCCAGCTCGATTCTCTATAGAAAGGAGGTGATCCAGGCGCACCTTCCGGTACACCTACCTTGTTACGACTTCGTCCCAGTCACCGACCCCACCTTCGACGGCTCCCTCCTTGCGGTTAGGATACCGGCTTCAGGTGTTGCCAGCTTCCATGACGTGACGGGCGGTGTGTACAAGACCCGGGAACGTATTCACCGCAGTATTGCTGACCTGCGGTTACTAGCAACTCCATCTTCATGCAGGCGAGTTGCAGCCTACAATCTGAACTGAGGCCGGCTTTATGGATTGGCTCCGCCTCGCGGCTTGGCAACCTATTGTACCGACCATTGTAGCGTGTGTGTAGCCCAGGATATAAAGGCCATGCTGACTTGACGTCATCCTCGCCTTCCTCCGGCTTAAAACCGGCAGTCCCGTGTGACACATGTAACACACAGTGAGGGTTGCGCTCGTTAGCGGACTTAACCGAACATCTCACGACACGAGCTGACGACAGCCATGCAGCACCTGTGCAAGCTCCCCGAAGGGTCGGTCACCTTTCGGATTCCTACCACTTGCATGTCAAACCCTGGTAAGGTTCTTCGTGTAGCATCGAATTAAACCACACGCTCCGCTGCTTGTGCGGGTCCCCGTCAATTCCTTTGAGTTTTAACCTTGCGGTCGTAGTCCCCAGGCGGTAGACTTAACGCGTTAGCTCCGGCACTGGCAGATTTAACTCCGCCAACGCCAAGTCTACATCGTTTACAGCTAGGACTACCGGGGTCTCTAATCCCGTTCGCTCCCCTAGCTTTCGCGTCTTAGCGTCAGAAATGGTCCAGGAAGCCGCTTTCGCCACTGGTGTTCCTCCGGATATCTACGCATTTCACCACTACACCCGGAATTCCACTTCCCTCTCCCATTCTCTAGCTTGATAGTATTGAACGACCTCTCCCAGTTAAGCCAGGAGCTTTCACATCCAACTTACCAAGCCGCCTGCACGCGCTTTACGCCCAATAAATCCGGATAACGCTTGCCTCCTACGTTTTACCGCGGCTGCTGGCACGTAGTTCGCCGAGGCTTATTCAGGGGATACTGTCCTTTCTCATCTCCCCTAAAAGCGCTTTACAACCCGAAGGCCGTCATCGCGCACGCGGCGTTGCTGGATCAGGCTTTCGCCCATTGTCCAATATTCCCTACTGCTGCCACCCGTAGGTGTCTGGCCCGTGTTTCAGTGCCAGTGTGGGGGGCCACCCTCTCAGGTCCCCTACCCGTCATAGCCTTGGTAGGCCATTACCCTACCAACTAGCTGATGGGACGCAGGCCCCTCCCAAAGCGGATTACTCCTTTCATCATCAAGCATCTAATCCTGATGATCACATGGGGTATTAGCAGTCCTTTCGAACTGTTATCCCCCACTTTGGGGCAGGTTACCAACGCGTTACTCACCCGTTCGCCACTCAGTCACCCTCGTCCGAAGAAAAGGGGCTTCGTTCGACTTGCATGTATTAAGCACGCCGCCAGCGTTCATCCTGAGCCAGGATCAAACTCTCCGCAAAAATCAAACACCAACCAAGTTGGTGTTGAGTTCAATTGACTCAAATAAAATGTGGGTATTTCACTTTCCTCTCACTCTTCAGTTGTTAAGGTCCTGTTTTCAATCGCGGGACAAAATTGTAACCACATCTCCTGAACCTGTCAAGACCCAGGGATAAAATTACCGATGCTTTCCTTCTTATTCAGTGGTCCGCACCGGTAACGCTGCTTACATCGTCCCTACAAGCCTTCAATCTTGCAGCTATTCTGTTGTAAATGATTTGCGATTTACAAATCTACAAGGTCAAATGGTTAGGAGATTTTAACGGCTTATCTACCTGGTGTCAAGGTAAATCAAGCGAGAAACCTTAAAAAATCAATGTTTCCTCGCCCTTTAACCTATTTTAACGCTTTTTTTTAGTTTTTCAACCCTGCTATAATTCAGAAATGAGCTCTTCTCATAATTCCACCACAAAAAATTCGCTGCTTCTCCTCACTCTGCGCGCGATCGGTTATGGCATCTTCTTTTTTATTCTTTGTATTGGGATTTTTTTTATCATCGTAAATATCTGGTTTGCCGGACGTATTTTACCCGGAGTTCATTTCATGGATGAACCCCTGGGAGGAATGACCACCCAGCAGGCACAGCAAACCATCCAGGCACATATTCTTCCTGAAATTCCACAGGTCATCAACCTGACATATCAAGACAGGATTTTTCAAACCAACTTATTGGAAATGGGGGTGCAGCTTGATGCAGCCAGGATCGCAGAACAGGCTTTCTCAACCGGGCGGTCTGGATCATTCGCGGTATGGAGTGGAGATCTGGTTGCATTGTTGAGCGGAAATAAGACTCTTCCAACAGTTATCTATTTGGACGAGAATATGGCAGTAAACACTCTTCAAGAAATCGCATCGCAGATTGACCAGCCCATGATTGATGCTCAAATCACATTTGAAGGTGATGAAGTACACACCAGCCCGGGGCAGATAGGCAGGTCTGTTGATGTAACCGCATCATTAACCCAAATAGAAGAGGCAATCCGCCACGATAATTACAGTTCGCTGGCACTGGTGGTTTTAGAAGAAAGCCCTGATATTCTTGATGCTGAACCGTTTGCACAAACAATTCGTGATTTTCTCGCGGTTGATTTTACGCTGGTCGTTCCTTCCGAAGCCGGGCATCCTTCCATTCAATATAATCTTGATTCTTCAACCCTGGCTCCTATGCTGGAACTGGTGAAAAATAATCATGATGAACAAATCAGTATTGATCTGCAGTTCAAAGAACACGTGATCGAAAATTTACTCGGTGACCTCTCTCCATCCTTCAGCATACAAATGGAAGAGCCCCGCTTTATTTTCAATGATGAAAGCGGCGAGATTGAATTATTCAAGAACGGGATCTCTGGACGCACTTTAAATATCTCAAATAGTATTCTCAATATCCAGCAGCAGCTCGCTGCCGGCTCGCATCAAGCCGAATTGGTTTTTACCTACCAAAATCCAGGTGTGCCTGATGATGCAACCGGCTCTCAATTAGGGATCACGGAATTAGTGCAGCAGCAAAGCACTTTCTTTTATGGTTCCAGCAGCGCACGGGTTCAAAATATCCAGACCGCTGCCAATCGTTTTTTAGGATTACTGGTCGCCCCAGGTGAAGTATTCTCCATGGCAGATGCAATGGGAGAGATCAGCCTTGACTCTGGTTTTACCGAAGCATTGATTATCTATAATGGAAAAACTATCGAGGGTGTGGGCGGCGGAGTCTGCCAGGTCAGCACGACCCTATTTCGGACTGCATTCTTCGCTGGCTTCCCCATCAACGAACGGCATCCGCATGCCTATCGAGTTTCTTTTTATGAAAAAACAGCCGGCAATTACCGCGATTCAAACCTGGCAGGTTTAGACGCCACCGTCTATATCCCACTGGTAGATCTGAAATTTCAAAACGATACACCTTACTGGTTATTAATGGAGGCATACGTATTTCCGGATTCAAGCCAGATCATGTGGAAGTTTTATTCGACTTCAGATGGTCGCACGGTTGAGTGGGAAACCACAGGTCCCTATAACACCATCGAACCGCCCGAGCCCAAGTACTATCGCAATTCAGAATTAGATGAGGGCGAGGTCAAGCAGGTAGATTGGGAAGCCGAGGGAGCAGATATTCGAGTGGAACGTCGTGTCTCCAAAAATGGCACCCTCCATTTCCAGGACCAATTTCTAACTCACTATGAAGCATGGGGAGCTGTTTTTGAGGTCGGACCCGGAGTGGATGGATACCCAATATCTGAAGAATAATCTTCTGACGAAGTGGTAAAATTTCCATCAATACTTAAGTAAGAAATAAAAAGGAGACTGCATGATCAGCAAAGATCTATTGGAAATCCTGCGTTGCCCGGTGTGTGTCAGGGAAGAGGGGAAAAAAGGAACCCTTGTTACATATAAAGACACCTGGCTTCTCTGTCAGGATTGTGACCGAAAATATCCGATTGTTGAAGATATTCCTGTCATGCTTATTGATGAGGGAGACAAATGGACAGACACAAAAAAAGAAGATCTGCCTGTTCCGCCCCCTCGCCCCAATTAGCCTTATCCATTAATTGCAGTATATAAAGTGTTTTCTATGAAAAAATTCTTTCAGAATATCGTCGCGCAAATCCGATCAAAAGACAGAACAACCAAGATCATCAATGCCGCCTTCCTGATTCTGGCAATATGCGCAGGTGTCTACATGTATGGTTTTGTTGCCAAATTCATCAAGGAAGTGACCATCTTCGATTTACCGGGAGCCCCAGTGATTGATGCTGCCGCGGGTGAAGACGAGAGCACATCTGTTGAGCAAACCAGTGAGACCCTCGGCGAACCCACGGTCGAACCGTGGGATGGAATCAGTCGTGTCAATTTGCTTTTCCTGGGATTAGACTATCGCGATTGGGAGGCGGGTGAAACGCCGCGCAGCGATACCATGATCCTTTTCAGTATTGATCCTGTTTCCAATACGGCTGCAATGCTTTCGATTCCGCGCGACCTCTGGGTAAATATACCCAGTTTCGGTTATTACAAGATCACGGAAGCATATTTTCTTGGTGAAAACAGCCACCTGCCCGGGGGCGGTCCCGCTCTGGCTGTACAGACCGTTGAACAATTCCTGGGAGTACCCATTCAATACTATGCTCAGGTTGATTTTTCCACTTTTATTGAGTTCATTGATGAAATCGGGGGTGTTCGCATTGTGCCGACCACAGATGTAGAAGTGGAAGAGTTCGGTTCAGAATACACACAGGTTCTCAGAGCAGGTGAGGTTTACACACTGAACGGTTCTCTGGCTCTTTCTTACGCCCGGAACCGCTATACTGGAGATGCGGACTTTGGACGAGCTCAACGTCAGCAGCAGGTTGTCACCGCTATGATGGAGAGAATTACCGAGTATAACCAGCTGCCCTCTTTGATCGAAAAAGCACCCACCTTATATGCCAGCCTCTCCTCCGGAATCCGCACCAATCTGGATCTGCCGGGATTGATTAAACTGGGAAATTTAATGCTGGGAATCCCAACCGGGAATCTCCAGAAGGAAATCATCGGTACAGATATGGTGCTGCTTGCTCGATCACCGGATGGGTTGAGCATCTTAAAACCGATCCCCGATAAGATCAGGGAATTGCGCGATAGATTATTCTCTAGCGGAGGGGCATTAGAGCCTATTGCAACTGCATTGGCTGGCTCCACAACCGTAAGAGATGAAGCTGCAAGTGTAGTGATCCAAAACGGAACACTTGAAGCCGGCTTGGCTGGCAGAACGGTGGAGTATCTGCGAGCGCAGGGCATCAATGCCAGTGAAGCCAATGCAGACCAGGCTGGAAACCCAACCACGATCTATGTCTATAATGGCAAACCTCATACCACAACGTATCTGGCGAATTTAATGAATGTAGCATCAACCAACATCCGTTTCTCATACGATCCCAGCGTTGGTGTTGATATCATTGTCGTCATTGGCAATGACTGGGCAGCCGGCAATCCAATGCCATAACCATCATCATGAAAAACAACCGCCAGAAGGAATCTGGCGGTTGTTTTATTTTAAGAAATCGATAATCAAACCAGCGGTGTTTGTGTTTTCTTCGAAAAGAGATAAGGGAGAATTCTGTTCCTTTCCTTTTCTCTTTGGGAAAAAATCAGAATCACTTCTTCATCATAGGTATCTGAATGCCCTTTTCTTTTGCAGTATTAATCGCGATCTCATAACCGGCATCGGCATGGCGGATCACCCCCATGCCCGGATCGGTGGTGAGTACTCGTTTTAATCGTTCTGCCGCCTGAGCCGTACCATCCGCAACAATCACCAAACCGGCATGCTGGCTGTACCCAATTCCCACACCACCCCCATGATGGAAAGAAACCCAGGTCGCCCCACCTACCGCATTGAGCATTGCGTTGAGAATCGGCCAATCGCTGACTGCATCAGTGCCATCTTTCATTCCTTCCGTCTCTCGATTTGGGGAAGCAACCGATCCTGAATCCAGATGATCTCTGCCGATCACAATAGGCGCCTTCAATTCTCCACTTGCTACCATTTCGTTGAACTTTAGACCAGCTTTTTCTCGTTCGCCATAACCAAGCCAGCAAATACGTGAGGGCAATCCCTGGAAAGGTACGCGTTCTCTTGCCATGATCAGCCAGCGGTGCAGGTGTTCGTCTTCTGGGAACAGATCCATGATCGCCTGATCGGTTTTGTAAATATCTTCCTTCTCACCAGATAATGCCACCCAGCGGAAAGGTCCTTTCCCCTCACAGAACAAGGGGCGAATATAAGCCGGTACAAAACCGGGGAAATCAAAAGCATTTTTCAACCCGTTGTCGAAGGCGCGCTGCCGAATATTGTTGCCGTAATCAAATACCTCTACCCCTCGACGCTGAAACTCAAGCATCGCTTCAACCTGAGCAGTCATTGCATTGGTAGAAAGCCTGGTGTATTCTTTTGGATCTTTTTTACGCAATTCATTGGCTGCTTCCAGACCCAAACCGTTAGGAACATACATCAGAAAATCATGGGCGGGAGTCTGATCTGTGACCACATCAGGCAGCATGTTCGTTTTCAACAGCGCAGGATAAACATCGGCAGCATTGGCAACCAGACCAATAGAACGCGGAATGTTTTTTTGTTTGGCTTCGGCAACCAGATCAAGCGCTTCCTCCAGATCAGTAGAGACCATATCCAGATAACCGATATCTTTCTGCCACCTGGCGTGAGCAGGATCAATCTCGATTATCAAACCCACACCCTCATTCATGGTAATTGCCAGGGGTTGTGCACCCCCCATTGCCCCTAAACCGGCTGTAAGAACAAACTTCCCTTTCAGCGAACCCCAGCCTTTTTGCAGAGCAAGTGATGCCAGTGTTTCATATGTACCCTGTAAAATACCCTGTGTTCCGATATAGATCCATGAACCGGCTGTCATCTGACCATACATGATAAGTCCCTGCGCCGCCAGTTTATCAAAGTGTTCCTGGGTAGCCCAATGTGGGACAAGGTTGGAATTGGCAATTAATACACGGGGTGCATCAGTGTGTGTGCGGAAAATACCGACCGGTTTTCCAGATTGTACCAATAACGTTTCATCGTCCTCAAGATTTCGTAAAGACTCAAGGATGGCATCAAAACAATCCCAATCACGTGCTGCCTGCCCCCGCCCGCCATACACAACCAGCTCATCCGGTCGCTGGGCAACATCAGGATCGAGGTTGTTCTGGATCATACGATAGGGGGCTTCTGTCAACCATGATTTACAATTAAGCTGTGTTCCTCGTGGAGCCCGTACAACTCTTGGTCCTCCCATAGAAATACCTCCGATCTTTTTGATGATTATAGTATGGCAAAATCACTTCCTCCAGAGAAGAATTTCCTATTTTTTACTAATGCCCATACCATCAAAAACTTGCAGCATGGCTGCTAAGTGACTATAATTCAAGACTTGAGGTGTACCTATGCCGGTCTATGTGTATCATTGTGATAATTGTGGAATTCAATTTGAAAAAAGCCAAAGGTTCAGTGATGAACCTTTGAAGACATGCCCCGATTGCGGGAAGAAAACACTGCATAAAGTAATTACCGCACCGGTAAGTGTGATCTATAAGGGATCCGGGTTCTATTCAACCGATCATCGTTCCAGCTCTGGTGGGTCTTCTTCTGCACGCAGCACGAAAGAATCCACTGAGAAAACACCATCAAGCGAAAAACCGGCGGAGAAAACTACTGATTCCCCAAAAGCCACAGAGAAAAGTGAACCATAGCCAAAATAGTCTGATATGATTTTTTTTAATACCAGTGGTCATAACCCTGGTATTTTTTTGCGCAGAAGAGTCATTCGGGGTTCATGATAGAATCAACACAATGAAACGCTGGATATACTGGGTTGGAATATTCATAAGTGTTTTTTTTCTATACCTGGCAATTCGTGGACTTGACCTTGAACATGTTTGGGAATCCATCAAGACCATTGACCTGATGTGGTTTATTCCAGGAATCCTATTCTATTTCACCGGTGTTCTTGTTCGTGCATACCGCTGGTCAATCCTTCTTCCACGAGAAAAGCACCAGAATGCCCTGCATCTTCTTCCTTCCATCTGCATTGGATATCTGGGGAATAATGTCTTCCCCGCCAGAGCCGGTGAGTTTTTACGTGCCTATCATCTTAAAGAAAAACAAGACATTCCCTTTGCCACATCTCTGGCTTCTATTATTGTGGAACGGATCTTCGATGGTTTGGTAATGGTTATCTTCATCCTCATTGGTTTGCCCGGCTTCTTATCGCAGCTTGAGAATGAATCCATTAGCGGTCTGCTCAACTGGATATTGATCGGAGGGGCGGTTGTATTCCTGTTTGCTTTCCTGATATTACTGGTATCTGCAATATTTCCGCAAAAAGTGAAAAAAGTATTCGATTTTATCTTTCTGCATATTCTACCGCGCAAGGCACATGAAAAATATCACACTGTGCTTCAACGTTTCTTTGATGGATTGGCAGCTTTAAAATCTCCTTTGCAAATCGTGCAGGTTCTTGCCCTGACGGGCATCGTCTGGATTTTTGAAACAGGGTTATATTGGAGCGTCCAACAGGCATTTCATTTTAACCTTCCCTTCAACAATCTACTGCTGCTTAATGGGGCATTGAATATCCTCTCGACCATCCCATCGGCACCCGGCTACATTGGTGTGTTTGATGCTCCGGGAATCAGTATCCTGACCGCAATGGGAATTGCATCAGAGTCTGCCGCAGCTTATATCCTTACGCTGCATGTAGCCCTATGGCTACCCATCACAATAGTGGGTTTTGCATACTTCTTTAAAGAAGGGCTTCAATGGAGCACGATCAAAACAAAAAATCAATAAGTGAGGAAAGATGAAAAACGCCGCTATCATTGGTGCCGGAATAGGGGGTTTGACTGCAGCTCTCGAATTAACCAAAAAGGGATATCAAGTCACTGTCTATGAAAAAGGCGCGCAGGCAGGAGGGCTGGCTGGTGGATTCCATCACCCAGACTGGGATTGGTCGGTTGAATTCTTCTATCATCACTGGTTTCGCAGTGACAAAGCAATTCTTAACTTGATCAAAGAGCTGGGTCTCTCACAGAAAGTCCATTTTTATCACCCCAAAACAGTCATGTTTCACGAAGGAAACTTTTTTCCACTTGATTCAGTGATGGCTGTTTTAAATTTTCCGGGATTTACATTTTTCGAGAAAATGCGTTTTGGTATTGTGACAGCATATATTCGCTTTCTGGCTACATGGAAACCATTAGAAAAAACCACCGCCCATGAATGGCTGTTGAAATACTATGGCAGCAAGATCTACCACATCAACTTTGAACCCATGCTCAAGGGAAAATTTGGAGAATACTACCAGCAAGTTCCCATGTCCTGGTTCTGGGCACGCTTTAAAGCAAGGTCAAGCGATCTCGGAACCTACGAGGGCGGCTTTCAAGCTTTCTTCGATGATTTCACCGCCATCCTATCGGAACGTGGTGTGATGATCCACTTTGATACAGGTGTAGAAAAGATCGAGGAACATCCAAATGGGAAAGTCACACTTATGATCGCTGGAGAAGAAAAACAATATGACAAAGTTGTCGTGACCACATCTCCGGCATCCTTTGTGCAGCTTGCACCCCAATTGCCTGAAGAATATAGGAATACAATCCACCAGGGGAAAAGTATTGGCGCCGTTGTTTTGCTGCTATCCATCACTCATCCTCTTTCAAGAGAAAAGTACTATTGGTACAACCTGCCCAAATCAAGAGAATTTCCATTTCTTTCTCTGGTCGAACACACAAATTTTCTAGCCAGCGATCATTTTGGGGGAACTCATCTGCTGTATTGTGGAGATTATCTTCCTCAAAACCATGAGTATTTTCAATTAACGAAGCAAGAACTCATCGAGAGATTTCTGCCCAGCTTGAAAAAAATCAATCCTGATTTTGAAAACAGTTGGATCAAAGAAAGCTGGCTGTTTCGTCAGACGTATGCGCAGCCTGTCCCCTTCCTCGAGCACTCCAAGAATCTATTGCCAATCACAACACCCTTAAATAATGTCTTCTTGATAACAATGAGTCAGGTTTATCCATGGGATCGTGGAACAAATTACGCAGTAGAGCTTGTTGAGAAGTCCATAGTGAAAATTCTATAGGAATAGGGATCCTTTTAAGCTGTTTTTCTGGAAAATATTTGCTGTTGTCATCAAATGAAGCACCTGACTTTTTTTAAGCTTTCTCAGTTCCTGACGGGGCTATCTGAATTATTAAAGGATCGACAACCGGACATATTGGGGAAGTTCATTTTCTCTCATTACAGGTGGTGGAGAACGCTCGTTCTACCTCGTGTATTGTCTAGACCTATTTTTATATTCGTTTTTTAAGGTTGCTAATCTTAAGGTTTTCTTATTTTTAACCTTAAGGTTATTGTTTTAACTTGTACAACCACCTTCAATTTGCTAGAATATTTTCTACCGATTAACATAAATCGGGCTTCACATCAGAGGCATTTCCCATAATCATGAAACCTTAAATGGGTTACCAAGGGGCTGCTTTTGTGTACACATCACTCGGAAAAGGAGCATGGAACGATGGAAGCTTTTCAGGCATGGCAAGCAACAATCGGACAATTACAGATGAATATGTCAAAAGCCACCTTCGATACATGGGTGCGCGATGCAAAATTTTTATCTCAGCAAGACGATATTTTTTATATCGGCGTTCAAAACGCATACGTTCGAGATTGGCTTGAAAATCGCCTGACGGGCACCGTCACCAAATTGCTCAGCGGTATTATGGATACTCCCCAGAAAGTTGTATTCCAGCTTCCGAACAGCACAGAGCCCGTTCCATCACCTTCCGAACCGGCAACAACACCTCTGCCAAATCGAAGGACTTCATCAAACAATCTGCTTCTTAGTGAACGCTACGATTTCCAGAATTTTGTGGTGGGACCGAACAACCGTATGGCACATGCCGCCAGCCTGGCGGTCGCTGAGAATCCCGCCCAGGCATATAATCCCTTATTTCTGTATGGCGGGGTTGGATTAGGAAAGACCCACCTTCTGCAGGCTATTGGAAATCATATCCGCAATAAAGGTCAGAATGTCCTTTATGTTTCATCAGAAGAATTTACGAATGACCTCATTAACGCCATTCGAGCACACAACACAGAGGAGTTCAGGAAAAAATACAGGCTTGTTGATGTACTGCTAATCGATGATGTTCAGTTCATCGCGGGCAAAGAATCGACACAGGAAGAATTCTTTCATACATTTAACACATTGCACGCCCAGAATAAACAGATCGTTGTCACATCCGATAGACCACCCAAGGCTATGACGACACTTGAAGAAAGATTGCGTTCACGATTTGAATGGGGTCTTGCTGTAGATATACAACCGCCAGAACTGGAAACACGCATCGCCATCCTTCGTGCAAAAGCCGAAAGTGCCGATAAGCAGGTGCCCTATGAGATCATTGAGTATATTGCACAAAAGATCCAGTGGAATATTAGAGAATTGGAAGGCGCTCTCACGAAAGTACTGGCATGTTCTGAACTGAGTGGAAAACCACTGACGTTGGAAATGACGGCGACTGCATTGATCGACTTCTTTCCCGATGAGGATCCTATTGAACCTGACCGCATTATCCATACAGTAGCGAAAGCATTCAATGTAACAGAAAATGATCTTTTGAGCAGAAATCGTACCAAAGAGATCGCTCTCTCGCGCCAGGTAGCTATGTATCTGATGCGTGAAGAATCAGAAGCATCCCTCCCCCAGATCGGAAACAGCCTGGGGGGAAGAGATCATACCACCGTTATGTATGCTTGCGACAAAATAGCAGATATGATAGAAAGAGATGACCGTTTCAGGCGCCAGGTCTTTCAAATACGTGATAAGCTACATGCAGAGCAGCCGCAATTTTAACAAATGTTAATAATGTTGCGCAAAAAGCATGATAGAATCTAACTCCGGTAATTTAAGAATTATCGGGTAATTATCGGAGAAATAATACGCAAATTTAGCGTTAGCGCCCTGGTTGCCATTTGATCCGGGGCATTTTCTTTAATAACAATGAAAATTTTTTACTGCCTGTAGAAAGGCAGTTGTAATTGAGGTAAGTATGAAAAATAAATCTTTAAAAATCATTCCGGTCGGCGGATTGGGGGAAGTTGGTCGCAATATGATGATCTACGAATATGATGGTGACATCATCATCGTAGACTGCGGTTTAATGTTCCCGAATAATGACATGCTGGGTGTTGATTACATCATCCCTGATTTCCAATATCTGCGAAATAACCGTGACAAGATACGTGCATTGATCTTTACCCATGGTCATGAAGATCATATTGGTGCGGTCAATTATTTTCTGGAAGAATTCAATGTGCCGATCTATGCCACTCCACTGACCATGGGTTTGATCAAGGTCAAACTCGGGAAAGGATCTTCGGGGAATCGAGATGTTGCGCTGCATACCGTTCAGGCAGGCAGCCAGGTTAAAATTGGTAAATTTAAAGTGGATTTTTTCCACGTTTGCCACTCCATCCCAGATTCGGTAGGGTTGGGCATTGAGACACCAGAAGGATTGATCGTCCAATCAGGTGATTACAAATTCGATCACACACCGGTAGATAACTGGCCTACCGATTATGGCAAACTGGTGGAGTTTTCCAAACGAGGCGTTCTGGCATTAATTTCCGATTCTACCAATTCAACCAGACCCGGATGGACACCATCTGAGCAGGTGGTTGGGGAAGCGCTTGAGAAAGTCTTTTCTCAAGCTGAAGGACGCATCATTGTTGCCAGCTTTGCTTCTTTGATTTCCCGTATGCAGCAAGTAGTCAATGCTGCAAAAAAATTCAATCGAAAAATAGCATTCGTGGGAACCAGCATGGTTGAGAATGCCAAGATCGCACAAAAAATGGGTTTTCTCTCAATCGATGAAGAGCAAAAGATATCTATCGAAGAAGCTCTGCATTTACCCAACGAAAAAGTTGCCATCATGTGCACCGGTTCACAGGGTGAACCCACATCCATCCTCGGCAGATTATCCCGCGGAACACAGCGCCAGTTTGACATCAGAGAGGGCGATACTGTTGTTCTTTCTTCAAAAACCATCCCGGGGAATGAAGAAGCGGTATTCTCTACCATCAATGACCTCTTTCGAAGAGGTGCCAACGTTATTTATGAAGAAATAGCCCCGGTACACGTTTCAGGACACGGTGGGCAGGAAGACATCAAATTACTGCTGCACCTTACTCGTCCAAAATACTTCATCCCAGCTTACGGTGAGCTGCGCCAGCTTAAGCAAGCAGCCATTCTCGCAATGCAAACAGGCATTCCCGACAGACACATTGCAGTGGTTGAAGATGGGCAGGTGATCACCTTCAGAAACAACAAAATGCGCATGGGTGAAATTGAACCTATTTCAATGGTCTTTGTAGATGGCTCCGGCGTAGGAGATATCGGACCTGCAGAAATGCGCGATAGGGAAATGCTCTCCAAAGACGGTATTATCCTCGTGCACATCATCACTCGTAAGAACGATGGTTCATTAATTGGCGATCCGGAAATTGTGAGTCGTGGTTTTACTTCCACAAAGGAAGCCGGGGCGCTGCTCAATCAAGCCCGAAAAACCATTCTCAATACCATTAAACGCAATCCTGATAATCTGGAAAAGAACATCACCAAGACTCTCAGTGGATTCATTTATCGCGAAACGCGACGCCGTCCAACGATCATGGTGACCGTAAGTTCTATCTAGAAAAGCACTTTCTACTGTGGTTTTTCTTCCCATCCGCATTCTCCAAGCAGGGGAACAAAAACCACAGGTATGATCGATTCTTTTCTAAAGACTCCCTCGCTATTTATCCATAACTGTAATTCCTGTGTCCAGCGATCTCCCACAGGGAGAATCAGTCTTCCATTTTCCTTTAGCTGTTGTTTCAAAGGAGCCGGTACTTGCGGCGCGCCTGCTGTAACAATAATGGCATCATATGGTGCTGCCGGTGGAAACCCCAGCGTGCCATCTCCAATATGAACGCGAATATTCATGATTTCCAAATCCAGGAAAATTTGTTGTGCTTGCCGTGCCAGTTGAGGAACACGTTCTACAGTGTCAACCTGCTGGCACAAACAAGCCAGAATAGCAGCCTGGTAGCCAGAACCTGTTCCTATTTCAAGTACATGTTCGCTGCCTTGTAAATTCACCAGTTCAGTCATCAACGCAACAATATAAGGCTGCGATATGGTCTGCCCATATCCTATAGGAAGCGGATGATCTTGATATGCTTCTACGTGATATTGCTGTGCCACAAAACGATGCCGGGGAATTTGCATAAATGCGTTTAATACTGCACGATTTACGATCCCCCTTCGACGAATCTGGTCATTGACCATACGTGTTCTTTCAAGCTGGAAAGGAATTTGTTCTTCCACATCCGAATTCATATATTCATTATATGATGTTCAGGAAGAAGTGACGTCCAGATCGCACAGAGCATGAGCGATCAGGCGATCAACCTTTCCCATAGCAAACTCCCGCATTTGTTCACAAGGCACCCATTTTATCTCCTGCGCTTCCAGCGCCCGCGGTTGCGAACCGATCAATTCACACAGAAATGCTCGTACGATCACTTTAAAGTGCGTGTAAGCATGGTGATACTCCCCGATCAGATTCCCCACTGATACGATCGTATCCAATTCCTCGTTGATCTCACGCACCAACGCTGTTGTGTCATCCTCTCCCACCTCTACTTTTCCTCCAGGGAATTCCCACAATCCGGGCAGCATGCCCCCTTTCGGTCTTTTTGCCAATAAAAAAACACCGCCCTCTTTTTGAATTACAGCAGCGACCACCTGGTAAGTTGGGGATCCTTTTTTCTTTCTGGTCACGGGTCGCTGGTTCTGTGTGCCATTTTGGTAAGAAATGCAGGATCGGTTTAATGGGCATCGCATACAATCAGGTTCGCCCGGGAGGCAGACTAAAGAACCCAGATCCATGAATGCCTGGTTGAGTTCGCCCGCATCAACCTCGCTCAATAGATTTTTCCCAAACTCTACCAATTGTTTCTTAGCTGATCGTGATGTGATAGCATCCTCGATATCAATCAGGCGCGCGAAAACGCGTTTGATATTAGCATCCAGCGCGACCACCGGTACGTTAAAACAAATGGATGCAATTGCGCTGGCTGTATATTCCCCGATACCGGGCAACCTTTGGAGCTGGGTCACGTTGTGTGGGAATTCTCCCCCAAATTTTTCAAGGACAAGCTGGGCAGCAGAATGTAAGTTGCGTGCTCGAGAATAGTAGCCCAACCCTTCCCATAATAACAATACTTCTTCTTCTGTGGCAAGCGCAAGAGACCGCAGTGTGGGTAAATGCTCTTTCCACTTTAAAAAATAGGGGATGACGGTCTCTACACGAGTCTGCTGGAGCATGATCTCTGAAACCCAAACCAGATAGGGATCAGTTTCCAAGCGCCAGGGTAATGAGCGCTGATGGATCGTGTACCATTCCAGCAATGCGTTGGAGATCTCATGCATAAGGATACAGGATGTTTAAAAATACCCTAAAATTGGAATCCACCATTTGCTGCTGCTAACTTCTGCTTGTAGTTGATGACATAATCATTTAATTTGCCCACCAGAGAAAACCATTCCGTGCTATCCAGCGTTTCCCTGATCTCATCCACAGAAGCCATCACCGCACCAATAAGAATTTGCGGACGCTCTCCATAAACAGTTACCCAGGCATCTGTTAATTGAAAACCAAGTTTCTGCATACCCGGCAAAAACTCACGAACAAGAAATTCAAAATATTTTTGTTCGTTTTTAGGGGAGACATCCCATGTTAAAATGAGTTTGCCGGGCTCTATTTCCATTTTATTTTGATATGTAATCTAAGACTACAACCTGCGTATCTTCAGGTAGATCTTTGTCGCTGGCTACCTTATAACTTTCCTGCGTTCCGACTTCTGAAAGACCCATTTCTTTCAAAAATTTTGCGATGGGGTCCAGTTTCAGTTTTGCGTGGGCGGTAGCATAATGCATAGGGATCACGATATTCGGTTCAAGCAAGCTGATCACTTCCGCTGCTTTGCTGGCATTCAGGCTGCTGCCATCGCCAACCGGCACCAGCGCAATATTGACCGGACCAAGAGATTCCACTTCCGTTTGAGTTGGAACATGTTCCATATCTCCCAGATGTGCAATGGTCAAACCGCCATAGTCGATCAGATAGAGAGTATTGGCAACCAATGCATTGTTCTCATTGTTCTCGTTGCTCTCGTTGTTTTTTCGACCACGATGGCTGGTGCTGAGACCTGTAATGAAAACCCCACCAATTTCAAATTCGCCAGGTCCGTTGATCTGGTATGGATTCCCTTTCACGTTTTTAACACAATTATGTCCCGGGGAATCATGGCTAACGGTAACAATTTCAGCCTTTAAACGCAGTGGGGCGTATCCAACCACCTCATGATCATAGGGATCACAAACTACCGCTGCCTTCCCTCGTTCATTGATTCTAAAACAAGAATGCCCATACCAAACAATTTCCATAACACCTCCAAGTGCGGTTTGATTATACTTTAGTTATTGTGCAGCTACTTTAAAATGTACAGTTAGCATCATCCCATGAGGAAATCTTCGAGAATATAGATTCATCGATGGTGTAAAGCGATAATGGTAAGATCATCAGAGGGAGGAAAACCTTTTTGAAAGACTAAAATATTCTTATCCAGAGAATCAAGCAAAGCATCCATGCTCGCTTTCGCATTCTGCTGCAAGAATTTTTCAAGTCGCGTCATGCCATACAATTTTCCATCCGGCGACTGGGCTTCGGTCACACCATCTGTGTACAGGATAAGTGTCTCCCCTTTAGCGATCTTAATGGACCGGTTGATAATGCTCAGGTCGGAAGATACACCCAGAGGCATACCCCCTTTTTCCAGAAGGATGACATCCTCATCCTTCTTTTTTATCAGGATAGGCTGGTTATGACCGGCATTGGTATATTGAAATTCACCGCTCTCTTCACAGAGAATTCCATAAAGAGTCGTAATAAAAAGACCCTGCGGTGAGCTTTCCAGCAGCAGTCGGTTCACTTTTAACAATGCCTGAGCGGGATCAAGGTTTTCTTTTGCAGTTGCATGGATAAGGGTGCGGGTCACCGTCATATATAAAGCTGCCGGGATACCTTTATCCGAAACATCCGCAATGACAAAGCCGGTTCTTCCATCTGGAAGGTTGATAAAATCATAAAAATCACCCCCCACCTGGCGAGCCGGACGCCAGCGCACGCTGATCTCCCATCCTCGTATTTGAGGAATCACTTCGGGCAGGAAAGCTTTTTGGATTTCCTGTGCCAGTTGAAACTCCTTTTGCAGCCTTTCACGACCCACCATTTCTTCTTTTAAAAGTTCATTTTGGAACGCCAGGATAAGCTGCTGGGCTACTCCGATTAAAATATCCAGTCTTTTCTCACGATATTCAAACTGGGTGCTGGAATCATTCACCAGCATCACACCATAAAACTCATCGCGATCTTGCAGAGGGTAGAGAAGTTGAACATGTTGATCAACAGCAATGAACTGCTCTCGATCATCAAGCAGTTTATAAGAACTCTGCTCAAACCAGGATTGTGGATTCAGGTCTTCCAGTGCAATGTATTCCGGTGCTTTTGTGTTAACTAAAAGCTGTAATGGCTCGTAATCCTGTGGCTGGATATATTCTCCAATTCTTTCGAATTCATCTTCCCACTCCCCACAATAAGAATCAGCAATACGGAAAATTCCGCGCTGCTTATCCCAGATCAGAAAAGAGATGCAATCCACGCCCACCAAAAAAGGCAGGATATTGAGAACATTATCCAGGATCTCATTGATCCCGGATGAACTGACCACTGTTTCGGCAACCTGCAGTAATACTGTGGTAACGTACGCTTCTGTCTGTTCGCCCCGTCGTAGACTAAGGTTCTCAAGAGCAATCGCGCACTGTCGTGCAACAGCAGAAAGCACCTCGCGCTGTTTTGCACCCGAGCCTTCCAGAAAATCATGTTCGCTCATTTCTTCGTCCATCTGAACGAACAATGCTCCCAGCACCTTTTCCTGCGTTTTAATCGGTATGGCGATCCATTCTACATTTTTTCCCTTTTGATTTTCCGTTGGAATAGATAGAGATTGGTACTCTTCCGGTTGGTCGCTCAGCATACGAGAGAACGCAAGGATTCCGTCAAACGTAGAGGGATAGTCGGCATAAATTGATTCTTCTTTTGGCTCCACCCCTACGGCTGCTGCCAGGTTGAAATCACCTGTACGACTACGCTGATACATGATCGTCCTTTTTACCCCCACCACGAACTGGATCAATCTGGCAATCGTTTTAAACAGTTCATCTTCCGTTTCTATCGATTCCGAGGCTTCACTTACCAGGAGCAAAGTGGTTGCCATGAGTGCCTGTTCCTGTGATGCCGAGAACAATCCCAGATTTTGAATCGCAACAGAGGTGTATCCTGCGAATGCTTTTAATACGGCGCGCGCTTCATCTCCAAAGCGATTGGGGTTTTGATGAACGATCTCAATGGCGCCTAATTTTTGGTTCGCGTTGATAATGGGGGCTACGATCGCAGAGTAATTTTTGCGCAATCGGAGAATACGACCCAATGGTTCAGTCTCATCATATCCATACCGTATGATCGGTTCGCCCCGATCAATTGAATATCTAATAAATTCAAGATCTTCATCGAGTAAAGAGCTGTTCAAATCGTCCTTATCCACACCGATAGAATCTACCGCGCTGATCTCTCCATCGTTAGATAAATGCCAGATCACACCTGCAGTACAGGGCAGATTCTGCCCTGCAATCTTGAGAACGGAACGATAGATTTCCTCCAATGAATAATCACGTGAAAAAATACTCGCAATTTCATGAAAGCTTTCTGCAACCTTGCGGCGCCATCGCTCAGAACGGTAGATCAAAGCATTCTGCAACGCGATGGCTATACCATCAGAAAGCAATCTGAATAATTCGGCATCCTTCTCGGAAAATGCTCCTACGCGCGGGCTTTGCACATCCAGAACACCGAGTACTTCATCAGAGTAAATGATGGGGATTGCTAATTCTGAACGCGGATCGTCTGGGGGTAAATTGGTAGGTAAATAAAGATCGTCATCCAGAATATCTGATGAAAGGTAGAGCCGTTTTTTGCGTGCAACATAAGCAACTATCCCTTTTTCACTCTGCATATCGAACCAGAGTCCATTGGTTTTCAGTGCATCGCTGAACTTACCCGTGCCGGTTCTAAACACAACCCGATTCATCACACGGTCGATCGTGAAAATATGTACATAGGGAAAGTTAAATTTCCGCTTGATGATTTGTACGATCTCATCCAGTAATTTTTCCAGATCCAGGATAGAGGAAAGAGCACGTGTGATCTCAGACACCACCTGGATTTTTTCCGATTGTGCACGAACATCTTGCAGCAGCCGTGCATTATCGATGGCAGCAGCAACAGAATCTGCCAATATCTGCAAGACCAGTAAATCGTTCTGGTGGAAGCCATCCAGAAAATTACTCTGAATATCCAGAACACCAATGACGGTCTCATCAATCATGAGTGGCAAACAGACCTCAGAGCGGGTTTCCGGCAATCCACTTACAAAATGGAATGTTTTATCATTTCGTACATCCATACAGTGCATTTCTTGCATATTGAGTGCACTGGTTCCGATCAAACCCTTTCCAATGGGAATGCCGTTCGCAAAGATATCTTTAAAATCAGGATCATGCGAAATATTTTTTCCAGCGCTATCCTGGAAGATCAATTTTTGTTTGGTATCATCCAGCATGTACACAGCCACAAAATAATAATGAAATGTGCTGGCGATGAGTTCGGCAACAAAATGAAATATTTTGTTAATATCGTGCTGTTTTATGATCCGGTCAGAAACAGAACGAACCAGATCAAGCTGTATGTTTCTCCATTCCTTGATACGAAGTTGACGGGTAAGAGACAAACCACTTGAGATCTGTCTCACAAATACCGAGAGTTTGGATTCCCATTGCGGGATGGCGGTGAATTGTGAGCCATCCAGCTGCATTACACCAACAACTCGATTGTGGAATACCAGAGGGCAAGCAACGGAAAGCAGATCCCCATCCTTCGTAGAGAGAACTTCCCGTTTGGTTAATGCGGACTGCATTAATGGGGAACATTCATCCGCTTTGAAGATAGTTGACCCATCTTCATCAGGAAGGGGAAGGAACGTATTTTCAAGCCAGATGAATACTTTCGCATGCAATGTAGTGGTAAGGTATTGTTTTAATAATAGAATTTGATTGCGAAGGTTTGTTTCATCCAGCAAGGTCCCGCTAAAATCAAGGATATCTTGCCACTCCCAAGAAATCCCATCAACGGGGGGAGTTGTCAACGGGGTTCTCCTTATACTTTTTCATGATGAGGATATTCCCTCCATCACCATTGAAAGTGAACCGTACTTCATCCATCAGTTTTTGCATGAAATACAAACCCAAGCCGCGCGGTTTACGGGAACATGGATCTGATGTCACATCTGGTGGAGCAATCAGCTGCGGGTCAAAAGACCTGCCATGGTCATGCAGAATGATCTGAATTCCATCCCGCATTACTTCATAAGAACACTCAATGATCCCAAGGTCTTCTCCGCAATAGGCGTGATCTATGATATTTGCCGCCGCCTCATCGGCAGCCATCTGGATATCATAAACCGCCTCATCATCGAAGCCTGCATCACGTGCAGCCTGAGCAAAAAAATCTCGGATCTTTTCCAGATTTTTAAAATTAGCCGGAAAAACCTCTAGTGGCATACCAACAGATCAGAAGCTCCCTACTGCTTCCGTGGCAGAATCAAATACACGATAATATGGAATGAATCCTGCAGATCCAGGGCGTCATAGATGCGCTTGGGAACAGATGCCAGATAGAGCTCACCACGATTGAAGCGCTTGCATTTTTTCTGTGCGGTAACCATCACCCAAAGCCCAGCGCTGGAAATGAATTCCACCTTGCTCATATCAAAAACAATATGGAATTCTCCCCCGTCTGTGATCTCATCAAAGGTATCGGCTAATTGGGGCGCAGTAGAACTATCAATCCGTCCATCTACTTCAAGCAAAATACAACGTTTCAGGGAAGTAGTTTTAATCTCCATCCAATCCTCCAGCAACTCTCGTTTTGTAAATGATTATGAAAAATTATATCATTCATAGTACGAATTTTATTGTATAGTAGCTATCAAGGAATTACATCATGAAAAAATCTGTTCTTTCCATTATTCTTGTATGTTTTCTGTTTTTTACAGCTGCCTCATTCGTGAATTCAAAAGGCACACAAGATGCTCATATGCTTTCTCTCTTATCAGCAGATGAAAGCATTCAATATCCATACCTGATCCATATGCTGCAAGGCGGTGACACATTCTTTGAAACGATCAAGAATTTTATCGCGTACCAGCATTATTTCTACGGGTATCCTTTTTATTTAACATCCGCGTTTACTGTACTGCCCGTCCGCTTGATTGCCGGAGCAGATTTCAGCAGCCAGGTCCAGTTGAACTTGTGGCTATTACGACAGCTTGTTTCTGTCCTCCCTATGCTCCTGACCATTATCCTGCTGGTTTATTTACAAACCGGATTTCAAAGCACATGGAAGACCATTATCCTGACAGTTGTTCTCCTCACCATACCCGCCGTTACGAGGAATAATCTATGGTTCTGGCATCCGGATGCTCTGGCATTACTGGGTATTGTGGCAGCGCTGTACTTTCTGACAAAAGATGAAGGCAAACTGGAGAAGAACTTTTTCTATGCAGCCGTTTGTGCAGGTCTTTCAGCCGGCACCAAGGTCATTGGTGTATTTCTCTTTCTATCAGTACTTGTATATCTCTACCTGACTTACCGATCCAAAAAGATCGCCACCCCTACCATTTTTAAAAAGGCTGGCTATTTCCTGTTGATATTCGTATTGATATTCCTTCTCACCAATCCTTTACTGCTCATCCCACAGACAAGGGCACAAATATTGAAGATACAGAGTCAGCAAAACTATTATGTTCGTGAGGGCTGGACGGATGAAGACGTATACCAGACAGGCTTGACCGCCTGGATGCCATATTTTGAGGAATGGTATGCTAATGCATTTCTCCTGATCTTTTTATTGATTTCTACCGTGTATGGGATATTCGTTGGAAAGAGAACATGGTTCAACCGCCTGCTTATGGCATGGCTGCTGCCCTATTCAGTGTATCTACTTTTCTTTGTCGCAGTGAAGCCATTTCACTATCCGCTGCCGGTTATGATCCCACTTTTTTCATCTGCATTAAATTTTATCCCAGACAATTTTTACGGACACAGAAAAATTCTTGAAAAGATGCTGATTGTGATTTCTGTCGGATCACTCTCTTTTCTAATCATAAGCAATGGAATATCATCGTGGAAGGTTGCTCAAGAAATGTATGAGAAGGAAGACCTTTTGCTGGCATGCAATTCTGCCTCTGAAAATGAGTTGGATGGCAGCAGTATAACCCTCAACCCAAACACATGGTACCGCATCGAAGAATTTGATAATTCGAGTGAGAAAAAGATACGCTCATTTTACATTTTGGAAGGTCCTGTACAAATAAAAGCAGATGAACAAAGTGGTGCGCAGGCGTGGGCATGTCGTGATCAGGAAAGCGCTCTGTTTTCAGCAACACGGTTAGCGGAATCTTTTAAGAAAAGGTATCCTTCTTACACAGTTTTCGCACCTGATGGTCAGGAAATTCCATGAAATCCCACCTTGCCTGTATCAATTTCCTTTTAACCCTTCAAAGTTTTTGAGCTTGTGGTAAAATCCAGTCCTTGCTTGCTAATTTGGGTTTTGGTATAATCTCAAGGCTGTACCTTAATATAGAATTTAAATATATCGATGCCGACGTAGCTCAAACGGTAGAGCAATCGCCTTGTAAGTGATAGGTTACGGGTTCGATTCCCGTCGTCGGCTCAGTTGACCGTTAGCAAGTGGGTTAGATCTCTGTAGAACTGCTCACTTGTGTTCGGGCAACACAATCGTACATGGGCGGTTACCCAAGTGGCCAAAGGGGACTGACTGTAAATCAGTTGGCAGACGCCTTCGGAGGTTCGAATCCTTCACCGCCCACTGGTCTTTTAGACCGGAAAAAAGACCGACTTGTCGGCAATGCACGGCAAGCCCTCATAGCTCAGTCGGTAGAGCACGTTCTTGGTAAGAACGGGGTCATGGGTTCAAATCCCATTGAGGGCTCAGAATGCCGGGGTATGAACAAAAAAATAGAAAAAGTAATTATCATTCGATAGGAGAATAATTATGGCAAAAGAGGTTTATGATCGAACGAAACCCCACCTCAATGTAGGGACAATGGGACACATTGACCATGGGAAGACAACCCTGACGGCTGCGATCACCAAGTACTCCAGCTTACTGGGATTTGCTGATTTCATGGCATTCGATAAGATCGACAATGCTCCCGAAGAGAAAGAGCGCGGCATCACCATCAGTATTTCCCATGTGGAATACCAGACGGAAGCCCGCCACTACGCGCATGTGGATATGCCCGGTCACCGTGACTACATCAAGAACATGATCACCGGTGCAGCCCAGGTTGATGGCGCCATTCTGGTGGTAGCTGCCCCTGATGGACCCATGCCCCAGACCAAAGAGCACGTGCTGCTGGCACGCCAGGTGGAAGTCCCCAATATCATCGTATTCCTGAACAAGGTTGACATGATGGACGACCCCGAACTGCTCGAACTGGTTGAAATGGAACTGCGTGACATGCTCACCGGCAATGGTTTCCCCGGAGATGATATCCCGATCATTCATGGCAGCGCCCTCAAGGCACTGGAAAGCACTTCCACTGACCCCAACGCGCCGGAATATGCCTGCATCAAAGAATTGATGAACGCACTGGATACCTACTTCCCCGAACCCAAACGTGAAACGGATAAACCCTTCATGATGCCTGTGGAAGATGTTTTCTCCATCAAAGGTCGCGGCACGGTTGTGACCGGACGTATCGAACGCGGTATTGTCAAGGTTGGCGAAAATGTAGAGATCGTTGGTCTGCGCGACAAGAGCATGAGCACGGTTGTCACCGGTGTGGAAATGTTCCACAAGACCCTCAATGAGGGTATGGCTGGTGATAATGCGGGTCTGCTGCTGCGCGGTGTGGAGCGCACAGATGTGGAACGTGGTATGGTCATTGCCAAACCCGGCAGTATCACCCCTCACACCAAATTCAATGCCGAAGTGTACGTGCTGCGCCGTGATGAAGGTGGGCGCCACAAGCCGTTCTTCAGCGGTTATCGTCCGCAGTTCTACATCCGCACCATGGATGTAACCGGCGACATTACCCTGCCTGAGGGCGTGGAAATGGTTATGCCTGGCGATCGCACCAACATGCAGGTCGAACTGATCATCCCGGTTGCTCTCGAACAGGGTTCCAACTTCGCCATCCGCGAAGGCGGTCTCACCGTCGGCGCTGGTGTTATCACTGAAATTTTGGAGTAGACCAGAATCAATTCTGGGAAAATAAAGTATGGCTAAGAAAAAAGATGTCCGTCCAGTCGTAACACTGGAATGCACGGAATGTAAAGAGAGAAACTATACAACCGAAAAGAACCGGAGGAATGACCCGGGTCGCATGGAACTGGAAAAGTATTGTAAACGCTGTAAGAAGCATACAATGCACCGTGAGACAAAGTAGCAAAAACGCGGTTTACAATGCGGGTGCGATGCAGTAGTTTATTGCACCCGCACTTTTTACAGGCCAGTAGCTCAATTAGGCAGAGCGCCTGTCTCCAAAACAGGAGGTTGTGGGTTCGATTCCTGCCTGGCCTGCCTTATAAGAAGCGACGCCAGCACTCCAGGGCGTCGTTTTAGACATAATAAAGGAGTTGGTACATGCCTAATAAAAATGGTAAAACAAAAAAAGAGAATGGAATTGCACGCTGGTGGCGTGAAACCACCGGAGAACTACATAAAGTGACCTGGCCAACTCGTAAAGAAGCCTGGAGAACCACTAAAGTTGTGTTGCTGGTCATGCTGTTGATTGGATCACTGCTCGCAATTTTGGATTCAGGCTTTACCCGTCTGATAGCATTTTTGCTTTCCTGATTTCTTGAAAAGATGGATTAGCAGTAGTAGTTCTAAAGAGAGGTAGAAAATGACAAACGAAGAAGAGCTGTTCGATCAAGATAATATAGAACCCGAACAACCGCTTTCAGAAGAAGATGCTTCTAACGCGGAGCAATCCGCTGCATCTGAAGATGAAAATAAGGATGATCTTACTCCCTCTTCTTCTGATGAAAAAGAAAATGCACTTCGAGTGGATGGAACGGAACCCGATGATGGTCGTGCATGGTATGTGATCCATTGCTATTCGGGATATGAAAAGAAAGTACGCCATAATCTTGAACAGCGTATCGAAACCATGGGCATGAAAGACCGCATCTTCGATGTGGTTATTCCCACCCAGGAAGAGATCGAAGTACGTGAAGGCAAACGACGTTCTATTGAACGGCATGTCTTCCCGGGTTATGTACTGGTCAACATGATTCTGACTGAAGATACCTGGTTCGTTGTACGCAACACCCCCGGTGTAACCGGTTTTGTTGGTATGGGCAATGACCCCACTCCCCTGCGTCCAGAAGAAGTACAGCACATCTTAAAACAAATGGAAGCAGAAGCACCACATGTCAAATTCACATTCCGTGAAGGAGAACGTGTGCGCATTGTGGATGGTCCATTCAATGACTTCCATGGGCACGTATCTGAGATTGATGTGGATCGCGCAAAAGTGGTAGTGATGGTAAACTTCTTCGGTCGTGAAACACCTGTAGAATTAGATTTCTTACAGGTAGAAAAAGCGTAGACTTCCTCCTGTATGGAGGTTGTTGTGGGAGGGTGACCCAATTCACCCGCTAAAACCACTTAAGGAGAAAAGCTGTGGCTAAGAAAGTAAAAGCAATCGTAAAACTAAATGTACCTGCCGGAAAAGCAAATCCGGCACCTCCCATTGGTCCAGCCCTGGCTGGTCATGGGATCAACATCATGCAGTTCTGCAAGGAATACAATGCCAGAACGCAGAATAAGATGGGTGAGATCATTCCCGCACAGATCACGGTCTATACGGACGGATCGTTCACCTTCATTCTCAAATCACCACCTACCGCAGAATTGATCAAGAAAGCAGCCGGTGTTGAAAAAGGCTCTGATATGCCCAACCGCAATAAGGTTGGCAGCATCTCGCGCGATAAGATCCGTGAGATCGCAGAGATCAAAATGAAAGATATGAACGCCAACGATATTGAGAACGCCATGCGCCAGATCGAAGGCACCGCGCGCAATATGGGCATAACAGTAGAAAAGTAATCAATTTGTGGGAGGGCACGCTCCGTCTGCCCGCCAACACCACGAAGGAGTAATAATGGCAAAACACGGCAAGAAATATACAGAAGCATTCTCAAAAGTTGATCAGGATACTGCATACGGTCCACGTGAAGCACTTGATCTTGTAAAACAAACCGCTTTTACAAAATTCGATTCAACTGTTGAAATTCACATGCGTACCAGCCTTGACCCCCGTCAGGCTGACCAGCAGATCCGCAGCACTGTAGTACTGCCCAATGGGCTGGGCAAGAAAGTACGCGTGCTGGTATTCGCGCAGGGCGAAGGCGCATCTATCGCCAAAGAAGCCGGTGCGGATGTGGTTGCAGATGATGATGAGTGGATCAAGAAGATCCAGGATGGTTATACCGATTTCGATATAGCCATTGCCACACCTGAAACCATGGGCATGGCTGGTAAATTAGGACGCGTACTCGGTCCGCGCGGTTTAATGCCGAATCCGAAAGCCGGTACGGTTGTTAAAAGCGAAGATCTTCCGCAAGCGATCCAGGAAGCGAAAGCCGGACGTGTTGAATTCCGCCTTGATAAAACCGCCAATATCCATGTTCCAATCGGGAAAGTATCGTTTGATCTGGATAAATTGTATGAAAACCTGGCTGCATTAATGAATGCGATCAAGAAAGCCAAACCTGCTGCCGCCAAAGGTATTTTCATACGCAAAGCAACCCTCACCTCTACCATGGGACCCGGCGTTAAACTGGATATCAACCGCGCCCTTTCCATGGAAAAGGAAGAATGATATAATCTATCTTCGATAGATTTCTATCACCCAAGACAGCCGGTGCCAGAAATGGCTTAATTTCCTGCTCAGGTGAAGTGATAAAAACACTTTTTACAAACAGAGCTAATCTCTGCCTGAGCAATATCGGCAGAGATTATTTTTTTTGAAAGGAGGTACTTTCGTTGGCATTTACAAAGGAAGAAAAACAAGCGCTGGTAGAACAATACGAAAGCTGGTTGAAAGACAGTCGCGCCATTTTCGTAATGACTTACTCTAAGATGAACATGGGCAGTATCGATGCTGTGCGCGCAGCCGCGCGCGAAGTAGGCGGTGAGATCCATGTTGTCAAGAACACTCTGATGAAGATCGCGATTGAGAAAAGTGGATATAAGGATGAAAAAGGTCTTTTTCTGGATTCATCCATCGTAGGGTTCGCTTTTGAAGAAGCACCCGCTATGGCTAAAGTTCTCAATAAATCTGTGAACGATGATAAATTCTTCGCATTCAAAGGCGGTTATCTCGATGGCGCAGCCATAGACTCCCAGCAGATCGTCATGCTGGCTGAACTGCCCTCACGCGACCAGGTACGCGCTCAACTGCTGGCACTTATCAACACCCCTGCCACTCAACTGCTGCGCACCGTTTCGGAGCCAGCCCGTGGATTGGCTGCAGTGCTGAAAGCCTATTCAGAAAAACAAGCTGCCGCGGCAGCCTAATGGATTTGAAAAACAATATTTAATTAAAAGAATTGAAGGAGTATTACAAATGGCAGATCTTAAGAAACTTGCCGAAGAACTTGGCAAATTAACCGTACTGGAAGCAGCAGAATTAGTGAAAACCCTCGAAGAAGAATGGGGCGTTTCCGCAGCAGCACCGGTTGCAGTCGCAGCCGCAGCAGGTAACGGTGGCGCAGCCGCCGAAGCCGCAGAAGAAAAGACCGAATTTGACGTCGTCATCAAAGATGCCGGTCCCAAGAAGATCGAAGTCATCAAAGCCATCCGCCAGATCACCAATCTCGGTCTGGTCGAAGCCAAAGCCATGGCAGAGACCGCCGGTTCCAAGGTTCTGGAACAGGTTGGTAAAGAAGCCGCAACCGATGCAAAATCCAAACTGGAAGCAGCCGGCGCAGTGGTCGAATTAGCCTGATCGGCACATGCCGAACGCAAGAAGAGGAACAAGAATTTCTTGTTCCTCTTTTTTGTTATCCATGTACAATAAACCATCATGGTTGATGATATCGCACCCATCTACCGGCAGATATTCCCGCTTAATAAATATTTTTGAATTTTATGGTTAGTTCAACAGGGAGAGATAACAAGCAGCAGCACGAGCATGATCTGGCAGGTAGAACGTCCCGAATAGCATCACCATCTACTAATCATTTTTTGTGAATCATCCCTGTTTTTCAATGGGAAAACCACTTGCAAAGAACCTGTTTCTATCCTTACAATAAAGCATCAAAAATATCGAAGGAAACACCCATGAATACTAGCGCTGTCATTATTGATGCAATCCGCACCCCCATCGGCAACCTGGGAGGAGCGCTTGCCAGCGTCCGCCCGGATGACCTGGCGGCGCATGTGATCCGCGCCCTGCTGGAGCGCACCCGGATCGATCCGCAGTTAGTCGAAGAAGTGTATCTGGGCTGCGCCAACCAGGCGGGAGAGGATAACCGCGATATCGCCCGCATGGCTGCCCTGCTGGCTGGTCTGCCGCTTGAAACAGCCGGGGTGACCTTCAACCGCTTATGCGCCTCCGGGTTGACCGCCGTGAGCATGGCAGCTCGCGCCATCCGCTGCGGTGATGGGGATGTATTTATCGCAGGCGGGGTAGAAAGTATGTCGCGTGCACCCTACTCCCTGCCGAAATCAGAACGCGCTTATTCTTTCGGACATGCAACCCTGTGGGATACTACCCTCGGTTGGCGCTATCCGCACCCCGAATTTGTGAAAAAAGGCTATACCATCGGGCTGGGCGTAACAGCCGAAAATCTGGCAGAGCAGTACCATATCAGCCGTAAAGCACAGGATGCCTTCGCCCTGCAAAGCCACCTGCGTGCTATCGCAGCCATTGACAGCGGTGCGTTCACAGAAGAGATCAGCCCGGTGCCCGTACCACAACGTAAAGGGGAAGCGATCATGGTGACAACCGACGAGCGACCGCGCCGCGACAGCAGTATGGAAGCGCTTGCCCGTTTGAAACCCGCTTTTAAAGATGGTGGAACGGTCACGGCAGGAAATTCTTCCGGGTTGAATGACGGTGCAGCCGCGCTGCTGCTGATGAGTGAAAGCAAAGCGCAGGAATTGAACCTGCAGCCCATGGCGCGCGTGGTCGCCACTGCCGCCGCCGGGGTTGATCCACGCTTCATGGGCGTCGGTCCGGTGCCTGCCACGCGCAAGGCGCTGCAGCGAGCCGGTATTCGCATGCAGGAAATTGGTCTCGTGGAACTGAATGAAGCTTTCGCCGCGCAGGCGCTGGCAGTGATGCAGGAATTGGATCTATCTCAGGAGATCACCAATGTCAACGGCGGAGCCATTGCTCTGGGTCATCCTCTGGGCTGCTCCGGCGCGCGTATTCTGACCACTTTGCTGCATGAAATGCGCAGACGCGCCCCGCAGCAAGCAAAACCCTACCGGGGGCTGGCAACCCTGTGCGTGGGGGTCGGGCAGGGTGAAAGCATGGTGGTGGAGTGGCTGGCGAGCTGACCGATCAAAGGGTCATTCGTTAACTCCCCGTGGGAAGGGTATCACTACCTGCCGGCTCTTCCTGTATAATACAATATCACCGGTATTTAGCCTGTTTGTATCGTATTACTCTTAATTGAAGGAGAAATCAAATGCCACTTAGCGGAACGATCGTCGTTGATGAGAATCTGTGTAAAGCCTGCGAGCTTTGCATTGTCAACTGCCCTGTGCAGGTCATCGCGCTGGATATGGAGCATATCACCCCTCGTGGTTTTCATCCTGCAACTCTGGTCAGGGAAGGCTGCACCGGCTGCGGCACCTGCGCTGTGGTCTGCCCTGAAGCAGCCATCACCGTATATCGAGAAAAACGCACCGAGAAAGAAAGTGCATAGGAGGATCGCATGACAAGAGAACTCTGGAAAGGGAATGAAGCGATTGCCGAAGCCGCAGTGCGAGCTGGATTGCAGGCATATTTTGGATATCCCATCACCCCACAAACGGAAGCGCTGGAATATATGTCCTGGCGTTTACCAGACCTGGGACGCGTCTTCTTACAGGCTGAAAGTGAACTGGGCGCCATCAACATGGTTTACGGCGCTGCCTGTGCAGGCGCCCGTACCATGACAACCACCTCCAGTCCGGGTACCTCTCTCATGATGGAAGGCTTATCCTACATCGCGGGGACGGAAGTTCCCATGGTGCTGGTGGATGTGATGCGCGGGGGACCCGGTCTGGGAAATATCGCCCCAGCACAGGGTGACTACAATCAAATGGTGCACGGTGGTGGGCATGGAGATTATCACCCCATCGTTCTGGCTCCTGCCAGCATTCAGGAAGCAGTGGATATCGTTTATGAGATGTTCGATATTGCTGAGAAATACCGCACCATCGGCATCGTTCTGCTGGATGGCAGCATCGGACAGATGATGGAACCTGCCGAGATGCCAACCATGAGAGAAGTGCGCAAAGAGTGGCCGGCGTGGTCAGCTTCTTCCACGCAGGGCAAGCGCGAGCGCAATGTGCTCACCTCCATCTATCTCGATCCAAAAGAAATGGAAGTCACCAACCTGCGTATGATGAAAACCTGGCAGCAGATCGAAAAGAACGAGATCCGCTACAAGGAATATTTCATGGATGACGCGAAATTTGCCGTAGTCGGTTTTGGTTCTGCCGGACGGGTAGCGCTCTCTGCTGTGCGCACCGCACGGGCTGAAGGCATTCCGGTTGGTTTATTCCGCCCGATCAGCGTGAGCCCCTTCCCCAAACAGCAAATATTAGCTTTGACCGAGAAGTTAGACGGATTGTTCGTGGTAGAGATGAATTCGGGCATGATGCTGGATGATGTTTTACTGGCATCCCAGGGTCGCATCCCGGTTGAGTTTTACGGTCGCATGGGAGGTGTTATGCCCTTCCCCGATGAGATCCTGCGGGAGATCAGGCGGCTGCACACGGAAGGATGGAAGTCACAGGGTCATCCCCGTGACCGCTGGCTGGCAAAATTAGAAAAGATCGTTGTAGAGGAGTAAGGAAATGGCGACTACGAATTTAGAAAATATGCAGGTCATCTACCGGCATCCCGATTCTCTACTGGATATCAATACACACTACTGCCCCGGCTGCACCCACGGTGTGGCGCATCGTCTGGTAGCAGAAGTGCTTGATGAGATGAATCTGCGCGAGAAAACGATCGGTGTTGCTTCAGTAGGCTGTTCAGTATTTTCTTATAACTATTATGATTTCGATTTTGTCGAAGCTCCGCATGGCAGGGCTCCGGCAATGGCAACCGGCGTCAAACGCGTTCACCCTGATAAGATCGTCCTTACCTACCAGGGTGATGGAGATTTGATCTCCATCGGCACCGGTGAGATCACCCATGCCGCCGCTCGAGGCGAAAACATCACGGTGATCTTCATCAATAATGCCAATTACGGCATGACCGGCGGGCAGATGGCTCCCACCACCTTACCCGGTCAAAAAACGACTTCTTCACCCAGGGGTCGCGATGTAGAACAAGCCGGTTTTCCCATTCGCGCCAGTGAAATGCTGGCAACCCTGGATGGCGCCGGATATATCGTTCGCCGCAGTTTACATGATCCCAAGCATATACGCCAGGCGAAAAAAGCCATTCGTATGGCATTTGAAACACAGGTGCGCGGGCTGGGATTCTCGATGGTGGAATTGCTTTCCACCTGCCCGACCAACTGGCACCTAAATCCGGTTGATGCTACCCATTGGTTGGAAGAGAACATGATCCCTTACTACCCATTGGATGATTTCAAAGTGCACCCTGCACTGAAAGACCTGAAATTCTAAGAGGAGCTCAGACATGCAAAATGAAACTGTGATCGCAGGATTTGGTGGACAGGGAGTACTGTTCGTGGGTAAAGTGCTAGCACATGCTGCGCTGGAAGTAGGCATGGAGGTAACCTGGTTCCCTTCTTATGGACCCGAAATGCGCGGTGGTACAGCCAATTGCACCGTCATTTTTTCTGATGAAGAGATCGGATCACCCCAGGTTCTCAATCCAACCAGTGCTATTGTCATGAATCAACCATCGCTCGATAAATACGAGGATATGGTGGTCAAAGATGGTTATCTTATCGTCAATACCTCTATGACAAACCGTGAGGTACAGCGCCAGGATATCCATGCCGTAAGCCTGCCGGCAACCGAAATCGCAGAAGAGATCGGCGATACACGTCTCACCAACATTGTTATGCTGGGTGCTCTGATCAAAATCTCCAATTTCTTTGGACAGGCTGAAATGGAGACTGCTCTGAAAATGAGCCTGGAAGGAAAAAAAGGCGATCTCGTAGCAGCCAACATCATCGCCCTCCAAAAAGGTTTTGAATTCAAGGGGTAATCCCTTTTTGGGGTTATCTTGTATACGCTTTAAAAATATGGTAATATAGGCGTCATTACAAAATCCCTATTAATTTTGAATTTAATGGTGTGAACACTCCGGGTGGAGTAGTTTTCATTCCAGATACACGCTATTAAATCCAGAATTAGCATTATTTTTTTAAAAGGAACTTGAAATGCCAAACACATTTTTAACCAAAGAAGGCTACAACAAGCTTCAAGAAGAGCTGGATCATTTGCGTACCGTCCGTCGCGCTGAAATTGCCGAACGTCTGCGTGAAGCTGCCTTTGGTGAAGATCTGGTAGAAAATGCAGAATACGAAGCCGCCAAGAATGAGCAGGCTTTCATCGAAGGTCGCATTAAGGACCTTGAAGGGCTGCTAGCAACCGCGCGCATCATCGAATCTCCACAAAAAGCAGAGGTTGTTTTACTTGGCGCCAAAGTGATCATCCAGGAATCTGGCAGCAAAGAAAGTGAACAATATTTCATCGTAGGACCCGCAGAAGCACATCCCATTGAAGGAAAAATATCCAATGAATCCCCCCTGGGCAAAGCGCTCATGAATCACAAAGTTGGCGATCAGGTTGAAGTGCATGCCCCTGATGGCTCATTTAAGGTTAAAATACTGGAGATAGCCTGAAATCGGAGCAAGAAAAAGCCCCGCTCCATTCAGGTTGGCGGGGCTTTTTTTATTAATACAAGAAGGATTGTGCAATGGATTGGAATGAACTGGAAAAAATTCGTCTTTCAAAAGTAGAAGAAATGCGCGCCCAGGATATAGAACCATATCCTACCAGGGCAGAAGTTGATCAAACCATCGTGACTGCCATCAGTGCATTTGAGAATTTCGAGAAGCAGGTTGATACCGATGCTGGCGCCCCTTCAGCTATCCTGGCTGGACGCATCCGCTCAAAACGAGTCATGGGGAAGCTGGCTTTCTGCCATATCGAAGATGGCAGTGGGCGTATTCAGTTAATGCTGCGTGTGAATGAGATCGGACAGGATGGTTTGAAAGAATTTAACGAACGTTTTGACCTGGGAGATTTCATCCAGGCGAGCGGAAGTTTGATGCGTTCTCGCACCGGCGAGATCACGCTGCTTGTTTCAGAATATAAAATGCTCGCAAAAGCCATCACGCCTCTTCCTGCTGCAAAAGACGAAATGGTAGACGGCGAAGTGGTGCATCACGCCACCTTGAGCGACCCGGAAACCCGCTACCGTCAACGCTATGCGGATATGGCTGTCAATGACGAAGTTCGCACCATCTTCCGCACCCGTACTGCTATTGTGCGTGCGCTGCAGCGTTTTTTAGACCAGCACGATTTTATCGAGGTAGAAACTCCTATCCTGCAGCCTATTTACGGAGGAGCAGCAGCACGCCCATTTTCAACTTTCCACAACCAGCTGCACCAGGAGCTTTTCCTGCGTATTTCATTTGAGCTTTATTTAAAACGCTTACTGGTGGGCGGGTTTGACCGTGTTTATGAAATTGGGCGAGATTTCCGCAATGAAGGGGTATCTTTCAAACACAATCCGGAATTCACCCAGCTTGAATTCTACATGGCATACGCCGACTATGAAAAGATCATGAGTCTTACAGAACAGATGCTGGCATACGTGTGCGATGAGGTTCTTGGAAAACGCACCATTACTTTCGACGGGCAGGAGATCAATATGGATATCCCCTGGAAGCGCGTAGAGCTTCGCCAGGGCATTTTAGAGGCAACAGGCATAGATATTTATGCTTACAGCAATGCGGACGATCTCTATCAAGCCATGAAGAAAGCCGGGCTGCATCCTAAGGAAGGACAACCACGTGGTAAATTGATCGATAGCCTGATCGGGGATTTCCTCGAGCCAAACTGCATACAACCCACATTTTTGTACGATTATCCTCGAGATATCTCGCCGTTAGCAAAGAACAAACCCGGCAATCCACAGATCGTGGAACGGTTTGAAGGTTTTGTAGGCGGGATGGAATTATGCAATGCTTTCACAGAATTGAATGATCCACTTGAACAAGAAAAACGTTTCGCTGAGATGGGGCGCACCTTTGAAGCAGATGATGAAGAAAATCACCCCATGGATGAGGATTATCTTCAAGCTATGTCATACGGTATGCCGCCCAGTGGAGGATTTGGGATGGGCATAGACCGTTTAACCATGCTTTTGACCGGAAACCGTTCGATCCGCGAGGTTATCCTATTCCCCCACCTGCGCGATTCTGAAAGCGAAGATTAGTACAATTAGTTCATATGAGGAGTCCGCTGCCGCGGACTCTTTTATTTAACAGTGACGTTCTCTTCTCCCACCATCTGGTAGACCCTTTCAATCAGATCAGGAGTGATGTTGATCGCATCGTTTGGAAAATCCATTTCCACATCTTTCCCATTTTCGCGGCAGATGAAAGAAAAACGATCAATGCCCGGAGAAGAATGCAGCACACCGTAGATCTGCCTCATCTTTCGAACATCGCAATCTCTCTTTCCTGTCGCATCAATTACGATCAGCATACGTTTGCTGTCTATCGGATCACTCTGTGGTGGTAAAGAACTCAACGGTTGCTCTGCGACTTTCTTGTTATTTTCAGATGGGGATGGAGTATATATACTGTTATCTTGAGAAGGCTCACGCGTCACGTTTTCGGAAGGGTTAGGATTCTCATTTTCCTCGAAAACGAGGTCACCACCCATCATACTATTATGAAGAGGTGCTTCATCAAAAGAATCCGGCATTTCCACAAGATCAGCATCCCATTGCATATGCTGGGCATCATCCATCGTATCTCCGTCATCATCCTCACCGGGTAAACTGGGCTCTATTTTCTGTATCCTGTCGACCAGTATCTTCGGTTCCATACCCTCCCCATCAACTTTACCCCAGATCATCAATACCGCATCCATCTCAAGAATGTCTTGATATCTTGTCCATGCCCGCGGGAATATCACCAGGCTGATGGCACCCTGTACATCCTCCATAGTAGCAAAACCCATCATGCTATTCTTCTTGGTGAGATGAGAACGAACATTTGTCAGCCGCCCCGCAACCACTACCTCATCCTTGTGCTTCACTTCTCCCAGTTGCGTGGAATAATGAGTAATGCTCTTCTTAATAGTTCTCAGATAGGGGGATAAAGGATGGTCTGTCAGGAATATTCCCAGCAATTCTTTTTCCCATTCCAGTTTTTCTCTCGCGTCCATCTTATCCAAAACAGGCAGGTGGATCTCTTCCTTCAATCCCTCAACAGCGCCAAAAAAGGTGAGCTGCCCCTCTTCTTTTGCCTTGAAATGGCTTTCGCTTATCGAGATCATGCGATCCATCATGGTGAAAATCGCGCGCCGGTCACCAAATGCATCCAACGCTCCCACACGGATGAGACTGTCCAGTGCACGCCTGCCGACCTTCCGTAGATCCACCTTGCGCACAAAATCATTAATGTCTTCAAAGGGCTGGTCTCCGCGTGCTGAAACGATCAGTTCCACCGGACCCTGACCGACATTCTTTATCGCACCCATTCCAAACCGGATGCGGCATTCTCCCTCATGTGATTCCTCGATCGCGAAATCCCACTGGCTGGTATTGACATCGGGGGGAAGCACATTGATACCCATGGCAATACAATCAGAAATGTAAAAAGCCACCTTATCACTATCGTTCATGGAACCGCATAATAAGGCGGTCATAAATTCCAGCGGGTAGTGCGTCTTCAAATACGCGGTTTGGACGGAGATAACCCCATAATCGGCTGCATGGCTTTTATTAAAGCCATACTGGGCAAATTTTCTCCAATCCTCAAATATCTGTTCGGCAGTTTCCTGTTCTATGCCATTTGCTACTGCCCCTTTGATAAATTTTTTCTCGTGATGGACGATCTCTTTTTCTTTCTTTTTTGCGATCGCTTTGCGCAGCTTATCAGATTCGGCAGCAGAGTAACCAGCCAGGCTGATAGCGGCGTTCATGATCTGCTCCTGGTATACCGCTATACCGTAGGTTTCTTCCAGGATCGGTTTTAGCAGCTCGTGCCGGTATTCCACTTTCTCTTTCCCGTGCATACGTGCAATATAGGAAGGGATAAAATCCATAGGTCCGGGGCGGAAAAGCGCAACCATGGCAATGATATTGTCCAGATTTTTTGGTTTCATCTGGACCAGATATTTGGTCATGCCACCACCTTCAAGCTGGAACACGCCTGCGGTTAACCCTTTTCCAAGAAACTCAAAAGTAGCCTGATCATCCAGCGGGATATTACTCAAATTCAGCTTTACTCCATGGCGCTGTTTGATCATTTTACAGGCGTTGGACATTACCGTAAGAGTTGCCAGACCCAGGAAATCCACCTTCAACATCCCCAATTCATCCAAAATTGCCATTTCAAATTGGGTTACTGTTTTTATCGGGCTATCCTGCGCGTCGCGGGTAGGGCGATGCAGAGGCAAATATTCCACCAGAGGTTTATCCGAGATCACCACCCCCGCCGCATGCGTTCCGGCATTGCGCACCACACCATCCAATTTGGCGGCGGTATCGATCAGATCATGAAGATAAGAAGACTCTGTGTAAAGCTGTTTCAACTCCGGTACTTCTTCCAGCGCCTTCTCGATGGTTACCGGGTGGCTGGGTACATTGGGAATGAGTTTTGCCACTTTGTCTACTTCACCAAGCGGTATATCCATCACCCGCCCCACATCTCGGATCGCCTGGCGTGCTTTGAGCGTACCAAAAGTGATGATCTGTGCAACCTGGTCGCTTCCATATTTTTGTGCACAATACTGCATCACATCCGCTCGTTTATCATCCTGAAAATCAAGGTCAATATCAGGCATATTCACGCGTGCAGGGTTGAGAAAACGTTCGAAGAAAAGCTTATGCGATAATGGTTCAACCAGTGTGATATCCAGTGTGTATGCCACAATCGATCCAGCGGCTGATCCCCTGGCTTCGTACCAGATATCATTCTCTTGAGCAAATTGACACAAATCCCACACGATCAGGAAATAGGCGTCAAATCCCATTTCGTGGATGACGCTCAACTCATAATCCAGACGGCCGCGTACTTCGGTATCTGTGGCATGGTCGCCATAGCGCTTTTTAAGCCCCTTTTCACAAAGCATTCGCAGATAGGTCTCAGCATTGAACCCTTCGGGAACCTCAAATTTAGGCAGATGGTATTCGTCGCGTTCAAGATGAAGATTGCAGCGTTCTGCGATCGTTACGGTATTGCTGATCGATTGCGGAACTTCAGCGAACAGAGCCGCCATTTCTTCAGGTGAGCGCAGATAATAAGTATCACCCGTCATGTGCATGCGATTGGGATCGCTCAACAAGGCGCCTGTTTGGATTGCCAGTAAAATATCCTGATAACGAGCATCTTCCCGATCCACGTAATGTACATCATTGGTTGCGATCAGATCAACCTGATATTGTTTGCTCCAGGCAATCAGTGTTTTATTAACCGTTTTCAATTCCGGTATTTCGTGTTCCTGCAATTCAAGATAAAAATGATCTCTGCCAAACACATCCAGATACCAGCGCAGCTGCTGTTCTGCCTTTTCCGGCTGGTTGGTCATTATCAAAGTCGGAATTTCCCCTTTAAGACAGGCGCTGGTGCAGATCAGCCCTTCTGCATGTTCTGCCAGGAATTCATGATCGATGCGTGGGTGATAGTAAAAGCCTTCCAGCTGTGCCGCGCTGGCGATCTTGAGCAGATTTTGATAACCAACCATATTCTCCGCCAGCATGACAATATGGTTGGAACGTTTATCTTTTTGCGGGTCACGCTGGTCCATTCGACGGGGTGTGATATATCCCTCTAATCCAATGACCGGATGGATTCCTTCTTTCTTGCAGGCATTATAAAATTCCACCACGCCGAACATGGTGCCATGGTCGGTGATTGCCACCGCCGGCATACCCATCGCCTTTGCACGTTGAATGAGCTTTGGGAACATGCAGAACCCATCAAGCAGAGAATAATGAGAATGGACATGCAGGTGAACAAATGACATAAGATACCAATTCGGAGTGTTTTGGTCATTATAGCACGCGACGAAAACAGCTCCACCTGCGGCATCTTAAAAATAATTTGATTTTAAGGTTGCACTATTTGATCAGGCGCGTTTACCCAAACTGGCGATGTAAACCGTGAATTGTTCTTTGCCATCCAGACCCAGAGCAGCATCCATACCATCATCATCAAATGCGGCAATGGCACAAACGCCACTTCCAATGCTCTCCGCAGCCAGATAAAGATTCTGGCAGACATGCCCTGCATCCAGCAGAACATACCGGTATGACCGTTCGCTGTAGCGCCAGTATGTACGGGCAATATCTGCTGCCCAGCAGAAAGTCACCGCGCTATTTGCCACCTGCTTTTGCCCAAAACATCCTTCCGTGATGATTTGATTGATGGAGGGATCATCATTAACGAGGATCAAGGCATGTTCCAGGGCAAGGTAGCGATAGAGACCCTGTGCCAGTCCTTCGACATTGTTGATCAACAAATAGGTTTCGAAAGGATGGCGTGCTCCCGCAGATGGGATCGTTCGCAGGGTGAATTGCTTGCTCTTATGCACTTCTTTCACGCCCTGTGTTGCCCACAGCAGGTAGCCCAGTTCTTTCAAGGTGAGTGCTTTCTGGCTGTATTTTCGTAAGCTGGTGCGGTTTTGAACCAGTTTTTTAAATTCCGGGCAGTCAATCGGACAATCCTTGCCATCAGGCAGCTGGATCAGATTTGACGAAGGATCGTACGGCATCTGCAAGGGCGGCTGCGGCTCACCTTTGTCTTTTGGAGATTCCGGAAGGTTCATATATTTTGTCGTTTCCAGATAATCCTGCCATTTTCCCATAGTACTCTCCCTTGTTACTGTATTTGCTTATGACATCAAGCTCTTTTTAATTTCCTCATGAGCGTTTGTATCAGGTAACGGATCTCGCTCACTTTCAACACATACATGATAACGGCATATACCAGCGCGGCAACGAGAATGGTCAAAACAACCTGCAGCCAGTAGGCAATGCCCCATGAAACAGCCATACCCAGAACTACCACCACTGCCATACCTGCGGATGCAATGAGCGCCTTGAAAACACCTGTCTGTAAGGTGTGAGTGTCCAGTCCGCGCATGCGCTTTTTCATAAAGATCAACAACACGACTGCTTCCAGCATCGTAGCAGTTGTATTTGCCAATGCCAGCCCGCCGTGCGGCAGCCAGCCCAGTTCAGTAAATAGACGGCTCAACAGGATGCTTAATACCAGGTTTAAACTCATTGCCCCCACTCCGATCAATACCGGCGTTTTCGTATCATGCTGAGCATAAAAAGCCCTGCTGGTAATTTCCACAATACAATGACCCACCAGACCAAGTGCGTACCATAACAATGCCCACGCAACTAATGTAGTGGATTGTGCACTGAATTCTCCACGTTCATATAATACGCGAATAATATCAGAACGCATCAATACCAGTCCAACTGTTGCCGGGATGGAAAGGAACAGGATCATGCGCAGTGTGGATGTAAATGAAGATCTCATCTCGTCCAATTTTCCGGCTGCCACCTGGGCAGAAAAAGTTGGCAGAGAGGCGATCGAGATAGATTGTGCAATGGCAGCCTGCGGCATCAACATCAACGCAAATGCAAGCGAGATAGCAGTTACGCTCCCTTCGGGCTGTAGCGATGCCAGGTAGGTGTTCACCAGGAAGTTCAACTGCACGATCGCCACTCCCAGCAATCGTGGAGCCATCAATCTTCCCACTTCTTTGACTGTTGTGTTCTCACGACCCAGCCCGAAATGGTAATGGATATTCGGAAGTTTCAGCAGGCGCGGGACTTGAACCAGAAGATGCAAACTGGCTCCGATCAAGATACCATACGATAATCCATACACACCATAACGGGGGGCAAGAACCAGAGCACCGAAGATCCAGCCCAGTTGATACATACCCGGAGCAAGAGAAGAGACAAAGAAGCTCTGGTGCGCGTTGAGTATCCCCATGATCAGACCGCTCAATCCAAAGATGATAGCTGATGGAAGCTGGATGCGCAGCAATTGCGTCGTAAGAAGTTCCTTTTCCATGCTCACCGTAGAAAAACCGGGCGCCAGAATGTAGTGCACAACCTGTTGAGAGAAGATCATCGCAAGGATGCAGATAATGGTCAGGATCAGCAATACCCAGTTAATGATGGCACTTGCCAATTTCCAGGCACCTTCGTTGTCCTTTTTAACCAGTAAACCGGTGAAAGTCGGGATGAACGCAGAACCCAGGGCACCGCCGGCGATCAGATTGAACAGGATCTCAGAAAAGCGATTGGCAGCGTAAAATGCTTCACTATCCATACCTGTTCCGAAACCTCGCGCGGTGAGCATTTTTGCCAGCAGACCTGCCAGGTTGCTTATGATATAGGCGAGCATCACTGTACCGGCTGCGCGCGCAATTTGATGATTCGCTTGATGGATACTTTTCTCTTTTTCGGGCATGCTGTTGATTATACTCAAAGGTTGAAATTTTTAATAAATCCTTAATCCTGTTTGAAGGATAGAAAGGAATATACTATAAAGAAGCATACAGAAAGGAATACCAAATGGCAGAGCTCAAAGAAAATCCTTCCACCCCGCCAGTAAATACAACAGCAAAGATGGATGCTGAGAAAAAAGCAAAAGAGAGCGTGCGTAAACCAGAGGGCAAGAAAGAGGCACCGATAAAGAAAAATACCTTTTTTCAAAAAGCAACGCGCCAATTCCTTTTAGCCGTTCTCTTCGTAGCGATTGGGGCAGGTCTGGTCTTCTTCCTGGTACACCAGCCAGCCACAAAGGAATACAATGCACAAAAAGAAGAAGCACTGCGTCTGCAAAATATTGAATCGCAATATACAACATTACAGGAAGACTATACAGATCTTAATATCCGACATGATGTAGCCATCACGCTGGTTAATATCTACCAGATCCAGAATAACGTGAACATAGCACGCATTGCATTGATGAACGAGAATGAGACACGCCTCTCAATTGCCCTGGGCTATGTAGAAACTGATATCGGTACGCTGGATTTTGGAGACTTCCCTGAGAAGATCGACCTCAACAGCCGTGTCACAGCGATCAAAGGCTACCTGCCCAATAACACACAAAAAGCGCTGGAGGAGCTGAATGCCCTTTTTGACGATCTGCTCCTGCTGGCAAATAACCTTGAAATCACCGATTAAAGAAAAGAAACTCCTCAAAAATGAGGAGTTTCTTTTTTATTGTCTTGTGCCGAGTATGACTTCGATATCTTTCTCCACACCATTTCGTAATATGGTGAGTGTGATCGGATCACCGGGAGCCTTATTCATAAACAAGTAGGTCAATAATCCGTTGAAGTTTTCTACAGGGTTCCCGTCCAAAGCGACGATCATATCACCACCAGCATACAATCCTTCATATTCTGTGGGTCGTGTCCCCGCTCTCAAACCTGCGCGAGCCGCTGGTCCACCGCTGGTTACATCCAGAACGTATACTCCCTGAACACTGGGATCAAATCCCATTGCTTCCACTTCCTGCATGGTCAATCCATCCTGGCTGGAAATACCCAGAAACGGGTAATCGTATGAGCCATCTGCGATCAAAAAAGGCAGCACTTTCTTTACTATATCGATCGGGATGGCAAATCCGATACCGCTGTACGATGCAGAACCAACCAGGATACTGGAAGAATCAGCGTAGATAGCACGGTTGATCCCGATCACGTTTCCGCTTAGATCCAGTAGAGGTCCACCGGAGTTTCCGGGGTTGATAGCCGCATCGGTTTGCAGCAGATCACCCGCCGCATAATTCGAGCCTGTCTGCGAGGATCTCAGCGAGTCAAGGATTCTTCCACGCGCCGAAATGATGCCGGTGGTCATCGTTCCTGAGTATCCGTAAGGATTCCCAATCGCGATCACGAACTGTCCAACCTCCAGGTTAGAGGAATTGCCCAGTGTGAGAGGATGCAGTACGTTCTGGTCAACATCCACTAGAATAACGGCAATATCCGAATCCACATCCTCACCTATAACGGTCGCACGCTCGCGCGTTCCCTCGGGGAAGGTCGCTTCGATTTCCTGTGCATTTTCAACCACATGATAGTTGGTGATGATATGACCTTCCAGATCATACACAAAGCCGGAACCCTGCCCCACCTCTCCATCCACTGTATAGACGATTACAGAGACAACACCGGGATTCACACGCTGATAGATATTGACCAGCGCATCTTCTCCACTACTGTATTCAAGTACTTGATCTGACAGGCTATCATTTTCCTGTTGACCATTGATGCTCTCTTGGGCTGGTGTTGTTGTTTGCTGCCCGGTAATGGTACAAGCCCCCAAACCCAGGGCAAGTATGACAATGATTGTAATAACAGTATTATTTCGCCTTAACATTCTTACTCCTTTTTACGCATCTCTCGCAAAATGGATTTTTGTTCTTCACTCAAGTTGCGGGGAATTTCAATTTTTACTTTCACGAAAAGATCGCCTTTTTTATTTTTTTCTTTCAGTGCTGGCATGCCGCGCCCTTTCAAACGAAAGACTTGCATTGGCTGGGTGCCACCAGGGATCTTTAAGATCACATCTCCATCAGGAGTGTTCACTTTCGTTTCTCCGCCCAATAGAGCAGTATATAGATCGACATCAGTTGTCGTGTGTATGTCATTCCCCTTGATCGTGAATCGCTCGTCCCGGCTTACATTTATTACCAGATAAATATCTGACTTACCGCCACCGGCTTGTCTGGGACCTGCTCCAGAAACACGTACTTTACTACCCGTGCGAACACCGGCTGGAATTTTCACTTCAATCTTCTTGTTGTTAAATTGTAGAACCCGTGTCGTGCCATGATAGGCTTCCCAAAAAGAAATATTAACCTGCTGCTGATAGGCTTGTGGTTGTACGGTTCGCTGTGCTGTAGCAGTACGCCGCTGGCTGCGCGGTCGCGCTCCTCCAAAAAAGGCATTGAAGAAATCAGAAAAACCGCCCATCTCACCCCCGAACATATCACCGAAATCACTCGTATTTACATTCGTGCCACGTGATGCGTACTGTGGATTGTTGAAAAGATCATCCCAGCTGAAGGAATTGGGATTCCCGCCTGCCTGCTGCCAGGAATTATACGTACTCGAAAGTTCATCATAGCGAGCGCGTTTTTCTTGATCACTGAGCACTTCGTTTGCTTCATTGATCTCTTTGAATTTCTCTTCAGCCTGTTTATTTCCGGGATTTTTATCGGGATGATACTTCATGGCAAGTTTCCGATATGCCTTTTTAATATCCTCCGCAGTAGCATTTTTATCAACCCCGAGAACTTTATAATAATCTTTATAATCCATGGTCTTTATTGTAAGAGTCTGAAAAACACAGTGCAAGTCATCTGATGTAGATTTAATATTATTCTAACCATGTTAAAACAAGCAGCCGCTGGCAGGGAGGATTGCCCGCGGCTGCTAATGCCAAAGGAGGAGACATTGATGAGTGTTATAAGTAGTTCCTTGTAACCCCAAATGTCACCGCGGCAATCTTAACTCTTTGGTATCAACACCGCAATGATTAATATCATCTACCTGCTATGACATTTTTCCTTTAAAGAAAATCTGATAAAAATGCATCCAGTGCAGGCAGCAGATCTCTGATATCACGATAGGCGTAGATCTGCAGAAACGGGTAATCATTCCCCAATATCATTTTTGATACTGTTTTTTGAAATTGATAACAACAAAAAATCGGTTTTTCATGGAACTCAGCAACAGCCAGCTCATACCCCACACCATGTGAGGGAGTACTCACTTCTGCCACGATTAGGTCACTTTGCATTACCCAATCCACATCCCTGCGATAGACGGCAGGTGCCTGAAGAGTGCTTTCTTCATCCAGTACGACCGCCTGGGCAAGATGTGCTGTGGGCACGCTTAGACCCAGCTGTTCCATATGGTGTACGATCATTTGATAAATCTGTTGTTCCGCCCGTCCACCGGTGATCGAGCAAGAGAAATATACCTGCATCCTACCTCCTGAATCAGTACATGATACTTTATCATGTTTTGTGCGTGTTAAAATTGAAATATGATATGCTCGAACGAACACATTGAGGGAATTCTTAATACGCTGCCCGCTAAACCCGGTTGTTATCTGATGAAAGATGGAGATGGAAAGATCATCTACGTGGGGAAAGCGATCAATCTTCGCAGCCGTGTACGCTCCTATTTTCAATCCTCGAACGATCAGTCGCTGAAGACCAGACATCTGGTACGTGATATCGCCGATATCGATTGGATAGTAGTCAGTTCGGAACTGGAAGCACTGATCCTTGAGATGAATCTCATCAAGAAACACCGCCCTCATTATAATGTCCGGTTGAAAGACGACAAGCGCTACCCTTATATAAAAGTCCACTGGGAAGAAGCCTTCCCTCGAATTACAGTCACACGCACCCTTGAAGAAGATAACGGAAAATATTATGGACCGTACACCAGTATCTGGGCAGTGCATCAAACCCTCGACCTGCTGCGCAAGATCTTTCAATACCGTACTTGCGATCGCGTGATCACAGGAAATGATGCACGCGCCTGTTTATATTACGACATCAAATTATGCAGCGCTCCATGCATCGGCATGATCAATGAACACGACTACAACCAGATGATACAGGATATGGGGAAGTTCCTGGAAGGAGAAACAGAACCTATCCTTGGTCGATTGCAGAGGTCGATGCGGAAGAAGTCAGACGCCCTGGAATTCGAGAAAGCCGCTGCCTTGCGCGATCAGATCAACGCGATCGAAAAGGTAGTTGAGAAACAGAAGGTTGTCTCCACGCGCACCATGAACAGTGATGTAGTAGCCATGGCTCGTGCGGATGGAGATGCGTGTGTTCAGATCTTTTTCATCCGCAGCGGTAAATTGATCGGTCATGAATATTTCATACTTGAAGGTGCAGATGATGAAAAAGATAGCGAAGTCATCTCACAATTCATGATGCAGTTTTACTCCCAATCCACTTTCATTCCATCGGAAGTATTACTGCCCCAAGAAATTGAAGAAGCAGTCATCATCCAGCAATGGTTGAACCAGAAGAAAACCGGAGAAAAAATCCAACTCAAGGTGCCACGGCGAGGCACCTCAAAACAATTGGTGAATATGGCAACCGAAAATGCTGTTGAAACGTTGCGATCGTTAAAATCTCGATGGGAAATGGATACCCATAAACAGAGTACCGCACTTTCCGAATTGCAAGCCGCCTTTGGGATGCCCAAACCACCAAACCGCATGGAATGTTACGATATCTCCAACACACAGGGGACTGCCTCGGTTGGCAGCATGGTTGTGTTTGAACAGGGTGTACCAAATAAAAAACTGTACCGGCGCTTCAATATTAAATCGGTTGACCATCCGGATGATTTTGCTTCCATGGAAGAGGTTCTCACGCGCCGTTTTCGGCGCTGGCAGGCATATCATGAAAACACAGATGTCGGGAAAAAAGCTGAACCATCCTTCTCCGTTTTACCAGACCTGCTGATCGTGGATGGCGGAAAAGGGCAATTAAGTAGAGCATTAAAAGTGCTGGATGAATTCGATCTCAGAGATACTGTACAGGCTGTGGGATTGGCAAAGAGTGAAGAGCTTGTCATTTTACCTGACCAGGACAATGCGCTGGCATTGCCGCGCAGTTCACAGGGCTTGTTCCTGATGCAGCGCATACGAGATGAAGCACATCGCTTCGCAATCACAGCTCATCGCAGCAGGCGCAGCAAAGCCAGCCTGCGCTCTATCCTGGATGAAATCCCCAACGTGGGTCCTGCCCGCAAGAAAGCTCTGCTGGCAGAATTTGGTTCTGTGGAAAACATACGTCAGGCACCCCCTGAACGCATAGCTGCCCTACCAGGCATCAGTAAAACACTGGCAGATGAGATCCATAAAGCGCTGGATGCCGCATAGCATATACTTGCATCCGTGATTTTTATTTTGACATGCTTCAAAAAAAGCTTGCGATTTCGTTTACTTGCATGCTTATGTCAGGTATGGTAAAATTCTTCGCCGTCTAAGAAGCACAATGCAATTATTTATAATTGATAGGAAGTAAAAAAAGCATGAATGAATTAATGAAATCAGTCGAATCAGAAAAAAACCCGAACATCCCTGATCTGTATCCAGGTGATGCAGTCAGTGTGCATGTCAAGATCAAAGAAGGCGATCGCGAGAGAATTCAGGAATTCAAAGGTACAGTTCTCTTTATCACCAACAAAGGGCAAACCGGCACCTTCACTGTTCGACGTGTTGCCAGCAATGGCATTGGCGTAGAACGTTCTTTCCTGCTCCGTTCCCCACGCATTGATAAAGTGGTCGTAGAACGACACAATAAAGTACGCAAAGCCCGTTTATACTATCTACGTGAGCGAACCGGGAAACGAGCCCGTTTGAAACAAAAATTCTCGTGATTTTTACACTACTCATGCTAAAAGGTGCAGGATACACGAACTGCACCTTTTTCATTTATAATCACCAGCAATGATAGAAAATAAACAGAGAAATTTGAAGGTTGGTGTATTTGATTCTGGAGTAGGGGGTTTATCCGTGTTGCGAGCAATCCAGAAAGCACTGCCTGATGTTGATCTGTTATTTTTTGCAGACCAGGCACATGTGCCATACGGTAAGCGACCACTTGAAGAAATCCGCACCTTTTCGGAGCAGATCACCATGTTCCTGCTATCGCAGGATGTAGATATGGTCGTGGTGGCATGTAATACAGCATCGGCGGCGGCGCTGAAATATTTGCGTTCAACATTTCCCTCCACCCCTATTGTCGGAATGGAACCGGCAGTCAAACCAGCCGCGGAACGATCACGCACCAGAGCAGTTGGTGTTCTGGCAACACCTGCCACATTTCAGGGTGAATTGTATCAATCGCTTGTCCATAAATATGGGGAAGGACTGCAAATAGAGCAGGATACCTGTGCAGGTCTGGTTGAGCAGATCGAAAATGGCAATTTGAACGGTACAGAGACCCGGCAAATCCTGGAAAAGGCGTTACAGCCCATGCTCGAAAAACAGGTTGATACAGTTGTATTGGGCTGCACCCATTATCCCTTTATTCTTCCTCTCATCCAGAAGATTGCCGGTGATAAGATAACAGTGATCGACCCCGCACCCGCAGTAGCGCGTAGAGTACGTTCTCTAGCCGTAACCGAATTTAATTATCATACAAGCACTGAGAGGATTGGAAATATCATCTTCTATACAAGCGGAACAACCACACTTTTTGAGCAGCAAATACAATCTTTACTGGGGTATCGGGGAGAGGTCAAACAGTTGAAATGGCAAGAAGGCTCTTTGCATAAAAATTTTTGAACTACATAGAATCAGGACAGGACAATGAGAACCGTAACAATTATCATGGCTGGGTTTGGCAATGTGGGAAAAGCATTTACCCGATTGGTCGCAAAGAAACAGGAACAGATCAAACTGGATTTCGATCTGGAATTGAAGATCAGCGGTATCAGCACAGGCTCCCACGGTTGTTTTGGAAAGAAAAGTGGGTTTGACTTGAACATGCTCAATCCTGACCAAAACACATTTCCCGATGCCTTCTTCCATGAAAGCATACCATATCAAGACACCCGGGATATGATCGCACGATGCAATGCGGATATTTTTATAGAAAATTCGCCGGTCAATTACGAAACGGGAGAGCCCGCTGCTGACTATCTTGCTCAGGCGCTTCAGAAGGGCATGCACGCTGTCACAGCTAATAAAGGACCGATCGTTCATGCATACACAGCCCTGACCGAACTTGCCGCAAAGCATGGAAAGAAATTTCTGTTCGAGTCAACGGTGATGGATGGCGCCCCGGTCTTTTCTGTCATTCGCGAAGCGTTGCCAGCCATGAATCTTTGCGGATTTGAGGGAATTCTCAATTCATGCACCAACCTTATTTTGTGTCGGATGGAAAGCGGGGAAAGCTTCGATGAGGCTGTTCGCTATGCTCAATCCATCGGCATCGCAGAGACAGATCCCAGCGGTGATATTGATGGATGGGATGCAGCCGTGAAAGTTGCCGCTTTATCAACCGTTCTGCTGGATCATCCCATCACTCCTCAACAGGTGGATCGCACAGGCATCCGTGACATTCATGATGAAGATATGCAGGCAGCCAAAAACGCCGGTAAACGCTGGAAATTAGTGTGTAAAGCAGACAAAACGAATGGCAGCTGGTCACTCAGCGTTGCACCGCAAATGATCGCTCCCAGCAGTCCGTTCTACAGCGTTGATGGGACCAGTTCATATATTCTCTTCAAATCGGATGTATTACCCGGCTTGGGTTTGCTTGAATCCAAACCCAGCCCGGATACGACCGCCTATGGAATGCTGGCAGATATTTTAAATATCTACCGTCACGATACGCAAGCATGAAACATCAACTCTATTTCGCTACTGGGTCAAACCTGGGAGATAGACAGCAAAACCTGCACAAGGCGCTGCAGGCTATCCAACGCTTTGCCGAATTAGGAACAGTATCATCAATCTACGAAACAGAACCCTGGGGCTATTCGGAACAACCTGCTTTTCTCAATCAAGTGCTGGCTGCAAACACCAACCTTGCTCCCTTAGAAGTTCTTAGTTTCATCAAGAGTATTGAGGGGGAGATCGGGCGTACACCTACCTTCAGATATGGTCCTCGTGTAATTGACATAGATATTCTTTTGTATGATGATCTTATCCTGGACGACGCCAGGCTAACCCTTCCACATCCACGTTTGACTGAACGAGCCTTCGTTATGGTTCCTTTAAACGAGATCGCCCCACAGTATCTTCATCCTGTTTTTCATCAGACCATCCATGAACTTCTTCAAAACATGGATACTAGCAGCGTTCAACTCTTTCCGGTCAAATATAATGAGGAGCAACTATGAACACAGAGTCTATCCTGTCATTTGGCAGTCGTACTTTCATCATGGGTATCATCAACCTCACACCGGATAGTTTTTCTGGAGATGGATTACTAAACCATCAAAATGTTATTGATGCAGCAGTCAAACAGGCGCTCCAGTTCGCAGAAGATGGGGCAGATATTCTGGACCTGGGTGCTGAAAGCACCCGTCCCGGCTCCAGCCAGGTGGATGCAGAGATCGAACTGGAGCGGTTGCTGCCTTCTCTGACGCATATTCTGGCGCTGGATCTGAAGGTGCTCATTTCAATAGATACCAGCAAAGCCAGGGTCGCACAACGTTGTCTGGAAGCGGGTGCACATATCATTAATGATGTGTGGGGGTTAAAACAGGATGCTGATCTGGCGGCTGTTGCAGCCCATCATTCTGCTCCCGTCATTCTCATGCACAATCGCAGCGATCCAAACAAGGTCAGCCGCTCACAAATGCTTGGAAATAAATATAGAGGAAGTGAATATCAAGATCTGATGCAGGATATCGCACAAGAACTGCAAGAAAGTGTGCAGATCGCTTTGCAGGCAGGTATTTCGGAAAACAAAATCATCCTCGATCCGGGTATTGGATTTGGGAAAACCGTTCAGCAAAACCTGAGCATCATCAAGAATTTACGACAGCTAAAAGACTTAGGGCATCCGATTTTGCTGGGACCTTCCCGAAAATCCTTTATCGGGTATACCCTCGACTTGCCGGTTGAGGAACGATTGGAAGGAACAGCAGCAGCTGTTGCAGTGGGGATCATGAACGGGGCTGACATTATACGAGTTCATGACGTACGAGAGATGAGCAGAGTAGCACGAATGTGTGATGCTATCTTGCAAAGTTGACCCTGCGGCGCAGCTGGGCAGCTTTATTTCTCCGCTCGATGATATCTTTTGCCAATTTCAAACGAAAATGATCTGATCGTTCTCGCTCATCCAATTCATCACGAATATAATTGTATTCCCCTTTCAGGCGCGGGATCACGATCATTTCAAGCGCTTTCAAGCGCCGCGTATTGTGTGCGATCTCGCGCAGCAGCACGGTCAGTTGTATCTCATCATCCGCCAATTTAATGATGCCATCCACATTCTTTTTAAAGGCATCGCCTGCTTCCTCGATCATCGTAGAAGTAGAATTGAAATTCACCGATTGTTTTTGATTCTTATTCCGTTCACTACTGCTGCTGATACGTGGGACACGAACACCCATCACGTTCATTTCATCAATTTCAATAGGAAATTCATCATTATTGCCAAGCGAAGCCGCTTTCACGCGCCCCTCACCTACAAACGCTTCGGCTCGAGCCAGAGTCATCTGGGCGTGATTGGTCAGAACCTGTAATTCGCTGGCAGCTTGAACTGCCAGTTCTTCAAGCTCAATGATCTTCTGCATCAATGCGATACGTTTTTTATCCAGCAGTTCATAACCCTGCTGGGTAAGCTCCAATTGCTGTTTGGTTGAAAGCAGCTGGCTGCGCGTGATCGTAATATTCGATACATCAATCATCAGCACTATCCTCGATAATACTCTTCGATCATTGCTTCCGGAATGCGTTTGAGATATTCTTTCGGGAACATGGATAACAGTTCCCATGCCAGTGTCAGAGTTTGTTCAATGGAGCGGTTTTCCTGTCCCTGGTTAATGAATTTTTGTTCAAAGCTTTTTGAGAAACTAAGGATACGCTGATCCTGTTCCGTCAAAGAAGCTTCCCCAATGATCGCAACCAATTTTTCAAGCTCCCTTCCTTCCGCATAGAAAGAATAGATCTGGTCAGCGATAGCTTGATGGTCCTCACGGGTATGTCCCGTTCCAATAGCTTCCTTCATCAATCGAGAGAGGGATGGCAGCACATCAACCGGCGGGAATACACCTTTTTGATGTAATCCTCTTCCCAAAACGATCTGCCCTTCCGTGATGTAGCCGGTCAGGTCGGGGATCGGGTGCGTTATGTCATCATCCGGCATGGATAGTAGGATCAGCTGTGTTACTGACCCTTTCTTTCCTTTGATGCGCCCAGCTCGTTCGTAGAGACTGGCTAGATCCGAATACATATACCCGGGGTAACCGCGCCGACCGGGCAATTCTTCGCGCGCTACCGATAATTCACGCAATGCTTCACAATAATTGGTCATATCCGTGAGTATAACGAGCACATGCAGATCGTGGGTATATGCCAGATATTCAGCGGTCGTCAACGCTGCGCGCGGCGTCATGATGCGCTCAATGGTTGGATCATCCGCATGATTAAGAAAGACCACTGTGCGATCCAGTGCGCCGCTGGAGCGGAAGTGTTCAATGAAAAACGAGGATTCACGATGGGTAATACCAATTGCTGCGAATACTACCGCGAACGGTTCATCACTGGTCTTCTCATCAGATAATACTCTGGCTTGAGAAGCGATCTGTGCTGCCAATTCATTTCCCGGCAACCCTGAACCGGAGAAAATGGGCAGCTTCTGACCACGCGCAAGTGAATTGAGTCCATCGATAGTAGATACACCGGTTTGGATGAATTCTTTCGGTTCATTACGCACAGCCGGATTGATCGGCGATCCGTTAATATCTTCCAGTTTTTCCGGAACGATATCCGGTCCTCCATCAATCGGTTCACCCATGCCATTGAGAATACGACCGAGCATAGATGGAGATACTTTCAACCTGACAACATCCCCTGAAAAACGCACACCCGTACGTGAGATATCCAGTCCTTCTGTACCCAAGAACATCTGGATGATCGCCATGTCACCATCAATTTCCAGCACGCGCCCTACCCGTGGAAGTCCGTCGGGGTCAATAATTTGTACCATTTCATCAAATGCCACATCTGCAACACGTTCAACAAAGATCAAAGGACCTTTAATTTGCGATATGGTGCGGTACTCTTTTGTGGCAAGTTTCGCATTAAGATATTTTTCAGGCATTTTCAGTCTCCCAATTCGAGATCAGACTGTTCGTTGCATCGTCAATTTTTCCGATCAGTCGTTTTATTTCCGGAACAGATTTTTCAACGTTGATCTCTTTCATGCGAGCTATGCGCTGTAACACCGGAAGATCGGTTATCGCACCAAGTTCAATTCCTGCTTCCAATGCTTCCTGCGCTTTTTTATGATATTCAAGAATCGCTTTTAACATCCAGTACGATTTCTCCAGACTGCAAAAAGCATCGGTGTCTTGAATGGACGATTGCTGCAGGAAGTCTTCGCGCAGTATTTTAGAAATATTCAGGATTTCACGTTCCATATCAGAAAGAGCTTCCTGCCCGATGAGCTGCACAACCTGCAGCAATTCATTTTCTCGACCTAGTATTGATTTCGCTTCCTGCACCAGCTTTGGGAAATCTTCTTCGATGTTATCTCCAAACCAGCGCGAAAGATCCACCAGCGAAAAGCTCTTGATCCAGTTGATCGCGGGGAAGTGGCGTTTGCGAGATAATTCGTAATCCAGCGCCCAGAATACTCCCGTGATTCTCATGGAACTTTGCGTTATCGGATCAGAGAAATCTCCTCCTGGAGGAGAAACTGCTCCTACCAGTGAAACAGAGCCCTCACGATGACCTGCATAGGGTTTCTCTTCTCCATTTCCCAGACAGTCAACATGTCCGGCTCGTTCGTAGAACTCCGCTAGACGTGAAGACAGGTAAGCCGGGTAGCCCTCTTCACCGGGGATCTCTTCCAGACGTCCAGACACCTCACGTAATGCTTCCCCCCAGCGCGATGTGGAATCTGCCAGCATCAGCACGTCGTATCCCATGTCACGATAATACTCGGCGATCGTGATACCCAGATAAATACTGGCTTCACGCGCCGCCACAGGCATATTGGATGTATTGGCGATCAAAACAGTTCTATTGATGAGCGGAATTCCTTTTACGCGATCTTCCAGTTCAGGCAGCTCCATAAGAACTTCTGCCATTTCGTTACCGCGCTCACCACATCCTACGTAAACCACCACATCTACATCAGACCAGCGTGCAAGAGACTGCTGAATAACCGTTTTCCCGGTTCCAAATCCTCCAGGGATGATCGCAGATCCGCCCTTAGGGATCGGAAAAAACATATCAATGACCCGTTTGCCTGTAACAAGAGGTTCTGCCAGGTCTAAACGACGTTTATACGGTCGCGGGCTTCGTACAGGCCATACATGCTCCATATTCATCGATTGTACTTTTCCCTGATCGTCTTCAATAAATACGACCGGTTCTGCAATGGTCAATGCCCCGCTTTTCACTTCGACAATACGACCATTCATTTTGGGTGGTACCAGAATTCGGTGTATGATACTCTGTGTTTCTGGTATTTCACCTAAAACATTGCCCGCCTGGATGATATCTCCTTCTTTTACAAATGGAGTGAAATTCCATTTTTTATCTTGTGATAGAGAACTCTCTGTAACACCCCTCTGCAAGAAATTACCTTCCACCTCAGCCAACTTATTCAACGGGCGTTGAAGACCATCAAAGATCTGTCCCATCAATCCAGGACCAAGATGTGCAATTAATGGATGCCCGGTTCCCCAAATTGGCTCTCCTATTTTTAACCCGGATGTTTCTTCATATACCTGGATCGTGGCTTGCGTGCCTGACATACGAATTACTTCGCCCACCAATTTCGCGCCGCCAACCCATACCATGTCATGAAGACGAACTTCTTCAAGTCCGCTCACACCCACAACCGGACCAGAGATCCGATTAATAATTCCGCATTCTTTATTTGCTGCTTCCATCGCTTTCGCCTTTAAAATGAATTTGCGTCCCGGTTGCATGACGAATCATGTCATAGAGATGTTCTTGATTAACCCTCGTGCTGGGCTTTTGAGATTTACTGGGTATTGTAACCAGTGCAATATGCTTGCAATCATACAAGGACTTGATCAATTTACGATCGATTTTAGAAAATAATTCGTCGTCGATCGCCAGTAAAACTGGTTCACAACCTTCAATGTACTTATTTATCAGGCTTTCCGCATCATGTTCATTGGCAACACCGTGTGCGTCAATACCTGCCAGTCGATATCCGTTTGCCATACTGAAGGTCGTTATCAACACCAGCTTATTCATGTCAGCACTTCCAGATGTTCAATGATATCCGCGGAATCAAATCCAAGCTGGATACCCTTGGCAATCCACCAGATATTATGCATCTCATTGGTCTTACGAACAAAATAACCAATAGGAACACCCACCCCGATGGGATCTTCAAATGGGAATTGAGAAGCACGCTTTAACAACATCTTTCGAAGCCGTTCCTCAAACTCGGTTAATAAACCTGTTTGTTGAAATTCTAGCAATCCTTCCTGCAAACATGGGTAATAGGGAGTTCCCAAGAATCGTTTTACAGCTTTTTCGATATCTTTTTCCTCTACGATTGACAGAAAAAAAGATTTACTCATCGTTCCATGTTCGATGAAACAATCTTTAACATTAATGTTTTTTAAGGTGATGATCTCTGGATTCTTGATGATGCGCAGGGCGCAGACGATATTATCCTGGTCAACATGCATGGAAAAGTATTCTTTCATAAAGCGGCTTTGCTCAAGAAACAAACTATTATTCACAAAAACTTCTGCATAAAAGACTTTCTCCAGGAGCAATTCAATTTGTGCTCCCTGCAGGGTGGGAAGAATGGTTTGATTCTTCAACAAAACATCCGTATAAGGAATGTGATATGCTACCATTTTCGACATTAATATACTAAACCCCGGGCTCATCGAAAGATCACGGAGCATACGGAAGGGGATTTTTCCCGAACGTGTTAGAAGATCCTGAATTTCGTTCTTGGGCACATTACCCAGTACACCACGTACAATGGTATGAATATTTAAAAAATCATGAAATGCAAACAACAATCTGACCTGTTCCCAGGCTGAGTCCTGATAAAAACTTTGATAGTCTAAAAACAGGTTCTCAGATTCGGTTTCCAAAAAGGTTTGAACAGTTTGAATTCCACTGGAAACAGTCAAGGCTTTTTCGATCGATGTTTTATACGCGCTCTTAATTAATGATGAAAGAAACCCGTCTATGTTATCCGCACGGGTCATTTCTTCCAGCATTTCCTTCGTCAATAATCGGGATAAGCGTGCTCGTAAACGCGTATTCCCATAATCAAATGTTGCCATTATGTCTCTTGTGCCGTCTTCTCATTGAAGAATAGGGACAATTGCTGCTGTAAGATCGGGGCAGCACGTTTGTAGCGATCATTCAAAGTGTTATAAACACACACTTTGCCATCAGCGCTGGAAGCGTTACATCCACCCCAACAATTCAGGTCAAATTTATATTGAATTGTATAAGCGGGATCCGCTTTAAATCCCTTCACCAGATCTTCATCTTTGGAACTAAAAGAGAGAATGATCGTATTGTCATTTCCTAAAGATGATATAAGGTCATCCATTGCTTCTTTGATCAAGAAGAAGAGAAGCTTTTTATATTCGTCCTTCGAATCACGCGCCACCTCTAATTTGTTCTTGACCATGTCCAGCGTGGATTGGATCAATTGCTGACGTGCACCAGAGATGGTCTGGAGATACTGCATTTCCGCTTGCTGCTTAATGAGGGCTGCTTCACGATTCAAACGGATGCGACCTTCTTTTTCAAGGTTTGTCCGGATCTCATCCGCTTCTTTTTTATAACTTGCTTTAATATCCTTGATGCGCTGATCCGTTTGCTGTTTTATCTCAGCAATTTGGGTATCCGCGATTTTCTCGATTCCATCCAGGATAGTTTCAAATTCCATAAATACCTTTCTCCGATCAACCCATCAAAATAATGGCAGCAACAGCGAAACCCAGAATAACAAGTGTTTCCGGGATTGCCACCAAGATAATGATCGAGCCTAATAATTCTGGTTTTTCTGCAACTGCACCAACCCCGGCAGACCCAATACCTCTCTGAGCTATACCGGTTGCAATAGCCGATAAACCTATTGCTAAAGCGGCAGCTAATGCGATAATTCCTTGTTCCATTTTATTCTCCTTTCTTTCCTATTCCTCATACTGTGCTAATACCCGTTTCTTGAACGGTGCAAAAGCATTTGAACCGCCTTCATAGAAACGTCTGAAGAATTCCACATACTGTAAACGCAAGCTTTGAATTGTTGGGCTGAAAGCGCCCATCACCAGATTGAGGGAATGGATAATGACAGCAACAAACACACCTACTACAACATTCCCGACCATTCCTACCATATCATTGGCAACCTTGGCCAAAAAGACGGATGCGAGACCTAATGCAGCAATACGAAGGTAAGAGAGAATATTACCCAACAATCCAATAAACTCGATCGGACCAAGGATAACCCCGGTTTTCCCGTAAGAAACTCCCAACAAACCAATCCCCGCCACCAACATGATGTAACTTGGAATGGTGACTACATCCGGAACAATATGAAGGATTTTAGCCACCAGCAACAACAATCCTGCCAAACCAAGCAACATTCCCACTCTTTCGAAAATGTGCGTTTTATTGCGATGCTGGACAGCATTGATAAGACCGATCAACAAACCCAACACAATATGGAATACACCAACACCAATTACCATATACAGTAATGTCATGGTGCTGCCCGGCGCAGAGCGATCTAACAAAATGGGTTTCAATCCAATTGCTCCTCCTAGCGTTCCTAAAAACTCACCAAAAAGGAATCCGAATAGAATAGCCCAGAAGGAACCATAAAAGATCGTTCTGATCAGATCTGCAAAGATACCTTTGGTCACTTTCTTTGAAAGGAAATGTGTCAACACCAATAAAATGGCACCATATCCAACATCACCAAGCATCATTCCGAAAAAGATCGGCATAAAGATTGCCATCAATTTACTAGGATCAATATCGAAATATGCAGGAATGGCACGCATTTTGGTCAGGTTTTCGAAAGGTTTGATGATCTTCGGATTCTCCAGAACAACCGGCACCTTTTCCCTGAGTTCTACCGGTACATCAAGGATGTTTACCATGATATCTGTGCTTACTTTTTCATGCAGTAATTGGCTCAATGAATCGAATTCATTGTTCTTGATCCACCCATAGATGGTAAATGTATGTTCCGTCTCTCCTATGCGGGAATAGATCTCAAATTCATCCATGATATTCAAGCAGGTAATTTGCCATGAATGCAGGTAGGGACCCCATATACTTGCCAGTTCACGGAAACGATCATCAATTGCATCAAGCTCTTTATGATCATTCTCGATCTTTTTTTCGATCTTATCCTGCGCTTCAGAAGAGGAGAGAATGGTGTATTCATCGGGTAAAACAAGCTGTGTGATCTTCTCTCGTTCAAGGTAATTCTCAACAGAAACCACCAGATCACGTGGCAAAACACCTATCAATGCGTTGGTAGATTCTCCGATCTTGACGGTCACCATTTCAAATTTTCCCTGCGTCATAGCTCGCAGTTGATTGATAAGCATATTCATAGAACGAGTCTGGGTGGTGTGCAGCAAGGCTCCGATGGTTGCATTGCCAGACTTGCGAGCAGATTCAGGAAGAAGAGGAACCATCACCTTCAGTATTTCACGGTATTTCGAAAGTGAGATCAGCTCGTCCTGTAAATTTGTTTTCTGCTGGGTTAATTGTTGAATCGTCGTATTGACCTGCTCGACTTTTGAATCGATAGCAGAGAAAGAGGATGCATCAGCAACATCGGTAGGTGAAGTAATGAAATATTTCTTAAAAAGATCTTCCAGTCCGTTGATCTTCGCGTTTACCAGTTCAACCTTCTCGCGAGCCTGAACCATCTCATACGACAGGTTGATCGGCTGCATATACACATTGGTTAACGTACGGATATCATCGATCTGCATTGTTCCCAGCTCGTGCAATTCACGAACCGTCTCCCGCAGGTTTTTTTTCAGCCCAATAATTTCAATTCGTGCCATTTTACTTATCATGGGAATTCTCCTGGGTTTCTTTTCCCAATATAAATGACAGGCTTATGGCAACAGCATCATTAATATAATTTGACCCACTTTTTAAAATACGGTCAGTTTCCTGATTCGATTGTTGGATCTTCGCGGTTGCTTCTGTTTTGGCTTTTTCCAGACCTTTTTCTACCAAACGGGTTCTGGCTCGTCTTCCACTTGCATATGCTTCTTTTTTTGTTTTCTCAGCTTCTTCCTGGATAGCAGTGATCTGTTGTTCGCTATTTTTACGAACATCAGCAATCCGCTCTGCTGAATTTACTTCCGCTTTCAAGATCTTTTCAAGTAGAGCCTGTGGATCTTCTTGTTTCTTTTCTTCTACAACAATCTTTTTCTTCATATCAGTGATTATAAACCTCACTTTTAACGACTCGCTATCTTATACCCTCTCGTTCGTTTCGTCAATGAGAGAGTCTAATAAAATTCCGATATACGCAATAATGAAAACAAGTATAATCCCTTAAATCATCGTGATTTTGTCAGAGATTTATATGGAGAATGGGATATGAAAAAATATGATGTGATCATAATAGGTGCTGGTCCGGGGGGATATGTCGCAGCTATTCGAGCCGCACAACTGGGTTTCTCAACTGCCATCATTGAAAAAAGATGGCTGGGGGGCGTATGTTTGAATGTGGGCTGCATCCCATCAAAAGCTTTGCTCAAAAACGCAGAAGTTGCCCGTACACTGCGAGAAGAGACAAAAGATTACGGGATCACAGGCGACAACATTTCTATTGATTATGCAGCGGCTGTCAAACGAAGCCGGCGCGTTTCCGACAGATTGACACGCGGTGTCAGTTTTCTCATGAAGAAACATAAAATTGAAGTGTTTGAAGGTACTGCTTCCATTAAAACCAAAAACACTATTCAGGTCGATCTAAATAATGGTGAAAAAGAAGAACTGAAAACCTCAAATATCATTATTGCCACCGGCGCACACCCCTTCATCCCGCCAGGCTGGAACTACGATGGGAAAACAGTTTTATCGTATGAAGATGCCATTTTACAGGACAAACTACCTGAATCTGCCGTCATCATCGGGGGCGGAGCTATTGGGGCAGAATTTGCCACCATATGGAGCTCGTTTGGAACCCAAATCACTATTGTTGAAATGCTGCCGAACATCCTCCCTCTCGAAGATGAAGAAATAAGCGGCGAATTACAAAAATCCTTTAAAAAACGCGGCATACAGGTCTTCACTGAACATAAAGTCGAAGCGATCGAGCCTACCGAGAATGGCGTTAGAGTTACCGTTTCAAATGAAGGTACGAAAAAAGAAATCGAGGCTGAACAGGCTCTGGTGGCGATCGGGTTCAAGGCTAACACAGAGAAACTGGGGCTCGAAAATATCGGCGTTGAACTGGATAAACGAGGTTTCATTCAGGTTGATCAGAATATGGCAACCAGTGTTCCCGGCGTCTGGGCTGTGGGCGATGTAAATGGAAAACTATTATTAGCGCATGCAGCTTCCACAATGGGAATCCATTGTATAGAAACCATCAAGGGTATCAAACGCGATCCAATTGACTTTTCAATGATCCCCGCCGCCACATATTGCTACCCGCAGGTGGCATCCTTTGGTTTAACGGAAAAACAGTCTGTTAATGAGGGTAAAGAGGTGAAGGTTGGTCGGTTCCCATTCCAGGCGAATGGCAAATCGCTTGGTCTGGGTGAAAGCGCGGGATTTGTCAAAGTGATCGTTGACGCCAAATATGGAGAAATCCTTGGCGCTCATATGATCGGACCAGAGGTATCTGAATTGCTGCCCGAACTGACTCTGGCACACAATGCCGAACTCACTATTGAAGATATTGCGCACAACATTCACTCCCATCCTACATTGAGCGAAGCGATCATGGAAGCTGCTGAAGACGCGCTTGGTCACGCCATTCATATCTAAGACATTATCAGTCAGGGGAATTGATGCGTATGCTGAAAGCCCATTGTCCTTCAGTATTAACCCCTGTGCTATAATCGCACACGCAAAGGAATCCAATGGCTAAAAAGAAATTTAAAAAAGCATCCAAAACTTCATCCTTAAAAGATTTTATTAAATACGCACCTTATCTCGAGAAGATCAATAGTCTTGAGAAGGTATATGAGGCAATGAGTGATGAAGAATTATCTTCAAAAACAACTTTCTTTAAACAACATGTAAAGGAAGAGAAAGATATCCTGGATATCCTCCCGGATGCCTTTGCAGCAGTGCGTGAAGCCAGTAAACGCACCATTGGGCTTCGCCATTACGATGTTCAGATGATCGGTGGCATTGTCATGCATGAGGGAAAAATCGCAGAAATGCGTACCGGTGAAGGCAAAACTCTTGTTGCCACCCTGCCTCTTTACTTAAACGCCCTTTACGAAAAAGGAGTTCATCTTGTTACTGTGAACGATTATCTCGCGCGGCGTGATGCGCGCTGGATGGCGCCTATTTACAATACCCTAGGTCTCAGTGTAGGTGTTCTTCAAATGGCAAACCGAACTGAAAATGGGCGTATGGCTTTTCGAGTCGCGCTCGATAAACGCTCTCCGAAAGAAGAGGATGACCAGCTCGAGCTGGTTTCAAGGCGAGAAGCCTATCTGGCGGATATCACCTATGGAACCAATAACGAATTCGGCTTTGACTACTTGCGCGATAATCTCGTCAATCGACTGGAAGATCGTGTTCAACGTGGGCATTACTATGCAATCGTAGATGAAATTGACAACATTTTGATTGACGAAGCGCGTACACCACTGATCATTTCAGGAAAAGCCTCCGAGGATATCGCCTGGTATGAACAAATGGCAAAAGTCGTCAATCAATTAAATGAAGATGATTACGATTTCAGCGAGAAAGACCACAGTGTCGCCCTCACGGAAATTGGAGAGGTGCATGTTGAAGAATTGCTCAACACTACCTTACGCGACCCGGATCGCCCGGAAGATATTACTCCAGAGCAAGCACGTCTGCTTGGGTATCTTGAACAAGCCCTAAAAGCTAAACTGCTTTTCCACAGAAACAAAGATTACATCGTCCAGAATAATGAAATCGTAATCGTTGATGAATTTACCGGACGGTTAATGCCCGGCAGGCGCTGGTCTGAAGGGCTGCATCAAGCGGTAGAAGCCAAAGAAGGCGTTCGTGTAAACGCGGAAAACATCACACAAGCCACAATCACCCTGCAGAACTATTTCCGCATGTATGGAAAATTAGCAGGGATGACCGGCACAGCGCTTACGGAAGCCGAGGAGTTTTACACGATCTATGGGTTGGAAGTTACCCCAATTCCCACCAATCTGGATTATGCAGCCAGTTTGAGTGATACTGACCTGAATATCTTTGAGAAAAAAGATGCCGAAGGTTATCCCTACACAACCTATACATATAAAGATGACCAGGATCAGAAAGAAGTATTCTGGAAAAGAAAAGATTACCCTGATATCGTATACCAGACACGAGAATCAAAATTACGTGCAATCTGTCTCGAAATTGTTCGTTACAACGCCATCGGTCGCCCACAATTGGTGGGTACAACCTCCATTGTTCACTCAGAAGAGTTATCCTCTCGCCTGAAAAGAGATGCTCTGCGCTTGCTTATGCAAATTTTGATCTTGAAAGCACGCTGGCGTGAGAAATTTGGGATTACAGATGAGGAACGAGCAATCCCTGAATTGGAGGAACTGAATAATCCTCTCGAATCGCTTTCGCCTGCTATCCTGCGAGATTTCGCTCAAAAAAGCGATGTGGGCTCCATCAGTCCAGAAAGTCCTGAGAACATGGATATTCTGGTTCGTTTTTTACAATTGCCAGAAAGCGATAAACCCAGATTGCAGCAAATTCTCAATGCTGGCATCGTGCATAAAGTGCTTAATGCGTTAAAGCATGATGAGGAATCTCAGATCATCGCCGGGGCAGGCGCGTATGGCGCTGTGACCATCGCCACGAATATGGCGGGGCGCGGTGTAGATATAAAATTAGGCGGAGACCTGGAAGAACATATCTTGAGTGATGTGGTCCAGGCGTTGAATTCCAATCAAATTGATCCTTATGATATGAGCTACGCAGATATGGAAGAAGCGCTGCGGCAATTATCTCCCGAACAATATCAGGATCAAGAACAAAGTGTGCAAACCTTCCTTGAGTACCTTGTCAATCTTCGTAAAGTACGAGAAATAGGAGGACTGCACGTGATTGGTTCGGAACGCCACGAAGCACGACGGATCGATAACCAGCTGCGCGGTCGTGCTGCCCGTCAGGGCGATCCGGGATCTTCCCGTTTTTTCCTCTCCCTTGAAGACGATCTGATGCGTCTATTCGGTGGTGAGCGGGTTGAAAGTCTGATGAATTTCTTCAAACTCGATAAATCACTGCCCATCGAAAATCGCATGATCGGACGGTTGGTAGAACAATCGCAGGAGCGGGTTGAGGGCTATAATTTTGACATTCGAAAACATCTACTTGAGTACGATGATGTTCTCAATGACCAGCGCACTCGCATATATGGTGAACGAGAAAAAGCTATTGCAAAAGAGGATCTTTCTGATGATATCTGGGGAATGGTAGAAAGCGAGCTGCAAAGACGAGTGCCTGCCAGCCTGGATGAAAATCCCTCGCCCTGGAAATTATGTGCTTTTCTGGATGAAATCCAACCCACCATGATCAACGCCGAGAGAGATATCTATATTCCCTCTTATTCCTATCTGTTGCTCAGTAAATACATGATAGAAGGCATGAAGGAAGAGAATGAAGGCAAACGCATCGCCAATCTCATCCGCTTTGCCACCGATGTTATTGAGGCAGAGAAAAAATACGCCCTGGAAAATATCGCTGCTTTCATTGATAACAGTGCAGACGCATATGAGAATCAATACCGCGAACGTATGGATGATCTGGAAACGTTCCTGGACGGCGTGCAAGCAGGGGATGCAAACGCAATGGACGCCAGGGAATTCAAGCAGCAATTGCAATTCTATGCCCATATTCGTCTGCAGATCGATCAAAATGCAGCTCAGGCGCTCATGAATGGAGAACGTGACGCGGTGCGATCACTCAAAGAACAGTTCGCATCGGCGTTATTTACGCTGTATCTAAACAGAGTTTCATTCACGATCAACAAGCGGATTGGCGATCAAACCACTCTTGCTCCCACACAGTCAGCTCCCGGCGATTGGAAGACAGTAAAGGAATATTATTTATCTGAACTTGGAAATCTGTTTGATCGAAAAATCGAATCTGTGAATAACGGTCAATCAGAGATTGCGAAGAATATCGAAAAATCTGTGCGAGACCTGGGTGATGAAGATCCGTCGGAACAGTGGATAATCTCTACTCTCTTCAATATTTCCAATGGAAAGCGGGTTGCAATCAACCCGCAAAATCATCAGCGTATGCTTAAACAAGTTCTACTGCTTAATTATGTTTTTTACGCTGCCGAGCAAATTACAGGGATGAAATCGGAAACGCTGATCACCGATATCATGCACCACCTGCAGGATATCAGCGTAAAGCAAAAGAACAGTTATGGTTCATTTGAACTGTACCGTTTATCCCAAACGGAGACGACCTTGCGGCAATTGAATGCTTCGCTATCCGGGAAAATGCAGCAGATTCTATCTCCACAAATTTTTGAGCAAATCGCCGACATACCGGTCAGGGATTTGAGTGAAGAAAACCAATCTTTGCTTCAAAATGTGCTGGGGCAGAACGTTCAAACCATGTTGCGCCGTCATGTGCTGCTCAACAATATCACCAGCATATGGGTGGAACACCTCACACAGATGGAAGCGCTGCGTGTGTCTATTGGAATGGAAGCGTATGCGCAGCGAGATCCACTGGTTCAATACAAAAGCCAATCTTCAGATATGTTCCGTGAATTGTTGGCGAATATACGATTAGGTGTGATGAGTCAGATATTCCGGTTACAGCCTGTTCAGCGAAAACCGGAAATCCCTTCTGCTCCTCTGCCCTCTCAAAAAAGCGAACAAGATAATTCTAAGAATAAAAAGCGTCGACGACGCAGGTAAGTCATCTATACGCTTGGTTTTCCACAGGGGTTGTCAACCGAACCAATACCCCTTATAATCGTGCTATTCATAATCGCACGGATGGAGTGATTAATATATTATGGTACAAAACGATGCTAAAACCCCCATTGGGGAAAATAATACGAACAACAGTGATGAGAAGATCACAAATATGGCCTCATTGCTGGAAAAGGAGGGGCTCGGCATCGATCTACCTAAAGCTGGGGAAATTCGAACCGGTACTATTGCGAGCATTTCTCCTGGTCAGATCCTTATCGGTGTTGGCGCAAAATCGGAAGGTCTTATTAGTGGTCGGGAATTTGAGTTAATTCCACCGGAAGAGTTTGCCAGTCTGGAAGTAGGGCAGGAACTACCTGTCTATGTCATCACTGTCGAGGATTCCAACGGAAATTTACTGCTTTCTTACGTCCGCGCCCTGGAAGAAACCAGCTGGGACAAAGCTGAGAAAGTTTTCAAGGACAAAGAAACGTACAAAGGTAAAATCGCCGGTTACAACAAAGGTGGTTTACTGGTCGCTTTTGGTAAACTGCATGGTTTTGTTCCCTCATCTCAATTGAGCTATGAGAGACTGAAAGATGCTGCTGGCAACACACCTGAAGAACGCTATGGGAAAATGGTCGCTGAGGATATCGAGGTCAGTGTAATTGAAGTCGATCGCGATCGACGACGTTTGATCCTCTCAGAACGGTTAGCCTGCGGTGAAACGCGAGATTCCATTCGAGAAAAGGTCATTGAAGATCTGAATATCGGTGATGTTGTTGCCGGAAAGATCACCAGTGTCGCCAACTTTGGCGTTTTTGTGAACGTCAACGGGGCAGATGGATTAGTGCATGTATCCGAACTTTCCTGGGACGAGATCAGTGATCCTTCCGAGAAGTTCAAGGTTGGGCAGAGCGTTAATGTAAAGGTCATCAGTATTGACGAAGATAAAAAACGAATAGGTCTGTCCATCCGTCAGCTTGAAGATGATCCGTGGGTAAACAAAGTCGAGAATCTTAAAGTTGGTATGCTGGTTGAAGCAACCATCACCAATCTGACAAAATTCGGCGCTTTCGCAAAAATACAGGATGATATCGAAGGACTGGTTCATATTTCCGAGATCAGTGATGCGCACATCACTCATCCAAAAGAAGTACTGCATGATGGTGAAAATGTCACCTTACGCATCATCAAGATCGAACCGGATTCTCACCGCATCGGACTGAGCTTACGTAGAGTGGAATCTGCCGCTTACGCAGACATGGATATGAAACTGCTCAAGCAGGAATTGCAAAATAGTGATATTCATGTGAGTATGGCAGATACTGATGAGGTAGAGGCTGAGAAACCTGAAGATGAGAAACCCGAGGATGAGAAACCCGAGGATGAGAAATCTGAAGCTGAAAAATCTGAAGCTGAAAAATCCGATGAGAAACCTGAAGATGTGAAAACAGAGGATGAGGACACTCCTCAAGAGCCTGAATAAATTTGTTTTTCACAAGCGTATCATAGGCAATAGAATTGGAGCGCGTTTATAACGCGCTCTTTAATTCACGACTATAATAAATCTACTAACATGGGTTTAGAAATGCCGCAAAATAATTCCCTCACAAATTCTACCGAAACCAATTCAAATGGCGATACATTTAAAAATCGTGTGCGCTGGAACCTGATTGTTACTTTCATTGGGTTTGCGATTTTTGTCCTTGGAATTCGACCTGATATTTTCCAGATGGATCGCAGTCCCGTGATCGGATTTATCCAGATCACCGTGAGCGTTGTCGGTCTGGGTCTTTTCTGCCTGGGCGGCTATCTCAATATGCGCACCCTGTGGCAGGGTAAACCCCTCAGCATTGCCGCGGAAATCGGTATGCGTTTCATCAGCACAGGATTGGTCATCGCAATTTTCTCGGCACTGGCTGATTTTTTTGGATTTGGCAGCCACCCTTACCCGGAATCACTTCCTTATCTGGGTGAATGGCAGGTATTGGGCATTGTGATCGGGGAATATACCATTGCTTTTGGGTTTCTCCTGATGATCCCTTTTCCCAGAATCAGAATTTTTCCGAAAATGCCTCGTTCATCCGACTCTGAGCGCTGAAAGCATTTCTTTGTTCGTCGAATATTTATAATCAGGTAATCCCTTCTGGTTTGCGATTTCTGCTTCGATCGATAATAGATCATCCACCATTGCCCTGTCTACGGTCGGTTTTTCTGATGTACGCAATTGATCTTCAATTTTTTCGAAATCTATCTGTTTTCCGTGATCCTGTAAATAGGCAAGAACTGCCTGTGCGCCCCGCGTTCCATCCCTTCCACTGATCCCTACCAAGCCGTAGCTTGCCAGTCTAGACCATCCGGCAACAAAAATGCCCGGGATATTCTTCTTTAACCCGGGATCCAGAATCTCATACGATAACCCCTCTTGAGGATATTCAGGGAATGCACTTACAGAATATTCAAATCTATCCACCGGCAAACCGATCCCTGTATCCACCGACGAGCCAACCGCCAGAATTGCTGTATCTGCTTCAAAGATCGTTTTCATGGAAGTGGCTTCTGCTCGTGTAGTGTGATCTGTTTTGATTAACGTGTTCTCTATAAATTCAACCGCCTGCAATCCATTCTTCCGATCTCCAATAAACCGTGAAGGTGATTTCAAAAAACGCAGGCGCAGGTTCGTTGAAGAGATGACGTCATCACAATTCTCGCAGGCTTTCTCGATGAAAGCCCAGGTTTCATTGGGATCCTGCCCCAGTTTCAACATGAGCGGCGAGACTCGCTTGATCTCAGTCTCAAAGTCCTTCCGATCCAGATTTTGCGCAATATGGGCAAATTCAGTCTCGTGGAATTTTATCTCGGCGGGTCCCCGGCGTGCCACCGCCAGGATCTCCTCAACTCCACCTGTGGATATACAGTAGCGGGCAATGTCTGCCATCACATTCCCCACACCCACTATTACCACACGTTTCCCGATAGGATATTTCTGCTGTGAATATGGCGGTAAATCGTTGTAATTGGATACAATCTCCCAGGCATGGTACATTCCGGGGAGATCTTCCCCTTCCAGCCCCAGATGTTTGATCTGCTGTGCACCCGCTGTAACCAAAATGGCACTGAAACCCATTTCTTGCAAGTCTGGTATTGAATAATCTCTGTCAATCCCAATATTCACATTGCCAAAATACAGAATATTCTTGTTCTGTAAAAAACCCATGAATTGTTTTCGTAACCCGGTTTTCAAGCGGTATTTTTCAGGATAGATTCCATATTCCGCCAATCCACCCGGACGGATATCTCGATTGAATAGAAAGACTTTTATTTCATTCTCTGCCAGTGTTTTTGCAGCAAACAAACCTGCCGGACCTGCTCCAATTACTGCGACAGCTTTCTGATTCATACACACCTCATTAATTTTTGTATTAACATTTACTCATAAATTAGAATTGTGTTTCATTCTATCTTAAACTAAATAATCAATATAAGGACCATCATACATGCAAAGTGATATTAAAGATTTTAAGCTGCACAATGGATTGCAGGTCTTGTTAAAAGAAATTCATACAACACCTATCATCAGCCAGTGGATCTGGTACAGGGTTGGCTCGCGCAACGAAAAAGCAGGTATTCAGGGTATCTCTCACTGGGTAGAACACCTTCAATTTAAAGGAACGGATAAATACCCTATTGATGTTCTCGATCAGACCATTTCACGTGTAGGCGGTGTTTGGAACGCCATGACCCACCTTGATTGGACGACCTATTTCGAAACCCTGCCTGCATCTGAGATTGATCTGGCGCTTGACCTGGAAGCAGATCGGATGCAAAACAGCCTTTTCGACGAAACAGAGATCAACGCCGAAAGAACCGTGATCATTTCTGAGCTGGAAGGGAATGAAAACGAACCGTTATTTCATCTCAATTCAGCGATCCAAAAAGCAGCCTTCCATGTACATCCCTACGATCATGATGTGATCGGAACCCTGCAGGACCTGCAAACCATCACCAGGGACCAGTTATATACCTATTACCGCTCCCATTACCAGCCTTCCAATGCCATATTGTGTATTGCTGGTGATTTTCAATCAGACGAATTGAAGAAGAAGATCGAAGAAAGATTTTCTTCAATTCCCAATGCTGATCCTCTTGATGAATCCATCCCACAGGAACCCATCTCTACACAGGAAAACCGCATTGACTTGAAAGGTCCTGGAGATGCATTGTATATCCAGATTTCATATCGTGCTCCACGCGCAAACGATCCTGATTTTTTCAAACTGGCAGTTATTGATAGTTTGCTGGCAGGTCCTTCACCTCTGGTCATGTTCGGCGGTGGCAGTATTTCCAACCGTACCAGCCGTTTGTACCAGGCACTCGTTGAAAAAGATGTAGCGGTCAGCATCAGTGGAGGTATCCAATCCACCGTTGACCCATTCTTATACAGCTTTATCCTGACTCTTGAACCAGGATCTGATCCTGCAGATGCCCTGCAGATATTTGACGAGGAAGTAAATAGAATTCAACATGAAATAGTATCTGATGCAGAAATCGAACGCGCCACCAGGCAGGCAGAAGCTATGTTCGCTTACGGCAGCGAGAATATCACGAATCAGGCGTTTTGGATGGGATACAGCAGCATCTTTGCAAATTACAGCTGGTATGAGAACTATATGGCAAGTCTGCGTTCAGTATCCAGCGCTGATATTCTGGCATTTTCACAAACTCAATTCTCAGCGAAGAATAGAACTGTCGGAATCTATACACCCACACAGGAAGATTGACATCATGCAAAAATCAAATATATCCAGCCATCCAAATTTCCCGGGCGCTCATAATATCGGGCGTTTTAAGCTAGCCAATGGAATAACCGTGCTTTCATACAGCAATCTATACAGCAAATCGCTTACCATCACGGGTATGCTTTCCAGCGGAAGCGCTCAGGATCAACCTGATAAGACCGGAACCGCACATTTCACCGCCTCTATGCTGCTGCGCGGAAATGCAAATAATACTTTTCAGGAGATTCACGAAAAATTGGAATCAGTGGGAGCCAGCCTGAACTTCAGCGCTGGCACGAAAAACACATGGTTCAAAGGTCGTTCTCTGGTAAAAGATTTTCCCATGCTGCTCGCTTTGATCTTCGATAGTCTTACCGCACCCACCTTCCCCGAAGAGTACATCAACCGCCTGCGCAATCAATTCCTTACCAGTCTTCTCATCCGCGACCAGGATACGCAGCATAGAGCCTCTCTTGAATACGACCGGGTATTATTCGGGAATCACCCCTATGGTATTCCCGTAGATGGCTATCCTGAAACCATCAAGAACATTCAACGTGGAGATTTGATCAACCATCATAAGACATACCGACCACAGGATACCCTCATCGCTATCGCAGGCGCCATGCCGCTTGAGCAGATCAAAGAACAGGTCATATCCCAATTTGAAACCTGGAAAGCGAATTCACCTTTCTCCGAACCTGCCTATCCGGAAATTCAGGCTCCTACCGGCATGAAGCGCATTCATATCCCGATCGAAGGGAAAAGCCAGACTGAAATCCAGCTGGGTACGTTAGGACCAGCACGGAAATCACCCGATTATTATCCTGCTTACCTCGGTAATCATGTTTTGGGTCAATTCGGTTTATACGGACGGATCGGAAAATCCGTACGCAATAAAGAGGGATTGGCTTATTATGCATACAGCAGTTTGAATGCCCTGCCTGAAATCGGCAGCTGGGAATTCAATGCTGGTGTTAATCCTCAGAATGTAGATAAAACGGTCGCGTTGATCATAGCGGAAATAAAAAGATATCTTGAAAGCCCTGTCACCACGGCAGAACTCTCCGATTCTCAAACGCACTTGATCGGTCGTTTGCCCATGTCACTTGAGTCGAATGCCGGGATTGCCAATGCGTTGCTTTCAATCGAGAGATTTGATCTGGGGTTAGATTATTTCCAGAATTATAGTGACCGCCTATTACAGATCACTCCTGAAGAAATTCTCTCCGTATCAAATACCTATCTTGACCCTGAAAAATTGGTTATCATAAGTGCAGGAGCAATAACAGATCATGATCATTAGGTCAGGGGTTGATATCGTTGAAATTGACCGTTTCGATAAGCAAAGTCCTGAGATCCGAACTCGATTCTTCAGGCGGGTTTTCACTGCCCGTGAGCTGGCGCTGATCAAAACCAATGCTTCAGCAGCCGGTCGTTTCGCAGCCAAAGAAGCTGTTGCAAAGGCGCTGGGATGCGGTATTGGTACAGTAAGCTGGCATGATATTGAGATTCTAAGCGGCGCATCGGGTGAGCCGACCTTAATACTGCATGGCGAAGCACAAACTATTGCAGATGATCTGCAGCTTCAAAATTGGTCGGTGAGTATTTCACACTCAAAGAGCCATGCGATCGGTTTTGCTGTTGTACTGGGCGCAGCAGGAGAAGAATAATGTCTGATCGCATCCTGGTCATCAGTGATAAAGTGGCTACAGCGCTTTACAGCCCCTCAACTCAAAAAGATCTTCAGGATGTACGTTTTATCATCAGCTCCGGTGATCTGCCCTATGATTACCTTGAATACCTGGTGAGTGTATTTAACGTCCCTTTATATTTCGTACGAGGAAATCATGCCAGATGCTACGAAACAGAATCCGGTGTGATCCACCAGCATCCCTGGGGAAGCATTGATGTGCATCTCCGTTCGATTAAAAACGAGATGGGGTATTTACTAGCCGGCATCCAGGGAAGCCATCTCTATAATAATGGGGCTTACCAGTATTCACAGGCAACCATGTGGCGTTTTGTTTTTCAACTTGTTCCATCTTTGATGGCAAATTTCGCACTTTCAGGCAGGTATTTGGATATTTTTGTCACACATGCACCGCCCTGGGGGATTCATGATGAACAGGATGTTCCTCACCAGGGAATCAAAGCCTTCCTGTGGTTGTTAAAAGTATTTCAACCACGTTATCATTTTCATGGACATGTTTATGATTTTACGAAAAACACACCGATGATCACCCAATTTGGCAATACATCTATCATCAACACCTATGGGTACCGCCTGCAGGATATAATCATTAAGGATATCGGTTCGGAAGGATGACAATGAGCGATCCATCTCTCCATCAGCAGTCCAGAAATGACTTTGAGGATGCTTATTTCAAAGGATTTGTACGCTCCATTGAAAAATGGCTTGGACAAAATCACACCCGTCTCATTTCGTTTAACGACATCTTGACTCATCTATCCATACACCGTCAATATGATGCCGGGCTTCAAGAGATTGATATTGATAAAATCATCGGCAGCGTAAATCGCTATGCCGACTTTGATGATGCCTTTCTACCGCGCCAAAAGCATACCCGCAGTCGCTGGGAGAAGATCGATCGTGCCTACCTGCGTGATGAGATCCTTCCTCCGGTGGAGGTGTACCAGATCGGTGAATTCTTTTTTGTGATGGATGGAAACCATCGTGTTTCGGTTGCGAAAAAACGCGGGCAAAAATGGATTGACGCCCATGTCGTTAAAATTGAAGTGCCCTATGAGATCGATCGTAATTTCGATTTCAAGCAGCTGATATTGAAAAAAGAGCAAAATAGTTTCTATGAAAAGACAGGGATTAAGGAAATGTACCCCGATGCGGAGATTCAGTTAAGCATTCCTGGTCTTTTCGACCGACTGCAGGAACATATTGATGCGCATCGCTTTTATACCAGTGAATTTTTACAGCATGAGATCAATTATGAAAAAGCTGTAACCAGCTGGTATGAATATGTCTACTTGCCTCTTGTAAAGATCATCCGCGAGAGAAACATCCTCAACATATTCCCTGAGCGCACTGAAGCGGATCTGTATTTCTGGATCATCGAACACCTGGCGTATTTAAAAGCAGAATCCAACCAGGACATAAGCTTTGAAGAAGCTACCCAGGATTTCTTGATCAAATTTCATCCCGGTTTTTTTAAGACCTTATGGGTGCGAATCAAGAAAATATTTACTCGAAAAACATGAGCATCCTAATTTTCTTCCAGAAAATAGTGGTTTGGAAGAATATATTGGCTTACTTCCACACGCAGCCCTAAGTCGATTTGTGCTTCGTCCATTCCTTTATCGGAATGAATATAGCAGCATGTAGGTCGACTGCCATATTTCTGCTCATAAAACTTGAGCGCGGCTGCGATCTTTTGGGCAACCGAAACATCTTTTCGATCATCAAACCATAACATTCCTTGATTCATGAATCCCTCATGGATATTATAGAACTTTTGTTCTCCTTTGTCAATGATGGTATGGCATATCTTGTTTCATGGAATTTTTAGTACATTTGCGGTATGCTTAAATACAATTGAACCAAACACCCTTTTGTTCTTATTATGAAGGAGGATGCGATGATACAAGAAGCTACGCACGATGCCGAAAAGAGAATGAAGAGCGCAATTCTGTCACTGGAAGATGATCTAGCCGGTATTCGCACAGGGCGTGCAAGCCCGGCATTGATCGAAAAACTATCCATTGAATATTATGGTTCACCTGTGCCCCTGATCCAGCTCGCCACCATCAGCGTTCCTGAACCACGCCAGTTACTTATCAGACCTTTTGATGCAGCATCCATTAAAGATATCGAAAAAGCCATTTTAAGTTCCGATCTTGGGTTAACACCCATTAATGATGGGAAAGTCATTCGCCTGAACATTCCTCCTTTGAATGAACAGCGCCGTGTTGAATTAACAAAAATTGTGGGGAATCGCTGTGAAGAAGCTCGTATCGCGATCAGAAATGTTCGTCGTGATTCGATAAAAGATTTACGCGATTTTGAAAAAGAAAAATTAATCTCCGAAGATGATCTCAAACAAGGTGAGGAAAACATTCAAAAGATCACCGATAAACTGATTGAGGAAGTGAATTCCATCGGAGAACGTAAAGAATCAGAAATCATGGAGGTTTAATCAACCAGTCCATGGTCAAGAAAAGAAAGCAAGAAATCACCGTTGTTCCCAATCACATTGCCATCATCATGGATGGAAATGGTCGCTGGGCAAAAGCACGCCTGCTTCCACGAATGGCTGGTCATCGAGCGGGAACAGAAAGTCTGCGTAAAGTCATTAAAGCCTGTGTCGATTTTGGTGTGAAATATCTCACAATTTATGCCTTTTCCACAGAAAATTGGAAGCGCCCAAGTGATGAGGTTCAGGGATTGATGAAAATCTTCGCAGACATGCTGGAAAAAGAAGTACCCGAATTAAATGAACAGGGTGTTCAGATCCGACACCTTGGCAGTTCCAAAGAACTCAACCCCGATCTACAGCAAAAATTGCAGAATTCTGTTGATCTCACGAAAGAAAATAAGACCCTGATTCTTTCTATTGCATTGAATTATGGGGGTCAGGATGAAATCGTGCATGCCGTGCAGGAAATAATCAGGCAAGGCATACCTGCAGAGGCAATTACCAAAGATACAATCAAACAACACCTCTTCACCAGTTCCATCCCTGATCCTGATCTCGTAATTCGCACTTCTGGTGAAATGCGCACATCCAATTTTCTACTGTGGCAGAGTGCGTATTCCGAGTGGATTTTCACAAAAACGTTATGGCCTGATTTCAATAAAGAAGCCCTCCGTGACGCAATCCTGGAATATGGGAATCGTTCAAGAAGGTTTGGGGGACGCACAGAGGATGAGCAAAAAGAATCCTACCATGGGTAAACGCATTCTGGGCATCGCCATTATTGTCCCAATCGGAGTGGGTCTTGTACTGGCAGGCGGCTGGTTTTTTATCTTTGGTGTTGCTACAGTTCTGGCTATTGCAGCCTGGGAATACTGGAATCTATTTCAGGATAGTGACCTATCCCCCAATCAATACTATCTCATCTTTTCTTCTATTCTATGTGCGATTTCACGCTATCTTCTGGGAGGTATCTATTTCGAACTCATCTTCACCATAATATTCATATGCGGCGTGATCATTGCTCTCTATCGCTATGAGAAGGAAGAGACATACAATATCGCAACATTCGGCATGGAAATGGCAGGCATTCTTTTTATTGCCTTTTTTGGTTCATATCTGGTATCTCTCTACTTTATTCCTGATGGAAAAATGTGGGTTTTACTGGCGATCCCTGCTATCGGCAGTGGTGACATCGGCGCCTTCTTATTCGGAAACATGTGGGGAAAACATAAAATGGCTCCCAAAGTAAGTCCTCATAAAACCCTGGAGGGTTATGCAGGTGGGATCCTCTTTACTGTTCTTTATGCCGTATTGTTTACCTTCACTTTCTCTTATGGATCTGCGAACATCACTCTGCCACGGGCTATTCTACTGGGATTCATACTTGGCATCATCAGTCCTATCGGAGATCTTTTAGAGAGTCTTTTCAAACGAGCTTTCAACCGTAAGGATTCGGGAAAACTGATCCCGGGGCATGGGGGTATCCTTGACCGCATTGACACCTGGTTGATAGGTGGAACAATCGCATACTTTGTTATTTCTCATTTCTGGATACCATAAAAAAATAGAGCTGCCGAAAAACGGCAGTTTTTTTTTATTCAATCGCAAATTGGATCGTCACAGTTGAGCTGATCACATAATTCCCAGCAGAAATGGGCACTTTTGAAGCCGACTGCGGGTAATATGATCCGCCGCCCATACCTGTACTATCCACAAGATAAGGTGTATCACTGGAATAGGTATCGATACTAATGACCTCTCCCAGGTTTACACCGGCAGTCGCAGCCATTTCCTGCGCCTGATCTTTAGCATTCTCAAATGCCAATTCTCGTGACTGGGTAAGTGCGGCAGTTTTATCCGTCACATTGAAATTGATGCCATAGATCGAATTGGCACCACTTTCTGTTACTTTACCCAGAAGAATTCCAAGATCATCCAGATTGCGAACAGTAACATAGACGTTATTTTCCACAACAAAGACGGTATCGATTATATTTCCTTGATAATCGTAATTGTATTGTGGGTACACATTAAAACTGGATGTCTGGATATCCTCCTCTGCCACACCCGCATTGACCAATTCGTTTCTAACCGCTTGTGCCTGGAGCGTATTTTGGTCAAGCGCTTCAGTTACATTGCCCGCTTGATTTCTCACCCCGATATTAATATATGCGACATCCGGAATAACTTTGACCTGCCCTGTACCTGATACTGTGATCCGCCTCTGAATCGTAGTATCACCATCTACTACAGCAGTTTGCGTTCCATTGCACGCTGCAATGAAAACCATGCACATAATAAGAATTCCGGTAAAAACGATTTTTTTATTCATTCTGCCTCCATTTATCTATCGTTAAAACGAAAAACCCCGAGAAAAGTTCCCGGAGCTCTCATTTTCATAGATGCTTGCACACCTTTTTTTAACATGTTATCATAATGATGCCCTTCCAGCCGGTTGCCCCCCTCAATCGGTTGGGAGGGTCTTCTCTTTATTTCTTTTTTATCAACGTTTTTACTAAAACGAAAACACCACCTATTATCAACAATCCTGCCCACATGAGCGTGGTATTCCAATTGGGCAGAACCCCCAGCGAACGTAAAAGAGTGGTTAGCCCCACACCTATTAATGCAACACCTCCATAAGTGAGCAACTGGGAAGATGGGTGCTGGAACATGTCACGGATATCATGACCGATGAGCTGGAAGCGTGCACCCAATTCATTCATTTGAAAATTCGCCCCTTCATATTGTTGAGGAGGTATGATCAACCATAATAGAAAATACGCCAATACACCCCATTCACCTATCGTCACCCACAGCACAAAGAAAACCCGGATAATGATCGGATCTATCTTGAAAAATTCCGCCAACCCCCCACATACACCGCCGATCATTTTATCCTGATTGGTTCGATACAGTCGTTCACTCATTGTTTACCTCCGTTATTGTACAAGTTTAATCGATTTCCACCGATCCGACACCAGATTCCACATTAATTTCAACGCGGTTTTTCGCTTTTTCAAAATCGGGGGATTGGTAATACTCGCCGTTTTGCAGGAATCGATCTACATCGATCGTTTTCCCGATGAGTCCGCTTACTTTAATACGAGCAGCTACCTTTGGGGGAATGTGCATCTTGATCGCTGAAGCGCCAGATTCAACATGCACGCTGGTAAACGCACACCCTTTCGGCAAGAGTATTTCTGTTGAAGATGCTCCGGTTTCCAAATGCAAATCTTCGAGTTGAGCATCTGAAAAATCCAGGTAATTCTCGCTCGCACCCGTTTCCATTTTAATTTTGAGTGGAATATTACGGTTTATGGATACATCCCACAATAAACGATTTTCTTTTTGAAAACGGGGTAGAAAATTAGCAAATTCGATCTTACTCTGTAGCTTGACGCGATATTTTCCCTGTGAAAGAGACACATTGTGTTGCACTCCACCCATGAAACTCCCTGTCAGGAATTGATCCTTCAAATCCTCCGAGTGCAGTCTGATCGTGCCGGCGCCATGTTCTATTTTCAGTGTAGCCTGCTGCACTCCTTCTAACGGTAATGAGAATTCCTCTTGAATAATTTCTATCCCTTTTGAAAGAATAGGAATCAATAAGATCCAGGCACCGATCACGATGATCATGAATGGCCAGATCAAACTCCACACAGGCAGCCCCATCTGATAGCCGAATAAAAAGATCAATCCTAAAATAATTAAGACAATGCCCCAGAACATTCGATTGCGCATGGTTTCCTCCATTTGGTCTTATTTATATACGATATATCTGATGAAAGGTTTTTTCTATCATAATCTTGACAAGCTATCTAGAAAAGGATATTATTTTTATGATAAATTTAATATTTATTCATAATAATATGATGAACAAAAAATGCATCTGTAACATACGGGGCTCTACATAAATCGCTCTGCACCAAATATGGACCTTGAGCCATCCGGTTGCAGCGCGGTGAGCCCCGTTATTCTTCACCCACTACCGGATGGCTTTTATATTTTAAATGACAAGAAACGGAGAAATCATGCGAATTTCAAAAGATATTACAGAACTGGTAGGAAACACTCCGCTGATTTGGTTGAACAGGATCAACAAAGACAATTTTGCACATATCGCCGCTAAGCTTGAATATTTCAATCCATCCCATAGCGTTAAAGACCGTATCGGTCTGGCAATGATCCAGGCTGCAGAAGAAGCGGGATTGATCAACCAGGACACGCTCATCCTTGAAGCGACCAGCGGGAACACCGGCATCGGTCTGGCATTTGTCAGCGCTGCACGCGGTTATCGCTGCACGCTCGTTATGCCAGAAAGCGTTTCTGAGGAACGGAAAATAATATTAAAGGCATATGGAGCAGATCTGGTTCTGACCCCGGCAGAAAAGGGAATGAAAGGGGCTATCGAAAAAGCACAACAAATGGAGCAGGAAAACCCGCATTATTACATTCCCAATCAATTTGAAAATCCAGCTAACCCCCAGGCACATCGTGAGACAACTGCCCAGGAGATTTGGAATGATACCGACGGGAAAGTGGATATCCTCGTAGCAGGAGTAGGGACAGGCGGGACCATAACCGGAGTGGGAGAAGTCTTGAAACAAAAAAAGAATACTGTTCAGGTGATCGCTGTGGAGCCACGTGAATCTGCGGTATTGTCGGGTGAACAACCTGGGAAACATCCCATTCAAGGGATCGGAGCCGGATTTATTCCCGTAATTCTCAATACAAATATCATTGATGAGATCATCCAGGTAACAGGTGAACAGGCACGAGAAACCGCTCGCAAAACAGCCCTTCGAGAAGGGCTGCTGGTCGGCTATTCATCAGGAGCTGCCATCTATGCTGCCCTACAGGTTGCCAGGAGACCTGAAAACAAGGGTAAGTTGATCGTGGTGATCATTCCATCATTTGGAGAACGTTACCTTAGCACAGATCTGTATCAATCAAGTGAGGACTAAGATGAGCCTTTATACAACCATAAAAAAAGACATCAGCGCAGCCATGCAGCGAGATCCGGCGGCGCGGAATGGATTGGAAATTGTGCTGTGCTATGCCGGTTTGCATGCCGTCTGGAATCACCGCATCAATCACTGGCTGTGGAATAACGGGATGAGATTGCTGGCACGCTGGTTTGCACAGCTCAATCGTTTTTTCACCGGTATCGAGATCCATCCCGGAGCAGTGATCGGAGAGGGCTTCTTTATTGACCATGGTATGGGTGTGGTGATAGGCGAAACTTCCATCATAGGAAAAAACGTTACCATCTTTCATGGTGTCACGTTAGGTGGAGTCAGTGCACAAAAAGGAAAGCGCCATCCGACCATTGAAGATGAGGTAGTGATCGGCGCAGGCGCCAAGATTTTAGGGAATATCACTATTGGAAGCTGCAGTCGTATCGGAGCCAACGCAGTAGTTGTCAAAGATGTCCCCTGTGATTCCGTTGTGGTTGGAGTTCCCGGACGCATCGTTCATAAAGAGCATATTGAAACGCACATACCCGATCTGGCACATAACCAGCTGCCTGATACGGTCAGCCAACAGCTTATTAATATCACCAAAAACCTTGCTACGCTCGAGAAAAAACTGGAGCCTGTGCTGCGAGATTATGTGAAAAAGGGATGAATTTTCATTCCTTTTTCCGCAGCATACTGTACCCAAGAAACACAAGACCGGCTCCACACACCACGATCAGAGCAATTCCAAAGATCTGATTGTTTCCGGTCAAAGAAAACGCATTTTCTTTTTCTGTTTGATCAACCTGTGTTGATAATGCCTGCGGCGATTGGGGAGGGATCGGTGTGCGAGTGGGCGGCATGGGAGTGTAGGTTGGTGAGGGTGACGGAGTTGGGGTATTTGCAGCACGGATATAGAGCTGCTGCCCCTCATAGATCGCGTCTGTTTCAGAGAGATTGTTCAAAGCTCGTATTTGATCAACCGTAACGCCATACGCCAGAGCAATGCTCCACAACGCCTGTCCTTTTACCACGGAATGAATAACTGCTCCATTTTCCTGTGGGTCTGCTATGTCAACAGGCACCACTTCCGGCGTCTCGGTGCCTGCGAGGGTACCGAATCCACCGGGAGAGGAAGCGTAATCTACCGCGATATTCACCACATAATAGGTCATATCACCCACATGGGCAACCCCTGCGCCGATATTCACCGCATAGGATTGTAAAAGAACAGCCTGGTTGTCTTCATCTCCCCAGAAAGATCCCAGCAAAACGTCCATATCTGTGCTGGAAGGGGCAAATGTCCATACTTCCTGAATTTGAATGCCCGTGATCACAGAATAACCCGCTTCGAAAGCACGGTCATTGGCATCACTTCCATTGATCCCGGTATGCCCTATTCGTTCACTGGGAGGTTCGTTCCCATAGGTGGCAGCCAAATAAGCAGCCTGGTTCTGTGCTGCCGCCATCAGTGAGACACTGGTAGGCAGCTCATCCATTTCCTTTGAAGTTCGCAGTTCATTAATTGCTGTCACCACATCATACGCGCTGGCAGATGCAGCATAGCTTTGCACAACAGGAAAGAAAAACCTGCTGGCACAGGCAAGAATGAGCAGAAAACGATATGTTTTGTTTGTCATGAATGGCATTATACCTAACCTTTCAACCAGTCTTAAGATCGGCGCTGACCAATCAAGACCAACGAAAAACCGAGTATTGCAATAAGTATGATGCCCGGCAGCACCCAATCCACAGCTTCACTGCTGGACTGAGGTTCGGTTTGAGATGATGGTGCACTATCTACCGTCTCAGATATTCGGGTTAAAACAGGTGTTGTTCCTTCAATACCTAAAGGCGACCTGGCGATTGATGGGACGACACTGGGTGTAGGAATAAGCATGATCAGGAGCCTTTGCCCGGAGTAGATCATGCTCTCGGATTCTAAACCATTGTATAAGCGGATCTGATCGATCGTGACACCATACGTGGTTGCAATACTCCACAACGTTTGACCCTGTAAAACCTGATGAAACACCCTGCCCTGATCATCGGGTTCAGCTATTTGAACAGGCGCGATATATTGAGAAACAGAGATATCTCCAGCAGCCAGCCCAGGGTAGGCATCAGTGGTCGGTTGTACTGTCAAACCCCCATCTCCCCAAAACGCGGCAACATTCAATACATACACCACAGAATTACCATGAACAGCTACACCGGCGCCCACATGCTGCCCCATCCAATGCAGCATGGTATGGGTATGCTGTGAATCACCCCAGACAGAATGAATGAGGGTATCTAAATCCACATCCAGTGGAAGAGATGCCCAATTCTCATTGATATCCAACCCCGGTACCTGTGCGTAACCAAGGGCTGCAGCACGCGCATCCGCATCCGTCCCACCGACGCCAACATGCCCGCTCATGCCACCTTCTTGAGAAGCCAGATATTCAGCATGCATTTGGGCAGAAAGCATCAACAGAGGATCAATGACCAGGTTCGGTAATCCATTGGCTGCACGATATACGTTAACCGCATCCACGAGATCATACCCGCTGGGAACTTGCAGCGGGGCTGCCAGCACAGATCCAACAACCGCGAAGCTTGAGAAGATCACGAATAACAGTATGATCCGTCTTTTTTTCATTTCCGATTGAAATGTCCTATTAAAAATCCCATTTTTTAAAAAGATCCAAACTATCATATGCGGTGAGATCCATTGAAATGGGTGTAATGGAAACATAGCCGGAGCTTAACTCACCAAAATCGGTTCCCTCTTCAGATACTCCGGTCGGGGCTTCACCACCGATCCAGTAATACGGGTGACCACGCGGGTCCTCACGGCGGATCAATTCATCACGATATACCCGCAACCCCTGACGGGTTATTCGAAATCCCTTTATCCGGTCAAAGGGCAGGTAAGGAACGTTAATGTTCAACAGAACTTTAGGTGGCATATGATTGTCAAGCACTTTCTGTACAACCATCTTCGCAACCTGTGCTGCGGGTGCATAATCAAGCGGTCCATCGTGATATTCAGGTGCATCCAATGAGATAGCAATACTGGGAATATTACTGATGGTACCTTCCATGGCTGCCGTTACCGTTCCTGAGTAAGTAACATCATGACCCACATTGGCATTAGGGTTGATACCGGATACAACAAAATCCACCGGTTCGTTCAGCAAACCCAGTAAAGGGAGCGCGACGCAATCAGACGGAGCGCCATCTGACGCAAACGCTTTTGTACCATCTGCTAGGAAGACTTCCTTCACTCGCAGAGGTCTATTCATGGTTTTTACGTGCCCTGATGCAGACCAGTTCTTATCAGGAGCAACTACCGTGACCTTTCCAAGCGTGCGAATTTCCTGTACCAGTGCTAAAAGACCTGGAGCCTGAACACCATCATCATTGGTTACGATAAAATGCATTGTCTAATCCTTCTTTCATCCAATTCCATATTATAAAGCGTGTTTCTATCATTCTACCTGAGAGGAAAACTATGATATACTACTGCCGTCGTCAATAAGGCGATAAATACACACGCTCTACGCTAGACTTTGCGTGCTGAGAGATCAGTGGTCTACAAAATGGAGCGGAGGAAAAACGCAAGGAGTATATTCAATGAGTGCTAATGTATCTATGAAGAGCCTGTTGGAAAGTGGCGTTCACTTTGGTCACAGGACAAACAAATGGAATCCTTTGATGAAGCCTTACATCTTCACCGAACGGAATGGAATCCATATTATCGATCTGCAGCAAACCGTAAAATATCTAGATAAGGCATATGAAGTTGTGCGCAATCTGGTTGCAGAAGGTGGTACTATCCTGTTCGTCGGCACAAAACGCCAGGCTCAAGAAACCATCCTTTTTGAATCAGAACGCTGCGGCATGCCGTATGTTACCCAACGCTGGATGCCCGGCACCCTCACAAACTGGACGACAATTTATCAGCGAATTCTGGAATTAGACACCCTCGAGAAAAAACGCGAGAGCGGGCAATTCGACAAACTGGTTAAAAAAGAAATATTGATGATCGATCGCCGTATCGAGCGGCTCTTAAAGAACCTGAGCGGTATTCGCCATATGAAGACCCTGCCTGATATGCTTTTCGTAATTGACGTAATGCGTGAATATACTGCCGTTCATGAAGCGAACCTGAGAGGTATTCCGGTTCTTTCACTTGTCGATACCAATTGCGATCCAACCGATGTAGATTACATTATCCCTGCGAACGATGATGCCATTCGTGCTATCAAATTGCTGGTCGGAAAAATGGCTGATGCCGTCCTCGAAGGCAAGGATATGCGCAAAGAAGAAGATGAGCTGGATCAAGCCGCCATGATGGAAGGCGCATCCGATGCGGAGTCCGCCCGTAGAAAAGTCGTCCTCGAAGAAGAGATTTCTGATGAGGAGTTATTAGGCGCATCTACTCTGGCAAAATTATCAAACGCAAAATCGGATGATGATGACAAAGATGATGATGACAAAGATGATGACGGCAAAGACGAAGATGACAAAGACGATGACGATAAAGACGATGACGATAAAGACGATGACGATAATGATGATGTTCTTGACGACCAAGAAGAGAACTAATTAGAAATATGAAGGAATAAGAAAAATGGAAATTACCACTGAAATGATCAAACAGCTCCGCGAAGAGAGTGGAGCAGGCGTTTTAGATTGTCGAAAAGCCCTGCAAGACAGCGATGGTGACTTCGAGAAAGCAAAAATCATTCTGCGGGATAAAGGTCTGGCAACAGCCAGCAAACGTGCCGACCGCGCCACATCCGAGGGTATGGTTGAACTCTATTCCCATGGAGATGGTCGAGTTGGTGTGATGGTTGAGGTCAACTGCGAAACGGATTTTGTAGGACGTTCTGAAGATTTTCGTGCTTTTGCCCATGAAGTCGCGCTGCAGATCGCCGGTGCTTACCCTTTATATGTCAGTGAAAACGACATACCTGAAGAAGTTCTCAAAGAGCAAGAGAACAAAGCGGCTGCCAGAGCGAAAGAGGAAGGGAAACCTGATACAATAGTACCAAGGATCGTGGAAGGATATTTGAAAAAATTCAAGGATGAAAACGTATTGCTGAATCAGCAATATATCCGGGATGATTCTTTGACCATACAGGATCTGTTGAACAACACCATTTCAAAAACAGGTGAGAACATTGTCATCCGGCGGTTCGCCCGTTACACACTTGGCGAATCCAGTGAAATGGATGAAGAAGAATAATATTATTAGAGCCAACCTCACGGTTGGCTCTTTTTTTGAGAAAGGAGACATATGGCAGACGTAAAATATCATCGAATTGTGATCAAACTTAGCGGTGAAGCGCTGGCAGGCGCTGATGGCAGCGGTATTGATCCCACCCGAGCCTCGAATATTGCCCAGCGCGTTAGTGATATACACGCCATGGGTGTGGATGTGGGCATCGTGATCGGTGCAGGAAATCTCTGGCGTGGTCGCGAAGGTCTAAAATGGGGAATGGATAGAGCAACGGCAGATTATATGGGTATGCTGGCTACGGTTATGAATGCGCTGGCATTGATGGATGCGCTCGAAAGAATCGGGGTGCCTACCAGAGTGCAATCCGCTATCGAGATGCGAGCTGTCGCCGAACCATACATCCGCCGCAGAGCCATCCGCCACCTTGAAAAAGGGCGCGTCGTGATCTTCGGCGGTGGAACAGGGAATCCTTTTTTCTCTACCGATACGGCTGCAGCTCTGCGGGCGGCTGACATCACCGCCGATGTGCTCATCAAAGCGACCAAAGTGGATGGTGTTTATGATAGCGACCCCCAGCAAAACCATGGCGCTACCAAATTTGAAAAACTGACCTACATTGATGCTCTCAATCTTCGTCTTGAAGTAATGGATAGTACTGCGTTATCTCTTTGTATGGAAAACAAGCTGCCTATCCTTGTCTTGAATTTGTGGGATGATGAAGCTCTCATAAAAGCCATCTGTGGTGAGAACGTTGGTACGATCGTAAGTGAATAATATGCAGATATAATTTTATAGAGCAGACCTTGGAGAAGGTCTGCTCTTTATGTCCTTGACTTTTTCTTCAAACCATAGATAATAGAACAAAACTTGATAAAAACGCGATGACGGAGCAAAGTACATCATCGGAAACCAACAGGGAGATCAGGGCACAGATTGAAACCCCGATCAGGTGAAAAGTGATGGAAGTTCTCTCCCGAGCAGTTTGGGTGAACGGCAACAAGTAATCCGAACCGCCTGCGCAGCGATACCGGCGCAGCCAATCGATGGATCATGGTTGGTAAAAAAGTGGGCTGAATTTCAGCCAAGCAGGGTGGTACCGCGGATTACCCCGTCCCTTTGGACGGGGTTTTTTATTTATTGATACGGAGCAATTATGGAAGAAAAAAAAGATCTGAATCTCTCGCTGCAAAACTTGAAGAGAAAAGCACTGGCTGATCTCGAAAAAATAAATGACCAGATTACCCTCGATCAATGGAAGGCGAGCTATCTGAGCCGTTCTGCGGAAATCATGCAGATATTCAAGGAAATTCCATTGGCAGATCCAGAGGAGCGCCCTTTGATAGGGCAGAATGCCAATATCGTTAAAACCGAACTTGAAAAGCAATTCGAAGATGCCTTTCTTCGTATTAAACAGGCTGCTCTCACTCAGGCATTAACACAAGAGCGGGTAGATGTAACTTTGCCCGGGCGTATTCCAGAACGGGGTAGATACCACATCGCCAGCCAGACCTTGCAGGAGATCTACCGTATTCTGGCAGAGATGGGTTTCCAGGTATATCGGTCGCGCGAGGTGGAATCAGATGAATATAATTTCGAACTGCTCAACATCCCCGCTCACCATCCTGCCCGCGATCTATGGGACACTTTTTACACAACCAGAGAAGGTGTCATCCTGCGCACCCACACTTCTCCCGGTCAAATTCATGCCATGCACGAATTCGCACCGGACCCGGTACGCATCATCCTGCCCGGTATGGTCTATCGTTACGAACAGATGGACGCCAGTCATGAGATCCAATTCGATCAGGTTGAGCTGCTGGCAGTAGGTGAGAATATCACATTTGGGGATCTGCGCGGCACACTGGAAGAATTCATCAAGCGCATGTTCGGATCTGGAGTGGAAACTCGTCTGCGCCCATCCTACTTCCCCTTCACAGAGCCCAGCGCTGAAATGGATATGCAGTGTATTGCCTGCAAGGGTAAAGGCTGTAATGTGTGCTCCGGTACCGGATGGCTGGAAATCCTCGGCTGCGGCATGGTTCATCCGGTTGTATTGAAAAACGGCGGTTACGACCCACAGAAATTCTCAGGTTTCGCCGCGGGTTTAGGACCAGAAAGAATATCCATGCTGCGCTATGGCATTGATGACATCCGCAATTTCTGGGCTAATGACGTTCGCTTCTTACAGCAGTTCTAGAAGGATTGATAACGATGAAACTTGTATTATCTTGGCTCAAAGAATATGTAGATATTGATATTCCAATTGAAGACCTGGCACGCACCATGACCATGATCGGTCTGGAGGTTGAGGAGATACAACTGATCGGGCTGCCGAAACCGCAATCTGACCATCTGGAGAACGTATACACAGGATTAACCTGGGAGCCTGACAAGATCGTAGTTGCTGAAGTCAGCGAAGTCATGCCCCACCCCAATGCAGACCGCCTGGTATTGTGCAAGCTAAATGACGGGAATGAGGAGAATATCGTCCTCACGGGCGCCCCCAACCTGTATGACTACAAAGGAAAAGGAACACTTCCTAAAAATTTAAAGGTAGCTTATGCCCGTGAAGGAACTACTCTGTATGATGGTCACCAGCCCGGAAAAATGCTTACCACCCTTAAACGTATGAAGATTCGCGGAGTGGAATCTTCTTCTATGATCTGCTCTGAAAAAGAACTGGGAATCTCAGAAGAGCATGAGGGTGTCATTATCCTTGATGACGATGCCCCACTTGGCATGCCCCTGGTTGACTATATGGGAGATGCAGTTTTCCAGGTTGCTATTCTGCCCAACATGGTTAGAGATGCCTGCATGCTGGGCGCTGCAAGAGAGATCGCTGCTGCTCTGGATAAACCACTGTGCCACCCAAAAGCCAGCCTGCAGGGTGATGGACCTGATATTGAAGGTGAAGTCAAGATCGAGATCACTGATCCTGACCTTAACCCGCGTTTCGTATTTGGAATGGTGCGGGGTGCGGATGCCCAACCCAGTCCTTACTGGGTACAGCGCAGACTGCGTCTGGCAGGCATGCGCCCCATCAACAGTACGGTAGATGCCACCAACTACGTTATGCTGGAAGTGGGTGAACCACTGCATGCCTTTGATTATGATATTCTCAAAAAACGTGCGGCAGGCAAAACCCCCACCATCATCACCAGGGCAGCAAAAAAGGGTGAAAAATTGACCACGCTTGACAATGTAGAGCGCGAACTGGATGATTTCACCGTTCTGGTGACCGATACCAGTGGTCCGCTGGCACTGGCTGGTGTAATGGGTGGATTGGAGAGCGAGATCACCACTGAGACCCAAACCATTCTGCTGGAAGGCGCCAGCTGGAACTTCATCAACACGCGCCGAACCGTCGCATCTCAGAAATTGCAGAGTGAAGCCGGTTATCGCTTCTCACGTAATATCCATCCTGAATTGGCAAAATATGCAGTGCAATTATGTTTAAGCCGTATCGCAGAATGGAGTGGAGGAAAGATCGCCAGTGGGTTTGTAGATGTCTACCCTAAACCTCATCTAGATCCACTGCTGACTATTACAGAAAATGATGTCGAACACGCGCTGGGCATTCAGATTTCCGCACAGGATATCGCCGCTCTTCTTTCGCGTCTGGAGTTTCAATGCACCATTACTAAAGATGGCATCCTTGTTCAATCACCAGCCCACCGCATGGATATCGGTGAGGGAGTGGTAGGGAAAGCTGATCTGATGGAAGAGATCGCACGTCTGTATGGTTATGATCGCATTCCCTCCAGCCGCATGGCAGATCCGCTGCCGCCCCAGCGCACTAATCTCAGAGATGATTTTGAGCGAAAAACGAAAGGCATTCTGGTAAATTTGGGATTGCAGGAGATCATCAACTACCGCCTTACATCGCCAGAGGAAGAAGATCGCATGCTTCCAAACGATGTGGAAAAGCCACAAAGAGATTATGTTCAGCTTCTGAATCCTATCTCACAGGATAAACGCGTGATGCGCACCAGCCTGGTACCGCAAATGCTCAGTACTCTCGAAAAAAATATGCGCCATGCAGACCGCTTGAGTTTGTTCGAGATCGGACCGATCTTTCTCGGCAGCGAAACGGACATTCTGCCGGTCGAAGAATATCACCTGTGCATCGGCTTGAGCGGCTTGAGTCAGAATAGTGCCTGGGACCGCAAAGAACCAAAGGCATTGGATTTCTTTGACCTGAAGGGATACGTAGAAGCATTCCTGGATGCCGTCCATATTAAGCATGTAGTTTTTATACCTGTTCAAGATGCCACGTTCCATCCCGGCAAATGTGCCGCGGTGGTTTATGAGGGCATCTCAGTTGCCACCATGGGAGAAATTCATCCAAAAACAAGCGAAAATTATGACTTCCTACAGAAGAAAGTCTATCTGGTTGACTTTAATCTGGATGCGCTTTTCAACTTCATTCCTGCCATTTTCCGCAGTCAATCGCTTTCCCCCTATCCACCCGTACTGGAAGACCTTGCCGTGATTGTGCCTGATGAAACCCCTGCCGCCACAGTCACTGCTCTCATCCAACAGGCTGGTGGTGAGCTGCTGACAGAATTGAGACTTTTTGACGTATTCAAGGGAAAGCAAATTGGAGATGGAAAGAAAAGCCTGGCTTACAACCTTACCTTCCAATCTTTTGAACGCACTCTGACCGATAAGAATGTAGAAAAAACGCGCAACAAGATCATTCAGACACTTGAAAAACAGATGAGTGCAGAGGTACGAAAGAGCAAGTGACAAAAAAAGCTCGCGAGGTCGCGAGCTTTTTTAAACTTCTCTTGCCCGAATCAATCATGATTGCCATTAAAAATGGCATCAATTCGATCAAGGATATTTTCGTCTAAGTTTTCAACCAGCACGGCAGCATCCAGATTGTCATCCAGTTGTTCCACTTTACTGGCTCCAGTGATCACGGAACTCACTTCCTTACGATGCAGTACCCAGGCGATCGCCAATTGTGCAGGGGTGGCATCCAATGCCTGTGCAATCTTTGAAAATTCTCTCACCCTGTCAATGGTTTCCGGGGTGATCTGATCGCGCATCCATCCCATGTTTTCCATCTTGGCACGACTGCCTTCCGGAATGCCATTGTTGTATTTTCCGGTCAGAATTCCGTTTTTTAACGGGCTGAACGTGGTTAACCCCAAGCCATACTGACGTGTTAACGGTTCCAGATTTTCCTCCACGTTGATGCGATGGAGCAGATTGTATTGCGGCTGCTCCATAACAGGTCCGATCAATCCCATGTGGTTGGCATATTCCATCGCCTGTACGATGTGAACCGCCTTCCATTCGGATGTTCCCCAGTACATGATCCTGCCGCTGCGCACCAGCATATCCATAGTTTGAACAACTTCCTCGATGGTGGTATCAGGATCATAACGATGGCAGAAATAGAGATCCAGGTAATCCAGCTGCAATCTTTGTAAACTTGCGTCTATGGATTCCAAAATGTGTTTGCGCGAAAGCCCTTTTCCGTTCACTCCGTCGAAAGTCGGCCAGAACACCTTGCTGGAGACGACCAGCGTTTCACGCTCCAATCCTTTGAGAGCTTTTCCCAGTACCGTTTCTGCTCTGCCGGATGCATACACATCGGCACAATCAAAAAAGTTGATGCCTTTCTCATAGGCAGCACGAACCATTTCTATTGCGATTTCTTCCTGCACCTGATCCCCAAAAGTGATCCATGATCCCAGGGAAATCTCGCTGACCTTGATGCCGGCTTTCCCTAATCGTCGGTAATGCATATTATTCTCCTTCTTGTTTCTTGTCTTCCGGTTTCCCAATTCCCAGAGGTTTCCATTTTTCGGCATTGTCTCTCAAGCGGTGCTGCGCACCACCACGTACATGCGTTTGGTCAAACCCTTCGGGTTTAATCGCCATCTGCTGACCTTCCAACAACCCCAGCACTCCTGTCTGCCCGGGTTCCAGATGTTTTTGTTGGCAGAATGCACAATGCTTTGCATCATGCGGTTGATATTCTATGGGTTCTTCATATGTCGTGATGAACCCTTCATAATTGCGCAAGACAACTTTATGATCTGAGGCGCTGATCATATAATTGGGCATGACGGGTATCTTTCCACCGCCACCGGGCGCATCCACCACAAATGTTGGCACAGCAAAACCAGAGGTATGCCCGCGCAGCCCTTCTATGATCTCAATCCCTTTTGCCACCGGAGTTCGGAAGTGACCAGCCCCCTCCACCAGATCACATTGATAGAGATAATAGGGTCGCACTCGTATCCGAACCAGAGATTGTACCAGTTTGCGCTGGATGTTGACACAGTCATTAACCCCCCGTAGTAACACGGATTGGTTGCCAAGTGGAATGCCGGCATCGTTCAATTTATCACAGGCTTCAGCCAGCTCAGCAGATATTTCATTGGGGTGGTTCACATGAATATTCATCCACAGAGGATGGAATTGACGCAGCATTTCCACCAGTTCATCCGTCACCCGCATGGGCATGAAAACCGGTACACGCGAACCAATTCGGATGATCTCGATATGCGGTATTTCTCGAATACGGGTGAGTAATTCTTCGAGCAATTTTGGTGCTAAAACTAACGGATCTCCCCCCGAAAGAAGCACATCACGAACCTGCGGTGTGGCTTTTAAATACGCGATCTGCTGTTCAAATTCTTCACGTGAAAAAGTGGCGCTGGGGTCACCTACGATCCTGCCGCGCGTGCAGTAGCGGCAGTAAGAGGCGCACTGGGTGGTTACCAGCATTAAAACCCGGTCAGGATAGCGATGCACCAATCCGGGTACAGGAGAATGCATATCCTCAGCCAGGGAATCTTCCATCATACCAGTAAAAGGAACTATTTCCGCTGCAGTAGGAACAACCTGTCGGCGGATTGGGTCATCAGGATCATCGGGGTCAATCAGAGAAGCATAATAGGGCGTGATGTCTACACGAAAAAGCTGATCGGATTGCAGCGCTTTTTTTTCACTTGTGGTGAGTTTGAAAATCTTTTCGAACTCTTCCACCGTATTCAAACGATGGCTCAACTGCCAGCGCCAATCATTCCATTTTTGGTCAGGGATGTCCTGATAAATCGGGGCTCGTTTCGTTGAGAAACCGAGATTTGTCATAATGCTTCACTCCTTATTCATGCAATGGTTAACACCATTGTATAGGTTAATATAAACCCGTCAACGAATTTCATCCTACTATCCTGTATTAATAATTCATAAGAAAAGGCAATAGCATAAACACCGTTCTTGACGCTGTTTTTTCAGCATGGTATCATGGTTAACGTCTTTTTAGCACTCTAACATTGAGAGTGCTAAAACGGTGATAAAAAATGGACAATTTGACCACACGTCAGCAGCGAATATTATCATTGATCATTCATGAATACATCCGATCAGCCGAACCGATCGGTTCGAATCGTTTGGTGAGTGAATATAATCTTGACCTCAGTTCTGCGACAGTAAGAAATGAGATGGCATATCTTACCGAAGCCGGTTTTTTGCGCCAGCCGCACACATCCGCTGGTCGGATTCCGACCGAAGAAGGATACCGTTATTTCGTCGGAAATCTTATGCGCAATACCACCCTATCTGAAAATGCACGGCGCACGATCAGCCATCAGTTCTACCAATCGCGCAATGACATTTCAAACTGGATGCATCTGGCAGCTTCCATTCTGGCGAACCAATCCAAGGTTGCCTCACTGGTAACTCCACCGCATCCTGAACAGGTTCGTTTTAAACATCTCGAATTGATATCTACCCACAACACCCAGGTTCTCAGTGTGCTGGTTCTGGAAGGCGGTGAAATCCACCAGAGTGTTGTTTCGATGAATTTACCGGTCAAACAGGAAGATCTCTCAAGCATCTCCAATCGTCTCAGCGCTTTATTTCTCGCAAAAAATCAAAGCCAGATCGAGAAAATGCAGGGGGAATTCACTGAACTGGAATGCACCATTAAAGATTGGGTCGTCTCAGAGATGAGACAAACTGAAAATCTGACCGCCGGTGAGGTTATCCTGGATGGATTAACCAACGTGCTTTCTGAACCTGAATTTGTGGAATCAGATGAAGCTCGTAGGGCGTTGAAAGTCATTGAAGAACGTACCCTGCTTCAAGAATTGATCTCCCGTTCATTGTTGAAAGAACCATCCAATGGCGTGCAGGTTTTGATCGGTGGAGAAGGCACCTGGAATGAACTCAAGCAAATGTCAATCATTCTGGCAAAATATGGTCAACCGGGTGTCGTAACCGGAACACTGGGAGTGTTCGGTCCTATAAGAATGTCGTATGGGCATTCCATCTCGATCGTTCGCTTTCTTTCCACCTTATTAAGTGATTTCGTTGCAGAACAATGGTGATCTCAATCAAGGATTGAAAATATGACAGAAAAAGAGAAAAAAGAAAAAATCAAGCAAGACCGTATAGAGAAGAAACATCAGACAACGGATGATTCTGAACAAACACAGCAAGACCTTCAAGAATCAGAAATCCCGCATGAGGAATCGCCTGCGGAAGAAGAAATGGTAACCATTCCTCTGAAGAGTATGGAAGATCAGCTGCGAGAGATCGATGAATTAAAAGAAAAGATCAAAGAATATTCCGATGGCTGGCAGCGTGAACGAGCTGATTTTGATAATTACCGCAAGCGCATCTTGCGTGATCGCGACCAGGATAAACAAAATATCAGCATTGACTTGATCAAAAAATATCTGGCAATTTATGATGATCTGGACCTGGCTATGAAAAATTCAGCAGATTCTGCAGATTTAAAGCAATGGATAGATGGCATCGCCCTCATCATCAAAAAAATGCATAAGATTCTGGAAACGGAAGGCATCGAGCCTATTGATTCGGAAATCAAATTCTTTGATCCTCAACTCCACGAGGCGATATCTCACGAAGAAAATCCCGATTATGAAAGTGGGCAGATCATCGAAGTGGTTAATAAAGGATATAAAATCAACAATCGTGTAATTAGACCAGCACTGGTCAGAGTAGCAAAATAGGAGGCTTACAATGGGAAAAATTATTGGGATAGATCTTGGAACAACGAACTCTGTCGTGGCAGTTATGTCAGGTGGCGAACCCATCGTCATTCCAACTGCTGAAGGAGAAAGACTTTGCCCTTCTGTAGTGGCAATTAACAAAAATGGTGAACGAATCGTTGGGCGCACTGCCCGCAACCAGTCAGTGGTGAACCCTGAGAACACCATCTTCTCCATCAAACGCTTCATGGGTCGCAAATATGATGATCCAGAAGTACAGCGCACCATAAAGCGAGTGCCGTATAAAGTAACCAAAGCACCCAATGGCGATGTGCGCGTAATGATGGGTGATAAAGAATATTCCCCACCTGAGATCTCAGCCATGATCCTGGCGAAATTAAAGACAGATGCTGAGACCTATCTTGGAGAGACAGTTACCCAGGCTGTCATCACCGTGCCGGCATATTTCAACGACGCACAGCGTAATGCAACAAAAGACGCAGGAAAGATTGCCGGTCTGGAAGTACTGCGCATCATCAACGAACCAACCGCATCATCTCTAGCGTATGGTCTGGATAAGAAAAAGAATGAAGTGATCGCGGTCTATGACCTGGGCGGCGGTACATTTGATATCTCCATTCTGGACGTTGGCGAAGGTGTCTTTCAGGTACGTTCAACTAATGGTGATACCTTCCTGGGTGGCGATGATTTTGATCAGGTCATCATGGATTATCTAATTGATGAATTCAAGAAAGATCAGGGGATTGATTTACACAACGACCGTCAGGCGCTGCAGCGTCTAAAGGAAGCCAGTGAAAAAGCAAAGATCGAACTTTCAACTATGATGGAAACCGAGATTAACCTTCCATATATCACTGCAGATGCAAGCGGTCCCAAGCATTTCTTGATCAAACTCAATCGTTCCAAGCTGGAACAACTGACCCACGAACTGGTAGAAAAAACCATTCCGCCTGTAGAAAAAGCACTGGCAGATGCCTCTCTCAAACCAGGTGAGGTTGATGAAATTGTGATGGTAGGCGGTATGACAAGAATGCCCGCCGTTCGTGAGATCGTGAAACAAAAATTCGGCAAAGAATCTCATAAGGGTGTCAACCCGGATGAGGTAGTGGCAGTGGGCGCTGCCATCCAGGCAGGCGTTTTGGGTGGGGATGTGAAAGACATTCTGCTTCTGGATGTTACTCCGCTTACTCTATCGGTAGAAACACTGGGCGGCGTTTCAACTCCATTAATTGAACGCAACACAACCATTCCTACACGGAAAAGTCAGATCTTTTCCACCGCGTCTGATAACCAGACTCAGGTGCAGATCCACGTTACGCAGGGCGAACGCCCCATGGCAGCTGATAACAAATCTCTCGGTCAGTTCATTCTGGATGGTATTCCACCCGCGCCGCGTGGCATCCCGCAGGTAGAAGTAACTTTCGACATTGATGCCAACGGTATTCTGAACGTCACCGCTCAGGATAAAGCTACCGGTCGCAGTCAAAAGATCACCATCACCGCATCATCTGGTCTCTCAAAAGATGAAATCGAACGTATGAAAAACGAAGCGGAATCTTTTGCAGACGAAGATAACAAGCGCAAGGAATTGATCGAAGTTCGTAACATGGCAGACACAACCATTTACACCGCTGAGAAGACATTGCGTGATGGTGGCGATAAAGTGGATGCAGATGCTAAGAAAGAAGCAGAAGAAGCCATCACCACTCTTCGAAAAACTCTGGAATCAGACAACGTAGAAAATATTCGCAAGGATACCGAAACGTTGAGCCAGATACTGCAAAAAATTGGCGCCAGCATGTACCAGCAACCCGAAGGTCAGCCAGGCGCAGATGCTGGTGGAAACACACCTCCCGATGACGGTTCAAACAAGGACAAACCCGATGACGGGGAAGACGTTGTTGATGGTGAATTCAAAAATGTGTAAATTTTGAATATAGAGTACAATAGGCTGCGTTTTGGGGTCTATAGACCCCAAAACGCTTTTTCATAACACACACGGATGACCGAATGGCAGATAAAAGAGACTACTACGAAATACTTGGGATTGGGCGAGATGCATCGCAGGATGATATCAAATCAGCTTTTCGCAATCTTGCCAGACAATATCACCCTGATGTTAATCCTGAACCAGACGCCGAGGAAAAATTTAAAGAGATCAACGAAGCATTTGCCATTTTAAGTGACCCCGATAAAAGGGCTGCTTATGATCGCTACGGTCATGCCGGTGTTAGCGGAAATGGCAGTCAGTGGGATTTCTCCAACTTCGATCCTTTCGAGATTTTCGAACAATTCTTTGGGTTCGGAGGAATGGGAGGCAGCTCCCGCAGGCGAAATTCCCCACGCCGCGGCGAAGACCTTGTTACGACTGTAACATTGGACTTTGAAGAAGCTTTCTTTGGTATTGAAAAAGAAATATCCATCACACGTGATGAAGCCTGCCATGTCTGCAAGGGCAGCGGCTCTGAACCCGGTACCAGCACCAAGACTTGTGCCACATGTGGAGGTCGCGGTGAAGTGCGTCAGGTGCGCAATACGATTCTCGGCTCTATGGTGCAGGTGACCACCTGCCCGAACTGCAATGGATCTGGAAAAGTGATCGAAAAAGCATGCCACGAATGCCGCGGTAGCGGTTATGAAACCCGTACAGTCCAAAAAACCATTCCCATCCCAGCGGGCGTTGATGATGGAACACAAATGCGTCTGGCAGGGGAAGGACAACCCGGTTCCAACGGAGGTCCGCGCGGAAATTTGTATATCAAGATCGGCGTGCATCCCCATAAATTCTTCCGCCGCAAAGAGTATGATATTCTGCTTGACCTTAACATCAACGTTTCGCAGGCAGCGCTGGGCGCAGATATTGTCGTTCCTACCATGGAAGGAGAGACAACCCTCTCCATTCCATCTGGAACACAATCAGGAAAAGTGTTCCGGCTGCGTGGAAAAGGATTTTCCCACGTTCATTCCAACAGCAAGGGCGATCAGCTGGTGATCATAACCGTAGAAATTCCGAAAAGATTGAGCAAAGATCAACGCGAACTGTTTGAACAACTTTCCGAAACGCTGGATAATGAAGTGCATCCGCAGGAGAAAAGTTTCGCGGATAAATTAAAAGAGGTACTGGGTGGATAAGCACAGCTGGCTTGAAGTATCTTTTCTGCTGCCGGGGGAACAGGCGGAATCGGTCGCAGAAATACTGAATCGCTATGCCCATCAGGGCGTCGTAATCGAGCGCGATCTGCAATCGGATAGCTCCAATCAGATGAAAGTATATGCTTATCTGCTGGAAGATGACACTCTGGACCACTGCAAGCAGGAAATTGAAAAAGCGATTTTTTATTTGAATAAAATCCTGCCCGTGCCTGACCCTACCTACCGCCAGATTCGCGATCAGGACTGGATGGCTGCCTGGCGGCAATTTTACAAGCCGGTAGAGATCGGGGAACAGCTGATCATCATCCCCGCCTGGTATGATGCACACAACACAAATATGGGACGCCTGCCCATCCGCATCAATCCCGGCATGGCGTTCGGTACAGGAACACATCCCACCACTCAACTCAGCCTTCAATTAATGGAAAAGTATGTACAGACCGGCAATCATATGATCGATATCGGCTGCGGATCTGGTGTGCTCTCGATTGCCGGGATACTGCTGGGCGCAATCCATTCCATTGGTGTGGATGTAAGCGGTGCCGCTATCCTGTCTTCACAGGAAAACGCAGCTCTTAACAAAGTTGAAAATGATATCGAAATCGGGAAGGCATCGGTACCTGAAATACTTGCCGGAAAGTTCAGTTATCAAAAAGCACCACTGGTGGTAGCCAATATATTACTCAAGGTATTGGAAGAATTATTTGACCAGGGCATGGGAAAATTGGTAGAAGATAATGGGATCTTGCTGATCTCAGGAATTTTAGTTGACCAGATAGAGACCATTGCAGAAAAAGCGCGGATGCATGGTTTTTTGCTTGTTGAACATATCGCACTGGATGATTGGGCAGCCATCGCGTTTAAAAAACAGGATTAGTCCTCAAGTTTAATAACATACTCGGTTGTGATCTCCGCTTTCCCCTTCAGGGTTGCCGCGACCGAGCAGTATTTTCCCTCAGATAGTTCAATCGTTTTCTGCACATCTTTCTCATTCAAATCTTTCCCTGCCAGGATGTATTTCAGATGGATCTTTCGAAATGTCCACGGCGGGTCTTCATCCTGCTCCGCAGAAACCTGAACTTCATAATGTGTTAAAGTGATCTTGCGCTTTTCCAGTATTCCCACCACATCCACGGAACTGCAGGCGCCTAATGCCACCAGCATCAACTCAGAAGGTTTCATTCCGATCCCTTCTGCCGGGCTTGAGAGGACAACCGCATGAGCGGTTGAATCAATCCCCAGAAAAGTTTTTCCTTCGACCCATTTCACAACTGCATTCGCCATCGTATGATCTCCAATTTTTATTTATGATAATACACATTAATCGGAAAAAGATGTTCTTGACACAGAACGTATGTTCCGGTATATTAATAGTACATTTGTCCAACTATTTAATGAGGAGCGCGATATGGCACGCAAATCAGAAGGACTGGGAAGTCGGCATAAGAAGATCATGCGTTTTCTGGTTGATTTTCAGAATGAGAATGGTTATTCCCCATCCATTCGTGAGATCGGCGAAAGCATTGATGTAAAATCCACATCTCTGGTTGATTATTATCTCAACCAGCTGGAAGAGATGGGCTATATCTCACGTGAAAATCACATTTCTCGGAGTATTTGTGTCAAGAAGGAAATCGAGGGCACAAAAACAATGGCAGAGAAGGTATCAGCTGCGGTGCAAAAAGCCGGTTCGGCGCTTGATGAATTGTTGCAGATCCCGGTTATGGGGCGTATTGTCGCCAGCGAACCGATCCCCATGCCTCCATCAGATTCGAATTATTTTGACCCGGAAAGCAGCATTGAGATTGCTCGAAGCCTGCTGCCTGCCAAGGAAAAGATCGAAGAATTATTCGCGCTTGAAGTTCAAGGTGATTCTATGATCGATGCCATGGTAAATGATGGTGATGTTGTCATCATGCGGCGCACCAACCAGGCTCAAAACGGGGAAATGGTAGCCGTGTGGCTGGATGATAAAGATGAGACAACCCTGAAGTATTTTTACAAAGAATCCAATCGCATCCGTTTGCAGCCAGCCAATCCCAATATGGGACCAATCTTCGTCAATAATCCCAAAGCACTGCGCATCATGGGGAAAGTCGTCATGGTCATCCGGCAGGTGCAGAGCGTAGCTGCGTAAAGGTAAAAAAAAATAAAAGATCCCCTAACGGGGATCTTTTTCGTTCTTCCGTTTACCCACCCAACGCTCGCAGTGTTCCCACATTTCCTGCTGAATTTTCTTATCATACGTATTGGGCGCGCTTGCTGTTGCTTTCAGCCCTATAAAATACTTACCCGTAACCGTGTCTATGCCATCGCTGGATGCAAGATAGATGGATGTACGTGCTCCTTCGTCAATACTGCATCCCTCCATATCCGGAAAAGCGCTTTGCAGAACTTTGGTGTTCACCGTTCCAGGGTGAAGACAGTTTACCGTTACCTGACTTTTTTTCAATCGTTCTGCCAGCGTATAAGTAAAGAGGATATTGGCAAATTTCGAAATCTTATAGGCATTCCAGGCACGATACGCATCCTGTTCGTGGATGCTCTCGAAATCAAGCTCCCGTATATTATGCCCGATGGAGGTAACGTTGATGATCCTGGCGGGTGAGCTGGCTTTGATGGTATCCAATAAGGATAACGTAAGCAGGAATGGAGCTAATTGATTGACTGCAAAAGTGAGTTCGTATCCATCATGCGATAATTGAAAATTGGAGGAGTACGTTCCGGCATTATTGACCAATACATGCAAAAATGTTTCTGAATGTTTGATCTCCTCTGCCATTTTTTCCACCGCATTCAGAGATGAAAAATCTGCTGTGTAACCAGCCAACTGCGCGTCAGGGTATAGCTGTCTGATCTCTGCCAGGGTTCTTTCCACTTTTTGTGAATCGCGACCATGCACCAGCACTCTTGCTCCCTGTCCAGCAAGCACAATGGCGGTTTGTTTCCCAATGCCATCTGTGGAACCGGTAACCAGCACCGTTTTATTTGTGATAAACATAATTTTAAGCGCTCCCTAATTCTTCATTGTGTATAAGCGGCTTCTGCTTGCAATACAGCAATCTCAATAGGCTGTTCGATAGAATAGACAGCACCTGACATCTCTACAATACCCAGAGAATCAAGCTGTGATACAGCCTCGATCCTTCGAACTCCCATCACATCTCCAGCACTATCTCGCGCGACTACAGCCAGCCAAATCCTGACTGTCTCTCCCACAATTCCATTCACAAATACGCGTGCCGATATCTGAGCAGTTAATCCATCTTCGGAAATATCAACGGATTGTTCGATTATTTGTACCTCAATATAGCGGCTGATATTTTCAACCGGGATCGAGGAAATCAACTGGTAGCTGTAGCGTAAGGGATCAGGAATCGGAGGGGGAAAATAAGCCGATAGAACCTGCTGCTCACCCGCAGCGATCATATTGACAGGAGCCGCCGCAATACGGCTGGTTAATTGCGATGCATTTGCATTGCCAATGGTAATCTCTACCAGTACATTCTCTACTGCATTATCGTTTTCATTCAATGCGTTGATAAAACACCACAATCCTCCACTCTTTTCTTGATGGCACTGCGGTTCATCCAGTACGATCGGTTCCAGATCAGCCGATAAAGAAACCTCCTGCGTGGCTGCCGGCTTGGCAGGGATCAATACCTGCATTCCCACCACCATGGTATTAGGATTGATATCCGGGTTCACATCCACCACATCCCCGGTATTCAGTCCGTACAGCCACGCAATGCTCGACATGGTTTCACCCGCCGCAACTGTATGATAGTGAGGTGTAGGTGATGGAGTGGGAAGAGCAGTACCGGTGGCAATCACCGCCAATGTCTGTACTGGGGTTCCGTCAGCTGATCCAAACGGCGTTAGATCCAGCCCCACATAGGATACCTGTTCGTCACCCGAACAGGAAACCAGCAATACAATGAAGCATAATCCAATCAATAATAGTTTTTTCATGGTTATAAAATTATACTTTTGGATAAATACTTTTATAATGGTATTAATAAAGCTCAAAGAACAAACTGATGCTTGATAAACAGACTCATAATCAGGAACAGCAATCTTCTATTCAAAAGACATTTCCCTCGTCCTTTGGAAAATTTTACATGTCGCAGGGTTTCTATCAAAAGGGTATTGTATCCAATGAATGCGGACCCACCAGCGTGGCAATGATCATTAACATCATCCTGCATCAGGAAAATGTGAGAGAGCTCTCACTACGAAAAGAGAATATCATTTATCAGACACGCTTTCATTTTTGGGACCGCCTGCCCACGAAGATGCCTGCTATCGGTGGGGCAACCACCCCATGGGGAATAGTAACAGCTTTCAATCAGTGGATGTCGAAATTGGGATTACCCTGGAAAGCAGAACGGATCAGTGATGCAAGCCGGCACACCATTATCGAAAAGATCGTCTCAGGGAAATACATTTCTGCGTTGAAAATATGGAAAAAGGGAGGCGCCCACTGGGTTAACATAATCGATTTTTCCGCAGAAGATAACATGGTGTTCACTCTCGACCCAAACCCTTACTTGGTTCATCTTCCAGCCAATCGACGCGTCCAAAAAGAATCGTGGGAAAAGTTTTCTTCAGACTGGCAGCGCAGAAAAGCATGGAGTATGTTATTGGGTATCCATAAAGAAATCATCGTGTACTCCCGCGATCTCTAAGAATCACCCGGGGTTTGATTGGTATAATTCGTGGATTGATCGAAATTTGATGATATGGAGTCATTATGAGTGAGGCGCTGCATTTTCAGGAAATTATCTTAAAACTTCAAGAATACTGGTCTCAGAATGGTTGCCTGATCTGGCAGCCATACTACACACAGGTCGGCGCCGGCACCATGAACCCGGCAACCTATTTAAGAGTTCTGGGTCCCGAACCGTGGAACGTAGCTTACGTAGAACCATCCGTGAGACCGGATGATGGACGCTATGGAGAAAATCCTTATCGACTTCAACAGCATTATCAATTCCAGGTCATCCTGAAACCAGATCCCGGCAATCCGCAAGAACTGTATTTACGTTCTCTGCAGGCATTAGGCGTTGATCCAAGCAGCCATGATATTCGTTTTGTAGAAGATAACTGGGAGTCACCCGCGCTAGGAGCCTGGGGGTTGGGCTGGGAAGTATGGCTCGATGGACAGGAAATTACACAATTCACTTATTTCCAGCAGGCTGGCGGGATCGTTTTGGAACCGGTATCCGTTGAGATCACCTATGGACTGGAGCGAATTGCCATGGCGCTGCAGGGGAATTATGATTTTCGCTCTATTCAATGGAACGACCGTTTTACGTACGGAGATGTGAACTTTCAGGGGGAACGAGAGCACAGCATTTATTATTTTGAAAAAGCAAATATCAATGATCTACGCGCCATCTATGATGTATATGAAAAAGAAGCACAAGCCTGCCTGGAAAACGGGCTGGTTCTTCCGGCACATGATTATATTTTAAAATGTTCGCATACATTCAATATCCTGGATACACGCGGTGCAGTAGGGGTTACTGAACGACAGGCATTGTTTTCGCGCATGCGTGATCTTTCACGGCGTGTAGCACAGGCGTATCTTGAGCAGCGTGAAGAACTCGGATTCCCATGGCTTCATAAAAATATTGCGGCTTCCGACCAGACACAGGATGAGCAGCTTCCTCTGGATGGGGCTATTGAAGATATGCCCTCCGATCCACAATCCTTCTTGTTTGAAATCGGAACGGAAGAACTTCCTGCACAGGATCTGACAGATGCACTCGAGCAGTTGGAACGCAATACCACCGCAATGCTCGATTCCTTAAAGCTGGAATACGATAGTCTCAAGGTAATGGGTACCCCGCGCAGGCTGGTCATCTACATCAATAAACTGGCTGCCAGCCAGCCTGACAGCCAAGAGATCGTCAAGGGACCACCTGCCGCTGCCGCATTTGATGCCAGCGGAAAACCAACGAAAGCAGCCCAGGGATTTGCAAAAGGCAAGGGTCTACAAATTGAAGATCTGCACATCACAGAAATGGATGGCGGGAAATATGTGACCGCTGAAATCTTCACCAAAGGGAAACCCGCTCTGGCAGTGCTTCCAGATGCTCTGCAAGATCTGATCGCAGCAATTCACTTCACGAAAACCATGCGCTGGAATGAAAGCGGTGCTGCATTTTCACGCCCGATACGCTGGTTGCTGGCTCTTTATGGTGAAACTGTGATTCCTGTTCGATATGCCAATCTTAATTCCGGTCACAGCACACGCGGATTACGTTTTCATGAGGAAGATCATCATGAAGTCAATGATGCAGCCGCATACTTTACTTTCATGCAATCCCAGGGCATTTTCCTTGATAGAGATGCCCGCAAAGCTGAGATCGTGGATCAGGTTCACAAATTGTGCAGAAGCATTCACGCAGATGAGGTTCTGGATGAAACCCTTGTTGCTGAGGTATGCAACCTGGTGGAAGCGCCCACAGCTCTGCTGGGAAACTATGCCAAAGAATATCTTGAACTTCCTAAAGAGGTTCTGATTGATGTCATGAAAAAACACCAGCGGTACTTCCCGATGCTTGCAAAACAGGGTGAAATGCTGCCCAATTTTGTTACGGTTCGGAATGGTGATGATCATCAACTGGCAACAGTCGCCAGAGGCAATGAAGAAGTGATCGAGGCGCGTTTCAAAGATGCCGCCTTTTTTATCAGCGAAGATCGTCAACATGATCTGGAATGGTTCCGCTCCAACCTGAACACATTAACTTTTCATATCACGCTGGGATCCATGCTGGATAAAAACGAGCGTATTGAAAAGATCGTTAATGACCTTATGCCTATGTTCAAAATTGAACAAGAGCAAGCGGTTCACACCCAACGCGCAGCATATCTCTGCAAAGCAGATCTTGTCACCAACATGGTAGTTGAAATGACCTCCCTGCAGGGAACAATTGGGAAGTACTACGCCAGCCTCACCGGTGAGCCCGCTGAAGTTGCGCAGGCAATTGAAGAACAATACTTCCCCAGGTATGCCGGAGATCGCACTCCACGATCCAGGAGTGGTTTGTTGATTGGTCTGGCAGACCGGCTTGATTCTCTTGCCGGCTTATTTGCTGCCGACATGGCACCCAGTGGGACCAAAGATCCCTTTGGGCTGCGCAGGGCTGCCATTTCTATGATCCAGAATCTAATCGAATGGAAACTCGATTTTGATATTGCAGCAGGTTTGCAGGTCGCAGCACAATATTTACCGATCAAAATGAAAGAAAACGATCTGCATGCATGCCTCGACTTTGTCAAAGCACGCCTTTCAAACTATCTGCTCGACGGTGGGATGCACTTCGATATTGTGGCTGCTGTTCAGGAAAAACAGGGCACCAATCCCTATCGTGCTTTCCAAGCCTGCAATCAATTGACAGCCTGGACTGATCGTAAGGATTGGGTAGAAATCCTGCCAGCTTTTTCACGCTGTGTACGCATTACCAGAGATATTAGTCAAAACCTCAAACCCGATCCATCCTTATTGGAAAGCCCGGAAGAAAAGGCACTATATGAAGCTGCACAAAAAGCACTGCAGCAATCCAGACAAGACGGTTCGGTTGATGATATGCTGAATGCTTTTATGCCCATGATGCTCCCTATCAATCAATTCTTCGACAAAGTACTGGTCATGGCTGAAGATAAGAAAGTTCGTGAAAGCCGCCTGGGCTTACTGCAGCAGATTGTCAGCCTGTCAGACATGGTTATTGATTTTTCCAAATTGGAAGGATTCTAATACATGGCACAATTCGAGCTGGTAGAAAGTGTTCCTTTTAGCAATCCGAAAGATGGGTATTTAAAAGCAATAGAAGTATTATCTGATCATGATGTCATTGTCTGGAAGAAACGAGAGATCGCCAATCTTCTGCTTGCGAAAAAGGAAACGGATGCCTACCAGGTATCCATCAATATCATATTCAGTTTCAACGATACCGTCAGTATCACACTGGAATCAGAAAAAGCAGGTGAAAATACTCTGAAATCACTGGCTTTTGAAATCTTCAATGCTATCATCGAAGAATAATCCTTTAACGAATTAGGATTGGATGGTACTTTTTATTGACCCCTCCAATTGTTGGGCTGCGTGAGGTTTCTGCTCCTATAATTAATATAAAGACAAAGTAGTTATGAACAATATTGAGGAAATCAAATCCAGAATTGATATTGTAGATCTGGTATCTGAAACAGTGAAATTGCGCCGGGCAGGCAAGAACTATACCGGTTTTTGTCCGTTTCATGCCAATACTCGTACGCCTGCTTTCGTGGTTTTCCCTGATTCGGGCACCTGGCGCTGCTTTGGTGAATGTAATGAGGGTGGTGATATCTTCCGCTTCATTATGAAAAAAGAGGGGTGGGATTTTCCGGAGACATTGCGCTACCTCGCTGAAAAAGCCGGCATCACCCTAGAACCGCTTACTCCCAGGAAAAAAGAAGAAAATGAATACGAAGAGAAGTTGCGGAAAATTTTGGAAGACGCGTTGATCTTCTTCCGGCACAACCTCACCCAAACGGATGATGGCAGCACCGCTTTGCGATACCTCACAGAAAAGCGCGGTCTTAATGCGAAAACTATTGAAACCTACGAATTAGGGTACGCACCCAACGCGTGGGAAAAAGGGATCGCTCATCTTAGAGCAAAAGGGTACAGCGAAAAAGAACTTGTAGACTGTGGATTGATCACCAAGCGCAGTGAGAGCAGTGGATTCTATGACCGATTTCGCAATCGGGTCGTTTTCCCAATCCGCGATGCCGGGCAGCGCCTGTGCGGTTTTGGCGCACGTGCTCTTGCAGATGATGATATACCTAAGTATCTCAATTCTCCACAGTCTTTGTTGTTTGACAAAAGTGCTATTTTATATGGTCTCGATAAGGCGCGAAAACCTATCCGCAGTGTTGATCAGGCGGTGATCGTAGAAGGTTACTTTGATGTGATCGGTCTGCATCAGGCAGGATTTAAAAATGCTGTGTCTCCTATGGGAACCGCTCTCACTCCGATCCAGATGCGCCTTCTCAAACGGTACACACGCAAGATCATTCTGGCTCTCGATCCTGATATCGCCGGTGAAAAAGCGACCATGAAAGGTCTTGAGGTTGCACGAGAAACAATGGATCACTCACCAGATTTTGTTTTCGATCCAAAGGGATTGATCCGTACGGAAGCGCGCCTGGATGCGGATATCCGCGTCTGTTCACTGCCTGATGGATTAGACCCGGATGAGATCGCGCTCGATAACCCTGAGCAGTGGCAGAGCATTATTACTAATGCAAAGCCGATCATCACACATGTTATTGACACGCTTACTGAAGGAAAAAATCTTGATGACCCCAAAACTAAAAGTTATATTGCCGCACAGGTAGTACCTTTAATTAAAGATGTGTCCAACCCTGTTGAAAGGGATACGTACCGGCAGCAGCTTGCCAGAACACTACACGTGGATGAACGTTCTCTTTTTTCTCTTTCCGAGACGCAATATATCAGCAAGCGAAGATCGAACAAAAATACAAAAGTTGTAGAACCAGCGGCGATAGAGAGCATGCTCACTTCTGAAAAGACGAAGATCTATAATCTTGAAAAGCACATTATCCTGCTGCTGTTGAGAGAACCGGAAATGATCTATGAGCTCAATCGGTATCTGAGTAAGAACGAACTCCCCGATCTGGATAATTCCGATGTTCAATCAGGTGACCTGCGTGCCGCACTCGAGGTCATTCTCCACTCTATCCAGCAAGTTGATCAGGACACACATGAATTTATCCAGAACTCTCTTGCGCAGGAAGTATTGTGGTTATTTGATGAACTAACTCAACTCATTCCGGAAGGGATTACTCCTGATAGAATTCTCGAAGACCTCACTCACACATTGCTCAGCTTACGCCGTGTAAGGATCATTGAAAAGATCAATAACCTTATCATTCTGCAAGAGTCTGTCGAAGACCTCTCACCCAGGGTATCCGATCCGGCAGTTCAATCTGAAATGCTATCGAGCATTAAAATGAGGGCAAAACTTGATAAAGTACTCTCAGTGCCATATATTAGCGAATGATTTCTTCATGTATAATTCTCATATGCCGTCATCCTTGATTCATGTTTGCAGGGGAACCAATTTATCTTTAGCTCTATTTCAAACAACAGACTATGGTAAAAAATAATGCCTGATTTTATTGATGATCGAACCGATGATGAATTAAATAAAATTTCTCCCTCGGAGGAGGTTGAGTATTCTGACGATGGTCTAGAAGAAAACGACGCTATTAACCAGCCTAATATTGAATATTCAGAAGACCCTGTACGCTTATACCTCAAAGAGATCGGTCAGATAGATCTATTAGACGCGACAAATGAATTTCATCTTTCCACCCGTATCGAAGCAGATCGTCGTATCCGCAAATTAAACAACCAGATGCACACCAAATTAGGATCTGATAGCAAGGAGCTATATAGCGAGATCTTTATTCAGATCTGCAAAGACCTTGTCACATCATACGCAAATGTTGAGGGAGTTACCAGTACAAAACCTGGTTTGAACTTCCCTGATTTCAGTCTGATATTGTCTGAAGCGCAAATGCTGCGCTCTTGCTGGAATATCGAAATACCTTCTTACACCCGTGATTATTTGAGTACTTTTTGGCACCAGAAAAGCTCATCTGAAGACACATTGACCAATGAAATAATAACCGGCTTGATCCAGGAAGTGTACGCTCTTTATCTGGCTTGCTACCTACTCCCTGAAAATATTGCACAGGACCTGCTGGAATACTATAACAAAAAACAGCGTATTCCGCGTATTGTTTTTTTTCAAAATCGTTTTCTCGATGAAGAAGCATTAAGTAAGACTCTTTCTGAAATTCATGGACTTTCATACGAAGCAACGCAAGTACTAATCCGCGCTAATCTTCGTTTAGTGGTCAGTGTGGCAAAGAAATACCTTGGGAGGGGTATTTCTTTGCTCGATCTCATTCAGGAGGGAAATCTGGGTTTACTGCGCGCCGTCACAAAATTTGACCCAACCCTTGGCTATAAATTCAGCACCTACGCAACCTGGTGGATCAGGCAATCGATCAGCCGTCATATTGCGGAGCAGGCGCGTACGATCCGTATTCCCGTTCACCTTTTCGAATCCATTTCCAAATTACTGCGCATTCAAAGAAAACTCACGCAAAACCTCAATCGCGATCCAAGTTTTGACGAATTAGCGCTGGAATCTGAATTCATGGAAAAGCATGATGCCGACCGAATAAAGGAGGCATTAAGGACAGATGAACCCATTAATAAACTTCTCTTAAGCAAATGGAAAAACGCTTCATTAAAAGTTCAGCAAATCATGAAATCAGCAGAAGAACCTATCTCTCTGGAATATCCGGTGGGTGACGAAGATAGCAGTCAATTGGGAGATTTCATTGAGGATCTAGACGCGATCGAGCCCATGGACGCAGCTGCAAAAGAAATGCTGCGCGAACAGGTTCAGGCTGCTCTGTCTGCACTATCAGAGAGGGAACGACAAGTCCTGGAATTGCGGTTTGGATTGCTGGATGGGAAAAATCACACCCTTGAAGAAGTAAGCAACTATTTTAACGTCACCCGTGAACGCATACGTCAAATAGAAGCTAAAGCGCTTCGCAAGCTGCGCCACCCTTCTCGCAGCCGCGATTTACGGGAATATCTGTCTTAAAATGGGTTTTTGAATGCTTGCGGGTACAATTTTTACGTGTTATAATCTCGCCGCGTGTAAAAACACACCTGTTTTTTCCCCAAGCAAATCATGAGGAAAGTGAAAACCCCGTAAGTATTCTTAATTTATTTTTTTTCTGCCTATGGCTGAAATTCTCAAGAAAAATAATCAATCAAATTCATGGAAAGTAAAATATGATCACGATTTCAGAACTGGAAACAAAGCCTTTAGTTGAACTTCGTAACATGGCAAAAGATATGGAACTTGAAAACGCCATGCTGCACAAGAAAGAATTTCTCATTGTAAATATTGCACAACTCAGCGCCCAGCAAGAAGGTCGCGATATGGGTGGTGGAATCCTGGAGATCATGCCGGAAGGGATCGGTTTTCTCCGTCAGGATTACCAGATGGGGAAAAACGATATCTATGTTTCACAAGCCCAACTTCGTCGCAATGAACTTCGCAACGGTGATATGGTATTCGGTGATGTACGCCCACCCCGCGAATCTGAACGGCATTATGGACTGGTGCATGTCGAAAGCATCAACGGATTACCGGTTGATGAAACCAAGAAACGTGTACGCTTTGAAGATCTTACCCCTATCTTCCCTGATCAGCGTTTTGATTTAGAAACTCCAAAAAATGTTGTCTCCAACCGCGTCATCAATATGATCGCTCCCATCGGAAAAGGACAGCGCGGTATGATCGTCTCACCTCCGAAAGCAGGGAAAACGACCATCTTAAAAGAGGTCGCCAATGCCATCTCAACCAATCATCCCGAAGTGGATTTGATGATCAGCTTGATCGGAGAACGTCCGGAGGAAGTTACCGATATGGATCGTTCGGTTGAAGGCGAAGTCATCGCATCAACGTTTGATGAACCCGTAACTTCGCATGTGCGTACTGCGGAAATAACGCTGAACCGTGCCAAACGCCTGGTCGAGATCGGTCACGACGTGGTTATTCTGATGGATTCACTGACACGTCTGGCACGTGCCTACAACCTGGTTGTCAACCCTTCCGGGCGCACTCTATCAGGCGGTATGGATCCTTCTGCTCTCTACCCACCCAAACGCTTCTACGGCGCCGCGCGCAATATCGAAAATGGAGGTTCCCTCACCATTATTTCTACTGCACTGGTTGATACCGGTTCTCGGTTGGATGATGTGGTTTATGAGGAATTTAAAGGTACCGGTAACATGGAACTCCACCTGTCTCGACGATTGCAAGAACGTCGTATTTTCCCCGCAATCGATATTGAACGCTCCTCCACGCGCCGTGAAGAACTGCTGCTCAGTCCCGATGAACTCCAAAAGATATGGCTCATGCGCAGAATGTTCCTGCAGATGATTGGGCAGCCCCCACAGGGAGGAGGAATGGATATCGCAATCGCCACTGAAGCGATCCTGCAGCGCCTTGAGAAATCCAAAGACAATATGGAATTTCTTTCCAGTTTGACGGAGGGAATTTGATCGATTCAAAAACAAACGCACCTCAAAATAACGAGGTTCAAGAACGATCTGACGAAAATCATCGCAGTATTATCTCCATCATCACATGGGTCATTGCTGTTTTAATGATTCTCTTGATGGGAATATCGCTGTATCAATACTTCAAGGGTGAATCCTTGCTGCAATTTTTCGGGGTCGCATCCTCATCCCAAATAGAATCTGATGATTCCAATGCAGTTCTTCCTTCCTATGCCACAGGGGATGATTACCAGTCCGTAAAGAGAGACGCAAATGCTGATACCGTTCTGCCTACCGGATACCGGAAAGAGCCAGTCAATTATACGGTAGAGTCAGGTGATTCCATTTTTAGTATTGCTCAAACCTTTGAAGTGGAACCCGAATCGGTTTTATGGGCGAATTATGATATTCTCAACGACGACCCTCACCTCATTTCTGTTGGGCAGGATCTGACCATCCCCCCCATTGATGGAATCCTCTACAAATGGAAAGATGGTGATACCATCGAGAAAGTAGCAGGGGAATACCACGCTGACCCAGAAGATGTTTTATTGTTCCCCGGGAACGATCTTGATATGACCAACCCCACCATTGAGCCCGGCGCACTGGTGATGATCCCGGGAGGATATCGTGCCTATCAAACATGGGTCGTACCTACCATCGTACGCGGCGATTCCGGTGTAAATTCCAGTATATTGGGTCCTGGAGCGTGTTCGACCACAGAAGGTGGTGCTGTTGGCACCTATACATTCGTATGGCCTACCCCTTACCATCAAATTTCAGGGAATGATTACTGGGGCGGTCATCAGGCACTTGATATGATGTGCTACCTGGGAGACGCAATCTTCGCATCCGATTCGGGAGTAGTGGTCTACGCGGGCGCGATCAGCGGCGGCTATGGCAATATGGTCATGATCGATCATGGAAATGGGTACCAAACCCTGTATGCTCACTTAAGTTCCATCAACGTATCTTGCGGTCAGAGCATCTATCAAGGTCAGGTGATCGGCGCATGTGGGTCAACCGGCAATTCCACCGGTCCTCACCTTCATTTCGAAATCCGTTTGAATGGCGGTATGATCAATCCCTGGCAGGTCGTCCAGTAAATCTTTCCTTCTCAAAACACAAAATCAACACCCTGTGAAATTTTCACAGGGTGTTTTTAATCACCAGATGTTTACAAGAGGTCAGGCGGATCAACCTCAATTTTCCAATCCTGCAGATCGAGTCTGGTTAGAATCTCTGCCGGATTTCTGCCCCGCAGAATGATGTGCTGTCTGAAATAGCCGCGCTGTCTGGAAAAAAATGGTGGTACTGGTCCACTAATAATGATGTCGCTAAAAGCATTATTATTCCCCACAATAGTATTGATCTGTTCGATCAGCGCAGATGCTTTCTTGATGACAGTTTTTTGATCTTGATGACGCAACTCTAACCGAATGAGTTTTGTAAAAGGCGGATAATGAAGATTGCGCCGGTTTACGATCTCATCCGCATAAAAAGCGTTGAAATCATGTCGTGATGCACGCTGGATAGCATAGTGATCGGGTTGATAAGTCTGTAAAATTACCTGCCCTCCCAGCGGACTGCGCCCAGACCGCCCGGCGACCTGAGTGAGTACCTGGAAATTTCGTTCAGCAGCCTTGTAATCCGGGAAATTCAATCCCACGTCTGCTAAAACGATTCCCACCAGTGTCACAAGAGGAAGATCAAGCCCTTTTGCCAGCATTTGCGTTCCTATCAGAAAATCGGCGTGATGGTTGGCAAAATGGGATAGCAGCAGTTGTTCCGCCCCGCGCTGCCTGGTGGTATCCGCATCCCACCGAAGAATGCGGGCAGAGGGAAAAAGCAGAGAAAGCTGTTCCTCAACCTTTTGTGTACCACCACCATACTTTCTGATTTGACCGTCTCCACATTCGGGACAAAGTTGTGGAATGTCTCGTTCGTACCCGCATATATGACAGATCAATTTTTGTTTATCCGCATGCATTGTCAGAGGAATATCACAACGCGGGCAGAGCAACACTTTTCCGCAATTACGGCAGAATATATATGTGGCACCACCACGTCGATTAAGAAACAAGATAGCCTGTTGTTTTCTATCCAGTACTTTTCGCAGTGCAATCTGCAATGAACGGCTGAATATAGAGTGGTTGCCCTGTCTTAATTCGTTACACATATCAACAACCTGCACCAGCGGGAGAGGTAAGATTGCTGCACTGCCATTTTTTTCTCCCTCCTCGATCACCGCATCAGGAAACTGCGAACACTTCTGTTGAATGTATTCCTGGTGTGCCAGAATCCTGTCTGGCATGTGGATAAGTGTCCAGCCTTCACTCTGGGCACGGAAATACAATTCCACCTGTGGAGTAGCAGAACCCAGGATTATATTGCTTTCAGTGATCTCGGCATACTGCAATGCACATTGAACCGCGTCATATAGTGGTCTGTTTTCAGTCTGATAGAACGAAGCATCATGAAATTCATCTATTACGATCAATCCGAGATCGGGTAGAGGGGTGAATAGCGCACTGCGTGGTCCAATGATGATGGGAAGCTTCCCCATACGAGCTCTGCGCCATGTATCTACCCTTTCTCCGGCAGACAGGCGCGAATGCACCAGACCCACCTGCCCCGGGAAGCGTGCCATGAAACGTTTTACGGTTTGTGGTGTAAGGGAAATCTCAGGAACCAGCACGAGGACCTGTCTCCCCCGCTCCACCACTCTCTCAACCGCGCGCAGATACAATTCTGTTTTTCCAGAACCGGTCACTCCATGGACAAGAATTGGTCGTTTCTTGCCTCGGATGCTCAATTGCTGACCGATCTGACCCCAGGCATCAATTTGAGCGGTTGTGAGCGTTGGTTTTTTTGTCGGTGAGACTTCAATGTCTTTTAAAGGATCACGCCATATCTCCGCCTCGCCAAGAAGGATAAAGCCCTTCTCTTCGAGCGTTTTCAAATCTGCAGAATTCGCCCCTGAAGCAGCATAAACCCAGGAAGTATTCACAGGGATACCTTCCTGTAAAAGAAATTCCATCACGGCAGCTCGTCGCCCAACTGCTTTTGTTCCAGCCCGTCCTATATTCTGTTTACGAGCTTCATACTCATCTTTTGAAACCGCGATCTGCGCAGTGCGGATGGTCTTGCGCTGCATACGAGGATCAGAAAGATAGGGGCTGCTTTTTAAATAACCCTTCTTGAGTAATCCGCGTACACTCGTCTTCCAATTCACATGTGGAAAAGCTGCCTGGAGCTGGCGTGAACGCATCGCTCCACGTTTTGCAATCATTTCCATGATCTTTTTTTGCATTGCCGGAAGATTTACCGTCGCAGCAAGCTGCTCGTTCGGGCTGTACACCATATCTGCCATTTGATTGATGCCCGGAGGCAACATGATATGCACACAATCTGAAATGGTGGCATAAAAATGAGCAGCCATCCATTCTGCTAAAACGATCTGAGCTTTGTTTAAAACAGAATCCACATCAAGGATTCCAATGATCTCTTTACGGTCGACTATGGAAGATTGGCAATCGACTTCAACCACAACTGCCTGTGCGCGCATCTTCCCGAACGGAACCACTACCAGGCTGCCCTGTTGAATGCCGGTATATTGATCCGGTACATCATAATCGTATAGAGTATCGATACCTGGAATATTAACAACAACGCGAATGATCATGCTCATACGATCAAGGAATCCTTTTATACCTCAATTGTCACTGCTCCATACCCTACCACCGAAGAAGTATCACCTGTACCCTCCGCAGACGTACTGTAATGGAGAACCCGTACAGTAGACGCACCCAGCTTTCGAGTTGCACTTAATACTGCAGCCACCGCCCCCGCTCCACAGGCAAAAGCCCTACCTTCTTTTTCAGCATCCAGCACCATTTCTGGTGAAAATTTTCCAATCCTTCGCAGCATTTCTTCATCCAGCATAGCTGCTGTTTTCTGGTTATAAAAATGGGAAAGATCCGTACTGGCGACCCACAATACATTTTTCTCCTTCACAATATCCAGCGCTGCCTGAGCAATGACATCGATTTCCCGCATATCATGGGTGCGAATCATGACAGGGAATAACTCGAAGGAACCCTGCAAAGCTGTCTGCAGAAATGGCAGTTGGATTTCCAGTGAATGCTCCTGATCGTAAGAAATATATTCCAGTTCAAGTCCTTGCTCAGCGATCATTTCTTCAAATCCCTCCAACAAACCTTGTGCCACCGGTACTTCTCCCAGCGGGGTTTGGTAGTGAGTATGGGTACTGGATAATAATTTTGCCGAAGTATAGGCATGAAAAGGAGAAAACAGCGCCACAATATCATAATGGTTGTTCTGCACCATTTTATACGCGTAGCCTGCAGTAGGTCCGGAATAACGATAGCCTGCATGAGGAGAAATCAATCCCAATACCTTCCCGTGAAGTGGGGGAATATCAGCCTGCTTAAGATACATCGATATTTCACGCTGCAGTTCTTTTGCATCAGCGCTGTACCAGGTACCCGCTATGGCTGATGGACGGATATTTTCATTTTTACCCATCATATTTGCCTCCTGACTCAATTATAGCGGGAGAAGAAAAAAAATGAGGGAGGTGGATGCACCTCCCTCAGGTATAGAAGCTAGTAAGGGTAATAACGGTGCGGATTCATGCGGTTACCGTTCAAACTCATCTCATAGTGCAGGTGCGGTCCGCTGGAATTACCGGTGCTGCCCATAGTACCGATCAATTGTCCTCCAGAATTGACATAGTCGCCGCAGTTGACATAGACCTCACTCAGGTGGGCATACAGCGTCTGCCAGCCATTCCCATGGTCGATCACGATCACATTCCCGTAACCCCAGTCATTCCAGCCAGCATACACGATCACACCTGCATCAGCAGCATAGATCGGATTCCCCAGATCCCCGCCAATATCAATGCCCCAGTGATTCAGCTCAGGCGTGTATTCATAACCGGAGATGTATGTTGCAGAAGTGGGCCACACGAATGCTTCTGTTCCAATGGGACCGCTGTACACAGCTTCACAATGCCCGGGTCCCAGGATGCGAGAAGTGGCAGCATCTGTGCGAACGAACAGGGCAGCCGTCCAGTCGTAATAACTGCGCGTTCCACCCGGTGCAAAGATCAACGTTCCCACTTCGATATTCGGACTTGCATAATCACCGATCGTTTCGTAACTGAGATTGTTTCCCGGCCATTCGATGATAGCTTCTGGAGTGACATTCAATCCGGTCGATACACCATTCAGCCCATCCCCTTCCATCCAACGATAGGTTGTTCCATCGGCTGGGTAGATCTTGAGCACCTGCCCGGGATAAATAGCAGCGGGATTATCAAGCAATGTATCGTAATTGCACCACAGTATCGTCTCCGGTTCCAGACCAAAATTTTCTGCAATTCCTATTAACGTATCGCCTGCAACCACCTCATATTCCACTACTTCATATCGGGAAGTCACAGCTTCATCCATGCTAGTGTTGATCTCAGAAGAACGTGAAATCCCTTCTACGGGAGCAACGCCTTCATACGCCGGCAATAATAGCTCGGCAGTATCCACAGCCTCTTCAGCGTCGTATGGTCCACCGCTGGCAGTTGTATTCACTTTTTCTTCCGGCAGGAAAAATGTTTTCATGACCCAGACAATGAGAAATACCATAATTACAGTGAGCAGGATGGTGGTTACCCGTGAAATCACATCATGCAAACCGATCTTTTGTAGGCGCTTCCAAAAGCGATCCCACAGGGTGAGGAATTGTGGAATTTCCTCTACCTGCTCTTGTTTCTTCAATTCCTGAGTTTCGTGAACATCATGCGATGTAATATTTTCATCCATTCAAACCTCGTGCGCCATCATAACATGCCAATTTTTTATGGTCAAGCGCCCTACTTTTGCTTTTTATGTAGATTTTGTGAATTTTCTTATTTTTCACGACAACGTTATAATCAAAACATGGATCCTATAAAAATTGAAGAAAAACTCGCTGAACTGCTAAAACAAAACGAATTGTACCTGGGAACAGCCGAATCCTGCACGGGCGGCTTGGTAGCCAGCCGCATCACGGATATCCCGGGGTCTTCCGCCTATTTTCTGGGAAGTATGGTCACCTATTCCTACTCATCCAAGATGCAGTGGCTGGGAGTGAAGGAAAAGACCCTCGCTGAATATGGCGCCGTCAGCCGGGAAACCGTGGTGGAAATGGCAGACGGGCTTTCCAACAGGATGGGATCTATTTGTGATAGAACCCGCCTGCTGACCATCTCTATATCGGGTATCGCAGGACCGGATGGAGGGACTGCTTCTAAGCCGGTGGGACTGGTATGGATAGGCTGGTGCTTCAATTGTGACATTCGCACTGCTTCTTTTCAATTCCAGGGCGATCGCATTTCAATTAAAAATCAAAGCGCCGATCAGGCTTTACTCGGCGCCTATACATGGCTTATTGAACAAATAACGTAATATTATCCTAATCTCTGGCGCTCTTCCGCAATAATACTATCATCCAGCTTTTTAAACAAAGGAGCTGGTTTGATAAACGGTGCGCCGGGCTGCAGGTCGCTCGCTTTCCATTCCCCTGAAGCAGAAGAAGGATCATATCGTAAAATAGTATGCGTCCCAAGGTCATCACGGATCTCTTCCACATGCTGGGTTCCGAACAATTGACCGGAATGACCCATGAAAGCGTGCAATTGCTGGCTGGTAATGGGCAAAAATGGCGCAAACAGGATTTTCAAAGAGTCAATGGCTTTCATAGCCACAAAAATTGCTCTGGCTGCCGCCTGTTTATCTTCTTTAATGGTTGTCCAGGGGGCAGTCTGGTCAAGATACTTATTGACCTCGCTTGCCAGACGCATCACTTCACCCAGTGCAGCGCGTAAATGCACCTGCTCCAGCTCACGACCGACGCTGTCAAATCCACCTTCAATCGTATCCAGTAATTGGGTATCAATGGGAGTAAGTGCCCCGGGATCAGGAACAACCCCTTCCCAGTATTTATAGGCGAAAGACAGCACCCGATTGACTAGATTCCCCCAGGTAGCTACCAATTCGTCATTATTGCGATGATAAAACTCCTCCCAATCCCAATCGGAATCACGCGACTCTGGCATGATTGCCGTTAGATAATAACGAAAAGCATCCGGGTCATAGCGGGAGAGAAAATCCTTGCCCCATACAGCCCAATTACGGCTGCCTGATATTTTCTTTCCTTCCAAATTCAGGAATTCATTGGCAGGCACATCGTAGGGGAGCACAAATTTTTGTGGGTCTTTTTCACCATATAATTCATCGAATTTCTCACCAACGCCGATCAACTCAGCCGGCCAGATAATAGCATGGAATGGGATGTTATCTTTGCCGATAAAATAGAAGGTTCTTGCACTTTCATTCTTCCACCAATCCCGCCAGGCAGCATCCTTGCCTTCCAGCTTGCTCCATTCAATAGAAGCCGAAAGATATCCAATAACAGCTTCAAACCACACATACAGGCATTTTTGGTCCCATTCTACGATAGGAACCGGGATTCCCCAATCGAGATCACGGGTGATCGGTCTGCCGCGTAAGCCTTCAGTCTGGATCTGCCCCAGAGACTGGCGTACTACATTGGGACGCCAGTAGTCTTGCCGTTCGTTCAGAAAATCGGTTACGTCCTCCTGCAGAGCCGCTAGATCCAAAAAGAAATGCTCGGTTTCCCGTAATTCCGGCACCGACCCATCAATCTTGCTGCGTGGATTCAATAATTTCGACGCTTCCAGCAAATTTCCACAGTTATCACACTGATCGCTGCGCGCTCCTTCAAAACCGCATTCATAGCAGGTTCCTTCTACATAGCGGTCAGGTAAAAAACGTTTTTGTGAGGGTGAATACCACTGGAACTGTTTTTCTTTGTATAGAAAACCATTCTTCAGCAGAGTAGTAAACATGGTTTGTGAAATCTTAAAATGGTTGCTGGTGTGTGTAGAGGTAAAGAGATCATAGGTAATCCCCATGCTCTGGAACAGATCCAGAAATCCTGCATGATAACGTTGATACACTTCTTGAGAGGTGATCCCTTCCGCATCCGCGCGAACCGAGATGGGAGTACCATGCGCATCACTACCCGATACCATTAATACCTTGTTCCCCTTGAGACGATGATACCTGGCAACAATATCTGCCGGCAAGTACGAACCAACCAGATTTCCGGCGTGGATCTCGGCATTTGCATAAGGCCAGGCAACAGCGACAAGGATATTTTCAGACATGAAAGCTCTCCGATTAAGAATAATCTCGATTTTATCATGAAGATATACGCTTCGTTCCGTACTGCCAGATAAAATTTCCACAGAACTCTCTTGACGGTTGTTTGTTTCCTGCATACAATAATCGTTAATCGTGTTCTGGTGTCCTTTCCCCGGATGGAAGGACGTTAAGGCGAAACCGGTGCTCTATTCAATAGAAAGTCCGGTGCTGTCCCGCAACTGTAAGGTTTTATACCAAGCCAGGTCGACCACCAGAACGAAATAGAACTAACACGCTCTCGTGGATAGGAGGTGACCGGTGATAAATAGAAACAAACCCTGATCTGTCAAAAGGCAGATTTTTTGATTTAAATACTTGAAATTCATGGAGAATAAAATGAAAAGACTTTATAAAATCCTGCTTCCACTGATCCTGATCAGTTCTATCCTGACGGGCTGCGGAACTGCATCCAGCACTGTGGTAGTGGATGCGCCGGCGGAAGCGATTTCCACATCCATCATCCTGACGGACGGTCTTGGTCGCGAGGTGACCCTTGCGAACCCGGCAACCCAAATTGTGAGTTTGTCCCCTTCCAATACAGAATTACTGTATGCGGTGGGCGCCGGTGATCAAACTATCGGAAGAGACAGTTTTTCTGACTATCCGGCAGAAGCATCCGCTTTACCCGACATAGGCGGTGGGTATTCAGAATATAACCTTGAAATGCTGCTGAACCTCGAGCCAGATCTGGTTCTGGCTGCCGAGATCAATACAGCAGAGCTGGTGCAGTCTATCGAAGATCTTGGCATTCCGGTTTTTTACATCAGCAATCCACTCACCATGGATGACCTCTACACAAATATCCTGAATGTAGGTCTCTTGAGCGGTAATGATGATACTGCACAGCAGGTCATCGCCGACATACAGGAACGGGTGGCAGCGGTTGATTCAGCCATTGAGAAAACAACAACTACACCAACCGTTTTTTATGAATTGGATGCAACCGACCCGACCAAACCATACACTCCCGGGCAGAATACGTTTTACAGCACATTGATCAGCCAGGCGGGCGGGAAGAACGTAGGAGATGCACTGGAAGCCTCCTGGGCGCAGATCAGCCTGGAAGAACTGCTCATTCAGGACCCTGACCTCATCCTGCTGGGCGATTCCGTGTGGGGCATCACCCCTGAAAGCCTGGCAGAGCGGGAAGGCTGGGGTACTCTGAGCGCGGTTCAATCCGGAAATGCGCTGCCTTTTGATGATAACCTGCTGGCTCGTCCCGGTCCTCGTCTGATTGATGGATTGGAAGCCCTGGCACGGGTTATCCATCCGGAGGCTTTTGAATGAAAAAGAACAACCTGTCAAAGTGGGGGGGAATCCTGGGGGCGGGTGTTCTCATTGCCACGCTTCTGAGCATCGTGCTCGGAAGCGTTGATATTCCTTTTCAAGACTTCTTCGTAATCGTGCGTGAGAGGGTGCTGGGTGATATCACCCTCTCACCAGTACAGGAAAAATACGCCAATATCCTTTTTCAGCTGCGTATCCCCCGCACGCTGCTGGTAGTGCTGGTAGGTGCTGCGCTGGCAACCAGCGGCGGCGCATATCAGGGGTTATTTCAAAACCCGCTGGCTGATCCTTATCTGATCGGAGTGGCATCCGGGGCTGGGCTGGGGTCCATCATTGCCATGACCATCCAGTGGCCGCAGGAGATACAGGGATATTTCGCAATTCCAATTAGCGCATTTAGCGGGGCAATGCTGGCAGTGTTCCTGGTCTATTCACTGGCAAAAGTAGGAAAGACCATCCACAACACCACACTCATACTGGCGGGTGTGGCGGTCAGTTCTTTTTCCAATGCGCTGACATCCTTTTTGCTTCTTAACGCCGGAGGGGAATTACGACGTGCGATCGTATGGATGATGGGCGGCAGCACCCTGGTGGGCTGGAAACCCGTGCTGGCAGCCGCGCCGTATATTCTGATCGGCATCATCTCTCTGATCAGCATGGGGTACCAATTGAATGTATTGCAGTTCGGTGATGAAGAAGCGCAGCAAATGGGTGTGCCGGTTAAGAAAGTGCGCCTGATGATCATTGTGGCAGCCAGCCTGACCACGGCTGCGGCAGTTGCATTCTCCGGTACGATCGCGTTTGTAGGTCTGGTTGTACCGCATATCTTAAGACGCATGGTTGGAAATGATTACCGCCGTATACTCCCCTACTCAGCGCTGGGCGGTGCGATCTTTTTGCTGCTGGCAGATATTGCCGCACGCAAGCTGCTCGCTCCTCAAGAGATCCCCGTAGGAGTCATTACCATCCTGCTGGGAGCACCGTTCTTCCTGTATATCCTGCGGCGAACCAAAAGAAAGATGTGGTGAGCAATGTTATCGGTAGAAAATGTTTCTTTTTCATTTGAAAAAACCACAATTCTTGATGATGTTTCATTTAAATTACACAAGAGCAAAATACTCGGTCTGATTGGACCCAATGGCGCCGGAAAAACATCTTTAATCAGAACGATCAATGGCTCTCTGCTCGTTGATTCGGGCAAAATCCATTTTAAGAAAAAAGATATGACTTCTCTGCCCCCGCAGGAACGAGCCCAGTTAATTGCAACCGTATCGCAAAACAGGATCATTCCTGCCGGTTTCACGGTGGAACAAATCGTCAGTATGGGAAGAACCCCCTATCTCAATTGGTTCGGGCGGACTAACAAAAAAGATGATCAAATCGTCCAAAAAGCCATGCAGCGCACCAATGTTCTCCAACTGGCTGACCAGCCTGCAGAAACACTATCGGGGGGGGAGCAACAGCGTGTGGTTCTGGCACGCGCCTTTGCACAACAAACACCTTTGCTGCTTCTTGATGAACCAACTACCCATCTTGATATTCGCTACCAGATGGAATTCCTTGCCTTATTGTTCGAACATGTGAAGAAAGAAAAAACCTCCGTCATCATTGCCATGCATGACCTGAATCAAGCGCTGCGCTTTTGTGATGAAATTCTGCTGCTTTCCAAAGGGAAAGTGATCGCCGATGGTAAACCATCTGAAGTATTAACCGAAAAACGCCTTTCGAAGGTATATCAGTATCCCATTCAGATCAAAGAGGGGAAGGATGGTATTCCTGCTTTTATCTATCCCGAATACTTAACGCAGTAAAGGGAGAAGATCGTGCGCAGATGAGAGGATATGATCTGAGCCCGCCTTGCGCAGTTCCTTGAGGGTTCCAAATCCGGACAGCACAGCGATTGTTTTCATCCCGGCAGCCTTGCCCGCTAAAATATCCACTGCGGTATCTCCTACCATCAGACAGTGTGCCGGTTCGACATGCATCTTCTCCGCTGCGTAAAGCAGTGGGTGAGGGAAAGGTTTGGTATAGTAGCAGGTTTGTGCAGAAACCTTAACTTCGAAAAACGAATGCAGAGAGAATTGTTGAAGAAAGCGCTCAACACCCTGTGCGCTGCGCACGCTTACAATCGCCAAATGATAGCTGCCCTGTAACTCCAGCAGCATTTCCTTAACTCCATCTATCAAGGAGTGGTCTTTTTCAAATCCCTGATGAGCGAGATTTTTCTTATGGGGGAAAGTCTTAGCAAAGAAGTCATCTATTCCCATCCGGTCGATCCAGTGGTACAGGGCGTTGAAATTAAACATCCCTATACTGACCAGTGCACGGGCAAATTTTTTGATCTTCTGCTCACCCCACAGGAAATGCAGAAAACGCAATCGGTGGGATACCTCTTCAATAATATAATCATCAGAATCGCTGAGGGTACCATCAATATCAAATAGAATTGCTTCGATCTCAGATAGGATCGTATTCATCACAAATATTTAATTCGCACTCATATAATCGATCGCCCATAGAGCATCCTCATAATCTTCGCGGATCTTTAACGCATCGCGAAAATATTTGAGGGCTGTTTCTTCGTCTCCATTTTGATAGAATGCCCAGCCCCGCCACAGCATGGCTTCTTCCGATGTGCGTGAGATCTCGAGGGCATACCTGGTAAGGGTCATCACATCTTCGGTCCTGCCTGTCTGGAAGTAGGCGATGAAAGGACCAAACTGGTAGCGCAGCATGCGCTGCGGCAAGCCCAGACTGCGGGCAGTATCATAAGCCTGCGCAGCTTCCGTGTAACGCTTGAAGGATGTCAGATTCGTTCCCAGGTTGAACCAAGCAAAAGCACTCTGAGGATCGGTCTGTGTTTCCTGCTGGGATACAGCCAGGGCGTTCTCACGATTCTTTTCCTCATCCCAATCATCTCCCAGAACACTTTTTAAAATTTCTTCCTGTTCTGGACGATACACAATAATGTAAACCCGGTTGAAGGATTGCCAGTTCCGATCGAGGATCTCATAGTTGATACTCTGATTGGCTCCCAGCTCGGTATCCTGAACAATAAAAGTACGGGTAGCATCATTGAACCCTGTGATCAGCAAATAATGCCCTGACCACAGGTCATCTTCCGGCCAGTACTGACGGTCTGTGGTAAAAGATTCCTCGATCATCACCGGAAAGCCGGCGGCGATCAATTCTTTGATGCGCTCAATATTCCCCCCCACTCGAAATTCTGCTTTGAGCCACCCGGCATAATTGTGGACATAGTAGACCAATTCATCTACATTGACATTACGGTCGTCACGTGTGGGTTTGACGATCTTGGAAACATCATACTGATCACCATCCCAGCCGTATGTTCTCAGGGTGAGCGCAAGGGTAGCCGGTCCACAATTATTCCAATCCTGCTTGTCTTTGACTTCATCATAAGCAGGAGCAGTCAGAACCACCTCTGCGGGGATCGGTGTGGGAATCAGTGTGGGAGTGGGGGAAACCAATGGAGTGGGTGCAATGGTAGCCGGGACACTCGTATTGGTGGGTATTTGCAAGTCATTCACGCGACTGACCATCGGCGCCGGCAAATCCGACACAGGGTTGAACAATCGGTGAATATACGTTCGCGCCAGGTCGATACGCCAGCTAACCACACGATTCACACGAGGGATCTGGTATAGCCCGATTGCCAGCGCAATAAGGATTAATAAGAAAAAGAAAAATTTGAATTTCTTTCTCTTATTTTTATAAGGTATATATTCGGGATATTGCATGCGGCTATTTTACCTTATCCCACCTATTTAATTAGATTGAAATAGTCTGAATTGTTGATATAATCGCCGCATGCTTTACCACATATGGACAGAAGGCTGTCAGATGAATGTCGCTGATTCGGTCAGGCTTTCTTCAACTTTGGAACAACTGGGGTATGCTCCCACTGGAAAGATCGAGAAAGCGGATGTGATCGTATTGAACACCTGCGTTGTCAGGCAGAGCGCCGAGGATAAGGCAGTAGGCAGACTTTCGTCATTGAAGAAAGTAAAACAAGACAATCCACAGGCAGTCATCTGTTTGATGGGCTGCATGGTCGGAATCGGAGATTACACCCCTCTAAAAAAAAGATTCCCTTACGTAGATGTTTTCTCTGCACCATCCGATATTCACAAATTAGTGGGATATTTGCTTGACACCGACCGGATCAGCGCGACCGAAGTGCGTGACCAGGCACAGTTGATTCTTGAAAATGATGCGGATTTCATCCTACCGGCTGACATGCGCGGTAATTCCGTCACCGCTTTTGTTCCCATCGTTCTGGGATGTTCTCATGCCTGCAGCTACTGTGTCATCCCCCTGCGGCGTGGAGCCGAGATCAGCCGTCCCCCGCAGGAGATCCTGACCGAGATCAGCAGTCTTGCCCAGCAAGGCATGAAAGAAATTACCCTTTTGGGTCAAATTGTCGATCGTTACGGTCGTGAAAACCCCGCTTATCCAACTCTGGCAAAATTGCTAAGTGACATCCATCAAATTGATGGTATTCAACGCATTCGTTTTCTTACATCTCATCCGAATTGGATGACAGATGAGCTGTTAGATACAATGGCACTCCTGCCAAAAGTAATGCCCCACTTTGAACTGCCCATCCAGGCTGGGGATGATGAAGTTTTACGGAGAATGCGGCGCGGGTATACAGTTGAAAAATACCATACTATCGTTCAGAAAATCCGAACCCGTTTTCCCTTTTCCTCCATTGCAACCGATCTGATCGTGGGCTTCCCTGGAGAGAGCGCGGAACAATTCAAACATTCCCTGCAGATGCTAGATGATGTAAAACCAGATATGACACACGTGGCTCGCTATTCTCCCCGCCCCGGCACGTATTCTGCTACCAGCATGATAGACGACGTGTCTGAGGAGGAGAAGTGGGAACGCTTCAGAGCTGTGGAAAACCTGCAGGAACAAATTACTGCCAGTATTAATGAAAAATACCTGCACCAACAGATAAAAATTCTGTTCGAGGGGCAGAAAAAAGAGCGCTGGTATGGGAGAACCCCCACCAACAAACTGGTATTTTGTGATTCAACGGAATCTCTGTTGGGACTGGAAAAAGATGTCACTATCACATGGACCGGACCGTGGTCAATGATCGGCAGGCTGGATAACGAAGTGAAAAGATGAAAACGTTCGGGAAGATTCTTTTGATCGGTATCGGTATTGTGGTTTTGGTGGTGGCGATCGTATTTTACGAGACCATCCTGCATCCGCAGCGGTCCGGCAAGGTAATGCAGTGGATCCGTGATCCACAGGATCATACCGAATGGGCAATACATGCGAATGAACGATGTCAGGATGCCCCTTTTCTAATTCCCACCGATGGTATGGTAGGGTATTTATGGGGAGATTCTTTTCGTCTCGGACATACCCATCAGGGTATCGATATTTTCGGCGGAACAGAAGCCGGAGTAACTCCGGTTTATGCCGCATACGACGGCTATCTGACACGATTGCCCGATTGGAAGTCTTCTGTCATCATCCGCATTCCGGATGACCCTTTACAACCCGGCACACAAATTTGGATCTATTACACCCACCTGGCAGATGAGAACGGAGCATCATACATCGTGGAAGATTTTCCGGCTGGGACGAACGAACTTTTCGTGAAAGCCGGCACCCTGCTGGGGTATCAGGGCAATTATTCGGGAACTCCCAACAATCCGACTGGAGTCCATCTTCATTTTTCGATCGTTCAATCAGAAAGTGACGGGACATTCAAAAATGAGCTGGATATAAAAAACACCCTGGATCCTTCACCCTATTTTGGGCTGCCTCTTAATGGGAAAGAAAACAAAGACACCATTCCTGTTTGCGGAACCTATCAAAACTGAAAATCTTTATCCTATAATTCATACAAATCATGCTACAGTATCGAGATATTAAATCTGCTATTCATGAACTCGGCATTGAACGGGACGATCCTGCGATCGTGTACGTTTCCAGCCATCTGATCCCGCAGGTACGCGGGGGTGCACAGACCATATTGGGGGCGATTCTTGGCAGCATTGATAATATTCTCATGCCGAGCTACACATTTCAAACAATGGTCATTCCTGAATTTGGACCATCTGATAATTTGGTCACTTATGGCAGCGGTCGAATATCGAATCTGGATGCAACCATTTCCACTCCTGAATTACCCGCAGATTTCGAGGATTCTCAAATCAGTAATGTGTTCCGGTCTTATCCTGATGTAACCCGCTCCTGCCACCCCATTTTCTCCTTCCTCGGGTTAGGGCTGAATAGCGCACTGATCGCTCAAACAATTGATGATCCCTATGGTCATATCCGTTATTTGCAGGCGATGGACACCAAAATTGTGATGCTTGCAAAAGATCCATCCGCGTTATTCAGTTTACATTATTGCGAAAAACAAAGCGGCAGGAAGCAATTTACCCGTTGGGCGATCACACAGGATGGCATAAAAGAATGTCCTCATTTCCCGGGATGTTCACAAGGTTTTCATAAGATTCTTTACCATATTGATGGTGTGTTGATGAAAACACAGATCTTGGATGAGCCATGCATCAGCGTCTCTCTCAATCAACTTCTTTCCACAGCGCTGGAATTATTAACCGAAGATCCTTACGCTTTATTATGCAACGATCTGCAATGCAAAAAATGCAATGCTGTAAGAAAGGATATCCGTCAGCGGATAAAGTGAAGGTGGATAAGCCTGGAATAAAATGTATGGCATATAATACTTATGAAAACAATTTTTATGGGTTCGCGGAGAAGATGAATGCAGGAAATAAATGAAAATATCATCATTGACACATCAATGAGTGGAGTTACAGTAGGTGTAATAAAAACAGCAAAAGGAGTCCTCTTTATTGATGCACCTCTGACTCCAAAAGACGTTCAATCCTGGCGGACGATTGCCATGAAAAATGATGGTGGATCAACGCGCATTCAGGTTCTGCTTGATGAGCATTTTGATCGTACGACCAGCGCAATTCCTATCAAAGTACCGGTGGTTGCTCATGAGAAAACCGCCAAAGCCATTCAAGGGAGACCCTCAAATTTCCGACTTCCTTCTGCCGATACCGGCAGCGAATGGGAATTATATCCTGAGATTGGTCCCCTTCAGTGGATCGTTCCTGAGATCACTTTCTCCTCCGAAATGAAACTGGAGTGGGAAGATGACATAGCTGAATTAGATTATCATCCAGGTCCTTCACGAGGTGCGATCTGGATTGACCTTCCAAATTTCAAGGTCGTTTTTGTCGGCGATGCTGTTGTGGTTGGAGAACCACCTTTTCTTGAGAATGCTGATCTTGAATCCTGGTTGGAAATATTAGATCTCTTGAAATCGAACGATTATAAGAACTATACGATTGTCAGTGGGAGATCTGGAATAATTGGGAGAAATGAGATCAACGATCAGATTAAATTTCTCAATATGGTAAAGAAAAAACTCGATAAATATTCTTCAAGAAATATTGACCAGGCACAGCTTGATAAATTTGCAATCAGCCTGTTGGATAATTTCCCCGCCAAAACCAAGAAAATGCAAGAACATTACAAAGCACGATTGAAATGGGGTATCAGCCAATATTTCAATCGAAATATGCGCTAATTTCATGAACTATAGAGGGAAAATGCAGGATATATCCTTTGAACCACTGGTTGAACTCACCCGTGGAGAAATTGTCGAATCCATCCACTTTGGTTCTATAGTAGTGTGTGACAATACCGGTAAGGTCCACTTTCAAATGGGCGACGCTGACCTGGTGACATACCTGCGTTCCACCGCCAAACCTCTTCAGGTACTGGCTTTATTGGAGAATCCTGCATCACAGCGGTACCATTTCAATGACTCCGAAATCGCCATCATGTGCGCCTCCCACTCCGGAACGAATGACCATGTCAGGGTCTTGCAGGGTTTACAGAAGAAGATCGGTATTGATGCAGACAGTTTGCAGTGCGGCATGCATCTCCCTTTCGATCGCATCACGGCTAATCATATTATTCGTGGTGAAGAAGAACTTTCCAGCCTGCGGCATAATTGTTCTGGAAAACACAGCGGTATGCTCGCGCTGGCGGCTTTGCTTAACGCACCTCAAGACTCGTACCTTGAGACAGATAATCTCACACAGCAATTGATATTAAAAACCTGTGGAGAAATGTTTGATATTTCTGCGAGTCAATTTGCGATGGGCGTAGATGGTTGTTCTGCACCGGTATTCGCGGTTCCCATGCGCAATGCCGCACGTGCATATGCCCTGTTATGCCAGCCCGAATCACTCACACAGCAACGCGCTGCTGCCTGCAAGATGATCACACATGCCATGATGGCTCATCCATTCCTGGTAGCTGGTCCCGAGCGATTTGATACTGCCATCATGGAGACGATAACCGGAAAACTAATCGCAAAAACCGGGGCGGAAGGGTATTTTGGTGTGGGTATCATGCCCGATGCACTTCGACCGGGCAGTCCGGCGCTGGGTGTCATGGTGAAGATCATTGATGGAGACCTGAAAGAACGGGCACGTCCGGTGGTCATCATGAGCATCCTTCATCATGTGGGGCTGCTTACACCGGCTGTCGAAGACCAATTACAGCAATATGGTCGTCACGCGATCACCAACTGGCGTGATATTCCCATTGGCGAGATCAGACCCTCTTCACAACTTATTGAATCGTTGCAAGCATGGAAAATAGAAAACTAAAAAAGGTCTCGGTGGAGCAATTCGAAAAGGATAAAGCGAAAGCACAATGGCTTTATCAATCTCTGATGGATCAATTTGGAACCCCCACCTGGCGCACACCATTACCAGCCCTTGATGAATTGGTCTCCACCATTCTGTCGCAAAATACCAATGATCACAATCGAGATATCGCATTCAACCGCTTGCGCGCTGCTTTCCCAACCTGGGAAGAAGTGCGGGATGCAGAAGTGGAAAAGATCATTGATGCCATCCGTCCTGCCGGATTGGGAAATCAAAAAGGAAAACGCATTAAGGCTGTTTTAGAGGAGATCAGCACAAAACACGCTGCACTGAACCTGGATTTCCTGGCAGAATGTGAAAGAGAAGAAGTGCGTGCATATCTGCTCCAATTCAAAGGGGTAGGAATGAAAACGGCTGCCATCGTAATGCAATTTTCGCTTGGCATTCCCGCCTTTCCGGTAGATACGCACATCTATCGCGTTACCGGACGTTTTGGTATACGCCCTTCTACCATGAACGTGGAAGAATGTCATTTTTATATGGAACAGCTATTTTCTATTGACCAGTATTATGCCGGGCATCTCAATATCATCAGGCTCGGGCGAGAAATTTGTCAGGCGCGTAAAGCACAATGTGAAAGTTGCCCAATACAAGAAAAATGTATCTATTATCACAAGCAAGCTGCGAACCGATAAATCAATCATACTATTCCAATTATTTCGACAAAAGAAATCTTTTAATAATAAAATCCCCGTAATTCGTTGGGGGTTTTATTATTCTTATTTTTTTTCTTACTTGATTTATCTAAACGATATTAGAGTCCTTTTAGCAAGGTGGCAAGGGTTAGAAGCAAGAAACCAATAGCCACAAATACAAACTCGTAACCATTGACAAAAGGAATACTGATAATTCTGCTCAGAACTCCAAGTCCGCCAATAATTACAGCAATCCACCAAGTAATTTTTTTCGGTGCTGACAATCTCATCTTTTCCTCCATATACTATTCTTGAAAACTGGCAAGCTATAAAAGCTGGTGTCAATTTTCTTTATCTTTTCATTTACCCTATTGCTTTATTACTGATACTTATTTTTCTATATTGTCATTCGCTTTCTCAACATTTAAGGTTAATACTCACAATAATCCATTCAACAATTATTCTTTCTCGCTGGTCTGTTTATCAATCAAGAATAGTTCACTTATATCTTCTACTAGCAAGAAAGGAAGCCAGGCCTTAAAAAGATGCTTGTTTGTTCTACATATCGAATTTGCATAGACTCAAGTTTCATACTATTTTGGCGCGTGAACTCTAACCGCCCAATAACCGGAACCGGGGCTATCGCCGTATACCAGGCGATTGTAGATTTCGGAATCTACCGTTTCCCAATAGGGAGTAAAGTAAGGTACGATCTCGATCCAGGTCTGTCCTGGTTTCAGAGGATAGGGATTTCCTTCCGCATCAGTGAAACGGATGGGGCGTAATTTACCGGTAGTTTTCTCATATTCCTCGCTGGCAGTAGTCCAGTACATTTCGTACTTTTGCCCATCCCTGAAGAGCAGCGCTTTCCCGCGTTTGATATACAGAAGAGAAATATCAATGATGCCGTGTTCCTCCACTTCATGATCTGCAAACAGGATGATGACATTGGATGCTCCCAGCGGCTCACCTGTCAATCGATCGGTTGCTTCAATGAAATTGGTAGCATCGGCGTTATCCTGCCAGCGGCGAAAAACGCCGTTTTCTTCGTCATAACGCCAGAAGATCTGGTTGAGATAGGAATAATACAGCCACAACGAGTGCGCGCTTTTTCCGCCCTCTGGAATGGATTCATCGAAATACATACCGCTCAGCGCTGCTTCGCCCAATTCCTTCTGACTTGATTTCGCCAGAGCTTCCAGATCGGTCACCTTCATCATGGCACTGTTGGGATCAGAGAGATCCGTCCCGTAGATATTACTGTAGTCACTGAGCTGGTCTGATACAGCTTTTGCTGCGGATGCCATCACCAGATACCCGCTGAACAGTTTTCGCACATATTCATAGGGAACACGCCCTGAGCGGATCGGTCCTATGGATGCTTCCTGTAAAGTGGTCTGGGTCTGGTCGGCAGGATACATAGCGGCAGTTTCCTGTGGGAAATCACCATAGAAGATTCCCAGAAAACGTGTCATCCCATCTCCGATCCACATTTCAAAAACGATCGGGCAGTAGGATAAGCCAGCCAGTGGTCGCGCAGTAGGTGGAAAATTGGTGATCGAAACCAGCTGTGGGGGATTCTTCAAATTTTCCGGGTTTTCTACCGGTAATCCATTGAGCGGATTCACATTTTGCGGGAAAGAGGAAGTACCCACAGATAGGGGAATGGGAGTATTGGCAGGGGTTGGGGAGGCAGCGGCAGCAACTGCCTGAATGTTTTCCTGTTTTTGTACAACAGCGCTATCGGTGCTGGTGGTTGAAGTTGGTGTAAGGGTTGGTGTAGGTGTAGAAGCAGGAAACGTACAGCTAACAAACAAAAGTAAAAGCGGCAGCAAAAAACCGATAAAATTTTTGCCTTTGGTATTCATAAAAGTATCTCCTTGCCCTTATTTTATTACAGCCAATTCATCATTGACAAATCCTTATAAATTGTTTACACTATGGTACAGTGGTATGACCATTATACCTCTTGAACAAATTAGATTGGAGAAATGATGAAAAAGAAAATTATATTGGGTATCATTCTGGCAGCTGCTTTGCTGGCATCCTGTAATGTGACACAAAATCTGAGTTCAGCACAGAACAGCGCCCCGCAAACCAGCGAATTGAAAGCACAGCCAACGGAATCCGTTCTTTCTGAAGATGTGATCATCCTTGACGAATTTGAAGGGAATATCAACGATGACTGGGGAATGCAGATCGTTTCAGGATTGGAAGATCAGCTCATCTGGTCGCAGTCCAACGGAAAATTCCGACTTGAGATCCAACCGCCCAACGATACCAATTTTGCCTTTTTCCGTAAAGATACTTCCTATAAAGACGTCATCGTGCAGGCAGAAGTAGAAAATTATGGACAGTTGGATAATGCCACTTCCTTGATGTGCCGCGCGTCAGATGCCGGCTGGTATGAACTGCGCATCAGCAGCCAGGGTTATTATGAACTGCTGCGTTACGACAAATACCTGGCAGATGAAGGCAAGAACGCTTATACAAATTTCGTAGAAGGTCGTATGGGCAGCACACTCATCAATAGCGGATTGGGTAAAAATGTCTTTGCTCTTTCCTGCACCGGAAACCAGCTAACCGTTTTCATCAACGGTGAGCAGGTATACAAAGATAAACGCCCTCTGGCAATTGAAGATAACACCTATCTTGAAGGGACAGTTGGTTTTGGTGCGCTCAGCTACGGCAAAGAGGTTGATATCACCTTTAATTATTTTGAAACTCTGAAACCCTAGCCCTCCGGGTATTGGGTACCCCTACTAGAAGGAGGCAGAAATGCCTCCTTCATAATTTAATCTGGTCAGCATCTCTTTCCTTCGTTATAATCAAACATATGTTCTTACCACGGGGAATCCCATGCCATTAGACTTTATCGATCTTCAGAATCACATTAATAGCTACACTCAAGACGTGCTGCATTTTCAAAAACAAATCAAAGAACAAACAATGCAAGCACTTGAAGACCTGCAACGTTTTTCATCAGACCTTCAGATTTTAAGAGTCCATGGAGAAAGAGCGCAAAAAAGGGTAGCTCTGCCGGTAACTGAAAACCCCTCAGAATCAATATCTTCATCCTTACCAGATATAAACTACAACATCGTCAGTATAGATGGTTCCCAGATCGTACCTGACCCCCACGCTTTTCCCCTTCTTGCGTTGGTCAATATTGGCATTATCCAATTCCCCGCCGGACAGCATCCTTTGAAACCGATCACAAGAAGTAAATTATATACATATAAAGAACTGTTTGAAGAGGCAAATCTCATCAGCGAAGACCTGGTGAACCTCGACCGCGATGTCATGGAGATGGAATACCTGAAAGAATACAGCTTAAAGACAAGTCAACCCACCATTGCACTGCGAGATGGGATGCTGGAACTGTATCATGAACCACGATCTGAGCACTGGTATCGCGAAAAAGTTGAGGAATATACTCGTTATCTGAATGAATTGAAAGAACACAACGTGATCACCGCCGGGTATGTTGATAAACCTCGTTCCCGCTCATTGATCACCCTGATAGACTCCCGCTTGGAACAATCCGCGGGATCGAATGGTGTGGTGAGTAGATTTCCCAATATTACTGATACACATGTTTTTTCCCTGCTGTTAGAGCCAGCGCAGCGATCGGCAATCTTTGAAACCCGCGTGCCAGCGAAAATTCCACCGTACAACCAAGAACAGAAACCGATTTTCTATTTCTTTTATTTAAATGTCAGTCAAACGGCAAAACCCTGGGTAGTGCGGGTGGAGATACCGGACTGGGTCGCCAGCGACGATGTAATGGTGAATCTTCTCCACTTCTCTCTTCTGGAGCAATGTGCCATCATGGGCAGTAAACCCTACCCTTACTGTTTGCATCGCGCACACGAAACAGCTGTAGTTCACCAGCACGAAAAAACGGAGCTGGAAAATCAAATAACCTCAAGATTAATACAGGCAGGTGCAGAAATGGAAGAAGAATCATACAAACAGGCTGCCAAAGACCTGGCACCGCACACAAAAACGGAGCGACGATGAAAAGAACCGGATTGGGGTATGTACTGAACGCCACTTCACTTGGATGTACAGCAGGCTGTCGCATGAGCATTGTAGATCATCCCATTCTTGGTGAAGTGGTTGCAGTCATAGCGCCAGATGGCAGCACCATTTACGGGGTGGTCTCTGATATTCACATCCTTGATGATGGATTGGTGCGGCAGCTCGCAACCACCGAACCGATCGACGTCAAAGTGATTGAGGATAATCGCAGGTATCGAACCGTACCGCTTGAGTTTACGCTTGCCTACATCGGGTTTAAAAAAGGAGAGCAGGTGATCCATCAACTTCCTCCTACTCCACCTCTGTCACTCGAATCTGTCTATCGCTGCTCAGGTAACGAATTGAGAACATTCCTGCAATCAGGTAAAGCGGGGGGATATTTGCGCTATCTGGTCGGTGAAAAACAGATCCTTAATTTCGATCTGGTGGCAGCCCATTTTCGAAATGCCCTGTATGTTTTCAATCAGGAAGAAAAGCAGGCGTGGCTCGAGCAATCCACCCGTACCCTAACACATCTCTATCGCAATGATTACGATACCCTCCAACAAATATTGCATTCTCTAGCAGAGAGCGCCATGTTCGATACGCAAAAAGAGATAAGCCATGAATAAAATAACCATTTCATCAAAAAACACACCTCATAAAGAGATTGGCATCATCATCGGCGGCAGCCTGTCTGAAAGTCTCACCGCCCGGCTGAACGTTTCACCGCAGAATATTCAAGAGGGAAGTTTCGTGACGATTAAAAGCGGGAATTGGCAATTTTATGGATTGATCACCGATCTGCGACTTGGGGCAACCGATCCGCGTTTTGCTGATGAACACATTAGCCATTCCTATCCACCCATCCTTTCAGAAATTCTACGGGATGAGGTCTTATTCGCAAATGCAATCATTCTGCCGGTGTTAATGCTTGAGAATGGTCCGGATGATCCCGATACCTTTTTACAGTGGAAAGAGGAAAAAGATAAGGCGGGGGGAGCCAATCCCAATCCCATCCAGATCAAAACCATTCCTGCTCATCAATCTCCTGTGCAGCTTGCCAGTGCAGTGGACATAGCCACAGTTTTTGGAGACCCGGATGAAGCATCGAATTTCATCATTGGATATACTCGCGAACAGGGTTTCCCGGTTTGCATTGATCTGGCACACCTGGTGCAGCGTTCCTCGGGGGTGTTTGGCGCCACTGGAACAGGCAAGAGCTTTCTGACCCGCATTTTACTGGCAGGGCTCATCCAGCACGATACATCCTCTTTGCTGATATTCGATATGCACAATGAGTATGGTTTTGATGATACCGCAAGTGATACGGGTGAAAAAGTGGTCGGTCTCAATACGCATTTTGGATCAAGAGTGCAGGTGATCGGATTGGGAGCGGGTAAAAATATTCGCGGTAACAGCCCCAGTTTCCATCTCGAGATCGCTGCCGGTGATATCCAACCAGAAGATATAGAAATGCTGACCGGTGAATTGAACCTCAAAGAAACCACTGCCACCACCCTGGCAGCGCTGCAATCCAGTCTGGGGCAAAAGCAATGGTTTACTGCATTCAAAGCAATGAAATCCGGAACATTCGTTACTGGTGAAGATGGGAAAAAAATTCCCGCTCCCGATAGTATCGCTGCCTGGGCAAATCAAAATGGAGTCAACGTCATGGCTGCCGAGAGTTTGCACAGCAAATTGGGAAGGTTGTTTGCCGCCGGCTACATCACCAATGATCCTGTCGGTAATGGATTACACACTATTGTAGACTCATTAAAAAATGGCAGGCACATCATCCTTTCTTTCAGCGGATACGAATCCGATTTGCATTACCTGTTCATCTCCAATCTGATCACCCGCAAGATCCGTGAAGAATGGGAACACCAAACCAACGATTACCGCAACGGGAAAAACCCGGCTGAGCCACGTCAGCTTATCATTGTAATTGAAGAAGCACATAAATTATTGAACCACGAAATGGCAGCCCAAACCGCGTTCAGCACCATCGCCCGTGAAATGCGCAAGTATTACGTTACCCTGCTCATCATTGACCAGCGTCCATCTCAGATCGACGACGAGGTTATGTCACAGCTGGGAACACGTATTTCTGGTTATCTGACAGATGATGAGGATATTCGGGCAGTACTTTCCGGCGCAGCCGGCAAGGATGCGCTGCGTTCCATGCTTTCCCACTTGCAGCCCAAAGAAGAGGTGCTGATTGCCGGTTGGGGTGTACCCATGCCAATCCCCGTTCGTTCTCGTCGTCTTGATGGACAATTCTGGGTTGAATTGGATAGCAGAAAAAAAAGTGCTCGGGGTGGAAACGATCCGGATGAACTGATCAAGGGGATGGGATTCTAGTTTCTATAATAAGCGAACCACAGGATCGCTGAAACAACCAAACCCAGCGTAATGCCTGCCACTGCTTCAAAAGGAGTATGCCCCAATACTTCTTGCAGTTTTTTGTATGAGAAATTACCGCTTTTAAATATTTCTTCCGTTTCTTCCATTATTTTATTGATCCATTCTGCATGAATACCCGCCTGCCGGCGAACACTGGTGGCATCATATACCACGATTGCCATCACCGTTACTGATAATGCATACAGGGAAGAATCAAAACCATGCAGCAATCCTATAGCCAGCGAAGCGGAGGTTGAGATTGCCGAATGTGAACTCGGCATACCTCCGGGATTGAACAGGACTTTCCAATCCCACTCTTTGTTCGCCGCATAATTTAAAGGCAGCTTAAGCAGCTGTGCAATACCCCATGCTGTAAATGCACTCATCAACACATAATTCGACAGGAGTTGTCGAAAGATATTCATGAGGCGCCCTCATCATCATTGGAAATCCCATTTTCCATATCCCCCACCTCGCCCACCCTCAATTCTGCTTGATCTAGCAAACCCTGGCAATGTGCCAGTAATTCTTTGCCAAACTCGAATTGAACGATCATTTCTTCCAGGGCTAACGTGCCTGTTTCCAGATTTGCAATTACCTGTTCTAATTCTTTCAGGGCTTGCTCATACTTTAATTTTTGGATATCTTTTTTAGCTATCATTTTTTCCATCTAATCCATTCTCTTTAATAGCTTTTACTTCCGCAGCCACCCAGCCATCCTTTAATCGAACATCAAGCTGCTCCTGGATGCCGGTTTTCGTAATGCTGTTAATCAATTCCTTATCGTGATTATAAACCAGTGCGTACCCTCGCTCTAACACGGCTAATGGATCAATCGCCAGCATGTGTACGCGTACTCTTTCAAGATTTGCTTGCACGAGCGCAAGGTTTGAGTGGATAGATGTATTCAACCGTCTTGATAGCTCATCCAGCCGCAGACAATTCTGCCGAATATGATTCTGCGGTGAAAGATGCTGCAGCGTGTAGGTAAATTCTTTAATGTTCTGCCGGTATTCGCTGAATATATAGCTGGCTATCTTCTTTAATCGCAATTCCATTTCTTGCATGGTAAATACCAGATCCGTTTTGTCGGGAACAGCCAAAACTGCCGCACCAGTAGGAGTCGGGGCACGTAGATCAGATGCAAAATCTACCAGCGTGAAATCTGTTTCATGTCCTACGCCGCTGATGATCGGAATTTGTGAATCGGCAACCGCACGCACAACCTGCTCTTCGTTAAATGACCACAAATCCTCCAGTGAACCTCCACCGCGAGCAATGATAATAACGTCCGGTTTTTCAGGAGATATCTCCAGAGCATGGATTGCGTTCACGATCGATTGTGGTGCATCCTCTCCCTGCACCAGCGTTGGAGAAAGAAGTACCTTTACCAGGGGGAAGCGATTCCGCAATGTATTAAGAATATCCTGCAGCGCCGCACCAGTAGGAGAAGTAACCACGCCGATCACCCGTGGAAACGCGGGGATTTCTTTTTTCTTTTCTTTGTCGAACAATCCTTCTGCTTCCAGTTTGTTTTTCAGAAGAAGAAATTCCTGGAACAGCCTGCCCTCGCCCTGTGAGCGAATCGTATCAGCATAGAACTGGTACTGTCCTCCCTTTTCATAAACTCCAAATTTTCCGTGCACATCCACAGCCATACCATCTGCGGGCTTAACATGAAGGTATTGTGCCGTCCATTTCCAGATCACACAGCGCAGCGATGCATTCTCATCTTTCAGTGTGAAATAGATATGACCTGAAGAGGGAAACGAGAGATTCGACACTTCCCCCTGGATCCAGATATCCTGCAGATCCTGATTTTCTTCCAGCAATATGCGGATATATCCGGTCACTTCTGAAACCGAGAACACCTGCTGAGAAAAAAGAGAGTCTTTGAACATGCAAATAACAGTATAATCTCTTTTTCATTGAAACAGCGCGTATAATAAGGACTTGAAATGAAAAAGAAAAGCGATCCAAAACTGGAGCATGTGTGGGCTCCCTGGCGAATGAAATATATTCAGGAAACCTCTGACAAAAATTGTTTTTTTTGCATGGGTATTCAACAGAAAGATGGTGTTGAAAATCTGATTGTAAAACGTGGAAAATTCGCTTTTGTTATGCTAAACCGCTATCCATACACAAGCGGGCATCTGATGGTGGTCCCTTACGAGCATAAAGCTGCCATGCAGGATCTTTCTTTCGAAACAAAAGCAGAGATGATGCAGTTGATCACCGAGGGAATTCAAGTGCTCGCCGAAGAATACGGCGCAGAAGGATTCAATATTGGCGCTAACCTGGGCGCTATTGCGGGCGCAGGAGTAGCAGATCACCTTCATTTCCACATCGTACCACGCTGGAATGGTGATACCAATTTTATGACCTCCGTTGGAAACGCCCGTGTTCTTCCTGAAAACCTGTCAGACACTTTCCAGCGGATCAAGAATAATTGGTCCGTTCATAAAACCTGATCATCTATGTCTCCCATTCGCATTCGAGAAAAAACAGCCCGAGACCATGCATGGATCACAACCCTCATGCTGGAAAGCTGGGGAAGTGAGCAGGTAGTTGTGCTCGAAAGGATCTTTCATCCGCTTCAGCTGCCAGCCTTTGTGGCTACCCTGGATAAAGAGAGAATTGGGCTGATCACCTACCACCTCGATCCACCCATTTGTGAGATCATAACACTCAATAGTCTACAGCCAGGTTTAGGATGTGGCACTCTATTATTGAATGAAGTGCAGAAAACAGCTCTGACAAAGGGCTGCACAATGCTAAGATTATTTACCACAAACGACAATCTTAGCGCACTGGGTTTTTATCAAAAATATGGCTTTCGACTTGAACGATTGATCAAATGCGGTGTAGAGGTAGATCGTAAAATCAAACCGGAAATCCCGCTGTCAGCAGAGAATGGCGTCCCCATCAGGGATTATCTGGAATTAATCATGAGGATTGATTTATGAAATGGATGGTGAATTTCGCATCTCTGGCTGCTAAAATTCTGCCAGTACGGATGAAAACTTGGCTATATCGTTCTCCAAAAATAGCCAACAAGATACGCACGATTCTGAATTCCGCTTCACCGATCGGATTAACAGAAATGGAAATAGCAGGCGGAACCCTGCGGGGATATCAAATATACCTCGATATGCAATCTGAAAAAGATTACTGGTTGGGAACATATGAGATCGATTTGCAGGCAGCCTTTCGTCAATTCTGCAAACCCGGCATGATTGTGTATGACATTGGCGCGAATATTGGGTACATTAGCTTGATGGCAGCCAAACTGGTAGGTGAAGGTGGACAGGTGATCGCATTTGAACCACTGCCAGCTAATTGCGAGCGCTTTCGCAAGAATATTGCACTTAATAGACTCCAGGCAATCATCTCATTGCAGCAAGCAGCAGTGATTGACCATCCTGGCAAGATCACCTTCATGGTCCATCGTTCTGGTGCTATGGGAAAGGCGCAGGGATCTCTGGGTAGAGATGAACAGTATATGGATCAAATTAAAGTTAATGCGATTGGATTGGATGATTTTATTTTCGAAAAAGATAATCCCCGCCCAGATCTGATCAAGATGGATATCGAGGGAGGGGAAGCATTGGCTGTAGCTGGGATGCAGCGCACTCTACATGAGGTGCGTCCCATCATACTCGTTGAGATTCACAGTCATGCGGCACTTGAAAAAGTATGGCATGCTTTTCATTCTGCCGGCTACCAGATAGCTGGAATGGAGAAGGGATTCCCTCTCATCCAGAAAATCGAAGACATGGGTGAAAAAACATACGCAATCGCAACGCCTGTTAACAAAAAAGCTGGTCGAGATGAAACCAGCATAAATCCCAAATAGATTCTTTTATGGTTCTTCTGGGATAACCAGCATCATTACCAGATATACCCAAAAAGTTAACGAACCTAAAAATAAACCTACCGCGAATAATAAACGAACAATGGTTGCATCAACACCAATATACTCACCCAATCCACCGCATACCCCTGCGATCATGCGATTATCTCGCGATCGATATAATTTATGATCGTAATCCGACATTGAAATTCTCCTTAGCTAATTTCTTACAACATATATACGAGGGAAGGTGGAAAAAGTTGTATTTGCTTATGGATGAATTCGTTGTTTGTACATTTTCCTTGTCATCTTTTCTTCTTCGATCAATCTAAGGAATTCCTCCACGACCATTGGGTCAAAATGTGTACCTGATTGGGATCGCAGATAATCTAGTACTTTTTTATCGTTCCAGGCTTTTCGATATGGGCGGTCTGATAAAAGCGCATCCCAAACATCAACGATGGCGAATATGCGAGCCGAAAGTGGTATTTCTTTCCCCTTCAGCCCCTGCGGGTAACCACTTCCATCCCATTTTTCATGATGACAATAAGGAATTTCAAGGGATGGTTCCAGAAAACTGATGGTCGAAAGCATCTCATATGCGATACTGGGATGACGGCGCATGATCTTCCATTCTTCTTCATCTAATGCTCCGGGTTTTTGCAAAATACTATCAGGAATGGCAATCTTCCCAATATCATGAAGCAGCGAACCCCGTCTGACATGAACCAATTCATCCCCATGTATACCCATTCTCTCTGCCAGAGTTACCGTCATTTGCAATACGCGCTGGCTGTGTCCTTCCGTTTCCCGATCTCGCATTTCCAGTGTGCGCGCCCAGCCTTCAAGTGTTGCTTCATATGCACTTATCAGTTCCTGGTTCGTTTTTTCCAGATCGGTGAACAAACGCGCATTATCCACTGCAAGAGCCGTTTCAGTGATTAAAGTATTGAGATAGTCAAACCAATCTTTATCCGGTTCAAGGACAGTACGATGAAATATCTCCAATACTCCCTTTATCTGGTTGCGTGCAATTAATGGGAAACCATAATACGTAACAAAATTCTCAACATCCAGCAAGGGTGATTGTGCCAGAGTAGTATGTTCAACGGATAGATCCTTTATGTGGATGGTATGGCGAGTTTGTGCTGCTGTTCCAGCCATGCCCTGTCCCATCCGCAAACTGGTAAATTTCAACGCTTCGGTTTTAAATCCTCTACCCGCCACGTAATTTAAATTCTTCTCATCCGGATTATATAGAAGTACATCTGCTGCATCTACCTTCAACTCATTGATCACTTGATCCAGCAGAAGAACGAGGGGAATTTGCAAATCAAAGTTTTCCGTAATCGCAACATTAATATCCTGCAGTGCAGAAAGGCGCTTCAATTGAAGCTGCAAATTGTGTTCTGCCCGTCTTCTTTCCGCCAATTCGTTTTGTGCTTGTGAAAATAAATGAGCATTCTGAATAGCAATTGATGATTGGCTGGCTAATGTGGTTAGATTATTGATATCTTCCTGCGAGTATGGTGATTCAGACATTCGCTCACCCAAAACAAGAATTCCAATCAATTCATTTTTGGTCTTTAGTGGAATAAATATCTCCGCCTTCAGATCAATCAGGTAATCCAGTTCATCCTTCCATAAGGATTTCAACATCGGCGATGATTCAAGGTCAGACCACATAAGCGGAGAATCTGTTTTTCTTAATTTCGAGATCAGAGGATGATCGGTTCGAAATTCTTTGATTTTCGAGTAATTCAAACCCCTTCCAGATACCAATATAAACGGACTTCCCTCTTTTTGCGCCACATAGAGACCGGCACGTTTGATGTGCATTGTGCCTACAATCTCATCAATAAGAACATTCGTCAATCGGTATAGATCAATCTCACGTGAGGTCGCCAGGCTGATGCGCTGCAGCATTAAATTGGAATCGTACCGCTCGCGAAAAAACAATCTGTTGATGCTCTCCTGAAAAAAAGAAATGACCGGTTGGAAGATCAAAGCAGCTGTCACCGCAGTAATCACAGACACGAACATCTGTTGATTAACCGAAAGCTGGAAAATCCTCACCGATAAACTGATGATCAGAAAATAGGATGTACCGATCAGGATGGTGGGCACAGCATACAAAACGCTTTTTCTGATAATGACGTTGATATCCAGTAATTTATGTCTCAGGATGGACACAGAAATCAATACTGCAGTGATCAAATTTGCAAAGATGTCAATTGGGTACTTCCCCAGATCGGTAAAATTAAAGATAGATCCAAAAATAACAAAAAATAAACCGGTAATGAGATATTTATAACGGTTTCGAATCTGCGGATTTCTCGCAAGGTGATAGCCATTAATCAAACGATAGGTGTTATACAGCATCAATGCATAACTGGGTCCTGCCACCAGACCTACCAATGGGGTGAAGGAATAGACTAGCTCTGATCCATTCATGTAGGCGTAGGAAACCACCCAGTTTGTAGAAAGAGTAATGACCGCTACCCCCACCACGTAAGCAATTATCCCACGATCCCAGTTTTTTTTCTCAGGCACGATCAATTCTACAAACCGGTGAATTCCGATCATGGATATCACAGATGTAACGGTCATCATGCGAAACCAGAAATAAATATCACCCAATTGTCCTACCACGATGACAGCACTCAACATCCAGAGTGCCATCATCAGAAGGTAGAATCGAAAGGTATCTTTCTCTTTTGTCTTTGGTTTACTAAAATAAACGACCAGATAGAGTGCCAGATAGCCTGCTAATGCCAGAACTGTAATAATAAAATCAAAATCAAAGAGCATGTTTATTGTTATGATTCTCCTGTCAGGCGGGCAAGTATACTATCATTTGGCTGCATGTGAGGTGGTTTTAAATGCGCCAGATCCGCCCCGGCTGCCTGTTGTGACTGAATGTAATTGTTAAACGCTCCATCAGGAAGAAATGTTACAACCAGAATATGATCTCCAAGCATTTTTTTTGTTACTGAAAATTCCTCATTCAATTCAGACATTGCTCCTTGCACTAGCCTGGTCGCTTTGATCTCATTTCTTTCTTGATCGCTGGCTGCTTCAATGTATATATGCAGCACTGACTCTTTCTCAATAATTTCCTTTCGGGCTGTCCAATCTACATATTGAATACCCGATTTTTCGATTGCCAGCCAGATATCTGCTTCCGTTAATTTCACCATGGTTCCCAGATCGATAAGATCATCTGCGCGTGAATAGAAGCGAAACTGCGGTAACTTAACGTCAATTTCTTTATCCTCCATGGCAGTGAATATCAATAAATCTCCGATTCGATAACGCATTAATGCGCCGCCAAGCAGATTGGTAAATACAATTTCATAGATGCCAGGTTTGATTTCATCAAACAGAACTGTTTTAGGCTGATAGGAAGGATCTGCTTTATTTTTCAGATGTTCTTCATAGGGTATAAATTCATAGAAATTGCTGTCAGGAAACAGTGTCATACCCTTGAAATTCCATGCTTGCATAGCGACCATACCCGCTTCTGTACAAGCATATCCCTCCAATGGAGTTCTGCCCCAGTAGTATTCCAGGCGATCACGATAGATCTCGGTATCCATACCACCTGTCATAATTCCCTTTAGTTTCCAGATATCTTTTGGAAGAAGTGGTCTTTTTTGCAGTTTGGCTTTGATATATCCACCTAACAGGCGTGAGAGTGTACGTGGTTTAAAGAGATCTTTTGTAAGTTTCATCCCTCCCGATCCACTCGCAAAACGTTCGCCCATTTTCCCCAGAATCATTGCCAGTCCAAAGAAAATATCCAGGCCTGTATTCATGGCTAGCATAAATCCTTTTTGAACTCTTTCACTATATTCCATGTTCTCAGCTTCATCCAGAGGCGGCACAAAGCGCACATCGGCATTTTCATAGGTGGTATAGCTGATATATCCTGATGTGTAGGGTCGCGGCGCGGTAGCCAGCAACACCACATCCCCTGATTCCATTTTCACATCACCCCGCCCCGAACAGGAAGCCTGGATCATGGCGCTTATCACAACTTCTGCCATTTTGTCATAATTCCGTTGTGAATAGGGAACCCATTTGCAGGGGTATTTTCCTGATCTCCCCGAGGTGCGAGCCCAGTAATACTTCCCCGGGGGTAGATTCGCCTCGTCTTTTTCCATTAAGTAGGGCACGTAATCTTCATAGGTTGTAAGTGGTACTGCATTTCTGAATTCATCAATACTGGTAATTTTTTTTGTTTTGAAAAATTGTTTACCCAGTTTGCTGTCCTTTAAAAAGTCAATTTGCTCTAATAGCAGGCGCTGCTGGATCTCCATGAATTCCTCGAGAGTAAGATCCAAATACCCGCAATATTTTTCCCAGATCAAATCATGTCTACCCTGTTGTAATAATTCCTTGTATGTCGTCATCTTATCAAATCTCCTTTTTCGCATGAAGTAATATTGGATCCGGTATCCATAAACGCCGCGATTTTAATCTTGTGATCTGAATATTTTGAAAACCAGCCAGTTCTAATTCTTCTTCCCAGTCTGCCGCCGTACGGATATTCGGCAGGGCGCTTGCTTCCGCCCACGCGCGAGAACCTCCTTCTCTGATAAAAAAATAAATAAAAGCCAGAACTTTAATGATCTTTTGTACGATCGGATTCATCCAGAATCGAGACGCTCCTACATCCACTATAATGATAGAACCTCCTGGTTTGACTATGCGATACACTTCTAACAACAGTTTCTTACCATCCATGTGATGGGTCGCAAGCGCACAGGTTATCAAGTCGAATGTATTGTTCTCCAGAGGAACATCCAGGGCAGAGGCACATAACAGGTCGATGGAAGAACCCTTTTTAACCGATTCCTTTCCTAATTGCAGCATACGGAAAGTAATATCTAATCCCACGATTTGCTCTACTTGAGGACATGTCGATTGTATAGCGCGAGGAATCACCAGTTTCCCGGTTGCCAGATCAAGGACCTTTTTGTGATCAAGATCAAAAATTGATTTAAGCAGAGTATCAATTAATTCCTGATATGACCAGCCCCAGAATAAGTTCAGTTCTGAGTCCATTTTATTTTCATAGGAAGAAGCCAGTTCGGTGAATGCCGCGATGACATGAGTCTGCTCATTGGAGGAATTATTCTTTTTCATGATACCTTTATAAATTAAATTATAAGAATTGAGAATAAGTAAATCGAACAATACCATATCAGGGATATGGCTTCCGCCCTCCGAACAATGTATGGTTAGTATATCAGATTCAATTAATGAAAAAACACAACTAAATTATTGCTGTGGTCAAATTCAATACAGTACAAACACACCATGCCAGGAATCAGTTTCTCTTCTCTCAGTTGGATTTTTATGAATCTAACCCATTTCTATCGATAAATCTCACGAGAAGATTAACCCGAGTAGACTTTATAGAATATTTCTGCCATGCCATATAGATCAGACAAAGTAATCCAGCTGTCAATCACTAAAGCTATGCCATCAGATATATCAGCGTGAATCTTAAAATCAATTGCGCAGTCCTTCGAAAAATAAGTGCGATCAGTAATCATATTATTACCATTCATTCAACTCATACCCCTCCATCCTTATCCAATTCCAAATTATTGCTGGTAGTATTGGAATAAAACGGGGATGGTCTGGAATAATCGAAATGCTTTTGCTTAATGGACCTACAAAATTTTTGTTTCGTTTAAAAATGTGAACTTCGATATCTGATTTCCACCTAAAATGATGTATCATTTTCTATAGTTCAATACCTTATAAGAAATTGAGAAACCAATCTTATGTCTGATCAATCTTCAAAAACAGAAACTGTTAAACTTGCTTTGCTTGGTTTTTCACTCGGTGCCATAATTTTATTTTGTGTAATTCTTATCGAGTTATTTGCTCTAGATCTTGATTTCTCCGTCACGTCCCTGATCTATATACACAAGAATAATCCACTGATGTGGTTGATTGATGTCCTGCCCATCATCATTATGATCATATCTGTTGTTTATAAGCAAGGTGTCTTTTTAATCGCACAAAAGAAGTATCTGGAACAAGAAGTTGTAAAGCGTTCGAAAAAGATCAATGAACAAAAAATCTATTTTGAATCTCTAATAAATAACAATCCAGTCGCACTGGTCACAATGGATGAACATCAGAAGATCATATCGGTAAATGAAGCGTTCAGCAACCTTTTTCAATACACTGAAGAAGAGGTGAAATCCAGGCACCTGGACGAAATTATTGCTCCGAACGAATGTATACCACAAGCATATGAATTCACTTCACAAGTGTTAAGTGGTGGAAAAATCCATGGTGCAGGAAAACGGAAGAAGAAAGATGGTAGTCTGGTGGATGTTGAAATCTATGGTGTCCCGATCATGATTGAAAATCGTATAGCCGGAGTGCTTGGTATGTACATCGATATCACTGATCGAAAAGGAGCTGAGGAATCCATAATAAAAAGTGAACTTCGCTTTCGCAGTTTATTCCACGACTCACCCATTTCAATGTGGGAATTGGATTTTTCTGGTTTAAAGGAATTTGTTAATAATCTTGAGTTTTCCACGGCAGATGATCTTCAAATATTCTTAGAAAAAATGCAGGGGCTTGAAAAAGAATTCGCTTCCCTGATCAATATCCTGGATGTGAATCAAGCCACATTGCATCTTTTCAAAGCCAATGACCTTCAGCAATTACAAACCAATTTCGAAAATATTTTTATCGACCAATCCGTAGAAGCGATCCAATATATCATTGTTTCATTATACAAAGGGGACCATCAGGTCGAGACAGAATTCACCCATAGAACACTTGACAATGTTCTCATTCATACGATCGTACGTCTTTCTCTCGTGACAGGATCTGAAGAAGATTGGTCACGAGTGTATATTTCCATCCTTGATATCACAGAACGGAAATGGGCAGAAGAAAGATTGCGTTATTTAAGCATGCACGATTCCATGACAGGTCTTTACAACCGTGCCTTTTTTGAAAATGAGCTCAGACGTCTTTCGCGGGGACGGAAATTCCCGGTCAGCATTATCATTGGCGACTTGGATAACCTGAAACGTGTCAACGATACATACGGTCACAAATCAGGTGATGCCCTTATATGTAAAACCGCCTCATTGCTCCTTGATAATTTTCGAGGGGAAGATATCATCGCACGTTTAGGAGGAGATGAATTTGCTGTCATCATACCGTACCAGGAAGAGATCATCGTTCAAAAAATTCTCGTTCGCATGCGAAAGAATATTAATGGATATAACTCCGCTCACGAGAATCCGGGTATGAGGATCAACCTCTCTCTGGGTTCTGCAACAGCAGAAAGCAACTTTGAAACAGAGGAATTATTTAAATTGGCTGACCAACGCATGTATCTTGAAAAGAAAGGGAAGAGAAAAACACCAAATGAACCCTAGAGTACACAGCACATACCACCTGGTGAAGCATGAAGATTTGAACCATCACGGCACTCTTTATGCCGGACGAACTGCGGAGTGGTTCGTAGAAGCAGGTTTTATCGCTGCGGCAATGCTAACACATCCTGAACAAATCGTTTGTCTCAAGATACATGGGATGCACTTTATCAAGCCTGTTAAACGTGGTGAAATCCTGTGCCTGGAAAGTCAGATCGTTTATGCCGGAAGAACCAGCCTGATCGCATTTGTACGGGCAAAAAAAGATGATAAGAGTATATTAGAAGGATTTATTACTTTTATACACGTTACATTGGAAGGGAAACCCCTTCCACATCAAATCACCATTGAGCCTGTTACAGAAGAAGAAATCTTCCTTTATCAAAAAGCAAAATCACTTCGAAATAAAAAAGAGTAATTGGAATCTAATCAGGATCTTTCTCCGAAATATCAATGGTTGTTTCAGTTATCTTTGGCTCCTCTGGAGTTATGATCCATAAGATAGCATAAACCAGTATGCCGCCTAAGCCAGCAAATACTAATATTATGAATATGATTCGAACAATCGTGGGATCAATTCCAAAATAATCTGCCAATCCGGCACATACGCCTGCAATCATTTTGTCATTTCTGCTTCGATATAATTTTTTCATATTGTTCCTTTACACTACATATTACGGATTTCAACGTAGAAGGTTTCATCATTTCTCAACATGAAATTCATCGTTAGAAATTAATCCTGTACTGATTACTCCCACAGAAATTCACTCCTGACTATTTCTGCCATTTCTGGCTATTGAATAGAGTTGGATTACAATAAAATCTGACCCATCTGTCTAGCAACAACGAATTATGGATATTGAAAAAGCAGCGGTCATATTTTCCCCTGGTGCAAAGCGGATGATCATACGGGCGGCAATGCAACTATTGATCGGGGATCAGGGCAACCAGGATGAATAAAAATCCTCCGCCGGAGAATCTGTGATCTTAAGAATCGCCTTTTTTTCCACATCCATCACGTAAATATCTCGATTTCCCTGATAATTGGATGAAAAAGTCAGGTAGCGCCCATCTGGGCTCCAAGCTGGCATTTCGGTTGACCCTTTAAAAGTGGTCATTTGTTCAAGGGTTTGGGTTTCCAGATTATAAATATAGATCTCTTCGAATTCAGAGCGCGTTGAGACAAAAGCAATACGGATGCCATCCGGTCCCCAACTCGGTTGTACATCCGCTGCCGGATCATTTGTCACTCGCATGAGGTCCAATCCCGCAGCAGACATAACGTACAGCTCATAATTCACATCGCGGTTTGTTTGGTATACGATATTTTGTCCATCTGGTGACCACGATGGGAATCCATCTGTGAAGGAATTATGAGTCAATTGCCGCACATTGGAACCATCAATATCCATCAAGTAGATCTCCTCATCTCCATCCCGATTGGATACAAAAGCAATGGTTTCCCCATCTGGTGAAATAACGGGAAAAATATCATCTGCCAGGTCGTCAGTCAGGCGGGTAATCAATCCGCTATTTTCATCTTTAAGATAGATCTCTGGATTTCCATCTCGATCAGACACAAAAACAATTTTCTTTCCACTACTATCTCCGCCGGGGAAAACATCCACAGCAGGATCATTTGTGATCTTCACAATTTCTGATGTCAGAAGATCATAAACAAAGATATCGAAGGATTCATCGCGGTCAGATTGAAAAACGAGCTTTCCTTCCAGGTCATGTATCACAAGTGTCGGAAATATTTGTGGAGAAGCTGTCGCCACGAAGGGGGCAATAGTAACCCATGGGGTTTGGGTTGAAGAGATTGTTGCTGTAGCCTCAACACCATTCTCGCTTTGATTTGGGTAGAGCAGAGATTGGCAGGCTGCCATAATTAATATGAACAAAAATACGATAATAATTGATATCGGTCTCTTCATTGTTGGTTTTCCTGGCTTTGGGCTGCTTCGGGATCAATCAAATAGAAATTATCAAATTGCACATGTACTCCAATATCTTCAAAACTTCCGGCAATTAATCCTATATCTCCAGACGTAAAGGTGTCATCTTGTTGCACATCCAATATTTTTTCGTTCACATACAAAAAAAGAAAGTCCTGGTAACAATCCAGTCTCAGCGTATATGAACCATCCAACTGTGCAAGGGAATCTGAGAACACCATAAAATCATGACCAATTACTGTATATTGACCATTTTCGATTCTAAATAATCCGTAATACCCGTCACTGCTGATCATTCCCGCATAAAAATTTTTTTCATCCTGAAATCGACAGATCAATCCATAATTATTATCAACAGGACCCTCAACACGCATTGCGTCAACCTGCAGACCAATATTCTCATAAGTACGATACAGTGTGGAAAAATAATCGGTATTTATTTCTTCTACGAAAATATGATAGGCTCCATCCATATAATCGGTTCCTCCAAGATCGGTTTCTAAACGATCCCACCCGGATGTGTTATCGCTAAAATCATCGTAATAAAACGTTCCGTTTGGCTGATCGCCGCTACCTCCATTCACTACTACGGAGGATGCCGGCAGTAAACTACAGCCAGATAAACATCCAGCGAATAAAATTAACAGGCATACCAGCTTCACACACAAATGGGAAAAGGAGACAGACCATTTCATACTGTAGATTATATTACGATGCAGAACAGAAGAAGCAATAAAAAGACTCTTTCACTTCAAAGGAGCATTATTCATTTTGATATTTCTGTTACCCGGCTTAGGTTAGCACCAAAGAATTAATTCCGCTCAGTCTTGCTGCCTTGAAATTATTTCTCTTGCCATATCCGGGGCTGTTAACCATTTTCAGGAAGGTGATTTTGCATTAACTCTTTTGCGCGCGCGATGGAATAGGGCAGCAGTTTATTGATATCTTTTTCGGCGCTGATCTGCTCTAGTGAGAAGGGCTGTGCAAATGAGACCAGAGGAACCTGATTGAATTTTTTCTTGTAAACCATTTGATTTATCACCTGGAGAAATTCTGCGATTCTCTGTCTTTCCCGTCTCCCTTTTCTAACACGTGTTATGGGATGAGCAAGATATTTCGGGATAATGACGCGGCTAACAACCGCCACTTGAATAACTGTCTCAGGAACCTTCTTCACAAAGATCTCTATGCTGCGTGACCATTCGTCCAGTGCTTCCATAGCACCTGGCATAAAAGCCGGTTCGGGGTCCATATGAGCGCTGGGGAACATGATCACGGCACCACCTTTTTCAAGATGTCGTATTGCATTTCGAATTACCAACATGCGCACATAGTTATCCACTGAAGTAAAGAGGAAATGGTCATTGGCATTCTTCATGATTTTAAGAAAGGGAATGTTAGACGAAACGATCTTCACATCATCACGCGGCAATTTAGCCGCCAGACAAAGAGCATCATAAGTGCCAGGGTGATTTGATATAACCAGCAGTGGTCCCGTTTCTGGCACAGCCACATCATCCAGAATTTTAATGTCGTTTACAAGAAGTTTCAGACTGATATCAACTGCTTTACTGAAACCGTGCTGGTAAACCATCTTGTCAAAATATGCTCCCAGTTGGGAAAAACGCTTGATTGGAATCCAGAACAAGACTTCGACCATTTTTCGCCAGAAATTCGTGATCGGTAAACCAACAGCTCGCACAATTTCATCCAGAAGAGCTTTACGTAAATCCGTTTCAGAAGTGTATTGATAAGTAACCATTGCTTTCCTTTATAAACAACGTATTCTTATCATTTATAACCCCATCTATGGGGAGGGAAACTACTATTTGCTGAATTTTACAATTTTTTTACAGTACATTAAGAATTAATCGATATACTCGACTCGATTTCTTCCTTTTTGTTTTGCCTCATATAAAGCTTGATCTGTTGTAGCGATGATTTCGTGCAGAGTCTCACGTTCAGGAGATAACCTGGTAACGCCTAAACTAATAGTCACAGAAATCTCATTTCTTATATACTTCACACGCAATAATTCCACACTAGACCTTATCCGTTCTGCCACCAACGCCGCAGCTTTTCCATCAGTGTCGGACAACAAAATTATAAATTCCTCTCCACCATATCGTGCAAAAACGTCACTGCCTCTTAATTCTTTCTGGATTACCTGCGTGATTTTTTGCAATATTTTATCGCCTGCGAGATGCCCAAAATGGTCATTCACCTCTTTGAAGTGATCGATATCGATCAATATCATGCTCAGATCTTTTTTATAACGCCTTGAACGTTCAATTTCTTTATTAGCAGCCAGATATAAAAATCTACGATTGTAAATTCCTGTTAACTCATCAATAATCGCTAATTCTTTCATGCGGTCATACATGATCACATTCTGGAGTGTGATGGCAACTTGCGAAGCGATAGTCTCGAGGAAACGAATTTGCTTCTCATTGAATCCTCTCTCTCGTCTGTTTCCGGCAATCATGATACCAATATCTTCTCCTGCCTGCATCAAGGGAATATTGACGGAAGAACGCATCTCTTCGATCGGGTAATTCTCAAGTTTCATTATTTCAGGCGGGATATCTTTCACCTCAAAATTTTCTATGTAAGTGGTGGTCTTCATATTCATTAATTGCTTATGTAGTTCATTTTTCAAATCGGTGTTTATTACTACATTGTGTGTGGATTTATCCTCAGAATTATACAAATAGAGAGGGAATTTATTATCCTTATTAAATAAGCCTAATAAGAATAAATCGATATTCTTAAGGTTTTCTACTTGTTTGAATAATCCACTGATAACTTCTTGAATATCAAGTCCTTCGGTCATAGCCATTCCAACTTCATAAAGCATAGTTAATTCTTGATTGCGCTGCATTAATTCCTCAACATAGCGAGCGTTTTGGATAGCGATAGCGGCTTCATCTGCGAAGACTTTCAACCGTTGTGCATGTACTTGATTATAGAAGTTAGGGGTTTGGCTATCAACATTGATGAAACCGATCACCTTTTCTTCAACCACAATCGGGCTTCCGATGTAAGATCTGATCCATTTCACTCCCGGGTTTGCGACCCACCCTGGATATGTTTTCGTATCTGAGACTAATACAGCTTCTTTCTCTTGAGCCATTTTATTAAAATCAGGAATATCACTAACAAAATAATCCAGAGATTCTATGATCTCCCTGGAACGAAATTTTTCATAGCCTTTCAACTTCACGAATTTCATCCTTTGATCATCTTCCAGCAATGCAATGTTGGCAGCATCATGTGGTACAACTTCATGGATAATTTCCAGCATACTTTCCAGGATCACATCCAATTCAAGGGTACTATTCAACGTAGCCGCAACATGAGCAAGGGCTTCAGCAAATTTGCGCTGCCCCAGTTCGAAAATCTCGAGTTGTTTTCGTTTTGATATATCCTGGAGTACGATCAAACGCCCCGCAGGATTCAAATTTGTTTTTATCAATGATGAATTGATCTGAAGATAGGTCTGAGTATATTCGTCCAGACAAAGCTCGGTTTTTTGTTCTTCTGATTCTCTCAGCTTTTCCAGGAGGTGAGGATATGCAGCTAGCGCCTCTTCAATAGAGTGCTTCATCATTTCATCCGTTGAGATTTTTAACATCGTGCATGCGGCGTTGTTCACATCAACGATCTTTTCATTAATGTCTACAACAATAATTCCTTCTTGCATACTATCGATAATGATATTGCGCGCAACCGGCACAACTTCAAATATTTGCCCCCGATAAAGCGACACGGCAATTATCATGCCTGAAAAAGCAAGACCGATCGGCGTCAAATCCATACCCTGAACTGGACTTAATCCTGCTAAATATAGGAGATTCCCCACCCATGGTACCAGGGTGGCGATTATCAGGATGATCACTTGAACTCGATGCACTCTTGGATAATTAAGAAAGGTATTTATGAGACGGACAATTCCCACCATTAATAAGGAATAGCTGAATATAGAATTGACCCAGAAAAAAAGAGCATGCTCATAAACAAGATTCTTGATTCCATTGTCTAACACCGGCGTTATGGTTGACCAGATCAAATGATACTGTTCATTGGAAAAAACAAGAATCAGCGTGGTTAGTGGGATGATTGACATAAGAATGAGATTCTTCTTATTTATCCAAGAATCTTTGCGGCTAAACTGACAGGCAAAAACAAAATAAAACAACGGCAGAGTTGTGATCCCTAGATATTCAAATTTTGCCCAAAATATCTTTTCCGTATATGTATCAGCGATACCTTCTAATACTCGAAAAATCAACCAGAAAAAAACAGAAATCATCGCACAGGCGAATGCTACACCCCCTGGTTTCGTGCGTCGTACAAGAGCGATGATCGCAATTAATAAGGAAATAATGGCAGCTGTAAAAAACAATAGATCAATCGGCTTAAAGTGATAGATCATTCAGAGTTTGCCTTTCGTTTAGAATTATTGGTTTTTATGTGAGCTGCTATGAGTTTTCTGTGTGTTGTGTGGTTCTTATTATACGATTTTTCGATGGGCTTCCAGTACATGTCTTCTGAAAAGAAGGGATAAAATACAATTACATCGCAAGTAACACAGTCCACTTTCCGTAATGAGATCTCCATCTTATCAATTGAACACACCAAGAATGCAGTAAGTTTTTTGGTTTTTTCAATGAAACAAACAAGTTGTTATTAATACATTCTTTATACCGTTCTTTCTATTTTAAGAGTATCATAAGAGAAATGGAAAAATCCTCCATTTTACGGAGTGTTCATGAACAATTCAGCTATTAGTGAAGAGGAATCTCTTCAAAAGCTCTCAAAAAAAGAAGCGAATAATCTTTTGAAATCCATTCCCGGATGGGTAATCATCCACGAAGACAGCATGAAAAAATTAATGCGATCTTTCACATTCGAGAATTTTTCTCAAGTGCTTGCTTTTACCAAATTGGTTGAAAGATTAGCAAATCAGGAAGATCACCATCCAGTCGTCAAATCTTCCTGGAGGAAAGTGACGATATATTGGTGGACTCATGCCGCACAGATAATTCAAGAAAAGGATTTTCAAATGGCAGAAGCGTGCAATGATCTATATGAAAAGCTCCTGACAGAAGAAGATCTTTGGGGGTAATTTTGTGCCGGAACAATTCACTCATAAGGTAGTCATCATAGGTAGTGGAAAGGTAGGCACTACTTTCGCATTTGCCTTACAACTCAATGGATTGGTAGGAGAGATCGTACTGATAGATCTTGATACACAAAGAACAGAGGGAGAGGTGATGGATTTGAACCATGCTGTACCTCTCACCAATCCTGTTCACATCTATCAAGGCTCGTACCAGGACTGTGCTGATGCAGAGGTAATTGTCATTGCTGCGGGTTCCGCACAGCGTCCACAAGAGACAAGATTAGATCTATTTAAAAGAAACACTGCAATATTTAAACAGATCATCCCGCAGATTATTCATTACAACAGAGAAGCAATTTTTTTAATCGCGACGAATCCTGTTGATATCCTGAGTTACGTCACACACAAAATCTCTGGTCTTCCAGCAGCGCGCATAATTGGATCAGGAACGATTCTTGATACCTCGCGTTTTCGCTGGCTGCTTGGTCAATATTTTTCACTGGATGCACGGAATGTACATGCCTACGTTATTGGAGAACACGGTGATTCCGAAGTTGCAGTTTGGTCGCTGGCGAATATTGCAGGAATGCCGCTTGATCAGTATTGCGAATCGATAGGCTGTTCTATTCCTGACGATCAACGGCAAATTATCAGTGATCAGGTTCGTAATGCAGCCTATGAAATCATCTCGCGAAAAGGTGCCACTTTTTATGCAGTAGCGGCTGGATTGGTACGTATCGTAGAAAGTATTCTGCGAAATCAATACTCGGTTTTATCTATTTCCAACCTTGTCCCTGGTTATTATGGTATCCAGGATGTGTATCTGAGTTTACCAGCAGTTATCAGCCAACACGGTGTTGACCATCTTCTGGAATTACCGTTGGACGACAAGGAGAAGGGTGAATTACAACACTCAGCAACAGTTTTACGAGATATATTAAATCAACTGGATATCTGATTTTCCTGAATCAAACAGAACTCTTTTATTTCATCCATCAATTTTTTTTGTTTTTCTTGTTCTTCGAGATTAAATTAATTAATTTTTCATTTAATGTTTTCAAAAAAATTCCACTACAATTAACATCAAATATTAAAATTCAGTAATATAGAAATGATTTAATCCATACCTTCTTTCGGGGATAACCTTAGGGGAAAGGGAAGACCATGCAACATATTCAACATTCATCCTATTTTCGACCCATACACTCACTGATACAATAATAGAAACATGGCATTATTTACACCTATCTCGCAGGTAAAAATTCTTGTTCCTCAGCGAAGGAAAGAATTGCTTTCACGTCCTCGACTGCTTGGATTGCTGGATGATCTGCTTGATTTTAAATTGATCATCATTGCTGCTCCCGCCGGTTATGGGAAAACCTCATTGATGATTGATTATGCTACATCGTATGATTGGCCGGTCGCCTGGTTGGCACTAGATCCACTTGATCAAAATCCCACACGCTTTCTCACTTATTTCATTGCTGCCATCCAACAATGTTTTCCTGAATTTGGAGCCAAATCCATCGCTGCTATGAAATCGCAGCGGGAAGAACAACTCAACATTGATTACATCGTTACGAGTATTACAAATGATATCTATGAAAATATCACCGAACATTTCATTCTTGTGCTTGATGATTACCATCTGGTAAATCAGGGGAAAGAGATTGATGAGTTTCTCAGTAATTTTCTACAAAAAGTCAGCGAAAACTTTCATCTTGTCGTAACTTCACGAACACTGCTAACCCTCCCAGATTTGCCTCTTCTGGTTGCTCGCTCCCAAGTTGGAGGATTAAGTCTAGAAGAACTTGTTTTTCAACCCGAAGAAATCAGAAAATTTTTCGAGAAAAATAACAATATTGAAATCAGCAATGCAGATGCAGAAATATATGCCCGTCAGAGTGAAGGGTGGATCACCGGTTTACTTCTTACAACCCAGATAAACACAAAAGGTATTGGTGACCACTCCAAAGTGACCCGCGCTTCAGGAATTGGTCTATACGAATACCTGGCACAGCAGGTTTTGGACCAACAAAATAGTGAAATACAAAATTTTCTACTGTGGACATCACTATTAGAAGAATTCAACCCTGAGATGTGCGAACGTATCATCGAACCGGCTGTACATATTAAACTGAACTGGCAAGAATTAATGGAAGGCATCATCTTTAATAATCTCTTCGTAGTTCGGGTTGGAGAAGATGGTTTCTGGCTGCGCTACCACCACCTCTTTCGTGATTTCTTGCAGCACCGTATAGAAAGTCTGTATCCAGAAACTGCCCGGACCATCCTTTCCAAACTGGCAGAATATAATATTGACACTCAAGACTGGGAACGAGTTTTTGTTATTTATTCCCAAATGGGTGACATTGACTCCCTTATTAATCTGCTCGAAGAACAAGCTTCCTCCTTTGTTGCTAAGGGAAAAATCAAACAGCTTAGTGAATGGTTCTCCTATGTCCCTAATGAGAGAATCCTGGATAATCCACGATTATTGTCCCTGAAGGCAACAATTGAAGTGAACAGAGGCAATCTACCACAAGGACTGGAATTATTAAACGCAGCTATTGATCTGCAACAACAAACCGAAACCGATAACGAATTCATCGCAGAAAATTTTGTTCGTCGCTCTACTACCCTGCGAGTTTTAGGTAAATACCAGGATTCTTTAGACGATGCCCAGCATGCACTTGATCTTTGTAAAACCAACAAGAAAAAGACACCCACTCGCGCAGAAGCAATGCGAGCGATCGGAATTAATTATTATCTACAAGGTATGTTGAATGATGCATTAACCTGGATGAATAAATCACTGAATTCGTACCAGGAAATTGGTCTGGATGAAGATTGTGCCAGGATATTGGTCGAATTGGGCGCCATACAAGAAACACTCGGTTTTCTAGAAGATGCAGAAAAAACCTACAATACATCCCTCCAACTTTGGGATAAGTTAGGGGATTCGATCTGGCAATCGAACTTATACAATAACCTGGGTGTACTACAACATGCCAAAGGTGATTTTGAAAACAGTTTTCTAAATTTAGAGAAAGCGATGAGTTTTGCAAAAATGCGGGGAAATCGAAGAGATGAAGGCTACGCTCTGGCAAGCATCGGTGACCTCTATAAGGATCTTGATGCACATGAAGAAGCAATGGATGCATATTCGCAAGCACTCGAGAGCGCACAGAACAACAAAGATCAATATCTTGTATTGTATCTACGCTTAGCTGAAACTCGCATTAAAACTCTTCAAAAACAATTGAAGCAAGCCACAACTTTTCTGGATATGGCATATACCCAGGCAAAAAAATCAGGAACCCAACTTGAATTAGAACAATGTAAAGTCGAAAAAGCCATCTTAAAGTACTATTATGGCGATGTGGGAAATGCATTGGACTTATTAAAAGAATTACACGATTATTTTTCCGGTTCAGGGCAATCCGATACCTTATTTACTATTGAAATATATTTGGTCCCTGTATTGTTAAAACAAAAACAAATCCATGAAGCGCAAGAATTGCTCGAGCGGCTTATCAAGCAATTGAATACCTCTTCTGCTAATACACACTTGCAAGCCATCTGTTTTGAAGTCCGCAACGATATTAAATCTTTCTCTGGATTAGCTGGTGTTGCAGAACAGATTGATTTTCTCATTGAACACAACCTTGCTTACCAAAAGAAAATTCAAAACGTGCGTCGTCGCATCCGTAAACACGCTTCTGTCGTGCCCTTTGCTGCACCAAAATTAGTAATCCGTGGTTTTGGGAAGACCGAAGTTTATCAAAACAATCGCCTTATTACAACATCTGATTGGATGACCCAGACATCACGAGATCTGTTTTTCCTTTTCCTTTCTAATCCCGAAGGAATGACCAAAGAGGAAGTTGGATTGATCTTATGGCCTGATTCTTCAACGGAGGAATTGAAACGCAGATTTAAAAATGCCATCTATCGAATGCGCAGAGCCATCGGGTCAAATGCAGTTGTATTTAATGATAATTATTACCGTTTTAACAATTCACTTGATTTTGAATATGACGTGCTTTCATTTGAACAAAATATCACACAAGCCGAAAAAGAAGGCATTATCGATAATAAAATCAAATTACTCGAAATTGCGGTTGATTTGTATAAAGGACCATTCCTGGCAGACATTGACGCCACCTGGTTCAGCGCTGAAAGACAACGATATTCTAATATCTACCTCAAAACCTTGCGCAAGCTGTATGATATTTACCTTGGCGAAAATTTGTTGGAAAAGGCTCTGGAGATCAACAGATTAATCATCAAAAATGAGCCCTTTAACGAAGAAGCCTATCGTAATGCAATGGCAATCTATCATGAATTCGGCAATACAGCAGCCATCATCCGCCTTTTTGAACAATGCAAGCAGCAGCTTGCTCGAGAGTACGGTTTAGAACCCTCAGAAGAGACTGTTCTTTATTTCAACACCCTTATTCAACCCTCCAGGTAATACCCTTTTCTTTATCTATCATATCCCTCGATTGTCATACAAATATGACATTTATCAGGTTACATGGTTGACATTTGTCCTGTTTTGTGGGATAATCGCGCCAATTTACTCCAAGCATCTTTTCTCAGATCTCAACATACATAACTTAAAGATGCCGAACAAACTCTTTTTTTATATTTTGCATTCATCAGTTCTAATAACTAGAAAAGGAGGTGATTTGCTACGAAAAAAGAACCTGCCCTTGATCATATTTGTTACAAAAAAAATGCCTATTGGAGGAGACTAATGTCTAAACGATTTTTTATCATTGCTTCATTATTAACCATCGCCATGGTTCTGTTCGCAGCCTGCGGTGGTACAGCACCAGCGGAAGAAGCCGCACCAGTTGAAGAAGCAGCCCCTGCGGAAGAAGAAGCCGCAGCCGAGGAAACGTCAGCAGAAGATGAATGGGGTTATATTGTTATCCCCGCAGGTGAGGATGTAGTTGTGGGTCTGTCTTCTGCTCTTACTGCAGGATACGCTGTCTATGGTCAGGATATGCTCAACGGCGTCACTGTTGCCATCCAGGATTTCGGCGATTTGCAGGGCTGGAATTTGGCAGTAGAGGGAGCCGATGACCAGTGCGAAGGAGCACCTGGCGTAACAGTTGCTGAACAATTCTCAGCAAACCCCTATCTATTGGGTGTTGTTGGTCCTATGTGTTCAGGTACTGTAGTGCCCGCTTCTGCCATTTATGGTGAAAATAAGGTATTGATGGTAACACCTTCATCAACTGCTGTGAAAGTCACAGCACAAGGCTACGAGAACATCTTCCGTATTGTCGCCAACGATGATCTACAAGCCACCGTTGCTGTAGATTACCTGATGAATGAGCTGGGTGCACAATCATTGGGAATCGTGCACGATCAAAGCATCTATGGTGAAGGTATCGCCCTGGCTGTCCAGTCAAAATTCGAAGAAGCTGGCGGTACTGTGACGGGTTTTGAGGGTCTCACACGCGGAGACCAGGATTTCTCTGCTGTTATTTCAACCATCATGGAAGGCAATCCAGACGCAGTCTACTGGGGAGGTATGGATGCGGAAGGTGCGCTTCTGGTGAATCAATTGCGCGGCGCAGGATTTGAAGGATTCTTCTTCGGTCCTGACGGCATCAAATCTGTTCCTTCATTCGTTGAAGCGTCAGGTGGTGCAGCGGAAGGTGCCTTCATGACCTTTGGAGCTGTGGGCGGTGCAACCGGATACGATGAGTTTGAAACGAAGTTCACCGATCAATTTGGCGCTCCCGTCGCTTATGGTCCCGGTTCATATGACGCAGCAATGATCATATTGAATGCTGCCGACGCTGTAGCCTCTGTTGACGAAGATGGCAACCTGGTAATCCCCAAGAAAGCCCTGGCTGATCAGGTTCGTGCCACACCACACAGCGGCATCACCGGTTATCTGGAATTCGACGAAAATGGTGACTTGAAAGTTGTATCGATCACCGTATTCAAAGCTGAAAACGGGGATCTGGTTCCTGTCAAAGTATACGATTTCGGACAATAAACCTTACAAAGGGGGGAGAAATCCCCCCTTTCTGCTCTTTCTTCGGAGGAACCAGTATGCAAAAATTGATTGAACAATTAATCAATGGACTAACCGTAGGGAGTTTCTACGCTTTGATCGCTCTCGGCTACACCATGGTCTATGGTGTTCTTTCCATGATCAATTTTGCTCATGGAGACATCTTCATGGTGGGGGCGTATTTTGGTTATTTCACTATCACGCAATTATCAAATAACGGTTTTGCACAAAGCCATCCGGTATTAGCAATTATTTTTACATTTTTAGCAGGCGCGTTGGGGGCAGCCATCACGGGTGTCACGGTTGAGAAATTGGCATATCGTCCGCTTCGAAAAGCAAGCAGGCTGGCGACTTTGATCAGTGCGATCGGCACGTCCATCTTTATTCAGGAATTAGTGCGTTTGATCCCTAAATTTGGAGAAATGCTCGCTACGTTCAGCATAGCAGGTAAAACCATTTTCCCGCAGTCATGGGGAGATGCAATCACGAATGTGACCAAAACCTTCGGCGGAGCGATGGTCAAAACTTATCCGGGGTTATTAGGATCAGAGGGAATTCGGTTAGGCGAAATCTTCATTTCCTACAGCCGCATCCTTATCATGGCAATCGCCATCGTTTTCATGGTTTTGCTGTTTTTTCTGGTTCGCTTCACAAAGCTCGGAAAAGCCATGCGTGCAGTATCAGAGGATAAAGACACTGCCGCGTTAATGGGAATTAATGTCAATCGCATCATTTCGAGCACCTTCTTTATTGGATCTGCTTTAGCAGGAATCGCAGGGGTAATGATCGGGATCTTTTATTTGCAGATCAAACCCACCATGGGCTTTACACCAGGCATCAAAGCGTTCACCTCAGCAGTTGTGGGTGGAATTGGAAATATCCCTGGAGCTATGCTCGGGGGATATATCCTGGGTCTTGCCGAAGTGATCAGCATCCAATTTTTACCGGCTGTCTACAAAGACACGGTGGCTTTTGCTATTCTGATCATCATGTTGATCGTTAAGCCAACCGGAATTCTAGGTGGCAGCGGTGGAAAGAATAAACTTTAGTCCAGGTGCAATGATGAATAAAATTAAAGATTCTTTAAGCTGTTTTTTAGGCAAGCCGTTCGTGCAATCTATTTTTATCATGCTTGCATCAGCGATTCTTCTTTCTTTACCCCTGCTAGATTTTCCACAGAAGAATCTATGGGTTCGCATCATAGGTTACGCGGGGTTATACATTATCCTGGGAATGGGATTGCTGGTGCATGTTGGCTTTGCCGGTATGTTCGATCTGGGATTTGCTGCATTCTATGCCATCGGTGCCTATACCTACGCTTTTCTCGCTTCTCCTCACTTCAATATCCATCTCCCTTTCTGGGTCGTGATCTTGATCGCAGGTTCGCTTGCTGCTGTGATTGGAGCACTGGTAAGCATACCCGTGTTGAAACTGCGTGGTGATTACCTGGGAATTGTGACACTGGGTTTTGGAGAAATTGTTAGAATGCTGCTGATGAATTTAACAAAAATAACCAATGGTTCACAAGGCATCATCGGACTCGACAAACCAACCCTTTTTGGGATCGTATTTAACAAGGGAACTCATTTTTATTACCTGATATTTGTGGTGATCATAGTCTTATTGATCATATTGAACCGACTCATCAAATCTCGCACCGGTCGTGCATGGCTGGCTATGCGTGAAGATGAGGATGTTGCACAAATGTCTGGCATTAATACTTCAAAATACAAGTTGCTGGCGTTTGCTATTGGCGCATTTATCGGTGGTCTGGGTGGTGCCATTTTTGCATCCTGGCAGGGCTCCATCTTCCCGGATAATTTCAATATGAATGTTTCCATTAACATCCTGTGCCTCATCATTCTTGGGGGGTTGGGAAATCAATACGGAGTGATCCTTGGTGCAATGGCGCTTATAGCATTACCTGATATATTGCGAGGGTTTTCGGATTATCGTATGCTCATCTTTGGTTTGCTGTTGATCATCATGATGATTCTTCGTCCACAGGGTTTTCTGCCTCGCAAACCACCAAAATTGGAAAATAGGGAATCGAATCTAAGCGAGAAGCAAGAAGAGGTACACCCATGAACATCATCACTTCTACCAATATCACAAAACGATTTGGTGGCTTGGAAGCCATACATGATCTTGATATCACTGTTGAAGAAGCGTCTATTTCCAGCATCATTGGGCCAAACGGAGCTGGAAAGACCACTTTTTTCAACTGTATCACCGGGTATTACAAACCTGAATTTGGCACTATCCAATTATTAGATCAAGAGATCACCGGATTACCCCCACACAAGATCGCTGAAAAAGGCATCTCGCGAACCTACCAGAATATCCGTTTATTCGCCAGCCTGACAGCATTAGAGAATATCATGGCAGGAGAACACACTATTCTTCAAAGTACCTTCGCAGATTCACTATTCTCGTTAAAACGCTATCGTCAGGAAGAGCATGAGGCGGTTGATAGGGCGAAACAAATTCTGTGTTTTGTTGGGTTACAGGGTTGCGGCGATCAAATCGCCAGCAGTCTGGCTTATGGCGCCCAGCGTAGACTGGAAATTGCCAGAGCAATAGCCAACAAGCCCAGAGTATTATTACTGGATGAGCCAACTGCCGGAATGAATCCGTCTGAAACACAGGAGATGATCAAACTGATCCGCCGTCTGCGCGATGAATTGGGTATCACCATCATTCTTATCGAACATGACATTAAGCTGGTTATGCAGATCAGCGAAAAGATCGTTGTGCTGGATTTTGGAGCAAAAATCGCCGAGGGAAAACCAGGAGAAATCCAAAATGATGCCCTCGTAATCGAAGCCTATTTAGGTAAGAAAAACACCATTTACCAATAAAGAAAGAGCAGCTCTTATGGCACTACTTGAAGTTAATAATATCAAGACCTATTACGGGAATATCTGTGCTTTGAAAGGTATTACCTTTGAGGTTAATGAAGGCGAAATTGTCTGTTTGATCGGCTCGAATGGAGCTGGTAAAACGACCACTCTTAAATCCATCACCGGTTTGTTGCATCCAGCTGAAGGATCGATTTTTTTTAATGGAAAAGATATCACCTGTATGGAACCGCACCAGATCGTTGGAGAAGGCATTGCCATGGTACCAGAAGGTCGTCATGTCTTTTCAAAACTCTCCACGATCGAAAACCTTGAAATGGGTGCTTATTCACGAAAAGACACCAACAACATTCAGGAAGATATCGAAAACGTATTCACTCTTTTCCCGCGATTAAAAGAACGCTCTAAGCAGTCAGCCGGAACGTTATCCGGAGGCGAACAACAGATGTTGGCTATAGCACGAGCTTTGATGGCAAAGCCAAAATTATTATTGCTGGATGAACCCTCCATGGGATTAGCTCCGCTTCTACTTGAAAATATTTTTGAAAATGTTCGGGAAATTAATGCCCAGGGAACCACTGTTTTATTAGTGGAGCAGAACACTAAATTGGCTCTGGCAATTGCGCAGCGTGGTTATGTATTACAAACCGGAGAAGTAAATCTAAGCGGTAAAACGGAAGATCTACAAAATAATGAACTCGTTAAAAAAACCTACTTAGGGGTTGTATAACAAAGCTTTTCATCAGACCTTCGATGACTCACGAAAACGTGCCTACCAATACAGAGTGCAGTTACATTTTTTGAACTGCACTCTTTTTAATTTTGTAAGGTTATGATCATAAAATCAGAAACGCTGATGGGGTAGCTATCCAGTAAAGCGGTACAAGGTCTTTTCAATATCGAAAGGGAAAGAATAAATACCAGGTAGACTCCTTTAAAAAGGTTCTCGGGGGAATAATTCTTACGGGGAAATCAATTTTATAAAACCTTAACATCAAATACATCTTCTCTTAATCGTTATCAGATATCATTTTGTTATGAAAAATTCTATGTATGATAAAAAAAGAGTCCTCTTTTTATGTGTAGGAAATTCATGCCGCAGTCAAATGGCTGAAGCACTTTTAAGAAAACAAGCCCCCAATCGTTTTCTTGTCTACAGCGCTGGTTTAGAACCTTCTACCATCCATCCTTATACGATCAGAGTTTTACAGGAGGTGGGGATTGACACAAGCAGACTATTCTCCAAACCGCTTACAAAATATCTTAGCAGTCCTATCTTTGACTTCATCATTACAGTTTGCAGCACCGCAGAAGAACGCTGCCCAATATTTCCGGGATCAGGGGTTCGATTGCATTGGCCATTTGACGACCCCGCATCATTTGAGGGAGATACACAGTCAAAAATGGAGAGGTTTCGGGTAATCAGAGACCAGATAGATGCAAAGATCAAGACATGGCTGTTGACACTTGATGAAGAAACAAATCTTAGTACACAAGAAGAACCAGCTGTCCTGGAATAGTGATCAGAAAATAAAAATTACATATGAACAAGCCAGTTGATTGCATTCGTCCACAGGGTGGTATATCCCTGCCACTCCGCGAACTCCTTTGTGCACCAATGTGGTCCAATATCTGATGCCCATACCATACTGCGCCCCTTTCCATAATTCCATGCCGCTAAAAGGGGATATTCCCCAGCACATGCTATCAGATCAGCCCCTTCCTTCATCTCCAGTTCATTCAAACCAAGCAATGGCGGCCAGTTCCCTTCCATCCCTTTCACAATCGAATGTGATGGAAGAATAATCTGTGCGTTTAACCCTTCGGGGGCTTCGACACGGTCATCAAAAGTATGAATGTGCACCGGTAATGTCTTTTCCAGTGGAGAACGATAATACTTCGCACCTCCGTAAATGCCTGCGAATGAATAATATCCTCCGCACATAATCAAAGCTCCTCCATCCCTAACCCATTCATCAATCAATCGCAATCGGTTTGGGACCGATTTGCCATGCAGCCATGTATCCGGATGAAGCAGCAGAGTGTTCGCACCCAGATCACTCAAAATGACAACATCATACTTCTTCATGTCTTCCATTGAAAGTGGAAACTGGGCAGCAGCCAAATGCGCCGGTAAATGAGTAAACGCGAATCCAGCATTTACCAATGCCTTACGAATATATTCTTCCCCCGTTTCATAAACCGTGCTGGAAAAATAATCCCAGCCTTTATAATGTGTTGAATTGGAAACCCACGATTCCCCAGCCAGCAAAATTTTTATTGGAGTCATATTCCACCTCGATACTTAATAATCAATTACAATAGCTTTACAATCCATCCATTCAATAATTAAATATTTTATTAATAGATGTATTTTATAATTGAATGTACCACTCATGCACCCCAAAATAAAGCTTCAGGAAAAATTATGAAAACAGTAGTAGCAGGCGCGATAGGTGAATGTGTGCACGTTGCAGGGGTTTATAATTTTTTGCAATTAGCAGAACAGCTCGGGTGGAGAACGGTATTCTTAGGTCCCGCTGTGCCCACAGATAAATTCATCAAAGTTGCAAAAGAATTGCAGGCCGATCTGATCGCGGTTTCCTATCGACTCACACCCGAGACCGGCGAGCGTCTGCTGGCAGAATTTGCAGAAACAGCCGATGACCTTCATGCTAGGGGCGTCCAATTCGCTTTCGGGGGCACCCCTCCCGTTGCAGAAAGAGCAAAGTCACTGGGTTTCTTTCATGCTGTGTTTGATGGAACACAATCACAGGAAGAGATCATGACATTTTTACGAGGTGAAGAACTCACCGAACTTGGGAATCCCGTATATCCCCAGACCACCATTGAGAGGATCCACTGGAAACAACCGTTCCCTTTACTGCGCCATCATTTCGGTCAACCCAATATGCGAGATACTATTGACGGTATTAAAAGCATTGCCGAGGCGAAAGCTTTAGACGTCATCTCGCTGGGAATTGACCAGGATGCCCAGGAAAATTTCTTTCATCCGGAAAAACAAAATCCGCGCAGCACCGGTGCCGGGGGCGTTCCTGTTCGCAGTATAGATGATTACCAAAAGCTATACTGTGCCTCTCGCCGCGGGAATTTCCCACTCATGAGAACCTATTCGGGAACAAACGATTTTATTCGTCTGGCTCAGATGTATCAAGAGATCATCCATATATGCTGGGCAGCGGTTCCATTGTTCTGGTTCAATCAGATGGATGGTCGAGGTCCGTTCAATTTGGAGGACAGCATCAAAGAACATCAAAACCTCATTCACTGGTATGGTACACACGATATACCGGTAGAGTTGAACGAACCGCATCACTGGGGAATGCGTGACGCACCTGATGTCATCTTTGTGGTTGCCGCATATCTATCTGCTTATAACGCGCGTGCCTTTGGCGCTCATGATTACATAGCCCAGATGATGTTCAACAGCCCCCCGGGGACTTCGGATACAATGGACCTGGCAAAGATGCAGGCGTGCCTGGAGATTTGCGCACCTTTGGAGAATCAAGATTTTCACATCTGGCGGCAAACCCGTACCGGTTTACTGAGTTACCCCCTGGAAGACAATGCCGCACGTGCCCACTTATCAGCCAGTGTTTATTTACAGATGGCACTAAAACCGCATATCATCCATATAGTCGGGCACACCGAAGCTCATCATGCCGCCAGTGCCAGTGATGTAATAGAAGCCAGTTTGATGGCACAACGAGCTATCACGAACGCCCTGCATGGGCAACCGGATATGCTGCAGGATCCCGTGATTCAGAAGCGAAAAGACTACCTGCTTGACCAGGCTCACATCACATTACAGGCAATACAAATGCTCGGTACATCTACCTCCAATGATCCTTTAATCGATCCTGAGAATCTTTCGCTGGCAGTCAAAAAAGGAATTCTTGATGCACCTCATTTGCAGAACAATCCCTTTGCCAGAGGAGAAATTCAGACATCCATTTTAAACGGAGCCTGTGAAACAATCCGTAACAACGGCAATCCTCTTCCGGAAGAAGAGCGGCTTGCTCAATTTTTATAAACAGGAGGAAGTAAACCTATGACCTACCCTACCAATTACACCGTTATCGGCGCCGGAAACGGCGGTAAAGCCATGGCTGCACACCTTGCGCTCATGGGGAAAAACGTGACCCTTTTCAATCGCACCTTCAGTCATATTGAGGTGATCGCCAAACGGAAAGGTATTGACCTTGAAAGCTATCCGGGTGGACCACAGGGTTTTGGAAAGATCATCAAAGCCACTTCAGATATTTCAGAAGCGCTGGAAAATGCAGAAGTGATCATGGTGGTCGTGCCCTCATCTGGTCACGCTGATGTAGCCACCATTGTTTCGTCACATCTTAAGGATGGACAGATCATTTTGCTCAATCCCGGACGTACATTCGGCGCTATCGAATTCGATACAACCATGAAAAGACAGGGATGTACGGCAGACGTGATCGTCTCAGAAGCGGAGACCTTCATTTACGCCAGCCGATCAGATGGACCCGCGCAGGCGCGAATTTTTCGTATTAAAGAAGCGGTCCCCATTGCTGCCTTACCGGCAAACAAGACCGACCTGGTTCTTAAAGCCATAGAAGATGTATACCCTCAATTCATTGAAGGGCATGATGTGCTGCATACCGGATTGAATAATATGGGCGCTATCTTTCATCCTGCTTTAACGATCCTAAACGCGGGTCGCATCGAATCCACTCACGGAGATTTCGAATTTTACATTGATGGCGTCACTCCATCCGTTGCTCTCGTACTTGAAGCACTGGACAGAGAGCGTGTAACCGTCGCTTCTGCAATGGGTATCCGTGCGCGCACAGCCCTGGAGTGGTTGGAACTGGCTTACAATGTTCAGGGTAGAGACTTGCATGAAGCCATTCACAACCAAACCGGTTATTACGGTATCAAAGCCCCCTCAACACTGTTGCACAGATACATCTTCGAAGATGTACCTATGAGCCTGGTTCCGATCGCTTCATTGGGAAAACAATACGGTATATCAGTACGCGCTATGGATAGCATCATTCGCCTGGCATGCGTAATACACAAGACCGATTATTATCGAACCGGTCGCACCGTAGAAAAATTGGGAATCAAAGACTTGAGCATCACAGAATTGAAGGATTATGCAAAAGAAGGATTAAACTTCAATTTGGCATAGTTGTTGCACAGTATAATAGTGATGTTGCTATCCGCAAAAAATTCGCTATAATGAAAGGTGAAATAGGGGTAAGCTGATTTTTCCCTATTGTCTTATCATTATAAATATAAAGAAAAAGGTTAAATAGTTAACCTTTCGAAGGTTTGATCACGGAGGAGATCATGAAAAAGAAAATTGCTTTACTCATCACATTTTTACTGCTGCTCTTAGTAGTCACTCCCACCCAAGCCGCCACATACCCCACGATCGGTATTGTTAGCGTGGTAGAAGATGAATCGGTCACAATCAGCACCAATCTATTCCCCAAAAATGAGTTGTATTATGTTTACATGGGGCTCCGTGGAACCATGGGGCTCAACGGAACTCTGGTAACCAAACTTTATACGGGCGATGGGGGATCTTTCAAAGCTAAATTCTATATCCCCGAGGAATTGAAGGGTGAAGAAGTCATCTCCATCAGATTGGAAAGCCAGGATTCTCCATACTACAGTTATAACTGGTTCTACAATTCCACCGCTTCCTCGTCTTCAACCACTACCACTACCACTACTACAACCACAACTACATCATCGGCTTATATTCCCAATGATTTTCCGACATTCAACATCCTGGCAGTTGTAAAGGGAGAATCAGTAAAAGTCGAAACCAAATATTTCCCCGCGAATGACATGTTTGGGGTATATATGAAAGATGGCGTATCCACTGCAAAAACCTGGTACTATGTGGCAGGGCTCAACTCTGGAGACGGCGGCTCGTTTGAAGCCACTTTTGCAATCCCAACCGAGCTGCAATGGAAGGAGAAAATAGCCATTAAATTCTACAATCTGGATGAAGTGTATATTACCTACAATCTTTTTTACAATAAAAATTTCCCGTAGAGCGAAAACGAGTATTTTATAAACCCCGTGATGCATCACGGGGTTTTTTTAATCAGCGATCGAAATAACCCGAACCTGGCTCACACCAGCCTTTTCTTTTATCACTTTTTCCCAATCCGGATCAAGGAATGGCAGCATGCGTTGATCCACCAGCACAAAATCTGCAGCATAGCAGCCCATTTCCAGAACAGAAGAATGTCCTTCAAAAACCCATACCGCATGTCCTATACAGGCAAATCCTAATAAATAATCAAAAAATGGGATAGCTTTTCGAACGTTTTCTCGCAAAGCATCCAGCAAAGTATATGTGATGACAGCGATTTTCAATGGTTTTTCTGAGGGAATCAACTCCTCTAACACTGCGCGATTTTCGGATGGAAGAGTGTCGGGAGGATAGCTTTCTTTTTTCAACAGCAGACGTCCTGGTGAAATGATGATCACATGCCGTATTCTTGATCCATCCGCCAACTCCGTCTCTTCATCGGCTAAATGCCTTGCTTGATCAAAGAGTGGTTTCAACCCCTCACGAATATCCACTTCAGGCATATGAACCTCAAAAAGATCCCGATTTTCCATTCCGACCTCCAGAGTTAAGTTTACTGTAAAAAACGTTATGACATATCTAATGGGTTAAAAGAAAAATCAGCTGGATCACAGCTGATTTTTCTTTAGAAGGGTAGCATGGATAGCTTTATTTTACCTTCTTTATTTTCTCCCATCCACTCATCATTCCAAGAACTCCCATTAATGCTTCTTTTTGTTCATCGGTGAGTGTTTCAATATCGGCAATATGATCTCCTTTGTATAATGCGCCGCGATCATTCGTGAAGTTGCCCCAGCCTGCTGCTCTGATCAAAACCCAGGGAGCTATTCCTAATTTATCAGCAGCTTTATAGGCAGCATTGATCATATCTTGATGTGTTTTCTTATGGAATATCTCAAGCTGCTTTTCTTTCATCTTCGCGACTTCTTGCACAAGAGAGGCTTTATCAGAATCCGCTTTCGCTTTGGGTTCTGCTACCGTACTTTTTTTCTTTTCCCCAGATACTTCCGCCATTTTGATCCTCCTAAAGGTTGTATTTTCCTATTTGATACTATTCACTCAAATGTTATAAATATAGATTAGCATAAAAATATACGAATAATATTAAAAACATCCATTCTAATAAATATATAAGGAGATACCCATGAAGAGTTATCGTAAAGAATTATGGGTCAATATTCCAGCACACCGTGCTTTTTTGAATATCACCCCGCAGGTAGAAGTCTGCCTTCAAGAAAGTGGTATACAGGAAGGTTTGTGCCTAGTTAATGCCATGCACATTACTGCCAGCGTGTACATCAACGATGATGAAAGTGGTTTATTGCATGACTATGACAACTGGCTGGAGCAACTGGCACCCCACGACCCCACCTCCCAATATCAGCATAACCGCACCGGTGAAGATAACGCAGACGCCCATATGAAAAGACAGATCATGGGACGAGAGGTAGTGATCGCTGTTACCAATGGGAAATTTGATTTCGGTCCCTGGGAGCAGATATTCTATGGGGAATTTGATGGACAGCGTAAAAAACGTATTCTGGTTAAAATCATCGGGGAATGAACACTCACTCCCCGATCCCATTTCATGCATTAAGTGTATGGTACACACCTTTTAATTGTTTATAGACCCTGCAGAATACAGAAAAGCGGTCGTCATACACCATTCGGTTGGCGGAACGCGGCTGGTAGATATGCTTGAATGCTACCAGTTCAGGAATATCGGAAAAGGAAATATCGCCCAATCCATTCGCTGCGATCCAGGCAGCGCCTCGCGCATTGGCACAGATGGGATCGGCAGCCTGTTTGATCTCCACATTCATTACATCTGCGAATATCTGGCACCATTCACGCGATTGCGCTCCTCCCCCTACGATTGTGATCGTTTCCACTTTCTCCTTCAAGAATCGTTCTACGGGGTCCAGCAGCCAGCGAGTGTTAAAGGCAACGCCTTCCAGGATCGCTTTGATGATATCTTCGCGGTTATTGTGCAGTGACAAATTGATCAAACCAGCTCTCAGGTCAGGATCATCTACCGGCGCCCTTTCTCCCCATATCCAGGGAGTGTAAAGCACCCCATTACTGCCTGCCGGAACTCGTTCTGCGATCTGATCCATCACCTTGAAAATATCCGGGACATCCGCTTCCTGCAGTAATTCATCCTTGTGATAGAGAATCTGATCTCGCAGAAAGTTCAAATTGCCGCCCGCCGTCGCCTGCAGGGCTGTTAATAAGTATCTGTCAGGCAGGGCACATGGAACAGAAGCCAGGGAAGAAGCGATATCGGTCTTTTTATAAGGAACATGTGCTGCCATCCATGAAGAAGTTCCGATATAGAGGTGGACTGCGTTATCCTGCACAGTACCTGCCCCGATCGCTGCCGCCGTGTTATCGATGGAACCGGCTACCACCTTCACCCCTGCATCCAGCCCCAGCTTTTCAGCCACATGCGGCAGCAGTGTTCCGATCATGCTCGAGCATGGCACAATATCAGGGAATTTTTCACGACCCAGCCCGAGCATCTGGATCAGATTTTCATCGTACACAATATGGTCGAGATCACGATTATCCGTCACCCAGGAGGTTAAAATGGAATCGTAAGTTGCCACGTACCTCCCGGTCAAGCGCAAATTCATGTAATCAAGCACATTGAGAAATTTATAGGTTCTTTCATAGATGGCAGGTTTTTCATCGCGAATGAAAAGCATGTGACCGGCAGGATCTTTGCCCGTCATGGATGGCATTCCGCCGGTTCGCTTGATGAAGCGCAGCACCCTGGAAAGGGAGGCGCCGTCAATATTCAACACGCCTTTCAACTGCCGGTGTAAATTATCGGCGCCACGCATGTCCATCCACAACACACAATTCATGAGCGCCATGCCATTTTTATCTACCGGTATGGTACCCTCACCTTGCGTGGAACAGCAGACAGCGGCAATGGTTTTGTGATACTCTCTATTTTTTTGTATCAGGCGCATGGAAGCATCAAGAAAAGCCTGCCACCATTGCTGGGGATCCTGTTCTGTTCCCCCATCTGATGTAATGATGAGAGAAATCGGTTCGCTTTCCCAGCCTAAGACTCGACCATCAATTGTAATTAAAGCAACCTTCACCCCGGAAGTGCCCAGATCTACTGCGAGTATGCATTTTTGAGATGTCATGATTAATGCGGCTCACTTCCTGGAGGGCAGATCTTTCATCTGGGTGATGAGGATCAAGCAAACTACCAGTGAGGCGACCGTCAACAGCAGACCGGGCGTGAAAGCGCCATCCTGTGTTCGCAGAGCCTCCATGATATACACAAAAACCACCGATGCCTGTCCAAAAAGCTGGATCAATCCATTGGACGTACCTTCCGGTGTTGGATAGGCTGCTTCGGTTGCATACTGCATCCCAATTGGATTGGCACTGACCAGGAAAAATCCCATAAAAAAGGAGGAAATATAGAGCAGCCACGGTTCAGTCGCATAGGTCAATCCCAACAAGCCGGGAATAGCCATCCCGATACCAAGGAAAAGGTAGCGCTGGCGTTTCTGCTGTTTATCGGATACAGCAGGGATAGCGACTGCTCCGATGATGCCACCGATGAGCATCAGTGCTCCCAGGGTTCCCGCATCCGTGGGTGTGAAACCGCGCGGTCGAACAATGCCTTCTATCCACGTAGTGACACCGTTGAAAATGCCAAGCCCTACGAAAGAAATCACCAGATACATCACAAAAGGTTTTACGGTAAAGGCATGCTTGATACCATCCAGCATCAGTGCCTTGACCTGTTCTTCCTGCGGTCCAGGAGCGGTAGTTGGATTCTCGCGTGCAAGGAAAAGGAACAGGAGTGCCGAAAATGCTGTTACGATACCATAGATTAACTGCACACGCGCGATATCCATACCCCCTTCCACCAGAACAGGAGTGATGACCATACCCAGACCAGTTCCGATCAGATTCGCCAGTGTTATGAATCCCACAATTGTCGCTCGCTCTTCAACGGCAAACCATTTTGCAGGCACCGTTGTCCAGGCATTCAACAGAAATGGCTGGGCGGCAGCGATTCCAATGGTGCTGAGCAAAACGAGGCTGAAATTATCTCCGGCGAAACCGCGTGCCAGACTGAATACGCCCATCATGACAGCGCCCAGACCGACCGCTTTTTTGAACCCATATTTATCGATCATCCATGAAGCCGGTATGGAAAGGGGGATAAATGCGATCATAAATACCATCGATAATAGACCGATCTTGAGATCTGTTACGTCATAATATTGTGCGGCAACACCTGTGATCGGTGCATACGAAATCCACAACATCTGCATGGTAAGATTGATGAACATAAAGACTGCCAGAACCACCCATCGATATTTATACAGCTTGTATTTCTCTGCCATTTAGCAACCCTCCTCTATTTTTGTACTTAAACACCTTCTACATTCGATAGTACCGTTTCAAAGCGCTCAAGCGCTTCATCAATGACCTCGTCTGAATCCGCCAATGAGGTATACATACGGGAACCTGCCAGTGTGATCAAGCCATTTGCCATATAAGCCGCTCCCATTTCCTCGATCATATGCTCTCTTGGTTTCAATTCTCTTAATGTGCGAAGCGGATGGCGCAGATCGAGCAGCATAACACCGGATGTTTCCAGATGAACGATACTTCCCTGGTTATACACTACAAACGGTAATTTTAACCGGTCAATAATATCCTGCAATCCACTCGTCATGCGGTCGCCGGCTCTACCGGCAATGACCGCCGCATTGGTTCGTTCCATCTCCTCGATCGCGTAGTACCCTGCGATACAGGACAATGGATTGGCTGAAAGCGTTCCTCCGATATATGCGCGTTCTCCCGTTCCGCCAATTCCGGCAGCAAAGCAGCTAACCACATCCGCCCGTCCTCCAACCCCACCAGCCATCGGGAAACCGCCGGTAATGCATTTACCGAAAACGGTCAGGTCGGGTTTTACACCAAAATACCCCTGTGCGCCGCCCATGCCTACCCGGAATCCGGTGACCACCTCATCGAAGATCAACAATACACCAAACTCATCACATAATTCCCTGACCTGCCGGTTGAAATCGTATGGGACCGGTCGTGTACCCGATTCCGGACCGAGCGGTTCCAGAATCACCGCAGCGGTACCCCCGCGAACCTTATTGAAGATCAAATGACGACGCAGGGCAGCCAGCGAATTGGGAAAAAATTCCTGGGTAGCTGAGCTCGCGCCGCGCGGAATGCCCTTTGCTTCCAGCCTGCCGGTGCCCGGTACATGCAATCCATACAACATGGTATCGCTCCAGCCGTGGTAGGCACCTCCGACCTTGATCACATATTTCTTTTTGGTAAAAGCACGAGCAGCACGAATTGCCGCCATGACCCCTTCAGTACCCGTTCCAAGCATGCGGAACATTTCAATGGAAGGCATGTGTTTCTGGATGATCTCTGCCAGTTTCAACTCGTACTCATGAAATAATCCTGTCACCGGTCCACAGGTTTGCAGCATTTCTTCCACTTTTTTGCGAACCGGAGTGTAGTTGCTGCCCAACAGCGTTGGACCGCCAGCCTGTAAAAAATCAATATAGCGATTGCCATCCACATCCCACATATAGGCATCGTGCGCTTTTTCTATTGCCAGTGGGAAAGGATAATTAAATGCGAGGTTGTGCTGCACACCACCGGGGATGATCTTTTTTGCCTCAGTTGTTAGCTGTTTAGAACGAGCGCACTGTTCATCGAAATAATTAAGGACTTGCTGCATCTTTTCGCGTTTGATCGGGCGCAGCGGTTGGATGACAAGTGCATTCAATCTTCCATAAATGTCATCTACATCGGGGTACTGTGAGATGGAATATTGTTGCTTCGTATTCATATATTTCTCCTGTTCTTCACATATCCAAATTTTTGTGATCGCTAATCCCTCTCGCTGAATTTTTTCTCATCGGCGCGTAATTTTGAAAAAGCGATCTCTCTTACAGCCAGCGGAATGCGGGAAATCTTTTCATCGTTCAATACAGCCAGTAAATACACCAGTGCACATTTTTCCAATAGTGCCATATTATGAACAGCCTGTTGGGATGTAACACCAAATACCAGCACGCCATGATTTTTCAGTATATATGCGTTATTACCATTCGTCACTTTTTTTCGGACATTCCCTTTGAGGAAGGGAGTACCCGATGGCGCATAAGGGATGATCTCAACCGACCTGCCAAGAAAACGCACCTGTTCATCAAACAGGTGCGGTATCGGCTTATTCATGATCCCCAGAGCGCTGGCATAGGGCTGGTGGGTATGAATGATGGCATGGACATCCGGTCGGGTTTGATACACTGCTGCATGCATAGCGCTTTCAATGGATGGCTTGCGCTCCCCTTCGATCTGCTCCATATCATCCGTGAGCACACACACATCTTCCATCTTCATCTTTGCATAATCATAGTTGGAAGGAGTGATGGCAAATGCCTGCTGCCCCGGTACGCGCACAGAAATATTACCTTCAGTCGCTTTTAAATATCCCCGTTCCAGCAAAATACGGCAGGTATCCACAATACTGTGTTTTTGTTCGTCAAAATTCAACATGAGAACACCTTTCGTGTACACTTGAATATGAGATCATTATCCAATATAATCTAGACAGTGTCAAGATGGAGAGTGGGTAGTATGAGCAGTAAGGAAAGTTATCATCATGGGGATCTGAAGAACGCGCTGATAGCAGCAGGCGTTGAAATCCTTGCCAGCGAAGGTCTCAACGGAATAAGCCTGCGCAACGTAGCAAAAAAAGCAGGCGTCAGTCATTCGGCTCCGTATGCACATTTTAAAGATAAACAGGCTCTCATCGCCGCTATTTCTACTGAAGGATTTAAAAAATTACTGGCTCAACTCGAGATGGTAGTCAAACAATTCAGAGATCAGCCCGAACGTCTTCTGCCTGAAGCCTGCTGGGTATATTATCAATTTGCCTTACAGGAAACAGACACCTTTAAAGTGATGTTCTCTGGAGTTCTGGAGAAAGAAAAAGATTACACCGATTTTGTTGAGGTTGCGCAGAAAACATTTCAAGTAGTTGTAGAAGTAGTTGCTATCTGTCAGGCTGCGGGCGTGCTGCAGACTGGAGAATCGCAATTGATCGCCATGACACTGTGGGCACAGATCCACGGCATGATCTCACTTTATCTGGAAGGGCAAATATCGCACACGATCCTTGACCAGCATGATCTGCGGGAAATCCTGCTGTATTCTCTTAACCAGGTTGCCCTTGTTCCCATTTCTTAACTTAATTAAAAATAAAAGAAGACAGTGTAATGGCTGTCTTCTTTGTTATTCCCGGATACTGCTGGTTTAATCGAATGTAAGTGGTCCCTGGTATTCTGCATCACCTAAAGCGAGAATGGGAATGAATACGAAAGAAAGCAGTAAAAGCCCAAACCCGAACCCGGTATCTTTTCCAAATACTTTTGCCAGGTCAAAGATCAGCATGATCCCGATGACAATGTTAGCCAGCGGGATCAACATCAAGAAAAACCACCAGCCCGGGCGTCCGACCATCAGGAACAGCTCCAGGGTATTATGTCCGGGGATCAATCCTTCCCACCCTTTTCTACCGGCTTTTTCGAAGATGCGCCAGTAACAGTACAGGTAAAAACCTGCACACGCTAAAATGAACAAAAAATAGAAAAACATACCAATTCCCCAACCCCAATCATTGTTACTATAGTACATGAATACCTCCAATTAATTATATAAATTCATTCTAACGGATTCATACGTTACGTCAAGCATCACGGGAAATTGATCTTCGAGTAAGTACAGGATTCAATGTGTTGCGCAGGCGATACAGGGATCAAAAGCACGCACCACCCGCCCCACCGCCCGCTCCAATTCCAGATCAACCTGGTTTTTTTGAATATAGCGCTCTGCCACCACCTGCAATGCCCGCTCGATGGCACGCATATTATGCACGGTCGGAATGATGAATTCCGCTTTGGCGATCTTGTTGTTCTCAATCACATAGTGATGGATAAGCGGACCGCGCGGCGCTTCCACCATGCCATACCCATCCCCGTCACGTGGAGTATATGCTACTTCGGTATCTTCGCCTTCCAGCGGCTGTTCGAGTATCTGCATGGCACGCTCAATGGCATATACCAGTTCGATGCCGCGCCCCAGGTCAAACAGCATGATGGGATGCGCCGGTGTGCCAAATTCAATGCGCAGCCTGTGCAGATAACCATTGGCGACCTTGGTGCCCATGTGCGCGGTCATATTGGCGCGCGCCAAAGAATTTGCTCTAATAACCCCGCCTTTATATGAGGTCTTCGCCGCATAGGAATAATCGCTTTGACTGAACTCCAGAATTTCACGGAAAGAACGTGGGGAAAAGACTTCACAGCATTCTCCGCTGGGCGCCATCACACGGATCTCATGGCTGTTGTAATCCGGCTTGACCCTGCCGGTGGAGGTGATGTAATAGGCAGGGTTATCATCGCCCCAGCTTCCGATACGATCTTTCATGCCCTGGGTCAGTTCCCAGTAGGTATCGAACAGATCACACGCCAGCGGCAAGCCTTCTTCCAATCGTTTGAGCATCGCAGCCGCTTTTTCGGCGGCGATCCCTGCATTGACACCACCCACCACAGCCCGCACAGGATGAATGAATTGACCGCCAGCCAGAGTGATCAGGTCGGTGCCCAGTTCACGTATCTTGAGCGCATTGCGTGAGATCTGAAAACGAACAGCATGGTCGCCGTCCATCTCATCCATTTCAAACAAACTTTGCGCGTCAACACGATCGGGCATAGTGAAGATGAAGAGGGAAGTTGCCTGATTCTGCAGTAATTGCCCGAGCAGCAACAGAGACCGAATGCGGGAAGCCAGCGGTGGAGGAGTCACACCAAAGACATCTTCTAACGTTTTTACAGCAGCAACATGGTGAGCGGTGGAACAAACCCCGCAGATACGAGGTACGATCACCGGCATCTGTTCAGCAGGCACACCCTGCACAAAAATATCAAAACCGCGCAGTTCGGTAGCCTTGAAACGCGTTGAGAGTACCTTACCCTGTTGTACTTCGATCTCTACCTGTGCATGCCCTTCGATGCGGCTTATCGGAAAAGTGAGCGTTGTCATTACAGCACCTTCTCTTTGGGTCGGGGAGGGCGATCTCCGCCATCATAATCAGAGAATTGAAACAGGAATAATGCCAGCTGCGGTGAGAGCAGTTCATCATGCAGTTCCTTTTCAGGCACATTGGTCATACCGTGAAACACTCTTTGGATCGTATCCAGCCAGGCTTGCGATCCTTTTTCTATCAACACATTCGAAGGACCGCGGCAGCCCACACAGGGATGCCCCGCCCGTGTGCAGGGTGCACGACAGCCCCCGCGCGTGCTGGTGCCCACACATAAGTACCCCTGGTTGATCAAACAGATCTCAGGGTCAACCTCTCCACTCTGAAAACCGAGCAGATGATCGGGTTTTCTGTCCTTCAATTTCTTGCGACCGCATTCCTGGCAAACCGTCAGGCTGGCTTGATAACCCTGCGGATCGAGCAGCGCTCCCATGAAAAGCTCCGGCGTGGGTGGACAGCCCGGTAAATACAGGTCAATAGAAACAAAATCATCCACCGGTCGCGATTTGGGCAGCAGGCGCGGTACATGACGGCGATGCTGTTCCGCCAGAAAGAGCTGTCGCACCTCATCACGATTTCCGAGGTTTGCCACACCCCCCGAAAGAGCACAGGTGCCCACCGCTACTACGCGTTTGGCTTTCTTGACCGCGTTTTGCAGGTGGTACACATCTTCATCCGTGCGCACCCCGCCGCTGACCAGCAGGATCTCCACTTCAGGCACATCATAGGCGCTGGATACCAGCGGCATATAGGTCAATTCAAATTGTTCAACCCATTCATGGGCATTGAGCAGGGATACTTCACAGCCCGCGCAACCTGAGAGCTGTAAAACAGCAAACCGCGGCAGTACAACTCGTTTTGTTTGATCCCTCTTTTCTTCTGCCATGAGCAAGCCTTTCTTTTCCTAATTCTATCGTGATTTCTTCCCTGCTTTCGCGGCTTGTGAATTATTAATATGGCACAGAGATTGCACGTTAATGGGTAGCATGTCAATGCAAGGCATAAAGGATTTAATATGAAGAGACTTTTTTCTCTGCTGGTTCTGGCTGGATTACTCGCCGGTGTTTACTTTGTTTTCTCAAACGGCATTTCTGTACAGCCTGGCAGTTCCAACCCATTAGGGTTGGATATGAGTTCCTACCTGCTCAACAGCGCGCAGGACAGCCAGCAGTTCCTGGATCGGTTGGAAACAAGTGGAGCAAGTACTGTAAAACTCACTATTCCATGGCAGCAGGTGGAGCTTTCTGCCGGTTTGTTCAACTGGTCTATCAGCCCGCAGGGATCGCAGATCGACCTGGTTACCCTCATCCAAAAACTCGATCAGCAGGGAATCAAGGTTGTGCTCATTTTGGATGGTTTTCCTGCTTATCTGCAATATGAGAGCCTGAGTGAACAAAACATCGTTGAAAACTACCTGGCAAGCTGGGAACGATATGTGAAAGCATCCGTTGACCAGTTTGGCGAGTATGTTGATGCCTGGCAGATCGGTCAGGCGATCAATTTACCGTTTAACCTGCCCGATCAACCCATTGCAGCCGCCATCCTTGCCAGCCCTTCAACCTATGCCCAGCGTCTCGTGGTCGCATCGGAAGCCATCAAGAGCGCAGATAAAGGCGATCTGGTTATCATGGGCGGCATTACCAGCGATACCGGCAACTGCCTCAACCAGCCCAGCGCTTTTCTGTACAGCATATATAGCCTGGATGCCTGGGATGCGTTTGATGTGATCGGCATAGACCTGGATACGTATACGCTTCCCCCGGAGGGGAAAAGCATGTATCAAACATACGATACCATCTCAGGGGCATGCCTTACCAGCGCAGAAGATGGCTTCAATCTGGCGGAGATCATCGCACTGGTAGATGCAGCCGGCAGCCAGTATGACGCCAAACCCATCTGGATCAGTTCCATGGCATGGCATCTCGAAGATATCAGTACTATCGCAGCGGAACGCGGAACACTGCCGGATGTGGTGCAAGCGGATTTTCTGAGCCGCGCTACCATTCTGCTGCTGGGCAGCCATCATGTCGAAAACGTATTCTGGGAATACACCCTGCAAGAAAGTGAAATGGATGAGGAATTCGGGTTATTCTCGCAGCAGGTTTTCAGGAACCTATCGACTTGCCTGCAGGGCTACCGGGGCAGCGAGAATAGAAGTGAGATCAGCGCAGGAATTTATCAGTATCACGCCACCACCTCCGGGGAGGTGCACATCTTCATCTGGCGTTCAGAAGGCGGGGATCAATTTGAACCCTATCAGCTATCCGGCGTAAGCGACTACAACCTGGAGGTGTTCTCACTGGATGCCGCGTCTGTCAAGAAGGGCGAAGGTATCTCCCTGTCAAATGATACTGATGGAAACAGTGTTTTTATGCTGAGCGAACGACCGCTGTTCATTCGCGCCATTCCAAGTGACTTGAAAGAAAGAATATCGCTGTACACCAGTGGGATCTTCTCCTCTGCCGGCGATTCCATCAAAGACAGCGCCCAGGATATCGTCGATGAACAAAAAGACAAAGCCGGTCAACAGGTAAAGGAATGGGCTAATGAGCAAAAGGATAGCCTGCTGGAGACCCTGAAACAAAGCCTGATGGACTGGCTGAAGGAAGCGCTTAACCTGGAACAATTGCTACCCTAATGCGTTATATTATAGAGAGAGATCACGAGGAGAATGCCATGAAATGGAGTAAGCACATCGCACGCATCGCACTTTGTGCGCTATTCGTACTGGCTGCCGCCTGCCAGCGCAGTGTACCGGCAGCCGAAGCGACCCTTCCGGTTGAAGAAGTGAGCAGACCTGTCCTCAACGCACAGGGAATAGATCGGCTGGTCGCAACAAAGCAGTTGACCTTCGACCAACCGGTCAATGTGAAATGGACGGTGGATGGCGGCGCATTCTGGGTGTGGAGTATGCAGGATGCATCGCTGTACGCTGCATCCGATCTGCAACCGGTCGCTTCGTATTCCGTTGGCGAATATGGGGCACTGCAGGACGTTTCACCGGATGGCAGGTTGATCGCGTATGCTCTCGAAGAACCTGACATTATTCTCTATGATGTGATTGCCGGGCAGGAAACGCAGCGCATCAGTCAGCCCGGGTACACACGATCGGCATCTTTCTCGCCCGATGGCAGCCTGGTCGGCGCCACCAGCAACCAGGAATGGATGATCACAATATGGGATGCCGCTTCCGGCTCACAGGTGGAGAGCCTGACCGGATTTGAAACAGCCGCTCCCATCTATTCCTTTAAATTCGGAGTGGATGGCAAGACGGTCTTATGGATCGCACGCGGCACCATCCAGCCCGCCGATCTCGAAAGCGGCAGCCTGGGACCCGAGATCCATCATGAGGATTTCATCAGTTGTTCGGCTCTCTCGCCGGATGGTACCTTGCTGGCTACCGGAGCAGCCGGCACGGTGGATGGTGAATATATGCCCATCATCTCCATCTGGGATGCGCACAGCGGCGAGCGCCTGGCAGTATTCCCCAATGCCGATTTTTACAGCGCGCTGGATTTCTCGCCGGATGGCAGCTTGCTGGCGGCAGGCAGCCTCAACAGCATTTTATTCTTCGATATGAACACCCTGCAGCCTGCCGGAAAGATCGCTGACGAAGTGGAATCGGTCACTGACCTGCAGTTTTCTCCGGATGGCAGCCAACTGTTGACCTCCGGTTCACTGGGCATTGTGCAGATCTGGGAAATGGAATAAAGAAACCTTTTTCTGTAAAAGGATAGAAAAGATGAGGGAACATACCTCATCTTTTTGTGTAATAGATACCATCCAATTTTTATTAACACATTGCAATAAAGCACCTCATTTATGCAGTTTTTTAGTTGAGTTCAGGGTCTGAAATGCATCAAAAGGCTATTTATTAATTCCGGATTTATACAACAATTCTTCGAAGGTTGCTCGATAGCTCATTGAAATTTTATCAATATCGGCTTTTCTGCAATTGTATTCAATTTTGTGTGCGGAAAAATTTCCAAGTTTTCGAAATCCATCAATACAATCTTTCGTCCCTTTCGATAGGTTAATCCTTCTATTTATAATAGCATCTCCAATAATACTGGATAATTCTTTGTAATCGCCCGACGCATTCTTTATTTTGGATTCCTCTCCAATTTTTTGATATACGAGGATTAAAAGAATTTCGATTAATCTCCTCATCAAGACTGCACATCCATCATAAATGCAATTTGCATATGATGAATTAATCTGTTTTGCAATTTTTTCGATATATCCTCTTGTATTTATAAAAATAGAATCCGGAAGTATTTCGTTATGAGAATCAATTTCTTCAGTAATATTATCTATATCGGTTACTAAGAGATTAAATTCTTCTCTTTTCTTTGGGTGTAAACTAAAGAAACCATTTTGTTTCCCTTTTACAAAATATTTTGCCTTTTTTATATTAGCAATTAAGCGCGAAGTATTGGGCTTTGGTAAGTCAAGTATTTCGAACCAAGTAATTACGTCATTTTTATTGAATTCTTGTTTCCCTTCTAAAATTAGATAGAAGTAAGCGATAAATGCTACTTTTTCAACTTCAGTTTTATTCACCAAATCATATTTTTCAAAATAATTCTTTAGTTTCACTTTTATTCATCGCTTGGTTGTTTTTTTTGAGGAAATTCATGTTCAATAAAATTTTCTCCTATAATTGTGATAGTTATCGAATCCATTGTTTCTGTTTTTATGGTCCCTTTTGTCCTCGCCGTATCAACAAGACTTTGATAAATATTTGATGGGGTTTTTTTATTTAATTTTTTATAGCATGTATAGATATGATCTATTCCAATATTTGGAACTTCGGTTATTTTCTGAAGAAAATACACAAATACTGTGTTCCATTCCATAAAAGTAGAGATTTTTTCATACCTGTCGACAAAGTCATCAAGACTAATGTTTTTATTTCCTTCTACTAGATCTAAATCTTTCACAAACTTAGGCATCTTAGGTACTGATCCTGATTTGCGCTTATTTGTATGACTCTTAGTTATTTTTGCATCTTTTTTATTTTCATTTAATAGTTTTGGTCTAGTATCCAATTTGGATTTACTTTGTATGTCCAAATTTATGTTTTTCTTAAAATCTGAATAGATTTCAGAAACAAATTGTTCGTTACCTTCAACTTCTAAAAATCCCTCTGTAATATCAATCTTAATTCTCGCCATAATTTTTCCCTCCATTAATACATTTATAACTCGGATTTATTTGGTGCAAATTTATTGTTTTGGGCGATTCCGTGATTTTTAAAAGATTGAGTATTGCACCCTCTTTTTATAAACCATTATATATACAATGGGTATTAATTCAATAGAATAATAAATATTGCAAAATTTGTAAATCATTCTGTTTAATTAGAAATTCTTATTTCTATAAAAATTTTCATACAAATTTACAGTTTATTTAAAACAGTTTTGTTGCAAAATAAGTTGCTAAAATCATCATAAGTGTAAAATATAAGACATGTTCAGTAACAACATCTTTGTAGGCGGTGAATTCTACTCGGACGATGAATGGGTCGGCGACCAGCGCACCCTCACTACAGAGGGTATGTATTTTCTGAATGGAGGACGCGCCTGCCTGACCGTCATCGCGCATTTTTTACAGACGCAAGGCTTCCACGACATCCTGCTGCCTGCTTACCTGTGCCCCACCATTCTGGATGTGCTGGAAGCAGCCGGGCTGCAGTACTCCTTCTATCGCGTGCATGAAGACCTCACTATTGATATCCGCGATCTACAGCGCAAAGCTGCCGGTCAGCAGGCAGTATACTTCATCAACTATTTCGGATTTCCCCAGCCCCAACCGGTACAGCAGTGCCTGCAAACTCTGCAGCAGCAGGGCAGGCTGCTGGTGGAAGATAATGCGCAGGCGGGTTTCATGGAACATACCCTGGGTGATCTCACCTTCAACAGTATGCGCAAACTGTGCCCGCAGGATGGCGGGTATCTGCAAACTCGTTTCGACCTTTCCGGCATCATCGCACAGTATGCCGGGCGCCTCAACCGTCGCCTGCCTGTCATCCGCGTCTATCGCCGCAAATTAAGGGCATACCTACTGGAGGGTGCGGGGAATTTCGAGGAGCTGGAGCAACTTTTCCGGCTTTCCGAACAGTATTATTTGAGCGATGAGGTCATTGAGGGAGACGAACGGGAGCGCCGGCAGATAGAGCACATGGATTGGGAAGGCATTCGACAAAAACGCCGTGAGAACTACCTCTTTCTGCTGGAGCACCTGTCAGGCATCCCAACCATCCAGCCCATCTTTCCCAGCCTGCCGCCGGAAGTGATGCCGATGGGGCTGCTGGTGTACGTTCAGGGTGGTGCGCGCGACCGGGTCTATCAAGAACTGGGAAACGCCAGCATCGGGCTGGTCATCCACTGGGAGGAGCTGCTGCACGACCCGCGTACCAATGGAGATGGAGAAGTGGTGAATATGGCAAGCCGCATGCTGACCCTGAATTGCGACCAGCGCAGCAGTGAAAAGCAATTGGAATATTTGGTTCACAAATTACAAGAAAAGATTGTGGCTAGTGATTGAACTTTGATCGATTCATACCTTTGTTATTAATTCGAGTATTCCTATCCAAAGAAAAACATCACGCTCAAGACAGGGTTCTCTGTTTTCCCATCAAAAAAGGACACCCTCCCTATGGGTATCCTTTTTTGTTCTTAAACAAGGTAAAGACTATTTTTTTTATTTAATGTCAAATTCAGAAAAATCAGAGACAATGCTCTGCATGCGACCAACACTTTCCATCACCACCGGCGATGAGCGTTCGGCAACAGCTTGAATTTGTGCACTCTTTCCGGGACCTATTACCCGCATATTGGATATTTCTGCTGCATTTTGGATAAACGCATCTCCTACCGGACCGTCAGGTACCCTGCCTTTGGCTAATGAAAGACTGATCTCTTTGAGAATATTCTGCGAATCTCCACGATGATCGTTCTGTATCTCTTCTTTTATTGCTCTTACTTCAGCCACCAAACCCGAGGTCCGCAGTTGGGCTTCGGTTTCTGAAATCACGCCATCTATTCCGATTTGGGTGCGAAGGTTGATCAATTCATCTATAATTGTTTTTCCCCCTGTTGACGAAGTTTCGAATTCTTTCATGGCATCATCTTTCGAGATCATTTCTAAATAATAATCATCGAGAAGATTCTTCAGCTTATACCGAAATTGTTTTTCCGTTTCGAACCATTCCCTTACACCGGAATATTTCTTTGATCGTCTAATCCGCAGCAACAGCCAGGCGCCGTCTTTGAGAATGCTTTTTCTGTACGCCGGTACGATGAGCTTTCCCATCGTTTTGATCGAAAGTTCCTTTTCATTTAATTTGGTACCACGATGAAATAGTATGTACGTTTCTGGACCGATTATATCCCCCGGTTGAATTGTATATTCAAATCCGTTTGGGTCAAAAATGGGTACGTTTTTCGCATTTTTATCTGTCAGCAGATCCTTTACGCCATTGCCGATAGCCTGTCCGGCTTCCCCAAGAATTTTTGATGGACCACTGATAGTTGCTGTCGACACCATTCCAGAAACAATACCCAGACTTGCACTGGCGGCACTTTTGAGGATGGAACAAAGGATCGTATCATTCTCAATACCGGACAAAGAAACGTTAAATGTGACAGGACCCCCGCGATAATTCCGATCTGGCAGCATGGGGCGCTCAAAAATTGGTGCTATTTTTGTTTGATCTTTTATTGTAAATGTACCAAGTGCTATTGTGTATTTCTCAATTCCTCCAGCAAGTTGAATTGATAATACTCCTGACGTCATATATTTTTTGAACCAGTTTGGGTCTTTATCCACATACCAGGCAACCGCATCAATGCCAATATAGTGGTTCTTTGCTGTGAGTTCTTCTTTATCATCGCTATCAATCGGAATTTTATATACTAGATGCTCTCCTAAACCTGCTTCCATTTTCCCCTCCATTAATTAAAAGATTTCTTGCTAGATAGCCAGCTGGATTTCAGAGAAAAACAGTGTTACTCCCCGTATAGAAATCATTATAGCACTTTCATATTCTCATATTCATTCGACTAATTATCGATCAAGTACAGACTGACAAAGGATTCGTTTCAGGTCGTGTAACTCTGCTCCACAGGCAACTAGATGATCGCAAGTCGTTGCTGTGCAGCGACAGGATAGCCGATTTCTATCTGTGTATAGAATTCGGTGCACTTCTCTATCAACAACAGTATTCCATCATCTTTGAGCATCATCCCTCCCACAGGGAACGGCTGTTGATGGGCAGTATCTGTACACAGGCAGCCAGGTGGCGGGCAACCAGCATCTCTGCCATGCTTTGCGCTTCTTTTGGGCTGGTAGTGGTAAGAATAAGGCAGAATTCATCGGGCATAACCGCCTCCAGACAAGAAAAACCCATGTTTTTCTCTGATTATAGAGAAAAGCAGGGCATGTCAAAAGCCCGAACTGAAATTCTGTTAGTTCGGGCTCTGGATATCCTGTTCGTCATTTTTTATTGCGCATTATCTTCCAGGCAGTTCCGTCAGCATTCGCCGAATGACCGCGCAGATACTCAGGATCACTGCGAAGCTTGTCTCTCTGCGCATATTCTTCGAAATTCTTTTGCTTCTGTGTTCTTCTTCTTTCCTTCAAGGAAGCAATAAAGGAACGGATGGTTTCTCCTATCTTTTTGAATATTTTCATATTTCCCCACCCTTCATTTCTTCTCCATACAGGTCATTTGAGATTTTTCTCCATCGCAACACAACAATTACTATAGGATTGATGGTCATCCACACCTCACCCACCATCAATGACGACTTCGATACTATTTTGATCAAGCAGTTTGATAAACCCGATCACATCCTGGGCAATCATTTCCGGATTATTCATCTTTCGTTAATCTCATACATTAACATGCCTGATTCTTTTCAACTATTATTTACCAGCGCTGGTGTACCTGCCCCCGAATGGAACGGTCATAGATAGCCTGTACCTGCGCCATGGTTTCCGGTGATAGTGGAGGGAGGTCAGCCGCGCTGCAGTTCTCTTCAGCTTGAGCAGAACGTTTGGCACCTGGGATTGCACAGGTCACCGCGTCAAACATCAATATCCAGTGTAAAGCAAATTGCACCAGGCTCATGCTCTGCGGGCAGATGGCTTTGAGTTCTTCTACAGCCTGCAAGCCCATTTCAAACTCCACACCGGAGAAGGTCTCGCCGCGGTCAAAGGCAGCACCCTCGCGATTGAAAGCACGGTGATCGTCCGCTGCAAAATTGGAATTCGCCTTGAATTTGCCGGTCAACATACCAGAAGCCAACGGTACGCGCGCCAGAATTCCCACTTTTTTCTTTTTCGTTTGTTCAAATAGCAGCTCGGCAGGTCGGTGGCGGAACATGTTGAAGATGATCTGCACGCTCTGCACATTGGGATATTCGATGGCTTTCAGCGCTTCTTCCACTTTTTCCACACTGACACCATAGTAGCGCAGTTTTCCGGCAGCTACCAGATCATCCAGTATCCCGAATACTTCAGGCATATAATACACATCGGTGGGCGGGCAGTGCAGTTGCAATAAGTCAATCGCATCTGTCTCCAAATTCGTCAAGCTGCGCTCTACGAAAGCAGTAAGATTGGCACGATTGTATCCCTGTGCCACATGCGGATCCAAACGCCGCCCGGCTTTGGTGGCAATGTAAAAGGGTTCTTTTCTCTTTTTGCGCAACTGCGCCAGCAAGCGTTCACTGCGTCCGTCGCCATACACATCCGCCGTGTCAAAAAAATTGACACCCAGATCAAGTGCGCGGTGCAATGCTGCCATGGATTCATCATCATGGGTTGTACCCCAGCTGCCACCGATCGCCCATGTACCAAAACTTAATGCGGAGATTTTCCAACCCGTACGACCTAATTCACGATACTGCATAGCTTATTCTCCCATCCTATTGATCCGATCCAATTATAACTAGAATTTGACTTCTTCCCGCCTAATCAATTTAATTTCGCACGCTGCAATCTAATAAAGGAGTGACTGCCATGATCGGGGACGGGGTTAACGATGCCCCGGCACTGCAGCAGGCAAATATTGGGGTAGTGGTGGGGAGCGCCACGGATGTGGCGAAGGAAACCGCCGACCTGATCCTGCTCGACAATAATTTTCGCACCATTGTGGCTGCCATCGAAGAAGGGCGCATCATCTTCGAGAACATCCGCAAGGTGGTCGCCTACACGCTTTCCAACTCCTTTGCAGAAGTGCTGACCATTTTCATTGCCATGCTGCTGCGCTGGCCAGTCCCGCTGGTGGTGGCGCAGATCCTGTGGATCCATCTGATCTGTGACGGACCTTCCGATATCATCCTGGGGTATGAACCGAAGGAACGCGGCATCATGGATGAAAAGCCGCGCTCTCTGAAAGAACCCATTCTCAACCATCTCGGGCTTTCACTGATCGCCATCATCAGCATCACCAGTGCCGTTGCCGCCCTGCTACTTTTCCACCACATGTACGCAGTACATTTGAATGCCGCCGAGGGTCGCAGCATCGTGTTCGCCTCCTTCGCGCTCAACTCCATGGTGTACATCTTCGCATACCGCAGTATGCGCCAGCCGCTACACCGCATGAACAAACTCAGCGCCAACAAACCGCTGGTGTGGGTGGTTGCTGCCGGGATCCTAACCGCGATTCTACCGTTCGTCATTCCATCACTCGGAAATTTGCTGGGCATCGTACCCCTCAATCTTTCCGAATGGCTGTTCGTTATCGGTATTGCCCTGGGATTGCTGGGAGTGGTCGAACTGGGGAAATGGGTCAGCAATAAAAGGCATGCCGCCGATTAATCGCATAGAGATTGCCCTCTATTTAGAAAAGATTCCCCGATCTCGAGGATGGGGATCTTTTTTTAACAAATAAGATTTTCAATCGGGCGCTCTATTCCGGAATTTCGATCTGCCGCCAGGATGGCCAGAGTTCATCCGCTGCATGAGATGCCAGAGGATGCTGGTCACTGCCATCGGCATTCATCACGTAGAGCTCAAAGTTGCCGTCACGCGCCGTTTGAAAGGCAATGCGGGTCCCATCGGGCGACCAGACCGGGTTTTCATCAAAACCTGCCGAGTCGGTAAGCTGGAGCACATTGCTGCCGTCACGGTTCATGACGTAAATATCGGTATTGCCGGAGCCGGGACGCAGCCCATTGAACGCGATCCTGCTTCCATCCGGCGACCAGGCAGGGAACAGCTCCCAATCAGGGCTGTTCGTCAACTGCCGGGGGTTACTGCCATCCGCATCCATCACATAGATATCCCAGTTGCCATTGCGATAGGATGAATAGGCGATCTGTTCACCATCCGGCGACCAATCCGCAAACTGGTCATTCGCCTGGTCGAAGGTTAAGCGCGTCAGGTTTGAGCCATCCTCATCCATGCTGTAGATCTCATAATAACCGTCCCGGTCATAATCGGCGTCAAAGATGATGCGGCTGCCATCCGGCGACCAGGCGGGGTGGTCTTCTGCTTCTTCGGTTTCGGTAAGGCGTTTCAGACCGCTGCCATCCACATTCACGACATAGATCTCATATTTAAGATCGGGAAATGCCGGCGACGGATCGTGGCGCGCGCTGAGGAACACGATGCGGCTGCCATCCGGAGAGAGCGCCGGGCTATCATCGAAGGCGGGATCATTCGTCAGGCGTATCACCTCTCCATCATTTGCATTTAATACATAGATCTCAGGGTTGCCGTCACGGTCTGAGTAAAAAGCAAACAGTTCAATGCTCGTTTGGTCAGCATCCAATTCGCCGGCTGGTGTTGCCGGTTCATCTGCTGGTGAAGTACAGCCAGCCAGCAAGAACAAAAGAACCATGAGTATTCCTTTTCGTGCAATGCGATCCTTCATCTTCCCATGCTCCTTTTTGCGAGGTACCTATACAGTTATTCAACATTCATACCTAAAAACCATATATCCCAATTATTATGCCATGATCGTAGAGAGATCCAATAAGACGGGAGTCCTGATTTTCCCCGCATTTTTTCGAACGTGGCGGTTAACAGATTGCGTTATCCGCAGGTAGGGGTTCTCATGTTATATCATTTGTTTTCGGTGTGTTTAGAACGCACCCTACCTGCTCAACAGTGGGCATAAGCCGCACCGCATCATAGGCAACAAGACTTCCCATTCAACTTGCATCGCAAAACGAAAACGCGCCCCAATACAACCGCTGTTACAGCGGTATCGTCTTCATATTTTGTTGGGCTGCTCGCTATCTGCTATAACACCATCCTTCTTGAACACATAAATCGACCACCCAATTGTATCCCGCCCCCACCTCAAGTAGTTCGCCCGATTCTCTCCTACTCGCTTCAACAGCTCTCCCGTGTCAGGATCATCCGGATGCTCGTCTGCCCACTCTGTCGCTGCATACCACTGCAACCCTTCATATCTGTCCCAATCATCCGGATTACTTACCAATGTATAGACCAGCTCTAACCCAAGCTCTTGTCCTACCTCACCATTCTCGTAGTGCATCCCAAACGAGCGCCGTTCTTCTCCGATGGCTTCCAAATACTCTGCTGCTGGTTCTTGTCGCCAGTATGGCTCCCCCACCACCACCCAGCTTCCGGGGGCTGCCATCTCTTTCAGCGCCTTGAGAGTTTCTTTGTGGCCGCCATAGATCCAGCTCGCTCCAATGCAGGCTACCAGATCAAAGATCTCCGACTTATCCGGTTTATAATTCGCCCCATCCATCTCCAAGAACGTCAAATTAGCATCTGGAACGCGTTCTTTGCGCTTTTTCTCTGCGTCCGAAATATGGTACGGTGAGAGATCAATTCCTGTTCCTTCAATCTCATACCGTTCCGCCAGACGGATGATGAACTCGCCCTTACCCGTGGCGATCTCAAGCACTTGTGCTCGAGGCTCCAGGCGCAGTAGAGCGATGAGTTCCTCAAATTTCTCAACACTCATTGGGTTGCAGAAAACGTGTTCCCGATGTGTGATGTCAAAGTACTTCCATTGGTCCATTTTCAACCTCTTATCAAACGGGCAGAACAACAGTTAAATTTACTTTTGTGTGAGCGGCACGAATTCGGTTTTCTTGTCCTGCATTGCAATTATATCAACTGCCTCTACTTACATCAAAAAGCGCTCTCCAGTGGAGTACGGTTCAAAGTTCACAAATTCTTTACATCATCACTGGTCTGAACTTATACCCGTACATATGATATGGTCCGTGCGGCGGAGGTGAGAGTGGTGACCTAGCTGTTTGCGTTACCCACAGGTGGCGTTTCCCCATGTTAACCCGGGTGACTTTCCAAGAAAAATCATGTATTTCCGGTGCGTTAGGAACGCACCCTACTCACTAAATTTCCCCGCATTTTTATTTCCAAATGTAGCGGCTACTAGATTGCATTACCCGTAGGTGGAATTTCTCCAGATTAACCCTGGCGTCCTGCAAAGAGAACATCCTTTGTTTTTGGTGCGTTTAGAATGCACCCTGCCCGCTATTGTGTGATTGACTACCCGTGAAATGCAGAATTGCCGCAGGCATATATTTTTTCTTTGGTATGCCAAACCCGCACACCGGTAAATGTGTCGGTCGTAAAAACAGCCATGACCTGCGCGCAAAATAAACTGTCATATACCCTGATGACAAATACGTCGAATTTCTCCATATCGGCAAGCTCTTGAAGATTCGAAAGGATAATGGCTTTTATCTCTGTCGCGGTACCCGAAAATAATTGACGAGAATCCCATGCTCTTCGCAATGAATTATGTTCGTTAAATACTTCGTCCTCGCTAAGGCATGGCGCTGCATCCAATGCTTCGCCTAATAAAATTTCAACTGCCTCAACCGGATCTTTGGTTTGTGTTTCATTCATTTTGTTCTTTCCTTTTTTCAGTGATTTGTATTAGATTTATTGTTCTTGCTCTGCGCTGCCTAACCGCAAGTGTTATACGTAGGTGAGGATTACCCATGTTAACCCGGGTGACTTGCCAATAAAATATCTTTTGTTTTCGGTGCGTTTAGAACGCACCCTACCCGCTTACTCTCCGCGGTTTAACCGTAAGGGATAATTCCCTATGTCGATTCGGGGGATTTGCCAGGAAAAAATCATGTATTTCCGGTGCGTTAGGAACGCACCCTACCCGCTAATCATTATACATGTTAGTAATATTCATAAAATTAAAATGCCTTCCATTCGGAAGGCATTTACTATTCACTGATCATTACTCACATATCATGAATTACTGAGCTGACATGACCGGTCTGAACTTATAGCCGTAGATCAGCATGCCGCGCTCATCGCCATCCTGGCGGATGCGGCGTGTGACCATCTCGACCGGTGTGCCGATCTTGACTTCGCGGTCGCCCACATCGGTAAGCTGGGCGGTGATGATGGGTCCTTCTTCCAGTTTGACCAGCGCGACGGTATAGGGAGCATTGTGCTCAAAACCAGCCGGTACGCTGAACATGGTGGTGAAGGAATACACTTCCCCTCTGCCGCTGAAGCGAAAGGCGGTCTTTGCCTCTCCACCGCATTCGGGGCATACATCCCGTGCGGGGAATATCTTCGCCTGGCAGTGCGGGCAAACTTCTCCCACCAATCCCAGACGCTGTTTTTGTAATCGCCAATGGCGTGGTATTTCCATACTTATACACTCCTTTATAAGAGTGAGGCAAGTTTACGCAGTTTTCTCTCTCAAAAGCTATCAGATTTGGAATAAGAATTCAGATTCACAGCCTGCGCAGAATATGCGTTACTGCACCGGCAGCTGCGCTGCTGATCGCCTGAGTCATGGCAACCCGTGCTCCGGCAACCTGATTCTGCCCGGCTTCTCCCCGCAGCTGCTGGACGGCATCCACCACCTGGTAAACGCCTGCCGCGCCGGGCGCGAACCCGCGCGCCTTGATGCCGCCCATAGTGGCAATGGGGAGAACGCCATCCAACGCCAGATTTGCCCGCGTGGCAAATTGCCAGCCCCTGCCGCGCTCTGCAAAACCGGAAGCTTCCAGAGAAAGCATGCCATAGATGGAGGGAGCATCCCAGCACTCAAACAGATTCATATCCGCATGTGAAGCGCCAGCCTGCGCCAGTGCATCCGCTGTGCTGATGCGCACCGCATCAAATGCCAGCATATCCGTGCGATCGTGCACTGCCAGGGTATCGGTAGCGATCTGTGATGCGGCTATCTCCACCACTTTTTGTTCATTTTCAATGAATTTTTCATTCACCAGCACCAGCGCCGCCGCCCCATCCGCATACGAGGGCAGGTCGTGCAACTTGAGCAGCGCGCTGCCTTCCTGTGCCTCATGGTAGGTTTCCAGATCAACTTCGCGCCGGTACATAGCCTGCGGATTTTGCATGGCATTGTGATGTGCAATGATAGAAAATATGCCAAACGCATCGCGTGGAGCCCGGTACTGCTGTAGATAGCGCTGCATGAGCAAACCCGCCATGCCCGCCGGGGTGATACCCTGCATGGTCTCGTAATCGTAATCGCCGCTGAGCGCCATGTACGATTCCACCTGCGCGCCCACCATATCGGTCATTTTTTCCACCCCCACCACCAGCACACAATCAGCCAGTCCGGCATGAATTGCCAGATAGCCCATGTGCAGGGCTGCCGCACCGGAAGCTTCCCCAGCTTCAACCGTGGTTCCTTCCACACCATTCAATCCCGCTGCTTCGCACACCAGCGCTCCTAGATTCGCCTGATGTGAAATGGATGAAGCCATCAGGTTCCCGATATAGACGATATCGGGCTGGGGATTCCCGGCATCCTGCAAAGCCGCACGAATGGCAGTCGTGCTGAGACTGGCAAGCGATTTTTCCCAGTGCTCAGCGACCGGAACCTGCCCAATGCCACTTATCAAAACGTTATTCATGAAATACTCTACTTCATCGCGATCTTGCCGCGGTAGCGGGCATAGGTCGCGTAATCAATTTCAATACGGCGCGCGATATACTGCTGGGTGCTGGGCGCTTTGTCTCTTCGTTCTTCGATCCGATCGATCACCTGCAGATCAAAGGCATCCGAGCCCGCGCCGGAACCGTACGAAACCATCAGAATACGGTCACCGGGTTTGGCGATATCCAGCACGGCGGTCAACCCCACCAGCGCTGCACCGGCATAGGTATTGCCGATAACGGGAGTGAGCAGCCCGGTTTTGATCTGGTCAATACTGAACCCTAACGACTTTGCCATGCGCTGTGGAAACTTGGCGTTGGGCTGGTGAAAAACGGCATAGGTATAATCGGCAGGGCTGGTACCAAGCTGCGAAAGCATGGTTTGTGCTGCTGTGGAAACGTGCTTGAAGTACGCCGGCTCGCCCGTGAAGCGCTGCCCATGCTCCGGATATTTCTGATGCTGGCGGCGCCAGAAATCAGGCGTATCGGTCACGTAGGAATAACAGGCATTGATGCGCACCAGCGCCTGTTCGGCAGGTCCGATCACGAAAGCAGCCCCGCCTGAGCTTGCGGTAAATTCCAGCGCATCGCCCGGTTTGCCCTGGGCAGTATCCGCACCGACCGCCAGCGCATACTCACCCATACCAGAACCGACCAGCCCGATAGCTGCCACCATGGCTTCCGTGCCAGCCTTGCAGGCAAATTCCAGATCGGCTGCCTGGATGTGGGGGGAAGCGCCAATGGCTTCCGCCACAATGGTGGAGCTGGGTTTGACCGCATAGGGATGCGATTCCGAACCGATCCAAACCGCGCGCAATTTTTCCGAGTCGATCTCTGCGCGGGCAAGCGCGTTTCGCGCCGCCTCAATGGAAATGGTGACGGTATCCTCATCCAGACCAGCCACCGCTTTCTCTTTGATGGGGGCACCACCTTCCTCACCCTGCCAGATGCGCAGTATCTCGGTTGCCGGCAGGCGGTACTGCGGGATATAGGCGCCGTATCCAATGATACCGACATCCCGTGCCGGTCTTAAAAGCAGATCTTCTTTTTCGCTCACTTCTCACTCCATTCGCTTAAAATTGCGATCGCACGTTCCATGCGAATATTCTTTTCTTTTACAAGCTGGGCAGCCACAGCCGCTACTTTTTCGGCAGGAACTCCTGCAGCAATCGCCACCTGGCGGGCGTGCAGTGCCATGTGCCCACGCTGGATGCCTTCGGTAGCCAGGGCACGTAATGCGCCCAGATTCTGCGCCAGTCCAACCGAGACAATGACCTGCGCCAGCTCAGCAGCAGTCTGCACACCCATTAATTTCAAAGCTGCTTTGGCGGTAGGATGCACACGCGTGGCACCACCCACAATCCCAACCGCCATAGGCATTTCCAGCTCGCCATACAGGTTGCCCTGCTCATCTACCGACCAGGTACTTAAACTTGTATAGCGCCCGCTGCGCGCTGCGTAAGCATGCGCACCGGCTTCGATCGCGCGCCAGTCATTGCCGGTCGCGATCACCACTGCATCCACACCGTTCATGATTCCCTTATTATGCGTCGCGGCACGGTAAGGGTCTTCCGCGGCAAACGCCCAGGCTTTTACGATACGGTCGCGCACTTCCTGTGCCTTGAATTGACCAAATGCCAGCTTTTCCAGCGGTATGGTGCAGCTTGTCTTCGCCAGACGCCGGTCAGCCAGATTGGAGAGAATGCGCAGCAGCACCCTGCCACCCGTCAATTTCTCTACCAGCGAGCTGATCTGTTCCAATGCTGTATTGACCGCGTTGGCACCCATAGCATCCTTCACATCCATGATAAGATGCAGCACCAGAAAAGCGCCAATCGGGGAATCTTCGATCACTCGAACCCGTATATCAGTTGGTCCACCACCCAGTTTTACCAGCAAGGGATCAGCCAGCGCGGCACACTCCATGATCTGATCTTTGCCTGCCAGTAATGCTCGCTCGGCGGTAATAATATTGGGCACATCCAAAATCTGGAGCTGACCGATCATCTCCTGTGAGCCGGCATGGGCGCTAAAGCCTCCGCCAGCCTGCGCCAGTTTTGCCATAAAGGAAGCGGCTGCTACCACGGATGGTTCTTCGATCACCATGGGTACCAGCACTTCTTTTCCATTGACCTCAAAATGCTGGGCTATCCCCAGCGGTAAGCTGTAGACACCCGCCACATTCTCGATCATCAGGTCTGCCTGCTGAACACTCAACCCTGCCTGCTGGTTAAATGCATTCAGGTCTGCCTGATCAAGAGCGCCGGTTTCAACCAGCAGCCGCAGGCGTTCCTCTACATCCATTTGATAGAATTTCTTTTTTTCAGACATCATAATTTTACGCTTCCCTCAGGAAGCGGTTTTTATCATACAGAATCAACACTGGCAAAAGCTATCAAGTGTATTCACGCAATGGAATAGCTCTCACCCGGCTGTAGAATGACCACTTGCGCATCGTTTCCGGTTTCCACACTGTGTTTCCAGGCTTGCACATCCTGCTTGATCAACGGGAAGGTATTGTAATGCATGGGAATAACAACCCGCGGGCGCAGGAATTCCACTGCGCGCAGCGCGTCCGCCGGACCCATGGTGTAATTATCTCCGATCGGCAGCAACGCCACTTCCACACCCTCATCCCCGATCATGCGCATATCACCGAACAAGCCGGTATCCCCCGCAAAATAGAGTTTCTTGCCATCCGCCAGAGTCAGCAGAAAACCTGCCGGGTTGCCGCCATAGGAGCCATCCGGCAGGGAGGAGCCGTGCAGTGCCAGGGTGAACTTGCATACCCCAAATGCATGGCGGAAGGCGCCGCCCAGATGCTGGGCATGCGTTTTTACACCCTGCCCGCGCAGCCAGGTAGCGATCTCAGCCACCGTGATGATAGTGGCATCACAACGTTTGGCTATTTTTAATGCATCGCCCAGATGGTCACCATGCCCGTGACTTACCAGAATATAATCTGCCTTGACTTCATCGGCAGTGATGCTGGCTGCCGGATTGCCGCTGAAATATGGGTCGAACAGCAAGCGGTACTGTTCGGTCTGCAAACCAAAACAGGAATGCCCGTAAAATGTCAGTTTTGAAGACATATTTTCCTCCTGATACATATTCCTTTCTGTATTTTAACCAAGGACGTTTGATTATTCCACTTTTTTTGGTTTCACATTTACAATAATACTAGCCATAATATAAACCCATTTAATAAGGAGAAGAAAATGAGTGATCCTCGTGTACAAAAGCTTGCGGCTATGCTGGTAGATTATTCACTGGGTGTCAAAGCAGATCAGCGTGTGCTCATCCAGGGTGAACAGGGCGGCGAACCCCTCATGATGGCAGTTTTTAATACCTGCCTGGAACGTGGAGCGGTACCGTTCATTTACCAGTACCCCGAATTGATGAGCGATAGTATTTTCCGTTATGGAAAACCGGAAAAATATGCGGACTACCTGGGAATGTTGAAATATTTTGTTGAAAATTTCGACCACCGCGTGCGCATTCTGGGTGAGACAAACACCAAAGAGCTTTCCGGATTTGACCCCGACCTGGTCTCCAAATTCTATGGCGAAGGCGGCAAGATCTCCAAGATCATGCTCGATCGCGAGCAAAAAGGGGAAATGCACTGGGTGCTATCCTTATTCCCCACACAGGCTTACGCACAGGATGCCAATATGAGCCTGCCTGATTTTGAAGATTTTGTATATAACGCCTGTATGCCCGACATGGATGACCCGGTTGGTTACTGGAAGAAAATTGCCGCCCAACAGGATAAAGTCATTGACTGGTTGAAAGGCAAGGAAAATGTACATGTGACCGCGCCTGAAACCGACCTGACCCTCAGCATCAAAGGCAGACCATTTGCGAACTGCGCCTGCCAGGTCAACGTACCGGATGGCGAGGTATTCACTTCCCCGGTCGAGGATTCTGTGAATGGGCATGTCTATTACTCCTACCCGACACTGTACGAAGGCTTTGAGGTCACGGGTGTGCGGTTGTGGTTCGAGAACGGCAAGGTCGTCAAAGCCAGCGCAGAAAAGAACGAAGAATTCCTGATGAAAAAGCTGGATACCGACGCCGGTTCGCGCTACTTGGGTGAGTTTGCCATCGGCACCAACGAAGGCATCCAGAATTTCACCGGACAGATCCTCTTCGATGAGAAGATCGGCGGCAGCTTCCACATGGCGCTGGGGCACGGTTACCCCGAAACGCTCAGCCAGAACGAATCTGCCATCCATTGGGATATGATCTGCGACCTGCGCAACGGCGGCAGGATCGTGGTGGATGATGAACTGCTGTACGAAAACGGCAAATTTGTCATTGATTTCTAGTTTTATGATATGAAAGAACGAAAGGGCGCTACAATGTAGTGCACCCCATTTATTGGACAAAAGTTAAGTAGAAATAAAAGACTGAGTACGAAATTGAACAGGACTCAGTCCTTTTAGTTTAACCTTGATCCTGCGATTATTGTAGTAATCAATATACTCAGATAACTCTTTTTCAAAATGCTTAGTTGAAGAAAACTCCTGGTTGTGATAGAACTCGGATTTGAGAATGCCAAAGAAGTTTTCCATGACGCTGTTATCATAACAATTCCCCTTTCTGGACATGCTCTGCCGTATGCCTTTATCCCTGAGCATCTTTTGGTAGACTTTCATCTGATACTGCCAGCCCTGATCCGAATGCAGGATCAATTTGCTATTGTCAGGGATTTTACAGAAGGCATCCTTCAGCATTGCAGTGACCTGGTGGAAGTTTGGACGCTTGGTCAGGGAATAACTGATGATCTCACCATTGAAGAGGTCCATGATGGGGGAAAGATAGAGTTTTTGCCCCATCAGTTTGAATTCGGTGATGTCGGTTGCCCATTTCAAGTTGGGTTTTTCAGTTTTGAAATCACGCTGCAATAGGTTGGGAGCAATCTTCCCCACCTTGCCCCGATAGGAGCGATACTTCTTTTCTCGTAATGTACAGGTCAATTGTTCCTGCTTCATGAGCTTCATGACCAGTTTGTGGTTGGTCTGAAATCCCCGCTGTCTCAATTCAAGTGTGACCCGACGATAACCATAACGACCTTTGTGCTCGCTGCAGATACTTCGGATCACCTCTCGCTCTTTGAGATGCCTGGGCGGCTCACAGAGCTGTTTCAGGTGATAGTAATAACTGCTTCTGGGGACACGCGCTATGATCAGAAGCAGCGCCAAAGGGTATGTATGCCTTAGTTCAGAGATAACAACTACTTGATCCCTCGTTCGCGCTTTTCCCGCTCTGCAACCAAGGCGTTCAATTTTTTTAGGTATTCATTCTCTGCTCGCAGATACAGATTCTCTTCCAGCAGTTCTTCTTCCCTGGTCTTCGGCGGTTTAGGCTTTGGCGTTCTTGGCTTTCTGCCCTTCTTCTTATCTTCTAATCCCTCAATCCCTTTTTCCAAGTATCTCTGCTCCCATTGCCAGACTGTTGATGACCCGCTTATCCCAAATTGGATGCCCGTTTCTCTACATGATAAGTAGTTCTCATGCATGTATTCTAATACGCTGTACTTCTGTTCGGCGGTCCAATTGTAGGCTGGGTTGCTCGCTCCTTTATCTCCGTGTTCTTCATAATGTCTCAAGCTTCGACTGACTACCGTGGGACTCATTTGGTATCTCTTGGAAACACTGGCGATGCTCTCCCCTGCTTCTACTGCTTTGGCTGCTGCTATTCGTTCTTCTTTACTATATTTGGTCATTATAAAACTGCACCCTTTCTGTTGGTTTTGGTGTCCAACTTTTGGGGTGCAGTTCACAATGCGCCCTTTTCTTTTGGGTTACAATACATTAATCGAAGAAGAATGGCAGGAATATGGTATGAAAATGCGCCTGGGTATCGCACAGATTGACACCAAATTGGGTGTGGTGGAAGCAAATCTGCAAAAGCACCTCGAGTACATTGAAAAAGCGCGTACAGAGAAAGCTGATCTACTCATGTTTCCCGAACTTTCCCTGACGGGCTATGTCCTGCAAGACCTGGTACCCGCAGTGGCTCACAGCCCGGTACCATCCGACCCGGTATTCAAGGAATTGTTCAAAGCCAGCCAGGAACTTGATCTGCTGGTGGGCTTTGTGGAAGAAGACGCACGCAACCGCTTTTTCATCTCAGATGCCTACCTCTCACAGGGAAAGCTGGTTCACGTGCACCGCAAGGTCTATTTACCAACCTATGGTTTGTTCGATGAAGGTCGCTTTTTTGCATGGGGTGACAGCACCCAGGCGTTTGACACCCGCTTTGAACGAACCGGGATTTTGATCTGCGAGGATTTCTGGCATATCTCACCGCCTTATTTATTATGGCTGGACGGAGCAGACCTGTTCCTGTTCACTTCTGCTTCCCCCGGCAGAGGCTTGACCTCTGCCCCCCAGCTTTCCACCTCCATGTGGGTGGAGAGCATCAACCGGGCGTATGCCAGCATGTTCACCTCCTTTGTGGCACACTGCAACCGCGTGGGATTCGAGGATGGACTGCACTTCTGGGGCGGCTCGACCGTGTATGACCCGGATGGCAACTGCCTCGCAAAAGCTCCTTATGATAAGGAAGCATATTTAACCGTTGAACTGGATATGAATCAGCTGCACCGCACCCGTGCGCGACTGCCGCTGCTGCGCGATGAACGCACCACGCTGGTGGAACGAGAACTAAAGCGCATCCTCTCCAACGAAAAATCCAATTGCGGAAAATGACGGAGGCATGATGAAAACCGACCTCACAATTAATACCGACCTGGCAACCGAGATCCTGACCGCCTTCATTCACAGCGAAACAACACGCGCGGGTTTTCAAAAATTGGTGATAGGTCTTTCCGGTGGAATAGACTCTGCCCTTTCGTGTGTGCTGGCTGCCAAAGCGCTCGGTGCTGAAAACGTGCTGGCAGTGCGCATGCCCTATCGCACCTCTTCCGCCGATTCACTCGAACACGCTCAACTGCTCATCAATCAATTCGGCGTGCAATCGCTCACCATCCCCATTTCCGATATGGCGGATGGACTGATCAGCCATTTCCCTGACATGAATAAGACCCGCCAGGGCAATATCATGGCACGCTGCCGTATGATCGTGCTGTATGACCAATCCAGCGCTTTTAACGGTCTGGTGGTCGGCACCAGCAACAAAACGGAGATCCTGCTGGGTTATTCCACGCTGTTCGGCGATTCAGCCAGCGCGTTCAATCCCATCGGCGACCTGTATAAAACGCAGGTGCGCCAGCTGGCAGCCGCCCTGCAAATTCCCGCCGCAATCATCCAAAAAGCCCCCAGCGCCGACCTGTGGGCAGACCAGACCGATGAAGGGGAACTGGGGTTCACCTATGCGGAAGTGGATAAACTGCTGTATCTGCTGGTGGATGAACGCTACACCCCGGAAGAATGTGTGGAAGCCGGTTTCGAAAAGAATTTCGTGGAAACCGTGGTCAAACGTATACGCCGCTTCCATTTCAAACGTATGATGCCGCCCATCGCCAAGCTGGGCAGCCGCACCATCGGATATGATTTTCTCTACCTGCGTGACTGGGGAACTTAATTCATGAAACGCTTCTGGTGTTTGACAGGTATGCTGGCGCTTCTGCTGGTAGGCGCCTGTTCCGCTGCGAGTGATGTACTGCCCACGGCTACTGCACTCCCCCAGCCTAGCAGCACCCCCAGCGCCTCCCCGCTGCCCCCCACCGCAACGTTCACAGCTACCATTCCACCCACTCCACAGGCAACTGCGCTGCCATCCAAACCACAAACGGTATTGATCTATCTGGTAGCAATTGGTGATAATGGCGCTTCAGGAGAGATGATCGGCTGCGGCGACAGCCTGGTCGCCGTGGAGGTTGCCGTTGAACCCACACTGGCGGTATTGCGCGCTGCCCTGACCGCCCTGCTCAATCTGCCCGCTGCAGCGACCTACGGCGAATCGGGGCTGTATAATGCGCTGTATTTATCCGATCTGCAGATAGAATCGCTGGATATCAGCGACCGCCAGGCGACCATCGCCCTGAGCGGGACACTGGTGTATGGCGGGGAATGTGATATCCCCCGCATCGAAGCGCAATTGACGGAACTGGCGCTTCAATTCTCCACCGTTGACAGTGTGAGCATTCTTGTGAACGGTACACCGCTGTCAGAACTGCTGGATCTGCGGGGGTAGGTTCTCCTTTTAATCCAGTAAGTTATAGCGTTCCAGAGCGGTTTGCAGGATGGTTATGATCAATTCTTCGTGCGAGATGCCATCCGCTTTGGAAGCAATGACCAGATCAGAAATACCGGGAGAAAGCCCCGGCAGGGGATTGATCTCCAGGATATAAGGTTTCCAATTATCCTTCACATCCAGCCTGAAATCAACGCGCGCCACATCCAGCGCACCCAGCACGCGGAAAACCGCGGCTGCCAGCCAGTTGAGTTCATCCACCATATCCTCATCCAGCGGCGCCGGACAGATGTAATTCAGGTCTTCCGCTAGTGCCACCTTCAAGCGGTTGGAATAAACCGCGTCTGTCAATAAATAGGGATTCAGATCCACTTCCATGGGAGGCAGGAAGCGCAATCCCGATTGGATGCGCGGCAGATCAGGATCATGGGGAATGCGGCGTGCGATGGGTCCGTTTAAATTACCAACCAGACCGACCGTAACCTCGCGTCCTTCGATATACTCTTCCACCAAGGCGGGCTGGTGATAGCGATCCAGAATGTGGGAAACCTGCTCGTGCAATTCGTCATAATTGTTGACAACCGATTTTAAACTAACACCCATGCTGGTGCCCTCTCGGCTGGGTTTGACGAACAGTGGAAAACGCAATGAGGTATCCAGTGGTTCATCACTGCGTTCGAAGGTCTGGAATGGCGGGGTTGGCAGCCCATGAAAATCAAGAATGCGCTTGGTCATGGGTTTATCCAGCGCCAGTGAAAGCGTCATAACGCGCGAGCCGGTATAGGGAATGCGCAGCATTTCCAGAATAGCAGGAATATGCGCTTCACGTGAATCGCCGTAATGTCCCTCACAGATATTAAAACAGATATCCGGTTTGTATTTGGGCAGGGCATCAACTACCGTGGTGTTCCCTTCAAAAAACTCACTCTCATAGCCCCCGTTTCGCATAGCTTCCAGTATTGTATTAATCGTCTTCTCGGAATCCAGATCATCCCATTGATCATCAGGTATGCCCTCCCAGTGAGGTGCATTAACCTTAAGGTTAGCAAGTAGAGCAACCTTTTTCTTTTTCAATCGGTCTCCTCATTCAGTTGTAATAGAAATAATCACAAAGTATATTTTTCATACGATTTGTCCCACGCTTTAATCATATCATCGAGCTGCTGCTGGATGAAGATGTATTTTTCACCCAATTCACCCACTTTTTCGGGATCCAGACCGGGAGTGCGCAGTTCTTGTTCCAGCGCATGCAGTTCCTGTTCCTTTTGATGGATCTCTTTTTCCATCGCAGCCAGTAGATGCCCGCTCACTTTTTTACGGGGTGTTTTCTTTACGTTATTCTTATCAGATTTCGCAGGAAGGTTCTCTTTCCCGTCCTCTATTTTTCGGGTGGCTTCACGGAATTCAAGATAGCCTCCCTTGAAAACGTGCAGGTTCTTCTCGGCAGGATCCACCATCCAGATCTGGGTCGCCAGCGCTTCCAGCAGGTAGCGGTCATGCGTCACCAGCAGGATGGTGCCATTGAAATCGGAAAGCACCGCCTGCAAGATCTCCTGCGATGGCAGATCAAGGTGGTTGGTAGGTTCATCCAGAAAGATGAGGTTGACGCCCTGCAAAGCAAGGATCGCCAGCGCCAGACGCCCGCGCTCACCGCCGCTCAATACTCCTACAGTCTTGAAAACATCATCCCCGCTGAAAAGGAACTTCCCCAGATAGCTGCGGATCTCAGCCGGCAGCATACCGATGGAATTCGCCTGGATCTCCTGCATGAGTGTCCAATCATCATGCAGATCCTCATGTGCCTGGGCAAAATAGCCCACATCCAGGCTGGCGCCCAGTTTGATGTGCCCTTTAAATGGCGGAAGCTGCCCCAAAATGGTGCGCAGCAGGGTGGTCTTGCCCGCCCCGTTGGGTCCGATCACGCCTACGCACTCACCGCGGCGCAGCTCCACATCCGGCATGCTGAACAGGGAAACATTCTCATCCTTGAAACCTACCTGAAGCTGCTCGCTGCGCAGGATGATGTCCCCAGAACGGCGGGTATCCTTGAATCCCAGTGCCATACGGCGTTTGCGCGCAGGCGGCACCAGCAGCCCTTCCCTGACCATACGCTCCAGACGCCGGCGGCGACCCTTTGCCTGATTTGTATTCTGTCCGGCGATGTTGCGGCGGATGTAATCTTCTTCTTTGGCAATGTGTTCCTGCTGTTTTTCATATTCTTTCATCAAATGCTGCATGCGCTCCTGGCGCTGCAGGAGAAATGCTGAGTAGTTACCAGAATAAGCTTCGATGGTGGGAGTCATCTCCCAGATAGTATGCACGGTCTGGTCGAGAAAATAACGGTCGTGCGAAACGATGACCACCGCCCCGTCATAGCGTTTCAGAAAATCTTCCAGCCATTCCATCGCCTGGATATCCAGATGGTTGGTGGGTTCATCCAGCAGCAGCAGGTCGGGGTTCATCAGCAGCAGTTTCGCCAGGTAGGCGCGCGTGCGCTCGCCCCCCGAAAACTGCATGATGGGACGGGTGAGATCATTTTCACTGAACCCCAGCCCGTTGATAATGCGCAGGATATAGGAATCGATAGTATAGCCGCCCAACCGCTCGAACTGCTCGTGCAGATTCCCCAGGCGAGTGATGAGGGCATCGTCATCAGGGGTCTTCTGCAATTGCTCACCCAGTTGTTCGATCTCCTGCTGCATGGCAAAGACATGCTGCAGTGCATCGCGGCATTCCTGCTGCAGGGTCTGGGAAGTTTCAAAGCGCGATTCCTGCGGCAGGTAGCCCATCTTGAGATCTCTGGCGCGGGCAATGCTGCCGCTATCCGATTTCTCCAATCCGATCAGCATACGCAGCAGAGTGGTCTTTCCAATGCCGTTTTCTCCCACCAGCCCAATGCGGGCATGATGGGGAATGCTCAACGAAACATCGCTGAAAAGATCTTCCGCTCCATACGATTTTGAGAGACGCGTTGCAGTGATCAAAGACACAGGTATTTTCCTTTTAATAATTCAAGCAGAAAAGAATTTTACTCGAATTTGGATTCTCCATTCTTCATCCCGGAAGGTCATCTCCTTTTAAGTCGCCGGAAGTTATGAAAAAGAGCCTATCCCAAGTTGACAGTGCATTTTTCACAGGGTATGCTTAAGCGCTGATCGTATCCTGTGAGAATGGAAAAACTGCGCATGGCAAAAGCACCTATCTGCGATTATGAGGGTTCAGAATATCAAAAAGTGTTCTGGGAAGAAGGCGGGCGCGCCTATGAAGACGCGGTCGAAGAGATCGCACTGCGCCGCCTGCTGCCCGCACACGGCAAGCACCTGCTGGAAGCCGGCGCCGGCGCCGGGCGCAACACCACGCGCTACACAGGCTATGAACAGATCACCCTGCTGGATTATTCGCGCAGCCAGCTCGAGCAGGCGCGCGCCAGGCTGGGCGATTCAGCCCGCTACCGCTACGTGGCAGCGGATGTGTACAAACTGCCCTTCGCGCCCGCCGTGTTTGATGGCGCGACCATGATCCGCACCATTCACCATTTGAAGGAAGCGGAAAGCGCCCTGCGGCAGGTCAGGCAGGTGCTGGCAAAGGACAGCACCTTCATCCTGGAATTCGCCAACAAGCGCAATTTAAAATCTATCCTGCGCTATGCGCTGGGGAAACAATCCTGGAATCCCTACACATTGGAACAGGTGGAGTTCGTGGAATTGAACTTCAATTTCCACCCGCGCCAGATCAGGCAGTGGCTGCGTGCCCTTGATTTTCAGATCGAGCGGCAGTTGAGCGTCTCACACTTCCGGGTGGGTTTTCTCAAGCGGCATGTGCCGCTGGGCATCTTGAAAGCGCTGGATTCCGCCCTGCAGTGGACGGGTGCCGCATGGCAGTTAACCCCCAGCGTATTCGTGAAGAGTACACTGGCAGAGGGTATGCCCCGGCAGGATTTTGCCTTCCGCTGCCCGCAGTGCGGAAATCATCCGCTGGAAGCGCAGGAAGCCGATATCACCTGCCCGCAGTGCGGCACGACCTTCCCCTATCAGGATGGCATCTACGATTTTCGCGTGCAGTAAGGTCTCGTTTTCTCCGCTCGCAGCGCATCATCCATAAAAAACTTCGTCCATTTCACCGACCAGGCTGGAATCTCGCACCCTCCATATTTGACCATCGGATGTAAAATCATACTTAATTGCAGAGCACTGGTGATACAAGCCATCAGCACAGGAGGATAATCATGAAATTGGTCACAACCTGCAATCACTGCGGGATTTCTTTCGAATGGGATGACACATACTGGAACGGGTTAGGGATGCCGGACTGCCCGGCGTGCGGTTTCAACAACCAGACCGGCAGCATGGGCAAGCAGGAGGGTCCCATAGAGCGCGGTTACCGCAAACTGGCTCGCCAATACCGTGAGGCGTATGGGGAGCTGCAATCGGTGGAATATTTAAGCCACTTCCCAAAATTTGAGATCAACTTCAATTTTGAAAAAGGGAGCGTCTATTCGGGACCCCGGCGTGGGAATTATGACATTCACTTCCTCTCGCTGGGATATATCGGCGAGGGACCGCGCTATGCAAAAGCCTTCCTGGATGAACTGGGCTTCAGTTTGAGCACCGAAGAGATCGAGAGCATCAAGCCGGGAGCGGTCATCGAGATACAAGATGGAAAAGCGGTTATAGAGTACAAACAATAAGAATCAGAATTGAAATTTTAGCAATTTCTTTATTGTTCTTTCTCCACCACCCAGAAATGGGAAAGCCCCAATCCGCGCAGGAACGTTTTTTCCAGGAACTGCAGTACTGCTCTTACCATCTTGCCCAGCAGCGGGCTGCGGCGGATGATGTTGTCATAGGCACCGAAGATGACCGTGCGGCGCACAATGCGCACCGGCAATCCGGCAAACAGTTTGTGCAGGTCGCGAGTGCGGTACACGCGCACATGCGGCGCCAGTTTATTGCGCCAGCAATCCGGCAGGTAATTGACGAAGAACTTGTTGCCGAAACGGTACTCGCCCTTCCAGTAGATGCCGTGCGTTTCAAAGGGATAGCCGCGATTGGGGCAGAACAGCACCAGACGCCCGCCCGGTTTGAGCACCCGCACCATCTCGGCGACCGCCCGGCGGTCATCCTCGACATGCTCGATGACCTCGTTGCTGACGATCAGGTCAAAGGTCTGAGCGGCATGCGGCAGCGCTTCCCCCACGGCGAGCTGCACGCTCAACCCTTTTTGGCGAGTCTCCAGCACACGTTCGAAATCCACATCCAGCCCTACTGCCAGAGCAGCCTGTTCATCCAGGCGCTGCAGGTACTGACCTACCCCGCAACCGTTTTCCAGCACCGTGCCCCCCAGTCGTTCACCGGCGTACTGGCGGATCATCGCCAGCCGGCGCTCCTGCCCTGCCCGCCACACATAGGATGGTTCTCCGCGCAATGCGGCTTTATCGGATCTGTTTTCGTCTACCATCAACGCACAATGTTCCTTTAAATATTTGTGATAGGGAGATATTGTAACGGAAATTCATTTCGACGGAGCGTTCGGCACCCATGCCAGTACGGTGGTACCCTGGTGGCGGATGGAGATGATCTCAATGCCGCCTCCCACCGCCTCGGCGCGCGTGGTCATGTTGGATAGCCCATGCCCCAGACGCTGGTTGATCTTTGCCAGATCAAAACCCGCTCCATCATCACTGACCTTGATCATCACGCGCTGGGTTGTTTCCCACAGGCGTACGTTGACCCTGGTGGCGCGGGCGTGCTTCGCCACATTCGCCAACGCTTCCTGGCAGATATGAAAGAGAATCTCACTGCTCAGATCGGGGATGTTCTCCACATTTTTCAGATCTTTCTCCAGGTCAACCTCAATGAGGGTATTGGCGCGGAACTCACGCACCAGGCTTTCGATGCCATGGTAGAGATCCTGGTCGCGTAATTGACGCGGACGCAGATCGAGAATGTAAGCGCGGATATCGCGGATGGATTCATTGATGGCATCCAGCGCGGTTGCGATCTGCCCTTCGCTCTCGCGTTCATTCTTATCGCGCAGCAGCAAGGCATTCTGTAGAGAAAGCCCCACCCCGTACAGTGATTGGATGATGCCATCGTGCAGGTCCATACCGATGCGCTCTCGTTCTTCCATCACAATGGACCGTTTCGATTCGAGAGTCTGGCGTTCGTGAAAAATAACCGCTCCAATTGCTGAAGCGGCTTCCATGAGCATATCCTCCACGCCCTCATCCATGTGCTGGTCTCTTTTGCCTGCCAGACAGAGCACACCCACTGTTCCGCTTTCCGCGCGGATCGGGAAACAATACAATTTGCTGAACCCTTTTTTCGTGAGAAGCGGGTTGATCCCTTTGACAGGCTCTCCATCCAGCGGCATGATCTGCGGTTCCACCTGCTGCGCCGCTTTACCCAGCAGGCTCTTGCCCAATTCCTGGATCTCATCCAGCCAAAAACCCGAATTGATGTCACCATAGTGCATCACACGCACCAGGCTGGCAACTTTTTCCTGTTTGAGATAGATCTCCGCTTCATCAAAGCCGGTGAATTCCAAAAGTGTGGGGAGGGCGCGCTCAAGGTATGTGAGGATGAATGCTGTGGTAACACCGTTGCTGCCGATGCGAATGCGTGCACGGCGCAATTGTTCTCGTTCTTCAAAATCCTGTTTATTTGCCTGCATACAATACTTTCTTAAAACTTCCAGCCCCTATCATTTTACTCACTTTTTCAGATAAACGTCAATTAAAACCCATTTTCTTAAAAAGAGGGGTTGGTATAATTTGACCATTATGGATAGAAAAGAGCTTGAAGCCAGTATGCAGCAGCAGGGGCGGCTGCCGCCCGGGCAAACGCTCACCTTAAAATTCCCGGTACTGCACTACGGAGCGATTCCAGCCTTTGACGAGCAAACATGGAATTTTCGTATATGGGGCGAGGTGAAAGAAGAGGTCACGCTGACCTGGCAGGAATTCCTACGGCTGCCGCGGGCATCCATGCTGTATGACCTGCACTGTGTTACCAGATGGAGCAAGTTCGACACCCGTTGGGATGGCGTTCTGCTTCAAACCCTGATAGATGAAGGCATCCTGCAGCTCAATGCGCAAGCCAGGTATGTCATCCAGCATGCGGAATACGGTTTCAGCGCCAACCTGCCGCTGGATATTGCACTATCCAGAACATTTCTGCTCGCCACCCATTACGAGGGACAGCCCATCACACCCGAGCACGGTTTTCCGCTGCGCGGTCTGGTGGGGGCGCTGCCCGGCGACCGAACACAAAAGGACGTCTATCTGTGGAAAGGCGCCAAGTGGCTGCGTGCGTTGGAATTCAGCAGCGAGGATAAAGCGGGCTTTTGGGAACAAGCCGGATATCATAACGAGGGGGATATCTGGAAGGAAGAAAGGCTGGCATAAAAAAAACGCCCCGTTTTCACGGGGCGCTGTGATCATCAGGATTGTTTCCGTAAATAGAACCATAATCCCACACCGGCTGCTATAAACACGATCCCGAGCACTCCCAACAATGGGGAAGAATTATCTTCTCCGAATATGGGCAGCGCGCGTGAGCTGGGTTGTGCGCCAAAATCCACAATAGACACATCCCCCGGCAGCAGGTTGAGGGTATAGTTCAGCACCGTGGTCGGGTTGTACCCTTCAGGAATAGCCACACTCAGGTCGTAATCTCCTTCCGGAATATCCTCAAAACAGATCGGATCACCGCTGTCATCGGTCGTGCCGGTCAGGTTCACAATGCTGAGACGATCGCGCACACTGACCTCACCACCCGCCAGCGGCAGCTCCACCTCATCTGCCATGGCATTGCCGTTCTCATCATTGAACAGGTAGATGCAGATGGTGCCGTTGCCCTTGAAGGGGGTGGCGGTCGGTTCCAGCTTGGTCTGCACTGCTTCCGCTGTGGCAGTTGGCTCTTCCAGCACACCCAGCAGCAGCTGCTGACCCTCCTGCAGGTACAGGCAGTCATCACCCTGCAGGTTGTTCAAAGCGCGTAGATCATCTTCTGTAATACCATTCAACAGGGCAATGGATATACAGGTGTCGTTTGCTTTGACGGTATACATGATGCGTCCATCCGCCTGGGGGGTGGGAGTATAGTAATATGCCTGTGGGAGCGGGTAACTGCCGGTGGTGGTAATGAACATGATCATCACCAACAGGCAAATTGCGAATGCTCCAAGTACGTGCATTTGTTTTTTAATCATAGTTTCACCTGTTCGGTATTATAACATTCCTGTTTTCTATCGGGCAGCAGGTTTTTGATGTCAATAATCGCATATAATTAATGAAAATGGTAAGATAGAACATCACTCATCAACAAGCGAATGGAAGGAACAACATGTCATTTCATACTTTAATCATCGTTGGCCGTCTCGGGCAGGATCCCGAAATGCGCTACATGCCCAATGGGCAAGCCGTCACCAATTTTTCCGTTGCATCAGATCGCTCTTACCGCAACGCCAATGGCGATCAGGTACGAGTCACAACCTGGTTCCGTGTTTCAGTGTGGGGCAAACAGGCTGAAAGCTGCAACCAGTATCTGAACAAGGGCAGCATGGTGCTGATCGAAGGCACACTCAACCCTGATAAAGAAAGCGGTCGCCCGCGCATCTGGACTACCGCCGATGGTCGCACCGGATCTTCATACGAAGTGAACGCCCAGACCGTGCGCTTCCTTTCCACCCGTGGCGGCGGACAGGATGGCAGTTCTGAATCAGAAGGCGGGGCTCCTGAAGTTGACGAAAACGATATCCCATTTTAGGGTCTGACATGGATTCTGATTTCAACACTTTATCTGATCAATGTCATCAGGCTCTTGAAGCCTGCCACAAAGCCAGGGAAGAGGCGCTGGAACAAACGCGCTTGCTGACACGCCGTTCTGCCAACGCCATCCGCGCGGTGCATCGCAAAGAATATGAACTGGCAGAAAAGCTGATCGGGGAAGCGCGCGCCATCAGCGATGCACTGGAGAGCAATCTGCAGCCCTACCCTGAATTGTACTTCTCCGGCTATACCCAGGATTCCATTAAAGAATATGTAGAAGCGCGTCTGACGTATGACCTCATCAAAGGGAATTCCCTCCCGCTGCCGGATGAGCTCAACGTGGAAGTTTCCACTTACCTGCGTGGCTTATCCGAAACGGTGGGAGAACTGCGCCGCAAGACCATGGATATTCTGCGGCAGGGCTATTCGGAAGAAGCGGAGCGCCTGCTTGAATTAATGGACGAGATCTACGCGCTGCTGGTGACGGTTGATTATCCGGATGCGGTCACGCATGGGCTGCGCCGCCAGACCGACCTGGCGCGCGGCATCATTGAGCGTACCCGTGCTGATCTCACCCTCAGCCTGCGCGAAGAGCGCCTGCAGAATGCCATCGTCAGCCTGGAGACGAAACTGGAAGAGAATGGCAAGGGGTAAAAAAACAGTCCGCGCCTCCGAGATCGGAAATTATCTGTTCTGTGAACGAGCCTGGTGGTACAGCCGGCAGGGGAAAAAAAGCAGCAATCAGGTGGAGTTAGCCGGCGGCAGCGCCTACCACGATGAACACGCCGGAGCAGCGCGCGGCATCCTGTTCGGACAGATATTGGGAATCTTACTGCTGGCTGGGGCTGTTCTGCTGTTTCTGTACGTCATTTTCAGTGGCTCGTCCCTGTAGAACATGATGAATTCTCCTTATCTGCTCATCAGTCTAGGTTTTTTGATCGTTGCGATCATTTTTCTTTCCCGTTCTGCCCGCAGAAGAAGAGAACTGGGATTGCCCAGCGGAAAGATCGTATATTCCGATCCGGGTGTGTTGGGCAGGGTAGAAAAACCGCTTTATGACGCCGAACTCAGTCTGACCGGAAAACCGGATTATGTCATTGAAAAAAGGAACAGGTTGATCCCGGTCGAAGTAAAAAGCGGCTGGGCACCCGAAAAACCCTATGACAGCCACATCATGCAGCTGGCAAGCTACTGCCTGCTGCTTGAAAAAAGCCAACACAAACGCCCACCGTATGGACTGCTAAAATATCGAAACCGCACCTTTGCCATCCGTTACACAGATGAACTGAGAGAACGCACTATCGCACTGGTTGAAGAGATCCGCGCCCAGAAAGAACGGGGTGAATTAGATCGATCACATCACAACCCTAACCGCTGTGAGCGCTGCGGTTTTCGTTTTCTATGCAACCAGCGCTTGTGATCCCCTTCTCTTTCCCTTATTTTGTGCACTTCTCGCTATAATTAATACAATCATGAACAATAAACCGTTAACCAGGATCGGGGTAGTTTATCACCCTACCATTCCCGATGCCCAAACCACTGCGCAGGCGGCAGCCAAATTTCTAACTGAAAAAGGCGCTCACGATATGCTGACCTGCTCCTTGAATGATCAACGCCTGCAAAAAGCCGTTCAAACCAAAGAAATTGAAGCGCTGATCGTACTGGGTGGGGATGGCTCCATGCTGCGCGCGTCTCATCTGTGTGCGCCTTCCGGTATTCCCATCACCGGTATCAATCTGGGGACCTTCGGCTTTCTGTTTGAACTGGAAAGAAGCAACTGGCAGGATCACCTCAGCCGGTTGATTGATGGCAGTTATCGCCTGGAAAATCGTATGATGCTGCAGGCTTCCCATTACCGCGGGGAAGAACTGCTTGGCAGCTGGCAGGTCGTCAACGAGATCGTGGTATGTCGTGGGCAGCAGGTCAAACCCATTCGCATCCATACCAGCGTAGATCAGTACCCCATGGCAAGTTATGTGGCTGATGGCTTGATCGCCGCCACCGCCACCGGGTCAACTGCATACGCACTGGCAGTTAACGGACCCATCATGCCGCCTGAAACACGAAACATCCTGGTGGTTCCGGTTGCCCCACATCTCTCCTTTGACCGAGCCGTCATCCTGAGCGAAGGGTCTTGCGTTACCATCACCATCAACACCAAGCATGAAGCGGTTCTCAGCGCCGATGGAAGAGAACCGGTGAAAATGATTGACAACGACACCGTTAAAGTCTCTTCCAGCACACAGAACATTCAATTCATCCGCTTTCATGACCCCGGATTCTTTTACCGCAACTTGAATAGATATATGATGCAGAACCCGAGCGTCTGATCAACTTAACGAAAATATAGAACATACGTTTATAATACATAGCAACTATGAATCAACAAGAAAATTCACCCTCTACGGAAGAACCATTAACCTGCTATAAACACCCTGATCGCGAAACCTATTTGCGCTGCAATCAGTGCGAGCGCCCCATCTGCCCATCCTGCGCGATCCTCACTCCCACCGGCTATCGCTGCCGCGATTGCGTGCGCGGGCAGGAGAAGAAATTCAATACGGCACAGCTGCCCGACTATATCCTCGCCGGTGTGATAAGCGCGGGCATCGCTTTCCTCGGCAGTTATATTGCACGTTTTCTGGGTTTCTTTACTTTGCTGCTGGCTCCCCTTGCCAGCACGTTGATTAGCGAAGCGGTGTTGAAATTGACCAGAGGGCGCTCTGCCGATTCCCTTAACAAAGTGATCTTGATCAGCGCTATCATCGGCAGCCTTCCGCTGGTTCTCATGGATCTCTATCGCCTTATCCTGATCGTTTCATTTGGTGGATTGAGCTCAATGAGCGCTTTCTTGCCTTTTATCTGGCAAATTGGCTACACTATTATCATGGCAGCCACCCTAAAGTCACGCATGAAAGGCCTGTATATCGGATAAAGCTATGCTGAGAGAATTGTCCATCCAGAATTTTGCAATTATTCCGGAACTGCAGCTGCAGTTCAAGCCGGGTTTGACCACCTTCACCGGAGAAACCGGTGCGGGAAAATCCATCATGCTGGATGCGCTGGAGGTGCTGACAGGCGGCAGGACAGATAATTCCATGATACGCAGCGGGGCAGATATCGCCTACCTTGAAGCCGTTTTTACCATTCCTGACAGCAGCCGCACCGCGATCCGGCAAATCCTGGAAGAACAGGGTTTAAATGACGAGCAAGAAGATACCATCCTCCTTGGGCGTGAGATCCGCAAAGAAGGACGTAATATCGCGCGCATCAATGGACGCACCGTTTCGACCGGTCTGTTGCGTGACGTGGGCAGCTTTCTGGTTGATATCCATGGACAATCCGAGCACCTCTCGCTCTTGAAAGTCAAAGAACACATCCATCTTTTGGACCGCTACTGCGGAAACGAAACGCTTGTTTCTGATTATTACAACACTTATCGTACATGGCTTCAAATCCATCGTGAACTGGATGATCTGCGCAAAGCGGAAGCGGATGCTGCCCGCCAGCAAGACCTGCTGAACTATCAGATCCAGGAGATCGAAGCAGCCAGCCTTAAGACCGGTGAAGAAGATGATCTGCGCAGTGAATTGACCCGTCTGGCAAATGCAGAAAAACTTGCCACATTATGCCAGAAAGCCAGTAATTTATTGGAAAGCAATGAGCTGGAAAGCAGCGGGGTGAATGAACAGATGGGCGAGATCAGCCAGGCGCTGCACCGTATAGCCGAAATTGACAGTCAAGTCAACGAACTGGCTGTCCAGAGTGATACCGTTCTATCCCTGCTCGATGACATTTCCCGCGGCTTGCAGGATTATATTGATACCGTCGAATACAACCCCAAACGACTTGAGCAGGTGGAAAATCGCATTTCACTGATCAACTCGCTCGCCAGAAAGTATGGGGCTTCGATTGCTGAAGTTCTCAAATTTGCAGAAAAAGCGAAAATTCAGCTTGACACGATCACGCATGCCGAAGAACGTATCCAGATCCTGGAAACCCGGGAAAACGAAGTCCGGCAACAGCTCGCCAAAAAAGGAAGCGTTCTTTCAGAAAACAGGCAGCAGTTTGCCGATCAACTGGGTCAGAAAATGGAGGCGCAGCTGTCAGATCTGCGCATGGAAGGCGCCAAGTTCAAAGCCGATGTGCAGCAGCAGCCCAGCCCGCAGGGACTCCTGCTTGAGAGCGGCGAGACGGTCAGCTTTGATGAAAGCGGTATCGACAAAGTTGAGTTTCTGATCGCACCCAATCCCGGAGAGGGATTAAAGCCGCTCGTGAAGATCGCCTCAGGTGGAGAGACTTCACGCTTGATGCTGGCATTGAAGAATGTGCTGGCGGAAGCAGATACCATTCCAACCCTGATCTTTGATGAGATCGATCAAGGGATCGGTGGCAGAATTGGTGCGATCGTAGGCGAGAAATTATGGCAACTGGGTCACAACCACCAGGTTTTATGCGTTACCCACCTTCCTCAACTGGCTGCATTCGGTATTCAGCATTATCATGTTCATAAGCTTGTTCAGGAAGGGCGCACCATCACGCAGGTAGATGATATTAATGGAGAAACGCGGGTGCAAGAATTAGCCATCATGTTCGGTGGTGACACGCAAGCCAACCGTGAAGCAGCTCAGGAAGCTCTTTCGACTGCAAAACAGCATTCTCTTGACACATAGCGTTTTCAAAAATAGAAATTTCATTACTCTCACAAAGATGCTTGACAAGTTTTAGGGAGTTGTGATATAAAATAACCACCAAACGCTAGGGTGCCCCCCTCACCCTAGCGTTTGGCTTTTAACAGACCCTTTTTATTTCCAGATATAATGTACATAGTCGAATTCGTGGAGGAAGGATGAATAAACGATTTAAATTTTTACGAACTCTTGCCAATATTTTCAAGATTCTGGGGATCATCCTGGCTGCTCTTTCTCTGGTTGCAGGCATCGTTGTTTTCGTACTGGGTACAAGCAACGGGTCTTTCTGGCGCTTATTTGGTCTCAGTGCCGCGGCAGGCGCCGAAACGGGCATTACCGCAGGAATTGTCATTTTGATCGTTGGAATCCTGGGTGGGTTGATCGAATACGGTATTGGTGAATTGATCTTTGTATTGCTTTCCATCGAAGAAAATACCTACAAAACCAGTATTTTTCTGGAAGCGAACCAAATAGACGAAGAATAATCCCGCTCCCCGTGCCGCACGAGTTTCACCTTGACGATTCTTGGTGGCTGCGGTATAGTATGCCAACCAGTTAATCCTGCCCTCGTAGCTCAACTGGACAGAGCGTTTGCTTGCGGAGCAAAAGGCTGCAGATTCGAATTCTGCCGGGGGCATCACCACAGGAGCGGACTTTCCGCTCCTATCATTTTAAAAAGTTAAGGGCACCATGAATCTCTCAAAGAAACAAATTTTACTGACCAATGACGATGGCATTGATTCCCCGGGCTTATGGGCAGCCGCAGCGGTCCTTTCCGAGATCGGGTACGTTACGGTGGTTGCACCCCGTGAACACTGTTCTGCCATGGGGCGCGGCTTTGGAAGACATGAGGACGGGAAGATCGAAATCCGTCATATGGTGATCAACGGTCAGAAATGGGATACCTATGCCGTTGGAGGAACTCCTTCCCAGACCGTACTGCATGGGGTGCTGGAAGTAATGCAGCAAAAGCCCGATCTGGTCGTATCCGGAATCAACTATGGAGAAAACCTGAGCACAGACATTTCTTACTCCGGCACAGTGGGCGCCGCCATTGAAGCGGCTTCCATGGGCATACCGGCTCTGGCTACTTCCTACCAGATCATGGAAGAGGAGTGGAACACGTTTTTTGATATTGATTTTTCGGTCGCCGCTTATTTCACGCAATATTTTGCGCGGCAACTGCTGGATACACCCATGCCGTCTGATGTACAAATATTGAACCTCGGAATTCCATTTGGCGCGACCAGAGAGACACCCTGGCGCATCACCCGTGTAGCAAAGGGACGCTATTACAACCCCTATATTAAACGAGACGGATCATGGTCTGAAGAAGGACATTTCAGCTCGCATATCATCGTAGCAGATGACCTGCCAGCAGATAGTGATGTGATCACGGTCGTTAAAGACAAGATGGTATCTGTCACGCCCGTAAGCCTGGATATGACCTCACGAGTGGATTTCAACGATCTCGATCATTTACTGAGAAAGTAGACAAGCGGCATCGGGTATTATACAGAGAGTGATTTTGCGAAAGAGGATTCAACCCCGCGCAGCCCATCTATTGACATATTCACAAAGATCTCTGCCATCTGACGGGCAGTAAAAGCGGGATCTTCCCGCAGCCACCACAATACCATCGCGATCAATGCGCCGGTGAGGTTGGTTGTTACTGCTTCCCGAATGATCGGATCCAATTTTGGGGGAACGGGGATCGACCTGGTCATTTTTTCGCGGATGTATTTTTGAACATCGCCCAGGATATTCGCCTTGGGATTATCACTTAAAAGCGCCGTATACAGATTGCGGTTGCGGGTAGTGAACAGGAAAATCTTTTCGAGTACATCCACGAAATCACGATCTTTCCCCATATTCATTTGGTCGATCTCTGCCACCAGCGAATCAAATCCAGTTGTAAGAACTTGAACAAGACATTCTTCTTTGTTGCGGTAGTGCAGGTAGAAGGTTGCTCTACCAACATTCGCTTTATCTGTTATTTCCTGAATGGTGATTTCATTGAACCTTCTATCCGTTAAAAGGTCCAGCAACGCACTGGTGATCAAACTGCGAGATCGTTCGCTGCGGCGATCTGTTTTTTCCATGATAAATCCTTCCTGCTGTACAAGAGTCCAATAATAGACAACATCTAAAAAATGGGCTTGTCAATAAATAGATTCGGAATATAATTCTGGACACTGTGTATATTATAATACAGCTTTAGGAGTGCCGTGAAAAGCTATCAGCTCATAGTGAATGACATTTGCAAAACCTATCCCTCACCGGCAGGTGATGTGGATGCTTTGAAACATGTCTCCTTCAATGTGGAAAAAGGGGATTTCATTGGGGTCATGGGAAAATCAGGAGCGGGAAAATCAACCCTGGTGAACATGATCACAGGAGTAGATGCTCTCACTTCGGGTTCCATTGTTATTGAGGGAACACCCATCCATACGCTGACAGAAGACCAGCGCAACACCTGGCGTGGTCAGCATATCGGTATTGTTTATCAATCCTTTGAACTGCTGAATCAGCTCAGTGTACTGGAAAATATCACCCTGGCAATGGATTTCTGCGGAAAGTATCACGGTATTAAAAGCAATGATCGCGCCCTGCAGCTTCTTGAGCAGGTGGAAATCGCAGAGCACGCGCATAAACTGCCCACCGCCGTATCGGGCGGTCAGCAGCAGCGGGTCGCCATTGCGCGCGCCCTGGCAAATGACCCAGCCATCCTGGTGGCTGACGAACCCACCGGTAATCTGGACAGCCAGACCAGCCAGACCATTATGGACCTGTTTTCTTCTTTACAGAAGAACGGAAAGACCATCATTATGGTGACGCATAATACGAACCTGCTTGAGTTTTGCACAAAGGTATATCATCTGTCAGACGGGGTGCTGTCAGCCGGAAAGAAGAGCAGAAAATGAAACCCGGCAGCGACTCTTTTTTCATCAAACTGGAACATGTCTCCAAACAGTTCCCACTTCCATCCGGAGTATTCACCGCTCTTGATGACATCAACAGCGGTTTTCGTTCGGGGGAATTCACCTGCGTGGTTGGTCGCTCAGGAAGTGGAAAATCCACCCTGATGAATATGATCACAGGTATTGACAAGCCTACCTCCGGAAAGATCCTCGTAGATGGGCGGGCGATCCAGGAACTCTCAGAAAATGAACGCACTCTGTGGCGAGGGAAAAATCTTGGCATCGTTTTTCAGTTTTACCAATTGATACCCATATTGTCCCTGCTGGAAAACGTGATGCTGCCCATGCAGATCAAAGGAGATCTGAACCAGCAAGCCTGCGAAGAGAAAGCCATGCAGTTATTATCCACCGTAAATTTACTCGATCAGGCAACCCAACGACCTGAGAAAGCATCAGGCGGACAGCAGCAGTGTGCCGCCATCGCGCGGGCACTGGCAAATGATCCCCCGATCCTCATCGCTGATGAACCCACTGGCAACCTCGGTTCGGAAGATGCAGCCATGGTAATGGAAATATTCATGCGTCTCGTGCAGGCAGGGAAAACGGTCATCATGGTCACCCATGATAACGACCTGGCGAAGAAGGCGGGGCGCGTTCTGCAGCTTTCTGATGGGAGAATAGTCGGCGATCTTTCATCCGCGCACGCCGCAGCAAAAACAGCGAGGACACTTCAGCAATGAAAATCAAACCTTTACGACCCCGCTGGCGAAAAGTACTGGTAGATTTCTGGCAGAATAAAGCCAGATTAGTGCTGGTGATCGCATCTATTTTCGTGGGTGTTTACGCCATCGGTATGATCAGGGTAACCAGCATCATCCTGCCGGAAAGCCTGGCTGAAACATATCAGCAGTCCACCCCGGCTAATATCACCATCCTCACGCAGGAATTTGACCGTGCTCTGATCGATTTGATCTCGCGTGTTGACGGGGTGGCACTGGTTGATGGACGCAAGACCATCACGGTTCGCGCCCGCATTGCCGGCGAAGAACGCTGGGAAAATCTGAATTTGATCGCGGTTGAAGATCCTGAGAATCTTGAATTGAAGTCTTTGACTCTCCAGGATGGTAAGTATCCTGCTGATCAAAACGATCTTCTACTGCTTTCAGAAGCGCTGCAAGACTTTCCGGTTCAGGTCGGAGACATGATGGAGATTCAGCTACAGGATGACACCATTCGTACCATTCCGGTAAGCGGGGTTGTTAAAGATTACACAGCCGGCGTTGAAAATACCATGAACCGCCGTGTGGCTTTCATTGATAGTGATTCTCTTCCTTATTTCCACAGCACGGAAGGATTCAACACCCTGCTGGTGAGCGTAGACGGAGATTCAAACGATATTGCCCATGTGGAAACTGTCGCGGAGCTGGTTCGTGAGAAAGTACAGGATTCTGGCAGGATCGTCATCAGCCAGAAGATCCAGACTTCCGATCAGCATCCCTATGGCAACTATATTGACGCGGTAGCTGCCATCTTAAATTTCGTGGGAATTCTCATCGTTGTTCTGGGAAGTTTCCTGGTCATCAACACCATGAATTCCATCATCTCAGAGCATACCCGCCAGATCGGGGTGATGAAATTGATCGGCGCACAATCAAAAGATATCATCAAGATGTACACCGTTCTGGTACTGCTGTTCGGTTTGGCGGCATTTCTGATCGCCGTGCCGGCTTCTGCGCGCAGTGCTTATCTTCTCTCAAGAAATATTGCCACTACCCTGAACGGGAATATGGCATCCACAAATCCGCTGCCGATCATCCCGTCGGTGGTATTGATCCAGGCGCTCATCTCCTTTATTGTTCCCCTGCTTGCCGGGCTGCTGCCCATCTTGCGCGGCGCCAAAACCAGCGTGCAGCAGGCGCTGCACAGCAACCTGATAGAAATAAAAATAGAGACTTCTCGTGTGGAGCACATTTTCGAAAAGATTAAAAAAGTCAAAGGGATTCTACTGCTAGCTGTACGCAACACATTCCGCCGTAAAGATCGTCTGGCGCTTACATTGATCACACTATCGCTGGGAGGAAGCATCTTCATTGGAGTTTTTAATGTGAGGGCTATGTTGAATGAGCATATCGATGCGCTGGCAAATTACTGCTCTGCTGATATTTTCGTGTATTTCAATCGGGAATATCCCATTGATGAGATCGTGCCCATCGCAGAACAGATCGAAGGGGTTACGTATGTGGAAGGCTGGCAAACGCTGACCGCTCTGCTGGAATCAGATGAACAATCGGAACAGGTAACCATCGAAGCACCTCCGGACCAATCGCAGCTTTTGGGAGCACTGGTTCAAAAAGGGCGCTGGGTCACAGAAGAGGAAGACCACACTATTGTGGTCAATGAAAATTTTTATCAGAATTTTCCCGATCTGGAACCCGGGAATTCCATCATCCTAAATATCGGCGGTAGAGATGAGGTTTTTAAAGTGGTGGGTATCTACAATTACACAGGTCTCTCCGATAAACGGGCATACATTAATTACAATACCGCCACGCAGATCAAAGGAAACTGGTCCAAAACAGAGAGCTACCGCCTGGTGACTGAAGATCATTCTCTGGATTCCATTCTTTCGATGGAAGATACCGTCAATGAAAGTTTTCGAGAACAGGGTTACGATGTCAATACCGTTGCTTCACTGCAGGTGATCATCGATGAAAGCGGAGAAAAGATCAACCTGGTGGTCAGTGTTCTGCTGATCGTAGCGATCCTGACCGGACTGGTAGGAAGCATCGGGCTGAGTGGGACGTTAAGTCTGAATGTTCTGGAACGAACCAGCGAGATCGGTATTTTAAGGGCGGTGGGGGCACACGATAAGGCGATCTCAAAATTGGTGGTCTATGAAGGATTGTTCACCGGTCTGGTGAGTTATGTGATCGGAGCAATCGTGTCCTTCCCTGTCAGCATCATGCTCGGGAACATGGTCAACCAGGCTATCTTCAAATCTGAAGCGATCCTGACCGTTTCTGCGAGCGGTTTCGTGATCTGGTTTGTGCTTGTGGTCATCATGTCAATTGGTGCCAGCCTCCTTCCGGCACGCAATGCGTCGCGCTTGACGATCAGAGAAGTTCTGGCATACGAATAATGAAATATTGAATTAAAAAAGGATGGTTATCATGAACAAGAAAAAATACATCTTCACAGTTCTGGTAGTAGTGGTCGCTTTCGTGCTTTCTGCCTGTGCGAAAAATGAGGAACCGGCAACCAGCAGTGAAGCACCCCTTAATGCTCCTGTCATCACCTCTCCGGTCATCGCCGAAGGTGCCGTGGTGCCTTCACAGGATGCCGTCCTGTCATTTGAGAGCGGAGGCACCGTTGCCCACATCCTGGTCGAAAAAGGAGAGTGGGTGGAGAAAGGGGAAACACTGGTTCGTCTTGATAATCAGGCACAGGTGGAGGCGGAGCTAAAAGCAGCTGAACTGGAATTATTGACTGCAACCCAGGCTCTGGCTGACCTGCAGCAAAACGAAAGTCTGGACCGCGAACAATACCGGCAGGAGCTGTTAAATGCACAACTGCTTTTCAATACAGCTCAAGAAGACTACGACGCTCTCGATGAAGACGCCTTTCAGGATGACCTTGAAGACGCACAAGAAGATGTGATCAATACGCAGCAGGACGTTGAAGATGCCACTGCCGATTTAGAGGAATACAAAGACCTCGATGAAGATAACGCCACCCGTAAACGATATGAAGATGCCCTGAAAGACGCACAGGATGACCTGAATGCTGCCGTTCGCCGCAAAACGGAGACCCAGGTTGACCATGATGAGGTGGTGAACACCTATCAAAAAGCTCTGGCTGTACTGACAGTTGCCCAAAGCGAATATGATAAACGCAGCGATGGTCCGGATGTGGATACACTGGCTCAATTGGAGGCACAGGTTGACAGCCTAGAAACCAGGAAGACCGCCCTGCAAGAGCAGCTTGCCAGGATGACATTGGAAGCCCCCTTCTCCGGGCAGGTGGTGGAGATATATTTACAGGAATCTGAATTCGCAGCACCCGGGCAGCCCGTTGTTGTACTGGCTGATACAAAGCAATGGTTCGTTGAGACAGATGATCTTACGGAATTGGAGGTCGTTCGTATTGGGGAAGATCAGATGGTAACTGTGGAAGCAGAATCTTTTCCGGGAGAGATTTTCAGCGGAACCGTTGAATCGGTCGGGGATTTTCCCAGCATAGATCAGGGAGATGTGCTGTATACCGTCCGCATCAAACTGGATGATGCTGACCTGCCGGCGCTGAAATGGGGCATGTCCGTTACCATTACGTTCCAGGAACAGGAATAAAAGCCATCCCTTTTGAATTAAAAAGAGAGATGAAAAAATCATCTCTCTTTTTTAATTATTTAGATGTTGAAACGGATCTCAAGAATATCGCCATCCTGAACGATATAATTCTTGCCTTCCACGCGCAGTTTACCGCGATTGCGCGCCTCTGCCATACTGCCGGCATCCATCAGGTCATCGTACGCGATCACCTCGGCACGGATAAACCCCTGCAGCATGTCGCTGTGAATGGTCCCCGCCGCTTCCGGTGCGGCGGCTCCTGTGTGAACCGTCCAGGCGTGAACTTCCTTCTCTCCAGCTGTGAAAAAGGACAGCAAACCGAGCAGTTGATAGGATTCACGGATCATACGGTTCAATCCCGGTTCTTCAATGCCGTATTCCTGTAAAAATACCTGTGCTTCCTCTTCCGGCAGCTGTGCAATTTCCATTTCGATCTTGCCCTGTAAAGGGATCATGCGGTAATCGGCACCAGAACCCGTGATGGATGGAGCAGCCTGCCCTTCCGCCAGATTCAAGACAACCAGCATGGGTTTGCGGGTTAAAAATCCGTAGCCCTGTATCAACCGTTCTTCTTCGTCATTTAAAACCAGCGTTCTTAATGGCTGCTCTTGCAATAGGGTGTCATTCAATTTTTCGAACAATTTTGTCTCGCGTTCTATCTCACCCTTATCGCGCCCGCCTTTACGTCCATCATCATGCAGCCGCTCCAATTTGGATTCTATCTTGATCTGATCATTCAAGAGCAGCTCTGCATCCATATTGGCGATGTCGCGAGCCGGGTCAATGCTGCTCAGAACATGAGCTACATTTTCATCCTCAAAACAACGCACCACATGGATGAATCCATCCATCTGGGAAAGCTGGTTGAGCAAAGAACCTGATATCGCTCCGGCATTACCGCTTCCCAGACCGGCAATATCCACATAGGTAACTTTTGCGCGTACTGTTTTTCGTGCGCTGTAGAATTCCACCAGACGATCCACGCGCAGATCAGGCACATCCACAACACCGGTATGGATCTCCATCCTCCCGGCAGAGTCGGTGGGCTGGGCAGCACGGGTAAGTGCATTGAAGATAGTGGTTTTTCCAGATTGGGGTAAGCCGATGATACCTAATTTCATAAGTAATTTCCTTAGATCGAAATAAATGTGTTCCTTGTGACAATTCTATCTCGAAATAGACAAACCCGCTCTACCTTGACCGGTATTTGGAAGTTGGATATACTTTGCTTACTTCAAGCCGGAGTGGCGGAATAGGCAGACGCGCACGACTCAAAATCGTGTTCCTTCGGGATTGTGGGTTCGATTCCCACCTTCGGCATTCTCATTGAACCAGCTTCCAGCTGGTTTTTTCGTTGATACAATTTATGAAATAACCTTGCTGTTCTTCAAAACGAAAGGAATGATATATGCACCTTACAGCAATATCATTCTGCTCTTATAATTTATCTTAGATCGGATACCATTAAGATCATCTTTTTACAGTAAAATCAGGCAACCATTTCGTTGGGAGGGTTCTTTGAACACAAAATTAAAGATCGCGGTGCCGATGGCGGGGCTCGGCACCAGGATGAGACCGCACACCTGGAGTAAGCCCAAGCCACTCATCCATGTAGCAGGCAAGACCGTGTTTGATTATGTGCTCGACCAGTTCAGCAGTGTACCGGATTACGATAATGCAGAATATGTGCTGATCATCGGTCCCAACCAGGCTGACCAGATCGAACCCTATATCAAGGAAAAACACCCTGAAAAAACCATTCATCTCGTGGTTCAGGAGCAGATGCGCGGGCAATCTGATGCGCTCTACCTCGCCAGAGACCTGCTGGATGGTCCTTTGCTGATGGCTTTTTCGGATACTTTGATCGAAACGGATCTTGGTTTTCTGGCTGATGAAAAGGAAGATGGCATCGCCTGGGTAAAACCTACCCCTGACCCGCGCCGTTTCGGGGTCGCCGAAGTGAACAAAGATGGCTACATCACCCGTTTGATCGAAAAGCCCACTGACATTTCCAATAATCTGGTAGTGGTTGGATTCTATTATTTCCGTGATGGGCAAGCGCTCATCGCTGCTATTCAAAAACAATTCGAACGCGACCTCAGTTTAAAAGGAGAATATTTCCTGGTAGATGCGATCAACATCATGATCGAAGATGGGGCAAAATTCAAAACCCGTACCATCGAAACATGGCTGGATGCCGGGAAACCGGATGCTCTGCTGGAGACCAATAAGTATTTGCTGGATCACGGAAGAGATAATTCCGCAATCGCTTCCCAACGTCAGGGCGTGACCATCATCCCTCCGGTGTATATCGATCCCAATTCCAGCATCACAAACAGTGTGATCGGTCCACATGTTTCCATATCCTCTAATTGTGAGATCGATAATGCGCTTATCCGAAATTCCATCATTGAGGAAGGCGCCGCTATCAGTGAGATGGTACTGGAAAATTCATTGATCGGTCGCAACGCCGTCGTGAAAGGTCGCGCTGAACAAATGAACATTGGCGACAATTCGTGGATCGAGATCTAGCGGATATGATGATTTCCTTCTAACGGAATTATTTTACTGTCTGGTATTTCCCGCCAACCTCACGTATACTACTGAGAAATTTTCAATTCCCTACAGCAACCAAGGAGCTGCGATGCAAAAGAATTATCTGAATCAAAAAGTACAAAACATCGGTCCGTCCATTATCCGCCAGTTCTTTGATATTGCTGCAACTATGAAAGACATCATCTCTCTGGGGATCGGGGAGCCTGATTTCACCACCCCTGAACCTATTCTTGAAGCAGGCATCAAATCTCTGCGGGAGGGGGAAACACACTATACTGCCAATCTTGGTATCACGAAATTACGCGAAGTGATCGCGGACCATTTGCAGAAGTTATACGGTGTTTCGTATGATCCGCAAAATGAGATCATCATTACCGTGGGGGGATCCGAAGCGCTCTACCTGGCAGCCAATGCGCTGCTTGAAAATGGGGATGAGGTTATCATACCAACACCCTGTTTTGTCTCTTACCAACCCGAGGTTTCTCTGGCGGGGGGGACTCCAGTAGAGGTTCCCACCTGCATGCAAGAGGGATTCAACCTGCACATTCCAGCCATAGAACAAGCCATCACGGCGCGCACAAAAGCTGTACTTATCAACTATCCCAATAATCCAACCGGTGCTGTTTCTTCACGGGAATGTTTGCTGGAACTTGCGCGTATCGCAGAAGAGCGTGACTTGATCGTAATATCTGATGAGATCTATGACCGGCTGGTTTATGGTGTGGATCATATCTGTTTTTCATCCCTCCCAGATATGCGGAAGAGAACCATCCTGATCGGTGGTTTTTCCAAAGATTACGCTATGACCGGATGGCGTTTGGGCTATGTAGCCGCTCCGGCAAATCTCATCCAGGGGATGCTGCTTGTCCATCAATACACCATCATGGCTGCCCCAACCATGTCGCAGATCGCTGCCGTTACTGCCATCACAGAGTGTGAAACACATGTAGAAGCAATGCGCCAGGAATATGACAGCCGCCGCAGATTGATCGTGGATGGGTTGAACTTTATCGGACTGCCCACGGTTGAACCACACGGTGCATTCTATGTCTTTCCACAGGTAAGTGGAACAGGGCTGGATGAAGCTACCTTCGCAAAAAGATTATTGCAAGAGAAAAAGGTTGCAGTGGTCCCCGGCACGGCATTTGGGAACGCAGGCAAAGGCTTTGTGCGCTGCTCTTATGCTACCGCCTCTGATCAGATCGAAGAAGCACTGACAAGAATTGACCAATTCGTCAAGAACCTATGATTCAAACCGTATGGGATGGTAAAATCATGGACAATTCAATGTCCAAAGAGATGACATGCCATACATTACCGATATCGGTTTGGAAGTCCATGTAGAGCTATCCACCCAGACAAAAATGTTCTGCGGCTGTGCGGTGGTGGATCCCATCACTGCCGAACCCAATTCTTCCGTTTGTCCAATCTGTCTGGGCATGCCCGGCACCCTGCCGGTGGTGAATAAACAGGCAGTCGAATTTGCCATCAAAGCAGGTCTGGCACTGCACTGCCAGATTGCAGAACGCAGCATCTTTGCACGCAAGAATTATTTTTACCCCGACCTGCCAAAAGGCTATCAGATCTCACAGTATGAATACCCCATTACGTATAATGGCTGGATCAGCGTATCTCTTCCTTCATGGAAGAAAACTATTCGTATTGTGCGAGCCCATCTTGAAGAAGATACCGGCAAACTGAATCATTATAATGATTCTGATCAGCCCTATTCTCTGGTCGATCTCAATCGAGCGGGAATTCCGCTGCTGGAAATTGTGACAGAACCCGATATGCATTCCATTGAAGAAGTGCGCGCCTACAGCTATGAACTTCGCCTGCTCCTGCGCCATCTCGATATCACCAGCGGTGATATGGAAAAAGGCGCCATGCGTTTTGAGGCGAATGTATCCATGCGCGAGAGTGAAGATGCCCCACTTGGAACACGAGTGGAGATCAAGAATCTCAACAGCATTCATATCATGGAAAAAGCCATCGCCTACGAACTGGAGCGCCAGGAGAAAGTGCTGAAAAAGGGCGGGAAGATCATCCAGGAAACACTGGGCTGGAACGAAGCAGAAGGAAAAACATTTTCGCAGCGCAGCAAAGAAGAAGCGCATGATTACCGCTACTTCCCCGAGCCCGACCTTCCCCCTCTGCTCGTCAGTAAGGAATGGATCGCTTCGATCGCAGCATCTCTTCCGGAGCTGCCCGATCAAAAACGTACCCGCTACATCCATGACCTGGCTTTGTCAGCGGAAAAAGCCGAGGTGTTGATCCAGGATACTTCCGTTTGCAGTTTTTTTGATGATCTGGTCAATCACGCAGCAAAGGTGGATCCCAACGTGCTTGCGAATTGGGTTCTCGGGGATATTTTTAGCTGGATGAATGAGAGCGGTGAAAGTATCGCTGAACTCAAAATATCACCCGCCAACCTGACAGAGATCATTGAATTGATGCAGAACCAGGTGGTCAATAAAAATACTGCCAAAGATATTTTAAAGGAAATGCTGCAAACCGGAACGTCTGCACAGGAGATCATACGAAAAAAGGGTCTCGAACAGATTTCCTCCGATGAAAAGATAGAATGTATTGTTCAAGATGTGCTTATAAAGAACCCTGAAGAAGTAAAAGGTTTCCAATCAGGAAAAGAAAACCTCTTCAACTGGTTTTTTGGGCAGGTTATGCAGGCTGCCCAGGGTAAAGCTGATCCACAAAAAGTACGGCAGATCCTCAAGCGGCTGCTTGTAAAATAAAAACTATTCTTTCAATAATTTTTTCTACCGCAAGACATCATCCCGATTGGCGAGGTTCTTCATCTTGACGGGAGGGTGGGAACCTTTAAACTAAAGGAATAAGGTAATAGACCATGCCAACAGGTATCATCAACACACATTATATGGCGGCTCTATACCTAAAACATTTTTTAGTGGAGTGTATTAACCATGAATGAAACAACCAATGCCTTTAAAATGGCTCAACAGCAGTTTGACCATGTGGCAGAACAGTTACGGTTGGATCCGCAAGTGCGTGAGTATTTACGCTGGCCAATGCGTGAGTATCATTTCCGGATTCCCGTCCGCCTGGATGACGGCAGCATGAAGGTCTTTGAGGGCTTTCGAGTGCAGCACAACGACGCGCGTGGTCCATGCAAAGGCGGTATCCGTTTTCACCCCTCAGAAACAGTCGATACGGTGCGCGCACTGGCAACATGGATGACATGGAAATGTGCCGTTGCAGATATCCCGCTGGGTGGTGGAAAAGGCGGCGTTATTGTTGACCCCGCCACGTTGAAGATCAGCGAGAAGGAACGCCTGTGCCGTGGCTATATCCAGAAAATATGGCAGTCAATCGGTCCGCGCCGTGATGTTCCCGCTCCAGATGTCGGCACAACCCCTCAGATGATGGGCTGGATGATGGACGAATATTCCAAATTATCCGGTCAATATACCCCCGGCGTTATCACCGGGAAACCACTTGGCGGCGGCGGCTCTCAGGGTCGCACGGAAGCGACCGGGTACGGGGTGCTGTACAACTTACGTGAAGCCATGCAGCGCTTGAAAATCGATCCGGAAAAAAGCACGGTCGCCATTCAGGGTTTTGGAAACGTGGCTCAGTACGCGGCTATCGGCTACACCGAATTATTCAAAGGAAAAGTCATCTGCGTTTCCTACTGGGACCGGCACGATCGCACTTCGTACGTTGTCAGTAAAGACGACGGCATTGACGCAAAATACCTGCAATCGATCACAGACCAGTACGGAACCATTGACAAAGATCAGGCAAAACAAGAAGGGTACACGATTGAGGATGGTTCAGTCTGGCTTCAAAAAGACGTGGATGTTCTTATCCCCGCTGCGATCGAAGGGCAGATCAACGCCGAAACAGTACAACAGATCAGCAGCAAGGTTCGTATCGTGGCAGAAGGCGCCAATGGACCTACCACTCCCGAAGCTGACGAGGTCCTTAAAAACAACAACGTCTTTGTCATTCCAGACTTCCTGTGTAATGCCGGCGGTGTCACCGTTTCGTATTTCGAGAGCGTTCAGAATGATATGAACTTCTACTGGACCCGCAAAGAAGTCCTTGAAAAGCTGGATGATAAGATCACCGAAGCTTTCAAGAGCGTGTATGAGATGAGTATGAGCGAAAAAGTGTTCATGCGCGATGCAGCCTATATGGTTGCCATCAATCGCGTGGTAACCGCCATGCAGTTGCGCGGCTGGATCTAAACACCTGATTTCTGTAATTTAAAGCCAGATGAGAGATTCATCTGGCTTTTTTATTTTTTCACCAATATCCTTGATACAATACATTCATACGCATTGAAATACTTTTTCTGCGACTGGAAAATTACGTGCGCTCGTTGTATACTTTTTACAATCCATAATTCCGGGAGGGAGTAAACGCATGAAACTAACCGTCTCACAGCAACAACTTGCCCATGGGCTCAGCATCGTCACCCGGGCTGTATCTCCCCGGAGTACCCTGCCTGTTTTAAATAACATTTTACTTGCGACCGATGAAGGTCGTTTGAGATTATCCGCTACCAATCTCGAACTGGGAATTACCAAATGGATCGGGGCACAGATTCAGGAAGAAGGTTCCATCACCGTTCCTGCACGCATCTTCTCTGATCTGATCGGAACACTCCCCGGAAATAACGTGGAACTAACGTTGAATACGCGCACGCAAACCCTGAATATTCACAGCGGTGCTTCCAACTTTGATATCAAGGGCATTGATGCGCAGGAATTTCCCCCCATGCCTGTTCCAGACCTGCAGAACAGCGTTGAATTGAACATTGCCGATTTCAAAGAAATGATCCAGCAGGTCAGTTTTGCCGCTTCCTCTGATGAAGCACGCCCGGTTTTACAGGGCGTCATGATGGAAATTGGCAATAATGAGATCGGTCTGGCAGCTACCGATGGATTCCGTATCTCCGTTAAAAAAGCCTCTCTTTCCACGCCCATTTCCACGCCGGTTAAGGTTATTATCCCTGCCCGCTCTTTGAGCGAGCTGGCTCGTATTGCCACCAATGGCGATGAATCCGTGAGCATGGTCGTTCCCGATGGAAGAGGGCAGGTAATTTTTCACTTGAAAGATGCCGAGGTGGTTTCACAATTGATCGATGGGAAATTCCCCGATTATAATGCCATCATCCCGCGTACTTTTAAAACCACCACTACGATCACAACCTTAGAATTCCAAAAAGCCTGTCGTCAGGCTGAGATCATCGCACGCGAAAGTAATAATGTCATCCGTCTGCACATTCAACCACAGGAACAGGGTCCCGGTATTGTTGAATTTTCCACTCAATCTGAGGAGCGCGGATCTGGTGAAGTGGTGGTCGAAGCAAACATTGATGGTCCAGATCTGCTGATCGCGTTCAACGTCAGTTTTTTGATCAATGTTCTTGACGTGATCTCTACACCCAACACCATCCTTGAGACCAACGCCGATAACACACCTGGATTGATCCGTCCTGTCGGGGATGATTCGTACCTGCATGTAATCATGCCAATGCACCTCGGATAATCGGGACTTATGTAACCGTATCTCCCATCAGCATTTTGTTATAATCGCAACACAAAAGGTAGCTTTTCCTATCCTTCCATGACACTTTACTCTTCTTTGAGCTTCCTTTTATTCTAGAACAAGGACCTTTTTGTATGCAGGATTTCTCTAATTCCACCGATCGATTGATGAGCATCACCCTGGCTATAGGGCATTACCCTATTCTCAGTGATCGTATCCGTCATAAAATGCGTGAAGAGTTATTTCGCCGCAATATCATCACGCAGGTTGATTTTGAATGTGAGGTTCGTGAAAAAGCCATCCAGTCACAGCGGCGCGAAGGTGTCAACAATCCGGTCGGCGAAGAACCGGCAGACATCTGGGAGAAGCGTGCTACTCGCGTGCGTGACCAGCTCACAGACCTGCTCTTCAGCCAGCATTTTTCCTATGACCTGTTCCAGGAGATCGTGACTCGTGTTCTAGTAGAAAAGGGCGTCAACACCAATAAACACACCATCGATTTCAATCCAGAGCTTGCTCCACAGGAACTGGTATTCGAACATGCCTGGTCAATCCTGCGCTTACCGGCGGAAGAACAGAAGCAGTACTATCACCATCTGGAAGAATCCATTGTGGTGCTCATCCGCACCATGATCAGCGACCAGCTGCCCTATATCAATATCGCAAAACGCTGGTTCACCATTCAAGACCTTTCCGAGATCCGCAAACGCAAGATCGGGACGGGTCGCATCGGTGGGAAAGCAGCCGGAATGCTGCTGGCGCACCGCATCCTTGAAAATGAGCTGGATGATGACCTCAAACCGCTGTTATCGAAACCGGAATATTTTTTCATCGGTTCCAACGAGCAGTACTCTTTCATCACCATGAACCGCTTTGAGCGCTGGAATGATCAGAAATATAAAAGCGAAGAACTAATGCGTGAAGATTATCCCAAGATCGTGGATGATTTCTTGAAGGGTAATTTTCCCACCGACATTCTTGAAAAATTGGAAGATCTCTTACACAATATCGGGGATTCACCCCTGATCGTACGCTCCTCCAGTTTGCTGGAAGATTCGTTCGGCACCTCCTTTGCCGGCAAGTATGATTCCTTCTTCCTGCCCAACCAGGGCAGCTATGAAGAAAATTTGCTTGCTCTGACGGAAGCCATCACGCGCGTCTGGGCTTCCACATTAAATCCTAATGCGCTGCTGTACCGTCGTAAAAAGGGATTGCAGGATTACGATGAACGTATGGCTATCCTGATCATGAAAGTGGAGGGGGAGCGATTCGGCAACTATTACATGCCCGATGCGGCGGGTGTTGCTTTCAGCCGCAACCTGTACCGCTGGGCACCACAGATACGCCGAGAAGATGGTTTCGTTCGCATCGTATGGGGATTGGGTACACGAGCAGTTGACCGGGTTGGGAATGATTATCCCCGGCTGATCGCGCTCAGCCACCCTTTATTACGCCCCATGCCTGATTTCCAAACAGTCGAGCGCTGCTCCCAGAAGTATGTTGATCTCATCGATATCGAGAAAAACGAATTTGAAACCTTACCCATTCATGATGTGATTGATAGCGATTACCTTCCGTTGAAATACATTGCGCAGCTGCGTGAAGATGGTTACTTTGCCCCCATGCACAGTCGTTTGCTTGAAAAAGACCGCCAGCGCATTGTTTTAACTTTTGACGAATTGCTGCGCAAGACCAATCTGGCAACCAGCATGCGTAAAATACTGCAAAAACTGGAGAAAAACTACAACGCGCCGGTAGACCTGGAATTCACTATTGATATTGATGAAGAAGAAACAGGAAAACCTACCATTCAATACACCATCTTGCAATGCAGACCACAGAGCCATCTCTCCGATAGTGTTGACAGCCAGATACCCAGCGATCTGGATGATAAAGACATCTTATTCTCAACATATTTCATGGTGCCACAGGGGACCGTGCAAAACATCAGCTATGCGTTATTTGTCCCGCCTGAAGAATATTACAAATTGGATGAACCCGGTCGTTTCAAGCTGGCAAGATCCATCGGGCAGTTGAATGCGATCCTGGAAGAAAAACAGTACGTATTGATCGGACCGGGAAGATGGGGAAGCACCAACACCGATCTGGGAGTACCGGTTGCGTACAGTGATATTTTCAACACAGCTGCCCTGATCGAACTTTCTGGGAAGGATATCGGTGCAGCACCGGAACCCTCTCTTGGAACTCATTTTTTTCAGGATCTACTTGAAGCACAGATCTACCCGTTAGCGATATTGGTAGATGACCCGGAGAACGCTTTTCAAAAATCGTTCTTTTATCATGCCCCAAATCACATCGGTGATTTTCTAAACGTTGATGAAGAAACGAAACAAAATTTAAGGCTGCTTGCCATTAAAGATTATCGAAAAGATAATCACTTGAAGATCATCATGGATGAAGAAAAAAGCTATGCGGTTGGTTTCCTGGAATCCGATCGCGAGGGTTAAATTGATACATTAAAAAGCCTGGCGCATATTTAAACACCAGGCTTTTTCTTCATTATCAGTATAGAACGTTTATTCTATTTCCACAAGGGTGGGGCATCCTGTAATAATTCATCCACCCCTACAAATGTATAACCGATCTCTTCGATCCCGTTAATGGTATCAAAGAAATCTTGCGAGGGCTGCCAGTGGTGGAACATAAACGAGACCACTCCATCCCTTACCACAGAATACATAGCGGCTAATTCAATTTTGCCTGCTGGCGTAGGCGGAACGCCAAATTCGTCCTCCCCGCCTTCTTCCAGATATCCCAGGTTTTCAGGCAGGATGCGTAATCCATAGATCGAATTAAAAATCTGATATGGAAATGTTTGTGTCACATAAGGGATCTTTGAATAATCCACATGTGTTGTATCGTCAATCACGGTCAAGTCGTTGAAGACCATGATGCGTTCATAGATGACATCAAAATTGGCACCAAGCGCATAATAGGTATTGGGAGAGGCTGAATAATGGGGTGTCTCCCAGACAACAGGTGCATACCCAAGCGCTTTTTCATATTGTTCAATGCCCGCCGCAATCCGTCCCGAAGCCCAGGTATAGTCATCCTCCGGGAAAGGAGTATCCAACTCGCCGTCCCAGAATTCATAATCCACTCCGGTGATGGAATCATACTGATGAGTGTATCCGTGCATAATGGGAGTGCCACCGTGCTCGATCATGTATTGGATGAGATCTTGCAGCATAAAGTCTTCATAAAGATAGACTGTTTTACCCGGCTCTCCCCAGATACCCTCCGGGTCCGTATTCACAGGGATGACGCCAAATGAAAAAGGAATTCCCTTTTTATAAAGAAAATCCACCTGCTCACGCACCACATCATAATTCACATTGCCGGGAGTCAGGTCTTCAAATCGCACCAGCGCCCGATGTGTTTCTACTGCATCGGTTCCCAACAAGTCATGCAGCAGATCAGCGAAAACCAGGTAACTGGCATAAAAGTTCGCCATCGGGTTATGGGTGATGTAGTAAAAATTCTCACAGCGAATGGCATAGGGCTGCTTTGAATTGTCACCGAACTGAAGAGACGCCAGCTCTTCACATCCTGATCCTGTTTCAATGGTCACCAGATTGAAATAAACATCCGATTCCAGTCGTGGTAATTCCCGCCCTTTATAGATGATCTTTACATCCGGATTGACAATTTCCGCTTCCACGTACTCAAACCCATATTTTTCAGCAGCGCCCCATTCTTTCTGGGTAAAAAGCTGCCATACATTGGCATTCATCCAGAGAAATGGATTTTCTGACTTCAACACATCCCGCAAAAAATCTTCTCCGAGAGGGTAATCGTATATATTTCCGATATAGATACCGGCAGCAAAATCAGCCAGTAAGCCGGGGCTGTACGCTGCCGCGTCCATCACCGTCACTTCTGTATTAAAATGCCCCAGCAGATTTTCCACCATACCGGCATACAATTTTCCGTAATTCCATTGGTCGGCGGGGTCATCATCATAAAAAACCACTACTTGCTTCGTTGCGGCAGCCGCATCCGTCACATCGACAGAAGACGCGCCAGCTTGAGATATCTCAATTTGATTTACCCTGGGCACCTGTGGTTTGCTGCAACCAAGAATAATGCCTGACAGGAAAAGCACACTCAATAGTGCTTTCCATGGTCGGGCAGTTCTCCCATTTTTTTTCATCTGTACCTCACATTCATTAATCCGTCATTAATTTTTGCCTGTTGAATGATCCAACCGCAATGTAACCGACGAGAGCTGCCAATACCCAGAATCCTATCCCAATAATAAAAGCCACTCGCGGACTCAGAAACAATACACCGGTCATCTGTCCGATGAAAAATACCACCACCACCAGAACGACCGAGGAACTGGTCTGATAGGCTCCCATGAATGTCTGTACCCTGGTAGAAATCAACACCGTTAGCGAAATACTCATTGCGACCAGGGCAGGCGTCACCCAGAAGATCAACCACCACCAAACCGGCAGCGGAAACCATACTCTGCCAAAATAAGAGTAAGGAACTACATTAACAATAATCGTATAGAGCACAAAACACAACCAGGTGATCAACACAGCCGGTATCGCCGCCGCCATCACTTTTCCCATGAATAATTCCTGGTCACTGATGGGCAGATACAGGAGCGCCTCCAGTGTTTTTCGCTCTTTTTCACCCGCGAAGGATTCCGCCGCAATGGTGGTCGCAAACATCAGGGGAACGATCAAGAACATGGGAGCAAACACATATCCCAGCATGGTCACGATCATGGTCTGGGTAGGATCCAATCCGTCAAGGATACTTTTGATTTGTGTCGGCATATTATTAAAAAATACCTGCATATCCGGATCACTGGTGAAATCATCCACCGCGCCGCCAATGCTGGGAAGCACCAGCGTGATCAACAACGGGATCAAAACGATAAAAATGAGAGGAACAATCATCATTGGAAGAAAGGCAGCTTTGTTTTGCCTTACTTCCAGAATATCCTTGCGGGCGATAACCATGATCTTTTTTAAGTCCATATTAAGCCTCCACCTGGTGCTGCAGCCAAAAATATACCTCTTCTAACGATGGCTGCAGAGGCGATACCGACAGGATATCGATATTCTGCTGAACCAACCACCTGATTGCTTCAGGAACGGAGGCATAATCATCCACAACCAGCGTGAACGTATCAACGCTGTTCTTTTCCCCTTCTTCTACAAATGGCTCGGCGAGCAAACGCTGCCAAACCTGCTGCGCCAGGTTATTACACAGGCTAAAACGGACCCGTTTTTTCATTCCAGCTGCTTCGCGTAATTCAGCAAGCGTCCCCTGCGCCAGCAGTTTTCCTTCATGCATGATCGCCGCCCTGTCACAAATCTGTTCCGCCTCGTGAAGGCGATGGGTGCAGACCACAACACTGCATCCCTCTTCCTTCTTTACCCGCATGATCAGATCCTGCACCTGCCTTGCAATCTCAGGATCCAGATTCGAGGTTGGCTCATCCAGAAAGAGCAGTTCCGGTCGGTGCAGCAGGGCACGGGCTATTGCCAGGCGCTGGCGCATCCCTCGGCTGTACGTTCCTACGCGCTGGTCAGCATGTTCTGTTAGATCAAAATAATCCAGCAGTTCCGCAATGCGCGCTTTCAGGTCAACAGGATCCATCCCATTTAAAGCACCGAAGAACTGCATATTCTCCATGGCAGTGAGTCTCTCATACAAAGCAGGCGTTTCCGTTAAAACACCCGTTTTCCCACGAACAACGATCCCATCTTTGAGGGGATCGCATCCCACCACACAGATTTCTCCGCTGGATGCTCGCAGCAAGCCATTCAACAGGCGAATCGTGGTGGTTTTTCCTGCTCCATTAGGACCCAATAATGCAAAAATCTCCCCTTTTTCAACTTGAAAACTGACATCTTGCAGCGCAAAACCGCCGTCATATTGAAATGCGACATGTTGAAAATCAATAATCTTCATACTCTCCTTTATAAGAACCCATCAATTATATAACCATTTAGAAAATCCCATGTTTCACGTGAAACAAAATATTTTTCCTCCCGTCCCTATGTTTCACGTGAAACATCAAGCCAGGATGAATCACCAGGACTTTGCTGGCGTTCATACATTGCATGCGTGGTAGAATGTGGTTGCAGTCAGTATTTCTGGTTATTGGAGGTTTTCTACTATGGTAGCTGAAAAAGGCACCTTGAAGCTGAAAATTGGTCTTGCTCAAATGCTTAAAGGCGGCGTTATTATGGATGTTGTAACCCCTGAACACGCTAAAATTGCCGAAGATGCAGGCGCAGTGGCTGTCATGGCACTGGAACGCGTTCCGGCAGATATTCGTGCACAGGGCGGTGTAGCCCGCATGAGCGATCCTGAACTGATCTTGAAGATCATGGATGCGGTTTCTATCCCGGTTATGGCTAAGGCTCGCATTGGACACTTTGTTGAAGCACAAATTCTTGAAGCTCTCGGCATAGATTATATTGACGAATCGGAAGTTCTAACGCCTGCCGACGAGGAACACCATATCAATAAAAACCTGTTCAAGGTTCCTTTTGTGTGCGGCTGTCGCAACCTTGGTGAAGCCCTGCGCCGTATTGGCGAAGGAGCTGCCATGATTCGTACAAAGGGCGAAGCTGGCACTGGAGATGTGGTCGAAGCGGTCCGCCATGCGCGCAGAGTGCTGGGCGATATTCGAAAATTGCAAAATCTCCCCGAAGAAGAAGTGATGGCATTTGCCAAAGAGCTTGGCGCACCATACGAATTGCTGCTCGAAACACGTACATTAGGTCGTCTTCCAGTTGTCAATTTTGCTGCCGGCGGCATCGCCACACCGGCAGATGCAGCATTGATGATGCAGTTGGGCGTGGATGGTGTTTTTGTCGGTTCCGGTATCTTTAAATCAGGTGATCCGGCAAAACGTGCCGCTGCTATCGTCAAAGCCACGACACACTATAATGATCCGAAGATCCTGGCAGAAATCAGTCGAAATTTAGGGGAACCCATGGTGGGTCGCCAGGTTTCTGATATCCCGCAGCAAGATCTGATCGCTGACCGCGGTTGGTAATCATCCATGAGAATTGGCGTGCTGGCTCTGCAGGGCTCATTTCATGAGCACCAACATATGCTTGAGCAGCTTGGTGTCGATACGATCCAGGTCCGTTTACCGCAACATTTGGACAATTTGAACGGTTTGATCGTCCCCGGGGGAGAATCAACCACCATCGGAAAACTGGCTGTGGATTTCGGCTTGTTTGAACCGCTGCAACAATTTGGACGAGAGCGCGCCATCTGGGGTACCTGTGCAGGCAGTATTTTCCTCTCAAAAGACGCCCATCGCGAACAACCCCTGTTAGGCTTGATGGACATTCAGGTGGAACGCAATGCATTTGGAAGACAGGTCGATAGTTTCGAGATTGATCTCGATATTCCTGTGCTGAAAAAAGTGAGTGATCAGGATACGCGTTTTCACAGTATTTTCATTCGCGCGCCTTTAATTGAAACTGTCGGAAAAGATGTTGAGATCCTGGCAAAATTATCCACCGGCAGGATCGTGGCTGCCCAGCAGGGCAAGCTGCTGGCAACATCTTTTCATCCTGAATTAACAGATGATGACCGCTTCCATCGTTATTTCCTTGAGGTGGCACAATAAGCATGCGGTCGTTCAACATCCTGGATATTCCAGCTGCGTTGAGGAACGCACAACACGTTCTGTGTTTTGACATGGAGCGTGTTTTTTTACATAATGTCGTCAATCCATCCGGTGATTTCCTCAAGAATTGCTTTGTTACCAGAGATTGTTCTCTCTCCCTCCATACACTGAATCCAGATTGGGAGGGATTCGCACAACTTCAAATTGGTAGAGCTTCCGGAAACCTGCTGTATGCATCCTCGATGCAGGATGAAAACTTTCCCATGCTCATTGAAGACCTGTGTGTCACCACCGGCGAAATGGGAAAAGCCCATATTCTTGCCAATGTTCCCGCTGAAAGCGATCAATTCAATCTTCTTAAAAGAAGCGGGTTTTCATCGTATTCACAACAAGCATTATGGAAAATGAAACATTCCCAGCCGGCAGACAAAAGCAATATCGAATGGCGTTTCGAAGATAGTCAGGATCAGACTGTGATTCGGTTCTTTTACACAAAAAATATTTCACCGCTTGAAACATCTTTTCAAACATGGTCTTTTGCCGATACTTTCCACCTCATCCAGCAAGATCATTCACAGAAAATATGCGCTGTGGCACGCGTGCGTTTTTATATGGATCGCGCAGTGGTGCTCCCTATGCTGGATATTCAACAAGGTGATCCTGCCCCCTGGTTGGATTCCCTGTTCAGTGAACTCTCACAGTTTTTCTCCACTATCTTCGTTCGCGTACCGGTACGGCATGATGTCTATCACAAATTCTTATCAGAACGCGCCCAGATCATCCTTCCTGAAAATCACTGGCTGGTTCGCAATTTGGTTAACCTGAGTAAAGTATGGGAATTACAGTCTTCTGAATTCCGCGATGAAAGAAGCATTCCCCGTCCCACAACACCCTGCACAAAAAGCTGATTCATAGAATTTTCTATTCATCAGCTTTTGATTCGTGAGATAATATTGTCACATGAATATTAAGCAAACCAATATTACGGATGATCTGCCAGCTTTACTGACCATCCTTCCATCGGAATATACGCGCATCCTTGATCAAGCAAATCAAAATGATGATCTGCTTGAGATCATCATGGATCTGGGTCGTATTCCTGTTGCTCGCTATATTGATCGTGAGATAAATCTCAGTGAGAAAGAAATCACCCAGGAAGTTCTCAATGATGTGCTTGCCCGCATCGGTGAATTTGACGGTGATAACAGGGCAGGTATAGAACGCACCCTGCACCGTATTTCAGCTATACGCAATAAAAAAGGGGGTGTCATAGGATTGACATTGCGTGTGGGTAGAGCAGTATTTGGCACCATTGACATCATCGAAGATCTCGTGAAATCGGAAAGAAGCATCCTGCTGCTCGGGAAACCCGGGATTGGAAAAACGACCATGCTGCGCGAAGCAGCACGCATCAGAGCAAATAATTCACGTGTGGTAATTGTAGACACCTCCAATGAAATTGGCGGCGATGGAGACGTGCCCCATCCTGCTATCGGCAGAGCCAGGCGTATGCAGGTTTCCAACCCCACTCTCCAGCATGAGGTTATGATCGAAGCAGTCGAAAACCATAATCCGGAAGTTATTGTTATTGACGAGATTGGAAGAGAGCTGGAAGCCCTGGCAGCCAGAACCATTGCCGAACGTGGAGTGCAGTTGATAGCCACTGCACATGGACGCACTCTTGAAAATCTGCTCCTCAACCCTACGCTGTCTGACCTGGTAGGCGGCATCGAGTCTGTTACCCTTTCAGACGAAGAGGCGCGCAGACGGGGAACGCAAAAGACCGTCCTTGAAAGGCGCGCTCCTGCAACATTTGATGTATTGATCGAGATCCAGGACCGCGATCAACTGGTGATCCACCAGGACGTGGCAGCTGCGGTAGATGCGCTTGTGCGTGGATATCCACTTGAGCCGGAATTCCGCGTGCGTGATGAAAAAGGAGAAATTCATATTAAGGCTCCTCAGCCGCGTGTTGAAACCGCACAGAATCAGGCGCAGGGCATGCGCCGCCAGAATGGGAATGGTAAGTCCGGGTCTTCTTCACGCACTACAACCCCTTCAGGAAAATCTACCGCAGTGATCGATAAAGAACAGGCTCTGCTGCCATCCATGAATATCTATCCCTTTGGTGTAGCCAGAAATCGCCTGCTTGAAGCAGTTCATCGCCTTGGTGTGCCGGTTAAAGTGGTGCGCGATCTGGATGAGGCAGATGTATTCATCACTCTGAAATCCTATTACCGCAGCAGGCAAAAACCCGTTCTCCTGGCTGAAGAACGCGGAATACCCATTTATGTCCTGCGCGCCAATTCAGAGAATCAAATGGAACAGGCACTGGCAGAAGTATTCAATCTGGGCGGCTCTACAAACAAGCCCATGAATTATGACCGAATCACACAAGAAGTACAAAATGCCATTAATGCTGTCATGGCAGGCAAGCGCTGGGTTGACCTGGCGCCCACGTCGGCAAAAGTTCGCCGCCTGCAGCACGAGATGGTACGTGAAGCACAATTGATCTCCCACTCGTATGGGGAAGAACCCAACCGCCATGTGCGAATATTTCGTGAGTAACACTTATGTTTATCACTCTTGAAGGTCCAGACGGAAGCGGAAAAACACAGCAAATTCAATTGCTATCTGAGTTTTTAGAATCACGTGGCAGCAAGGTTTATTTTTCGCGCGAACCGGGGGGCACAGAAATTGGGGATCAGATCCGCGATGTCATCATGGACTTGAAAAACACGTCCATGCACCCGCGTACTGAGACCCTGTTATTCTGCGCATCCCGTGCACAAATCGTGGAAGAAGTGATCAAACCCAAATTAGCGCAAGGATATATTGTTATCCTTGATCGCTACGCGGATTCCACACTGGCTTACCAGGGTTATGGGCATGGCAACGATCTGCAAACCATCCGTCAGCTGCTCGACTTCGCCACCGGCGGGCTTAAGCCCGACCTTACCATTCTGCTGGATATTGATCCCGAAATCGGATTGACGCGCCGCAAACATGGCGGCGGGGAATGGAATCGCCTGGACGATTACCAGCTTGCTCTGCATAAACGCGTGCGTGCAGGGTATCTGGAAATGGCTGCACAGGAACCTGCCCGCTGGCGCATCGTTTCGGCAGATCAACCAATTGAAGTGGTACAATCACAATTGCAAAATATTATATTGGATTATTTGGAGTAAAATACTCTTATTTGATTAGAAAGGTATACACATGCGTAAATATTTAATGATCTTCCTGATGATTGCTTTATTATTTGTAGCTGGTTGCTCGAAATCTGGTGACACAGATGCCAGCACCGATGCAACCTCTGTTTCAGAAGAAAAGACAACGGATACAAGCGCTGCTGACGGAACAACTGCTGAAGATACCACCGCTCCTTTTACATCCGCAGAGAATCCCTGCCAATCCTTCAACCTTGTGGATGATGTGCTGCTGTCGCCGGTAAATGAACTGGTCCCAGCCATCACAGACGCTGATCTGGTGGTCGGACCCGATGATGCAGCATACACTTTCATCACATACAGTAATTTCACATGCTCACACTGTGCCAATCTGGAACCGGTGCTGACTGCCCTGCAGGAACTCTTTCCACAGGATGTTCGCCTGGTCTTTCGCTATGTAACCACCGGTTCTATCTCAACTCTTTCTGCACAGGCGGTTGAAGCTGCCAATTTACAGGGGAAATTTGCCGAAATGAAAGATGCCATCTTTGCCGCTCAGGCGACCTGGTGGGAATTCAGCGATGACGAATTTCGCACATGGGTAGATGAACGCGCCGCCGAGTTTGGGATGGATGTGGATCAATTTAATACAGATATGGATGATGAGAATATTGCCAACAAGATCACCTATAATCGCTCACAGGTTGATGAGCTGGGCATCACCGGAACCCCCACCATGTTTGTCAACAATCGTCAATACAGCCCCTACCAGGACCGCAGTATTTTCACTCTTGCTACCATGATCAGAGTAATGGATACTTCAGACCAGCTTCTGGGATCCTGCCCAACGGTGGACACCAATTTCGATGCTGATCTACAGGCTGTCATCTCTACCTCGCAGGGTGATATCATAGTTGACCTGTACGAAGACCAGGCACCCAACACGGTCGCATATTTTAAATACCTCGCGGATAATGGCTGGTATGACAATAACGACATCTTCATTTCTACTGATGAATATATTGTCAGCGGCGATCCTTCCAACTCTCTGTACGGCGGTCCAGGATTCGCTTTCTACAATGAGATTTCTGAAGCAACCATGGATGAAGAAGGTCTGCTGGTTTCCTTCAACCGATTGGGTACCGGCTACAATTCCGGTTTGTTCATGCTCACCAAAGGTGCAGTAACTGACTTTTCGGGAGACATCTCTATCTTTGGCAAAGTAATTGAAGGAATGGATGTTTTAAGTTCTTTCTCCGAACACGCGTATGCACTCGACCCTGCTGACTGGGTATTTGATACGATCCTCAGTATCACCGTTCAGGAAAAATGACGATTGTAGAACAACAGAACAAGGATAGGCTGCCCATCAGCCAATTTGTTCTCAGTCTACTCGCATTGCTTTTTACACTTATCGCTGCCGTCGGCTTCTTTGCCGGCGGTAGTGTTTTTAACCAGTATCTTGAGCTCGACGGGCAAACGACCGAGCTTTTCTACTCCCTGGGATCCTTCAGCATTCTATTGAGCGTAATACATGGATATTCCTTATTGACTGCCCTTAAAAAAGTTCCGATTTCTCCGCCATCAAACAGAAGAAAGCTATCTCCTTTCAATAGAGCAACTGCTGCTTTTCTCCTTCTCATAGTTTTTTGTTTGTTGCAGTTGCTGCCTGATGTGCAGCGCTTGTGTGCAGCGTTTTATCCTTTTCTCACGCCACTTGCTGTTGTGATCCCCGCATGGTGGTTTGTTGAATTTGGAAAAAGGAACTTACCTGCGGTGTCTGCACGAAAAATCAGCGCTGCACTCAGTCTCGGAACCAGCTACACCATGCTTTTCATTCTTTTGCTGGAAATCATATTTGTTGCTTTCATTCTCGCAGCCACATTGATTTACCTTTCATCACAGCCATCTGTACAACAGATGATGAAATCTTTTTCCTTCCCGGCAGATTTAACGCAAATTGAGACATCCTTCGTAGAACGATATCTTCGGACCACTTTCCAGAAGCCCTTGTTTGTACTGGGTATCTTTCTTGTGCTCGGTTTAGTTATCCCGTTGATTGAAGAGAGTATAAAACCAATCGCACTGTGGTCTCTTCAGAAACGTACCCTTAAACCCACCGATGGCTTCATTTTGGGACTTTATTTTGGAGCTGCATTCGCTCTGGTTGAGAGCACCCTCGCAATAAGCCAGACAGATCCACAAATGTGGGTCGAAAGCATCACCTTGCGAGCCGCTGCGTCCCTCATCCATATAACCTGCAGTGGATTGGTAGGCTATGGCTATGCCGCCACTATGAAATCACAAAAGAAAGCGGCAATCCACAGACCTTTTTTAACCGCCATTGTTATTCATGGTTTGTGGAATTCTCTAGCGCTACTATCGAGCGCGAACTTAATAATGACCACATTAAATATCACTCAACCGCTAGCTCCTATTTATGATATTCTTATCCCGTCAGCTTTTGCGATCGAATGGATCGCAATTTTGTATCTGCTATCACAAATGAATAAAAGACTTCGTCATAATAGCCTTCGACTAAGCCATAACGAAACCATCGATACCGGTGTTCATACAAATGATGTAGAATAAAAACAGGAGTACAACGTAGTGAAAAGATCAACGCTGCAGCGCATTGTACGTTTCTTGATGCGCTCGATTACCAATACCGAATTCTTTGGATTAGAAAACATTCCTATAGAAGGCGGAGTTATCATCGCCATCAATCACCTGAGTTATATAGATATCCCTGTCCTTTTTGTAAATCCACGTCGATCAGATATCACGGCCTTGATCACAACCAAATATAAAACTCACGCATTCATCCGCTGGTTTTCTGAAACAGCAGAAGGCATCTGGATTGATCGCGATGTTGCCGATTTTACAGCGATACGTAAAGCATCTCAAGTACTAGCCCAGGGGAGAGCGCTGGGCATATCGCCGGAAGGGACGCGCAGCCATACTCATGAATTAGCACAAGGCAAACAAGGCACCGCCATGCTGGCACTCAAGAGCGGCGTGCCTATCGTTCCTGTCGGAGTTCAAGGAACCGAATTTGCAGTTGATCGGTTAAAACATTTTAAAAAGCCGCATATGATCGCCCGCTTTGGGCAGGCATTTTCTCTGGCTCCTATTGAGGACGCCATCAACCGTACGGAAATATTACAGCGGTACACCGAAGAGATCATGTGCCGCATAGCTGTATTGCTGCCAGAAAAATACCGGGGGTTTTACAGAGATAATCCTCGCTTGCAAGAATTTACCGTCTGACTATGCCCAGGCTGGTGCTGCTCTGGCTTTCAGCAGGCTTCCTGTCTGGAATCATCATCGCTGGAGAAGTATTCGAAGTCATTTCTATATGGCAGCCTGGCATCCTCATCCTGATTGGGTTTTTCTGTACCGTTTTATTTAAGAAAAAGAATGATCAAAAAGGATTCTTTTTATCCTTGCTGGTTGTGTCTTTTCTACTGGGCATGATGCGTTACCAGGCTGAAGAAAGCGGTTTGCGATCTGGCAATACTGCGCTCCCTTGTAGTGAAAACAGAATAGTCACCATGCAGGGTATCGTGCAGGAACCTACCAGCGAATATATTGCTTACAGCGAAACCAGGTTGAAGTTAATTCAATACCAGGATGAAGATGGCATCTGGCAGCCTTCTGATGCCGTCCTGGTGATGCGCTTACCTGCCTCCTTTCATTATGAATACCATACACAGATCACTTTGGAAGGGAAGGTAACACCCACGATCGAACCCGATGAAAAACCACATACTGCCTGGTTGAAAAGAAATGGGGTTGATTATCAGATTTTTTATCCGACCATATCTTCTGCAATTCCAGCCAACAGCGATTCTTTTATGGCGAATGTATATACATTCAAAACTCGCGCCTATCATCGTCTTCAAACGCTGATGCCGTTTCCCGAATCAGAGTTAATAGCAGGTATTGTGTTGGGTATCGAATCCAGGATCCCGGAATATCTGCAGGAAGCCTACCGGTTAACCGGGACCGCCCACATCATCGCCATCTCAGGATTTAACATCACCTTGCTTGCTACCAGTGTCAGTCTCCTATGCAATCGCATTTTTCCATACCGCATTGGCGCTCTGATCTCTATTGTTGTTATTGCCCTCTATACTCTTTTAGTAGGTGCGCAGCCAGCCGTGCTGCGAGCGGCATTGATGGGGATCCTCGCGATCCCTGCAACCTTGATCGGGCGCAAGGTCATCGGGGTGCATGCACTCGCTATCGCAGCAGCCTGCATGACATTGGAGAATCCGTACATTCTATGGGATATCGGGTTCCAGCTTTCTTTCTGCGCCACGTTTGGTATTCTCACTTTTGTTGATTATTTCGCTGAAAAAGTCGATCGGTTCTTAAACAGGGTCGCAGCGCCATCCAGAGAGTGGCTGCTGGGAATCATCAAAGAAAATGTACTGACTACTTTAAGTGCACAAATCGCCACCCTCCCTATTCTCATCAAGTATTTCGGGCAGCTTCCGCTGATTGCCCCTCTGGTAAATATGCTTATTCTGCCCTTGCAGCCTTTTTTGATGGAAGCAGGTGGAATCGCGGTGTTATTAAGTATGGGCTGCTATCCACTTGGCAGGATTATTGGCTTACTTACATGGATACCGGCTGCTTTCAATGACCAGATCATTCTGCTATTCGCTCAAATACCTGCTGCTGTAATGTTAAGCGGAAGGGGTTGGTACTGGATCAGCATTGCGATCAACATTTTTTTACTTTTCCATATATTTCAGGAAAGAAGAAAGAAACAACAAGATCGAGAATATCGGGTTACCTGATATCCTCAGTTTCAACGATACGTTTCCATACGATCACAGTCAAGTCATCATGGGAGGAAGATTCTTTTCTTTTATCACATAAAAATTTCCGCAGAAAAACTCTTCCCTGCTATCTTGTTAATGTTTGTCGGGCAGCATTATTATGCCCCGGTGGTTTTCCTGCTTGGTAAAGGAAGTCTGTTTTTTTCTTCAAATTACCTGTCGTAAAACATTGTTTTTCTAATGTTATTTCCTGTACATGATCTATTTTCATTCTTTTTTTGCGCACATGCCTCTACTTTATATATTAATGCTGCATTAAATATTAAAAACGACTAAAATTGGGAATCACACCCAGAGGAACCGTATGGATTGGTTAAAAACAACTCTTCAGATTGATACAACAGGGAAAGGAATGACCGAGATCACCCCTCGAATCCAGTCTGCATTGCAAGACTGGAATGTACAGGAAGGCATGTGTTATCTCTTCCTTCCTCACACCAGTGCATCTCTGGTTACAAGCGAAGCATTTGACCCCAGTGCTCGCCATGACGTAGAAGAATTCTATGAGCGCCTGACACCTGAGAGACAAAGCTGGTACCGCCATACCATCGAAGGAGCGGATGATTCTCCATCACATATACGAACAACGTTAACCCACAGCAGTCTGACCATCCCTATTGATAATGGATCGCTGAGCCTGGGAACCTGGCAGGGTATTTTCCTCTTTGAACACCGCAGCCGCGCTCATCATCGTCATATAGAATTGCGCTGTTTGAAAGTTGTTTGACATGAAAATAAAGAATGACCAGTTATTCCTGCCGAAACTGAAAATGGTGTTGTCTGTCATTTTCTGGGGTGGGTCGTTCATCGCCATAAAAATTGCAGTGTCTGAATCTTCTCCTGCGGTTGTGGTATGGCTGCGTTTCTTGATCGGTGTTGTTTGTCTTTTCCCCATTGTTCTAAAAGAAGATAAACTGCACCTTTCCGGATGGAAAGAAGCACTGGAGTACACAATACTGGGAGCGTTGGGCGTAACCCTGCACCAGTGGCTGCAATCAACCGGATTGGTCACCTCGCAAGCATCTACCACCGCCTGGATCGTAGCATCCACACCCTTGTTCATGGTTTTATTCAGCCGTACATTTCTCAAAGAAAAACTGGGAAAATTTGGTTCGATCGGCATCGCACTGGCGAGTTTCGGAGTTGTAATGGTGGTCAGCAGCGGTGATTTTCGCAGTTTATTTCAGAATGGGTTTGGCGCTCCGGGTGATATGTATGTTCTGTTAAGTGCTCCAAACTGGGCAATTTATTCCATCCTGCTCAGCCACACTTTAAAGCGTCATTCCGTATTGAAGACAACCTTTTTTACGATGTTGTTCGGCTGGCTGCTCACCAGCGTCCAATTCATTTCTGAAAAAGGCTGGCATCATTTTGCCACATTTTCCATCTCCGGATGGATCAGTGTTTTGTATCTGGGAATATTTTGTTCCTTCCTGGCATATCTCTTTTACTATGATGCCCTCCAAAATTTGACATCAGCCAGTGTAGGTGCATACCTGTATGTTGAGCCGATTGCTACCATGTTCATGGCGGCTTTCGTTTTGGGAGAAGAGATCACGTTCCCCTCTGTTCTGGGGGGCGCCTTGATCCTGATCGGTATCAGTCTGGTCAATAAGAGGATCCAGTCTGCTCGACCATCAAAAAACCAGGATCTTACAATGGTGGCAGATGATGATTGATGGAACTGCTGTTGGAAAGATGGCAGGTGCTGTCCCGGAGAAGAATCAATCCCATGATACTATCCATCAACGACCAGGACTATTGTATATTGGTTTCTCCCTTTGCGTTTGTTACAATGAAGAAATAATGGAATAAGAACAGGTAAATAAAATGACCATAAAAGATAAGATCAAGAAAATCATGGGGGTTGTTTCGAACGATCAACAAAACCTCCTTGATAATCTGACCGAACAAGAAAAAGATGAGATTGGTTCTGTAAAGCGCTGGTCTTTCAAGGACGTACTCGTCCACAGCACTTTCTGGTGGAACACCTTCCTCGAACGCCTTCAGGATAGTGCGGATGGAAAAGAGATAAAGAAGGAACCAGAAGATATCAACCAGATCAACGATCAGGTGTTGGAAGAACACTGCCATGACAGTTGGGAATCTGTTCTGAAAGAAAATGCCAGGGTAAGAGAAAGTGCGCTCATATGGCTTGATTCTTTTTCTGAAAAAGAATTGACCGATACTGAATTATACGAATGGACGCATGGTCGCGCGCTGTATAACCAATTTCTGGGAGATTGCTGGCATGATGAATGGCATTTTTCTCGCTATCTTGCCGAACACGGGAAACTTGATGAGGGCGTCGCCCTGCAGGAAAACCTGGTTGCTCAGCTCAAGATCCTGCCAGAATGGGAATACATCGCTGTTTACAATCTGGCTTGTTTCTATTCTGTCTCAGAGATGAAACCTGAAGCCATCGCCACTCTTAAAAAGGCGCTTAAGATGCGCCCGGATATGAAGGAATGGTCCAGAGAAGACCCTGATTTTAAGAACATCCGCAACGAACCGGAATATAAAAAGATCTACGAGGATTAATTTTCATTCCTGTCTGTTAGAGAAACGGCGTCCTTGTTTCTTGTCCGCATGGCGTCGTTTATAATCCAACCTGCGCTCAACGGATGCACGTGTTGGTCTGGTTGCCTTTCTCCTGCGTACCGGTTTTGCCGCTTCCCTGATGAGTGTCATCAATCGATCGAAAGCATCTTCTTTATTGGTTTCCTGGGTTCGGTAGCGGCTGGCATTGATGATCAATTGCCCTTCTTTATTGATCCGATTTCCCGCCATTTGGAGCAGCCTCTGACGCACCGGTTCTGACAGAGAGCGGCTGTGCAGTACATCAAAGCGCAGCTGCACCGCCGTGGCAACCTTGTTGACATTCTGCCCGCCCGGACCGGATGCCTGAATGAAATCATAATGGATTTCCTTCTCATCCAGAAAAACGTCGTTATCCATTGTTCTCATTCCCATATTCTACCTGTTCAAACCTACAACTAGTAGATTTATATCAGTTTTCTGGAAGGTTGTACCGGATTATTCGAATTGTATAATAATAGAAAGCAAATGGAATTCAATAATAACAAGGAGATACTCAATGACAGGAAAATTCGAGCTTAAGAACAGCAAGGCGCAGTTCATGTTCAACCTGAAAGCAGCCAATGGCAAGATCATCCTTACCAGCGAACGTTATACCAGCAAATCAGGCGCTATGAACGGGATCGAGTCTGTCAAGAAAAATGCCAAACTCGACGGGCAATATGAACGTCTGGAATCCAAAAAGGGTGAACCCTATTTTGTGCTGAAAGCCAAGAATAACGAACCCATCGGCAGAAGTGAGATGTATTCTTCCAAATCCGCCATGGAGAACGGCATCGCCTCTGTGAAAGAGAATGCCCCTTCGGCAAAAGTCGAGGACCTTACTGAATAATCCTTTCAGCTTTTGATTATCAGGGATCAAACACATTCACCATGTTTATCATGGTGTGTATTCGGTTTGAATATAAGCGATTGCGAGAGTATTGATCTGGTATCGGGGATCGATGAATCACTATAAGGGGATATAATAAAGCGCGATCATTCAGGAGATGAGATGACCTTATACATTGATTCCGCCATCCCAGAAGAAGTACAGCAGGCAGCCAGTTGGGGCTGGATCGGGGGAGTTACCACCAATCCGAGCCTGCTGGCAAAAAGCTCCCTGCCTGCCCGCGAAACCTTGAAGCAATTAGCTGCAATGGTGAATGGGTACGTCTTTTATCAATTAACAGCGCCCTCTGTGGAAGGAATGCTGCAGGAAGCGCTAGAAGCGCATCACCTGCTCTCGGATCAATTGGTGCTGAAGATCCCTGCCACCGCCCCTGGATTTCAAGCCGCCGCGCGCTTATCAGATGATTACCCCTGTGCCATCACGGCTATCTTTTCTCCCGTACAGGTTCTGCTTGCACAGGCATGTGGTGCACGCTATGCCATCTATTACCATAACCGTGCCAAACAATGGATGCCGGATGGTGCGGAGCTGGGTCCTAAAATAATGAAACTGCTGGCTGGCAGCCAGGATATTGATGTACTGGCAGCCAGTTTTAAAAACAAAGAAGAGGTCTATGAAGCCGCCTGCGCCGGCATCAAACACCTCACCATTAAATTCGATCTGTTAAGAACACTGGCTGAGGAAGAGTTCAGCCAGAAAGCCGTGGACGATTTTCACGTCAATGGTGCCGGCATCGTTTAATATTCTGATCTACCACATCGCTTATTATTGGAGGGAACATGGAATTCTTGATAACTGGAGGGGCTGGTTACATCGGCAGCACGATCGCCTCTGCGCTCGAAGACAACGGACATACTCCCATTATTCTCGATTCACTGGTTACCGGTCGTCCAGAATTCACTGCAAACCGCACCTTTTACCGCGGGGATATCGCCGATAAGGCTCTGGTAGAGGGTATTTTTGAAGATCATCCCAACATTGAAGCGGTCATTCACTGTGCGGCACTGATCGTGGTCCCTGAATCTACCCAGAAACCCTATGAATATTATCGAGAGAACGTCGGAAAATCACTGGAATTGTTTGATACTCTTCACAGGGTAGGCTGCAAACGGATCGTTTTCAGTTCCTCCGCTTCTATTTATGACACCGTCCCTGGTTTCATGGTCACCGAAAGCTCCCCGCTCAATCCCACCAATCCATACGCACGCACCAAGATGATGATGGAACTGGTATTGCGGGATTTTTGCCAGGCGTATGGTATGCACGGTATTGCTCTGCGCTATTTCAACCCCATTGGCGCCGACCCTCAGATGCGATCAGGACTGCACGACAAGAATCCATCGCATGTGGTTGCCAAGATGGTGGAAGTTCAGCTCGGCAGGCTGCCTGAATTTGTCATCACCGGCACCGATTATGCCACCCGTGATGGCACCGGCATCCGCGATTACATCCATATCTGGGATCTTGTGCGCGCCCACATCAACGCTGTTACAGACTTTGATGCAGTTTTCAAACGGGCGGGCAATCCGGCAGAGAATTATGTGGTCATTAATCTCGGTTCTGGCAATGGTGTTACCGTACGCGAACTGGTCAACGCATTTGAATCGGTCATCGGTCACGCCATTATCAAACGTGAGGGTCCACGCCGTCCCGGCGATGCTGCCGGAGCGTATGCCAATGCTGACCTGGCAGCCAGATTATTGAATTGGAAAACGGAACTCTCGATCGAACAGGGAATTGCGGACGCCCTCAAATGGGGTGAAGTACGCGATACGATCCTGCACTATTCCTGACCCAGTGAAGCGCTGACCTTTTCATAGAATACCAGCTCCAATCCTACTTCGGGGAGAACATTGCCGCGCTTGATCTCACCATCCAGTTCATACAGCGCATAGTAGATCTGTTCCAGTTCCTGGTAGGTAAAACGACGGCACTGCTGGATCACTTTTTTGACCACATAAGGATGTTCGTGGATCAACCCGGCGATGGTATCTGCGCTGCTGATCCCCTCTGCCAGTGCTTCTTTGGTCATCAATGCCATGCGAAATTGTCGTACGATCATAGCGAAAACCCGCACATAATCCTGATTGGCAAACATTAATTTCAAATGGTGAAGCGCGCTGCTGGTGTTGCCCGATGCAAAGGCATCCACCATGGCGAAAACATCTTCTTCTGGGATGAGCGTGCACAGTGCACGAACATCTTCCCGTGTAATTTCTCTCTCGAAACCCGAATACGTGCATAATTTCTTTACTTCCTGCCTGAGCAGTAGAACATCATCCCCTACAATAGCAGCCAGTTCCTGTACAGCAGGACGCTGGATCTTACCTCCCTCTTCAACTACCATCTGTTGAATACGGGCAGGCAGGGCGGATCGGGAGGGAACACGAAATTCCTGTACATACAGCCAGGGGACCTTTTGAGTACTCCATTTTTCGAACCATGTATTGGATGTATAGCAGTCCCATTTCCATCCCTTTTTTGTTTTTACCCAATTGCTAAAAATCTCCAACACCAGGGCTGTGGTGGGCGGAATGTGTTCCATGACCTGCTGCCAGCGATCACTGTCTGATTTTGTAATGCGGTCGAGAGGCTGTGCAAAGATCACCAGCCGCCGCTCCACACCAAATGGGAACAAACTCACATTTTTAACCAGATCATCCAATGAGTCAAGCTGTCCGTGCAAACGCACGATGTTGAGAGAAGCCATTTCTGGATTCCCAATTTCTTTAATGAATTTGGCTTCCACCATACGGATCGAGTCAAGATCATCACCTAGAAAGACATAGACGGAGGGTTTATTAGCATCCTCAGGGGTTTGTTGAGCGGGCATTCCTTTATCCGGCTTTAAATTCTGTGATCACGCGATGGATGATCAAATTATACGGTTTGTAAACCAGTACTTCTCGCACAATCATCTTATCAAAGTGATCTGTTGAGGTAGCTTTTTCCTGCAGCACTGGTCCGACCGGTTTGGCGGCTTCATAGCCAAATAATGCCAGCAATACTGCCAGTGGTAGGCGGCGTGTTTTCTTCCGTAGATCATCGTCGGTACCTGCCATTGCCAGCCAGGCAAGACCACCGGCTACAATAATACTGGGCACCATATTTGATCCACAATGCTCGTGGATTGCCAATCCCTTTTCTCCATTCTGCAAGCGGTTCAGTGCTTCCTGTGCAGATTCCAATACCAGGTCGGTTGGCAGATGCCCCAGCAGCCAGAAACCACCGGCATCGGATAACCCGCTCACCCGCGTACTGGAGACTTTGGTTGATAAAACATGCAGGGTAGCATGTTCCAGCGAATGATTCGAGCGCACTTTCCATACAGGATCAAGTTCCAACAGGTTTTCCATAGCTCGCCTCTTTCAAATCATTGTATAAGGGCTGATTGTACCGCATCGCGCAATGAACGGGCTTCAATAATTTCAATTCCTGATGGCAGCGCCTCACCTTTGCGCAGTCTTCTCGGGATAATGGCTTTTTTAAAGCCCATTTTCGCGGCTTCCTTCAAGCGGGCGTTCATCTGATTTACCCAGCGCAATTCGCCGGATAACCCCACCTCCCCGATCAGTACCATATCAGGGTAAACTGATTTGTCTAATAGCGAAGAAGCAATGGCGGCAGCAATCGCCAGGTCTGCTGCCGGTTCATCCACGCTGAAACCACCTACTACATTGACAAAAACATCCTGGTCGTACAGTTTGAGTCTATTGCGTCGAGTAAGTACCGCAATGACCAGTAACAGGCGGTTGAAATCAACGCCATTGGATGTGCGCCGTGGATTGCCAAAGTTGGTGGTGCTGGTCAATCCCTGGATTTCGATCAATAATGGGCGAGTTCCTTCCATGGCAACTGCCACCGCTGAGCCGGGTGTGTTCTGCATGCGTTCTGCGAGAAACGCCTCTGAAGGGTTGGAGACTTCTACCATCCCTGCTTCGCGCATCTCAAAAACACCCACTTCAGATGTCGGACCGAAACGATTTTTCATCGTGCGTAATATGCGGTAAGACTGAAAGCGATCCCCTTCCAGCTGCATGACCGTATCGACGATGTGTTCCAGCACACGCGGACCTGCGATCATGCCTTCTTTTGTCACATGCCCGATCAGGAACACGGTAATGCCGCTGGATTTAGCAAATTCGCGCAAACGTGAAGCACATTCCCTAACCTGGGTAACCGACCCCGCGCTGGAAGTAAAGGCGCTCATCGCCATGGTTTGGATAGAATCTACGATCAATAATTGCGGACCAATATTTTGAGCATGTGCCAGGATGGCATCAAGATCTGTTTCCATGAGAAGGTAGAGATTCTGGGGAAATTGAATGGGTTCTTCAGGATTTGGTTTTTTCGTCAATCTCTGAGCACGCATTTTTATCTGCTGCCCAGATTCTTCTCCTGAAACATAGAGTACGTTGCGCTGCCGGGCAAATTCCAGAGCTACTTGCAAAAGCAGGGTAGATTTTCCAATTCCCGGGTCACCGCCCACCAGTACAATAGATCCCGGCACGATCCCGCCGCCCAGAACACGCGAGAATTCAGCGATACCCACATCCCAGCGCTGAGTATTCTCGGCGCTGATCTCGTCCATTTTCAGGGGCTTGGAATGAGTAAGTCTAGAGGCATTGCTTTTGCGATCGTCTGTACTGGCTTGAACGACCTCTTCCACCATCGAGTCCCATTCACCACACTGCGGGCAGCGCCCAAGCGCTTTCACAGAAACGCGTCCGCAATTCTGACATACATAACGTGTTTGTAGTTTCACCATAGCAATTCACACTAAGTATAAAACGGAAAAAGGGAAGATGAATCATCATCTTCCCTTTCTTTAAGACTCATAACACTTACATACCAATTTTATCAGCGCTGCCAATAACCTGGCGTTCTTTGTCCTTCTCCAGGATAAAATTCCCATCGTCATCTACATCCACCAGGATATCATCTCCATCATGGAAGGTTTCAGAAAGCAGCGCATCTGATAACTTATCTTCAATATCCAATTGGATAACCCGTCGCAATGGTCGCGCCCCCATATCAGGATCGTATCCCTTTTCAGCCACTTTATCGATTGCTGCCTGGCTGGCACGTAAACGGATCTCCCTTTCAGACAGACGATTGGCAACTTTGGTCAATTCCATTTCAGCGATCTGGTGAATATGATCTCTATTCAATGAATGGAAAACGATCACATTATCCAGGCGGTTGAGAAATTCAGGGCGGAAAGCTTTCTTGAGTGAATCCAGCAGCTTTTCTCGCATTTCGGTATAAATATGCTCTTCTTCTTTTTTCTCATCCTGCTCCAGCACAAAACCCAGCCCAGATTGACGCTTGATCATTTCTGCCCCGATGTTGGAAGTCATCACAATGATGGCGTTGCGGAAATTAACCTTGCGCCCGTGCGCATCGGTCAATTGTCCTTCTTCCAGTATCTGCAGCAGCGTATTATGGACTTCCGGATGGGCTTTTTCAACCTCATCGAAGACTACGATCGAATAAGGGCGGCGCCGAATGGCTTCGGTAAGCTGACCCGCATCTTCATAACCAACGTATCCGGGGGGTGAACCCATAAGACGACTGACGGTATGTCGTTCCATAAATTCGGACATATCCAATTGAATGAGAGCGTCTTCGCTGCCAAACAGAATTCGTGCCAGCGCTTTGGTAAGTTCGGTCTTTCCCACGCCGGTTGGTCCGAGGAACATGAAGGACCCGATCGGTCGTTTGGGGTCTTTAAGCCCTGCTCTGCCCCGCCTGACAGCACGGGCGATCTTTTCAATGGCTTCTTCCTGCCCAACGATCATCTCGTGTAATTCTTTTTCAAGGTTCAACAAACGAACTGTTTCTTCCTGTGCAAGCTGCATGATAGGCACACCCGTCCACATGGAAACCAATTCCGCAATATCATCAGCCTGTACAACGGGACTGCTCTTTCGATCCCACTGGTCCTTGATCGCGTTGATCTTTCCTTCCAGTTCCTTTATCTGTGCCACGATTTCCAGTGCGCTTTCTTCCGCGCCCTGTTCCATTAAATCTGAATGTTTCGCCCGCATCTGCCTGAGATCGTCCGTAATATGTTTGGTTTCTTTGGCTGATTCACTTTTATACATACGTACTCGTGATGAGGTTTCATCGATCAGGTCAATGGCTTTATCGGGTAGAAAACGATCTGTAATGTAGCGGGCTGAAAGATTCACCGCGGCATCAAGTGCTTCATCAGATATCACCAGATGATGATGATCCTCGTAATTCTTGCGAATTCCACGCAGGATAGCAAGCGTTTCTTCTTTGCTGGGTTCGTTGACCACCACCGGCTGGAAACGACGCTCAAGGGCTGCATCGCTTTCGATGTTCTTGCGATATTCATCCAGTGTTGTGGCACCGACCACCTGTAATTCTCCACGTGAAAGTGCCGGTTTCAGGATGTTTGCGGCATCCACAGAGGAACCAGCCGATCCGGCGCCTACCAGCATGTGTACTTCATCAATGAAGAGAATGGCATCAGAGCGCTTCAACTCATCAATGACTCGCTTCAAACGCTCTTCAAACTGTCCGCGGTACATGGTACCCGCTACAAGCGATCCCACATCCAGGCGCAGTACGCGCTTGCCAAGCAGCGGGATCGGCACATCTCCTTCGGTAATACGCTGGGCAAGACCCTCCACAATAGCGGTCTTTCCCACCCCTGGTTCCCCGATCAGAGCGGGGTTGTTTTTGGTGCGGCGTGCCAGTATCTGCACAACCCGTTCGATCTCTTTTTCGCGCCCAATGACCGGGTCTAATTTCCCTTCTTCCGCCTGGGTTGTCAGGTCAACAGCCAGTTGATCGACCAGCGGGGTTTTCTTGGCGCGTTTTGCGCTCGCCTTGACCGGTTCACCGGTATCATCCATGCGTGTCAGGGGCGCCTGTTTCTGGTTGATCTCACGTGTGATCTGACGGCGCACCTGTTCATAGGTCACCCCTAGTTTTGCCAGAACATCCTCGCAAATTCCTTCATTCGAATTGACAATTGCCAGTAGAAGATGTTCGGTGCTGATATAGCGGCTGTTCATCTTCCTCGCTTCTTCCAGGGAAAGAGAGATGATCTTCTGCGCTTCAGCCGAAAGATCGAGGCGTGATTGGGTAACCGTACCCATACCCGTCACGCGCAATACCATCTCGCGTGCTCGTTCCAGATCTACACCTAATTCTCGCAATACCCGTCCGGCAACTCCGTTATTCTCCTGAATAAGACCCAGCAGAATATGCTCCGACCGAATTTGCGGGTGGTGTAATTTCTCGGCTTCTTGATGCGCCAGGCTTAGAACCTGCCGTGCACTCTGTGTAAATTTCTCCAAACCAGCCAATTATTTCTCCTTTATCAATAAAACAGATCAAGTGTGACCTGCCGGTATTTTTGATTTCAACAGGATTGTACCAAAGAAAGATAAGAATTAAATCAATATACAATACCTGCTCTGTTAATCGAATTTCTGGGGGAAATGAGCTACAAAAGCCCTTCGTATTCCTGGATAGCTTTGCGCCATTTTTCCGGAACAGCAATAGAACGTTGTTCCTTAAAATCATAGGTTACCCATATCACTTCAGCGCGTGCCTTTAAATCATCCAGCGATCCGAGTATCTCATTTTCGATGGTAATGCTTTTATTTCCGACACGCGCCACCCGCATACCGATCTTTATCTCTTCATCCAATTTGATCGGCGCAATGTACGTGATGTGAATATCTGCAACAATCACCCCCAGATCAAGGAAGGAATTGCCATCCCATAAACCGAGATCAAGCAGATAATGAAGGCGTGCTTCCTCCAATAAAGTTAAGAATCGGGCGTTATTAACATGCCACTGGGCATCCAGGTCGGAATAGCGAACCTGCACCGGATAATAAAATCGAAATTTGGACATGACATGATTATACTGTAAGCACTTGCAAACCTGGATTAATTTGTTAGACTTATAAAAGTGGACAATTTTCAGATAAATTATCCAAAGAGGAACTAAAAATGCAGATCACACGCCAAGCTGACTATGCGCTGAGAACCATCATTTATCTTTCCAGGCTAGAACAGGACGATAAAGCACCCACCTCCATAATCGCTGAAAAACAGCATATTCCATCCTCTTTTCTGGCAAAGATCATCTCGCAGCTATCGGTAGCTGGATTGATTCACACCTCCAGGGGCGCACATGGTGGTGTTTCACTGGCAAAAACCCCTGAAGACATCTCCGTTCTGGAAGTGATTGAAGCGATTGACGGACCGGTCATGTTGAACGAATGCACCACCAATCCTGGTATTTGTCCATTTACAGGAGACTGCCCCATGCGTTTGATCTGGTGTGATACGCGCAAAAACCTGCTGGATAAATTAGATTCCGTTACTTTTGAGCAATTCTCAAACGGTCGTCAAGCCAGTCTGACCGAATGATCCTTCCTCCCCCTCGCTTATTTCTGCGCCGTTAACAGAACCAACGTTTCTTGTAAATCCAGCTGGATCGTATACCTGTCTTCCAGGCTGGCAGTCGTATCGCCTGCATTCATCTGCAGATACTGCCAGTCATCCATTGACAAGAGTATAAAATCATAGGGCTGCGCCAGTATCTGCCCTGCAATATCCTCTTGCTGATAAGCCAGGGTCAGGTTATCACGACCGGTGCGCATGTCAAACAGCATGTTATACATTCCCAGAATATCGTAGGGGTTGTTGCTCAACATTTTGGTCTCCGCCTGGCTGTTTTCATAGATAGTGGTGGTGGTAAACATCTTCACATCATTGCTGGCAGGGATATCTTCTTTAAAAACCAGGAGCGGGTAATACTTGGTTTCATACTTCATTCCCGTTATCGGTTCGGAATAGATGTATTTGTAATTGTACGTAATCTGCGGAAACGACCATGACACAAGGAAAAACAGGAAAAATCCAAAGGTAATTAAATTTTGCTTCTTCACGAAAACCAACAAGATGATCATCAGGGATAAAAGAACCGGGAAGTAAATGCTTTCAAGGTATTTCCCGTAATTCCAATCAATGCCCTCCACATACGCCATGCCGGCCTGGCGCATACCCAGCACTGCCAGCAGAGCAAGTATCGCCACTGCTGCCAGCTGTAACGTTGTTTTCTTGTCAACTGGCTTATTATGAAATAATCCCTGAGGTGCCAGAAAAGCGATGACGGGTAAAGCGGGAAAATAAAAACGCTCGATAAAACCCCAGGGGATCTTCAGCATATTGAGAGTGATAAAACTAACCAGTATCAGTGGAAACAGCCACACGATCTTTTTTTGCGGGCTGTCTATGCGAGCATTGAGGATAATTCCGCTGAAAATAAAAAACAGAAAGGGAATCATGATATCGTCCAGCAGATACGTCTGGTACCAGCTGACCGGTTCCATGCGAAAACCACCCGTATAGGCGTAGTTTTGGAAAACTTCTCGGAACGTTGATGGACTTATGGCAAAGAAGGGTTTCCCCAGAATAGCGGTATCCAGAATAATGAAAAGACCGATGCCGCACAAAAATCCATAAATGAGACCCTTCAAGTAAGGCACGATATTCTTGAATGCGAATGTTCCCTCATCATCGAAGAAAAAGCCAAATAAAACCACATTGGCAAACAGGGTCGTTTCTTTGGTTTTGAATGACAGAAAACTCAGCGCGCCCAGTAGATAGATCAGCCATTTCTTTTCGGTGCGCTGGTACAGCACATACACAAACAGGTAGGCGGTGGTCATCATCATGGCGGTGATATCGACAGAAGGTACGCCAGCATAATCTGAGATCATGTGATACGAGAAAAATAATGCAGCTGCCACCAAGCCGTGGATGATGGTATTGTCCTTAAAAAACAGACGCGCGCTCCAATAGACCAGCAGGGCTGTCAGAGCGATCAAGAACGCCCAGTATATGCGCAATCCCTGCAGGGGAGTAGGCGCAAGGGACATGAATGCTTTTTGGAGATATACATGAAAATAACGGTTCCCATAATTCGCAACCTGTTGATTATTGAGCCCCATTTCGATGTACAAAAGCTCATCAGAATAGATCGGACCACCCGAATTGGCAGATAATCCCGTCCAAATACCCAAGAAAATTAAAAGAGAAAGAATGATCTCGATGGTTCTATGCAGATTGTTTTTCGTCATATAGATTCCTCATGATTTATGGAAAACGATTCTCTCTGGATTTTACTATAGGTAGGCAGGTCGTTTTTTTTCTTTGCTCTTATAATAAGCCTATTCCAAAGAAGGATTTGAATATGTTGCTTCACTCCGCATCTCAATTGATCTGCCTGCGAGGAGGCGCCCAGCGCGGTTCACAATTAGGAAATCTGGATATCCTTGAAGATGGTGCAGTATTGTTCAGAGAGGGCGTCATCCAGGCTGTTGGCAGTTCCTGCGATCTTCTCCAGAAATATCCTCATGAAGAAAAGATAGATGCTGGGCAGTGTGTGGTAATGCCCGGGTTTGTTGATCCTCACACCCACCTCATCTGGGCAGGAGATCGCGCCAATGAATTCAGCATGCGGCTGGAAGGGAAAAGCTACATGGAGATCATGGCTGCCGGTGGAGGCATCAACGCAACAGTTCAGGCAACACGATCAGCCAGTGACCAGGAACTCAGCGCTGCTGCCTTGAAACGAAGCTGGTCTGCATTGAAACACGGAACAACGACACTGGAGGCAAAAAGCGGTTACGCCCTCAGTGTGGATGGGGAACTGCGTCTGCTGAAAGTGCTCATGCAGCTGCGAGATGCAATCCCGATGGACATCCTCCCCACTTTCCTGGGAGCACACGCTGTACCGGCCGAATTTAAAGATCACCCGGATGATTATGTCGATTTGATTGTACAGCAAGCACTCCCACAATTGAAAGTGTGGTGGCAAAAATCCTATCCCGCTGAAAATTTGCCTTTTGTAGATGTTTTTTGCGAACCGAATGTCTTTGACCTGGAACAAAGCGGCTTGATCTTATCAACCGCCAGGGAACTTGGCTTTCCGCTTAAAATCCATGCGGATGAGTTTGAAAATATCGGGGGCGCTGCGCTGGCAGCCGGGCTTGGTGCAGCATCAGCAGACCATCTTGTAAAAACAGGAGAGCAGGAAATCGCGGCTCTGGCTGCCAGCAATACGGTAGCTGTGGCGCTGCCATGCACGCCTTTTGGGCTGGCAGAGCAGGCATACACCCCTGCACAGCACATCATCGCACAGGATGGCTTCCTGGCACTGGCATCCGATCTCAATCCGGGAACTGCCTGGTGCGGGAATATGCAGTTTGTGATCGCGCTGGCATGCCGTTTTATGAAAATGACTCCCGCGCAGGCTATTGCGGCGGCAACCATCAATGCTGCCGCTGCCATCCAGATGGATGACAGGATTGGCTCTCTTGATATAGGAAAACAAGCCGACATTCTCATTGTAGATATTCCCCAATATCAACATCTGGGATACCGCTTTGGTGAGAATCTGGTACATACTGTAATTAAAAAAGGAAAGGTGATCAAGTTCTTATGAAAACACGTCGCATCCTCGACCTGCAAAAGGTACACGAACTCTACCCATATCCTGATCCGGTACATGGCTTTGACCATATTGAACGGGTTTACAAACTTTGCCAGATCATTGGAAAAGCCGAAGGCGCGGATGCCAATATTTTATTAACCGCTGCCCTGCTGCATGATTGTGATGGCAGCGACCCAGCCACACAAAACCGCGCTGAACACCACCTGCTCTCTGCAGAAAAAGCCGGCAGTATTTTACGCGATATGGATTGGGAAGATGAGGATATTCAAAAAGTACAGCATTGTATTCGAGCGCACCGCTTTCGCCAGAGCGAACCCCCACAAACTATCGAAGCAAAATGTCTTTTCGACTCGGATAAGCTGGATGTGATCGGAGCTATCGGGATCGCCCGCACCATTGGATACGCAGTCCAGGCAGGGCAGCCGATCTTCTTTAAACCTTCCTCCAAATTTCTTGAGACCGGCGAATTAAGCGATGGGGAGCATCACAGCGTGTATCATGAGTATCTTTTCAAGCTGCGCAAAGTACAGAATACACTGTACACCGAAAGCGGTCGCAAGCTTGCCCGCGGCAGGAATTCGTTTTTAGAGATTTTTTTCAACCAGTTAATCGACGAAGTGGAAGGTCTCCGCTGAGAGTACCGCTAAGGAGTTTTTAAAAGATGAGACCTGATCTGGATTATTTGATGAAAATCGCACAGCAAGCGGGAGATATCCTCATGGATGGCTATCTCAAAAAACACGAGATCCACCACAAAGGACGGATAGACCTTGTCACCGAGATGGACAAACGCTCTGAATCCTTTTTACTGGGCGAGATCAAACGCGATTTTCCCGAGCACAGTATTGTTACTGAAGAAAGCGGTTTCCTCAATGGGGATGAAGATCATCGCTGGTTCATTGACCCATTGGATGGCACTTCAAATTATGCGCATGGTGTACCAATATTCAGCGTCACGATCGCATTTGCCTATCAGGGCAATTTGACCCTTGCTGTCACGGTTGACCCCACGCGTTCACATTGTTTTAGCGCCGAACGCGGACAGGGCGCATATCTTGATGCAAACCGCATCCACGTTTCAAAAACGAAAGAATTGGTGAATGCCATGCTGGTAACGGGATTTCCGTATGATAAGGAAAATCCTCTTGGCAGCAATCTTGATAATTTTTCCAGTTTTATGGATCATGCCCAATCCATACGCCGGCTTGGATCTGCCGCTATCGATCTCGCCTATGTCGCAGCGGGCTGGCTTGACGGATACTGGGAAATGGGAATTCATGCCTGGGATATTGCGGCAGGCAGCCTGATGATCAAAGAAGCCGGTGGGTTGGTCACGGACCTGCAGGGGAATACGGACTATTTCAAACCACCTTATGCCATAGTGGCTTCTAATCCTAATCTGCATGCAAATATCCTATCCATTCTCCAATCTAACCGGCAATGACTGGAACAGCGTTGCAGTATAATGGTCATATTGCGATAATTTCACTTTAAGGAAACCCCATGAAATCTGAAAATATTTCCCCTAACCTCAGCCGCTGGAGTCTCAGCGACCTGTTCGATTCTGCTGATTCCCCTGAAATGGAAGAAGCTTTTTCAAAAGCAGAATCCATGGTCACCGCGTTCGAAAAGAAACGCTCGCTTCTTACCGAAGATATTTCCATGCAGGATTTTCTATCGATCATCAAGGACCTGGAAGCTATCACACGCCAGATCAGGCTGGTCAATGATTATGCGGAACTATGGTTCACAGAAGATACGCAGAATCAGCAGGCGCAAAGCCTGGCAGCGCGTTCTGAACAATTTGTCGCAGAACAGTCAAATAAGATATTATTCTTCAACTTATGGTGGAAGAGTGTTAGTGATGAAAATGCAGAACGTTTGATGAAGGAATCAGGTGATTACCGTTACTGGTTGGAAGAGATACGCCACTTCAAAGATTTCACCTTATCCGAACCAGAAGAAAAGATCATAAATATCAAAGACTTGACCGGGTTTTCAGCATTTATCCGTCTGTATGATTCCATCACCAATCACTATTCTTACAAAGTCACGGTAGATGGGGAGGAAAAGGATCTAACCCGCGGGGAACTCATGTCGTTTGTAAGGCAGGCAGATCCCGACCTGCGCGCTGCAGCTTACCAGGAGCTATATCGAGTTTATGGAGAACAGGGACCAATCCTCGGACAGATCTATCAGACCATCGTTCGTGATTGGCGCAATGAAAATATCAATTTGCGTGGCTATAAGAGCCCCATATCTGCCAGAAATCTGGGAAATGATATTCCTGATGAGGTTGTCGATACCCTGCTGGATGTCTGCAAGAAGAACGCCACCGTTTTTCAACGCTTCTTCCGGTTAAAAGCTTCCTGGCTGGGGGTAGATCAGATCCGCCGTTATGATGTGTACGCACCCATGGCTGAATCCAGCAAGAGTTATTCCTTTGGAATGGCTACAGAAATGGTGCTCGATTCCTTCCAGGAATTTGATCCACGCTTTGCCCAATTAGCCCATAAGGTCTTTACTGCCAACCATATTGACAGCGAAATCCGAAAAGGAAAACGGTCAGGTGCTTTCTGTGCTACGGTCGCACCGGATATCACCCCCTGGGTGCTGATCAATTATCAGGGCAAAGCAGATGATATGGCAACCCTGGCTCATGAACTGGGGCATGCCATCCATTCCCTGCTGGCAGATCATCACAGCATTTTCACCCAGCACTCCTGCCTGCCCCTTGCGGAAACAGCCTCTACCTTTGGTGAAATGATGCTCATTGACCGCCTGCTCTCAGAAGAAAAGGATGAAGAAGTGCGGCGTGACCTGCTTTTCAAACAGGTTGATGATGCGTACGCCACCATCATGCGCCAATCTTTCTTCGCCATGTTCGAGAAAACCGCCCATGAGATGACAAATCAGGGTGCCTCCGTTGACGAGCTGTCGGATGCATACATGCAGAATTTGCAGACCCAGTTTGGAGATTCACTAAAACTAAGCGATGAATTTCGCTGGGAATGGGTATCCATTCCGCATTTTTACCATACTCCATTCTATGTGTATGCGTACGCCTTCGGGCAGCTGCTGGTTTTATCGCTCTACAAGCAGTTTACAGAAGAAGGAGATAGCTTTAAACCGCGTTATATCCACATGTTATCCACAGGCGGCTCGAAAGCGCCCATGCAAATACTGGATGAGGCTGGGATGAACGTCCGGCAACCACAATTCTGGCAGGGTGGCTTTGACCTCATCGAGAATATGGTTGCCCAGCTTGAAGCACTCGAAAAGTAAGAGAGAAGACTGCCGGTTAATAGATACGGCAGTCTTTTTATTCTTCGTTTATTTCTACCTGTTCTTCGTTCGTTTCCTCCACCAGTGCTTCTTTGGTCTTGCGCTCCAGCATCTGCATACTGCTCATCACAACAGTAGTGAAAAAGCGTACGCTGCCTTCATGCTCATAACGGCGTGTTTGCAGCCTCCCCTCGAGATACACCAGTTTTCCCTTTGAAAGATATTTCAGGCAAATCTCACTCAATTTTCCCCACGCGACCACATTGAACCAGTCGGTATCTTGATGAAGCTCACCATTTTTGTCTTTCCACTTTCGATCGACCGCCAGTGAGAATGTGGTGTATGCTGTTCCTTTAGGGGTTTGTCTGGCTTCGGGATCCTTTCCCAAACGACCTATTAATAACACGCGATTCAGTGATGGCATCTATCCCTCCTTTTTTGGTGATGCAATGTTATATAATAGTTTAGATTATTTAATCCCAAAGTCAATAATTTCTAAGGAGTTCTTATGTACATTGCCATAGAAGGAGTGATCGGCGTTGGGAAAACAAGCCTTGCCCGCCTTCTGCAACCATCCTACCGGTCAAACTTGCTGCTGGAAATTTTTGAAGAAAACCCATTTCTACAAGAGTTCTATCAAGACCGTGCCCGCTATGCCTTTCAAACACAGGTCTTCTTTTTGTTAAGTCGTTATCGCCAACAACGCAATAATGTGCCCGAGTTATTAGAAACGAACAAAAACCTGATCTCCGATTACACCTTTGAAAAGGATGCGCTATTTGCTGATATCAACCTGACAGGTGATGAACTTGAGATGTATTACTCTGTTCATACGGCGCTGGCAGAAAAGATTCCCCTGCCCGATTTGACCGTTTACCTGCATGCAAGTACTGAGGTGCTCATGCAGCGTATCGCCATGCGCGATCGCTCTTATGAACGCTCCATGGAATCTGATTATATCGATGCGCTTAATAAAGCCTACGAAGGCTACTTCAACAAAGGTCGTTCTGACCGCAAGGTTCTCATCATTGATAGCGATCACCTCGATTTCGTTCACAACCCGGCAGATCTGCAGGATATTGACAATCGAATTCGCCGGGTATTGCATCTACCACCCTTTCAATTCACACTGCCTATGGAACAGGAATGAGGAAAGGAAAATGAAATGAGAGTAACAAGGAACCTGCTGCTGAATGCCGCTCGCGATCACGTGAAGTCTCAAACCTACAATAATCCTGATATTGCCTGCGTATTTCTGATCGGTTCCCTGGTTAAGGAGGAGGCTTTCATCGGGGATGCCACCGACATTGACCTTGTGTTCATCCATAATACAGAACCTTCCTCTGAAAGAGAAGTGCTTGCCCTGGCAGATAATTACCATCTGGATGTTTTCCACTACCCGCGCAGAATATTTAATCAACCCAAAGACTTGCGAACAGACCCATGGATGGGCTGCCTTTTCTGTGAAAAACCCTTTGTGTTATTCGACTCGTATCATTATTATGATTTTATTCGGGCAGGTGTTTTTTCCAGTTTCTTCTCTCCTATCAACAGCCTGGCTCGTTCACAGTATTTTTACACGCGAGCTCGAGAGGGTTGGGCTGCGCTGCATAATGCCGACCCTGTGATCACGGTTGATTTTGTATATGAATATTTGCAAGTCTTATGGAGTGCCGGCAACGCCATATCCTGCCTGGTTGGAAAACCTCTCCCCGAAAGAAATTTCCTGAGCAAACTTGAAGAGGTAACAACTTACCTCGGAAGACCCGGTCTGGCAAGCGGGCTGCGAGATTTGTATGCTATTGATGATTACTCAATATTTAACTGGGAAGACAACATCAATTCAATGAAAGTTTCCTTCCAGACACTGGCAGAAAAATCGTACTGCCCCCCTCAATATTCACCTGCTCGTTTTCAGTATTATCGCTGTGCTGTTCTCGCCCATCAAAATGAACGATCAGATGAAGCTTTGTGGATTTTACTGTGGATCTGGAGCAATGTTATGCACGTATTACCTCGCAAAACCACCGAGGTGAAAAGCTGGAAGGCTTTCTGTCAGGAAATAAAAATAGACCTTGATTCATTTCCAGCAAGGATTGAGCAGCTTGACTTGTATCTCGATGCGCTTGATACCACTATTGAAGAATGGAAAAATATCAGCGGCATTCAATAAATATCCACAGCTTCTTTCCTGTTCCTGTGGATAACTCTGTAAAAACTGTGGATAACCACCTCACATTGTGGATATCTTCGAAAAAAAATTCTATTTTTTCATCTTTTCTGTTTATATCTGCTGGAGAAGTGCTTTAAAAGCTGTGTACAAAATTCCTCTTTTAAATTTATTTTCTCTTATACTGTTTTTTATTCTTTCTTTATCAACACAATACAAGAAGCACATTCAAGAATAGGTGGGTATCTGCATGGGTATGAGAGGAAGATAACCCCACATATTGGCGTTTATTTTTATTATCCACATATCAACAACACCTACTATTACATCTATAAATACTATTAATTAATAAATATATCAATGTTTAAACATGCTTGTATAACAGGTTTCTTTTTTGTACAATGCACATACCTAGGAAGCACTGCTCTCTATGGTACGGGATGGTAATGAAGAATCAATATGAAAGGAAGGGAAAACATGGATGTGATCAAGGTAAAAGCTGTTTCCCGCACAGCAGCAGTCGCAGGAGCGATCGCAGGTGTGATTCGAGAGCATAAGTATGCTGAAGTGCAGGCGATCGGTGCCGGAGCAGTGAATCAATCTATAAAAGCCCTCATCCTTGCTAAGAATTTTCTTGATCAGGACGGCATCACGATTGTATTTATCCCAGAATTTGTGAACGTGGAGATTGATGGGAAAGTCAGAACTGCCATTAAATTTATTGTAGAGCCGCGCTGATCATAACTAAAGAGAAAAGGCTGGTATTTCTCGTTATCTTTTAGTATTCATCGGGGGAAAAAACAACCTCATCTTTTCCTGAAATTTTTTCTTGTATTTTTTCCAGGATGAGGTCCATATGCCGTGAGTGATTGACAAAATCCAGGTTGTCAGCTGGTACTGTCAGCACCGGGCAGAGAGTAAAATTCTGAATCCAGGTTTCGTATGTATCATTTAATTTTTGAAGATAATCAGGGCTGATATTTTTTTCATAGTCACGATCACGGCGTTGTATTCGACGAAGCAGGGTTGGAATGGATGCCTTTAAATAAACAACCAGATCGGGGGTGGGGAGAAACTGCAGCAGGGTGTGATAGATGGTTTCATATGTTTCATAATCTCTCTGACTCATTAAACCCTGCAAATACAGATTACGCGCAAAAACTTCTGCATCCTCGTACAGACTGCGATCCAGAATTACCGAATTTGGGCATTCCAGGAGATCTCCATACACTTTTAGTCTGTTAGAAAGAAAATAGGTTTGCGAATGGAAACTCCATGTTCGCATATCGGTGTAAAAATCAGAGAGATAAGGATTATTTGCTACCGGCTCGAAAAAAGGGTCCCATTCCATGCGCTGACTGAGCAAGCGTACCAGAGAAGATTTTCCAACGCCGATATTCCCTGCGACGGTGATGAATTTTTTCATATCTGCCGTAATTATAGAATGGAATAAAGAAAAAATAGAGCCGCAACTATGCTGCGGCTCTATTTTTTAAGCTTAAGAATTGACTAGTCTTCTTTGATTATTGCGTCAACGGGGCAAACCTCGACACAGGCACCGTCGTCAATACATTTCGCCGGGTCAATTTCGAAATGATCCTCACCCATAGAAATTGCGTCCTGCGGGCATTCTGCTTCGCAAGATCCGCAAACAATGCATTCATCAGTAATTACGTGCGTCATCTTACCGATCCTTTCAGGCTGTATTTTTACGTTCTAGTTTCTTAGGATAGCACCTTAATTTTCCTTTGTCAACAAATCGGAAAGCACTGGGTATTGACTAAAAAGCGCCTTTATATTTCCTCGATCTGTTTGATCTGCTGACGGAACCATATTGCTGTGTGAGGCTGGTATCTGCGCACAACTAGTACAGAACAGGATACCTCTTCTATGAGCGCATCGTTTAATTTACCGAAAACATAATCAGGGGAATAAACCTCTTCTGCGGCACCGATGATCAGTAGATCATATTTATTCTTCACGGTTTCCTCAACGATACCATCCAGAACGTTACTGGATAAGACGGTTCGCGTTTCCATAAAAGAAGGAATAGAACCGACTTCACTTTCTGCAATTTCCTGCATTTGCAGCAATTCATCTTCCTCAACCTCTGGGCTGGTTTGGCTTGGTAAAACCCGAATAACCGTCACTTTCACATTTTGTTGAAAGGCTATATCCGAAGCCATTTTTAATGCCAGGCGTGCATTTGGACCATTCCCGAGAGGAACAAGAATATTCTGCAGTCCATTCAAACCGTGGTCGCGCAGAACACCCACATTCTTATGTGCCATGAGAAGCACTTCTTTAATAATGTTATGAGGTACTCTTATTTTTGTATCGGTTGAAGGCCATCCAAAAAGAACCATTTGAATCGGATTGGACGATTTTAATTCGTTAAAAATGCCTGTTTCTACATTTGGAGCAATTTTATGTTTGGTATAAATGGGGACGTTTCGTGCTTGAGCAATGCCAGCCGTTTTTTTCAAGAGCTCGTTTTGGAAAATTTTCTTTTGAGAAATGAGGGCATTGATATTTTCTTGCGCAACCCCTCTGGGTGCTTTAATAACATTGAACATACAAATACTGGTATCTTCCTGATGCTCAGCGAGCCTTGATGCGATCTTGACCAAACCAATTGCAGTTGAGGGATTAACTGTAACTACCAATATTCGCCCTCCCCCAATCTCTTCCTCAGCCTTTGTGCGAATTTTATTCCTTTCACTGAAGGCTTTTAAGATCACATAAAGGATGGAGAGAGATAACAACACGATTCCCAGGAATAAAAGTGCCTTTTTACTCGCAAAGGCAATGATGAGAACACCCGAAGCGGCTGCGATATAAGCAGTCAAGGGGAAGAAGGGAGCTTTAAAGGGGCGTTCAATATTGGGATACATCTTTCTCAGACGGAACATCGCCAGCGTAGCCCAGAAGAGAACGAACATATACCCCGCGCTTGAAATATAGCTTAGTAGATCCACAACTTTGAATAGCGAGACAAGGCAGCTTATCAGTACAATGACAACAATGGCAACATAGGGCGTGCGCCAATGGCTCAACCTGGAAAAGATGCGCGGCCAAACCCCATCACGACTCAATGTGAACACCTCGCGCGTCGCAGACAGCATGGCGGAATTAACGGAGGTGAGCGTGGCAACGATGCCCGCCAGCCCCATCACCCGCACTCCGATCACCGGCCAAAAATGATGTGCCGCATCTGTCAAAGCCGTTTCAGAGCCTGCCAGTGATGAATAGGGAATGGTGCCAATGGTCACATACGAGACCAGTGTGTAAATGAGGGTGGTAATTCCCAGGCTGACCAGGATTCCGAGTGGGATATTGCGGCGTGGATTGGTGATCTCCTCCGCATCGTCTGCGATCACTTCAAAGCCAACATACGCGTTATAGACCAGCGCGATGGTCATCAACATACGGGAGAGGTTTGCCCACATGGACTGGTTTTCAAATAAAACCTTGCCAGATTGGAAAGTCTCCTGGTTGAATCCGTCCGGTTGGGTTAATCCACGAATGATGAAAATTGCAAAAACAACCAGCAAGAATCCGCCCAGCACGATCTGCATGTTCCCTGCCTGTTTCACACCGCGCACGTGCATAAATCCCACGATGATGAGTATCCCGAGTGCGACAGGGACGATGGGGAGACCGGGAATAAAAACCTGCGCGGAATAGGCAAACCCTATGGCGGAAAGGGCAGCATAAAAAGCGCTGGAGAGAGCATCCAGCGAGCCTACCAGGAACATGGTCAATCCTTTCCCAAAAGCTTCTCCTACGTAGGTCATGGCGCCGCCTGTTACGGGATAGGTGGTTGCCAATTCACAGTAATTAAAGGCGATGCTTAATGTAAGCAGCCCCCCAATCACTAAAGCCAGCACGGTATCCGGTCCGGCGATCCCGGCTGCGTGCCCGGTCAATACAAAAATTTCCGCTGCGATCGTTCCGGCGGTGCCCAGCATGATGACCTGCAGCAGATTTAATTGACGTTTTAATTTTCTTTTTGTCATTCTACGCTCACAGTCCTTAAATGGTTAAAGTATCCTGCCTTCGTTATTTTTTGTAGTTTCGTGGGAAATAGGATTTGATTTTTCTATAATTGCGACCAATTCTATACATCACAATCAATCAAAGCGCAATTATATACCCGATAGGGGGAAAAATGAGAAGAGTATTATTCTGCGAAATCGTATATTGCCACTATGGAACGAGAACGATCCCTTTGGAAGGGGCTTCCTGCATGCCCGCCGGAGAACTTGACAAGGGGAAGCGAGGTATCTATAATTAGCGAACCTTCCTCGATAGCTCAATCGGCAGAGCAAGCGGCTGTTAACCGCTAGGTTACTGGTTCGAGTCCAGTTCGAGGAGTTCTTTTTTTAACCTTCGTCCAAATGACTTTGATACAATGGTTTTGTTTATTTCTATCTTTGCTATAATCAAATAGCAGAGCAGAGATCGGAGGTTTATTGTGAAACGCTGGAGATTGTTTATTTGTATTGCGATAGGATTAATTGTCCTTCAAGCCTGTACCATCACCATCGGCAACCCGGGTAACGGTTCATCACAGAGCACAGTTGCACTGGCTACCGTCATTGATTCCCCGGTGCAGGGCGGGCAATACAGCATGCAGGCTATCGATATTCGCTACAAAGCCACAGCTCCGGAGGGTGTTGCGGCAGTTGAATTGAATATTGACGGGTATGTTGTGAACCTGTACAACGCACCGGATACGAGTCAATCGGTAGTCGCGCTGCAGTATAGCTGGACCCCTGCCACGGCAGGCAGCCACATCATCCGTGTGCGCACGAAAGATGCCCAGGGCAGCTGGAGCAATTATGCGGATGCGATGATCACGGTGGCAGAATCTCAGACTGCCCAGGAACAGCCTGCGCAGCAGCAAGCACAAGCCACCAATACCACCGCACCAACCAGCACCCCATCTGCAACGCAGACGCCCGACAAGCCCTATATTTTTGACGTTGACCATGATGTGGATAAGTTCTTCTATAACAAAACTACCTGCGGCGCCACCAAGATCACCATTACCTTGGAAGTCTCCGATCCGGATAAGGTATGGAGTGTGGTTATTTTCACACGCTTCCTGGATAAGGAAGGAGAAGGGCAAACCAAGTGGGATAGTGGGCATGCCATGTCTCCAAAAGGAGATGGCGTCTACTCCATCACGCTGGATTCATCCAAGATCGCCAATTTCGATACTTATGAATTTGCGGTATTCCGCTACCAATTCGTAGCGACGGATAAGGACCGTAACGAAGTGATTCGCACCGAAGTTTTTGAGGATGTTGCCTACGAGATCTGCCCGTAGTTCTTCTGTATGATATAAATTGAGACATAAGCCCGCATGACAGCGGGCTTTTTTGTTGATGACCGATGGAATGACCAAGGTCACTTGACCTGCCTGAGGGCTGGATTAGAATCAGACCGATTGGTCTGTTTTATGCAAAAAAGAAGCCTCGAAACGCAGGAAAAAATCTTAGCAGCTGCAAACACCCTGTTCTCGACGAACGGTTACGACAGGACGGGAGTTTCACAGATCTGCCAGACGGCAGGGGTGAGCAAGGGAGCTTTTTATCATCATTTTCCTTCCAAACACAGTGTTTTTATGAAATTACTGCAGCAATGGCTGGAAAATCTTGATAAAGAGTTTCTTGAAAAAGAAAGCGCCAGCGGGGATGTGCTCGATGCTATTCACGCGATGGCAGCCTCCACGGGAATGATATTTGCAGAAAGCCAGGGTCAGCTTTCCTTGTTCCTGGAATTCTGGGAGAAATCCATTCGCGATGAAAAAGTGTGGGATGAGACCAAAGAGCCATTTTTAAAATATTTCCGTTATTTTTCCCTGTTAATCAAGAAAGGGATTGACCAGGGCACTATCTCTCCGGTCGATCCTGCGAGCGCAGCTCGTGCTCTTATCGGGCTGGCAATCGGTATTGTTTTCCAGGGAATGCTGTATCCTCAGGACATGAATTGGAATGAGGAAATGCAAAATGGTATAGATCTCTTATTGAAAGGCTTACAAAATGGATAAAGGGAAAGTGCTGGTTACAGGGGCAGCGGGGCATCTTGGAAATGTATTGGTGCGGGAATTGCTTGAGAATGGCTATGAAGTGCGCGCCATGGTTCTACCCAATGAAGATGTTTCTTCTCTGGTCGATCTCGACCTGGAATTGAAACTGGGGAACGTGCTTGACCCCCTATCTCTACAAAGAGTTTTCAAAGGTGTGGATTATGTGTTTCACATGGCGGGCATTGTTTCCATTATGCCGGGGGAAGAAGATCTTGTCTGGAAGGTAAATGTGGAAGGCACCCGCAATGTACTGAAGGCTGCTGCTGACGCAGGCATCAAACGGCTGGTTTACACCAGTTCGATCCATGCCTTCAGTCGTGAGTGGCAGGGCATCATAGATGAACAGGTTCCTTTTGATCCGGAGAATCCAGTCGGCGCTTACGATCGCACCAAAGCAATCGCGACGCTGGCAGTCAAGCAAGCCATCAAAGAAGGGCTGGATGCTGTGATCGTGTGCCCAACCGGTGTGGTTGGTCCCTATGATTATCGCGGTTCCAGCATGGGAGAGCTGGTGAACGACCTTACCCAGCGCCGCATCCATATGCTGGTGGAAGGAGCGTACGACTTCGTGGATGTGCGCGATGTAGCAGTGGGACATCGCTTGGCGCTGGAAAGAGGAAAGTCTGGGCAGGTGTATATCCTTTCCGGACACCAGATACAGCTCTTTCAATTAAAAGAAATGATCCAGAAGATCAAAGGGACGCATACCCCAACCATTAATATCCCCTTCAAATTAGCAAAAATTGGGGCTATCTTTGCAACCGTTTACTATCGTCTTGCCAGGAAAAAACCCAAGTTTACCGAGTATGCCCTGAAGACGGTACGCAGCAATTCACTGGTAAGCAATGAGAAAGCCAAGCGCGAACTGGGATACCATCCGCGAGAACTGCTCAATACCATGGTTGACACGGTGAAATGGTGGGGCGGTAAAAGTCGGGGAAAAAACGTATTATAAACTGCAGCGTTCTATGAAAAAGAAAATTGACGGAAAAACTGTGCTCATAACCGGAGCATCCAGCGGCATCGGTCGCCAGCTGGCGCTGGATCTGGCGGCAAATGGCACGTACGTGATTCTTGTTGCACGACGAAGAGAGCGGCTGCTTGCAGTACAACAGCAGATCGAAAAATATGGCGGGAGAGCGGATATCAGGGAATGTGATCTGGCAGATAGAGATGCACGCCAGGACTTGACCGCATCCCTTCTCACAGAGGGGAAACCGATCGATATTCTGATCAATAATGCCGGCTTTGGCTGGTATGGATTTTTCAGCGACATGCCAGATGAGGTTGTGAAGGACATTGTTGAGGTAAATATCAACGCCATGCTTGATCTCACACGCGCGTTTCTACCACAGATGCGCGCTCGAGGGGAAGGGCATATCATCAACATTGGCTCGATCGCGGGGGGATTTCCCAATCAGGGTATTGCTGTCTATTCTGCAAGCAAATCTTTTATGGACGCTTTCACCACATCTCTCCACCGGGAATTACACGGCAGCGGAGTTGACGTGAGTGTTGTGCGTCTCGGTCCGGTGAAGACAGAATTTTTTGATACTGCCCGGAATATCAAGAATGGACGCCGTGTGCCGGGGGAACTTTTCGCCATCCCTGTTGATCGCGCAGTCAGAGCGATCAGGCGGGTGATCATCCACCCACGACGGCTAGTGTACGCGCCTGCTTATCTGCAGGGTACACGTCTGGTGGAAAATCTATTCGGGGGTCTAATTGATAAAATAGGTCCCTTATTGTTGAAAAAACGTACGGATTGAAGGAACCGCTTTCAGGGTAAGATCAGATATTCTTTTAATACCCAGCCCTCACGATCAAACACATCTCGTACTCTCATCCATATTCCATCATCCGCAATGACTTCTTCCAGTATCCATACGGGTGAGTTGTTTGGAATGATGAATAACTGACTTCCATCAGGCTCGCTAAGAAGGTAAAGAGTACCGGTTTTGCCCGTGTTAATGAATGCCGGTATGGGTGTGGCGGTAGGCTGCGGTGTAGGCGTGGGTTGAAGGGTAGCAGTTGGGAACGGGGTCACGGTAGGGGAAGCGGTTGGAATAAAGACGGTGGGCGTGGGGGGGTAAAGGGTATCCAGGCTGCTGACTGGAATGACGACCATCTCCAATGCGATCGGCTTCTGGGTTACTGCTGCCAGCAATGACTGAATACCGGCTACTTCTGAGTAACTGAGCGATCTGTTGGAACGGATGGTTGCTATCACTTTTTGAGTGCCATCCACTGTCTGGATATCTACATTCACGATCTGGGCGTTATTGATCTGTGTATTGAGCACATCGCTTACCTGGCGCTCAAGTCGTGCAGAAGAGACCGTATTCCATGAGAGGATGACCAGCGGGATGGTGATGGTGATCACGGATAGAGCAGAGAGTAAGATGCTCTGCGGGATCTTTTTTGTCCTTTGATCTTCTACGCGCTTCGGACGAAAACCAAGTGTGGCAAATGTGATAACTCCGGAAAATGCAATTGCAGACAGGTTGGTTAAAAAGAGCAGACTGGACCCCAATACTACGCTGTGAGTGGAAAAAGCAAGCCCGATACCGATTGTGCATAAAGGTGGCATTAATGCCGTGGAGATAGCAACACCTGGCAGTGTGGCGCTCAAGCGCGGATGTGCCAGGGCATAGGCAGCGGCAGCCCCTCCAGCCAGGGCAATGACAAGATCAAGGGGAGAGGGACGCGTACGCGCAAGGATCTCAGTGGGTAAACTTTCTGGGATACCGTATGGTAAACGATATAAGAAAAAAGTGAGTAATGCAGAAAGCAAAATAGCCAGCACAGAACCGGTTAAAATAGCGATCAGAGATCGGCGCAGCAATACATGCCGACCGGTCAGAGAAGACATCGAAAGCCCCAGGATAGGCGACATGAGAGGGGCTATCAGCATTGCCCCAATGATCACAGCGGCAGAATTCGTTACCAGCCCCAGAGAGGCGATGGTACAGGAAAGCACGATCATCAAATAAAAATCAAACCTCGGGGTAGCGCTTTCTGCCATCTCGTTGATTACGATGGCTTTACGCGTCTCGGATAACCCCTGTTTGAGCGTTATGTTGTGCCACAGTAAAGTCAGGTCTTTCCATATCCCTGATGTGGTAGGTTGTTCTTTATTTTCGGATTTATTATCCATAGGTTCTCTGTTCAAATACTTTGGATGTATTGTACTTGAAAGTTAACAGGTCATGAAATCCTGCAATAACCATGTTTTCTGTATATTGAGTTTCGAATTTAATCTGATATGCTTTATTAAAGATAGAATCTGGGCATAAGGAAACAAGGAGGAGAAATGCAGACGCTAGAGAATACCCTGGCTGTGATCATGGGCGGAGGGCAGGGAACCCGACTTTTTCCTCTAACGCAGCAGCGGGCGAAACCGGCGGTCCCCTTCGCGGGAAAATACCGCCTGATCGATGTTCCCATCAGCAACTGCATTAATTCCGGCGTCTACAAGATCGCCGTGCTGACCCAATTCAACTCCGTCTCTCTGCACCGCCATATTTCCAACACCTATAATTTTGATGCTTTCCATGCCGGGTATGTACAGATCTGGGCAGCCGAGCAGACCGGCGAGAGCATGGCATGGTATCAGGGCACTGCTGATGCAGTCCGCAAACAGATCACAGAAATCCGTACTGCCCGTGTGCCGTACGTGCTTATCCTGGCAGGCGATCACCTCTACCGAATGAATTATGCCAGTATGGCTGATTTCCACTGGGAGAAAAATGCGGATGTAACCGTTGCGATACAACCCATAGCACGGGATGATGCCCCCCGATTTGGGGTGCTAAAGCAAGACCGGGACGAAAAGATCATCCGTTTTGCGGAAAAACCCAAAGAAGAATATCTGCTGGCGGAAATGATCAGTCGACCGGATGCTGAAAAACCATATTTCGGGTCAATGGGTATTTATATGTTTAAAACAGATGTATTGTGCGACCTGCTGGAGGATACCGATTATGATGATTTTGGCAAACACGCTATTCCTGCTGCGGTAGAACAGTATCAGGTATACGGGTACTCTTATGATGGATTCTGGGCAGATATCGGGACCATCCGCGCTTTCTATGAGACAAATCTCTTGCTGACAGAAGAAGATTCTCCTTTTTCTCTGATTGACGAAGGCTGGCCGATCTATACCCACGCAAGATTTTTACCCGGTACAGAAATTGAGAACAGCCAGCTCAGCCGCACGCAGCTGGCAGAGGGCTGCTGGATCAAAGGGGCGCAAATAACCCATTCCGTTATCGGACTGCGCAGTCAGATCCGTGCCGGAGTGGTCATCAAGGACAGTATTCTAATGGGGGCGGATTATTATGGTTTCTTCCGTTCTGAGGAAGAGGAAAAAGGGATACCGCTGGGTATTGGAAACGACTGCCATATAGAAGGCGCCATTATTGATAAGAATGCACGCATTGGCAGCGGCACGACTATTCTTCCTTTTCCAAGAGGCACGGAACTCGAAACTTCCTCCTGGATGGTACGTGACGGCATCGTGGTTGTTCCAAAGAATACCATCCTCAGCCCAGGGACTCGTATTGCGCCTTAACTTGAAATGTATTAAACTTGTGGCATTGTCGGGGAGTTTTTCCTAATAAGTGACAATATAGGAGTTTTAAAATGCCTGCTAAGAACAACGCAGAAGTCCAGCGCGCCTCTGATCGGGACGTTCAGATCACATGGCATTCTCTAAGCAGAGAAGAGACGCTTGATAAACTACAAGCGCCGCTCGAAAAAGGACTTTCATCAAAAGAAGCTGAAAATCGTCAGGAAAAATTTGGACCAAATGAACTTCGGGAAGGCAAGAAGCGCACTTTCTGGAATATGGTCATTGACCAATTAAATAACTTTGTGATCATCATGCTGGTGGTGGCTGCCGTCATTTCTGCCATTTTAGGCGAACTGGTGGATGCCAGCGCTATTGTAGCCATTGTGGTTCTCAATACCATCATGGGAGTGGTTCAGGAGAGCCGCGCTGAACAGGCGCTGGATGCCCTGAAAAAGATGGCAGCCCCTGAAGCCCAGGTATTGCGTGATGGGCACCGCATCTCGATCCCTGCTCGTGAACTGGTTCCAGGAGATATCGTATTTCTGGAAGCCGGCAACTTTGTGCCAGCAGACCTGCGTTTACTGGAAGCGGTTAATTTAAAGGTTGAGGAAGCTGCTCTCACAGGGGAATCGGTTCCGGTTGAAAAGAACGCTACCGAGACACTGGATGCAGAGGCTTCCCTCGGCGATCGCATCAATACCGCGTTCAGCGGCACGGTCGTTTCGTATGGTCGCGGGAAAGGTGTTGTCATCAGCACCGGTATGAATACCCAGATCGGCTTGATCGCCACCATGCTGCAATCGGTTGAAGAAGAACAAACCCCGCTACAGATCAAACTCGACCAGCTTGGAAAACTGCTGGGCTACGCCTGCCTGGCGATCAGCGCTGTGGTGTTTATTTCCGGCTGGCTCAATGGCGCAGATTTACTGGAATCCTTCATGGTTGCGGTAAGCCTGGCAATCGCCGCGGTTCCGGAAGGGTTGCCTGCTGTGGTTACTATCAGCCTGGCGCTGGGAATGCATGAAATGGTGAAACGGCATGCGCTCATTCGCCGCCTGGCATCGGTTGAGACCCTTGGCTCAGCCACCGTGATCTGCTCCGATAAAACCGGCACCCTGACCCAGAATGTTATGACCGTAACGGAAGTATGGACGGATGGAAAAAACGTGAATATCACCGGAACCGGCTATGTGCCGGAGGGTGATTTCATAATTGATGGCAAGAAAATTGAATTGCATCAAGTACCCGCTGTCGCTACCACTTTGTGGGTTGGCAGCGTCAATAATGATTCTGAATTGGAAGGACTTGAAGATGAAACCGGCAAGACGAATTACCGCATCATCGGAGATCCAACCGAAGGCTCCATCCTGGTTGCGGCAGCCAAAGCAGGAGTGCATTCTGCAGATTTGAAGAAAGCCTATCCTCGCGAAGCCGAAATTCCCTTTGATTCCACACGCAAGCGCATGGTAACCATACACGAAGTGAAAGAATCAACCGCAGCCAAAGACCTGCCTTTCAACAGCAACGGCAAGGATGAAACCTATGTGATAGCCGTGAAAGGCGCTCCGGATGTAGTATTGAAACTGTGCAACCGATATCAAAAAGCAGACAATACCACCGAAAAATTAGATGATGCCGGATGCAAGCGCATTCTTGAAGCCAATGATGGCATGACCAAAAAAGCTCTGCGCGTGCTGGGCATGGCATATCGCGTTGTGAATGCGAAACCAGATGAGGTGGATAGCGACCACCTGGAAAAAGACTTGATCTTCGCCGGTCTGGTCGGGATGATCGATCCTGCTCGTGAAGAAGTCAAACCGGCTTTGCTGAAAGCCATCGGGGCAGGCATCCGCACCATCATGATCACCGGTGATTACCCCAACACTGCGAAAGCCATTGCAGAAAGCATCGGCTTGCTGCGCCCAGGGCATAAAGTGGTGACAGGCGCGGATATCGAAGATATGTCTGATGAAACCCTCAGCAAAGAAGTTAAGGAAATAGATGTCTTTGCGCGTGTTTCACCGGAACACAAGATGCGCATTGTCAACGCCCTGCGCGCCAACGATGAAACGGTCGCCATGACCGGAGATGGCGTCAACGACGCCCCTGCCATTAAGTCTGCGGATATCGGGGTTGCCATGGGCATTACCGGCACCGATGTCGCCAAACAAACTGCCGATATGGTGCTGACCGATGACAACTACGCCAGTATCGTTTCTGCTGTAGAGCAGGGACGCATCATCTACAGCAACATCCGTAAATTCGTCTATTACCTGATCTCCTGCAATGTGGCAGAGATCATGATCATCTTCCTACCGACCATCCTCGGCAAGGTGCTGTTCCCGCATGCTCCGGCTGACATGGCTGTATCTTCGCCCTTAAAGCCCATTCAACTGCTGTGGCTGAACCTGGTCACGGATGGCGCTCCGGCGTTGGCACTGGGCACCGAAAAAGGCGACCCGGATATCATGGATCAAGCCCCGCGCCCCAAGAAAGAACCGATCGTGAATAAATTCATGCTGACCGGAATCGGCATTCAGACCGTTGCCATCACAGCAGCTACACTGATCGCGTATTCGCTGGGTCTGCGTTCCGGCAATCAGCAAGTCGCGGAGACAATGGCTTTTGTGACCCTCTCTCTTTCTGAACTGCTGAGAGCATACACCGCCCGTTCAGAGCGCTACCCGCTCTTGAAGATGGGTGTGTTCAAGAACAAGTGGATGAACTATGCCGTGCTCGGGTCGATGGTGATGGTACTGCTGGTGATCTATATCCCCTTCCTCAATACCATTTTCGATACCGTTCCGCTAACTTTGCTGGAGTGGGAGCAGATCATCCCCTTGCTGCTGCTGCCATCTGTTGCAGCCGAGCTGGTGAAGTATTTTGTATCTGGCAAAAAGAAGAGTGTCTGATAAAAATAAGAGTGAACGAAAAAGAGCACCATGCGGTGCTCTTTTTAATTTCCCATGAACTTCATGGGGGCAAAGCTCAAGCGGTGCAGGGGACATACGCCATTATCTTGCAGGGCAGTGCGGTGCAATGCGGTGCCGTAGCCTTTATGGCGCGCGAATCCGTACTGCGGATATGATTCATCCAGCAGGATCATGTATTCGTCTCGGGCGGTCTTCGCCAGAATGGAAGCTGCCGCGATGCTTAAAGATATCGAATCCCCTTTGGGAAGGCTGGTCTGGGGTAAATCACAGTCGGGCAGTTTCACATAATCGATCAACAGGAATGTGGGGCGGTAATGGAGCTGGTCAAGCGCGCGCGTCATGGCTGTACAGCTGGCTGGGACGATGCCCATTTCATCCACCTCCTGCGCGGAAGCAGAAGCGACCGCCCAGGCGATACTGGCTGATTGGATGCAGCCTTTCCAGCGCTGGCGCTGTTTGGCGCTCAATTTTTTTGAGTCGTTAACCCCGTGCAGAATTTGCTTGACGCGCACGTCGTTCGGGAGAATGACGGCTGCCGCATAGACAGGACCCGCCCAGGCGCCCCGCCCGGCTTCATCCAGCCCCGCCACGAGAGTGCTGCCATCCTGCCACAGGGCGGATTCATATTCCATGCTGGGCAGGGAGAGGTCTTTTTCTTTAGTGTTCATAACTCTTCGTGATGGCTCTCCAGCGGATGCGGAACAGATCGCAAGCCATATGCAGCGAGTCACGCAGGAAATTGACCTTGCTGTGCTCGCTGTAATACCAGCGAATGGGGATCTCAAGAATGGTGTAGCCATATCGGCGCGCCAGGAAGAGCACCTCCACATCAAAGGTCCAGCCCATGATGGTCTGCTGAGGGAAAAGGCGTTCGGCGGCTGCGGCGCTGAAGCATTTAAACCCGCACTGGGTATCCTGCAGACCCGGTAGAGCCATGACCTTCACAAAGCCGTTGAACACGCGCCCGATGAAATGGCGGTACCCTGGCTCCCCGATGCGCTGTGCCCCGGGCGCTTCACGCGAGGCGATGGCGATATCACAGCCCTGCAATTGCGGGGGAATGAAATGATTCACTTCTTCGATGGGCATGGAAAGGTCGGCATCGCAGATGAAACGGTAGTCACCCTGCGCTGCCAGCATGCCGGTCTTGACCGCGATACCCTTGCCGCGTTCCTCGATATGGATGGCATGAAACGACGCATTCTTCTTTTCGAATTCCTGCGCGATGGTATAGGTAGCATCGCTGCTGCCGTTCTCCACGATAAGAACTTCTGCCGGGTAGGATTGCGCGGCTAAAAAAGCAGCGATCTTTTCCAGGCTGGCAGGTAGACGGGCTTCTTCATTGTAGGCAGGGATGATGATGGATAAGAACGGTTTTTCCATGATGAGAACTAATTATACAGGGATTGATTGGAGCGTCCAATACAAGAGATTAATAAGAGCGGTACTATACCCAGGCAAATTTGTGCGGATTCCAAGATAAATCTTAGTACTCAAAAAGGATGGGATGTAAAAAGATATTGTTTCATGGTCTCTTGCGTTTTTTCCCCATATTGGTTTGCCTGTTCGATAAGCGAGTGGGTGGTGACCATGCCACTTTGCAGCGCCTGATCAACTGCCTGCTGCATCAGCCCCGCTTCCAGCCCAGATCTGATCCCATCGGTGATGGTACGCTCAACGGTCGTGATCGGCAGACCTTCAAAATTTGTTGTTTCTTTTTTACTGATTTTGCTGGTGTGGTAGCGAACACCGGTACGCCTGCGGGATCGGTTTTTAGGGATGGTGATGTGGATCTGTGCTGGCATGAGATCTGAGAGCTGGTAAACGGCAAACGCGCTGTGGTGGGAAACCACCGCTTGTGGACCAGATTTCAGAACGGCGATCATGAGATCTTCGTATGGAGAGGATGGATAATACGTAAAACGATAAAGTCCCTGTGCAATATGCGTAAATAGATCAGAAGAAGCATGGGCAGCTACGCTCTGGCGTGAGTAGCCAGCATGGTTCGCCTGTCCGGTTGTGAAATAGCCCGCTTGAGTTTCACAAATTTTGTATAGTTTTTTGAAGTTGGTGTCCATGATAACCTATGTGTAATTAGTCAATGAAAAATTGACAATTTACACATATAATACCATAAATTCGTTTGTCTGGGAATTTTCAATAACCAACCATTTCTAAAATGTCAATAAAATAGTTTTGTAGATGTGTGCTTCAATGGCTTATTTTGGTGGTATCCCGGCTTTCTCTTTCACCAGCTTCAATTTCTCAACAATACTTTCTTGCTCTGTACTGTTGAGAAAACCAAAGACCTTGATATGCCGTGCTGTTTTGCCGCTGCCTTCGAATAATGCGATCTCTTCTTTCTGAAGACCGACGATTGAAACACCAAGATTGACCTGATTTTTCAATGATGCCAGATAGAACCTGCCTCCATCATACGCAGGTACGCCCCACAAGAAATCTTCTGAAATTCCCGGGAATGTCTTGAGGATGAGTTCTCTAAGCTGGTTTAATATCAGTTTGTGGTCTTCAGGTTGTTTCTCAAAATAGGCATTTACTTTTTCGTTCATGTGGTTTTCCCTCATTGATTCTCTTAATGCTAAAAAGGTATTGTCTTTTATTGTCATTTTAACAAAAGTTTGCGGTGTGGGTATTGGTAGAAGATGTTGACCACTTTAACAATCCACGCAATAGAGAGACAGACGCTGGATACGTCGTTATTCTAACGAAATGGCTCGCTTCAATGATGGGGAGGAATACAACGGAAGATTAAACACATGGTCGGGGTGGGCGGACTTGAACCGCCGACCTCTGCGTCCCAAACGCAGCGCGCTGCCAGCTGCGCTACACCCCGGCGCATGAAGTATAATCGGTTAACACTTGAACCGTCAAGGAGTGCAGCGTCCGCATGCGCACACGATCACACCTACCGCAGACAGTTAAATTTCTCATCATGGGGGTAGTTCTTACTCTCCTATATGCCTGCCAGGCTGTGCCCGCAGAGCCCCAGAACACTGCCGTTGTGACGGAAACGGTCACCCCCACCCTCGTTCCGGAACAGCCAACCGCAACAACAGCCGTAGAAATCCTGCAGCAGCGCTGTAATGAAAGTGGAACGCTGGCAGCCTACTCCATCGAATCAGATTTACTGCGTGACACGTTCGCATTCACCGTCTACCTGCCGCCCTGTTATGATCCCCAACGTGCCGAACCCTATCCGGTCATCTACCTGCTGCACGGGCAGCAGCAGGATGGTCCCTTCTGGCAGGAGCTGGGCATTCAAGCGGCTGCGGATGAGCTCATCCTGGGTCACAACCGACAGCCTTTCCTGATCATCATGCCGGTGGAAGAATATTATTTCCGTTCCCCCCTGAACAACCGCTACCCGGACGCCATCCTGACGGAACTGCTGCCCTGGGTAGAACAGAATTTGCCCGTGTGCAGCACGCGCGAATGCCGCGCCATAGGAGGTGTCTCGCGCGGGGCTGCCTGGGCGGTGCGACTGGCATTTGCGAACCCCGGCACTTTTTCCGCGCTGGGAGCGCACAGCCTGCCTTTGTTCAACAGCGACCTGGAAGTGCTGCCGCAATGGATCGAAGCTATCCCATCAGAAGAGATGCCGCGCATCTATGCTGATGTAGGAAACACCGATCCGGCGGTAAAGGATGCCTATGCCTTCGAAGAGGCGCTTAATGCGCTGGGGGTGGAACATGAATGGCATCTTAACAGCGGCAGACATAATGACGAATACTGGAAAACCCAATTGCCAGCCTATCTGGATTGGTATACCCGTTTGTGGAATGAGGAGATCAACTGAGCCATGCATTATCAAAGAAGACAGCATTTTCTGATTTGCTTGACCGTACTGGTGGTGCTTGTGGGTTGTGCCAGCCCCGCCGGCAGCGCCCCGCCGGCAGCCGAAGACACGCTTTCTGTTCAGGCGAGCGCAACCCTGGCGCCCACCGAAGTGCTGCCTACCCTGACGCCTACCCCGGCAGGCTGTTTGGAAACACAGGGGCATTTTGAGTATCACGAGATCCAGACCGAGCTGATGACCCATCCGCTTTCCTTCCGTGTGTACCTGCCGGTTTGTTACGATCCAGACGGGGATTATCGCTACCCGGTGCTGTATTTTCTGCACGGACAGAGCTTTACCGATGACCAGTGGGACCGGCTGGGCGCGGATGAAAAGCTGGATGAGCTCATCCTGGCAATGGAAGTGGCTCCTTTCATCATTGTGATGCCCAAAGAATCTGATTACATGTCTACCCAGTGGGATTCCAAATATGGTCCCGCATTGGCAGAGGAACTGACCGTATGGATGGACGCCAACTACCTGACATGTACGGAACGTGACTGCCGCGCCATCGGGGGGCTTTCACGTGGAGCTGCCTGGGCTATGCGCACCGGTTTGATCTACTGGGAAACCTTCGGCACCATCGGCACACACTCTCTGGCGCCCTTCCGTGGGGATTTCAATGAAGCGCCTTTCTGGTTCAAGGAAATTCCGGAAGAAGAACTGCCGCGCATCTGGATCGATATCGGCGTGCTGGATGTCAATCTGGATGCCGCCAATACCTTTGAGGTGCGTTTGACCAAGTACCGCATCCCGCATGAATGGCATATCTTTCTCGGCACGCACAATGAAGATTACTGGGCGGCGCATGTTGAAGAATACCTGCGCTGGTATGCTGAAGCATGGGCGGAAAGGCTGGATTCATGATTGCGAACATCGGGTATATCCTGCTGGTGCTGGGGGTGGTGTGCAGTGCGCTGGCGGCTGTGCTGTGCTTGCTCGCTATGTGGAAGGAAAAATTCTCATTCCCCCACGAGGTGAAGTTGTTGTCGGCTATCACCACCGTGGCGATCAGCGCCGCATTTGTGCTGGCGCTCTTCCTGCTGGTGAGCGGGCAGTTCAACTATGAGATGGTGTATGACAAAACCAGCACACACATGAATACCATCCAGAAGATCACCGCGGTATGGGGCAATAAGAGCGGCTCGCTGCTGTTCTGGAGCTTCCTGCTTTCCATCTGCGTTTCTATCACTGCCTTTGGTAAATGGCAGGGCGAGAAAGAACCCTACTTTCAAGGCGTCATGCTGCTGTTGAGCCTGTTCAACCTGTTCTTTGTGGCGTTGATCACCTTCCGCACCAATCCTTTTACGCGCCTGTGGCAGATGCCCGCCGGAAATGTGGCGGCATCCGTTTTTGCGCCTTCGGGAGCCGCCGTTTTCAACCCGGGGGAGGGACTGGGGTTAAATCCACTCTTGAAACATACTGCCATGGTCATTCACCCCCCTCTGCTGTACCTGGGGTTCATCCTGTTCTTCATCCCCTTCGCATTTGCGCTGGTCTCGCTGTGGCGGCGTGATTATTCTTTCACCTGGCTGCAGAACACGCGCGGCTGGATCACGCTGGCATGGGTCTTTCTCAGCGCCGGCATCCTGCTGGGCTGCTGGTGGGCGTATGATATTCTGGGCTGGGGCGGCTACTGGAGCTGGGATCCGGTGGAGGTAGCCGGACTGATGCCATGGATCAGCGCGCTGGGACTGCTGCACAGCATGGATACCTATCAAACCAGTCCGCACATGCGCCGCTGGGCATACCGCCAGATCATTGCCACCATGCTGCTGATCATCTTTGGCATTTATCTTTCGCGCACCGGGGCGGTCGCGTCGGTGCATGCATATTCACAGAGCAGTATTGGTCCGCCATTTATGGGGTTTTTCATCTTCCTGCTGGCGGTTTCTGTGGGTTCGCTGGTCATCCGCAAGAAAGACTTGACTCCCAGCGAAGAACCACCAGCCTTCCGTTCACGGATAGGATTGGCAAGGGTATTGGCGATCTGCACCAGCCTGCTGGTAGTGATCTGCCTGGCAGGGGTAACACTCCCTATCATCTCACGCGCCATCAGCGGCACGGCAACCGAACCGGCTCAAATTTTCTATGAATGGAACTTTGCGCCTGTGCTGATGGTGATCTTTGTCATCACCGCGCTGGGTTTCATGCCGCGCAGGAAGGGCAGCCTCACGATCTGCATTCTGGCGGCGCTCGTTTTGACGATCCTGACCGGATTGCTGTACGGGAAAATGACTTTCTCCGCGTTTCTCGGATTGGGCGTGGTCTTTTTCATGATGGCTGCCGTGATCTATGCCGCGGTAGTCCAGGTTAAACAGCGCGCGGATGCTGGGAAAGACGGCAGCTTTTCCTCTGCCCGCTGGGCGAGTTTAGTGCTGCATTTCGGTTTTGCGCTGCTGGCGCTGGGCGTGGTCGGCAGCCGCTCTCTGGAAAGCACCGTCACGGCAAGACTGCAAACCGGACAAAGCACAATCCTGGGGGATACGCACGTATTGAAGATCGGGACGGGTGTGGCAGCCTCGCAGGAGGCGCAGGTGCTGTATGGTGAGGAATACCGTTTTCTTGCTGCCGGTGGGAAAGAGGTGCTGCTGCAGCCTCACATTTTATGGTATGAAGATACCGGCAGCACTATATCTTCCCCAGCCATTCATTCCACTTTCAAAGGGGACACCTATGCCGCCATTCTTGAATGGGATGGCAGGGCGGATGGCGAAACCACGGTGCTGATATCGTATTATCCCATGATGAGCTGGTTGTGGATCGGGGGTATTGTGATGATGGGCAGTGCTATCTGGTATCTTGCAGCTTCTTCAAAAAAAGAGACTGCGTGATAGCGTCTGGGACAAGCCTGAAAAACCTCAAATATTGATATACAACCTGTGCATACCTTCTTCACAGGTTCTTCACATCCTTTCTTTATATTTAAGTGAAGAAAATGTATGAGGTGAAAAATGAAGAAAGGTGTATTAATCGCATTGATCGTGGGCGGGGTGTTCCTGGCTGCGGGTGGTGCTTTGTTTTCGTTTTTATATTTCAACCGCAATGTCTTGGATCGAGGCTTTAATTCCTTCGATTCGCGAGATCGTATGCGCGATGATGAATATCGCTGGTCAGTGATGCCGCACGGCATGCGCGGCGGTTATCGCAGCGATATCTCACGTGAAGATCTCTATCTTGAGCGCTGGTCATATATGCTGGGGATTCCCGAAGAGGAATTGCAGCAGCGCCTGAATGATGGAGAATCTCTGGATGAGATCATGGAATCCATCGGCATTGAAATGCCCTGTGAGGAGTTCTACGAGGAAAATGATGATGACCAGGATGCGTCTCCCAGCAGTTGGAATGAGTCCTGGGCAGAACCCGCTGAGATGTGTTTCTAAAGAAATATTGGGGTAAATCAACAGGGCTGGAGGATTCCAGCCCTGTTATCTTGCGTATACAATAAAGCTATGACAAAAATATTAATTATTGAAGATGAGCTGGAACTGGTGAAGGTGCTGCGTTCGTACCTGGATAATGCGGGCTTTGATGTGGTCACCGCCCTGCGCGGGGATACAGGACTGACAGCCTGGCAGAATGAAAAACCGGATCTGGTGCTGCTGGATCTGAATCTGCCGGGGATGGATGGCATCGAGATTGCGAAATCCATTCGCAAGCAGGATAATACACCTATCATCATGCTCACCGCACGTGTGGAAGATACCGACCGTATCGTCGGGCTGGAGCTGGGTGCGGATGACTATGTCACCAAGCCATTTTCCCCGCGTGAGGTGGTGGCGCGTGTAAAAGCAGTACTGCGGCGCGCACAGCCGGTGGAAGATGTGGTCCAAAAAGTGGCAGTAAAAGATCTCGAGATAGACGAAGAGAGTTTCAAGATCAAGCAGGCTGGAAAAGAACTCGACCTGACGCGCACCGAATTCACCATCATCATGTTAATGGCACAGCATCCCGGCAAGGTGTATTCACGCTTGCAGCTGCTGGAAGTCGCCCAGGGTGTAGCGTATGAAGGGTATGAACGCACCATTGATGCTCATATCAAGAATTTGCGCTCGAAATTAAATGATAAAGCTGATGACCCCAGATATATTGAAACTGTATTCGGACGGGGCTACCGCTTCAAGGAAGATTAACGCATGAGTATGCGCTGGCGTATCTTCCTTTCCTTTTTACTTGTGATCCTGGTCGCGGTTGGGGCACTGGCGTTTTTTGCCTATCGCTCCACCACGCGCGAGGTTTCAACCTTTGTGACCAGCGGTGGTTTGTGGGGGATGGAAAAGAACGTCGAACAATTGGAGGCATACTACGCACAGCATCGTTCATGGGATGGGGTAGATTCCATCCTGGCACCCAATCCTCAGGGCAGGGGCATGATGCAGCATGGCATGATGGCGGATGGCGATGGATCTCGCAGTTTTGCCTTACGCCTGGTAAATACAGATGGCTATGTTGTCATTGACCAGAAAAATCCGGAGAATGTGGGATCGTATCTGGGTGTTGATCTGCAGGGTTCGGTGAATCTGGAATATGAAGAGGAAGTTGTCGGTTATCTACTGCCAGAAAGCGGATATGTTTTTCCAACGGTTGATATCAATGCTGCCCTGCTGGATCTTTTACTGCCCTCTTCGGTAACTGCTGCAGCCATCGCTGCTCTGGTGGGTTTGGGGATGGCTGTTATCCTTGCCTACTTCCTGTTCAAACCGATCCAGGAACTGCAGGGTGCAGCAGGCAGGATGGCACAGGGTGATCTGGGGCAGCGGGTCAGTGAAGCAGGTCCATCTGAAACGGCTGCTCTGGGTAAAGCATTTAATTACATGGCAGGGGAACTGGAAAAAGCTGACCAGAACCGGCGCAATATGACGGCTGACATTGCCCATGAGCTGCGCACCCCACTGGCAGTGCAGCAAGCCAACCTGGAAGCTATGCTGGATGGGATCTATCCTATCGATGAAAAGAATATCGAAGTGATATTGGAACAGAACCATACACTACGCCTACTGGTGGAGGATCTGCGTTTGCTTTCGCTGGTGGATGCCGGCGAACTGAGTTTGATACAAAAACCGCTTGAACTGACGGGATTCCTGCAAACCTTTCTGGAAAAATTCAAACCCAGATTGGAATCCAAACAGCTGGCTTTAAATAGCAGCCTTCCCGAACAGAAGATAGAAATGGTCACCGATGCGTTGCGTTTGGAGCAGATCCTGACCAATATACTGCAGAATGCGATCACCCATTCTCTCCAAGAGGGTGAGATCTTCTTCGATGTTCAAAAAGAGCATCATGCTGTCCATATCATTATTCGTGATACAGGTCAGGGCATCCCTGCCGACCTGCTGCCGATCCTGTTTGAGCGCTTCAGCAAAGGCAATACTCAGAACAGGGACAAAGATAGCACCGGTCTTGGATTGGCAATTTCGAAAAAATTGGCGCACGCACTGGGCGGTGACCTAACCGCACGCAACCACCCACAGGGGGGAGCTGAATTTACCCTGACATTCAGCGTTTAATCCACGAAAAGAAGCATAAAAATCCAATTCTCGATATAATTACGCCCATGAGTTTGACAAAAAAGGAAGTAGAACACATTGCTCTGTTGGCACGTCTTGATCTCAGCGAAGAAGAGATCGATCGCTATCGTGGTCAGCTTTCAGCCATCCTTGAGCATGTGGCTGCGCTGCAGGAACTGGATACGGAACACATCCCGCCGACTTCCAGCGTGCTGCCACCACGCAGCCGCTTGCGAGAAGATGAAGTTCATCCCGGTCTGGATGTGGATAGAGCAATGCAGAACGCCCCTGATTCCCAGGATGATCAGTTCCGCGTTCCACCTGTTTTTGAATAGGATTAAATGATGGAATATCTGGAACGGTCGATCAGCGAAATGGTAAATGGTTTGCGCGATGGAGATTATTCCAGTCGTGAGTTAACCACCTGTTTTCTGGAACGCATTAATATATGTGAAAGCAGTATTCATGCCTTTCTGGCACTCGCCCCTGATCGGGCGCTGGCACAGGCTGATCAAGCGGATGCGGTGCTGGCTGATTGGCGCAGCGGGAAACGCGATACGATCCCTGCGCTGCTGGGATTGCCGATCGCGGTCAAGGATGTGCTGTGCGTGGACGGTTTTCCCTGCACGGCTGGTTCACGTATTCTCGAAGGATTCAAGCCCCCTTTCAACGCCACCAGCGTCCAGCGTTTGCTGGATGCAGGCGTGGTAGTGATAGGGAAGACCAATACCGATGAGTTTGCCATGGGCTCCTCTACTGAAAATTCAGCGTACGGGGCAACCCATAACCCGTGGAATTTGGCGCATGTTCCCGGCGGCTCCAGCGGGGGCAGTGCGGCTGCCGTGGCTGCCCGCATGATTCCCGCAGCGCTGGGCACGGATACGGGCGGCAGTGTACGACAGCCGGCATCGTACTGCGGGGTAACAGGTATCAAACCGACCTATGGTCGCGTATCACGCTATGGATTGATCGCCTATGGTTCGTCTCTGGATACAGCAGGGGTTTTAGCGCACAGTGCTGCCGATGTGCAGATGTTACTGCGCATCATGGCAGGCTATGACGCATTGGATGCTACCACCAGCGACCTGCCGGTTTTCCCTCCCGTTTCTGATGACGATGTGGATTTGAAAGGCATACGCATCGGACTGCCATTGGAATATTTCATTGAGGGGATCCAATCAGAAGTGGAAAACGGCGTGAAAGATGCAGTACGATTGCTCGAACAACATGGCGCAACGGTGACACAAATTTCACTGCCGCATACCCAGTACGCGCTGCCGGTTTATTATCTGATCGCTCCGGCAGAAGCATCCGCCAACCTGGCTCGTTTCGATGGTGTGCGCTACGGTCTGCGCGTACAGAACGAAGACCTGACCTCTATGTTCTTGAAAACACGCGGGCAGGGATTCGGAGCGGAGGTCAAACGGCGCATTATGCTGGGCACCTACGCTCTCTCTGCGGGGTATTACGATGCCTACTACGGGCAGGCGCAGAAGGTGCGCACACTGATCAAAGAGGATTTTGAAAAAGCCTTTGAGCATGTGGATGTCATTGCGGCGCCCATTGCTCCCACTACTGCCTTCAAACTGGGGCAGCACAGCGATGATCCGCTGGCGATGTACCTGGAAGATGTCTTCACCCTGCCGGCGAACCTGGCAGGCGTTCCCGGACTGGCGTTTCCCGTGGGATTTGATAATAACCAATTACCGATCGGAATGCAGCTCATGGGAAAACCGTTCTCCGAACAGATACTCTTCCGCACGGCTGCTTTTTACCAGAAGCTGACAGACTGGCATACCCGTATTCCTGCCGGAATGAGCTAACGACTTCCCTCGACGAGAATTATTTATCCATACACCCAGTCAATTTTAACCGGCAGCCAATTACTGTGTGCATATATTAACTTTCTATTAAGCTTTACTCTCTGAGATAATTCCTTATTGACCAAACCGGACCAATTCAGTATACTTACACGTCGTGTGCCTTCAGGGATTAGAATGGGGGCACATGGAGCTTTAATATGGAAATATTATCATTACCAATACTCATCCTGATAGGATTGGCTTCAATTGCCCTGCTGGTCATTGCGTCGAATATATCTGTGACCAAACTGGTGGGAATTGCCAATTATTTCAACCTATCTTCAACCTTCATGGGTGTGACCATCGTATCACTGGCGACCAGCATTCCCGAGATCACCTCGCATCTGACCGCGTCGGTAAAAATACTGGCGGGAACATCCGATTACGAGATCGGATCTGCCATTGTGCTTGGCAGCAATATCGGGTCAGATGTGGTGCAGCAAACCCTCATCCTGGGGCTGGTGGTACTGCTTTCCGGTACTTTGTATTTTCGGAAATATTTCCTCACCAAGAGTATGCTGCCCATGATCGGAACCACCATCATGTGTATCGTACTGGGTTTTGATGGGGACTATTCCCGCATGGATGGCGCGATCCTGTTTGGTACGTTTATCCTGTACAGCTATTATTTGTATATTGATGAAAGAAAGCACTATAAAAAAGAAGATAATTTACCGCAAAGCGAGCAGATCGCCAACGGTATTCCCCAGAATAAAAAAGAATTGCTGCGTGATACAGGCATCGCAATTGCTATGCTGGTGGTAACGATTTTCGCTGCTACCTATGTGCTCACAATTACCGAGATCGTGGTCGGAAGGACGGGTATCGGCGGTTCTTTGATCGGGGTGCTGACACTGGGCGTGGCTTCAGCCTTACCAGAATTCACCACTGCTCTGGCTGGCATTCGGCATAAGGAAAACGGCATTTCGCTGGGAACGCTGGTGGGAAGCAACATCACTAATCCACTGGTCGCGATCGGGGGTGGCGCGCTCATCTCCACCTATGCGGTCCCGCGCCCGCTGATCGCCTGGGACCTGCCTTGGGAAACCGTTACCGGTTTGATCCTGTGGGGGATTCTGATCGTGACCAAAGGAAGGCTGAAGAAAATACACGCTTTCTATCTGATCGGAATGTACTTTGTATATATCATCTTCCGTTCCCTGTACTTTGCTGTCGATTAAGAGTAATATCCTGACTTATAACCCCGGCAAGACCGGGGTTTTTCTTTTAACCGTATAATTAATAGGCTTTGTGTCATCAATTCTGAAAGGAAAAAGATCATGGAATTTAAAACACCCACCCCCCAAGAACTAATGCACTGGAAATGGCAGGATTTTGAGCCCTATTACAACGACCTGCTAAAAATCGATCTAGCGGAAGAGAATATTACAGACTGGATGGCGCAATGGACGCAGGTTTCTGAAGCTTCTTCTGAGCTATTTGAACGATTATATGTGGCGACTTCAGTGAATACAGCCGATGAGATGGCGGAAGAGAACCTGAAAGATTACATGGAAAATACCTACCCGCAGGTTTCCGAGAAGAGCCAGCAGTTAAAAGAAAAATTACTAAAAAGCGGTCTCGTTCCTGATGGGTTTGAAATTCCCATGCGCAACATGCGGGCGGAAGCTGCTCTGTTCCGTAAAGAGAACATTCCTCTGGAAGTTGAATTGAACCAGTTGAGTGTGGATCTGGATAAAATATTAGGCGCACAGACGGTTCAATGGGATGGTGAAGAACAAACCGCTCGTCAAATGGAGATCGTGTTTCGCGATAAAGACCGCACACGGCGTGCTAAAGGATGGGAATTGACGCGCAAGCGCCAGCTTGAAGATCGCCAGGCAATAAACGAGAACTGGGTGAAGATGTTCAAATTGCGCATGCAGGTAGCGGAGAATGCCGGAAAAGACAGTTTTCGAGAGTATATCTGGGAAGATTACAAGCGCTTTGATTACACCTCTGCAGATTGCATGCGTTTTCACAGTGCGATCGAAGAAGTCATAGTGCCGGCTGTGAATCGTATTACTGAAAAACGAAAACAGGCGCTAGGCGTCAGTGATCTGCGCTATTATGATCTTTTTGTTGCCACGGATGATGAAGCTCCACTCAGTCCGTTCAAAGATGCGGATGAATTGGAAGAGAAGATCTCTGTCATCTTTCGTAATGTGGGAACGCAGTTCGGGGATTATTTCGAGACCATGCGCCGTGAGGGTTTGCTCGATCTGGCGAATCGCAAGAACAAAGCCGATGGAGCCTACACCACCGATTATTCGATGGTCAAACGCCCCTTCGTGTTTGGCAACGCGGTCGGCATCCACGATGATGTAACTACCTTGATCCATGAAGGCGGGCACGCTTTTCATGCCTTTGAGACCTTCAATTTACCTTTCACTCAGCAGCGCTGGACGCCCATGGAGTTCAACGAGGTGGCATCCATGGCGATGGAAATGCTGGCGATGCCCTATCTCACGAAGGAGCAGGGTGGTTTTTATTCGGAAAAAGACGCAGCGCGCGCCAATATTTCCCATCTGGAAGAAAACCTGCGTTTCTGGCCATATATGGCGATCGTAGATGCCTTCCAGCACTGGGCGTATGAGAATCCAGAGGAGGGTATGGACCCTCGCTCGTGTGACGCAAAATGGGCAGAGCTGGAAAAACGCTTCCGTCCGCACCTCGATTGGAGCGGGTTTGAGGATGTGATGATGACCGGCTGGCATCGCAAGCACCACATTCACCAGGCGCCTTTCTATTACATCGAGTATGGTCTGGCGCAGCTGGGAGCCGGGCAGGTTTGGTTGAATGCTCTCGAAGATCAGGCAAAGGCTGTGAAAAAATACCATCATGCTCTGCAGCTGGGCGGCACCGCTACCCTCCCGCAGCTTTATCAAGCAGCGGGCGTCAAGCTGGCATTTGATGCCGAAACGCTGGGCAGGGTGGTTTCAACTATGGAGGAGAAAATCGCCGAATTGGAAACGAAGCTGTAAAAAGAACGGGCGTATGCCCGTTCTTTTCTTCTTCCCTTCAATTAATGAAAAACACAGGATGAAGTTAATGGAAAAGATTGAATATGTGCCCATCGGGATCATCCACAGTCCTTTTAAAACGATCGAGAAAATGCCCATCCAACCGGCGGGAGGGAGTGCGATTAAAGGGAAAATCATCCTGTTCGATGAATATATTTCCGCATTGCAGGATCTGGATGGTTTTTCACACGTGGTTCTTCTGTATCATTTTCATAAGGCAAAAAACTGGACTCCCCTGGTCACCCCGTTCCTTGATACGCAACAGCGCGGTCTCTTTTCAACGCGTGCGCCCCGGCGCCCCAATCCGATCGGCTTGTCGGTCGTAAAGCTGGTAGAGATGGATGCCAATATTGTATGGGTAGAGAATATGGATATTCTGGATGGAACGCCGCTACTGGATATCAAACCATACATCCCGACTTTTGATGAACGGGATGACGTTCGAATCGGCTGGCTGGAAGGGCATGATAAGGCTGCGGCTACGCAGAGATCGGATGCTCGTTTTAAGGATTGAGGGGAAATCGTAACATGATCGAAGGTCGTTTATCGTCTTGATAAACAATATTCTTCGTTGTACTCAGAGATGAGGGATTGACCTTGTTTACACGACCTCCAGTTTTGCGATGGCTGCCGAGAGTTTTTTCAAACCCGACTGATCGAACGCAACGGTGACGATCTCATCATCGCCCTGCAGTTTACTCTGGATCACGATGCCGTTCCCCAGCACAGCATGCCGCACATGCATACCGGCTTTGAACTGCGGGTTCTGCGAGGCAGGTTTTTTTTTCTTTTTTTGGGGTGTGGAATCCCAGCGCGGGATAGCAGTTGGCTTGCTGGAAGAACCATAATGACGGAATTGAACCCCTGCCCGATGGAGCAGCTTATCGGGGATATCTTCCAAAAAGCGCGAAGGAACGCTGTAATCGAAACTACCGTAATTGCGGCGCTGGTCCGCGCGAACAAGATACAGGTGATCTTTGGTGCGGGTGATACCCACGTAAAATAAGCGCCGTTCTTCTGCCATTTCTTCCGGATCGTCCATGGAGCGGCGGTGCGGTAAAAGCCCTTCATCCAGCCCCACGATGAATACCACTTTATATTCCAGACCTTTGGCGGCGTGCAGGGTTAGCAGCGTTGGAATATCGCTTTTCTCGGGAAGTGTATCCTGGTCAGAAACGAGAGCCAGATTTTCCAGAAATCCGACCAGCCCGGTTTGTGAGTATTCGTACGCCATGCGCAGCAATTCCTGTACGTTTTCCCAGCGGCTGTAACCCACATCGCTGGCATCCGTGATGTATTCCTGATAGTTGCTGTCTTGCAGGATGCGCTCAAAAAGTTCTGGCAGCAAGATGGTTTGGTTGAGCTCGCGCCAGGTCACCAGCATGGCGCCAAATTCTGCCAATGCACTGGCAGCACGCCCGCTGAAAGCATTCCAGAAAGAAGATGCTTCCTGTTTAGCACCCAGATCCAGTAACAGGCTTCCCATACTCAAACCAGCCTGGTCTGCGGCTGCGCGCAGGTCTTGCAGGGTTTTATCTCCGATACCGCGCGGGGGAAGGTTGATCACACGCAGCAAACTGACCTCATCCGCGGGGTTCTGCACCGTACGCAGGAAAGCGATCATATCCTTGACTTCCTGTCGTCCATAGAAACGCTGTGCCCCCACCAGCCGGTAAGGGATCCGGTTTTGAAAGAAGGCTTCTTCCAGCAGGCGCGATTGGGCATTGGTGCGGTACATGATGGCGATCTCCCCGCCTTTTGCCTGTTTGGCTTCCAGCAGGCTGCGGATGGTCTCAACTGTGAAAGTAGCTTCGCCATGATCATCCAGGGCTTCGAACAAGACGATCTTATTGCCGCTGCCGCGTTTCGAGAACAAACTTTTGGGTGTGCGCTGAGTATTGCGGTCGATCACCGCACGGGCTGCCTCCAGCACATTCTGAGTAGAGCGGTAATTTTGCTCTAATAATATCTTTACGTGTTTGGGATAGTCTTTTTGAAAACGGAGCACATTACGGTAATCCGCACCGCGCCAGCGGTAAATGGATTGGTCTTCATCGCCCACCACGAACAGATTTTGATAGTGAGAGGATAATAACTGCAGCAGCTCGTACTGCGCCATGTTGGTATCCTGGAACTCGTCTACCAGCACGTGCAGAAAGCGGCGCGCGTATTTTTCACGCACGCTGTCATTTTCCTGCAGCAGGCGCACGGCATATAACAGCAGATCATCAAAATCGAGTGCGTTGCTGGCTTGCAGTTTCTGCTCATAGCGCTCAAAGATACGCCGCACGACCTCTTCGCGATAGTTCTTTGCCGTAAAATCGTGTGCTTGTATCATGTTGTTCTTGGCGTTGGAGATGGCAGCGTGCAGGCTGGCGGGTGGGTAGAGCTTATCATCCAGATTGAGCTCTTTCAAACTCATTTTGACCAGCGCTTTCTGGTCATCGGCGTCCATGATGACGAAATCACGCGTAAAGGGCAGGGCATCTGCTTCACGACGCAGAATACGTGCGCAGATCGAGTGAAAAGTACCCAGCCACAAACCATCCAGGTTGCTGGCTAACGAGTTCTGCAGACGATCCTGCATTTCGCGCGCGGCTTTATTGGTGAAAGTCACCGCCAGGATACGGTAGGGGTCTACCCCGCGTTCACGGATCAGGAAAGCAGCCCGCTGGGTGAGCACACGCGTTTTGCCGGAACCGGGTCCGGCAAGCACCAACACCTGCCCATCGGGGGCGCTGACCGCTTCTTTTTGCTGGGAGTTGAGGGTGGAAAGCATATCACTCATGATCGAATGATGATTGTAATGGAAAAAAGGGAAGAAAACTTTGATGAACCTTAAAAAAGAAAAAAGCGCCGCAAGCGCGGCGCTTTCTGCTCTATTTTTGAGCGTATAACTGGATGATCCTTAAAATCACATCCACTGCTTTTTGCATGGATTCCAGCACGACGTATTCGTACGGACCATGGAAGTTGTGCCCACCGGCGAACAGGTTAGGGGTGGGCAGCCCCATATAGGATAATTGAGCGCCATCCGTGCCGCCGCGGATGGGTTGTTCAATGGGAGTGATCCCCAATTCCCGCATGGCTTGTTTGGCGGTATCCACCACATGCATGACCGGTTCGATCACTTCGCGCATGTTGCGGTATTGATCCAGGATATCCACTTCAACGGTGCCTTCCCCGTATTTCTTGTTGAGAAACTCGGCAGTATCCAGGATGCGCTGTTTTTTGATATCGAATTTCGCTGCGTCATGATCACGCAGCAGGTAAGCCGCCTGCGTCTTCTCTACCGCTGCTGTTGGCATTTTCCACAGGTGGAAGAAACCTTCGCGTTTTTCGGTGTGTTCGGGGCGTTGATCTTCGGGAAGCATGCCGTCGAATTCGAAGAACACGCGCTGTGAATTCAGCATGATGTCTTTGGCGTCACCGGGGTGCACGGATTTGCCATGCACGGTGATGTAGGCGCGGCAGGCGTTGAAATTTTCGTATTCCAGCTCTCCCAGCGGTCCCCCATCCAGGGTATAGGCAAAATCGGCGGCGAAGGCATCTACGTCAAATGCACGGATGCCCAATCCGATCTCTTCATCGGGGGTGAAGGCTACCTTGATGGTGCCGTGCTCGATCTCGGGATGCTCCAGCAAATACGCCATGGCGCTCACGATCTCAGCCACGCCGGCTTTGTCATCTGCCCCCAGCAGCGAAGTTCCGTCGGTGGTGATGAGCGTTTTGCCCACATAGTTTTTTAGATCAGGGAATTCCTGAGGGGAAAGGACGAGGCTGTCACCGAGGGCAATATCTTTTCCATCATACTTCTCGATGATCTGAGGATGAACATTCTCTCCGTTGAAATCAGGGCTGGTATCCATATGCGCCAGAAAACCGATCACGGGTATCTTTTTATCCACGTTGGCGGGCAGGGTGGCGGTCACAAAACATTTCTCATTGAGAAGCACATCCTGCATGCCGATCTCCTTCAATTCTTTTTCCAGCACGCGTGCCAGATCCCACTGCGCTTCCGTCGAAGGGGTGCGGTTGGTGATCTCGTCGTTGGAACGGGTGTTGATGCTCACATAGCGCAGGAATCGTTCTTTTAAGCTCATGGTTGTCTCCTTTGTACAAATGATGATTGCTTTGGGTATCTTATCTGCAACACATGAAAATTGCAAGCGTGATACTCCTCTTTCTGGCAGTTATTTGCCATTCATGTCTGTTTACGCTACAATCACGGCATGGCAAACTGGGATCTGGTCGGACAGGAATGGGCGGTAGAGATGCTGCAGCAGCACATCCAGAGCAACCAGGTGCGCCATGCCTATTTACTGTGCGGTCCGCAGGGAGTTGGGCGCCGCACACTGGCACTGCGCTTTGCTCAGGCATTGAATTGCACGCAGCCGCCCGCGCCGGGTGAAGCCTGCCGGCAGTGCCGTACCTGCCGCCAGATCGAGAGCATGCAGCAGGCGGACCTGCATGTGGTGCAGGCGGATATCGAAGGGGGGGTCATGAAGGTCGAGAATATCCGTGACCTGATGCACAGCCTGACCCTCACTCCCTATGAGAGCGCCTACCGCGTGGCTTTGCTGCTGCGCTTTGAAGAAGCCAATGAGAGCACGCAGAATGCACTCTTGAAAACCCTTGAAGAACCCAATTCACGAGTTGTCATTCTGGCAACGGCTGAGAATGAAGAGCGTTTGCTGCCAACCATCGTCTCCCGCTGCGAAGTGCTGCATTTGCGACCCAGCCCGGTACAGGAATTGGCAGCCGCACTGCAAGAGCGAGGATTGGATGAAAAAGAAGCGGGTTTGCTGGCGCATGTATCCGGCGGTAGAGCCGGCGCTGCGCTGCATATGCATACTGCACCGGAGATCATGGAACTGCGCCACAAAAACCTCAACACTCTTTTGGAGTTAATGGAAAGCCCCGTGCGTGAAAGGTTTGCATACGCTGATCGAATTACAAGACACAAAGGCGGGGAGCGCGCGGAAACAAAAGAAGAGCTGCGAAATATGCTGGAGGTGTGGCTATCCTTCTGGCGTGATGTCCTTCTGATCTGCAGCGGAGCACAGATTCCATTAGGAAACCCGGATTATGCTGAACAGGCGCGTGAATACGCTCAAAAAATGGGGATGCAGGGCGCCAAACGAAAAGTGCGAACTCACCAGCAGGCTTTGGAACGTCTGTATTTTTCCAATTTACGCCTTATGGTTGAGATAGTCTTAATGTAGTGTGATCAGTGTTTGTGGATAGATGCCCGCGTAGCTATTCCCCAGTTTTTTTAACCCGTTTATAATCAAGTGCTTATCAAATTTATTATTGAAGAGGTATGCCATGAGAACCCGATGCACTACTCCCTTAAAAACTCGTTTTACAACAGCATTTCTGTTCGTAACCCTGATAGCTGCAACTGCATGCAGCGGTAGCCCTACACTGGAACCGGCAGTGCAGGCAGAACCTACCGCAGTGGTTTTAACCGAAAGCGAAGTTCAGGAAGCCGCACCGAAGAGTGAGAGCATGCCCGAAATTGCACGTTCCGCTTTCAGCGCTCCCCAGATATGGACAGATCAGGGCGTTTTTTGCGAACAGGGCTGCTATCTGGCGGATGTGACTGGAGATGGGGCTGCGGATTTTATCGTCCAGGATGAAGATGGCATCTATGTGCTGCGTTCTAGCGGGGCGGGTTTTTCTGTTTTTGAAAAATGGACAGAGCAGGGAGTTTTCTGCCAGCAGGGCTGTTCGATGGGAGATGCCACCGGCGATGGACTGGCTGATTTTATCGTGCAGGACAATGACGGCATCTATGTGCTGGCATCCAATGGGGATGGGTTCGATCCTTTCCAGAAATGGACGGCACAGAGCGTGACCTGTGAGCAGGGTTGTTTTTCCGCGGATACGACCGGCGATGGGCGGGTTGATTTCATCGCTCAGGATGAGGACGGTATCTTTGTACTGCCTTCCTCCGGACAGAGTTTTGATGCATTCATCAAGTGGACGGAACAGGGCGTATTTTGTGAACAGGGCTGCTACCTGGCGGATGTGAACGGAGATGGCAGCGCTGATTTTGTGGCGCAGGATAATGATGGTATCTATGTGCTGACATCCAATGGCAATGGATTCGATTCCCCCGCAAAGTGGACCGAGCAGGGAGTTTTCTGCCAGCAAGGCTGCTTTGTGGCGGATGTGAGTGGGGATGGGCTGGCAGATTTCATCGTGCAGGATGAGGATGGCATCTACGTGCTCTCTTCTAATGGATCTGCCTTTAATCCACATGTGAAATGGACCACACAGGGAATTTTCTGTCAACAGAGCTGCTACCTGACAGATGTGAGTGGCGATGGAGCTGCGGACTTTGTAGTGCAGGATAATGACGGAATATATGTATTAGTTGCACAGTGAAAGAGAATAACCATAGGCGATTTCCATTAAATGAATAAAAAACCGGAGTGCGTATGGATTAGCACTCCGGTTTTTCTGCATTAATGATACTGATTTATGACAAATCGTTAATTGCGGATTATTTCCACAGAGCTTACAGCAGTATCATATAACTCCTGCGGCAGGCTGCTCCACCCGGATGCCAGCGGAGGTTCATAATCAACAGGTACTAAAAATACAGCAATTTTGGTTGCCTGCGCATCAATCCCGCCTGTGACGATCGGGCAAGACCAGCTTCCATCATCCCCAATCAAGTTAATGGGATAATCGAAGGTAGGTTTGACCCACCAGCCAGATGCATCCGGAACATAGATGTAAACAACCACATAATATGCCGATGGATCAACATTGCTGGCAATGCCGGTAACCGGTCCACTTGAACCGATGGCGGGATGAGAAATGATCTCTAATTGTGGCTCTCGAATGATGTACTGTTCCACATCTTCAGCGAATACTCTGGCGATGCCTTCTTTCAGACTTCCATAGGTCGTCCCATAATCCCCAGCAGGCGCCGGCTTCTCCCTCGTATGCGCTTTTCCACTGTTCATCATACGCTTCGAACCAGAAATACTGTACATCCAGCGCGGTAGCAAAGGTAGTAAAACTGCCAAGATAAAAGGATTGCTGGGCAGAAGAACCATTATTTCCGCAGGATGGCCAACCGCTTTCCGTGAGGATGATCTCTTTACCTGGGGATATCTGGTTGACGGTGCTCAGCGCTTCCAGATACCAATCTTCCAGGGTGGATGCACTTTTATCGATTGCCAGATTTTCCCAGTATGGATACATATTGACACCTACCACATCCAGCGCGGCGATCAGGTCGGGGTATTGTTGCAGTTCTTCCCAGTTATCGGCGGTGGTCACCGGTACTTCGGGTACCGCTTGTTTGAAGCGGTTGATATAAATAAGTAATTCGCGGCTTGTCAGATCACCCCGCAGCAGGGTTTCATTACCGATCACAGCCATGTCCACATCCCCATCCTGTGCCATCTCGATCAGGGACTCCATTTCTGTTTCGTTGGCAGCCAGATCACTACCCAGCCAGGCACCGGCAGCTACCAGCAGTCCATATTTATGGGCAATGGCACCTGCAAACCGCAAGCCATTTTGTACACTGTAGGTTCGGATCCAGTAGGTATAAGGAGCGATGCGTTCGATCAGTTCGGAAAGATCCTCCACGGAGATATCAGCCCCGTAATTGGGATCATCATACAGGTAGGGTCCCAGATTGAGCCCATGCAGCCGGTTGACGACCTGCGGAGTGGGAGTGGGCGCCGGCGTTGGCGTGGAGGTGCTGGTCGGAACGACTGTCGCAGTTACGGTAGGGGGAATGCTTGTGCTGGTAGCGGAGGCTTTGGGGGTGAAGGTTGCTGTTTCAGTAGCGGCTGCTTCATCTGCACTCTGACAGGCGGTTAACAGGAGCATGGTGGAAAGAACAATAGTCAAGAATATCCTTTTTGCTGACATGGCTTACTCCTTGCGATTCCATCCTCCCGCGATGGGAGGTTCATGAATGGTTGATCGAATGATTTAATTCTATGCCCGATGTGAAAAAAGAACAAATACTAGTGGAAGAAATGGGAAGAATATCTCATTCTGATCGTCAGCAAAGGATCATACCTCCGATAAGTAATGCAAAAGTTTCATTGCGATTCATTCAAAGATGTTTTATGCGAGCGCGCACCTGGTTGATCAGATCTGCATTGTGTTCATCTCCACCCTGGCAATTCCCGCTCCGGTACACTTTGGGTTCAATTCCCAGTGCATTTAATTGATCACAGGCTGCCAGCATGAGGGAGTTAGCGATGAAGATATTTGCCAATGTGGATAATGGTCCTGATTTGGTTCCATCCGGTTTAATTTGAACAGAGGCATCTCCCACGGGGACGTGATTGTTGATTGTAATGTCACACACATCACTGAGGTGTAATCCATCCGATTGACGGGAAGGGTGATTCCGGTAGAAAGAAGAGGTTATTCCAATGATAGTTGCACCGGCTTCCTTTGCAGCTAATGCCATCTCAATTGGAAATGAGTTGATCCCCGATGTTGAGGCAATTAACATGGCATCTTTAGGCGCAACTGGATATCTTTCCAGAACCAGCCGTGCATAGCCGCTCATGCGTTCAATTTGGCTGCTTTTCACAGCTCCTTCATGCAGCATTGTACTGGTTTCAAAAATAGGGTTGACCTGAGCCAACCCACCGGCACGAAAGAAAAGTTCTTCTTCGATCATATGAGAATGCCCGCAGCCGATACATGCAGTAAGCCATCTCTGCTGAAAACCTCTGCCAGCAGCCTGCCTGTTTGCGCAATTGTGTCGGCTTCTTCGGAATAAATTGTATTGAGGATTTCTATAGTGTTATTGTAATAGTCGTTAATAAACATGATTTTCTCACTTTGAAGGTTGATATGTAAATAACTCTACGTGGAAGAGGTATCGATCACTGCGGTATTTCGATTCTACGTATTCAACCACTTGATGGTTTGTATCGAAAGTTTGACGCTTGGTCAGCAGAGCAGTGGTTGGGCTGTCTTCACCTAATAACTGCCTTTCCCAATTGGTCAGGCGGGCAACTTCAATGGTTTGATATGCGTTATAAAGTGTGATACCGCATTTGGTTGCAAATAATTTATATAAAGATGTGCCATTCGTTATCGTTTCCGCAATGATTGCCCCAATCTCGCTGCGCATATAACAGTTCTCGATTGCCATCGGATCGCTATCTGCCAGACGGAGTCTTCGTAGAAGGTAAATGGGATCGTTGGGCTGAACCTGTAACTTATCACTTATGTAGCTGTTAGCGATGATTGAATCAATGTCGAGGATCATTGAATCGGGGCTTAACTCCCGTTCGCGCATGTCTTCAGAATAACTGGTTAAAAGGGTCAGTTTTTGAGGTATCTTTTCAACGCAAATAAAAGATCCTTTTCCCCGAATGCGATAGATCAGCCCTTCACTTTCCAATTCCTCCATTGCTTTACGAATGGTAATGCGGGAGACATTAAACTGTTCTCCCAGTATTCTTTCGGAAGGAAGGATGTCTCCATGTTTGGAACCAGGCTGGTTGATCAATTCTCTCAGAGATTCTTTTACCTGAGTTGATTTGTTCTTTTTTTGGGTTTTCTCAGTGGTCATAGCTCTTTCTGTTTAATTTAATCTGGTTTGAAAATTAAATTTTTACCAATATATCACTAAAAATAAATTATACCTGATGTTATGAATATTTTGTGGGAATTTTATAAAACAATAACAAGCGGTTTATTTAGGCTGTTCAATGAGCGCTAATAACCCCTGTATTGCTAAAATATATAACAAGTGGTATAAATAAATTTATTCCAGATAACCATTAAGATAAAACATGATCTTAAAAGAAAACATTCTAACAAAAGTGAAGGCAGAGAGTTGGAGCGAAGCAATTCGGATTGTTGGCGGATTGCTTGAAGCCAATGGAAGCATCACTCCCCGTTACACAGAGGCGATGATAAACGCGGTGAATGATATGGGACCTTATATGGTTATTCTTCCTCATTTTGCGCTTGCACATGCCGCTCCCTCACAAGAAGTCTTAAAAGACGATACTGCGTTAATTACGCTTGAAAAACCAGTTTTATTTGGATCTCCGAATGATCCGGTTTACGTTATTCTGGCTATCTGTGCGAAAGATGGCAAATCACATATAGATTCATTGGCTCAATTTGCCACTATTTTGATGCAGGAAAACATGATCACAAGATTGATGGAAGCCAGGAATGCAGAAGAAATTTTCAATAGTATTGAAGAATGCCTATCAATATAATAATTTCATCACAGTAGATTTCGTGGAGCAAAGCCCATTTGCTTCAAGAATGAAGGAGAGATAATGGAAGACATCAAGATACAGGCGGTTTGCGGATTTGGTTGTGGATCGTCGTTGTTTTTACGAATCAAAATGGAGGAGGTGCTAAAAGAAAATAATTTAAAAGCGACAGTTTTTTGCGGTGATGTGGGTACTTGTCTATCTCAACCTTGTGACGCGATCTTTATATCCGAAGAATTATTTAGCCGGATTGAAGGGAGGACAAAAATCACAGTGGTGCCGATTAAGAACTTGATGGACAAAAATGAAATCACCAAAAAAACAATGGAATTTATGAATTCTTTCAACAAAAAATAAAAACAAGGAAGTGGAAAAATGAATGTATTAAACTTTGTTACCAATGAAATCTTTGGACAAGGTGCCATATTCTTGTCACTCATCGCGTTAATTGGCTTGCTTCTGCAAAAAAAGTCCTTCAGCGAAGTTGTACGCGGAACAATGATGACGGCAATTGGATTCTTTATCCTTACTCAAGGGACAGGAATCATTACTGGAAAATCAATTGATGGGCTCGCTACTGCTTTCAATACGATCATGCCTTCAGCCAGTGGACTGCCGGATATCGATATATCCCAATTCGGTACGGAAATCGGCATTGTGATGCTCATCGCATTCGTGGTGAATTTACTGTTTGCCCGCTTTACCAAATGGAAATCTGTTTTCCTGACAGGACACATGTTATATTGGTTCCCTTACGTGTTCATCGCAGCTGGTGTTGATGCCGGGTTGGGCGGATTTAAACTGGTTGCTTTAGCGACGGTAATCACCTCCGTTTATATGATCGTTGCGCCCAATTTGATGCGTCCACTGGTGAAAGAAGTCACCGGCGACGATAGTTTCACGATTGGTCATCCAACTACAACCCTGTCTGTCATTTCGGGCTATCTGGGTAAGTTGATTGGCAATAAAGAAAAATCCACTGAAAGCCTAAATGTACCAAAGGGTTTGAACTTCCTTCGTGAAATTTCCATAACCGGATCGCTTGTGATCTGCCTGACCTATTTGGTGATGAGCTTCGTTCTTAAAACAAATGGTTTGGTTCCCGGTGAAGTGTGGGGATATGCGGGCACTGCAACAGGCGCCTTTACCTTCATTTTCACTAAGTCGATCTACTTCGGTGTTGGTGTGACCGTTATGCTGCTGGGTGTGCGTATGCTTATCGCCGAAATTGTCCCGGCTTTCAAGGGTATCGCCGATAAAGTTGTCCCGGGAGCAATCCCCGCTTTGGACTGCCCGGTTATCTTCAATTATGCACCGAATGCGTTGATCATCGGCTTTATTGTTGCCATGATTACCTCAACTATTACCATTCTTCTCACTGCGGGTACCTTCCCGACTGTGATCATTCCTCTGACCTTTACTTGTTTCTTTGAGATTGGTACTGCCGCGATCATCGGCAATGGGACAGGTGGGGTTCGCGGTGCTGTGGTTGGAGCAGCCGTGTCGGGCATCATTATGGTCTTCCTGGTTGGATTTGGATCCTACTTCTTCAGCAATACCATTAACAACTGGATGCTTGTTTACGGCGGTCAAGACTTTTCATTGTGGGGTATCCTAACGGGGTTAATTGCCAAATTATTGGCTTGATGAACTGACAAATTTTTTGAATAAAGACAGATACGAGCATTTATGAGTATCTGTCTTTATTTTTAATTATCTTTTCCCTTATACGCAACATGGGGAGATGGAGCGAGAGATATATTATTGTGTGAATCAGCAAAGGCTTACGTCCTCAATAGGATGTGACCTATCACAAGCATCAAAAACCAGCGGCAAACCCGCTGCGTAGTACGACCAGTTTTACCTGTTGGCTGCATTCTTCTCGAAATGATGAGATTTTTCCTCATCCGCCGGATGAGCGTTAACGAGCCCCTCAGGTGGAGGGTGCCGGGGTTGCTTCTACCATATGGGTTTGTAATGCGCTGCGCAGGGCATCCAGATCTATCCCCAGTGAAAAGGCTGCTTTCTGAATTACAGGATCGCCGGGAGTGGAAGTTCCCAGTGCGCTTTGCAGTACACCGGCATCAATACCCAGTACACCGGCAGCCGCTTCCATATCAACCACCAGATGGGTTGTTATATCCTGCTCAACCGTGGTGGAATCATTCACCTGCCGCACATCCCCGCCGCGCACACAACGTGCCAGGTTATTGATGATGACCGCTACCTCACTGCCCTCATATTCAGCAGGGTCGCCAAACTTGGGTTCCTTGTACAGCGAACCATTCCCCAGATCGTGTGACTGCAGATCAATACAATTGGCAATACATGCATAATAGGCAAGAGTGGGGTTCTCACTGCTGGAAGTAGAGGACCACAGCCGGCTGCCTGCCTCGCTGGTTGTGAAAAGGCTAGTCATGCCAGGGTTTAATACCAGGCTGGAGAGCTCCTTTATATTTGGTAAACGCCAATCATCAAAACCTGCAAGATCCAGATTTTCACAGTAACTCAGGGCGGCACCCCAGTTCAATGTGAATATACTTTCTGCCTGTTCCCACATTAATTCGCTGGCATTGTCAAGAATGGTGCCATCTCCATTATCAATGAAATCGTTCATGCCATATGTGTTCCCTCGGACACAGCGGAAAAAGAACGCTTCATCTTCTGAATAAGTGCGCAGTTCCCCATTAAAGAAATTGAAAATGTATGCTCCCTGCCCGTTGATGCCAGGGCTGGAAGACCAGGTTTGCCCGGATTCGTCATATTTCTGTCCATCCGGGAACTGTTCATCTGGTTGGGCATAGCGTATATCGAATGTTGCAATATCAAGGAAGAAACGGGTTCCCGTGCTACCGCTCATATCGGCAATGGAAAATAATTCCTGGATAGTGGGCAGACGCCAATCGTCCTTGCCTGCCAGCACCAGATCACTGCACGCGTGGCGGGCTTCTTGGAGGGTTGCGCGCGTGTTGTTTTGTGCCTGCTGCCAGATAAGCCCTGTATTCGCATCTATAACAGTCCCATCATCCTGCACTTTAAAATCGAAAGGGAGTCCTGTGTAATTGCCATCCTGCCCAAAAAGGATATCCTGCGGGGAGGGGCAGGAAATTTGACCGACAAAGTTATAGCATAGCTCGACACCGCTTTCAATGATAGGAAAGAAGGGTGGAACAGGTGTGGCTGTTGACAGCGTGGAGGGCTGCGCAGCGCTTTCTTGTTCGATACCGCTTGAACAGGAAGTGACCGCCATTGTTATTAACAGCGGGATCCATAAAAATTTTTTCATGCCTGCCTCCCACGCGTTCCCTACTGGATAGTTTATCCATCGTTCAAAATGGGTACAAACAACCCCTTATGAATTTCATAAGGGGTAGCCTGATTGTCTGTATTATCCAATATTTTTCGTGAGAATTCTAGTATCGATTACGGTTGTAGCCCCCACCGCCACCGCGGCGGTTTCCCCCGCTGTTTTCACGTTTTTGCGGAGGACGTGCTTCATCTACGCGTAAATCGCGATCCAGGTATGAGTACCCATTGAATTTCTCGATGGCTGCTTTCATGCCTTCTTCGGTCTTGAATTCCACAAACCCAAATCCTTTTGAGCGTCCAGAGAACTTATCTGTGATGATGTTCGCCGAGACAACTTCCCCTGCCTGGGAAAATAATTCCTTCAGGGATTCTTCGCTGGCATCAAACGAGAGATTGCCAACATATACTTTTGTTTGCATTTTTACCCTTTCTTGGTGAAAAAGTTGCCGGACGATAGGATCGGGCTTCTTTTTTACGCACCTGCACCTCAAGTTTTGCAGGTTTTCTGATTATTTTAATTATACATTCATATACATCATTATTATTAAGAAGACCACGATCTAAGAACTGGAGAAAGATACACAGGTGGTGTACAGGTTATTCGATGGAAGCACGCAGTACGCGTGAGAGTTGGATGAAGTGCGGATCATAACGCGTTTCATCATTGCGCGGACGCGGCAGGTCATTCGGCAGATCCAGACATATCGAACCTGGTCGGCGGGTGAGTACCATGATGCGATCAGAAAGCAGCAGCGCTTCAGAAATGGAATGGGTGACCAGCACCACCGTCTTACGGCGCCTTTCCCATATATGCAGCAGTTCGGTCCCCATGCGTTCACGGGTGATGGCATCCAGCGCGCCAAAAGGTTCATCCAGCAGCAGCAGATCAGGATCCTGGATGAGTGCGCGCGCGATCGCAACCCGCTGTGCCATGCCCCCCGACAGAGTAGCAGACCATGTGTGTTGAAATTCCTGCAGTCCCACCAGCTCAATCATTTCTGAAACACGCCGGTTGATTTCGGCAGGTTTAACAGATTGCATTTCCAGCGGCAGGCTGATGTTTGCCCATACATCTCGCCACGGCATCAGATTTGCCTGTTGAAAGACCAGCCCGACCGAAGGCTGACCGTTATCAGGGAAAATGATCTCACCGGAGCTTGGCTTTAGCAGCCCTGCCAGCAGGCGCAGCAGAGTGCTTTTGCCGCTGCCGGAAGGACCCAGGACACATAAGAATTGCTCGGGCGGTACTTCCATGGTGACGTTTTCCAATGCCTCCAATTCCCCGCTTTCTTCGGGGAAATTCTTGCTGATGTTGTTCAAACGAAAGGCAAAGGATGGTTCGTTCATATCATTGCGGGAGGAACTCGTTGGTGAATGCCTCATTTAGAGGGAGAGGTTCCAGCAACAATCCCATATCCAGCAAGACCTGCTGCATATTCTGCCAGGCTTGCAGGTCGGTGATGCCCTTTTTTTCGATGGCGAACATGGGGATGGAAGTTTGCAATACTTCCTTCTGAACTTGCTGTTCCTGCGAGTTCAGGCTTTCCAGATTATCCACATATTTTTTGCAGATCTCGAAAGCTTCATCCGGATGGTCGGTGATATAAGCTACCCCTTCCAGGGTTGCAGCAGCCATGCCATGAACGATCTCGGGGTGCTGGGCGATCATCTCCTCACTCGTGATTAGCCCATTGGCGACCAGCTGCAGGGAATCGGAAACGCGCATCACGTTCACATCATATCCTTCCGCTCTCAATTTGATAGGTTCGTTGCTGACATAGATCACAACGGCATCTTCCAGTCTATCCAGCAGTGCTTCGGTCTGGGTATAGCCGATCGAATCAAGGGTCAGGTCACTTTCCTGCAGCCCGTTGGCTTGCAGCAGGGCACGCAGACCGATATAGCTGGCACCGTATAATCCCGGGATGCCAACTTTCTTGCCTGCCAGATCAGCAGGTTCGCTGATTCCGCTTTCAGCCAGGGCTGCTACCCCTACCGGGAATTCCTGGTACCATGCCATCACATAAACCACGGGCAATCCTTGAGCGCGCCCCAGCAGAACCTGTTCACCAGAAACGATGGCGAAATCCAGTTCCCCTGCACCGATCAATGCCACGCTGTCGGTTTCCATGTTGTAATCCATGCTGACATCTAAACCGTGAGCTGCGTAAAAACCTTTTTCGATCGCCACATACATGGGCGCGAATTGCACATTGGGGATATAACCAACCGGCAGGGTAACAGGGATCAGATCTTCATTCACCGCAGCATCGGAAGCTCGGCAGCCAACCAGCAAAATACTCGACAATAACAAGAGTGAAAAAATTCTTTTCATGATTTTCCTTCCCTTCTACTTGAAAACATTCATTATTTTTGAAAATGAATTTTCCTATCTTACCAAATTTATTGCTTCAATATGGCAGGAAATCATTGTTATAAACGCTATTTAAATCAAGCTCTTCAGTCAGCAAGCCCATATCCAGTAAAATGTTCTGCATATTCTGCCAGGTTTGCATCTCGGTGGCACCGTTTTCTTCAATATGATACAGTGCAATGGAAGCATTCAGCACTCTGCGCTGCACCTGCTGTTCCTCTTCGCTGAGATCTGACAGGTTATCCACATATTGTTTGCATATCTCAAAAGCTTCATCCGGATTTTGCTGGGTGAAGCGGATACCCTGCAGGGTTGCCGCTACCATGGCACGCACCAGATCAGGGTTCTCATCGATCACCTTCTGGCTGGTGATTAATCCATTGCCTACCAGAGCGGAGTAATCCGAGACGCGCATGGTATTGATGGAATAGCCCTGTGCTTCTAACTGTACGGGTTCATTGCTGACATAAATGACGGCAGCATCTTCCTGGTCGTTCGCCAGGGCTTCCACACTGGCGTAGCCGATCGAATCAAGTGTGACGTCACTTTCCTTTAATCCATTCGCCTGCAGAAGAGCGCGAAAACCAATATAACTGGCGCCATACAATCCGGGGATGCCGATCTTCTTTCCGATCAGGTCGCTGGGATTTACGATGTTCTTGTCTGCCAGCGAAACAACTCCCACCGGATAATCTTGATACCATGCCAGCACATACACTACCGGCAGATCCTGTCCACGCCCCAGTAAAACCTGCTCACCTGATGCAATCGCAAAATCCAGTTCTCCTACCCCCAGCAGCGCCACATTATCGGTTTCCATGTTGTAATCGATCGTAACATCCAGTCCTTGTTCAGCATAAAATCCTTTTTCAATGGCTGCGTAGAGAGGGGCGAATTGCACATTGGGGATGTAGCCGGCAGGCAGGATGACAGAGGTAAGGGCGGGAGATATTTCCCGGGCAGGGCTGCATGCCGCCATGATGAGAATGAGGCAGATCAAGATCAGGGTCGTTTTCTTCATTGTTTTCTCCTTCATTTAACCTCCTGCCAGCGCAGCAGGCGCTTTTCAAGCAGGAGGACGATTCCATATAGACAAATTGCCAGCATCACCAGTGTGAGTACTGCCACAAATACCAGCGCGGTATCGTACTGTCCGCGTCCTACGTTGATCAAGAATCCCAATCCTTTGTCTGCGCCGGCCAATTCTCCGACCACCGCGCCGATCACAGAAAGGGTTGCGCCCACACGCATACCTCCCAGTAAAATTGGCAGTGCAGCGGGCAACTCCAGATAACGCAGGGTCTGCCAGCGCGTGGCGTGCAGTGTGCGCATCAGATCATGCATGCTGTCCGGAACAGCGTGCAATCCCACCAGTGTATTTACCAGAACCGGGAAGAAAACGGTGAGTGAGCAGATCATGACCTTTGAAAACACGCCCGATCCGAACCAGATGATAAGCAATGGAGCGATGGCTGCCACCGGAACTGCCTGGCTGGCAACCAGGAAAGGCGAAAGCACACTCTCAACAACTCTTGATTTTGACAGCATGTATCCCAACAGAGAGGCGGATAGAATACCAATAAATAAGCCACTCAGCACCTCAGTCAGCGTAGCAAATAGATGCCTTGCTAAACTGCCATCACGCAGCGCAACTGCAAAACGCAGCCATACCTGTTGTGGTGAAGGAAGAATGAAAGCCGGTAATTTCAACAACACTACCAGCCCCTGCCATAAGAGCAGGAACATGACCAATGTGGCAGGATAGACCCAAAAAGACGGCTTATGTTCTGATTCGGTGTTTCTTGTTCTGGTTTTCATCATAAATAAAACAGCCCTGAAATATTCTCAGGGCTGTACTGGTTTGGGTAGAACCTTCTTTTATCCGGACTGTACCGTCGACCCCGGAATTTCACCGGATCTGCGCATGCAGCGCTTGTGGGTTATCACCACCGATCGGGAATCGAGAGCGCACTCTCTCACCCTGCCCTGAAGGACTTGATAATGGGCAGTATAACGCCATCTATAATAAGTGTCAAGAAGACACCCTTTTGTTAATAGAATAATAATGGTTTCTTGATGTTGATCTGGTGTGATTGTGATATAAACGCGTGAAGAAAGAATGAAGGAAAAATTATGTTAGTTGTTATTTCGGATATTCATCTGGAAGAATGTACCCTGGGTGTGAACCCGGGATTAAAGATAAACCGCAATCTGGATGCAAAGGCATACCAGAAGTTCATTCGAAGTATTGCAAAAGAAGCGGCAGTGAATCATGCTCGCTCGGTTGACCTGGTTCTGGCAGGGGATATTTTTGAACTCAGCCATTCTAATATCTGGTATGAGGATGATGTCAAACCCTATATAAATATTGATCAAATTGCATCCGGATCGGAGCATGAGAATAAGATCCTGCGGCTGCTGGATATGATCGGCAAAGAAGAAAAAGTGGCAGAATCCCTGGAGCTCATTCGAGATTTCTCCACATATTTCAGCACCGATTTCCATTTGCATTACCTGCTGGGAAATCACGACCGGCTGGTGAACGCTACCCCCGCCACTCGCTCGAAAGCACGTGCATTGCTGGGAATGCCGGCAGGCAGTTCTCCTTTACCGCATACTTTTACTTACATGGATCATGATGGACCGCTGGCATTCGTGCGGCACGGACATGAATACGACCCCATGAACTTTTCCGAGAACTATAAAACCGCTCCCGTTATTCCGGCGAATATTTCTCTATCGCAATATGCGGAACCTCCAGTAGATGATTTTTCTGCGGTTGAGCTCGTTTATAAACTTCCCTTTCTGTTCGTATCCTATTATGGTGCGCAGACCATCTTGCAGGATGTGAATTTAAAAAACCTCTATTACCGTCTGATGGAATTTCAGGATGTGAGACCCCAATCTGCCCTCATCAATTTCATCATGACCACACCAGGATTCACCCGCCGCCAGGTTTGGCAGTATCTGGAACCGATCATCCTTAAAGCAGTCAATGACCTGCGTAAAGACCCATACTTGAATTCTCCTGCCATGCAGGGCAATATTCTACGAAAGATCGTTCGCCTGAATCCATGGCATAAGAATATTCCCTACCGTCTGGTACACCGAGCTTCCAATTCCATCACAAACCGCATTGGCAAGAATGAGCGCGATTTGCCAGCAGGCAGGGAAGAACTGCTGCAAAAGAATGGGGAATCGGTACGCTGTGTTATATCAGGGCATACCCACCAGCCGCAGGTGGCATTGCTGGATGCGCAGGATGGTGTAGAGCGATACTACTTCAATTCGGGCACATGGCGAAATCAGGTTCCGGTTTCCCCCAACCAGACAAGCTTTGGTCGAATCAAAACCTTTTCAAATGTGGTTGTATACAGTTCTGATGAAAACCATTCGCATCCCGAAACAAGCTCAAACTGGTCGTTTGATTTCTCAGCCGGATTCAGCCAAAAATTTTACAATGGAATGCGCAGAGTTTAATAAAAACAGCAGTTGTTATTCCTGAAAGATTTTCCATTCGGTAAAAGGTCTAAAGCGGGCATGAAATTGAATGGAAACCGGTAAGGGTCTTTGCAACACCTGCTGACAAACAGCGGCAATATTGCTGGCAGAACTGCCGCCGTTTTGCATGGGCATCAGAGTGTGAACTTTATCCAGATCGAGATAGGAGTGCACTTCCTTTCCAAGCGCCACAGCAACGAAGGTACAGGTGGAGCGCTGCGTGATCACTACGGATGCATTTGCGATCATCGGATTGATATCACCATGCCGGTAGATCTTTGCTTCAGGAGCCAGCCGGTGGATCTCGCGCCAGGCGCGCCTGTCTTTTTCCATGGGGTGCAGTTTGAAAATTAACTGCCTCCCGGCTGCAATTTTTACACAATCCTTTATGAAATCAATGCGATTATCCAGTTGACCGGTTTCGCGCAAAGGTGATGTGGCGACCAGTACGTAATTTCGGTGGGGAAAGGCAGTCTTTTCCAGTTCAGCCAGATCATCAAAATTGGGGATGCCGGTTATAGCGATCTTGGCAGACTTGACCCCTTTCTTGATGAAGAGCTCTTTATAACCATCTGAAGCGACACAAAAAATCTGATAAGCATCCGAAAGCCCGGTTGCAGCAGTATTTGCAAAATAGCGTGGGAAACGGAAATATTTCACCAGTTGAAACATGATTCCCTCTGGTTCGGTCATACCTTCCTGCACAAGCACAAGACGCTTTCCCCGAATGTTTTTCTGGATGATGAGGTCACTGCATGTAACAACAAGATCGTAGTCATTCCGTTTCCCGCGCGAATCTACAAAGAGATGGTGAGAATGAAGATAGTTCATTGTTTCCGCACGATGGCGACCGCCCAGAATGGTGGCATCCAAAAAACGCAGCCGGGCAAGCATGTTCACCAAACCATTTGCATAATAGGGTGTGAAAGAGGAACGGATGTCACCCATCTGCTGTGAAATCTTGTGCATCATGACGGTCTGGTTGAGGGAACCACAGATGAACAGGACAGATGGCTTTTCTGACATGGCTTTTAGTAATTCATGGAGGGCTGCAAAAGTGGAAGCGGTGTGAAAATATCGGGAAAACGAAGATCTTTTTTAATCAATTCCAGCGCGGCAGGGAGATGGTGGAGACACGGCATAGAAAGATGCGCATCCAACGGCAGCGTTCCTTCCCCGATCCAGATGGTAGAAAAACCGATATGGGCAGCGGGTTTTAAATTGCGTGCGGAATCATCAATAAAAACACACTGCCGCGGATCAGGATCGCCTGCCATCTCCAGGGCGTGATGGTATACCCAGGGATGGGGCTTGGAAACATATTCCATCGTCCATACATCCAGAACACCCTCAAAACAATCGCTAATTTCCAGTTTATCAAGCACTCGGCGTGCGTGGTTGCGGTCAGAATTGGTGAATATCCACTTGGGAGTGGGAATAGAGAGCAGGCTCTTCCGCAACAATGGGTCGGGTTGGAGATAAGCATCCAGGTCAAGATCATGAACATAAGCCAGATACTCTCGAGGATCAAAAGTAAAATCATGCTGAAGCCCGCGAAGAGAAGAGCCGTACGTCTGATAATAATGGTCCATAAGAGAAGGGACCTCTGCTTGCGGTACATGCAGGACTTTTTCGATATACAATGCGATCCGTTCGGTCATGGCTTCCATCATTCCATTATTGTGGTCATAAACCGTACCGTCCAGATCAATAAAAATAATGTTATTTGTTTTTTGCATGCTGCCAGTATAGAAGAACAACATCAAGGAATAATCAAGAACGGGTTAACGTTTTGTTAGGTTTTTCACCAAACAGGATCGTTAACAACAAGGATTTAAAACAGGAACGCAGTACATGAAAGTAAAAAACACTAAATCAGTGAAAAACCTGTGCAGACTGCGATTACATGTCGGTTCGATGTGCACTGATGATCGCTAACAGCATAAAAAGCACTCCCGCAACAGCAAAGATGACCAGCCCAGGTACATCTTCACGCAGTGCATAGCGGTAAGCTCCGATCAGAAACAGGATACCCGCAAAAAGATTGGCGTAGATCAGAATCTTTTTATCCATTCATCCTCGTTGTATTGATCTTTTCACAACGAGGATGAATTTTCTATTGTCCATCTAGAGGATTTTATCCAAAAGGAGAAAAACGGAAAACTCAAGATATTGATGGAAGAATTTGAATCTTGAAAGGCTGCAGTGCAGGTACAATTAATTGATGGAAAAACATGTGTCTTTTTCTATTAAACAGGCGACCTGGCGCGATCTTCAAGAGCTGAACCACCTTGAACATGTTTGTTTTCAGCGCGATGCCTGGCCTTTGATCGACTTACTGGGGGTATTAACCTTTCCGGGTCTGGTGCGCTTGAAAGCAGAGTTGAATGGAAAGATGATCGGTTTCATCGGTGGGGAAACACGTGATCACCAGCGTACGGGATGGATCATTACACTGGGAGTATTACATGAATATCGCCGCCTGGGTGTGGCGCAGGCACTCCTTGACCGGTGCGAGCAGCAGTTATCCACCAGAATTTTGCGTTTATGTGTGCGCATTTCGAATGAGGCGGCTGTTAACCTGTATAAGAAGAGGGGATATATCCAGGTCGAGATCTGGTCTCATTATTATCAGGGTGGAGAGGATGCCCTGGTGTTTGAGAAGAAAATACCATGAACCTGAGTGGAGGGTGATCATGAATGCCGTTTCGGTTGTAGATTGTCATAATGAACTGGGAGAGGGTCCTGTCTGGCACCCCCTTGAAAGAAAACTGTACTGGCTGGATATACTGGAGAAAAAAATTCAGCGCTTTGATCCCAGAACCGGAGCGTACCAGAGCACTCCGGTTGACCGACAGGTCTCGGCTCTGGGGTTGCGAGGGGTGAATTCCTTTATCACCGCCGGGGAAGATGGATTTGCTTTCTGGGATTCTGAACGGAATTCGTTTCAAGCGATCGGGCATCCTGAAGCGGAAAAGCCAGATGCGCGCTTCAACGATGGTAAAGTAGATCGAGCCGGGCGTTTCTGGGCTGGCACCATGACCACCCATGATGAAAGCAGCACGCTCTACCGTCTGGATACGGACCTGACCATCAGCTCCGTCATTCCAAACCTCACCATCTCCAACGGCATTGGCTGGTCACCGGATAACCGCGTGATGTACCACGCAGATACCCTGCGTCATACCATCTTCGCATATGACTTCGACCATCAAAGCGGGACGGTCAGCCATAAACGAGAATTCATGCGTTTCTCAGGTCGTGACGGCAACCCGGATGGGTTGACCGTGGATGCCTACGGCAATGTGTGGTGCGCCGTATGGGGCGGCTGGCGTGTGGAATGTTATTCATCTTCCGGAAAGCTTAAGGAAACGGTGGAGGTACCGGTGCAGCAGCCCTCATCCTGTATTTTTGGGGGAACGAATCTCGCTCTTTTATTCATCACTTCCGCTCGGGAGGGATTATCAGAACAGCAGTTGGAAGAACAACCCCAGGCGGGCAATCTCTTCCAGTGCCTGCCGGTAGTGCACGGTCTGCCTGAGCCGCGTTTTGCCGGCTAAGGAAGGCAGTTGATATCTTCTGAGAGAAAAAAACTGGGGAATTACGATATACTTATGCGGTTTGAGGAGGAAAAATGAGCGATTTTCGCAGGATGTTCCCCAAGGTGGAAACGATCTTACTGGGCGCTATCTTCGGTGGCGTGTTCCCGATCCTTTGTTTTCTGACCGGCTGGTGGGGCAGTATTCCTTTTGTTTCAGAAAACACCATTAAATACTATGCCCTGGGTGGATTGCTGGTTGGGATCGTGATAGACGTTCTTTTTCTGGGGAGATGGCTGGTGAATGCCTACCGTTTGAACCTGGTCTGGATGGCGGTGATCTATCTATTCTATTCGGTCGGATTATACGGGTTCTTCATGGGAGTTCCGGTCTTCAATTTCCTGATGGGGTTGTTCGCCGGCTACTATATGGGCTTGCGCACACAGGAGGAACAGCGCACCCCGGCTGAGGCGGAACAGATCTTCAAACGCACCGGTTTCTTTACCAGTTTTATCATGGCAATAGTCTGCTGTGCTTCCATTTGGCTGGCAGCCACCGATGCTACCACTGTCGCCAATATCAACGGCATGTTCGCTCTTCAGCAGCCTCTCTCTCAATCGAATGTCATCCTGCTGTCTTCTATTGGGGGGACGGCGCTGGTGGTGCTTGAATTCTTTATCACGCGTGCCATGGCACGTCGTGCCTATCGCTAAAAGATCCCATGACTGTATGGGCATTGTTCATCAAAGGGCTGGGGTTGGGATTTTCGATCGCCGCCCCGGTCGGACCGATCGGCGTGCTGTGCATCCAGCGCACACTCAAGAAAGGATTTCCTTCAGGATTTTTCTCAGGGCTGGGTGCTGCCTCGGCGGACCTGCTGTATGGCGCGCTGGCGGCATTCGGAGCGATGTGGTTGGGCAGTAACCTGGTTCAGTTTCAGGTTCCGCTGCGTGTGGTTGGAGGTCTGGTGCTTATTTTTATGGGGATACGGGCTTTTTTACAGCAGCAGACACAGGAGCAAACACCCGCTCCTGATAAACGCGGCTTGCTGGCAGATTACGGCTCCACTTTCTTACTGACCCTGACCAACCCCATTACCATCTTCTCCTTCACTGCCATGTATGCCGGGCTGGGCTTCAGTGAAGGACAGGCAACCTATGCCCACATGGCATGGATGGTGCTGGGGGTCTTCTGCGGTTCTGCCTGCTGGTGGCTGCTGCTCAGCAGCCTGGTTTCATTGCTGCGCGGGCGGTTGAAGCCGCTTTTTTATACCATCATCAATAAAGCCGCCGGGTTTATCCTGGTCGCTTTCGGCGTTTCTCTGATCGCGGCTCTGTTCCGCGGCTAGGGGAGCGGTCTTTGCCGAATGCGCTTCTGCACCGCATCACTGCGTAATTCGCGCAGGGCATCGGCAGCGATCCAGCGCGCCGGTCTGGAATCCCATTCCTTTAATTCTTCTGCCTGTTGGATGGCAGCCTGATTGAGAGCAGGGTTGCGCTTGCCGATATTGCGCAGCGCCCAGTTGACCGCTTTCTTTACGAAGTTGCGCTCGTCATCGGCAGCCAGTTTGATGAGCGGGAAATACTGTAAAAAGGAATCATCATCCGCTTTTTTATCATGCCATGCCAGGCAGGCGATCAGGCTGAAGGGAGTGCGCCTGACGAATTCTTCCTTGCGCTCAACCCACTGCGGAATGCACTCCACGGCGGCAGGCACTTTTTCGAACAGGTTCATGCAGACCTGGTCGCAGATATCCCAGGCGCAAAAATCTGCCACCCATTCCTCCAACTGCCCTGCGGTCACCTGCCGGGGGTCAGCGACCATGGAAGCCAGGATCTGCGCTTCGGGAATGCCCGTGCGCCACAGCGCAAGCGCCAGGTCGTTCTGTTTGCCGATCTCCTTTGCCAGTTTGCGCAGGGGCGGAATGGCAATGCCGAGGCGTTTTTCACCCACCAGACCAAAATGTGCCATACCTTCCAGATTTGACGGATCAGCCAGTTCATAAAGGCGCTGCAGAACAGACTCCAGGTCATTCATTGGGATCACTCTCCATACTCACATATTGCAGTGCGTTTTGGATATCCTCAATCACCATACGCTGTTTGGCTTTTTCAATGAGGAAATTCTTGCCGGTCTGCAGGTAGGATGGAAACACGCGCATATGTTGATAAAAGAATTGCTGCGTGCGAATTTTGTACGTTGACCCGGAAGGGATACAGCGTTTTCCGTCATTTCGGCGCGCGATCAAGTTCAAGGATTGGATGGCAACATCACCCATCAACAGGATGACCTTCAGGTTGGGAAATAGTGCGATCTCCTGTTCGAGAAGGATATTGTATTTTTCGATCAAGGCACGCGGCATGCTCGTTCCGGGGCGGGGCTCTTTTATCGCTACGGTGAGAAACACGCCCAAAGCGAGGATGTCCTCGATGGTATTCACGGCACAACCGGCTTGCCGGAAAGCATAGAGTGTATTGAGAACAAAAAGAGAATCTCGGGAGGAATAGAAATACTCTTCTTCATGCTCCGGCATGGCTTCGGCGATTAAAAGGATTCTGGTTGTGAGGGTATTGAAGGTCGGATAAAAAGGATATGATTTCATTATTTTCCCCCATTATATGTCGTTTCATTTAAAGAAAAAGCGGAGAGGGAGGGATTCGAACCCTCGGTGGCCAAAAATGACCACAGCGGTTTTCGAGACCGCCCCGTTCGTCCACTCCGGCACCTCTCCGTTCGTGCAGCGAATTATAGCATTGAGGGGGTTAAATTTCCACGCTCTCGCCCATCTGCGGGTAGCGAACGTTTTGAAACTGGTGATCCGCCAGTACCTGCTGGAAAACGGCGGCGGCATCCGGGTCGCCATGCACTAAGTACAATCCCTGCAGGCTGTCCTGCGTCGCTTTGGCATACTGCAGCAGGAAATCCTGTCCGCCATGAGAAGAGAATCCGCCAATGGTGGCTACCTCGGCGCGCAGGGTATATTCCTCTCCAAAGATGCGCACTTTGGGTTCTCGATCGGCAATGCGGCGACCCAGCGTGTAGGGCGCCTGCCAGGAGACGATCACAATGGTGTTGCGTTCATCTTCAATATTGTTCTTCAAATGATGCAGGATGCGCCCGGCTTCTGCCATGCCGGAAGCAGCGATGATGATCTGCGGACCGGACTGGTAATTGATGGCTTTGGATTCCTCCACGCTGCGCGTGTATTGCAGACCCTCAAAAGTGAGGGCAGGGTGTTTCCCGGTTTGCATGAAGGAATGTGTTTCATCATCAAAATACTCGCGATGGCGGCGGAAGATCTCGGTGGCATTGATCGCCAGGGGGCTGTCTACAAAGACCGGGATGCGCGGCAGATCGCCCGCGCTGATCATGCGGTTCAGGTTGAAGACGATCTCCTGCGTGCGCCCAACTGAGAATGCCGGAATGATGATCTTGCCCCCGCGCTGCACGGTATGCTGCACCACTTCGCGTAATTCGGCGAAAGCTTCTTCGGGGTCATTATGGGCTTTATCTCCGTAGGTGCATTCCATGATGAGATAATCGCTCCTTTGCGGTAACTGGGGATCGCGGATCAGGGAGAGCCCGGGGCGCCCGATATCGCCTGAAAACCACAGGCGCAGGGTCTTTCCGTGCTCTTCAATATCCAGACAAACCCCCGCCGAACCCAGAATATGTCCGGCATCCAGCAGACGGGCGCGCACTCCCGGGATGGGTTCAAATTCACGATCATACCCGACCGGCTGGAAATATTGTTTGACCAGCCGCGCATCTTCTTTGGTATAGAGCGGCTCAATTAGTTCTTCCCCCCGCCGGCGCTTCTTTTTATTGAGGTATTCCGCATCTTCTTCATAAATGTGACCTGAATCCTGCAGCATGATATCAGCCAGTTCGCAGGTGGGCGGAGTGGCGTAAATGGGACCGCTGTAACCCTGTTTGATAAGGTTGGGCAGGTTGCCGCTGTGGTCAATATGGGCATGCGAAAGGATGATTGCATCAATGGCGGTGGGGTCATACGGGAAACAGCAGTTGCGGCTGTAAAAATCCTTGCGGCGCCCCTGATAGATACCGCATTCCAGCAGAAGTTTGTGACCGTTGATCTCCAGCAGATGCTGTGACCCCGTTACCGTTTGAGCAGCACCATGGAAATGAATCTTCATTATTTCCCTCCGTGAAGGGCAATCAGGATGAATTGGTGATACAGGCGAAAACGTTCCGGCATCTCGCTCATCAGTTTGCCTAATTCCTTGTCTGTCTGCGGATTGACCCTGGCGATCTCTTCTAGCTTTTCACGCGGGAGCACCACATCTGATTCCACGCCTTTCTCTCGTGCGCGCTGAAGGCGCCATTTCTTGAGTTTTTCCAGGCGTTTGATATATGTTTCAGATGGTTTCGTGCGGTGATTGAGATGGATGGGTGGCTGAGTTTGACCGAAGGCTACTGCCTCGAGTAATCCGGCAACATGACGACGCAGCAATTTCTCCGACAGACCCGGCAGACCGGCAAGTTCATCCCGGGTGGAGGGCGCTTGTCTGGCAGCTTCCAGTAAAACAGAGCTGTTGAGGATTTTAAAGGGAGGCAGATTGGCTTGAAAAGCCTGTCGTTCGCGATAGGTGCATAATTCCTTGAGAACAGCGAGCTGCTGGGGACTCAATGTATGATAACCGCGAACAGCACTGTAACAGGGTTTTTCGTTGGGGGTGGCGACGGATTGAGAAATACGCAGGAAATCTTCCTCGGCAACCTTTAGGCGATCCATTTTTACCAGTTCGGCGTACAGGATTTTTTGCAGTGCGATCAGATAGTGTGTATCCAGCCTGGCATAATCCAGCATTTCCGGTGAAAGGGGGCGCTTTCCCCAATTCGCTTTTTGATAGCGTTTATTAACCAGCACAGAGAAATACTCTTCAAGAAGGGATGATAAACCGAGTTTGGGCAATCCCATTACACGGGCTGCCTGCATGGTATCAAACAGGTTGTTGAAGTCAAAGTTGTAGTCGCGCCGCAGGCAGATCACATCATACTCCGCAGCATGGAAGATCTTCAAAATGGAAGGATCGGCAAAGACAGCTCCAAGAGGGGAAACGTCAATTCCGCTAAGAGGATCAACAAGATAATCAGTGGTGGATGTGGAAAACTGGATCAGACACACCTTCTCTTGATAGACATACAAACTATCGGATTCAGTATCAACCGCGATCTTTTTTTCACGCTGCAGGATTTCGGTTAAATGTTGAACTTCCGCTTGTGTGGAAATATAGGACGGGGCTGGTAAATTGTGCGTATTGATCATACAGACGATTATAAGCCATGCACAGCAGGAAAAATCAAACAGTCAGTTTTGCAACTATGTGAATGAACGCAGTATTAAAAAAGACAGCACGGCGGGTGCGCCATGCTGTCTTCAGGAGGGAGGAGAAAGACATTATTCTTTGCTGTCGGAAGCATGCGGAGAAAAGACATGGGTTCCCTGCGGGACGGTGGAGCGGCGTGCATACCCCGTGGCAGAACGTACGCGCTCAGAATGGATGCCGAATGGCTGGCTGGCAGACTGAACGGTTTTCGATGGTTTTGTTTGGATACGGCGGATGGTGCTGCTGATATTCCCGATGATCAATATACGGATGAGCAGTACCATCAACGCAACGAAAATGGGGATGATGGTCACAATGGTCATGGGATCAACTACCAGCACGCTTTCAACCGGATGGTTATAGATGGCAAGCGAGACTCCCCACCACGTCAATCCAACGTTCATGATGGCTGCCAGCAGCCAGGCGCCCAGCAGAAACCAGCCTTCATTTCCCTGTGCGGTCTGTTCTTGTGGATTGAACAATTGAATGATACCGATCAGGTCCATGCCGCAAAATGCTACCGCCAGGATGGCAGCCCAGGTGGTGGCTCCCATTCCGATATTTCCCAGCAGATCGCTCAGGGCAAAAATTACCGTGCTAAAACTGAAGACCTCCAGGGCGATCAGAACGGCGGTAAGAAAAAAAGTATAGGCGCCGCCGCTTTTTTCATACAGGCTTTTCAACGGTTGAACCGGGTCGCGAAATATGGTCTGTGTCTGGCTTTTATTCATGATATTCCTCCATACGAACAATAGTAGAATCTATGTTCTATTATAGAACACCGGTTCTATTCTTGTCAAGACGCACGGATGGGGCTGATCCGTTCTTATGCCCCATATATGCGGGTGGGATAGATAAAAAAATTCATGATTTGTTCATAAGTGCTACAGGTTTCCTACATAGACGCGGACTATTATTCAAGCATGTAAAACAAATATTCAAGGAGAAACAAAATGTCTAAGAAAATTGCATTAGGAATGACTGCCGCAGTTTTAGCTGTGGCGATTCTCAGCAGCGGTGCTGTTTTTGCTGCCGGCAGCGAAATTTCATATCGTGGTCCAAACGGGGTTGCCCCCGCTGTGGAACCCGGCGAAGAACCCGGTCTGGGTTTAATGGAAGATTACATGGTCGCTTATGCAGCCGACCAACTGAATATCTCGGTTGAAGAGATCCAGGCACGGCTTGATGAAGGATTGACCCTTTCACAGGTGATGCTGGATAACGGTGTGACCGATGTATGGAGCATGAGCAATGCTGCTCGTGCCTACGCAGTGGAACAACTTGCCGCCGAGGGAATCGAATTCCCCGGCTGGCAGAACGCTGCTGCCGGATATGCCATGCAGGGTGGTGGCATGGGAACCGGTATGAGCGATGGAATCGGCAGCGGAATGGGTCGCTTCGGACGAACCTCTCGCTAAATAAAAAAACAAAAGCCAGGGAGCGTAATGCTCCCTGGCATGGTCAGTGGGATCCTGCGAGCCGTGCGGCGGCTGCCAGCGATCCTTCGTTCCTATGAGTAGATGAAAATTTGCCGCGCTTGCTTATTCATGCTCAAAAGGAATTTCGAATGAATCATTCATTATTTCGATGATTGCAGACCCGTCAGGCTCATGGCCAGGAACATAAAACTGACCAATCCAACGACAAAAATAATACAGATAGCCATGATGCACCTCTTCTTCTCCCAGGTAAGTCCATTCCTCTACAGGAAGTGGCGCGGCGACTTCGTTGGGTCTTTCGTTTTATAACCCCAGATCGCATAAAAAGCTACGCGAAAAAGTGGTTAAAAACTTCCTTGTTTGTACATAATTAACGTAGATAACCTGAAAAAGTTCCTTGTACATTCGTACAGTTTCTTACCCCCATAACCCTGCAATTTCCTTGCCACAATGTGGACAGGTGCCTGCACTGGTGATCGTGTTGCTGCTGATATGGTAGCCTTGCCGCTCCACCAGCAGTGTATTGCAAAAAGGACAGTAGGTATTTTCCAGCGAGCCAACTCGACCGGGCAGGTTGCCTGCATACACATACCGCAGCCCGGCTTCCTGCCCGATATCCGCAGCTCGCATCAGGATCTCGGCTGAAGTGGCAGGTGTGTGAACATACTTATAGGTTGGGTAGAAAGAGGTGACATGCCAGGGAATATCAGCAGAAACTCCTGCGATGAAACGAGCCATTTTCCATAAATCTTCGCTGCTGTCGTTGAAATCCGGGATGACCAGGGTGACTACCTCTACCCACATGCCCAGGTCATGCGCCAGAGCGATGGCATCCAGTACAACTTGCAGACTTCCACCCAGATCGCGATAGTGCGGGTCGGACATACACTTCAGGTCGATCTTGAACCCATGCAGATAAGGCTGCAGCGCATGAAGAATTTCAGGCGTGGCAAAGCCATTGGAAACATACGCACAGTATAATCCTGCTTCTCTGGCAAGGGAGAAAATATCCACCGCCCACTCGCTGGTGATAAGGGGTTCGTTATACGAGCTGGCAATGATGCGTGCTCCCCTTTGCAGGGCGTACGCCACCAGAGCCTGTGGAGTGGTTTTTTCAATATATCGTCCGGAAGCATCCGACGCCGGATCACGCAGAGCTTGAGAGCTGACCCAGTTCTGGCAGAAATCGCAATGGAAATTGCAGCCCAGCATACCGAAGGTCATCGCGCTGGAACCGGGAAGAAAGTGCATGAAGGGTTTTTTTTCGATCGGGTCAATGGCAGCGGCGGCTACATACCCCCAGGGAACACGCAGTTCTCCATCCTGGTTGAAACGCATTTTGCATACACCACGCTGCCCGGATTTTAAAGTGCAGCGGTGGGAGCAGGCATAGCAGCGCACGATCCCCTCTCCCAGGTCTTCACAATAGCGGGCAGGGATCGTTAGCGGGTCCAGTACGTTCGCAAGATTGTTTTTTTGCATCTTCATCTGTATTATAGCAATCCTCCCCCGAAATTTTTCAATGCAACCGGATACACCCACCACCAGTATAATTGAAGGGAAATGGATACAAAAAGTCTGCATACCCTGGAATACTTCAGCGTTCTTGAAAAACTGGAAAGTTACGCGGCATTCAGCGCATCTGAGAAACTGGCACACACGCTGCGCCCGACCAATGATTTCCACCTCGCCCAGGACCGCCTGCAGCGCACAACCGAAGCACGTTTGCTATTGAGCAAACATGCCGAGGTGAGCGTAGGCGGCGCTCGTGATATCCGACCACAGGTAACACTGGCAGAGCGTGGCGGTGTATTGGAGATAAGCGACCTGCTGGAAATTAAAACAACCCTTGAATCAGCTCGAGAACTGGGACGCTTTTTTACAAAGCAGGAACAGGAATATCCACACCTGGTCTCTATCACCGCTCCCCTTATTCCACCCATCGGTTTGATCGAAGCCATCAGCCGGGTCATATCCGATAAGGGGGAGGTGGTTGACGACGCGTCTGCCATGCTGGCTTCCATTCGCACGCAGATGAAGACTGCCCACAATCGCCTGCAGCGCAAGTTAGAGCAGATCATCAGTGACCCGAATACCACCCGTTTTTTGCAGGAAGCCATCATCACCCAGCGCAACGGTCGCTATGTGGTCCCGCTGCGAGCGGAACACAGGGGACGTTTCAAGAGTGTGGTGCAGGACCAATCCGCATCGGGTTCAACCCTGTTTGTGGAACCGCTGGCGGTGGTTGAATTGAACAACGCCATTCTGGAATTGCAGCTGGCAGAGAAAGAAGAGATCCGCCGCATCTTAACAGAACTTTCGTCACAGGTAGCTCGCGCGGCTGACGAACTCAGTGCCATTGTGAATGCGCTGGCTTTTTTTGACCTGGCATTGATGTGTGCCAAATATGCGGAAGATCTGCGAGCGGTGGAACCGGTTGTGCACCATCCCAACGAGATGGGAAAGCAGGAAACACATGCGATCCTTAAACTTATTCAAGCGCGCCATCCGCTCATCGATCAACAGCAGGTTGTAGCGATTGATATTGTGCTGAAGGATAATACCTTCTCACTGGTCATTACGGGGCCAAATACCGGCGGTAAGACAGTAACATTAAAGACAGCCGGGTTGCTGGTTCTGATGGCGCAATCCGGGCTGCATATCCCCGCACGATCAGGTTCCGAGATAATGCTGTTCCGTGATGTGTATGCAGATATTGGTGATGAACAGTCTATCGAACAATCTCTGTCAACCTTTTCAGGACATATCACCAATATTGTACGGATTTTAAAGAAGGCTCGTTGGAATACACTGGTCTTGCTGGATGAATTAGGCGCAGGAACCGATCCTCAGGAGGGGTCAGCCCTGGCGAGGGCGATCTTACAGCATCTGGTGGAAAAGAAGGCGCCAAATCTGGTAGCAACTCACTATCCAGAGCTGAAAGCATTCGCTCATTCACAGAAAGGCGTGATGAACGCCTCTATGGAATTTGATGTAACAACCCTCAAACCAACCTATCATTTGATACTGGGAATTCCGGGCAGGTCAAATGCGCTTGCCATTGCCAGCCGCTTAGGCATGGAAGATAAGGTGATCGAGGATGCCCGATCTATGATAGATCCCGGTGAATTGCACACGGATGACCTGCTGGATGAGATCCATACGCAGCTTGAGAGTGCTCGCAAAGAACTGCAATCTGCCAGAGAACAGCATTTGAGAGCAGAGGAGATCAAAAATGAATTGCAAAAGCGCCTGGATGGTATAGAAGATGAGAGGCTGCAAATTCTTGAAAACACCCAGAAGGAAATGCTGGATGAAATTGATTCCGTGCGGGAAGAACTGAAAACACTGCGCAAACAGGGGAGAAACAGGCAGCAGCCTGATGAAAACTGGAAACAGCTACAGAAAGAACTGGATGCGATGGAAGCAGCCCAACAAAAACCCGTTGAGCGCAGAAACACAACCAGACAACGCCCCAGACCATTGAAAATCGGTGACCGGGTCTACGTCCGTTCGCTCAAGGTGGAGGGAATCGTGAGCGCCATCCTGACCGATGAGGTGGAAGTGGAGATCGGGAAAATGCGCGTGAAGGTTCAGGCGGGAGAAATCGCTCGGGCGAAAACCGAAACGAGCGAGCACAAAGTTGAACGGGCGGATGTTCGTTCAACGCGTGTTTCTTCCACGGTGGGCAAGTCACCCGGATTGGAATGTCACCTGCGCGGAATGCGGGTGGATGATGCCCTGCCAGAACTGGAACGCTATATTGAAAAGGCGTATGCGGCGGGATTGCCGTATGTGCGAATTGTTCATGGTAAAGGCACGGGCACCATCCGGACTGTTGTGCGTGAATATGCACAAACCTCCCAATATGTAGAGCGATGGGAGGAAGCCCTGCGAACCGAGGGGGGGGAGGGCGTAACGGTGGTTTATCTGAAAGATACTTAACATAAAAGGTCGATAGTAGCTGACCTCTAGATACTATCGACCTTTCTCGCACGGTACCCCTACACCCCGTGCTACGACGATCGTGCGAAGGTATAAATAATTCCCTCCGAACAGTGATAATATATTACTGCAAATTTTATAAATTTGCAAATGCCGATTATCAATCTATAGCGGCACTATTTTGGGGCTATTCGACTGTAAACGTGTACGTTCCCACCAATTCATCATTCATGTATAACGTGACATTGTGTTCGCCTGCCGGCCAGCCGGTGTCAGGCGCACAGGAAAAGTAGAGACCATCGTCTGGGTAATCCTGGTCGGCTTTAATGACCGTGTTGCAGTCAACCAGAGAATCCCCGCTAACGGTCCATACAATATTGAACCATGTATCTCTACCAAAATCGCCATTGGCGACCAGGAATACTGGTTCGGGGGCAGCGAATGTCGTGGTTGGGTCGATCGGATTAAAGTTTTCATCCACGTCTTTGGAGAGGGAAACCGCATTGATAACAGAAGGAATTGCATCTTCAGGCGGGACAACGGTGAAAGGATATTCGCCCAATTTTTCACCATTGATGCTGACCAGGAATTTGTAATTCTTGCTGATCGGCCAGTCGGCACTTGGAGTTAGTGTGATGGAAGCATAGGTATTCTCACCTACAGACATGATCACGCCGCTGTTCACGTCAGCCAGGTCAATATCTACGGAAGAGATGAATTGCTCATTCCAGTAAGCCTCTGCTGACACGACACCACTTTCGGGGCGACCATGAATATCAACGGTCAGGTACACCGTTTCGGTGGGATAAAATTCATCCGTAATGGTTGTCGGTTCACCGTCTGTTATTCCTTTAGAATAGGTGACATCCACGATTTCCAGACCACCTACAGTTGTATAGGATGTTTCATCCGATCCGCACGCACTGAGCAATAATACAAGTGAAAATACGACCAGAGCGATAGATATAGTTTTCTTCATTTGAAGCCTTTCTTTTCATTAGGATTTTCTATCTATTATTAAAAAACCGGAGTAATAAAAACTACTCCGGTGTTCATTGTAATCCAGTTTTTCTAGGGATATGCAAATGTAACAAAGCGTCCATGGATGAAAGGTGTGATGGATCCATTGGTAACATCAACTTTTACAATACTTGGATTTCCGTAATCTTCAATGACTACCTCAACCAGCAGGGTTTGCGGGTCAATCCACCCAACGGGTTCGATGTATTCAACAGAACTGGCTCCCAGTGCCTGTGCAAAAGCGCCGTCATCCTGGTCAAAGACCACACCGCCGCCTGTCAGACCAATACGGATACGGCTGTGATAGTTTGGTGTCTCTGCCATATGAGATCCGCTTGCTTCCAGCCAGGCAATATAGGAATTATCGAGTGAAAAGACCCCGTATCCTGCTCCGCGATCGCTGGCTGAGTCCAGGGGGAAGTCTACGGCTGTGTTTGCTGCCGTATTTTTAATAAAGTAGCTGTACCCGCCGTCAGAATTACCGCCGCGGCAGGCTGCCCAGTTCAAATCCTGTGATAATCCCTGTGGGTTGCATTCTGCTCCTGCAAACTGAAAACTGCTGCCGCTGGTCATGTCGAAATAGTACAAGCCTTGATTAACCGGATAAATGATATCCCCGCCGATGCCCCATGCAGACAGCGTATACCAGATTCCGGTGGCAATGCCCTCTGTAGTGGAAATACCCAGCGGGTTGACCACATAAAAATTATCCGAGTTTTCCAGTGTAAAAATAGGACCGATGATGGGAAGAGTATTCAGATCGCCTAAGTACAGCATACTGGTAACGGCATCATCTTCCGGCTGGTAGGTGCTGTAGGCAATGAATGCCTCACCAACTGCACCGGCTAAACCATAGAACATGGGTGTGTTCACCAGGGTGGTGATCGTGTCATTGACGTTCATTTGCAGGGAATCGGGATTGAAGGAATGATAGACCAGTGGAGTCATGATCTGACCATCCGGCACAGCGCCGGCGATGTGTACACTGCCCGCTGTAAAATAGCCAGCGCTGGGGGTGCGCAGCTCTGTGACGGCTTGCCCCTGCAGATTGTAGAAGGTCAAGCCTATCTCATCGCCGCTGTCAACCACGATCATTTTCGGCTGTTTGTAAGAAACGGTTCCGACTGGTTGGTTTGCATCGCTGTTTGGCGCCTGATCTTGCAGGTTAACAGGGGTAGGTTCTTGAATGGAAATTGTTTCGCCCCCGGTATTGATGGAAACAGGACCGCACGCACTGATGATAAAGAGTATTGCCACGATCAGACTGGATATTACATTCTTTTTCATTTTTCCTTCTCCTCATGAGATGCCATTAAAACGAAATATAAGGTCTGGAAGTTCCCAATGCCTGTTTAGAACCAGTATTCTTTGATCTCTTTATCCGAAAGGATTTTTTGGACTACTTTATCGTGTTTTTTAGAGGGTCCGCTTACTTCGAGGGTCAGAACCATATCACCACCGGCTTTCTTTTCCTGTTTTGATTTGGTGATGATGAGACCATAACTTTTAAAAAGATTTTTTATCTCTTTATATTTCTCCCAGCTAATTTTGGATGTGATCTCGTACGTGCGTTCCTCGATCGAGACTTCCAGCTTATCCTCGATCTTTGTGAAAGCGACCAGAACGATCATGGTGAGTATGGCGGTAATACTTGCCAAAACGAATTCCCCGGCGCCGCATGCCATGCCAATCGCTGCAGATATCCAGATCGTGGCGGCTGTGGTGAGACCTTTCACCCTGCCATGTTCCTGTAGGATGACACCCGCACCTAAAAAACCGATGCCGCTCACAATATTGGCTGCAATCCTTGAGGTATCAAAATTCAACCCTGTGCCCACGCCGACACGTTCTGAAAGGATGGTAAAAAGTGTGGAACCGATCGAGATCAGGATGGTGGTGCGTAGACCGGCATCTTTTTTATAGCGTTCACGTTCAGCGCCGATGATGCCTCCCAGGAGAAGGGAGGCGCATAATTTAATCAAGTCATGATATTGAAATTCCATAATCGTATACTCCTTGATTTCTGTGCGTATGTGATTTCATCCTGCATCACACGTAAATTGTTTTTGCAGGAATATTTTTCATCAGTACTAATAAACGGGTAACCCTATTAAACCCATATCCCGTGATTTTACAAGATATTTATGAAGAATGAATCAGTCTCAACATTGATCAAATTCAAACTTTCATTCACTTACTTCTTGACCATTCTGAATCGAGGGATTCACAAATCTATCCGAAATATCAAATTAGTGAATCAATACTTTTGCCAGTGCACGCGCTCCTTTTCGTATTGCGTTCGAGCAGGCTTATCTTCGGCAGGATAACCAACATAGATCAAATTAAGGACGTGAATATTCTCGGGGATTTCAAGGATCTCATGGATGAGGCTGGTGACATCTTCTTTAGGATACCCACCGATCCAAACACTGCCCAGACCAAGACCGGCTGCGGCAACAAGGATGTTTTCTGTGGCAGCGCTGCAATCTTGAATCCAGAATCGGAAAGAAGATTCCTTTTTCGCGATGCTTAAATTTGCCAGAACTGCAATCGCGGCAGGAGCGTTGTATTTTCCGTAATGAAGTTTGCTCTGCAATTGTTCTAATTTTTGCGTGTCTGTCACTACCACAAATTCCCAGGGCTGCCCATTACTGGCGCTGGGAGCCGCCATGCCTGCCTGTAACAGTTCTTCAAGCAGTTCTTGCTCGACTTCCTTTCGCTCAAAAATTCGGATGCTGCGGCGGCGATAAATAATATCTAGTCTGGGGTCCATATTATTCTCCTGTGTCATTCTTTCCAGCGCACATAAATGACAGAATTGCCTTCCGGTGATTTTACTTCCTTGATCTCAAATATTTTTGAATAAGCGCGAACCAGTGTAGATAGCTGGTTGTGCCCATATGTGCGGGCATCAAAACCTGGGTCGAGCTGGCGCAGATGGTGCCCGAGCGTTCCCAGGAATGCCCAGCCGTCTTCTTGAACTGCAATATCAAAAGCCTGTTTCAGCAGGGGAGCAGGATCGGGCGTTTGATGTTCTTTTTCACTTTTCGTACTCTTTTTGGGGCTGCTGCGTTTTGCAGCGGGTTTCGGCATGAGGTTCTCGGTATAGACAAACACATCACATGCGTTGACAAATGCGCGCGGTGTTTTTTTCTGTCCGATTCCCATTACAAAAAACCCCTTTTCGCGGATACGTGTGGCAAGACGAGTATAGTCGCTATCACTCGAAACCAGACAAAAGCCATCCACACTGGCGCTGTACAGGATATCCATGGCGTCGATGATCATAGCTGAATCGGTTGCGTTTTTGCCGACTGTGTAACGGAACTGCTGAATGGGTTGTACGGCATAGGTTTGAAGCGTATCCTTCCACCCATTCATGTTAGAGGTCGTCCAATCGCCATAATTGCGGCGGATGGTAACCGAGCCATATTTGCTTGCTTCTGCCAGTATCTTTTCGATCAGAGACGGCTGGGCGTTATCCCCATCAATTAATACCGCGATCCGTCGATCTCCGGGTTGTTTTTCTTTTTCAATCATTGTGTGTCTATTCCTTTTTTAAAACCTGTAATTGCATTATAGCAATGAAACATTAATAAAATCTCGAAAATCGTTGAAAAAATCGAGTTATATTTCCTCTTTATCAATCAAAATTATTGGAATTTCCGATCAATATGTTTGCTTATAGCCAGCCCTGAAGAGCATATGTCCAAATTCCCAGATATTCCTTTAAGGCGTTGGTGGTAACGGAAAGGTTGCCTGCGCTGGGAATCAATCCCAACAGATTGTCTAAAAGAGATGCTTGTTCCTGTTGGTCTTCCACAACGGAATAATCTACCGGGATAGGGATAACCTCAATTCCTTGCTTTTCGAATAATTTCACCGAGCGCGGCATGTGCATGGCAGAGGTCACCAAAAGGATCTTTTCATACCCATTATCCGCAATGATTTGCTTGGCGTTGAGCACATTTTCCTGCGTGTTTCTGGATGTATCTTCCAGGATCATATCGGAAGAAGGAACGCCAAGAAAAGAGAGGATCTCTGCCATCTGATCTGCAGGTGTGGAATCACTGCCATTGAGCCATGCAATATTTCCCCCGCTTAGCAGGATGGCTGGTGCTTTTCCCTCTCGGTACAGTCTGGCTGCCGCAAAAACACGATCTCCTGCGCTGTTGAATTCAACAAATGAACGAGGAGGGATGGCTGCTTCGGTTCCGCCCCCCAATACAATGATGACATCCGCTTCGGGAACTACATCCGGATAAGAATACTGCCATTCTAATGATCGGGTCAACGCTTTCGATACCGGATCTGTAGAACATGCCCAAAGAATGATGAATGCCAGTAACATAAGTCTTTTAGCGCCCTTCTTTTTAAAGACGAACAGCGCAATGAGCAGGAGAATTAACCCCAAACCTAGCGGGTATACAAATAGTGGAAGAAATTTTGATAATACGATAAACAATCTATTTTCCTTAACTGAAGTCAGATTGTAACACAGGATGGATGCGTAATTCTTGAGGATGGAAACGGATGGGGCATCAGCAAAAAAATCACAATTGTGATTATGTGATAACATAGGTGAAAATTTGATATTTCGATGATATATTAAAAGTGAGATTTATTCACTGGGAAAAAGATGAAATCTGAATCACGAAAACATCTACTGGCTGAAATTGCCTCCATGTATTATCTGGATAAACGCAATCAAACCGAGATCGCGCGTGAATTTGGTTATTCACGTTCAGCTATTTCAAGATTACTGACCGAAGCAGAACAAAAAGGGGTAGTGGAGCATAAAGTGATTTTTCCCTCCATTCGCAATGTTGATATGGAAGACATATTAACAGAGCGGTTTGGATTGAAAAATGCGATCGTAGTGAACCGAGGGAAACTGAGTTATGCCCAAACACTGCGGTTCGTTGGTGAACAGGGCGCAGAAATTTTCAGCAAACTTATAAAGAATGACCTGATCGTAGCCATTTCTACAGGAACGTCAGTGTATGAAGTGATCAATGCCATGGAGCCGGAATCGTTAAGGAATGTCAAAATCGTACAGATTTTAGGTTCAATCGGTATTAAAAGCAGCCCTTTTATTGATGGCCCTGAACTGGCAAGCTCGCTGGCGCATAAAGTACGCGGTAATTACTATACGCTAAATGCGCCCATGATCATGGACAGCAAAACATCCAGAGATACGATGCTGCGTCAAAAATCCATTAAATCTACTATTGAACTGGCATATAAAGCGGATATTGTCCTGGCAGGTATTGGCTGCATCACGGAAGAACCGAAAGAAGCCAGCGTTGTCAGAATGGGCTATATGGAACCCCACGAATTCATCTCCATCCGAAATCAGGGTGCCGTGGGATATACCTGTGGCTGGTTTTTCAACGAGCGAGGAAAGATTTTGGAAGATCAGATCAATGATCGTGTGGTTGCTGCGGATTTTCAAAGGATTCGTGAAGGGAAAGCAACTGTCATTACCATTGCAGCAGGGGAGAAAAAAGCGCCTGCTGTAAAAGCTGCATTAGAGGGAAATTTACTGGATATTTTAATTACGGATTCTTCAGCAGTGGAACCATTTTTATAAGGATGTGGAGGATTGATGGAAAAAGAGAAGTTGCTGGAAGGAGAACTAACACTTCAAGAAGCAGAAAAACTTCTTTATTTAATGGTGTTAACGCGTGCCTTTGAAGAAAATGCGGAAGAGATGTATGCATTGGGAAAAGTGCATGGGACCATGCACCTTTCCATTGGGCAGGAAGCGATTGCGGCAGGAGCCAGCAGTGCCATCACAAGAAACGATTATTTATTGAACACTCATCGTGGGCACGGTCACTTTCTAGCATGGGGTGGTGACTTGAATCGCATGATGGCGGAATTCCTCGGAAAAGAAAATGGGTACTGCCGCGGGCGCGGTGGATCCATGCATATTGCGGATGTGGAATCAAACAATCTGGGTGCGAATGGCATAGTGGGAGGGAACCTCCCTATTGCGGTTGGTGTGGGCTTGAGTATCAAGATCCGTAAGACCAAGCAGGTAGCGTTGACACTCTTTGGCGACGGCGCTGCCAACGAAGGCGCTTTCCATGAATCTCTGAATATGGCGAGCATCTGGAGTTTGCCCATTATCTATCTTTGTGAAAATAACCTGTATGCCATGTCCACTCCGTTTGACCAGGCTTTCAAGATCGAAGAGATCAGCCAGCGGGCGGTGGCGTACGGCATCAAGGGTGTTACGGTAGATGGGAATGATGTCTTTACTGTTCATAAAGCGGTACGAGAAGCTGCGGAACGTGCGCGCAGTGGGGATGGACCGACTTTGATCGAAGCTATTACCTATCGCTGGCGCGGGCATTCGAAAAGCGACCGGCAGGCTTACCGCACCCGTGAAGAGGTAAAAGAATGGATGAAGAAAGATCCGATCCCTCGTTTTGCCTCGAAGATCGGTGTGACAGATAAAGAAATGCAAGATATTCAAAATCGCGTGAAAATTGATATCCAGAAAGCCGTTGCATTCGCCGAAAACAGCCCCGAACCGGATCTATCAACAATACTGGAGGGCGTCTATGCGTGAGCTTACCTATAAAGATGCACTGCATGAAGCCCTTGATCAGATCATGGCGAAGGACAACCGAGTCTTTCTTATTGGGGAGGATATCGGCGTCTACGGCGGTGCTTTTGGTGTGACCGGTGACCTGCAGGAAAAATATGGAAAGGAACGTGTGATCGATACCCCCATTTCGGAAGCTGCCATCACAGGTGCCTGTGTCGGTGCTGCATTAACCGGTATGCGCCCGGTGGGAGAGATCATGTTCAGTGACTTTGTGACCCTTTCCATGGAGCAGCTGGTGCTGCAGGCAGCGCGCATCCGTTTCATGTTTGGCGGAAAAGCAACCGTTCCCATGGTATTGCGATTACCGGGAGGTTCCGGTACCGGCGCATCCGGGCAGCATTCAGGCAGTTATGAAAGCTGGTTTGTTCATGTTCCGGGATTGAAAGTAGTCATGCCCAGCACTCCGTATGACGCAAAGGGTTTGCTGCTGGCAGCCATCGAAGATCCCAATCCGGTCATGTTTTTTGAACATAAACTGCTCTACCGTACCAAGGGTCCGGTTCCGGAAAAGATGTACACCATCCCAATCGGGATGAGTCATGTGGTGCGGGAAGGGAAGGATCTCACCATCATCGCAACATCTGTGATGGTTGTTCGTGCTCTGGAGGCGGCTCAGAAACTGGCAGAAGAAGGTATACAAGTTGAGGTCATTGATCCACGCACACTTCATCCACTGGATTTGGATCCCATTGCTGCATCCATCATTAAGACCGGAAAAGTACTCATTGTTCATGAAGCAGTGAAAACAGGTGGTTTTGGAGCGGAGGTAGCTGGCTGTATAGCAGAAAGTGAAGCATTTGGGTATCTTGATGCCCCCATCCGCCGTCTGGCTGGACTGGATATGCCCATTCCGTACAACCGCAATCTCGAATATCACGCTGTGCCGCAGGTTGAAAATATTGTTGATGAATCTCGCAAGATCGTACAGGGACAGTATTAGGAGGTAAACCCATGGCTAAAGAAGTGATCATGCCCAAATTCGGTTTCACCCAGGAAGAATCTGAGATCATCGAATGGTTGAAAAAAGATGGTGAAACAGTTGAGAAAGGTGATCCGATCGCTACGGTTTCAACTGATAAATTGAGCATGGAAGTAGAAGCTCCCGAAAGCGGTATGCTGGCAGGAATTCGCTACAAAGAAGGGGATGTTGTGCCGGTCACCAGGATCATCGCGTTTATCTTACAGCCCGGCGAAGCACTTCCTGAAAAAGATGACCAGAAGGATGTAGCAAGCCAGGAACAGACAACCACCAAACAATCAAAAAAAGCACATGAGATGAGTGCAACACCAGTGGCACTGCGCATGATGAAAGATGCCGGCATTGATGTTTCTACCATCACGGGCAGTGGTGCTGGTGGTAAGATCACCAAAGCTGATGTCGAAGCTTACCTATCTAAAAATACGCAAATCGTTCATGATGGAAAAGTGGCTGCAACCCCGGCTGCCCGCCGTGTTGCCGGTGAAATGGATATTGAACTGGATTCCATTGCTGGCAGTGGTCCGCAGGGTCGAATCCAGGAGAGGGATGTAAAACAGGCTGTATCTAATAAAGGGAAGCCAGCGCATCTGACAATTCCAGCAGAAGTCACACGCATCCCACTGAAGGGTATACGCCGCATCATCGCGGAGAATATGGCGCGCAGCATGCGCGAAGCACCTCACATGACATTGCAGATGGATGTTGATATGAGCGCTGCAGTTGCCTTAAGAGAAAACGTGGCTCTGGATGTAACAGGCAGGATCACGAAATTCACGTATACAGCCCTGATAACACAGGCGGCTGCCTGGGCATTAACCCGTCACCCCAGGTTGAACAGTTTTCTGGATGAGGATGCAATCGTTGAACTACCTTATGTGAATATCGGTGTTGCGGTTGCCGTATCAGAAGGATTGATCGTGCCGGTAGTGCGCGATGCCGATCAAAAGCGCATCTATCAACTATCTGATGAGATTGCAGCGCTGGCAGAGAAAGCCCGCAGTAACAAACTTGTTCCTGAGGATCTGGAAGGCGGCACTTTCACCATATCGAACCTGGGCATGTACGGGGTTGATCGATTCACAGCCATCATCAATCCACCACAAACGGGAATTCTGGCAGTTGGAAATATTGTTGAAAAATTTGTACCTGATGCACAGAAAAATCCGATTGTAAAACCGATCATGACCATTACCCTCAGCGCAGATCATCGTGTTGTGGATGGTGTTGAAGCTGCCGAATTCTTGCAGGATATTAAAGTTGGGTTGGAGAACCCAGGGGTGATGTCATTATGAGTCAGTCGATACTGCAACTCTTAGAACGAGAAGGGGTTTTATTAAACGTAGATGCAAAGGATGCAAATACGATCATACAGATGCTGGGTTCCCGTTTATTGGAAACGGGTTACGTGAAGGATAGCTTTGTTGATGCAGCCATAGACCGTGAAAACAGATTACCAACCGGTCTACCCCTTGGAGGCGGATTCAATGCTGCCATTCCTCACACAGATATTGAACATGTCATCAAACCCGGGCTGGCGCTGGCAACCTTGAAAAACCCCGTACCCTTTCAAAATATGGCGATTCCCACCGAAACGGTGGATGTGAGTTTGGTGTTTTTGCTTGCGCTTGAGCAGCCCAAAGTACAGATTGAAATGCTGCAGGAAATCGCAGGTGTGCTGCAGGCACCTGAAGTGGTGGCTGCGCTAATGAAAGCGACCATTTATGAAGAGGTTTTGACTGTATTAAACAAAGAATAGAACTGGATTTTATTCAGATTGTATATTTTAAAAACCTGTCTACAATGGAGTTAATACTACATAGAAGATATAAGGAGTAGAGCATGGTAGGTCCAAAAAGAATCCTTGTTGCCTGTGGTACAGCAATTGCCACCTCCACGGTGGTAGCGAAGGCAATCGAAGAAGCATTAAAAGAACGAGGGATTGATATTTCAACCCGGCAGTGTAAGGCTTCCGAGGTGAAATCACTGGCTGGTGACGCGGATTTGATCGTCACCACAACCCCAGTGCCTGACAACCTCGGTGTACCCGTCATTCATACTTTAGCTTTCCTGACAGGAATAGGAAAGGAGGATGCTATCGAACAAATTGTTGAAGCATTAAAAGACTAGATACATTAGGAGGTATAAGCATGGAAACCTTCCTTACTACTTTAAAAGCTGTTATTGATTCACTGGGAGCAACCGTTGTTCTTCCCATTATTATTTTCATCCTTGGGCTGATCCTTGGGGCAAAACCCGGGAAAGCCTTCCGGGCTGGTGTGACCATTGGTATTGCTTTTATCGGTATCAACTTGATCATCGACCTGATGTGGGGAACCCTCTCTGGTGTCGGTACCGCAATGGTAACCAACTGGAACATCCAGCGTGATGTTGTGGATGTTGGATGGCCATCTGCTGCTGCAATTGCATTTGGTACCGATGTTGGTTTGTGGGTGATCCCAATCGCCCTGGCAGTCAATGTGGTTCTGCTGCTTGTCAAATGGACCAAGACCCTCAATATTGATGTGTGGAATTTCTGGCACTTCGCATTCCTGGGTTCTCTGGTTTATGTTGCCACCGGCAGCCTGACCTATGGTCTGATCGCAGCTGCCATTGCTGCTGCTCTGGCGCTTTTCGTGGCAGATTGGACCGCGAAGGCGGTTCAGCACTTCTACAAGCTGCCCGGCATATCCATTCCTCACCTGACTTCAGGTCCCGGTGTTCCTTTCGCCATTGTGACGAACTGGATCATCGATCGTATCCCTGGGGTCAAAAATTGGAAAGCAGACCCTGACACCATCCAGAAAAAACTGGGTGTCTTCGGTGAACCGGTTATTCTTGGTCTCATCATCGGTCTGGTTCTGGGTGTGTTGGCGTACTACAATGCTGAACAGGCGCTGGTAAGCATTCTCAAGACTGGTATCAGCCTTGCAGCTGTGATGCTATTGCTGCCCCGCATGGTCCAGATCTTGATGGAAGGCTTGATCCCGATCTCTGAAGCAGCCCGCGATTTCATGAAGAAACGCGCTGGTGGGCGTGAGATCTACATCGGTCTTGATTCCGCAATCCTGATCGGTCACCCGGCATCCATTTCTGCCGCACTGGTATTGGTTCCGATCGCCATTTTATTGAGCATCATCCTTCCCGGTAACCATGTCCTGTTGTTCGCAGACCTGGCTGTTATCCCCTTTGTGGTGGCTCTGTTTGCTCCCCTTATGAAGGGTAATATCTTCCGCATGATCGTGGCTGGCACGTTAGAACTGATCGCAGGCTTCTATATCGCATCCGGTATGGCTGATTTCTTCACTTCCGCAGCCGTAAACGCCGGTTTTGCGATGCCTGAAGGTGCCGCGCGCATCACCAGTATTGCTGATGGTTTCTTATGGACCGGACTGGTATTTACCAAAGCGGTACAATCGCTGGGTGTGTTCGGTCTGATCATTCTGGCAGTAGTGGTTGCAGCGCTCTTCATTCTCTATCGCAAGAATCCCAAAGCCTGGGATGTCGTTGCAGGAGCGCCACAAGAGAAGTAGGTATAAAGTAGATAGCACTCTGCTCGTTAAAGCAATGAATGACGACACTGGGGCGGTCACATCAGACCGCCCCTTTTTCTAGAAAGGCGGAAACATGATACGTGCATTTATCGAATCTCTTCTGGGTGAAATGGGCAGAGCACTGGCAGGTTTTTACGAACAAAACAGCCTGCTTATTAATGGAATTATTCTTTTGTATGCCTTGAGCGTTTATCTGGCACATCTCGGGTTTCAAGCTGTTTATATGCAAATAGTGAGTGAGTTGAAGATCGAGAAAGAAATGGGAAAAGAAAAGCTGACAGCTCTGCTGCAAAGAACCGAGTTGGATTGGCAGAAACTCCAGAAAGTACACTGGTTCCCTTTCATCGCTCTCCCGGGGAAGATCATCATTCACTATAAAAGCAAGGCTACTCTTCAAAAAATATTTACCAACAGCAATCTACTTGCTCTGGTCGGAGCAATGCATGAGGAGACTGTGGACAAAAAGAAGTAAAGATTATTTGTTGAACCATACATTAAAGGAGAGAACAGAACCACGTTCTCTCCTTTTTTACCACCTTAAACCAGGAACTGTAGAACCATACTCTGATTTCTGGTCAGGCTGGCGGTTTTTCCGGTAAAATGGAACACGCGAGAACAGGATATTCAACAGGAAGGAATTTAGCATTATGAAAATCCATATGGTGGGTGGTTTTTTGGGAAGTGGAAAAACAACTGCGATCTCCGCAGCCGCCAAATTACTGGTTGAGCGGCAGAAGCGAGTGGGGATCATCACCAATGATCAGGGCAAACATCTGGTGGATACTGCCTTTTTTCGGGCACAGGATTTTCCTGCATTGGAGGTAACCGGTGGCTGCTTTTGCTGCCATTTCAACGATCTCAGTGACCAGATCGAGAAGATCGCCTCAGAATACAACCCGGATGTGATCTTCGCGGAATCGGTGGGTTCCTGTGCAGATATTGTCGCGACGGTGGTCAAACCGCTGCGCGAACTGTGCAGCGACCTGGGCGAAGCAGCCAGTTATTCGGTTTTTGCCGATGTGCGTTTGCTGGAGCGTTTTTTAAATGGCGAAGAAATGCCATTCAGCGAAGATGTCAGCTACATTTTCGCAAAACAGATCGAAGAAGCCAGCATCCTGGTCATCAATAAGATTGATTTACTTGATCCGCAGCGGGTTCAGCAGGTGGCTGATCTGGCTGCGATACGTTACCCACAGGCAGCCCTGCTGCTGCAGAATTCACTTGATGAAGATAATGTTGCACGCTGGGTCAGCCTGATCGAAGGCGAGTGGAAAACGCAGGATTTGCGTTCGTTAGAAATTGATTACGATCGTTATGCCAGCGGAGAACAGGAGATGGCATGGATTGACAAACAATACCGCTTCGAAATCTCAACGATTGCGAAACGGGATACGCTGGCAGAAATGGTGATCGCCATAGCCCGCACGGTTAATGAAGAAAGAAGTATTGCCGGACATCTTAAATTTCACATTCAAAGCGATAAAAACAGCATCAAGATCAGTGCACCTACCATGCAGGTGATTGATGACGCTTTCACCACAAATGTTAGAACACGATTGGCATCTCTTGAAGGTGAAAAAATTGAGATGTGGATCAATGCCCTGCTGGTTGGTACGGTCGAGCGCCTTGAAAGTTTGATTGCTGGTATTGTTAAAGAGAAGGCAGTTCAGGCTGATATAGAATGGATTGAGTTGGAAAGTTTTACTCGTACTCCGGGTTATCCCAAGCCAACCTATCGAATAAAATGAAGAATGAGAATGTGATGGAAATGATATTGAAGAAGATTAATCAGTGTATTTTAGATGGAAATATGGAAGGTTGCCAGCAGGCGGTACAGCAAGCTATGGAAGCAGGTGTGAGCGCAGATGATATCCTTAAAAAAGGATTGATACCGGCTATGACCGAAGTTGGCTCGTTGTTTGAAGAAGGTGAATATTTTGTGCCTGAAATGCTGGTTGCTGCCCGTGCTATGCAGAGCGGTCTGGATCTGCTAAAAATGCAATTAATTGCTGAAGATGTAGAGCCGATTGGCAAGGTTGTAATCGGAACGGTGAAAGGGGACCTGCATGACATTGGAAAGAATCTGGTGGCGATCATGCTGGAGGGAGCCGGCTTTGAGATCATTGATCTGGGAACGGATGTTTCCACTGAGATGTTCGTGGAAACGGTGAAGGAAAAGAATGCGGATATCATTGCCATTTCTGCTCTGCTTACCACTACCATGACCAATATGACTCGCGTGATCCAGGCGATTCAGGAAGCCGGATTGCGCGATACCGTAAAAATCCTTGTGGGTGGTGCGCCGGTGACGCAAACCTACGCTGATCAGATTGGCGCAGATGGCTATGCCCCGGATGCCAGTCAGGCAGCCAGATTAGCGCTGACGTACGTTTCGTAGACAAGATGCTATATTAATCAGGTTACATCAATTACCTTTCCGCCTGTCAGCGGAAGGAGCTGCGAACTATCCAGCTTGAAAATGGAATGCGGTGTTCCGGCTGCAGCCCAGACGTGCTGGTAAGAAAGAAGTGTACGGTCAATATAGGTTGTAAGCGGGTTTATATGTGCAACCGGTGGTACGCCGCCAATTGAAAAACCTGTTTTCTGTTTGGTGAAGCTGGCATCAGCTTTCTCTAAAGGTATTCCTATTTGTGCAGAAACCTGTGCAACATTCAACTGGTTCCTGCCGCTCACCAGAAAAAGTATGGGGGTTTCGCCCGAACGGAAAATCAGAGACTTGCATATTTGCCCAATTTCACAGCCCACAGCATTGGCTGCCTCCTGTGCAGTGCGAGTGCTGGCATCCAGTTCTATTACATCCAGGGTGAGATTGTGTTCATGCAGCACTTGCTGCACCATTTGTGCTTTCTGTGAAAGAGGCATGGGATCTCCTTTGGCATTGAAAAGTCATTGGTCGGGTCTTATTATAGGCAATTTTCACCACAGCACACATTAAAAAAAGGATTTGGAAAAAGGTGGGTATTGGGGGATACGGTGTAAAAAACGTAGCGGGGAGGGAGGGATTCGAACCCTCGGTCGAGGTCAACCCCCGACAACCACTTAGCAGGCGGTCCCATTCAGCCACTCTGGCACCTCCCCGAGTTTTACCGTCATCAGCGGAGGGAGAGGGATTCGAACCCACGGTGGAGCGTTCACCCCACACCTGTTTTCAAGACAGGCGCCTTAAACCACTCGGCCATCCCTCCAGATCGATAATGAACAGTGCGGCAAAATTCTATCATACTTGCGGATGAGACACAACGGTTGAAAAGCTGCCCCTGACCTTTGTTTCATTCCCTTCTATAATAAGAGAAAAAAGGAAGAACGAGCATGCGTTTGAGAAGAGCTTTTTTATACACTCCCGCAGATGATCTGCACAAGGTTGAAAAAGCCTGCCGGTTGGGAGCAGACTGTGTTTGCCTTGATCTGGAGGACGCTGTTTCAGCTTCTCAAAAGGAAGCAGCGCGCCTGGCTGCGGCGCATGCGCTGGGCACCTTTGATTTTGGAAAATCCGAACGTCTGGTACGTGTCAATGATCCCTCCACTTCCTTTTATCTGCCCGACCTGCGAACGGTAGTGCAGGCTGTTCCACAGGCTATCGTCATCCCCAAGGTAGAGGATGCTGCTACATTGCAGTACGCCGATGGTTTTTTGGAAGCGTTTGAAACCCAGTCCGTGCTGGAATTGGGAACCATTCGCCTGATCGCCATCATCGAGACCGCCCGTAGTTTTGTGAATCTCAAAGAGATCTGTGAAGCGACCGGTCGCCTGGATGCCCTGATATTGGGGGCGGAAGATCTGGCAGTCAGTCTGGGCGCCACACGTTCTGCTTCCAATGAGGAAATGCTTTACGCGCGCAGCCAGCTGGTCATGTTCGCGGCGGCATATAATCTGGATGCCATTGATTTGGTGTGCAATGACTATCGCGAACCACAGGTAGTTCAGCAGGAAGCTCAACAGGGGGCGCAACTGGGATTTGATGGAAAACAGGTCATTCATCCCAACCAGATCGCAGCGGTACAGCAGGCATTCTCACCCACCGCACAGCAAATACAGCGTGCGCAGCAGGTTGTGGAAGAATATGAGGAACGCATGCAAGCTGGGAAAGGCGCACTGGGTCTGCAGGGGGAACTGGTGGACATGCCCGTCTACAGGCAGGCCAAGCAAGTTCTTGAAAAGGTTGCTCTGATCGCGGCTTGGTAAAGGTTTATTGCAGATCTTCCTTTTTGGTTTGCTGAGTGATCAGTTTAAAGCTATATGACACTTCCCCAATGTGAACGAGATCATTATTACGCAGTACGGTACCCTTCCTTGAGACCGGAGCGTAGTTGACCCGTGTGCCGATCTCAGAATCCATATCTGCCAGGATGATGGTGCCCTGGGGAGCGCGGCGCAGACGCGCATGGACAGGACTGATAGAGGGATGATCAATGACCAGGTCAACCTGCTGCGGGTCACTGCCGATCAACAATTCAGGTTGATCTACATTCATTCCGTTGTTGAATTGGGGATTATTCGTCTGTTCTTCGAGTGGGAAAAGATACGGAACGAGCTGTCTGGTAGTTATCTTGCTGGTTGATGAAAGAGCTGCAGATTCTACAGGAATGATGACCTGTTGGGTGAGCGGATCTTCACTGAAATTGATGGCAGGTTCCATTCCGGCAAGTGCAGGGCGTGGATTGCGGCGGCGGTAGCTGGCATAACCTGCCAGAGCGCCGAAGATGGACACCACAATAAGGATGATCCATCCCCCTGACTGCATGAAATTGATCAATCCACCCCAAAAACCGGTATAGCGAGGTTCCGCAATGATCTGTACTTCGCGCAGGCTGCTGGTGCTGCGGAAGCCTAGAATATCTTCGACCTCGATCAACACAGCATGCGTGGCGGTCATGCGATAGCCATCCAGAGGCCAGCCCAGCCATTCAAATGGCTGCTGGTCAATGCGGATGATCTGTTCGCCATCCACCAGCAGGCGTGAATATTCCAGCTGGCGCGGGTAGCCATCCGGGAAGGTTACGCTGATCTGTAAAGTGATGAAATCCGGCTTCATCACTTTGCCTCCTTCTTCGGCATCTACCCACACTCGCTGAATTTGGGGAGGCAGGGCGATAATGGTTACCTCAGGAGGAAGCAGTTCGATTTGAAAGGATACATCCTGTGTTTCTGCCATCTGTACACCGCGTTCCACCTGCACCTTGATGCGGTGAAATCCACTTTGATTGATGGCACTGGTGTAGCGCAGGCGGTAGGTATAACGCAGGGGACTTAAATCCGTCTCTGGGCTGGGTGCTTCGATCTTCTCGTTGTATAGCAGGAACTGACCACCGGTCGCATCAGCCAGATCACGCAGTGCTTCCGCAGCCGGAGAATTGGTGCTGGTCTCATTGGCGATCAACCATACGTATACCGGGATACCGATATCTGCCGCCCGCGCGGAAAGGATCGGGAGCTGGTCGAGATCGCTATCCAGCGGCAGCGGGGTGATATAGAAAATGACCTGTTTGGCGTTGTGTTCCATCTGAGGCTGCTGGGCTGCAATGTCAATAGCGTAGCTTAATGCGGACAGGTCCGGCTCGAAATTGAATAGATTGGGCTGGTAGGTTTGCAGTAGCTGTGCGAATTCCTGTGGATCAGCGCTGCGCTGCAGTTCTGCCCGTTCATTGGAGGTGAAACTGTACAGGTTGGCAGCCTGACTTTGCGTTCCATTCAACCAAGATGTCAACAGGAAGACAAGATCTTCAAAACGCGTGGTATCGGTGGTGAGTCTATTACTCAATGTGGGACCCAGATTGAGTGCCATAATGGTATGCAATCCGGGTTCAATGCGCGATACTTCATTAATAGTGCGGTCCTGTCCATCTTCCTCAAGGGTGAATTGCTCGGCATCCAGATTGCTTACAAAATTATTGCTAGAGTCGTATACATCCACATAGGTTGTCATGCTGGGGAATTGATCCAGGTCTGGCTGCGAAAGCACCGCCCGCAAACCGCCCTGAGCGATTGCAGTGGAGGGGTTAATGCATAAAAGCAGTGTACTGAAAAAGAAAAGACAGATCAGCGTACTGCGGGTTTTATTTTTCATGTGATGTTTATTTTAATGCATCTGGAGCGGAATTAGCGTATCCATGATGATTGATCAATACCCGACAAACATTCTTCTTTAACACTAATACCAGATTTGAAGCAGGCTGAGAAACAGGAGGTTTCAGGATAATACTTTTATAAAACTTTCGCTTCATGACAGGCAACCATATACTTGATATTCTATTTACGAACAACAGGGGAGCGGATCAAATGAAAGATTAGAAACATCAATCAATGAGATAAACGGGGAAAAGTAAATAAACTCATTAGCAATTATCTTGGTGAACAAAACCATAGATAAAAATAGTGAAATGAGATGCGTGACACATGGCGGAAAACTGTGTGGGACGCACTACTGAAGTGATGCTAATTTTAAGATCCGTACAGTGATGAGACTGGGGAAAGGAGGGGTAACGAGACGATCATTGCATTTTTCTGATTTCCATCAAATTCCACTGCTCCAGGATGCTGAGTTCATTGATCCTGTGATGCATACAAAACGAATACAACATATACAAGGAGATTTATCATGAAGTGGCTAACCATTATCTTAGGTGCAGTATTGTTCCTTGCACCATTCATTTTCGGTTACAGCGGTCAAGCTGGATTACTGTGGCCCAGTCTCATTGGAGGTTTGCTTCTTGCCTTTTTTGGGTTCAAAGAAGATTACAAATGGGTATGCTGGATCGGAGTGATCATTTTCCTGTTACCCTGGATTTTCGGTTTCGGTGGAACGACAGCTGCAACCTGGAGCTGGATCGTGGGTGGCGTATCCGCTCTGGTAGGTCTGTACAAGGGCTATCTGGATAAAGGCGAGTAATGAACTGTATAGATAAGCCTGCTGCTATCTGAATAAGTGCCTGTTTCTTTGTGAAAGGGACTGGTACAAATAAATAAAAACTTGACTCTCTGTGGAGGGAGTCAAGTTTGTTTTTCTGTACAGTTTTTTTGCTGTTGTTCAGAAAGACATACCCATTCCTGTCATCCTGAGGGAGAGATGCGACCGAAGGATCACGTCATGTCGCAGATGAAAAGTGAAACAGGTCACTAGCGCAAAACCTGATTAATTGCGCTGTTATTGCCGCCTGTTATCGACTGATATCAACTCTGGACGGGATTCTTCGCTGCGCTCAGAATGACACACCCTATTCCTGTCATCCTGAGGGAGGACAACGACCGAAGGATCACGCCATGTCGCAGATGATAAGCGAAACGGGTCACCAGGGACGAGACCTGATTGATTGCGCTGTTTTTGCTTCCTGTTTTCGAGTGCAATCTATCCTGGACGAGATCCTTCGCTGCGATCAGAATGACGTGCTATTGCTGTCATCCTGAGGGAGAGTAGCAACCAAATGATCACATCATGTCACAGATAAAGACAGGATTCATGAGAAACAGCCAACATGTTTCTTTGATGCCTGTTTTTGATTGATATCAGCCCTGGATGGGATTCTTCGCTTTGCTAAGAATGGCGTACTATTGCAGTCATCCTGAGAGAGGGCAGCTATCGAGGGATCATGCCTTGTTGTGGATTAAAAAATGATCAGGACACAAGAGATAAAGCCTGATGATAGAGTACGCTGTTTTTTCACTGCGTTCAGAATGACGTACTGTTCAAGTCATCCTGAGGGAATGAAATGACCGAAGGATCACGCTGTGTCGAAGATGATAAGAATAACAGGTTACAAAAGACGAGAGCGGATTGATCAAGCGTGCTGTTTATTTACCGTGTTCAGAATGACATGCCCCAAAATCATTCCCACTCGATGGTGGCGGGTGGTTTGGACGTGATGTCATACACCACACGGTTCACACCCTGCACCTCGTTCACGATGCGGTTGGATACTTCTGCCAGCAGTTCTTCCGGCAGGCGCGCCCAATCGGCAGTCATAAAATCCTGGCTGGTGACGGCACGTAGCACGATTGTCTCCTGATAAGTGCGCTGGTCACCCATCACACCCACCGAACGTACCGGAAGCAATGCTGCAAAAGCCTGTGCGATCGGCAGGGATCCTTCCGAAGCGCGGCGATCGATCAGGCTGGCAGCACGGAGCGCTTCACAAAAGATGGCGTCCGCCTGCCGCAGTGCTTCCAAACGCTGCGGTGTGATGGCACCCAGACAGCGTACCGCCAGCCCCGGACCGGGGAAAGGCTGCCGCCATACCAGCTCTTCCGGCAGCCCCAGCTCCTCGCCTACTGCGCGCACCTCGTCTTTAAAAAGATAACGCAGCGGCTCAACCAGTTCAAAATCCATCTCCTCCGGAAGACCGCCCACATTATGATGTGATTTGATGCGCTGTGCCTGCGCTCGTTCCGGCGCGCGTGATTCGACCACATCCGGGTAGATAGTGCCCTGCACCAGAAAGGGTAGTTCGCCAAGGCTGCGAGCCTTTTCCTCAAATACCCTGATGAAAGTGGTGCCGATGATGCGACGTTTTTCTTCCGGATCGCTCACACCCTGCAGGGCAGTAAGGAAGGTTTGTGAAGCATCCACAATATGCAGGCTTTCCCCCAGCAGGGGTGTCAGGGCTGCTCGCACGCTCTCGCGCTCACCCTGGCGCAGCAGACCGATATCCACAAATACTGCTTCAAGCTGATCGCCTATGGCGCGATGCACCAGTGCGGTCGCCACGCTGGAATCCACCCCGCCGCTGACGGCGGAAAGCACGCGCTGAACGCCGACCTGCGCTCTGATCTTTTTTAGCGCTTCCTCCACAATGGAACGCGCGCTCCAGTTGGGCTGGCAATCGCAAATAGCAAAAAGAAAGTTATGAAGAATGCTCTCGCCATGCGGAGTATGCACCACCTCAGGGTGAAACTGGATGCCATAACGCTGGTGTTCCGCATCTCCCATGGCGGCGATCGGGCAGGTGGCGCTGCTGGCTAACAGCTCAAAGCCAGGCGGCAGCTCTTCCACGCGGTCGCCGTGCGACATCCATACCTGCTGGATGCGTTCATCCAGAAGTTCGTTTTTCTTCACGATCTTTATGGAAGCCGAACCGTACTCTGATTGCTGAGACGAACGCACTTTCCCGCCCAGGCTGTGCGCCAGCAGCTGCATGCCATAGCAGATACCCAGCAGCGGCAGCCCGCTCTCCAGTACATAGGCTGGCAGGCTGGGTGCCTGCTCTCCATACACCGATGCCGGACCGCCCGACAGGATGATGCCCTGCGGCTGGAGCGCCAGCACCTGTTCGGCGGGCGCATCCCACGCGAACAGCTCGCAGTATATAGATCGCTCACGCACGCGGCGTGCGATCAACTGAGAATATTGCGAACCGTAATCAAGGATGGCAATGGTCATGGTTTATTCTTCCTTCTATTATAAGGATCGGGCAGAAAAAAGTTCCCTGCCCGATCGAGTTTTATTCCTTAAAAGTGATGTGCTGTTCATCCATGGCACTGATGCACGCCAGGGAATGAATAGGTACCCCCAGCGGCTCCAGTTTAGCGCGCCCGCCCTCGAATTCTTTCTCGATCAGCGCCCCGATGCCCACCAGCGTGGCGCCGGCGGCTTCCGTCAGGCGCACCAACCCGTTGATGGTGGCGCCGCTGGCAAGGAAATCATCAATGATCAGCACGCGCTCACCCGGCTGGAGGTACTCCGGCGAGACGATCAGATCCACCATGACGCCCTTGGTGTGGGATGGCGCTACCGTCAGGTAGACCGTATCGGGCATGGTGATGGGTTTGCGCTTGCGCGCGTACACTACCGGCACACCCAGGAATTTGGCGGTCATCAATGCCGGCGCGATGCCCGAGATCTCGGCGGTCAGCACGCGCGTGGGCTGGGTGGGTTTGAACAGGCGGGCGAATTCCCGTCCGCATTCTTCCATTAACTGGGGATCCACCTGGTGGTTGATGAACGAATCCACTTTCAAGATGCCGCCGCCCAGGTTGATGCCTTCCCTGCGAATCACTTCGATCAATTGCTGCATAGCTATCTTCCTCCCGGGTTTATTAAAACATGAAGCGCGCTGTCTGGACAGGAATTGGAAGCAATAAGGAGAAAATTTAAGAAAAAGAATGGTGAATTTCTTATTTTTTACAAAAACCTTCCTATTTTGACATCTATCTTTTCTCTTGTTTCTCCCCTATCATCTAGGACATAGAACATAGTTTCTATAAACGCTGGTGGAGCAAACGAAGCTCCCAGCAGCCCGGTGAGGGGGATGGCGCAACACTTCCAGGGGGAAAATCCCGCTTCGTGCGCGGCAGCCCACCCTCCCCCCGCCGGGACCAGCCAAATCTATCAATTAGGGGATAACAAGATGGATGACAGAAAACGCACCCGTGGTGCCCAGCCCGGCAATACCAATGCCCTCAAACACGGCTTTTACTCACGCCGTTTCAATCCGCTTGAGGTTGATGATCTGGACGCTGCCCTGCACGAGGGCGTGGAAGACGAAATCGCCCTGCTCAGGGTCACCATCCGGCGCGTGTTCGATCTCGCCAGCGAAGAGGGGGAAGATACCGAGACCTGGTTCAAGGCTCTTTCCACCCTCGGGCTGGCTTCCACCCGCTTAGCCGGTCTGGTGCGCACGCAGAAGATCATCCGGGGCGACAGCTCTTCGGTCGCCTCCGCGCTTTCTCAGGCGCTGGGAGAGGTATGTGATGAACTGGGAATCCATCAAGCCTGAGCTCATCCCTGCCGCTCTTTCCATCGCCGTCATCGAATTGGGGTTCTATGGACGAATACCAGGCACAACTGATCGCAGAACAATTCAGCCGCCTCAAAGACAATATCGAGGCTCGTTTTCACAGGATCGAAAGCCTGCAATCGCACAGCTCCGAGCTCAACAGCGAGAAGCTGGCGCAGATCCACAGTGAGCTGGTCGAGATCCGCAAGATCCTGGACGATCACGAAGCCAGGATCCGCAAGGTGGATGACGCCGTCATTTCCCAGCGCTCTTCCAGCACCATGATGCAGGCGGGGCAGGTGGCACTCACCATCCTGGCTTCTGCCATCGCCGCCTACCTGGGCGGCATGTAAAAGGGGATAATCCAACAGGAAACAATATGTATGGGGCAACTGGTACAGAATATCAAACAGCTCTTGCGCGACATCACGCTCTTCATCGAGAAAGCCTCTGGGCTTACCCTGCGCAGCTACCAGCAGGGTGTCGCCGAGGCGGTGCTGCAGTCCATCCTGCAGGGGGCGGGGCGCTCCTTTGTGGTCATGTTTCCGCGCCAGTCTGGCAAGAACGAGCTGCAAGCCCAGCTAGAAACCTACCTGCTCACGCTGTTCTCGGAAACGAATGCCGAGCTGGTCAAGGTCTCACCCACCTGGAAGCCGCAGTCATACAACGCCATGCGCCGTCTCGAGCGCGTGCTGGATGCCAACATCCTCACCCGCACCATCTGGCAGAAAGAGCAGGGCTATATCTACCGTGTGGGCAGCGCCCGCCTGTACTTCTTCTCCGGGCAGCCGCGTTCCAACATCGTGGGCGCCACCGCTTCGCTGCTGCTGGAAGTGGACGAGGCGCAGGACGTACTGGTCAGCAAGTTCGACAAGGAGATTGCCCCCATGGCTGCCTCCACTAATGCCACCCGCATTTTCTGGGGCACCGCCTGGACCTCGCGCACATTGCTGGCGAGGGAACTGCGCGCTGCCCGCCAGGCGCAGAAGGAAGATGGCGTCCAGCGTGTCTTTGTGGTGGATGCCGACCAGGTGGCAGCCGAAGTGCCCGCCTATGGCGATTTTGTGGCGGGGCAGGTTGCCAAACTGGGGCGCCAGCACCCCATGATCAAGACCCAGTTCTACTGTGAAGAGATTGACGCCGAGGGCGGCTTGTTCCCGCCTGAGCGCTGCGCCCTCATGCGTGGGCGCCATTCCGCCGCCCTCTTTCCGGAAGAAGGGCAGCTGTATGCCATCACCATTGATGTCGCCGGCGAAGATGAGGGCGTCACCGGCGAACCGGGGCAGGAAGAAACCCTTGAAAATCCTGCCCGTGATGCCACCGCGCTCACCATCGTGCAGGTCGATGGCAGCACCCTCAATGACGAGCTGGTGCGCAAACCCACCTACCGCGTGGTCTACCGCGCACAGTGGGTGGGCGTCAAGCACACTCAGTTGTATGCGCGCATCAAGGCGCTGGCGGAACTGTTCGATGTGCGCTACCTGGTGGTGGATGCCACCGGGGTGGGGGCTGGCTTGAGCTCCTTTCTGTCCGCCGCTTTCCCGGGCAGGCTGCTGCCCTTCGAGTTCAACACCCGCACCAAATCCGACCTGTGCTGGAACTTCTTGGGCGTGTGCGACAGCGGTCGCTTCAAGGATCACCTGCCTTCAGATGAACAGGAGATCCGTGCTGTGCAGCAGGAATTCTGGCGCCAGGTGGCTTTCTGTGAGTTCGAGATCCTGCCCGGTCCCAACAAGACCGTGCGCTGGGGCGTTCCGGATGGCACGCGTGACCCCGCCAGCGGCGAGCTGGTGCATGATGACCTGCTAATTTCCGCTGCCATGCTGTCTGTTCTGGATGAGCAGGATTGGAGCGTCTCCGCTCCCACCCTCGTCATTCAGGCTCAGGATCCGCTGGAGGATATCGACAATGCTGGTTTCTGATATGCCTGTTATTCTCAAATCAATTCCTCCCCTTTTCAAGGGGAGGGTAGGTGGGGATAATTTCCTCTCCACTATCGTTATCCTGAGCGCAGCGAAGGATCTGTCAGAGAAGAATGGTTATCGTATGGCAAGTCGTGTACAAAAAGCTCTCACTGACCGGCACCATCAGATGTACTCTTTCCGATCCGATTCTTTCTTATTAATCAACCGAGATCCTTCGGTCGCTTTCCTCCCAAAGGATGACGGACGCAAGTCAAGCAGTTTTTCTTACGTCTTCTTCATTCAACGAATCTATACCTATTTTCAACAATCCAAAACAGGAGGTGTGCCATGCTGCATGGCGTAGATCTATCCCACTGGCAGGGTGAAGTCAATTTCGCCCGCCTCAAAACCGCCGGGATCAAATTCTGCTTTCTCAAGTTCACCGAGGGCACCGATCATGTCGATGATCGCGCTCTCGCGTACCTGCAGGGCGCCAGGGCGGAGGGCATGCCCACCGGCGCCTACCACTATTTCCTGCCCAAATATGATCCCATCGAACAGGCTGAACATTTCCTGGCTACCATGGCTGCCATCGAGGAACAGGCAGGTCAGCTCATGCTGCCGCCCGTTCTGGATGTGGAGGTCAAGGCTTCGGCTGCTGTTCTGCAGAAGACTATCCTGCAGTTCCTCGAGCATGTCGAAAAAGCGCGCTCCATCACCCCCATTCTCTACACCAGCCCGGGCTTCTGGCGCTCGTATGCCGGGCGCTGGGAAGCGTGCGTGCGCTTCCCGCTGTGGGTCGCCCACTATGGCGCCAGCTACCCTTCCCAGTTCTATCCCTGGGTGCGCTGGCACTTCTGGCAGTACACCTCGGCGGGCAGGGTTCCGGGCGTGGCGGGCAATGTAGATCTCAACCTCTTCCCCGGCACCTGGCTCGACCTGCTGCGCTTATGCCGCAGCGGTTCTGAACCGCAATATCGTGTGCAGGATACGCACGCCGATCAGGTATCCCCTATGCTGCAGCCATGAGCATCCTTGATACCATCGTAGAACGGGTGTTCAATAACAGCATCCAGCTCAAGGTGCAGGCACAGCTCGCGGCAGCCGAGACGGAATCCAGCTTCGCGCTCGGTTCCCGCTCGCTGACCGATTCCGAGCGCGACCGCTACCAGGCGGACCGCGAAGAGATCCTCAGCCAGTCGCTGGATGCCTGGCGCCTCAATCCGCTGGCGCGCCGCATCGTCGAGCTCACCTCCGAATATGTGGTCGGGGGCGGCATTTCCATCAGCTGCTCGCATGCGCCCACCGCCCACTTCCTCGATCAATTCTGGAACCACCGCCTTAATCGCATGCCCATCCGCGCTTTTGAGATGTGCGACGAACTGACCCGCTCCGGCAACCTGTTCGTGCTCATCTCCACCGACAGCTCCGGCATGTCCTATCTGCGCTCCATCCCCGCCAAAGATATCCACAAGATCGCGGCGCGTGAAAATGACATCGAGCAGCCGGTCGCCTTCTTCCCCAAGGGCAGCCTGGAAGATCTCGACCCCCAGCCCTATCCCGCCTATGACCCGCTCAATGATGACCCGGGCAAGGCGGTCATGCTGCAGTATGCCATCAACCGCCCGGCAGGGGCGCAGTGGGGTGAATCCGACCTGGCGCCTCTGCTGCGCTGGCTGTCGCGCTATTCCTCCTGGCTGGAAGATCGCGCCCGCCTCAACCGCTACCGCAATGCCTTCCTGTACGTGGTGCAGGCGAAATTCAACTCCGAAGCCCAGCGCAAACAGCGCCAGCAGGCGCTCAACGCGCACTCGCCCAAGCCCGGCAGCATTCTGGTCTCTGACGAGAACGAGAACTGGCGTGTCATCAACCCGCGCCTGCAGTCCTCCGAAGCCAACGAAGACGGGCTGGCGCTCAAGAAGATGATCGCCTGCGGGGCGGGCATCCCCCTGCATTTCCTGGCAGAGCCTGAATCCTCCACCCGCACCACCGCCGAGGCGGCGGGCGGTCCCACCTTCCGCCGCTTCCAGCAGAGGCAGGAATACTTTTTGTGGCTGCTGGCAGATCTGCTGCAGGCGGTGGTCGAGCGGCGCGCCAAAATGGATCCATCCGTTGATGCGCACGCCGCGATCGAGTTGAGCGGCACCGATATTTCCGCGCGGGATAATTCCTCGCTCGCCGTGGCTGCTGCCAACATCCTCAGCGTGCTCACCGAACTGCGCGATCGCCAGCTCATTGACAATGCCGAGTTCCTGCGCCTGGTGTACCGCTTCACCGGCGAAAGCGTGGATATCGAGGATATGCTCGCGCGCGGGAGAGCCGCCGCTGCACAAAAGCAGGGCGCCACACCCGCGGCTCACCCCGCGAAAAAGAAGCAGCCCCCCCAGCCTGATATCGATCCCGTATCCGGGCTGGAAGAATGACCATTTTCCTATTTTCCTCCCCTTTTCAAGGGGAGGGCAGGGTGGGGATGTTTTCCTCCCCTTTTGAAGGGGAGGTTAGGTGGGGATGCATTTCTCCCTTTTCCAAGGGGAGGGTGAGGGTGGGGTAAATCTCCTCCCTTTTCCAAGGGGAGGGCAAGGGTGGGGTTATTTTCCTCCCCTTTTCCAAGGGGAGGGCAGGGTGGGGATCAACCCCACAATCGAAAGGAGTATCTATGCAAGAACAACAACACCGCATCACCCTTGAATCCGCCAGCGTCAATGAAAAAGGCGAATTCGAGATCCTCGCCATCACCGCCGGGGAGGGCAACGGCTGGCAGTTCTCCGAAACTGCCCTCGCGAAGTCCGTCTCCCTGTGGGATGGCGCGGAAACCTTCATCGATCACCACTGGTTTGGTCACTCCGTGCACGACCTGGCAGGTGTCTGCCATGACCCGCGCTGGGATGAACAATCCAAAGGCATCAAACTGAACCTCAATCCCATCGGTCCGGCAGCGGAAGTATTGCGCGAGATGGGCAGGCAGATTCTGGCTGCTGATCAACAGCGCAAGCCGGCGGTCGGCTTTTCCGCCGACATCGTCTTCACCGCCCAGGGCAAACAGGTGCAGGAGATCCTGCGCGTGTTCTCGGTCGACCTGGTGGTGCATCCCGCTCGCGGCGGGGAATTCATCCGCGAGATCTATCAAAAACTGAAAGGAACACCTATGTCCGAACGATCTGAAAATAACAAACCCGAGCAGTTCACCCTGCAGCAGGAACCTCTCGATCCGTCCCCGGTGCGCGAGCGCATCCAGCGTGATCAACAGGCTATTGACCAGCTGGTGGGCGCGCGCGAAAAATTCAAGGAGATGGAGCAGGAAGCCGGCAAGGTCTCCGAACTGCGCGTGCAAATGTGCGCCCAGTTCCTTGAATCCGCCCTTGCCGCTGCCAAACTGCCCGCTCCTGCGCAGGAACGCCTACGCAAACAGTTCAACGGCAGGGCTTTCGAACCGGCTGAGCTGCAGTCTGCCATCGAAGACACCCGCGCGCTCATCTCCGAGCTGTCTGGTTCGTCTGTGGTGCAGGGTCCGCGCATCCATTCCATGTTCGATTCCGGCGACAAACTGCAGGCAGCGGTTGATGATCTGCTGGGCGCTCCGCGCGACGCGCAGGCTGAAAAGCTGGAAGTTCGCCCGCTCTCCGGCATCCGCGAGCTGTATCTCATGCTCACCGGCGACTACAACCTGCATGGCGGTTTCTTTGCCGACCGGGTGCAGCTCGCCACCACCGCTGATTTCACCGGTCTGGTCAAAGAATTGCCCTCAACAAGATCGTGGTCAACACCTGGGATCAGCTCGGTCGCGCCGGCTATGACTGGTGGTCGCGTGTGGCAAGGGTGGAGCATTTCAATACCCTCAACACCATCACAGGGACCCTCATTGGCACGGTCGGCGACCTGCCTTCCGTGGATGAAGGCGCCGCCTACACCGAGCTGGTGGTGGGCGACAGCCCTGAAACCGCCAGCTTCGTGAAATACGGCGGCTACATCCCGCTCACCCTCGAATTGATCGATCGTGATGAATCCCGCAAGCTGGCGTCCTATCCGCGCGAGCTGGCGGCGGCTGGTCTGCGCAAGATCTCTTCGCTGGTGGCGGGCATCTTCACCTGTGAGGCTGGTGTGGGTCCTGATATGGCTGATGGCGGCGCATTGTTCAATGCCAGCGCAGCCTCCAGCGCCGGCGGGCATGCCAACCTGCGCACGGTGGCGCTTTCGGCGGCTGAGTGGGATGAGGTGCAGTCTGCTGTCTACCGGCAGCCCATGCTCATCAAGAACGCCTCCGGTGTGTATGGCAGCGGTCCCGCCATGGCGATCAACCCCGCGCTTCTTGCTCGTTCCGCGCCCCCTGCAGCTGGCAGGCATGAAGATCCTCTATCCCACCCTCGAAAATGCCGCCAGCATTTATTCCGAGAATATGCAGCGCGGTCAGCCCGGCGATGTGATCACCGTTCCGGAATGGAGCGACCCCAGCGACTGGGCAGCGGTCTGCGATCCCGCCATTGCCCCCGCCATCTATGTGGGTGATCGCTTTGGTCTCATGCCCGAGATCTTCATCGCGGGTGATGAGCTCAGCCCGGCGGTCTTCAGCAATGATGAGCACCGCCTCAAGGTGCGTCACTTCCTGGCAGTGTGGGTCAATGACTTCCGCCCGCTGCACAAGAATAACGTCGCGGATGTCTGATCTTCTCGCTCAATAGCAGAGATCGTCATTCTGAGCGCAGCGAAGAATCTCGGCCTGCGCTCGCCAAAGATTGTGAACCTTGCAAACAAAACATTTCCGGAAAGAAACCAGGCAAGCCTCCTCAGATCGTCTGGTTCCTCCACTCCTCATAAACCCTCCCCTTTCCAAGGGGGGGGCAGGGGTGGTGATGGTTTCCTCCCTTTTCCAAGGGGAGAGCAGGGTGGGGATCAATTCCTCCCCTTTTCCAATAATTTCCTCCCTTTTCCAAGGGGAGGGCTAGGGTGGGGATCAATTCCTCCCCACAGAAAGGTCAATCATGAATACCAAACCCAACAAATTCCTCGGTGTGCTCGCTTCCCGCAAATTCTGGGCAGCCTTTATTGGCTGTATCCTCATCGTGGTCAAAGAGTTCTACCCTGACTTCCCGCTGGAAGCAGAGCAGGTAGCCAATGTGGTCTACCTGCTGATCGCCTACATCACCGGCGTTGCCATTGAAGACGCCGGCAAGGGCGCGGGAGGGCTGTTATCGTGACCAGAACAGAACAGGACCTCGCGCTGGTGCGTGAGATCATCGGCGTGGACCCGCTCGATTTCGCCCGCCGTGTGGGGGGCGAGCTGGTCATCATCCTGCCTGATGGGCGCAAGCTGGTGCTGACCGAAAAGCAGGTCAGCCAGGCTCTCAAGAGCGGTCAGTACCGCATTCGTCCGGAAGAAAATAAGGATGAAGCGCAGACTGACCCTGCTGAAGCAGATCCCACCGCCGGCGCCTGCCAAACGCGGGCGTGGTCGCCCTGCTAAAGAAAACTCCGCCTGATGCCTGCCGCTCATCCCTCCCCTTTCCTGAAGGAGAGGTTAGGATGGGGATACATTTCCTCCCCTCCTAACAGGGTCGGGCAGGGTGGGGTTAATTTCCTCCCCTTATGCAAGGGGAGGTTAGGTGGGGATGCTCTCCTCCCTTCCTAAGGGGAGGGCAGGTGGGGATCGATCCCATCATCCTGAGCGCATCAAACCATCTCACAAGGCGTTCGACTTAATTTGTAAGATAGGAGCAGTATCCATGACCAATCTTGAAACCTACCGCACTCGCGTTCTCAACACCCTCAAATCCACCAATGAGAAATTCGAGAACGACATCGTGGATGAAGCCATCCGCCGCGTTCTGGATGAATACTCGCAGGCTTTCCCCGATATCACCGAATACTCTTTCCCGCTTGTCATGTCGGGTCGTGCGCAGCCGCTCATTTACTGCACCAGCCTGCTGGCTGTGCTGCAGCTCATCCTGCCCTACGATACTGCTCTTCTGGATCCCTCCTTCAATGCCCGCGAAGATTTCTATGTCTTTTTCAACGAGGGGCAGCCTTTTGTCCATTTCACCGGCTCTCCGGTTCCTCTTGTCGGGCAGGTCCTTTTTGTGCGCTATGCCCGCCGGCATACTCTGGATGGGCTTGATGGAGAAGATTTCACCACCATGCGCGCTGATCATACCTCCATGCTGGTGGTGGGCGCTGCCGGGGCAGCCGCCATGTCGCGCGCAGCGGGCACCATTGAACAGTGGGGCGGCAAGGCGGGCGATCCCAACCAGCTCATGCTGTGGGGGCAGACCCAGTATGAGCGCTTCCGTGAATTTCTGCTTGACCATCCGCTCAGAACAGACCCAGGCTATCTTTCCCAGATTCCTTCTGGGCTCTGGATGGCGAGGATCAAGCCGATGAATGGTGAACCGCTGCTCTTCTCTGGCGATGGCGTCAGCATTCAGGAGAACAAGACCAAATACCGCTGGGTCACCGAAGGACCCAACTGCGATATCTGCAATCTCATGCGCGGGCGGGTGTATGCCCTCATCGTGTGGCATGATACCGTCATGCCCGGCTTTCATCCTTGCTGTGACTGCCGCCTGGAACCGGTGGCTGAGGATACCCCCGAATCCTCGCTGGATGTGTTCGGCGTGGAGCCGTGGATCGATCGCATGCAGGTCAACACCTACACGCGCTGGTGGCTCAAGCGTCTCATGCCCTGGGATGTGACTATGGTGCAGTCGCTCACCGAAGCCTTCCAGCAGACCGGCAACTGGCAGGAAGCCTTTGAGCAGGTCGAGCGCATCAACCGCCCCAATTCGCTCTTCTCCAACCCGCGCCTGGTGATCTACAATACCCAGTATCCTTTTCCACCCTACCAGTCCTGGTTCGATGATTTCTTCACCAGTAATTTTGAATCGCCTGTCTATCCATCGGCAGATCTGCCCCATGAGGTCTACCGTTGATGTATACGCTTGGAAAGAACTGCGATGTGCGTTTCAATCATCCGGATGTCAACTCCGGGCAGCCCTTCGGCTTCCTGTTTGCCTATGATCCCATCCGTGCGCGGCAATTCCCTCTCGGTCCAGCGCGTGGTGGAAAAGGGAGTGATCACCATTCGCGTGTACTTTACACTCATCCTGGCGGATGATCTCAAGAACCACGACGGTTCCGAGCATGCCGATTCGCGCGCGCTGCATGTATGCCCGCCTGCTGGAATACCTTGAGCAGCCTGATTCGCTCGCCATTGATACCGTCATGGGCGTTTTCTCCGGCATGGTCTCCACCGGTCATTCCGCTACCGAACTGCATCAGCCGGATGTATCCCATATTGCCCTGCAGTTCTACAACCTCGCCGATTACCACCCACCCATTGATAGCGAGATCTTCTTCGCTTCTGTGTGGGATGGCGTGGATATCTGCTGGGGGGAGGGTATGCTGTGGCGCTGAAGAATGAACCCAAGAAAGGATATAAGCAATGACCTACCCACTTACTTCCCCCATCTCGCCCGGGGATGCCACTCTGGCGAGCCAGTACAACAACCTGCGCGCTGATGCGCTCTACTGCGGGCAGTCCCCGGCTGATGCCGTTACGCTTGGTCAATTCATCAAGCGCTACGAAACCCGCCTCACGCTCGAAAAAATCAATACAGCCCAGGTGCGCGTACCCGCTTCCGCTGATGATCCTGTTTCCATCTTCGTCGGCGATCATCTTTTGCAGACAGCTGCCAATATCGACCTGGATGCGGCTTCTGCTCCCAATGGGACCGGCAGCTGGTATGTGTTTGCCAACCGCACGGCAGGCTCGACCAGTTTTACCCTTTCCATTTCCACCTCACCAACCGAGAGTGCCGGCAAGCGCCGCATCGGCAGGTTTTATTATGATGGTTCTGTCATTGTGCGTGATTCCGTGCGCACCGAGCTGAGCGATTATATTGCGGGGCTGCTCTATCACAATAATCCCATTCAAACCGGTGGGCGCCTTACGCTCGCTTCCGGCACTCCCGTCTCGAACGATATTACCTCGGCGACCGTTCTTTTCTATGCACCCCACACCAGCAACCGCATTTCGCTGTATGTGCCCGGTTTTGGCTGGCGACTGTATTCCTTTGACCAGCTCTCCCTTTCTCTCTCCGGGCTTTCTGCCAGTACAAACTATGATGTTTTTATCTACAACGATGAAGGGGAATTGAAATTATCCACGGTTGCCTGGTCAAATGACAATCTGCGTGCGTCTGGCTACAGTCTGCAGGATGGCATTCCGGTGCGCGCGGGCGCTGCAACAGACCGTTATCTGGGCACCATCCGCACCCTCTCTTCCGCCGGCTGCTGTGCGGATTACGCCGAGAAGCGTTTTGTGTGGAATATGTTCAACCGCACTCAGCGCATCCTGAAGCGTGTGGAGCAGGATGATTCCTGGACCTATTCATCGGCTGTCTGGCGCCCGCTCAATAACAACCCTGACAATAAGGTCGAGTTCGTGCTGGGGCTTACGCAGGATCCGGTCTATCTCATGCATACCGGCTACGTCACCAATTCATCCAGCGGCGGTTCCTGTGTGGGTATTGCTTTGGATTCCACCAGTGCTAATAATGCTGACATACGTGATTTTACAGATATAAACTTAACTACAATTTTTTCGATTTTTAATAAAATTATGGGATCAGGTTACCATTATCTCACACTTACAGAATGGACTACAGGGGTAGGAACGTCCACCTTTTTTTCAGTACGTGCTTCTATTCCAAGTGCTACACAATGGGGAGGTTTCGGATGGCTGAAAGCATAAATCCAGCAAAATTACATCATGAGTTGAAGGCAGCAGGATTGCCCGTGGTGGGTGTTTCTTCCTCCGGGCGGATTGATTATGACCGTTCTCTCACTGCTGCCGAAAAGGAATCCGCCCTACTTGTCATGGAGGCTCACGATCCATCTCCTTCTGATGCGCAGGTGTTCATCGAGCAGCTTGCAAAAGCGGGTGTTTCAAAAAATGAGGTTATTTATGCTCTCTGGAAAAGTGTTACCGATGGTGATAATCAAAATACAAAAGAAATTTTGCAAAATTTCAATAAATGATTTTCTACGGAATTAGTCAATAAATACAAAATCATAAAGCTATATAAATCGTAAATCGATTATTAGAAATTTAATCAAAAGGTATTGTGTTCTAAGGATGTAGATTAATTACATCAGTTTGTTCTCAATGCATTTTTCCATTTCACCAACATTAGAGAACGAACGGATTTCTTGCTGTGTGAATTCAACATTGAATTTTAATTCAACAGCGATGATCAAGTTTACATGAGATAATGAATCCCATCCTTCAATATCATCAGCGGTTGTTTCTGGGATGATTATGATTGCATCATCATCAAAGACATTTCGAAACACATCTGTTAATTGTTCATGAGTATTCATCATTCCTCCATGGTTGAAAGATCTCCAGGATCTTTTCCTTCGTATCTGGCTTTCAATACGCGTCTTAGAATTTTTCCGCTTTTATTCTTAGGAATTTTTTCCACAATATGATATTCCTGCGGGGTAGCCATTGTTGAGACCTTATTGGAAATATTTACCCTGCATTTCAATTCCAATTCTGGCGACCATTCATATCCTTTCTTGAGACAAATAAATGTGATGATCTTTTCGTACAGAGTAGGATCCGGTACACCAATAACTGCCACATCTGCTATTTCTTCGATTTCCAACAATGCACTTTCTACTTCAAATGGTCCCACCAAATGTCCTGCAGTATTGATTACATCATCTGAACGACTAACGTACCAAAAGTAGCCATCTTCATCTTTATATGCAAGATCTCCGGTAATATAGGCACTGTCTTCGAATTTAGCTTGATAGAGTTCTTCTTTATTGATATATGTACGGAACATAGACGCCCATCCCTTTTTCAGACAGAGATGACCCTGTTCTTTTCCTGTTATTGGTAACATATCTTCATCCAGGATGAATGCATCAATATAACTAAGCGGTTTACCCATCGACCCAGGTTTTACAGGTTGCCCGGGTTTATTGGTGATCATAATGCTACCTGTTTCTGATTGAAACCAGTTGTCGTAAATTTCACAACCAAGAACTTCTTTTCCCCAAAAGTATATTTCTGGATTTAATGGTTCCCCAACGCTATACATGCGATCCAATTGTGAATAATCAAATTGCTTGAATAGGTCATGATCTTCCTGCATCAGCATTCTGAGTGCGGTAGGCGCGGTATACCAAACGCTAACTTTCTCATCCTGCAAAATTCCCAGCCATTTAACGGAATTGAAATTTCCGCCGAAATGGATCTGATTGACCCTTGTCCCTAATGGAACGATCAACCCATATACCAAACCTGTGATCCAGGCTGGATCTGCAGTGCACCAATAGATATCATCCTCCTGGAGGTTGAATACTTCATGAAATGAATTTTGCATGGCAGCATAGGCTGAATGGACGTGCAACGCACCCTTCGGTTTTCCAGTAGATCCGGATGTGTACTGAATGAATGCCGGCATTTCAGGGTCAATAGTTGACGAAAATTGAAATGCATCCGAAGCGTTTTTCAATAATTGAGGCAAACTCAAGATATTTTTATCTTGGTGCTCTTCTAAATCTGTAACAAGTACGGTTTTTAAATCTGGCAGATCAGGTTGTACCTTAAGGACTTTTTTCAGCAGGCTCTTTTTAGTTATGATTATTTTAGATTTGCTATCTGACAGGCGGTCATAAAGTGCATTTTCTCCAAAAGTAGAAAACAGAATGCAGGCTGTTGCCTCATTTTTAAGAATAGCAAAAAAGGAAATCGCTAGTTCCGGTGATTTTGGAAGGAAAATGCTGATAATATCCCCTTTCATAGTATCGCACTTCTTCAATATATTCGCGATCTTATTCGAGCTTTTATCCAGACTGGAATACGAAAAATTCTCTTGTAAAAGATCGTTTGATATCCATTTAAACGCAAATTTATTCCCATCACCAAGTTCACATGGTTCACGAACACAAATATAGGCTAAATTTTTCGATTCCATAATAATTATCCTTTCCCCTTTGCATAAGTCTAGCATAGATTATTTTATCGTTTTAATATTACGGTTCAAGCTTAAAATGGCTAAAAAAACAGAATATACCAGGAGATAAAATTTTTCAAGTAAAGAGGATAAATACAAGCCCAGAAATTTCTCGTCTATAGCCTGTTAAAACTGGAAATTTGAGTTTGAAGATAATTAAAGTAAAATAGAAAATATGGATTTCATTAAACCCCAATTCATTTTTTTATTTCTTCCAATCACCATTATTATCCACGCACTTGTTAAAGAGAAATACAGAAACATTGTTGCCCTAGTTGCTAGTTTGATTTTTTACGCTTCAGGCAATTCAATGTACCTTCCATTAATATTGTTGTCGAGTGGGATCAACTTTTATTTTGGGTATTTACTTGATAATAATAGGAAAGATAGTGGACGAACCGATAACAAGAATCCCGTATTGGTTTTGGGAATCATATTCAACGTATCTATACTTCTCATTTTTAAATATATTTCGCAATATGGCACGGATGTTTTTTTCAGCATAATATCCGAGAAATTCCCGGATATGGGAAATATTATCGTTCCGCTCGGTTTGTCTTATATCACCTTCCAAAATATTGCATATCTGGTGGATGTGTCCAACGGAGTCGTTTCATCTGAAAAGAATTTCATCAATTATTTTCTTTTCATAATCCTTTTTCCAAAGATAATTATTGGTCCTATTGTTCTATATCAACAGGTATGTGAACAAATCCAGCATCGCAACCTTGATATCGGAACAATAGCGAAGAATGCAAGACGATTCGTTATAGGACTTGCCAAAAAAGTTTTGATTGCTGATATCATCGCAAGAACGATCAATCCAAGCTTAAATTTGGCTTCCCCAAATTTTTCAAGTGGGACGGCATGGTTTCTTTTAGTTAGCTACACTGTACAAATATTTTTTGATTTTTCTGGATATACCGATATGGCAATAGGATTAGCGGGCATGATGGGTTTTTCGTTCCCGGAAAATTTCAACTTTCCCTATATAGCCGAAAGTATCACTGATTTTTGGCGTAGATGGCATATTTCCCTTTCGAATTGGGTTCGTGAATACATTTTTATTCCATTGGAGTTTAAGCGGCGAAAAAGTAAATTCTTCCGCCAACAGATTAATTTCCTGATCACTTTTTTGCTTACCGGTTTATGGCATGGACTTACGCCCAACTTTATCATTTGGGGAGCTATTCACGGTTTGGCAATGGGTTTGGAATCAGGATTTTTGTCCAAGCGATTGAAAAAGGCGTGGAAACCGGTGAGGCACTTGTATACGTTATCCATCGTCATGCTTGGCTGGGTGTTTTTCAGACCTGCAACACTTTCGTATTCCGTTAAATTCTTAGGGCGTTTATTTGGTTTTGGGGCACCCGTTTCAGTAAATCCATATAATCTAACAGCTCCATTGCCTTTTATAGATCCTTCTGTATGGATTGCGATTGGGCTTGGGATTGTATTCTCAATACCGATATTCTCAAAAAGAGATCATCCTTCTGGTGAAGTTACTACTGATAATCCAGGTATTGTGACAGTGAAATGCATAACAAGAGATGTGTTAACCCTATTCATATTTGTATTAAGTATTGCTTCTATTGCTTCAAGTGGATTTGTAGGGAGCATTTATGGTAATTTCTAAAGAATAATTGGATATGTATTTACTATGAAGAACAAAAAAAAGATCTATGATGTCGTTTTTGTGTGTTCCTTTTTGGTGATATGTTTGCTTCCACTAAAGAATTTGACAGATGTGAGCAGCCTTGATCAAAACTTTTGGGGTCGGGATTTACTCATTAAGACTTTTCAGTCTATAAGGTTGGGTATTGGCGACCAAGTTTTTGAGAAATCAATTCGAACTGACGATAATTGGTTGATCTATACAGGAGAGATCAGTATTCAAGATTATCAAAACACGATTCCTTTAAATGAGAATCAGTTGGAAACCATACATACAAATTTGCAGACGCTCGATGATTTTCTTCAATCAAAGGGAATTTCATTAGTGGTTGTCATACCCCCCAATAAAAACACCATATACCCAGAACATATGCCTGATGAAATTCCTGTGATTGGTGAAATTTCACGTTTAGACCAGGTGATTGATTATCAAAATGGGCATAATGGAGTAGAGATTCTTGACCTTCGGCAATCGTTATGGAATGCAAAAAAGCTTCAGCAAGTTTATTATTCCACAGACACTCACTGGAATCTTTATGGCGCTTATATTGCATATGAAGAAATTATCAATGCCCTTCATGAGCAATTTCCAAATTTAAATCCCTATCCACTGGCAAATTTTGAATTTTTATTCCAAGGCAACTCTGGCGGCGATCTTGAGACAACTGCAAATATCAATATTGCAGAAAAACAATATCAATTGAAATTTAGTAATTTGGATCACGTTAACATTGAGGAAGTAATTTATGCTTACAATGCAGATAAAACATCAAAGCCACCGGTGACTACTTTTATTAATAATGATGAAACACTTCCTGATGTTTTTATCTACCATGATTCTTTTTCCGATAACCTAAAATATTATTTACCCTTGAACTTTCATAAAACTACATTTCTTTACCATTTGTATAATGACCTTGAATTTGCACAAATCGAATCAGAAGATCCAGATGTTTTAATACTGGAATTCACTGAGCGGTACTTGGCATTTCTGCTTTATAAATTACCTGATTAAATAGATTCGTGCCTACTTTACATACATTTTTTTTGCTTTTTGAATGTAATCTATAGTGAGCAGATTACATTGTTATTAACTACGCTTATTCCTCTATCGGAACCACAAAATCAAACACATAGTTGGCGATGAGATGGCTTTTGGGGGCGGGCGTCACCAGCATTTCCTGCAGATCCGGTCCACAGGGACCGATGGTGAGATCCAGGCGGATGTGCAGTTCCTTGAGGTCTCCGGCATCCACGTCATAGCGGTAGGTGAGGATGATGGGGTCATCCGCCTGATCCGGGAATTCCGTCTCGCGGTAGAAGGATGATAACGAAACATATCCCCCTGTTTGGATGTGAGGGTCGCAGACGAGGTTATCAAGGTCAAGCGGGTCCGTGAGGATGTCCAATCCGCTGATGGCAAGGGTGATGGTCAGGGTTTCGGTATCTGCCTGTGCAGAAAGCAGCTCCACCTGCTCCGGTTGTTCGGCTGGTGCAAAGACGGTCGCCTGCGCGGTCTGCCGGATGAATTGTGTGCCCTGGTTTGATTGACACCCATTGGATAAGAGGGCGAGCATCAAAGTTATCAGCATAACAAATTGGATGTTTGGAAATCTCTTTTTAGAATCACAGGTCTTCATGTTTCCCTCCCTGAAAGAATGAATGACTGCTTCAGACTTGAGTATAAAGGATATTCATAGAGATTTTGTATGGAATTTTTAAAAATATTTTCTTACGCTTCTTTCTTTTTCATCTTCAATTGATGCACCCTGAAGGGGATGGAGTGGATGCAGTCATCGTTCAGGAACAGCAGCACGTGGTATTCCCCGGGTTCTGCCAGTTCGATGCCGTAAAACGCGTAGATCATGGTCATCCTGAGGACCTTGTTGGAACCCGCCTGTACCCCGATCTCCCTGCCAACCTTCTTGGTGATCTCCTTTTCTGATGGGGAGGATATCACCACTTCCAGCTTGAACTGTTCGCTGGCGGCTTTTTCCACCTCCATGATGGTGAAGAGCTGCTGGTATTTGCTGGGGAACTGCACTACGTTGATGTCGCTGAACATGCCGATGATGCTGGTCTTGCCAACTACATCCTTATAGGCATAATCACACAGATACATCCAGTTCACTTTCGGCATGGTATTCTCCCTTTTTGTCCACAGACAGGTGCATGTGATATTTCTTACTCTATCTGTCGTACTGCTTCCCCATATCTATATAGGTTGTTGGCTTTTTCTTCTGGAAGAGGCGCACGAACAGCATTCCGAACAGGAATCCGCCGATATGCGCCCACCAGGCGACCCCGCCTGCAGTGGTGCCCGATGCAACCACATAGGAGCTGAAACCGGAAAAAAGCTGCATGACGAACCAGATCCCCAGATAGACGATGGCGGGCAGACGGATAAAGCCGCCGAAAAAGAAGATGGGGATGAAGGTGACCACGCGTGAGCTGGGATACAGCACAAAATAGGCGCCCATCACCGCTGCGATGGCGCCGCTGGCTCCCAGTGTGGGAACGGTGAGGTCAGGGGCGAACAGGAACTGCAAGAGCCCGGCGCTGACACCGCCCAGCAGATAGAAGAGCAGGTAGCGTTTCGGTCCCAGGCGGTCTTCGATATTGTCGCCGAAGATCATCAGGAACCATACATTGCTGAGCAGGTGGTACCAGCTTCCATGCAGGAACATGTGAGTGAGAAAGGGCAGCAGGCTGAGCGGCTGGCTCAAACTGACGCGCGCGGGGATGAGGGAAAAAGTCCCGACGAACCAGTTGGATAGATCGACAGGTAAAAAATATTCCAGACAGAAAGCAAGTACATTGGCTAGGATCAGGATCCAGTTGACGATCGGTGTGTTGCGTGTACGTTGGGTATCGCGTATCGGTATCATATAAATTCTCTTTTGGGGTAAGTATACTGAATTTTGAATAAGAATAGATAAGATTTGTGTTAATGGAATATGAGAAACAACCTGTTATTCCGGCAGGGGCGATAACAGGAAGAAAAGCTGCCAGGCACCGTTCGACTTCTGATCGAAGATGGAATTTTCATCCGCCAGTACGATCCAGCTATTGCCCGGTTTCAAGGCAAACGGGGCTCCATTTGCATCCAGCAGTTGGATGGGCGCATTGTCTTTCGGCACTTTCCAGATGCCCTCGAACATCTGCCCATCGCGGTAGTACACCGCGCGCTTGCCCTCGATGTTCTTCATTAATTCCACATCATGTTCGCTGGGGGCGTTTTCAATATAGTGGGCGAACAGGATGATGATGTTGTCGAATGCCAGCTGTTCTCCTGTTACGCGATCGCTGAGGGGGATCATGCGGAAATTTCCGTCTTCTTCCTCCCCTTCCATCTCCTCGATCCAGCGCAGGTAGGCGCCGGATGCGGCATCATAGTGCCATTCTGCGCGGTTGTAGTAATTAAAGAGGATATTGATCTGTGCGACGGGTACGCCCTCGCATGGTATGACGCTGTCGAAGAACATGCCGTCCAGTGCAGGTGTATCTCCGCTGTCGATTCCGCTGGCTTTGGCATAGGAGCTGATATCCGCTGAACTGCCGAATACACCGATCACGCTGTGCGTATCCGTCCCGCAGAACGCCGGGCAGGGCGCTTCTTCAAACGAGATGGCACGCTCACCCAGCGCCTGTATCAGGTAGGCGTTGGTATCCTCATCCGCACTGCCGTATCCCAGAATGCCCTGGTAGAGCAGCACCAGCTGTGCATCAACCAGCCTGCCGGAGCGAACCGGTCCGATCTGCGGGCTGTCGCTGCCGTAATAGAGTGCCAGGAAGCGGTTGGTGCCGTATCCGATGTAATAGTCGAAGACAATGTCGGCAAAAGAAAGTCCGGCGTGCGGTCTGCCTTCGCGCGGGTAATTGGATACCTTCACCATGACAGGTCGCCGCTGGAGCTGTTCTACCGCGACCGGCAGCCCGCTGAGCGGATTGACCTCCGTCTGTATTTCCGCTGCAGTGGCTGGGATTGCTTCATGATTCTCCTCGACAACAGGAGGTTCAGTGATTGAATACTGGGTGGCTGTCTGCTGTGGTGTGCTCTCAGGGTTGTTCTGCCCGCCTGTCTGGCAGCCGGCTGAAAGAAGGGTCACCGTGAGAAGGATCAGGATACGTCTTTTTATGCTATTCATCATCTCTGCTCAGGTGCATTATAACGAAAAAATAGCGGGGTACCGCAAGTATAATTGGGTCAAGAGGAAAATATATGACAGAAAACACAATTCGAGTCTTGATCGCAAAACCGGGATTGGATGGGCATGATCGTGGGGCGAAGATCATCGCGCGCGCACTGCGCGATGCCGGTATGGAAGTGATCTACACCGGATTGCGCCAGACACCCGAAATGATCGTACAGGCAGCCTTGCAGGAGGATGTAGATGTGGTGGGACTCTCGATCCTATCCGGCGCGCACATGTCTCTTGTTCCGCGCGTTCTGGAACTGATGAAGCAGGAAGGGCTGCAGGATATAAAGGTCTTCCTGGGCGGTATCATCCCGCAGGAGGATGCAGAATCCCTCATTCAATTAGGTGTATTTGCGGTATATGGTCCCGGCACTCCCACCACCCAGGTTGTCGCAGATATTCAGGCTTTGAAGCAAAAAGTGTAAGGAAACTCCCCGCATGGATTATGAGCAGGCTGTATTACAGGGAGATCGCCGGGCGCTGGCGCGTCTGATCACCCTGGTGGAGAATGATGCACCGCAGGGCAAGCAGATACTGGATGCTCTCTTCCCGCATAGCGGGAAAGCGCATATCATCGGGATCACCGGAGCGAGTGGGAGCGGCAAATCTACCCTGGTGAACAGCATGGTGGCTGATGTGATCGATCGCTATCCGGAAGCAAAAGTGGCGGTCATCGCGGTGGATCCTTCCAGTCCGTTCAGCGGGGGAGCAGTGCTTGGAGATCGCATCCGCATGAGGGCTATCGTGGAATCAGCGCGGGTTTTCGTACGCTCTATGGCAAGCCGCGGTGCGCTGGGAGGTCTGGCGCACAACACACAGGCGGTATCCCTGATCCTGGATGCAGCCGGATATGATTTCATCGTGATCGAAACGGTGGGCGCCGGGCAGTCAGAGGTGGAGATCGCCAGGCTGGCTCATACCGTGCTGGTGGTGGAAGCGCCCGGTTTAGGAGATGACATCCAGGCAGCTAAAGCCGGCATTTTGGAGATCGCAGATATCCTGGTTTTGAATAAAGCGGACCGCCCCGGTGTGGACGCGACAGAAATGGCATTGAAAGGCATGCTTTCGATGGGTTATCCGATCGCGGAGGCTGAGGAACGTAGCTGGGTTCCTCCTATCCAGCGCACCATCGCAACGGAGGCAGAGGGGATTGGTGAACTGGTCAATGCTGTCTCGGCGCATGCTGCTTTCCTGAAAGGTGGAACAGGATGGAAGCGGCGTGATCAGGTTCACCTTGAGACCTTCCTGCGGGGGCTGCTGCAGCGCAAATTGCAAATGGAATGGCAGCAAATTATCGATAAGGGTGAATACCAGAGCATTTTTCAGCAGGTTTATACGCGCCATCTGGCGCCTTATGAGGCTATTGCGCGCATTCAGCCGTGATCCTTCCTTAAAAATTCACAATCTCCTCCCCATGAATTCGTTTTCGCATTAAAATCTTAAAAAGTGTATTTATTTTAAGGAGAAGCGGCAATCATGCAGCGTACCTATATTCACGATTTAAATGATCATCTTGACCAGGAAGTAAAAGTGCAGGGATGGTTGCAAACCCTGCGCGACCAGAAGAAAATGCAGTTCTTGATCCTGCGCGACCGCACCGGTCTGGTGCAGGTAGCCCACTACCGCCCCGCGAATGCAGAAATGGCTGATCTTATCTCAAGCCTGGGGAGCGAATCGGCTTTGACGATCACCGGCAAGGTGGTCAAGAATGAGATCGTAAAACTGGGCGGTCTGGAGATTCAGCTGCAGGATTTGAAGGTTGAAAATGCAGCCGAGATCCCCATGCCGTATGATCCCTTCGATGAGGAAAATGTTCCTGCGGTGGATTTCCGCATGGACTGGCGTTATCTCGACCTGCGCCGCCCGCAGAATCTGCTCATTTTTGAGGTGCAGACCACACTCGAACACGCCATGCGCGAATTCTGGCTGCAGAATCATTTCATGGAGATCCACTCGCCCAAGATCATGGGCAGTCCCAGCGAAAGCGGAGCGGAACTCTTTCAACTGGATTATTTTGAGGGCAAAGCCTACCTGGCGCAGTCACCGCAGTTTTACAAACAGATGGGCATGGCAGCCGGCTTCGAACGCGTTTTTGAGGTGGGTCCGGTCTTTCGCGCTGACCCTTCCTTCACCTCCCGCCACATGACCGAATTCACCGGTCTGGATATGGAAATGTCATGGATCGATAGCCATGAGGATGTGATGGCTTTTACCGAACAATGGCTGCAGTATGCCTATCAGCAGGTGAAAGAAAAACACGGAAAACAGATCGAAGAAATTTTTGGTTTTGAACTGCAGGTTCCGCAGGTTCCCTTCCCGCGCATCACCATGAAGGAAGCCATGCTGGCATTGAAAAAAGTCGGTTATGAACTCCCTCCTGAGAAAAAGGGCGACCTGGATCCGGGCGGCGAACGCGCGCTGGCGCAGTACGTAAAGGATCAATTCGATCATGATTTCTTCTTCCTGATCGACTGGCCGATCGAGGTTCGCCCCTTCTACCACATGCGCCATCCGGAAGATGGTTCCCTTACTCGCAGTTTTGACCTGATCGCAGGTGGGTTGGAAATCGCTACCGGGGCACAGCGTGAACATCGTTATGAAGTGCTCAAGAAACAGGCATTGGAAAAAGGCTTGGGTCTGGAAAATATCGAGTTCTACCTGAACTTCTTCCGCTTTGGCTGCCCGCCGCATGGCGGTTTTGGCATGGGTCTGTCGCGCCTGCTGATGGTGCTGCTGCAGATCCAGAACATCCGTGAAACGGTTTATCTGTTCCGCGGACCGAACCGATTGCATCCGTAAAGGTAAACATGCTCATAGGTGAAGGAATTCGTCTAAGGGGAATAGAAAGGGAGGACCTGCCGCTGTTTGTGCGCTGGTTGAACGACCCTGAAGTCAGGCGCTTCCTTCTTCAACATTACCCTATTTCCAACCCGCAGGAAGAACGCTGGTTCGAACAGATGCTTCAGAACCCGGCTGCCGAACAGCCGCTGGTGATCGAAATGCAGCAGGACTCTGATTGGACGCCAATCGGAAATATCAGCTTCATGGGTGTCGACCAGCAGGCTCGCAACGCGGAACTGGGTCTATTCATCGGCGAAAAATCCTTCTGGGATAAGGGCGTAGGGACAAGAGCCATTTCTCTCATGCTTGATTATGGTTTCTCCACGCTGAATTTTCACCGCATCTATCTGCGGGTGTATGAAGATAATAAACGCGGTATCCATTGTTACGAGAAGATCGGGTTTCAACATGAAGGAAAACTGCGTGAAGCAGGATTTTTGGATGGGAAGTATTGTGATATGCTGTGGATGGGCATATTAAGAGATGAGTGGAGAGGAAGAAAATAAAATGACGACCAGCCCCTTAAGACACGATCGCATGATGTACGGTGGCATCAAATTGTACACCGGTTCAGCCTGCCCTGATCTGGCTGAAAAAATAGCTTCCAACCTCGAAATTTCCCTTTGTGAACGCACCATTACAATTTTCCCTAATGAAAATATCTTTGTTAAACTGCACAGCAGTGTACGCGGGCAGGACTGCTATGTGGTTCAGACCTTATCCTCCCCGGTACATAACAACCTTATGGAGATGCTGATCCTGATCCAGACACTGCGTCTCGATTCAGCCAGCCGTATCACGGCAGTATTTCCTTATATGTGCTATTCCCGTTCAGATAAAAAGGATCAGCCGCGCGTTCCGATCACTGCCCGCCTGGTGGCAGATATGATCCAGGCTGCCGGGGCAGATCGTTATATGACGCTTGACCTGCACGCTGATCAGATCCAGGGTTTTTTCTCTATCCCGGGTGATGTGCTGTACGCATCGCATGTGCTGGTCGATTACTTACTTGAGATCAAACCGAAAATGAAAAACCCGGTTTTGCTCTCCCCTGATCTTGGCTTTGCCAAAAAAGCGCGCAACTATGCTGAACAGCTTAATGTTCCGCTGGCATTCATTGAGAAACGCCGCATCCTGCACCCTGATAATCCCGAAGCGCTTACCTTGATCGGGGATGTGAAAAACCGTGATGTCATTTTGCTGGATGAAGAAATTGCCACCGGAAAGACGATCATCAACGCTGTCAATGTCGCCGTCGATAACGGAGCCAAAGATGTGGTGGTGGTCTTCATTCACCCCATTCTATCCGTAGGCGCAACCGAAGCGCTGGCGGCGCTGCCGGTGAAACAGTTCATCACTACCGATACCATCCCGATCCCGGAAGAAAAACAGAAAAAATTCGGCGGGCGTCTCAAGATCATTTCGGTAGCCAAACTACTGAGTGAGGTCATCTGCAGGGCGAACGAAGGTCGCTCGGTTGGCGAGATGTTCAACGAATAAATGAGGTGAATCCAACACCCTGTTATAGCAATAATGTTCTATAATTGTTTACTATGGAATATATAAATCAAATCCTCTTGGGTGATTGTGGAGATGTGTTAAAAAACTTACCCGAAAATAGTGTTGATTTAATTTTTACCTCTCCCCCCTATGCTGACCAAAGAAAAAATACTTACGGTGGAATTCATCCAGATGATTATGTAGAATGGTTTTTACCAAAGTCCTTAGAATTTAAAAGAGTATTAAAGCCAACAGGATCTTTCGTTTTAAACATTAAGGAAAGAGTGGTTGCGGGGGAAAGGCACACTTACGTACTAGAATTAATTCTTGCTCTAAGAAATCAAGGTTGGCTTTGGACAGAAGAATATATTTGGCATAAAAAAAACTCGTTCCCAGGAAAATGGCCAAATCGGTTCAGAGATAGTTGGGAAAGATTATTACATTTTACAATAGACAAAAAATTTAAAATTCATCAGGAGAATGTGATGATTCCAATTGGAGATTGGGCGAAAGATAGATTATCTAATCTCAGTGATACGGATCAAATCCGGGATGAATCTAAAGTGAATAGCGGATTTGGGAAAAATATATCAAATTGGGTTGGAAGAAAAAAAGTATATCCGACAAATGTCTTATATCTTGCGACAGAGTGTTCTAATAAAAATCATAGTGCAGTATTTCCAGTTGATCTTCCAAAATGGTTTATTAAACTATTTACTGAACCTGGAGATTTAGTTTTAGATCCTTTTGTGGGATCAGGAACAACATGTTTTGCTGCGATGGAGTTAGGAAGAAATTATTTGGGGATTGATATTATGGAAGAATATATCGATTTATCGCATGAAAGACTATCGGGTGTGCAAATACAAATCCCATCGGTCGCAGAAAAAAAAGGTGATTATTCTACTACTAGGGAGGGAAAAGATGGATGAAATTAATATCCCTGAAATAAATGAATATGTCAATGAGAATATCCAATTTTTTCATTCTACACGTCTGCAGAGCATTTCTTCTCTAAATCTCAATAAAATACTAAAAAAGAATCCTTATTTATTTAAAGCGAAAAATATAAATACTGCGAGTGATTTAATAGACGGATTACTAAGTGCTTTTCTATCTTCTTCAGAAGAGAAAATTTTCGGTGATTTTCTGGAAGGATTGGCGATTTTTATTGCTTCAAAAACAAGCAATGGTCATAAATCATCTGCACAAGGAATTGATCTTGAAATTTTACGAGACAACAAACATTATTTGATCTCAATAAAGTCAGGGCCAAGTTGGGGAAATTCATCTCAACAAAAGAAACTTGAAAGTGATTTTACAAATGCTGTGAGGATCTTGAAACAATCTTCAAAAACACCCAATGTTCAACCAATTTTAGGTATTTGTTATGGTAAGACCAGAACGAGTTATTTACATAACTATTGGAAATTAGTCGGGCAAAATTTTTGGTTTTTCATCAGCGGAATAGAAGATTTATATACCGTGATTATAGAACCAATTGGGTTCAGGGCAAAAGAACAAAATGATTTGTATGATCTAGAGAAGGGTAAAATCGAAAATCGATTGACAAAAGAATTCATTGAAAGATTTTGTAATGATGATTTTTCAATTGATTGGGAAAAACTAGTCCAGTTTAATAGTGGAAATCGCGATATTAATATTAACGATATATAATGCCAGAACTTCCTGAGGTCGAAACGATTGCGTGCACCCTGCGCGATGGGCGCGGGGATGTTGATTCAATTCTGGATCACACGATCGAACATGTATCCGTATTGTGGGAGCGTTCGATTGCTGCCCCGACTGTGCCGGAATTTATACGGCGTATTCAGGGGCAGAGCATTCAGCAAGTTGGGCGGCGCGGGAAATACATTGTCATTACCCTCTCGCATGACACCCTGCTGATTCATCTGCGTATGAGCGGTGATCTTCGTGTGGAACAGCGAAGCGAACATGACGGACCGGCATTAAGAAAACATGATCGCGTGATTTTTTCCCTGAACGAAAAAATTTGCCTGATATTTGAAGACGCCCGTAAATTCGGGCGCATCTGGCTGCTTACAGATCCACAGGTTGAAGTAGGCAAGCTTGGTCCTGAGCCTCTTTCAGAACAGCTCACTGCGGATACTTTCTACGCAATGCTGTGCCGGCATAAGCGGCAATTAAAACCATTGCTGATGGACCAGACTTTCCTGGCAGGGCTGGGGAATATCTATACAGATGAAGCCCTCTTTAAGGCAAGACTGCATCCCCTGATGATGGCACAGACATTGACCCCAGAACAGGCGGCTATACTGCTGCGAGCGATCAAAGATACTCTGCGGGAAGGGATCAGAAAAAACGGAGCCAGTATTGATTGGGTCTATCGTGGCGGCGATTTTCAAAACCATTTCTTCGTTTATGGCAGAAAAGGGCAGCCCTGCCTGGTGTGTGGAACTCCGATAGAACGGTTGGTGGTGGGGCAGCGCGGCACACACATCTGTCCGCACTGCCAGGCGCAGAATAAGGAAGATGTCTCTTGAAATTCAAGAGCGATCAACGTATACAATAAGATCAGAGGTAAATATCATGTATGCTTTTATACCGGCGTTTGTATTATTGGGGGTTGGGCTCTGGCTTTACCGTCATGAATGGAAAAAAGAAGCGGAATTTCGCAATAAGGCGAACCTGATGATTGCCAGCTACGCTTTTATTCTGGGGATCGGGCTTCTCATTGTTTCCATTACCAACTGGGGAAATATATAAAAAAGCCAGCATTTCTGCTGACTTTTTCTGGATATTAACACCTCTACAGTTAGAAAATAGAAAATCCCAGCCAGATTCCCAGGATGATGAACAGGATCGACATGGCTAATTTGATGCCTGATCCTTTTTCCTGGATGAAGGTCGTCAGTTGTTTTGATGATGTGCCGAAATAGACCAGGATGAAGATCACGACCAGGGGAACAATGAACATCAGGTTGTAGAGCAGCAGATAGGAAAAGGAGCGCAGGCGCAGTTCAGGAACGCTGCTTACAAAAATGATGGTGGGCAGATAGACCTGACCGGTGCATGCCAGTTCCAGCAGCGAAACGATCAACCCTGTCACAAAGGCTCCAAAGGCATAGGCTTTGACATTTTTTCCTTTGCGGATGGTTTCATTGATGCGCATACGCAATTTATCAGGCAGCTTTAAGGACATATCTCCCAGATCGCCTTTTCTTGTTTTCAGATAATCGATAAAATTGAGAATACCGAACACCAGACAAACCAGGGCTGTGATCCCATAGATGATCTTGCCCAGAATGTTCAGCCAATTCCCCAGCAGATCGAGGATGCGATATAACCCCAGACCGATCAACAGATAGGCGGCAAATACACCCAGGGTGAAGGTAAATCCCACCAGCAGGATCTCTTTTCCTTTTCTTCCGCTCAGGGAAAGATAAGAGACAAAGAAGATCAACGTTGCAAAGGCGCATGGGTTCAAACCATCTACCAGACCTGCCAGAACCACCGTCAGCCAGCTCATGGAGCGGAAGCGTTCAATGATGTTCTGGTTGCCCTGTGATTCATCATAAGCATCCCAGAAACGGGGCGAGCCTTCTGCCTTGAAGCAGTCCAGGGCAGTGGAGATCTCATCCGGTATGATCTCTTCTTCCCCGATCCAGGCTTGATTTCCGATGAAAATTATCGGGGTATGCAGATCCTCTTCTCTACCCACACGGGCAGCCATCCATTCTGCCAATCCGGCACTGTCGAAGATGTTGTAGCTTTCCACGATCAACTGCGGATACTTGCTTTGCAGGTATGCCAGGTCGGCTTCCACCATACTGCATTCCTGGCAGCCGGTCTGATAGAAATAAGCTGCATAAATGGGCGTGCCAACTTCGCACGTATCGCTGTCGAGGGTGCAGAGTTGATCATCGGCTCCGATGGCGCCCTCGCTCATGATGGTGGAAGGATCAAACCCCTCCACGGCGGTCCATTCAATTCCGCCTTCCTCAATTCCGTTCAGCACCAGGCTGCGCAGATCAGTGCGGATAGCATCTTCCCCGATCAGGATGGTCTCGCCCACCACCAGGGTGGGGATACCCCGCTCATCAGCGCTGACGCCAAAATACTCTTGAAATTGAGTGAACAGTTCATAATTGACGGCGTAATCGATATTTGCCAGGCGGATATCCAGGTCGGCGCCCAGTTCGGATTCGAGAGGATAGATCACTTCATCCAGAATTTCATTGCAGTGCGGGCAATCTGTGCGGTAGAAATATAATGCGTGCACCGCTTCAGGATTGCAGGGCAGCTCTGGGCTGATAGCAGTTGGCAGCACGATGGGATCAGGTGGATCATCGAATGAGACGTCAAAGGAAGATGATGCCTGCATGTTGAGTTGTGATGATGGTATGAACCCCATCAAGAAAGGCATCAAAACTAAGATCGGGATGAGAATACGTTTTTGCATACTTCCAGCTTTCAAAGCATTGTTTTGAATTCCAATTTTACCTGTTCTGTACTCTCTGTCAAACGAAGGTTCTATCGCTTCGAAGAATCCAGCAATTCTGGCGCATGTAGCTTGATAAGATCGGAAGACAGTTCATTGTTCATGCAAATTTCACGATAGATATCTGCGCTAGGGCGGCGGATGCGTTTTTGGGTTACCTCATCCAATTCCCATAGACCAAAGCGCTGCGTCCAGGCGCGTTCCCATTCAAAATTATCAACCTGCGACCAGTGCAGGTACCCGCGGATATCCATTCCATCTTGAATAGCCTTCCACATCTGGAATAGATGGGTAATGAGATAATGCGGGCGCATCCTGTCCTGCGAATCTTCCACCCCGTTCTCGGTGATGTAAATAGGAATATGATAACGCTGCGCCCATTCCAAGGATTCATAGAATCCGATGGGCTCGGTCGCAATGAAACCGTTTTCACTCAACTCCGATTGCGGATCATAGAACGCTTCCTGGAAATTTTCTTTTAGTTTGAACAGCTTGAATTTGACCAGATCGCGTGTGTAGTAGTTCACGCCGATAAAATCCTGGGTTGCGATCGCTTCCGGGATGAAATCTTTCCATGTAATGAAGTGGAACTTTCCATCTACGAGTGTATTGGCAAAGGAATTATTGAAGTTATTAAAAGAGAAATTCCTTATCCAATGGTCGGGGGGGAACCATTTTCGAGCAGGCGCCATCGCGCGAAAATTTTTGGCAAAGCCGACCTGCGCATTTGGCTGCAGCCGGTGGATGATGTGATATGCCCGGGCATGCCCGCGTACCATATTACCCAGAACGCGAAACGCTGCTCTAGGATCGTTCTTCCCGGGAGGAAATGTTCCCGACATATATCCACAGAACACATATACGGCTGGTTCATTGATTGTGACCCACATTTCCACCAGATCCTGCAGCGCGGCGACTGCTTTCTCAACATACTGTGCGAAATGTTCGATCGTGTTTTTATTTTCCCAGCCACCTTTTTCGTAGATCCAGATCGGGTCGGTAAAGTGATGCAGGGTGATCATGGGTTTCAGCCCCAGTGCGCGAATGCCTTTTATCATTTCGCGGTAGGCGGTCAGGGCGTTTTCATCCCATTGTCCGGGTTGTGGTTCAATGCGGCTCCATTCGATGGATAAGCGGTGCATGTTTTGTCCATCTTCTGCCGCGTGAGCAAGATCTTCCTTCCAGCGACCATTCCACCAGTCGCAGGCTGAACCGGCAGTGGCGCTCCCTTCGATCTTCCCCGCTGTTTGTTCCCAGATATACCAGTTATTATTCGTGTTGTTCCCCTCAACCTGATGAGAAGCTGTGCCTGTACCCCAGATGAAATGTTCAGGAAAAGAAAAGGATCTTTTGTTCATTATTTCCTCTCTTGCAACTTTTTTATAAAAATCCACATAATTATAGAGTAGGTTTTGTGAATCATGAAAGCACCACATACATAAAACATCAGTACTTAAGATAGAATATAACCGCAAACATGATATAATCCCGCCTTGCTTTTTTTCAAAAAGGGCAGGTAAGACAAAGGAATAAAGGAAGATGACATATAAAAAAGTGTTCCCAAATCATTATGATTTTCCTGAACGCATCAATCGCCTTGGTGAGCTGGCGTATAATCTGTGGTGGGCGTGGAATCCATCCGCTGCGCGTCTCATCTCGGAGTTGGACCGCCCTTTATGGGATGCTCTCAACCACAACCCCATCGCATTTTTGCATAAGGTCGACCATGAAATTCTGGAGAATGCCGCCCAGGATAGTTATTATCTTGATGAATATGATCTTGTCATGCAGAAGTTTGATGAATACATGCAGGCGGAAGATACCTGGTGCAAACGAGAATGCCCGGCATCGGTTAATGGCAAAGTCGCTTATTTCTCTTTTGAGTTTGGATTGCATGAAAGTATGCCGTTCTATGCAGGGGGTTTAGGAATTCTCTCGGGTGATCATCTGAAGGAATCCAGTGATATGGGGCTGCCGCTGGTTGGCGTTGGTTTCATCTATCATCAGGGATATTTTGTTCAAAAATTGACCGAAGATGGCTGGCAGGAAACATCCTACTACCACTTTGATTTTGAAGAAATGCCGATCATCGCATTGGAGGAAGAAAACGGAAAACCCTTGACGATCTCGGTACAGCTGCCCGAACGGGAAGTTTTTGCAAGGGTATGGATGATCCAGGTGGGGCGAGTGCCTCTGTTTTTGCTGGATTCCAATGTGCAGGAAAATTCCACGCACGATCGCCAGTTGACTGCCCGCCTGTACAGTAATGACCTCGAAACGCGCATTTCACAGGAGATCCTGTTGGGCTATGGTGGTGTACGTTTACTGGAAAAATTGGGTGAAAAGCCGACTGTCTGGCATATGAACGAAGGGCACTCCGCTTTTCTGACGGTGGAAAGAGTGAGCCAGCTGGTCAAACAGCAGGGCATGTCCTTTGATGAAGCTGCAGCCTTTGTGAAGAAGACCAATGTGTTTACAACCCATACACCGGTGCCTGCCGGAAATGACCAGTTCCCCCTGTGGCTGATCGATAAATATTTTCCAAACACCTGGAAAGACCTGGGCTTGACCAGAGATCAATTCATTGACCTCGGAAAACAGACCCAATCATGGGGTGAGACATTCAGCATGCCGGTTCTGGCGATCAAACTTTCTGAAAAGACCAACGGTGTTTCAGAATTGCATGGTCAGGTGGCACGCGAGATGTGGAATTTCTTATGGTCTGATTGCAAAGTTGAAGATGTACCCATCAGTCACATTACGAATGGTGTTCATGTCAATTCCTGGCTGGCGCGCCGTATGCGCTTGATGTTCGATCGTTATCTGGGCGCCAACTGGTATGACCATATGGATGAGGAAGAACTCTGGCAGCGTATAGACCTGATCCCCGATATTGAGATCTGGGATATCCGCCGGCATATGAAGAGAAAGTTGATCAATTATGCCATTGAATCTGCCCGCATGAATTGGTCATCTGAAAAACACCAGCCCTCACAGGTCATTGCAGAAGGTGTTCTGCTGGATCAATATTCTTTGACCATTGGTTTCGCCCGGCGTTTTGCCACCTATAAACGTGCCAATCTTATCCTTTCTGATTATGAGCGTTTGTTGAAGATCATCACTCGCGAGGATATGCCCGTGCAATTGATCTTTGCCGGTAAGGCGCATCCGGCTGATGAGCCGGGTAAACTTATCATCCAGCAGGTGTATCGGGCAGCTAAAGACCCGCGCTCGCAGGGACGTATTGTCTTTCTTGAAGATTATGATCTCAATATTGCCCGTCTGATGGTGCAGGGTGTGGATGTGTGGATGAACACCCCCCGCCGCCCCAATGAAGCCTCCGGCACTTCCGGAATGAAAGCGGCGTTAAATGGAACCTTGAATTTCTCGGTTCTGGATGGATGGTGGTGTGAAGGCTACAATGGCAACAACGGCTGGATTGTTGGCAGTGAAAAGGAATACGATGATCCGACCCTACAGGATAAGAAAGATGCGGAAAGCATTTATCAGATCCTTGAGAATGAATTGGTTCCTTTATATTACCAAACGCGCACTGCCGGAGATCTCTCTGAACAGTGGGTTTCAAAAGTCAAAGAAAGCATTCGTTCATGTGCTCCGCAATTCAGCACACGCCGCATGCTGCGGCAGTATATGCATGAGATGTATTTACCTGCCATGAAAAACGAGTAACGGTCTGGTACGGGAGAACCAAATGGAATATTTTCTCGATCCACAGGCGTGGATTACTGCAATAGGGATATTTTTACTGCGAGTTTTCAGTATCGCACTGGATACGGTTCGCATGATCTCGGTTCTGCGGGGTAAAAAGACGATGGCATGGGTACTGGGAGTGGCGACATCTATGCTGTTCGTACTTTCGATCGGATGGGTGATGGCTGATCTCTCGAACCCGCTCAAGGTGGTGGCATACAGCGTGGGTTTTGCCACCGGTTCTGTGGTTGGTATGTCTCTTGAGAAAAAAATGGCGATGGGGCATATGTTCCTTACGGTGATCAGTTCCAGCCGCGGCGCTGCTATCGCGGAGGAATTGCGAAATACGGGTTATGCCGTCACAGAGATTCCTGCCCGCGGGAAAGACGGTATGGTTTCTATGCTTGAGCTTGGCGCAGAACGGAAAGATATGCCGGTGATCCAGAAAATGATCACAGACATTGATCCTGATGCCTTTATCACATCTCGTGATATTGAGCCGATTCATCGTGGATACTGGGGAACACAAAAGAGCTAATAAAAAGGCTTCCTTACACGGGAAGCCTTTTTTTTGACATTTTTCGTATGTTTTATTAATTCAAATCTTGTATCTATTTATTACGATGGAACCATGATTAATAGTAACAAGAGGTGGATGATATGAATAAAATAGTGGGAATTGATCTGGGAACAACCAATAGCGTAGTTGCTGTAATGGAGGGGGGAACACCAACGGTGATCAGCACGGCGGAGGGGTCGCGCTTGTGCCCTTCGGTGGTTGCATTTAATAAGAATAATGAACGTCTGGTCGGGCAAACAGCCAAACGACAGGCTATTGTGAATCCTGAAAACACCGTTTATTCCATAAAACGATTTATGGGGCGCCGTTATGATGATGTAGAAGCCGAAAGAAAAATGGTTTCTTATGACGTGGTGGCAGGTCCGGCAGGAGATGCGCGCGTAAAGATCCCCCAGACAGGGAAAACCTATACACCGCAGGAGATCTCAGCCATGATCCTTGCAAAACTAAAAGCCGATGCGGAAGCATATCTGGGTGAGCCGGTCCAAAAAGCGGTTATCACGGTGCCGGCATATTTCAACGATAGTCAGCGCCAGGCGACCAAAGATGCCGGCAAGATCGCAGGATTGGAAGTGCTGCGTATCATCAATGAACCAACTGCATCTGCACTGGCGTATGGATTGGATAAAAAGAACAACGAAAAGATCCTTGTTTTTGATCTGGGCGGCGGCACCTTCGATGTCTCTATCCTGGAAGTAGGCGACGGGGTCTTCGAGGTTAAATCTACCAGCGGTGATACCCACCTGGGCGGCGATGACTGGGATCAGGTCATCGTTAATTGGGCAGCCGACGCATTCAAGAATGAACAGGGTGTAGATCTGCGCTCTGACCGCCAGGCGTTGCAGCGTCTGCGTGAAGCAGCCGAAAAAGCAAAAGTGGAACTTTCTTCTGTGCTGGAGACGGAGATCAATCTTCCTTATGTCACCGCAGACATGAATGGTCCAAAACATTTACTCTTAAAACTGACCCGCAGCAAATTTGATCAACTCAGTGCTGCTCTGGTGGAACGCTTGAAAGCACCTTTCGCGAAAGCTCTGCAGGATGCGGATTTAAAAGTCTCTGATCTGGATGAGGTTATTATGGTGGGTGGCGCCAGTCGTATGCCGATGGTGCAATCGTTAGTGAAAGACATCACCGGAAAAGAAGGGAATAAAAGCGTCAATCCCGATGAGGTGGTGGCAATCGGAGCAGCCATTCAAGCCGGTGTACTGGCGGGAGACGTTCAGGACGTACTTTTACTGGATGTGACCCCGCTATCACTTGGAGTAGAAACACTGGGTGGTGTCATGACTCCACTCATCCCCCGCAATACAACCATTCCGGTGAAAAAGAGCGAAGTCTTTTCCACCGCCGAAGATAACCAGACCTCGGTCGATGTACATGTGCTGCAGGGAGAACGTTCCAAGGCGGCAGATAATATGACGCTGGGACGCTTCCGGCTGGAAGGTATCGTCCCTGCTGCGCGCGGAATTCCGCAGGTAGAGGTGACATTTGATATTGATGCGAATGGAATACTGAATGTGACCGCTGTAGATAAAGCCAGCGGCAAACAGCAGCACATCACCATTACGGCTTCAACCAATCTGGATAAACGGGAGATCGAGAAAATGGTGGCGGAAGCGCAGCAGCACGAGCAGGAAGATCAGCGCTACAAAGAACTATCTGAAGCGCGCAACAATGCCGATACAGCCATCTACCAGGCGCAAAAAGCGCACCAGCAGAACGGTCAACCTGTGCCCGATGAACTGCGCAGTTCCATTGAAGCCCTGCAGAAAGCGATGCAGACAGAAGATCGGAAAAGCATTCAGGATCTTACCGCAGAATTACAGAAACTGACCGATAAAGCGGTTCCGCCAGAAAAAGGACAATCAGATCACGGATCTTCCGATGGAGATGATGTGGTCGAAGGTGAATTTCGAGAAGCATAAGTGATTCGAAGACCCCTCACGTTGAGGGGTCTTTTTTATAATGGAAATCATTCTTCCGGACTGTGCGGGATGGAGAGGAAGATGAGCAGATTGTCCACTGGAATTGCTGCAAAAACCCATTAAAATAGAATCTCTAATAGAGACAGTAAAATGGATACAGTGACCCTCGCTTTAAACAAAGCACGAGAATTGATCGTGTACACACAGCTTGCCCGCACGATTTCCTCACGAGAGAAAAGTGGAAAAGCGGTGGCAGAAATCGTGGAAAAGATGGGTTATGTGCAGATCGATTCCATCAATGTGATCAATCGCGCACACCATCATACCCTCTGGGCGCGCTACCCACAATACAAGAATGATGATATCTACAGGGCTCAGGCACAGGATAAAAGCGTCTTTGAGTACTGGGGGCATGCCATGTCTTATCTGCCCATGAGCGATTACCGTTACTATCTGCCTTATAAGAATTACTTTAATGATCCCTATGGCAAATGGGAGAAAGATCGCCATGAAAAGTACGGACATCTGATGCAGCCAGCTCTGGAACGCATCCAAAAAGAAGGTCCCATGGCAACCCGTGATTTCGTATCGGAATCACAGCCGCATAAAGGTACCTGGTGGGATTGGCGACCCATTAAGGTGGCGCTGGAACTCCTTTTCTGGCAGGGCAAGATCATGGTGGCGGAACGCAAAAATTTTCAGAAGATCTTCGATCTCACCGAGCGGGTGCTGCCGGATGGTGTGGATGCCACCAGACCGAATGATGAGGAATTAGGACGTTTTCTGGTCAAACGGGCGTTACAGGCATACGGTCTGGCAAACCAGAAAGAGATCGTGGATCACCTGCGGGTTACCGGAAAAAATGTGATCTTGCATGCCTTAAAACAAATGATTGTGGATGGCGAAGTGCTTGTGCTGAATATCCCGGAATTAACAAAGAATGGCGACTATTATATTCTGCCTGAAACATTACAGCATGAAGCAAAAGTACCCATGTTGAACGATCGGGTGTTTATCCTTTCTCCCTTTGATAATTTTTGTATCCAGCGCGATCGACTGAAAACAATTTTCAATTTTGATTATGCCCTGGAATGTTATCTGAAACCAGAGCAGCGCAGCTTTGGATATTTCGCTCTCCCCCTATTCTGGAAAGATCGCTTCATAGGCAGAATAGATGCCAAGGCTGACCGCAGCCATAAGACACTCATCGTTCATCACCTCAAGATGGAGGATGGTTTCCAACCAGATGAGCAGTGTCTTGCCGCTGTACTGCAAGCCTTGAAGTCCTTCATGATTTTTCAGGGGTGCCGGCAAATGCAGATCAGCCAGGTGACTCCTGCGTCCTTGAGTGATGTTTTCCTGAAACAGGACTGATCCTCAGGAACTAATAATTCCCTAACATTTCATCTGTTTCTCTTAGGTTATAATGCCGGCATGTTCAAAAGTAAGAATACACGATTGATTTTGATCGCCGTTCTGGTCCTTGTGATCGGATATACGTTGATCTTGATTCCACGCGTCCAGGAATGGGCGGGCTGGCATCTTGCCCAATTTATCAGCTGGGTGGAAGTAAAAAGGAATCCCCCCGAAGCAGTAGAATTTGCCCCTTCCACTTCATCTACTCAGGATTTGGACCAGCCTTCTGTAACACACCTCTCCACCCCAACACCAGGTGACCAGCAGACAGAAGATCCTGCTGAATCCAACCTTCCAACTCCCTCCCCTGAACCACTCCCCAATTTTGTGAATCTGGAAGGTACCGTCTATTTTTCACAGCATAACCGCTGGAATTATTGTGGACCGGCAAACCTGGCTATGGCGCTCTCGTACTGGGGTTGGGAAGGCACGCATGATGAGGTGGCGCATGTTCTCAAACCATATCAAAAAGACAAATCGGTCATGCCGTATGAGATGGTGGAATATGTGCAGGAGCAGACCGACCTGGATGCATTGATGCGGGTGGGTGGGAATCTGGAATTATTGAAGAGATTGATCGCCAATGGCTATCCGGTCATCGTGGAGAAAGGTCCATATTTCCGCGATATCAGCTATCGCATTACCTGGATGGGGCACTACCAGTTGTTGACCGGCTACAATGATGACAGCGCCATTTTCATCGCGCAGGATTCATATATCAATGCCAATTATGAGCAGCCCTATGGAGAATTGATCGAAGAGTGGCGTTCTTTTAACTATACCTATGTGGTGGTTTTTCCGAGTAATGAGCGCAATGATGTTTTGAACATCCTGGGGAAAGATGCGGATGAAAATGAGAATTACCACCGTGCAGCACAGAAAGCATCTGATGAAGTCTTTTTAAATGAAGACTTGCCCCGTTTCTTTGCCTGGTATAACTATGGCACCAATCTGGTTAATTTGCGTGACTATAATGGGGCTGCAACAGCCTATGACAAGGCATTTGCGATCTATAATGATCTGCCTTCTGATAATACCATTCGTCCCTATCGCATTCTGTGGTATCAAACCGGACCCTACTTTGCCTATTACTATACCGGTCGCTATCAGGATGTGATCGATCTGGCTACCAATAATTCCATTGACATGGTTCGTGATGACGAACCGGCGCTGGAAGAGAGTTACTACTGGCGCGGAAAGGCAAAGATCTCTATCGGTGATCAATCCGGAGCGATAGAGGATTTTCTAACGTGTCTGACCTATCACCAGGGTTTCATCCCCTGTATTGAAGAATTGAACAAACAGGGAATTTTTCCTTAAAAGATTTGTGATCCTGTTTTTCCTGCAAATTTGTGGCATCTCCTTCTGAATGTGAAGGGAATTATTCAACTCTATCTATTGTACAAGTACAATTAGATACAAGAGCAAAAATGGTAAAAATTCTGCATTTCTCAGACGCGCATATTGATATGGTCCGCCAGGGTAGGCGCGATCCTCACAGCGGATTGCCTCTTCGTACGCTCGATTTTCTGAGCGCCCTGGATTCGATCGTAGATGCAGCCATTGAGCAGCATGTGGATATGGTCATTTTCGCCGGGGATACATACCGCGATCGCAATCCCGCCCCAACCTTCCAGCGTGAATGGGGCAAACGGATCGTGCGTCTTTCCCAGGCTGGCATTTTCACGGTGATGGTGGTGGGAAATCATGATGTCTCTCCCGCCATCGGGAGAGCACATGCCATGCAGGAATATCAAACCCTGCAAATACCAAACACGTACGTTATCAGTAAACCCTGTTTCTTGAAACCTCAGGATCTCAATGGATTGCCCATCCAGATGATCGGACTGCCCTGGCTTTCGCGTTCAGGTATGATGGCTTATTATGAAATGCAGCACACGTCTCTGAAAGACTTGAATCTGGAGATGGAGGAGATGCTTTCAGAATTAATACGAACATGGCTTGCCGAACTGGATCATGAGCTTCCCACCATTCTCACCAGTCATGTTACTGTGCAGGGTGCCCTCTATGGTAATGAGCGCAGTGTGATGCTGGGGCGTGACATGGTAATTTCCCCTGCGCTATTTAAGGATGAACGGCTTGATTACGTGGCGCTTGGGCATATCCATAAATATCAGGACCTGAACAAAGGACATTATCCACCGGTCGTTTATCCCGGCTCCATTGAGCGCGTTGATTTTGGTGAGATCAACGATACCAAGGGGTATGTGATTGCAGAAGTGGAAAAAGGATCTACCACCTATCAATTTCATAAACTGGAAGGTAGGAAGTACATTTCCATCGAAATTGAAATTAAAGAAAAGGATGATATCACCAGACAGGTCATTAATAAACTCCCTGCTCTGGAGGTCATTGAAAACGCTATTTTTCGTGTGGTTCTTTCCTATCCCCGTAAGTGGGAAGCGTTGATTGATGAGCGTGCCATTCGGGAATATGGTGAAAAAGCCTTCGAGTTCTATCTGGTTCGTCATCCCCATGTCGAAAGTCGCATCCTTCTGCCGGACTCAATTTCTCTGAGTCAGCTATCAGCGCTTGACTTGCTGGACGTGTACTGGAAAAGCATTCATGTGGAATCGGATCAGGCACAAAAGCTAAACAGCATTGCTGCTGAGATCATCCATCTTTCAGATATGGGTGGATCGCCTGATGAATTATTGGCTCATTTGATCGAGAACGAAGAGGGGCAGGAATGATTCCGGTCAGATTACAGTTGCGGGGATTTCTCTCTTATCGGGAAATAGTTGACCTATCATTTGATGGATTCGATCTGGCCTGTATATCGGGGAATAATGGAGCAGGAAAATCTTCTCTGCTGGATGCGATCACGTGGGTTTTATTTGGCAAAGCGCGCCGCAGTGATGACGCGGTCATTAATAACCGCAGCAGTGAAGCTGAGGTTATCTATACCTTTCTGTATGAAAATGATCTCTATCGTGTGCAGCGTATCAAGGCACGCGAAAAAGCCACATTGCTTGAATTTCAGATCCAGAATGAAGACCAGGCATGGAACCCTCTGACAGAACATACCCTTACTGAAACCCAGAATAAAATTCATGAGGTTCTTCATCTGGATTATGACACCTTTATAAACGCTTCTTTCTTCCTGCAGGGGAAAGCGGATGAATTCACACAGAAAAACTCAACTCTGCGTAAAGAGATCCTGGCGAATATTTTAGGGATGGATATTTGGGAAGGTTATCGAGACACAGCGAAAGAGCTGCGTCGTTCTCTGGAAGGGCACATTCAGAAAGTGGCAGGTTCGCTGGATGAAATCGAAGAAGAACTGGCTCAAGAGGAACAGCGAAAACAGCAACTGGAAAACACATTGGCAGCGTTGAAACTTGCAGAAGACCGGCGGAAAGAAAAACAAAAGATTGTGCAGCAGGCACAGCAGATTGTCTCAACTTTACGCGTGCAGCAGAATGCAATGGAAGAATTGGAGAAAAAAGGGGAGCAAAATCAGGTATCCCAAAAAAGACTGCTGGATGTCATCGCGGAACGCCAGCAGGAAGCAGAATCTTATAAACAGGCTTTAAAAGAGATAGCTTCAATAGAGAAAGCTTATCAAGATAGACTGGATTTAAAAAAACAGCTGCAGGCAATGGATGAGCTGTCAACCCGCTACCTCGGCTTACTGCAGAATAAAACGGAGTATGAAAAGTCAATTGCTGTAGAAGCCAGCCGCATACAGCAGGAGATCGTCTCTCTGCGAAGAGAAGAAAGCAAGATCCAGCAAATGCAGGATGGGCTGGCTCAATTACAGAAGAAAAAGCAAAAACTTCTTGCGGATGATACCGGCATGCAGCTTGAACTGCAGAAACAGGAATCCTTTAAAAAAGAAGCAGAGCAGATCACAGAACAGCTCAGCAGCCGGATTGCAGAAAATAAGACCTTGAACACCAATATGCATAAAATGAAGGAGCGTATTGATCGCTTGCATGGCGAAACGGGAACAAGCTGCCCGCTCTGTGGTCAGCCATTAAGTGAACAGCATCGCATTTCTGTGTTAAAGGAGATTGAAATAGAGGGAAAACAAACCGCTGAGAATTATCATGAAAATGAAGCATTGATTAAAAAGCTATCGGAGCGGCAAAAAAATATTCAGAAAGAACTTACCGGTCTTGACACGCTCGCCAGAGAACAGCAATTGCTAAAGCGAGAGCTCGATGTTCTTTCGGATAATATTGAACGAAACACTTCAGAAGTTGCTGTCTGGAAACAGCAGGGGCAGGATCGTTTAAAGTCTTTAACCCGAACTGTGGAGGAAAAATCGTATGCTCCTCACATCCAAAAACAGCTTGCTCAGGTCGAGAATGAGTTGCAAAAATTGGGTTATGACCCACAGCAGCATAACGATCTTAGAAAAATGGAACAGGAAACCCGCGCTAGTGAACAGGCTCAGCAGGAACTTCTTATCGCTCGCAGCCGTTTGGAACCGTTGCAGCGCGAGATAAATACCATGCAGTCGCAGTATCGCGCATTGGAAAAAGAATCGAACGAACTGATCGAGAGAAAACAACAGGCAAAAACAGTAATAGAAGACCTGAAAAAAAATGCTCTGGATCTGACGGCGTTGGAAAACGAACTGCGTGAATTGATCGAACAGGAGAATCACCAGCGCGCACTGGTTGGAGGAGCCAGGCAAATGTTGGAGGTGATCCAGCAGCAAAAACAACGCAAAAATCATATCGGCGAGCAGATTCGATCCCTTTCTAACAAAAAGATGCAGCTGCAAATGCTGGAAAAATCCTTCGGGCGTGATGGCGTGCAGGCACTATTAATGGAAGAAGCTCTTCCACAGATGGAATCGCAGGCGAATGATACGCTCAATCGGCTCTCATCCGGCTCAATGAGTGTACGTTTCGAGACAGAACGAGAGTATAAAGATAAGAAGCGCGATGATAAAATGCAGGTGCTGGATATTCTGATTAACGATGCCGAAGGAGTCCAGCGCCCTTACGACCTCTTCTCGGGTGGAGAAGCGTTCCGCATTAATTTCGCGATACGCCTGGCGCTTTCAAAAGTGCTTGCACAGAGAGCTGGCGCCCGACTGCAAATGCTGGTGATCGATGAAGGATTCGGCAGTCAGGATGAGGAGGGTCGCCAGAAATTAATAGAAGCCATTAATATGATTCGACCTGATTTTAAAAAGATTCTGGTTATTACCCATCTTGAAGAGTTAAAAGATGCTTTTCAGGCGCGTATTGAAGTACGAAAAACAAAACTGGGTTCACAGGTCGAGGTGATCTCTCAATGAACGAACAAGCGGTGAAAATTGGGATCCAGCAGCGTGTTTTACCTTCTTACCGCATTCCCTTTTTCGATATGCTTGCAGATTCATTGGATGGCAGAGTTAGTGTTTTTTATGGATTTCCCCGTGCCCATGAGATGCTGCAGGCGAATGTCACACCGGCAAGAGCACACAGTACACGTGGAAAGAACTGGCATATTTTTTCAGGTCCTTTCTACCTGTGCTGGCAGGCAGGTCTGATGAACTGGCTGTACGACTGGGATCCGGATGTGTTGATCATGGAAGCCAACCCCCGCTATCCCGCTTCAAAACACGCGATCCATTGGATGAAAAATCATAAACGTATGGTCATCGGCTGGGGATTGGGGTCTCCTCCTGCGCAGGATATCTTTGGGAAGATACGAATGCACAGTCGTCGCAATTTCGTTCGCCAGTTTGATGCACTCATTACTTACAGTCAATTGGGGGCACAGCAATATGCAGCTCTTGGATTTCCATCAGAACGCATCTTTGTGGCGCCCAATGCAGTGGCAGCAAGACCGGTAGATGCAGCTCCCAGCCGTCCTTTGATATATGAACGAAATAGAGCGCAGGTTCTTTTTGTGGGAAGGCTGCAGGAGCGGAAACGGGTTGATCTGCTGCTGAAAGCCGTGGCGCTCTTGCCAGTAGAGTTGCAGCCCATGCTGCATATTGTGGGGGATGGACCTGCGCGTGATGCTCTCCAGCTAATGGCGCAAACTGAAAAAGTAGACGTGAAATTTTATGGCGCTGTACACGGTGCGGATCTGGGGGATCTCTTTAAAAAAGCGGACCTATTCATACTGCCAGGGACGGGCGGGTTGGCGGTGCAGGAAGCCATGTCATACGCATTACCGGTGATAGTGGGTGAGGCAGATGGAACTCAGAGCGATCTGGTACGTTCCTCAAACGGATGGATTCTGCATGACAAAACTGCGCTGGAACTGGCTGATCTCATGCAAAAGGCATTAACGGATGTGGCAGAATTACGTCGTATGGGGAATGCTTCGTATGACATCGTAAGTGAAGAAGTTAATCTGGAGAATATGGTCTCTGCTTTTAAAGATGCAGTAAATATGGTCATGAAGGATGTTCCGAAATGAAGATCCTTCTGGTTGCGGATGGACGCAGTGTTATCACACGCGGCTGGCTGGAATGCATTGCGGCAGGCGCTGATGTGCATATTGACCTGGTCTCTACCTTCCCCTGCGAAAAACCGGCGCAGGTAGACCGCATGCTCATTCTGCCGGTGGCTTTTTCATCCCTGGCGGGCGGGCAGGTGAAGCTGGAGGATAAAGAACCGCCGGCATTTTCATGGAAGAAAAGGTTATCTGGATTGCGCGCTGTGTTGTTGAAATTGCGCTATCACTGGGGACCCTACACGCTGTTCTTCTTTCGCAAACGATATGTGGATTTTGTGAATGGATGTCAGCCTGATGTGGTGCATGCATTGCGCATTCCTTACGAAGGCATGCTGGCTTCCTGTACTCCTGCATCCATTCCGGTCATCTTATCCACCTGGGGGAATGATCTCACTTTACACGCGCATGGTTCACACCGCATGACGTGTGAGACCCAAAAGGCGCTGCGGCGTGCGAATGGGCTGATGGCGGATGCTGACCGCGACCTAAAACTGGCGCATGATTTCGGTTTTCGTGCGGCACTGCCGTGCCTGATGGTGCCGGGCAATGGCGGTTTGGATCTGGCTGTGTTCAGCAAATTAAGGGATGAACTAATACAGCGCGAACAACGTGCAGCCTTTCAGATCATCAATCCGCGTGGCTTTCGCCCCGGCAGTGTGCATCAGGATGTGTTCTTTCATGCGATACCCCTGGTTCTGAAAGCCTTTCCAGACGTTCAATTTGTGTGCACGGCTATGCAGGGGCAGCCGATCGCCGAGCGCTTTGTTCAAGAATTGGGCATCGCTGATCATGTGACATTGCTGCCCTATCTTCCACAACAGGAACTGTGGTCTTTGTATTTGCGATCGGATGTCTACGTTTCGCTTTCCAGTCACGATGGCACACCCAATACCTTCCTGGAAGCGATTGCATGCGGCTGTTTCCCTGTGGTGGGGGATATCGCTTCGTTGCGTCAGTGGGTCAGTAATAGAGACAATGGATTGCTGGTCGACCCGCTGGACGCAGAGCAGGCGGCGCAGGCGATCGTTGCAGCGTTGGAGGATGGCGCCATGCGCCGGGCAGCTCAAACAAGAAACTGGAAGATGGTGCAGAAGAAAGCAGATCGCAATGAAATATGTACGCGCGTGATGGATTTTTACAGCCGGCTGATGATTGATTTATGACTGTGTGTTTAACCCAAGAAGCTGCTTGACATCATTGATCACCTGCTGTGTATCTGTGAACAGTATTCCGTGCATTCCCACTTTTTGTGCTCCTTCGACATTTTCAATGCGATCATCCACAAAGATGGATTCGGATGGCACAACATTGAGACGCGCCAGAGCGGTCTGGTAGATTTCTTCATCCGGTTTGAGCATTTGAACTTCGCTGGAGATGATCAGATCGGAGAACATATCGGCGATCTGCAGATGTCCCTCCAGTATGAAGCGTAAACGGTCTGAGTAATTGCTCAATACGGCATGTTGAATGCTTGCTGGCAGCGATTGAATGAAATTGACCAGAGGTGAGTTCAACTCAAAAGCCTTAAGAAGGTTTTGCATGAATACTGGAAGCAGAGAGTCGCTGAGGTTCGATTCTTTCAGGATATGACCATAAAATTCTTCGTGAGTGATCTCTCCCAGGTCTACCCTGCGATTCATGTCGCCCTCAAAGAAAGAATGAAGTTTTTCGTGAGAAATACCCATTTCTTTTGAGCCTTCTTCATATCCCATCCCCGGAATAGGAATGAACAATACGCCGCTGAAATCCCAGTAAATTACTTTAATGGTCATGGTTGTGCTCTTCTTCTATGTGTTTTGTATTGTTGATGTCTTTGATTGCAGCCTGCTGATGTTCATCTATCGAGACCGTGGTTATGCTGCATGGTTTAAAGTTCTGCCTCTTTTTCTTCCTGACTTGAGTGTCGAATGGAAGCTGGGTAGTCAGCGCGTTTAAAGCGATGCCGTGGCTGACCACAGCTGCATTTCCATCGGTTTTCTCCGAGAGAATATCCGTCCACGCTTTCATGGTCCTTTGTTTTAATAAGGATTGTTTTTCTCCCGATATGCCAAATGCGATGAACCAGACTGGCAGGAGGATAAAGGCTAAGAGCGGGTGTCGTTTGACCTTGCTGTGTATATCCTTCTTGCCCTCCATGCTGCCCAGATCCATTTCTCTCAGGTTGTCGAGCTGGGTGATGGGGATTCCTCCCAGTTTCTGTGCGATTATGCCGGCTGTTTCCAACGCTCTCCCCTGCGGGCTGCTGAAAATACGGGTGATATTGAGGGACTGTAGAGCTGCAGCGGTTTGTTGTGCTTCTTTTCTGCCCTGTTCACTCAAGGGGCTGTCAAGAGATCCGTGTACAATGCCCTGTTCCATCCATTCTGTGGTGCCGTGGCGGATTAAAAAGATGGTATGCGTAGTCATAGCGTTCTATTGTAATAGACTTTGGATCAGGTTTTCAAAAATTATTGTTAAAAATTAATTAAATTATTATTGACGCGTTGAATTTAAAAAATAATTTGGATTTACAATTATGATGAAAATACCCTGCAAATGATCATGGCGATCTTTTATTAAAAGTTACTATACGAACATAAAAACAGGAGCAAGAACACAGCAAAAAGATAACACAGGAAAGGTTTACACAGAAGATGGAAGCCGGCGCAATTTTTGTTTTTAACTACGATTCAGCCCTTAAACTCGTTATCAATCCTCAGCGGCATTTTTGCCTTTCGTTGTTGCAGACTTTTTGTCCAAAAGCGGATGATTGTCCCCCTGATATAAAAACGGCATTTTATGAATTACGGGTTGGTCCCATTGATCACACAAATTGGGAGACGCTGAACTCTTTTATGCAATATGGGTATCACATGTTCGGTGCGCATATTGATGAGGGCGAGAAATGCTTTGTCACATGCAAGAACACCCATCATCTCCTTTTCACCCCGTATATTGTGGCAATCTGGTCCGATGTGGATTCTGTGTTTGCTTTTATCCATCAAAAAATGGTTCAAAACAACGTTGTGGGGTATCTGGGCTGTACTTTACTGGATGCTCCCAAAACCATTGAAGAGTTTCACGGCATGTGCCGTCAGATTGATCTGGGTTTTGATGCGATGGTCAAAAAAGGTGAATATCTATACCCGGATGCATGTGACCATCCACTCAAACCCGAAGTGATGTCAGAGATGGGATTCCTGCCACTTCAACGCTGAATAATCCCGTATCTTACAATCATTATAATAAATGCGTTTTCAATAGATGGAAGACGGGAATAATTCCTTGTTATATAGGATTGACGAAGGAAGCAATTCTTTTCCGATTGCATTCTTGCCGGTTGCTGTTCTGATCGCGGAAGTTTGTCACTTCATTAAAGAATGAAGGTTTTTGACTTGTCTTTCACGGAAGGCTATACTTTAAATGAAAATATTTCTCTGGAGGTTTCTATGGCATTTAAATTGACGTATGCAACCATGTTCAACCCGCCTGAAGAATTGCACACTCGTTATGATGAGGCATTGAAAAAGGTGCGGGCAGATTTAGGAAAAGAATATGGGATGATCATTGATGGGAAAGAATATCTTTCTGATGAAAAGTTCCATGATACTAACCCCGCTAAAACCGATGAGGTGTTGGCTGTATTTCAGAAAGGTAATGAAAAAGATGCTGCTCTGGCGATCGAGGCAGCTCACAGGGCATTCCCTGGCTGGGCAGCTACTCCCTGGCAGGAACGTGTCCGCCTGATGCGCCGTGTGGCGGAATTGATCGATGAACGAATTTACGAGATCTCTGCCATTGTGTCTCTGGAAGTTGGCAAGAATCGTATGGAAGCGCTGGGTGATGTGGCGGAAACTGCCGACTTGATCCGTTATGCCTGCAGCCAGATGGAAGCCAACGATGGTTTTATCAAGCAGATGGGTTCCGACCCGCTCAGCGGCTACAGCGCCACCAACTATTCCGTGCTGCGACCTTATGGGGTCTGGTTAGTGATCAGCCCCTTTAATTTCCCGGCAGCTCTCACGGGCGGTCCTTCGGGATCGGCATTGGTGACCGGCAACACTCTCGTTTTCAAACCTGCCACCGATACCACCTGGACTTCGCGAAAACTGGCAGAGTGCATGCGCGACGCCGGCTTGCCGGATGGTGTTTTCAATTTTGTATCCGGACCCGGTCGTTCTATGGGGCAGGCTCTTATCGAAAATCCGGCTGTTGCGGGCATTACCTTTACCGGTTCTTATGATGTGGGTATGGGTATCTATCGTGATTTCGCCAAAGGTGAATATGTGCGTCCCACCATCCTGGAGCTGGGCGGTAAGAATCCTGCCATTGTTTCACGCAATGCCAATATTGAAGATGCGTCGGCTGGAATAGTGCGCTCGGCATTCGGGCTGCAGGGGCAGAAATGCTCTGCCTGCTCGCGGGTGTACGTGGAAAAACCTGTGTACCAGCAGCTGCTTGATCGCGTTATTGAGATCACCAACAAGATCAGTATTGGCGATCCCACCGACCGTACCACCTTCCTGGGACCGGTGGTTAATCAGCGTTCCTATCAGGATTATCAGGATTTTTTGGATAAGATCTATCATTCCGGCGGACGTTTCCTGACCGGCGGCAAGGTCTTAACAGAGGGTGAATTTGAAAAGGGTTATTTCTGTGCTCCCACCATCGTGGCAGACCTGCCTCTCAAGAACAGCATCTGGAAAACGGAGATGTTTGTTCCCATCACAACTATTGGTTATGTTGATTCCCTCGAGGAAGCCATGCAGTATGCCAATGATTCCACCTATGGTCTAACGGCGGGTTTTTACGGCTCGCCCGAGGAGACGGATTGGTTCTTCGAGAATATCCAGGCGGGTGTGACGTATGCCAATCGCCCGCAGGGAGCGACCACAGGTGCCTGGCCTGGCTTCCAGCCCTTTGGCGGATGGAAAGGCTCAGGATCTAGCGGAAAGAATGCTGGTGGTTTATACTATTTACAGCTGTATATGCACGAGCAGATTCAGACTTTGATTAAAAAAGCTTAAGATTGCATACATCCATGAAGCGGTTCTCATGCACCTGAGGAGATGGGAGCCGCTTCTTTTTACAGGCGGTCTTTCATGAATAAACTGTGCAGTTTAAAAGAGGCGGTTGCCGAGTATGTAAGTGATGGGGATCTTGTGTATGCGGCAGGGTTCACACATCTTATCCCGTTTGCGGTAGGTCACGAGATCATTCGCCAGGGCAGGCGTGATCTGACACTGGCACGTGCCACACCTGATCTGATCTATGATCAGATGGTGGCGGCAGGCTGTGCTCGCAAGGTCATCTTCTCTTATCTTGGTAACCCCGGGGTGGGCTCGTTGCGCATTGTGCGCTCGGCGATAGAGGCGGGCGAATTAGAGTGGGAGGAATATTCCCATTACAGCATGATCACGCGTCTTACGGCAGGAGCCTCCGGACTGCCTTTCATGCCTATGAACCTCACCGCAGCGCCTGATCTGGAGAGGGTAAATCCCAACTTTCGGCGCGTTACTGATCCATTCACCGGGAAAGAAGTCATGGTTGTTCCTCCACTGAACCCTGATGTGGCAGTGGTGCATGTGCAGCGTGCCGATAAATTTGGCAATGCCCAGATATGGGGGATACTTGGAGAACAAAAAGAAGCAGCGTTTGCGGCAAACAAAGTGATTCTTACGGCTGAAGAAATTGTAGAAGAAGCGGTCATCCGTTCTGATCCCAACCGAACACTTATCCCCGCTTTGATCGTGGATGCAGTCTGCCACGTTCCCTATTGTGCACATCCCTCCTACACACAGGGATATTATGATCGTGATAACACTTTCTATCTGCGGTGGGATGAGATCAGCAAGACCACCGAGGGTGTGCTGCAGTGGCTGCAGGAATATGTCTATGATCTCAAGGACCATACGCAGTACTGGCAGAAACTGGGCGAAGAAACCCATCAGCGTTTAAAGGTCAAAGAGAAATACAGCTCCCCCATCAATTATGGTGAGTTCTGATCGCTGGAAGGAAAGTATGAGTGAATCTACATATTCAAAAACTGAATTAATGATCGTCAATGCCGCCCGCTTGCTGCAGGATGAGGATCTGGTGTTCGTGGGTGTGGGAGTGCCTAACCTGGCGTGCAATCTGGCTCGGCGTACCCATGCGCCCAACCTGATGATGGTGTACGAAGCGGGTGTTATCGGCGCGCAGCCAGCCCGCCTGCCGCTTTCTATTGGAGATCCAACTCTGGTCAGCGGGGCAGCGGCGGTATGCAGTATGTATGAGATATTCAGTCTGTATCTGCAGCGCGGGAACGTGGATGTGGGTTTTTTGGGTGGGGCACAGATTGACCGCTTTTGCAATATCAACGCTACGGTGATCGGAGATTACCAGCATCCAAAGGTGCGCTTGCCCGGCTCTGGTGGCTCCATGGAAATTGCCGCCTGGGCAAACCGCTGTTACATCATGACCCCTCATAATAAACGCCGTTTCCCCGAAAGAGTGGATTTCTGCACCTCCGCCGGTTTTCTTTCAGGGAAGGAAGAACGGGAAAAAAGTGGTGTGCGCGGAAAAGGACCGCAGGCAGTCGTAACGGACCTTGCTATCATGATGCCGGATGAAAATGGTGAGCTGCAGGTAACGGCACTTCACCCTGATGTTGAGCTAAAGGATGTTCAGGAAAATACTGGCTGGCAGATCAAGGTTTCTGATCGGTTGGAACGAACACTGCCTCCCAGCGTGGAAGAACTGCATATTCTGCATGATGAATTGGATCCCACCGGTATCTATGTGAGTTGATCAGGCTTGATTGGTCAATTGAATGACCTCAGCCAGAATAGAGACTGCGATCTCAGCAGCTTTTTTGGATTTAATATTGATGCCAATGGGAGCATGGATACGTGCCAGGTCGGTTTTTTTAAAGCCTGCTTCCAGCAGTGCATCAAAGCGGCTCTGACGCGTTTTGAGCGATCCTAGTAAACCGATATATCCCACCTCGCTTGCCAAACCGATTTGCAGTGCGGGCAGGTCGATCTTTTCATCATGACTGACGATTACCAGATGATCCAGAGTATTTAAATCCAAATCTCCCAGGCAATCCTGCGGCCATTGTGCCAGAAGAGTATCTACATCCGGGAATCGGATCGTACTGGCGAACATACTGCGGGGATCAATGACGATTACATTAAAACCCAGTATTTTTGCCATTTTGGTGAGACAGATCGAAATTTCTCCGGCGCCGATGATGATCAGGCGGCGCGCTGATTGAAAAGCCTGAATAAAAACAGGTGCGCTGTTATCTTTTTCAAGTGAGAGGGAGGTAATGTGCGCCGCTGTTTCCAGATTGAAATATGCAAAAAATTCCTGCTCGAAGGCAGGAGCTTCTGGTTCATCGCTGTATAGAATAGAATCTGCATCGCACAGTATCTTTTCCCCTAATTTTTTCTCATCCAGTACATGCAGCCAGTAAAAAAGTTTCTCTTGTTCGCATAATGCCAGCGCTTTCTGCAGAAAAGAGCTGGAGTGTTTCGATCTCAAGATGGGTTCGATCAGTACGTCAATTTCTCCTCCGCAGGTTAGCCCTACCTCAAAGGCGGAATTATCACTGTAGCCGAAATGGGCTAGTATGGCTTTATTTTCCCGCATCGTTTGCTGGGCTGTTTCGAGGATGGCGCTTTCCACGCAGCCGCGGCTGACCGCACCTGCCATATCAAACGCTGAAGAAACCGCCATCATTTCTCCAATAGGCAGCGGGGAACTGCCGCTGGATCGTACCAGCGTGGCAATGGCAGCGTCTTTCCCATCAGAATGCCAATCTAAAATTGAATGAAGAAGATTTGATATTTCCATCATACGCGATCCGTTATTGTGAACAGTTTATCTTGATCAATAAAGTCTATTTTTGGGCGATGACGGTGAAATGCTTTTCATCTCCCTGTGTGTCAAAAAACTTGATCTTCCAGCCATGCAGCAGTTGGAACACTTCGGTTGTGGTAAAAGCATGATGGGGCATGCCTTTTTCCGTCCCTGATTGTGGAATATAGGTATTGGGTTCTGCCAGCACGGCATCTTTAAAGCGATCTGATCCAGGATTGTATTTCAAGAGATCAATCGCCAGTAATCCCTCACTGCGCAAAATTCGACGCATTTCCTGAAATGTTTGCTGAATATCTGCGTACAGGTTATGTTGAATAACTCGAAACGAGATGATGGCGTCAAAGCTGTCATCTTTGAAAGGCAGCTCCGACATATCTGCCAGAGCAAGGCGGGCGACCTGGTTTTCAGCATGCATCCATTCCTTTGCTGCCTGCAGCCCCCACCCGGAGAGGTCACTGCCTGCCATCTGGTATCCTCTTTTCTCAAAATAGACCAGGTGCCTGCCATTCCCGCATCCCAGATCAAGTATGCGCTTTACATGATATTTAGGAAAGAGCTTATCCAGCAGGGCACAAACATTATCCGGTTCGACGAACTGCTGAGGGTTTTTCTTATAGGCTGCATCCCACCCATTGATTTTTTTCTTGCTTTTTTTCATCTTGCTGGATGACCTTTCTTAATTACCATCTTTCGGTGATATACCTGGCAAGGTTGTTCATGTCGGCTTTGTCTTCGTTTATTGCGATATGTTTTACCGAGATTCCCAGTTGATGAACCAGATTGCGTTTTCCACTGTGCAGATGATGCCACCAGGGCAGTGGTTTGTTTTCGGCGATACGGCGGTAAGCACAGGTCTCTGGCAGCCAATCCAGTTCCAGCACATTCTCTGTGGTGATCTGTATACAGGTCGGCATGTAGGTATGCCTCTGTTGATAGATACTGCAGGCACATTTTTCTACATCGAGGTAACGGCATGCAACTCTGGTGAGACACACTGTAAGAGAGTCCCTTTTTGCGACTTTATACAGACAGCAGATACCGCATCCATCACAGAACAGATCCCACTCTTCGGGGCTGATATCGTCCAGTGAGCGGATATCTTCCACATGAAGCCGGTTCATCACCGGCTTGCGTGGCTGCTTTGATCGGCAGCATCTATCAGCAAACCCGCCAATTCGCGTGCCTGTTCGGGTGTGATGTAGATATTCGTTTCTCCAGCGTAGAGGACCTTTTCTTCTTCAGGACAATTTTCTTTGAAGCAGATGCAGATATTATCTTCAAATTCATGATCTCCTTTATCAAAGAAAACACCCACTTTCAGGCTGCCATCCAGTAATGAGATCGTCATATATGTTCCTTTAATATGCTTTTCATTAATGATACCGTATTGGGAATGAATTGATCAGGGTTTTCAGGCAATTTGTTAATTTGCATGGTTCTTTAGAAATGCTTTAGAATAAAGAGGCAATTTTGTTGAAGGAGTACCAGATGCTGAATAATCTATTCAGAAAAGGATTTGCTATTTTACTGCTTGCAGGTTTCCTGACGAGTTGTAGGTCGAACGATGTTGAAAATATGATCGATAATCCCCAGCCGGCGCCTACGGCTAACATGCAGGGGCAGATTGTATTCTCTGCAAAAATGACAGAAAAAGAAGATTATGAATTATTTTTATTTGATATCCAGAGTGGAGTGTTGGAACAATTGACAGATAATGAGTTCGAAGATATTGCTCCTGATTTTTCTCCCGATGGTACCAGCATTGCATATTCTGCAAATCCAAATGGAGTCTATGATCTTTTCGTACTTAATCTTGAATCCCTTAAAATCACATCCTTATTAGAAGAAGCAGGCACAGATAAAACCGAGCCGGCATGGTCTCCAGACGGAAAATTCGTGTCCTATCAATCGAATGCCTATGGCGATAACGATATTTTTATCCTTACCATCGCTGATGGAACTTTTGAACGTGTTACCGAGCAAGATTCACAGGAAACACAGGCAAACTGGCAGGTGGATGGAAAAAGTCTGGTATTCGTATCGAACAGCGACGGTGATTTTGACGTCTACAGCATGCCGCTGGATTCTGAAACAATAACTATCCTTACGACAAATGATGATTATGATGCCTCTCCTGTCGTTTCTCCCGATGGAGAGAAGATCGCGTTTCTTTCAAAACGAGCAGGATCTTTTGATATCTATTTGATGGAAATTGATGGTTCCAATGAGACAGTGCTGGTGCAAAATGCAGCCACCAACCATTCCCCGGAATGGTCACCTGACGGCAGCGAACTGGCTTTTGTTTCTGATTATGACTCTCACAGCACTGTTTACCTGGTAAAGACAGATTCGGGAGAAATTTTTTCTTTATTGGATGATTATTTTCACTACGCAGGCTTAACCTGGAGAAAGTAAAAAATGCCGTGGATTTCCACGGCTTTTTTGTAGTGTTCCTATTCCCAGCGAAAGGTTTTCATAGATACAAAAACTCCCACAAGCAGCATCCCCATCAGTATACCTGTATCTACAATATGGGCTCCCCAGGATTCTCCGATCCACAGACCTTTAAGAAGGTTGACAGTATAGCTCAAGGGGATGAAAGATGAGATCTTTTGGACGGATGTCGGCATCATTTCGCGCGGCCAGGCTGCTCCAGAAAGGATCAGCATTGGATATAAAAGAAGCATAGCGACGGTTTGGGCGGTACGCGCTGTGGGCATACTGCCTGCCAGTATAAATCCGATCCCAAAGGTACTTAAACTGCTTAAAATAAATCCACCCAGAAGGTTGATGATAGATCCGCTGAATTGTACATTGTATAAGAGCTTTCCGGTGATGACGAGCAGGACCATGCCTGAAGCCGTCATTGCAAATACGACAATGACCTGGGCGGTCATGACGACCAGCGCTTTTACGGGGGTGGCGCTCAGTCGTCGTAAAATCCCATTTTCTCGATAGGTTGCCATGGTGATTGTTACTGCCATCAATCCTACCATCCCGATGATCATTGCTGTTAATGAAGGGATCAACAGATCAATTGCTCCGATTCCATTGGTCGCACCAGAAGGTTCATTACCATAGATGCTTCCAAAAATGAACAGCATCACCAGAGGAAATATCAATGTGAAAAAGGCGTTCACTGGTTCGCGTAAAAATAATTTGGATTCTATCCATGTCATTTTCAAAAAGCTTTTCATAGTTCACCTATTCTCTCATCTCGCGACCGGTTAATTGTAGAAAAACATCCTCCAGGGTGGCTTGTTCTGTGTGGAGATCATGAAAGGATATCTTCATTTTTGTGAGTAGATTCACGATTTCACTGACCAATGGTATTTCTCGATTGTTATTTCCCCGGATGATGACCTTTTCTCCTTGAATTTCAATTACCATTTCTTTACCGAGCGCTTTGGTAAACTCAGGTGGAAGAATTCCATTTACTGTGAAAATAACACGATCTTCGTTTCCCAGGTTATGGATCAGAGTGGATGGCGAGTCCATTGCCACGATCTTTCCATGATCAAGAATAGCGACGCGATCACACAGGTATTCTGCTTCTTCCATGAAATGAGTTGTTAAGATAACCGTTCTCCCTCTCTTTTGCACTTCGCGTATTAAACCCCATATGTTGCGGCGCGCTTGCGGATCCAGACCGGTGGTTAATTCATCAAGGAAAACGAGTTGGGGATCGGGAAGTAATGCCAGCGCTATGAATAAACGTTGTTTTTGCCCGCCCGATAATTTTGAATAGAATGTATTGCGTTTATCTTCCAATCCTAAATTTGCAATTAATGTATTCCATTCTACTGCGTGTGGATAAAACGAGGAATAAAGATCCAGTGCCTCCCAAACACGTATGCGCCCCGGCAGGTTGGATTGCTGTAATTGCATTCCGGTTTTTTCTCGCAAAATTTGACGGTCTCGCTGAGGATCCATACCAAGAACGCGGATAAGACCTTTGTCGGGTATTCTCAATCCTCCTACACATTCGATAGTGGTGGTCTTTCCGGCTCCATTTGGACCTACCATCCCGAATATTTCACCAGGAAAAACTTCAAAAGAGATTTCGTCTACTGCGATAGTAGATCCGTATACTTTTTGCAGTCCTTTAACCTGTACTACGCTATCCATTTCACCCTTCACTTTCCCTTTAATATCTCTTCTAATGCTGAAATATGCTCTTGGAATACATCGCGACCTGTTTTTGTAGCTGTTATATAGGTTCGGGGTTTCCGTTCAATAAAAGTTTTCTTGATAGAGATATAATCGGCTTCCTCCAGTTTGCGCAGATGTGCTCCCAGATTGCCGTCGGTTACCTCTAGCAGATCTCGTAGATAGGTGAAATCAACCTCATCCCCTTCTTTTAATGTCACCAGTGTAGCCATGATGCGTAACCTTACCGGTTGGTGGATCAATTCATTTAATTCAGCCATGATTTACCACTTAAAACGAATATATAGCCCAAGGATGACCATTCCACCCCCCACCAGAACTCCCATCCAGAGATGGAATAATCCAGGGAGAAAGAAATAGCCGATGAGTGACAGAATAGTGATTGGCAGTACCCACCATACTGTAGTGAATGAAAACAGCAACCCCATGCCAAGCTGACCTACCATGATAAATAATGTAATGAACATAATTATTTGTTTGGGGTCACCCGGTTGGGCAATGACGATACAGGCAATGCAAAAAAGAGCTAGAAATAGCCAGAACATGACGATGCGTTTTGCATACACAGAGGTGGATGCGCTGCGAACGCGTTTCTCATTGTGAGAACCGATCAAAAAGGCGGCTGCCGTGCCGATGATGCTTGTAACTGCCCAGATATATCCTGTGATTTGCGGGGATAAAAATTGTGTTGCTGTGAACCCGATCAGCCAGATCATTCCGGTGAAAACTAAAAACAGATACGCTCCGCTGCTGGAAATGGATCGTCGTGTTTTCTGCATCACGCTCTGAATGGCTTTTAATGATTCCTCTGCTTCGTCAGGTGATATATTCATCATTTTCTCCTAATAGAGTACTCTGCAATACAGAGTATTATAAATAGAATATAATGTTTTGTCAAGTTGAATATTAAAAAACTACTCCTGTGTATTGAAGGGAGTAGTTTTTATTAGTCGATAATCAAGAGGGTTTTTACAAAGAAAAGGTTCTTACCTGTTCCCCTTTCTGCTCACCGATCCCAGCCCGCTTATATTTTGACTTACGCTTGGAGAACCATAATAGGAAACGGAGCCCACACCGCTGACGGTTACATCCAGGGTGTCGGTTGCCCATAATTCTGCGCTGCCGGCGCCGCTTAAGGTGACATTTGCATGAAGTGATTGCAGATCACCCCCGTCATAACTGCCCACCCCACTTAAGATCACATTCTGATCTTGCGTTACTCCGTTGATGGCGATGGAACCTGCTGAATTTAACAGTACGGTGAGATGCATGGTATTTAAGTTATCAAATCGTATACTTCCGGCACCGGTTAAGATAACTTCCAATCGGTCAGTATTGAGGTTGTCCATATGGATGCTGCCGGCTCCGGATAGGGCAACTTCGTTGATATTCTTGACCGTAAGAGTGAATATGATCCTTTGAAGCGAGTTGTTGATGATACCGCGGGTTGAGTCAATATAGAGCGTGTTCCCGATCACTTCAGTTTCGATATTGCGCACAATATTGTTCGGTCCCTCTATGGTCAGGCTTTCTTCTTCTCCCTGGATGATGATGAACTCGCCAAAAGAATTGATGGAAACTGCCGAAACACTGGTTATCTCTCGCGATTCAACGCGATTGACACCTGCGGCACAGCCACTGAGAATAGTAAGAAGGAAACTGCTTAAAATGATTGCTGGAAGATACTTGCTTTTCATAGGATAACTCCTGATCGTAAGTTCTGTTGCTACTTATACGAGAAACGATGGTTTTGGGTTCGTCCAGGGTTATTTTTAAAGGGGTTTTCCACAGGAACCACATGAATTGTTCTCGGGGGGATTATCTGCGCCGCAAGCTTTGCAGACTATCTCCGGTTTTTTATGTTGAGATCTTTTCTTTTTAAAGTTAAATTTTATCCGCGGCATATCTACCATCCTGGATTTTTTCACGATCCAGAAAATAAAAAATTCTGAAAAAATGAGTATGAAAATAGCGAGGATCATTGAGATGACAACAGGTCTTGAGAGCATAGTGGGCTAATTGTATTACAAACGGATTGGGTGTGCACCCCAAAAAATCGTAAATTTGTTCTATAATTAATCAAAATGGAAATCGGGTATGGATTTATTTGATTATCAGCTTAACCAGGATCTAAAAACGCAGGCTCCCCTGGCAGCCCGCATGCGCCCGCGCACTTTCGATGAGTTCTATGGTCAGGAAGAGATCGTTGGTGAAGGGAAAATGCTGCAGAGGGCAGTGCTGGCAGACCATCTGTTTTCTTCCATCCTTCTATGGGGACCACCCGGAACCGGCAAAACCACGCTGGCACAGATCATCGCCAATTATAGTAAATCCTACTTTGTCACCATCTCCGCAGTGATGGCGGGCAAGAGCGAATTGCGGGTGGTGATTGATGAAGCCCGGGAGCGCCGTCGTTTATACAATAAACGCACCATTCTTTTCGTTGACGAAGTGCATCGCTGGAATCGCGCCCAGCAGGACGCATTGTTACCCAGCATTGAAAACGGGTTGATCGTTCTAATCGGGGCGACTACACAAAATCCCTATTTTGATGTGATTCCAGCTCTTGTTTCGCGGTCAAGGGTTTTCTCGTTAAAACCGCTTGATGAAACTGCCCTGGAGCATATTCTTCATAATGCGCTGCATGATAAGGAACGGGGTTATGGAAAGATATCTGTTGTCATGGATGATGATGCAAAGGAACACCTCATCCATATCTGTGGAGGGGATGCGCGCAATGTATTGAATGCTTTGGAGCTGGCTGTTGAAAGCACGCCAAAAGATCGAAATGGACAGGTTCATATCACGCTCTCAGATGCCCAGGAGTCGATCCAGCAGCGGGCAGTACATTACGATAAGAATGCCGATGAACATTATGATACTATTTCCGCCTTCATTAAGTCTGTGCGCGGCTCTGATCCTGATGCTGCTCTGTACTGGCTGGCAAAGATGCTGTATGCCGGAGAAGATCCTCGCTTTATCCTGCGGCGGCTGATGATCCTGGCGGGGGAAGATATCGGTTTGGCAGATCCGCAGGCGCTTCAAGTAGCAGTATCCGCGGCGTATGCCTATGAATATGTGGGGTTGCCGGAAGGGGTTTTCCCGATCGTAGAAGCAACTCTGTACCTGGCAACCGCGCCCAAGTCAAACTCATCTCTTGCCTATTTCAAAGCGCTTGAAGAGATCGAACAAAATGGGGCGGGTCCGGTACCCATCCATCTCAGGGATGCCAGTCGCGATAAGAACACTTTGGGGCACGGCAAAGATTATCAATATCCGCATTCTTTTGAAGGTCATTTTATCCCGCAGCAATATTTACCTGATACTTTAATGGGAGTACGATTTTATGAACCTTCGCAGCAAGGTCGAGAAAAAATGATTGCTGAAAGAGTGTCACAATGGCGGAACGCTCAGCAGCATGTATTAAAAGATCAATTTACCCGGCTCGAAGATTCGCCTTTACGCAAGAAAGGGAAATAAAGCCTTTACTGCTTTCGCGCGGTGGCTGATCTCATTTTTTTCCTCCATCGAAAGTTCAGCCATGGTTTTATTCGTGCCATTGACCAGAAATATTGCGTCGTAGCCAAACCCGTGTTCTCCTCGTTCATCAGGTATGATCTCGCCCAGGCATTCACCGAGAGCGTGCCTGGCTGCTTCACCCGGGAACATGAGAACAGCCGCGCACATAAAACGGGCTTTCCAGGGAAGTTCATAGGTTCGTAATTTCGACAGAAGGAGAGATCTGCGATCTTTATCTGTTGCGTTCGGATCGTTGATAAAGCGTGCGGAATGGATGCCTGGAATACCGTTCAATGCCGCTACCTCTAATCCTGTGTCATCCGCCAGGGTAGGCAGATCACTTGCCTTACAGTAAGCGCTGGCTTTAAGGAGAGCGTTTTCAAGGTAGGTGCCACCGGTTTCTGCTACTTCCAGTGATAACCCGATATCGGCGGGGGTAATAACTTCGATAGGAAGAATCGAAAGCAGACTTTGAATTTCAGCGATCTTGCCTTTATTGCTGGTTGCGATAAGAATTTTCATTGCATTCCGCCTTAATAATTATGAATAATATCATAAAAACTTGACCGACTAGAACTGGCGTGCTATAATCGAGCGAACAGGTTTATTTTAATGGATTAACCGTGAATCAACCCCGTCAATCATTTCGCATCAATGTGGGCTTTCTCATTAACCAACCCATTGGGTATAGTAGAGAATTCCCTTTTTCTTTTAACCGTTTTCAATTCGGAGATGATGAGATTGTTGAGAATTTTTCAGGATCCATTAACCTGACACGAACCCAATCTGGAATCCAATCTGACATAGAAGGAACTGCCACAATTGATGCGCAGTGCGTGCGCTGTTTGAAACCGTTTAAACAGGCTCTACAAACCACATTCCAGGAATTATTTACATTTGCGCGCGAGCCTCTGTCTGAGGATGAAGAATCTGTCCCGGAAGATGGGTACCTGGATTTCGAGCAATCCATTAAAGATTACATATTTCTGGAGTTTCCCATTAAGCCTTTATGCACTCCAGAATGCCGTGGATTATGCGTGGTTTGTGGACATAATCTGAACGAATCGCCCTGCGATCATGCCGTTCAGGAAAAGGGATGATCTTTTCCCCAAGGATTATAAGAGGATGGGAGGCATTCATTGTCGTATAACGAGGAAAAAATAAAAGACGACATCATTGAGATTCTTCTGGACCAGTCAGAATCCCACGAAGAATTGTCGATGGAAGATATTTATAATGCACTTCCTGACTCCGAAGAGTACGACCAGGATTTTATCTTTGACCTGATCACCAATTTGCGAAAACAGGGTGTAGAGATAATGGATGAAGAGGGGGAGTTCACAGCAGAAGAAGATCAAACCCCGATCACAGATATGGATCCCTATGTTGGCATCAGTCATATCTCCAGCGATGATACGATCTCTCTCTATTTGCGTGAGATGTCTCGTGTCCCTTTATTAAACAGCGAAGAAGAACGCTCGCTGGCAATTCGCATTGAAAAAGGAGACGAAGCGAAAATTACGCTGGGTCAATTAGATGGGAATGCTACCATCCAGCAAAAATCAGAGCTGCAGGAATTGATTACAAGCGGGCAGGAAGCACGCGATCATCTTATTAAGGCGAATACACGTTTAGTAGTGAGCATCGCAAAGCGTTACACCAATCGTGGTGTTCCTTTTCTTGATTTGATTCAGGAAGGGAACCTCGGTTTGATGAAAGCGGTTGAAAAGTTTGATTACACAAAAGGTTTTCGTTTTTCAACGTATGCCACCTGGTGGATTCGCCAGACCATCACGCGCGCCATAGCAGACCAGGGACGCACTATCAGGGTGCCGGTTCATATGGTGGATCGCATTCGGTTGATGTACAAACGTATCCATGAATTAGAACAGACACTGGGTAGAAATCCAACGATTGATGAACTTGCTGAATCCATGGATATTGATAAACAGAAAGTATCCTGGATGCTGCGCGTTTCATGGCTGCCACTTTCGCTGGAAAGCCCAATCAACGATGATGAAGATGAATCTGAACTGGGTCATTTTGTGGAGGATAAAGAAACCCCTACCCCTATTCAAACCGTCTACTCCAAATTATTGAAGGAAAAAATTGATTCGGTTCTGGATACTCTGCCCTGCCGGGAAGCACGCATCTTGAAACTGCGCTTTGGTCTGGAAGACGGAAAATTTTATACTCTCGAAGAAGTGGGAAAAAAATTCGGACTAACTCGTGAACGTATCCGGCAGTTGGAGACAAAAGCCCTGCGCCGGCTGCGCCAGCCCCAAAAATCGCAGCAATTGCGCGATTATCGTTGATATCCTTCTACTCGCTTATAAAATCTTCTATCATACGCAGTACAATATCGGTGTATTCCCACAGATGTACATGACCGGCATTTGAGATCACCTCGATACGTGAGTTTGAGAATTGCTCACCAACAAACGTATGATGATCGGTTTCGATGAGAGCATCATTTTCACCAAACACCCATAAAGTTGGCACTGACACAGCGCTTTTGTGAAATTGGGGTCGGTAACGTCGAATGGCATCAAGATCGTTGAATAGTTTTTTCCCATCTTTCAGGGGAGCAGCGAACTGATCTCGTTGTGCGGGGTTGATCGCTGAGTTGAATAAAATGCTGCTGAATCGGTCAACGAGATGCGCTGGTTCTATGATGTCTGTCGCGTGATCATTCAGGATTGTACCCGGATTGAAATTTGCCAGATACGATAAAAAGATCGCTTTCGAAAAATATTGTGGCTTGCTTAACAGCATTTCCATTGCAATAACCGCTCCCATCGAAAAACCGGCGATGATGACCTGATCGATTTGCAGGTGGTCTAAAAATACAAATAATTGCTTGGCATATTCCTCAATGCTTGTCGGTTGTACTGCCTCAGAAGAGCCGTGACCGGGCAGATCAAGGCTGAGTATACGTCGGTCGGGCATATACCGAAAAACAGCCGGCCATCCCAGATGTGAGCTGCCCGCGCCATGCAGCAGCACAAAGGGTATGTTTTCATCACGGGTTTTGTTGCTGTCTTGATAGGTGATTCCAAGCAGTGATTTCAGCGCCATTGGCTTTTACAGCTCGCGGATCATGTACAGGTTTCCCCCTGTAAACCCACGTTCTTTGTAATACTGGTGTGTTCCAATCGCTGCGATCACAGCCAGTTTGGAAAATCCTTTTTCTTTTGATAATACGGCAGCTTTCTCGATCAGAGCGCTGCCCAGTCCCAAATGTTGTGCGGCGCCATCCTTTTCAACACCGAATTGCAGTGACTGCCCGTAGATATGGACCTCGCGAATGATGGCGCATCCCTTCAATTCAGGAATGGCTGACCATACCTGCCGGTAAATGGCTTGCGCTTCAGGGGTATTTTGTTCCGGAAGCGAGAGACGTAGATATCCTGCCAGGTGATCGGTGTGTGTGGTGTAGTTTAAAAAATGTTCTTCTGCAAATTGAGGATGGTAGCAGTTGTCAATCAGCGTTAAGGATTCTTCGGCAACAGATCTGGCGCGAATCTCACGGCAGCGGATACAGCGGCACTGGGTGCCGCGCTTTTCCATTTCCTTATGAACATCCTGGCGCAAACTGGAGCGCTTATTTCCCGCTTTGATATAAGAAGCGGGGATATCTCGAATGATGCGGTTCACCCGGCTGTACTCCGGGATGGTGGTCTTCAGATCGGCGATCAGATGGATCAATTGCTCGGTAGTGTAAGGTTTGTATTCTCCACGCAGCCAGTATTGATAGAGCTGGCTGCTCTCGACCAGCTGGGTGGGGTAGATCTTGATCTCATCGGGTGAATAACCATCCTGCCACATTTTTTTGAAATCTTCTGTGTCTGATGCCAGCGTGGCGCCTAATAAATTCGGCATCCAGTGCATCACGATCTTAAAACCGGCTGCCCGCAGCATGGCACAGGCTCTTAACGTTGCCTCATGGGAATGTCCGCGTTTATTGATCTCAAGAATCTCATCGTTGAAACTTTGCGCGCCGATCTGTACTTTGGTCACACCCAGTCTGCGCATTTCGGCGAGGATATCGGGGTGGATGGTATCAGGACGCGTTTCAACCACCAATCCCACATTACGATGTTTGGCGTTTTCATTGATCTCCTGGGCTTCTTCTAGCGTTTGAGATTCCGTTCCGTTCAACGCATCAAGACAGCGTTTGACAAACCATTCTTGATACTCTGAAGGGTAAGCAGTCCACGAACCGCCCAGTATGAGCAGTTCTATCTTGCTGCTGGGGTGCCCAATGGCATTGTAGGAAGCGAGTCGTGAGGAGACCTGTAAAAAAGGATCGAATTGGTTTTCGTAAGCCCTGGCTGCCCCCGGCTCCAATTTCAGGTAACTCTTGGGTAATTCTTCATCATCAGGGCAGAAAATACATTCGCCCGGGCAGGGGTGCGGCTTGGTAAGAACAGTAACGGTGGTCACACCCGATAATGAACGGATTGGTTTCATACGGATCTTTGCCAGCAGGGCAGGATCAGCTTGTAAGCTGCCCTCCGTAACCATAGCATGATAAGCAGCCACCAGTGTGTGTTTGGCAATATACCCGCCTGCTGACAGCGGATGGCTGCGTACTGCTTTCATCACTGGCTCCCCATCCAGAATCTCGCCAAGTACAGTACGGGCTGTATTCAACTCTTCTGTTGAATAGTGTTTATTATCCTGCCATTTTTTTTTGTTAGTTTTCATGAACGCTCTATTCAGAAGCGATACACTATAATGAGTAATGTGAAAAATGAGATCGTCGAACGTTTAGTGACGCTTAATCGCGAATTTTATCAGACTTTTGCGGTATCTTTTTCTTCTACGCGTTATCAAGTGCAGCCGGGTGTGAAAAAAATTCTGCAGCGCATTCCACTCACAGCTAATGTTCTGGATCTTGGCTGCGGGAATGGGAATATTCTTCGCAACCTTTGCGCTCAGAAATTTTCTGGAACATATATGGGAGTAGATTCAAGTCCCAACCTCATTGATGACGCTCGGCAATTATATACAGCATTACGGGGGGAATGTTTATTTGAAGCACAATTTTCCGCATTTGATCTGATTACATCTGATTGGCGGAGTATCTCCATCCACAAACCTTGGGAATTGATCTGTGCGTTTGCTGTATTCCATCACATACCCGGATGTGAAAACAGGCAGATATTATTTCAGCGTATTCGCGAATGTATGCTCCCTGCCACCAAATTTATTTTTAGTATCTGGCAGCCCCAAAATAGTGCGCGTATGGTCAAAAGGTTTCAATCATGGAATGCAATCGATATGTCGGAATCAGATGTGGAATCAGGCGATGTTTTATTGGATTGGAAATCAGCCGCCTCAACAATGGATAAGGTGGGTTATCGTTATGTTCACATCTTCACACCGGCAGAATTACAGACAATAGCCGTAGATCTTGGTTTTTCGATAGTTGAAAGTTTCTATTCAGACGGGAAAGAAGGCAATGTGGGTTTGTATCAGGTCTGGCAGAAAAACGATGATTAAGAGAGATATATCCATTGGGTATCTAAAGAGTTTGTTAAAAAATAATAGTATGCGTGTTAAGGGTGGATAAAAAACAATCGATTTTGTAGAATCCGTTATATGATTAACACATCACTTATGTGAATTATTAAGCATATCAATCATAGAGAATTCTAAGTTGGAGAAATGGAAAATTAACCTTTCACCCCAACCATCAGAGTTAATGACATTCCTGTGGAAGTACTTATCTGCCACATATCCCATTTCCCGCGCTCTTCTCAATTGTTGTAAATTTACATAAGAGAAAACAAAAGGCGATCTGTGCAGCTAAATGGAAATGGAATAAGGAGGAAACTACAATGAGTGAGAAACGTTCTAAAACTTTCAGTTATGCCGTTGGGATGTTTGGTACTTCAATTCCAATCAACATGCTTAAAACCTATGCGGCAGTTTATTATGTTGACCTATTGGGTATGTCTACAGTTCAGTTAGCTCAAATTCTTTTTATTTACACATTCATCGATGCCATTGATAACCCGGTCTATGGTTATTTATCAGATCGCACGCATTCGAAGTGGGGCAGAAGACGCCCATGGTTGGTTATCAGCACACCATTACTCGTGCTTTGTTTGATCGCATTTTATAACCCCCCAGCCCAATCCTCGGGAAATGCATTGTTCATGTATTGTATGGTTTTCTATATTCTGACAGGCACCATTGATTCGATCATCAATGCGAACTATGCAGCCCTCTTTCCGGAGCTTTTCACCACCGATGCAAGCCGTGCAAAAACCAACGCTTTGCGGCAGGCATTTCAACTGATTGCGATGATCATCAGCATTGCGTTGACACCGGTTGTAACCAATGCCATCGGGTACTCGACAACATCTATCATCTATGGAATTTTAGGGGGAATTGTCATCATGTACATGTCGCTCTCTTGTAAGGATGCGGGGATCCAATCCGACGAAGAAAAACCCAGGTTATGGGAAAGCTTAAAAAACCTAATCACAAACAAAAAGTTTTGGATTGCAGGGTTTGCGAATGCTTTTTATAGCGCGGCTGTATCCCTTGTTCTGGCAGCAGTCCCATTTTTCGCTAAATATACACTGGGTATTTCTACTGGTCAGCAAACACTTCTATTTGGTTCAGTTTTGTTGGTCGCTATTGGATGTGTATCCATTTGGGCGAAGATGGTTAAGAAATATGCGGTGATTCCCGTATGGCGGGCGGCTTTGTTTGTTTTAGCCCTGGCTTTTATTCCCATGTACTTTGCGAATTCTTTGACATCAGCCATCATTAGCGGCGCTCTGGTAGGTTTTGGTATATCCGGTGTGATCGTTACCATGGATTTGATTGGCGCGAAAATCATTGATGAGGATAGGATGAAATACAATGTACGGCGCGAAGGGATTATTTCTAACGCGCTGGGGTTCATGAACCGGCTCAATGGTTTATTCACCAGTTTTGCATTCTATCTGGTATTTATTCTTTTTGGCTTCGAGAGCGGTGATAATCCTGGTATGGCACCAGATAACGCAGCCAGGTTCCTGTTGACGGTTTTTCCTTTGATCTTAATGATCATCAGTTTTATATTCTCGTTCTTCATTGATTTCAATAAAAAAAAGAACGACAAAGAAACCGTTAGCGCGAATTAATAATGGAGGTACCAGAATGGCACATATTCATATAGACCATTTATCAGAAACCGTTAAAGTCAATATGCCCTTGAATATTATCGTTCCTGACCCCGGGCAGATGGAAGATTTACCGATTAGAAAACGCAAAGTCCTGTATTTACTGCATGGTCTTAGTGATGATGCTAGTGCTTGGCAACGTTATTCGTCCATAGAGACTATCGCCAATACCTTTGGACTTGTTGTGATAATGCCATCGGCGGGGCGCAGCTTTTATACTGATCAACCCAATGGGCAGCGCTATTTTTCATACCTCATGCAAGAACTGCCCCGGTATCTTTCTGATGTTTTCAACCTTGCTCCTCGGCGGGAAGATACCATGATCGCAGGTGTGTCGATGGGCGGGTATGGCGCTTTCAAGGCAGCGTTTTCCTACCCCGAACGCTTTTTTGCTGCGGCAAGTTTTTCAGGAGTCTTATCTCTGGATATTTTCAAAATTAATCCTGATGATCCACGTTATGAGGAATTCACCTATCTTTTTGGGAATTTAGAAAAACTTGCGGGAAGTGAACACGATCCGGCGGTCTGGTTGAAAATTGCGGCAGAACATCCATCAACATTACCCAAACTCTTCATAGCCTGCGGACGGCAAGACGATTTATACCCGCTAAGCCTTCTTTACTATAAAGCTTGCCTTTCATTGGGGATTGAGGTCGATTATCAGGAAAAAGATGCAAAGCATGATTGGTTCTTCTGGAATACGCAGATCCATACATTTCTTAATAACGTTCTAAGCTAGCTGATTCTTGATAGAAAAATATGAGAAATAAAACGCAAAAAAAAATTGAACCAGCTCTTTTTATAGAACATGAAAAAGAGGGCACTTACTTAACCCTTCCATTTTCAATGCCGGCTGGCACCGAATCAATGCACCTCATATATAAATATGAGCGTTATGATAGAAGTGAAATTCGCTATGAAAATGGATCCTTTGCAGCGCGAGAGGAAATCAATATCATTGATTTGGGTTTGATCGCTCCTGATGGTACTCAGGTTGGAGTCTCCGGCTCAAATAAAGACGAAATTAATATCAGTGAAAATCATGCTACCCCCGGGTACAAGCCGTGTATTTTGGTTCCGGGTGAATGGCGAATTTTGGTGGGAGCTTATAAAGTAGCCCAAGAAGGGGTAGCTGTCTCCTATGAGATCACATTTTCACAAAAACATCGAAGACTTTTCAAAGGGGACCTGCATACTCACACACTGGCGTCAGATGGCATCTTTACAGCGGAAGAGCTTGCTGTGCGAGCTCAACGGCACGGATTGGATTTTATTGCTATCACCGACCATAATCAAAATGTGTCTGCAGATGTCTTGCCTCAAGTGCCGGGATTTACACTGATACCCGGTTTGGAATGGACCCATTATCAGGGGCATGCAAATTTTTTAGGTGTCGCTGAACCATACGATAATACCTTTGCCGCAAATTCGTTCACAGAAGTGTATGATCGTTTTAAATCAGCCCGAGAACGGGGAGCGCTCATTATCATCAATCATCCTTTTGCCGAAGGGAATGAATTTGAATTTGATTTGAATGCGCTTCCTTTTGATTGTCTGGAAATCTGGAATGGTCCTATGCGGGAATCGAACCTGAAAGCGATTGGCTTGTGGCAAAGTATGCTTGAGGCGGGGAGGAAAATTCCGATCTGTGGGGGAAGTGACTACCATCGAGATACTCCCTTTATATTTTTAGGAGGACCTACTACCTGTGTTTTTGCACTGTCACCCAGCGCTCCAGATATCCTTGCTGCGTTAAGACAGGGGCATGCCTATATCAGTTTTGTCCCCGATGGACCCTCATTGGAAATGACGGCTGGAGATGCCATTCTTGGAGATACAGTGGATTGGTCTCAGGTTAAAGAACTTCAAATCAACGCCGATCATTTATTGACTGGGGACATTATTCGGATGGTCACATCGGAAGGAAACGTGTCTATCCTGGAAGCCCCCTCTGCGGGGAAGAGTCATTTATTGTATATGATGGAGTCTCCGGGATTTGCTCGAATCGAGATTTATCGTTCATTGATTCCAGGGCTGCCGATGCTCCCTGTCTTGATCTCCAACCCCATCTACTTTAGAGATGCATGAATAGCGAGATAACGGATTTAAATCATTAAGAAAATCCTTTTCACGAATGCTTTAAATTCCAATAGTAGAAAAGCGAATAATAAAGCGGAAGCGGCAATCATCTTCAAACCACATGGGAAAATTTGTTCCCCATACGTTATTCATCAGATTGAAGTGCATTCCTCCAGTGATATCCGGCTGATCATTCGTAAAATTGAGCAGTGCTGGTTGCCCTGGAGCAACCAGTGGCGAATCTAATGACATGATTTCGATTTGTTCTCCCATATCTATAAATGAAGCATTTTTGCCTGACGCGTGCAAATGACGATTGCCATTTTCCACGATATCAAGAGGAGAAATGTTTTCACCAAGTTTTTCAATACTCCATTCTGCATTCTGTGAAAGTTGGGGTTTGAAGCTGAACCATAACGCTTCGGGTTGGCGGCAGGCGGGTTTGTTAAACCATTGCAGAGTAATATCCAGGACAGGAGCGTTATTATGGAAGGTATATTGCAGATAAAAATCCTGTGGGCAACCATATTTTTGACTGCTTTGAGGTTCAGCAGCAAGGCGAAATAAGAATTTGGTTTCTTCATTTGATGATTTTTGGTATTGATCAAGTACGGAAGGATGCCAGAATCGGCTGGGAGGATCGGTTTGCTCCATCCCTGGTTTTGTGAAATCTTCCCGACTCCAGCTGTTCTTTTGTTCAGCGGGAAGGATGTATTGGTGAAAGAACCGTTCGTAATCTTTGGATGAAAAAGTCTGATAACGCAGGAAGCCTATAGGATGATATTCACCGGACCATTCTTTCATGGTATTTTGAGAGACAAGCGAAGCCAGGGAGCCGTTCAAGGGATTAAATCGTATGGTGAAATAAGTTAGTTCAATTGCTTGATCTACATCAGAAAACGCAATCCAATTGGAGAGATCGGGAAGGGAGGGACGGATGCTCTCGAGATGTTTACGGGCAGAATTTGCAAACGGCGAATTACCCAGTTCTTCCACAGCCGATTGAATATAGGTGCGCTTCTCAGCCCAGGAAGATTCGAATTGTTTGAAGTTGGCTTTATTGCGGGCAGCATTGAATTTATGTACTTCGTAGTTATCATGGTCACGCAGGAATGTTTTCTCGTCCATTCCCCAGGTATGTTCGGGCACAAGAAGCAGGCGCCGTTGGAAAGATTTGAACCATTTTTCGTCGTAGATCGTCGGGTCGTTGATAAGCCATGTACTGCGCATGCGCAGCAGCTCGCGGAACTGGCTGACCTTGAGAGGATCACTGCCAATCCCATGTATCCAGGTATCACCAATTTCCTGCGTAATTATCGGAAGATGATTGCGGATTGGTTCTAATTTTGATGCAAAGTCATTGAGGGTTGAAGCAAATATTTGTGCATCCGGATAAGATGTTTGAATTGCATGAAAAACTTCAAATACTTGTTTGGTTGATTGCGGACCCAGGTTGTCGATGGTATGTGCAAATGCCAACGCATCCTCAATGCCATCCACAGTAAAAATGTTTCCGTAACCACTTTCGTACATTACAATGAGTTCCTTCCCTGAAGGATCTTGCCAGCGAAATAGTGCTGGAACGCAGGGAATAGGGGAACCGGGGTTTACTCCAATGTGTAAGAATTGGATGTCTGCGTCCACCATGAGGGGGATGATCCCGCGCGTATGACCTGGTACATCTGTCATTTTTGCGGCAATGGTATGCTTCCCAAAGCGTTGATCAAGTTCTTGAGAGATTGATAAACCAAAGCGAAAAAGTTCCATATCCATCAATTCGGTGTGAGTTGTAAACGGAAGTGCATGCCAGGTTATATTGCCAGCCAGAATGGCAGTTTCCATTTCCTTGCGTTGCGTGGGTGATGCTTTTTCGAGATATTCATAGATAAGCCAGGAACCGGTTGTCCAGATGAATTTTTCAGACTGGTCTGTTTTTTGCATTTCACGCGCTACATGTAGCGCAGAAGGGATGTATTCCGTAAAATATTTTTGGATAACGGATGAAGCAAGATCTGTAAAGCCAATATCCAGGTGAGTCTTGAAGATAAGATGAATTTTTTGACCCATAGATTTATCCTTGAAAAGGGACTTAATTGAACTATAAAACTTTTTATGATATCTATTGTATACACGGATATGGAAAACGAACATCTATTCTTATAAACGATCGAGAATCTGTTATTGGGTGGGATTTGTCAGGGATGACAATAAATTATCTTAATTATATAATTTAGATAAATAAAGTCTTGTACAATAGTAAAAAAAGATAAGGTGATTCTATGAGTGGTGAACAAGTAAATCTTCTTGATATTTTCAAGCAAGTTTCTAAAACAATGAAAAATAACCAGAACGAACTCAATGAGGCGGATGATTATAACCATGATCACGGTGATCATATGGTGGAAATTTTCGAGGTGATAACTGCCGCCATGAAAGAGAAGAAAAATGCTGATCCTGCCGACCAGCTTGAATATGCTGCGCAACTGCTGCGCAATAAATCATCCAGTGGGTCTGCTCAGGTGTATGCCAGAGGATTGACGCAGGCATCCAAAGATATCAGCGGCAAATCGGTTGATCTTAATACCATCGTTCCGCTTTTGCAGACATTAATGAGCGGTGGGGAAGCAAAAACCACAGCTCCTGCTTCGAATGCTTCAGGATTGGGAGATCTACTCGGGTCATTGCTGGGCGGTGGAACAACCGCACAGGCAGCGGAAAGTACCGACCAGGGATTGGATCTCAGTGATCTGCTGGGAGCAGGATTATCCTACATGCAGTCCAAACAAAGCGGCAGTTCCGATGTTGAAGCACTCACGAAAGCTCTTGTGAATTCTACGATCACTGGTGAGAGAACCTATCGCGCTCAATCCAGTGAACTGGTTACCAATACTGTTTTACAGGTGCTTTCCGGGTTAATGTCACAATAAGGATGAATGAAGAGCCGATCTGATTATGGGTTGGCTTTTCTATTTAAAGCACCTTATAATCTTCCTGATGACAGGATAAAAGGACCACAGATATGCCAATTACATTGATCGTTCTTGGATTATTCATTCTTCTCGTTCTCATCATGGTATTGAAAACACTTCAGTTGAGCGAACCTGCCTACCAGAGTGGGGAAGTGGATTTGATCAAAGTGGGTCCCCAAAAGGCTGCAGATCACCTGGCTGAAGCGATTCAGATCAAGACTATCTCAAAAGAATCTATGCAGGAATCTGATTACCAGCCTTTCATGGAATATCATCAGTGGCTTGAAAAGACCTATCCTCTCCTTCATCAAAACCTGAACAAAGAGGTTATCAACAAATACAGTTTGCTGTATCGATGGAAAGGAAGCCAGAGTGATCTAAAACCGGTTCTTTTTGCAAGTCACATGGATGTGGTTCCCGTTGATGAAGCAACGCTTCCAGCATGGCATGCTGATCCATTCAAGGGAGAAATCAAACAGGGATTTGTGTGGGGGCGCGGTGCGATCGATATGAAAAATCACACCGTAGGCTTGTTTGAAGCAGTTGAAGAATTGCTTTCCCAGGGATTTCAACCCCGGCGTGATATCTACTTTGGGCTCGGACATGACGAGGAAATATCTGGCAAGGATGGCGCCAAAAAGATCGCTGAATACCTTCAAAAGAAGAAGATCCACCTTGCGGCTGTGCTTGATGAAGGCGGTATGATCAGCCGTGGATTAGTTCCCGGTATTGATATGCCGGTAGGGTTGATCGGCGTTGGGGAAAAAGAATATGTAACCATCAGCCTCTCTGCAAAAGGAGTTCCGGGACATTCATCCAATCCCCCTCGTCAAACCGCTATCGGTATCTTGGCGCGTGCGATCGCCTTAATGGATGATAATCCTTTCCCTGCTCACCCTGAGTTAGCCATTGAGACATTGAAACAGGTTGCTTTTCTTTTCCCATTTCAAACTCGTTTGGTACTGGCAAATACCTGGCTGCTCAAACCTTTCCTCATCAGAGAACTTGAAAAAACGGTACAGACCAATGCCCTTATACGTACTACCCATGCAGCAACACTTATCCGGGGTGGTATCAAAGATAATATCCTGCCTGCTGAAGCCAGCGCGAAGATTAATTTTCGTCTGCTTCCGGGCGATTCTCAGGAAACTGTGCTGCAGCACATTCAAAAAGTGGTGGATGATCCTCGCATTCGTGCAGAGATCGATATGGCTGATGCCTGGGGACCAAGCCGGGTATCTCAGCTTGACACTCCTGCATACAATACGCTTGCTCTGGTTATCCGACAGGTCTTTGGGAATATGCCGGTAGCCCCATATCTGTTGATGTTTGCTACCGATGCGCGTCATTACCAGGATGTCAGCGATCAGCTTTATCATTTCTCTCCGGTTGCCTTCGACCCCGAAGACATCAACCGCATGCATGGTATTGATGAGCGCATCAGTGTTGCCGCCATGGCGGATATGGTCAAATTCTATACTCGTTTGATGAAGGTTTGGGGAGAAGCGGAATTCTAATTAATACGGTGGCTTCCGTTCGATGATGCCCTGATAAAGAGTTGTATCCACTCCGCCAAATTTGTATTTGTAAGACTCGCTCCCGCGCATAAAGTCGATCTTTTCGCGGGAGTTTTCAATTGCCCACTCGATCAAATAACTCAGTAATACCCAACCCGGAGAAAAATACTGCATCTCATTGCTAAAACCCGAATTGTAGATATAGATCGTTTTTCCATCATCGAAACAAAAATAACCGGCTGCATGAATCCCGTTGATCTCAAGGAAACATAGACGCAGTATTCCTTCATCATGCCCCCACTTTATCAGTGAAAGCATTGTGTCTTGCATGTTTGGAGTGAGGAACGCCCTTTTCTGTTCATCTTCCTTCATCAGATCAAGAAAGATATTGCCATAGTGCGTGATGTCGAGATCCTCTTCCACGAAGTAGAAACGCTGGTCCGCGGTTTCCTGTTCAACACGGCGTATCTTTCTTCTGATCTCATGGCGTTGTTTTTTGTCAAGTGCTGCCAGGTATTCTTCCCATGTGGCAGGCAGAGTGAGCAGCGGAGCAGAATATGTCTTTTCTAAAAGAATGTTCGTGTTGGGAGGGATACATTTCTGGATCAGCGAGAGAAAAGGAGAGCTTTCTGGTATATTGTCGAAGATTGCTTTTTCCCAGACGGAAGGCTCCTGATTTCCAAGAGATTCCAGCAGAGCTGTGAGAAAATCCTGGTAATCTTCCGGAGTTGCGATAATATCCAGATAGTCGGATATCTCCATGCTCCCTATGAACTGAAGGAGAGGCATCCCCTTTTTTGTTGTCTTGAAGAGTGGAGCAATACCTGCCAGTTTTCCATCTTTATAGCCTACATGAATGCATACTTCGCCCGAATCCCATTCCCCGCCGCCCAGGGTTTGCCACCACTGTTTGAGGTATCCATATCGCAGGAACGGTACATTAATAGCGCTGTGCGAAAGCAATGTATCCCATTCATTTTTTAACGCTTCAGGAAAGTGATCAAAAATTTGTATCTTCATGTGTTTTTATGATTCATGTTTTATCGCCTTGTTATTATAACGGGTACATCATGATAAAATCTGTGCGATATGCAGAAAATTAAAATAATTCTGGCTTCCTCTTCCCCCCGTCGTAAAGAGATGATTGCCTGGATGGGAATTCCATTTGAAATTTCTCCGGCAGATATTGATGAGCGATTGCATCAGGATGAAGAAACGATCACACATGTGAAACGTCTGGCATTGGAAAAAGCGAAGAAGATCGCTTCAGCAAACAATACAGATGCGCTCATCCTGGCGGCAGATACGATCGTTGTGTATAAAGACCGTATCCTGGGCAAGCCGGAGAACAAACAGCATGCCAGGGAGATGCTGCTTGCATTGAGAGGACAGGTTCATCAAGTTGCTACGGCAGTATGCCTTATTACCCAGGAGAACATAATCTTTCAAGACCTGTGTGTTTCTTCGGTCAACATGCGAGCATATAGTGATGATGAAATTCTTGTTTATGTTGATTCCGGTGATCCGCTTGATAAAGCAGGTGCATATGCTATTCAAAATAAAATATTTGATCCGGTGGCGCAATTTTCAGGATGTTTTGCCAGTGTCATGGGATTTCCTCTTTGTCATATTGAACGGAATCTACGCAAGATAGATGGGTATAATTGTTTACCAGTGGCAGAGATCTGCCGGCAAAATCTCCACTATGCGTGCCCCATTTTTTCGAGAGTGATGCAGGGTGAAGATATAGGATAAAAACATGAAGAAGATAACATATTTTCTATCGATATTCGGGATAATTGCCTTTTTATTAGCCGGTTGCGGCTCTGGAGAGGAGGAAATTTTACCAACTCCTATGGTTGTCAAAACGCTGACACCCGATGTGGATGCTGCAGCACAGGCGTATCAGGCAGCCTGGGTGGAGCGGGATTATGCTTCGATGTATTCATACCTTTCCCAATCAAGCCAGAGCACGATGACAGCTGAAGATTTCTCGGCACTCTTAACGGAATTTTCCAAGAATATGTCGCTGCAGTCACTATCCCCTTCTATACTGGCAACAACTACCAACCCTGTTACCGCAGTAGCGACATTCCAGGTTCAATACACCACATCTTTATTTGGCGAGTTTGAACGCGAGCTGCAAACGAACTGGGTGCTGGAAGAAAGCGGCTGGAAATTGGTCTGGGATAATGGCGCCTTCTTGCCGGAATTGAGCGGCGGCAATACACTCGCACTGGAATTGCGCACCCAGGAGCGCGGGGATATCTATGATAAGAATGGGGATCCGATCGTGGAAGAAACAACGGCTTATGCTCTGGGTATTACTCCCGGTGAGATCGAGGATGGGAAAGAGGGAACTCTTGTTTATAACCTTTCGCAGTTAACTGGAAAAACCACACAGTCTATCTATGAAGCGTACGAAGATGCGGGAGCTACATGGTATGTTCCGATAGGGGAAGCATCTTCCGCAGAAATAGGCGCACGCTGGACAAGCATTGCCAATCTGGGCGGTATGGTGCTTTCAGAATATGAGTCGCGCTATTATTACAACGGCGGGATCGCTCCACAGGCAATTGGTTATGTGCTGGGAATTTCAGAGGACCAGCAGGATGAATATGCCCGGCGCGGTTATCTCGGTGATGAAAGTGTAGGTCAGGCAGGCTTGGAAAAATATGCCGAAGATGCGCTGGCAGGCAAGCCTTCTGCATCTCTGTATGTCGTCAATACCGAAGGGCAGGTAGTTACACGGATTTCCCAGGCTGATCCCCAGCCTTCTCAATCGATCATAACTACACTTGATAATAATTTACAGCTTCAAGTTCAAAATGCCATTGCCGGTTTTAACGGCGCAGCGGTTGTCATGGAAGTGGAAACAGGACGCATTTTGGCAATGGCATCTTCCCCCAGCTATGACCCCAATCTATTTGACCCAAATAACATCAACAGCGCCGAACTGCTTACCGATATTTTGAATGATGGAGAACAGCGTTTGCTCAATCGCGCTGCACAGGGTACCTATCCACTCGGGTCGGTTTTCAAGATCATCACCATGTCAGCCGCGTTGGAGAGTGACCTCTACACGCCTGATTCTTCATATTACTGTGATTATTATTTTGAGGAACTTCCCGGTGAAAAATTCGAAGACTGGACGCTTGCAAAGGGCTATGACCCAAGTGGTGACCTGACTCTGGTAGAAGGGCTGATGCGTTCCTGCAATCCCTGGTTCTATCATCTTGGGTTGGATCTTTTCCGTCAAATGGGAGCCACATACCTGGCGGATATAGCGCGTGGTTTTGGATTGGGAAGCGCAACTGGAATTGAACAAATAGCAGAAGATGCTGGTTCCATCCCTGATCCGCAAACGGACGGGGACGCAGTGCAGCAGGGTATCGGTCAGGGCGAAATGCTGGTCACACCCTTGCAGGTGGTACGTTTCATCGCCGCCATTGCAAATGGCGGCACTCTCTACCGCCCTCAATTGATCGAAGATATGACTACATCTACCGGAGTGACAACATTCACGTTTGAACCGGAGGAGCAGGGAACGCTGCCTATCAGCCAATCCACGCTGGATTCTGTGCGCGAGGGGATGGGTCTGGTGGTAAGTTCCCGCCGCGGCACCGCGCACGATGAATTGAGTGGCTTGAATATAACCATGTATGGGAAAACAGGTACGGCACAAAATCCGATGGGTGATGCGCATGCCTGGTTTGCCGGCTACACCGATACCAATCGCGAAGACAAACCGGATATCGCAGTGGTGGTACTGGTGGAAAATGGCGGGGAAGGTTCTGAAGTAGCAGCGCCTGTTTTCCGCCGGATTATCGAAAGTTATTATTTCGGTGAACCCCAAAAGCTCTATCCGTGGGAATCTGAATTTAATGTGACGCGTACTCCAACATTAGAGTTCACACTCACTCCAACACAAACTCCCTATCGTGAGCCGGTGGAGCCTGAACCTACACCAACTATTGCGGGATGACGAACATAACACGAACCGGACTCGTTATTCGTTTGCAGGCTGGTTTCTTCACGGTTAAAGTAGAAGACGCACTGTTAACGTGCCAGTTGCGTGGTCGTATCAAACAAATAAAAAAAATGGAAGATCTGGTAGCGGTAGGTGATCGTGTTTTAGTCAGCACGCTCAGTGAAACAGAAGGTGCGATAGAAGATGTTCTGGAGAGGGAGAGTTCCCTCATTCGAATGGCTCCAACTACACGCGGAGATTTCAAACAGATTCTTGTTGCCAATTTGGACCAAACTGTATTTGTATTCTCATGTACCGATCCTGATCCAAGTTTGAGAATGCTGGATCGCTTTCTGGTCATTGCGGAGAAACAGAATATAAAACCAATTATTGTGGCTAATAAAGTTGATCTGATGGATCGCATGGTTGCCGAACACATTTTTTTTAATTATGAAAACATTGGATATCCCGTTTTATATACCTCTGCTCGCGGGCAGATAGGCATCGAGTTGTTGCGAAAACAATTACATGGAAAAATATCCGCATTCGCAGGACCTTCAGGTGTGGGGAAAACTAGTTTATTGAATGCACTTCGCCCAGGTTTGGGTTTAGAGGTGCGCACCCTTAAAAAAAGTTCACAAAAGGGACGCCATACCACCACGGTTCGCCAGTTATTTCCATTAGATGAACAAAGCTATGTGGCAGACCTGCCCGGAATACGACAGCTATCCATTTGGGATGTTGAGCCGGAAGAATTAGATGGATATTTCTGTGAATTTCGATCTTATGTTGAAAAATGCCAGTTCAGCAACTGCAGCCACAATCAAGAATCGCATTGCGGTATCAAATCTGCGGTAGCTGATGGGAACATCAGTGCAGAAAGATACGATTCGTATTTACGGTTGAGAGAAGAACTTGAAACTTCACAGCCATATTGATGACATATAAAAAGAAAAGAGAGTGTGTGAATGAATCGTATAGCATTGCATAAGAATAGTATCCTGATCATTGCGCTGGGATTTATCCTAACATCATGTAGTGGTAATTTGATAACCGCACCGACTCCCACTGTGATTGAACCTACTCCCACACCCATACCATTAAAGGAAATTACTATCTGCACTGCGCAGGAACCCGAAACCCTGTTCTTTTATTCTGCCGCCGATTCAACCGCACAGATAATTATGAACGCTATCTATGATGGACCCTTTGATAAAGTGGATTATCTCCCAGTACCGATTATCATGGAACAGGTTCCATCTTTGGAGGACGGGAGCGTGGCTTCTCAGCCAGTTGGGGTGAATGCTGGGGACCTGATCGTTGATGCAAAAGGAAATGTCACAACCCTGGCTCAAGGTGTTCAGCTTTTCCCACGTGATTGCCATGCCCTCGATTGTGCGATCATCTGGGACGGTGTAAGCCAAATTCAGATGGATGCCCTTACAATGACGTTCACTATTAAGGAAGGAGTGCGTTGGTCGGATGGAGAAAAGGTCAAAGCCTCCGATTCGGTGTACAGTTATGAGCTTGCCTCACAGTTGGCTCCTGCATCAATGAAAACTATTCTGGCAAAAACCTCAACCTATCAGGCTCTAGACGAGCAAACGCTACAGTTGGTGACCTTACCCGGCTTGGTTACTTCTCAGTATGAAACCTTCTTTTTTCCCCCACTCCCACAACATATCTGGGGGTCGTTTACTCCGCAGGAATTGAGCACACAGGATATTGCATCACGTACACCAGTGGGCTGGGGAGCCTTTACTATTACTTCCTGGCTGTCTGGGGAAAATATTGTGCTGGATAAAAATGTAAATTACTTCCGTTTGTCTGAAGGATACCCTGCAATTGACCGCATTACAATTAAATTCCTCAATGAGGGGGAGTCTGTACAATCCTTGATTGAAACAACAGGTTGCGATGTTGTAGATGATTCGCTGATAACCGCCAGCCAATATGCTGAGATTGAAGCCATGAAGAACGATCCTGACTATCAACTACACATTATTCCGGGCTCTGATTGGGAAGTACTTGCATTTGGTATCCAACCCTCATCGTATGATGATGGATACTATCCCTATGGTTCTGATCGCCCCGATATTTTAGGGAATGCGGAAGTACGATCCGCATTGCGTCAGTGTATAGATGTTGATACGATCAATTCTCAATCAGGTCTATCGGAAATCTCTACTCCTTTCGCGTATTTTCCATTTGCTGTAGAAGATATTTCAGACAGTTATACTCACAACTACGATCCGCTTGCAGGAACTGCAGCGCTGGATGCTGCTGGATGGAAAGATAAGGACGGGAATACGGCTACTCCACGTCAGGCTTATAGTGTTGCAAACGTTCCAGATGGGACCGAACTGGTCTTGAATCTTTTCACTTCACAAAATTCTCAAAGCATACACAATGCTCACATCATACAAACCTCCTTGCAGACATGTGGCGTGCAGGTAAACGTTGTCTCTTTGCCGGTGACGGAATTGTACGCATCTGGTGAAGATGGAATTCTTTTCGGGCGTAATTTCGATCTGGCTTTGCTTTCGTGGAACGCGGGTGATACCCTTCCCTGCCAGTTGTTTGAAAGCGAGGAGATTCCAACAGAAGAGAACTTCTGGATTGGTACGGATGATGGCGGCGGCAATATCACTGGCTATCAGAATGCAGCATATGATCTGTATTGCCGGCAAGCTCGTATGGGCAGTACCGGGGCGGAACAAGCGCTGCAAAATCATATTGAAGCCGGTAAGATCCTGGATCAAGATGTACCGGTGATCGGATTGTCTTTCAATGCGAAAATTTTTGTGAGTACGGGAACCCTCCGCCTCCCCGATGTTTACGCTAGTGAAAAATATCCCTATTCTTCGATAGAGTTTTGGGAATTTTGTGACACTTGTAATTAGATGTATAATGAAAAAGCGGATACAATAACAAAATATTGGTCATGTTGCAGATCTTCGCTAGATAGGTGAACAGTTGACATGCAATTTTATGTATTGTAAAATAATCCGAACTTTTAACCAGGTCCGGCAAATATTAATATTTGCCTGGCAAAAATCCCACAGTAAAGGGCATTATAAATGGCAGAACTATTCAGTGTAAAAGACCTGGAAACACAATTTCACACAAGAGAAGGAACAGTACACGCCGTCAACGGGGTTTCATTCTCTCTGAATGAGGGAGAAACACTCGGTATCGTGGGGGAAAGTGGATGTGGTAAAAGCGTTTCCATGCTTTCTACACTGCGTCTGATTCCCCAGCCTCCAGGTGAGATTGTATCAGGAGAAGCAATATTCCAGGGTAGAGATCTCCTGAAATTATCCCGCGAAGAATTAAGACATGTCCGTGGCGCACAGGTAGGTTTTGTTTTTCAAGACCCAATGACGTCTTTTAATCCCGTTCAAACGATCGGGAAGCAATTGATGGAACCTCTGGAGATTCACCTCGGCATGGATAAAAAACAGGCTTGGGCACGTGCTGTCGAAATGCTCAATCTGGTTCGAATACCCAATGCCGAAGATCGCATGAAAGATTATCCCCATCAATTCTCGGGTGGTATGCGCCAGAGAGCTATGATTGCTATGGCGCTTACTTGTTCTCCACAGGTTTTGATTGCTGATGAACCTACCACCGCATTGGACGTGACCATTCAGGCACAGATCATGGACCTTGTGCTGAATTTACGCGAAGAGTTAGGTATGTCTATCATCTGGATCACCCATGACCTGGGAGTTATCGCAGGATTGGCTGATCGAGTGGTTGTCATGTATGCGGGTTATATTGTGGAAGAAGCAAGTGTAGCTGATCTGTATGCGAGCCCCGAACATCCTTATACACTGGGTTTGCTGCGCAGTTTACCCCGCCTGGATTTGGACGAGAAGAAACGGCTAGTGTCCATTGATGGTGTTCCTCCGGTTCTTTTCAAACGACCAACATTTTGCCCATTTGCGTCACGTTGTACATACCGCATTGACAAATGCCTGGATGAAAATCCACAGTTGATGCAAGTTGGTGAAAATCATCGAGTGGCATGTTGGGTTGACACCAAAACTGAGAAGGAGCGCTAATGCCAGAAAAAGATGTAATCCTCCATGTTGAAGACCTAGTAATGCACTTCCCCATTAAAAGGGGTGTTGTTCAAAGAACTGTAGGGTATGTCCATGCTGTGGATGGTGTGACGTTTGATGTCTATCGCGGTGAAACATTGGGTTTGGTTGGCGAATCGGGCTGTGGAAAAACGACCACGGGGCGCACGATACTGCAATTATATAAAGCTACAGGTGGCAAGGTTGTCTTTGAAGGAAAAGACCTGTTGAAACTAAAAAGCGAAGAAATGCGCCAGGCACGCCGTCAGATACAAATGATCTTTCAAGACCCTTATGCCAGTTTGAACCCGCGCATGACCGTTGAAGAGATCGTTGGCGAACCTTTAATGGTTCACAACATTGCCCGGGGAAAAGAAATTCGAAATCGAGTCAAAGAACTACTTGAACTGGTTGGATTGAATCCTGCCTATGTTGATCGCTATCCTCATGAATTTTCCGGCGGGCAGCGGCAGCGCATTGGTGTGGCACGCTCTCTAGCCTTACAACCCGACCTGATTGTTTGTGATGAACCTATTTCAGCACTGGATGTTTCTATTCAAGCACAGGTAGTTAATCTGCTTGAAGACCTCCAGAAAGAGATCGGTTTGACCTATTTATTCATTGCTCATGACCTTTCTATGGTACGACATATCAGCAATCGCGTGATTGTGATGTACCTCGGTGTTTTTGTGGAATTAGCTGACCGGACCACCCTTTATGAAAATCCTTTGCATCCTTATTCCATCGCGTTGCTGTCAGCCGTTCCTATCCCTGATCCCAAAGTAGAAGAAAAACGCAAACGAATTATTCTAGAAGGAGACGTTCCTTCGCCCATTAACCCGCCATCGGGTTGCAGATTCCGCACACGTTGTCCGTTAGCACAGGCAATCTGCGCCGAAGAGCGCCCTGAATGGAAGGAAGTGGAGCCTGATCACTTTGTGGCATGCCACTTTTGGTATAATACAAAATCTCTACAACAAAGGAGGTGATTATAAAAGGAGAGAGACAAATTCGTATTTAAATCGTAAGTCAAAAAAGCTAAAAAATATTATGGAGGAGCAAGATGCGTTCAAAATGGTATGTTTTATTAACTGCCCTGGTAGTCCTTGCGACAGTCCTCGTTGCTTGCCAACCCGCCGCAACTGCAGCTGAAGAAGCTACAACCGCCGGCGAGGAAGCAGTAGTAGAGGAAGCAGCCGACGCTGATGCGTTCTGGCGCACATCCAAGGATCCTACCACCTGGGTAGAAACAACGTTTGGTGATCCCGAGACTCTCGACACCTCAAGAGACTACGAAACTGGTGGTGGTGAGATTACCGCAAACGTATATGACACCCTTGTTTTCATGGAAAAAGATGCAGCTTCAACATTTGTTCCAATGTTGGCTCTCGAAGTTCCTTCCCTTGAAAACGGTGGTATTTCTGAAGATGGAAAAACCGTAACATTCAAGATTCGTGATGGTGTGAAATTCCACGACGGTACCGATATGACCGTTGAGGATGTTGCGTTCAGCTTCCAGCGCCGTATTCTGGCTGGTGGCACCAACTCACCTCAGTGGATGGTTGTTGAACCATTGTTCGGCGCCGGTTTAATTGACGTTGCCGAATTGGTCGATCCCGAGAATCCACCTTACGATGATATGGCAACCTTGAAAACCTACGATGCAGAGACCCTTAACGCGGTTTGTGAACTCGTGCAATCCAAAGTTGTTGCCGATGCAGCTGCCGGCACTGTTACCTTCAACCTGGAACAGCCCTGGGCTCCTTTCATCCCCACCCTCGCCAATGGCGGTTGGGCAGCGATTGAAAGCAAAGCTTGGGTAGGCGCCAATGGTGGTTGGGATGGTGACTGCGCAACCTGGGCTGATTACTATGCGATCCCCACTGAGGAATTGAACCAGTTGGGTATTGGTAACAGCGCGATGGGCACTGGCCCTTACAAATTCGATCACTGGACCCCCGGTGAGGAAATTGTTCTGGTTGCCAACGAAGATTACTGGATGACCGAACCCATGTGGGAAGGCGCTCCTGTTGGTGCTCCCGCCCTCAAGACCGTTGTTATCAAACAGGTTGGTGAATTCAGCACCCGTTTGGCAATGGCACAGGCTGGCGATGCCGATAACATTCTCATTGGCTCCACCGAAGACTGGCCGATCCTTGATGAGATGATCGGTGGCGAAATCACCTATGAAGAGTATATGGCTGGCGAACCGGTTGTTATCACTGATCCAACCAAACCATTCTACAAAGTTAGCGAAATCCTGTTTGCAAATAACCGAACCGATACCGGTTTCAACTTCAATGTAAATATTGAAGGTGGAAACTCATTCATCGGCAGTGGTCAACTGGATGGCGACGGTATTCCTGCCGATTTCTTCTCAGATATCCATGTTCGCCGTGCTTTCGCTTACTGCTTTGACTATGACACACTCGCAATTGAGGTTATGCAGGGTGAAGCAAATCGTGCCCCAACACTCATGCTGCCTGGTATGGTTGGGTATGATGAAGATGCCCCCCAATACACCTATGATGTTGATAAATGTGTAGAAGAATTGAAAGCTTCCGAATGGGTTTCCGAAGATGGAGTACAACTCTATGATCTCGGTTTCCGATTGTCTGCAGTATATAACGTAGGCAATACTCTGCGCCAGACCATTTCAGAATTACTGTCGGCTGGTTTGCAGGAAGCTGGTACACAGTTCGTGATCGAAATTGTTGGTTTACCGTGGCCAACCTATTTGCAGAACATCACCGCCAAGAAGATTCCTCTCTTCACCATTGGCTGGCTGTCTGACTACTTCGACACCCACAACTGGACCGCAACCTTTACCTCTGGCTACTATTCATTCCGCCAGAACTTCCCAGATGAACTGCGTGCAGAATTCTCTGAGATCAACACTCGCGCCGTACAGGAAAATGATCCTGCAGAACGTGAGAGAATCTATAAAGAAGAATTCAACACCAAATATCATGACACCGTTCCTGCGTTGCTGTTATTCACACTCAAGGGACGTCACTATGCACAGCCTTGGGAAAATGGCTGGTACCAGAACCCGATCTATTCGAACAAGTGGTACTACGCTCTATCGAAAGATTAGGTTAACTAGTTAGAAATTAGCTGGGGGTAGCTCTTACCCCCAGCTAAAATTCAATCGAAAAGAGAAGGAAAAATGACCCAATATATCATCCGCAGATTACTTCTAATGCCCCTTATTCTTCTGGGAGTCACACTGCTAATTTTTGGAATGCTATCATTTTTATCACCAGCCGAACGTGTATCATTATACGTGCGCGATATTCCTAAAAATGAGCAGGTGATGGACTCACTAATTGAGCGCTACGGGTTGGATGATCCGTTTTTAGTTCAATACTACCATTGGATGGTTGGTCATAAGGATCCCGCATCTGGTGAGGTAACCGGTGGTATTCTACGAGGAGAGTTTGGGTATTCTCGATCTGCAAATCAGAATGTGAGTGATCTGATCAAACGCCGTTTCCCGGCTACGGTGGAATTAGCGCTGTATGCGATTGTCCCTCTTATTGGAGTGGGAACGTGGTTGGGTATTGTCGCTGCAAAAAATCACAATAATATCATTGACCAAATAGCACGCATATTTGGCATATTGGGTTATTCCTTTCCTTCTTTCGTTTTTGGTCTTCTCATGTTGATGTTTTTCTATGCACAACATCAAATATTTCCACCTGATCGCCTTTCAAACTGGGCAATGCTGGTTGTTTCAGGGGAAGAATTTATAAATTACACCAGTTTGGTGACGGTGGATGCGTTGATGAACGGAAGATTTGATATCTTCTGGGATGCATTACGACATATGTTCCTCCCGATCCTGACACTTTCGTATATCAACTGGGCACTTTACCTTCGCATTATGCGCTCTTCCATGCTGGAAGCAATGAACCAGGATTATGTGGTCACTGCTCGCGCAAAAGGCGTCAAGGAGAAAAATGTTCTCAATAAGCATGCTCGACCGAATGCATTAATCCCCATTGTCACGATGAGTGGTATGACAATTGCCGGTTTATTAAGTGGCGTTACTATCACCGAAACGATCTTCATCTACCCCGGTATTGGTTCCGCGGCTGCTGCAGCATCAACACAATTGGATGTGGTGACGATCCTGTCTCTTGTACTATTAACGGGGATAATCTTGCTGTTTGCAAATTTAATTGTCGATATCACCTACGCATTCTTGGACCCCCGCGTTCGGTTATCTTGATCAGGTGAAGGAGTGTATGAATGGCAGAAGCACAAGTTTTTACTGATAAATTAGATGGTTTGATCGGTGAGTATACCGAGCGAAAAATCTCTCGTACTGAGCGAATGCTCGGACCGGAATTATATCGAATCCTGAAGGGTATTTTTACAACACCCACTTCTATTGTTGGTTTTTTTCTGATCGTGGTTTTCGCTCTTGTGGCAATTTTTGCACCACAGATCATCCCGCCCAGTGAAAACACGTTGGATCCTTATAAGATCATGCGCGATGGTTTTGGAACAATTCCAAAAGAACCCGGAGCGTTATGGGTCAAAAAACCCCCGACAATACCATGGTGGTACAGCACTTTTGTTGGCGATGAATGGGTGCATTTATTTGGTACAGCCAGCGGTGGTTGGGATATTTTTTACGGGGTTGTCTGGGGCGCTCGAACAGCTATTAAAGTTGGTGTGATCATTGAAGGTATCACCCTTATGGTTGGCATTATCATTGGTTGTGTGGCTGGTTTTTATGGAGGATTCTTAGATACGATTATTATGCGTGTGGTAGAAATTTTCCAAACATTCCCATTCCTCATGGCAGCCATGACTTTTTCAGCTATTCTGACGCCAATTTTAGGAAAGGGTATTTGGCCAGCGACGATCGCGTTAATTGCTTTTGGATGGATGAGTTATGCCCGTTTGATCCGTGGTGATATCCTTTCAGTGCGTGAGCGTGATTATGTTCTTGCTGCTCGTGTCGTAGGAGCAAAAGACAGCCGTATTATGTTCAAGCATATTGTTCCAAATGCCATCTACCCAACACTGGTGGTAGCAACTCTGGATATCGGTTCCATCGTGGTTTCGTTCGCAGCCTTGAGCTTCCTGGGTATTGGTACTGAGATCGGGTATGCCGACTGGGGACAACTTGTCAGTTTTGCCCGCAACTGGATTCCACAGCTTTCCAATTATTGGTGGATCTTGATCTATCCTGGAGCAGCATTGGTGTTTTTTGTGCTGGGATGGAACCTGGTAGGCGATGCATTACGCGATATCATGGATCCGCGTATGCGTAATAGATAGTTCAAAAAATGTATGAAATTACAGGGCTTCGTTCTACACGAAGCCCTGTGTTTTATTAAAGATAAAAGTATGTTAAAATATCTAACTCTTGATGAAAGTAAAGGTAATGGGGCGTGGTGCAACGGCAGCACAGCAGACTTTGAATCTGTTGATCTTGGTTCGAATCCGAGCGCCCCAGCTAAAGAAAATGAGGTAAAAAAATTATTACGGGCTGAATGAAAAATATTTAGCTCGTTCTTTTATTAAATGCTAAGGGAGACGATCATGAAAGTGGGAAGTGTTATATTAGCTGCTGGAATGAGTAAAAGAATGAAATCGGCAAAACCAAAAGTCATTCATGCTCTGTTAGGAAGACCAATGCTGGCTTACTCCATAGAAGCTGCACAAACGATGAGCGATGTGCCTCCGGTGGTGATTGTTGGATATGCGGCGGATGAAGTGATGAGAGCTACAACACAGCCTGTCACGTTTGCCCTTCAAAGAGAGCAATTAGGTACGGCTCATGCAGTGCTGATGGCTGAAGAATCACTCAAGGGGAAGATTGATCTTGTTATGATAACCAGTGCAGATATGCCCCTGGTGAGTACTGAGACTCTTGAAAAATTGAAGAAGCTGCAAGTCTCTAATTCCGGACCATTAAGTCTTGTAAGTATCAAAGGTGACCGATCGCGAGGTTTTGGGCGATTAATAAGAGACGAGAACGGCCATGTATTAAGAATCGTCGAAGAGAAAGCAGCCTCTACAGAAGAACTTTTGATTAATGAATACAATGCTGGTATCTATTGTGTAACTTCAGATTGGTTATGGGATGCACTCCATAAGATAAAAAAATCAAGCGTGGGTGAATATTATCTGACAGATTTACTGGAACTTGCAGTGTCTTCAGGAGAAAAAGTCGAAGTCTTGACTCTTGAGGATCCCAACGAAGCCATCGGTGTCAATAATCGTATTCATTTTGCGGAGATTGAGAAAATTCTGAGAAAACGCATTAATGAAAACTATATGCTTTCAGGTGTGACGTTGATTGATCCGGAACGCATTAGCATTGAACCAGGAGTAGTGATCGAGCAGGATACGATCATCCATCCAGAAACATACATCAAAGGAAATACCCACATCGGTAAAAATTGCGAGATTGGTCCCGGTACTCTTATTGAAGATTCAACCATCGGAGACGATTGTACGATCTTAATGAGTGTACTCGAAGGGGCTTTGTTAGAAGACCATGTCGAAATGGGTCCGTTCTGCCGGTTACGAAAGGGCGCTCACCTGGGCAGCTATGTGCATATGGGAAATTTTGGGGAAGTGAAACAATCACATCTGGGGAATGGTACCAAGATGGGGCATTTCTCCTATATTGGCGATGCGGAAATTGGTGAGGATGTGAATATTGGTGCCGGAACTATCACCTGTAATTACGATGGGCAGAAAAAAAATAAAACAGTTATCGGTGCAGGAACTTTTATTGGCAGCGATACCATGCTGGTTGCTCCCCTGACGATCGGGAAAAATGCTGTTACTGGCGCAGGAGCGGTGGTTACCAAAGATGTGAACGATGGAGAAAAAGTTGTCGGCGTTCCCGCACATGTGATACATCCTGAGAACAACGAGGTTAAAAAAGATGAGTGATTTAAACCAGAGTATGAAGAAACGTTTAATACAAGATGCATTAGAAGCTAGAAAGAAAGCTTATGTTCCTTACTCGAAATATCCTGTTGGTGCGGCACTGTTGACTGGATCAGGGAAAACCTACAGTGGTGCAAATATAGAAAATGCCGCATTTCCTGTGACCATCTGTGCTGAGCGAGTGGCAATATTTAAGGCGGTATCAGAAGGTGATATGGATCTGCAGGCTATTGCAGTTGTAACGAAAAATGGTGGTTCTCCCTGTGGATCATGTCGTCAGGTCATGGCAGAATTCAATCCGGACTTAATTGTGTACATCGCTGATGAGAATGGGAACATTACACAGGAGACTACATTAAAAGAGATCCTTCCGGGTTATTTCGGACCAGGCAGCCTAGTACGATGATAGACTAATTTATAGAGATGGATGACGGTGATCGGTTAATAAATTCAGAAGCATTTGTGATCACGCAAACTGATTACAGTGAAGCGGATCGATTGTATTCCGTTTTTACAAGAAAAAGGGGGAAAATCAAAGTCTTTGCACGCAGCGTCCGAAAAAATCGTTCGCGCAAAGCTGGTCATTTACAACCTGTATCGTTGATCCACTTGATGCTGGCAAAAGGAAAGACCTTTTGGATCATCACACAATCGGATACCATCAATGCCTATATTCCAATAAAAGATGATCTGGCAAAGACAGCCGGTGCGTTGTATATATTAGAACTGCTGGATCGTTTTGCCCCCGAAGAAGAACCGCTCACCTCTCTTTTTTCACTCGTCAAGGATACTTTATCTCGTATTGAAGAAGAAGAGGATATCTTTCTTCCCATAAAATTCTACGAACTTCGTCTGCTAAAATATACGGGATATATGCCTGATCTCGTGACCTGCGTTCACTGTGGCAAAGAAATCCAGGCTCAGGATCAATTCTTTTCGGCAGAAAGAGGCGGTGTGATCTGTCCATCATGTGAAAAACAGGTTTCCCATCCCAAAAAAATAACTCTTTCTGCATTGAAATATTTAAGGTATATCCAGAGAACTCAGTATAGAGATATAAAAAACATTAATCTTACCAATGTTGTTCGAACAGAAATTGATGCAATAATGCTGTATTATTTAACCTATATCACTGAAAAAAAATTGAATACACCTGCTTTTGTCACGCATATAAGAGAGCAGGCACAGAAGAAAGAAAAGTGAATAACATGAATCAGGAAGCAAAGTCGTATTCTCGGGAAGAAAGATTGCGTGGATTAGTGCAGCAAATTGATGCATATATTGATCATTATCATGGCGGTTCGGTTGAATTTATTTCTCTTGAGCAGAATGTGCTGCGGGTGCGCCTGGGCGGAGCCTGTGAGGGCTGTTCGTTGAAAGCGGCTACCTTGAAAGGGTGGGTGGAGGGGACCGTAAAACAATTTTTTCCAGACATCATTCGTGTGGAATTAGGATAGTAGAGCATGAATTGGTTTATGCGTATGAATACTGGATAACCACTCCGCGTTTCATTCATTATGAGAAAAAAACCCCCATTTATTTATCTGACTGTTTTTTTATTCGTATTTCTTTTTTCGTGTAATCCCTCTGCATTGGAAACGAATGATCTTCTCCCCGAAATGGATTTTATTCCATCAGAAAATATCGAAGGTGAAGATTCTCAATTCGATTTCTTCAAACAGTCCATAAAATTTGATGTTGTTGATGTGCTGTCAGGGCTGTCTTCCAATGTGGTCAATGAAGTAATTCAAGACCAGTACGGGTTAATTTGGATCGCCACCTTTGACGGGTTAATTAAATATGATGGGAAAGATTACACGATATTCAAAAAAGAGGCGTTAAATCCTGCAAGTTTGATTAATGATGCAGTTTGGACCATCTACCAGGATCAGGAGGGAAATCTCTGGATCGGAACTGATGGCGGTTTGGATCGTTTCGATCGTGCTTCCCAATCCTTTGTTCATTATCAGAATGACCCCGTCGATGCCAGCAGCTTATCTAACAATTACATACGATCCATTTTACAGGATTCGAATGGATACTTATGGGTAGGTACTTCAGGTGGAGGATTGTGTAAGTTTGACTACGAATCAGAAGTATTTTCATGTTTTACACATGATGAAAGCAATAATTACAGTATTGCCAGCAATATCGTACGAGATATCTATGAAGATTCGCGTGGATATCTTTGGGTCGGTACCTGGAGCGGTTTAGATCGCCTCGATTATAAGACCGGAAACTTTTTCCATTTCAATCAGGAAGTTGATGAAAATTATGTTCAATATCTTGAGAGTATAGAACGCGGTATCAAAGGTATTGATGTACACGCAGACATCTTGGGTACAGCCGATATTCAATATAAACCTTCCAATATATCCGCGGAAAATAAAATTGTTGACATAGAAGAAGACCTGAGTGGTGATCTGTGGCTGGCGACCCTGGGCGGTGGTGTTAGTAAATTTGACCCATTCAATGGTGTCTTTAATAATTATCAAAATGAAGTCGAGCAATCATCAAGTTTAAGCAGCAATTATGTTACGGATGTATTTCGTGATTCTCAAAATAATTACTGGTTTGGGACGAATGATGGCTTAAATTTGTATGACCGAAGAAATGATCAGTTTATCCGGTTTATGGCTGATCAGAATTATCAGGATATACCGAATACATTATCCAATGGAATGGTTACGTCTATTTTAGAAGACCGCTCAGGAATGTACTGGGTTTCAACATCTGGGGGTGGGATCAATGTTTTTAGTCCATCAATGGATCGTTTCCAGCATGTCAAAAATGATCCCACACGTCCGTCTTCACTGAGTGATAATACCATTTGGGCATTTCATCAAGATTACGATGGGGTTTTATGGGTGGCTAACAACGCGGGTGTAGATATGATGCGGGAGGGCGCCGGATATTTTATCCATTACGATCCTCATGCAGATGATCTACGAAATGAAAATGATGCAGTCTATGCGATATTGCGTGACTCAACTGGAACGATGTGGCTTGGTACGTCACATGGCTTAAGTGTGTTCAATTACATGGAAAACAGTTTTATCAGTTATCATCCCGAAAAACCTATTCTTCCCCAGCTTCTGTTGGGGGACGTGGTTGTTACCTCATTAGGGGAAGATTCAAGGGGAAATATATGGGTTGGAACATACGGACAGGGTTTGATAAAGCTTGATCAGAAAGAAGGAACGATCATTTCGTATACCTATGATTCGCAAGACCCCGGCAGCATCAGCAGCAATCTTATTAATACGATATTACACGAACAAAACGGACAAATTTGGATTGGAACAATCGGAGGGGGATTGAGCCTCTATGATCCCGATGTGGATGCTTTTGTCAATTTTATCAATCAACCCGAGATACTGACTAGCATAAGTGATAATAACATCACATCACTAAGTGTAAATTCCGATGGCACGCTGTGGATAGGAACCTATGCGGGATTGAATGTATATGATCCCGATACAAAGAACTTTACGTCATACACCATCAAGGATGGCCTAGCCAGCGATACCATTCTGGGAATTGTGATAGATGATGAGGGGATTGTATGGGTTAGCACAGGCAACGGTCTTTCACGTTATGATCCTGATTCTGAAACCTTTATTAATTTTACCCATCGAGATGGTTTACAAAGTGCTGAATTTATCAGCGGCTCATGTGCATTAGGTGAAAGCGGGATAGTATATTTTGGTGGAATGGATGGATACAATCAGTTTTACCCCCAGCAACTGGGAGGAAACACATACGTGCCTGAGATTGTGCTGACATCGTTGACTCAGAGCGGTGAGATCGTTGAATTACAGCAGGGATTCGAGGAAGTAGAAGAGATATCTCTCAAGGCACCGGATAATTATTTCGAATTCGAATTTTCATCCATGAATTACGTACAGCCATATAAGAATGAATACGCATATTACCTGGAAGGATTTGATAAGGATTGGAATTATGTGGGTACCCGCTCATATGGCAGATACACAAATCTGGATCCGGGTGAATATCAGCTCCGGCTGATTGGTTCTAATAATGATGGTGTATGGAATACCTCGGGAAAGATTATTCAGATCAATGTAATTCCTGCCTGGTGGAATTCACAGTGGTTCCGGATATCTGTGGTTTTATTGATCGCCCTGGCAACCATTTCTTTTTATCGTCTGCAGATGGGAAATGTGGAACGATATAACCGCCGTCTTTCTGAAGAAGTAAAAGAAAGAACAAAAGATATTGAGAAGCGTCGTCGTGTATCGGAAGGATTACGAGAGATTTTTATTCGTCTTAATTCAAACCTTCCTGTCAGGGAGAGTATTGATTACATTGCGTGTCAGGTAAGCACACTCCTTTCAGCGCCCTGTGTATTAATTGTGCGGTTGCGTGGTGAAAACCGTGCAAGGGCACTGGCGGTTTATGTTGATGAAAATTGCAATGGAACCCCTGATCCCGTATTATCTGAATTTGGTGATATCCCCCCTGCTGTGGTTACACAGATTTCATCCAGAATCAAAACACAAAAACAGGTTGCGGTGGAATTCCCTGATACCGAGACCGGGTTGCAGGAGATCTATACGGGCGTCCCCATTTTTCTAAGTGGCGAGGTGTATGGAGGGTTGATCATCAAACATGGTGATTTAGAGATTCGACATGAAGAATTGGAATTATTAAAATCCTTTGCAGATCAGGTAGGTCTTGCTATTGGAAATGAACTTCTCCGTACTGAAGCGGAGGAAATTGCTGTGGTTTCAGAACGCAATCGTATTGCAAGAGACTTGCATGATGCGATCACACAAACTTTGTTTTCTGCAAATCTGATCGCAGAAACCATCACGGAATTATGGGACAAAGATCGTCCCCGCTCCCTTCAGTTGATCAACGAACTGCGACAGTTGAATCAAAGTGCATTGGCAGAAATGCGGACCCTTTTATTGGAATTAAAACCTGCTTCGGTCATTGAAACAGGAATAGAAGAATTGCTCAATCAGCTGGCAAATGTTCTACGGGGCAGAGCTGGCTGCGAAGTGGAATTGGATATTCAGGGGAATTGTGATCTGCCAGAAGAAGTGCATATTGGCGTATACCGCATTGTTCAGGAGGCAATTACGAATATTATGAAACATGCCAGTGCAACCCATGTGCATATACAATTAAGCTGTGTTGCTAATAATAAAAATGAGAAAAAGACACGTTCACTGCATTTGACGATAGAAGATAATGGACGGGGTTTCTCTCCTGATATATTATCAGGCAGCCGATTTGGATTGACGAATATGCAGCAACGGGCACAGGCGATCAATGCGCATTTAGAAATTGTAACCAGAGTTGATCAGGGTACTGCTATCAATATTACCTGGCAGGAATGAGAGGATGATGAAGCGAATGGAAAATAAAATAAAAGTAATTTTAGTTGATGATCATGATGTGGTGCGGAGAGGATTGTCCTCTTATTTAAATATCACCCATGATATTGTTATAGTAGGCGAAGCCAGTAATGGAGAAGAAGCCATAGAAGTTTGTGAGAAAACCCAACCGGATGTTGTATTAATGGATCTGGTGATGCCTGTCAAAGATGGAATTGAGGCAACCAAAGAGATCCTGGCTCGTTTTCCAGACATGAAGATCATTGCACTTACCAGTTTTAAAGAGTCGGAAATGGTTCAGGATGTGATGCGTGAAGGTGCTTTAGGATATCTGCTGAAAAATGTCAGCGGAAAAGAATTAGCAGATGCGGTCCGTTCTGTTTATCAAGGCGAGCCTGCCCTGGCTCCAGAGGTCACCCGCGATTTTGTAATTGGAATACAGCAGCCCAGAACTGGAGATGACCTGACCGAACGCGAAATGGAAGTTCTGAAATTATTAGTCGAGGGGATGAGCAATCCGGAAATCGCGGATAGATTGGTGATCAGCCGTTCTACTGCACGTGCCCATGTGAGTAATATCCTGGCAAAACTGCAAGTTTCAAATCGGTCAGAAGCAGTCGCGCTTGCTTTACGAAAAAGATTGGTTAGATAGCGAAAAATTTACTGTACAGGTGTATAAGGCTTGAACTGCCCCAGCGGATAATGACTGCGGGGGCAGTTTCCGTTAAATTTATATATGGCTAAATTCCATGAGGAGGTGGCTTATTGAATATTGTGTTGGAAGTGCCCTTAAAACATAAATTGGAGAGGAGAAGACTGATGAAATCAAAATGGTATGGCATATTTACTTCAATTGTGATCTTGTCGACACTGCTTGTTGCATGTGGACCTGCTGATACTGCAGAAACACAGGAAGTAGATAGTGGTTCAACCGGTGCTGCAGCAGCACCAGAAACGGAATGGACATCTAAAGATCCAAGCGTATGGATCGAGACTACGTTTGGAGAACCGGACACATTGGATATCACTCATGCTTATGAATCAGCAGGTGGAGAGATTATCGAAAATGTGTACGATCGTCTGCTGTGGTACAAAGAGGACTCTGTAACCGAATTTGTTCCCTGGCTGGCAACGGAGGTTCCATCTCTTGAAAATGGTGGTATCTCTGAAGACGGTCTTACGTACACATTCAAGATTCGTGAAGGTGTTCAATTCCATGATGGCAGCGATATGACCGTTGAAGATGTTGCATTCAGCATGGTACGCGGCATCCTGGCAGGTGGAACGGATTCACCTCAATGGATGTGGGTAGAGCCACTGCTTGGTGCTGGTTTGCTGGATATTACTGAATTGGTTGCTGCCTACGACAATGGTGTTGCACTGGATGATCCCCAGGCATTATATGACTTTGTCAGCAGTGGTGCGGTAGAAGTCCCATATGATGATCGTGAAGCACTCGCGGCATATTCCCCTGAAACGATTACTGCCGTATGCGAATACGTTCAATCTCGTGTTACCGCTGATCCTGAAACAAACACCGTTACATATACACTCGCACAACCCTGGGCACCTTTCCTGGCAACTTTCCTGGGCTACTGGGGTTCCGTACAGAGTGAAGAATGGGTAGGAGCGAATGGTGGCTGGGATGGCGATTGCGCAACCTGGCCTGAGAATTATGCCTGGACTGCAGAAGAATTGAACCAGTACCCGATTGGGAGTACCGCAATGGGAACCGGTCCTTACATGTTTGATCACTGGACCCCCGGTGAAGAACTGGTAATGGTTGCCAATGAAAACTTCTGGCTCGACGAACCTGCGTGGGAAGGAATGCCAACTGGTGCTCCGCAATTGAAGACAATCGTCATCAAGCAGGTTTCCGAATTTGCAACCCGTTTGGCAATGGCACAGGCTGGCGATGCAGATAATGCACTGCCCGGTTCAACAGAAGATTGGCCGATTCTCGATGGCTTTGTTGGAGAAGAGATCACTTATGCAGATTACATGGCTGGTGCTCCTACGGTCGAGGTTGATCCGGAAAAACCCTTTATTAAGATTTCAGACATTCTGGCAGTCAATAACCGCACCGACATCGGTTTTTCTTTCCGTGTTAATGAAAGCGGAAACTCCTTCATCGGTAGTGGTCAGTTGGATGGCGACGGTATTCCCGCGGACTTTTTCGCTGATGAGCATGTTCGACGAGCTTTCGCATACTGCTTTGACTATGAGACTTACATGAATGATGTTCTTCAAGGTGATGGCGTACGGGCTCCAACACTCATGCTGCCCGGCATGGCTGGCTATGACGAGAATGCACCACAGTACACCTATGATATTGAAAAATGCCGTGAAGAATTAAAAGCTTCTACCTGGGTTTCGGAAGATGGAACACAGCTCTTTGATCTTGGTTTCCGTTTCTCGGCAGTCTATAACGTGGGCAATACCCAGCGACAGACCATTGCTGAGATCATCCAGGCTGGTTTACAGGAAGCCGGTACACAATTCGTAGTGGAAACGGTTGGTTTGCCATGGCCTGCATTCCTGCGTGCCATCAATGCCAAGCAGATCCCCATGTTCATCATTGGCTGGATCAGCGATTACTATGATTCCCATAACTGGGTGAACACATTCACCGTTGGTTACTACACATTCAAACAGTCCTTCCCGGATGAGATCCGCCAGGAATTCAACGAAATTGCAGTAGCCGGTGTACAGATCAGCGATCCGGAAGAACGTGATGCGTACTACAAAGAAGTTTTCAATCAAAAATATCACGATCTTTCTCCCGCTATTTTACTGTACCATTTGAAGAATCGCAGCTACCAGCAGCGCTATACTCATGGCTGGTATGCTAACGCCGCATACTCTAACAAATGGTATTACCCGATGTGGAAAGATTAAATATATCCCAATAGAAATATTGGAAACATCTGTCCGCGCCGCTGAATATCGGTCAGACTGGCGCGGACAAGCCTACAAGCAGCTGGGGAAGGATCACCCTCCAGCTGCTTTTGGTTATTAAGATGGGTATGTTCCCGAAGATTTGGTAAAATGGTACTTCGCTAGGAGAATCATGGAAGAATTAATCGTTATCACTGTTGTCGCAATAAGCCTGGCAATGGATTGCTTTGCAGTCTCACTGGGCATCGGATGTTCTCCCGTTCCATGTGACAAGAAGGGCGTATTTCGGCTGGCTTTTCATTTTGGGCTTTTTCAGGGTGGAATGGCATTGCTGGGATGGATCATTGGGAATACGATTCTGCCCTATGTGGAATCATTTGATCACTGGATCGCCTTTGCACTTCTGGCATGGATCGGAATTCGCATGATTCGGGAATCTTTTTCTAATGATTCCGAAGATATTATCGGGGACCCAACTCGTGGTGGAACTCTGGTGATGCTTTCCATAGCAACCAGCATTGATGCGCTGGGAGTAGGTCTTAGCCTCTCTTTCATCAGCTCTAATGTTTTCTTATCAAGTATGATCATTGGAATTGTTTCTGTTATCTTTACCATCACCGGACTGCGGTTTGGGAAAAAACTCAGTGTGAAATTCGGCAAGCGCATAGAAGTTCTGGGAGGATTGATCCTGTTAGCTATCGGAACTCGGCTTGTTATTACCCATTTAACCGGATGATATTTTTCCCCTTAAAACATCTGCAAATTGTGAAAACAGCGTGAAGATTGGCTGGTCTACAGTACTGCCAGACTTGACATTTTTGAGAAATCAGTTGACAATTTCACATACCTCTCGGGTTTGCAATACAGCCTGTAGAGGATTGGAGGTACATAATGAAAAAAACGATGATGATGGTGAGCCTGCTATTGCTGCTTGGGGTCATATTCTCTGCCTGCACACAAAAAGCAGAATCACAGGAGGCTACGCCTGACCTGGGAGCCGTAAAAACCCAGGCTGTGCTCACTGCTGTTAGCCAGATGACTGCAGATGCAGAGAACGTATCTGAGGAACAGGCAAAGGAGAATCCCACCATCACACCATTGCCAACGAAAGAAACTCAAGCAACGGTTGTTATGCCAACGGCTACCACGAAAACTTCTGGTGGAAGTGGTGGAACCACATATAGCGGGTCACCGGTACCCACATGGACACCTGATGTGTATGCTTGTGAAGTGGTTGCTCAGACCCCTCTGGACGGGAATCAGTATGTGGGTGCTGATGTGGATGTATACTGGACCCTTAAGAATACGGGTGTTGCCACATGGAAAGCAGGCACCTATTACTATCACTGGACCAGTTACTCAGACCTCAGCCCAACTCACATGTTCTATTTACAAAAAGATGTGGCACCTTACGATACAGTGCAGGTTATGGTGGATGTACATGTTCCTATCGCAATAGGACAGTATCGAACACAGTGGTATCTGGTTAATGATAATGGTGAGAATTTCTGTGGTTTCTATTACTACGTCAATGCTATTGCGTTACCAACTGCCACCACAGCACCATAAGCGTTACTGAAGATAAGAAGAGGATGCAATGTGAAACCTGCATCCTCTTTTTTTAAACAAGTTCTTTCTGTAAGTACAATTTCAACGGTTTGCTGGTAAGGTTTATTTCCTTGAATTCACGAATGTGTCGAGTTTTGCACGGTACAGCGCCCTCTCAAAAAAATGACCATTCGCAGAAACGTCCGTATACTTTTTTTTCGTCAGCGTTCGCATTAATGGCATTAATTGCTGTGCATAATGCCGCATGCAGTCCTGGGGGTGAATTCCGGGCCATGAATAACAAGAGATTGTTTTCCGTCTTTCCTGTGTTGGGATGCTTGCCGGGATCGAAATTTCCCACTCTGGATCGTTTGGGTGGAAAATGTACTGGTCCAGATCTCCCTGCGGAATGCCTTCGATTCCCTTCACTACCGGTGGATTATCTTCAACCAGGTATGGATCGACCGATAGGTCAACAATGATGGCATGAGCAGGTAAACTGGCGATACTGGCATTAGGCAGGATCGGAGAGGATGGATCGCGGCGCTGTGTTGCGTCAATGAGAATATCCGCCTTATTCAGAACTTTCTTGAGAATGTCGGGATGCTGTGTGATATTTCTTCCAATAGCTCGTGCTGTTATACCTTCTCCGTTCAGTTCCATATGTTTCTGATTGCGGCTGCGTTTGCCGAATTTCGTAACAGCATCAACGGCATGTTTGCCAACCATCCCGGTCCCCATGACCACTGCGTTCCAGGGCTGCTGCTTTCCACGGATCAAGTGAGGCCACTTCTCTTCCATTTCATTGAAGGCAGCCTCTATCCCATTCCATGCTACCGCTTTCATGTTTTCCACAAGTCGGATGCCGAAATCGTTGGTGATGCTATCCAGTGAAATCGCCTGGATGTTGCGATCTTGCAGCTGCTGTACTCGTTTTGAACGGGTTGGGAAGTGGAACATACTGATAAGGCAGCTTTTTTCTCCTACCTGATCAAGATCTAATTCTGAAGGGCAGCGCAAGATAAGAACAATATCTTTTTGAAAGACTTCTGCTCGTTCACAAAAATGAATATTTTGATGGTCATGTTTATAATCATCCACAGCATACCCAAGCGTATTACCGTAATTGTGTTGAAGGAAAACATCGAAACCCAGTAGAACGAGATTATTTATAAAATCAGGCAAGAAAGCGCGTTTCTCTCCTTCTTCTTCCATCATAATAGGAAAGCCAATGGATAAATGGTCTGGTTGCATGGTTGACTCCTTCGTGAAGTTTATGATACTGGGTCTTTAAGAATCAGCAAAGAAAGCTGATTATTTGAATTCACATGTGTGGATAATGGAAAATTTCCGGACATCCGTTTCCTATTATAGGGGAAAATGGCAGGATGGTGTGAATGAACGGTTATCGGTTAATCAATACTGTTCTTTGAAAGGACCTTCTGACTGCGCGCTTGAACTGCTTTATAGCTGCTTGTTAACCCATGCTGAAGATGCTCGATAGCTTTACTCCTTAGCACCATATCTTTTTTCCCTATGTCATACAGGCATTCCAAGCTGCAGGCTTGTACAATGGCGCTCTGGCTGGTCAGATAACCTTCTATGATGGAAAAAACGCGTTCTCTTTCAAATTCCGTGAGGTTTAATCGTGGCATGATCTGAGCGAAATGCCAGCGCATTTCTTTTTGTTTTGTTGTGTCAGCCAGTGCAAGCAGTTCATCTTTATAGGAATCTAAAAGATCTGCTCTTGTTTGTGTGATCTTTTCGATGGCATCTGCGGCTCTCATTCTTATAATCGGGTCGGCAGAGTACAGCCCCTGAAACAAATCCTCAAAGAGTTCTGATTTTTCAAGAATGAGTAGAACAATATCATCGGCTTTACCAATTGACCGCAGGTCTCCCCCCGCGAGCATTTTAAGAATTGTATTCATAGGAACTATTTTTAATCAATTTTCGTTATGATTATAGAACAATTGGAGGAAGATGATGCGAAAAACATGGAAAAATCTGTTGGTCTTTCTGGTCCTCATCATCGGGATGGCATGCAGCCCTGTGCCACGATCGAAAGCAGCTGATTTTTCTTTATATTATTACTGGAATATTGGAGCACTGCCGCCCGAAGAGCATTACGAAATAGAACTCGAGATCAATCCTGATCGATCGGCGATCGTAACCATACAGGTGGGATATGCAGAATTTGGAGCGCAACGCACTTCATTTGAATTTGCCGTTCCTGAAGCACAGTGGAACTCCTTTTATCAGTGGTTGATAAAAAACGAGATTCTTGAACATGATTGGTCGCACCCCGGGTATGCTTTAATGGGTGCCAATGAGACCCGCGTAAAAATTCAGGTTAGTGGTACTACCTATGAAATACCCAGCCAGTCCAATCTCTCGCAGGAAGATCGTGAGCTTTTTACACGGGTCCAAAATGAAATTGAGAGTCTGATCCCTGTGGGAATCTGGGAAAAGATGGAAACTCTAATACCCTGAAAAATGAAAATGCCCGGATTTTCCGGGCATTTTTTCTATTATTTTGCGAAAAGTTTTTGGAATGATTTTTTTGCTCCTTGCACCAGGAAACCACTGGCGAGGGCGACCGTAATAAGAATGGCCAGTGGAGTGAAAAAACTCTGTCCATTTAACTCTATTGAATACATACGGGCTGTAAACGCAACGGCTGTGATGTTAAGTCCTGCTGTGATTGCAAGGATCGCCACCCGCTGCCAAGTTTTTTCTGCCTTGATGAATAAGTAGCTTAATGCTAAAAAACAGCACCCGGCCAGAACCGTCAGCATGCCTATATCTACCCTGTTGATCGGTCCGGCGGATAGAGTGTGACCATGAAAAAGGCAAATGGTTGATGACAGACCGATCCCTAAAAGTCCTGCCTGTTCCCAGCCGCGCAGTGCAATGATGATCGCGATGATAAGAAGCGCCAGAATCCCCAGGATGGAACCTGCTAGGATAAGGGGATTATTAAAGAGTGTTGGATCATTATCTGCCAGAACCTGCATTGCCAGCAGAGAACCACAGATATCAACACCATACCAGGCAGGGGTCCAAACGGGTATCTTCTTAAGCAAACCCCACATACCGACTCCCGCAATTAGCACAACCGGGATTAATCCAACAAGTATGGCTGTTGTGCGTGTTGCTTCGCCAGCCTGATACCACGGACCTGCTACGATGCCCCAGGTGAGTGAGATTCCTAACCCAAACAGCATGGGTGGGAGAACTGCAAGGATTCTATCCTTTTTCCTGCTCAATATCCATTTGTTTTCTTTGCCGTCCATAAAACCTCCATTTATTAACAGTATTGTGGGTTTGTTCTGTGTTCTGATCTTCCCTTTGTGTCTATTCTTTGCGAAGAAAATATCTCTTATGATCACTTTCGGCAGATCGAATATCTCATGAAGAAAAAGTCGGATGATCGTCCAGGAATTACGATTTTCAACATCATGAATGACCTGTTTAAAAACATCCATCATCTCATCACCGAATTCTTCGCGGAATCGGTGGGGATATAACCGCAACATTTTTCCATATGCGTTTTGAATTGAAAGCGATAATCGACTCATGAGATTGCCTGCTTATCATTTATGCGTTCTACGGTCGTGAGAATTGTTTTCATACGCTGAATTTCATCTTCCAGGACTTCCCTGCCGTTGTTGGTCAATGCATATAATTTGCGCGGGCGCTTTGAGGAAACTTGAGATTCATCGTGTATCTCGACCTGCGCGATCAAATTTCTTTCCAATAGTCGTTTGATCGCCCCGTACAGGGTTCCGGTACTCAAATGAATACGATCCTCGCTGAGAAACTGTACTTCTCTGAGGATGGCATAGCCGTGTTTCGGTTCCTGGTGGATGCTTAGCAGGATGAAGAACACTGCTTCCGATAAAGGTTCTACTGCTTTTTTCTTGTGTCCCATGGTACTCCAATATGTCGTAATGCGACATATTATACAGAAGATCTTCTATGTTCGTCAAGAGGGTATATGAGTTTAGATAGTTTGTGATAGTTTTCAGGTTAGATTCAGGAAAGAAACGCCGCTGTCTGCACGGTCAAACAGAAAAGAAGTCACTCTCGGTAAATTCCATCCCTTCAAATTTTGCGAATTCGATAGAACTGATGTTCAAATTCTTGTTCTGTTTCAGGTTTAGAAATAGTTCCAGGTAGCTTGCTGTGATCCGTTTCTCCCAATCCAGTCCCAGATCACCAGCCGTTTCCTTGATCTCTGCGCTGGATGCGCCTTCGATCTCGATGAAATGACCAAAGGGGAGCTGATCAAGGACGATCTCGCAGCCCTTGTGGGCAAAGGTTGTGCGGTACTTTTCGTAGACCATAAATGCTTGAAAACCGAGTCTCTCAAGAATGGAGCGGGTTGTTGCGAAGTCGCCGACGGTTACTTCTAATTCTTCCCTGTCTGCCACCTCGGCTGTGCTGTCGCTGGCGCCCTTAAAGGTCAGGCGGATCCCACTGTCCTTCCGCAGCCGCAAAACCTGGTGATTGAACTTGAGAGTTTGGTTTGGGGTGTCGAAACGCAGATTGTATTCGTGTACTCGTTCTTTTATCATTTCAGCGTCAATGGATTTTAACTGTGTTGAAATCCATTGCGGATCATCAATATAAAATTTAACCTCACGTTCATGACTATCTCCGATTTGCATAGAAAAGACCTTTCGGCTGTGTATTGTTCTTTTATTATCCCATGTTTCAGGAATATGCGACCACACAGGGAAAGCACACATGGATCATGATGAGAAAAGATAGGATATCTGACGGATATAATTGGAGCAAGCCTTTACCTAAGATAAAGAAAGCTTTTTTTGTCCAAGGATAGAACGCATGAAAAGAATATTCCCGTATTGCTTCCTTCTCGTACTCATTTCTGCCTGTGCTCCGGTGGAGCAGAAAGAATCTGCCGGACTATCACAGCCAACCGCAACTACCCTGCTGGCTGCCGATGTAACGGTTTGCGCATCGGGCTGCGATTTCACTTCCATTCAGGATGCCATCGATGACGGGCAGACCAGATCTGGAGCGGTCATTGCAGTGCTGGATGATGTGCACACCGAGGCGGGAATCATCCTTTCAAAGGATGTCACCATCCAGGGGCTGGGACAGTTAGAAACCATTATCCAGGCAGCGCAAACAGTAGATCAGGCATCAGATCGTATTTTCCTGGTGCCAGAGGGAGTCGAGGCTGTTATTCGCCACATGACCCTGCGTTACGGGAATCCGCTGGGGGATATCCAATCGGGTGGGGCAGTACGCAATGAAGGCACAGTGTGGATCGAGAATGTGATCCTGCGCGAGAATAAAGCCAGCGCGGGTGGCGCAATTCTGAATGATGGCACTCTGCATTTACGCAACAGCACGATTGCAGAAAATATCGCCAGGGGTGGAAGGGATATTTTTACCGAATGTAAGACAGGCGGTGGTATCAAGATCATGAGCGGACCGGTCACCATGGAAAACACCACCATCAACGGCAATCAGGCGAAAGGGAAAGGTGGGGGCATTCATGTTGCCTGTGTGGGTGAGCTGTACGCCACCAATAGCACCATCAGTGGCAATACGAGTTTGGAGGATGGCGGGGGAATCTATCTGGATGGGCTGGCGTATCTCGATCATGTAACCATTACCGACAATACCGCCACCAATGGAGGAGGGATTACCTTCCAGGGCAGCGGAGAAAAAGGGGTGATACGAGGGCAGTTGAATTACAGGAATACCCTCATCGCGGGGAATCATGTTCGCCTTGAAAAATATGGCGTGGTAGAGTGTCTGGCAGGTCGCCACGCAGATCTTGTATTGAATGAGAATAACTGGGTGGCAGATGGAACTTGTGAGGCGGCTTTTTCCGGCGATCCATTGCTAATGCCACTATCAGATAACGGGGGATATTCCCTCACGCATTTGTTATCGGAAGACAGCCCCGCACGAGATGTGTTGCCGCAAGAAGGCTGTTTGCTGGAATTTGACCAGCGTGGAATACCGCGAATTTCACCCTGTGATGTGGGTGCTGTAGAAAATGAGTAGTGGGTGTGACTGATCTGAAAACTTGACATGACCTTAATCTTGGTTATACTCTCCATGGAAACATTTTTCCTGAGAGAGTGATGATGAATAAAAAAGAGAATCTAATTCCCCGTGAGGTTTTTGATCATCTGGTTGATCTGGCTGCTTTTTCCCTGGAAGAGCAGGAAAAAAGCTATCTGCTTGAACAGATGAATAATCAATTGAATTCCATCCGAGAGTTGCAGGCGATTCCTATACCAGATGATATTTCTGTAACTACCCATGGGGTGGATTACGGGCAGGATGGAAAACCCCCTCTGCGGAAAGATGATTGGATTGCCTGTCAAAACAGCGGTGATATTCTGAAACAGGCTCCTCAGGTTGAGAATGGGTATATCGTCGTACCGGATATTCCCACCACGGAGCTGGAATGATGAAACAACTGACCGAATATACTGCCCTGGAATTGGCAGAGCTGGTGAAGACCAAACAGGTTACAGCACAGGAAGTGGCACAGGCGCACCTGCAGCACAGCCAGAAAGTGGATGGCAGACCGGGAACACTGGATGCGGTTTCATCGCCGGACGATGATAAAAATGTGCATGCTTTTATCACTCATACCGAAGAGATCGCTCTCCAGCAAGCCACACAGGTGGATGAAAAGATCGCAAAAGGAGAAGACGCCGGTCTTCTGGCTGGGGTTCCGTTTACCGTAAAGGATATTTTCTGCGTGCAGGACACCCCCTCCACAGCCGCTTCACGCATACTTGCTAATTTCAGCGCGCCCTACACCGCTACGCCGGTAGCACGCATGGCGGCTTCCGGTGGATTGATGCTGGGCAAGGTTAACCTGGATGAATTCACGTATGGTTCTTCCAGTGAATCCTCTGCCTTCCAGCCCAGTCCGCGCAATCCGTGGGATCTCTCCAAGGTTCCGGGTGGTTCTTCGGGGGGCAGCGCGGCAGCCGTGGCAGCGCGTGAGGGTGTGCTTTCGCTCGGCACCGATACAGCCGGCTCGATCAGGCAGCCTGCCGCGTTTTGCGGCGTGGTTGGCATGAAACCCACCTACGGGCGCGTTTCACGATATGGTTTGATCGCGTTCGGTTCCTCTCTGGATTGTCCTGGACCTTTGGCTCGTACGGTCAAGGATGCCGCCCTGATGCTGCAGGTCATCGCAGGCGCTGACAAAGCGGATGCCACCGCGGCTATAAAGGATGTGCCGGATTATTTGAAGGATATCGATAAGGATATCGCGGGTATGCGCATCGGACTCTCGCCGGATTACTTCCGCATCACCTTCCCCGATCCGGTCAGCGGCGAATATGTGGAGCAGGAACTGCCTGCTGATATCAAAGACTCCGTATACCGGGCTGCAGAAGTGTATAGAGCGCTGGGTGCAACTATCGTCGAAGATGTGCCCATGCCCAACACGCGTTATGGCATCCCGGTCTATTTTGTCATCAGCCGTGTAGAAGCTGCTTCCAACCTGCACCGCTTTGATGGTGTCAAATATGGGTATCGTACCCAGAGTCATGTGAATGACCTGACGGAGATGTATCGCCGTTCTCGTGGGGAGGGCTTTGGAGTGCAGCCCAAATTGCGCATTCTCATGGGTATGTACGTCAGCGCGGCGCAGTATGCCGAGCAGTACTACCAGCGCGCATTGAAAGTGCGCTCCCTTATCCGCCGCGATTTTGAGACCGTTTTTGATCCGCAGGGACGCTATCGTCTGGATGCGCTGCTGACACCCACCACACCCACCACTGCTTTCGGAATGGCGGCTGTGTATGGTGATTCGGTCATGATGCAGTATGCCGACCAGTTAACGGTTCCTGCTAACCACGCCGGGGTTCCAGGGATCTCAATTCCGGCGGGATTTTCAGAAAACGGGCTGCCGGTCGGCATTCAATTGCTGGGAACGGATTTCAGTGAAGCCAATCTACTGCGCATTGCTCGTGCCTATGAAATGGCAACCGAGACGGATGACTGGCGCACGAAAAAGCCGGCTATCCTTGAGGGAGAATAGAAGATGACCGTTGAATATGAAGCCATCATCGGGTTAGAGACCCATATCCAGTTAAATACACTTACCAAGATCTTCTGCTCCTGCAAAGCCGACTCCTGGGAGGATGAACCCAATACCAACATCTGTCCGGTCTGTACGGGGCTGCCGGGAGTGCTGCCGGTGTTAAATGAAAAAGTGGTCGAGAAAGCGGCATTGCTGGCTGCTGCCATGCAGGCTGACATTCAAGAACTTTCCTTTTTTGATCGCAAGAATTATTTCTATCCAGACCTTCCCAAGGGATACCAGATCTCACAGTATGATCACTCTCTGGCGACAGGAGGGTTTCTGGATGTTCCTGTTCCCGCCTCTTCTGACGCAGATGGTGCTGCTTATGTACGCCGGGTGAATATCCATAAACTTCACATCGAAGAAGATGCCGGTAAGACCAAAAAAGAAAATGAAAAACGTTTTGTGGATTTCAACCGCTGCGGCGTTCCGCTGGTGGAAATGGTCACGGAGCCAGATCTGCGTTCTGCGGAAGAAGCCGGTCAATATCTGATCCGCCTGCGCCAGCTGCTGCGCTGGCTGGGCATTTCCGAAGCGGATATGGAAAAAGGAAATTTGCGCTGTGACGCCAATGTTTCCATTCGAGAAAAAGGCAGCACGGTGTTGAACACAAAGACGGAGATCAAGAATGTCAATTCCATTGACGCCGTCAAAGATGCCATCCGAAAAGAGATCGAACGGCAGACCAGAGAAGTGGGACTGGGCAATTCCATCAAACCCTGGACCCTCGATTGGGATGATAATGCCGGCGTGCTGCGCATGATGCGCTCGAAAGAAACAGAGGCAGATTACCGCTACTTCCATGAACCCGATCTACTGCCGCTGGTGATCGATGCACAATGGAAAACTAACATACTGGCGCAGCTGCCGGAATTACCGCTGGCACGCAGAGCGCGCTTTATGGAAGAGTTCAAGATACCCGAATATGATGCGGATATTCTCACTTCAGAACGTGATCTGGCGGATTATTTCGAAGAGAGTGTTCATTTATATAAAGGAGATGCCAAAAAGATTTCCAATTGGCTGATGAATGATGTGCTGCGCATGCGCAATGAATTAGGCATGTCCATGCAGGAATTAAAACTGACTCCAGCTTATCTGGCTGAACTGGTGCATTTAACCGACACCGGCAAGATCAATTCAACCACTGCCAAGAGTTTGCTGCAAAAGATTCAGGAAAGCGGAAAAACCCCCGCTGCTCTAGTAGATGAGCTTGGGTTGGCGGTGATCAGTGATGATGGAGCCATTCGCTCTGTATGCGAAACGATCATTGCCGACCATCCAACAGAGGTTCAATCCTATCGCGATGGGAAGCAGTCGCTGATCGGATGGTTTGTGGGTCAGGTCATGCGGGAAATGCGCGGCAAGGCGGATGCGCAGATCACGCAACACATATTAAAAGAGATCCTTGATAAGTAAAAGAAATAAAAGCCGGAGTTATCTCTCCGGCTTTGTGATATTTAACCTTCCAATTGTTCTGCCAGGAAGATCTGAATTCCCATTTGCTTGATCTGGTCGCCCTGCGCTTCCAGAAGGTCAATATGGGCTTCTTCGTCTTTCAGGATCTTTTCAAACAGTTCACGGGTTCCGAAATCGTCGTGTTCCCCCGCCACTTTAATGGCAAGGTTATAGGCTTTGATAGCGTCAAATTCCGCTTTCCAGTCATTTTTGATCTGTTTTTCTACATCTTCCCCAATATTGATGGTATTCAATTTTGTAACGATGGGTGTGCCTTCCAGAAAGAGAATGCGCTCGATCAGCATTTCGGCATGTTTCATCTCATCAATGGCGCGCTTTTCGTTTATTTCATGTAGCGCTGCGTATCCCCAGTTAGATGTCATCTCACCGTGAACGATATATTGATTGATGGCAGTCAGTTCATCAGCCAGCATCATATTGAGCGTTTCTAAGACTTTTTCATTACCTTTCATTTTTCCTCCAAATGTGTAATTTCATTATAGGGGAAGAAAGTGTTTTGTATAGGGTGTTAACAAAAAATTGACCTTTTATAAATAACCGGCTTTAGTTAAGCTAAAATTTGTTCGTATAACCTGGTGAGCTTATTTACAAACGTATGTAATGGGGATATAGTGGTACGGAATTGGCACAAGGGAAGCAATAATACAACATTGCTGAAGGATAAACGAAATGAATAAGCAGTAGTTCCGATACTGCTTCAAGTCCTTTCCCTGCCAATTCATTCATGAAGGTAATAATCATTTTGGAGAGTTATTTCGTCTCCTATTATGGTGTCGTTACCCACTTAGGTTACTCCTGCCTCACCGCTTTTGTTAGGGTTCAACTTCTTACAGAAAATATGTTACACCAACTTCGCTGTTGAGGATGTGGCAGAAATGGTGAAGAGCATAGTTTTCTTGTCATCTGTCTTGTGGTGTAATCACCATACTATTAATGTATTCCGAGACAATGCTCATCAAAAAATAGAGGCTTTTCTTCGGTTGGTTTTATCCGACTGGGTTATTACTATGGAACAAGAGTGAAATTGTTCAACCCCCAAAAATTCTTCTCATACATTAATAATTCTTGATGATCGGGATTACAATAATGGGGGAATTCGAAAGCAATAATAGAGAGTTGGGGGTTGATCTACCCATACATGGAGAATATTTTTTATGGCTCAGTCTTCCCGTACATTTCGAGTCTTCGTTAGTTCTACCTTCAGTGATCTGAAAGCCGAACGCAATGCATTGCAAGAGAAAGTCTTTCCTCGTTTGCGCGAATTGGCAACTGCCCATGGCTGTCTATTTCAGGGCATTGATTTGCGTTGGGGTGTGAGTGAAGAAGCTTCCCTTGACCAGCAGACTATGAATATCTGCTTGGGTGAGATTAAACGCTGTCAAAATATTTCTCCTCGTCCTAATTTCATTGTCCTTCTAGGGAATCGGTATGGATGGCAACCGTTACCTTACGAGATAGATGCACAGGAGTTTGAGCGGATTTTACTGGTTACTTCCGACGAAGATAAAATCCAATTAGATCAGTGGTATCACCGAGATGACAATGCCATACCGGCGAAATATATATTACAACCGCGCAGCGGGAAATATGATGGATTTCTTACTTGGGAAAAGGTGGAAATCCACCTGCATCAAATATTGCTGACTGCGGCAGAAAAACTTTTATTCTCCCCTGAAGAAATGCTTAAATATAACACGTCTGCCACAGAACAGGAGATCATCTCTGGTGCATTGCGGGTATCCGATGCGAAAGAACATGTATTTTGTTTTTTACGTGACATTGAAGGAATGCCTGATGATGGAAATACCGAGAATTTCATGGATGTAGATTTAAAAAATAGGCAAAAACTAGAAAAATTAAAAAACAATCTGAGAAAACAGCTATCCGGTAATGTACATGCATACACCGCATTTTGGCGGGATGGTGAAATATCAGACGATCATCTTGAGCAATTCTGTGAGGATGTATATGCTGAACTCTCGAAAGTAATTCTGAACGAGATTGAACGACTTGAAGCGATCGATCCGTTGGAGAGAGAGATTTCTGCCCACAAGGTGTTTGGTATGGAACGCATCCGAGATTTTGTCGGTCGCTCAGAAATCTTGAAAAGCGTAGCTGAGTATGTCAACGGCAGGGATTCTTGCCCATTGGTGATATGGGGATCTTCTGGGTCGGGAAAGTCCGCACTTATTGCGAAAGCTATTCAGCAATCTCTGAAAGATCATCCTCGTGCAAATTGCATGTATCGGTTTATTGGAGCTACGCCGGAATCCTCAAATGAGAGAGCATTGCTAGAGAACCTTTATTGTCAGATTGCCAGTTCGGGTAATAAAAATGACATTCAAGTTCCTTCAGAATATAACGATTTGGTAAGAGAATTCAGTCGTTGTTTGAAACGGGCAGCAAGAAAAAAGCCTATCTTTCTCTTCCTCGATGCATTGGACCAACTTGTGGATTCCAATGGTACTCCAAGCCTCACATGGTTACCTGCAGAATTGCCGCCAAAAGTAAAGATCATCATCTCTACTCTGCCCGGACCATACCTGGATAGCGTGAAACAAAAATTACCCAAGAGCCGGTTTGTTGAACTTCAATCCATGACAACTGTGGAAGGAACGACTCTGCTAGATTTGTGGCTTGAAGAAGCCCAACGAACTCTACAACCTGAACAACATAAATACCTGATAAATAAGTTCTCTCAATGTGGTTTACCGCTTTATCTGAGATTAGCGTTCGATAGTGCCCGTTATTGGAAATCGTATGAACGGTTACCAGAAATAAGTGATGATGTTCCCGGTTTGATTCGGGATATGATCGCCAATTTGTCTATGGAGAACAAACACGGAAAAACACTGGTAGAGCGCAGTCTGGGCTATCTGGCTGCCGCTAAAAATGGTCTATCGGAAGATGAATTGATGGATATTCTTTCGGCGGACGAACAGGTACTGCAAGATTTTCACTGGCGTTCGCCAAAGTCGCCAAGTATTACGCGTCTACCTGTTGTGGTTTGGTCCCGCCTATTTTTTGATCTGGATCCTTATCTAACGGAACGTATGGCAGATGGAGCTATTTTGATGACTTTCTACCATCGCCAGCTTGCAGAAGTAGTTACTGAAGATATTTTATCGTCTCGTCAGAATGAAACTCATCAGAGCTTGGCAAATTATTTTGGATCTCAAGAACTTCAGATCAGAAAACAAGGCATTGAAATTATCAATATACGGAAACTATCCGAACTACCATTTCATCAGACAATCGGGAAGATGTGGGCGGAACTCGAAAGTACGCTCTGCAATCTCCATACCATTGAAGCAATGTGCAGAACCTCGAGGATGTATGAATTGATTTCTGATTATTATCGTGCTCTTGCCGCGGTTGGAATCCCCCAGGCTTTATCTACCAAATTACAAGATTATCTCAAGCTCCTACGTGCTCAGGGTTATTTATTGGCTGAACGACCCTCCTTGACATTTCAGCTGGCAGCCAATCAGGTCGACTCCAGTGCACCCGCACAAACAGCACGTGAATATCTTGAGGCGGGAAATGTAACTCACCCATGGTTGAGATGGATAAACAAGCCACAACAAGTATATCCGGCGGATCTGTCTATATTTAGCCACCATGAGAAGATTGTAAGAACATGTGCTTTTTCATCGGATGGTTCAATTTTGGTTTCTGGATCCGATGATAAAAAAGCAATGATCTGGGATACCTCCTCGGTTCGGCTTTTAGCAACCCTGAACCATGATGCAAATGTAAACCAGGTGCGGTTTTCCCCAGACGGAAAGTATTTAATTACTGCCAGTGGAAAGGAGGGCTGGTGGGGTGAGGTACTGGTATGGGATGCCGCTACATGGCAATTGATAAATAGATTGCCTCTCCAGAGAAATACAATTGACCAATTTGTTTTAAGCGATGACAATAAGCAGATTCTTACCGTCAATTCAGAAAGAAAAACTCACCTCCGCATTTTTAATCTGGAATCCGGCAAATGTATCAGCGAACAGCACTATTCCAATGTCAGGGTTGTGGAATTAATCTCAGCACACCCTGGGCGATCGCAACTTCTCTTTATTAATCGAAACCAAAACACTGGTGAAGTATTGAATTCATCGGGTGTGGATCCCATCACCCGCTTTGAATTGGGATCACGGTTGCACGATAGCCAATTTGCGGCTCTTCTTGATGAGAAGAATAGGATTTACGTGTTTATCCTGGGATCCAGTCTCATTCTATATAATGGTGCCAACAGTTCTATTCTTTCAGAGACGCAGCTTCCCTATATACCGCATTCCCTCTGTATTTCATCTGATGAAAGACAAAGTCTCTTCGTTGCTGGTGTTGCCGAGGGGAAGCGAAACTATGGAGGACTGACCAGTTTTGATAAATTTGGAAAGATAGTTGGTAATTACCAGTTTCCTAATCATAACCCTTATACTTGCGCTTATTCTCCCATAGATAGTCTGATTGCAGTTGGATTGGAAAACGGGGAAATACACTGCTGGAAACCAAGTACGGAAATGCCCAAAAATGAAATCTTTGATCATGTTCCCTCTGACCAATATATCATGGCTGTATCATCTGATGAATTGCACTATCTGACCAATCAAATTGCTTTTCAGCCTGAAAAATATCCCGAGAATCACTATGCCCCGGTGGGAGAGCGCATGGTCCTGCTTGCAGCCCACAGTGGGGAAGAATTGAGAAGCTGCAAATGGAATGATTTGATTGCAGATGGAATGTCTCATCATTTTATTAAGCTGGCATGTTTTTCTCCGGATAGCAAGGACATTCTGGCCATCACTACGGCAGAGTATGATCGACCAATAATTAGTAAGGACGATACGATTATTCTGCTCGATGCGGAAAGCATGAAGATAAAATGGTCTACCGTTCGACCCATGCGGGTAAGAAATAAATTCATGGAATTCAGAAGTAGGTTGATCATGGCGCTTTCCGTGGTTTCCCTTATTCCCCTGTTATTGCTGGTAATTCTTGAATATGGGCTGCATTTGATCGGGCGAGAGTTTTCTCCCAAGCGGTTTCAACGAATAGAAGAGATTTTTGAAGAATTCATTGAAAAACTGACGACAAATGTTCTTGTTCAACCATGGTGGAAACGTGTGCAGCGCGGAGCTTTTGCAGTGTTACCAGATATACCCCCTGATTTTGTTGAAACAAAGGAGAAAGAACAGATTCTCGTGAGCAATGGTTCAAATTTGATCGCATTTGATATTAATAGCGGAGAAATAGTGTCTAACGTCTATATTTCAAAGTACGGCATATCCTCTTTTGCGGTGGCGCCTGATCTCTGTACGGTTGCATGCTGTACGTTGCTAAACAAGGATGCAATTCAATTGGTAGATATGGAATTGGGAGAAGTGGTTAAAAAAATGACCTTGCCTGTTGCAAGAGAAGATTCTGAACCGTCAGGGGTAGTGTGGGAGATACCGTGGTGTGGGTTCAGCCCGGATGGGAAATATTTTGCAGCCCATGTCACCAGTGATGCAGGAGGGTCCCTTATCCATTTTTGGAGCAGTGATCTTGAAAACCATGTTTGCCGGATTTCTGTGGCGAGTGCCACTTTTGCCTGGAGTCCTGATTCGCGAGCATTTTGTGTGTGGGAGACCCATCTGCGAAATAGGTTGACGATATGGTCTATTCCTGACGCAAGTATTATCACTGAGTTTAACGCAGAAGGATGGCCGGTTATGTTGGAATGGACCAAACAGGGCGAAACGCTCCTGGCGGCGACTCGCGACGGAGGGTTGTATAAGCTGAAACTTGAGGGGGGATAGATTGGATACTGTAACAAATGAATATCGAAAATGAAGTAAATAGATTTTTATAAGAGAAAATATCCTCCGCTCATGAAATGATAACCAGTGCTTTCCGGGTCCTTGTGAATAGCTGCATCAATCCTGTGCCAGACTGAAATACATTGACACCCACCGAAGTGCTATGTTGCTTTCGGTTGGCACTGACTGTGCTAATGAGCAGTATTTCCAACCTGGGCAAGATTGCCAACATCTTTCATCCGACACCTCTATACAGCGCATCTGTTTTGTTCTATCGTTAAGGCGTTCGATTACATCGGACGACAGATGCCAACTAACCATGCAGTGCTGAATTTTGCTTTCATAACGTGAGTGAATTAGAATAAAAGAGCGACTACATTACTCTCTAAAAAAGGCGGAAATATGAACACTGATGCAAAGATCTATGAGAACACAATACAAGTCCACAGCTATGAATGTGATTTCGAGCGCTGTTGGAAACCGGCTGCCTTTTTTCAGCGCCTAACCGAAGCCGCTACGATTCATGCGGCAAAGTTGGGGGTCGGTTTTGAAGCAATGGTGGCACAAAACATTTTCTGGGTGCACTCGCGCATGAAGATCAAAATTTTCGCTTATCCGCAGGCAGGCGATCAAATAACCATCCGCACCTGGCCCAAGACCATTCAGCAAAAACTGTTCTTTATCCGTGATTTCGAAGTGCTGGATAAAAATGAGAACAAGGTCGCAGCGGCGACCTCTGCCTGGCTGGTGATCGACGCGACTACCCGCCGCATGGTTCTTCCGCATAAAATGAACATGGATTTACCGGCTCTGTCTGATCGCGCTGGATTGGAGGAACCGCTGGAAAAGCTTGGATTTTCAGAAGATGGGGAAGAATGTTTGCGCGTGAAAGCCGGTTATTCGGCAATCGATATGCTTGGGCATGTCAACAACAGCCGCTATGTGGAATGGATCTGTGATTGCTTCCCGCTGGAGGAATATCGCCGCAGAAAACTGGATTGGATCCAGATCAACTACGAACATGAAATCCTGCCGGGTGAGGAGGTGGCGCTGTCGGTGGCTGGTTCTCCCACCGATCCACACGAGAGCAGGGTGGTAGGAGAAAATTTTTCCAGCGGAAAACGAGCATTCGATGCCCTGCTGCGGTGGGATATGTAGATTTCCTGAAAAAATGCTCATTACTCTGTCTAAGTCAAAGAATGCTTATTCTTACCTGGAATGTTTCTAAATTGGTTTAATTTTCCAGTTAAATATCATCCCTGGCATTGTCTGCATTTCTGTTAAATCCTTACTTTATAAGAGGCTTGACATTTTGATATTCTAATACTAGAATAATATAACGTAAGGATAATAAATTGAAATGAATATCACAAATTCAGAATTGATCATCATGGGGTTAATTGCCGAAGAACCCAAGTACGGCTATCAGATCGAACAGATCATCATTCAACGCGGAATGCGGGAGTGGACGGATATCGGTTTTTCATCCATTTATTACATCTTGAACAAATTGGAGGAGAAAGCTCTTCTTCTCAGTGAAAAACGTGCTGAAGGGGACCGTCCGGCTCGCAAGATATACAATCTGACGGATCTGGGCAGGCAGGCATATCAGGAAGAGGTCCGGATGCGATTGACTTCACCACGCGCACGCACGGATGACTTCGACATTGGGCTGGCGAATTTACTGGCGCTGGACCGATCTGAAATCCTGCAGGCATTGACTTCTCACCAAACTGATCTGAAAGCGAAACAGGAACAGGTGCAGGCAAAGTACGATCTGGATGGGGGAGAACAATTGAATACAGCCGCATACGAACTTTTCGATCACTCCATAGCACTTTTAAGTGCAGAGCTGGAGTGGGTCGGTGGTGCTATCACCAGAATTTCAAAGGAATAATCGCAAGAAAACATTTTTTCGTGAAAGGTGTTGAAAAAAAATCAAAGAACCTGGTGGTAATCATGGAAAAGTTTGAATGGAAAAAAGCTTACAAGCAGCTCTATTTTCCACCTGCCCAACCGGTGGTGGTTGAAGTACCCCCGCTGCATTTCTTGATGATCGATGGTCATGGCGATCCGAACAAGGAAGAATCCTATCAAGAAGCCATCGAGGCGCTTTTTTCCATTTCCTATACTCTCAAATTTGCTATTAAAAAGGAATCAGGGATAGAGTTCCGTGTTTTCCCCTTGGAGGGGCTCTGGTGGGTAAAGGACATGCGCCAGTTCACGACCGAAGATAAATCCAATTGGGATTGGACCATGATGATCGCACAGCCTGAAGTGGTTACGGTCGAATGGGTTGAATGTGCCAGGGCAGAGGTTTTGAAGAAGAAAAAAGGGCTTGATGCTGTAAAACAGGTACGCTTTGAAATGAACGCAGAAGGTCTTTCTGTGCAGCTTATGCACATCGGACCTTACGCGGAGGAAGGTGCGAATATTGCACGACTGCATGCTTTCATTCATGAAAATGGATATGAAGTCAACGGAAAACACCATGAGATCTATCTTTCAGATGTGCGGCGGAGCGCTCCTGAAAAACTGAAGACAGTCATCCGGCAACCAATCTGTTTATGCTGATATGGCAGGCACGCTTCGCCGCCGCTTTTTGTTCCTTATTCACCTGTAGGTAGTGCGTACAGTTCCTCAATTGTCATGCCAAAAGTATCTCTGATGTACTGCTCCAATAGCTCCGCGGTATGCAGGTAAATGTCCTCAATTCCAGGGTCATTGTAGGCGTTGATAAAGTATTCTTCCACAGTCATGTCTTCGTTACTGCACCATTCGTCGGTGTGTTCGTCTGCATCCATAATAACCCAAAAACTTGCGCCGCCCTGATTGTTATCATCGGCTCCAACATAGAGTTTCTTATCGGCCACGAAATAGAACATATTAACCCGATATTCATCACTGATCGGTTGGAAAAATACAATATCATATTCCTTCTCGGCATTATCCGTGTGGTCGATCCTGATATTGGTGTAGATTCCTTCGTGCTGCTCATACATAAAGATGCCAGCGGTCTCATCTGGAACGAACCCCAGGCTCTTGAGCGTCGGCGGCTCATATGGCATAGCAAACAAGGTTTCGGGGGTCATGTGGAAGGTGTTCTTGATGGCGTCGTTATAAAAACGGATGGGGTCAAGCAGCACATCCTCACCTTCTGTGACATCCATTGCTCCGCGGATCATTTGCTCTGCATTCGGGCGATCTTCCGCATTGATGCTAAAACTACCGTCCGCCGGGTTGTAGATGTAGTTCACTTGTGGCTGGCCTTCTTTATCCATTTGGCAGACGTATACCTTATGAACGCCATAATAACCAATTGATGCTTTATATTCACCATTCAGATACATGGACATGCGGATAATATTCTGGTTATCCTCCCTTGATGGCATGCCCCATGCTTCATGGTTAATGGTGAAGGTGGCTTCTTCGCTGTCAAAATGCGCCTCATGGTTATTGCTATCCATTCCGAATCCGAGATCTATCAGAGTGGAGGGGATGATGAAATCCTTCTTTTTCAGATTTGGATAAATGATCTCAAGCGATGTAAAATCTTCTGTCGGAGTGTTTGTCAGATACAATTGCTGCAGGTTGGACAACCCTGCTAATGGAGTAAGATCGGTGATAGTCGAGTTGTCGAGCAGGAGGACTTGCAAGTTGACCAGGCTGGCAAGAGCGTTATAATCCTGAGCCTGGCTACCCGTGAGGATCAGGAGCTTCAGATTGGTCAGACCGGCGAGAGGGATAATGTCGCTGACCGGGTTGCCGGCCAGGGAAAGGTAAGTGAGTTTGGTCAGCCCCTGCAAAGCGGAAATGTCGATGATTGCCTGATCCGACAAGTCGAGGCTTTCGAGGTTGGTGAAAGCTTCAAGCCCACCGAGATCGTGGATGAGCTCGGTCTGATCTGAGAGATACTGTGACCAAACGTTGCTGAAATCCATGCGCGTAACAGCCTGGGCTTCCGCCACGGTGATGTCGCCCTCCGGCTTGCCCATCGCCCCACGCACCATCGCCTCCAGCATCGGATCGGCGAACGTTACGACGGCGGGCACCGCCGAGACCGAGGGGGTCGTTGTCGCGGTGGGTGCGCCACAAGCCGCAAACCCAATAGCCAGTAAAGCAGCCAGCAGTATGTAAAGTGTCTTTTTCAATGAAAAAAACTCCTTTTATTAATTAAGCTTCAAATTGTGAAGCCAAATATACCTTTTTCGTTCATTTGGTCAATGGAAGACAGCCCATTCCTATTTTACTCTATTCACCTGAGTATACGTCAAAATGCGCAATTCGAAGGTCGGCATTTAGTGACGAATTACAAAAACCTATCATTCAGTTAATTTTTACACCATTGTTTTATGTTAATTCCCCTAATTTTTCCCAACAGGCATCTCCGGCGGACGATTCTTCTTTACCATTGATAGATTGGTTCAAAATTTCTATCACCGTTCTTCAAATCGTGGACACATTTAATACGGCAATCACTCGGTGAATCTCGTGATAGATGCCAATCTGCAAAAGATGAATTTCAAGGTTTGAAAAAGCATAAAGGGTATCTGATTACAAATACCCCTCTCGTTCTGTTGATCCCGTACATTCTTATTAACAATTATTGGCTTATACAAAACGAAGGAAAAAACCAAGCGATTGGTATGATGAAAAACAAATCTATGAAATTTCCAAGACCAGCTTGATCATAATGGCTGTTTCTGACGATCTTGTTGTTCTCTGCTTTGCCGGTTTATCTGAATCAAAGTTAACGAATTAAACATAAAAGCACCGATAAGGTGCTTTTATGTTTAATAGTTTTCGCAGATGCGCTAATACTCAGCGCCATTGGAAGCGATCAATTTTTGATACCAGTAGAAGGAATCCTTACGGCTTCGCTTGAGTGTACCTTTGCCATCATTGTCCTTATCAACATAGATGAAACCGTAGCGTTTTTCCATTTCACCGGTAGATGCACTGATGAGATCAATGCAGCCCCAGGGTGTATAACCGATCAGGTCAACTCCATCCTCGATCGCTTCACGCATGGCGATGACATGCTGGCGCAGGTATTCGATGCGGTAGCTATCGTGGATGCTGCCATCTACCTCGACCCTGTCAACTGCACCCAGCCCATTTTCAACGACCATTAGAGGTACCTGATAGCGGTCGTACAGTTCATTGAGAAAATAGCGCAGCCCGGTTGGATCGATGGTCCAGCCCCATTCGGAGGCTTTCAGATAGGGGTTCTTTACACCGAAAAGCATATTTCCGGCTTGTTTGATTAACTCCGGGTCGGCGGACACACAGCCTGATGAATAGTAGCTGAAGGAATAAAAATCCACCTTACCTTTTTGTATTGCTTCCAGGTCGCCTTCTGCGATCTCGAGCACCACGCCCTTCTCATCGAAAAATCTTCGGGAGAAAGCCGGGTATTCACCGCGCACCATCACATCACCGCACAGGTAATTGCCGAGTCGCATGCTTTTCTGTGTTTCCAGTATATCGGCAGGATTGGGAGAATAGGGGTATTGCACCATACCTGCTACCATGCAGCCGACTTTATTCTCCGGATCAATGGTGTGTGCCATCTGGACCACTCTGGCGCTGGCAACGAATTGATGATGCAATGCTTGAAAACGTATCTGTTGTGCCTGCGTAGATTCCCTGGCGACAGCACCACCGAAGAACGAAGTGTCAGAATCTGGCATGATGCCGCCTGCTATAAGTCCACCAAACGATGTTGCCAGCACGTTGATCTCGTTGAAGGTAAGCCAGTATTTAACCAACCCTTTGTACTCGTTCATGACTGTCTGGCAGTATCGCATGAAGAAGTCAATGGTCTTGCGGTTTGCCCAGCCGTTGTATTCCTTGACGAGATGGAAAGGCATTTCGTAGTGTGAGAGAGTTACCAGCGGTTCAATGCCGTACTTTTTGCAGGTTTCGAAGACCTTTCGGTAGTGCTCAATGCCTGCCTGATTTGGCTGCGCATTATCGCCGTTTGGAAATATACGAGTCCACGCGATGGACATACGGTACATTTTAAAGCCCATCTCAGCAAATAATGCGATATCTTCTTCATAACGATGGTAGTGATCAATCGCCTCATGAGAAGGATAATGGACAGCAGGATCGTTTTCGGGTTTAAAGGTGCGTGGTTTCTCGCGCGAACCGGCGCTCATCAGATCTGATGTGCTGATTCCTTTGCCATCCTCATCCCATGCGCCCTCGCACTGGTTGGCAGCGGTTGCTCCGCCCCAAAAAAAATTTTCAGGAAAATATGTATCCATGAATCATCCTTACGCAGATAATGACCGGCAACCGTCAAAAACGGTTGCCGGATTGTGAAAAATATACTTGAACTCAGGCTTCTTCTTTCGCGGCTTCGGCTGCAGCTTCTTTTTCAACAAGCTGTTTGTCATAAATTTTAAAGAATGGGTAGTAAACGACCAGCCCAACTACGATCCCAACCACAGGGATAAACAGGTTCTGCCACGCCATGGATCCCAGGAATTCGCCCATGAACAAAGGTAGCAGCGACATGATCATCACGTAGGCAGGCTTGAAGAACCCGATTGCGTACCCACCCCACAGGATCAGCATTGTGATGAGGGGAGTCAGGATATAGGGGATTGCCATAATGGGATTGTACATGATGGGGAAGCCGAACGTCACAGGTTCGTTGATGTTGAAGATCCCCGGTACGATAGCGGCTTTACTGACTGCTTTTAACTGTTTGGATTTAGCCGATTTCAAGCCATGCAGCACCAACCCAAATGTGTTACCGGTTCCTCCAGCACAAGCCATTGCGCCCGTGAGCATGGTCGCGTAAAACTGTGGTTGATTGCCGGCAGCGACCGCGGCAGCGTTGGCAGAGATGTTTTGAATCATGATCGCCATCAATGCGATAAAGACAACCATAGATCCATGAATACCGAAAGTCCATAACAGACATGCAAATAGGACCGCGATGAACATACCCGGTATGGTGTTGATTGCCGATAACGGAATGGAAAGAATATAGGTGATCAGCAGTGGGAGTGTCATCATTCCACCGGTGAGTGTGCTCAATAATGTGCTGATGCCGTACCACACAATGATGTTGAACAGCAGGGGCAGCATGGCGGAAAATGCTTCACTCAGAAAAGAAGGCACCACATCCGGCATTTTAATAACAATATTCTTCTTTTCGCAGAAGTGGGTCAACCTGACGGTTAAAATTCCGATCAGGATGGCAACAAACAGACCGGCAGCGCCCAGGTTGGATGAGTCGAGAATGGTCATGGTTGTTGCCCCGTCAACCAGGGTCACTGTGGTTGCAGGCGCGGCTACCACCAGAAAACAGATGAGAGCAACAATACCATTCTGCATCGGTTTCATCCCCAGTGATTTGGCGTAGTTGTACCCGATCATGAACACTACAAATATGGATAGCAGCCCCATGGTCATGTTGTATGGCGCATATAACAGTTTGTAGGTCGCGCTCTCGGTTGTGAACCACCCGAATAAGGTGGGAATGGTGGCAACGATCTGAAAAATGGCGCCTACCAGGATGATTGCCATGGTTCCCATCATTGATTTGGAGATGGCTGAGAATACTTTATTGCTTCCTAGCTTTTCACCGAACTTTTGCAGTCCCTTCATAAATTTACTTTCAAATAACTTATCCATGAAAACACCTCTTTGTATTATTTATTTTTTGGAAGGATCGAGTAGACTTGCTTAAAAATATTTTCTGCGTTTCCCACAGCGTAATCAAATGGAGCGATCACCGCCACCGGTTTTCTTGATTGCTCTTCAATCTCCGATTGTTTGTAGGAAATTTGAGGACCCAGCAGGATCATATCAAATTGGGAACTGTATTCGTCATAATCATTCATCCCTTTAGCCATGATCTCCAGCTCAAAGCCCTTGTCTTCAGCGTACTCCCTCATTTTTTTCATGAGAATGCTTGTGGAAGCACCGCCGGCACACACTAACAAAATTTTCATACTCCTTTTCACCTCCTTTCTGCGTCTTCGCGAAGTTCAATGATTTCGATGATTAGCTCTTTGGCTAATTCCGCGCACATCAGATGATCCTGTGCATGAGCGATCAAGATATCGCTTTGGTCAAATTCACCATTGGCATACATTGTTAATAGTGCGCTGTGTGTTTTATGCGCTTCATGCGCGTATTGATCGGAACTCGTTAATAATTCACTCGCTTTTTGAAAATCACCTTTCTTTGCCTCTGAAAGAGCCTCGAATGCTTTGCTGCGCGCTGCTCCTGCGTTGGCGATGATTTTCATTGCGATATCTTCCATTTTCCTGTCCAAAGCCATAATGGTCTTACTCCTTCTATAATTTATGAATGATCATGATGATGTTGGTAATTTCATCATCCGGGAAAATGATACCGAACGCATGCTCCACAGGTTTTAGCACGCGCAGCATCTTTTTGTAACAATCCATGTTGGTCTCAATGATCTGATCTTTGTGAATGTTTTTTGGAACCGGTTCCTTGGCAGCCAGACGATTAATACTGCATGCGATATGCATCAACAAACCAATTTCTGTGTCGAGGGACATCCGCATGATATCTCTATCGATTTGCTCGATCACCGGAGGAAGGAGACGCTGAAGTTTCGTTACATCAGTATATTCAAGCTGTTCGCCGAGGTAGCGAAATACCTGATCGAAATTAATGTGGCTTTTTTCACGGTTTTTAAACCTTAAGATCTCCGGTAATGCGGAAGGATCTGCTCCCAGAACGTCGCTGATCGGTATAAAAGGTATTCCGAATAGTTGGGGGTCTTGTGTACTCACAATGCAATGGATGATATTCGCCTTTTGCAGCGTGTACAGTTGGTCGCGGAGCTGCTCATGATCTGCCATGGAAAGGGATATGATCTCCATGTTGGGAACGTCACCATATTTCTCAATATATTTTCTCAACTCCTGTGCTCCACCTTCCCCGGTTGTGCACAGTGTGACGATCACCCGCGGCAGAGGTTTTTGAATGGTTGCGAGACTGTTGATGATGTTCTGGTACAGTGCATCCACATCTGCTGCCACGGCTGCTTTTCGCGCCCATTCAATGCCCATCAACGTAACCGGAAATTCAACTGCTCGGATCTCGATTCCGGTTTCCAATGAAATGGATTCGAAAAAAGTGTTTAAGAATTTCATATCGTACAGGACGATGATCCCTTTGCCACGATCGATCTTTTTAACAAAATCAGATAATTCCTCATACGTTTCAGAAGGCTGGTGTTCAAAGGGAATTTCAAAGGAATAGGCGTTATCAACCTGGATGAGATTATTGACCATGTCAGCCAATGAAGCTGCGACACCATTGCCGAGCAATGCAAAAAGGATCACGGGGTTCAGGGAGGTATTGGATGCCGGATCTTCAGAATACAAAAACATGGTGATGAAGGCTGCTTCTTCCGGGGGAAAATGTACAGCAAATACATTTTCAAGATTTGCCACGAACTGCAGAGACATTGCATTCATTGCTGTATGCTGCTCGGCGATGTCGGAGATCTGTTGATCGGATAAGATCTGCTGGGTTGCATTACCTTTGGCAATACTATCAACATGCAAACATAAGCCATAGAACACCGAAGGTGGAAAACTGATCGAAAGTTCTTCGCTTATATCGTTCAGGAATGCTTCAACAAGTGGTATTGTGCGCTCATCCACCAGCTTGACAAGCTGTTCTTTATTAATGACCTGATTGGAAACCTTGTTAACATATTGATGGAAGGTTTCTTGAAACTCTACCGTGAGGAGTGCATTTGCATCTTCTCGCGATAAACCTTGTGCTTGGAGGTCGTTAGCTTTGCGGTCTATCTCATCATACAGGCTGGTGGATAAAAGTTTAGCGCGATCGATCACGCTCATTTTCATGGTAGATCCAGAAAAGGAATAATTATAGTTGGATGGGATGATGCGTTCCACTTCATCGCGGTGTTCGCCATAATTCAGAAACCCTTTGCGAACGTATGGTTCAAAATCAAAAAGGAAAATATTGAGGGTATCATCTCTTGAATCATGCTCCCTGAGGTATGCCATCGCACAACCTCGTTTGATGTCCCCCTTCAATTGCTTGATGTTTAAAGTGCATTTATAAAGGAGCAGACAGCGCAGCAGCTCGGCATTGATATTGAGTGTTTTTTTTGCTCGAGCTGCTTCAATATTGAAAAAATTCTGAATGAGCGTCATGCGCTCGTCCATCGGTCGTTCTGCCAGCGCTGGAAGTTCGATGGTGATCGGAAACAGCCTGGCATAATCATCGCAGGCAGCATTGTTGCATGTATCGCTTGCCAGAATGATCATCGGGGAAGTTTTCGTCTTCGATTCCGTACCGTTTTGCTGGCAGCGCTCGATAGCGGAACATAATTGGCTGCGAAGCCCCGTGCTTAAAAGGTGCGCGTTATCGATATGCAGAATGCCCTCACTGGCTTGGGAGATCAAACCGTTGTTTTCATCTGCACCCAGTAGTTCACTTATCAAATTATTGTCATTGACCTGATGACGCCGGCAATCGAAGACGATGTAGGGAGCATTCTCTGTCAGTACCTTCGCTGCGATGGCATATTGATGCATGATCATCGCCAAAAAGCTTTTTCCTGTTCCCGGTTCACCTACCAGCAGTGTATTCAAACTTTTTTCAGGATAGATGATGGCGGCTTTTGCCAATTGGACTTGTCGCGCAAGACTACCGTGAACACCGGTGATATTTTCAAAACACTCATCTTCTCGATTATCAGCCTGGGTTTTTATGCGATACAGCACGGGTCTACTGGACGATTTGACCATACGTCCTTCCATAACAAGCGTATTGAGGAGAGTGCTTGTGTTGGTTCGTAAGATTCCCAGGGTATCTGCCAGATATTGAGTGGTCACACCATTGTTCCCATGCGCTGAAGCATATAATGTTAAAAAATCAAAAATTTTATCTTTGTTAGTCTTCATTTGAAATCTCCTTCAAAGAGACTATACACTAACTTATACATAAAATTGTAGGGATTGCGGCAAGTTGAGTCAAATGAGGGATCGTTTATTTTTTTGTGATGAGAAATAAACACTAACATTTTTCTTTAATAAGTATTATTGATATTTATGGAATCCAGATCTCGATTATACGAACGAAGGCGGCTGTGTATTGTATTGTGTATTGAATTAATTCTGATTAAAGGAATAGTGTATATAATGAAATGGAGTTAAGAACGAATATTATTCTCAAATGGTTAATAATTCCCCGATTCCATGAAGAGATTAAGGGTTAACCTGCACATCGCATTCCAACCATGTGATCAAGTCCATCCTTTTATTTCAATCGAAAGTAAGATCACTGGCTCTCATTTGACGAACTACATTGCTCATGGTAAACTTGTGTTTCGCAATGCGGGGTAGAGCAGTGGCAGCTCGTCAGGCTCATAACCTGGAGGTCAGTGGTTCGAATCCACTCCCCGCTACCTGAAGTCAAACCAGAGTCCGTCGGACTCTGGTTTTTCGTTCTTCGCAACCTAAAATTGCTTTTTATGAACTTCGTATGCAGTAGAAATCCGATTGTAATACAGTGGATCACAGTGGTTTCTTGTTTGAAAAATCCTCCGAATTTATTACCATTCGGTAATGGAAGAAAACGGTACCAGGGTGATAGTGATTTCCTTCTCAACGATTTTGGGTCATATCGTGCGAATCTAAGCTTCATACCGGAAAAGCCTCGATTCCGCCACTTCGGAAAATAGAATGAGTGTAGAATAATATTATTAAATTATTTCTACGATGACCTTAAGCAACAGAGATCGTGAAAAAGGAAGGGTTTTGTGGAAAAAGCTGCGCCTGAAGAAGTCGAAGAAATGGTAATCGAAATAATCGAAATAATCGAAGATCTTTTTGGTTTATCATCTCCTTCTCCAGACAGAACGATACGCTGGCTGTGCGCGATAACGACGATGAAACGACCATTGTCCACCCCGTTAAAGAAATGTCGCTCTGGTTTATAGACGGCAGCGACTGCAAGAAATATGCCGGCGTCGCAATAGATGATCTGCAGAAAATCACCTTTGACGCTGACGCGCTCTTCTAGCCAGCGTTTTTGAGAATCTGATAGGCTGGTTCTGCTACGGCGGAGACCCATTCACCTTCAATTACATATTCAATTGCAGTCTCATCGTCAGAAAATTCAAAAAATGCGATGTTTATAAGGTCGAATGAGTTTGGAGGGATTCATGATGAATAGTTCAGATCAATCACATTTGAACCGCAGACCGTTCCCCGCCTATCGAGGGAATAAGCCCTATATCTTTACAAGCTATGCCCATGCAGATTCTACCAAAGTATTTGCAGAGCTTGTAAGGTTTCACAGTCAGGGTTATCCCATCTGGTACGACGAAGGCATTGAAGCCGGCAATAAATGGGGCGATGAAATTGCATACGCCATTTCAAACTGCTCGCTGTTTATCGTGTTCTTGACTCCTCAATCCGCAAAATCAGAGAATGTGCAGGACGAAATAGACTTCGCCATTTCTGAAAACCGAAAGGTGCTGCCAATTCATATTGAGAAAACTGAGCTTACCGGCGGAATGAAAATGAAGCTGCAAAGAGTGCAGGCGATCCTTAGATATGCTGTTTCCGATGATGAGTATCAGCACAAATACACTTCTGCGTTTGCAGCGTGCAATGTTTGTGTGCTGGAACAACTGAAGAACGAAGCATATATAGACAGCCCCTTTACGCCCCCTTTCGGCGGTTCACCCAATTCTTCAGGAGATTCAGTGACACTGGAGTTTATCAATGGTCCGCTTTCCGGGCAAAGCTTCCCGTATTACACGGAAACGGAGGTGACGCTCGGTCACAGCTCCGGATGCGATATCGTCATACCGGAGAACACCGTATCCGGCCGCCATTGTCAATTCAATATCTCCCCACCTAGTGTCTCGGTGCGTGACTGTGGAAGTAAGAATGGCACATCCATAAATGACAGGTTGATAGGAAGCCGTGCGCTTTATCAGAGTAATCCAGGCCCGATTGAGAATGTTTCTGACGGCGACACAATCAAACTCAGCAGCGGGTGCTCCCTTATCGTTCACATACAGTCCGAACAAACCATTACCGATACCCTGGGCAATGAATCGACAGTGACTGACACTTCCGCCGATGAAAACTTGCCCGACGATGCCAGGCAAGCCGAAGATCAGGCTTCTTTCAGGTGCTTTGATTCCGAAACTTTTGAATATGGCTTTTGCTGCGGAAGCAAAACTGAAAAAGGACCTGTGCGCACCTCAAACCAGGATGCGGTTGTTACCCTCCCTGAAGCAGCCTTCTTTGCGGTCATTGACGGCGTAGGCGGAGCTGCTCATGGCGGAGAAACCGCCGGATATTTATCGAAAAAACTTCCGCAGGAAATGCGTTCCCTTGCTCATGAGCTGTCAAACAGCCCATCCGAGTCAAAAGCCGCCATGCTGCTGCGCAAAAAAATAATCGAGATAAGTGACAGCCTATACGCTGAGCACAGCAGCGAAGGAAAAACAGATTATTCTGCTGCGATCGCATGCCTTTGGCTCGTTGACAAGAGTGCGATCGTACTCCACATGGGTGACTGCCGGATTTATCTCCTGCCGAAGGATGCAAACAATCTGCTCTGTTTGACAAAAGACCATAACCGGGCGTTTGACGCGGTCGCATCGGGAAATATGACAGAAGACGAGGCTCGGGCGGCGGGGCTTTCGTCAAAGCTCACCCGCTTTGTCGGAATGACCCCACAGGCGCAGCCGGATGTGGATGTATACCCGGTAACAGCCGGCGACCAGTTCCTTTTGTGTTCAGATGGTCTGTACTCCACCGTAGTGGAAAACGAGCTTGCCAGAATGATGCGTGAGGGCATGAACGAAGAAGAAATACCTCGCCGTATGGTGCAGACTGCCTGCGACGCTGGCTCGCGGGATAATGTAACAGCTCAGTATGTAATGATATTAGGAAAATGAATCGGCTCCGCCAAACCAACCATGGAGGCATAGAAATGGCAAACAGTAATGATCCTGACGACCGCATACGTACAGATATCGAGGAAACCGCAACAGACGCGCAGACGAAAACCGATATTGAAGTAACTATGACCGACGCGATCCTGGCGGATGCAAAGCGTCGGCAGGCTGCTGTGCCTGCCGGTACGCCGGACAAGGAGACGTTTAATCAGGGCAGCGTTCTGCTCAATACCTACAATGTTCTCTCCGCTCCCATTCAGGGAGGCATGGGCGTCGTGTATCGGGTGCACCACAATAGCTGGGATGTAGACCTCGCGGTGAAGCGCCCAAAGGAAAGCTACTTTCAAACGGAAAAACAGAAAGAAAACTTTGTAAAGGAGTGCGAGCGCTGGATCAACCTCGGGCTGCATCCCAATATCGTCTCCTGCTATTATGTCCGTGAGCTGGACGGTATTCCCAGCGTTTTCTCCGAATGGATGGACGGCGGCAGCCTGTCTGATCTGATAAAAAGCGGCAAGCTTTATGAAGGCACTGAAAAGGAAGTACAGGCGCGGCTTTTGGATATCGCCATACAGTTTGCGCGCGGTCTGCAATATTCTCACCAAAATGGTCTTATCCATCAAGACGTCAAGCCTGGAAATCTGATGCTGACAAAGGATAGCGAAGCGAAAGTGACGGACTTCGGTATCGCGGGCGGTGGAACGGATGAAAGCGCGAACACATGGAGCGGCGCATATACCCGTGAATACGCCAGCGCAGAGCAGCAGAGCAAGGGAGATTTCACACCGAAAACGGACATCTACAGCTGGGCAGTTTCCATATTGATGATGTACTGCGGCAAACGCCTGTGGCAGAACGGCATAGATGCGGGGCTGGAGTTTGAGAAGCATGTAGAGCAGACCAGGGTCCCGCTGCCTGAAAAAATGACCGCTCTGCTTCGAAGCTGTCTTGAGCAAAACCTCTCAGATCGTCCGGAGAGCTTTGACGGGGTACTTGCAGAACTGATGGAAGAATACGCACGGCAGACAGGAGACGCATATCCCCGCGAGGAGCCTAAAGCCGCGTCTGACACGGCAGATAGCCTTAATAACCGTGCACTATCTTATCTGGATCTTGGCAGATCCGCGGAAGCGGAAAAGTTGTGGGAGCGGGCGTTTCTTACCAACCCAAACTGCATGGACGCCGTTTACAATATGAACCTTTTTGCATGGCGCAGTGGCAGAAGCAATGATCTTGACGCGATCGCCAAATTCCAGACCGCCGTTGCCAATCAGGTTGATGCCAATGAGGCAAAACGCGGTGAAGAATTGATGGAGAGGCTGTATGTTGAGCGCGGTCGCAAGGAGGATACTCCGGAGTTTTCGTTTTCCTTGCATACAGAGAGCGCTGTGGCGGTCTCTATTACTGCTGACGCTAATTGGTGCGTTTCCAGCGCGCGTGCAAGATTTGATTCCGACAGGTATGAAATCAGGCTGTGGGATACAAGAAACGGTTCCTGCGTCAAAGTGATAGACGGCTGTGAGGAAGATGTGCAGCACATTGCTTTTCACTCGAGCGAAAGGCTGGTCGCTGCCGCTTATGAGTCGTGCATCCGCATATGGAATGCGGCAAACGGCAGGTTGCATAAAGCATTGGGAAAAGAAAGCTGCGAAGCCGAGGCACTCCTTTTTGCCGAAGACGAAAAGCTGCTCTTCTCTTCCCACAACGATAACACTATACGTATCTGGAATATCCATCGCGGGAAATGCATCGGAAAGATCGAGCAGGGCGATGATACGACGGCGTATGGGCTTTGTATGGGTCCGCGCGCTGGCACTCTGCTGAGTGCGCAACCAGGATGCTGCATACTTTACGACTATGAAACAGGGAAACTTCTGAGGCGCTACGATGCACCTCCAAACGTTCCCTTTAAATGCATTCAGCTTTCTCCGGACGGGAAGACCATAGCTGCCGCGGGGTCCAAGGGTGTTTACGGCTTTGATATCGACAGCGGCGAATGTACCTGTTATGACACCAACCATAATAGACCCGGCGAGCTGCGATGGACACGCGACGGCAGGTATCTGGTTGAAGCAATATGCGGATCTGACAATAATCTCATAAGAATAATCGATGTGGCACAGAGACGCTGCACGTATACCATAAAGCTGGGAGGTTATACGTTTTCATCCACTTCTGTGGGATTGACGCCGGATGGGAGATCCCTGCTTTCTGCCAGCGCGTTTGGAGTTGACAGGATCGCTCTGCCCCCCCAAGGTGTTAATGGCGCGTGGGAGCTTTCGCGTATCATAAGCCAGGCATCTTATGATGTTTTTGCGCGGGAGTACGAAGAAAAATTATTAGCTGCACGCGAAGCCTTTGCACGCGGCAGCATACGTGAAGCGCTTGAACTCAACGAGTCCGCATGGCAGGTGCCGGGTTATGAAAACAGCTCCGACTGCCGCAGCCTTAACCGTCAGCTTGGAAAGAGCTGCAAAATCTTCAATATACGCGCTGTTACACAAGCCCAGAGCGTTACAAATCCATGCAAGGGCGGCTTGAAACATCTCTTCATCGGTTCCGGGGAAACTTTGCTGTCCAGTAAGCCGGGTGATGCAGGCTGCTGTCTTTGGAAGTTGGATGACGGAAGCGTTTTAAAGGAATTTGCGGCTCGTAATCTGAGACTGCTGTGCGTTGCTTCAAATGGAAAAAGCGCCTTTGCCGACCGAATCGGAAGCGCAAATTTGGAAGTTCTCTCCCTTGAAACCGGAAATATCCGTTCAATCAATAAGGGCAGTATATCGCCTATTAAGGGCGCGAGCTGTACGCCGGACGGTCGCTTGGTAATGATCGCCGACTCCAGCCATGTGAATGTCATTGACGCGGATGCAGGCTGTGTGCTTGGAGAACTACCCGGAGGCAGCAATGCTATCATCCCCACACCAATAATCCTGCCCGGCGGCGCGCGCGGGATAGTGCATTACGGTCAAGGGAACCTTCGGCTCTTCGATTTGAAAAATCGTAGCTGTCTGGCGGAGACAAAGCTGATAGATAATATCGATTGCAGCGGCAACAAGATCTACCTCAGCCCGGACGGAAGGTTTCTGCTTTGCCTTGGACATATGAGAACAAAGCTTTATTCAACGAGCAATCTTGCATGTCTTTGGACTGAGCAGACCAGCTTTACTTTTGCGTTTTTCCTCCCCGCTGGAGATTGTTTTCTCGCGGCGCGGAAGAATAGCGGTATCTACCGCATCGATACTGTCACGGGCAGCATAGCTGAGACGGTTGAAAGCCGTATTAATCTGGATGTCTTTTCAAGCGCCAATTCTGATCGAACCCTGGTACTCGCACAGGATGGCATGTGCTATCAGTTCGATTACCGCTATGTAGTGAAATAGCGTACATAGACAGAATGAAGGAAGCTTTCGGCATTATGATACTGTAGATTTCTTTAGCTGCAGATCTGATGAATATAGGCGGATCAGTTCTTGCGACCATTGATCATCTTAGCATGAAGAATTCAAAGGGCATGGTAAGAAGGAAACTATATAAATTTGAACATTGGGAAGCAGAAAAAATTAATGCCCCCAGACCAGGCTAAAATGCGGAGCCTGAGTGAAAAACGTTCCGAAACCGGGAAAATCTCTCCTAACCTGGAGGGCAGTGGTTCGAATCCACTCCCCGCTGCCTGAAAAGGCGCTTTTCCATTTCTTTCCGATTATTCACCCTTCCACTTAAAAATATTTCTTTCCTTCTCATAAGAAATATATATTCCATTAACGATTTGCAACACATATTGCATTATTGGAAGAATGGTATTAAAATGCAACAGATGTTACATTTGGAGAATCTCATGGAATATAAATGGTTGTTATTCTGTCCGCAATTGCCCGCCACTCCCTCCAGTCCGCGTGTCACGGTTTGGCGGCATATGCGCGCATTTGGATCATTGGGGCTTGATAATGGCTTGTGGCTGCTCCCGCATACCCAATCTGCCGAAGATTTTATTCGCGAGATGCAAGCCTATGTCGCAGAGCAAGGTGGAACAAGCAGAACGTTTACGGCGAATTCCTTCGATGATGAAACCGAAAAGGAGATCATGACCCGCTTTGTTGAAGATCGCGCAGAGGAATATGTGGAATTCAAAGAACAGTGCGCTGATTTTCTGGCTGAACTTGAAAAAGAGACCAATAGAGAGAATTTCAGCTTTGCGGAATATGAAGAAAATGAGCAGGACCTCAACAAGCTGGAAACCTGGTTCAAGAAAATCGAACAGAGAGATTTTCTTGGCGGGCAGCATGCACAGGAAGCAGCAGTGTGGCTGGAGAATTGCCGTAACACCCTGCAGGAATTCGCATCGAACGTGTTTGCACATGAAGATCAGGACCATTCCAGAAAAATGAGATTTGATCCCGGTGCGTTGGCAGACCGGAAAAATGAAGCAGAGAACAGCAACGAAGAATAAAAAAGAAATTATTTCATCAAAGAAAAGAGTAAAAGAGAATGACACAAAACAATGAAAATACAAAAGTACGCGTAAAGGATCTTCCGCGCAACGTGTGGGCAGTGGGCTTCACCAGTTTCTTCATGGATATTTCCAGCGAGATGGTGATCAATATCCTGCCTCTGTTCCTTTCCAATGTATTGGGAGTTCAAACCAGCATCATCGGTTTGATCGAAGGTGTTGCCGAAGCAACAGCCAGCATCCTGAAACTGTTTTCAGGCTGGCTTTCAGATAAACTCGGCAGCAGGAAATGGCTGGCAGTGGTCGGGTATGCACTATCTACCCTCTCGAAGCCATTCTTCTATATTGCTAACACCTGGGGCTTGGTAGCAAGTGTGCGCTGGGCAGACCGCATCGGCAAGGGCATCCGTACGGCGCCGCGTGATGCGCTGGTGGCAGATTCAACTACCAAAGAAACACGTGGTATCGCCTTTGGTTTCAACCGTGCTATGGATAAAGCAGGTGCCATGCTTGGATTGTTGATCGCCGCACTGGTGGTATGGTTGACACAGGCGAACACAGTAGATTTGTCACGAAACACTTTCCAGACCATTGTGCTTATTTCGCTTGTCCCGGCTGTTCTTGCGGTCATATCTCTGGCTTTAGGCGCCAGAGATGTGGGAATTACCGGGCAGCGCGAAGCCCCAAAATTCTCCCTGCGCAGCATGGGAAAACCCTTCACTATTTTTCTGGTCATTGTCAGCATTTTCACTCTGGGTAATTCATCCGATGGTTTCTTGGTTTTACGCGCACAGAACCTGGGGGTCTCTGTAACTGGTATTCTGGTAATGCTGGCTGTTTTCAATCTGGTTATTGCCGCGATCGCTACCCCTGCTGGTTCTCTGTCTGATCGCATTGGTCGCCGCCGGCTGATCGTGGGAGGCTGGCTGCTGTACGCGCTGGTCTATTTTGGCTTTGCGCTTGCCGATAACGCCTGGCAGATCTGGCTGCTGTATCTTGCGTATGGATTGTACTTTGGGATGGCATTTGGTACAGCCAATGCCATGGTGGCTGACCTGGTGCCTGAAAATATGCGGGGAACCGCGTATGGTACCTATCATGCTGTCATCGGGCTGCTGGCATTTCCATCTTCTTTTATCGCCGGTATCTTATGGGAGGGGGTAGGATCGTGGGCTGGTTTTGGTCCATCAGCCCCTTTCTTTTTCGGAGGTGCTATGGCACTGATTGCAGCTGTTTTGATGATCTTTTGGATGCCCAAAACAGTAAAAGTGCCGGATGCTGAGTGAGAAAAATGAAATTGCTCGACGTTGTCCTGAACAAAAGATGGCATACATTGTCGGCAAAGCAGGTTGCTGAGAATCTAGAAGGCGACCTGCAGGAAGGGCTTTCTCAAGAGGAAGCCCTTCGACGTCAAAACCAGGTGGGATCGAATATTCTCGCAGAAGAAAAGAAAGTATCTTTTTGGAAAGAATTCTTCGAAGAGCTGTGTGAACCGATGGTGCTCATGCTGCTGGTCACCGGTATTCTCTATATCATCTGGGGGGAGCTGGCGGAAGCTATCACCATTTTCGTTATCATTCTGACGTTGAACACGGTTGAAGTTATGAATGAGATGCGCTCGAAGAAAGCCATCGCCAGTTTGCGAAAACTGGCTGAACCACTTGCTGCTGTTCGACGAGCCGGCAGCTTTCTGGAAATTCCGGTCGAACAGGTGGTGCCGGGTGATCTGATCGTGCTTCAGGCAGGACGTCGCATTCCGGCGGATGCCCGCCTGGTAGAGTCGGTAGGTCTGATGGTGGATGAATCTGCCCTGACCGGTGAATCCATGCCGGTTGATAAAAAAGCACGGGTTATCTGTGAAGAGGAAACGCCTCTGGCAGATCGCAGCAATCTGGTGTTCTCCTCCACCCTGGTCACCCGCGGGAAGGGAACAGCTCTCGTTATCGGCACCGGTATGGCAACTGAAATCGGGCGCATTGCCGGGCTGGCGCGCGAAGTTAAGGAACCCCGTACTCCGCTGCAGCAATTGATGAGCGAATTAAGTAAAACACTGGTGTGGTTTGCCGTTGGATTCAGTGTGCTGGTTCCCTTGATCGGGATCTTCATTGCGCATCAACCTCCTCAAAAAATGCTGCTGACCGGTTTGTCTCTGGCATTTGCCACCATCCCGGAAGAACTGCCCATCATCATTACCATGGTGCTGGCATTGGGATCATTCCGCTTATCAAAAAATAATGCGATTGCCAAACGATTGAGCGCTGTTGATACACTGGGATCGGTGACGGTCATTGCAACTGATAAGACCGGAACGTTGACCCAAAACCGTATGCAGGTGGAGCGCTTTGAACCGGTGAAGTTGAAGAGAAGGTTGCTGGAGATCGGTGTTTTATGCAATGATGCGATCGAAAAGGACAATGATTTTATCGGTGATCCTATTGATACAGCAATTCTACGGGCTGCAGCAGCCGATGGAATGATGCCGCAGGTGATCCAGCAATCGGTTGATGTGATCACAGAATTCTCGTTTGATACTGACCGTAAACGCATGTCTATCCTTTATCAGAAAGATGAAAAATTCCGGGTAGCCGTGAAAGGCGCCCCTGAATCACTGCTGGCTCAATGTGAAAGCGGATTAACCGAAAAGGGTGTACAGCCGCTGACGAATTCTCGAAAAGAGCAGATACTCGAACAAGTTGACGCCATGGCAGCAGAGGGATTGCGGGTAATCGCATTGGCAGAACGCAGTGTTCCAGATGCATCTGCAGCGCTGAATGAATTGGAGACCGATCTGGTATTTGTAGGCTTGATCAGTTTTGCTGATCCCCCCCGGCCCCTGAGGTACGTGATGCCATCAACCAGTGTGAACGTGCGGGCATCCGCACCATCATGGTGACAGGCGACCATCCTGCCACAGCCAAAATGATCGCTAAACAGATCGGGCTGGATGGCAATGCTGATGTGGTAACCGGGAAAGAACTTGAAGTTTTATCCGATATCGAACTGCGAGAAACGGTAAAAATTACTTCCATTTTTGCCCGTACTACCCCCGAGCATAAACTGCGCATTGTTCAGGCGTTACAAAAAAATGGTGAACGGGTGGCTGTAACCGGCGATGGCATCAATGACGCCCCGGCTCTGGCGGCAGCGGATATTGGCGTAGCAATGGGGGAAACCGGAACGGATGCCGCACGTGAAGCCGGTGATATTGTGCTGGCAGATGATAATTTCACCACCATCGTGGGCGCGGTACGCGAAGGTCGTTTGATCTATGAGAATCTTAGAAAGGGAGTGCGTTATTATCTTGCCTGTAAAGTGGCTTTAATTCTGATCACCCTGCTGCCCACCCTGCTGCTGGTGCCGGTACCTTTTGCGCCGGTGCAGATCATATTAATGGAGTTGTTCATGGATCTGATGGCTGCTGCCTCTTTCGTATCCGAGAAAGCGGAAGCTGACCTGCTGGAGCAGCGACCGCGCGACCCGCAGGCAAAGTTCATGGATAAAGCGATGGTCAGCAGTATTCTTAGCTCTGCAGCAGGTTTATTCGTTGCTATCGCTTCCATCTATCTTTATACCTGGTATGGATCACACGATCAGGTTCTTTCGCAAACCGTGGCGTTTTATGCCTGGCTGATCGGGCACGTATTCCTGGCATTTAACATGCGCTCTGAACGGCAGCCCATTTTCCAGCTTGGGCTGGGCAGCAACCGTTTAATGCTTGCCTGGGCTGCAGGAATTGTGGTTTTCCTGCTGGCAGCTTCGTTCATTCCCGCTGCGCAGCAATTAATGAAGGTTACCACTCTGACTGGAGCGCAATGGGGCATGATCCTGGGCGCCACCTTCACAGGTACATTCTGGGCTGAGATCAGGAAAATGATTCTGTATAAGAGGTAACATTTCCTTCTGAAGAAAAATAAATATCAGGTACAATAACCAGCATTCACGAATTCGCGCTGATCATACAATGGATCAGTGAAAGCTCATAATTTTTATTGCCTGTGCAGATGATGATTTGCATGGGGAAGGCGAAAAACGCTCACAGGAAATTGGAAAGCTGGGCGCAATAAGGAGTAAGCATGACAGCAGTAAATGAAGATTCTTCAAACAAGAATTCCGTCCTCGAATGGTTCATTCGGCTTATTAAAGGTATCTTTGTAGGCATCGGATTTATCGTTCCCGGTTTATCGGGTGGTGTCCTGGCAGTTGTTTTTGGGTTGTATGAACCCCTCATGAAATTTCTGGGAAATTTAAAAGAGAAATTTCTCAAGAATCTGGTATTTTTCATCCCTGTGGGCATCGGCGGCATCATCGGGGTGGTAGCTTTCTCAGCGGTGGTGGATTTTGCATTCAGCAATTATGCAGCCCAGTTCACCTGGCTCTTTATCGGGTTTATTTCCGGTACATTTCCTTCGTTATTTAAAACTGCTGGCAAAGAAGGTAGAAAACCACAGCACTGGCTATTGCTGCTCGTTATAGCAGTGGGTACCTTCTTCTTGATGCGCGGGATGGAAACGATCAAGAGTGTGACCCTGGCACCGACTTTTGTGAACTGGATACTGAGCGGTGCTTTGATAGGGCTGGGTGTGGTTGTGCCCGGCATGAGCCCCTCCAATTTTTTGATCTATCTCGGTCTTTACCAGTCCATGGCGAGTGGTATTTCTCACCTTGATCTGGGTGTTATCATCCCGCTTGCACTTGGTTTAATCGTTTGTGTATTAACCTTTGCGAAGCTGGTTTCCTGGTTGTTCAAGAAATCCTATGCGGTCATGTACCATCTTATCCTGGGTATTGTGGTGGGTTCAACGCTGGCGATCATCCCAGCGGGGGTCAGCGGCTGGACGATTGCGGTCTGTGCAGCGCTATTCCTGATCGGTGCAGCCTGTTCCTATGCTCTGGCAAAACTGGATGAGAAACACCCTCATGAAAGCATAGTATGAAGACTGCCTGAACCATGTTGTTAGGTGATAAAAGAAGGGATGAACTACAGTAACAACCCTTCTTTCATTTAAATTCATGATTTATAAAAGACATGGTATAGTAAAAAGGAATTCATCGGGGAGGTATTATCAACACGATACATGGATACCAAAAACAGAATTCTTCTATTCACTCATTCAGCACAAAATTTATGCAAACAGCAAATACTTGCTGCTCTGTATGGAGAGGGCATCCGGCAGGAAGAAGTACTGCTGCTGGATGAGAAATCCACCAGCCTGCAAGATCTAAACCAGATTCAAGCCTATATCATTCTCTTTACTTCTGCATTGGAACGAGATGAAAATTTATTTGCTCTCATAACAGCAATCGAAAAAAATCCGGATGCCGCTACTTTTTTCATTTTTCCTCCAAACGAAGCTGCACACAAGATCGTTTTCCCACCCATATTCCACAGCCTGCGTTCGCGCAATCATAACCTCTACGAATTTGAGATAAAAGAAGATCAGGTGAAGATTGATACTCTCATGAGAGATTTGGTCGAAGGTTTTCGTAAAACAATGCAGGAGATGGAGAAAAAAAGGTCCTCTCAAAAATCCCCTCAAGATAAGAAGACGCTGAAAGACTGGCTGAGCAGCATGTGGGCGAACCCGCGCACGCGAACCGTCCTTTTCCTGATCCCCGTATTCATAATCCTTGTCATCTATTTAATGCGCATGATCCCCTCAACCGTTGAGACAGTCAAACAAGCTCAAATAACTCCGGTTGTGGTCCCGCCGCCGGATATGCAAGAAATTTGGCTGCAGGAGACATTCGATGAAGGATATCTGCATGAAAACTGGGACGTGAGTCATCGTTATCAAGGCAAACAATTCTTCGACATCAACTACGATGGCACTGCCCTGCTCATCATGGCGGAGCCGCCTGTTGTAGATGTGGTTTATTCCCTGGTAAGTGTGAATACATACCCGATGGATGACTGGCAGGCGCTGAAAATGGATTTCTATTTTGATCCGTTAGAAGAAATGAACAGTGTTGCCACCCTGAGTACGCAGTTGGTGCAGACGGAAGATTCCCAGTACCGGTTGGAGTGTCAGGCATCTCCTGGGGAAGAGCAGGGTGTTATCCAGTGTTTCATTCATGAACCGCAAAATTCTACTGCGATATCTACTGCAGTCTTCTTCTCCCTGGGTGAATGGCATTCCCTGACACTGTCTTTTGATCCCGAGAACTATCATGTTCTCTTCTTCCTTGATGACCTTTATCAGGGTGAAGCGGAGATCCCGGCAGTGGAATACTGGCGGGAAAGGGAAATGAAGGTTGTGGTAGCAACAGAAGTGCAGGATCTGCAGCAGAGCGGATATTTCTGTCAGATAGATAATATTATCCTGTCTCACAATCCATAGGTGTACCATGAAATCGGAAAAAGTCTTTATCAACTGCAGCATTGAGAATAGAGAATTGGCAGAGCAGATCAGAGATGAACTGCTCAAGCAGGGCATTTCCGTTTACCTTCCTCCTGAACAACTCAACGCTGATGGGATGATCCAAATTGTTGAAAAAATGGAGCACATCGCTCGTGATGAGGGTATCATGCTTGCCGTTCTCTCCCCCGGCGCAGTCACAGGAGACCTGTTCGTCAGCAATGTTCAGTTTATGTGTGAAGTTGCGGGAGAAAGACGTGTATTACTGATCTACAGAATGGGGGAGATTAAAGATGACTCCAGCATTGCTCTTTATGATTCCCAATCGGTAATGGTGCAGGCGGTAAAAGAAGATGCTCCTGCTTTTTCCACCCTTGTCATGCAGGCAAGGCGCTTGCTAGGGATGGAGAAGAGCCGCTCTTTGATTCCTAAAAGAGCTGAAAAAAGAACAGTACGCAGATTGTTTATCATTGCTGCCATCGTGGCTTTTATCCTGGGAATAAGCTGGTATTTCATCCGATCAAGGCAGACACAAACGAATGAAACCGCTATAGTGGTTCCCACACCGATCGCGGTACAGGTTCCATTGGATACTGAAAATATCGATCAGGAAATGATGGTCCAGAAAGAAAGCCGTTCCTTCGATTTCGAAGTACAGGGTGATCCGGCGAGTGAGGCGCCTTTTTCCTTCCAGCCTGCTGTTATTCAGAAGACGATTTCCTTTGATGACTCTAAATATGATCTATCAGGCAATAGTGACGATATAACAACCAGTGGCACCGGCGCGGTAGATTATGGTGAGAGAATGGAGTTGTTGCAGAAAGATGGCATTCTCCAGGTCTCTTACAGGGTTCCAGAGAGTAATGTGAACCGCGATGGCTTTAATTTACATGTCAAACATCTGTTTGCTCTGATTGATACTTCGTATGTTGGTATGCGCTTTCGCATTGCCGATTATGAGGGATGGGCTGATGCAGAGCAGCCCAGCACAGTACTGATCAATCTTTGCAGTCAAAAAACAGGATGTAGAAGTATTATTGAATTTGATCTTGTTCAACAACAGGCATTGATCGATGACGGTGAAGAACATGTTCAAGATCTTGGATCTACCTGGCATACAGTAGAAATGGTGCTGGATCAGGAAGGAAACAAACTGAATATTTTCGTTGATGGTTCCTATGTAAGATCAGAGACAAATTTGCCAACGTCATACGAATATGATTATATGGAAATGATCTTCCCATTTTATACTGCTGTCGATTGGGTGGATTTCTATATTGATGAGATCGTGTATGGGGGTGAGCAGGCGCTCCAGTTTGCGAACTTTCCTGAAGAAGCACTTTTCCATTTTGAGCCTGATGAATTGCTCTTCGTGGAAGATTTTAATGCCCGACCATCAACTATATCCTTGAGGGAGGGAGAGGATTATGTCGAAATGATGGATGGAGTATTGGCGTTTGATATTCCTGTTGAGAATTCTTCCGGTACAGTGTCTCTGAATGTACAGGCCAATCTCCTTTCACAGACCAATTATTATGCCCTGCGTTATAAACTGGATGATAATGGTCCCGAATACTGGTCTGGCTGGGGATCGTTGGAAATGTTGTTTATTCCATCTAAAAATGAAATTGAACGAAGGTATTTTAGTGTCGATGTAGAAAGGTACACGGCTAATTTTTCAATTTTCAATGCTTTGCAGGATGAAATGATCTTTGTAGAAGGATCAAATGATAATTCCCCCTTCGGTTTGTGGCATACCCTTGAAATGGTGATTCTTCACTCTCCAGATAACCCCAACCAGACTGTTATTCAATTATGGCACGATGGGTATCTTGTAGTAGAAGAGCCGGTTGATCTAGCAGACATCAATGCGGAGACAGAGGAAGCTTATTGGCGCATCGTTCTTTATGCAGGGAGTGATAGCTTGCATCCATTTTCGGGACAAATTGATCTGATCCGCAGCGGTTATATTTCCATGGAGAAGGTTAATGAGTGATAATACGATGAAAACAAACCAAAATGTGTATGCATTTATCAGTTATGCTTCTGAAGATCGCTCCCTTGCCCAGGAACTGTATCGTGCATTAAGGGGAGGGCGAAATCAAATTCCCTGCTGGTTGGATGTGATGAACATTTCCAGTGATGAAACCAGCTTTCAACAACAGATCGTATGGGGAATCAAGAATGCCAGTTGTCTGGTGCTGGTTGATACGGAAGATGCACGTCTTTCAGATTATGTCCAGCGAGAATTAGAGACAGCACGTAAACATCATATACCCATCATCCATTTTAAAAAGAGAAGTGCGAAAAGATCTTTTGCGAAAAAATGGCAGCTTTTTTGGCTGGCTCAGCGTATCAGATTCCGCGTCACTCAGCCATACTGGGTATCGTTATCCTTATTGATCACATTGTTGCTGCTCATGGTTGCGCTAGTCTCTTTCCTTGGTTCGAAAACTGTACCCGCGGTCAGAGAAGTCTCTCAACGACTTTTACCTGATGTAGTCTGGTTGATATCTGAGGAGGAAAGCATTGAAATAGATCCAAAAACCGCAGCTCCATTTTTGTATGATCCTCCCATAAAATTTCTCTCTGATGATTTCAATGCTGCGGAGGGTTTTGACGAGGATTACTATGATTATGGGCAGTTCACTTCTGAAGATCTGGTGCATGTATATCCATCAGAAGGAAATCTTAACCTCTTTATCTCCAATCAATGTCTGTATAACAATGATTGTTATATCGGACAGTTAATGAATGGTCCCAGGGTGGATCTGGGGAATTTCCAGTATTTCGGTTTTCGACTGCGTTCTATTGAGAACAATCCATTTCAATTTGTGAATATTTCCCTGGCGATAAAGAATATCTCATATATATCCAAGGGTTTTGGATGGGAATTCAATGATCACGCCAATGCCTTTTTCAGAAGCGATGCAGCACTTCCGGAAAGTGGTTTCACATCCTCCATTCTGTTGGATGGTGACTGGCATGCCTATGAGATCCTGGTTGATGATGAAAACCAGCTACTCCATTTTTACCTTGATGGGAAGTTGGTGAACGAATACGCACCACGAAATTATGATGAATGGAAAACTGCCCCGCTCCATTTGCGGTTTGCTATCGAAAAGATTTTCAACACGGAACAGGAGCAATTTCCCGACACATATTTGCAGATTGACCAGATCGTGATCGGGGGATTTCCACAGGATTAGTCCGCTGTTCCTGTATCTTTAAATATCTCATTGCGGTGGATTGAGGATATCTTTGCCTTCCAGAAATAAATCTTCGCATTAAAATTCCCTGTGCAGGTAAAATAAGGAACGAGGAAAAAGATGAAACACGCACGCTTTACAGAACAACACCTTGCAGAAGCCGCCGAATTGCTGGCAGCACAATCGGAACAATACTTAAACGATTTCCCGGTTCTCCCAGCCCATATTGCGGATAGGGAAAGAGCTTTTACTTTCCTCAGTGCTTTATTCAAGAAGGCGGAGGAGAAAGGCGTGGTTATGCTGGAGAAGGACAGGCTGACCGGGTATATGCTGGGTTATTACGATCAAAACGTCTTTTTTGGTAAACATGTATGGGTGCCTTTTGGTGGTCTGGCAATAACCGGATCCAATGTATATCAGGATCTCCGTGAACTGTATGCTGCTGCTGGAGATATCTGGATCCGCGATGGGATATTGAACCATTATCTGGTCTGCTCGGCAATACAGGAATGGCAGCGGGCTGCTTTCTCGCTCAGCTTTGGACAGGAACAGGCGTATGCAGTTGTTTCGTCTACCAAAAAACAGCCAGAAAAGTCGCCCCCGCATGGCATCACCATCAGAGAAGTGCAGCCGGAAGATGCCAGCCAGCTTGCCGCTAACGGGCACTGGATTGCCGCACATTTGAACAAAGCGCCGGTCTGGGAACCGGTTCCACAGCAGCACCTGGCAGAAGTGCGCCCGGGTTACGCTGAATTGGCAGATGATGATACTTCCACTACCTGGGTAGCAGTAGATGGAGAAAAGCTTGTCGCCTATGTGGCGATCTATACGGTTGATATCGGTGCGATCCATTATCTGGGAACGCCCAGGGCAGCACATTTTGCTGCTGCTGCGACCCATCCCGAGTATAGAAAACGTGGAATAGGGCGGGCTTTATTTACCCACATTATGAATATTGCCCATCAGCAGGGCTATGAACAGATTTTTACCGATTGGCGTATGACCAACCTTGAAGCAGACCGCTACTGGCCCACCTTCGGGTTTTGCCCCTTTGCTCATCGTTTGCTGCGCAGGGTAAATCCGATCTACCAGCCTTTTCATGAATGATCCTGATTTTCATTACCAAAAGCGATCATGATATTAATTTAAGGATCAGGGATTTGCTTTCTTTCCGCCTTTAAGACCGGGATGAAAACTGCCTTATTTTATTCGTGAATAGGGCGAAAAACTATCTTCCCACAGTTTTTCCCTGTCACGGGTTCACATTCATCTCTTCCAGGCGATACAACTGAGGTGGTAAGACTCCATTTCCAGTGATTAAGATACAATAGACAATATCCCTGACAAAGATTAGTGCCGCTGCGCATTGCGAAAGGGTCGGGTTGCATCGATGATAGATTGGGAAAAACGCGAATACATTCTGATCATAATCCCTGCTGTGATTGGATGTCTGGTTTCATTGTGGATGGACACAAAAATGGTAGCTATTCCGGTTCTGGTCAGCAGAATTGATGTGGCTACCATTATTCTAAGTACAGGGATTGTGATCTCCTCGATTATTCTGTTTTTTCAATATCGAAAGCATCGCCTGCAGCAGCAATTCCGGGATTTGACCGAGCGGGAAAACGAAGAACACCGCCAGTTTTTGCAGAGACTTGATCATGAATTGAAAAACCCATTATCGGCGATCACAACGCGGGTGGCATACATAAACTCCATAGTTGCGGAAAATAATAATGAAATCAATTCCCGATCAACCGAGCCACCATCAAACTCTGGCGCGGAAGTCCAAAAAATGGTTTTTCAGATCGATGCTCAAACCCAGCGTATCCGCCGTTTGGTGTCTGATCTACGTAAGCTTACCGAATTGGAAACATGTCCTCTCGAATTCTCCAGCCTGGATGTACACGCTATACTGGAAGAGCTATATTCCAACTTGAAGGCAAATCCAGCCTGCCTTGATCGAAAAGCGGAGTTAACTCTCCCTATTACCCCCTGGCGCCTTCCGGGAATATGGGCGGATGAGGATCTGACCTATCTTCTCCTGCAAAACCTGATTGATAATGCGGTTAAATTCACCGAACCTGGCGACATGATCGAAATCCGCGGATATGAGATCAAAGACCAGGTTTTCATAGAAATAGCCGATAGCGGTATCGGGATTCCGGAAGATGAGATCGATCAAATATGGAATGACTTGTATCGTGCCAGGAATTCCCGCGGAATTCCCGGAAATGGATTGGGATTATCCATTGTGCGCGTTATTGCCAGAAGAATGAATGGCGAATGCAGTATCCGCAGCAAAGATGGACAGGGAACTGTTGTGACATTGCAGTTTCCTGCAAATAAACAACATGGAGTCTGATACAGACAGACAGGTAAACCGCTTCATTGAGGAATAGATGAAAAAACTGGCAATCATTTTTACGCTGACCATGTTCATGATTATTGTATCAGGCTGTCGAGAGGTTCACTTTTCTATTGATAATCCATCTGGAGGAAATACTGCCTCGGGTGAGCAGACCATTGGAACCATGCAAGTTGACAGTCAGACAGATGATGGCTCGGTTTCAACCCCGCTTATTGACCCGGAGCAATATTTTTTCCCTGTTGGCGCTCTTCCTGAGGACGTGAATTTTGATAGTTTTAACCGCAAAATGGTTAATGTTTCCTATCTTGACTCAAATGGGGATCTGCTGGGGATCGCGTACATTCGCCAGTACCAATCTGACCGGGATGATCTGTATGTAACGCAGATGATTCTCCAGAGCCCTGTTCCGATCACCTCGAATCTTCTGCAGGCAGGGCATTACGGCAAAGATTACCTGCCAGCGGCAGAGAACATACTGCTGGGGGAAAATGCCCGTATTCTGAATAAACAGGCTTCCATTTTCCTGAGCGAACGAACGGTCAGCTACCGTTTTTATAAGGGGAACACGATGGTCATGGTCGATCTGTGCGGCACACATCCCTTTGTGACAGAACAGAATGCCTATCAACTGGCGGAATTGATCGAGCAGAAACTGCCGGCAGAATTGCCGACTGCTGATGGCATTGTTTCTCCCACTTTAAAATACAGCCCCGATCTATTTGCTCAGTATTTTAAATCTCTGGACCTGGTGGATTGTGATAAGCAGCAGCCGGTGCAAACATATCGTGAAGGAAACTCCGGTATCTGCTTTCATGCCGATCTGGTCGATGTGATAAAGGATTTCAAAGTGGGAATTTACAGCGAGCGCTATGAACGGGTCATTTATCAGCAGGAATACCTCTACAGTCCCGCATTGGGCGATTGGACGAGTGGACTTTTTCACCCGATCTGGGGATTTGGATGGAATAATTTACCGCAAGGGGATTACCGGGCGCTGTTTTGGGCTGACAATCAACTGGTGGCTTCCATCCCATTCGCTTTTGCATACGAACAATAAACGGGAATAATTCAACGGAAGACAATGTCATGGGATGGTTCACAAGAAGAAAACATCTGCGAGGTAGGGGAAAATGAATAAAGGCAAAATATTGCTGGTTGATGATGAGCAGGACCTAACTGAGAGTCTCTCCAAATTCCTGGAGCGGAGCGGTTTTGAATGCCGTACAGCGGAAAATGGGGTAAAAGCGATGCAATATGTGTCCGTCTTCCAGCCGGATATCATCGTCTGTGATGTCATGATGCCGGTCATGGATGGTCGTGAATTTCTTCGATCTCTTCGTCAGGAGCATAACCTCATTCCCGTGATCATGTTGACGTGTGTGAATACATCCTATGAAAAGGTGATGACGCTGGAAGAGGGGGCAGATGATTATATCAGCAAGCCCTTCGAACCGCTGGAGCTGGTAGCCCGCATCAATGCCGTATTACGGAGAAGCCAGGTGTATGCCTGCTCGCTGCGTGATGCCTGGGTGCTGTCGGCACAGGATCTGACGGTCAATCGTAAACGGCATGAAATATTTGTGAAGGGCAAATCCACTCATATCACACAAAGGGCTTTTAATTTACTGGAATATCTCATTACGCATCCCGACGAAATTATTGCACGAGAACGATTGCTGGAAGTGGTATGGGGCTGGGAAAACATTGTGGATTCTCGTACGGTGGATATTCGTATCGCTGAACTGCGCAGGGCGCTGCAGGATGATCCCAATTCCCCCGCCTATATTCAAACGGTTCCTCACCAGGGTTACAGATTCTTGCCTGAAGTGAGGGTGATCTCATGAATACTTCCGGTCAGGTAATCATTTTGTTACATTTCTGAAACGACTAAAAAAAGATTCTTTGATTTACTTAGGTCAAATTAATGGAGGAAATGATGCAAAAAAAGATACTGTCTGTTCTTTTGCCTGGAATTATGCTGTTTGCAGCAGGTTGCGCGGGGGGAACGGAAGGGCAAACGACATCTGAGCAAGAGGTAGAGGAACCTGTCCAGAGTGTCAATGCTGACTGGATCATAAACAGCACTGCCAGCGAGGGCTCAGGTTCGTTGCAACAAGTGGTTTCGCAGGCAGGAAGTGGAGACATAATAGTGTTTGACCCAAGTGTATTTGACCCTTACGCGCCGGCGACCATCTTTCTGACCGAACCGCTCTATCTGGGTGCTGGCGGCGTGACCATTGATGCTTCCAATGCCGGTGTTGTTCTGGATGGGTCTATGGGTCCGGAAACGGGAATACTGATCCAGTCAAGTGATAACGCGATATATGGTCTGAAACTGACGAACTTCGCCATGGCTGGCATTATCGTGGATGGAGAAGAGGATCCGGAAAAGACCATGCGCAATATCATCGGTGGTGACCATGAAAATGGCGTAGGACCTTACGGGCAGGGCAACTGTCTGGTAGCCAATGGAGATGGGATCTCCATCCAGAGGGGAGCCAGTGAGAATACGGTCACCGGCAACCTGATCGGTATGGAAGCGGATGACTCACCCAATGGCAATCACAATAATGGCGTTGTTGTTCAGGCAAACGCTCATCGCAATGTGATCGGTCCGCGCAACAATATTGCCCACAATGGTCAATCTGGTGTGTTGATCTTCGGCGGTTCTGTAGGCAACACCATAACGCAAACTGCTGTCTTCAACAATGGAAATGGGAACGTGCTGTGCCAACAAGGTGGAAACCACGAATTGCAATTACTCATCAACCAGGTTGAATCCATTGATAAAGAACAGGGTTACCTCAGCGCCTGGATCAATCTCAACGGGGACAATGTGAGTATCGAGATCTATTCTGGAGATGCTAGTGGTCCCCGATTCTTCGAGGGGGAAGTTGGTGAAATAGAAGCGGGAGAGAATGGCGATTATCATATTGATTTTTCCAAAGGATCTCCTTTCAATGGGGAATATATTTACATTAGCGGCTATGATGGTGAGGGGCATTCCACCATGTTCTCTGAAGCGATCGATTTGAATGCTGATACTGGCAGTACATCACCCGATGGTGGCGGCGAGTATGGCGAGGAACAGCAGCAGGACGCACTTGAGGCTATTGGTACGGTGCTGGTGCAGCCGCAGGTGGTCTGGCAGGATGCTTTCGATAATACGGATCAGCTCGCAAGCTGGTATTTTGAGGGTGATGTTTCGATTGAGAATGGTATGTTATTCCTTCCACCGGCTGATTTCCGACCCACGAACTCAACTGAAGCGCTGGCGTATTACGCCGCGCAAGCCGGTCTTGAAGGCGGATCACTGGCTGTTCATCTTACGTTTTCATTTTCCGGGGGACGGCAATTTAAAGTGGGCGCTTCTTACAAAGGCACTGACTCCTTAGAAAATTTCAGTGGTGGAGGACCAACCGATGAATTCATGGTTGTCATGCAGCCATCCTCTGATATCCCCAATCCGAATCCTTATCTGACCATGACTGCCATAGATGATGGGTATGAGATTCCTGTTGCAGCCATGGAAGGCGGCACTTTCCTTGAAGAAAACAAAATGTACGAATTGCTGATTGCTGTTGATAACCAGCAGCAGGAATTTGTGGCGATTATTTGGGAACCCGGCAACTTCGAGTCAGCATTACTCGGTCGCATGCAAAACGATCAGAAACTCAGCGAGCTCACCTCCGCAAGAATGCCGTGGGGTTTCAGTCTGTACCAGTGGGGCGGTGGGAGTGCTGTTACTGTGGAAAGTGTGGAATACATTGTCTACCAGGGGCTTTCCCTGCCCTGATGTGTTAATACATTGATGATTTGAGAAAGGCTGAGGTAAAAAATAACATGGAACTGAATAAACCGGAAAATCTCTCACGCAGCGAGCGTATAGCCGTCAAACCGGATGGAAAATTGTTGCTTGCGTTGAAGAGCGGCGATCAAAATGCATTGATCATGGCGCTGCAGGCTCGTACAAAGGAAGCCCTGGCGGCGGTTGAAGAGACCATTGCTTTATACTCCGGCAATCCGGAGATCACCTTTTACCAGCCAGGCGGAATGGTTGAAAACAATACCAGCATTCGAGAGCAGGCGCTGCAGGAACTGACTGCCATGGCAGGGTCACAGCAATTGTTAAAGGACCCTGCTTATTCACAGTACTGTATCAGCCGGCTGGGACATGATATGGGTGATGCGTTTATGCGTGCTTTGTACCAGGAAGATGTGCAGGCTTGCTATGATTATCAACTGCTGGGCATACAGATGCAGCTGGCTTTACTGGTGAAGGGGAGAGCAGCTTGATTTTGTAGAGAATTCAAGGCATGGGGGCGGGGGTGCCTGCACAGGAAGTGGCTGTATGGATACCGGAAAGCCACTTCCTGCTTTTTGAAGATTTAAAATACAAAGCACTCTTTGGAGTGCTTTGCTGTCGAGATGGTTTCCATGAAGCGGTAGTTTTCTTTATGGGATGAAAATACTCTCCAATTCACCGTGCAATTGTGGAATGCGGTAGATTTCGCAATTATCAACCTGGATCAGGATGATCTCCCCATCTGAATTTTCAGGTGTGATGAGACTGACTCCTAACAGGTGCCCGGCTTTTTCCCAAGCGATACCGTTGATGGCGATTGCGGGCTGGTCCAGCAGGAGGCGGGCGGGGCTGCCATCCATGCCCTTGAGATACAGACTATTGTTATCACTGCCGCGATAAGCGATCCACGTTCCATCCGGTGAAATGGCGGGTAAAGGAGCCTTTCGGGAAGAGTCTTCCAGGATGAACAGATCATGGCTGGTACCGGAAGCTGTTTCTACTGCGTGCAGCATGAAGCCTTTCCCGCCGGCATCCGGTGTGGCGTAATAGATCAATTTACCGTCCAGCGACCATCCGGCGATGGATTCATAGCCCAGAACGGTAAGCTGCTGCGAGCCGCTGCCATCGGCGGCTGCGATATGAATTCCATAGCCATCCTGCGGATTGACCGATGCGATGAATTTTCCATCAGGCGACCAGTGCAGGTCATAGCCGCCGCTGTCTGGCAGCAGCACAGTCTGTTCGCCGGTAAGATCCATGACCATGATCCCATCTTCCCCGGGATAGGCTAACCGTGTACCGTCGGGGCTTAAACTGCCGCGGCTGGCTTGCGGGATGGTCAATTTCACTTCTTTCCCGTCCATACTTTGCAGCACAAGCTGTACATCCGGGTTCAATTCTGTTGCCAGCATCCATCCTTCCAACCCATCTGCCAGAAGCGGTACTGTCTGCAAGGAGTTCGCATCAAGACAAGCCGTTTCGCTGTCAGTTTGGGAGATTGGCAGGTCAGGTAAATCAGCCGGCTGCCACGTTCCTTCCCATGTTCGAGTTTCTTTCAACGGATAGATAGATGAGAAAGTCAAAGTCAACTTTCCGGTGGGCATTTGTTCAAACACCAGACTGCGAGATTGTGGTCCACCCCCACCGGCGATCGCTTGATGTCCCTCAATTTGGATGTTTAATCCATCCAATGGTGGGTCGCTCTCAAATTGGAAGGAATACCCGTTTTCACCCGCGCGGATGGAAACAAGCCGCAGAGTGATGCCGGGGATGTGTAGATCTTCATTCAATATCCACTCCTGACCCGGCTGCGGATCACTGCCCGCATCAAATTCATAGGTGATCGGATCGGCAAGGTCAAGGGCAGTGTAAATATTTCCAGAATAGCGTATGGTCAGGGGGAAAGCAATATCACCGGCGTCAAACTGAATCGCCCACTGAGAATCACCTGCGCCAAATGGCATTCCACTTTGCAAAAGGTCAATATCCTGCGGATAATCAACCTTTATGTTATTTCCATTTGCGTCCAGATATTGCGTGCCGTTGACCTGAAGGTGTTCCTTTTCAGCCAGATGAGGGCGGAACCATCCGATGAGAATATAACCATCATCTGTTTCGATGACATCATTGAATTCAAAAGCAGGCTCATTTTCATTTGCAGATTCATCCGTTAGCGCTTCTGGGGAAGATGTGGATTCTGGGGTTAACTCGATCAACGGTAAAACTTGGGTATCATCGGGAAGAGGAATAAAAACGAGCGGAATTTCCCAGTCTGTGGGCACCGTGTCTGGCAGGGTATTAAAGATGCAGGGGATGATCAGGGTTGCCTCGTTTATGTCGGCAGGGATGGGTGCATTTCTATCCACGATCGATCCGTCAGCTAATTGTAAAAATTCCCGTTCGATACAGCCAATCTCGTTCTCAGCGGGGTATGCCGATAAAGGCACACCGGAGTATCCGAATTCGATCTGAGTGTCCTCAGAGGTGAGTACTGCCTGATTGACGGAAACGGTCACCCCATCACGGGTTACCCTAACCGGTTCAGCCAGTACTCGTATGGGCTGGCTTTGATCAACGATCCCGATGCCGGGAATGTAACCTAACCATTTCATAACCTCCGCGTACACCCGATCAGGTCCGATCAGAAGAATACTGGTAATGAGAAGCATGAGAAAACTCAATGCGATCCTCCAGGCTGGTCGCAGGATGCTGCGACGTCCAGGTTGCCTGGTTTGATAGAGTGGATGTTGTTTGAGCCTTCTTTCCAGGTCATGGATGAAATCATCACGGGCATCCATCGGGGCGATAGCCCTGCGCAGCTCATCTTCAAAAAGGAAAATTTCCTTATTCATTTTCTTCCTCCAGCTTGCTTTTCATCCGATTCACGATCCGATACAGGGCTTTCTTCGCAGCCCCTTCATTGCGATGAAGAATACGCCCAATTTCCGCGAAACTGAGATCCGCTACGAAACGCAGTCGGATGATCTCTTTATCTTTTTCAGGCAGATCGTTGAAGATATGGGCGATTTTTCCAAGCCTTTCGGATTGAATAATATCGTGTAGAAAATCGCTATTAACTGGAATTTCAGTGTTGATATCCACCAGGGGTTGTTTTGTTTTTACGCGAAAATGGTCAGCGGCTTTCCTTCTGGCAATGGAGAACAACCACGCAGAAAAATGACCATTGTCATGGTATTTCTGCAGCCCCTCCAGCACCGCTAAAAAGGTTTGTGCTGTCAGATCTTCTGCTTCATTTTGATTCCAGGTGCGATGATAAAAGTACTTATAAACAGCCTGAACATAACGATGGTAGATTTCACAAAAAGCTTCAGGATTCTGTTTTGCGGCCTGGATGAGATCTCCATCATCTTTATCTGTTTGGTTGATGGATGTTGATATTTGTACCATGCTCCTCCTTTTTCAAATACTTTCATATCTATAATCGTAAAATACATGAAAAAGGGACAAGTTGTCATACAGCAGCGTAGTATTGTTGTCTGGCAATCGTGCAACGTTATTCCCCGGCAATAAACAAATGAGCGTTGCCCTGATCACTTGTCGTGTTGTTTCATAGAGCGCCTGTTTGCCGGCGTGAAAACTCTAGCGAAAGATCCTTCAAAAAAGAGACGTATGATATCGTAATGATAACATCCTGCCGATGAGGTTTTCGTGTAATAGGTTGCGAGAATGATGCACTATGAATAAATTGAGTGTTAGGTGGTATTAACCACTTGACGCGAAAAACGATTCATTGTATGATGAGACCAGTTGATGAAGCGGGATAGGGGCCGTATTTTCGTCATACGCCGTCTTGAATCAACAATAATGAGAAAAACTCAAAATTGTTGAGAGAGAGGATGGTTTCATTGCAATGGCATCTCTATTTGCAAAAACCGGGCGGAATGTTTTATTCACTGAATTCTTCCGTTCTGTAAAATCCCCCCATATAATTTATCGCTGGCTTTCCGTTTGGAGATAATCTTCTAAGAATGCCCTGCCAAGGGTGAACTTTGTCTCCCTTTTATTTTTTAATGAGTAAAAGGGCGCTGTTATTGGTTATTTCTTAGGAGAAAAAATGGCTAGTCAGGATGTACATTCAGAAAGACAACATCATATCGATTTAAAAACGGGGGATATTGCCCCCACTGTGCTCATCCCCGGTGATCCCGGTAGAGTCGAGCTGTTTGCATCTTTAATGGATGAAGCACATAAAGTTACTGAGAAACGCGAATATATTACATACACCGGTACAAAAGATAACACTCCCATAAGCTGCACAAGCACGGGGTTAGGTTGTCCTCCCACAGCCATCGGAGTGGAAGAATTGATCCGTATCGGAGCGAAAAATATTATCCGTATCGGCACCTGTGGTGCCATTCAGCCTTTCCTGGAGCCCGGTCATATGATCATTGCCACAGGGGCGGTGAGAGGTGAGCATACCAGCGAAGAATTCATCAACATGGAATATCCTGCGGTGGCTGATTATCGCATTGTGCGTGCACTGGTAGATGCCTGTGAAAAACTGGAGCTTCCCTATCATTTGGGGATCATTCGCTCACACGACGCATTCTATCTTGAATCGCCCTGGGCGCGTGGTGATTATCGCAAACGCTTGCAGCCCTGGGTAGATATGGGTGTGCTGGCACTGGAAAATGAATCCTCAACTCTTTTTGTGGTCGCGGGAATGCAGGGCATCCGTGCAGGCACGATCCTTGCCAGTGGGTACTCGATCCTTGAATCGCATGAAGAAAAGATTCATGAAGAAGAAAATGTACGAAAAATGGTATCGGCAGCCATCGAAGCTGCGAAATTACTCCAAGCGCGTGGTTTGGCTGAATAGGAAGGAAGAATGATCATGGAAAAACAACACCATATTGATTTACAGGCTGGCGATGTAGCGGAAACAGTTTTTATTCCCGGTGATGTACACCGCGCAAAATTCATTGCCGACCTTTTTGATGATGCTGAGTTTGTGGCGCATAAGCGCCAGTACGTAACGTACACAGGCACCTATAAAGGCACCCGCATGAGTGTGACCTCTACCGGCATTGGCTGTCCGGCGCTGGCGATTGCAGTGGAAGAATTGATCAATGTTGGCGCGCGCAATTTCATTCGCATTGGGACCTGCGGGGCGCTGCAGAAAAATGTCAGGCTGGGCGATGTGATCATTGCCAGCGGTGCGGTGCGTGGCGATGGAACCAGCCGCGAGTATTTCCCACTGGAATACCCGGCTGTGGCAGATTTTCATTTGCTGGAAGCGCTCATCGAAGCAGCCCATGAACGCGATGTCAATCCGCATGTGGGCATCATTCGTGCGCATGATGCCTTCTATGCAGAATCCATTCTGGCTGGCGGTGACTATTTGTTAAAAGATAAACCGTGGATTGATAGCGGTGTTCTTTCGACGGAGAATGAATCTTCTACTCTCTTCACTTTAACCACTGCACTTGGCTGCCGCGGCGGCACTATCCTGGTTCCGGTCGGGCACCATCTATTTCCGGATGAAATGATCACTACTGAACAGTTAAGCGATGCCATTAAATTGGAAACCCTGATCGCATTGGATGCTGCAGTAAAAATGAACCAGAAGTTTGGTTAAGAATGCAGGTTTATTGATGGAACTCACTAACGAGCGGTTTCAAGCGCAGGTAGAAAAGAACTACCGCTGGAACTTTTTCTGGATGGCTCTGGATAATATGATGTTCTTTTTCATATTCATGGGCTTATCACCATATACCGTTCTTCCTTTTTATGTGCAGCATTTTACGGATTCAAATATCCTGATCGGTTTGATCCCTGCCATTTACATCCTCGGCAACACCTTGCCGCAGCCTTTCATGGCGCGTTTCCTGGCAAAAAGACAGGATCGAAAAAAATATTTGCTGGTTGCCGCTTTTTTACAGCGCTTTGGCATTTTAGGATTCCTGCTGTTATCGATAGTTCAACCATTGTTGAACTTTTCCAGTTCGTTAACACTTGTAATTTTCTTCGCGATGTTGATCTTGCAAAATGTTGCCAGTGGTTTTTATGTGCCAGCCTGGATAGATTTCATGGGGAAAATGATACCCCGGCGAAAAGGACTGCTGTTTGGCGTTTCGAACTTTTTAGGTGGTTTGCTGGGTATTGCGATGGGTGCGCTATTAACATATTTACTTGATAGCTATCCCTATCAGCAGGCGATTCAGGTTATTTTTGGGATCAGTTTCCTGGCTTCCATGATCTCGTTTGGTGCGATCCTTTCATGGCGCGAAGCCGTACCCCCACAAACTGTGGTCACGCCGCAGAATACAGAAACCCATAACAAACCCTTGACGAACCGCAATTTTACAAAATATTTGGTCTTTAGAGGTTTGATGGTCGTACTTGAGATCGGAACATCCTACTATACCCTGGCGGCACTTGAAAAAGGGAATATCACTCCGGGGCAGATCGGGATCTTCACTACCATTCTTTCTCTTGCCGAAACGGTGGTCAATCCGTTATGGGGCTGGCTTGGAGATAAGAAAGGTTTTATCACGGTCGTAAAGATTTCTGCCTTGCTGGGTGTTGCTGCCGCAGTGTTAGCGGCAAATACCAGCACGCTGGCAGCTTTTTATGCGGTATTTATTCTGGCGGGCGCCATGCTGAGCGGTTTCCAGATGACCAATTTCAATACCATCTATGAGTTCAGCCCGCCCGACCAGGTTCCTCACTATACTGCTGCCAGCCAGATCGCTCTATCACCTCTATCCGGTGTCATTCCCTTTATTGGGGGCGCTCTTGTGAATGTGTTCGGTTACAACGGTGTTTTCTGGTTATCGAGCGTGGTTGGCATGATCGGGTTGACAGGTATGACGGCTTTTGTGAAGAACCCGAAAAAGTCGAGGGATGCATTGCAAGAAGGAGTTATTGATGACTAGTCAAGATGTACATTCGGAAAAACAACATCATATTGATATGAAACCTGGCGACATTGCTTCTACCGTGTTGATTCCCGGCGAACCACAGCGCGTGGAAGTGTTTGCCAGTTTGATGGATGAAGCTGAAAAGATCACGGAAAAACGAGAATACATTACCTATACCGGAAAGAAGGATGGAGTAGCTGTAAGCTGTACATCCACAGGACTGGGCTGCCCGCCTACAGCTATCGGGGTGGAAGAATTGATCCGCATTGGTGCGAAAAATATTATTCGCATCGGTACCTGTGGCGTGATTCAGCCATATATTAAACCCGGTGAATTTATTGTTGCCACCGGTGCGGTACGTGGAGAACATACCAGCGAGGAATTCATTAATATGGAATATCCGGCGGTAGCAGATTATCGTGTAGTGCGCGCATTGATAGACGCCTGTGAGAAATTTGATATGCCATACCATCTGGGGATCGTGCGTACCCATGATGCGTATTATCTTGAATCTCCACAGGCGCGCGGTGATTATATGGCACGACTGCAACCATGGATCGACATGGGTGTGCTGGCGCTTGAAAATGAGTCATCTGCGATCTTTGTTATTGCGGGCATGCAGGGCATCAGAGCTGGCACGATCCTGACCTGTGGAAATCCCATCTATACACCCAATGCGGATGACTGTGATTGGGATACCAATATCGTGAAGATGGTGAAAGCTGGCATTGAAGCTGCAAAATCATTGGAAGAAAAAGGATTGGCATAATTGAACCGATTGGGATTGAGTATGTGGCGATTCGTTGATCCATTTACACGAAAACGTGATGGCTAAACTATATCTTAATCAAAACCGGATCATTCAACAATATTAATCAGTAACCCTTATTAATAAAGAGGACTCGATGAAAACATTATTAAAGAATGGGATCACGTTTGATCCAAAAACATATCAGGTGAAACCGGTTCATGTACTGATCGAAGATGATCAGATCATCAATGTTAGTGAAACGCCCATGGAAGATTTACTGGCTGAGGAAGTTGTCTACGACCTCAAGGGGAATCTGATCATCCCCGGTTTGTTAGATTGCCATACCCATCTCTCACAGTCTTTTGGTCGCGGCATTTATGATAACCTGCACCTGACACAATGGCTTGTGACGATGAGCAATAAGTTCAACCTCACTGAAGAGGAATCGTACCAGGCAACCATGCTGGGCTGTATAGAGGCGTTGAAGTCTGGCACCACAACGGTCGCAGAGATGGCTTCGGCGGGACCCAATCTGGATGCCAGTATTCAAGCCATCGCTGACAGCGGATTGCGTGCTGATGTTTGCACGGCTATCGGCGATTATCAAGAAGGCGAAAATCCTCCACCCGATATGAACACCGACCAGGTGCTTGACGTTATGCGTAATATGTACAAACACTGGCACGGCATGTATGATGGACGGATCACCGTCAGGGTGAGTCCGGTTGGCTTGCCAGCCTGCACAGAAGAATTGATTCGCGGTTCACGTGACCTCGCCAATGAACTGGGAGTAGGAATACACACCCACTGCAGCGAGGGAGAAACGGAAACGCAGGATGCCTACACGCGGTTTGGCTGCAGCGAAGTGGAAGCACTGGAAAAATTTGGATTGCTGGGTCCTGATTGTCAGCTTGTTCACGATATCTGGTTAACCGAGCATGATAAACAATTGATGGCAGAATATGATTGCAGCGTTGTAACCTGCCCTTCAACCAACACCAAAATCACCGATGGTATGCCCCCCATGCCTGATCTCTACAAATTGGGAGTAAATATCGCCATCGGGTGCGATGGGGAAGCCAGCAGCGGTACGTACGACATGCTGCAGGAAGCGCGTCTGGTTTCTCTTCTCGGAAAAGTACGAACGATGGAAGCGGATATGTTCCCCGCCGAAAAAGTTTTTGAAATGATGACTGTTAATGGTCGCAAATCTATCGGTTTTGATACCAAAGTTGGAGAGATCAAATCGGGTTTCAAAGCAGATCTGACCATTATTCAATATCCTGCGCCGCATCTCATTGACGAGCGACGCTTGATGTCAAATTTGATCTTCTCTGCCACCGGTACAGATGTGCTATCCGTTTTTGTGGATGGCAAACCCCTTATGTGGCAGCGTGAGCTGCTCCATCTTGATGAACAGAAGATCGTAGCAGATATCCTGCAAACGATGCGAAAGGCAGACCACTTGTTGTGATGCTTCAACAGGATAAAAAGAAAATATATAATTTGTAAAGGAGGTGGTAGGACACAATATTGGTAAACAGGTAGTCTTCAATCAGTTTAAAAATTTAAAGGAGAAGAATAAATGAATAAGAAACTGTATTTGTTACTTTCGTTGGTATTGGTTGCAACACTGGCATTAACAGCCTGCGCCCCCAAAGAAGAAGCAGCTCCGGTAGAAGAAGCTGCACCGGCGGAAGAAGTTGTAGAAGAAGTGGAAGAAGCTCCGGCATTCAAAGCTGCTATGCTAACCGACCTTGGTGGTCTGGCTGGTAGTGAAGAAGTAAAGGGTTTTTCTGATCTTGGTTGGGATGCTTTACTGCAAGCGGAAGCTGACCTCGGTATTGAGGTTACCCTCCTGGAAGCGAAAGAACTTGCTGACCTCGAACCCAATCTGATCAAGATGGCAAGCGAAGGCTATGATGTAGTGGTTGGTGTGGGCTTTTTGTTCACCGATGCCATGGCAGCCGTTGCTCCTCAATTCCCCGACACCAAATTCGTTATTGTCGATAGTGTTGTGGATGAACCCAATGTGGCTTCACTGGTCTTCGCAGAAGAGCAGGGTTCTTTCCTGGTTGGTGCTTTAGCCGCTGGGATGAGCCAGACCGGTACCATCGGTTTCATCGGTGGCATGGAAATTCCTCTGATCGAGAAATTTGAAGCCGGTTATATCGCCGGTGCTCTTGCAGTTAATCCTGATATCGAAGTTCTATCTGGCTACACCGGTAATTTCACCGATGTTGCTGCCGGCAAAGAACTCACACTGACCCAATATGGTCAGGGCGCCGATATCGTCTATGCCGCTGCCGGTTCCTGCGGTCTGGGTACCATCGAAGCCGCAAAAGAAAATGGTTTCTATGCGATCGGTGTGGATACGAACCAGGATGCAGTTGCCGAAGGTTCAGTACTGACCTCCATGCTCAAGCACGTTGAAGTAGCCGTTTACGAAGCAGTTAAATCAGCTTACGAAGGCAGCTTCATCGCTGGCGTTACCACATTCGACCTGAGTGTTGGCGGCGTTGGCTACAGCCCCATGGAATTCACCAAAGATGCAGTACCTGCTGATCTGCTCGCAACCGTTGACGGTCTCGCAGCTCGCATTATCAATGGCGATTTCGTAGTCCCGACAACCGTGGATGAAGCATACAATTTTGTGCTTCCCTAGTATGTAAATTGAGTTATGCAGGTGGGAGGTTAACCTCCCACCTGCTGTATATTCAGTTATTGGAGGAACGATGGCATATATTCTGGAGTTACGGGATATCTGTAAGCATTTCGGTAACGTGCTCGCAAATGACCATGTGAACATTAAAGTTGAAAAAGGGACGGTCCATAGTATTGTGGGGGAAAACGGGGCAGGAAAAACGACCTTGATGAATATTCTGTATGGTCTCTACCAGCAGACTTCTGGAGATGTTCTCATTGATGGGAAGGTTGTAAAGATTGAAAGTCCGGCAGATGCGATCAAACTTGGTATTGGTATGATCCATCAGCATTTTAAATTGATCCCAGCAATGACCGTTGCAGAAAATGTCATGCTTGGTGAAGAACCCGTCACAGGAACGCTTTTCCTGGATATGAAGAAGCTTAATAAACAAACCCGAGAGTTATCCGACCAATATGGCTTGGCAGTGGACCCAACATCACTGGTTTCTGATATTTCTGTCGGAATTCGACAGAGGGTTGAGATTTTAAAGGCACTTTACCGTAATGCTAATATCCTGATCCTTGATGAACCTACAGCTCTGTTGACACCTCAGGAAACAGAAGACCTCTTTCGGATCATCGAACGTCTACGTAAGGATGGTAAGACCATTCTCTTCATCTCTCATAAATTAAAAGAGATCATGCAAATATCTGATAATGTGACCGTATTGCGTGATGGAAAAGTTATCGACACGGTAGCCAAGAAGGATACCGGTGAGGTGCAACTGGCGCGCTTGATGGTTGGACGGGATGTATTTCTAAAACCCGCTGCGCCTGCTAAGAATATCGGAGAACCTATTCTAAGGGTTGAAAATTTAACCGCGGTAAATATATTCCACCGAAAAGTTTTAAATGACATTTCTTTTGATGTTCGCGCGGGAGAGGTTTTGGGTTTTGCGGGTATTGATGGTAATGGTCAGACCGAATTGGTAAAAGCATTGATCGGTTTACAGCCGCTTACCAGAGGGAAAATTTCTTTGCGTGACCGTGAAATCACCCATCTTTCTGTTAAAAAAATGCGTGGCGCGGGAATCGGGGTTATCCCGGAAGACCGCTTGAAAGAAGGTTTGGTCGAAGATTTTAGTGTACAGGAAAACCTTTGTCTGGGGCTGCAGCGAGTGGAACCTTTCTCAAAGGGTGGTTTCATCGACTGGAACTGTGTGCGTGATAATGCCAACCAGTTGGTAGAAAAGTTTGATATTCGTACGCCCAACATTGATCACAAAGCAAGATTATTATCTGGTGGAAATCAGCAAAAAGTGATCGTGGCACGTGAGATATTCCACGCCCCCGACACTATTATTGCTGCCCAACCAACGCGCGGTTTGGATATTGCCGCTACGGATTTTGTTCATGAGCAGCTTATTATGCAGCGTGATGCAGGGAAAGCGGTTCTGTTATTCTCTCTATCACTGGACGAGATCATGTTGCTTTCGACTCGTATTGCGGTGATCTATAAGGGCGCAATTGTTACCATCGTTAACAAAGATGAAACAACGCCTGAAAATCTGGGTCTTATGATGCTGGGTGGTTCTTATGAACATATCCCGGCATAAAGAAAGGTAAAAAGAGATGCTTAAAATCCGCAAATTCTTTTTAAAACAACAAACCGTTTTTGTCACGGTCATTGCCGTTGTACTTGCGTTTGTGGTGGTAGGGTTACTGCTGGCAGCAACCGGACGGAATCCCTTTAACGCCGTGTATTATTTCGTTAGGGGATCTTTTGGAAATTTTTTCAACACAGCTGACACCATCTCGCGAGTAGTTCCCCTGACCATCGCCGGCATCGCCTTTTTAGTGGGTGCGCAGTGTGCAGTGTTCAATGTGGGTGTTGAAGGACAATTGTTATTAGGTGCACTGGCATCAGCTATCGTTGGATTCGCAGTGAAATTACCGGCAGTTATCCATCTGCCGTTGATGCTGTTGGCTGGTGCTCTGGCGGGCGGTCTGTATGGATTGATCCCTGCCTGGTTAAAAACAAAACGAGGTGTAAATGAGATCCTGAGCACCATTATGCTCAATTATCCGGCTACATATTTGACACACTTTCTCACAGTAAAAGTGCTGCCTGTTGAAGGCGTGGTGCCAGCAACCCCTTTTATTGAAGAAACAGCCAAGCTGCCAACCTTACTGGCAGGAACCAGACTGCATGCCGGCGTTTTTGTAATGCTGCTCGTGATCATTTTTGCATACTTATTGCTGTATAAAACCTCACTTGGATATGAGATGCGCGCCGTTGGTTTCAATCAAACCGCAGCACGCTTTCACGGTATTCCGGTGGAAAAACGAATGATCTTTTCCTTCTTTTTGAGCGGAGCGCTGGCTGGATTAGCGGGTGCTGTTGAAGTAGCCGGTGTTCATTACCGTTTCCTGGATCAATTCTCTCCGGGGTATGGGTATGATTCCATCACGGTGGCACTGGTTGGATTGCTCAACCCATTCGGAGTGTTAATATCAGCTACATTATTTGGCGCTTTAAAAACAGGCATCCTTGAAATGTCTGTTTACTCCGGCATTCCACGCCAGCTGGTAACACTCATTAATGGCATTGTTGTACTGTTCGTGGCTGCCAAAGATATTTTACTAACGGGTTACCTCCGCATTTTCAGAGGAAAAGATACCGTTGAAGCAGAAAAGGAGGTTTCTCAATGAACTGGGCTGACATTTTTAAATCAGTTTTTACCTTATCGCTAATCTATTCAACTATCCGTGTTGGCATCTCAATCCTTTTCGCTGGCATGGGCGAAATGATCACCGAACGTTCTGGTGTGCTGAACATCGGCGTTGAAGGTGTCATGTTGATGGGCGCTCTGGCGGCTGCATTGGGATCCTATTTCTCCGGAAATCCCTGGATCGGTTTATTGGCTGCCGGTGTGGTCGGAATGCTGGTGGGATTGCTCTTCTCATTTATCTCTATCACGCTGCGAAGCAACCAATCCATCACAGGGTTGGCAATCTACCTGTTGTGCGTTGGGCTCTCCGGTTATTTGCTGCAGATCATTTTCGAACATGGAGGCAATTCGCCCATGGTGACAACACTGCCCTCACTTCACATGAAATTCCTCGAAAATGTGCCCGTGTTGGGACCGATCTTCAATGACCAATCCATATTGATGTTCCCGGTTCTTCTGCTGCCCATCATCCTGCATATTGTGTTTTACCGCACACCCTGGGGTTCATGGCTGCGAGCGGCAGGGGAGAACCCCAAGGCACTGGCAGTGGTAGGGAAAAACCCGGTACGAATCCGCTATATTGCCACGCTAGCCGGTTCATTCCTGGCAGGCATTGGTGGTGCTTATCTTTCTATATCACAGACATCTCTTTTCTCAGAAAACATGGTAGCGGGGCGTGGTTTTATTGCCCTTTCCGCTGTCATTTTCGGCAATGTTCAACCTGCCGGTGTATTCCTGGCTTGTATGTTTTTTGCTTTTATGGATGCACTGCAAAAAACATTGCAGACTGTTATCCCTGATCGATTTATCCCGCGCGAACTATTTATGTCATTGCCCTACGTATTGACGTTGATGGTTCTGGCAGGGTTTATCAAGAGAAGCGGAGGACCGGCTGATATTGGAAATCCATATTTGAAGGAATCTCGTTGATGGATCAATTATTTTAGGAAAAAGCCCTGCAAGATTTCTCTCTCCTCCTTCTTGTGGGGTTTTTTTACGGAGTATGCATGAAAAAAGAACGATTTATTTTAGATACTGACCCCGGCATTGATGATGCGCTCACTATTCTCTATGCGCTGGCTTCACCAGAGGTAAAGATGGAAGCCATCACCATCGTCAATGGCAATTGCCCGATGGAACAGGGAGTTATCAACGCTTTGAGTGTGCGTGAATTAATGAACGCAACACACATCCCTGTGGCAAAAGGTATGGCGAGACCCTTGTTGTTACCGGTTGTGAATGCCGAAGTGACCCACGGAAAGACGGGGCTGGGGTACGCCGAATTACCTGCACCGACCACAAAACCAGACCCGCGGCATGCAGTGAAGCTTATCCGCGATCTTGTTCTTACAGATCCCGGTGAGATCAATATCGTAGCGATCGGACCGTTGACCAACATCGCCATGGCTGTTCGTCTGTACCCTGAGATCATCGCCGCTGTGAAACACATTTACATCATGGGTGGTGCGATCAACCATTGTGGAAATATGACACCGCAGGCGGAATTCAATATCTATTGTGATCCACACGCTGCTCATATCGTTTTCCATTCCAGTATACCCTTCACGTTGGTTCCGCTGGATGTAACCTACCAGACTTTATTAACGGAATCTGACCTTAAAAAAATTGAAGAATGTCGCACCCCTGTCAGTGATTTCATCGGAAAGTCCTCACGCTATGTTATGGAATTTCTTTCAGAATCACAGGAGATTACAGGCTGTGCACTGAATGATCCGTTGGCACTGGCAGCCATGTTCCAATCCGAATTGCTTACCATTCAGCATTTGGTGATAGATGTCGACCCTGATGCAGGAGTAAGTATGGGCAAGACTTTCGCGGATTTTTACAATTATGACGGCAAACAACAGAACGGATTTGCAGCTCTGGACGTGCAAGCCAGACCTTTTGTGGAAAAATTCATAGAACGAATGATTGATATTTCGCAATAACGAATGTCATAGAATAATACGACGAAAATAATAACCTTGACAGATATCTGATTATCTAGTATATTTGCGCCTTATATGCAGAATCACAACCATTCTAAACGAACGAATAGTGTAAACAAGTTCCTGATTGGAGGAGCTATTCTCGGTTTTGAGTGGCGGTGAAAACAAATGCTAAAAAAGAGAGGCTTTCCGAAAAGGAAAGCCTCTTTTGTTATTAGCATACAGGAGGTGTCCCGGAGTAAGGAACAATGCACGTCAAACAAAAATTACAAATGCCAAGGAGAAAGAAATGAAAAAGAATTCTATCATCGTATTAGCTGCCATTATGGTTGCTGCCCTGGTGCTGACATCCTGTTCAGCCGGGGAAGAAGAAGTAAAAGCTGGAATGGAAGGTCAGACGTATGAATGTCTGGGAACCGCCGAAGATGCCCTGGTTGACCTGGATTGCCAGGAAGTCACCATCGCAGTTGAGAATGCTTATTTACCCTTCAACTATATTTCGTCAGAAACCGGCGAAGCAGGCGGATGGGATTATGAAGTATGGCCGGCAATTTGTGAATTGCTGCACTGCAAACCCGTGTTTGTAGAAACAGCCTGGGAGGTCATGATCCAATCTGTGGCGGATGGTTTAATGGATACATCAGGCGATGGTGTCACCATTACCGATGCGCGCCTGGAGCAGGTTGATTTCTCTGATGGGTATGTCAATGTGGAACAGCGCTTGCTGGTTCAAATTGGGGAAGATGGTTTTGCCAGCCTGGATGATTTTGTGGCAAATCCCGACCTGATCCTCGGAACACAGGCTCAGACCTCGAACTACGAAACCGCTGTACAGTATCTTCCTGAAGATCGCATTCAAGCATTTGAAACATTCCCATTTGCGGTGCAGGCGCTTATTGCCGGTGATGTGGATGCTGTGCTCATTGATGAAACAGCCGGTCTTGGTTATATGGGCACCAACGCTGAGAGCGTGGAATTGATCGGTCCCTCGATTTCGAGTGATCAATTAGGATTCCCGTTCACCAAAGGCAGCGACCTGGTTGGTCCGGTAAACCTTGCCATACAAGCTTTGAAAGATAATGGTACTCTGGCTGCGATCAACCTCAAGTATTTCGGACCTGATTTCACCGTTACCTACGACGACATCCAATAAATTTAAATAAGTCATTTACCGCCAGGTTAATGGAAAATTGACCTGGCGGAATCCTGAAGGAGGTGCGATGGCAGTAACAGATAATACTATTTTTCAAAAGAATAAAGACGATCTACCAGTTGGATTACAGCAGAAAAAACAAGATTTCCCCTGGTGGATGGTCGTTGTTGGAATTGTTATCCTGACCACATTTTTTCTGATCCAATTCAACCCTGATTTCAATGATGCTTTCATGGTCATTAAAGCGGGCTTGAGCATCACCATCTCCACGACCATCATTGCATACACTGTTGCATTATTGATCGGTCTGCTGGTGGGATTGGGGCGAGTATCGGAAAGCAAGTTCTGGAGGAATGTGGCGACCATCTATGTCGAGATCGTTCGCGGAGTACCATTGCTGGTACTTATTTTTTTTATTGCGCTGGTACTCATTCCTGCTGTCACCAATCTTGTCAGCTCACTGGGAATTTTCTTAATGAAGAACGGTCTGGAAGAGATGGGTTCCAAACTGGCGGTCATTGATACCAGATCTGTTTCCATGAATTCGCGGGCGATCATTTCGCTGGCGATCACCTACGGTGCATTTCTGGCTGAAATATTTCGAGCGGGGATTCAGTCCATCAACAAAGGGCAGATGGAAGCGGCGCGATCACAGGGCATGAACCACTGGCAGGCGATGCGACATGTGATCCTCCCGCAGGCGGTGCGAAATATATTTCCTGCCTTGGGGAATGATCTTATCTCAATGCTGAAGGATTCATCCCTGGTTTCGATACTGGCAGTTCGTGATATTACCCAGATAGCCCGTTTATACACCGGGCATTCTTTTAAATTTGCAGAAGCGTACACAATACTGTGTGTTTTGTATTTGACACTCACGTTGCTGCTCTCGTTTTTATTGAAATTGATCGAAAGGAAGATTGGCAATGACGACAAATAATCAGCCCATGATCGAAATCAAAGATCTCTCTAAAAATTTTGGTATGGTGGAGGCGGTCAACGGGGTGAGCCTGCAGGTATATCCCAAGCAGGTGCTGGTCATCATCGGACCGAGTGGATCTGGAAAATCAACCCTATTAAGAACGATGAATTGGCTTGAATGTCCGACAGAAGGAGAAGTGATCGTAGATGGCGTCTCCCTTTCTGAAAACCAGCAGCGCATCAATGCTATACGCTCCAACATCGGAATGGTTTTTCAAAATTTCAACCTCTATGGGCACCTGACCGTTCTGGAAAATATTACCCTGGCGTTACGGATCGTTAAAAAGACCAAAAAAGATGCAGCACAGAAGATCGCCATGCAGCAGCTGGTGAAAGTGGGGATCGCAGAAAAAGCAGGCAATTATCCGGCTCAATTATCAGGCGGTCAACAACAGCGTGTGGCTATTGCCAGAGCTCTAGCCATGGAACCAAAGGTAATGCTTTTCGATGAACCGACCAGCGCTCTTGATCCGGAAATGATCAAAGAGGTACTGGATGTAATGCTGTTGCTTGTAAAGGAGGGCATGACGATGGTGATCGTAACCCACGAAATGGGGTTTGCGAAAGCTGCAGCCGATGAGGTGATCTTCATGGATATGGGAAAGATCGTAGAGAGAGCAGCCCCCGACGTGTTTTTCAGCAATCCTGCCTGCGAGCGCACCCGGCAATTCCTTTCTCAAATCTTAACGCATTGAGAAAGTGATCGACTCGCGCGGCAAGCTCGCCAACAGGCTTATTGACTTGTTGTAGAAAATTTACTATAATATTCCATCAGTAAATAGGACAGTGTCTTATAAAACGGGACAACGGAGAATATCATGCAAAACGGATCATTCCATTTCTATCACGACAAGATCACCATGCGGGTCAGGAACCGTGTTTGCAATAACTCCGAGGAATTGATCAGAAGTGAGTTATTTGAAAAAATATTATGGAGATTTCTAAAAAACCTGGAAGAAAGTCAATCTCCTTTACTCGCAGTTTTCCCGCAGGGAAAAATCGATCGCGAGTCTATGGAAACATTGATCGATACTCTCTTTTACCTCACACGGTTGCCGGCTGATAAGGTAATTAAGATTGTAGATGGGTCCTCGCAATTTTTAAGAGACGCCTTCCTGCTCAATGAACTGGTCGAGCAATTTTACAATTACTGGCGGCATCTACACCGCCTGATCATCTGTGATTCCGTGTTCGATCGTTTTGACCAAAAACCATACCGTACTTTTAATGACCTGGTGGAAAGTCTCATGCATATTGTGCGCTCCACATACCGCACCATCCAGGAGAATATCACCGGCAATCATCCCAAGATCTATCGTCAGGTCAGTGCGGGCGCCGAGATCGGTGCGATTGCATTGCCCTACCACATAAACTACACGGGAGAACTCTACGATTCTTTGCAGGAGATTTTTGTGATCCGGCAGGCATTGATCTATCCTCCTATGATTTTCAAGACCCCTATGAACAAACGCACCGGGCAGTTCGTGCAGGTGCAGCAAAACCCACTTGATTCTTTGAACCTGCCGCCCAATGAGTGGCTGTGTTATCCTGCTAAAGTGGGAGCACTGCTCATCATGGTGTATTTCTGCCTTGATTTCTTCGAACTGGGATTCTCTTTATGCAACCTTTTTGAGCTGGCTGATGAGGAGGATTTGAAACGCAAACCGGATGCGGTTTTCATCTATGGGGCTCCTCCAGAATCGGCGCTGAATGTGGATGGGAACGAAACTGTTTTTTACGATGATCAAGAAAATAACTGTCTGGTGGGATCTATTCCCTATAAAGATGAATTTGGATATTTTGGCTACCTCAAGAAGATGATCCTTACTCTGCATAATATTAAACGGATGCAGGATGGTTTGCTTCCCTTTCATGGAGCCATGGTGCGCATCACTCTGCATGGCTGCAAACCTTTTTCACTGGTGGTGATGGGAGATTCCGGTGCAGGGAAATCAGAAACAATCGAAGCGCTGCGGCGCATCCGCTCTTCCGAGATCCAGGAGATTTTAATTATCGCGGATGATATGGGATCATTTTCACTGTCGCCTGATGGGAAGGTGTTAGGGTATGGAACGGAAATGGGTGCTTTTGTGCGTCTGGATGACCTGCAGGCTGGGTATGCTTTTGGTCAGATCGACCGCACCATTATCATGAACCCTGACCAGGTCAATGCCCGCGTAGTACTGCCGGTCACGCGCTACGAATATCTTGTTAAAGGAATCCCTGTGGATGCCATTCTTTATGCGAACAACTATGAAGAAGTGGATGGATCGCATGAAGCCATTGAACAATTTAAAACACCGCAGGATGCATTGCAGGTATTTCGCAGGGGCGCGGTCATGAGTAAAGGTACCACCACTACAACCGGTATCGTCGAGAATTATTTTGCGAATATCTTTGGTCCTCCCCAGTATCATGATCTTCATGAAAGCATTGCACGCAGTTATTTCACCTCCTTCTTTGCGCAGGGTCTGTACATAGGGCAGCTGCGCACCATGCTGGGAATTCCCGGACATGAACATAGCGGACCTGAGCAAGCTGCTCTGGCTTTAATTGAACTGATCCGCAGTCGTGCATGAGCAACCGGTTATGAATAGGTCCACATATTTTCAATAAGCTGCATCAACCATAAAAACATCATCTGCAAGCGTTTCATCGGTTATACAATGGGAATAAAAACGATGAACAATGCTACATTTCGGTTTTATGCGGAATTGAATGATTTTCTTCCTGCAAATCGGCGATTTTCATATTTCAACATGGAATTTCCTGATGGACAGACCGTAAAACATCTCATCGAATCCTGCGGAATTCCTCACACGGAAGTGGATCTGATCCTTGTCAATGGATCATCCAGGGGATTTGCATACCAGGTCCAACATGGTGATCGGATCAGCGTTTATCCGGTTTTTGAATCGCTGGATATCTCTTGTGTTGCTAATTTGCGCTCCGTCCCTCTGCGGAAGACAGCATTTGTGTTGGATTGCCATCTCGGCAGGCTGGCAGCTTATATGCGTCTGCTTGGTTTTGATGTGCTGTATCGCAATGATTACAACGATGCCCAGCTGGCTGACATCTCACAAAATGAAAAACGGATATGCGTTACAAGAGATAGAGGATTGTTGAAGCGAAACCAGATAGAACATGGGTATTTGATCAGGGCGACCGATCCTCGTGAACAGACAGTCGAATTAATTCGACGATTTCAACTGAATAATGAAATTCACCCCTTTATACGTTGTGTACGCTGTAATGGAAAGCTCTCACCTGTGTCTGTATCAAAAATTCAAGAAAAATTGCAGCCCGGTACCCTTGCCCAATCCCACGATTTTTCTCAGTGTGCAGATTGTGGACAGGTATATTGGCAGGGTTCACATTTTCAGCAACTGATGAAATTTATCGAATTCATCAAATCCCAAACTGCCTGAAGAAAGAACACTATTCCAAAAAAAGTTATTTTCGAAATATCCACATCTCTTTTTCAAAGTGAGTAAATGTTGAATTGCGCCAGTTGGTGCTGCTTTAACCTTACCCCTGGAATTGAATACCATCCAAAAAGAATCCTTGTCATTTTTTTGATTAGTAGTATTATTCCCTCCTTCTATTGAAACCATCTTCCAGATAACGTAAGATAAAAAACAAAGGGAGCAGTGAACACATTTGAAGTTGATCGCATGAAGCTTGTGAGTGTACCACCTGAGGGCGTGTACGCCTTGTTGGAATCGTATCCTGACGGTCTGGCTGCATCTGAAGCACAAAAGCGGCGATCTATCTATGGCATGAATCAACTGCAGACGGAAAAGAAAAAGCCATTGCTTTTGAAATTTCTCGCAAATTTTACACATCTCATGGCTGTTCTTTTATGGGTGGGCGGGTTGGTTGCCTTGATCGCTCGTATGCCGCAATTAGCAATTGCGGTATGGTCTGTCAATCTCATTAATGGATTATTCAGTTTTTGGCAGGAATTTCGCGCCGAAAAAGCATCGGAAGAATTACGAAAATTGCTCCCAGTGTACGCACGTGTCTTAAGGGAGGGCAGCGAGACACGCATCCTGGCTGAGGAACTGGTACCGGGTGATGTGGTTCTTTTTGCTGAAGGCGAACGCATTTCGGCAGATTGCCGTCTGGTGGAACAGGCGGCTTTTCGTGTTGATCAATCTACCCTTACCGGTGAATCACGCCCTGTTGGGAAGAATAGTGATAGTTCTCTTTTGACGGATATATCCTTTACCGAACAACCCAATATGGTATTCGCGGGTACCAATGTTGCGGCGGGTACTGCCAAAGGTGTAGTTTTTACAACGGCGATGAACACAGAATTTGGTAAGATCGCACACCTTACTCAGACCATGAAAGAAGAGCTGTCTCCGCTGCAGGTTGAAATGCAATCTATTACAAAAACCGTTTCCATGATTGCTGTTCTGGTTGGAGTGGTATTTTTCATTTTAGCGTATACACTGGCACATATTACTCTGGCAGAAAGTTTTATCTTTGGATTGGGAATGATCGTTGCATTTGTTCCAGAAGGATTGCTGCCCACGGTCACGCTGGCTTTGGCAATGGGAACGCAGCGCATGGCAAAACGCCAGGCTTTAGTGAAAAAGCTCTCCGCTGTCGAGACTCTCGGGTGTACCACCGTGATTTGTACAGATAAAACAGGAACCCTGACACAGAATGAAATGACCGTGAAACGGCTGTGGCTGCCTTCCGGTGAAAATACATCTGCGTCGTGTGTTGGTAGTTGTATTGATGTAAGCGGCATTGGCTATGTACCGGAAGGCAATTTCACATATCGTTCATCCGAACAGCAGCCGGTGGAATCTGTCTGGATGGAAGATTTGATGAGGGCTGTTTTATTATGCAACAATTCTCGTCTGATACCCCCACAACAAAACTCTTCCCTCTGGAATATTCTGGGAGACCCCACCGAAGCAGCTCTGAAGGTAGTAGCGATAAAAGCTGGATTGACGGAAGAAGATCAAATTAAGGCATATCCTCGCATCATGGAACTTCCATTTGACTCGCGTCGTAAACGAATGTCAACGATCCATCTGGAGCATCCTCAAGGAATGCGCGGCACTGCTTTTTCACAGGCTGCTCGCATTGTATATGTCAAGGGAGCTCCCAAAGAACTGCTGGAGCTGTGTTCTACCATTATGGTTGATGGGCGTGATATTCCTATGACCGAAGAATGGTCAAAAAATGCCATGCGAGAAAATGATGAGATGGCACGTGATGGTTTGAGAGTGCTTGCAGTAGCACAGCGACATTTACCACGAGAGCTGGAACAAAACCCCGACCAGGTGGAAAAAGAACTTACCTTCCTCGGTTTAGCTGCCATGATGGACCCTCCTCGTGTCGAAATCAGTGAAGCGGTGGCAAAATGCAACCAGGCTGGTATCCGCGTCATCATGATAACCGGTGATTATGGATTAACTGCAGAAAGTATCGCGCGACGTGTTGGTATTGTAAAAACTGTTAATCCGAGGATCATTACGGGATTTGAATTAGAGAAATTATCCGATCAAGAGCTCCATTTCGCTTTTGCTGATGAAGTCATCTTTGCCCGCGTTTCACCTGAACATAAACTGAGGGTTGTGATGTCGCTGCAAGATCTCGGGCACATCGTTGCCGTGACCGGTGATGGTGTGAACGACGCACCGGCGCTGAAACGCGCCAATATCGGAGTGGCGATGGGCATCACGGGGAGTGATGTGGCGAAAGAGGCGGCGGATATGATCTTGATGGATGATAATTTCGCATCCATCGTCAATGCGGTTGAAGAAGGGCGTGCGGTTTATGCAAACATCAAGAAATTCACTACCTATATTTTTACAAGCAATACATCGGAAGCAGTGCCATTTATTCTGTTCGCTTTTTCTGCCGCACGTATTCCGCTAGCCCTGAATGTGATGCACATCCTGGCAGTCGATCTGGGTACGGATATTGTCCCTGCCCTTGCTTTGGGAGCGGAACCCCCTGAACCCAATATTATGCAGCAAACTCCCCGCAACCTGAAAGAACACATCATCACACCGGCACTGCTCCGCAGAGCATATCTGATACTGGGTCCGTTGCAAAGCCTGGCGACCATAGCGGCTTTCTTCTATTATTACTGGACAAATGGATTTGCGGGTCAGTGGCTGGATTTACCGGCTTCTGGTGTTATGTACCAATCCGCTACTGCCATGGCATTGAGTGCGGTTGTGACCACTCAAATCGGCAACCTGTTCGCTCAACGGGCTGAAAACACACCGATTCTTAAAATGCCACTTTTCAATAATAAATTGATCTGGTTTGGGATACTGTCAGAACTGGTTGTTATTGCCATGATCGTCTATGTTCCTGCTTTACAACGTTTCATCGGAACCGCAAGTTTTTCAATTAAGTACTGGCTGTTTCTGCTGGCATGGTCACCACTTCTGATGATTGCCGATGAGATTCGTAAGATAATTAAAAGAAAGAAAAAAAATTGGGGAAGAAGGCAAGGAGGATAACCATGAGAGTTCTTATTATTGGTTGTGGAAGATTGGGAGCAAATATTGCCAGAGAATTGGAGCAGCGTGGAAATGAAGTAACCGTCATTGACAAAGACCCTGCCGCTTTAGAGAATCTGGGTACATCTTTTCATGGGCGTTCTCTGGTGGGGATCGGATTTGATCGTGATATTCTGAACACGGCTGGCATTACAATGGCAGATGCACTGGTCGCCGTTACTGCCAGCGACGAAGCCAATGTTATTGCAGCCCGCATCGCAAAATTTGTATTTCGTGTTCCAAAAGTTATAGCGCGTGTATACGATCCGCGAAAAGCTGAGATCTACCACCGTCTGGGTATCCCGACCTTTTCTCCTGTCATGATGGCTGTAAACCGAATTTCAGAAATATTATCCTTCTCCCATTTGAAGACCGTGCTCAATATCGGTTCAGGAAATGTCATCATCGCTGAAGTGGAAATGCCTGCATCTTTTGATGGGAAAACCATGGGGCAGCTGGATATTTCCAATGTTGCTCACCCTGTATCTTTAACAAGGGATGGAAAAACAATACTTGCCGCTCCATCCTTGCAATTGAAGATGGGTGATGTTGTCCATCTGGCAGTTACTGCTGATATGACAGACCAAATCAAAGAAATGTTAAACTAAAACGGAGGACATCCATGAGAGTATTGATCATTGGCGGTGGAAAAGTTGGGACGTATCTGGCAACCCATTTACTGGATGAAAAGCATGACGTGATGGTAGTGGAACAGCGGCGTGAAGAAATCGAGCGGTTGGAGCGAGAACTGGGACCACAGTACGTTATTCTCGGAAACGGGACAGACCCTGTTGTTCTTGAATCTGCCGGGATAAGGAAAGTTCAGGTTGTGGCGGCGGTTACGGGCAGTGACGAGACCAATCTGGTAATTACCAACCTTTCCAGATTTGAGTTTAACGTGAACCGCATTGTAGCAAGGGTTAATAATCCTAAAAATGCCTGGATGTTCACCGAAGATATGGGCGTGGATGTTGCATTGAATCAGGCAGATTTGATGGTGCATCTCCTCCTGGAAGAAATGTCTCTGGGTGATATGACCACATTGTTAAAATTGCGGCGCGGCAAGATCTCGATCATAGAAGAAAAACTTGATCCATCATCCAGTTTGGTAGGTTTACCCATTGAGCAGGTTGAACTTCCTTCCGATAGTGTGATACTGGCGGTGATACGGAAAGATGAGATCCTGATTCCCCACAAATCACTCGTATTGCAGCAGAATGATGAGATCATTGCGCTGGTTCATGTCGATCAATTGAAAAAGATGGAAGCGATCCTGAATTCCTGAACCAAATCCTTGGTGAACCGATAAAAGAAGATCTGACATACGAAAAAATCCTTCTAAGGTCTTATTTATCGCAGATACAGGTTGCGTTATGATAAACAGGATGAGAAACCAGACCGACTCACATCGAAAAAAGAGAATATATAAAACGGGAGTTCAGTAAAATGAAATCACCTCAACGAATCGGGATCATATTGCCGTGCATTCTTCTTGCGGTCATAAGCGGTTTTGTGGGGGCATATATTGGCGGCTTAATGGTCACGAAAGACTTTCAGGCAGTTCTTACACAGGCAGCTGCACCCGTACAGGTGACTCCAGAGGGCACACCTCAAGTTTTGAATACATCCATCACCATTAACAGCTCAGAGATCGATACCGTCATCACCGATGTGGTTCAGACAATTGAGCCGGCGGTAGTCACGGTGGTTGGGACAATCCCTGGAACTCAAACGTTTTTTGGTAAGACTGCTGATTCGCAGGTGAGCGGCAGTGGTTTCATTGTCTCACAAGAAGGATTCATCATCACTAATAATCATGTGATCGAAGATGCTGCCTCTCTGTATGTAATACTGAGTGATGGAACGGAATTGGATGCTGAGCTGGTCAGTCGTGATATTTATGCTGACCTGGCAGTATTGAAAGTGGATGGAAACATGCCGGCAGTGGCTCCCCTGGGTGATTCGGAGGATCTTAAGCCCGGTGAGACGGTTATTGCGATCGGCTCGCCGCTCGGCACATTCCGAAACAGCGTGACGGTAGGTGTGATCAGCGCCACCGGCAGAACCCTCGATACGGGTGAAGGCTATAACATGGAGAATCTCATCCAGACGGATGCTGCTATCAACAGTGGAAATTCAGGTGGACCACTGGTGAATTTGGCTGGTGAGGTGATCGGTGTGAATACACTGGTGTTACGTGGAAGCAGCAGTAGCGGAAGCGCCAGTGCAGAAGGATTGGGTTTTGCCATCCCTTCTGATACAGTGGAATTGATCAGCCAGCAGATCATTGAAAAAGGATATTTCGCCCGTCCATATCTGGGCGTGGGGATACAAAATGTCACATCCAGCATCGCAAGGCGGTATAATTTAGCGGTCGAGTGGGGCGGTTATGTCACTGAAGTGACAACCGGCAGCCCCGCGGCTGATGCTGGCTTGCGAGTCAACGATATCATTACCCGCATAGGGAATATTGAGATCACAGAAGAGAATACCTATCTTAATGCTCTTTTTGCTTACCGCTCAGGAGATGAGGTAGAGATTGAGTTTTATCGCAACGGTCAGAGATTGACTGCTACCGTGATGTTAGCTGAAGCCACATACTAGATAATCCATATTCGAGGACCGATGCGTGCCAAACATAACTACCAACCCAATTCGCTTGATTTGTTTTGATGTTGACTATACTCTGCTCACGGATGAGCAGATATTAACTGAGAAAACAGAGACAACCCTGAAAAAATTACAACAAATGGGAATTACCCTTATGATTGCAACGGGGAAAAACCTGGCGTCTACACGTCAGATTGTGGATGTGTTTTCTCTGGATTCCCCCTTGATATTCATTAATGGGAGTTTGATCCAGTTCGCTGACGGAGAAATAATCCACAAGCATACTATTCCATTCAGCAATGTGCAGCGTATCCTTGAATTGGGGGAAGGTCATAATACAGAAATGATGCTGTATTTCACTGATGAGACCGTCGTTCAAGCTGGAGGAAGGTTCTCGTATGCTCTGGATCGCTATGGAGGACCATCGCCCAGGATAGTGGAAAAATGGACTGATCTGGGGGATATGTTGCAGCAGGTGCTCAAGATCGTTTTTATTGATGGTGAAGACCATAAATGTCTGGAAGAAATGAATGATATTTTGCTTGAGGAAATTGAGACGGGTATTGATACCGTTTTTTCGCTTCCAATATTGCTAGAAGTACAGCCGCAGGGTGTGTGTAAGGGAACTGCGTTACAGCAGGTAGCGAAAATGCTGCATATTCCATGCGAAGAGATCATTGCTTTTGGAGATGGCAATAATGACAAAGAGATGCTGCAGTTTGCCGGCATCGGGGTGGCATTGCAGAATGCCACCCCCGAATTAAAACTTGCCGCAGATCAAGTTGTGCCCTCCAATAATGAAGAAGGACCGGCAAATTTCTTGTGTGAGTTTTTTAATTTGCGCTGATAACTGGTCTTACCTTTTCTTTCGGAAAAGCGAATAAGAATATCAGTATCCCTGCCAGCAAGAACGGGATCGACCCCACAATACCGGTTGGGTAGGGTCCCAGCAGTATGGGGGGGCTCTTTACAAGAAAGAGCACACCGATAGATGCGATACCATTTAACGCGCCGTGCGCAACATTGGCTGACCACACACTATCGGTTTTGAGGGTTAACCATGCCAGGAAGATACCCACCAGTACGGTAAACCATACCATCGCCAGCGGTCCTAGCCATGGACTGCCCGGATAATCAAAGCCGTAGTTGTAACCCATCAGAATAACAGGCCAGTGCCACACTCCCCAGATCACTCCCTGCAGCAGGAAGGCTTTGTTTTTACCGAGAGGAAGTAACTTGGGAAGCAGATAGCCTCGCCAGCCGAATTCCTCACCGAAAGTGCTGATCAGATTCATAATAGGTGATGCAACAACAGCATAAATCACTTGTATGATAATAACTTGATAGATTGTGGTTGTACCTGTATCACTGCCGATCAGAGCCATTTGCGAAGTGAGAGCGGTAAGACCATGGTCAAAATAGGATGGAAAAAGCAGGAAAAATAAGGCAGTTCCCAATAAAACCAGAAGAGGTGTTCCCACCCAGCCAGTCAGCAGGTAACGCCAGTCTTTCTTCAAATTGAATTTCAATTTGAGGTCTTCTTTTCCTTCTTTGGTGATCAGTCGGGTTGCAACATTGGCGATCGCCGGACCCCACATATACACACTGGCTAAAAGAATGTAAGCGAGTGTTATCGAACCGTTCTCGATGAGTACAGGGCTGTTCTGCAATCCTCCGGTCAGGTAGATAATCAGTGCTGTCAGCCATGAAATGCCGAATGCAAAGATAAGGAAAAGCTTGATACGTCGTTTGTTAATTTCTTCCATTTAGAAAATTCCTTTCATTAATAAAGATTAGACATTAACACCAAAGAATTTGCTGATAATGTTTCCAACCACAAATGAGAACAAAGCTACCCCTAGACTGATGATGGACATTTCGATGAAGCGTTTTTTGAAGTTGAATCCTTTTGCCACAGAAATATAAAAATTGAAGATGGCGATTATCAAGATCGCATTGGTGATCGTCCATGCCAGGCTGAAATAATAGTTGGATGCGATCAGATAAGGCAAGATCAGGATGGTAACGGTCAGGATGTATGCCAATCCGGTATACAGAGCTGATCTGAGTGGTACTTTATCGCCCCCCTCTGATTTCGAGGAAAGGTATTCGGAAGCTGCCATGGAAAAAGACGCGGAAATACCGGTGATCAAGCCTGTTAGTGCAATAAGATTGGTGTCGCGTAATGCGAAAGTAAGTCCTGCCAGAGCGCCGGTTAATTCCACCAGGGCATCGTTCAATCCCAACACCACTGATCCGGCATACCTCAAACTTTCTTCATCCAGCATTTCCAGCAGTTCATCCTCATGCTTTTCTTCCTCTGCCAGTATCTGGGAAGCTTCAGGGATGCTGTCAACCAGCTCGCGGTATTTTTCCTGTGCTTTTTCCTCGCCCTGTTCCATCAGTTTGATACCAAAGGTCAACCCGAATACCTTCGACAGCCAGTAATAGAACCGAATGCGCATTGAATTGGGTTTTGTTTCTGTATCTGTGTAGTGCTGCCAGATCTGGTAGTGCTTCAGCTCTTCCTGGGCGATGCGTTTCAATACCTGTGCATTGTGCTCGTCCTTGATGGCATCGGCAAGCCGCAAATAAGTATAATGCCCATTGAGTTCTTCCTTTTGAAGCGCTAAAATATTTTTTCTTTGTTCTTCGCTAATTTGCATGCTAAACTTCCTTCGTAAATAATTGATCTTATTGTACCTTTCAATGAAAAATTAGTATCTTGTAATTTTATTAAAATTATGTATACTATATACGCCGCTGTCACATTTGAATATTGAAGGCTATGAACTAAAATTCGAACTTGGTCGCTTGTAAGGCGATATAGTTTCAATGTAACATACCTTGGAATTTTAGGGAGCCAGTAGCGAAACCGGTCAATTTAAACCGGTTTTTTTGTATTAAGGAGAATAACGGAGGGTTGATATGAAGGGAAAAATTGCAAAATGTTTGAGGATAATCGCTGCTGCATCCATCGTCGCCTCAATGGTATTCATGGGCGTTGGGAAAGGAGAGGTCTTTGCTACATGGTGTAAATCAGAGAATTCCGAGTGCCAGGTCAACGGAACCGGAAAACCCTGTTGCCCGGGCTTAACCTGTGTGCCCTATAATCCAACCAGCGAGAATGGCAAATGCGGGGTAGTTGATAATTGTCCGGACGATCCGAATAAAACGGAGCCAGGAATATGCGGTTGTGGTGTAGCGGATACGGATAGCGATCATGATGGCACCCCGGATTGCAATGATTTGTGTCCGTCGGATTATGGGAAAACTGATCCCGGTCAGTGCGGTTGCGGTCACTCAGAATGGGATTCCGATTGGGATGGCACAGCAGACTGCGTCGATGGATGCAAATGGGATCCACTTAAAACCGATCCCGGACAGTGCGGTTGTTGGGTGCCCGACACGGATTCCGATGGGGATGGGACCGCGGATTGTAATGATAACTGTCCATTTGATCCTCGCAAAACTGAACCCGGCGTATGCGATTGCGGTGCTCCAGATACCGATGGTGATGGTATAGATGACTGTGAAGATGGCTGCCCGTTAGACCCCAACAAAGCTTCTGAGGGACAATGTGGTTGTGGCAACCTGGATACCGACTCTGATGGTGATGGATTCGCTGATTGTATTGATGGCTGCCCGAGTGATGCCAATAAAACAGCTCCAGGAATCTGTGGCTGTGGTGAATCGGACACTGACTCTGACGGAGATGGTACTGCAGATTGTAATGATGGCTGCCCGAGTGATGCTGGTAAAACGGATCCCGGAATCTGCGGTTGTGGTGTAGCAGATACCGATGGTGATGGGGATGGAAAAGCCGATTGTCAGGATAACTGCCCATCAGATCCATTAAAAATCAATCCCGGACAGTGCGGTTGTGGAAATCCAGATACGGATACCGATGGGGATGGTACAGCCGACTGCGTTGATGGTTGTGTTGATGATGCTGGAAAAACAGAACCAGGAGTATGTGGTTGTGGTGAACCTGATATCGATACTGACTTAGATACCTATCTGGATTGTGAAGAAGAATGTCCGTTGGATCCTAATAAACAACTAGAAGGGATTTGCGGCTGTGGTGTACCGGATGTAGATCTGGATGGCGACGGTACACTGGATTGCCAGGACCTCTGCCCCGATGATCTAACCAAGATCGAACCGGGACAGTGCGGTTGTGGAAAACCGGATACCGATACCGATGAAGATACGATAGCTGACTGCAATGATAACTGTGTAGATGTTGTCAATGGTGACCAGACTGATGGCGACGCCGATGGCATTGGCGATCTTTGTGATACCTGCCCAGCAGTTGCCGATCCCGGTCAGGAAGATGGCGATGCTGACGGTGTAGGCGATGCCTGCGATAACTGTGCAGACCTTGCCAATCCGGATCAAGCCGATGAGAATGCCAATGGAATCGGCGATGCCTGCGAAACAGCAGATGCATTTAGCCTTGCTCCAGCTCCAACCTGTGTGACAGCTGATACTATGCAGTGGTCGGTGTCCAATAACAATGGTTTTTCTGTTCCAGGGTTCACATGGAGTCTGGATGGTGGAACGTATGGAAGCGGCGGACCCGGAACCATTTCTCCCGGAACCTCGCTGGTTGGTACAACGCCTGATGGCACTCATACTCTGAGTATTGCCTGGAATACGGGCAGCGCCAGTTTCTCCTATACACTGGATTGCTCTCCGACAGCACCTGTTCCACCGCCAGTTGTGGCAGTCCCACCGCTTATCCCTGTAACTGCGGCTGAAGAAGTGCTCATCCCTGTAACAGGTGTAGATCTAGCCTGCCAATTGCAGAGCAACTATATGATGCTCTCGAAGATAAGCATGCTGGTTGGTATGGGCTGCTTTGGTCTTTCCATCGCAGTTGATCATTTGCCAAAGAAAAAAGAGGAGTAAAGCCTGAGAGAAGAAAAGAATAATCCACCGCAAGGTGGATTATTCTTTTTAACGATAGGATCCCAGAATTATTTTTCTTCTCGGAAAAGCCGATGCACTTGAAAGCTGCCCAGTAACTGGATTTTGTCGTCTCGGTTGTTTGGCATGCTGAATACAACAGCTGGTATATTGCTGTGGGGATCAAGAATTGCAACTCCAAGCTGGTAGGTTCCATTAGTGAGGTTGTCAACGGGCAGTTCGGCAGAAATAGTAATGGCATTTCCAGGTAGAATCGTACGGAGGTCCACATCAATTGGAAATGTGTCGATAAGTATATTTTCCATATCGAACACATAACCGGTGATAGTCCAATTGTAGTAAAAGGGAGCAATACCAGAGTTGGCAAATGTGAATCGCAGTGGGATGGTCTTTCCGTACATGATCCGATCTGGAATTCGGGCATCTGGTATATAAAGTCGGTATCCTATGGTTGCCAGGATGCGGTCAATCCCTGGTTGCAGTTCACTGCCAGCTTTGATGTTGTATGCGCCATTGGGACCGATAAAGGTTGTATGCGATCGCTGCAGCAGATCTATAGTCGCTGATAAAAATTCACCGTATATCTGGTTTGGATCCATTGAAGAGGTCTGCTCGCCACCGATAGGGGCGATCTGCCATTGATCGGGCAGAGCTGCCAGCGCTTGTACCTCACCGGTTTGGCTGTATTCCCCTCCGTATTGGATCCATTCCAGCCACGTTTCTGTGCTTTCGGGATCAGCGGTCATGTCATTGTAAAATCCAATGAGATGATCTTGCGCTATCATGAAGGGACGCCGCATTAATAGATAGGTATTGGGAAATGCATTCAGATAATGGCTTACATACTGATCGCGGATGGATTGATCGGGAAGAGTTCGAATATTGGTGTCGCTCTTGATATGCCATTCTCCCCAGTGTCCAAGACTGCCCAATTCAATATAAGCGATAAAATCATCCTGCCCATAGCGCTCTCCCAGCGCCTGGATGGCTTTTTGGTGATAAGCGATTAAGATCGGATTTGCGTAATTAGGGCTGAAACCTTTACCGTATTCATGATCGTAGAAATCCCCATCCCCCTCGATCTTTTCAAATAGCCAGTCCGGAATATCCAGATGTTCCCCGGAATCAGGAATATCCAGTACGAAGCGGAATACAACTCGTTTCCCCTCTGCCCGCCAGCGTGCGAATTGGTTTCGCTGCTCAAAAGCGGCAAAATCGAATTGACCTTCCTGCGGTTCAAAGTCTCGCCAGGTCAGATCGGCATACACCAGAGTGTGAGGCTGCTCACTCTTCTCAATGGTTGCCCACGGCGCCCAGCCCATCAGCGGGTTGACCAGTGTTTCGGTAGTGGGTTCAAAGTGAACATCTTGAAATCGCAGGCAGTACATAATACACCAGCCCATCAGGAAAAAAATGAAGAAGGAAAAGAAAACAAGAATTCCTTTTCGTTTTTTCTGCATATCCATTAACCCTTACGAAGTGTATATTTAATTATAATAATCTCCGTTGTATTGAACCAGTGTCACATCGGTGACGGATGGAAGCGTTTTAATCGTTTCCAGGAATGCCAGGTTATCGTTTTTTACAACCATTTCAATCGCCATCTCGATCTGATCGCCACGAATCGTTTTCGATTTGATCTCGTAGCGGTGTTTGCGTAAGATACGTGTAAGTTCCGTTTCGGTATTTTTTAAAGAATAATGCAAAAGGAGAATATACATCTTATTCCCATTTTGTGATTTATTTAATGTGAAGAAGAGTAGTACTATGATGAATGCTCCCAACAATGCCAGGTAATGCATTTTCGCGCCGATAGCGATGCCTGTTGCAACAGCCCAAAAGAGGAACATGATGTCCATAGGATCCTTGATAGCGGTACGGTAACGTATGATGCTGAGTGCCCCTACCATCCCCAGCGAAAGTGCGATGTTGGAACTGATCGCAAGTGTAATGACAGCAGAAAGCACTGTCATCGCTGCCAGGGTGATCGAAAATCCATGGTTAAATACTACCCCTTTGTAAGAGCGGCGGTAAAAATAAAAGATAAATAGACCTAATAGAAATGCCAGGATGAGAGAATACATTTCTGGCAGCAAATTGTACAGAGCATCAATCAGGTCGGTCTTGATGAAAGTGAGGAATTCTTCAAACATGCGTGTTCTCCTTATTATGCGAATGGGTCAAATTCATGGCATTTTACAAATTGGTCCGTCTCTTAAATAATGTCTTCTCGCAGCATAACATGTATTTTGACATAGAAGAATAGACTGCGTGTGGTCCATTTAATAGTTGTCTAACGATCGTTGGCAAAAAATGAGTGTACTTAACCTCCATGATTAATTGGTTTGGTTGTAATACATTCACCATAGCCATCTCACTGTTGAAGGGATCAAGCAGCTCCATACCGGCACGAATATTTCTGTCGAAGGTGATACGCACATCTCCAGCATCCATCACAAATGGTTCCCGCTCATAATCAACCATCACGCGTGGTCGCATAAGGTATGATTGACAATGATGATAGAAAAGTTGTTTTAAATGCGAGCTTTCCAACCGTAAAAAATCATAATCCTCATTGAGAATGGCTTCTGTTTCCTTACGGGTGAGAGGTGCTGTTTCCTTAAGGATGTAGTTGTTTGATTTAATTTTTCGTTCGAGATGAATGACTTTATCTGATTGATTGTACAACCGTATGCGGTATTTCTCTCGTTCAAGGATGCTCATATTCTTTTCATTGTAGGCGCTGTTGTAATAATCATCAAAATAGAGGCTTCGTACCGTATAATATCCCGAAGTGGTAATATGGCTGTCTTTCTGGAGAATCCATTGCAGGCGTGATCGCAGCATCACGCTATCTGCTTCATCCAGAACAAATTTCATCTCATGGCGGTAGGGCATTCTTAATTCCCCGGTGCAATCATTGTAGTTGCGCCATCATTCTGCACATAAAAATATTTCATCCCATCGTGGTAACCGCCTTCCGCGTCTCTAAAATAATCAAAAGCGTACTGCAACTTCCCGTCTTCATTAACAGCGGTCACAACCCAGAAATATTGCCCGGGTTCCAGCATCGGCACATCTACTTCGAGGAAGTTTGTGATCTCACTCTGGTAGACAATTTCACTCAACTGCCAATTCCTGCTTAATGTAAATTGGTAGTTAACGTCCTGAGCGTTAAAATCGTACGCTTCTCCCCAGGTGAAGCGAACGGTGTTGTTGTTTACAATCTGCGGCTCACCCAGATAGAAAGGCATGGGTGTTTCGAGAGAATCGAGATAGTATTGATAATTGATCTCTATTTCATGAGGCAGGATTTCGTAAATCAATTCATAATCCTCGATCGTACCCGGAAGATGCAAGAGATCCGGCATATTCAAAATGATAGGCTCGGTTACGGAACGATAGATCTTCATCTGCTGTTCAACTCGTTCCGGAGAGACGAAAGTTCTTAACTCTTTTATCCTGGCATCGAGTTGCGCACGATATGCAGGGATAGTCAATACCCGTTGATGCAGTACCACTCCCCAGTAATTGGCAATTCCTTTTTGGTAAAGGTGATAATTATACCCGCCCTGGAGATCGTTTTCCTGGCGTGCCAGCGATCCATCATAGTCCCATGCCAGAAAATACCACTTCTGGCTATTTTGAGGGCTGTATAAATAAAAATTCTGTGCATCCGTATCCACATTGCCTACCAGGATGTTAAAAGCCAGCCATGTGAAGTAGTTATCCGCATCAAAATACGTTTCAAAGGTTTGTTCGATTGGAATACTCCAATTATTCACATCTTCCAGCATTTGTATCAACTTGCTGTGATTCTGATTGCCTTTGATCTCCAGCACCGTCTCAAAGGCGGTGCGATCGTATAGCGGATCATCCGCCTGGCGGATCTGTTCAGGGTAGCGGTAGAACTCGAACATGGTGGGTTTGTACAGTTGCGCATCCTGATCCAATAGATGATTTCGTAAAAATGCCCGGTTGGGCTGTTCGATTTGTGTATACAGACCATAGTCAACAAAAGCTGAACTGCCGGGATCGCTCGTCTCATCTTTAACAAACAAACGCACAAATTGAGTTCTTAAACTCACCATCCCACCAATATCCTTAAGCAGGTCAAAGCACAGTTTGTTTCTGATGCGAGTAATATCATCCATGTGCTTATTCAAAGTAATGGTTGATTGACCGTACCATTCTCCCGCACTGTCGAAAAGCTCGATCTTGTATGATTTCTGAGCCACCAAAGATGCGGTATTGCCGCGCACCTGGATGGTTCCATTCGGATTGATCTCTCCAAATCCGAAGTTTCCCGGCGTGGGACCGGTTTCATCTCCTATCTGAAAAATGACTTCGGCTTTCCCAACGACGATTTGCGGGTTGTCAGACAAAAAAATTTTTGTAAAATCATTCACTTCCTGCCAGGTATGGTCGGTGCCGTCAGATGAATTCCCTTTGCGGATGGTGACGTACATATACACAATGGAGTCAGGCTGATCGTATTGGTAGAGATCCATGTTATCTACAAAGGGAGTGGAATTAATGTCTACAGATTCAGCCACCTGAATATTTTCGATGGGAATATCCAAAATTTCCTCAAGGTTAATGTCAGATTCTTCACCAGTTGAATCTGACATCACATCTTGTAAACTTTTCAGCGAAATTATGAGGGCGAGAAGAATACCGATAATAAATAAGATAGTCTTTCCGATTTTTTTACCCATTTTCTTCTTACCTGTTTTCTTTAATCTGTTTTTCACGCGTGAAAATTGGTTGCCGACAGTATATATAATAATCCAGATGTGTAGTGTAATAAGTCAAACGACTCAGTGCAACCAGGCACATCATCAATCCCGCAGCCAATAGTCCGAATCCATAATAATTTGATGATAAAGTGATGGTATAACGGGTGACAAGAGTATTCACCAGGAGAAGAGAAAAACCACAGAATACAGCACCCTTAAAATCTACAAAGTATAACAAAACCAGCATGATGCTGTTCCCGATCGCATAGAAAGCATATCCCAGACACAAAACTCGGAAGAGACCGATCATCTCATTAGTGAATCCAAAACCCAGATTGCTGATGATCTCTGATCCGATGATGATGGCGATGATAGTGGTGAACATTTGACGTAAGGCAAGGTAAAACAGCTCTTGTTTGAGAACGATCAGCATTTCATCGTATGCTTTATTGATATCAACCAGCGAGCCGCCGTTGTTAATGAGTCCAAAATACAAACGGTATTTCGGGTAGAAATTTACCTCCACAGAGGTTACAAAATTCACTGTGGTGACCAATATCGAAAGGAATGCAAAAAAAGCAGGAATATCGTGCATGGGGGCATGGTAAAACAGTCCGATCACCTGGGCACCCCAGGGGCTTTTCCACATCAACATTAAATGGATGAATAATCCCAATGTTGTAAAAAAGCCAACCAGAGTTAGGGAAGGATATTTTTTTACCCATTTGAAGAATTCAAAACTTGGTTTGTTTCCGAGCGGGAAATGTTTATGCAGCACCAGTGTGTAAATTGTCAGCATGATGCCATAAGCAAAACAAGCAGCAGCCAAAAAGGCTGAGACGATCTCGACATGTGCAAATAAGAATAAACACGCACCTACCAGCAGCCCGCTGAATATTCCAATAAAGAAACCGATCAAAATATCCTTGTAATACTTGATAGCTGTGATGTAGGTGATTTGGACCCACACCATAATGGCGGAACAAAAGAGGATGAAAGACAGGATGCCGTGAAGCAGAGGCAGCTCTGATAGATATATGAAAATTGCCCATCCTACCGATCCAACACATAAAAGAGGAAGAATCAAACCATACATAGAATTTAAAATACTGGAATAATCTTTGATATAGAGTTTATCGGCAATGTAGCGTGAAATCGTATAGGAGAACAAGCTTGTCAAAAGGAGAGGAAAGAGTAGAGAATAGGTAGTTATGACGATGATCAGATCTTGCTCATGACTGCTGGCGCCAAACCTGATGGAGAGATATTTTTGACCAAATAACAATACAGCACCCATCAGCATCGGTCCGGCGATCACGATGCCAGAATAAAAAGTTGCACGAAGCTTGTTTATGCCCCCTCTTTTTTCAAATAGTTTCTTCAGTTCAAAACCGATTCCTGCCATGTCTTTTCTGCTTTCTCATAGATGATACGATAGTTTTTTACCATAGTGGGATGGTCGTAGAACTCACGCATCCTTTGCTGCCCTGTTATCCCCATCTTTTCTCTCATGTTCTTATTCTTGCACATTCGTACCAGCGCCTGCAGCAATTCTGTTTGATGCATGGGCGATACATAGATACCGGCAGTTCCAAGATCATCGCGACCGTCTCCGTCGATCAATTCTCGCAATGATCCGACGTTGGTGGCTACCAGCGGTCGGCGAGCAGTCAGTGATTCAATGGCTGCAAAGGGTTGACCTTCGGAAATGCTGGTGAGCAGGGTGAAATCAAACGTTGCAAGGTAGGGTTTCACATCCACCAGACCCACAAAATTGATATCTTGTACGTCCAGGAAGTGAATGAGATCTACACATTCCTGGTAATAATCCTCATCATCAATATTGCCCAGAATGAACAAACGTACATTATTGATAACTTGCTTTAGGCGAGAGAAAGTATAGATCATAGTCTTGATATCTTTAATGGGGGCAATGCGAACGATGGCTCCAATGTTGATCCAGCCATCATCCTCTTTGGTGGGAATATCACAGAACTCTTCATAGTGAATACCATTGTTGATCACATCACATTTTTCCGCAGGACAACCGATCTCCTGTTGAACTCGGCTGGCACGGTTGAATAGACTTGTGACACGATGGGCTGTTTGATAGGCAAATCGTGAATACATGTAGAACATGTTGACCCATAATTCCTTAAAATAAGGTACTACCCAGTCTGCGCGTAAAATTTCTTCTTCTCTTTCTCGCGTGTAGATGCCGTGTTCTGTGAGAACATAGGGTTTGTTGTATTTTTTTGAACACAGCGCCCCAACAACTCCGGCATAGCCGGTGGATAAGCTGTGGTATAGATCTGCCTCTGGTAATTCTTGCCCGAGAAGCGCCAGCATAGGCAGGAACATTGATCGGATAGTCCAGAACAGATCGGTGAAACCGACGAAGGGGAACTGCTCCATGGCAAATTTCTTCAGTATGGCGAGGAACTCTCTGCTCATGAATAGTTCAATAGATTTTTCGGGTTGTTCTCCAAAGCAGCGGTATAGTACGTCCCAATCCGGGTCTTTGCACTGGGTGAGTTGAGAGACCGCTTCTATCTCATCTTTTGTTAATCGGACTTTTGCGTTGTTGTTGATGGGAACATCCAGAGCAGAATCCAGAAAATTTTCGTGGATGGCAACAACGTTTTTTGGAATCGTATATTTGAAGGAACTGCGTTTTTCTTTGGTATCGGCGACCGTCCATAAGATGAATTCATCATCGGGCAGGGAACGGATAAAACCATCCACCCAGGTGGATACACCTCCCTGGACATATGGGTAGCTGCCTTCTAGTAATAAACAAATTTTCAACGCCTACTCCTCGAATACAATTTCAACCCTGTCATTCTGAGCGCCGATCAGATATAAATTTGAAGAAACCTCTGTGATCGTTCCGCCAACGATTTCTCCAGGGTGCCGGTTGGAATGCATTAACATCCATGCATCGTCATAAAAATTGGAAATATTAATGATGCATCCGTCATCATCACAATCCGTATCAATAGTCAGGCGAGCAAATCGTTGTACAGCCATCCCACCTTCGCTTGCTGTCATATTTCGAATGGATGGAGCGGCGCCTTCCAGCCACATAAGGTATTGCTCGAATTGATCCCGCAAATAAACCCAACCCTGCCCGTTGCTTCTTTCTTGATCCAGTACGTCATCAGGGTGGACAAAATGGGAGTTTACGTAATGGAGCATTAGTTCGTTGATGGCGGTCCATTGTGAGAAAGTGGAAACTGCATACCCGGAAATGATACGCGGTACTTCAATGATGCCATCTTCAGATTCTTCGAATTCCTGTTCATAGGAAGCTTCAATTTCGGGATCGCCTATATATTGAGCAGCAATTACCCTGACTTCCGGGATGATATCTGGTATCCATTCTCTTGCTTCAAGACTCAGAATATTAGAAGGGGGGACATAAGTAAGAAATTCTTGTTCGGGGAATAACGAGACCCCAAATGTATATAATTCCTGAATGGATGTTTGCATGGCTTGATTGGAACTCCATACAGGATAACCGAGATCGGCTGGAATTTCATCAATATTGGTGACGAGTGGGACGTGATTATATCCATGCAGCCCGATTTCTCCACCTGCGTCGAGTAAGGAATCGCCAAAATATTCATAACGCTCGACCGATTTTACATCGATAAATGGAGGAACAACTTTTTCGTTATAAGTTTCTATCAGCAGCCCGGTGTATTCCAGTCCGTAGCGGCGTGCGAAATCTTTCATGTCGGGCCACCAGATATTGATATAAAAACTTTCGATATCTTTCCCAAATTCCCGATAAATGGTTTCATCGCTCCCTTCAGGTATAGGACCGGGAAAATCATCAATGAAGACCATAGAACTGTTAATAACAGGATAGATGAGTGTATCGAAAAGCAGACTGTATGCAGCACAGATCAAACCTCGATCATACTTATTAACAAACTGATCGCTGTTGATGATTACAAAACGCCCCATCCCTTGATCGTAATCCCACAGAATTGGGGTGGCATTGCGATCTGCGCTGGCGAGGTGGACGTGTGCCTGTTCATCTAATTGGATCGAAAGACTCGTATCGTCCAGGAATCCACTATCCATCGAAACTCCCTTCATTCCAGGGAAGAGGTCATCTTTGAAAAGGATCTCTGGAATGGATGTGAAGTCATATCCGTAAGAAGTGATTCCTAATTTTCGGTAGACGGCAATATATGTCGAAGATACCTCTGGTCTAATGGAGAAGAGTACACGCCCGCCCTCTTCAACCCATTGAACCAAATGAAGGATATCCTGGTTCAGTTTATCGAGATTATAAAATGTAATAATGATCGCTTCGTATCCATTATTTAGGAACGTATCGAATTCATAAGGTTCATTGATATCATAGGTATCATACTTGATTCGCATACTGTCAAAAGTGTCGGTAACGACCGATAACTGCTCTCGATCATCATCATCAATGGAATCAAATAGCACGAGGGTGGTTGCTTTCTGTGTCGTTGAAGTCTCATTTGTGCTTTCTGCCGTGATTTGATCAAGGAAGTTAAGGCTGGGCTGACTGATCGTGGGGGAGATACCGGAACGTTCAATGAATATTGCCGTGGAAAGCAATCCCAGTATGAGGATGGGTAATAAAACCCACGAAAAACTTTCTTTATTCTTCATTACCGATAATTCTCCTTCCATTCCTGGATAAGCTTTCGGTTCGTATTGCTCCACTGGATAGGAAGTTGGTCTATTTCTCTGATTACTTCATTTAATTTTTGCACATCCTGGCTTTCTACGCAAACACGCAGCGATTCGATCCACACCTGTTCATCTTCAGACCACAGTTCTCTTAAAAGGGAACTGTCATCAATAGCTGCTTGAAAATTACCCAGTGCCATATTGTTGTTTATCCTTTTTATCAGTATCTCTTTATCTATTCCTGCTCGGTCGATCCTTTTTACTAATGCTTCATTGAATAACAGACGCTGACGTTTAAGCAGGTAGTCTTCAAGAATATCACAGTCAATGTACTGCTGGATAGTATCGATATATTGATCTAATAATTTGTTATCATCCGGGTTGTTCTCCACTTCTACAGAAAGGCGCTGAATTTCGAGCTGGAAGTCACGCTGGATCTTTGAGATGGTGGTGGAAGCATAATGAACTGTTTCAATATCATCATTCCTGCGAGCTTCCATAAGAACATCTATGTATTTGGAGGGGTTATCGTACAGAGATTCAAGCATGAGTTTGCGTCGGGTTGCGGTATCGTTGATCGAAATCGCTTCTTCCAGTGGGACCAGGTCTGTTTCTTCCTGCCTTACTTTAACCGGTTTCCAGTAGACGTCATTATCGAGGGTCAGATCTGGAATTTCAATGGGTTCTTGTTTGGAACCGGCAAACTTATAATACAGCTCAACCACTGCGGCGGCGATGAATCCAAAAACCGGGATGAAGAAAAGAATTGCAATAAATTCCTTACGGTGCCTGGAAATCCCGGAGATAATTAAAAAGCCATAAATAACCACACAAACAATGTGGATGATAAGAAAAGAAGAAAATGATATTTCAAACATAGGCAATCGAATTGCTTTCTACAATTTTGCATTTAATCCCCAGATTGGCAAGTCGTTCGATGATCATATCAATGCTAGATTCTTCTGCTTGAGAAAGGATCACATAGCAAATAGAATCTGATTCATTGAGCAAACCTGCGTAATCGGTGGTTCTGATCCCCTTTTCAAGAACAGAGCTGAAATCCTCCCAGCTCGTATCTCCTTTATCGATACTGATGAGTTGAAACCTGGTGATATTGCGGTTTTGCATTTCTATCTTGATCTTCAAGGTGTCCTTAAAAACATTTGCATCAAGAATTCTGGTGGAGGGAAGATACCACTTTGAGAGATTTGCCTCTCTGAAGAGTACTGCTCGAACTAATGATGATTCGATCAAGCCGCTTAAAACCTTGAAAAGATTTTCATAGTACATTGAGTGTTGTTCAAATGTTCGTTTCCAGATGAAGATCATGCCCAAAGGTTGCTGATCTTTAATGATGGGAGCGATCAGGCTTGGATAAGTAGGCAGCAGCGCTGTGTTGATGAACATTTCGCCGCTCTTGATCTTGTTAAATGCTTCAGGAAAATCAGCCAGGTTGATCGATTTTGGTGTTGATTCCACCTGTGTTGTGGAACAGACTTCTAAACGTGCAAAACGTGTGGATGAATCAAGGCTGTAGATAGCAACGCTTTCGTTTTCCATGACATCTTCGATGATATTCACAGCTTTTAGAAAAACATCGTTGGAGTTTAGAGAATCTAATTCGCGAGTTATGGTATAGATTCTGCCATAACTATCGCGGTAACCGATCAATTGTTCCCGCAATTGATTTTTTGTTTTGCGCGTATCTTCATAGATATTATAAAGAAAAGCGTATTTCTCTTGTGTTAAGGCACGTTGTTTGTTGGCAAAATTGGTCTCATTCTCTTTTTTATCCCATAAATATCCTGTGACTGATCCTGCGATCAGGTAAAGTGCGAAAGGCAGCCAGTTCTCAACATGATAGATCAAAAGCTCCCAATCTAATCCAAGCTGATACCAGCTGTAAAGATTGGATGCACCGGCAATTAGTGCCGCCATCAGCCCAAAGCGGATTCCATACGCAGAACCTATCAAGATCACGTACAACAAGCGAAAGTCAATATATTTAAATTGTAAAAAAGTTCCGGTAAGATAAACCAGTCCTTGCATCACAGCTCCCCCCAGTATCAACTCGAGCCATTTAACCAAATTTGGACGACCGGTCAATACAGCTTTAAATTTATTAAAAGGTTTCTGTTCCAGTTTCGGTTTATTTTTTAATTGGTTGATGAGATCTCCCAGACTATTATTAAAACTGTGGGTGGGAGTCCAATTTAATTCCATTTTTGCTAATTTCCCGTTAACGGGTTTTGTCGAGATCACATTCCTGGATAGGAAGTTAAATTTCACACGTGGGAAATAAGTGTGCAAATTTTGCGATAGTGTATTCAACGAAAAAGTATCTGGTGACGTGAGGTTAAATATTTCATAATCGTGAGTATATTCTTCATCTAAGAGCCTGACGATAAAATCAGCCGCATCATCTGAGTGCAGAAAACTGCAAAGTGATGCTTGATCGGAGGGTAGGTCAACCGAGTTGTTTTTCAAACATTCCAGGATAAGCGAATGTAATAGAGAATGTGTCTCGTCATTTCCATATATAAATGGTATTCTGATGATAGAGGTATTGAAATTATAAAAATGATTGTAATACTGGCAATATTGTTCACATGTCAACAAAACATTTTTGTTTAAGACGGTGCTCTTTTGGATGGTTTCAGGTAAAGTGTTATTGATGTCGAATACATTGTATACTTCTGAAGATGAAATTAAAATGATCCAGGGAGCGGTTCTGTTTTTATAGTGATCTAAAATATTGATTAAACCGTCGAGCAAATGACCGGAAATTCTACGTTCCCCGGTAAGTAGTTGTTCTTCTCTAATGGGATTGAAAATGATCGCATCAAAATTATTTGAGGATAGGATTTCATGAAAGATGGGATCGGCAGGGTTAATGACGTGAGCGGTTACAGCATCGAATTTTTCACTTAATTCGGTCGCGTTCGAGCCAGCCAGAATAACCTTGTTTGTATTTGTCTTTACCAATTCTCCAGTTAAAGACGCCACCATCGAACCGAGGTAGCCTGTTATGAGAACATTCATGTTTACACCTTGTGGTTAATTATAGAAAATAAAAATTACGCAATAACCAAATTACATAATCTATTCAAATTGGGCAAAAGACACCAAATTACAATTCGGGCGGTTTTACACAAAATTGAATCATTTGGTGAATTAAGTTGGGTAATTATTTACATTTACAACAACTTCATTCACATATTTCAATAGATAATAACATGAGGAATATAGTAATTCAATCCTCGAGAACTCATGAAATTATATTATTGTTTTGCTTTTTTGCTTTCTTCACCTGCGCTCTTTTTTAAACACCTATCCTCAGATTTGATTGTGTTTAAGAATTATTGCGTCATCCGCAGGTTAACTATCTTCATTTGATCTGATTCATTGAAAGTCAACGAAGATGTTTATGCGCTGCAAAAACATTCCTGTCATGAGTAAATGATGGCAACTGAGGTTGTAATCGGAATCTCCGTGCAGCAATTTCTTTTCACGGCTGTATGTTTAGATATATAGTTATTTCATTCTGGTGTTCCTTTTGTTATACTAGGAGGAATTATCGGGAGGACGATATGTGCTATCAGCGGATCGTGGTCAAGATAGGCACTTCTACACTCACGCAGGGTACGCGCTGTTTGCAGCACTCGCGTATTATAGAATTAGCCCGTCAGATCAAAGATTTACAGGACCAGGGTTATCAACTGGTACTGGTTTCATCTGGAGCCATTGCTGCTGGCAGGGAAGCACTCAACTTCCCACGATTAGTAAAACATGTACCTGCCAAACAAATGCTTGCTGCTGTGGGGCAGCCACGGTTGATGGCTGTTTATGAGCAGATATTCTCTATGTACGGTATGAAAGTCGGGCAGGTCTTATTAACCCGTACTGATATCACCAACCGAAAGAGTTATATCAATGCGCGCGGTACGCTGGAAGCACTGCTTGCACAGGGAATTATCCCTGTTGTCAATGAAAATGACACCATCGCTACAGACGAGATTGGCATTGGAGATAACGATAACCTCTCGGCTATGGTGGCGACCATCCTTGAGGCAGACCTGCTGATCCTATTAACAGATATTGAAGGACTCTATGATGGCAACCCGAATGATTCGAGTTCTACCTTGATAAAAGAGATCCGATCGCAGGAGATCCCTTCTACTCTCTGGGAAGCGGTGCGAGGTTCAAACTCGGAACTGGGTACTGGTGGAATGCTGACCAAACTTCAGGCGGCAGAGATCGCCCGCCGCAGTGGGACTACAGTTGTGATTTCCGATGGCGGCGCTGAGAATATCCTTATTAACATTATGAAAGGTAATTATCCCGGAACCTGGATATTCCCTGTTCTGGATAAATTAGAAAGTAAAAAAAGGTATTTAGTAGCAAGTGCGCTGAAAGGTTGTGGAGTGCAGGTTGATGATGGAGCGTTATTCGCATTAAAGAACGGGGGCAGCTTACTGCCGGTGGGTATTATTTCTGCTTGTGGGGTTTTCCAGCGGGGTGATGTGATTTATGTATTTGATCCTGCTGGGAAACCCTGCGCGCTGGGGCGCTGCGCTTATGGATCAGATGAGATAAACCAGATCAGAGGACTGCATACCGATCAGATTGAACGAACGCTGGGCTATCTCTTTACTGATGAAATGATCCATCATGATGATATGGTTCTCCTTTTAAAAGGAAAGGTTGAAGATGAATGACATTCTTGAAATGTGTAAGAAGGCAAAAGAGGCTTCTCGAATTATCTCATCTACATCAAAAGAATCTCGCCGTGAAGTGTTAGCGGCATTGGTTAACCTACTTGTAGATCGGCAGCAGGAAATTTTATCTGCGAATGAGAAAGACCAAAATGAAGCACTTGCCCACGGTTTATCATCTGCAATGATAGAAAGATTGCAGCTTTCTCCTTCCAGAATTGGGGCTATGGGTGCCGGTATAGAAAAGGTAGCTTCACTTCCTGATCCACTGGGTGCCATTTTTGATCAACAAATCATGCCAAATGGCTTGAATGTACACAAGAAAAGAGTTCCCCTGGGTGTGGTAGGAGTGATTTACGAGTCCAGACCGAATGTAACCATTGATGTGGCTGCTTTATGCCTCTATTCGGGGAATGCTGTTATCCTTAGAGGAGGGAAAGAAACAATAGCGACCAATTCTGTGCTGGTATCGTGTGTGCATGCTGCGCTTGAGAAGGCAGGTTTCCCTCAGGATGCGGTGCAGTTTATTCACGATTCGAATAGAGCACTGGTTGATCAGCTTTTAATGATGTATGAATATGTGGATATGTTGATCCCGCGTGGGGGCGCTGCATTACATCGCTACTGCCGTGAGAACAGCCGAATCCCGGTTATTACCGGTGGAATCGGCATCTGCCATTTATTTGTGGATGAAAGTGCGGATTTACAAAAAGCATTGGAAGTGATCACCAACGCAAAAGTACAACGACCGACTGTGTGTAATGCACTGGATACAGTGCTTGTACATAAAAAAATTTCACCTGCCTTTTTACCCCTTCTGCTGGAGCGTATGAGCCGGGAAAAGGTTGTTGTGCATCTACCACAGACATGGATGAAACAGTTACAAATAACTCCTTGTGATACTGGGAAAACTATCGAACAGGATGATTATGACCGTGAGTGGTTATCTTTAGATTTAGGCGTACAGGTTGTGGAGGATACGGAAACGGCGATCAACTTCATTGCTGAACACAGCACTGGTCATTCCGATGGAATTCTGTCTGCCGATGAAAATAATAAGCAACTTTTTTTAAAGGAAGTGGATTCCTCGGTTGTATATGTGAATGCCAGTACGCGTTTTACCGATGGTGCTGAATTGGGGCTGGGAGCCGAGGTAGCCATATCCACGCAGCGCCTACATGCACGTGGTCCTATGGCTTTGCAGGCGCTTACCACCTATAAATGGATCGTGCAGGGGGATTATCACAGCCGTGTGTAGATCATGATGTTAATAATCTGTTAATACTAAATACGGACAAAAAGTGTCTTAATTGTACAAATAAAATCGCCGCAATAAAAAAATACTGAATGCGTAGAAATGAGACCACAATCTGGTCGCTTAGCAAGACGAAATAAAGAACTTGCAAGGGTCTCATAGAGCAAATAGCGAAACCGGTCAACAGAACAATGCCGGTTTTTTCTTTTTAAGAGAAACCGCAAGGAGAAAGAATGAAAAAATTTGTATTGGTTAAACGTATCACAGCTATCATCGGTGTTATTACTCTTGTGGCGGGATTCTTACCAATGAATCCTCTCAGTCAGGTTTCGGCGGTGTATGCGGCTGATCCGACTCCCACGCCCATACCCGGATCATCGGGTCCTGTGGATCAAACAGTGGTTGATCCTGAAACTGATCTCGGTTTACCGGATGCAGGCGTTAACGGTTTTCATAACGATGAATGTGCCGCTTCGGGAACATGTGAAAAGACTAGTGTGGATGTATCTGACGGTGGAACCTTTGATTTTGACGGTTCTTCTGACCCCAATGTGATCGACCCGGATTCCGGTAAGGTGATCGGCAGTCCTGAGGTGATCGTTGTGAAAGCAGGAACATCAGAATTTGTGATCGCGCACGATGAGCCTTTCTTTAGATTGTGTGACTCGGCTGTTGATGCCTACTGCGCAAAATGGTGGGATGACGGTACGGTCACGGTTCAAAGATTTGGCGAGAGTAGCGATCGCAAGGATATATCCCACATTGAATTTTGGGATCTGGCAGGTGACGAGAATTCTGTCCCCGGCTGTACGGATGCTTTAGCGACAAATTACAATCCCGATGCCACGGTTGATAATGGAACCTGTGAGTATCCTCCCGAGGAGATTCCCGGTTGCATGGATGTTTTGGCTGTGAATTATGATCCCAGTGCTACGGTTGATAATGGAACCTGTGAGTATCCTCCTGAGGAAATTCCCGGTTGCACAGATCCACTGGCGTTGAACTACAATGCAGAGGCAACCACAGATAACGGTACTTGTGAATATGATCCCGGTGATCCGATCGACCCCGAGCCTGAACCGCCGGCTCCACCAGCACCGCAGCCGCCAACAGTGACTGCCGGTACGCCAACGGTTCTAATTCCTGTGACAGGTGTGGCTTATCATGTACAAGCCGCGCTGCGCCAGATAGGCTTCGGCATGCTGGGTGTGACCCTGCTGCTGGAAAGCGCCGGAAAAATCAAGAAGCAGAAATAGACAAACGATAAAAAAAGAAGAAAGCCGTCGCATTAGCGACGGCTTTTTCTTTATAAAAATAAACAATATCAAAATGAATTGCTTAGAAACCTTTCATGGTGTTTCCAAGCCACAGCAGGACGAATCCTGCGGCTACCAACCAGAATTCAAAACCGCCAACAAATGGTAAAGCGATGAATTGACCAAGAATACCTAAAGCGGCTAGAACGGTTGAAAGCCAAAAAACAACTTTGGTGGGTGGATTGAGCTTCATGATTTCCTCCTTTCTTAGATTTCTTACAATTAATATAACGTAATTGATGAAGAAAAGTTGCTTAAAAAAGAGGATTTTTCATCCGAAAATATGGATGGAAAAGGGTGCTGCTTTTGATGTTTTTATCAGTAAAGGCGTTGTCAGGAAACTTTTATATCAATGCTGATCTCCTCGACATCGTCGTCAACACCATGCAGCGCTTTCAACATTCCCAGGATGGTCTGGGCAATCATCTCGGAAGGAAATTCCGTCAGGGGTATATCCTCTCCGTTAACCTTTAAAATAACCTCATTCATGCGCATCTCCTTTCAGACTTTGTTTCCTAATTGTACAGATCAATTCGTCATAGTTGCCATCATAAGTTTTAAGTGTATTTTCTCTTGGCGCGATATTTCCCAACCGTATTTTAGGGATCCACGCTTCTACGGCGCCTTCAATGAAGATGAAGTCATAGGTATCAAACGAGGTTAATTGCTCCACAATGCTCTGTGTGGGCAGGGACCTCTTGACCAAAAAGGCGCTTTCGCTGGCTGAAGAGAAAACGACCATATCTGCTCCTGCTTCCCCATACAGAAACGTATCTTTTCCTTCCGTATCAATGCTGATGGCTTTATCCGATATCTTGATCACTGCTGCCTTGAATCCTTCACTTTTTAATTGGGTTACGATCTGGCGCAATAGATAGGTTTTGCCGATGCCGGATTGTCCGTAGAAGCCGAGAATATAAGGATTTTTATGGGATTCCATCTTGGATATATTGTAGTGGAGAATAGTTAATATGATAAGAAGGATTTTTGGAAAACAACCAGAAGATGTGGGCAAAAGAGACAGGCAGGGATCGTAGAAAGATCCCTGCCAGATGGTTTTAGGTCAGATATAGAATATTCTATCCCGGTATTGTTTCATCAATTCAGCATTATGTTCTGCCCCTCCATCCACATTAGCGGCGACGAATACCGGAGGAGTGATTCCACGGGCAAGCAGCTTTTCGATCGTTGCGGTGGTTAAACAGTGCATGATAGCAATACTGGTGATTCCTGATGCGGGAGTGAACTTGGTTTGCAATCCTTCGGCTGAAAGTACCGCATCACCCTTATCCACTTTATTATCAATAACGATATCCGCAAAATCATACATCTTCTTCCCGGAGGCGTGTCGTGACTTCACTCCCTGTGTGTATTTAAGGGATGTGATGCCGATTACCTTGATGTTCCGTTCTTTGGCAAGCTGAGCCATCTCGATGGGAACCGCATTTCGACCCGATACCGAAACGATGATGAGAACATCTCCCTCCTGAATTGGCTGGTTATCGAGGATAACTTTTGCATAACCGGGTATTTTTTCAATATCAGATGTTATAGTGTTGGGATGGACATCCAGGTGCGCAATTCCTGGAGCATAAATGGGATTCATCAGCATCAATCCACCTGCTCGGTATACAACATCCTGGATGGGAAGAGAAGAGTGCGTGCAGCCAAATCCAAAAAGGCGATTTCCTTTTTCGACGGCATCTGCCATCAATGTGGCTGCTTCATCAATGGCTTTCTCCTCCTCATTCTTGATTTTTTGTATCAGATCAATGACTTTTTCCAGATACTCGTTTGTCAATGTTGACATCCTTCAACCTCCAAAAGATTCTTTTTTAAATTTAAACTCGCCATGCACCATAGTAGCGCTGACCTGATATTCCTTGTCAAAGAACGTCAAGTCTGCATCATAACCGATTTTAATGGACCCCTTTGTTCCGGAGATTCCCACGGCTGCGGCAGGAGTGCTGCTTGCCATTTGTAGAACGGAATCAAAAGGAAGACCTGTGAATTCCATTGTATTGCGAATTGCCTGATCTAGAGTGAGAGTGCTACCGGCTAAACTGCCATTTGCGATTCTGGCTGTGCCCTGTGCAACGGTGACCATTTGCCCTCCGAGATCATACTCGCCATCCGGTAATCCCGCTGCGCGTATCGCATCTGTGATCAGAATGACTCGCTCAATCCCCTTTATTTTAACGGTCATGTCAACAATCGCAGGGTGAAGGTGGATGCCGTCGCTGATGATCTGCGTAAATATGCGCTCATCATATAAGGCGCCACCGGCTGTCCCGGGTTCGCGATGATGAAGACCAGGCATTCCGTTGAAGAGATGAGTTGCCTGGCTGGCACCGAGATCGGCTGCGTGGATGACCTGGTCAAAAGTTGCGCTGCTGTGTCCGATGGCTATTGCAGCATTCCTCCGAATACAGTAGCGCATCAGATCATCGGCACCTGCCAGTTCGGGAGCGATGGTGATCAAGCGAACCACATCCTTCTCCATCCACTCCGCATACTCTTTCTGCTGTGGCTCTCGTAGAAATGCCGGATTCTGCGCTCCTTTATAGGCAGCATTGATATACGGACCTTCTATGTGAGCCCCTTCCATTTGAGCGCCATCCAACTCGTTCTTGCAGTCATGCATCACATCCAGGGCGCGAAGGATATTCTTTTTGGGATTTGTTACGGTGGTTGCAAAAAAAGAAGTGACACCGTGACGAATCATAAACGTACTCATGGTTTGAAGTGCGGCAGGACTGCTATCCATGCTATCAGCACCCATGCAGCCATGAATGTGAATATCAATTAATCCCGGGGTGATCATCAAACCGGTAGCATCAATTACTGCAGGATCATCTTTTCTCCTGAGTGATGCCTTTTCAGACGGAACAATATCCAAAATCTTTCCATCTTTGAGAATGATCTCGTGATGCTCCAGAATTTCTTCCGGAGTAAAAATTCTAGCGTTGATAATTCTTGTTTCCATGATGATTGAAAAAGGGGAGGGTTTCCCCTCCCCTTGTACTGATACTTATAAACCGAACAGCTTGGCAATTCCCCAAATAACGATACCGGGTACGATCGCGTCAGGTACCGTGAAGCCCAATCCTAACGCTCCGAGACCGGAGAGATCTCCAAACACCTGGAACTTGTAAGCGAAGCTGATCAAGATCCACCCTACGAAACCCCACAGGAAACCACCCAGCCAGGCTCCTTTGCGTCCGCCGGTGGCGTTGCCGAAAATGGCACCGGAACCACTTGCAAAGAAAGCAGCGATCATGCTGGGGAGAGGGACAGGCCAGCCGATCAGAGCAAGAAGGACCATGCCTGCCACCTGACCGATGGTGCCGGAGATCAACCCGAAGATCAATGCGTTAGGAGCGTACGGGTAAATAACCGGACAGTCCAGGGCGGGTTTTGCGCCCGGAATAAGTTTTTCTGCGATGCCCTTGAATGCGGGAGTGATCTCGGAGATCAACATGCGCACTCCTTGCAACAGCACCAGTACACCTGCTGTGAAGTTCAAGGCTGTCAACAATGTGAATACGATCCAGTTCTGTCCACCACTGATGGTCTCTGCGAATCCTGCCGTTCCAATTTGACCGATCGCCAGTCCAGCACCTATGAAAGCAACGAGCAGCATGATGATGGAAATGGAAACGGACATATCCCGCAGGAAGTTAAAGGATTCCTTGATCTTGACGTTTTCGGTTGAATCTTCCGGGTTCCCCACCAGGTTTCCAACCCATGCTCCCAGCATGTTCAGAAGGGTTTGCCCGTGACCAAATGCTACCTCATCACTACCGGTGATCTTGCGCATGACGGGCTGTGCCAGTGCCGGTGCGAAGGTCATATAGAACCCATCCAGAACGGAAGCCAGAGCTACGACTACCGGTGTTGAAAAACCAAATGAATGGAACAGGACCGCAAATGCGCCAGCATGCACCCAGATCATGTGACCGGTGAGATAGATATAGCGATATTTGGTGAAACGGGACACCAAAATATGAACGACATACCCGAAGAGCATTGTCCATGCAATTTCAGCCCCGATGTTCATCAGATTGGCATTTTGAACAGCACCGACAACGGCTTCATCATAGGTCACGAAAGTTTCAAATCCACCGGATGGAATCCCAACCTCAAAGAATTGCTGAATGGGAGAAAGCCCATTAATAAGCGCCGTGATTCCAATTCCAATGATCAATTGACCCAATATCGTTTTTAATGTCCCTTTGAAAACATCTCCAGCACTTTTCTTCTGGAGCAGCAAACCGATCATGGCGATCAAGCCAAGAACGATCGCGGGAAGGGTGATGAGCGATAAAATAGTATCAAATACAGCCATTTCTTCCTCCTAAGATTATTTTTTTACCAATGATGAGTGGAAACATTTAATTCGAATTGGCGAACCTCCTTTCTTATGAGAGCTCTCTGATTGCTTGCAAGATTTTTGTTTTTATTTCTTCTTTATCCACCAGGTTTTTGATCAGAACGATTTTGGCGGGGTAATCGCGGAGATGCGGCTCCATATCAACAGGGGCGACCACGATATCCGCTTTATTCCCCTTGAAAGAGCCGAGATCCCAGGGATTGGTTTCGGCTTTTATTCCCTCCGCTTTGAGAATGTCGTCAATAAATAATTTCAACATCATGCTTGTGCCGAATCCCATTCCACACAGAGTTGCTATTATCATTTTTCCTCTACTTTCTTTCTTCGAAATAATGGTTGATGGAATGTTTGAGTGAAGGGCTATCCTCACTCGTTCTGAGTACATTCAGGAAAAGTGCATCCGATAAACAGCTTGCCAGTTCTGATAATGCTTCTATATGACTGGTTTTATCTGAAGCAGCAAGCGCAAAAACTATATCTACGGGGTCATTGGTTGAGTGACCAAATGGAACAGGAGTTTTTAATGTGACGAGAGCAAGGCTGGATCTGATCACACCATCTTCAGGGCGGGCATGTAGCAGCGCAATACCGGGTGCGATCACAAAATATGGCCCCAGCATTTTCAATGTGTTTTTCATGCCCTGTATATATCGTTCTTCAACGGTACCTGCTGCCACAAGTAAATTCCCTGTTGTAGAAATGATTACATCAACACTATCAAGGTCGAGTTTTGCCTGTATTGCTTCGGGTAAAAGTAATGTATCTAGTTTCATTTTTTTTAAAGTTCAACAACGGCTGTTAGATTCTCGGGCTTATCTGGGTTCAACCCTTTTGACATGCTGCGTTCATACGCGATCAACTGAATAAGCGGTAGGTAGAAGGGGTAGGTGAATTGCCTGGGGATTTCCCTATTCCACGCAAAATTAAAATCGGATTTCTCAGTAGGCGTGCACGGTTTCCCGACCCCAAGAGTTTTTGCACCCAATTTCTGCATGTCGTGTAAAACCGGAAACTCGAATGCGTGGGTATCTTCATCAATGAATCCCACAACGAGTGACAGGTTATTGATCATCGACATAGGACCATGTCGAAACTCAAGAAAATGATAAGCTTCTGAATAACTGAGCGACATCTCTTTCATTTTCAACATTACTTCTTGAGCCAGTCCGTAAAGAGGACCATTCCCCAGGAAAAAGAATCGTTCGAAAACAGGGCTGTTTCCAATTTCCAGAGCAGCAGATTGATAATCGTCAATGATCTTCTGTGATGATTGCCTGATCAAATTGATTTGCTCATCATGGATGTTCCCGGACCCCATGAAAATGATCGGCCACATCATATTGGTGAAAGAGCGCGTTTGCGCGATGCTGTGTTCCATTCCTGCGGAAGTGATAATGGAAGATGGCGCCATCTTTGCCAGTGGACTGTCTGCGTAGCAGGTGATTGCAAGCGCATCTCCACCGATGGAACCTAAAAAAGTGTCCATTGCGTGCAGGGTTTCTGTTGTTTTTCCTGAACGAGATATGCTGATGAGCAATGAATTTGTATTGGGTTTTATCCAGGTCTCTCCTGAGTACCATAATTCAGAGCTCGGTAATGAAATACACGGAACTCCAGTACTCCTTTGCAGAAAACGCGCCGCCCAGATAGACAGGTAATACGTTGAACCACAACCAGTAATGATCACCTGCTTATAATTCTGGATTGCAGGATTCTTTTTCCCCCAGTCTTTTTGAAGACAAGAGATCGTGTCATTCCATGTATATGGTTGAGAAAGGATTTCTTCTCTGGTGAATTTGCCGCGCTTTTCCTGCATAAAGTAAACTCCTTTGTATTAGACTTGGATTACCTCAACACCCTGTACTTGAATCGCCTGTACCAGTTCCGGCTGCGCATTATCTGTTGTGACGATCGTGGTTGCAGCAGTAATGGGAGCAGTTCGACTGGTTGATACATGCCCGATCTTGGTATGGTCGGCAACGATGATGACATTGTCGCTGATCCCCAATATTTTGCGGTCTGTCATTAATTCTTGGGGATCTTCGTTTGTGAGACCGAAATGCGGATGCACTCCGCGCATTCCCGCAATGACTTTATCGACATGCAGATCTTCGATCACCCTTTCTGCGAAATGACCGATCAAGGATTGTTCTTCTCTACGTAGAAAACCACCAATTCCGATGATCGACATATTTCCATTAATGCTCAATTCGTTGATGATGGTGATGGCATTGGTCAATATGGTAAGGTCATCTCTTTCATGCAGCTCTTTTGCAACGTATAAGGTTGTTGTGCCGGAACCGAGAAAAACCACTTCTTTCTCCTGGATCATGGGGGCAACGGATTTCGCAATGCGCATCTTCTCTTCTTTTAGTAACTCCATACGCTTGATGGTGGGAAGTTCCGCGTATGAGGAGGATCGGTATAACGGTAATGCTCCTCCATGCGTCCTTTTGAGGAGGTTGTTATTCTCGATTTCGTACAGGTCTCTGCGTATGGTCATCTTGGAAACGCCAAAGAGAGCAGCCAATTCATTCACATTAACACTGCCCTTTCTTTCCAATTCCTTGATGATCATTTGCTGTCTTTCTTCTTTTAGCATGGTTCTCCTTTCATCTTATGTTGTATTGTGTTTGCACGTCAATTAATAGCACAAAAAGCAACACAATAGTAGTTCGATAATGTTCGAAAAGAGGAAAAAATGGGGAAAAAAAGCGAGAATGAATTAATCACACAGAAACGAACATTTTCTGTAAACACCTTTACATGAAAACGACCGAAAAGGATTGTGAATAATGAAGAGTTTTTCGATAGGTAAAACGAGAGGATTACAGCGATGTTCCACCCCCTCCGGAAAATTTGTGGTCCTGGCACTTGATCACCGTAATAATATGCGAAAGCTGCTGCATCCCAAAAAGGAGGATTTGACGACAGCGGAGGAAATAACCGATTTCAAACTGCAGGTCGTGCGATCGATGGGTCCTGTCCCAAGCGCATATCTGCTTGACCCATTGTACAGCGCTGCCCAGGTGATCTCTCTCGAAACGCTTCCTCGAGATACCGGGTTGCTGGTGGCACTCGAAGCATCGGGATACACAGGCGACCCTTCCTCACGGGTGAGTTCCATTTTGCCCGGATGGAGTGTGGAGAAGATCAAACGAATGGGGGCGGACGCTGTTAAATTGCTGGTGTATTACCATCCGCAAGCGCCATCTCACCAAGAGATCGAATGTCTTATTGAGATTACAGCACAGGAATGTTCGAAACAGGATATTCCCTTATTTCTGGAAATCTTGACGTATTCTCTTGATCCCGATCAGAGGAAATTGTCGGGGAGGGAAAGACAAGAGGTCATAGTAGAGTCGGCACAACGTTTGACCGCGCGGGGAGGGGATGTGTTAAAAGTGGAATTTCCTCTTGATATCCAGCAGAGTGCTGATATTCGAGAGTGGGAAAAAGCCTGCCGGACATTAACGCAAACCATACAGATACCGTGGATTCTCTTGTCTGCATCCGTAGAGTTCGATATCTTCCATAAACAGGTGGAAGCTGCCTGCAGCGGCGGCGCTTCAGGAGTTGCAGTGGGCAGAGCTGTCTGGAAAGAAGCAGTTGAGCTGCAGTCAGGAGCGCGCACACAATTCCTCGAGACGACGGCTGTCGAAAGGATGCAGATGATCACGAAGACGGTGGAAGCACAGGCAGGTTCATGGCACAACTATTTCACCCCGACACCGATAGATGAGCAGTGGTTCTGCGGATACGGCGGTTAGGCGGGAACATGCAATCTTTTATGAAGAGTGATGTTTTCCACAACAAGGTTCGGGAACACAAAACAGGACAAAAGAGCGGGGTTTTTTCCATCTGTTCCATCAATCCAGCGGTATTAACGACTGCCATGCAACGGAGTCGAAACACCTCGTCATCCCTGCTGATTGAATCCACCTGCAACCAGGTAAATCAATATGGTGGCTACTCGGGTTTAACACCGCTGGCTTTTACAGAATACATAAAAGATATGGCAGAAAAGAATGCTTTTCCCCTTGAGCGGATTTTCCTGGGTGGAGATCACCTCGGTCCGAATCCGTGGAAACAAGAACCCAGTTCAAGTGCTATGCAAAAAGCGGAGATCTTGATTCGAGATTGTGTAGAAGTAGGATATCGCAAGATTCATCTGGATGCATCCATGGCATGCGCGGATGATGCTGTGCTGACAAAAGAACAGATCGCTGAAAGAACGGTTCGCTTATGTCAGCAGGCAGAATTGGCTGCCTGTGCCTATAAAAAAGACCAGCTTCCTCTATATGTGATCGGGACGGATGTGCCGGCTCCCGGGGGGATGTCATCGCAAGACCAGGAAGCTGTACATTTTTCGTCGGTGCAGGAAATCAAAGAGACAATCGATGTTTTTCAAGATGCATTTGAAAAACATGGATTACAGCATGCATGGGAAAGGACTATCGCAGTGGTAGTATCCTGTGGCGTGGAATTCGGCGATCGGGAAATCTATTTCTATCAGAGGGAGAAGAATGAGGATTTAAAGCACTTTATTGAAACTGTACCGCGTTTTGTATTTGAAGCCCATTCCACGGATTATCAACCCCGCATCCAATTACGGCAAATGGTCGATGATCACTTTGCGATATTGAAAGTAGGTCCGGCATTGACTTTTGCATATCGAGAAGCATTGTTCAACCTCGCTTCGATCGAAGGGGAAGTAGCCGGGATGTACCATCTCGTACAATCTCATCTACCAGAGATCCTCAAGAAGGAAATGATGGCTGATCCCTCTCATTGGAACAAGCATTATCAGGGTTCTTCGCATGAGATCGAATTTTCGCTGAAATATAGTTTCAACGATCGTGCCCGTTATTACTGGGGGAATCCCATTGTGAGGGATGCGGTGAACGTTTTGCTAAAAAATCTGTGCACTGTGCCAATTCCGCTGGCGTTGATCAGCCAGTATTTTCCGAGATCGTTTGATCTGGTTCGTGATAACCGGATGAAACCTGATCCGGTCGATCTTCTTCAAGCTGCAATTTCCTACGTGTTGGATGATTACCGTTACGCGTGTGACCCGAATAGCTCTATGATCACCGATCCTCCAGGTTATCATCAAGGATGATATCCAGACTATACAGCAGAGATACAGCCTCAGGAAGAGAGAACCTGGTTTGTTTTAATGTGTTGCAGGTGGCATCGATATTGTAGGAATGAGCACCCGTGAAATTGGTCTGGGTCAGGTTGGTGTGAAAAAAACGAGCCTGCGAAAGGTCAGAACCATGCAAATCCGTGTTTGTCAGGTCCGCTTCAGAAAAGTCAACTTCTGTAAAGGAGCAGTTCGTAGCCTGGCAGTTCTTCAGCGAACATCCAAAAAAGGATCCGTAATTAAGATTACAGTTTTCAAAATGGAATGCTGGTTGTAGGGCTCTTTTATGCCAGTCCAGTTTTGTCCAATCGATCCCCACCAGCCGCGTGTTTGCGAAATGTGTATTTTGAAAATGGCATAATTCAAAGGTTATTAAACTGAGATCACACCGTTCGAAGGTGCAGTTAGAAAAACGGCAGTGAGAAAATGCCATTTCCTGAAAGGTGCATTTCTCTATGCGGCAGTCATAAAACTCTCGGTTTTCAATGAAAAAGCCGCTAAATTTCTTTGCCTGCAGTGTAATCCCATCCAGTTCCGGGTCTTGTGGGAATTCGTCTGGTATCTCATTTTCCATACATGTTATTGTACCGTTGAGGGCGGGAAAACCACGGACTTTAATGGGTCTTTTCGCCAAATTTCTTCTTGAATTTTGCAACCTTGGGTGAGATGACCATCCGGCAGTATGGTTGGTTCTGATTGCGGGCGAAATAATTATGGTGGTATTCCTCAGCAGGATAGAATTCACCCAGCGGCAGGATCTCGGTGACGATGGGTGCCGGAAATGCCTTTGATTCCTCCAATTTTGAGCGCAGTGATTGCGCCTCTTGCATTTGTTGTTCATCGGCATAGAAAATAACAGAACGGTACTGGCTGCCAATATCATTGCCCTGCCTGTTGGGGGTGGTTGGATCATGGGTCTGCCAGAAGATCTCCAGCAGATCATGGTAGGTAATGATGGATGGGTCATACTCGATCTTAACCACTTCGGCGTGACCGGTTGTGTCGCTGCATACCTGCTGGTAAGTAGGGTTGGCAGCATGACCACCGGCGTAGCCGGGAGTGACCGATACGATTCCTCTTAATTGACCGAAAATGGCTTCGGCGCACCAGAAGCAGCCGCTTCCGAATACTGCTGTTTGCAATTGCTTTGTTTTATTCATCGGCTACAAACCTCATTGATATGGAATTAACGCAATGTCTCGTGTCTTTTTGTGTTAGATGTTCTCCCCGAAATACATGACCGAGATGGGCGCCACAGGCAGCACACCGGATTTCGGTGCGATATCCATCAGCATCCTGCAGTTCCTGTACTGCGCCGGGGATGGCATCATCAAAACTGGGCCAGCCGCAGCCAGCATCGAATTTATCATTTGAATGAAAAAGGGATGCCCCACATTGACGGCAGGTATAGGTTCCTTTGTTGTAAAAATCGTCGTATTTGCCACTGAACGGTCGTTCGGTGCCTTTATGAATGATCACCTGCTCTTCTTCGGGTGTTAGTGGTTCCATTTTCGACATGATTACCTCGCTCTTATCCCTTGAGTGTACATTGAATTAATCGGTTGAGGTGTAAACAAAGTATTAATGGAAGTTACCAGGTTTTTAAATACAGCATCAGACAGCGAAGTATTGTTGTTTAACTATTGACAGAGAATTTTTCTTTGCTATACTTGTAATAACAGGATAACATTACTACAGGAAGCCAGATAAGGATAATAATCCTATGAACTCATCCGAAGAGTGTTTTTCAGACGTAAAACTAGATTTTGATAGTCCCATTCCCTATTACATTCAGATAAAAGAAAAAATAAAAGCGCAGATTGATTCCGGCTGTCTGAAATATGGTGACCAGTTGCCTGGTGAACCGGTGCTGTGTGACCTTTTCGCAGTGAGCCGCACGGTGATCAGGCAGGCGCTGGCAGACCTGGAACATGAAGGGCTTATTGCGCGCAAAAAGGGGAAGGGTACTTTCATCATCGAACCGGAAACCTATTTTGAAAAGCTTACCGGAAATTTGACCGGTTTTTACCAGCACATGAAAAAACGAGGGCATATTGCTTTAAGTGAAATATTGAAACAGGAGATCATTCCTGCTGACAAAAATATTGCCACGAACCTGGATATCGAAATTGGCGCCCCGGTTTTACAGCTTGATCGTTTGCGCTATATCGATGACGAGCCCATCGTTCTAACCAATACCTATTTCCCCAGCCACTTTGTTCCGGGGCTAGAGAAGATAGATCTATCAAGAGAGTCTTTATACGGCGTGCTGGAAAGAGAATTCGGAGTTGTGATCTCGCATGCCTACCGCACGATCGGAGCTGTTGTGGCAGATGAATACCACGCCGGATTATTCAAGATTCAAAAAGGCGATCCTCTCATCGTGATAAACAATATTGATTATTCCTCCGATGGAGTACTGTTCGCTTATTACCATGGTTTGTATCGAGGAGATCGAAACATTTTTGAAGTGGAGATGGAGAAGTAGAAAGACCGTTGTCATCCGAAGATAATTTCCCAGAGGAATGAGAAATAAATAGCAAACACGCTACCTACAACACCAAAACAATATTTGACCGGTTCGGTCATTTCATGCTGACCTGAATGATAAAAAGAGAAAGGAGAGAAAATACTGAGTTAATAACAAACACCCATAACGATTAAAGAAGGCAGCCTACATATTTTGCACGATCATAAAGGAGGAAAAATGCAAAAACAAAAAGGGATCGTCACATACTTATTGGTATTGATGATGATCTTCGCGATAGTATTATCTTCATGCAGCACCTCATCGGCTGAAGAGGTGGTGGAAGAGACAATCGGCACTTCTGAAACAGTGGGGGAAGAAACTGCAGATACGGGTACACAGCCCGGAGATTATGAAAATGCCACACGAGAGGAAACCGTCTATTTTGATGCGTATGTTGCGCATGTTGACCACGCCAACTGGAATCCTTTCATTACTGACAATTTGCGTGATGTTGGTCTGCAGCAGGCATTGATCGAGCCGCTTTTCATGTTGAACTATGATACCGGTGAAATTGACCCATGGCTAGGTTTGTCGATGGAAGCAAATGACACATTTGATGTTTGGACATTGAATCTGCGACCTGGTGTCAAATGGAGTGATGGGGAAGATTTTAACGCCGATGATGTGGTTTTCACCGTGAACATGTTCCTGGCAAACACACCCGATCTTGGCGCAGACGTAGCTTTATGGACAGAAAGCGTCGAAAAGATTGACGACCTGACTGTACAATTTAACCTGACAGACTCAAACCCCAGATACCAACTGGATATCTGGTCGTTTAAGATCTGGGGTGACCGCAACTCGATTGTTCCAGAGCATATCTGGAAAGACTATGCGGATAATCCGATGGAATTCACCAATTACGATGCCGAAAAGGGTTGGCCGGTCTTCACAGGTCCCTATCTTCTGTCAAAATTCACAGAAAACGAATACGTATTTGTCAGAGATGACAACTGGTGGGGAGTTGAAGCAGGCTTCCAGGATCTACCGGCTCCCAAACGCCTGATCTGGATCCAGTACGGCACGGAAGAAAGCAAAGCAGCCGCCATGATCGCCAACGATCTCGATGCCATGGCAAACACCTCCCTGGGCGCATTCGAGGCGATGATAGCCTCCAACTCCAATATCATTGGATGGGAATCAGGGTTACCCTATGGAACCATTGATCCCTGCCCACGCTATCTGGGTATCAATAATGAACACCCCATCTGGAGTGATAGTGCGCTGCGTCAAGCTGTCAACCTGGCTGTTGATCGCGAGCAGATCGTTACAATCGCCTACGAAGGCGGAACATCAGCATCCATATCCATCTTCCCTCAGTATGGTTCAATGGAACAATATAATTCGGCTCTTGAAGATGCCGGGTTAGCTGCCAGCAAAACAGCGGATACCGAAGCAGCCAAAGCTCTCATTGAATCTAGTGGCTGGGTAATGAATGCAGATGGCTACTACGAAAAAGATGGTCAGATATTAACAATGTCTATACTGACGATCGAAGAGTCAATGGAAACCCGCCGTATCGGGGATGTTGTCGCGGAACAACTGCGCAACATCGGTATCGATGCAGAGTCACAAGTGCTGTCGTTTGGTGCGTGGCTTACTGCACAGGCGGAAGATGGAACACCTGAAGATGATTATGAAGGTGCCATATCATTTGTGTGCGGGGGAGTTAACGAACCTTATGTTACATTGAACACATTTGGTGGTGGTGCAGATGCAACCAAAGGTGGGATGGAACGCTGGAGTGGCGAGAATTGGGAAGCGTTCCGTGCATCGGTGGCACAGTTGAAGAACTTAGCCCCTGGTGATGCGGCAGGTGTCCCCATCGTTGTGGAAGCGTATGAAAGCATTATCGCAGATATGCCTTTTGTCACACTGACTCAGGCATCCATGCTTACTCCAATCAACACAACCTATTGGACCAACTGGCCCACCAGCGAGAATCCCTACACGATTCCTTCTACCTGGGTTCAGAGTACACACCTGATTATTCACAATTTGCAGCCTGCAAACTAAAAATTTTCTCAACATGGGCATCCGCATTGAAAAATGTGGATGCCCTAAATTATCTTTCACAGGGTGATTTATGAACGGTCTTACATGGAAGTATGTGCTGCACCGTATTGGAATTTACCTTCTTACGATATTCATTAGCATCACACTCATTTTTCTTATTTCTCGTGCAGTTCCAGGTGATCCGATCGAAAATATGTGGCGACAACTGGAAATGCAAAAAGGGCAGATCGAAGGTATTGATCTCATCATTGCCCACTATAAAGAGTTATTTGGACTCAACGAACCTGTTGGTATCCAGTACCTTAAATATGTCTGGAATACGATCCGTTTTGAGTTCGGTGTGTCATTTGTACATTATCCAACCTCTGTCTCCAGTATGATCGGGCATGCACTGCCCTGGACACTGGGTTTGGGTTTGATCACGACACTGATCATATTTCTGTTTGGCAATGGTATTGGAGCTGTATACGGATGGGAGCGAACACCGAAATTCATAAAAACGATCATTCCATCCAGCCTGGTGTTTACATCCATACCATCTGTACTGGCAGCTCTCTTTTTATTATCCATTTTCTCTAAAAATCTAGGCTGGTTCCCTCTGGCAGGGGCGTATAGCAGTAATGTCACCCCGGGTTGGAATTGGCCGTATATCGCCAGCGTGATTAAATATGGTTTCCTGCCAGTTCTTTCAACTCTGCTGGTAAATATTGGCTGGACCATTCTTGGAATGCGCGCCATGGTCGTTACCATCGGGGGCGCCGATTACGTTCGCCTGGCTCAGGCAAAGGGGTTGAAACCCCTCTATATTCTTAAAAAATACACGGTTCGCAATGCGCTGCTCCCGCAGCTTACCTCACTCGCATTGAGTTTGGGCAGCCTGATCTCAGGGCAGGTATTGGTGGAATCGATTTTTTCATATCCCGGAATGGGCATGCTCATATTCCGTGCAATACGTGAACAAGATTTCAATGTGATCCAGGCTACTTCATATATGTTCATTTTGATCACCGCGACATCTGTATTGTTAATTGATCTGCTCTATCCACTCATTGATCCGCGCATTACGCATGGAGAGGACTAAGAATGGGAAAAACTGAATGTATCGAGAATGTGGCGGGTGAAGGCACGACAAAGGAGTGCCGCAAAAAACGTGTGCCTGCAGATAATCCGTGGAAGAATTCCAAATTGATCATCGGAGTAATTATCTTGGGCATCCTGATCATTCTGGCGTTGGCGGGGCAAATATTCTGGGATAAAACACTGGTAAATGTGGGCAGTTCTCCGTTAAATTTGCCGCCGATCGGAAACGTATATAGAGATCAAACAGGAAGCTGGGCTCATCCTCTTGGCACCGATAATTCGGGGCGGGATATTTTATCTCTCGTGATCATAGGGCTACCGCATTCCCTGGGGATCGGTTTTGTTTCCGCAGCGATTGGGTTAACCATTGGCATCATTTTTGGCTTTTCAGCCGGATATCTGGGCGGTCGGGTGGATGATGTCATCCGCCTTCTTTCTGATACCACGATGAATATTCCGGCATTACTGATCCTGATCATTGTTCAATCCCTGCTGCCCAATGCCGGGTTCTTCGCGATGGCATTACTGCTTGCCGTATTTGCATGGCAGAGTCCAACCCGTGTGCTTCGCGCGCAGGTGTTATCCATGAAGCATGCCGATTATGTGAAACTGGCACAGCTCTCAGGCTCATCAGACGGACAGATCATGTTCAAAGAAATGATGCCAAACCTGATGCCTTTTCTAATTTCTCAATTGACGGCAGGAACTTCCTATTCCGTGCTCATTTTGGTGGGTGTTGAAGTGCTGGGTCTGGGGTCACAAAAGATCCCATCCCTGGGGATCACCCTCAATAATGCAATAAACTCCTCTGCCATCCTGCGTGGAATGTGGTGGTGGTGGGGCATTCCAACCATCATTTTGATCGTGGTCTTCATGAGTCTCCTGCTGATTGCTGTTGGTTTAGATGAGGTGTCTAATCCGCGCTTGCGAGATCATTAACCCCAAACAGGAAAATCAAACAAGGATTTCAATCATGAATTCAAATGTGCTGGATGTAAGGAATTTACGAATAGAATATGCCACTTCAATAAAAACTGTGCAGGCTGTAAAAGGCATCAGTTTTTCCATTCAAAAGGGCGAAACCCTGGGATTGATAGGGGAATCCGGTTCGGGCAAAACGACTACAGCGATGGCTATTCTGCGCTTGCTCCAGAAACCCGGACGTGTAGTATGTGGGGAAGTCATTCTGAACAATACGATGGATCTGTTGACACTTCCGGAAAGAGAATTACGTAAAGTGCGCTGGACGGAGCTTGCATTGATTACTCAGGGATCCATGAATTCGTTGAACCCGACGATGCGGATCAGTGAGCAAATCGCAGATGGAATTCTTGCTCATCAGGAAATGAAAGATAAAAAAGAGCTGAGCGAGTATATTAAAAATCTATTGAAAATGGTTGGCTTGCCGGAGAGGGTTTTTGACCAGTTTCCACATGAATTGAGTGGTGGCATGAAACAACGAGTATGTATAGCGATGGCTGCCTCGCTAAACCCATCTTTGCTGATCGCCGATGAACCGACCAGTGCATTAGATGTGATAACGCAGCGCATCGTGGCGCAAACTCTCCTTGATATCAAGGAACGCTTGAATATCTCTCTCATGATCATCGGTCATGATATTGGATTGATGGCTCAGATGGCAGATCGTGTGGCTGTCATGATCGATGGTTTCATTGTGGAAGTGGGAACGATGCAGGAAGTGCTCAGCTCACCCAAACACCTCTATACTCAAATACTTGTGGATGCGATGCCCTCCATAAAACGGCGAAAGCCTCTTACCGCTATTGATGAAAAGACCCGACATGAAATTTCAAATAAACTGTGCCGCTCTTTTGAAATGCAGGAAGTAACAGCAGGTCACTGGGTGGCAGCAGTGAATGAGTAATATGCTGACGATGATATCAATTTGGAAACGGTCGTTTCGCTTGAAATATCAATTTATAAAAGAGCAAGGAGAAATGAATGGATCGATCACTGCTGGAAATAAATGACCTGACCAAAATTTATGGGGAGGCATCAAAAAAACAACAAAAACAGGTGGTTGCATTGCAGCACTTCAATGCATTAATCTCTGGCATAACACCAAAGATCATCACCATCGCGGGAGAAAGCGGAAGCGGAAAAACAACACTGGCTAATTTGATCCTTGGATTTATTACGCCCTCCTATGGAACCATCCTGTATAAAGGACGGGATGTATCTTCTTTTGATAAGGGTGAGATGCTTACATACAGAAGAGAAGTACAGGCTGTTTTTCAAGATCCGTACTCAGTATATAACCCATATTACTGTGTGGAGCATATTTTCGATATTGCCATGCGTAACTTTAATCTTACCGATGATAAGCAGGAGAAACGTGATTTGATCGAAGATGCCTTGAATCTGGTCGGGTTAAAAGGGGAAGATGTACTGCGGAATTATCCACATCAATTGAGTGGGGGACAGCTTCAACGAATTATGATCGCTCGCGCATATATGCTTAAACCGAACCTTATCATCGCGGATGAACCGGTCTCTATGATTGATGTTTCTCTTAGAGCCATGATTTTGGAAATTATGATGAAGCTGAAAAAGGAACATGGAATTTCGTTTATTTACATCACCCATGATTTTAGTACCGCTTACCAGATAAGTGATGAGATCTATCTGCTTTATCATGGTATGACAGTAGAGAAAGGGGACACAGTTAAAGTAATCAACAATCCGAACCATCCATACACAAAAAACCTTATTGCCTCTATTCCAACCATTGATGAAAAATGGAAGGGTCACATTGAAGTCGCCGATGATATTGAATCTGATCGAGGGCAATTAATGCCCCCTTCAACATTTATGGAAGTAGAGCCGAAACATTGGGCTGTTTTGTCATAAGAATATATGAATAATCACAAAAAAAGAAATTATGAGGAGCTGCGATGAACAATCAATCTTCAAAAAAGGATTTAGTTTTTTTCTACAGTCATGAAAATTGTCCTGCACGTGCTACTTCTTTGCCGGTACTAGCCTGGCTGTCAGAAAAGAATGATGTTGAGTATGATGGCTATTTCTGTGTCAGACCAAGTCTGGCAGATATCGGAGATGCCATGCCCTATACGGGGAATAAACATGATGAACAGTTTTATTACACAACGAATTTCTTTCAACACATATTCTTCTTTGCGTTGACAGAAGAGACCCCGATCCAATTTGAGCGATTTCTGGAAGCCAGAGGGAATTCGACGATCATAAAAAAGAAATCGAATGACCTGGTTGATTTCTATGTTGAGATCTTCAGCCTGTTCAAGGAATCCCTTCCGACAGAGGCTGTCGTTTTTCCATCCACCAAATTCCCATTTCCAAATGAAGGAATGGATTTTGGTAATTTCGTGATTCCTGGCGAATCAAAGTTGGATACATTTTGCTATCCGGAAATCTTCTTCCGTAAAGCACTGGCGTTGCATTATGAATTAAGCGATGTGCAGGTCTTGCGGCTGGTTTCGATGGGTCTTCAGAAAGTCTATTTGATGTACTGCCCTGATGATGCGGTTGAACGATTCAAAGGAATGGGATTGGAAGTCGAGGTGATCGATACCCTCAAACCGGATGACAATTACGCATCCCTGACCGGAAGGATCGCGGAACGGTGGATCGGTCAGGCAAAGGGTTTTTCCTTAGGGAATGATTCGATCACGCTGCGCTGGACCCCCAAATATCTGCGCGAGCGCATTCTTTCCATTGCCGCGGTCAAATCTTTACCGCAGGCTGCGGAAATGCTGGGTGATCTGACGGATCGGGTTGGCAATAAGCTCGTCTGGGGCAGTCAGGTCTATGATGATACCATCATCAGCGATCTTTCAAAACATGATATTGTTTTCTCACTGGTTCATGATGTCGAATTGGGCATCACCATCAAAGACACGATCCAGATGCCAAGATCATGGCTCAATGATGCCCCAGATCCATGGGAGAAAGAACAGAGCGATGAGTTCTTAAAAGAACAATTGGATGCGGGGAAAATACCGGTATGCTTTGTCCATTATGCTTCCGACCTCGGTCACCTTCCGGTACTTGCCCGTCACCTTGATATGCATTCGATCGATGGGATCGTTGATGGATTCGCGTTCCCTGCTACCTACTGGTTGTATGCTGAGGAACAGCTTGAACAACTTTATATCAGTAAAGAGATGGGTGGGATTTTCCCATCATCCGAACCGCTGCTTGCCAGCGCCGGGATGGGTGTGGCTACGGAAGCGCAGAATTATCTGAGTAGTGAAGTATTGATCGAGAATCTGCAAAAAGCAAAACAGATCATTGAAGAACGTGCCGGGAAGAAACATATTCCAATTGGGTATTATCCATTCCAGGATGCCTGCCCTAAATATAAACATGGTACGGGTGAACCGCCATTTGAGGTCATTGCGGATGCTGGTTTTGATTATATGATCACGTATAAACACGAAAACAAATTCCCTGAGGTGGTATATTCAAAAGGCGATTTTCTTGCACTCAACCAGCAAGTCGAACACTGGAGCTTTGATCCCATGAGCGACCTGAAAAGCTGGGAAAAGAAGATCATCGAGTCGAAAAAGAAGGGATGGATCATTCTGGGATTGGACTCTCCTTTCTGGGGAATGGTGCCCTGTTATTTTGGGATTGCATCCAAGGGGATGAGTTTACATGAATTGCAAAAAGTAATGACATTCGCTCGCGATGGCGGCGATAGCGGAAAATTGTTTATCGTTAAACCGCATGAAATGGCTCGATTCGTCCGCTTGATGCGCAAAGAGGGTTTGGTCTAAAGAAATGGAGATGATGAATGCATCAGGCTAGCACACAATGAAGGAATTGGTGATGGCTGAAGTGCATTCATCATATACTGAGATCGTAGAAAATTAACCAAATAGATTAGGAACAATATGGATTCTAGAAAAGAAAAGGAAAACAGGCAATACTTTATTAATTCGGTGAATGTTCAAATAGAAGATAATGATTTGATGATTTCAGGATGGGAAAAAATTGCTGATTTTTTAACCGGCGAAATTGTTAAAAAAGAACAGGATTCTACTTGCGCTGTTGGAATTGATGGCTATTATGGAACAAATTGGGAATTAGTAAAACGACAGTTGGAAATCTCTCTTAAGAAAGCAGAGGTTGATACAGTATTCTTTAACATAGAAGAGTGTTTGCTGGAAGAGGATGTTCTCAAGGAAATGCTAGCCCCCTATTTAGGTGATGAGGATCCTGTCTTTGGCAAAATTTATCATGGCAGGTTAAAGGATTTCTATGATCTCACTAAACTAAAACGAATAAGAGATGAGGTGTCGGAACTTAAAAAGAGGAGCGCTTCGCATAAGAAGACAGCAGTGATCTGTTATGGTACCGGTACATTGTTGAGTGTGCTCAATTCTCAATACGATATCAAACTCTATTGCGATCTGACAAGAGAAAAAGCGCTTGTCTGCAATAATAAATGGAGCCAGTTGTCAGGGAAATCTCAGACTATTGGACCGAAAAAACTGTATTATGTGGATATGCCGACCAATGACCGGCATCGCAACGGATTGCTGAAGAAGATCGATTTCTATATTGATGCGAACAATGATGAAATACCAACACTGCTTTCTACCCAAAATTTGCAGCGAATAACCACAGCGCTTGCGAGTATGCCTTTTCGGCTGAAATATCTCTACGAACCGGGTCCCTGGGGAGGTCAATGGTTAAAGAAAATCCGCCATCTCCACCAGGACTGGGTCAATTGTGCCTGGAGCTATGAAGTCATTGCCACTGAAATGAGTGCTTTAGTTGGTGTGGAAGACATGATCATAGAACTGCCGTGGACAACCTTTTTGTACTTACAATATGACCGCATCATGGGCGATGTTCCCAGAAGGCGATTTCAGGGGCAGTTTCCCATTCGCTTCGATTATCTGGATACCATGGATGGAGATGATCTTTCGATTCAGGTGCACCCCGGGACAAAATATATTCATGACAAATTTGGAGAACCGTACCATCAAGGGGAAATGTATTACATTGTGGATGCAAAAGAGGGAAGTTCTGTTAATCTTGGTCTGAATGAGAATACCAACATGCGGGAATTTAAAGCAGCAGCTGTCAGGGCAGAACAACAGGGTATCAAATTCAATTATTCAGATTATGTCAACAAAGTGCCGGTTAAAAAACATGACATACTGATGATCCCCCCCGGAACAGTTCACGGGTCGGGGAAGGGTCTCGTGGTTCTGGAGGTCAGCGCAACAACCTATCGCTATACCTTCAAGATCTACGATCACCTGCGCCCTGATCTGGATGGGGTCATGCGTCCTATCCACATTGAGCATGCCTTTAATGTGATTCGCCCATTTAGAAGGACAAAATGGGTTAAGGAGAACCTCATTCAGGAACCGCAATTAGTGCGGGAAGGTCAGAGCTGGAAGGAATTTGTGATCGCAGACCGAAGAGAGTTTTTCCATGTGGTTTACCGCCTGGAATTTGAGAAACGGGCAGAAGATGATACCGCAGGTTCTTTCCATATCCTTACGCTGGTTGCGGGGGAGTCTGTAATAATTCAATCCCTTGTGGATGCGGATACATGTATTCCCATGCGCTACTCTGAAACCGTGATAATTCCAGCCTGCTTGGGCGCGTATGAGATCGTTAACCAGGCGGAAGGAGCCTGTAAAGTTGTAAAATCAAGGTTGAGATGAACGATTGAATAACCCGAGGACGTTATTTGGGTGAATGGAGGAAAATATGAAATACGATTTACCTGTCAACGAGCTGCGTGAATACCTTCCTGAACGCAATGAACCGCAAGATTTTGACGCGTTCTGGAAAGAAACACTGGATGACGCCCGCAGTTTCCCTTTGAACGCGACCTTGAAAGCGGTGGATTATCATCTTCAGACCATTGACACCTATGACGTGACTTTCAATGGCTACCACGGACAGCCTGTGAAAGGGTGGCTGTTGCTGCCGCGTCAGCGCACGACTCCACTGCCCTGTGTGGTGGAATACATCGGCTATGGCAGTGGACGCAGCACCCCCTACACCTGGCTGCTGTGGAGCAGCCTCGGGTATGCAAATTTCGTGATGGATACCAGGGGGCAGGGCGGCAACTGGTTCCCCGGTGATACCCCCGATCTGGAAGTTGATGGAAGCAACCCGCAATTTCCTGGATTTTTAACGAAAGGCGTTTTTGACCCGAAAACGTATTATTATCGCAGAGTGTTCACAGATGGCGTGCGCGCGGTCGAAGCCGCCCGTTCTTTCCCTGAAGTGGACAAAGACAGGATCATCATAACCGGCGGCAGCCAGGGCGGCGGTATCACATTGGCTGTGAGTGGACTCGATCATACCGTCTCGGCAGCCATGCCGGATGTGCCTTTCCTGTGCAATTTCCGTCGTGCGACCGAGATCACCGATTCCATGCCGTACAATGAGATCGTTCAATTTTGCCATGTTCATCGAGATAAGATCGACACCGTCTTCAACACCCTTTCTTATTTTGATGGAATGAACTTTGCGGTTCGGGCTGCCTCGAAAGCCTTGTTCTCGGTCGGTTTGATGGATACGATCTGTCCTCCCTCGACGGTGTTCGCTGCCTATAACCATTATGCAGGTCCCAAACAGATCAAGGTCTGGGAGTTTAACAACCACGAAGGTGGAGAGATCTATCAGATATCTGAAAAAATTAAATTCCTGAAAGAGAATTTACTATAAATACGTTTAAGTAGATTGTGTTTGCAGGTAAATAGTTGAGGTAATTATAATTATGAATAAAACCGTTTTGGGAATTGATGGAGGTGGTACTAGAACTCGGGCTGCGATCATGGATGACAGGGGAGATATCCTTGGCATCTGCGTGGGCAATACCTCGAATTATGATGATATCGGCATTGATGCCGCGCGTGAAAATATCAGACAGGTGGTTGATTGTGCCAGGGGGAAAGCGGGCATAAACACTGACCATTTCGATGCCGTATTTCTGGGGATAGGGGGTGTCTCATCAGCAGCCGATCGAGCCATCGTCAGAAAAATGGCTTCAGATCTGCAGCTTGCACCTGAAAAATACATCGAAGCGGATCACGATATTCGTATCGCTCTGGCAGGAGGGCTTTCGGGGCGCCCCGGCATCGTTCAAATTGCCGGTACCGGTTCATCTTGTTATGGTAGGAACGCAGCAGGTCAGAGCTGGCGTTCAGGAGGATGGGGACCACTGCTTGCAGATGAGGGCAGCGGATACTGGTTCGGAATAGAAGCGATGAAAGCAGCCACAAGAGCATCTGATGGACATTTATCTTCAACAACCTTATTACCGATCGTTTTGGATTATTTGAACCTGAAAGATATTGATGCTATCATGCATCGTGTTTATGCAGAGAATATGTCAAGATCAGAGATCGCGTCCTTAAGCCCGCTCTTGATCAATGCAGCGAAAGATGGGGATGCAGTGAGCCTGGAAATCGTTGAAACCGGAATTCAAAATATGGCGCAGTGTGTATCCATTGTCGCCCAAAAATTGAACTTACAGGATCAATGTGAACTTTCTTTGACCGGGGGTGTTTTCCAGGCAGGAGACTTTATTATCGAGCGGATGCGCAGTGCGGTTCAAGAACGAATTCCACGCTGTACGGTGGAGATGGCTGAGCTGCCGCCTGTGGTAGGATCATGCCTTCTTGCTCTGGATCTACTGGATGTTCATCTGGATCTCACAAAAATGAAAGCCCTAAAAGACAAGGCAGGAACATCGTTATAAAACCACACATCGTAGAAAACAGCTAATTACTCCCCCTTCTCAAACCACCGGCAATCTGATAAGATAAACTCCGCTCTCTATGAAAAAACCTCGGCAGAAAAAGCCGGGTTTTTTAATGGAAGAAGAAGGAATGTATGATAACGGAAAGAACCGATATTAGAAATATTGCCATTATTGCACACGTTGACCATGGAAAAACTACCCTGGTGGATGGTCTTTTGCGGCAGGCTAACACTTTTCGCGAAAACCAGCAGGTTGCCGAACGTGTGATGGATTCCAATGATCTGGAACGTGAACGCGGTATTACCATCCTTGCAAAAAATACTGCTGTATCCATTTTCGATGCACAGACCAAACAGCAGGTGAAGATCAATATTGTGGATACCCCCGGGCATGCAGATTTCGGCGGGGAAGTGGAACGTGTTATGAACATGGTGGATGGTGTTCTGCTGCTGGTGGATGCTGCCGAAGGACCCATGCCGCAAACCCGTTTTGTGTTGAAAAAAGCACTCGAGATGGGGCACAAAGCCATCGTTGTTATTAACAAAGTGGATCGCAAAGACGCGGAACCGGAACGTGCTCTCAACCAGACCTTTGACCTTTTTATCGACCTGGGTGCTTCTGATGAACAGGCTGATTTCCCTGTCATTTATGCCAGCGCTACCTCAGCGCGTGCAGGGTTGACCCCGCAGCTCGGACCTGACCTGCAGCCTTTATTCAATACCATCTTGCGCTATATCCCTGCTCCACAGGTAGATGCACAGGCTCCATTCCGTATGCTGGTTACTAATTTGGGCTATGATGAATACAGAGGCGTGACCGCCATGGGACGCATCTATGCCGGAAAGATCTTTGTAGGTCAAACACTTACTCGCATTGCACTTGATGGAGAAGAGATCAGCGAGAATGCACAGTACCTTTACGTCCATAAGGGGTTGGAGCGTATAGAGGTGGAGGAAGCGAGCGCCGGGGAGATCATTGCGTTAGCCGGTCTCGAGGGCATTGCCATTGGAGAAACACTAACCGATCCGGAACATCCCGATCCATTACCTCCCATTCGTGTGGAAGAACCAACAGTACGCATGACCTTCGGTGTAAACACCTCGCCCTTTGCGGGTAGGGAAGGGAAGTGGGGTACATCCCGAAAGCTGCGCGACCGCTTGTTCACGGAACTGCGCACCAATGTTGCCCTTCGTGTAGAGGAAACCGATAGTATGGATTCATTCCTGGTTTCCGGTAGAGGAGAACTGCATCTGGCTATCCTTATAGAAACTATGCGCCGAGAGGGATATGAATTTCAGGTATCTCGCCCGGAAGTTATTTTTCATAAAGATAAAAATGGAAATCTATTAGAACCGTATGAAGAGGTCTACATCGAGACCAGCGCGGATACAGTGGGCGCTGTGGTGGAAATGCTCGGTAAACGCCACGGCATTATGAATGATATGCGTGAAAACGTGGATGGAAGTGTACGAATTGTCTACATTATTCCCACGCGTGGTTTGTTAGGATTTCGATATCAATTTCTGACTGCAACACGTGGGCTGGGCGTGATGAACACCCTCTTTCATGGGTACGAGGCAGCTTCTGGTGCACTGGCAACACGCTATACCGGTTCGCTGGTGGCGTGGGAGACCGGAGTTACAAGTACCTATGGTCTGAAAAATGCTGAAGAACGAGGATCTTTGTTTTACGGAGCAGGGGTGGATGTGTATGAAGGCATGGTGATAGGTGAATATACCAGACCCGGTGATCTGACTATCAATGTGTGTAAGCAAAAACACCTTACCAATATGCGTTCCTCCAATAAGGATATAGAGATCCGCCTCACGCCTCCACGTGAGATGAGTTTGGATGAAGCCATCGAGTATTTATCTGACGATGACCTTCTGGAGGTTACTCCTCAGGCGTATCGTATCCGCAAGCGTATTCTGGATACCGAAGAACGCGGAAAATTAGTCAAAAATGCCAGGAAGGCACTTGAGGAAGAAGAATAAAAAAAAGAGAGTGGTTTTCCACTCTCTTTTTTCATTACTAGATGGGAGCCAGCGTTCCGGCGAAGATCTGCCAGGCAAGGGCAGTCTTGGCTACCAGGCTCAAGATGATATACACCCTTTCTCCATACAGATAATCTTTCCAGCGTCCTACTTTTTTGTATTGTAAGATCATATTGACGGCAAAACTGTTGAAGAAAACGAAGATGGTTGGGATGATGGCGTACACGAACGCAGGTGGTTTGGCATCGGAAGAATTGATTGCGCTTAAGAAATACACTGCGATCACGATCCAGGGGATGATACCTGCCACACTTCCGTAAATGAAAGCATGCCAATTGGTTTTCTGCGTGGTCTGGTTGTGGAGCTCCATCATAATACCGAAAAAGTTCATCATGGCATTCAACCCGAACATCAGAATGATCGCACCCAGATCCCAAATGCCGACCAGCATTCCTATCAATACGATCATCAAAGATGAACTGAGTGCATATTCGTAAAAGCGTACCGGATTCATCCCTTTCTTGAGATTGTTTACATACCTTTTATATCCAATGGTGGCGAGGTAAAAATGGGCAACAGCGGAGATAAGCAGAAAAATTGCTACTGCTGGTCCAAAAGGCACATCATAGAACAACTGTGGATCTGGAGTGAGTTTGAACGTGGTTCGGTCGAATTTCAAGAAATTTGTAAAAATGGGATAGGTTGTATCGTTACTGACCACCCACATGAAAATGCCCTGTACCAGATGTAAAAAGCCCATAATGAGATTAAATCGCCTTAGCCCTCCATACACTTTCTCGTCTTGATTTATCTTGTTCATTTTATTTCCTTTCTAAATCTTTCTATGATTCCATTATAGTGATTTGCATGGTGAAACAAAACTATCGCACATGATCTAATATTTTGCTGATAATCACTTTTGTTGGCGCGCAACTAGTAGAATCTGGAATTAGCTTTGTTCATTTAGGCAAATCCGTTTTTTCTGGTTGTGACCCTGGTCATAGCAGCTGATTACCAAAGTGAGGGAGAGATTGTTATTGCATGGAATCAAATTATTTTATAGCGGGTTGTACAATTGATGGGTGTTTGTAAACAAAAAAATATATACATACTGGATAAAAAAATGAAAATAGTGACCGATTCTGGAACGGATGCAAAGTGCGTGAACTCAGAAGGATATGAGATCCATGAAATCTCACTCAAGGTCAACCTGGGTGAAAAAACCTACCTGGATGGACAGGGGATTGAATTAGACGAATTTTATAAAACGCTGGATAACAGTCCTGTTATGCCTACCACATCCCAGCCTTCTGCCGGAGAGTTCGCAGAACTATATCGTGAGCTGGCAAAAGAAGATAAAGACATTCTTTCTATTCACATCTCTTCCGGTCTAAGCGGCACGGTAAATTCTGCCAGGGCTGCGGCTGAGATGGTGCCTGAAGCGAATATTACTGTTGTGGATACAAAAACATTATCTGTTGGGGCGGGGTGGCAGGTCATCGCTGCTGCAAAAGCAGCTGCCGCCGGTTGGACGAAAGAACAAATTGTTCCATATCTTAAGAAAATGTCGGATGCGACCCGCACCATCTATACACTCAAAGATTTGAAGTATTTGATCAATGGAGGGCGTATCAGCCACATGAAGGGTCTGGTAGCATCTCTCCTTAATATCAAACCGATCATTGGTGTGGATAACATAAAAGGCAATTATACCCAGCTGGGTCAATCTCGTTCTTTTAATCATGCTATCCAGGGTTTGGTCAACCTAATTAAGAAAACAACCTCACCAAATGAAAAGATCGTAGCACAGGTCATTCATGCGGCAAATCCAGATGCTGCGCAGATTCTGAAAGAACAGGTTGATACTGTTATTGATGCTGTCTGGTATCCCATCAGCCAGCTTTCTCTGGTACTCGGCGCGCATACCGGGGATAGTCTGGTCGGCATTTGTTATGCCCCCGCTGCGGTATTTGAAGGTGTTTGATTAATATCTCTGTATATTAAGAAGAAGGGTAAGAACCGTAGCTGGAACTTACCCTTCTTTTATTTAACATTCTGAAATTACAATAACAACCCCATCCCTTTTTCAGCCAGAAATTATGATATATAATATGTCGCAGCGCGACATAAAGAGCGTCGCGCAATTAGGAGGAAACGCTGTGAACAAGAAAGAAAACCGCATGACACGCTCTATTCAAGGGCTATTACTGCTCGATATGATCGTGTGGATCGTATTGGGGGGAATGATGCTTCATCAACAGGTAGCGGTTGATGAAGCCTGTTTTCAGCAATACCTCGGGCTGTTGATGATCGGAAATGGTTTGATCTTTGGAGTACTTGCGTTTTATTACCGGAAGCCACGTTCTCGAAGGATGGCTGTGGTATGGTTGATGGCGAATATCATATTAACCTTTACCGACCAATTTGGGCTGTACGATGTTTTAACTCTGGTGCTGGATGTGCTGATCGTGGTTTTGATTCTCGTTCAAAAACATGAGACCCCCTCATAATTGAGTGCATCCAAAAAATTTGCCAGTTAAGAAGACATATTTTCATGATGAAAGGTTATAATCACGATTTAGTTTGAAAACCAGATCGGAATTATTTCTATGGCAAATATCAATGCAAACAAGGCGTATTGGATAGCTGTCGCCAGCGCACTTTTTCTCTCAACAACTGCTATTTTTATTCGCTATTTAACCGTGAATTACAATATGCCGGCGTTGGTGCTGGCTTTCTGGAGAGATCTATTCGTTGTGCTCTCCCTTCTCCCGGTTTTGGCGATCAAAGCGCCGCATTTGCTGCATATTGACCGCACACATCTTCGTTTTCTAATGAGTTACGGGCTGCTGCTGGCGGTTTTTAATTCTTTCTGGACGATTTCCGTCGCGCTTAATGGTGCTGCCGTTGCTACCGTTTTATGCTATTGCTCCGCGGCTTTCACGGCGATCCTGGGGAAATGGCTGCTGGATGAAACCCTTGGCTGGATCAAGATGCTTGCGATCGTATGCTCCCTGCTGGGCTGTGTGCTGGTAGCCGGGGCGTATGAGGCAGCCGCCTGGCAGTCAAATCTGTTCGGAATTCTCAGCGGCGTGCTTGCCGGGCTGGCATATGCTGCCTATAGTCTGATGGGGCGAACCGCCGGTCAAAAGGGATTGAACCCCTGGACGACATTGCTGTACACTTTTGGCTTTGCTGCTCTGATCTTGCTGCTGCTGAATCTCTTCCCGGGATTCTCTCTCATCGGGAAAGCCGATATTCCACGCGATCTGATCTGGCTGGGTTCTTCCCTGAAGGGCTGGCTGGTATTATTTCTACTGGCAGCCGTACCTACGGTGATGGGTTTTGGTCTGTATAACGTCAGTTTGCAGTATTTACCAGCCAGCGTGGTGAATTTGATTGCTACTTCCGAGCCGGTATTTACGACAATTTTCGCGTATCTGATATTTCATGAGCAGTTCGCCGGTATCCAGTGGATAGGCAGTATTCTGGTCATTGCGGGTGTGATCCTGCTGCGGCTCGATAAAAAAAGACGAAACAACAGCGTTTTGAAGGCAAGCGATTAATTGTAGAGAACGTTTTCCAGTATTATCCCTGCTCGTACAGCAGTGTCTCGACTTCAGAGCGAAACGGCATGGCTGGTAAAGCCCCTTTACGGGTGGTGGCGATAGCGCCGGCAGCGGCTCCCCATTTGACTGCTTCTTCAATGGTTTTCCCTGCGGAGATCGCGACTGCCAAACCAGCATTAAAGGCATCCCCGGCGGCGACGCTGTCAATTGACTTTACTTTAAATGGCTGAACAAAACCCTTTTGATCGGCAGCATCGTAATACACCCCTCTGGCACCCATCTTGATGATCACGTTTTGCACTCCGCGTTGATGGAAAATAGCGGCTGCCTGTCTGGCTTCTTCCTCATCATGAGGCAGCACACCCACCAGGATCTCCGTTTCCGTTTCGTTGGGTGTGATGAAATCGATGACTTGATAGGCTTTTTCGGGGAGAGGGATGGCAGGTGCGGGATCGAGGATCACCTTCACATTCTTTTGTTTGGCGCTTTCTGCGATCCTTAAACTGGCTTCCAGCGGAACTTCGATCTGGAGCATGAGTACATCGGCATTCTCTAGGCATTTTTCAGCTCTGGCGACATCTTCTCCTCCCAGAGTCCAATTGGCACCTGAGATGATCGTGATGACATTTTCTGCATTCGCATCAACACTAATAACCGCCAGCCCGGTGCCTTTATCCGGATCCACGGCGACCTGTGTCACATCCACATTTTCAGCAGCTACGGTCTTGAGCACTTGCTGCCCAAAGAGATCGTCACCCACTCTTCCGATGAACTGCACATCTGCCCCCAGTCTGGCAGCAGCAACTGCCTGGTTGTTGCCCTTGCCTCCGGGAACGGTAATGTAAGAGTCGCCTCGTATAGTTTCGCCCGGTTTTGGTAGTGTCTGGGAGTATGCGGTTAGATCCATATTAATGCTGCCGAAAACGACAATTTTCATGAATATTCTCCTGAGTGTAGATGGATATATATATGTTATTAAATTCTACAGCATAGTCAAGAAAGTATATTAATGATTCTCTTATTGACTTTTAGCGCAGGTAATTGTACTCTCTAAAAAAGCAAAATTTGGAGGATAGAATGCCGTTAATGGACGATATTTCGAAGGGAATAAAAAAAGGAGTAGAGGAAGCGGGGAAAGGTCTGAAGGAAGTAGGAGAAAAAGCTTCTGATGTGGTCGAGACCTATGAGATTCAGCAGGCGATCGATCAATTAGAGTCGGAAATTAGCGCGATCAAGCTGACTATCGGCGATAAAGCAGTAGCGTTGGTCGCTAAAGGGAATACGCTTGATCCTGAGATTGAAGAATTGGTGATCAAGATCGAAGGCATCAAAGCAAAGATTAGAGGAAAACAAGCCAGGATCGAAGAAATCAAGAACGATTGATCCCGAAAGGGAAGTTCGTTCTTATAAGCAGGGTGAATTACTCACCCTGCTTTTGTTTTCCTCTTTCGGATAAACCTAATTTAATAAAAACAAGCGGAGCTCCGGCAGCGATCCACAAACCTGTTAGCGCATACCGTAAATAGCGTAGTGTGAAACCAGGTAGATCTGTGCTGTGCGGAAAGACTTGCCCCAGCCCCATCCAGAGTATTAATACACCGCAAATACCGATCAGGAATTTCAGAATATGCTGCTTCCATGTTCCACGATGATTGAATTTACCGTTTGAAAAGATATATGCTGCGCCACTTGTCAGACCGAAGAAAATGGCAGCATTGGAGACAGTCCCTTCAAGAGAGAGGGGATTCATTTCTCCTGATGGATCGGTTAAAGCGGCGGTTTCTCGCCAGGCGGAAGGGATCGCCCAACTGGATGGAAAAAAAGACCTGCCCAGGATTCCGAACCCGATCAGCATTATGGAGATCAGGAACAGAAACAGTACCAGTCGCCCAAGGGGAAGAGTTTTAATCCATGACAGAATGTGTTTTTCATTATGGACATACAGGATCAACAAAAGGGCACCCACAAGCCAGCCCACCAGCACGTCTGAGGTGAAATGAACTCCCAGATAAATGCGCGAGATACCGATCAAGATAACGAGAGCAATCAAAACTACCCTGAAACCTTTTTTGCGTATGGATGTGGCGAACAACCCCCACACACTCATGGCGTTCATCGCATGTCCTGAGGGTAAACCAAAGGAACTTTCTGAGATATAAGCGGTTACGGTCTTATCGATCCAGTAGGGGCGTGGGCTTTTAAAGACCAGTTTTATGATGCCGTTTAAGGTCCCGCTCAATACCAGCATGATACCGATCCGCAGACCCAGCACGGCGTCCACACACCAGTACAGAATGGGCATGACCAGCATATAGAATTCTTCGTTGCCCAAAAAAGTGAACAGGCGCATGACCGGCAGCAGCCATGTTCCAAGAATCTGCAGGAAGTGGGTAATGGCTAATTCAAAAGGATAGAATGATTCCATGTTTTTCCTCCATTAAGATAGGTTTCGTATACTGTAATTGTATAAGAAGGTTGCGGAAAACACAGCAGGAAAGTATTGACATAACGCAATACATTGGATAAAATAGAATAAATGTTCTATGGAGGATGCCATGAAGTACGAATGTAAAATAATCGAGCAGGCTGTACAGCCGGTGCTAACGATTCGCACCATCACAGCGGTGGAAAATCTACCCGCATTTTTTGGTGATGCCTATGGCAAAATAGCCCGTTACCTGGCTGAATTGGGAGAGGCACCGGCAGGTATGCCTTTTGCCGCTTACTACAATATGGATATGAAGGCACTGGATGTCGAAGCTGGTTTTCCTGTTGCGAAAACTCTCCCTGAGAAAAATGATATTAAAAGCGGTTCTATCGCTGCGGGTAAATTTGGTGTTACTGTGCATATTGGCAGCTATGACTCGGTCGGACCAGCCTATGATGCCCTGACCGCATATATCCAACAGCAGGGTTACGAACCCTCAGGTATTGCTTATGAATACTATCTCAATGATCCCAATGAAGACCCGAAGGTTGAACCCCAGACCGAAATACGTTTTCCTTTAAAATAATTTGGAAAGATCATGATTTAAACATTGTGTTATATGAAGAGATTAAAAACCCCATCATTTTAAAGGGGCGGGTTGTTCGGAGATTTAGAACAAGTACTTGTGGACATTAATTGGAACTATCTCGTGTTAAACGGAATGCCTCTTCGGCATCCGTTTAACATATCTACGATATCAGGCTAAAAACTTTTTGCGCCGATTCGGAGATCTCCATATTTTTGACAAAGAGAGATGATGTTCCTCCCACAAGCATTGTGGCGCCGGCATGGATCATGTGAGGGATATTTTCAAAACTTACATTCCCATCAACCTGGATATCGATATCCAATTTTTTCCTGGCAAGAAGTTTTTTGAGATCAGATATTTTTTTTAGAGTGTTGGGAATAAGAGCCTGACCGGCAAACCCAGGATTTACGGTCATGATGAGCACAAAGTCCAGATCATCAAGAATATAATCCAGCGTGTTCAATGGAGTGGCTGGATTGAGCGCAATACCAGCCTGAACGTCATGATCCCTGATTTTCTGTAATAATCTTTGAATATGATAGGTTGGTTCCTGGTGAAATGACAGGGAATTGCAGCCGGCGTCAAGGTAAGCATCGATGTAATCTTCTGCATTCTCGATCATGAGGTGCACGTTGATTGGTAGATTGGTGATCACACGTGCTTTCCTCAACAGATCCAGATTCAAGCCGAAATTGGGAACGAAATGACCATCCATCACATCGAAGTGAAGATAATCAATGCCATTCTGCTCAAGCAGATGAATATCACGCTCCAGATTAAGATAATCAGCACACATTAAAGATGCACCGAATAATACTTTTCTCTTCATCATTCTCCATCAATTTTGACAACGCATTCGTAAAAGTTAAACCAATATAACCTGTGTTTTTTGCCGTAATTCTTTAATGGTGGTTGGATCAGCGCCATTATCGGTAATAACTACATGCACCTTGTCAAGCGGGGCGATATTGCTGGTTGTAGTACGCCCAAGCTTAGAATGGTCAGCCACCACAATTACCTGGCGGGCAATTTCTATCATGGTGTGTTTGTTATGAGCATTGATGGGGTCGGGAACGCTTATCCCCGACTGAACATCCACACCTTCAACCCCAATAAAGACCTTATCCACATGCAGATCACGGATAAAGGCATCCGTCTGTGGCCCGGTGGTATTAAGAGGACCTTTGCGGAGGATACCCCCTGCCACGAGGATATCAATATCGGGCGATGCCGAAAGTTCAATAGCTACATTCAAGGCAGTCGTAATAACCGTAATTTTTTTGTCCTTTAGGTTTTTGGCGACCTCAAGGGTCGTCGTTCCCGAATCCATAAAGACCGTATCGCCGTTTTGAACCAGATCGGCAGCGGCTCTTCCTATTTTTACTTTTTCACTGGAAAATTTTTCAGACTTTGCGGTTACAGACATTTCGAAGAATGCCTGATCATTATCCATTGCGCCACCATAGATACGTTGAATGACTCCCTGTTTGTGCAGTTCATCCAGGTCTCTGCGAATGGTCATTTCGGAAACATCAAAATGTTTGCTCAACTCTTCCACACTCGCAAATCCTTTTTCAACGAGGAACTCTTTGATCTTTAATTGTCTTTGAATGGGCAGCATGTTTATCCTTGTTTTAGTGTTAACATAATTATACATAGATTTGTTGACTATGCAATAGAAATGTGTTATATTAACAAAAATAAACACAGAATAACAAAAGATAACATATCAAACGCTAGTAAAAATACATCCCATTCAGATCTATCTAAAACTTTATGGGTAAGAAAAGGACAGTATGGGTGATTCTCTAGAAACAATTGCAATGGAAATAATCAGTTTTGCCGGCGATGCAAAGGCGGACATATTTACAGCTCTACATGCAGCTCGCGCAGGAGATTACGAAAAAGCAAGCGATTTGCTTAAAACGGCTGAAGAAAAAATCACCGTCAGTCATCAAATCCATTTGAAGTTATTAGGTGTTGATTGTGAGTTCAGGAATATCAATGAACAATTATTGATATCGCATGCCATGGATACTTTAATGACGGTGAATTCAGAATTCGATTTAACCAAAGAAATTGTGGAAATAATAAAAGAATCAAAAAATAACAGTGAGAGCAGAAAGGAATAAAAATGGAAGGAGGAAATGATACGAATAAGAAATTAAAAATTACGTTAGCGTGTGCCAGCGGGATGTCAACAACGATGCTATGTAAAAAAATTATTGCAGCAGCACAGAAAAGTGGGTTCGAATGTGAGTGTGAAGCGTATGGTGTAGCTTCATTGCCTGAGGTTGCCCCTGGAAGTGATTTATTGTTGCTGGGACCGCAGGTGAGATATAGATTGAATGAGGTGAGAAAGAGTTACCCTGATATCCCTGTTGAAGTGATCAATATGATGGATTATGGCGCAATGAACGGAGAAAAGATATTTTTCGAAATGGCTCAAAAATACGGTTGGTAATAAATTATGTATGAAAGGAATCACATATTATGAAAGAAAACAAGATGGATAATTTTATCAACAAGATATTGCCTGCAGTTGATAAATTCCAAAACAATACCTATATAAGCTCTATTATGCAAGGGATGATGAATTCCATGCCGGTTTTGATGGCAAGTGCTGTTTTCCAGCTAATTTACAGTTTCCCGATACCGGCCTGGACGAATTTTTTGACGAAAATCGGTCTGTATGATCTGCTTGGCACAGTGGTAACTATCTGCAACATGACAGCCCTGTTCATCGTATTCGGCATTGGGCGAGCGCTGGGAAATAAAAAAGGCATTGATGGCGTTACCAGCGGTGTGGCAGCGTTATTGTGTTTTTTGATCATCACCCCATTAACGGTAAGTGAAACAGGAAGTACGGTCATTGACATATCCTGGTTCAGCGCACAGGGAATTTTCACTGCGATTATAGTGGCTCTACTGGCGGCTTCCATTTACGCATTTTGTGTAAAGAAGAATATCGTCATCAAGATGCCGGAAGCCGTTCCGGAATTTGTCGCCAAAAGTTTTGAGGGTATTCCCGCTGCATTGATCACCTTGATTCCGTTCGTCGTCATCCGCGGGGTGTTTGGTGCGACCAGTTATGGTTCTTTCAGCCAGTTCATTTACAGCATTGTTCAGACTCCACTGGTTGGACTGGGGAATTCTCTGCCTGCTCACCTTCTCGCAATATTGATTGCCTGTTTCCTCTGGTGGCTTGGTATTCATGGCACGTTGGTCGTATTTAGTGTCATGATGGCTGTTTGGCAGCCACCGATGATCGAAAATATCACGGCAGCTGCAGCGGGGCAACCAGTTCCCAACATCCTTAGTTTACTTAGTATTATGCTCGTCCTTCAGTTTATGGGAGGTCCGGGTTGTTTGTTCGGGCTCTATGTTGATATGGCGCTGTTCTCCAAAAGCGAGCGGTATAAGGCGCAGAGTAAATTATCACTGATGTCTGGAGTGTTCAATATCATCGAACCAACAGTTTACGGTCTCCCTGTGGTCTTGAATCCCATTCTTCTCATCCCGTACCTGGGTCTACCGGTTCTTATTTATGTCGCATACTACCTGCTTGCGACAGCCGGCATCATCGGAATACCTTCTGTCGGGTTGACCATGATGGTTGTTCCAGGTCCTATCGCTGGTTTTCTATTGGGTGGCGGGGTCAGTCTGGGTATCTTCACGATCGCGGCATTGGTTGTTACCTGCCTGGTCTACTACCCATTTTTCAAGGTCCTGGATGCGCAAGCCTTGCGGCAGGAGAAGGAAAATGCAAATAAATAAACACCATGCAGAACTACGGCATAGTGTATTGAAGTGATAGGAGTGGGGCTGATGTAGTAGTGAATAAACCAGCCCCACATTTTTACTCAAAAGGATTCATTGAAGAGACTCCTTCAATTGTTTCGATTGAGTGTGATCTTTACGAATTAACCGCGCTAGTAAGAGATAGAAGCTAAAAAAGAGCGTTTTCATGAAAGAATAAAAAGGATTATCTGATGGTAAAAAGATTGTTGAACTGTACACGCAGTGACTTTGAAAAAATGTCACCTATGGATTTGAAGTTATCTATCCGTTTAGCTGAAGGACGAACGATCCTTGGACAAAGTTTCAACGGAACGGGAAATTCCTTACAGGGACAGATTACCAATCCTGAATTAGAAGCGGCTTTTGGAGCGGATATTCTGATGTTAAATGGATATAGTTTTGACGAACATAGCCCTTTGTATGGCGTGAAATATTACGATCATGCTTCGGGGATGAAAATATTAAAGGTACAGGACATTAAAAAACTTGTCAATCGACCGGTCGGTGTTTATCTGGAGTGTGTCAGTGCTGAGGGAGATCATTTATATATGAACGATTTTGCCAAAGGACGGACGGCAACCAGAGAAAATTTCGAGAAAGCTGTTGAAGAAGGTGCCGATTTCATTATCCTGGGTGCGAATCCCAGCATGAATGCCAAAGTCGATGATATTATCGCGGCGACCGAAGTTGCCGGTAAAACCGTAAAAGGCAAAGCGATGATCTTTTCTGGCAAGTGGGAAGATGGAGTCTATGAAAAGGTACTGGGTGACCCAATGGCAGCCAAACCTGCCAAAGAATTTATTGACGCGATAATGGATGCTGGCGCGGATGTGGTCAATTTCCCGGCTCCTGGTTCGCGCCAGGGTATCACGGTGGATATGATCAGAGAACTGGTTGAGTATGTGCACAAGAAAGATCCCGATACCATGACCATGTCTTTCATTGATGGGTCGGTTGAGGGTGCAGATGTGGATACGATTCGCATTCTGGCGATCAAATCGCGCGAAACAGGCGCGGATATCCATGCTATTGGTGACGCTGGGTTGGCTGGAAGTACTTTACCGGAAAATATTTACCAATTATCGCTGGCTGCAAAAGGTCGCAGACTGACCTGGTTCCGAATGGCAGCCAATAATAGATAGTGAACTGAATCATGCGCATTGTTATCGGAAGCGATCATATTGGTTATCCATTGAAAAAATATCTCATTCCATTCCTGCGGGAATTGGGATTGGAAGTTGAAGATTGCGGAACATACAGCCGTGCACGCACCGATTACCCGGTATTTGCACAGAAAGTCGCCCGGAAGATCACTTCCGGGGAATATGATAGAGGCATTTTGATCTGTGGCAGCGGCGTCGGAATGAGCATCTCGGCAAACAAGATGCATGGTATTCGCGCGGTGGTATGCAGCGAGCCTTATTCGGCGGTCGTATCCAGAAAACATAACAATTCCAATGTGCTTTGTATGGGGTCCCGCGTTGTCGGTGAGGAATTGGCTGAGATGATCGTGCAGGAATGGTTGAAAGCTGAATATGAAGGCGGTCGCCATCAGGGACGATTGGATATGATCCATGAAATAGAGGAAAATTACTAAGATCGTATTTTCCTTGAAATGATCAAAGAATTAAATATCAAACACAACACGAAAACAAGGTTCAGGGAAACCATAAAGAAAGGTAAAAAAAACATGCACAATTTTCCGGAAGGATTCCTTTGGGGTTCGTCAACAAATGCCCAGCAGTTTGAGGGTGGACGTCAGGAAGATGGCACGGGGCTTTCCATAGCAGACGTCCGTACACATTTTATGAAAAGAGATGGGTTGGAGTTGGACTGCTCACAAAGCAAATTCGAGGATTTCAAAATCGCATCAGATCATTACCACCATCTCGAGGAAGACATCAACCTTCTGGGTGAAATGGGTTTGGGTTTTTATCGGTTTTCGATGAGCTGGTCCCGCATCTTCCCCAATGGGGATGATGATGAACCGAATGCTGCCGGATTGGCTTTTTATGACCGGATGCTTACATCTCTTGAGAAAAATAAAATTCTCCCGATATGTACGTTGTATGCCTATGATTTACCGCTGTCTCTCGTGGAGAGATATGGTGGTTTTTTGGATCGTCGTTGTGTTGATGCCTATCAAAGATATGTTGATACGGTAACCAAATATTTCAAAGGACGCATACAATACTACGTTCCGTTTAATGAACAAAATACGATGGTCTGGCTGCCGTATTATACCGGTGGAATTGAGATCAACAATAATAATGATTTATTTATGTTCGATCATCACATCAATCTTGCGTTCGCGCGAGCAGTACAAACCGTGCACCAAAATGATCCTGATGCTAAAGTTGGTGGAAATATTTGCAACACATGCTATTATCCCGCTACCTGTAAACCAGAAGATATAGCAGCAGCCGATACAGCCAGCTTCAAAGCCTATGCGTATGGAGACATCTTCTGCCGTGGTATCTATCCCCCGTATTATTTGAATAATTTTGATGGGGCAGATTTCGATTCAATCATTCGACCGGGAGACATGGAAATTATTGCAGGGATCGAGACGGATTTTCTGAGTCTGACATACTACATGAGCAATGTTTGCGCGGGCACCAACACCAGCAACACCCTCACGAACACCATGCAATCTAATCCGTACTTGCCAAAGACAGAGTACGGCTGGACCATTGACCCTTATGGTTTTTACCATTTGTTAATGGATTTCTATCACCGCTATCAAAAACCGATCTTGATACTGGAAAATGGGATGGGAACACCTGACAGGCTTGAAGAAGATGGTTGTGTGCATGATTTTTACCGCATCGAATATCTTCGTTCACACATAAAAGCAATGGCTGATGCAATTACAGATGGCGTTGATATGGTGGGTTACTGTACATGGAGTGCTTTCGATCTGTATTCCACCCATGAGGGATTTGATAAACGGTATGGTTTTATATATGTTGATAAGAATGATGATTGCAAGCGTTACCGAAAGGATAGCTTTTACTGGTACAAGAAAGTCATCGCAACAAACGGAGCAGACCCGGATTGATGCCAGGAGGAGTTGGATCAAATAATCTGGTAAGAATACTAGAAACCCCCTGATTTCAGGGGTTTTTTGTGTATGTTTCCTTTATAATTCCTATCGTTGATAGAATCCAAATGAAAAATGAAAGGTTTATTTAAAGAATGGTAGAAAATCATAAAAAGTACACGACTGTTCCACCCATGCAGATCGATGTTAAAAAAGAATATAAAGTGACTGTGAAAATGGCGAAGGGTGATGAATTCACTATCAGCCTGTATGCATCAAAAGCTCCCATCACCGTGAATAGTTTTGTGTTCCTGGTAAGAGAAGGATATTTCAATGGGGTTACGTTCCATCGAGTACTGGATGGGTTTGTCGCGCAGGGTGGCGATCCTACTGGGACCGGGGCAGGGGGTCCGGGATATGAATTTGTGAACGAAGATTCAGATCTGCAGTTTGATAAAGCCGGTGTGGTTGCCATGGCGAATGCCGGGCGCGATACCAATGGCAGTCAATTCTTTATCACGTTTGCCCCTATCCCTCATCTCAACGGAGGATATACGATTTTCGGGCAGGTGACAGAAGGTATGGATGTCGTCAACGCTATTACCCGCCGTGATCCCTCGAAACATCCAAATTTTGAAGGGGATGTGATCGAAAAAATGACCCTGATTGAGCAAGAATAAATTCAGAAAAAAAACAGAACGGGTGGTTTTTCATAAAACCACCCGCTTTGTTTTTAATAAGATCAATTATACAAAATGAATATACAACCTGACTGCTGCAAATGTGGATCTGTAATCTGGAAAAGACGAATTGAATTGCTTTGAAAAACAAGCTGTCAAAGATGCAGATATCCCAATGCATTGACGGAAGTCTTGAAAGAAAATCTACTCATCATGAACCGCAGCAGGTAGATTGACCTTTGGATTATTCTTTTGTGATAGATTGACCATGACCATCCCGGTGGTGGCAATCAACAGGCTGATCCAGTCTTTGCCAGTGAGGGTATCTCCGAGAAAGATGCTAGAAAGCAGTGCGATCTCGATCAGCATGGCGTTGTTAATGACACCCGATTCCATTGCGCTGAGTTCCTGCAGGCTTTTATTCCACAGTGTAAAGGCAAAAGCGGTATTGATGGAAGCCAGACACAGGATGACTCCCCAGTTTTCCAAACTGATGGAAGGGAAATCCTCGGTGAGCAATCCAGTGATCATTAACAAAGCCGCTCCGATGCCCATGCTTATTGCGGTGGTGACAACAGGCGGGATGTTTTTCTCTCGGTTTATAGATCTACCCAGCAATGATGAAATGGAATTTGCCAGCACTGTGCAAAAAGCAAGCAGGTAACCGATGCTGAGCGCGGCGTCTTTCGAAAAAGGGAAAAAATAGAGGATCACACCTGCTAGAAAAACGAGCAGCCCTCCCCACTGCACCGGACTTGGTTTTTCATGTAAAAAGAAAATACCCAGAACTGCAATGAAGATAGAGCTGAAATTGAGCAGCAGGCTGAAAGTGGTAGTTTCAAGGTATTTGAGGGTGAGGAATTGACCGCCCTGGGTGAGAGCATAGAAGAAGATGCCCAGCAGGATCAATCTTCCCCACTGTTGGTTTGTCAACTTGCGGATGACATTTTTATTCGTAAAAAGTGCGGGAAGAAGGAAGATCACCGCAATAGAATAACGTAGCCCCGCGAAGATCAACGGAGGAATTTCTGCAATGGTGATCTTGATCAGGATCCAAGAGCTGGACCAGATCAGGGTTACCAGCAGGGCTTGAAGGATGGCGCGCGTATGCTTTTTCAATTTCATAGTTGATGGTCTACTGCCTTTAGTTTGGTTCCTTATAAAAAGAATAACATAAGTTTTTATGTTGAACGAACAACTGGATAGATAGTACCGTTGGGTTGGTTTAAAGTGTCGAAAAAGAAGGGAAATCAAAATCATACTTGACGCAATGATCTGGAAATGATATAGTAATGCCCAATTATGGCAGGTTACCGAGCGTACGCAACTACTACTACAGCTACTACTACCCATCAACCGGGTGAAGTTGGGTTGCGCCGCGCTTTCAAAAGCCTAGCTATAGTAGAACAAATCTACCTGCAAATAAGAAAAAGCAAACGCCTCGAACCCAACGAGGCGTTTTTCTTTATCTACCGGTAGATCAGAAGAGAGGTGCTGAATGAAAGGAAAAAGAAATATGAATGATTCCAAAGAGTACGGGAGGACTCTCGTCATGAAGTTTGGAGGGACATCGGTTGGCAGTAGTTTTGCCATCCGGCAAGCAGCACGTATTGTGCAAGCGGAACAACCCCATTGGAAAAATATAGTTGTAGTAGTTTCTGCCATGAATGGTGTCACGGATTCTCTGATTGCTTGCGCCAGAGAATCCGTGAGCGGCAGCGAGTTGACCGGTCAGGAAATGATCACAAATCTACAGCTTCGCCATACCAATGTCCTGAACGACCTAATTCCTGATGAAGCCGGCGTGCTCATGGTACAGCAGAAGCTTGATGGTCTGTTTCTTGTTCTACGCTCTTTGTGCAGCGGCATCCATATCATGGGTGAATTGACATCGCGAGGATTGGATGCGGTCGTTTCCCTGGGTGAACGCATCAATGCGCGCCTGTTCAGCGCTGTATTGGAACAGGAAGGTCTTTCAAGCCAGGTGGTAGATGCATCGGATATGATCGTTACGGATGATGCTTTTCAACATGCCCGCCCCTTGATGGAAGAGACCCGTGCCAGAACGAGATCTGTTATCCAGCCGCTCCTCAAGAAAAATGTGGTTGTGGTCGTGACGGGCTTCATCGGGGCTACACCAGATGGCATAATAACGACACTGGGCAGGGGAGGGAGCGATTACACGGCTGCTATTCTAGGAGATTGCCTGGATGCCGATCAAGTGTGGACATGGACGGATGTGGATGGTGTGATGACCGCCGACCCGCGCATCGTACCGGATGCACGGGTCATCCCGACGGTCAGCTACAGCGAAGTATCGGAGATGGCATATTTCGGTGCAAAAGTGCTGCATCCAAAGACGATCCGACCCGTTGTGGAACGTGATATTCCCCTGTGGGTCAAGAATACCTTCAATCCAGCCTATCCCGGTACGTGCATCACGAGCGGCGCTCCCTCGCATGATGGGCATATCACTGCCATCACTGCCATACGAGGATTGAGCCTCATCACGGTAGAAGGGCGGGGAATGATCGGGGTTCCCGGTATTGCAGCACGCACGTTCAGTGCAGTTGCCAGGCATGACGCCAGTGTGTTGATGATCTCTCAGGCTTCCTCAGAACAATCTATTTGTTTCATCATCCCCTCGGATGTAGAAGAAAAGGTAGTACATGCTATTGAAAAGGAAATGGAACGGGAATTAGCACGTCATGATGTTGATCGCGTGTGGGCACAGCCAGATGTGGTGATCGTAACAGCCATCGGATCTGGCATGCGCAATACTCCCGGCGTATCGGCGCGCCTGTTCGGTGCGCTCGGCAGAGAAAATATCAACGTGATCGCAATTGCTCAGGGCTCTTCTGAATACAGTATATCGGTTGTGGTGGATGCCAGCGATGCAGACCGGGCAGTCCAACAAATACACCAGGAGGTGATCATCAATGGTTCCAATAAATAAGAAAATTCCTGTGGCAGTTCTGGGGGCAACGGGTGCGGTAGGGCAGCGATTTGTTCAATTGTTGTCAGCACATCCCTGGTTCTCGATTAATGCCCTGGCAGCTTCAACGCGCAGTCAGGATAAACGATACAGTGATGCCTGCGGCTGGCACTTGAATGGATGCATGCCGGAAGCGCTGCGTGAGATGCGCATTGCTCCCGTTGAACCGGGCTTGGATGCACGCATTGTCTTCTCCGCGTTGCCAGCCGATGTGGCGCGCAGCGTGGAACCGGCTTTTGCGAAAGCCGGCTATATCGTATGTTCCAATTCATCTGCCTTTCGACTGGATACAGATGTCCCGGTCATCATTCCAGAGGTGAATGCAGATCATCTATCTTTATTAAAACGCCAGCGTGAAGAACGTAAGTGGAAGGGATTGCTGGTAACCAGCCCGAATTGCACCACCAGTGGAATCGCCATTCCGTTGAAACCGCTCGATGTTGCGCTGGGGTTGAAAAAGGTTATAGCGGTTAGCATGCAGGCGGTTTCGGGTGCAGGTTACCCGGGGCTTTCCTACCTGGATATTCAGGATAATGTAATTCCATACATTAACGGAGAAGAAGAGAAGATGGAGCGCGAATCTCGCGCATTATTAGGTAAGATGGTCGGCAAAAAACGAGTGGATGCAGAATTTTCCTTCAGCGCGCAGGCAAACCGGGTGCCGGTTTCGGAAGGACATACCATCTGCCTTTCCATGGAATTTTCGCAGAAAACGACTCCTGCGGAGGTTGTTGATCTTCTTAATAATTATCGTTCGCCGATCTTTCAACCAACCCTGCCCGGTATGCCATTATTTCCTATCCGTGTGAGAGATGAAATGGATCGCCCGCAGCCCCGCAAGGATCGTTCTGCTGGTGAGGGTATGCAGGTTTCGGTGGGTCGCGTGCGTTCCTGTCCGGTGCTGGATATTCGTATGGTTTCGGTAGTGCACAACACCCTGCGTGGTGCAGCCAGTGGAGCGATCTTGAATGCGGAATTATTGGTGGCTGAGGGATACCTATCATGAGAAATTTTGGAAGAGCTTCATTGCATGATTTTCTGGGGGAGCGCATCATTTATCGCGATCTCAATCCGCTGGATACCAAACTGGCTCGATTTGATGATGTTCGTACCAGCCTGCAGCTGCCGTCAATTTTTGTGCCGCGTAAGACATCCCCTGAATACGCACAGGTGATCGCGTATTTATTGCAAATGGCGAATCACAATGATGGTAGAAAACAGGGAATTGAAACCATTATTTACGTTGGTGATACCCGTATGAATGATGGTAAAGCTTTTCGTAATATCTGCTCGGCTGGTGGATGGCAGGGCATCGCTCTGATCACCAGTGAGACGGAAGGGTTGACCAAATTAGGATTGGATCAGGAATGTGGTTCCCTGCTTTTCACCAATAACCGCTGGGTGAATCTCAGGACGTTCAATTCTTTATTGCAGGTGAAGGATCTTGAGATCAATGAAAGGACAGCGATCTTGATTGATGTGGATAAAACGGCTCTGGGCGCACGCGGGCGTAATGATGGAGTTATCGATAGTGTTCGTATTACAGCTGCACAAAAGACGCTGAAGGAAATCCTGGGCAATTCTTTTTCCCCGGAAGAATTTGAAAAGATTTATCACGCTTTGAATCAGCCATTATTCCATACGTTTACTGCTGACAATCAGGATTTTCTGGTGTACATCTGCATGATCGTGATGTGTGGGCTTTTTAAACTAGAGGATCTTTCTACTGCGGCTCAGCTGCATATGCTGTCTGATTTTTATGGCTTCCTCCAGCAGATAGATCAACGCAAGAATGAACTCCCGTCAGAAGCGTACGCTGTGCACCAGCAGGTTAGAGATTTGATCCTAACAGGTGATAGTACACCCTTTAAGCAATTTCGGAGGGCGGAATACCGCATCACACTGCAGTGTATGGGGCAGCTGTCTGATGATGCATCCATCGAAAATATACTGCGAGAAGAGATCGTCATCACGCGTGAAGTAATGGAATTCGCGCTGGAAGGTCATTCTGCCGGAGCGCTGGTATTTGGGCTTTCTGATAAACCGGTTGAAGCCTGTATTCCCCATCCGGCAGCCACCTCGCTGCCTTTACATCAAGTTGAAACACATGTGATCGGAGAATAGTATGAACGAACAAAGCTGGCTGGAATGCAGTAGAGAGTGTGGCACGCGGTATGTGATTGATGAGGTTGTGTACACCTGTGAAAAATGCGGCGGATTGCTGGATGTGGTGCATGATGTACAGGCATTGAAAGAACGCCCGGCACAGGAATGGAAAAGCCTTTTTGATGCGCGCAGCGCAATGCGCAGCGGTGCAGCTGCCAGCGGTGTGTGGGCGAAAAAAGAATGGGTTTGCCCGCAGGTCGAAGAGGATAACATCGTGTCTTTTCAGGAAGGCAGCTCGCCTTTACTGCCTGCCTCTCTTTTAGGACGGCAGATCGGTATCCCTGATCTGTGGATGAAATTATGCGGCAGCAGTCATACCGGTTCTTTTAAAGACCTGGGCATGACGGTGCTGGTCTCTGTGGTGAAACAGATGATCGCGCATGGAAACCCCATCAGGGCTGTCGCATGCGCTTCTACCGGAGATACCTCGGCGGCGCTGTCAGCCTATGCCGCTGCGGCAGGAATACCGGCGGTCATATTGCTGCCTCGTGATAAGGTCTCGCCTGAACAGCTTATCCAGCCACTTTCCAACGGGGCAAAAGTGCTGTCGCTGGATACCGATTTTGACGGCTGCATGCGGATCGTGCAGCAGTTGACCCGCGATCCATCCATCTACCTTGCCAATTCTATGAATTCTTTACGCATGGAAGGACAAAAAACGGTGGGTATCGAGATCGTACAGCAGTTGGATTGGCAGGTGCCGGATTGGATCGTGCTGCCGGCTGGAAATCTGGGCAATGTCAGCGCTCTGGGAAAGGGTTTGCTCATGATGCGGGATCTGGGATTGATAGACCATCTTCCACGCATCGCTTGCGGGCAGGCGCAAAATGCCAATCCATTCTATCTTGCCTTTCAAAACGGTTTTTCTCGTTATCAGCCGGTGCAGGCTCACAAAACCCTGGCCAGCGCCATTCAGATCGGCGCCCCCGTGAGTTATGAGCGGGCGGTCAAAGTTATGCGCTTGTTTGATGGCGTGGTAGAGCAGGTAAGTGAAGAAGAACTGGCAAATATGTGCGCGCTGGCTGATCGCAGTGGCTTGTACTGCTGCCCGCAGACCGGCGTGGCGCTGGGTGCCGCACAAAAACTGGCAGCGCAGAACATTATTAAAGCTGATGAACGGGTGGTGGTGATCTCTACCGCCAATGGCTTGAAATTCTCTCAGGTTAAAACAGACTATCATTGTGGTGGATTGAAGGATATTGAGGTGTGTTATGCCAATACACCTGTCGAGATCGAGGCAGACCTACAGGCAGTGCGGCGCTGCCTGTAAGTTTTTTCCTATTGCATGAACTCTCTCGAGAACGAAAAAGACATGACCTATCAATAAAGGGGGATGAAAAAAGATAAGTCGATTGATCTTGTAATTATTTTCTGGACTTTTCATATTTCTTCATTATAATAATGAACAAACGCTCATTTATGTTTCGCATTTGTTTTATCAAAGAAAGTGACTGCAATTTTATAAATATAAATGGGATAGTAACAGATCATGATAGATACCAGAATAAAAAAGGAGAAAAATGAAAAAGTTGATTGTTGTTGCAGATGATTTTGGGTTAAGTGAAGCCTACAGCATCGGTGCTGTCAAGTCATATAAAGAAGGAATCGTTACCGTCCTTTCTTTGATGAGCAATATGGAAACCGCCAAATTCGCGGTCGATCTGAGAAATAAGGAATGCCCCGATGCTCCTCTGGCTCAACACACCAATTTTGTCCAGGGAAGACCGGTATCTGACAATGTGAAAAGCATGGTGGATGAGAATGGCTATTTCTACCGCTCAACCATGTGGAAATCCGACCATCCGATGGGGGAAAAAGGGAAGGGTACCATCGTCCCTACCTATGAAGATGCCAAACGTGAAACGATCGCTCAATTTGAGCGCCACAAAGAATTGGCGGGTTCTTACCCCAATCATATCGAAGCACATTCCATGGGGAACGCAAACACACAGCGTGCTCTCAAAGAGATGATGACGGAAAAGAAGGTCCATTGCATGAGCCAGGAAGCGGAAGATGAACAACTGTACTATGCACATGAATTGATCATGTCAAGCCCTGAATACATGAAAGCGCTTCATGAGGGAATGACTGCTGAGCAGTTCATGGACGATATTTGCGGGATATTATCAAGTCCCCACGAATTTAATATCCTCCATTTTCATCCCGGTTATTTGGATGCCTATGTGATCGATAATTCTTCGTTGACCATCCCCCGCGTGAGAGATCTGCAATTGTTAACCGATCCGCGCGTGAAACAGTGGCTGACGGATAATGATGTGGAATTGGTGAATTTTGGAGCCCTGTATAAAAAATAGATGGATTTACTACACTCTATGAGGATCGAACGACCATTCCATGTTCCACTGTACGAGAATAGGGCATGGAATGATTGTTTAAAAAGGCAATACCGGTTTGAATTGGATAAAATGCGAGAACCACATACTGATGAGAAAGCGATCATTAGCTGTATGAGTACAACACGACATGACCTATCGTGTTTGTTCAGTGATGGATGGCTTCACAGCTTTATTTTGAATTGGTTCTTGATTTCTGTATTTTTCATGGTTATAATAATCCAATAGTCAATGAACAAACGCTCATTTATAACATTTCGGAATACCCGTTAAAAAATAAAAGAATGAGGAGGTGCGTTGATCATTATTCTGTAAAATTTAATCAAGTATCTGCGTATAAAATTAAATTATTGTTAGGAGGTGATTTTTTCTGAAGATTATAGCGGCTTCACATGGTTATTTTGCTAGTGGAATTAAAAGTTCCCTGGATATTCTCCTTGGGAATACGGAAGACCTGATCGTGATTGATGCATATCTTGACCAGCATAGCATTGAAGAAAAGTTAGATGATTTCTTTCAATCCATTCCAGAAACAGAACAGGTAGTTATGCTGTCCGATTTGTATGGAGGTAGTGTCAATCAGAAGATGTATCTACGTCTTTCCAGACCCAATACTTTTCTAATTGCAGGGATGAATTTAGCGTTGGTGCTGCAGTTGTTGTTGAAGACTGAACCGCTTAACCACGAGCGCTTAAAAGAAATAGTGGAAGAAAGTAGAATGGCGCTGACGCTTGTTGAACTTGAATCCACGAGTATTGAAGAAGAAGATTTTTTTGGAGGAAGTGAATGATAAAGTTAATACGGCTCGATGAACGTTTGATCCATGGTCAGGTTGCAATTCGCTGGTCGAAATATTTGGGCGTGGATCGAATAGTAGTGGTAGATGACGAGACCGCAAAGAACGACCTGGTCAAAAAATCTTTAATGATGGCCGCTCCCTCAGATATCAAAGTAGCTATCGTCGGAATGGATGATGGTATACAGATGTTATCAGATCCGCGTGCTGATGCTCTTAGCATTCTGGTGCTGGTTAAAACTCCCCAAAACATCCTCGCACTTATAAACTCTGTAAAGGGTATCAAAGCTGTGAATATTGGTAATTATGGTCGAGTTGCACCGAAAGACGGCACTGCACAAAGAAATAAATTCGGTCTGAATCTCTATATGTACGATAGCGAAGTATTGATCATAAAAAAGATTCTGGAAACTGGTGTTGAGTGTTTTTATCAGGTTACACCAGATGCAAAATCAGAACCTTTACAGAAAATATTAAAAAATAAAAATTAGTTGAAGGAGGATTACATGGTAATACCAGCATTGAAAGCTTGCTTGGTCTACTTCATAGTCTATGTTATTGAGATAAACCTGTTAAGTTGGCAAACCTTAACAAGACCTATTGTACTGGGTCCGCTTGTGGGGCTTGTGCTTGGTGATTTGAAAACAGGCATCATTCTGGGTGCCTCACTCGAATCCATTTTCATGGGTGTATCTGCGGTTGGAGGTTCATTACCCTCCGATTGGGCAACATCTACTGTGATCGTCGTTTCATACGCTATCCTGACAGGGCAAAATGCGGAAGCAGGTCTGGCTCTGGCGATTCCTATTGGTACGATCGTTATGTCCCTTGGCGTTGTATGGTCACCGATCACGCTTGGTCTTGTGCCACACTGGGAAAAATTGGCGGCTGCAGGAAAATCGAAAAAACTATTAAATCAGACTTTCTTTCAGTTTGTCGTTACAACATTATGGAGTTCTTTGTTGATGTTCTTCGCCATTGCGTATGGTGTGGAAGGTTTGGGCGCGCTGATGGCAAAAATGCCCGTTTGGGTATTGTCAGGTCTGGGTGCGGCATCATCGCTGATGATCGGCATCGGTATCTCGATCCTGACTTCCATGATCTGGTCTCCGAAAATCGGTGTGTTTTTCTTCCTGGGATTCGTCATGGCTAAATCAATGGGACTTTCAACATTAGCAATCGCTATCATCGGCATCGTCATTGCAGTGGCGATCTTCATGCAGGATAAAGACCTGATCGATCTAAAGAATTCACTTGGAAAGAAAGATCAATCATCAAAAGAAGGAGGATTCTTCGCATGAGCAGCAAAAAGACAGAAATTACAAACGAGAAGAAAATTCTCAAATCAATGTTCCTGCGCTCCCATATGTGTTTTATCGGTTTCAATATGGTGAAGATGGAAGCCAATGGGTTCACTCTGACAATGGCACCTGCGATTGATGAGATCTACAAAGATGATCCTGAGGGCAAGAAAGAAGCCTACCTGCGCCATCAGACTTTTTTCAATACGCATGCAGTTCCCTTTTCTTTTATCGCTGGGCTGGCGTATGCGTTGGAAAAACAGAATAAGGAAAATCCCGATTTCGATCCAGAGGTGATCAACAGCGTTAAGACCAGCCTTATGGGTCCTACAGCCGGAATGTTCGATTCCCTGTTCTTCAATGGTATCCGCGTCATAGCAGGTGGCATCGGTATTGGACTTGGCTCGCAGGGCAACATTTTAGGCGCGCTCCTGTTCATCCTGCTCTACGGTGTTTCGCAATCGGTGGCAAAATACTACCTCTTAAATGCAGGCTATAAATACGGCGCTTCTTTCATCGATCAAATCTTCGAATCAGGGTTGATAAATGCGCTCACGAAAGCAGCTGGCATCCTTGGACTGATGATGGCTGGAGCATTGACAGCTTCAATGGTCTATGTACCACTGAATTGGACCATTACCATCAATGGTGCTTCGCTTGTCCTTCAGGACGTTTTCAACAGCATCTTCCCCGGCTTGCTGAGTCTTATTTATATATTCGTTCTGGTAAGAATGCTCAAAAAAGGTGTGAAAGCAACCACTCTGATCTATGCCATCATGGGCATATCACTGCTGGGTGCCTTTATTGGGATCTTCTAGGATTGCGGTAAAAAAAGGTTATGGATGAAATACTCCATAACCTTTTTAATAATAATGAGATGGAAGAATGAAAAATCTATTAATGCTGTTCGGCGTGACATTGGCAAAGCGATACACCAAACCACAAAAAAGAATTTTCTATTCACAGGCGGAACCTCTATTTAAAAATTTGGGATTTAAGATACAACTTCAGACGATAAAAAAGAAACTGCTTCAAGTGTCAAATATTATCATCGGTGATATCAGCAGGGCTAAATATCTGGTGGTGTGTCCGTATGATACTCCCTCACGATCGCTTCTTCCTTATAAGTATTTCCCCTTTAATTTATCAAAGAACCTTGCTCAAGAAAATCGCGAGGTATTCCTTCACTCGTTTATTTATATCGCATGCAGTTTGGTTGCATATTTTGTGTTCAACCATTTTTTATCTTTCTCAACCCTCGGGAAAGTAAGTAGCGCTGGTTTCTTTCTTTGTTTGATCGTTCTATGTTATCGGTTGATTGTGGGAATTCCAAATAAGGTGAATTTCAACAGAAACTCAGCCAGTATTGCCTTAATGGCTGCCCTGGCTGAACGTTTGGGAAAGAATAAAAATGTTGCTTATGTTCTTCTGGATAATACCGTCAGTTCCAATACGGGATGGCGCATTTTTGCTGATGAAGCAATCCTGAAGAATAAAATAATCATCTATCTTGACTGTGTATCCTACGGAGAAAAATTGGTGTGTGCACATAGTCTGGCTTCAAGTCCTGAAGCGAATAGACTGGTTGAACTTCTCCCTAATGTAGATGTGATCGATCAGGTTGTTCCTGAAGTACAGCTGAAAGATACAAAATTGCAGCATTTCCCTAAAATGCTTCATATATGTATAGGAACGATCGAGGATCATTATTTCTTCGTACGGAACACACGATCCAAAAATGATTTCAAAGTTGATATGCCTAGACTAGAGATCCTTTGTGAAGGATTACAAAAATACTTAGGAGCGTAGAAAATGAAACTACTTTTTCAATCAGACGATTATGGAATCACCGAAGGCGTTGCCTGTGGTGCGTTGAAAGGGATCCGCGATGGATTGGTTCGAAACACGGGTTTGTTCGTCAATATGCCCAGCTCCCAATTTGCAGCCGAACAAATTAAATACTATCCCCAGTGTTGTTTTGGCATTGATATTAATCTGGTTGCAGGAAGACCTATTTCTCCTGTTGACCAAATTCCCCATCTGGTGAAGCCCACCGGTGAATTTTATACCTCTGGCGAGATCGTTGCTAAATCCAATGTATCCCTCATGAAGATACAAACCGACGGAATGGAAAATGATCCTTATCCTTATGATGAAACACTGATAGAAGCTGAGAACCAGATTAAATGCTTTATTGAGCTGGTAGGAAATAAACCGGGATATATTCAGGGGCATTCGCTGATGACACCCAATATCAACAAGGCGATCGAAACTATCGCAGAAAAATATCAAATACCGTATACCATGAATTTTTTGAAGGAATACGATTTTCACTGGGTGACCATCAATTGGTATTTGCGACCCTTCCCCATCGAAAAACAGCTTCAAACTGATGTGGAAGCAGGCGTTATGGAAGTTATTCATGAAGTACTCGATCATGAAAATTCTTTCCTCGTAAGCCATGTGGGTTTTGTCGATGAAGATCTCTTCCGCTGTTCGAATTACACGGTTATTCGGGCGAAAGACCTGTTCATGGCGTGTTCTCCCAGGTTGGAGGCATTTATTAAAGAACACAACATCGAGTTGGTCACATATGACGATTTTAAAAAAGGATAAAAGAATTGTATATAAAATGTGACAGGATCTATTGTGAGGATGATACCCTTGACGGTTATCTGGCTGTTGAGGATGGAAAAATCGTTGACTTTTGTCCACCTGATGCGGATGTAGATTCATTCATCGATTACACAGGATATCGTGTTATCCCCGGGATCATTGATACCCACATCCATGGCATAAATGGGTTTGGATTATTGATTAGTGATGGATCAGATCCTGAACTTGAGGTAAAAGGTTTTCTTAAAGGATGTGCTGGTAATGGTATTACCGGTGTTTTCCCAACTGCTTCACCTGAGGTGTGTAAAGCCGTTGCTAAAGTTGCCAAAGAGCAGCCAGATGGAGCTCGTATTTTGGGTATCCATTCCGAAGGACCTTACCTGAACCGTGTGGGCGAAAAAGGAATTCAGACAAAACCACTGACCGTTGACATGAAACTTGTGCGCCAGATCTACGAAGATTGCAATGGGTTCTTAAAGCTGATGGCGATAGCGCCAGAAATCGAAGGCAGTCAAAAAGTAATCGATTATTTACGAGCGAAGAATGTGATTCTCTCGTTTGCGCACAGCAATTGTAACTATGAAGAAGCAATGGAGGCGTTTGGTCACGGGCTAAGTGTTTCAACCCATACTGCTAATGTAATGAGCGGTATCCATCACAGGAATATGGGAGGATTGGGGGCTTGTTTGCTGAACGATGAGATCTTTTGTGAAGTGATCTGTGATGGCATGCACATTGCCCCGACCATGCTTGAGATCATGTTTCGTGTGAAAGATTATGACCACTGGTTCATGGTATCGGATGCTTCACAGGCTTGCGGGGCGCCAGTGGGAACGTATAGGTTCTGGGGAGATTTCAACGTCACTATTGATGAAGATGGTTTTTGTAAAAGTGATACCGGGCGCTTGATGGGATCTACAAAAACAGTGTTGTATGGCATTTCCGTGCTGGCGAACCGATTGCGCATTCCTCTGGAACAGATTTTGAGAATGTCTTCCTTGAATGCCGCTCAATTTTATGGATTTGCTGAAACGAAAGGTTCCATCGCCGTTGGAAAAGATGCCGATCTGGTGGTGATCAATGAGGATTATGAAACCGTTGCCACGTTTGTCGAAGGTCGCAAAGTCTTTGATTACAAAATCAATCGAGATCTTTTCAATGAGAATTATTTAACCAGATATAAGATAGATCAAGATTTTTGATTCGTTTATAGATGGATGCGGACACCAACACTCCGCATCTTTTTATCCTGGTTTTTTTAAGAACAAATACTCATGGTTCTTGCCAGTCTGCTATACACAGCTTTCCTGCTGCAGGTTTTTCATGCGTGTCTGGTTTTATATTTCTCAATGCAGGTATGAGCAGAGGAATTCGTTTCAGGAACAGCTAACAATAATTTACTCAGGAAAATATCATGAAAGCATCTACGAAAACACAAAGTGGTCTATGGAACAGCCAGTTCCTCAGTTTTTTATTATTAAAAATCATTTCCATTTCTTCGGTGACAACCACTAACTCGGTTCTTTCCTTATATATTGTGGATCGTTTCAATGGATCCGCAGCACAAGTGGGATTGATCTCCAGTCTAACGGTTCTGACAACCATGATTTTCCGTCCTTTTTCAGGTTATATTGTTGACAGATGGGGACGTAAACGGACGCTTATCATTTCCTTTATTTTCATAGCATTATCAAATTTTCTATTAATGCTCCCATTGAATATTGCAGGGTTAGGAATAATACGATTCTTAATAGGAATCCCATTTTCTATGTATACTACTGCAACCGGCACAGTGTCGGCGGATATACTTCCGGATGAGCACAGATCAGATGGCTTTGGTATCATTTCAATTGTCACCATGCTCGCGGGTGTGGTGCTGGCGCCGAATTTGGGGTTTATTCTACTGGGCAACGGCTTTTATGAACGTATTTTTATGATGGCAGGCTTATTCGGGTTGATGGCTATCATACTGGTTTTAATCATGCCCTATAAGGATATTCGTAATCCTGGTGCAGTTTTTTCTCTCAATACATCATTTGAAACGAAAGTATACCGAATTGCTGCTGTTCTCAGCTTTTTATTGATGGGCATGCCCGCACTATTTACCTTTGGACCTCTTTACGCAAAAGAATTGGGCGTTGGCAGCACAGGTTTGTTCTTGCTGTTCTATGGTAGCGGCTTGCTTATTTCTCGAAAATTGTGTCAATATCTGGTCGATATGGACAATCCCAAAAATGTTGGAATAATTACAATAGGTGTAATAATAATCGGATATTCCATCATCGGAATCATCAACACATCCTTTGGTTTTTTCCTTGGAAGCTGCCTTTTAGGGATTGGCTATGGGATGGTATTTGCAGTATTCTCACCAATGGCTTTAAGATTGGTGGAGCCTTGTAGACGCGGTGCGTGCAATGCGACACTGATTTTAGGGCAGGATATCGGTTCTTTTATAGGATTATATTTAGTTAGCTGGACTGCACAAATCTATAAGGGCTATAACAATTCATATCTCATTATTGGATTGATCATGTTCATCCCGCTGGGGATCTTTGTTTATTTCGGTTTACCGCACTATTTAAAAATGTTGAAAGAAGAACCTCAACAGAAATAAAAATAGGTATTCGCTGATTGAGCATTGAAAAACAGCAATAAAAGGAATGAAAAAATATCTGACAGTACACCCGCTTTTTATATAGGTTGGTTAAAAAACTGCTATTTGATACTTCTCACACCAATATTGCGTGGGTCATTATGGTTTTCCAGTATTGTATGATGACCCCCACAGCTATTCAGCACTATTTTTTACAGATAGTATTTCTTCTTTATTCTTCCCAGAAGTTATTGTCAACCAGCATCTTTAGCTCATTAATAGCCAGTTGTTCATCTTCCCCTTCGGCAAGAACGATGATATGGGAGTCCTTTTCTATTCTTAATCCGAGCAGTTTAATCACATTTTTCCCATCCGCTTCTTTGTTTTTATGGAAAACCCTGATCGTTGACTGATATTTGCTTGCCGCCTGTACAAATTGAATGGCTGCATTGGCGTGTATTCCCAGTTCGTTAATAATCGTTGCTTCAAATTTCATGATATGTATAAATAATTAATAAAGGGAGAATCATTGCATGATAATCCAGGTCAGTAGAAGTATTATATCTTGATATTCTTAATATTTTTGTTATTAACGAAGGGATGGATCATCAATCTTGCTGAGATCAAAGTTGAAAAACAAATAGCATGAAAAAACAGAAATAAGATCAATAAAGATCATATTTTCCTTGAGAAGAGAGTTCTAATAGGAGAAAGAGAATGAGATTTATTAAATTTTGATTAAATTAATCGTTTTTATACCGATAATTTCCCATTCTTTCGATTTGTTTGTATAATTGACGGAGGGAAAGCCGCTATTGTTGTAGATTATGGCAGTACAAAACAGCAAAGTATTTGTCCTCATGGAAAATAAAAACCAAGACTACTTTTTACGTGGTGAGCAAACTCGACAGGAACTGATCAATGCAGCCTGTGACCTTTTTATCTTAAATGGTTTCCATGCTACTACCACACGACAGATCACAGAAAAAGTGAATCTTGTAGCGGGGGCTTTATACAACCATTTTGATAGTAAGACCGCCCTGTTTGAAGCAGTACTGGACACCTATCATCCCTGGTTGCGCATCCCGGAAGTCATGAGCAGAGCAGAAGGAGATTCTGTCGAGGAATATATCCGCGATGCGACGGATAAATTGCTGCAGGAATGGGATAAACGACCCGAATTGATCCGCCTGCATTTGATAGAGGTGCTTGAATTCAACGGGCAGCACATTCCTGCTTTATTTGAAAAAACATTTACCAGAGTATCGCAAACGATTGAAGAAATTCAAGCTGAAAATGAAAAATTAAAGGACGTAAATGTTCGCCTTTTATACAGAGCGGTATTGGGGTTATTTTTTGGCTATCTCATGTCCGATAAAGCTATCGTTGATAAGGAAAATAAATTAAAGGAAAATAGTTTTATCGAGGGCGGATTTGATTATTTTGCCGATGCATATTTATACGGTCTTTTCAGCCAGAACAACGATAAAAAAGAGGAAGACAAATAAAGCGTTTTATCGATAAAATGGTTGCTCTCTTTTTATTGATGGTTATCTTCATAGATCTTTTCAATGATCGTAATTAAATTTTTCGCAATGTGCATTTCCGATACAGCCGACATTAGTGTATCCTGTGCATGTGTGAGCAGCAATGAAAATTCCAATGATTCCCCATCCGACTCAGCCTGAATGATCTTGGATTGTTCGCGATGAGCAAAAAGAGCTTCTTCGCGAGCTTGTTCGATCTTCTTACGGGCAGTATCAAAATTGAATTCACTCAGTTCTTTATATGCATCTGATATTAATCGTCTGGCATTGCCTGCATGCAGGATGGTCATGGTGGCAAATTGCACCGACTTGGATTGAACACTCATGATAATAATCCTCGCTTTATATAATTCATATTTCTATACAGTAAAAAAATATTTATCTCGTAATAATTGTAATTGAATTGTTGATCTGTATTGATGAAGAATTTTTATGATTGTAAATGAACAACCGCTCATTGATTATATCAAAATAATTGGAGAGTACGGCAATGCTTATTTTATTTTCCAAGTTTGTGTATCATTAATACATGCTGTCAGTGAATTTCAAAAGATCTTTTCCAGATCGGTTATTGCAATTGATAAAGGTGATTTATGCTAACAAAAAAAGGAATGCGCAATCTTATCATCTATGAGATTTACGTTCGCAATCACAGCTCGCAGGGTGATTTTCAAGCTGTGATCAATGATCTAGCCCGCATCAAGGCGCTGGGAGTGGATATGATCTGGCTAATGCCCATTCACCCCATCGGGAAGATCGGGCGCAAGGGCAGCCTGGGTAGTTCCTATGCCATTGCGGATTATCTGGGGATCAACCCGGAATATGGCACTCTGGAAGATTTCAAACAGCTTATCAGTAGTGCACACGACATTGGTCTCAAGATCATGATCGATGTGGTCTACAACCACACTTCGCCTGATTCTGTGTTAGTTCAACAGCATAAGGAATGGTTCCGGTTGAATGAAGAAGGAGAACCGACCACTTCCGTTCCGGATTGGATGGATATTGTCGAACTGGATCATTCTCATACCGAATTGGACGATTATCTTGTCGATGCAATCAGATATTGGACGGAATTAGGGCTGGACGGTTTTCGCTGTGACGTGGCATCTCTGGTACCGCTGGGATTCTGGCAGAAAGCACGCGCTGCTGCCGCGGCGATCAACCCGCATATGATCTGGATGGCGGAATCCGTTCATCCGGATTGGGTGGCTGCAAGGCGTCAGAAGGGTCTCTTCGCGCTGTCTGACAATGAACTCTTTCGCGTCTTTGATATCACTTATGATTACGACATCTTTCGACCCTGGGAAAGAACGGTAAAAGGAGAATTGGACACTCGCTTTTACCTCGATCTGCTGTGTCTTCAGGATGCCATTTACCCGCAAGATTATGTTAAACTGCGCTTTGTGGAGAATCACGATACCGATCGGGTCATGGAGCTTGCACCAACTTACGAGCAAGCTTTAGCATGGATAGCACTTCAAGCATTCAACAAAGGCGCCTGGCTGATCTATGCAGGCGAAGAATCTGCGGCTTCCCGCAAGCCCTCCCATTTTGAGAAAGATGTTATCCCATGGGGCGATTATAAATTGACAGGATTCATCCAGAAACTGGCATCATTGAAAAAAGGCAGTGCGGTCAAAGAAGGAAACCTTTTCTGGCTTGCATCTGACCCATTAATTCAAGCAGTCTGGATTGCCTCATCCAATAACCTGGCAGCTGTATTCAATACAACAGGCGTTATAGGAGAAATCCCCACCGCATTTCCTGATGGGATTTATCAAGACCTGCTATCCGGTGAGGATTTCATTATCAAAGATCAGCACATGCTGGCTCCAGTAACTGCTTTCATCTTTCATTGCCCGCAGGTGGATGACCGGCTTGAGCGTGAGACGCTTTTGATCTAATCGTTGCTGGATACCATCCTTAATCCGTTGTGGCTGGCAGACTGAACATACGGATCAAAGCGTAATCCTGCATACTCAGTTCTGACTGCCCAATATCCAGTGGAGTGAATGTTCCCAGCATTTCTTCCTGGCTGCCTTCGGCATCCGCAGACCATACCATATCCACCACGCGTGTGTGGTTGCCGGAGGATGCCGGTGCGCCCCCCAGACGCCACTGTTCCGCACTTTGATTAACGTCCCGAATGCGCCATACACCAAGCGATGGGTAGCCATCCTGGCTCATTACCATCGCGCTGAAAGCCCAGCTCTCTGGCGTGGAATCTCCAAAGACCGAGCGTGGAACGCGCAGGGTCACGGTACTGGTAGCCGGATCAACCAGGACCTTCATTTCGATATTGGTGTTCATCGGTTCTCCACTTGCGGGGTCCGGTGAAAGGATCTCAGGGTACCAGCCTTCCGCCCACAGGGCGATTTCCCAGCCAAAACCTTCCTCCAGGGTCACATTTCTCCCCGGTAGAAGCTGGCGAGCGCCGCTGCCTGCCCCCGGATCCATATCAATGTATACATCCATTGTTTGCAGCGAGAGATCAGATCCCGAGCCCCATGGATTGGTGATCGGACCGAAGAAAGTGAAATCGAACAACACATATTTTTCGTTGTAAGAAACCTGGAAAGTGTCGATGTCGAACACCTGTGCTTCAAACACAGTATCGGTGGGATAGGTGTAGTTGCCCGGACCGTGGTCATCCCCTTCGGGATCCTGTATCTCGATCACAGTGGTGTAGGCGCCGATCTGAAGCAGGGTGATCTCTGCCGGACCGCTTGACGGGAAAACAGTTAAATCATCAGACTGGATGGCTTTGATGAGAATACTGTCGCCTGTTTCCAATTCGCCAAGCTGTTCGAAGGGAATGGCTGCTTCAACGGTGCTGTTTGCTGTGCGACCGTCCAGGTCAGGTTGGTTTCCACCCAGCTCTCGTTTTCTACGATGTAACTGCTTTTGCCTGCGGCGTCTAAATGCAGGAGGTGTGAAGCAGCCATGCCGATTTGATCGCTTCCATTCATATTCATGACGAATGGGTAATACTCCAGCATTTTGGGAATGCGCAGGTAGATATCGAATCCATCCTGCAGTGCGTTTGCATCAGCAAGATCAAGCCGTATGTACAGATTGGATGCATCCATACTGACTGCCATGCCTGTGAGCGTTTCATCCTTTTTTTGATTGGTAAAGACTGCGGCAGCAGACCATTCCGTATCTTCCGCGTTTCCATCTACGATCACGGTGGAAGAATCGCTCATGTACCGGTCGGGGATGATCGAGACGGGAGGGATGATGGGTACGCTCAGGAAAGCAGGCACCTCATCGCCAAGCGATTCATATACTTTCTTGAGCAATTCCCTGAAGCTCAGGTCAAAATACGAATCCTGTCCGGAATCCTGGTCTGCTCCATACCACCAGAACCAGTCTGAGCCTTCTGCCAGATACATATAATCCTGTGCCAGCGCGATGGCTTCCTCAGAGGCTTCTCGTTTTTGTGTCAGGTCGTATTTTGCCAGATGGTCGCGCACCTTGCCAAGATATGTCCATGCCTGGTTCTCCTCATCCTCGCCGATCCAGGTATCGTAATTGGCGCTGAACCACGCCCCCGGGAACAGCTCTTCAATTTCCTGCTGTTCGGGGAACATCTCAAGATATTCAGAGGGAGTGACGGTCTGAATGGTTTCACTCTCAGAAAGCATGCGATAAAAAGCATGCAGGAATTCTTTGCCGTCATTGGGATAGTATTCCCAGGCATTCTCGCCATCCAGCACGATACTGACAATATGCGGTCCTTGCGCGTCTTCGTCCTTCAATTCCTGGCGGATATTCTCAAGACGCTGCATCAGGTCCGCAGCGGCTTCTTCGCCGGGGGTTTGGGAATAGGTAAAACCAACTTTATCTGAGAGGGTCCAATCTCGGAAGAAGATTGCTACTGCTTCACCTTGCTCTCCCTGCACATAATAGGGGCGATAGAGAATGTCAGCTTCCTGCACCGTTTCATGGCTGTCGCGGGTGAAATTCGCCATCCCCAGCGAGGCAGCCAGAACCGGCTCGCCGGTAGCCATCCAGCTATAGCCTGCGTTGGCGATCAATGGAACGATCTCCCCCGCTACAGAACCTTCACCGGGCCATAACCCTACGGGAGCTTTTCCAAAATGCTCTTCATAGATCGCGACACTTTTGTCCAAATGGGCGATGGCATCATTGGGCCATGAGAAGCGTTCCGGAAGGTCGGTGGTGGTGTTGCCGACCGCTGCTAGATCGGAATTATAGATCAGTGGCAGAATAGGGTGCGCGTAAGGCGTGGTGATGACCTCGATCTGCCCGCTATCCTGCATTTCTTTATGCAGAGGGATGATCTCTGCCATGACACTGCGTACTTCATTGAAAAGAACCTGTTTATCATCTTCACTGAATCCTTCCCCTTTTTCGACCAGCGTCTTTAAAGGCTCTTGAGTGAGAAAATCGGGATCAAACCATGCCAGGTTGAACCATGCCTGCAGATCCAGAAAATCCTGGGTCGTGAAGGTCTCTACTGCCGTATTGATGGAAGTTTCATCTGTGCCGCCCCGTTTCAACAGCAGCTCTTTATAGCGTGGAAAACGATAGATGATATTATCCCAGTTGGCATCAAAAAAACGTTCCAGAATGAACTCTTTTTGATCATCTGTAAGCTGGTCTGCCGGTATTTCTGCCAGCACCCAGTACAGGTCTTTGGCGCCGTTGTTGACAAAATCATCCAGCTGCCTGATCAGGACGGGGGTTAGATTATAGGTGGCGTGTACTTGCGGGTAGTCTTTCAGGATAGCTGCCATATCATAGTAATCTTTGGTGGCATGTACCCGCACCCAGGGGCGCGTATATACCCCTTCCTCATTTTTATAATACAGGGGTTGGTGCTGGTGCCACAGGATATTCAGGTACAGAACTTCCCCAGCATCTTGTGCGGGTGTCTGAACCTGCTCTTCGGTGACCTGTTGTTCCACCGGTGCGTTGCTGCAGGCAGCCAGCAGCATGGTTACGATGAGGGATAGGGAAAAAATATTTCTCTTCATATCCATCACTTCTCTCCTTTTGTTAAAAATCATTCCCCACCTTGCGGGGTGGGGAATGATTGGTTTTTGTTACCCTTTCACGCTGCCCAGAGTGAGTCCTGAGATCATGTATTTAGACATTGCCAGGAACAGGATCATCACCGGTATGGAAACAATAATGGCGGCTGCGTTGTACTGCCCCCACTGCACCAGGTACTGCCCCATCAAACGGTTCAACCCCAGCGGCCAGGTCAGGATAGATTCCTGCGACCCCAGAATGATTCTCGCTATCAGGAATTCATTCCATGCCTGGCTGAAGTTAAATAGAAAGGTAGTTGCCAGGGCGGGTGTGGAAAGAGGCAGAATGATCTTGAAAAACGCCTGCAGCGGAGATGCGCCGTCAATGATTGCTGCTTCCTCAAGTTCGATCGGGATGGTGTCATAGTAGCCCTTCAATATCCAGATGCTGAAGGGTACCGAGGTGACCGAATAAGCGATGATCAACCCACGGTACGTGCCGATCATGTTCAATTTGATCGCCAGAATATACAGAGGAACCATCAACATGGCAGTCGGGATCATTTGAGTGGTCAATAGATAGATAAGTAAAGTACTCCTCCCCTTGAATTTATAACGCGAAAATGCGTAGGCTGAAGTTGCCGCGATGATCAAGCCAATGATGGCGGTTGTGACAGTTACGGCGATACTGTTCCAGATCCACTGCAGTAATCCCTGCTCGAAAAGTACGATGCGGTAATTCTCAAGAGTCGCATCGGGAGGGATGATGGAAAGATCAGTGGATAGAACACGGTTGCCCGGGCGCAGCGATACGCTGAAAATACGCAGGAGCGGATAAATCGAGATCACACAATACCCGATCAGAATGATATGGATGAGGATGCGCTTAAAAGTACTGTCACCCCGATTGGCATGAAAGAAGGATTTCTTTCTGGCTTTTGTTTTTGGTTGCTTTTCAACCGTATTATCATAGGTTGTATTTTTGATTGTCATTAGTCCTTCACTCCTTTCAATGCTCCGGTCGATTTGGCATAAACCGCGGAATAGATCAACAGGATAAAGAAGATGATGTATGCGAAGGCTGCTGAGAATCCATAGCGATTGTATTCAAAAGCGGCTCGGAATAAAGCCGTAACCAGAATATCACTGCTTTCCAGTTCGTACTGGTTGATGAAGAATGGAATGTTGAAGTTATTGAACGTCCATACGGTGCCAAGAATGATGGAAGGAGACATGATCGGTTTCATCAACGGCAGCGTTATTTTCCAGAATTTTTGCCAGTTGCTGGCGCCATCCATTTCGGCTGCTTCATAGAATTCTCCGGATATGCTTTGCAGCCCTCCCAGAAAGATAACGGTCATAAAGGGAATTCCCAGCCAAATATTCACGATGCACATGGCAGCAAAGTTGGGTGCTGGACTGGTCATCCATTGTACCGGTGTCAATCCAATTTGCTTCAGCATCACATTGATCCAGCCGTATTCAAAGTTGAATTCACCACGCCATGCCATGGCTGCCACCACCTGTGGGAGTGCCCAGGGGATGATGATGAACATGCGGTAAATGCCGCGCAACTTCATCTCACGATTCAACAGCAGCGCCAGGATCATACCACCTACGACATGGAAGAAAACATTGATAAATGTCCACAGGATCGTACGCCATAAGAGCGGTAGGAATGTTACCTGCTTAAGTACGGGTTCTGTAAATACTCGAACATAATTGCGCAAACCAATAAAAGAGAAATTGAAGAAATGGCTCAGGCTCATGTTGGTCATGGAAATATATCCTTCCCATAAAAGTGGATATATTTGCAGCAAGAGTAAACCAAGAATTGCCGGTGAGACCAGCATATAGACCAGCGCATTCTTGACTTTCAGCCATTTCATGAGAATTAAATATAATAGTGCTTCTAATGCAACAACAATGAGAGCAACGATCAGAATGGTAGAGCCGATTTCTGACAGGCTTTTTAAAAAAGCATCAAAGTTGAACATAGTGGAAGCCTCCTTTGATGGTGAAAAAATGCTGTTTTCTGATGAAAAATGATGGAACCGGATTGTTCCGGTTCCATCTTGCGTACTTGGCTAGCTATATTACTCAAGTTGTAATATGCAGGCTTCTGCAGCACCTTGCATGGCAGCCGCCGCATCAACGGGTGTTTCACTGCCAGCTAATACCAGGGTTTGTTCTGGTTTGATGGCATCCCAGATGCAGCGCATTTCAACAACAGAAGGCATTGGAACTCCATAGCTCATCTGCATAGCGGAGCCAGCCAGGATCGGGTCGCTGGCGATTGCATCATTATCTAATACTGCTTTCAAACCGGGCAATCGTTTCAGTGTATTGAGCTGATCGAGCTGGTTCTCTTCATTGGTCGCAAATTCAACGAAATTGATGACGGCGTTCAGTTTTGCACCAGAAAGATCTTTCGGGAACATGAAATATTTTCCGGAGGTATAGGGCGCAGGATATTTTCCGGTCGCGTTAACCATCGGAATGGGTGCTACACCGAAATCATCACCAAGCAGCTCTTGATAACCGCCTAATGACCAGTCACCGTTGATCAACATGGCAGCTTTGCCTTCCTTGAACAGGGTGTCGGCTGTATCATAATCGACCGAATCGGGAATCACACCATAGGTGAATTTCAGGTCATACATGAACTGCAGTGTGTCGATCATCTCCTGGGTGTTGAGGGTAGGCGTTACGCCATCTTCGGCGAACACACTCCCGCCAAACCCACCCAGCCAGGGAGTCAGCCAGAATGGTTCTGTCATGTTGTAGACAATTCCGTATTGATCACCACTGGTGAGTTCCTGTGCTTTCGCGATCAGTTCATCGGTATCCGCGGGAGGTTCGGGGAGCAATGCCTTGTTGTAGTACAACATCAGGTGGTTGCCGCTTGAGATCGGAACGCCCCAGGTTTGACCGTTCATGACAACACTTGGCACGTACATATCCATATCGAAGAATTCATCAACCGGTTGGATGATACCTGCGGTGGTGAACGGACCAGCATGGTCGCTCACTGTCCACAGCAGATCAGGTGCGGCTCCAGCCAGGCTGGCGGTCTGGAAGTCTTCTCGCAGAGTCTCTGTATCTTTCTGTACCACCTCGAATGTGATGTTTGGATACAAAGCTGTAAAGGCTTCGGTGAGACTGGTAACATACTGAAGCGCGTTGTCTGATTCGCCTTCCTGTGTCCATAATTGAATGGTTAATTCATCGGTCGGTACTTCCACACCTTTGCTGCATGCAGCAAAAGCTAGAGCAAGGATACTAAAAATTAAAACAAATCGAAGTTTTTTCATTTTTCTCTCCTCAAGAGTTTTAGAATTTGATGGTAAGTATGATTCGATTGATCTTGATTTCACCTCCTCTAACAGAAAATTAATATTGTTCTAAGACAATAATCAAGTCAAAGTTGTAGAACCAGTAAGTGGGATTGTGTAAAAAAGAGATAAAACTTTATTATTTCGGTAATCATAAATCATAAATATGATTCGTACCATAATTCAGTATACACGCTTTTTTCTGGAAAAACACAATGCGTTTGAGGAGTATCATCCGTGATTTTTCAGATGATGTATATTGGACGAAATAGAATTACCAGGATGTATTAGAATTGGTATATGGAAAAACAAAACAAGATTCAACCAGTTGTATTATTAGGGGCGATCGCAGGTGATATCATCGGTTCACGCTACGAATGGCACCCTGTCAAGACCACTGATTTTGAACTACTGCATGAGGATTGTTTCTTCACGGATGATACCGTCCTCACCATTGCTGTTGCGAGTGCACTGCTGCAGGGGGGCACATTTGCAGAAGAAATCTGGGATCTTGGCAATCGCTACCCTGATCGTGGTTATGGCAACAATTTCATGCACTGGTTATCTGGTCCTAAGAAAGAACCTTACCATAGCTATGGTAACGGTTCTGCATTACGGGTCAGCTCTATTGGCTGGGCTTTCAATACAGTGGAAGAAGTATTGGAAAATGCTTATCAAAGTGCGGTGGTTACCCATGACCACCCGGAAGGGATCAAAGGCGCTCAGTCGGTGGCTCTGGCGGTATGGATGTCACGACAGAAAAGAAGCAAAGAAGAGATCCGTTCAGAGATCATAAGGCGTTTTGACTATGATCTCGAACGAACGCTGGCAGAGATCCGTCCTTCGTATACATTTGATGTGACCTGCCAGGGCAGCGTGCCGGAAGCCATCATCGCGTTTTTAGAATCGAACGATTACGAAAGTGCAGTACGGAATGCCATTTCACTGGGCGGTGATGCCGATACGCAGGCAGCCATCGCCGGTTCGATCGCAGAAGCATTCTATGGACCCATATCTGAAGAACTGATCCATTTTGTGAAGAAGATCATTCCTGATGAATTTTGGAGAGTGATCAAAGAGTTCAATGCTCAATTCATCCATACGGGTTGAGCGAGCAAATTGAGAAATTGAATACGGCGGGATTCTTTCCCCGCCGTTTTGTATTACATATCCCGGCTGGCTAGAACAGCAATACCAGTTCCCAGCGCATCCTGCACAATCGGCTGCCCTTCCTGAATCGGGGATTGTACCTGTGTTGCGCGCAGAAGCGCCAGCAGATCCATGATCTTTGCTTTTGGAAAAGGTTCGGCGGTGTAAACCGGCAGCAAAGGATGGATGCCGCCCCGGATCTTCACCGTTGTTGCTACCATTCTGCGCGGGTCGCTGGTTTCCCGAATGGCATATTCAACGCCACGCTTGCAGCCTTCATTGGTCACCAGTACCTGGTCCCCATCCTGTTTGACGTTCAACCGGCAGCCTTTGGGGCAGGCAACGCAGATAATTTGTTCGTTCTGTGGTTTCTGATTCAGACTCATGTTCAAGCTTCTTTCTCAATGACCTGAACGACCAGTTGTGCGGCATTTCTGATCTGGTCAATATACTTTTCTTTCAGGCTAATGGTCACCATTTCTCCGGGTCGCGCATAAGGTAGAGTGCGGCTGACAATGACTTCAGAGCCATCCGTTACCTGCACCCTGACGGGCTGTTCCAGCGGTTTTGTCACGCGCATCTGCAGCTGCTCTTCGCCATCTCTCAAACTGTTGATATCCAGATAATGCGGGATGACGTGGTGAACATTCTGCCCATGCCTGATGGCAATCTTCTTCTCGTCGCAGTTTAAAACGCCATTCGTATATCTGGCGGCGCTCTGCCCGGCGCGCAGACCGGCGCCTGTTACCCAGTCTACCAGGTCATATACATGCACAACGTTGCCTGCCGCGAAGAATCCATCCACGCTGGTTTGAAAATGGTTGTCAACGAATGGTCCGGCAGTGAGGGCATCCAGTTGGATGTCAACCTGCTGCGACAGTTCGTTTTCTGGGATCAAACCCACAGATAACAGCAGCGTATCACACTCGATTGTTTCTTCGCTTCCCGGGATCTCATTCCAGTGCTCATCCACCGCTACGGTCTCGACAGCTTCTACCCGCCTGTTCCCAATAATCCGTTTGATGGTGTGCTGCATTTGCAGCGGAATTTCGAAATCCTGCAGGCATTGCACGTAATTGCGCATTAATCCTGATAAATTAGGCATGATCTCCAGCACGCGTTCCACCTTTGCCCCTTCAAAGGTCAGGCGGCGCGCCATGATCATACCGATATCGCCGGAACCAAGGATCACGAATTTCTTGCCCGGCATGAATCCTTCCACGTTGACCCAGCGCTGGGCAGTTCCGGCAGTATAAACACCGGCTGGTCGGGAACCCGGCAGGCGCACCTGTGCGCGGGTGCGTTCGCGGCAGCCCATTGCCAGAATGATGGCTTTTGCCCGAATCTCCAGCATGCCGTTGGATTTGCTGCTGGCTATGATGCGTTTGTCTTTACTGATTTCCAGCACCATGGTATCCAGCAGCATGCTGACACCTTCCTGCTGGGCTTCACGGATGAAATGCTGCGCGTAGGCTGGTCCGGGTAAATCCTGTTTGAAGACCTCGACCCCAAACCCATTATGGATGCACTGCAGTAAGATGCCGCCCGGCTCGCGATCTCGTTCGATCAATAACACTTCTTTGGCGCCATTTTGTTTAGCCGCGATGGCAGCAGCCAAACCCCCCGGTCCACTGCCAATGACGGCTACATCACAGGTGAGTGTTTTCATGCTTCACCGCCTGTGTCTTTAGTTGTTCTGACGAGAAAGGTGGAATTCTCATCCTTTTTACTGACCTCGGTTTGAGAAATGCCAAGTTCGCGCGCCAGGATTTCGGTGACGCGCGGCAGATCAAAACCGCCCTGGCAGCGCCCGGTGCCCAGCCAGGTGCGTCTTTTAATGGCATCATACGTCAGAGCGGGAACGGGAGCGTGGATCTCTGCCACGATCTCTCCCTCGCTTACGTTCTCACAGCGGCACACGATCCTTCCATAGCGTGCATCCTTTTTGATCAACTGTTCTCGTTCGGTATGACTGAGATGCCGAAATTGCGGACGGGCGGGTCGTATGGGGTTCCAGTCTTTCTTCTCGTGAAAAACCTCGCCGGCTTCTTTCATCAGGTCGATCACGTATTCAGCCACTGCTGGAGCTGCGGTTAATCCGGGGGATTCGATACCGCCCAGATTGACCAGCCCCTGCACATCCTGCGGGATCTCCACGATGAAGTCATGCTGATAATCCACTCCAGGGGTCAGGCAGGCGGCGTTACCACCTGCGCGCAAGCCGGCAAAGGTGGCGATGATGTGGCGTGGGTTCACATCTGGCACCAGTTTCTTAGCTCCTTCGAAAACCTCGTTCATGCCGTCTTTGGTGTTTTCTTTATTGTCTTTGTCATTGATGCTCTCTGCGTTGGGTCCCAGAATGGTGTTGCCGTGCACGGTGGTGGTCACCAGGATGCCCTTGCTGATTTCACTGGGAACCGGGAAAAGGACGTTGTTAACCGTGAATTGATTGCGATCCAGCACGAAGTATTCCCCTTTGCGGGGTGTGATCTGGAATTCGGGATGAATTCCGGCTAAATGCATGACTTCGTCAGAAAATAGACCGGCGGCATTCACTACCCAGCGGCTGAAGAAATCTCCACGCGTGGTTTTGATGCCAACAATGCGCTTGCCCTGCCAGATGAAATCGAGAAAAGCCGTTTTTCTTAAAAGGGTGACGCCGTTGTTCACCGCATTCTCCGCCGCTGCTACGGTGACCCCGAAAGGATCGCAGATCCCACCGTTGGTCGCCCATACAGCAGCGCTTACTGCCTGATTAATATTCGGTTCTCGTTTGCGCATCGTCTCGGCGTCCACGATCCGCATCCCCGGTACACCGTTCTTCTTCCCACGCTCCATGAGAAGGTCAAGTTTAGGGATTTCCTCCTCACCGATCGCAACCACATAATCGCCATGGCGGGCGAAAGCAAATCCCAATTCTTCTGAAAGCTGGTCCCACATGGGGTTGGCAGCTACATTCAATTTGGCTTTAAGCGAGCCGGGGATAGCATCATAACCGGGATGGATGATGGCGGTGTTGGCTGCGCTGGTAACGGAACCGATATCAGATTCTTTCTCGATCAGAAGGATTTCTAATTCATATCTGGAAAGAAAGCGAGCCAGCATACAGCCCGATATCCCTCCACCGATAATGATGACGTCAAACTTTCTATCTTCATTCATATTTTTACTACCCTGGGAAGAAATAATAAATTTCCTTTCAATAATTGGTGTATCTTCAAGCTTTTTTCACCTGTTCCATTAATGTGCGAGCGGTGGGTTCATCGAGGATCAATTCACGGATCAATCCTCCTTGTAGAGCTGCATGCAATCCCTTTACTTTAGCGCGCCCTGAGACCACGCAGATACCGTGTTTCTTGCGGAACAGGTTTAAGTTTGGACCGCTGGCGCGCTGATTGAGTGGGATATTCTCAAAACCGCCGTCTTGGCGGAAGAACACGGTGGCGATATCTCCAACGATCTGATATTTCCGGATCTCCTGGAGGTCATTTTCTTCCAGATACCCACCGGAATAAACATGACTGGGTACTCCCGCATTGACCGCCCCGATACTGAACAACAGCAGGTCGGTTTGTTCCTGTAAAGTCAGAATGCGTTGAATGCTGCGTTCTTGCCACATGGCGTTTTTGGTGCTGGCATAATCAAAAAAAGTAGGCACCGGGAATAGATTGGCGCGTGCCTGGTAATTAAGCGCGAAGCGCATGATAATCTCACTGGCGTACTCGATTCCCATGCTGCGTGTGTTGCCAGCTCCATTTAATTGCACGATCTGGCTGTTATGGGTGGTTTTGGGAAGTAAATAGCGTGAAATGGCGCTGAGTGTAGTCCCCCAGGCAACCCCCAGGATCATATTTGAGTCAAAAAGAGAATTGAGATATTTTGCAGTGAACTGTGCAACACGCTCCAGCCATTCCGCTTCACCAACAATGTCGGGAACGGAAACCACATGCACTTTTTTTATGGGATAGATAGCGCTGATCTCTTTTTCTAATACCAACGGCTGTTCGATCGGATCAATGATGCGAATATCCACATATCCCTTTTCGCGCGCAAAGCTGATCAAGCGAGAGATCGATGAACGTGACAGATTCATCTCTCTGGCGATGGCTGCGCTGGTCATGCCCTGGTAATAATACATGCGGGCAGCGCGGATGGCATTATTGATCTTCTCCACTTTTTCCATTTTTCACCTGATTAAAAATACACCAATATGCACAAAATTGCAATTCATTTGCAATTTATTTCACATAATGATTATGGTGAATTGTGGTTGGCTGCACCTTTGTGCTATACAATTGAAGAGCAGAATTATTCCCTGTACTATAGAGAAGGGATTTTCCTGATCATATCAGGGTTTAAAAATTCATTTTTCGGAGTGTAAAATGGCAGATTACATTGCATCCATTGATCAGGGTACTACCAGCACCCGCTGCATCCTCTTTACTAAAATGGGGGAAATTGCTGGTTGCCACCAGCTGGAACATAACCAGCTCTATCCTCAACCCGGCTGGGTGGAACACAATCCCAACGAGATCTGGGCGCGCACGCAGGATGTTATTATCGAAGCCATGCGCAGCAGCGGTGCAAGCGCACTGGATATCGCCGCAGTGGGGGTGACCAACCAGCGCGAGACGACGCTGGTGTGGGATAAGACGACCGGCAAGGTTTTCTATAATGCCATTGTGTGGCAGGATATGCGAACCGATAAGATCATCCAGGAATTAGGGAAAGTTGGCGGACAGAACCGTTTTCAGGAAAAAACGGGTTTGCCGCTGGCGACCTATTTCTCCGGACCAAAAATAAAATGGATCCTGGAAAATGTTGGGGGAGTTAGGGAAGCGGCACAAACAGGAAGAGCTATTTTTGGGAATATGGATACCTGGTTGATCTGGAATCTAACGGGCGGTGTGGATGGGGGCAGGCATGTGACGGATGTGACCAATGCCAGCCGCACCATGCTGATGGATCTGGACACATTACAGTGGGATGAGGAGATCTGCGGCATTATGGGTATCCCGATGCAAATGCTGCCTGAGATATGCCCCTCTTCCTGTATTTATGGCTACACACAACCGGATGGTCCATTCAAGGGCAGTATCCCTGTTGCTGGGGATTTGGGAGACCAGCAGGCAGCTACCGTCGGACAGGCATGTTTTGATATTGGCGAAGCCAAGAATACGTATGGAACCGGTTGTTTCATGATCCTGAACACCGGGCACGAGCGCGTGCTATCAAAGAATGGGTTGCTTACCACGCTTTGTTACCAGTTCAAAGATGAAGAGCCGGTCTATGCACTGGAGGGTTCTATTGCCATCACCGGGGCACTGGTACAGTGGCTGCGGGATAACCTGAAAATGATCGAGAGCGCCCCCGAGATCGAAGATCTGGCTAAAACCGTGGATGATAACGGTGGTATGTATCTTGTTCCTGCTTTTTCAGGTTTATTTGCACCCTACTGGCGGGCGGATGCGCGCGGCGTGATCGTGGGTTTGACACGTTATGTGAATCGCGGTCATTTTGCACGCGCAGTACTGGAAGCGACCGCTTTCCAGACTCGTGAGGTACTAGAAGCCATGAAGGCGGATTCTGGGGTTGATCTGCTGGTTTTAAAAGTAGATGGCGGCATGGTGCAGAATGATCTGCTTATGCAGATCCAGGCGGATGTGCTGCAGGTGCCCGTTATCCGACCTAAAGTGGCGGAGACCACTGCCCTGGGTGCAGCCTATGCCGCCGGGTATGCGGTTGGTTTCTGGCAGGATCTGAATGAAATGCGCTCCAACTGGAAAAAAGATAAGGTATGGTCGCCGAAACCACTCAGTAAACTGCACACTGAAAAATTTAAGGAGTGGAAAAAAGCGGTAACGCGCACCTTTGACTGGGTGGAATGATCAATAAATAAAAGAAACAGGTTCCTGCAGGAACCTGTTTCTTGATGTTAAAAACCACAATTGATATTGTTGATCTTCCAGCCATCTGCTTCTTTGTTGAGATGGGCGAAGAAGTAGTGATTTTCGAAGTTTGTTTCGATCATAAAAGTAGCTTTCCCGGCGTTGATGATGGGTTGACCAAAAGTAATGTAATCAGGGATGTTCTGGGCGCATAGGATGGGATCATAAGCCCCTGCTTCATCAAAAGATGCGATGATGGTATCAATTGTGTTGATCAGATCCTGGGTGAGATAGGCGCGGTTGGCATACATGCGATCTGCCAGTGGGTTGCGGAATGAGCCGGTCGCCGGATCTTCAAAATAGCTCAGATAATCAGAATAAAATGCTTCCACAACTGCTTCGGCTGAATAAAGGGTTGCAGATGTGGAAGTAGATTGTATTTCTGTTTTCGAAGCCGTGCTGCATGCAGAAGTGAGTAAAACAATAATGAGAATAAGAGTGGTGCGAAGAGTAGAATACATGGTTCTCCTTATTAATAAAGATCGAAAATGAAGTGGTAATATGGATAGAAATCATACGACAAATTATTAAAAGATGTGAAAATTGATCAATAAAAGATTTGTATTTCCGGCTCAATAAAAAGTATTCCTTGAAAAAATTGCTGCTCGATAGAAAAAGAAAAGAATTTCACGAAAACAAGGGTAACCATGATTAATTTAAGTGATGATCGCAAAATGAAGGATGAATATTTTAAGGTGGATCCTCAAAGCCCTCTGACCGAAGCGCAGAAACTTGATTTCTCCGGGCTGCATTACTTCCCGGAAAACCCGGCATTGCGTTTTGTTTTGCAACTTCAGCCTTATACGGAAAGAGAAAACATTTCCATGCAAACATCCAAAGGAGATGTGCGTTCTTATGTGCGCTATGGTGAGATCCATTTTACGGTTGACGGGGAGAAAGCACGTTTGACTGTCTATGAAACCGAACATGGTTTTTTCCTGCCCTTTGTAGATGCACTGGCAGGGCAGGAAACCTACCCGGCAGGGCGTTATCTTGAGATCGAAGACCAGGGGGATGGTATGTATCTGGTGGATTTCAACATGGCATACAACCCCTATTGTGCTTATAACGACCGCTGGTCATGCCCGCTTACCCCCATTGAAAACCATCTCTCGGTAGCAATTCGCGCGGGGGAAAAGATCTATTCCTTTCATTAAATACAAATACCACTTTAGAATGTGTGTTCCTGATCCTCACCTTTGAAAAGACGTGAATTAGATTGCTTTTCCTGTAGATAGAACGAATGGAAGATAGTTGCATCACGCGAAAATACAAATTTGCAGATATTCCTATTGTTCATTATTAATACTCTTCAATTAAGGAAAATGCAGGACTACAATTAAGGGGGTTCAACAATTCCTTATTCATCGACAATAAACGGAGGGAACATGGCTGATTTCATTCAAATGAAATGCCCGTCTTGCGGTGGACAGTTGCAAGCACAGCGAGATATGCAGAAGATGTTTTGTATGCACTGCGGCACCGAACTGATGTTCAGGCAGAATGATGCGGGGTCGTTGATCCCGATCAAGGCGCGCGAGATACAGGCATCGGCGAAATTGAAGGAAATACACTATTCCATGGCAACGATGGACCTGTTGAGATCTCAGATTACCGAAATAGAAGAGCAGGTGAAACAAATCCGTTATGCATTCCTTGATTACCTCCCGTTTGCCTATCGCAGTTCAATGAAGTTTATTAAATCTCACCGCGATTATGAGAAGGAAAATAATGTACCTTTTAGTTTAAATGTTCTCTTAGGTAAATATGGTGATATTTGGAGGAGTTATATCCAGAATAACAATATCACGGGCTATTCAACCCCGGATGAGATGATCGCATTCTCCCACTTCATCGTGCGTCCAAAATACAAGCAGGATAAATATATGGCGACCATTCTGAAAATTCTCGAACCGCTTCCCCCGCTGGCTCAAGAATTGAAGAATAAGAAAGAGCAGTTGAATATCATGCTGAAGCAGACTATTGAGCATGATGATTGAGCATGGTGTTAAAGGAATATAGGCGGATCGCTGCCGCATCGCAGGTAGTAGTCTGCATGTTCTCTGATCGATTTACCTAAAAAATTCGTGACAAACTTTATACGAAAAAGAAATCCCCATAGGATTGTGGGCATTTTTCAGGTTAATGTATGTTGCGATCTCCCTTCGCCTGCTTTCTGTAAAGGAATTAATGATTGAGAGAATTTATCCGATCTATGCCAGAGATAGAATACACACAGGACTAAAATGAGAGAAATCTATATCCCAAAAAAGACACTCTTCAATTTCGTTCAATGCAGGACTACAATTAAGGGGATTTAACAATACCCTATTCATTGGTAATAAACAGAGGGCACATGGTTGATCTCATTCAAATGAACTGCCCGTCCTGCGGCGGGCAACTACAGGCGCAGCGAGATATGCAGAAGATGTTCTGCATGCATTGCGGCACCGAACTGATGCTCAAATACGATGAGACAGGATCCTTGATCCCGATCCAGGCACGTGAGATTCAGGCATCCGCGAAGTTGAAGGAAATACAATTTTCCATGGCTGCCATGGACTTGGTGCGATCCCAGATCGCTGAGTTGGAGACGAAATTCAGCAGAATCCGGAATTGGTTCTTGACCAATATCCTTCCTATACGTGGCGTAAGATGTTTCAAGGATTACGAAAAGGAAAACCAGATATATCCCAGTCTTGCTGATTTTGCCACTGCTAATTGGAATAATTGGTTCAACCCAGAATGGGATATTCGTGGTTACACCACGATGGAAGATTTTTTGAATTTGTATAGCTTTCTTCAGCGGCCGCAATATCAAAAGAACAAGTACCTGCTCCCAATCTTGAAAAGTTTCGAACCGCTGCCATCCATTGCAGAGGAGCTGCAGGTGAAAAAAGCACAGTTAAACCGCATGCTTGATCAGGCAATAGAAAATCATTGATCCGTTTATAAGGAGAAAACCATGAGCAATTTTATCGAAATGAACTGCCCGTCCTGCGGGGGGCAGTTGCAGGCGCAGCGAGATATGCAGAAGATGTTCTGTATGCACTGTGGCACCGAATTGATGCTCAAACAGGATGATGCGGGGTCGTTGATCCCGATCAAGGCACGCGAGATACAGGCATCCACAAAATTGAAGGAAATACACTATTCCATGGCAACGATGGACCTGTTGAAATCTCGAATTGCCGAGCTGGAAGCGCAGGTGAAACAAATTCGCCGCACATTTCTGGAGTTCTACCAGACTATCTATACCTCCGCATGGAATAAAAAGTACTTTCGGGATTATGAGAAGGAAAACAAGTTACCTGTCAATATCGAAAATCTCTATGCCAACTATTTTGATACGTGGCATGATTATATCGAGCGCAATATCCCGGGTTATACAACTCCAGCCGAGCTGGTCGCATTTTCCCATTTCATTGTGCGTCCAAAATACAAGCAGGATAAATATATCGAGACTATCCTGACGACCCTCGAACCGCTTGCCCCACTGGCGGAAGAACTGAAGAATAAAAAGGCGCAGTTAAACGCCATGCTGGAGCAAGCCATCGAGCACGGTGGTTGATGTTTTTTAAGAATTTATCTACGAAAAAAAATATTACAGTAACACAGGACTTAAGCTTCAGTATCCTGCAAACAGGGAAGACTTTGTCTTCCCTGTTTTTTGTCAGCGAGTTATGTCGCAGCAGTCTATTCGCAGCTCCATTCGCAGCAGCCCACATGTGTGAGGCAGCGGCGCACGCAGACGCAGACCACTTGATGCTCTTCAGGTACGGGTATGGAAAGGCACATGCCCGGTACGTTGAACAGTTCAGCGACGCCGTACGGCAGCCGGCAGGTGTTATCCAGGCTGTAGATCGCTTTGACCGGGTAATCTTCTCCCAGGATCGGGGAGCCGGCTTCGCTCATACCAAAGTGGTCATTGTAATCGAACAGGGCAGGGTCGTTAACCCCGCCATCCGCCCATCCACCCCATAAGAATTCATCCGGGTCACTCAGCAGCACGCGGCTGATGGCGAATTGGATGGTGGTCGGGTCTTCAGGAGCGAGGCGCACCCATGCCACCGTTTCCCCTTCTAGCGGGACTGTACTGGTGTAACCATTTTCTTCATAGCCCACTTCCGCTACGATCGGTTTCACTCCTCCCACTGTGACGTTCTCATCAACATAGACGGTCAGGTTCTCCATGGACCACTCGGCGGCGGGATGGGATACCATCACCAGCAAATCACCGCGTCCGGTTTCGGTGCGGTCGAATTCGATCCCGTAGGTGCCGGTCAGGGTTCCGCTCAGCGGGTCCACATCATCCAGTGTCATGGCGAAATAGTAGAATACCTCATCGCTCACAATAGAAACCGTCAGGATGTTCAGGTCGGGCTGGTACTCCATTTCCTGCTGGGTGAAGGGTCGTTCGTACAGGCTGTTGAGATAATTGTCACCGGTCACGGCTCTTTTTTCTGATGCCTTGATGCTGGAGTCTGCATCCTCAAGTGTGCGCTCATATTGTGGGGGAGGTTCTCCCGGCTGCATCTTGGGAATTTCGGTGGGGGGAATGCTGGTGTTAGTGGGGATGATCACCACTTCTGCCATCGGTGCTTCCTCCTTCCCGCATGCTGCCAGCAAAAAGATACTGGTAGTAATTAACAAAACCGTCAATATTCTCTTTTTCATCGAATCCTCCTTATTGGGTTTGTTCTTGTCTTTTGTACACAAGGCTCTGCATTCAACTGCTCTGATGATCAAAGAATCGGATACAAAGCGCTCCCCAGAAAAAATAAAATCCAAACATGACTTGTCATCTTATCCAGGCATCCATAGATGAGATGAAAGTCTTCTGCTTTTTCAGTTTGCGGTGAACTGTAGTGAAATGGAGTAAAGATTATGATGTCGGTTGAATGGAACGATAATGTTAAGGGATACCGGTAAACTCGTCATGCAGCCGCAACCTGTGTGGAGTGACAGGAACCCAATTCCTGCCGCTCACTATGGTAAATATATTCATAGCATATAGGGAAAAATATCGAAATACAACCTAGTAAAATAGATTACTTACATATCAAGGGAATCAAAAATAGATCAATATGGATGAAATGAAATTGAAGTGCGAGCTGGAACGGATTCGGGTAAGAGATTTTCAAATTGAACCAGATGGAGATGTGGGTGAATATATTGCGGCTATGACACAATGGATTGGTTCACCGGACCCTCATCTACGTGATGAGCTCATCTATTCTACATTCGTCAGATGGATCTATCAAGATGGATTGTTGACCGGGCAGCAGATGCTGGCTTTGCTGGATACGATGCTGGATGACCGGCATATGTTCTTTCATATAGGGGAAACGAAGAACGATAGTGTTTTCACACGCGCTTTTTCAGTGCTGGCGCTGCCGTTATTGTTGAATGCTCATCGCCGTATGCCATACCTCATCCCGCAAAACATCACGACTGTCAAAAAAGAATTGATCCGCTTTCTGGATGAGGAGCAAGACCGGCGTGGTTTTGTGGAAGGGAAGGGTTGGGCGCATGCCATCGCCCATGCCGCGGATGCACTGGATGAGTTGGTTTTGTGTAAAGAGATGACAAGCAGTGATCTGCTGGATATTGTAAACGTGGTGAGCAGGGTTGTGTGTGATTCCCATCAGGTTTTCACGCATGGTGAGGAGGAACGTCTGGGCACGGTGCTGCTTTCGATCATCGGGCAGCATGCTGTGCCGGATGAAGATATCTGCCAGTGGATTGCGGAATTTACAGAAGCGGTACTTGCAGTACAGCAGCAGCCGGCAAAGATGTATATTCGTACTAACGCGAGAAATTTCCTGCAATCGCTCTATTTCCGGCTATCCTGGGAAGGATTGCTGCAACCGTATGAGATCCCTCTGGTTCAGACGTTGAAAAGCGTATCGCGCTTTGCGGGTGGGTAAATCGCACCTATACAGGTGGAAGCGATACGGCTAATTTCATGCAAAACGGGCAACTTTCATTATATTCTTCGACGATATTGTGTATGAAACATTAATATAAATAAGGTCATAATTATCATATAAAAGAGTACATCATCTATCTGGAGAAAAAATGAGTACTCAAAAACATCATAAGAAATTCACCGTCTCCCCGTTTGGCTGGATAGGGATTGCCCTGGTTTTGATTGTTCTGATCAGCACACTGCCTTTTCTTGATTACTTCCCGTTGGGAGAAAAAGTGGAGGTTTTACCCGATTCAAGTCATGTGCCGGAAGGCTCTGACCCTGGTCCCTATAACAGCGATCCGCCCACTTCGGGGCGTCATTATGAAGAACATTTTGCCTCGCGTTTCTTCGATACCAGTACCTATACCTACCCTGAGGGTTTTCTGGTTCACAATCTCGAGCATGGCTACGTCATCTTCTGGTACAACTGCAGCCTGTTGACCGCGCGGGAATGTGATGGCTTGAAAACGGAGATCAAGTCTATCATGGATGAGGTTGATATGTATAAAGTGATCGCATTCCCATGGAATTCCCTTCAACAACCGGTTGTGATGACATCCTGGGGAAGATTGCTGCGCTTTGAACAGTTCGATACACAGATCGCTGCTGCCTTCATTGAGAAATATCAAAATGCTGCCCCTGAACCGCAGGGTGATTGATCCGTTGCAAGATGGCAGCGTGCCATGCCGGATAGGGGATGGGATCAAATTGAAAAGGAGTTAAGGGACATTCACCCGGATTTAGCCGCTTTGCTTGAAAATGGAGAAAAGAAAGGGCTTATTCAGAAGGAAGCGATTCTTTTTTCCCCAGAATATGATTGTTGATGAAGAGGATCCCGATAAGGAAAGCCGGACCGCAAATGAGCGCGTAAACCATCAACGGCATTCCTCCAGTGAATATCAGGTAGATCAATCCAGCGATGATATACAGTATCCCGCCGACCAATTGCCATTTCCATGCTACCAGCAGAATGGCGATCAGGATAAAAGATGGGATCATATGGATGAGAAAGGCAAGCATCTGATAAGAAAGGGGTTCTTCAGCGCTGAATACATCCAGCGCGAACAGGCTGATAAAAAGGATGAACGCAATCCCCAGTGCCCTTGGTAACCAGTATAAAAATCTTTTCATCCAATTTCTCCTGTCTTTATACCTGTATTGTAGTGTAAGAATGGACAGGAAGCTACCCCGAATTCTATCTGGTGGTATTGCATGGAGATCAACAAAAATAATTTTCGGGTCACAAAACGATAAAAAGACTAATCAGAAAAAACTGGATGAGCCGTCTTTGATATGTTGCAGAAGGAAATCTCTGCTTGATTAGAATCGGATTCTAGCCGGATTGTGGCAGAGTATCGTTTCTCTCGTCTGGAGAGTAGACTTCTATGCGATTGCGCCCCGTTTGTTTGGCTTTGTACATGGCATCATCTACGCAACGGATCATTTCTTCCAGGGAAATTGTTTTAATAACAGGCATACCGGTCACACCAAAACTGGCTTTGATAAGGAAAGAATGTTCTTCATAGATGATCTCAGATCGCTCAAGGGTTGTTCTCAATTCTTCTGCCAATGCAGTGGCATCTTCGAGATTGGTTTTAGGAAGCAGGATCAGAAATTCATCGCCGCCAAAACGCCCCATAATATCATATTTTCTTAAACGCTGATCGAAGATACTGACCACTTTTGCCAGAACGGCATCTCCGGCGGCATGACCGTATGTGTCGTTGACCTGTTTGAAGAAATCCAGATCAAAAATGATCAGAGAAAGAAATTGATTGTATCGTTCAGCTCGTGATATTTCTTTTTGTGCCAGTTCACAGAAATAACGGCGGTTGTAAATTCCGGTTAAATTGTCAATGGTTGCCAGATCACTGAGTTGATCGATCAGAAGCTTTACTTCAGTGTAATCATGGAAAGTAATGATCTTCCCAACTGGATTATTGTGAGGTCCTGATAACGGTGAGAGGGCACATCGGTAATGAAAGGACCCTTTCTCTGATTTGACTTTAATCTCTATGATGTCCTCAGTATGCTCATCTACTATCTGCACTAAGTCAGGATGATGCAGAAAGATTTTCTGGAAAGATTGCCCGATCACACTGGGAGTTATTGAGGGGAAAATCTTTAATAAAGAAGGGTTGTGATCGACGATGCGATTGAAGTTATCGAGCACCAGAATTCCATCCCCCATTCCTTCAAAAATGACATCGCGAGCCAGAGGTACGATATCCAGAATTTGCAGACGCTGATGGGTAACAAGGAAAATGATTCCGCTAATGCTTGCTGCCAATGGAGCCAGATCAAGATTATAAGGTGAGAGATTCACGATCGAAGCGAGCATTCCTACCCAGGGCAGCATCCCGGAGATTAATAGGGTGAAGGCTTGTTTTCGAAATGCGGGTGCAGATTTCAGGTACATCAAAAGAAAAAGAACAAAGCTTGCCATCAGATAGGTGCTTAGATATCCGACACCCAGCCAAGAAAAGAAGCCTCGCTGGTATGATAGGGTTGGAAAAGGAGCATTGATCGTTAGTTGAGGGTTGAGATGAAAATTACCCAGAAATACGGAAAATAAAACGATCACCGGGATACTAAATATCCCTGCGATCCTCAAAGGAGTGATATATTTTTTCCTGCCTGTCATGATCAACGAAAACAACAGCCAGGAAGGTGCGATCAGTTCAATACCAATGTGTTCGATCTTCACCCAGAATATGATCGATTCCAGCGTATTGCTGGCTAATTCCAGCGCATATCCTGCGGCATACAAAGTAGTGGCTGCCAGTACCATCGCCAGATAGGTAGCGGTGCTTCCTGCGTTCTCTCGTTTTTTGATCACAATGAAGAAACCTATCGAAGTCGCCAGAGCCGATATGATATTAAAAACAATAAGGAGGGTTCTTTCGTGTACCATTTTTCTTTTATGGTAGATAATAACACATTTATATAGGTGAGATTGCGGAACGTTTTTTCCTTGAGAATTTTGTGACTGCGGGTTAGATTCTGTGAAGAAAACGAGCTGCTTAAAATGAAATTCGAATTATTAACACATAAAGAGATTTGTCAACTGGTTTAAAGATACAGAAAGGATAGAGCATGAATCTTCTCTATCCTTTTGTTTTACGTGATGCTTTTTGGGGAATTATATGAAAATGTTATTTCTTTTTGAACAAGTTCACAACCAGCAGTAAAACTGCGGCGCCAGCAGTTGCCGAGATGATATCCCATAACAAACCGCTGAACTGAAATCCCAGTAGAGAGAAGAGCCAGTTTCCTACAAAGGAACCGGCGATACCTATGAGGATATCTCCAACTGTACCAAAGGTATTTTTAACCAATTTATCAGCCAGAAATCCTGCCACCACACCTACGATCAATAATACAAAAATATTCATAATAAACTCCTTCCTTTCCATTAATTTAACCCCAAAAACAAACGAGAGTTATTAGAATAGTATAAAAAAGCAGGTGTGAATTGATTGAAAAACTTGGACGATCAACGATGATGGAACAGGATTTTTATATAGTTAAACTTATGGAGTATAATATATTCAATCTTATGAATATGAAAAAATCTGTTTTTGAGAAGAAATCATCTAAGCTTTTAGCTGTTCTGGGCAATCCTTTTCGAATAAAGATATTGATGGCGATTGGCAAAGGTGAAGCGTGTGTATGCCACCTTGAAACAGCATTGAATAAACGCCAGGCGTATATCTCTCAACATCTGATGGCGCTGCGCGACGTGGGCTTATTGAAAACTCGCCGGGAAGGTAAATATATCTTTTATCGGGTCTCTTCTCAAGATGTTTTTGAACTGATCGTGAAAGCCGGATTGGTCGCTGGGTTGAGACAGGATGAAATTCCACAGATCGAAGAGCAGCTTATTATAAAGAAATGTGTCTGCCCTCATTGTGAGGAAGCACACGTTGTAAATGAGAGATCAGATTCATAAATTTCAGGATAAAAACACAGAAAAAAGGAGAGAATATGGTTGAGATAAAAATTCTTGGTGGCGGGTGCGCGAATTGCAAACGGTTAGAACAGGTTACCCGTAAAGTAGTGGATAAGCTCGATGCACAGGCTGAGTTTATCAAAGTAACGAATTTCGTGGAGATTGCGGAATTGGGAGTGATGAGCACACCGGGATTGATTGTGAATGGAAAGATTGTATCCAGCGGTCGTATTCCTGCTGAAATTGAAATTGAAGATTGGATTCGCGCAGCCGCTTCTGTTGACTGATTCATGGATGTATGTATGTCCCAGATAGTATGGGACAATTTTTTTTTGTATGAATATATTCAATAAATCGAATATTATAAAAGGATGAAGTATGAACTCTATTATTAATGGTATTCCGGATTTGTTGTTCAGCGGCTTGGCGAACCTGGCTTCTTATCTGGCAGCCCACGTACTGCTGTGTTTATTACCCGCTTTTCTGATCGCAGGTGCGATGACTTCTTTTATCCCCAAAGAAATGATCACGCGATATCTGGGCAGAAATACACCCAAAATGATCTCGTATCCTGCAGCAGCCGCAGCGGGATTTCTGCTGGCAGTTTGCTCGTGTACCGTTATACCCCTGTTTGCAGGGATTTATAAGAAGGGTGCTGGAATCGGACCTGCTATTACCTTTTTATTCGTTGCACCGGCAGTTAATATTCTAGCGCTTACCTATACAGGTACTGTCATCGGTCTTGATCTGGCTGTAGCCAGGCTTGTTCTTTCCCTGGCTTTCGGCATCGGGATTGGATTGTTAATGGCGCTTATTTTCCACAAAGAAGACGAAGAACACGACCAGCAAACGGATGCACTCTTCGCTGGAAGAGCCAGCATGCGCCCCGCAACCACTACGTTTATCTTGATAATGGTGGCACTGTTGCTGGTGGGAACACTACAGGTAGGTTTTCTACAGCATAGTTATTTTGAGTGGACGATTCCTGTGAATGGTTTGGATGTGTTTCAAGCGAAACTCAATCAGCTTGTGCCATTTGATCCTTCCAGAGGGGAAGAAGGACTGACGCTGCAAGGGGTGAGCATGATCGTGATGCTGGCTCTGATCGGATTAAGCGCATGGAAGGGAATAGAAAAGATCCATGAAGGTTTCAATGGTTGGACGTGGGCAGCGGTGAGTCTGCTGGGATTAACACTACTGCTGGCGGCACTGGGGCTATCTCCTTCTTCATCTGGTTTAACGATCCAGATAACCGGGAAATTCATGGGTGTGCTTGCATGTGTGATCCTTCTGGGCTGGATATTACGATTTCATCTCACTGAACAGGAAAAACGTGATTTCTTATGGGAAAGTTGGAAATTCATCAAACAGATCTTACCCTTACTGATCGTGGGAGTTTTTGTGGTCGGGATCATTCGTGAAGTGATTAATCCAGAGTGGGTGAGGAATCTGGCAGGAAAAAATACATTCACAGGCAATCTTATTGGTGTCTTGTTCGGTGTTTTCATGTACTTTCCAACTCTGGTAGAAGTTCCCATTGCTCAAATGTTTCTGAATTTGGGAATGCACCGTGGTCCTTTATTGGCGTATCTCATTTCCGACCCAGAATTAAGCTTGCAGAGCATTCTCATTACCGCAACCATTATCGGGCGTTTGAAAGCCTGGGTGTATGTTGCCTGGGTGGCATTGTTCAGCACTCTGGCAGGACTGATCTATGGGGCATGGGTGGATGGGAAAAACATCGTTTGGATCATCTTATTCGGAATTCTTTTTGTGGTCGGGGTAGGTGGAGTGATAGGATTGCTGAAAAGACACAAAAACAGGGAGCGAGTAGATCATGGAAAATGAATATAAACCGATCATTTGTTATAAATGTAAACGTGATACCGGGTATACGGAAGAGGTCATTCTGGCTGGTGAGATCAAAGAAGACCTAAAATGCCCCTACTGTGGGGCAGTGGTCGTTTCTGCTGAGACCGATTATTGTTAAGGACGCATTTTGTTGAAAGACCTGGCAATAACGCCAGGTCTTTTCATTTAAAGAAAGCAGGGATCAAAAAATGGCATGAATCTTGTAATGATTAACGCGAAAACATTTTTATTGATAGAGTACAAGGAACCTGGTAGCACATCGTAACTTTATTGGAGCATACATGGAGAAACCACTGCATTATGGATCAAAAATTAAATATCTGACCGCGTTCTTACTGGCAGGCACAGTAGTGAACATTGTCGCATTGTTCTTTTATCCTGAAGAAGGATCCAATGTTTTAATTTCCAACATCCTTTTTATTGTATTGAATCTCATCTCAGTGATTTGCCTGTGGTATGCATCCATATCATCCCGGGAACAATCGAAGAGGTTATCGCATGCCTGGTTATTGATTGCGCTTTCGCAACTGGCATTCATGCTGGGAGATGTGCTCTGGTTTGTCTATGAAAGTGTGTTGTTCATTGAACCTTTCCCTTCACTGGCTGATGTTTTTTATCTGCTTTGCTACCCACTCCTGCTATTCGGGATGTTTTATATCCCAACAGATAAAACAAGTAAGCTGGATGGAGCCAAGAAATGGCTTGACGCACTGATCATATTTCTATCGGCTGCGCTGGTGTTCTGGATTACATTGATCGCACCTCTGACGGCGAATCTCCATGAAAATACTTTTCTTATTCAATTCCTAACGCTTGCTTATCCTGCGGGGGATATCATGTTGTTCGCAGCATTATTGATCCTGTTGTATAAAAACCATAAGGGCAAACTGCAAAATGCATACCTGTTTCTCGCCTTAAGCATTTTATTCCAAATTGTTACTGACATTCTTTTTAGCGTTCAATCTCTAACTGACTCGTATGTAAGCGGGGGATGGGTGGATATTGGATGGGTGTTCGGTTATCTGCTGATGGGCATAGCAGGTTTGGTTCATGCAAAGACCCAGGATATCCAGGAAGTTGAACGGGAGAAACCAGCAGTCCGTCTTTCAGATACGTATGATATTGAAGAAATTCGAGACCGATTGCCATACATTTTTATCTTTTTTTGCTATACATTTCTGTTCTTTACCATAGAGGATCAAAACATCGTGAGCTATCAATTCCTTATTCTTATGATCGGAGTGATCACCGCAGCTGTCTTACTGCGTCAGTATCTCGTGATTACCGAAAACAAAAAACTCAATGTGGAGCTAAAGCAGGCAATTACTGTAATTCGTCAGAAATCGTTAAGTCTTCAAACTATGAATAATGATCTTCGTCATGAGATCAAGGAGCGAAAAAGAATTGAAGAACAGCTGGCATTTGATGCACTCCATGACCCGCTTACAAAACTACCCAACCGAACTCTTCTCCTTGATCGTTTGGATCATGCCATTGAATTATCAAAGCGCGATTCTCATTATTCCTATGCTGTATTGTTCATCGATTTAGATCAATTCAAGTCAGTCAATGACTGCCTTGGGCATTCAGCGGGGGATTGCTTATTGATCGATTTTGTAGCCCGTATACAGCAATGCATCAGAAAAAGTGACACGTTCGCCCGATTAGGCGGGGATGAATTTACTATCTTGCTGGAAGATCAAACCGAAGTGGATAATGCAATAGAGGTCGCAGATCGTATTCAAGAAGCTCTCTTTGCTCCGCATACTATTGATGGACAGAAATTTTTCATCACTGCAAGCATAGGGATTGTAAAAGACATTGATCAGAGTTATAACAATGCAGAAACAGTCTTACAGGATGCAGATATTGCCATGTATCACGCCAAGGAGTGTGGGAAAGCACAGTATAAGATCTTCAACGCTCCTTTACGAACTGAAATGCTTTCTCGCATCAAACTGGAATCAGAAATGCATTCGGCGGTGGGTAAAGATTTTATTGTGCATTATCAACCCATCTTTACATTGAAAGAGAAGAAACTAACCGGATTTGAAGCATTATTGCGCTGGGATCATCCCCGTTTGGGATTACTACATCCGATAGACTTCCTCGCTGTTGCCGAATCAACCGGGTTGATTGTGGAGATCGGGGAATGGGTTTTACGAGAATCCTGCGCGCACCTGAAGAGTTGGATGGAGCAATATCCGCAGTTCAATGATATTTGCATTAACGTTAATCTTTCAGGAAAACAATTCATGCAGCCAAATTTTCTGGCTTTATTAAAATCGATCCTGCAGGAAACCAAATTACCTCCTCCGGCTTTGCATTTGGAGATTACAGAGACGGTGCTTCTTGATAATCAACAGATAGTAACTGATCTATTCGATGAGATCCATAATCTGGGTGTGCAGTTGGAGATCGATGATTTTGGTTCAGGTTACTCTTCGATCGGTTATTTACAGCGTTTTCCTGTCGATACCATCAAGATTGATCGCTTGTTCATTCAGGAATTAGAAAAAAGCGCCAAAGGTTCTCGGCTGGTGCAATCCATGGTGAAGATGGCAGAAGATCTCGATATGAAGATCATTGCTGAAGGGATTGAAACAAACTCCCAATTAAACGCACTTGAAAAAATGGCATGCCAGTATGGACAGGGTTATTACTTTTACCATCCATTACCCGAAGAAGAAATCCACAAGGTATTTGAAGAACAGGAACGATTAACCAACTGCGAATAAACCAATAATTTGTAGCAGATTGATTGAGGTCATGATCGATTACAATTCACAGGTCATGACGAACTGAAATAAGCTATATCTGTTATAGTGGTGTGGTTTTCGTAACTATTTGCAGATGTACAATATTTATATAAAAGAAAGAGAAGATCATGAGTATTCATATTGCAGCGAAACCCGGTCAGATCGCATCCACTGTGCTTCTTCCGGGGGACCCCATGCGAGCAAAGTTTTTTGCTGAAACTCTGCTGGAAGGCGCGGTTTGCTATAATGAAATTCGTGGAATGCTGGGTTTCACCGGGAATTTCAACGGTCATCCCGTGTCCATCATGGGTACAGGTATGGGAATGCCATCTTTTTCGATCTATGCAACGGAATTGATCAACGATTACGGTGTGAAGAAGCTGATACGGGTGGGTACCTGCGGTGCACTCCAAAAGAACCTGAACGTTGCTGATGTCATCCTGGCAATGGCAGCATCAACCGATTCACATATTAATTCCCTGAGTTTCTCCGGGATGAGCTTTGCCCCCGCTGCCAGCTTTGATCTTTTATTGAGGGCATATCAGGTTTCGGAAGAAATGGGTGTAACTCCTCACGTCGGAAGTATCCTTTCCAGTGACACTTTCTATAATGATGATCCGAATTGGTGGCAGCTCTGGGCAAAGTACGGGATCCTGGGAGTAGAAATGGAAACCTGCGCACTGTATTCGCTAGCTGCCAGGTACGGCGTGAAAGCGCTTTCCATTTTGACGGTTAGTGATCATCTTGCCAACCATCGCGCTGCCACCGCCGAACAGCGTGAAAAAGGCTTTTCTGCCATGGCGAAGATCGCTTTGGCTTTGTCTGATTAAATCTGCCTATTTTGTTTAATACAACTTGACAGATGTGATTGCTCCTGTGTATGCTATAATGCATCCTTTACGGAGGGCTTTTCAATGAAACTATTTGGTCCCAAAAAATTTGATGGGATCGGTGAACCGTGCGATCCTGAAAAATTACGAAATGACCTACTTGTATTTCTTCCCCAAAAGGATGGAATAAATGATTGCCTGACGATCGAAGCAAACGAAAATTTTCCACAGGGTTTTCTGGCTGTCTGGAAAATTTATGCCAAGGAAAGGCAGGAGGATAGTTCGCGTTATAGATATGTTCAGGTTATCTATACTTTCAATGTTGATATAGATCCTTCTGAAAAAGCCGTGCATTTGAAGGCAAAGAGCATGATAAAAACTGCCCGCATACCTGAAGGTGAAAAAATTTATTATCCATGGTACAGTCAGGTAAAAATTGGGAAACTGGAAGATTTGGTCATTGAAGCAGAGAGGGAAGCGCAAAAGAATGTGTACACTTTTTCAACAATCTTCCCCAGAAAATGCGACAACCTCTGGTAACCTGTATTACCGAACATGGCTGGGATGCCTACGTTTAATAATATGATTACATTATGAAAAGAACGAGCTTAATGCTCGCTCTTTTTATTTCTTTTAAAAATCAACCTTTGAGGATTTCCTTTAAAAAGCTGGTGCCGATGGCAGGTCTGGTTACCTGAAAAGCTTCTGCAATGGTGGCAGCCACATCCGCAAACGAACCGCGAATGCCCAGATCGATATCATCCTTGATCGGCTTGCCAAAAACCAGCAGGGGAATGTATTCTCTGGAGTGGTCGGTGCTGGCGGTGGTTGGATCAACCCCATGGTCAGCCACGATCATGGCGAACTCGCTGTCATTCATCTTCTCGCGGATGGTGGGAAGGAATGCATCGAATTCCTTCAATTTTTGTGCATACCCGGCGGCATCGTTGCGATGTCCATAGGTCATATCGAACTCGACCAGGTTGGCAAACAGCAAGCCGGTAAAATCCTCATCCAGAAAATCCACCAGGGCTTGAATACTCTCCATATTAAAGACAGAGTGATGGGTTTTCGTAATACCGCGGTTACCGAACAGATCATCGATCTTACCGGTTGCATATACCTTATGCCCTTCTTTGAGCAGTGTATCAAGCATGGTGTCGCCTGGAGCCAGCAGTGGATAATCATGACGTCTTTTCGTACGGGTAAAGGTTGCGGAAGTTTTTCCTGTAAAAGGTCGTGCGATCACCCTGCCCACAGCATGCTCTCCCTGCAGCATCTCGCGGGCAATAGCGCACACGCGGTAAAGCTCTTCGATCGGAATGAGTTCTTCATTGGCTGCGATCTGAAAGACGGAATCGGCGGAAGTGTATACGATCAGCTTGCCGGTGCGCAGGTGTTCTTCACCAAGTTCTTTGATGATCTCGGTACCTGATGCGGGTTTGTTCCCCAGCACGCCGTAACCTGTTCGCTTTGTGAATTCATCCAGAACATCCTGCGGGAATCCATTGGGATAGGTGGGGAAGGGGCGTTTCACCTCAACGCCCATCAATTCCCAGTGCCCGGTCACGGAATCTTTGCCTTTGGATATTTCTGTACATTTTCCATAAGCGCCGCGGGTATGAGAACGAGGAGCAACACCTTCTATGGGAGTAATATTCCCCAGACCCATCTCCCCCATGTTCGGCAGGTCCAGCCCACCTAAAACCCGTGCAGTATTGGAAAGGGAGTTGCTGCCTGTATCACCATACAATGCGGCATCAGGCAATTCACCTGCGCCCACCCCATCCAAAACGATAACTGCAATTCGTGTAATTTTCATCTTCATGGTCCTGTATATAAGAATTGAATTATTATACTCTCTGCCTACTTACTCTACAGGAAAGGGAATACGAACGACATGTCATCATCGAATGAGAATAAGATGAGGAAGCATAACCCCCTGCTGTTAAAAACGAATGCTCTCTGAGAAATGGTTAACACACAGATCTTGAGAATAGGGTATACTGAATTGCTTGATTAATACAAGTTCTAACACAAAAAGTGATTTTTGATTTGGAACAAAAGATTGACCCGGCAATACGGAAGAAAGGAGTTCCAAATCATGTCTGAAAAAGAACAAGGTACGGTTAAATGGTTCAATGGTAGCAAAGGCTACGGTTTCATTGAACGAGCAGAAGGCGAAGATATTTTCGTCCACTTCAACGCTATCGTTGGTGATGGGTATCGCAATCTGGAAGAAGGTCAGCGCGTAGAGTTCACTGTTGCACAGGGCCAAAAAGGTCTGCAAGCAGAGAACGTTGTTGTCCTCTAGAATAACTGTAAACTAAACAAACAGGCAGCGGTTTCCGCTGCCTGTTTTCATATCCCGACTTTGATAAAAATAGCATTGTATTGAGAATCCGATGGGGGAGAGGGTATCTGGAATAGATACAATTAGATATATATAAGGAAAGCGTACGATTTAGGAGGTAACAGGTATGAAGAAAGAGCAGGTGGACAGCTTCCTGGAAGACCTTGCCCGCTGGGCGGTCTCTCAAAACGATATGCTGGCGGTTGCATTGGTAGGTTCCTACGCGCGCGGAGCAGCCACTCCCGATTCAGATGTGGATATCATACTCGTCTCATCTCACCCGGATCTTTATCTCAAAGACAGCTCATGGGCGGCAGATTTTGGCGTGATTGAAAAACAACAAATTGAACAGTATGGTATGGTTACCTCACTGCGCATCTGGTATGCAGGTGGGTTGGAAGTTGAATACGGAATCACCGATAAACGCTGGGCAGCTATTCCCTTGGATGCCGGAACGCGGCAGGTGATCTGTGATGGTATCCGTGTCCTGTTTGAAAGGCGAGAGATTCTCAGCCGGCACCTTATCACATGATAAAAACCCCCGACCTGTTTTTTTAGCAATATTTTTTATAAAATATATATATTCAACCTGTATAATTTCTGCAATATTACTTTGGCAGTTGACCTGCCTCCTTATCGGGTACTTGCACTCAAACATACGTTTCATCATCAACCAAGGAGCAAAACATGAGCGACATACCCCATCATTCCTTATCTGAAGCTCGTACGGCGAACAGCACATGCAAGGGTATTGCAGAAATCGGTTGGCGATCTGTGCCCCGGCATTGATCTGATTCCACAGATGATCCTTTCATCTACGAAATCACGATCACAGCACAAGAATTGCCAGATAGATAGCCGTTTTTTCAAACAAACCTCGCTGATGGATTAATTACCTTATTTATTTGAATGTTGAGAAAAGGAACAGATAGAGTGCCTACAAATGGATTTGCAGACATCTATTTCCGCTTATCAGGTGAAAAAGGGAGCACAAGATATGCTTGTTGAAATAATTCTATGTGTATCAATGATCGGACTTACCGTCTATGCCATATTTTCCCGCCGATTGTTGAATGCCGCCGTTGCCCTCGGAATGAGCAGCGCTATTCTGGCGCTCATCTTCTTCAGGCTTGAAGCTCCCTTTGCGGCGGGTTTTGAAATGATCGTAGGGGCAGGTTTGATCAGTATTCTCTTCATCATGGTGATCAGTCTTGCGAAAAAGGGGAAATCATAAGATGCGAACAAAATCACATGGTCGCAAGCTGTTGTTCTTGATTCTGATAGTGGGTTTTTCCCTTTGCGCCTGTTCGGTGTCGGAATCGCAGTATGAAAGTTCCGATCTGGCTCAGGAGCAGTCTGCCGAAGAGGGCACTTTTCAGGAATATTTGTGGGGTCAGCATTCGCTGGATCTCATGATCCAGATAGGCTTGCTGTTAGCCGGATCACTGGGTGTGGTTGTGCTTCTGCCTACGCCCGATGAAGAACAAAGGATGTGAGGTATGGAATTCGGTATTTTACACTATTGCAGTGCAGCACTGTTCATCCTGGGCTGGGTCTGTTTGCTGACCCAGCATAACGCGATAAAACAGATCATCGGATTGAGGATCATGCTGCAGGGTGTAACGCTCGCGCTGATCCTGGCAGGACGAGCAGTGAATGATCCCCATCTGGCGCAGGTAATGGTGATTTCGGCATTGATCGTGGAAGCGATCGTGATTGCTCTTGCTCTGGCAATGATCGTGAGTGTGTTCCGCATTGTCCCCAGCGGTAATGTTGATCACTTAAGAAAGTTGAAGGGATAATGACGCTTATCCCACTGCTGCTCATTTTTGTGATTCCCTTCATCTTTGCCGTTTTGCTGCTGGCATTCCATAAGCGCTGGAATCAAAAATGGGTATTGCTGTTCTCCTGTGTTGTATTGGGGATGATGATAGTAGGATTAGTGGTCGTGTTCTTTGACCTCATCCCGGCGCACTATTGTGTTTCATGGCAGCCGAATGCCGGAGAGATGTGTATCGGGTTCGGAAAGTCGGCTTTGATCATCGTTTTGATCATGAGCGCGTCTTTATTGGCATTACTCCTGGTTGCGGAGAGAAAAAAGCAACAGTATTCTGTCTATCAAACCGCCTTCGCTCTTCTTTCCCTTGTAATGGCGAATGTCGCTTTTCTCACGGAACATTTTTTGATGCGCTATGCAGCCCTGGAACTTGTGGGATTGTGCGTTGTGATAGGAGGCTGGCTGCTGGCTGAGTCAAAGGAGAAGATATGGCAGGCTCTCAAGACCATCTTCATCAATTTCCGCATCGGCGATGTGGGTTTGTTAATTGCCATCTTTGTAATGTACGCTCACAGCGGAACATTGAATATTGACCGCAATTTTACAGACATGACCTTGGCGGAATCTCGTATCCAAGCGGTTGTCGCTTTCTCATTGACTCTGACCGTGTGGGTGAAAATGGCAGTCTTTCCTTTCGATCGCTGGAAAGATGCGTGCAGTGAATTCCCAACTCTGCTGCGCACATGGTTCACGAAGATCATCATGCCGGCTCTCGGTGCCTATTTGCTCTATCGCATCATCCCGATCCTGCAGGCGAATCCAACAGCCGCAGCATGGATAGTGGGAGTATCATGTGGTTTCTTCCTGATCAAAAAAGCTCTCTTCTCGCATGAAGACCGTGCGGCAGCGCTCGAACAGGAAATGGACCTGTTCTCTTCACTGAATTTGCTGCTGCTGGCTGCCTGTGTGGAGCAGAAACAAGGCTGGTCGTTCCTGGTGCTGTGGTTGACCATTCGTGCGATCAATACCCTCATCAAAACGCGACAGGCTGCTCGCTCACCCGGGTCTCGTTTCATCTCCGGTTGGATTGTGCATCTGCCTTATTTTTTGACCCTGGCATTCTCGCTTATAACGCAGTGGCATGTCTCTCAATTAGCCAACCCTCTCCCCAAGCCATTCCTGTTTCTCTCCTTTTTCTTTTTCCTGCTGCAGTTCATCCAGCTGCAGAAACGGATAAAAGAACACAATGAGGTATTGAAGCAGAACAGGAACATTTATAAAGACAACCTGACGATGAACCTCGTGAATATCACCGTGACGATCGTCCTTCTTGCTATGCTGAACGTTCTCCTTTTCCATGTTACAAAACTGGTCAAAGGAGACGGATTCTGGGCTGTATCCAATCCGGGTGCTGTTAAGGATGGTCCTTACCTGATCTTGTACCTGATACTGGCATTCATTGCTTCGCAGATCTTCTTGAAGTTCAACCAGAAGACCTGTAAGTGGAGAGAAAAGGCTGGCAGTTCCATCCAGGGCGTATTTCAGGATCAGCGCATTAAGGTATGGAAAGATAGTTCACCCCAAGCAGATGTACTGGATGTGAGCAGCGCCTTTTCATCCATAAATGGAAAGATCGCCCATTTCATCTACGATACATTCGAACGAGACCTTTTCGAAAACCTGGTAAAAACGGCAAAAAAATTTGTTGAATTCCTTTTCCGCACCGTTGAGAAATATACCAGTACCGATTTTTGGAACCGCAGTCTGCAATCCATTATGCGCATTTCACGGAATATGCAGCGGATGAACCCTGGTTTTATGCGCCTCAACCTGTTGTGGTTCTTTGTTTTCATCGTCATTCTCATTGTGATCGTGATCGGCTTTAATAGTGGCGCACTGAATTTGATAGGTTAAAGGAAGAGAGGGAAAATGAATCAACAGGAAATTATTAAACTGGCTGTTTTATTGACAAAACTTCTGATGGCACTGGTGCTGGCAGTATTTGGAAAATACATGAAAAAAGGAGCGAAATGGGCAGCTCTGGGAACCTCTATCCTTACCCTGGCATTATCCATTGCTTATATCCCCATCATCAAAGCCGGCTTGAATGTTCCTTTTGAGATCGATTATCTGCCTGCTATGGGGATCAATCTGAGCTTGAATATTGACTGGTTGTCTTTTCCGTTCTTGCTCACGGAAGAGTTTGTGACGGTATTTGCCATGATCTATTCTCTGGATTATCTCAAAGATAAGGAACGCAGCCACACTTTCTATGCGTTATTGCTCCTTTTCTCAGCCGGAATGTCGGGCACGACCATGGCAAATGATGTTTTTCTATTCTATTTCTTCTGGGAGTTGATGCTGATCGCCTCGACCATTTTGCTGGTGAATTGGGGAGAGAGCGAAAAGAGAGGCGCCACCGCCCTGAAATATTTCATCATCACCCATCTCGGATCACTGCTGGTGCTGGTGGCTTTTGTCATGATCTACGCGCAGAGCGGAGTGGATCACTTTACGTCCCTGCGGGCTGCCCTGCAAACGATGCCTGATAAACTGCCCCTGATCAGCTCCCTGTTTTTTATCGGGTTCGGGGTGAAAATGGCTCTGGTGCCTTTCCATATCTGGCTGCCGGACACGCATTCCGAAGCGCCTATGCCTGTCACCATCATGCTCGCGGCGGCTATGCTCAGCATGGGGACGTACGGGATTCTTCGCTTCCCGATGAGTTTCCTGACCATGGAGCAGATGACGGCTTTTTCACTGCCTTTGATGATCGCGGGGGTGGTTTCAGAGATCTACGGGGCAAGCATGGCGATGGTGGAAACGGATATCAAACGTATTGTGGCGTATTCGAGTGTCAGTCAAATGGGATACATCCTGTATGGGCTGGGCACCATGACCAATTCGGGCATAACAGGTTCGACACTGCATGTTATCTATCATGCCATCGTTAAGGCGCTGCTGTTTTGCTGTGTGGGCTGGATCATCAAAGCGACCGGAAAGCGTGATATTAATTCCATCCGCGGATTGGGTAAGAAAATGCCAATCCTGACAGTTTGTACGGTGCTGGGTGCGCTGGCTATCACCGGCGTTCCATCACTGGCGCTCTTCAACAGTGAATGGCTTATCTTCAGCAGCGGATTTCAAACTCCCTACCTGTACCTTGCCATCCTTGAAGTACTCGGTTCCCTGCTGACCGTGGTGTATATCCTGCGTTTTGTGGGGAGATGTTTCTTCTCTCCCGGAGAAGGAGAAGAAACTGCCGTCAAACCGGTGCCGCTTTCCATGAAGGTCGCAACCGTTTCACTCACCGGCTTGACCATCCTCGCCGGATTTATCCCCAAACCGTTATTTGATATCGTAGTAAATGAACTGCCCTTTATCCTGGGCGGGGGATTGTGAGGATACCCGCGATGCTGCTTTTCCCGCAAATACCACTCCTCTTTCTCGGATGTGCTGCGATCTTGATTTTCCTCTTAGCACGCTTTCTTCGCATGAAGAATACTATGATGGCATTCATGACTGCCCTTTCTTTTCTGATCGTTTTTGTGTATTTTTTCTGCGAAGCCCCCATATTGCACTTCCTCGATGAGCTTTTCCCGGGCTTTACACCCGCTGTGGCTGACATGATTACTCCGGGAATGTTTGCTTCCAATGATCTTGGGGCGGTATTGATCTGTATTGTGGCGTGCGGGTTGTTCTGCCTGATCGCTTTGTACAGTGCAGAATATCTCAAAAATGAGAGTCGTCAGCAGGCTTTTTACTCACTGCTGATGCTGATGCTGTGCGGTTTCATCGGCATGCTCTTCAGCGATAATCTGATGATCGTGTATCTATTCTGTGAACTGACCAGCATCTGCGCCTATACGCTGGTCGCGTTTAGACGCAGGAAAGATACAGCCATCGAAGCTGGTTTTAAGTATTTGATCATGGGAAGTGTCGCGTCGGTTGTGCTTTTGATGGGGATAGCCCTGTTGTTTCAAGACACCGGAATGGTGCAGATTTCACAGATCACGGCTGCCGGTGGTTTATTGTCGCAGATCGGATTGATCATGATCCTGGTTTCCTTCAGCCTGAAAAGCGCATTCGTGCCCATGCATGCATGGCTGCCGGATGCACATGGAACAGCTCCCAGCAACATCAGCGCGATCCTTTCCGGCATTCTGGTGCAAGGTTTTTTCTATACCATGCTGCGGGTCTGCCTCACGCTGGGAATGGATCGCATGGTTCTGAGCAGCATCCTCCTGGGTTTATCCCTGCTCAATATCCTGGTCGGCAATTTGATGGGTTTGGTTCAAAAACAGACCAAGCGCTTGCTGGGCTATTCCACCATTGCGCAGATGGGGTATATTGGACTTTGTATTGCGATCGGGTTGCAAACACAATCAACGTTAGCCCTGCAGGCTGGCTTTTTCTTGATCATTGCGCATGCAATTGCGAAAAGCCTCGCGTTTCTGGTCAATGGTGTCTACCAGCATTCTTTCAATGCAGCAACGATACACGATTTACAGCATGCTGACCAGTTGACGCCATTCCTTTCGGCGGCATTTGGTGTATCCGTCCTCAGCCTGGCGGCGATCCCCCCATTTCCGGGGTTTATCGGGGAATGGACCTTTCTGACAAGTGCGTTTTCACAGATGAAAGGCTGGTCTCTGGTCGGCGCGATCGCATTACTGGCAGGCAGTCTGGTATCGCTGGGCTATTATTTGAAGTTGCTGCGCAATCTGTTTTTTAAACCCGCTCAAGAAAACCGAGAACATCCTGCAGGGAAACGAACCGCAGTATCGGCATGGCTGCTGGTTCCCATCTTGGTCTTGTTAACATTGATCCTCGTCATCACTGTAAGACCCCAGGGCATCATGAAATGGACGGAACCCGCCGCTCAATTTTTATTAATGAGGATGAAGTAATGATGAGTGATTCAAATTTCTGGCTTTCCCCTCCCATATTGCTGCTTATCTTCATGGTTGTGGGCGGTATTCTCCTCTGGATTGGGAAAACCATATCGGCGAAAGGAAAATACAGCCGCGCGAAACATATGCATTATTACTGTGGCGAAGATATAGATGCACCGCATGTGGAGGTCAACTATCACGCCTTCTTCCGCCTGGCTCTTCTGTTCAGTATTTTACATATCGTCGCCCTGGTGATCTCTACGATCGATCTGAATACGGAGCACAAGTTTGTCCCGGTATTGTATCTGGTCGGAGCGGGAGTAAGCATAATCATTCTTCTGGAGAGAGATGGAAAAAAATAAAGCAGCACGATCTTCTATTCTTACCTGGGCGCGCAGGAAATCACCGTGGATTTTGCATTTCAATAGTGGGGGCTGTAACGGCTGTGATATCGAGATTCTCAGTTTGTTAACGCCGGTGTATGACGTAGAACGGTTCGGTATCCTGTCGGAAGCCTCGCCCCGCCATGCCGATATTTTGATCTGCACCGGTCCGGTGACGGAACAGACCAAATCCCGCTTGAAACGCATCTATGATCAAATTCCTGAACCGAAATGGGTGCTGGCTGTTGGTAGCTGCAGCTGTTCCGGCGGTGTTTTTTCGGGAGCCTATAACATCCTGGGTGGTATTGATAAACTGCTGCCGGTGGATATGTATATCCCCGGTTGTCCGTGCAGACCGGAGACCATTATGGATGGGATCATTCAATTGGTGGAGTCAATGTAATGGAGATGAAAGATATTATTAAAAAAGTGATGACCGCTCTGGATCTGGATGAGCTGACGACTATGCGGGGGGTAGCGGGCGATGAACAGGTTCTGTCAATATCCCCCGATCAACTGGTAGCAGTGGTGGAAAAGCTGCAGGAAAACGGCGTATGGCATCTTTCGACCATCACCTGCCTGCAGGAAGAACATTTTCTCATGCTGTACCATTTTTGGTGTTACGGCAACCTCACACTGCGGATCGAGCTTGCCGCAGACGATCTTCAGGTTCACAGCATCTGCCCGCTCATTCCCGGTGCTGAATATTATGAGCGCGAGGTGCATGAGATGTACGGGATCGAATTTTTGGGATTGCAGAATCCGCAGCCCCTTTTGCTGCCCGATACCTGGAAGGGTGGTTATCCGATGCGCAGAAAAGATCGCTCTCATGACCAAAAAAGTGACAAAAATCCGTTGCATGAAAAACAAGGAGGAATATCTTGAGCAGGATGGTAGTGCCGATTGGACCGCAGCACCCTTTATTAAAGGAACCGGTATCTTTCCGGATCTCGCTGGAAGGAGAGCGTGTGGTGGAAAGCACGCTTCGCTTGGGTTACGTGCATCGCGGGATCGAAAAACTTGCCCAGCAGCGCACCTATATCCAAAATATCTACCTGATCGAGCGCATCTGCGGCATCTGCTCTCATATTCACACCACCACCTATTGTCAGGCTGTCGAAACGCTGCTGGGTCTGGAAGTGCCGCGCCGTGGTTTGTATATTCGGATGTTATTGTGCGAACTGGAAAGGATCCACAGCCATCTATTATGGCTGGGTGTTCTTTCAAAGAACATCGGGCTGGATACGATCTTTATGTACTCCTGGCGCGATCGAGAAATTGTGCTCAAGATCATGGAAGAGATCTCAGGGGGCAGAGTTTCTCATGCCGTCAACAAGATCGGCGGTGTGCGTGTTGATCTGAATGAAGATCATCTGACGACACTGAAAACCGGATTAAATGATCTAAAGAAGCGCGTGGAAGAATTGATCGGATCCATTGAGCGCGACCGCAGTTTTGCCGCCCGCACGCGCGGAATCGGAAAACTTACCCTGGAAGATGTCAGGCGTTATTGTGTTGTAGGTCCTGTGGCGCGTGCTTCGGGGCTTGATATTGACCTGCGCCGCGATGCGCCCTATGCGGCGTATGATGAACTGCGGGTCGAAGTCCCACTGCTGAATGATGGGGATGTTTGGGCGCGTTCTCTGATCCGCATGCAGGAGACCCTGCAATCGATCCGGCTGGTGGAGCAAATTCTGGCTGCTCTCCCTGCTGGACCGGTTGCGGTCAAATCCCCACGCAAGGTGCCCGCCGGTGAGGTGGTCAGCCGCGCTGAAGCGCCACGCGGAGAAGTGTTCTACTATATCCGCAGCGATGGAAGTCAGCAGCCCGAACGGTTGAAGATACGCACGCCTACCCTTACCAACTTGATCACCCTGGATACACAACTGCAGGATGTGCAGATGGCGGATGTATCGGCTGTCATCGCGGGTGTTGATCTATGCATCGCCTGTGCAGATCGCTGATCAGTAAAAGAGAATGGAGATGAATATTCTGCAAACCTTATTCCACATCCTGATCTTTCCGGGATTTGCATTTGTGCTGGTGACCGCGCTCTTCCTGCACTGGCTTGATCGCAAACTGGTCGCCCGTTTTCAGGGCAGGGTCGGTCCACCCTGGTACCAGCCGGTCGCGGATTTGATCAAACTCTTTTCGAAAGAGGATATTCTGCCAACCGGCACCAATGAACTGCTTGCCACCCTGCTGCCGCTGGCTTCTTTTGCGTGTGTGATGACCGCCAGTTTTTATCTACCCTTCGCTGCTTCGACCGCACGCTCCTTTGAGGGTGATTTCATTGTGGTCATATTTCTCCTGAGCATGCCGTCGCTGCTGTATTTTCTGGCGGGACGGATCACCAGCGGGGTGTATTCACTCCTGGGCGGCAATCGCTCTCTGCTGCAGTATTTTTCGTACGAAGTGCTGTTCCTGCTGGCGATCAGCGGCACGGTGATCAGCAGTGGATCATGGTCTCTGGCGGATATCAGGAATGTTCAAATGGCGTCCGGCTCGTTCTTTCCGTTGCACATCGTGGGTTTCTTTTTGACGATTTCCGGGTTGATCGGCAAATTGAAGCGCGAACCGTATGATATCCCCAAGGCGAAATCGGAGATGATCGCAGGACCCCTGACCGAATTCAGCGGAAAAAAATTGGGGCTGTGGAAGCTGACTAATCAGCTGCAGACCGTGGTGGGTCTGTCCTTCGTCGTCCACGTATACTTTGGCGGTTTCTGGCAGATGGGGACGGTGAAAGGCTTCGTCATTTTCTATCTTTTGCTGATCCTGCTGCAGTTCCTGCTTTCAAGCATCAGCGCTATCTATGCCCGTCTGCGCATTGATCAATTGATCCGCGTGAATTGGTACATCATGGTGCCTGTGGCGCTTATCCATAATCTCTTTCTGGTGCTGAAGGGATGAGGATTCCATGAAGATCCGCCAGTTCTTCTATCTCCTTCCCAATATCCTCTCGGCGTTCTTTTCCGGCAGCGAGACGGTCAAATATCCGCAGGAGAACACCCTTCCTACGGAGCGTTTTCGGGGAAGCGTGCGTATGCGGGAGCAGCATTGTGTGGGCTGCAGCCTGTGTGTGCGGGATTGCCCCACTCAGGCGCTGGAGATGGTGAAACGATCGAAAGACGAATTTCGCCTGCTCTACCACCGCGACCGCTGCGCCTACTGCGGGCAGTGCGAACAAAGCTGCCGCTATGATGCCATCTACCTGGATAACGAGTACGATGCACCTTCCGCAAGCCGCAGCAGTTTCCTTGTCACCCTGGTTGACCGTATTCTGGAATGATGGAGGGATTTTTATGCTCTCTCAAACGGGTCAACATGAGATTAACGTAAGACATGTAAGGAAAGTGATGGTAAATGAACCGAAACCGCTGTTTATTTCTACTGCGAAGTGAATCAGGTCGTAGGTAGGGAGGAATCGGGAAATCGTTGAGGAATGGAATTAATTAGCATGGAATGATGGATTTTGCGATTTAATTTGCGCTCTAAATAAATCTCATTATAATGAGTAAGTTGTAAATTTAATACTACTAAACGAAAGATTCAATAATGCCGCCATCAACCATGCTTCATCGAACATCGTCTCGAAAACCTGTTGTTAACTGGTTCCTTCTACTCGTTCTGCTTCTGAGTTCTACTTTTCTTCCCCCTCAACATATCGTTTTCGCTGATGGAGAAACTTCTCTACCTGCACAGATGAATAAACGTTTCACCCCTGACCTTATACCTGCTGGCGGTGAAGCGCTGCTCAGCGTGAATATCTATAACCCGAATTATTTTCCTCTGACGCTGACATCCGTTCCGGCTGCCTGGGTGGATACTTTGCCGGATGGTGTGACCTTTCGTGAACCCCGGCTCAGACTACCACTACCTGCGGTGGTACAGTGGTTATCATCGGGCAAAGTCTTTCTCTGGTTGGAGGTACGGTACCAGCGCAAGTGGGGGATACTCCGGGTTCCTGTACCGTTACTGCAAAGGTAACCTCTGTGGTGGCAGGCAATCATGATAATGCGATTCCTGCCAATAATTTACATGCCACCGATCCGACCGGCACTATCTCTATCACTAACACCAGCCCTGCTACCCATACGCTGCAGGTTGATTCCATCGCTCCCCCATCCCTCAGTAAATCATTTTCTCCCAACACGCAATGGGTCGGGCAGACCAGCCAGTTGAGTATCCAGATCCGCAATAATGATCTGGATTATCCATTGACCGAAACACGGCTCACGGATAGCCTGCCTGCGAATGTGGTTATTGCCAACAGCACTATGAGTTCTTCCAACTGCGGCAGTAGTGTATATGTCACCGGTCCGGGTGGTGTCCCGCTGGCAGCGAATCAAACTTCTTTTTCTATTTACAGCGCTACTGTTCTACCCAATACCACCTGTACAGTGCGGGTGAATGTCACGTCGCTGGTATCTGGCGTGTATGTGAATACCATCCAAGCTTATGCCATACACGATAAACAATCAGTGACAAATGCTTCTGCTGCTTCAGCTCCTCTTAATTACCAATCTGTTGGGATGAGTAAGGATTTTTCTCCCTCGTCCATTCAACAGGGGGGTATCAGTACACTGACCATCACCCTGCAAAATCCTTCCACGTCAGATTATACGGGTGTGGATCTAACGGATAACCTGCCTGCTGGGTTAACGATAGCTGCCGCCCCTGACCAGCCCCCAATGCGGTGGCACCGTTTCGTATACTGCCACCTCCATTACCCTATCCGATGGTGTCATCCCCGCAAAGGTTGGCACGATCCCTGGTTCATGCATCTATCAAAGCGCTGGTAACATCTTCCGTCGCGGGTAGTTTTACCAATACCCTTCCTGCTGGCAGCTTGCACACTGCACAAGGGCGCGACCAATGTCACCGATGTGACAGCGAATCTGGGTGTGTACGGAGAAGGAGCCGGGATAAGCGGCTCGAAATCTTTTTCTCCCAGCACTATTGGAGTGAATGGCACTTCTCGACTTGACCATTTCTATCACGGCGCCAACCGATACAGACCTTGACTAGTTTCAGCCTTACCGATGCTCTCCCGGCGGGCGTTTCAGTAGCGGCAACTCCCAATGCATCCCAAGAATTCCAACTGTGTTGGGGGTGTCTTTGCTCCCAGAAGCGGGGGATACACTGCTCAGCTACAGCGGTGGTAGCATTGCAGCGGGGAAACAATGTTCCTTGACTCGTATATGTGACTGCATCGGAACCCGGTACGTACAACAATATCATTTCCCCCGCCAATATTAGTAATGATCAAGATCGCAATATTTCCGGGAATATCACCCGCACATTAACGGTCAGCGGCATCAGCGTGAGCAAATCATTCTATCCCAGTTTGGTCAATATCAATGGACTTTCGGTTTTGACCGTTGTGCTGCAAAACGTGAATTTCACACAGTTAGAGGATGTTACCTTTTCAGATACCCTGCCATCCGGTGTGGTGCTGGCGGATGATCCAGACCCGAGCACCACCTGTGTGGATGCTGTACTGGAAGTTTCGGCGGGAGGGACCACCTTCTTGATGAACGGGGGTAAGATCCCTGCTCAGGTAGGGTCGGTTCCTGGGATTTGTACGGTCAACGTGACCGTACGTGGTGCAACTACCGGCACCAAGACCAACCGCATCGCAGTCAATGGTGTCAGTGGTACCCTGCATGACAGCGGTCTGACCGTTACCAACCCCTCTTCTGCCTCGGCAGACCTGACGGTGGAGGACCTTACCATCGGAGTTGTGAAAAGTTTTGATCCCCTGACCGTGTTTGGTGGTGCAGCTTCTACCATGACGGTGCGTTTGACCAATCCAAATAATGCTGTGTTGACCGGCATCAGTTTTACCGATAATCTACCGCAGAGCAGCGATCCGCAAAATATGGGTGGTATGTATATTGCCACACCCTCCCATGCTTCTACCGGTACCTGCGGTGGTGAGATCAGTGCGGTGCCGGGAGAAACCTCCTTCTCCTTCAGTGGGGGCACTCTGGCTGCTAACGATAGCTGCGAGATGACTGTTAATGTATCCATGGATGTGAGCGGCAACCTGACCAATACCATCCCTGAACAATCGGTGACCACCTCAAATGGAGCAAGAAATACCCAATCTGCATCCGCAACGCTTACCAATCTGGCGGGTGCCAGCCTTACCAAGTATTTCACCATTAACCCGCTACAGGAAGGTAGTGGGAATGCTTCAACGTTAGCGATCCAGATCCAGAATACGGGCAATGTTGATCTTTCTGGTTTGGGCTTTACCGATACCCTGCCGGATGGAATTACAGTTGCCAGTTCGCCAGAAGTGAACCAGTGCGGCGGCACAGTGGAAACGACAGTCAATTCCATCACCCTCCGTGAAGGTGCCCTGACAGCGGAAGCGCAGTGTACCATCCTGGTGGATGTGACCGCACCCACCGCAGGTAGTTACGAGAACTGTATCGAAGCAGGTGCATTACAGACTGACCAGGAAGCAACCAATGCCGATCTGACCTGTGACACACTGGTAGTGGAAGAAACACTCCTGCCACCATCTATCAGTAAAGATTTTTCTCCCAACCCGGTGCGTGTCAATGAAGTTTCGGCGTTAACCTTTGTCATTACCAATCCCAACGATTCCAGCATGAGCGGTGTGGCTTTCAGTGATACTTTCCCATCTGGCATGGTGCTGGCGAGTATTCCCAATGTGTCTCAATGTGGGGGTACTGTAAGCAGCACTGAGAATTCCATCCAACTGGAAAATGGAACGATCGCTGCCAATTCCTCCTGCACGGTAATTATCGCAGTGCAGGCAGGCAGCGCTGGAGATTACCTTAATACCAGTGAAACTGTGTCAGCCGTCACAGGCGGCAGCGGCAATACTGCCAGCGATACGCTGCAGGTGATCGCCCCGCCCTTCATTTCAAAGAATTTCGACCCCGATCCTATTCCGGCAGGTGCAACCAGCACGTTAACTTTCACTATCACCAATCCACCTGAAAACACACTGCCATTGGAGGGCATTGCTTTTACCGATTCCTTCCCGGTAGGTCTGCAGAAGGCAGTTGAACCGGCTGTTGAGCAGTGCGGCGGGACGGTTTCCAGTACATCCGCTTCGATATCAGTAAGTGGGGCTTCTCTCGATGTAGGGGAAAGCTGTACGGTGGCGATCGATGTGACGGCACCCAATGCAGGTGTGTATCACAATACCAGTAATGCGGTCACCTCCGTCAATGGGGGAACCGGCAATACCGCCAGTGATACGCTTACTGTTAATGGCGTCGGGTTGTCACTGCAAAAGAGCAGTCTTTCGCCCAATTTCAAAGGGGTGAGCGATACCATTACCTATTCATATCTCTTGACCAATAGCGGGGATGCGACCCTGTATGCCCCCTTCACGGTCACCGATGACCGCCTGGTGACTTCTTTTCCTTGCGGCAGTGTTACAGAATTACTGCCGGGAGCAAGCATAAACTGTACAGCTGATTACACGGTCACCGCGGCGGATGTGACAGCCAAATCGGTGGTGAATATTGCTACTGCGACAGCAATGGATGAAGCGGAACAGATAGTCAATTCCAATGAGAGCAGCGTTACCGTCAAATATACCGGGTTGACCCTGGATAAGACTACCAGCACCCAATCCTATCGGTTGGTAGGGAATACCATCAGCTACTCCTATACCCTTACCAATACAGGCGCTTTGCCCCTGTACGCTCCCTTTCAGGTGATGGATGACCACTTTGCCACTCCGTTGACTTGCGGCAGTGCAACCAGCCTTAACCCGGGTGGGGTAGTTACCTGCTCAAGAACCTACACGGTAACTGCTGACGATGTGACAGCGGGTTCTGTCACCAATCTTGCCTATGCCACTGCTAAGGATGCTGCCAGTGAAGGTGCTGATGTGATTTCCAACACCGATAGCGTTACGGTCAGTAAAGTAAATGCGCCCAGCATTGCGAAGGAATTCTCTCCCGACAGCATCCAATCAGGAGGTCTATCAACCCTTACCTTTACCATAACCAATCCCAATTCTGTCTCACTGACCGGTGTTGGTTTTGTGGATAATCTTCCCGATGAAATGGTGCCGGCTTACACACCGCAGGCTTCCCAATGCGGTGGCACGGTCACGTATGATGGACCCAACAATCGTATAACCCTGAGCAATGGTTTCATCATACCGGAAAGCAGTTGTACGGTGGTTGTCACGGTCACATCTTCCACTTCAGGTGACCATGAAAACCTCAGCAATGTGGTCCAATCGTCCAATGGCGGCAATGGCAACACAGCGCAGGATACTCTGTATGTTATGTCACCGCCTGTGATAGCGAAATCGTTCACACCTACCTCCATCCTGCAAAGTGAAACCAGTCTTCTCACACTTGTGATCAGCAATCCGGCTGCCAATACCCAGATCATGACAGGTGTGGCTTTTGAGGATATCTTCCCCAACGGATTATATGTAGCCGATGGTGGCAACGTAACTATGGAGGGGTGCGGATCGCTCGCTTTCACACCAGCGACCAATGACACCAACCTCACTTTCAGCGGCGGTACTATTGCGGTAGGAGGGTCGTGCACTATTACGCTTCCAGTCGCAGCTAACACGGATGGTATCTTTGAAAATACCACCCGCCCGGTCACTTCCAGCAATGGTGGAACAGGTGTGGAATCGAACAAAGCTACGCTGGTCGTGAACGCGGCTGCTGATTTGTCGATCACCAAGGATGATGGCAATATCGCTCTGGATCGCGGGGAATCACTGACTTATATTCTGCATGTGGTCAATTATGGTCCCGGAGATGTGAGCGGGGCGATCGTGCGCGATACCCTGCCCTCTACGCTTGAAAATATCAACTGGCTATGCACTGCATCAAGTGGCGCAAGCTGCACTGCGAGTGGGACGGGTAATATTGAAGATAGCGTGGATATGATTTCGGGCGCCAGCCTGATCTATACTGTCCAGGGTACGGTGGCAGAGGTTGCAGATACCAATATTGTTAATCCGGCAACCGTTGTTCCTCCTGCTGGTACGGTGGATCCAAACCTGGATAATAATATTCATACCGATAGCGATGTTTTGAATCACCTGCAGGTTACCAAAGAAGGGGTCGAAAGCAGCTTTGATGAGATCGGGCAAACTCTTTCGTATAATTATGTAGTGCAAAATATCGGCACATCTACCCTGCTCTCACCATTCACCTTGGATGATGACCTGGCACAGATCAATTGTACCTATCCACTGACACTGGCGCCGCTGGAGCAATTTGCCTGCACCGGTACATATGCTGTTACTCCGACCGATCTCGACCAGGGTTATGTGACCAATCATGCCAGCGCGACAGCGAAGGATGCCGATGGTGATACGGTCAGTTCGAATGTAGCGGAAGTTACTGTTCAGGCTGACCAGCATACTCTTATCGGAATTTCCAAACAGGCAGTAAGTATCTCCAAGGTCAGCGCCGGGACCTATGATGTGACCTACGAGTTTGTCGTTCACAATTATGGCAACGTCACCCTGCAAGCACTGCAGATCACGGACGATCTCACGGCGGCTTACCCTGATCCGATCTCTTTTTCGGTTCAATCCATCAGCAGTGATGATCTCATGGTAGATTCATCCTATGATGGTAAGACGATCACAACCATGCTGCAGGCTGGAAATTCCATTGCTGCGAAGGAAAGCAAGACTCTCACACTGGTAGTGCGCGTAATTCCGCCAACAAGTGGACCGTATGAAAACCAGGCTGCTATTGAGGGGGAGCACCCGGATGCAGGGAAAGTAACCGACCTTTCACAGAATGGATCAAATCCTGATCCTGATGTGGATGGCAACCCGGCTAATAACGGTGATCCCACGCCGGTAAATTTTGGCAATCAGATCTTTGACATACCAAGCGGCAGCAAGTATTTTGATACTTCGCGAAGTCCTATCATGGAATGGCGTATGCTGTGGGCGAATACTGCCAATATCCTCGATATCCACGCTGTGGTGCATGATCCCATTCCTGAGCGAACCACGTTCCTGCCCGGCGACGTGGATAGCGGCTATCCAGTCCCGCTGGATGCGCCGGATGATTCAACCTCAATGGGGGTTAGCTGTACTTCTTCCGCAGCAACTGTCACAACTCTTTGCTATTATGAAGGACCTACTGTACAGCATCCCCGCGGGCAGATCATCTGGGCTGGCACGCTAGCGCCGGATTATGGGGTGACCGATCTCGAGAAAGCGCAAAACGCGGTGCAGATCACCTTCGATGTGCAGGTGGAGAACAATACCACGCGTGTGGAAAACATCGCTACCATTGATGCCGATCGCAATGGAGATGGGGATATCGAAGATAGCGGTGAAAAGCATGTGGCGCAGGCTGAGCGCAACTGGCAAATCTACCTGCCGGATACCGGGTTTGCTCCCAATCGTGTTACGCTCATCCCCTCGCAAGAGGAAAATGTAACGTACACAAGAATGGACGATTTGCGAATCTCCATCCCCGCGCTGGAGCTGGATCTGCCGATCGTGGGTGTGCCGCGCCAACCGGATGGCGATTGGAACATCACATGGCTGGATAATAATGTGGGTTGGCTGCAGGGTACTGCCTTCCCAACCTGGCAGGGCAACAGCGTGCTGACCGCGCATGTTTATGATGTCAATGGGTTGCCGGGTCCTTTTATCGACCTGCAGACCCTAAAATGGGGCGATCGCATCATCGTATCTGGCTGGGGGCAGGATTACGTCTATGAAGTACGCTCGATCGATAACTGGGTTGATCCACAGGATTTTAGCGTTATGGAAAATGAGGAACTGCCCTGGTTGACCCTGATGACCTGCAAGGGATATGATGAAGCCAGCGGCGCCTATCAATGGCGCGTGGTGGTGAAAGCCGTGCAGGTGGATGTGCACAGTAAGGTAGAAACAGATTTATGAAACAAAGCAGGCTGTAAAGTACAGCCTGCTTTTCTATATATAGGATACGGTTGCAGTTTGTTATTTTATATGATGATCCAGCTCGTGCAGCTTCACGGCTATCTCCAGCGAAATTCTCGTTTCATCCGAGATGGCTTTCACCATCTGCTCATCCGTCGCGGATTTCTCAGGCTGCTGGTGGCGTTGGTCGGCTCTTGTGCGCGTGGAACAGCCTCTACCTATTCAGATGTGGATATCGTAATCATCTCATCTCACCTGGACCGTTATCTCAAGGACAATTCATGGGCGACAAATAGAACAATTCGGTCTGGTCATCTTAGTGCGTAACTGTAATGCGGGTTGGTTGGAAGTGGAATATCGAATCACTAATGAGTGCTTGGCAGCCCTCCCATTGAATGCCGGAACGCGGCAGGTGATTCCTGATGATATCTGTGTCCTGTTTGAATGAGAAAATTTACTCAGCCGATACCTTACCATACGATAACTGCCCGCTTTTAAGCATAATTATTTATAAAACACATATATTCAACCAGTATAATTTTCCAATATTATTTTGGAAGTTGACCTGCTTCCATGTCGGGTACTTGCACTCAAGCATACGTTTTATCATTAATCAAGGAGCATTAAACATGAGCGACATACCCTCTCTCAATAAAAAAAGAATCATCATTCTGGTTTTGATCTTCAGCCTGGTATTGATTGCTACTGCATTCGCGGTCAACTCTCCACGTGAAATTATCCAGGGAGAATGGCAAATCCTCACATCTCCCAGCATCCTCATCACGGATTATATTGCCCTGGCTAATTTGGGAGCAGCCTTGTTCAATGCTGGATTGGTTTCTTTGATGGGACTGGGGATGGCATGCTGGTTCCATACCGATTTCAATGGCTATCTTTTGGCTGCCATCTTTACCCTGGCTGGATTCTCCTTCTTTGGAAAAAACCCTTTTAACATCTTGCCCATTATGCTTGGTGTGTATCTATACCACTGCATCTTTTCTCACAAACCCATGAAAGACCTGGTTGCTCCCTTTTTCTTTGGGTCTACCCTCGCACCGGTGGTCAGCCAAATTGCTTTTGGGTTCGATTTGGGCTGGCAGGGTTTGCTTGTGGGAATTTTGGTTGGGGTCTTTGCCGGTTTACTACTGGCAGCATTGATGATGCATGTTTATTCTTTTCACATGGGTTACAACTTGTACAACACTGGCACAACAGGTGGTCTTGTAGGGATGGTTATCTACATGTTTATGCGCGGTTTTGGCTATGAGGTTGAGCCTGCTTTCTACTGGTCCACAGAACATACGGGATTCTTGAGTTATTTTTCTCTTGCATTTTTACTTTTGACGATCTTACTGGGATACATTTGGGGGGGAAGCCGGGCAGGACTGCGCAGTATTATAAAAAGCAGCGGGCGGTTGACCTCAGATTATGTGGAAAAAAGCGATCTGGGTTCGACCATGATTAATATGGGATTAGTAGGTTTGATCGCCTTAGCATATATCCATCTGGTAGGCGGAGATGTAAATGGTGCTACCCTTGCAGGCATCTTTACGGTGTTTGGATTCGGTGCGCTGGGTAAACATCCACGCAATATCATACCGGTCATGCTGGGAGTATATCTGATTGTATTCACCAAGATATGGTCACACACCGATCCCGGTCCGTTGCTGGCAGCCTTGTTCTGCACTACGCTGGCACCGATCTCCGGTAGATTCGGTTTTTTCGCGGGATCACTTGCAGGAGCTTTGCATCTACCCATGGTCATGCATGTGGGTAGTCTGCATGGATATATGAGTTTGTATAACAATGGTTTTGCGGGTGGGCTTGCCATGCTTATCATCGTAGGCTTTATCAAAGGGCTCAAACCAGAATTGCTCGAAGATGAACCTTAGGTATGTATTGGAGTAGCAGCTTTTTTTCGCCACGCCCAATTATTTTTAAGATATAAAATGATATTGAAGAGGCGCGTAAGCGCCTCTATGGTTTGATTATTTCCCGTGATCCAGCTCGTGCAGTTTCACGGCGGTCTCCAGTGAAATTTTGGTCGCATCCGAGATGGCTTTCACCATCTGCTCATCCGTCGCGGATTTCTCGGGGTGCTGGTGGCAGCCGGCGGATGCCAGGATGACGCCCCCGCGCACCTTGCGCGCCATTGCCAGGCTCAGCACGGTGGAGGCTTCCTGCGAGGCGATCAGCACGCCCGCATCGATCCACGGTTTCTCGATCTCCAGAATATCCAGGTTGGAGAACACCGAACCGGCATAGAAGGAATCATGCGACCATTCGTAGCCTTCATGCACCTCAATCCCCAGTTCTTTGGCAGAAGCCAGCATGGCTTCCACGGTGTACAGGTCTGCCACGGCGGGATACCCTGCCGGGAAGTATTCGCGGGTCAATCCGTCACCGCTGACCGCGCCCGTGATGACCAGAATGCCGGGCACCGGCAGCCAGGTCTGCATCATGCCGCCCGTGCCGATGCGGATCAGATTTTTGGCGCCGATCTTGACCAGCTCTTCGACCGCAATGGCAGCCGCCGCCCCGCCGATGCCGGTGGAGGTTACGCTGACCTTAACGCCCTTGTACATTCCGGTGAAGGTATTGTACTGGCGGTTGGATGCTACCAGTTCCGCGCTGTCGAAATGGTCGGCGATCACTTTGGCTCGGCTGACGTCACCGGGCAGAAAGACGGTTTCACCGATGTCTCCGGGGGATAATTGAATATGATGTTGTTTTTCCATTTTCTACTCCATCTACCTATAACCTAATCCAGACCCTGTTCGTGCAGGATCCTGGCTGTTTCAATGCTGACCCTGACCAGGTCGTTCTGGTGTTTTTCCAGTTCGGGGTCGTCTTCTCCCTCCCCAAAAATGGGATCGCTGCTGAGCAGGATCGCACCGGCGCGCACGCCCTGCATACTGGCAACCACCAGCATGGTGGCAGCTTCGTTTTCCACTGCCAGCACGCCCAGGTCAATCCATTTCTGCAGGCGCGCTTTATAATCGCCGAATGCCCAGGGAGATTCCAGATAAAAGGCATCGTGGGTGCGCACCAGCCCGAGGTGGTAGGTCAGCCCCAGCCGCTGGCAGGCTTCGATCGAAGCGCGCACGATGAAATGGCTGGCGATGGCGGGGTAATCAATGGAGATGAATTCTTCGGTGGCTCGTTCGCCGCGCACCGCTCCGGTGGCGATGATGATATCGCCCGCTTTCATGAATGGCTGGATCGCCCCACAGGTCCCCATGCGGATGATATTCTTCGCTCCAATGCGGATGAGCTCCTCCGTGCCGATGGCGGTGGGGGAGGGTCCCAGTCCGCAGCTTGTGCAGCTAATGGCTACGCCATCTTTCTTTCCGGTGTACGTCAGATATTCGCGCTTATGGGCTACTTGCTTTGCTTCGTCCATGTGGCTGGCGAAAACTTCCACCCGTCCGGGGTCACCGGGAACCAGTACGGTGGCGGCAATATCGCCGGGCAGCATATCAATGTGATGCTGTCTGTGTGGGGCTTCTTGATTCATGTTTTTTCTCCTGATACAAATAATTGCTTCTATTCTACTGGTATTAACCACAGTATGTCAATAACACTAAAAAATGAATGGCTGCACAAATTCTGTGACATCGAAAGGTACGCGTCATATTGTAGTGGAAGACGTAAAATGATCTGGTGAAAAGCAGTTGTTCAAGAATATGCTCAGGTTGAGCGAATCCTGTTTAAAATGCCCTCGATCTGGGTCGCCAGCCCTGCCAGCCCATTCTGCGAGGCGCTGGTATGCGCTTTTTCCATCAGTTCAAGCGCTTTTTGCGGGTCACCCAGTGTGCCATAAATGAAACCCATGTTGACCCAGGCATTGCATAATCCCTTTACGTTGCCGACCTGCTGGAAGATGGTTTCTGATTCCTGCAGCACTTGCAGCGCTTTGTTGAGGTCGCCCTGCTGTTTGATGAGCAGGGCTTGATTGCCGAGGGCGAACCCCAGCCCCTCCAGGTCGCCGATCTGGCGGTAAAGTGTTTCCTCTTCCCTGTTCAATGCCAGCGCCTGTACAAAATCCTTTTTATATTGCTGGATGGCGCCCTGATTTCCCAGGCAGACCGCCAGGCTCTGCATGTTGCCGATCTGGCGGCAAATGCGTTCCTGTTCCTGCAGCAGCGCCAGAGCGTCATCGAATTCACGTCGGGCGAGATGGACCAGTCCCTGGTTTCCCCTGCATTTTTGCAGCCCATCCAGGTCATCCAGCCGGCGGCAGATCTGTTCTTCTTCCCGCAAGAGGCGCATAGCTGCCTCCAGGTCTCCGCGCGATTTATGGATGAGCCCCTGATTCCCGAGGGATACTGCCAGGGAAGCTTCATCCTGCTCCCGCCGGCTGATCTGTTCCTGTTCCTTGAAGAGCGCCATCGCCTGATCCAACTGCCCCCGGTTCTTCAAGATCAAACCCCGGTTGCCAAGTGCGGCAGACAGATCGCGCGGGAAGCCCAGGGTGCGGCAGATCTCTTCCAGTTTTTGATAGAGATGCAGGGCGGTATCCAAATCACCCGATTCCTGGTACAGCAGCGCCAGCCAGTTCACGACGGTCAGGTCATAGCGCAGCGGGCTTTCGGCAATTTCACGGTAGGCGTCCACCCGCCGAAGGTCGCTGTTGGCTTCAACAGATACCCAGTACATCTTCAGGTCGAAACGGTTTTGCTCCCATACCGCCTGGAAGAAATCCATATCAGAAAGGAGCTGATAGAGATGCTGCCATTCCTGCGCCTTGGTGAGCTGCCAGGGCAGTTCGAATACTTTACGAGGAAAGATTCCGCTTCTGGCAGAAAAATACTCTGCCAGATGCTTGTGATAGGGAATCTGCTCCGATGCGCTGGAGAGATAGCGTTCCTCGACTGCCTGACGGATGGGCTCATGGAAGAAATTGAGCAGCCCACCCTGCACGAACAGCGCTGAATCCAGCGCCAGATACAGCGGGGACCACATGCGGTGTGGAAGAGGGCTGTCAGCGCTTCCCAGAAGATCGAGCAGTTCTGCTTCCGCGAGCCCGCCTCTCGCGCACCACAGGTAACTCAAGGCATCTTTCACCAGCTGCGGGCGTTCCCCTTCAAAATCGGCTTCACAGCGTGCCAGCACCAGGTCCAGCATTGCCGCAATGGAGCCGGCTTTCAGGTAGCGCTCAATGACCGTATCCAGCTCTTCGTGGATGCCGAACTGGCGCAGTTCATCCAGCAGGATGCGCAAAGCCAGCGGGCTGCCGCTGTAAGCGTCCCCTGCAATGCGCTGAATCCGGTCATCACTCAGCTGTTTGGAGAACTGCGCGAGATAAGCATGGATGAGCTGTTTCCGTTCGCGCGGATCGAGTGCCGCTATGCTGAGTGTTTTCCACCCTCTTTTTTGTGCTTCCTGCAGGGCTTTCCCGGGCAGAGCGGATGCGATCACGTTCACATTGACGGGTAGTTTTTCCGGCAGCCAGGTCAATTCCTGGGCGCCCTGTTTATCTTCAAGCTGATTGAGAGCGTCGAGAACGAGCACCACTTTGCCCTGTGCGCCGGCTTTGTGCAGCCACTGCGGGAAGGCAATGCGAAGCTGATTCTCATCCTCAGGGATCGTCCCTTCGATGGAGAAGTGCTCCTGCATTTCTGCCATGATCCTGCGCAGCATGGCTGCCCAATCGCCGGAACTGGCGGTTGCGCCGATGAAATGCAGCAGCACCATTTCATCAGGGTGCTGCTGGCGGTAGCGCATTCCCCAGTTCGCCAGCAGGGCGGATTTCCCGCTTCCGGATTCTCCGGTTACCAGCAGCGGCTGCCCGCTCTGTTCTACCTGGTCATCTAGTAATTGATAGAATTTATCACCGCCCACAAATACGCGGCAGCGCGAAAGCGCGAAAGCCTCATGTTTCTGAAATTCCTTTTGCATGGGGGTCGGCTGTGATCCCTCCGGATAGAGCTGATCGATGATGGTGGTCATATCATGCAGCACCCATTCTCCCAGCTGCTGAGGATCACGATAATTCTCTTTGACGGGGAAGGGTGAATTGCGGATGCGATCTTTGAGATGCTCTAATTTTTGCCTGCGCGTTGCGGCAGCCTGCTGCGCTGCAGCGGCGCCCAATCGTTCGATCTCTTCCTGACCGGCTTCTTCCTGAAAATCCCTGCGCAGTTGGGGGGCGATGCCTTCTATATAGGCTGGGTCTCGAAAATAGAAGAGCGCATGCCCTGCCATTTTCGGGTCGTTCAGCACCCCGTGCAGGATCTCCAGCTCGGTGACCGAACGCTGTTGATGTTCCTGCAGCCACGCTTCGCGTTCGATCAACTGCGCATCAAGGACATCCGGGATCCAGCCGTAGCGTTCACCCAGCAATCCGATGAAGTAGGGCTTGCAGCGCTGGATCTCTTCCAGACAGATGGGAAGCACCTGCCCTTCGGCGGATTGTTCACTGGTGATGCCCCAGCGAAGATCCACTTCACTCCACGTTACACCGCGTTGTTCACATAGTTTGCGCAGCTGTGGGAATATGATCTTGACCAGGTGGTCGCGTTCTGCCTGCATGTCGCGAAAGGTGGAAGAGATAAAAACACGAATCTGCCGAGAGTTTGTTTCCATGATGAACCATCCTTAATGATAAGAGTTCCCCGTTCAGGGTGGGGAAGACATGTTGATAGTGATGGATACTGCCATCATTATATCAATGATGGTTTTCAGGGCAAATAAATATTAAAATAGAGCGGCAAGAGATATCCTGCCGCTTTATATAGAACGGTTAAAGATCAAATGGATCACTTCGCCTTGCGAAAAGCTCGCGTGATGGCAGCCCAGATCGGGCAGCGATCATACACGCCCAGAAAGGCGATCACTCCCCCCAGCACGCCGACATACCAGGTGCCGGTGCTGACCGCAACGATCACCAGCAGGGTGCCGGTCAGCAAACGAAGTGTGCGCTGTATAGGAGCCATGGTTTTCTTGAATTCGCTCCCTGAAAGAGCAGATTCAAATAAGGCGCGGTAGTTCTGCTCGCTTTGCACACCCGTTACGCGGGCGAATAATTCCCCATCGCGAAAAGCAAGCACGGTTGGAATGCCCATGATACGGTACTGTTCCAACACCTCCGGCGATGCATCCGCATCCAGCTCGAGGAAGGTAATTCGATCTTGATATTCCGCCGATAGCTTTTCCAGAATGGGTTTCACTACCTGGCAGGGTTTGCACCAGGCAGCCCACACATCCACGATGACGGGTTGGCTGGTATTCTCTAGCATTGTTTGAAATTCGGTTTTGTCCATATTTTAACAGCAGGATGAATGGTATTCCATTCATCCTGCCTTTCCTTCATGATGTTAGTTTTTATAGGTGCTGAACTTGAATAACGTGTACAGCGGGCAAAAAGATACCAGGGAAGTCAGCAGGAACACCCCTGCCAAAACCAGCAGAATGATACCCAAAGTGCCACTCACGATGCCGCCAAAATACAGATAGGCGAATACGGCTGCCAGGATTGTTCGGATGATGCGGTCGGTATTCGACATATTTCTTTTCATGATCTTTTCTCCATTTAATTTCTTGTTTTATGGTGCATTAATTATTTAAAGCGCCTTGAGCGATCCAATCGTAAAAAAGTTGGATGGTGGCATCCGGCAGCTTTCCGCTGGGGGGCATGATATCCACACCATCCCCGGTCAATCGTTTATATAATTCACTATTCTCAGGGTCTCCGGCAATGACGTATTTCATAACATCGTCATACGTTTCCAGAAAGACACCGCCCTCTCCTTCAGTACTGTGAGCGGGCTGGGCAAACTCGACCAGAACCGGCATAATATCCATGTTGAAGCTGACCGTAGCACTGGCAGGAGCAGCCTCTTCTTCCATCACGGCGCTGGCATCCTCTGTGCTGTTGGTTGGGGCAGCAGCTTCTTGCGCCGCAGGCTGCGCTGCCGCTTCACCTGCCGGCGCTGTCGAGCAGGCTGCCAGCAGGATGGCAGCAAAAAGGATCACACTAAGATTTTTCAATTTCATTTCATCCTCCATACGTACATTGATCTTAATGGAGAGAATTAAGAATATATCTATGACAATTATTAATAATAACTTTTCTGTTTTGAGTGTTTTTCTGGAAGAATGAAAAACATTCCATCTTTATCAGATGGAATGTTTTCTAAATATGGATGAAGGGTAACGTTTAATCGTCGGATCGGACCAGCAGATTATCAAAGTAGTTGACCGCACTGACACCCTCACCGCCCCAAACGATCAGCCCGAATTCGGGGTTGATGCTGTTAATGGCATCGTGTGCCAGGATGAATTCACCGTTTATATAGAATTCCATACTGGTGCCTTCCACCACTGCGCTGAGGTTGTTCCAACCATCCCAGATGATAGCGCCGTTATTCCCACTTTTGATGTTGCCCAGATAGCGGTTGGCATCCACATCCGTAGAACCGGTCAGGGAATAGACACCTTCATTGCTGATCATGAAGAAGTAAACGATCTCATCGGAAGTACTGCGCACATAGATACCCCAGGTGCAGTCGCGATATTTGCTATCCATAAAACCATCCACCGAGATCATATGGTTCTGAGCAGAACCCACCGTGATCGGGTAAATGAAGCCCGTCTTGTATCCATACTCTACCTTGATCGAGTTATCCAGGATGTATTCGCCATTCTCTACCCGTGTGCTGGTGCCCTGATCGTTGCCGGTCCATAAGCTGGTACTGCCGTCAAATGTTTCGCACAGGTAGGTGGACCACTCTTCTTTGAAGGGTGAGGTGATCGAGCAGGAAGCGGATTGAGCAGTTACTTCCTCTTCATCTGGCACAACTACTTCATCTCCAACGATCACATGACACGAACCCTGCAGAGCATCCGTCTCGCTTTCTGGACCATACCAATCCCAGCCGTCATAGACCTGTTCGGTGATCTGGGCGACTGCCACGATATCATAATCACCGGGCTCCAGGCTTCCCAGGTTGATCCAGTGCATTTGGCGGTAAGTTCCATCAGCGGTCATTGCGATTTCACCGTGCCCCACTTCTTTGATGGAGGCAGGCACTCCATCAATGGAAACCATGTTTTCGATGGCATCGGCGAATTGTTGGGATTGTTCCTCGGTTTGGGATTCCCATTCAAAGTAGAGGGCTACATCCTTGTCTTCAGATACATATGCATCATCACAATTCCAGAGTATCAGAGTTTTTTCTCTTGATTCTTCTTCAACCACTGGAGATTCTACCGCCACTTCTTCTTCGGTTGCCGGGCTTTTCCCGCAGGCGCCCAGTAATAGAATCAGTATCAGGCTTAAAAAAATTGTTCTTCGTTTCATAATTTCTCCTCTTAATTTTAAAAATAAAATAGAATGGACAAGCACATTAATGGGGTTTTCCTCTCATAATTATACAGAATACCCACTTTTTAGAGAACAAAATTAATAAAAGAAATCCGTACGACTTGTAAAGCAGGATATGTTTATATATACTGTTTAATACTCACACAACAGGGGCTCTTTTTACCTTAGGATCACTCGAACATTTCTGAGAGGAATACGATGATTAATCCACATCCTATTCTGCCAGAGTTTGACTATATCCGACCAACGACGGCAGAACAAGCTGTACATTTTCTCCAAACCCATGCCCTGCAAGCACGCCCATTTTTAGGTGGCACCGATTGTCTTGTGGCAATCCGCGATAGAAAGATCACTCCTAAATACCTGGTTGATCTCAAAGGTTTGCCCGGTTTGAATGATCTCTCTTTTGATGAAAAGGAAGGCTTGCTGGTCGGGGCAGCGGTTAACTTGAATCGTTTGATCGCACATCCCGCAGTGCAGGCATATTACCCCCTCATCGCGGATGCAGCCAGAGAAGTGGGCAGCTACCAGCTGCGCACCCGTGCAACCCTGGCGGGCAATATCTGCAACGCTTCTCCCTGTGGCGATACCATTGCCCCCTGCCTGGCATATCAAGGGATTGTCACGATTCAGTCATCGCAGGGTGTACGCGAAGTGCCGCTTATTGATTTTTTCCTTGGACCGGGAAAAACTAGATTGGAAGATGGTGAGATCGTTACTTCGATTCGCCTGCCAAAACCGCCTCCTTTCGCGGTGGGAAAATATTGCAGCATTGGACGCAATACACTGGGCGATCTGGCAATTGCAGCCGTCACCGTGCTGGCATATCCACAGCAAACAAATCCTTCCGGATTCCAATTCTTGATCGTGCTCAGTGCTGTCGCTCCGACTGTCATATTCGCGCTGGAGGCACAGCAGGTATTAAGTGAAAATTCTGTGAATGATGAGCGTTTGGAACAGGCAGCTCGTCTTGCCAGTCAGACCTGCAAACCGATTGATGATATCCGAGCCAGCGCAGGCTACCGCCGTGAGATGGTCCATATTCTCACCCTGCGTGCTCTGCAGCAGGTCTGGCAGCAGGTAAAGAAGGGGGAGGCGCATGACAATTAGAACGATAACCCTCACAGTTAATGGAAAACAGGAAAAGGTCCGCGTGCCCGATCATCTGTCGCTGCTGCGCATGCTGCGCGAGACACTGGCGTTGACCGGTACCAAGAACGGCTGTGAGGCAGGCGAATGCGGAGCATGCACGGTTCTTATGAATGGAGAACCGGTCAATAGCTGCATGGTTCTGGCGGTGGAGTGTGAAGGAGCACAGATATTCACCATTGAGGGCTTGACGGAGATGGGAGTCCTTGACGATTTACAGGACGCTTTCATTACCAAGAATGCCATCCAGTGTGGATTCTGCACACCCGGCATGCTGATCTCCGCCTATGCGCTGCTGCAGCGCAATCCAAATCCGAGTGTTGAGCAGGTGCAGGAAGCTCTGGTCGGGAATTTGTGCCGCTGTACAGGTTATGAACGTATTGTTGATGCGGTTTTAGATGCCGCACGGCGTTAGTGGAGGATGGTATGACGGATGAGCATGAAATTCCTCAATTGATAGGCAGTAATGTATTGCGTATAGACGTAAAAGAAAAAGCCAGCGGTACGGCTGTTTTTACCGATGATATCCAGTTCGGCAATAATCTATTACATGCACGCATCAAACGCAGTCCGCACCCGCATGCATGGATCAAGAAGATCGATATCAGCCGCGCTCAGGCACTGGAGGGCGTCAGAGCGGTGGTCACCGGTGATGATTTTCCCGGCAAGATCGGACTGTATTTAAAGGACCGCAATATCTTTGCGCGGGAGCGTGTGCGTTTTATCGGGGAACCGGTTGCAGGTGTCGCTGCTATATCGGAGGAAATTGCAGAAAGAGCGCTGGATCTGATCGAGGTGGAATATGAACTGCTGCCGCCTGTTTTTCACCCGCTGGATGCCATTAAAGCGGATGCGCCTTTGCTGCACCCCGACCTGGGCGAATATGAAGTGGCAAATTTTATTTTCCCTGAAGCAGGAACCAACATCTCCAACCATTTCAAGATCCGCAAGGGCGATCCGGACGCATACTGGGCACGGTGCGCAGCTGTGATGGAGCGGGAATACTATATTCCTCATATTCAGCATGTTCCTATCGAGACTCATGTCGCCATCGCGCAGGTCAGCCATGCCGGTAAGATCACGCTGTGGTCGAGTTCGCAATCGCCTTTTGCCCAGCGTGACCTGATTGCGAAAACACTGGGGGTTTCCACCAGCGATATCCGCGTTATTTCCAATTATGTGGGCGGCGGTTTTGGCTGTAAAGCCGGTGTCACCATGGAAGCCTTACCCATTGTGATCGCCATGAAAACAAAGGGCTATCCGGTCAAACTGCGTTTGACCCGCGAAGAAGAGTTCTACACCAACTTCGTGCGCCAGGCGCTTGTCATCCGCTTGAAAATGGGCTGTGACGAGCAGGGCAATATGCTGGCGATGGAAAATACCATGTACTGGGATGGAGGGGCATCCACGGAATATGGTGTCAATATCACCCGCGCGGGAGGCTACAGTTCCACCGGTCCCTATGATATTCCGCATGTGAAAACGGATAGTTATTGTGTGTACACCAATAACACCATCGGCGGACCGTACCGCGGTTTCGGCATGTCTGAACTGCATACCGGCATCGAACAGTGCGTGGATGAACTGGCGGATGCCGTAGGAATGGATCGCGTGGATTTTCGCATGCAAAATGTGGTGCAGGGCGGCGATATCCTCGCGACGGGCATGCAGATGCACCCCACCGGCATCAAGGAATGCATTCAAAAAGTGGCACGGGCTGTGGATTGGGGTCAACCTTCTGCTCCCTGTGAACCACACAAGAAACGTGGCAAGGGCATTGCGATCATGTGGAAAGCGCCGGCTATGTCACCCAATCCCGGTTCCAGTGCGACCATCAAATTGAATGAAGATGGCACCCTGTTGCTGGGTGTGGGCGGGCAGGAGATCGGGCAGGGAGCATTCACCGTAGCAGCCCAACTGGCAGCAGCAGGCGTTGGTGTTCCGGTGGAGACGGTGCGCATTTCCCGCCCGGTGGATACCGATTATTCACCGTATGAATGGCAGACCGTTGCCAGCCGCATTACCTGGTCAATGGGCAATGCTGTTCTGGCTGCTGCGCAGGATGTACGGAAACAGGTTTTTGACATTGTGGCAGAAGCCTGGCATGAAGATCCCCAGGATCTGGATATCGTGGAGGGGGTGGTGATCTCCAAACGCAGTGAACGAGAGATCAAACTGAAAGATTTCGCGATATACGGGCTGCCGCGCGAAAATTATGAAGGATGGATCGGGGGACCTATTTTCGGGCGCGGTAAGTTCATGCCGACCTATGTGACCGGATTGGATAAGGAGACCGGGCAGGGCAGGCGGGCGGTGGTGCACTACACTACCGGCGCGCAGGCTTTTGAGGTGGAAGTGGATACGCAGACCGGCAAATTGCGGGTTTTAAGGGCAGCCACTGCTTTTGATGTCGGCAAAGCCATCAACCCCGATCTGGTAAAGGCGCAGATGGAAGGCGGGTTGGTGCAGGGTCTCAGCTCTGCTCTCTTTGAACAAATGCTCTTTAAAGATGGCGAGATGCAGAATCCCAATTTTGTGGATTATCGCATCTCGACCACGGTGGACCTGCCGGATGAGATGCAAACCTTCATCGTGGAAGTGCCGCAGGATGATGGACCATACGGCGCGCGTGGAGTGGGCGAACACCCCATGGTGCCTACCATCGCAGGCATTGCTAATGCTATTCACGATGCGGTCGGAATCCGTCTGCAGGGTCCGCCGTTCACCGCTGAAAAGATATTCCTCGCTTTGCAGGAAAAATCACAATAAAAATACGAATGGAAAGGTGCTGCATTTGAAAACGGGAACTCTTGTCTTAAAAAATCGTTATGTTGATTCGGTGGCTTTAATGGCAGCCACCAATCAATTGAAGGAACGATCGGGCGTTGAAGACGCTGCCATGATGATGGGGACGGATGTGAACAAGGAACTGCTGGCGCAGGGAGGGCTGCTCACCGAAGAAGCCCAGGCGGCACAGGCGAATGATCTCATCATCGCCATCCGCAGTGGAGCGGATATGCAGCCCTTGCTGGAAGAAGCGCAGTCCTTATTGACCGCCAGGTCTGTTGACACGGAAAAGACAGCCAGCCTGCCTGAAACCGTGCGGGCTGCCAAACGCATTTCCCCGCATCTCAATCTCACGGTCATCTCGGTGGGTGGTGCGTATGCGGCGCGGGAGGCACGCGAAGCGCTGGCTGCCGGAATGCATGTGCTGCTGTTCAGTGACAACGTCTCGCTGCAGGATGAAGTGGATCTGAAACGTTTCGCCCGCCAACAGGACCTGTTATTGATGGGTCCGGGCGCCGGCACAGCCATCCTGAACGGCATCGGACTGGGTTTTGCCAACGCTGTTCCGCGTGGTCCGGTGGGAATTGTCTCCGCCGCCGGCACCGGACTGCAGGAAGTCAGTACCCTGCTTGCGAAACGTGGGGTTGGGGTTTCACAGGCGATCGGGACGGGCGGGCGTGATCTCAGCCGTGCAGTGGGCGGTTTGACCTTTTTTGCAGGTGTGGATGCATTGCAGGCGGATGATCAGACCCGGGTGTTAGCGCTTATCAGCAAACCACCTGACCCGCAGGTGACCCGGCAGCTGCTGGAGAAGATCGCAGACTTATCCAAACCAACCGTATTATGCCTGCTCGGAGCAGATGTACCTGATTCGATCAACGAAAACCTGCATTTCACGCGCACCCTGGAAGAATGTGCGTATACCTCAGCGGTATTAGCACAGGATGCGGAACTGGATGTGCGGAATTTTTTAAGAAAAGAAGATGCTGGGTTGAGTGAATTCATTCAAATGACCAGAGATGTTTTTAGCGATGAGCAGCATAATATCCGTGCACTCTATTCGGGCGGCACGTTATGCTATGAAGCGCAGGTGATTTGGAAAGACCTGCTTTCTCAGCCTGTTTATTCGAATGCGCCACTGGAAAAAAAGTATCAGCTTGAAGATGCCTGGCATAGCAAAGGTCATAGTGCGGTGGATCTGGGCGAAGAAGAATTTACGCTTGGTCGCCCGCACCCCATGATCGATAACACCCTGCGCATCCAGCGCATGCAGCAGGAGGTGCGCGACAAACAGACCGCCGTCATTTTGCTGGATGTGGTGATCGGCTATGGCGCTCATCCTGACCCGGCGGCGGAACTGGGGGAAGCCATTCAACATCTGCGGGCGGAGAATTTCTCCGGTCAAACGGTCGTCTTCATCGCATCGGTGACCGGCAGCGAGCAGGATCCGCAGGGTTATACACGCAGTGCGGCACTGCTGCAGGAAAGTGGAGTCTTTGTTTGTAAAAGCAATGCCCAGGCGGCGCGCCTGGCGGCTGCGCTGGTAGAGGGAGAGTGAAACATGCATAAAAAACCTCTCAACGGGCTGTTCGATCAGGAAATTACCCCGCTCAATTTGGGATTAGAGAGTATGGCACAGGCGCTGGAACAGCAGGGTTTGCAGGTTCAATCGCTCAACTGGCAGCCCCCGCAGCACATTTACCCGAACCTGGTGTACACCACAGATGACATCAATATCGAACAGGCTAATGATGCGGTTTGTGAGCGTATCATTTCTTCACAGGCTGTTCTGGTTGGAATGGGGATCGCAAAGGATGTCATTCCCGGTATGCGCGAAGATATGATCCTGCATGCCGGTCCCCCCATTACCTGGGAGCGCATGTGCGGACCGACCCGCGGCGCTGTGATGGGCGCGCTGATCTATGAGGGTATTGCTCATGACGAAAAGGAAGCGCAAAAGATGGCTGCTTCTGGAGCTTTTGCCTTTGAACCCTGCCACCACCACCAGACGGTCGGTCCGATGGCAGGTATTGTCTCCCCAAGCATGCCGGTGTTCATTGTTGAGAATCCGGTTTATCACGTGCGCGCGTATGCTACCCAGAACGAGGGGCTGGGGAAGGTGCTGCGCTACGGTGCGATGGGGGAGGAAGTCTATACGCGCCTGCACTGGATGGAAGAGGTGCTCTATCCCACGCTGGCGCGGGCGCTGGAGATCCTGCCTGACGGGATAGACCTGAAAAGCCTCATCGCACAGGCTCTGCACATGGGGGATGAATGCCACAACCGCAATCGCGCCGGCACATCCCTCTTCCTGCGGGCGATCACACCGGCGCTGGTGCGCACACAGAAAGACCCTGAAGATACTGCCCGCGTGATCGAGTTCATCAACAGCAACGACCATTTCTTCCTCAACCTCAGTATGGCAGCCGGCAAAGCCACCCTGCTTCCGGCAGAAGGGATTGCAGGCAGCACCATTGCCACGGTGATGGCGCGCAATGGCACCGATTTCGGCATCCGCCTTGCCAGCATGCCGGAACAGTGGTTTATTGCTCCCGCCGGCAATGTCAAAGGACTCTATCTGCCCGGATTTTCCGAGAAAGATGCCAATCCCGATATCGGAGACAGCACCATCACGGAAACCGCCGGCTATGGAGGATTTGCCATGGCGGCTGCCCCTGCCATCACCCAGTTTGTGGGCGGCAGTCCGCAGATGGCACAGCAGACCACCCTGGAGATGTACGAGATCACGCACTGCCAGCATCGTGATTTCACCATTCCGGCGCTGGGATTCAGCGGTACGCCGCTCGGCATCGATGTGCGCCGTGTGCTGGAAAGCGGTATCCTGCCGCAGATCAATACCGGCATTGCACACCGCTCACCTGGTATCGGCATGGTAGGCGCGGGTATCCTGCGCGCGCCGCGATCCTGTTTTGAAGACGCATTCACAGCGTTTTATAACAAGTTTTGTGACCAAAAGGAGTAAAAGAATATGAAATTCATTGATTTGACCATCCCGCTCGGCATCGCCACCCCGCCCTGGCCAACCTACGAGCCGCTGCAGGTGAAGTATTTCAAACGCCTGGCGCCCAATGGAGCCAACGGGCAGGTGGTCACGCATTCCAATCACCTCGGCACTCACCTGGATGGCGAGATCCATTTCTTCACAGCCGGCAAGGATATCGCTTCTCTGGATCTGGATTATCTGGTGCATGAGGCAGCCATTGTGGATCTGAGCGATGTGTGCGGCGACTACGATGTGTACACCAGCCAGATGATCGAGGAACGGGTGGAGGTAAAGGAGGGTGATATTCTCATCATCCATACCGGCTACCACCACTTCGGCTGGGATATGCCCACCGCGGATGAGATCCGATATATGGTCAAACACCCCGGACCGGATCGCGAATTTGCCGTCTGGGCGAAGAAGAAGAAACTGCGCTGGATCGGTGTGGATTGCGGCAGTGCGGACCATCCCATGAATACCATTATCCGTGATTGGATGCCGCGCCAGGCAAAGCAGGCGGATAAGGTCTTCCAGAAAAAATTCGGCATGCCGCTGGCAGAATTCTTTGATGACAGCAAATACCAGCTCATGCATATCGAAATGTTCCCCCATGGCATCATCCACGCCGAATGTCTTGGCGGCGAGATCGATCTGCTGCTGAACCGTCGTGTGCAGCTGGGCTTTTTCCCGTGGCGCTTCGTGGATGGCGAATCCAGCATTGGTCGCTGTGTTGCCATGCTGGAGGATGCGGAATACGAGCAGCTCATGGAAAAAAAGGAAACATTACCAAAAACAAAATTTGGCGATGCCTATGACCCGACCCATGTGGCGCGTCTGGAAAAATTGAGCAAAGCCAATCTGGAATGAAGGTTTGCCACGTAAAAAGGAGGAAGGTATGGCAGTAGATATGGAACTGGAGGCGGTGCTGCGTGCGCCGGAATTGGAGATGCCTCCTTATCCGCCCAAGGTCATCACTCTCGCGAACAGTAAGAAGATGGTGGTACGGCAGGCGAAACAGGAGGATGTGCCCATTCTGCTGGATGCAGTGCGTCCCACGTTGGATATCCCGCGTGATTATTATGATATCGTCGGGGCAAGGTTGTATGCCGAACTGCTGGGCTGGTACCGCTACAGAGTGCGCAATGAATACTGCCTGGTCGGTCAGGTGGATGGATTCGTGGTGGGTATGGTCAATGGGCGTATGATGAACAAGGATATCGGCATCAGTTTCCATACCCTTGCCATTGACCGCGGTATGCGGGTGGGGGCGCACCTGTTTGCTTCCAAGATGGAGTATCACATTGAATACCTTGGGCAGCAGGAGGTGTGGATCACCGCGGAAAGCCCCATCGGCTTCCGGCGCTGGATGATCGAATACGGCTTGATCAAACAGGAAGATGTGCAGCATGAACTTGGCGGCGCGACTTCCTATAAATTGACCCGTGAGCTGTATTTTGAGACCAAAGCGCGCCTGGTAGCCGGCACCCGCCCGGTGCCTGCAGAACTGCTCGATACAGCCATGCAGGAGATCAAGGTTGCCAGTGAAGAAGATATCGCAGAGAAGATCTGCGGTGTGAAGGGGAGGTAGCCATGCGAGATGTAGCCATCATTGGTGTGGGAATGATCCCCTTTGGACGGCGTGATGAAGATTCCCTGCTGGATCTGCTGGCGTATTCCTCCCTTAAAGCGCTGGATGATGCCGGGCTGGCAGAAAAAGGGGTGGATGCGGTTTATGTTGCCAATATGGGCGCCGGCATCCTGCAGCACCAGACATCGGTTGCCAGTGCGCTGGTGGACCGCTTGAGCCTGCTGCCCGCCGCCGCGGACGTGGTGGAGAACGGACCCGCTTCGGGCGCCTCCGCGATCAAGAACGGGGTGCTGGCGGTAGCGTCCGGTTATTATGATACTGTGCTGGTGGCAGGGGGCGAAAAGATGCGCGAGGTTGTCGGCTGGAAAGCCACCGATTTCGTGGCGACCATGACCCACCCTGAAGTGGAATATCCCTACGGCATTACCCTGCCGGGGATGGCGGGCATGCTGACACGCCTGTATATGGAAAAGTACGGGCTGACCAGCGAACAATTGATCGCGGTCGCCTTGAAAAATCAACACATGGGTTCCCTGAATCCATACGCACATGTGGATATGCTCATCACCAAAGAAGGCATTCACGATCACCCCGATTCCGTGGTGAACAATCCCATGGCGGCTGACCCGCTGCATCTCTATGATATGTGCCCGGTCAGCGATGGCTCCGCGGCTGTGGTGCTGTGCGCGCTGGAGAAAGCGCCGGAGTTCACCAAAAATGTACCGGTGGTGGTAGCCGGTTTTGGGCAGGCGACCGATACGCATACCCTGCAGGAGCGCGATGATCCCACCGATCTGAAGGCGGTCAGCCTGGCTGCACAGCAGGCGTTCGAGCGTGCCAAACTGACACCCACTGATGTGGATGTGGCGGAACTGCATGATGCCTTTACCATCCTGGAGATCGTGGAAAGTGAACAGGTCGGTTTCTTTAAAAAAGGGGAGGGCGGCAAGGCGGTCGAGCGCGGCGATACTGCCCTGGGAGGAAAGATCCCCATCAACATGTCGGGTGGTTTGAAGGCGCGCGGGCATCCGGTGGGTGCCACCGGGGTGGCACAGGTGGTGGATATCGTCTTCCAGCTGCGCCATGAGTTGCCGGAAGGTCGCCAGGTCAGGGATGCGAAAGTGGGTTTCACCCTCAATTTCGGAGGATTTGGAAACAATGTGGTGGCACTCGTATTAAGGAGGGCAGCATGAACAGCAGCCTACAGATCGTAGCATATCGGTGTAAAAAATGCGGACGCGTGCATTATCCTTTCCATGAGCGCTGCCTTGCTTGCCTGGGGCGTGATTTTGAGGAGATCCCTGCCGAGGGGAAAGCCAGACTGCTGGCGTACACCCAGATCTTCAACCTGCCCTGGGGATTTGATTCCCGCTTTCTGATCATCGGAATCGTGGAATTCGAGAACCATGTCAAAGCCATGGGGCAGATCCGTGCCGATTCCCTGGAACATATCAAAAGCGGCATGCAGCTCACTCCTGCCTGGGAGCCGATCCGTGAGGTGGCAGGCGAGCATGTGTACGGGCTGGTGCTGCACCCCAGATGAGCTAAAAGAGCAGGATGGCGGCGATCATTCCCGCCAGTGTATCCAACCCTGAAGAGCTGCCGTAAGAAAGCAGCTCTTTTTGTATGGTTTCCGGCTGTGTGCCGCAGCCAGCCAGATAAACCAGTGCATCTATTAAACGCTCATCGGCTGCGCCCTGCGCGGCGCAGGTGAGCAGGGCGGTGCTTAAACTGGTGGTGCGGATTTTCGCCTGAGAGAGGAGCGCGTCCGTATTCAGCAGGGCTTTGCGGTCGAGAGCATGATGAGAAAGCAGCAATCCGCACAGCATGTCATCCCCTGCGGGCGTCAAGCCCCTGCCGCGCCCCAGCCAGAGGAGCAGCAGGTCTTCCAGGCTGCTTTCCTGCTGCGCTGGCATGTCCTGCGCCAGCCATGCCAGTACTGCAGCTTGTTTTGCTGCCGGCGATGAAGGGGATTTCGTCAGGATCGCGGAAATGTCGCGAAACAGCCCCTGCGTTTCTTCAGGTCTGAACAGCGCAGTCAGCGCTCTGGCGCGTTCCAGTATCTCTTTCTGCTGGCTGGATTGAAGGATAAAGGGAATGAGTTGCCAGCGGGTTGTTGTTTCATCCATGCAAAAACGGGATTCGTGAAGGCTGATGCAGTCTGCGTCCAATTGGGCGCTGTCGCCTGTTTGGATGTCAGAGATAAGCGAGAGGGTGGGATCAAGATTCACTGTCAGCGGTCCATGCCAGCGATCACTGGTAAGGAACAGAATGTGCTGGTTATCGGTCAGCAGGAAGATGCCGTGTGACGTGACGCCCACTACCCGCGCCTGCCGTTCCTGCTGCAGGATGCGTATAGCATGCCCGCCGATGTTTTGAATATTGAAAAGGGTTGCAGGTGCCATATACGAATTATCCTATGAAATGGAGTGAAAGGGCATTGTGATCAGCAAGAGGATGATAGTACTTCTGTACTGGATCTATACTATCGCGAATATTGTACACAGTACTAACAAAAATCCAATACTAGCCATTGACAATACTGTGTAATATACAGTATAATGGCTGCATGATGAACACTAAACAAAATGAAGAGTTTGAAAAACTGCAGCAGGAGCTGCGCCGTGGCGTCATCGTTCTGGCGGTCATGAGTCAGCTCCACAGCGAGCAGTACGGCTACTCGCTCATTTCCAGCTTGAACGAAAAGGGCTTCGAGGTCGGGCAGGATACGCTCTATCCCTTACTGCGCCGCCTTGAGCAGCAGGGCTTGCTGGAAAGCGAGTGGCGCGTCGAAGAGCCCCGTCCGCGTCGCTACTACAAACTGAATGAGACCGGCAAAGAAATGGTTGAGCGCCTGAAAGAGGAATGGAACGCTCAGGAAACGATTATCAGGAGATTATTAAATGAAAACGACTAAAGCAGCCAAAGAATTACTGGAGCGCTATCTGCTGGGTGTGAAGCGTGAATTGATCGGGAAGGAACGCGAAGATATCACCGCAGAGATCGAATCATACCTTTACGATCTGCTGACAGAACGCTTTACAGAAGAGCAGGAGATCGGTGAACAGGAGATGGAAGCCGTATTGAAGGAAATGGGTTCCCCGCGCAAGGTGGCAGCCCGGTATCGTCCACAGCGCGCATTGATCGGAGCGCGCATTTTCCCCATCTACACGCTTGTGCTGCGCATTGTGGTGGCAGTGGTGATCGGCGGTATGACGCTCGCTTTCATCATCTCATCTATCGTTGGGCAGCCTGCTGGTGCCGGCTTACATGTCTGGGAGTGGCTGGGAAGCATCGGGAGCGGAGCGCTGTCGGCGTTTGGCATGGTCACCATCGTTTTCGCCATCATTGAGCGTACGAATGAAAAGCGTGCCCTGGATGAGATCGAAGACATGAACACATTGGATATAGCTGACCTGCCCCAGTTGCCCGAAGAGCAAAAAGAAGTGAATCGTGTCGGCAAAGCCTTGGAGATCCTGCTGGGAATTGTGGGACTGGCGTTTTTCACCTATATGCGCAGCACCGCTGGATTCGTGCCGTACCGCACCAATCTATCCGAGCAGGCGCACATGGTGCCGTTTTTCAGCGACAGTTTTGTGAAGATGATCCCCTTTATTCTTGCCCTCACCGCTGTGGACCTGGCACGCAACATCACATTATTTGTGCAGAGGCAGCACACGGCACTCACCAGTTGGTGGCATATCCTCAGCGAAAGCGCCAACGTGGTGCTGCTGGGGTTCCTCATCTCCTCACTGCCCATGTTCACGCTGGATATCCTCAACGAGTTCATGGATGCGGAAAGTGTGCTGACCATTCAGTCCATCACAAACATCGGTATGACGATCGCACTGGGGCTGGGCATCGTAGGCGGTGTGTCTGATATCATCAAGGGTATCATCCGAGAACGAAAACAGCCGACTATCTAATCGTATCCTCACAGGGAATTCATAAACCGCGCCAAAGTGCGCGGTTTATTTTTTAATTGGTTATGCAGATTCAAATAGAGTCAGCGCAGTGTGAGATATGGTAAAATGAGAGTGTTGGGAACGCTCCCAACGATGCACGGGGTAAGACAGTTATTTATCTTTCAAGACGGAAAAATAGATGCAGAAACACGAATTTGAACGGGAATTAACGGAGAATATCCTGCCCTTTTGGATGAAGAATGCTGTTGATCAAAAGAATGGGGGGTTTTATGGAGGGATGACCAACGATCACGTTGTGCTGAATGATATTCCCCGCACAGCCGTATCTTGCACCCGATTTTTATGGACCTTTTCGAGAGCCTATCGCATGGATCACAAAGATTCCTATCTGCACCTTGCGCAGCAGGCATATACCTACCTGACCGATAAATTCTGGGATCCAAAATACGGGGGTTTATTCTGGTCGCTGGATGCAGCAGGAACTCCGGTGAACACGCGCAAACACCATTATGCGCAGGCATTTGGGATATATGGGTTGAGCGAGTATTATCACACAGTTCATGATGAAGACAGCCTGGCTGTGGCAGTGCAACTTTTTGAGCTGCTGGAAAAACATGCTTATGAGCCGCGATACGGTGGATATATCGAAGGATGCAGCCGCGAATGGACCGAGCTGGACGATAAGCGTCTGGGTGATACGGACCTGGACTGTCAGAAATCAATGAATACCATGCTGCACATCATGGAAGCCTACTCCAATTTAGCCGTTGCGTGGGGTGAGGAGAGGGTGCGAGAGCAGTTGAGCAGGATCCTGACCATTTTTGCAGAGCATATCATCTCCGCGGAAGGACATTTCAGGCTGTTTTTTGATGATCAATGGCGATCTCTCTCCGATCATATTTCCTATGGTCATGATATTGAAGGGAGCTGGTTATTGTACGAGGCAGCCGAAATACTGGGGGATGCAGCTGCTCTGGAACTGGCAAGGATGCAATCCCTGAAACTGGCGCAGGGTGTCATCGCTTCAGGGGTGAACGGAGATGGAAGCATTGTTCAGGAAGCATCCCCCGAAGGGATCATTAATCAAAAAAAGGAGTGGTGGTCTCAGGCTGAAGCCGTGGTGGGGTTCTACAATGCCTATCAGCTAACAGGCGAAAACAGATACCGCGACGCTGCCGGGTCAGCCTGGAATTTTATCCAGCACAACCTGGTTGATAAGAAAAACAGCGGCTGGTTCAAACGGCTGCTGCCGGATGGAACGGCAGACCCTACCAGTTTAAAGATCGGTCCCTGGGAAGGATCGTATCATGAAAGCCGGCTGTGCTTTGAAATGATGAAACGCCTGCCGGAATAGTTTGTGCTGGCGAAAGGAGCGGTGCAGAAATGGAAAAAAGAACATCTCTACAGGCAAACAGAGTGTCCCTGCCAAATGCGGCAGGCATCCCCAATCTACCCTGGGAAGAACGGTCGCCAAATTCCACTGAAGTACTATGGCGCTCGACCAGAAACCCCATCATCCCGCGCGATCTGATCCCAAGCTCGAACAGTATTTTCAACAGCGCGGTGGTTCCCTTCAAAGATGCTTTCGCCGGAGTATTTCGCTGTGACACAAAAACCCGCCTGCAGCAGCTGCATGCCGCGTTCAGTGCAGATGGAATTGCATGGCAGATGTGTGATGAACGCATTCAGTGGAAATGTGATGATCCCAGGGTCACTGAGATCTCCCAATTTCAATATGCGTACGACCCGCGCGTGGTCTGGATCGAGGATCGCTATTACATAACCTGGTGCAACGGCTATCACGGACCGACCATAGGGGTGGGATATACCTTTGATTTTAAGGATTTCTACCAGATGGAAAATGCCTTCCTGCCCTTTAATCGCAATGGTGTTCTGTTTCCCAGAAAGATCAACGGAATGTACGTGATGCTGAGTCGCCCAAGCGACAACGGGCATACTCCTTTCGGAGATATCTACTGCAGCGAAAGCCCTGATATGCAGTACTGGGGCAGGCACCGTTTCGTGATGGGCACAGCTTCTGGCTGGCAGGCGACCAAAGTCGGGGCGGGTCCCATTCCCATTGAGACCGCTGAAGGGTGGCTGCTGATTTATCATGGCGTACTCACTTCCTGCAATGGCTTTGTGTACAGCTTTGGGGCAGCGCTGCTCGATCTCGAACAACCCTGGAAAGTGATCGCCCGCGCGGAACCCTATTTGCTCTCCCCGCAGATGGATTATGAGCAGGTCGGTGATGTGCCCAATGTGGCATTTCCCTGCGCCGCGCTGTTGGATGGGGATAGCGGACGAATGGCAGTGTATTACGGCGGGGCGGATACGGTCGTTTGCCTTGCTTTTGGTTACGTTGATGAGATCGTTGATTTTGTTAAAACCAACCCAATGTAAAAAAAAGCTCCCTGTAAAACCGGTTGCTTTTTACAGGGAGTAGTTCAACTCTATTCTTCAGCGTTCTGCTGCGTTCAGGAAACGTTCTCCTTCCCCAGCCATACTTCCACTTTGTTATGGGCTTGCATCGCCTGCGGGTGAAGCAGTGTGCCTGCCATTTCTTTACCGTTCACCGTGATCCGGGATACTCCCTTGCATACATGATCGGGATTGTGAACCGCAATGGAATAGGTTTGCCCTCGGAAGATGCGTGTGACCTGGTAGTTCTCCCAGTCAGAGGGAATGCAGGGATCAATACGCAGCCCTGCCATTTCCGGACGGATGCCCAGGATCCACTGCGTGATGGCAACATAGTTCCAGGCTGCCGTACCGGTCAACCAGGAATTCTTTGCCTCACCCTGAACGGGCGCATCCCGCCCTGAGATCATCTGAGCGTACACGTAGGGTTCGCATTTATGCAGCTCACTGATGCGTTCACGTGCGGAAGGATTGATGCGCACATAGTAATCCAGCGCTTTTTCGCCGCGCCCCAGCATGCTCTCGGCGATCATGATCCACGGATTGGTATGGCAGAAAACACTGGCATTTTCCTTATATCCCGGCGGGTAGGAGGAAATTTCACCCAGATTCAGGTAATACCTGCTGAAGGCAGGCTGGGTGAGCAGGATCCCATCTTTGGCTGCCAGATATTTTTCAACGGAATCCAGCGCTTTCTGTGCGCAGCCGTTTTCAATTCCCAGCCCTGCCATGACGCACATACCCTGCGGTTCGATGAATATCTTTCCCTCCTGATTTTCGTGCGATCCAATCGCATTCCCGTAAAAATCATAGGCTCGTTTGAACCATTCCCCATCCCAACCGGCGTTCCAGACGGCATTTTCCATTTCCTGCATGGCAGTCTGATAACGCTGTAACTCTGCCTGTTCCCCCAGATATTCGGCGATCGCGACCATTTCCTTACCGGCAAGCACGAACATTCCAGCCAGGAAAACACTCTCGGCGGTTTTGCCATCCTTATTGGTTGTGGTCTGAAAAGATTGTCCGGGCGTGTCGGAGAAGCAGTTCAAATTCAAGCAATCGTTCCAATCTGCCCTGCCGATCAGGGGTAGTTGGTGCGGACCTAAACGGTCAAGGATGTATTGCATACTGCGCTGCAAATGCTGGTAGAGCGGCTCCTGATCTGCGGGCTGATTGTCGTAGGGGGTGGGTTCCTGCAGTATATCCCAGTCCTCGGTTTCTTTCAGATAGGCTGCCACCGATAGGATCAGCCATAAGGGATCGTCGTTGAAGTTGCTGCCGATATCATTGTTCCCACGTTTCGAAAGAGGCTGGTATTGATGGTACGCTCCACCGGAAGGGAGCTGCGTGGCTGCCAGATCCAGTATCCTTTCGCGCGCCCGTGCCGGGTCGAACATACTGAATGCCAGCAGGTCCTGATTGGAATCGCGGAAACCCATTCCACGCCCAATGCCGCTTTCAAATAGGGATGCCGACCGAGACAGATTGAAGGTAGCCATCACCTGATAGGCGTTCCATATATTCACCATGCGGTCAACATGAATATTCGGGCTTTTCACCTGATAAGAAGAAAGAATGCTGTTCCAGTAGGCTTTCAATGCCTGCAGTGCTTTATCAACATTTGCCGGATCGCTGAATTTACGGATGGTGGATTTTGCCGACTCTTTGTTCAAGACCTGGGCGTGTTCGTCCGAGAATTTTTGATCCGGCGCATTCTCCTGATAACCGAGCAGGAAAATGATCCTGCGCTTTTCCCCCGCTGCGAGCTCCAGTTCAATGCGATGGGATCCGATCGGCTGCCAGCCGTGGGCAATCGAATTGTGCATGCTGTCTTCGATCACCGCACGCGGTTCATCCCAGCCGTGGTATGCTCCCAGAAAATCGTCTCTCTGGGTTTCAAAACCTGATACCGGTTCAGAACAGGCAAAGAATGCAAAATGATCTCTTCGTTCCCTGTATTCCGTTTTATGATAAATGGTCCCTTCCTCAACTTCCACTTCGCCGATGGAATAATTTCTCTGAAAATTGGTTGCATCATCCATGGCATCCCACAGGCAGAACTCAACGGCGGAGAAAAGCGATAGATGCACCTTCGTATCACGCTGATTGTGGACGGTCACATCCCATATTTCCAGGTTCTCTCCCAGTGGAACGAAATAACAAACGGTTGAGAGGATCTTGTTGAGTGTCGATTCGATGATCGTATAGCCCAGACCATGACGGCAGGTATAGGCATCCAGATTTCTTTTAACAGGCTGCCAGGTTGCAGACCAGTATGAGGGTTGCGCTGGTTCCTGTGAATTGTTCTCTCGCAGATAGATGTAGTGCCCTCCGCTGTCGGCAGGAACATTGTTATAGCGATAGCGGGTTAATCGGCGCAGACGCGCATCCTTATAAAAAGCGTACCCGCCGCCGGTGTTGGAAACGATACTGAAAAAATTCTCGCAGCCTAAATAATTGATCCATGGTAGAGGTGTATCGGGTCTTGTGATTACATATTCATAAGCAGCGTCATCAAAATTACCAAATTGCATGAAACCTCCAAAATAAAAATAAATAATTCAGTACTGGTATCTGTACAGCTATTTTTTATCGAAACCGAAATGTATCAGTTAATGGAGAATCTCCTTCAAGCAGTGCGCAGGAGATTCTCCCAGTCTGTTGTACCTGCCTGATTCAAGAATCCTGCATCATCCCGGTTTAGAATTTGAGGGACTTCGCTTTTTAACCTCAGTGAGCAGGTCGTTCACGATCTTTTCAGGCTGCATGGTGACGTTGGCTTCCGGGAAGTAGAAGATATCTCGCAAAGACAGTTCCAGCATGAAATCCATTGTCTCCGCGGTCGATTCTCCCTCAACGATCTCTTCCAATCCGAAATTTTTCCGCATATCCATGATCGTTTTTAAATATCGCGCTTTGAGCACATTCTTTCCAATGGGATCACTCAACCAATCATGCAGGGTTGACTCGGCATTGAGAAGGCTGGGCAATGCCAGCGTTGATTCAAGCCTGACCTTCTGAGTGCAGCGAATATCGGCTGATGAGGAGCCGATCAAGATCTCGAAATCCCCATCTTCGGTGATCCACTTGGCATATTCAGGATGATAGTAGGCGAACGCTCGAAAATCGAGAGCGATGGTAACGGTTTGTGTTTCACCGGGTTTGAGTTCCACTTTTGCGAAGCCCTTGAGTTCTTTGAGTGGTCGCACCAGGGTTGCATCACAATCATGGACGTATACCTGAACGATCTCTTTGCCGGCGACATCACCGGTGTTGGTCACATCCACTGAAACGCTGACGCCATCCGTGTCTTTGAAGGTTGTAGCTGAAACGGTGGGATTGCTGTACTCGAAAGATGTATAGCTCAACCCGTAGCCAAACGGGAACTGCACCGCGGCTTCTTTCCTGTCATAATAACGATACCCGACGAAGATGCCTTCCCCGTAGCGTACCTCGTGATTCTCCCCGGGGAAGTTGATGTACGCCGGTGTATCTACCAATCGAAACGGGAAAGTCTCTGCCAGTTTGCCGGATGGATTCACTTTTCCATACACAATATCCGCAATGGCTCCCCCTCCTGCCTGTCCCATCATCCAGCCTTCCAAAACAGCCGCGACGCTGTCGATCCAATCGCCCATTACTATCGGAGAACCGTTATTGAGGATCACGACCGTGTTCGGCTGGACTGCCGATACTGCTTTGATCAGCGCTATCTGCTGTGCGGTTAGGTCAAGGTCGGAACGGTCATAGCCTTCCGATTCTTTGGTCGCTGGAAGAGAAAGATAGAGCAGAGCCGCTTCAGCAGCGCCGGCTTCCCTGACCGCTTCGTCAATGAGCGGCTGGCTGAATTCATCGTTCTCTGAATATCCGTCACAGGTACTGAACGTAGTTGATGCAGGGGCGCTTTTTTGCAATTCCACAAAAGGAACGTCCACTTGTATGGGATTGATATGGGAGCTGCCCCCGCCCTGGAAATACGCTTTCTGCGCAGACAGCCCGATCACGGCGATCTTTTTCTGCTCTTTTAGGGGCAGGATGCCGTTATTTTTCAACAAGACCATGCCTTCTGCTGCGATGTGACGCGCCAGAGCATGGTGCGCCGCTTCGTCAAAGGAACCCCCTTTTGGTGTTTTTGCCGCTTCGAAAGCGATTCTCAAGATGCGGCGCACAGATTCATTCAACTGAGCTTCTTCCAGCAAGCCCGACCGTACTGCCTCAATGACTGCTTTCACCCTCAGATCTCTCGGTCCGGGCATTTCCAGATCCAATCCGGCTTTGATGGATTTGACGCGGTCGTGCACTGCCGTCCAGTCTGACACCACAAATCCATCAAACCCCCATTCCTTCTTGAGAATATCAATTAAAAAAGTGTCATTTTCAGACCCATATTTGCCGTTGGTCTTGTTGTATGCGCACATCACCGTCCATGGTTTGGAGGTTTTTACCGCTTTCTCAAACCCACACAGATAGATCTCGCACAGAGCGCGTTCATCTACTTTGGCATTGATGGTCATGCGCTGCGTTTCCTGATTGTTGACGGCATAATGTTTTAAGGATGTGCCGATGCCTTTGCTTTGTACGCCCTGGATGAAGCTGGCAGCCATTTCACCTGCCAGATATGGATCTTCGGAGAAATACTCAAAATTGCGTCCCCCCAGTGGGGTGCGCTTGATGTTGACTCCAGGTCCGAGAACGACATCAACGCCCAGTGCAATAGCTTCTTCTGCTATCGCCTGCCCCATCTTTTTAATGAGATCAGAATTCCATGATGACGCAACACAGGACGCGGTCGGGAAGCAGGTAGCCGGCAGGCTGTCAAGGATAAGGTCATCCTTATCGGCAACACGCCGTACGCCGTGTGGTCCATCGGCAACGGTTAACTCCGGAACACCAAGGCGTTCTATCGGAGTTGTCGTCCATGAACTGGCGCCGGTGCACAGGGCTGCTTTTTCCTCGAGGCTCATTCCCTCGATAATGGATTCTATTTTATCTGACATGTTTTTCTCCTGTTAATCTAATCCTCTTCTTTTTGTTTATGTGCGTATGAATCGTAAATAGAGCGGATTCTTAATGCATTTTTTATTTGTGATTCTGTCCAGCCGGCAGGGAGGGGTGCGCTGATCTCAACAGATCGCCCTGCAGGGAGGTCGAAATAATTGTCACTAAAAACAACATCTATATCTTCCAATGTACATTCCACCTGACGCGCCAGAGAATGTGCTGTCACATGAATAGCCACTTGCTGTTGGTCGGTTTTGACTTGTGCCGTCAACGCCGGATCGGTCAGGTCGAGATGCTTTGTGGGAACGAAGAAAGCTGTCTGCCTGGCGAGAACTTGTTTGCCCTGGCGGAGTTCGGCGGTGAAAACGATATCGCGGCGGTTCGTTTCAGTTACAGCATTGGAAAAATCAAGCTGGCAAATGGGTGCTGCCTCACATGGCAGCGCACGTACAGGCTCTTCACCTGCCTGCAGCATTTCACCTGCCAGTGTTTCCAGTGACCAGTGCAGCGATCCTTCCCAGCGCTCACGCAAATCGCTGGAAATGAAAACATCCATCTCAGGTGGTTTATCTTCTATGGAAAGCAGAAGAGGGGCGTAGAAACGACGCGCTGCATAATGAAGCGCTTTCCAGCGACCGTAGTAGTCCAGACTTGACCAGGATGCGACCGGCCAGCAATCGTTGAGGTTCCAGTACAGAATTCCGGAAACCTGCCTGGGATGACGTCGCCAGTGTTCCACCCCGTAACGGATACCTTCCGCCTGAAGCACAAGACTTAGATACACCAGTGATTTAAAATCTTTTGGCAGGCGGAAAGAGTCCAGCATTTGAGAAACCATCAAGGCGTTGCCATTTTCGTTTTTCTGATGCTGTTCCATGATATAGGAAGTGATGTTCCAGTCAGCTTCCTCAGCGTACGTACGGATGGTATCTAACGGTGGCAGCGATTGAAAACCAAATTCACTCATGAAGCGTGGATACTGGCTGCGATACGCTGTAAAAGGTTTTCGCCCATGCCAGACATCCCAGTAATGTGAATCCCCCTGTGTTTGTCCATTCGGGTCCTCGAAGGGAACATTTGACGACGGTGAGCTAGGCCAGTAGGCACGATCGGGATCTTCGGTCTCACACCAGGATGGGAGAGTGTGATGAAAGAACTGATCGTATGCGATTTTCATATCCTCATACTCAGGTCCTTTCCAACCCCAGATAACCCATCCCCATTCGATCTCGTTATTGCCGCACCACAACGCCAGGCTGGCGCGATGACGCAGACGGCGTATGTTTTCTATCACTTCATTATGAAGGTTCTCAAGAAATGCAGCATCATCGAGGGGATACACGCTGCAGGCAAAGATAAAATCCTGCCAGACCAGAATTCCGAAACGATCACACAGGTCATAAAAATGTTCGTCTTCGTAAAATCCGCCGCCCCATACGCGGATCATGTTTTGATGTGTGTCTGCCGCAGCACGGATCAATTTCTCTACACTGTCATTTGAGATCCGCGTTGGGAAAGAATCTGCCGGAATCCAGTTAGAACCTTTCGCAAAAATTGCCTGACCGTTTACAACAAAGGTGAAGCATCGTCCCCATTCATCAGGTTCTTGTCGCAGTTCAATGGTGCGCAATCCGAGCTGGTATTCATGCTGATCCGCCAGCTTGTCAGACTGATGTAGATCAACCCTGATATGATAAAGAGGTTGAGAACCGTAACCGTTCGGCCACCACAGTTGTGGATTGTGAACGTCTACCTGTAACACGCATGTTTTTTCTTGAGTGATCACTCCACTTGATTCAAGAATCTGCCCATCTGGGGTAACGAGATGTATACTTGCCAGGTAAGGCGATTCATCCCAAATTTGAGTATTGATCTGTGCCTCGACCGTTACTAGACCCTCTGAATGATGTTGTTTGAGATGGATCTCTTCAATACATGCGCCCTCATACCCTTCCAGCCGAATGTCTTTCCAGATGCCGATGGGGGGCAGTTGAGGACCCCAATCCCAGCCGAAATGACAGGGTGCTTTCCGAAGATAAGGTCCCCCTGGTATTGCGTGCGGAACACCAGGCATAGAGCGTATGGTCTGCTGTGCGGTGATAAAGCGCACCGGAGAATCGAAGGCAATGTACAGGTCATTTTCACCTGTCTTGAGAAGTGCTTTTACATCCCAGCGATACTGGCGGAACATATTATTGGTTGTACCCAATTGAGTCCCATTCAAAGTGATGGCAGCCAGTGTATCCAGCCCATCACAAACTAACCAGATATGGGTTTGGTCCATTAACTCGGGGTCAATGGAGAATTGACGATGATATTCCCAGTCGCTTTCCGCTACCCACCTGACTTGTTTTTCATTGTCGCCAACGAACGGATCGGGTATAAGACCCAGCGCCAGTAGATCTGTATGTACACCCCCCGGAACCTGAGCGGGAAGCCATTCCACCTCATTCTTCTTACGAAATTCCCATTTTCCCGATAATGATTGAGTTTTCATGTGGTGCCTTCCATATCGATCGTCTTTTTTTCCCGCAGCGATAGACGATATATGCCAAATAAAGCCGCAAACATGATGACCAGGCAGATCGGGATGATCTCTAGCGAAAATCGGCGCGCAAGAATGCCCAGTAGACCGGGAATCAAGCCGGTTCCCAAACCGCTGGAAGCCATCTGCATTCCTATGGTATTGGCGGCAAAGCGTGAGCCCACTCGATTCTTCGTGCCGGACATCAGTGCCGGGAAAATGGGGGCAATGGCAAAACCGATTAAAGCCACAGCCAGTAGATTCATTATTTCCGAAAGGTTGCCCATTAATAGAAGCGTGCCGAACAAAGCAACCAGAAGACTTCCCTGTAGAAGTGAATTTCCCCCTATTTTTTTTGTAAAAAGACCGGCGATGATGCGACCGATGGTGAAGGTTGCCCAGTAGCTGCTGGTGATGAATCCGGCTGCGGTTGAGTCAACCCCGCGCGATTCTGTCAGCAGGCTGTAAGCCCATGTGCCGATGGATGTTTCCGCTCCGACATACAGAAAGAAAAGAAGCATGCTCAGCCAGACCCGCGGTTGCCGCAGGGTTTCAAGGAGAGGTGTTTTATATTCTGTTATCAGTTTTTCCTCTTCCTTGTTTGAGCCGGTCTTTTTCTTCCAGACTGGCAAAGTGAGGGTAAAACAGGCTGACAGAATAAGTTGAAAACAACCTACCACTCGATATCCTGTTTGCCAGGAACCGATATTGGCAAGAGATAGCGTCATAATAATAGGACCGAGGGTGATGCCAATTCCGTAACTGGCATGCAGCCACTGCATGAGACCTTCCCCAAAATTTGCGGCAACGTAGCTGTTGAGACCTGCGTCGATCGCTCCGGCTCCCAAACCACCCAGAACGCCCATTAAAACGACTAGCCACCAGACCGGGATGATCGTGTATAAGATGAGTGGTATACCGGTTAAAAAACAACTGATCGCCAAGACTTTTCCCACCCCCAAACGTGAGATCAAGGGACCGCTCAGGAAACTGGAAGTCAGGTAACCAAGCACGGAAGCCGATATCAACATACCGATCGCATCAAGAGGAACGGAGAAACTGGAGCGCATAGAGGGCCATGCCACCCCCAGCAAGCCATCCGGCATTCCCAGTGCAATGAATGCTATGAAAGAAAGCAGGATCAAGCCTACATTTGGGTCTTTAACGATCTTCTTCAATGATTTCAATGGTTTTTTTCCTTAAAAATATAATTGAGTTGGATGATCTGTCTCGACCGGTATAATGAATAATCCTTCTGTTCAATTGCTCGTAAATGCTGTTGAGAAAAAATTCTTGATGGTTCGGCTTTTGTCATAGATCATTCCTTTGTGTATTCAACCGAAGACAGGTCCCATTCCTCATGGATTTTTGGAACATCGTTGATTAATCGACGGGTGTATTCACCTTTCGGATGCAAAATGACATCCTGTGCTGAACCTCTCTCGACGATTTTTCCATGCTCCATGATAAAGACGCTATCTGAGATGTAATATGCCAGACCGATATCATGAGTGATGAAAATGATGGTCATTCCGATATCTTCTCGTAATTTCATCAGCATTTCCAAAATTGTTGCACGTGAACAGGCATCGATCATCGAGGTAGGTTCATCTGCAATCAGGATCTGCGGCTTTAAGATGAAAATACGGGCAATCATCAGACGCTGCATTTGACCCCCCGAGAGTTCAAAAGGATACTTATTGGTCAACTCTTCATATTTGAGGTTCACAAAACAGCAAGCTTCAGTCATCAGCGCAATTTTCTTTTCACGTGACAGTTTCCTTCCCCCACGCATATAAATGCAATCAAGAAGCACCGTATCAATTTTGTTAAATGTGTTGTATGAAGAGTATGGGTCTTGAAAGATGGCTTGAATGCATTTCCAGTATTCTTTTTTCTTCTTTGGGTTGTTGATATCGCGTTTCTCTCCATGGAAAAAAATTTCGCCCTCGGTTGGTTTGATCAAACCCAGCAGCATTTTTGCCAGTGTTGTCTTCCCGCTGCCGGATTCACCAACGATTGAAATAACCTCACCTTGAGGGAAATCAAAATCGATATGATCCACCGCCAGATTTTTTTGACGACCAATTCCATAGATTTTGGTAAGTCCTGAGCCGCACAGGCATGATTTATTCACATCCGCCATTTTCAGATACCTTTCTCAGATAATCTGGTGAAAAGATACAACGATAAGCGCGTTCACCCTGAATTTCCTGTAAGGGTATAGAACGCGATATGCATTCGGGGGTAACAAGTTTGCAGCGCTCGGCGAAACGACAGCCCTGCGGCGGATTTTTTAAGTTGGGCGGCACACCGGGAATTGCGGTTAATTTAACATCCCGCACACCGTTTTCTGGAACGATGATCGAACTCATGAGACCTCTGGAATAGGGATGCAGCGGATCAAAGACGACCTCCTGTGCCGTTCCCTTTTCTACAATCTGACCCGCATACATAACCATGATGTCATCCACAACATTGTACAGGAGTGGAAGTTCGTGGGTGATAAAAATCATCGATTTGATGAATCCCTTTTCAATTAAATCCCGCAGCATTTTGATAACCATTTTCTGCGATGTTACATCCAGGGCAGATGAAGGTTCATCAGCAATCAAAATTTTCGGAGAAAGGATTACGGAAATTGCAATCACCGTTCGCTGTTTCATGCCGCCTGAAAGTTCAACAGGATATTTCTGCAATACTTCTTTTGGAAGTCCCAGGATTTCAAACTTTTCCTTGGCGATTTCGTAAATTTCTTTTTGATTCTTTTGGGGGTGATGTGCTTGAATTACATCTTCAATAAAATTGATGATCCTCTGGGTGGGGTTAAGCGCATTCATTGCTGCTTGGGGGATGTAGGATATCTCTTTGCCGAGAATTGTTCTGCGAATGACATCAGGATCCATCTTTGAAATATTTTGTCCGTTTATGACAATTTCCCCACCGCTATAGTGCAGCGGGGCAAAATAATAACCCATGAGACTGAGTGCTAATGTTGATTTTCCGCAGCCAGATTCTCCTGCAATGCCTAGAGATTTTCCTTCCTCGCATTTCAGAGAAACATTATCCACTGCATAGATATCCTCATGAAAGCGAGTGACATATTTTGTGGAAAGTTCATGTACTTCGAGCATCACTTTTGACATATCAATCACCTAATCTCTCAACGTCGGATTGAACACCTGATCGAGACCGGTATTCATCAAATTCAACGAAAATGTAATAAGAGCAATCACCACGAGTACCGGGAAATATGCCCACCAATTCCCGAGAATGTGTGCCTGGTAAATCATCGCCCAGTTCATCATCAAACCCAGTGTCGGCACTTCTGTTGTACGTGGACCCAATCCAAGGATGGATAAACTTGCCTCTGCGAGAATTGCCGATGAAATCTGAAGGATCAAAGCCATGACCACATACGAAGCGATATAGGGGAGAATATCGTTGAGAATGATGTGAAAAGTGGAATGACCGGATAGCTTTGATAAATTGACGTGGTCGCGATTGCGAAGGGAAATCACCTGTGATCGTACTGCTCTGGCAGTCCATACCCAGGATGTAAAACCGATCACCACAGCAATGGTGGAGGCTCCCCGATTATCCTGACCGATGCTGAAGGAGATGAGGATCAGCAATACGAAAGAAGGGATCACGGTAAAGAGATTGGTAATGAACATGATGATGTCATCAAGCAGACCACCCACATACCCCGATAGTAAACCCAGGAACAGCCCGATCAAGGTTGCTATGATACCCGCAATAAAACCAATCTGCAGTGATACGCCGGTAGCTTTTACCAGTTCTGTTAAAACGTCTCTGCCAAAGTTATCTGTTCCAAGGGGTAATACTTTTACATTTACCACCTGACCGATATTTACATAATCAAATTGTTCTACGGTGTTAGCCTGCTCCAATTCACCTGTTTCCGGATTGGATTGAGCGATGATCATTCCCTCTATTGAGAGAATTCCGAATAATGAATCATTGAGCCGTTGGTAATATCTTTGTCGAGCATACGTCATGTGCGGAACGCTGGTGTTAGGATCATAATTTGCTTCCCATTGTGTGAGCAGCTGTTCGGTATCATCGATATCGATCTGATCTTCGGGAATGCCATAAGCCACAAGCCAATCTTTTATATCCTGGCGTTCCTGGTCGCCTAATGTATTTTCGATTCTTTTAACCACGGCATCATCCAGATTCAGAATATATTTTGTAGAATGAAGACTATCGTAAACACTTACATAGATTCCGGGTGGAAAAAATGTACCTTGCCCGATGATCTCTAATGGTTCATCTTTGATGATGAGTGGATAAACGAGTACGAGCATCAGCAACGCCATAAAGATGGAAAAACCGGTTACAAATTTACGAGAGTGAAAAACTTGCTGAAGTGTATTTTTCATGGCAACATCTTTCCCTAATCTGATTGCGCTGCTTTAATACGCGGATCAATCAGCCCATAGACAATCTCAATAATGAAGTTGGCTAATAACACCATCATGGTAATGATCAATGTGACGGCAGAGATCAGAGGATAATCTTGCCCCATGATAGCGCTCAGGAGCGTGGTTCCAAGCCCTGGATAACTAAAGATGATCTCAGCTACCAGTGCTCCTCCAACCATGGTACCGATCGATAATGCCAGACCGGTAACCTGTGGCAGCATGGCGTTACGAAATACATAACCAACGATTTTCCGATCCTTAATACCCATGAACCGGCTGTACTTCACATAATCTGCATTTAATTCATATATGGACATGGAACGCATACCTATCGCCTGCCCACCGATTGCTGTAGCAACGATTGACCAGAAGGGAAGCTGATAGTGCACAATAACCGACCATACAAAATTCCAGCTGGGGTTTGGGATCAGATCGTAGCCATATCCCCCTGATGTGGGAAACCATTTAAAATTAACCCCAAAAATAACCAGTAAGATGACCGCCATACCAAATGCGGGTATATTGCTTACAAAGATACTCAGCGGCATAAGAACTTTATCAAAGCCCTGTTTGATATATGCTGCCAGTGCACCCAGCATGTTCCCGATGATCCAACCGACTATGATTGCCGGAAATTGTAAACATACCGTCCATGTGATAGAAGATCTGATAATGTCAGAAACAGGTCTGGGAAATTGACTGAAGGATGTACCAAAATTCCCATGGAATACGTTTGTTACGTAAAGGAAAAACTGCTCGAGGATGGGTTTGTTGGTTCCAAACTGATCAGCATATTGCTGATAGACCTCTTTCATCCCTGTTGAATTGGACATCCCCTGAGCGATCCTGGCGGCAATGGCTGCCACCGGGTCTCCCGGCATCAAACGGGGCAGTAAAAAATTCAGGATGAAAGCAAAAAGAGTTGTGATCAATAACCAGATTAATTTGTTCAGAAAATACTTTTTATATCCCTTCAACGAATGACCTCCTTCCGTTAGAGAACAGCCATGCTCCAGTATTTACGGAACATGGCTGTTCGTACATCTTTCAGATCACTATTTCACGAGCGTTAGGTTATACAAACCAGCGATACTCCAACCATCGGTCAGATCCAATGGCGGTACTGCCGGAGTCGTGCCATCACCCTCGTGCGGGAAGTCCGTCCAGACACTCTCATTCACGGTATGGAATGATTGAGGACGGTACATGAGTGTGAAGGAAGGAACGTCGGTCAGGTACATCGTAACCAGTTCTGTATAGGCTGCCTTTAACTCATCAGGGTCACTGATTGTAGGAATCGCCTGGATTAAGGCGTCTGCATCAGCGTTCTGGTAACCACCCCAGTTACCGTTCCAGTTGTTGGTTGTCTGTGCGAATTCAGAGCTGATCAAATGGCGGATTCGTCCCCAGGGTTGGGTAGGACCAGCACCATCACTCCACATCATTAAGATGTCGTAGCCCGTTTCGGGCAGCGGCCAGTTGGTAACATCGGTTTGGTAAACAGACCACTCAGGATAGTTGGTTGTGATGTCAATTCCGATTTCTTTGCCGGCGGCTGCCACAACTTCTATGGCTGCCTGCCAGTCAGACCAGCCATTCGGGCAGGTCGCGATGTAGTGCAGGGTCTCGCCATTGTATTCGCGCCAGCCATCCCCGTCGCTATCTACTACCCCGGCATCGTCTAGCAGTTGTTTCGCGCCTTCGATGTCGTTCCCAGCCCACTGCAGAGCGGCGACAGCATCATGGTCAAATAAAGCCTGCTCACCAGGAGTTGGATTCATCAACGAGCGGGGAACCTGGGTGAATGTAGCTGATTGGTTGGTCATGGCATTGGAAATAATGGTTTCATAATCCACGGCAATGGCTATTGCTTTACGAATCGCAACCTGATCCAGACCATAAGAAGCCATGTTGTAGTAAGCGGTTGGCAGAGAAGCACCAATATTGTAAGGAGCGTCTGCAAGATATGTTGAAATTGGCAGATTGTCCTTCAGCCATAGATCTTGAACATTCGAGTTGAATTGCTGGCTGACATCTACTTCACCGGCTTGTAAGGCAGTTGTACCGGCTGCGTTATCCTTGAAGATCACATGGGCAAGATACTTTGGAACAGGCAGTTTACCGAACATGCTGGCATCCTGACCCCAGTAGTTTTCATCACGAATCATAACCACTTTTGTGTCATCGGTGAAGAATTTGTAGTAGGGACCGGAGAAAACAGCATCTTCGGCGATATCAGCCATCAACGCAGCTGCATCGCCATCGGTGCGTGCTTCCAGTGCTTCGGTCCATGCTTTCTGGATGACGTAGTTGCTGCTCAGGTAAGCCTGAACAAGCAAGGGGTTAATGGCTTTCCCATCATCACCAAGTTTTGCCTTGACTACAACTGTACTGGCATCAACTGCTTCGATGGTGTCAATGTAATCTTTGTTGGCAGCACCGAACTGCGTATTGTATTTGACATGAGTTGCCCAGGTATACGCGACATCTTCCGCGGTGACCGGAGTCCCATCACTCCAATGGGCAGCTGAATTGATCTTGAAAGTGATTTCAGTCATGCCGTCGTCCCATGCAAAATCGCCATCTGCCAGCAGAGGATACACTTTGCCGTCCATCATATTGTACAGATATGGCGTTTCAAACATGGTTACGCGGGCATTGTCCTGTTGAGCAAGCGCCATTGCGTTATTGCAGTTGGAAGAGTAGGGGTTCCAGCATACGACTGAACCCCACTGTTGACCATTGAAATACAGAGTTTCCTCACGCGGTAAGGCGGCTGCCACATCTTCTGCTGCTGCTGGTTCCTCAACTTCTGTTTCTGCTGCCGGCTCTTCAACTACTGGCTCTTCAACAACAGTCTCAGCGGCTGGCTGACAGGCTGCCAATACAACACCAGCTACAATAAAAATACTCAGTAAAAAAAGAATTTTCTTACGCATTTCCCTCTCTCCTTTATTGTATTTTAGTTGCTTTTTTTATTAGATTATTGTTTATTCTTCGATAGTGCCTCCTTTGATTGGGATCGCTCCCAACGTTATTAAGAAATTGACCCCTGTTTAATTTCGCACCAATATACTTTTTAATCTGAACTAAGCTTCAGATTCTTTTCTTTACCCACTAAAATCGAAAATCTACCTGCTGTCATAATTTCTTAACGGTTTCTAATTGGTCAAGACTCTTGTTGTCGTAATATTCTCCTGCTGTTGGGAACGCTCCCAATCGTGTTAAAAATAAATACATGATCAAATTATTAAGGTCCTGTCCTTGGTTGAATCTCGAATAACGAATTCCGCTTCTAAAAGTACCTTGCGAGGTGGTTCCAATCCATCTTCTACGAGATCAATAAGCATTTTCAATGCCTCAGAACAGAACTGCACAATAGGCTGCCTGATGGTGGTGAGTGCCGGTTGTGAAGGAGATGCCAGGGGAAAATCATCAAAACCGATGATCGAGATATCATCGGGTATTTCCAATCCATTTTCTCGAATCGCGCGCATTGCTCCTAACGCCATATGGTCGGAAGCGGCAAAAACCGCATCCGGTTTAGCAGGAAGCAGTTGTTTCATGCTGTTATACCCACTTTGGTCGGTGAAAGTCCCTTCCACAATTAGCGATTGGTCAATCGCAATATTGTTCTTCAGCAAAGCCCGCAGATATCCACTTTTTCTATCGACACCAACTGCTGTATTTTGTGGTCCGGTTATTGTTCCAATCCTTTTATGACCCGTATCTATTAAATACTGGATCGCGGTTTCTACGGATTGAATATTGTTGATGTCAACGTAGCTTATATTTTTACTCTGGAGATGGCGCCCCAGCATCACTAAGGGAACACCTGAATTCACCAGTTTGCCTATCAATGTGTCACCGCATTGGTATGATTGAAAGAGAATTCCATCCATGAATCCACGGCGTGAAACCTGTGAAAACATCCGTTCCTCATCTTCTTCATCTTCCATTAAAAAGAGAGAAAAGGTGTAATTTTGTTTGCTGCAAGCCTGTGCAATTCCTTGAATTAAACATGGATAATAAGGATCTGTGAAAAAAGTATCGATAGAGCGGGGAAGAATCAATCCACAGGTCCAGGATCGGTTGGATACAAGTGCTCTGGCTGCCGGATGTGGCTGATAACCGGTTTGTCGGATCACTTCTTTTACGTGTTTTCTTACTTCTTCACTTACATTCGGGTGATTATTGAGAACACGTGAAACAGTTGAGCGTGAGACGCCGCATTTTCTTGCAATGTCTTCCAACGTGAGATTGTTCAACTGGTTCTCCGTCAAAAATGGTTTGGTTGTTCCGCAGTTATTAAGTTGGGAACGCTCCCAATACAGAAATATTATATATGCATATCTTTTGAATTTCAAGCAGTTTTAAGGTAACCAGCGTCTAGACCATTGATTACAAAATTGAGTAAGGTCTTGAAAATGGATTGCAGTGATTTTGTTAAAAATAACCACAACCCGATTAAAATAAGATATATGAAATATATACTTGGTGTTGACGGGGGTGGTTCAAAAACGCATGCTTTGGTCGCATCAGGTGATGGTCATATCCATGGGTTTGGTCAGGGCGGCTCAAGCAATCATCAAACCTGTGGATTGCGCGCAGCAATAACGGAGATCAATACTACAGTTGAGAAAGCGCTCGTGCAAGCTCATATACCACTCGGACAGATCAGTGTTGGTGTGTACTGCCTGGCAGGAGCTGATTTCCCGGAAGATCACCGGATATTAAATGAGGAAATATGTCAGCTTTTACCGATTAAGAAAACGATCATTAAAAATGATGTGATGGCAGCCTTGAAATCCGGATTAACTCGACCGTATGGAATTGTAGTTGTGTGTGGAACTGGTTTTAATGCTGGCGGAATATCTAAAAAAGGCAGGGAATATGTCATGCCGGGGGTGGGGCGAATTTCTGGGGATTGGGGCGGCGGCGCGGATATCAGCGCTGAGATGATCCGGGTGATCGTTCGGGCATGGGATGGGCGGGGGGATGAAACAGTTTTATCTGCCATGGTGTTAGATGCCTTGAAGATAGAATCAATCCCAGTCCTGGTTTCCCAAATCTATCATGATGAAATTAATTTCCAGAGTATCTTATCCATCGTACCGTTATTATTTGAAGCAGCAAAGCAGGAAGATGCAGTTGCGTGCAGGATCATATCTGCTATTGGAGAAGAAGTCGGCATCACAGCCAGAGCGTTAATTCACAAATTGGATTTAAAAGATAGTGCTTGTGAAGTTGTGCTTGCGGGCAGCATTTTTAAAGGAGAAGGCACGTTATTAATTCAAACAATAACAGGCAATATTACCAAAGAATTTCCAGCAATGGAAATAAAGCGACCATCGCATGAACCGGTGGTAGGATCACTGTGGCTGGCACTGGAAGAAATGGGGGTCCAAAGGATGAATGCTGTTCTCCACAATATAGAACGAACAATACCGGGCGAGCTGGTAATTAAGTACCTCAATTAATACAGGCAGAAGAAGAAAAAGCGCTTCAACCATACAGGCACTTGCAGCTTCAATACGATGCCGCCTTTTCTGAAACTTACAAACCAGGAAATCAGGTATTCTTCTGGAGCATCTCGAATTTTTTCAGATAACCCAGAAAGGCGACATCTCCGGTCAGGCTGGAGACTTCACTGTGGGCTTTTGCCAGAATATCTATTACCGATACACATGGATTTCTACCGGTGATTTGTTCTATCATGCCGGTTGCATGTGCTGCATATTTTAATGCGTTCAAGGTTTCTATCCGATCTAGATCATAATAGAACCATGCATCCGATGAGAACATGCGCAAACGATCGAACTGCACCTGCAGGAGAGTAGCGATCTGTGTCTTTTGCTGGGAATCGAGTTCTGCTGTTGCATGGGTGGATAGCAGTTCATCCATATTGATGGAACCACCTAGAACATCAATATAATCATCACGCAATGCCCATGGATCCCGGATCAGTCCATCCAGATGTTTTTCGTATAAATCATCAATCTCAGAAGCCAGACCATCCAGGAAATCGCGCACCGGTTTTTTCCAGGTTGCCGATGGGGCGTCACCGCACACGTTGCGCCAGCGCTCAATACCATGATGACAGCTCCAGGATGTGTTTTCTTTGATCTCAGCTCTTTGAGTCACGTCATGATCGCGCAGCCATAAAGCCGGGAAGAAGTGCTCAATTCCTGCTTTCTCAGCCGCACCATCCACCAGGTAACTCAGGAATTGCTCGCGGTGGGGCTGGTGATGCCCGTACAGTTCTCCATCCGATGCTGCCATAATGAGCTGTTCATGCCCGCGCTGCAGCAGCTTGCTTTGTGGCAGCAGCCAGTCTTGCACAAAAGTATCCGCATTCTCGCTGGCGCTCTGATTAAAACTGATTTCACCTGATAAAAAGGCGTTATAGAAAAAGACGATGATTTCCTTATCGTTGTCTAATGGGACGCGATAAGCCTGCGTGGTGTCCAATTGAGGGTCCTTTGCCTGCCAGGGTGCCAGAATGGTGAACTGGATGTCGTGGTCTGCCAGTGTCTGCAGCGCTGCCTTATTCACGGCGGTTTCAGGCAGCCACAATCCTTTGGGTGCATGACCAAAACGTCTTTCGAAATCTTTGATGCCCCAGTGAATGACGGTGTTTTGATCGCGGGGTGAAGCCAGCGGCATGATCAGGTGAATATAGGGCTGCACCATGGCATTGCTGACGCCTGTTCGCTGGAAAACCAGGTTTTCCTGCTTCACAATTGTCTTCAGGGTTTCCGGGTGATTCTTTTCCATCCATGCCAGCAGGGTGGGTCCGATGTTGAAACTGATCTTCTGGAAATTGCCCACCTGCGCATTAGGCAGGTAGCATTCGTTAAAAATACGTTCTGTCCAGTTGCGGTAGGGTCCGGCTCCGTACTCGGTAGGTATCTCTCCGATGAAGGGATCTTCACGCGGGGGCTGGTAAAAATGACCATGAACACAAAATTGGATATCAGTCATGAATGTTGATTTCCTCAAAATAAGATTGAACCATGCCATTTTACCGTAAAAAAGGAAAGAATAATGGTTTCTGCTGTTGGCTAGGCTGGAAAATCATGAAAAGGATGAAGGAACTGAATTATCTGGTGCACGTAAATGCTTTTATTTAAAAACCCTCCCCTATAAACCTTTAGGGGAGGGTAAAGAAGCAATTGCGTTTTTTTACGGGGATGGTGAGCAGTTTGCAGGGCTGCTGCTCTCATCATTGGTAAGGGATACGCTCTGTGAGAAAGGGGAAGTATTCCCCTGTTGGTCAATACAAAGTGCTGCGATTTGGGAGGCTTCCAGGGCATTACAGCTTTCCCATTCGAAAACCCCATTTGTACCGGCGTTCACTTTACCGAGGTATGTAATGGCACTGTCGCCGATCGCATAAAATTCAACCCAACATTCCGAACAGGTTTCACCACTGATATGATATGTGGTGGCAGAAGTGATCTGTGGAGCTGCCAGATTGAGGTTCCCATTCTCCACCAGCAGGATCGCATTTTCCGGTCTCATAAAAAATGTATTTGCCCGCATCTGATTGCCGCTGCCGTAATCCACACGCATGCCGTCTGAGCTCATATCCGTCAGAGTATTATTCTGGATGAAATTGTGAGAAGAATGGTTTTCAAAGTAAATCGCGGCTACATTGCACTCACTGATGATATTGCTGGCAAGGTAGTTGTATTCATTGCCCGGGTCACTGATGCGCATGCCCATATCGATAGCTGAAATGCGGTTCCCTTCACCGGTCGTATAACCACCAATGATGTTGTGTTTTTGCCCCATGTTGATGGAAATCCCAGTGTTGTTGGGCAGTTGCTTGTTCCCGCTGGCATCCCATCCGATCGTGTTCGCCAGGATGATATTGTCGGAAACCCCATATCCATTTAGATTGATGCCGGTTTGGTTGCCGCTGATCAGGTTGCCTTCTCCCTCCCCGGCACCGCCGATACGGTTATAGCTCACGGTGAAAATGGTGAAGCCGGTGTTGTTCGGGATGGAGATCGTTCCGCTGATATCGGTGCCGATGTAATTTCCGATCACGGAAGTCTGATAGGTGTTGGGATCGCTGAGCACGATTCCCAGATCACTACCACTGACCACATTGCGCATTTCAGGTTGGGTGCCACCGATGACGACATTGGAGGCTCCAGATTCGATGATGATGTTAGCAGCCGTTTGCGGATCCACAGCTTTCGTGCCTGTGATATCCAGCCCGAACAGATTCCCGATGATGTGAGTGTGGTTTCCCCAGCTATCGAGGTTTGCCCAGGTATTGCCGCTGATAATATTCCCTTCTCCTTCAACCGTCCCTCCTATGATGGCACTGTCATTCCAATCGGAGACAAACACCCCGTAATAATTAGGGATGGCATCTGTGCCTGTACTATCCGTACCCACTAGATTTCCACGAACGATGTCGTTCTTCCCGGAAAGATTGATCCCGTTGCGTCCATTCCCACTGATGAGGTTGCCTTCGCCGGTCGGACCTGTGCCTATCAGACGGTTTCCACCGATAATATTGTTGTCCCCATTTGCGTGTATTCCGTCTTGTGGGAAGTTCATGATCTGCAGTCCCTTGATAACACAGTTGGATGCATAAAATTCCAACCCGTTTCCCGATTCCAGCTGGCTGCCATCCAGGACCACTCCGGCATTACTGGCGTCAATACTGAAAGGGGTCTGGTATACAACAGGCAATGGGGAAGATACAAAGATGGTTGTAGGATCGGTCGGAGAAAAAACCTGGGTGTCGAAGGTTATGGTTGAGCCTTCCTTTAAGGTAATGAGGCATTCTCGCAGGCTTCCATCTCCATCATCGGCTGTTGTGCTAACGATGCAGGTTAGTGCAGTTTGATCCGGATTATTCATCTGTTCTTGTCGATTGTTTTGAGCGCTCGCATCCTCCATGCTGTCTGTTGTGTCAGAATGGGTGGGGTAGGACACTGTCAGTGGGGAGAGAGCAGCCGTTTTTTCTGCATTGGCAACTATATCGCGCTGGTAGATCAATAATCCGCCCATGCTGTCAGCTACCAGCATCGTGTTTCCTTTAACATAACTGTCATACGCCATACCCGGTGTGTTCACGGTTCCAATCAGCTTCGGTTCGTTGAGATCTGATAGATCAACGATCTGTATGCCGGCTCCCAGGCAGCTCAAGTATGCTGTGCTGCCATCTATAAAGATTTCCATGACCGTGCCCGGAACGGCGACACTGGATAACAAGGCTGGCGAGGATGGATCGCTGACATCCACGACCGCCATACCAAACTCGCTGGAAGTCAGAACAGTGTTTTCATCCAGAAAAATGATGGCTTCTCCCTCGCTCAGGCGTTCAAAAGTGGTAATTTCCTTCATTGCAGCGGGTTCAGAGATATCCACCATCTGTAATTGATTGTTATTGACGGTGATCAGTAAATTCCCCTGTGCAGCTGCATTGATGGGGTTGGGGAACGGGATCAAACCCAGTACCTGTGGGTTGCTTGGATCCTGCGCATCCACCGCGACATCAAAATTTTCACCGGGAACATAGATGGTTTCATTCGAATAAGCCAGAGAACGAAAAGCTGTATTGAAAACCGCCTCGTTATTTTCCACCTGCCCGATCAGTTCCGGGTGGCGAGAATCGCTGATATCAAAAATCCGCAGAGGGTAAGCAGTTGCGAGATGCGTGGATAGATACGCCAGGTTTCCTTCTACAAGAACTTTATTGGCATAGCCTGTTTCCGTGTCAAACCAGAAGGTTTCTTGAGGTTGATTGGGGTTGCTGACATCGATCGCCCGCATGCCTGAAAGCCCCGCTGCTACATAAGCGGTATCTTCACTCATGGTTACTCGGCGTGCGTCCAGGATGGGCAGATAGCGGGTAACCAGGGTCGGATTTCCTGCATCGTTGAAATCGAGCAGCAGCAGTCCATTTTCTTTATCTGTCACGTATGCGGTCTTTCCATCCAGTACACCCTGAAACGTGAACCCGGTAGCAGTGTAAATCCCTAGCAATTGGGGGAATTGACCTGCAAGGGTATAGAAACGCACCCCATCGGTCCCATCCATTGCCAGCAGATTGGAGTTTTGTATGACTACATCCATCACCCATCCATCAGTTGGGATAGCTTCTAGCAGACTGGGAGTGAGTGGATCGCTGATATCTACCATTCCAATACCGCCCCAGGCATTGGCAGTGTAGACGAGATTGTCTTTCACCACCAGGCTGTATAGAAAACCACTTGTACTGAGAATACCCTTCTCCAGCGGCTGATCAAAGTTGCTTACATCCACAGTCAATAAACCGCTCCCTCCACCTGCGGCATAGAGGGTACTGCCTGACATTTCCACGGCGTAGGTGTACGCCAGTGGGTAAGCCTCACTGACCCAGACGGGATTGGTGGGATCGGAAATATCGAGAATCTGGATCCCATTTGGTCCATCTGCCAGAATGGCGTGGTTTTCATGTATGATCACATCTTCCGTATAGCCCGGGGTGTTGAATGCCCCAACGATTTGTGGTGAATCCAGGTTGGAAATATCCAGAATTTGCAATCCATCTTCACCGCAGGCTGCATACAGGTAATCTGAGATAAAAAGCCCTTCAATGAAATTTGGCAGGATGGCACTGCTGCCTATCAATTTGAGTTCACCGGGATCGCCGATATCGAACACTTCAACATGCAGCCCGACTCCTAAGAACAGGGTCTGGTCACTGATCGCAATTGCCTGACTGGTACCGCCCATCTGAGAGGTTAACGTCCAGGAAGCCTCCTGTTCTTGCGCAGCCTGGGAAACGGTGTTGGGGAAAAGCGCCAGTAAAAATGTCATAGACACACACAGTCTGAACAAGGATCCTTTTTTCATTGTTTTCTCCTGTATTATTCGATTGTATAACGAGATTTTGCTGGAAATTGTTCAACTAGCTGAATTATAGCAAAGATAGGCAGAAGTGAACCGGAATCACCGCCCGATGTGCTGCCAGTTTCCCCTTTCTTTATAAAATGCTCTACAAAGGGAGGTCAGATTGCTGATCCATCTGTGCCGTGATCAATCGGTTATACAATCCATGGTGCTTCATTAATTCCGCATGACTGCCCTTTTCAACGATGTGGCTGCCCTCTAAAACAACGATCATATCTGCGTTGCGGATAGTGGAAAGGCGGTGCGCGATGATGAGAACCGTTTTCCCTATCATCAATGTGTCCAGTGCCTGCTGAATGAGCCGCTCGGTTTCGGTATCAACAGAGGATGTGGCTTCATCCAGGATCAGGATGGGAGCATCTCGTAGGACTGCACGGGCAATGGCGATGCGCTGGCGCTGCCCGCCGGAGAGTTTGACCCCTCGTTCACCGATCAGAGTGTCGTACTTCTCAGGAAGCTGCTCGATAAATCCCTGTGCATTGGCGATCTGAGCCGCATGTCTCATTTCATCTTCGCTGGCGTCTTGCCGACCGAACAGGATATTCTCACGCACGCTGCCGTGAAACAGGAATACATTTTGTAATACAATGCTGATCTGCTGGCGGATGCTCTTGAGCGTCAGGTCGCGGATATCGTGACCATTGATCGAAATGGAGCCTTCGCACACATCATAAAAACGAGGAAGCAGATTGACCAGGGTTGTCTTTCCCACTCCGGTCGGTCCAACCAGGGCGACCACTTTCCCGAACGGGATATCCAGATTGATGTCTTCAAGGACGGTGTTCCCGCTTTCATAGTGAAAGCCGACGTGCTGAAAGCTGATTGTTCCTCGATTATCCACAGGCAGTACAATGGCATCCGGTTTTTCCACAATGGTGGGCGCTTCCTTAAAAAGCTCATTGACACGTTCTGCACCGGAGAGTGCCTGCTGAACGCTTTCCCATACCTTGCTCAATTCGCGAATGGGTTGGTAGAGCAGATCCAGATAAAGGAAGAATGCTACCAGATCATCCAGAGTCAGGGTCTGCCCCAGAATGAACTTTCCGCCGAAATAGATCAGAACGATCGTTCCGAGGGAGGCTGCAAAATCAATCAGAGGGTGAAAGGTTGCCATTAACCGCAGGGCGTGCAGGTTGGAATCACGATACTGGTGGATGTGATCGTTGACTCGCATCAATTCAGCTTCCTCCCGTGCGAATGCCTTGATCTCACGTACCCCGGAAAGGTTGTCGTTTAATGCGGCATTGAGTTCGCCCAGTTTGTTTTGTCTTATCCGAAAAGCGGGGCGTACAAACTTATCAAAAGCGTTCATGGTTATGATGATCAAAGGAACCGGGATCAGGCTTAACAGCGCTAGTTGTGCATTGATGTTGAACAGGATCACTACCACACCCACCAGCATGAGCGCATTGGCTGCCAGGTCGGGGATGGCGTGCGCGATCAGGCTTTCCAGCAGATCCGTATCGTTGATCAACTGCGACATGAGCTGTCCGGTTTGTTTGTCTTCATAAAAACGCAGAGACATACGCTGTACATGTTCATACAGTTTGGAGCGCACATCTGCCACCACGCCCCAGCCGGCGATGTGTGCCATATAGCTACGCACGAACTGCAGGGCAGTGCGCAGGACGTATACACCCAGCGCCAATAAAGCCAGCCTTGTGATCTGGGTCATATCGCTCATGGACATACCGGGTGCGGTTACCGTAGCGATCATGGTTTTCACGATCCAGGGTGCCAGCAGTTGTACCCCTACCAGCAGGATCATACTGAGAATGGTGATGAAGAGTGCTCCCCGGTACTTGCGGACAAATTGATAGACAAACTGAAATGCTTTCAAAAAAACCTCCAGATCCAGTACGAATAATAGAATCATTACCATTCTACCCCAATGAATGAACGGGTCAAATTTCCCTACGATGGAACAAAACTCCAAGAGAAAGTGATGGATGATCGTATTTGTATCTACTCTCATACCGTTAAATTTCCTGTAAAATCTTAAAGGAAGAAAAGATATTCAAACAGGGAGGACCTCATGTACCCAATATTGGAATTTGACCCTTCACCGACCGCCAGGATCGAACCCTCTACAAACCATCAAAAAACTGACATGCCTGACCATTGTGTGATCTGTTTCTTTCGAGATGTGATCGAAAAAGTGATCGAGGAACAGAACCCTCGCACTCTGGTACAAACGTATTGGGAAGATGGCGCTCACCCTGTCTATGAGATCAGCAGAAACGGCAGGCGGCTGGCGTTCTTTCATCCGGGAGTGGGTGCTCCCATTGCAGCAGCATTGTTGGAAGTCGCGATCGCATATGGATGTACAAAATTCATAGCCTGCGGAGGCTGCGGCGTGCTGCAGCGGGATACGCCGGTGGGGCATTTGGTCGTTCTTTCAGGTGCGGTCAGGGACGAAGGTGTCTCGTATCATTACCTTCCGCCCGCGCGTGAGGTCATGGCGGATCAGCAAGTCGTCCAAAAATTGGAATCTGAAATCCAAAAACGGGGTATTCCCTATCAGGTAGGCAAAACATGGACCACCGATGCACTCTACCGGGAAACGGATGCAAAAATCATTCGACGGAGGAATGAAGGCTGTCTTGTGGTTGAAATGGAAGCTGCGGGCATGATGGCAGTGGCGCAATTCCGAAAAGTGCTGTTTGGTCAGGTTGTGTATGGGGGAGATGATCTCAGCGGCGAAGAATGGGATAATCGCGGCTGGCAGTCAAGGCATGAAATTCGCGAGAACCTGTTCTGGCTGGCTGCGGATGCCTGCCTCTCACTTTAAAATACTAAATACTACACAGCATAGAGGATTTTTCACGTAGGGTGAACGAGGGAGTTGTGTTAAAATAAGAAGGTCATCTTCGAGTTCATCTGCCTACCGCGAAAGCCAGGGCGCTTGAACCGATAGGGTGTGAGTGGAAACGCTCCCGCCTCCCGTTTGGAAAGGAGATGTGCTGGTAGTATTTGATGTTAACAGCAGCCCTTTCCGGCTGCTGTTTTTTATTAAGCATACAGCCGGAAAAATCACTGGACCTGCAGGGGTGGGATTGTTTCGAATTATAAAAAAAAGAAAGAGGAGAAGAAATGGATAAAAAATTGGGTGTTTTGATCAGCTTATTAATGGCAGTTGTATTGCTCGGTGCTTGCGCAGGTCAAACCGAAGAAGCTGCTGTAGTAAGTGAACCTGTGCTGACAATGAGTGGTGCAGCCACTGCTTCATGGACGGAAGACGAGCTGAAAGCCCTGCCTCAGACCAGCGCAGAATATACCGACAAAGAAGGGGTTGTAACAGTGTATGAAGGCGTTGCTCTCAATGATCTGCTAACGGCTGCTGGTGTGTCGGAATATACCACTCTTTCCATGATTGCTTCTGACGATTACAGCGCTGATGTAAGCATGGAAGAACTATCTGCTTGCGCCACCTGCATTGTTGCATTCGAGGAAGATGGCACACTGCGTTCTGTTCTGCCCGATTTCTCTGGAAAACAGCAGGTCAAGGACCTGGTTGGACTTTCTGTACAGTAAAGATTTATCATCCAAAAAGAGCGATTAGCGATCCTAATCGCTCTTTTCTTAAATTTTTCCTCTTTTGATATGCACTAGTAGCAATATGTTGATTTTAATGAAAAGGCTAATGTATAATATATTGCAGTAACTTATTGGGTTAACCCCATAAATATAAGGAGCGCTATGCCGCAAATTTCTCGCGTGAGTTATAAACCCATCTATTTACAGATTTGTGATCTGATCCGCGAAAAAATTGACTCAGGAGAGATAGTGATCGGCAGCCGTATTTGGTCGGAAAGTGACATCATAGAAAAATTTAATGTAAGCCGCAATACAGCACGCAAAGCGCTGGAGACGCTTCAAAATGAAGGCATCGTATCCCGTATTCAGGGTAAAGGTTCTTTTGTGAGCCAGCCAAAAGTGGATTATGGGTTACAGTATTTGATGAGTTTTTCAGAAGAGATCCATCAGAAGCGGTTGGAACCAACTTCAAAAGTGATCTGTTTCACCAGAGAACACCCCGAACCATTTCATGCAGCAAATCTAAAGATACCGGAAGATCAGTGGGTATTAAAATTGGAACGAGTACGCTACGCTGATCAATCTCCCATCGCGTACCAGCTTACTTTTATTCCCGAAAACCTGTGCCCCGGTTTGCTTGATTACAATTTCGCGCAGCAATCCCTGTATGCTGTGTTTGAACAGGAATACAACCATGTGCTTTCATGGCAAAAAACGGTCGTAAAGCCTGTGGTGGCGGATCCATTCATCGCCGAAACCCTCAGGGTTTCTCCGCAAACACCCCTGCTGTATACCGAATCCATCACTTATCTGGCTGGTGGCACTCCTATCGAGTCGAACAAGAATATTTATCTAAGTGAACGCTATCAATTCACTGTGCTTTCCAATCGCTTAGATCCAACAAGGAGCATCGAAGAAAAATGAGAATTGGTTTGATCGGAAGCGGCGGTAGAGAACATGCGATCGCAAAGGTGTTGAAAAAATACCCATCACGCGATTCATTATACGTATATGGAAATCACAACAATCCTGGAATTCAAACGATAGCAAAAGCATCGGTTAATGGAAGTATGCGTGATATTCACAGCATGCAGGATTTTTTCAAGGAGCATCAGGTTGAATTGGTTGTGATCGGACCGGAAGTCCCTCTGATGGCGGGAGCGAGTGATGCCTTACGAAAACTTGGGATGAAAGTGGTCGGTCCCTCAAGCGCTCAGGCGCGCCTGGAGGGCGATAAAGTCTTTATGCGTGATCTTCTTCTTCGTCGTGTAAAAAGGGGCTCTCCGCGCTGGCAAGAAGTCCACGATATACCATCTGCCCGTTGTTTTATTGAAGAAGTAGGGCAGGTAGCGGTAAAACCTGTTGGTCTGACGGGGGGGAAGGGTGTCAGTGTAATGGGAGTACATTACCACACCATTGAAGAAGCCCTCGATAAAGTACAAATTGCTCTGCATGAAGATGGGGTGGTTCTGCTGGAAGAGCGTTTGATCGGCGAGGAGTTTTCCCGTATTGCGTTTGTGTCAGATGGCAGAATAGTTCCCATGCCGGTTGCCCAGGATTTTAAGTATGCGTTTGATGGCGATCAAGGCGGCATGACCGGCGGGATGGGGGCATACACCATGGCGGATGGATCCATGCCGTTTCTCACGCCGGATGATTTGCGGGAAGCCGATTCTATTTTACAGCTGACGGTGGATGCCATACAGGCAGAGTCTGATGAAGGCTATCGCGGTTTTCTCTATGGTCAGTTCATCGCGACCGCGAAGGGCGTACGTGTGATCGAATTCAATGTTCGCCTGGGTGATCCGGAAGCCATTAACTTGATGACCCTGTTTGAGTCAGATGCTGTCGCTTTTCTGGCGGACCTGGCTGAGGGGATTCTACAACAGAATTGCGCAATTTTTTCAAAACAAGCTTCCGTGAGTAAATATCTGGTCCCGGCTGCCTACCCTCAGTCGGGCAATGAGCATGTGCCGGTTGGTTTGAACGAAAGGAAAATTGAGCAGGCAGGTTTTTCATTCATGTATGCTTCCATTATCGAAAAAGCCGGCAGCCTGGAAACACTTGGTTCACGCGCACTGGCGATAGTTGGAGTAGGGGAAACTCCGGGCAGTATATCCGCAAAGATGGAATTGCTGCTGGATGACATAGAACCCGATACCCTGCGCCATCGCAAAGAGATCGGCGCCGAAGAGGTCATTGCTGAAAAAGTCCAGAAAATGGAGAATTTACGGAGCAAGGGTTGATAACGAGAATTCATACAATGAATCATAGGAATTTTTCCAGGGTTTTCCATTATCGAACCGCACAAAGAACATCCGCTGATGTTTTCTCTTCCAGTTTGCAGCTTTTTAAAGGGAAAACCTTGACATTTAATGTTCAACAGGTAAAATTAGCAAAACGTTTGCGCAAACGTTTGCGCGAGGGGATTTTATGGATAGAGTAACGATCAAGGATGTAGCCCATGAGGCGGGTGTCTCGATAACAACAGTATCTCATGTTATCAACGAAACCCGTTCGATCAATCCTGAAACCAAAGCGCGCGTCCTGGATGCGCTTGATAAACTGGGTTATCAACCGAATATTATTGCTCGCTCTTTGAGAAGTGGAAAAACCAAGACCATCGGTCTGATCGTTCCGGATATCGCCAACCTGTTCTTTGCTGAGATTGCCAGGAGGATCGAGGATTACGGTTATCAATATGGGTACAGTGTTATCCTGGGGAACAGCGATAACGATCCTGTAAAACAAACCAATTACATTAATACTCTGATCACCAAGCAGGTTGATGGTGTTGTCTTTATTTCTGCCGGTGGTGAGATTGACGATTTACGACCGTTCTATGAGAATAAAATTCCGGTTGTTGTTGCTGACCGTGATGTTCCCCTGGAATTGGCGGATGTGGTTCTTTTGGATAATGAGAAAGCTGGTTACGAAGCGACTCGCTACCTGCTTGATCTGGGTCATGAATGTATCGCCTGCATCACCGGACCCAATTACGTCTCTCCCAGTATGCAGCGAGTGGAAGGTTATAAACGCGCATTAATGGAGTCTGGAATCCCATTTCAATCGGACTTGATCGAGGGAGGTGATTTTCAGTTCAAAAGTGGGGAATTAGCCATGCACAGACTGCTTGCGCATCCCTGCAAACCGACCGCAGTATTTGCATTAAACGATATGATGGCGATCGGCGCATTAAATGCTGCTCATGATGCCGGATTATCCGTTCCTGCTGATCTTTCCATCGTTGGATTTGACAATATCGAACTTTCCACTGCTGTTACACCTGCTCTTACTACGGTTGCACAACCGATCGATGAAATAGCTCAAAACACTATAAATTTGCTTATAAAAAGGATGCAAAGTTCAAAAACTGAAAAGAATGTTCGTGTGATCTTATCCGCGATCCTGGTTGTTCGTGATTCAACAAACCAAAGGATTGCGCTGCAATGAGATCATTGGATCTGCTGTTCAAGATGAAGGAGTTCATTGTCATTGATGCACACGGATTGATTGTATGAATGGAAAATTCATAGAAAGAGGTCTGGCAAGGATGATCGAAAACATCGACACTGCGATTCTGGAAAGGCTGGTAGAGATCCCTGCAGTTCCCGGGAGGGAGGGGAAAATTGCAGAGTATATAAGCTCTCTGCTGCCCGATGGATATGATCACCGCCTGGATGCTCTGGGGAATCTGATCGTGCATATTCCCGCAGAAGGAAAACGTGTGATGCTGGTAGCTCACATGGATGAAGTGGGCTTGATCGTCCAGCGCATTCTTCCTGAAGGTTTCTTAAAAGTGGAACGAATGGGTGGAACGAGTCTGCGCGCTTTGCCCGGCAGTCATCTTTCACTGTGGTCGACTGAGGGGTGTATCCCGGCAGTAGCGGGCATTCTCCCGCAGCATCTGGATGGAGGGGGGAGTATCGGCGATTTTTCCAGCATCTATGTGGATATCGGCTCTTCTTCTGCGGATGAAACCATGGCGATGGGAGTGCGCCCCGGCGATGTGTTGACCTGGGATTCTCCTTTGCAGTATGTGGGAGATTCACTGGTTCGTGGAAAAGCGCTGGACGACCGTCTGGGCTGTTTCATTCTGCTGGAACTGGTGAAGTCGCTTGATCCGCAAAAACTGAATTGCGATCTATTCGTGACTTTTAGCGTGCAGGAAGAGACCATGTTGATGGGCGGTATGACCGCCGCGAATACCATCGAACCGGAGGTGATCATCGGAGTTGATGGCACTCTCGCATTCGATACGCCTGATCTGGAGGGAAAGCAGTGCGATATTCGTCTTGGATCAGGACCGGCAGTGAAATGGATGGATGCAATTCGTGGCAAGCTGGCTGCTTTTGTGCCAGACCAGAGTCTTGTTGCGCAGGTTTGTGATCTTGCGCAAAAAAAGGATATTCCCTTGCAGGATGAAATAACCGTTGGTATGAGTACTGCGGTCACCCCTCTCCTGTATGCGGCAAGCGGCGCAAAAGCCTGCGCTTTATCAATACCTATTCGCTACCACCACACGCCGATTGAAACGGCAGATTTACTTGATGTAGAAAATACGATCGAATTATTGAAAAATTTGCTGTTGAATGGATTGAATTGACCTTTTACTGCACTATTGTGTGGATAGACATAAAATTTTGGTTCGGAAATTGGAAAGACAATATCTGACCTCATGAATTGATCCAATTTCATTAAATGAAAAAAATGGATGTTTTATGAAAGGAGGCGTTGAGGAAAAGAATACGGTACAGGTGGAAGAATAAAGAGTTCCACGAATACAAACTAAAATTGGAAAGAATATTAGGAGAAACAATGAAGAGTAAAATTTTTACAATCTTAGCATTACTGCTCGTATCTGGTATGCTGTTAACAGCCTGCTCCAACGGAGCAGATGATGCTGCAGCGGACACCGCTTCAGGCACCGAACCCCTCAAAGTGATTCACCTGGTGAATGGTGTTCTGGGCGATAAATCCTTCTTCGATTCCGCCGAACGCGGCATCAAACAGGCTTCTGAAGAATTCGGTTTCGAGTATAAAACCATTGAAATGGGAACCGATCCGGTTGCCTGGGAATCTGGCTTAGAGGACGCAGCCGCCAATGAAGAATACGACATCATGATCATGGGTACCTGGCAGATGATCGGTTATTTGGAAGTCATCGCAGGGAAATACCCCGATAAATTCTTCATGATCTATGATACCGAACCAACCATCGAGAACTGCTCCAATGCTTGTGAGAATGTCTATTCGATCACCTACAAGCAGAATGAAGGTTCTTACGTTGCCGGCGTCTATGCCGGTTTGATGACCCAGAGTGGAATCGTTGGTGTGGTTGGTGCTCAGGATATCCCGGTTATCAACGATTTCATTGTTGGATACACACAGGGCGTTTTATCTGTGAATGCAGATTACCAGGTTCTGTTGAACTATGCCGGCGGTTGGAATGATCCTGCCAAGGGCAAGGAACAGGCGTTGGCTATGTACCAGCAGGGTGCCGATTATGTGTTCCAGGTTGCCGGCGCAACCGGTGATGGCATCTTCCAGGCTGCTCAAGAAACAGGCAATTATGCCATCGGCGTTGATTCAGACCAGGCAACCATCATAATGGATACCAATCCCGATTTGGCTGCCGTGATCGCAACTTCCATGATGAAGAATGTTGACAATAGCCTCTACCGCGCATTAAAGATGCACCTTGAAGGCACTCTACCTTATGGATCAAGTGAAGCCCTCGGTATTACTGAAGGTGGTGTTGGGATCGCCAAGAATGAAGTCTATGAATCCTTGACTCCTCAGGATATCAAAGATCAGATCAACCAGGTGGAAGCCGACGTTGCTGATGGGAAAGTTGCTGTAGATACAGCATTCTAAAGAAAACAAGAAGAAGTAGACAGAGGTTGAAAAACCTCTGTCTACCCTCTGTTCAATTATTGGAGGCAAAATGGCACCGCTTGTTGAGATGCGTAACATAGGAAAAATATATCCGAACGGGGTAGTGGCTAATAATGGTGTTGATTTTGAGATTGAAAAAGGCGAAATTCATGCAATTGTAGGTGAAAATGGGGCAGGGAAAACTACATTGATGAAGATTTTATATGGGTCAGAACAACCCTCCTCGGGTGAAATCCTCATCAATGGTGAACCGGTAGTTTTCAAAAGCCCGGTAGATGCCATGAAAAAAGGGGTAGGCATGGTTCACCAGAATTTCATGCAGGTACCTTCTTTTACGGCTGCGGAAAATGTTGTTCTGGGACATGAACCTACCAGAGGTGTTCGATTAAACAAGAAAAAGGCAATTGAAGAAACCAGGGAATTATCCGATCAGTATGGCTTATTTGTAGAACCAACCACCATTACTGAAACGATTAATGTTGGCATGCGCCAGCGAATCGAGATCCTTAAGATCCTGTATTTGGGCGTTGAGATTTTGATTTTTGATGAACCCACAGCAGTCTTGACTCCTCAAGAAACTAAAGATCTATTCAAGGCTGTCCGTGTTCTGATTGAAAAAGGGAAAACGATCGTTTTCATTACCCATAAACTGCGCGAAGTAATGGAGATCTCTGATCGTGTGACTGTCATGCGTAAAGGCAAGATCATGGGGACCATGAAAACGAGCGAAGCCACCAAAGAAGGCTTGGCGCGCATGATGGTCGGCAGAGAAGTGTTCCTGGATATTCACAAACCTGCTATGAAACGTGGAGAAAAAGTGATGACCGTGAAAGACCTCTCCTATGTTTCTGAAACAGGTCGCACAATGCTGCGGGATCTTTCCTTTAACCTGTATGCCGGCGAGATCCTGGGAGTTGCGGGAGTGGAAGGCAACGGTCAGACGGAATTGGTGGAGGTGTTGACCGGGCTGCGTGCCCCTGCTGCAGGGAATGCGGTTGTGGCTGAAGAGGTTGTTACCGGAAAAACTCCCCGTGATGTGCGTCAGGCAGGCGTTGCGCATATACCGGAAGATCGATTGACCAATGGTTTATCGCTTTCTTCATCTATTGATGACAATCTGATCGTTGATCGTTTTTTCAAACCTCCATTCAAAAAGGGATTGATTATTGATCAACAGGTTGTTGAGAAAAATGGGCAGGAATTAATTAAAAAATTCGGTATTCTCACTCCTAATGGGGAACTGCCGGTATCATCCCTCTCGGGCGGAAATATGCAGAAAGTGGTTGTAGCACGTGAGTTTTCATCGAATCCGAAAATATTGATCGCTGCCCAGCCTACGCGCGGGATTGATGTGGGCGCGACCGAATTCATTCGCAAACAACTGGTCAAGAAGCGCACAGATGGTGCAGCGGTTTTGCTGGTCTCAGCAGATCTGTCGGAAGTGATGAGTCTATCAGATCGCATTATTACCATGTTTGAAGGACAGATCACCGGGGTCTTCCCGGACGCCTCCAAAGTAGAAGAGGAAGAATTGGGGTACTACATGCTTGGAGTGAAAAGGCAAACTGTTGAAGAAATGGAGGCGCTGCTATGAAAAAATTCTTTTCAAATCCCACCGTTCGAGAAGGGCTGCGCATCCTGATTGCGGTCGGGATCGCATTAGTGCTCGGTTTCATCATCACTTTATTCGTATCTGACGATCCTGTTGGTGCTTACAAAGCATTCTTGACCGGTCCTTTTTCGAAATTCAATCGTTTTGGTGATTGGATCGAAGAGTCGATCACGTTGATCCTGGTGGGTTTATCGGTCGCCATTGCGTTTAAGGCAAATATGTTCAGCATGGGCACCCAGGGGCAGTTAGTATTGGGTGCACTGGTATCGGGAGTGGTGGCGTTGTATGTTCCCCTTCCTACGTTTTGGAGAATTTCCCTTGCTCTGGTGAGTGGCGGGGCAGTGGGGTTCCTGTGGGGTTGGATTCCGGGGTATTTGAAGGCACACCTCAATGCAAATGAAATTGTTTCCACGTTGATGATGAACACGATTGCCATCAAGATTTACGATTATTTTCTGGTTTTTCATATTAAACCGGAAGATGCCGGCTACAACGTTTCTGCGATTTTCCCGCCAGAAGGGCAGTTGCCTTCTTTTATCCCCAATATACCGATTTTCAACAAGGCATATACATTGTTTTCCAACAATACCAATATTACCGTCATGCTCTATGTCGTGATCGTGGCTGTCATCGTTGCTTATTATCTGGTTTTCAAAACACCATTTGGTTATAAATTGCGCATGATCGGAAGCAATATGAAATTCGCCCGCTATGGTGGCATTGATACAAAGAAGACCACCATTCTGGTTTTTGCGATCAGTGGCATTTACGGTGCTCTGGCTGGCGCCCATATGACAATGGGAATTCAGCATTCCATCATCACGAATATCTCGGTCAGCATGGCTTTCGAGGGCATCATCGTAGCGATCCTGGCACGCAATAATCCGCTGATGGTTCCTATCACAGCGTTGGCGTACGGGTATTTACGGGCAGGTGCCAATATCATGGAACGGTCTTCGGATGTGTCACGAGAAATGATCGCTGTTATTCAGGCTCTCATCATCCTGTTCGTTACGGCAGAAAGGATCCTCCCGACCGTTCAGAGAGTGATCGAGGAAAGAAAGGATCAAAATTCAGACAAAGAAGATTCGTCTCTCTTGGAGGGAGGTTCAGATGAGCTTTAATTTAGCCTTGAAAGGTATTTTCAGCGCGCTGTTCATTGCCAGCGTTCTGCGTATCAGTACTGCTTTGATCCTGCCTGCTTTAGGTGGTCTAATTACCGACTTATCAGGATCCATTAATATAGCTCTTGAGGGAACCATGCTGGTTTCTGCATTTACGGGTGTAATTGTATCTGGCTTTACCCACAATGTGTGGCTGGGCGTCCTGGGTGGTATTGTCGCCGGTATCCTGTTCTCTGCGTTGCTGGCATATTTTCACCTTTACCTGGGAACGAATATCATTCTGGCAGGGACCGCGTTGAATATCCTGGCATCCGGTGGAACAGTTTTCCTGCTTTTCATGCTCACCGGAGATAAAGGCAGTTCTTCCACTCTGGCAAGCGGGGTGGTGCCAACCGTGAATATTCCCTTCATCGAAGATATTCCCTTCTTAGGGACTGTTCTTTCAGGTCACAATATCTTTGTGTATGGTGCTTTTCTGCTGACTTTCCTGATCAGCAAATTACTGTACAGCACCAAATTCGGTGTACATCTGCGGGCGGTGGGTGAAGATCCGGTTGCTGCCACCTCTGTGGGAATCAATGTTCGACGGACGAAATTCATCTCGATCCTTATCAGTGGTTTTCTGGCTTCGCTCGGCGGTCTGAATCTGTCAATGGCATATTTGTCTTCCTTCCAGCGTGACATGACTGCCGGTCGCGGCTTTATTGCTCTCGCTGCGGTCTATTTGGGAGGGCGGAAACCCTGGGGAACGGTGCTGGCTGCCATTCTATTTGGTATAGCCGATGCGCTTTCCAACCAGTTGGGAACATTAAACATCCCCTCACAATTGGTGCAGATGATTCCGTATGTCATCACCATTGTGGCGCTGGTGATCAATGGCGTTCGCAATCAAACCAAACTGGTAGAACAAACCAAACGTTTCCAGGAACGGGAATTGGCGAGAGCAAGCAGTAAGGAAAAAGAATAGTAACAAACCCTTCCTTATATTACTGGTATGAAGCGTAATGGTTTAAAAGAATAGAAAGAGAAGATAAAAAGTGAAAGAGATCATTCAAGTGTACGCATTCACCGATGTTGCAACTGCTTTAAAGGCGGTCGAACTGGGGGTGGATCACATCGGCTTTGTGGCGGGGAAGTATGGTGAAGTACCTGCCGAACTGACTTTTGAGGAAGCACGAGAAATAACTGCCGCGCTTCCCCCTCACGCGACCGCTGTGGCATTGACGATGGCTACCGATGTGGATGAGATTTTGAATATGGTCAGTGCGGTTAAGCCGGCTATCGTACACATTTCCTCCGACCTGAATTGTGTCAGAGTGGATGCGATGCGCGACCTTCGTTCTCGGCTGGATAAAAATATTCGCCTGATGAAAGCCATTCCGGTCGAAAACGAAGAAAGTGTTCAAATCGCAAAGCAGTATGCGGCGGTGAGTGATCTGCTACTGCTCGATACCAAACGCTCTGATTTCCCGGGTGTGGGGGCGACCGGATTTACCCATGATTGGAATATCAGCAAACACATCGTTGATAGCGTGGGAATCCCCGTGATCCTGGCAGGCGGATTGAGCGCCGACAATGTGCAAGCCTCCATTCAAAAGGTACATCCCCGGGGGGTGGATAGCAATACATCCACCAATGTACCGGGCAGCAACACCGAAAAGGATATCGAACGGATCGCCGCATTCGTAAGGGCTATTCGCGCGGGTGAAAAAGATGAGGTACAGGCATGACCGGTGGCAAATTCCTGCTGCTCGGTGATATCAATGTTGATACCGTATGGCCTGTTCCAGAGTTTCCCATTCCCGGCAGAGACGGATTGGTACCCCAGGTTTCCGCTGAAATAGGGGGGGCGGTTGTCAACTCTGCCTTTGTCTTTGACCACCTTTCTCAACAGGTCTCTTTACTGGGTTGTGTCGGAAACGACATCTGGGCAGAAAAGGTCAGACAGGACCTTGCGGCAACGAACATCGGGCAAAGCACTATCATTGAAAAACCCGCTAGTGCCACCGGACTCACTTTTATCATTGTCACTCCAGATGGAGAACGAACCATGTTCTCTCATCGCGGCGCGAACACCTTGCTTGATCCATCTGATATAAAAGAAGATATGTTCAAAGAAGCAGCCCTGCTGCACCTTTCGGGATATGCTTTACTCGAACCCCCGCAAAAAGATGCTGCCTGGAAAGCGGTTGAGCTGGCGCGAAAATATCATGTTCCCGTCAGCCTGGATACAGGCTTGGACCCGGTTGTCAGGAATCCGGAAGAAGTGCGCCGCCTGTTATCTGACCTGACCATTTGTATAACCGGTCCGCAGGAGATCGCAGTTCTCTATGAAAACCATACCCTGGATGAAGCGGTCGGGGAGATGATCGCGCAGGGTGTGCAGCAGGTAGCTATCAAAATGGGGGGAAAAGGCTGCCAGGTATATAGCAAAAACGAAAACAAAGCATTGCCCTCCTTTCATGTGAATGCAGTAGATAGCACCGGCGCTGGAGATTCTTTTACCGCCGGTTTTTTATATGGGTGGGCGAAAGGAATGAGTCTATCAGCCTCAGCGGTCTTAGCCAGTGCGCTGGGCGCTTTAGCGGCTACGGTCTATGGAGCCGGCTCCTCGCTGCCTGATAAACAAACGTTGTTGGAATTTATAAAGGCAGAAAAGCTGCAGAGTGATGCTTTTCAAGCAGATGCTATAAAAGAAGTATTAGCTGTTTTAGAAAGTAAAAAATAAACCAAATGAAGAGGCGATGATGTTCAAGGAAATTAAAGTAAGTACCGAGAAGAGCGAATGTCTTATCAATATTACAGAGCAGCTGCAGGAAACTGTCGCGGAAAGCAATGTCAAAGAAGGTATCTGTGTCGTATTCGTGCCCCATACCACTGCCGCCATCACCATCAATTCCTGCCTTGATAGCATGACTCTGGAGGATATCGCATCCGAAATGCATCGCTTGATCCCAACCCGTGTAGACTTCCATCATAACTACGATACTCCATCTGATGCTGCCGGTCATGTTAAATCGGTTCTCGTCGGCAACAGCCTTTCTCTGATCATCAAAGATGGACATTTGCTTCTCGGCAGTTCGCAAAGTGTACTGTTCTTTGAATTTGATGGTCCTCGTAAACGCAAGGTACAACTGCAGATCATGGCAGATAACAAATAAAAGAGGTGTTTTCATGACACAAAAGATAATCATTGATACCGATCCGGGGGTAGATGATACCATTGCCATCTCGGTGGCATTAAGATCACCCGAGCTGGAAGTCATGGGATTGACCAGTGTGTTTGGGAATGCCATCAACGAAACAACAGCACAGAATGCACTGCGTTTGGTGGAGCTGGAAGGTCATGATGCCATACCCGTTGCGCGCGGCTGTGATGTGCCGCTGATCACGGAGATCGAAGGTATCGCTTCCGATATCCATGGTTCGGATGGTTTGGGGAATATCAATTTACCTGCACCTAAAGGGCAGCTTGCCCGAAAGTCTGCAGCAGAGTTCATTATTGATACGGTGCGTGCATATCCGGGTGAGGTGATGCTGGTGCCGATCGGTCCCCTGACAAATATCGCTGTGGCTCTGAAAACGGATCCTGAGATTGCACATTTGATCAAAGGCATCGTTTTGATGGGCGGGACTGTTTCTTCCCCCGGTAATATCTCCCCTGTAGCAGAAGCCAACATCTACCATGATCCACACGCTGCGGATATCGTGATGCAGGCGGCTTGTCCGGTGGTGATGGTTGGGCTGGATGTGACCGAGCAGGTGGTTATGACCCCCTCACTCTTCGACGAGATCTTCCAGGCAAAGAATCCTGCCACAGAACTGATTCGACGGATCCTCCCGCTCTATCAGGATTTCCATGACCGTTTTCTTGGCATGCAGGGCAGTATCCATACGCACGATCCCTCTGCTATTGCTTATGTGATCGCCCCGCATCTGTTCAAGACCGTATCCGTTCCGGTTTTTGTGGAAACCGAAGGGCGCTGCAAAGGGCAGACAATAGCGGATTGGCATAAACAATGGGAAGACCGTGCACCCATTCAGGTGTGTCAGGAAGTAGATGCTGCTGGAGTACTCGATCTGATAAAAGAACGGTTAACACGGATCGTGCAGTAAGGAGAAAACAATGCGAAATTTCTGGATTGATACCGATACGGCTTCTGATGATGCAGTAGCCATTTTAATGGCGCTGCGCACCCCGGACGTGAATGTTGTGGGAATATCGGTCGTAGCCGGTAACGTGCCCGTCGAAAAAGGGGCGAAGAATGCCCGCTATACCGTTGAATTGTGTGGAAAGGAAACACCCGTGTACCTGGGTGCTGCGCGACCGCTCATGCGTGAACCGGTCTGGGCGTATTTTTTCCATGGCGATGACGGCATGGGAAATATGAATTATCCGGAGCCAAGCCTGCCGGTAGCGCAGGGCAATGCCATCACTGCGTTTATCGAAGCTGTTAGGGCACATCCCGGAAACATCACCCTGATCACCCTGGGACCGTTGACCAACATCGCCCTGGCAGTGCGCATTGCTCCCGATATTGTGGAGAAAATATCCATGTGCTACACCATGGGCGGCGCTGCAGCCACACTGGGGAACGTTACCCCCGCCGCTGAGTTCAATATCTATGTAGATCCTGAAGCTGCCCAGGTTGTATTCCAATCAGGTATTCCTTTATTGATGGTTGGCTGGGAGCATTGTCGCGGGCAGGCAAATCTATCGGAAACTGAGATGGCTCAGGTACGTTCTTTTCAAACCCCCTATGCCGATTTCGCGCTGGACTGCAATGCCCATGCGATCAGAACCAATAAGGACTGGTTGAACGAACCGGGATTGGCACTTCCCGACCCGGTTACCATGGCAGTAGCGCTTGATCCCGGCATATGTACAAAACAAAGCCTCCATCATGTTGATGTTGAAACGGTCAGTGCTATCACCAGTGGTATGACGGTGGTTGACCAACTGGGTGTGACCGATAAGGAAAAGAATATCAATGTATGCTGGGAGATAGATGTTCAGTGCTGGAAAGATTTGTTATATTCGACATTGAAATGACCTTATGATCGATCTGTATTGTATTGGTGGAGCATCGCTTGACCTGGTGGTAGAAGTTCCCCGCCTTCCGTTGGAGGGCGAGAAGCTGCTTGCCGGGTATGTCGGGCAGCTGCCGGGTGGATTTATAGCCAATAGCGCCTGCGCAGCCGCTCGGCTGGGTCTGCAAACTGCGTGGGGTGGCTCATTGGGTGATGACGCCTTCGGACAGAACTTGCTGCAGAGTTTCAGCGAATTTGGTGTACAGACAGGCGATGTCATCCCCTGCAAAGATACAGCTTCAGATTTCACGGTGATCTTTGTGCAGCCCGGCGGAGAGCGAACCATCACTGTCGTACCGGTATTGCCAGTTCCGCCGCAGTTGAACGAAGCGATGAAAAATTCCCTGGCACAATCGAAGATTGGATATACCGCATTGTATGACCAGACCTGGTTCATGAAAGTGGCACGCATCCTTCATTCGCATGGCGGAAAAGTTGCCGTAGATCTGGAGATCAATACCATAACGGATATCGCAGCAGCGCTGCAGATGCTTGCTCAATCTGATATCATCTTTTCAAACGAAGAAGCGCTCGGCGAACTAACTGGGAAGAAAGATATGCAGGAAGCAGTAAAAGAGATTCTGACGAACGGACCGGAACTCATTATTCTCACGCAGGGCAGCAGAGGGGCAGCGCTCTTCACTGCTGATGCTCATTATGCAACCAAACCCTATCGGGTTCCGATAAAAGATACTACCGGCGCAGGGGATTGCTTTCATGCCGCATTTCTGTTCGGTTTTCTAGCGGGGTGGTGCTATCAAGATTGCATGGATTTTGCCGGTGCGGCTTCCGCAATTCTGATCCAATCCATCGGCGCTCGAAATGTACTGCCCACCGAGGTGGACGTTCATAATTTTATGGAAATATATAATAGGAGAAGAACAAATGAATTACATGGTTGAACAAATTTATAGCTTGCCGAAACTGCTGGAACAGATCTACGCACCGCTTGATGATACCATCCGACGAAAAACGGAGCATGAGATTTGCCTTTCTGCCAAACGTTTGTATGTGGTCGGGTGCGGTGATTCTCATCATGCGGCTCTCAGTACAGAATTAGCCTTTGAATCTTTGACGAAATTGCCTGATGATCCCATGACTTCCATGTTGTTCGGTCGGTATGCTGCCGGATTTATCCCACAAAGTGGTCCCAGGACGAATGTGGTTATCGGTATCTCGGTTTCAGGCGCGGTATCGCGCACGGCAGAAGCGCTGCGTATGGGCAGGCAGGCAGGTGCGACCACCTGGGCACTGACGGCTACTCCAGACAGTCCGCTTGCGAAGGAAGCAGATACCGTGCTGGATGTGCCGGTGCCGAGCTTCCCCGATCCGGTTGATATGATCATCCCGGGTGTGCGCAGTTACTTCACCAGCCAGGTAGGGCTTTATCTGCTTGCCATCCGTATTGCGGAAGTACGCGGCGTTTTATCCAATGAAGAAGCCGCCGCATACAGGGCGAAAATTCGAGATTTCACGGTGCATGTGAACCAGACCATCGAAGACTGCGATGAGGTAGCCAGAAAAGCTGCCAAAGCATGGGCTCAGGAAACCGAATTTGTCTTTGTGGGCAGCGGTCCGAACTACGCCAGCGGTTTGTTCGTGGCTGCCAAGCTTCTTGAAGCGACCGGTGACTCAGCCCTCGGGCAGGATACGGAAGAATGGGCGCATTTACAGTACTTTGAGAAAAAAGTTGAGACACCTACCTTTATCATCTCTGCCGGAGATCGTGATATATCTCGTGCCGAGGAAGTTGGAGTTGCAGCCAAACAGATCGGCAGACAGGTTGCTGTGGTTGCCCCGAAATCCGCCTCGAATCTGGTTGCGTCTGCCGATTTTCACTTCCCGATCCCGCAGGTGGAAGAAATGTTCTCTCCTCTCATCGCTGCCATTCCGGGTGAACTATTTGCCGCCTATCTTGCGGAGGAAAAAGGAGAGCAGTATTTCCGAAGCTTTGAAGGTGGGCGCAGTATAGAAGGCGGGGGCGGTATCAGCCGCATCCGCACCAGTGAAACATGGGAGAATTGGCACGAATGACAAAAAGATCTCTTTTTTCGATCAAGGGAGCGGCTGTTATAGCCGCTCTCCACTTACCTCCATCGCCGGCATCCAATCAGAGTACCTCTGTTCCAATGGAGCAGATCGTTAAATTTGCATTAAAGAACACCGAAAAAGCAGTGCGGGCAGGTGTGCCTGCCCTGTACATTCAGGATCTGGCTGATCTTCCGCTGGCAGCGCAGATTCAGCCTCACAGCGTGGCTTTTCTATCGGTGGTGGGGGCAGCCATCCGCAGGGAATTCCCCGACCTGATCCTGGGCATCTGTATGATGAGCCATGGGGCGCGTGAGCCGCTGGCGGTTGCGCAGGCAGCCGGAGCTCAATTTGTGCGCATCAAGGTATTTACCGGCGCGATGGTCAAGGCGGAAGGAATTTTACAGGGCTGTGCGTATGAAGCGATCACCTATCGCAAACAGATCGGCGCCGAAGATATTGCCATCTTAGCCGATGTGTATGATCGTACCGGTATCCCGCTGGGTGAGATGCCTCTGGTGGAGGCGGCGCGTTCGGCGAGCGTCTACTGCAAGGCAGATGGTCTGGTCCTCACCGGGCATTCTTTTACCGAATCTCTCACCATGCTGCGGCAGGTTCAGGAAGCCAGACTGGATGTCCCTTTGTATCTGGGTGGTGGCGCCAATGCCGAGAACGTCAAGGATGCCCTGCAGTACAGTGATGGTGTCATCGTCAGCAGTTCCTTCAAACCAATTGAAGGATGGACCAACGAATCCATTCTGGCGGAATGGGATTATGACCGTATCGTTGACTTCATGCAGGCTGTCAATGCGAAATAGCATGTGTTGATCATTGGCTGGCACAAAAAATGAAGTGACAGCCGTGATCCATATATGGCTCGATCATGGAGAAGTTCGTGAATGTTTATCTCAATAGGGTATGTCATCATTGACGATATTGTTTTACCAGATGGGACCACGCACATGGGCTGCCTGGGGGGCGGCAGCGTTCATGCCATCATGGGAATGCGGGTGTGGAGTGACAAGGTCGGTCTGGTTGCTAAGATCGGTACTAATTTCCCAGCCGGTTTGAAGAAAGAACTGAACACCATCTTTGATATGCGTGGGGTATCCATCTTGAACAAGAAAACCATGCGCGCCTGGCAGAACTTTGATGCGGATGGCACACGCACTGAAACATTCAGATCAGATCCGGCAGATTTTCCTCTGTATAAACCGCTGCTGGAAGATTTCCCCGTCGTGTATGATTCCTTACAGGGTGTTCATCTTCACTGCAGTTGCGATGAAGTTGTCGGCTGGGTAGAACGGCTGCGTCCGCTGGGAAACCCATTCATTCTATGGGAGCCTCTGCAGGCGGAGGGTCTGGCAGAATTCCGCCCCGGCTTTTTCAAAGCGCTGCCGCTGGTAGATTGCGTTTCACCCAATTTACAGGAAGCACAATCGCTGCTGGATTTGAATGATCCTCATGACCTGTTAGATGCCATGATTAACAAAGGCGCGAAACAGGTCGTGATCCGTGCAGGGGCGCAGGGCAGCATTTACGCGGATTCATCAGGCGAGTATATTCAAGTGCCGGCGGTTCGGGTTGAGAGGATCATAGACCAAACCGGCGCCGGGAACGCTTACTGTGGTGGATTGGTGGTCGGCTCTGTTCTTTCGCAGGATGCCCGTGATGCCTTGTGCCGGGCGGCTGTGTCCGCTTCCTTTGCCCTTGAACAGTTCGGTGCACTCTTTCCAATGGAGGGGCTCAAAGAAAAGGCGGAAAGTTGTTTACGTGTTTGTAAAAAAGAACTCGCTCGCTTGAACTGATATGGTTTGCATCTCAACTTCCCATTCAGCGTTGCTGCAATCAACAGTACAGCTATTCTTTTTGCCTGGATGAAGTAACTGAAAAGAAGAAATGTCCCTTTCTCCCTACTGAACGATTTCAGATACCTGATAGGGAATCCAAATATCCCCATTCTTGTTGAAATCAATTGATTGTAAACAAATAATCTACATGCTACCATAAGAAGGTACAAAGAGGGAATGATGCATAAGTCAGATTCTCTTATCTTTGGTGCTACTCTTGTGTTCTGTTTACTGCTGCCAGGTTGTCATGTCAGCGATCCCATAATTGAAGAACCAGTTCAAAAACAAACCGTTCCTGTGGTTGAAACGATTGATCCTCCGATGGGAACAAACGGATATCCATGGTGGAATGATACGGTTTTCTATCAGATATTCACCCGCAATTTTTACGATCATGGCTCAGATTCGATCGGTGATCTCAAGGGGATCATAGAAAAGCTGGATTATCTGCAAGAACTTGGGGTGACAGGCATCTATTTAATGCCGATCCATCCATCCGGTGATCCTTCGGTGGATAGTTCTGGATACCGTGTGGAAGACTATCTAGCTGTCAATCAAGATTTTGGAACGATAGCGGACTTCAAGGATTTGGTGTCTGAGGTTCACCGTAAAGGAATGCGCATCATTATTGACTTGGTGTTGAACCATACCTCAGACCGGCATCCGTGGTTTACCGCAGCACAGGACTTGAATTCACCATATCGTGATTACTATATCTGGTCTGAAAACAAACCTGATTTCAGGGGAGCCTGGGGTCAGGAAGTGTGGTTTGAAGGGGAGTCCGGGTATTATTTTGCGACTTTTGGAGAGCATTTTCCCGACTTGAATTATGATAATCCCGCTGTTACCAGAGAATTCGAGCAGATCGCCAAATACTGGCTGGTGGATATCGGTGTTGATGGATTTCGATTGGATGCAGCCAAACACCTGATCGAAGAAGATCCTCAAAACCAGGTCCATACTGCGAGCACTCATGCGTGGTATAAGGATTTTCGTCAATACATTAAGTCTCTCGATTCGGATGCTTTGATCGCAGGGGAGGTCTGGGATGTTGACCCTTCCATCCTGGCTTCTTATACAGGGGGAGATGAGCTTGACCTGACCTGGGAATTTGGTATTTCACAGGCGATCACAGATTCGGTCAGATCAGGGAACAATTCATCTATCAAGGAAGTGCTTGAACAGAGTTATCAGGTCATGCCTGACCTGCAATTCATTACTTTCCTCTCGAATCAAGATATGGCAAGGGTCATGACCCAGCTCGGGAATGATGAGGAGAAAGCAAAAATTGCCACCTCAATATTGCTGACCATACCCGGCGTGCCATGCATGTACAATGGAGAAGAGATCGGGATGCAGGGGGAACAGGAAAATTACTATGAATCTCTGCTCATCCCGATGCAGTGGAGCGATGAAGATAATTCACCCTCTTGGAAAGAAGGCTGGGAATCGGTCAGCCCGGATTATTTGAGCTATAACGTTGCAGATGAGATCAATAACCCCGATTCAATTCTTGCTCATTATCGAATGTTGATAGATGTGCGCAACCAGCACTCATCACTGCGGGTGGGAGATTTCCATATCATTTCTACATCCAATTCAAGTCTTTTTTCTTTCCTTCGGAATTCCGCACAGGAATCTGTGCTGGTGATTGTCAACCTTACAGATCAGCCGATCACAGATTACCATCTCTCTCTGAAAAAAAGCCCCCTGGCAGCCGGGACCTATACTGCTGTATCGTTGATCGAAGAGACTTTATATGAACAATTATCTGTAGATTCGAAGGGGTCGTTCACCCATTATTTACCAAGCCTGGAAATACTACCCTATTCCACTTTGTTAATTGCATTGACACTATCGTAGTGGATGAATTGAATTTAATTAAACGTTGGGACAGGGCACTATTAAGGTGTCTGATATTGCATGGAATCGGTTAAATAACTGACTGGAGTGTAGATTACCATACTTACCTGAATGGATTATCTCTGTGCATCAATAAGGCACTTCAATTGTAGACGGAGAAAACCTGTGATCAATAAAAAGAGTATAAACTCGAGATATTGTAAACTTTCTATGATGCTGCTTTCCATTACATGTGCACCCTGCAAGAAAAATACTCCTCGAAAATTTCCCAGTGGTTAATTGTTATCTGTTGTATTTTTATTGGAGTTTAATTTCAATTTACCGTTGTGAGAAAAATCATTTTCAAACAGCGCTTTATCACATTAATAGCTTGGGTAAGACGCATCAGAGATCCCTGTATCTTCGGGAAGATTTTCATTTCTAACATTTACGCTGTTGATGGGGTAGAAGGTTCTATCTTTTTTCGAAAATCTGCTATGAATACCTATTGTGATTATTGATACTTCCACTTTATTCCTATCATATTATGTGCGGCATACTCATAAATACGAAATATCCACGTTCGATCCCCTTCTCGTAAAAGTATTTGGGAAGCCAATCCTTTTGTAGCACAAAACATATCAGGCAGCAACAGAAATGATTATTCTTAATTAATCTTCCTCACTGCTTATTTTTTTTATAGGTAAAGTATTAATTGGAGCTGCTCACCCTCCATTGAAAAAGGTTCATTCCTTAACGGTGTAATATGCGCTCCAAATGCCGGCTTTTTCGATTTCAAATGCGATCGCAATCTTTCCATCAGCATTGACTGCAATGACCGGTTTTAATATTGGGAATGCATCCTGTTCTGTCTCAGATTCCCACATCTTGATTACAGCGCTTTCTTTTAGTCCATCGGACGTGGTGTAATAGATAGAATAATGTTGGCTGAAGACATCATATTTAGACCAGATGATATGCGCGATTCCTTTCCCGTCTTCTACAATATCCGCGAAAGAGGGTCCAAATGCAGTTCCATTATCCAACCGGCGCATTTCTGACCACTCACTGCCATTCCAGAAAGTGAGGTAAGCGTTGCTGTCTTCATTTGATCTGCGATAGGGGCTGTATGCTCGGTTGAATGGGCGAAGTGAGGTAACAACATAGATTCGATCTGCGTTGATGGCTGCAATTTTGCTTTGGAAAGACATGTCATTAACAGGGTTATCCGAGGGTGGAAGTGCTAATAGATATTCCGGTTCAGACCACGTTTTCCCATCAAAATAGGTGTAGATAGGTTGATTTTTCAAATAAAATCCCTCTGAAAATCCCTCCGTGTTTCCAGAGTAAGTAAATACCATGTGCAGGTTCCCATCGGAATCGAAATCAAGATCCGCGCGTTCTCCTGCATAAGGAAAGTGGGTTTCCCCGATCGGAATATTCTCCTGACCCCAACCATACTTGTCTTGCAAAGCTATACCGAGCGTATTGGATACTCCCTCCGAGATATGTTCCCATACCATTGCACCCTCATCTGAAGGTCCTACAGCCAGTGATGGGCGAATAACGTTTTCTTTGGAAAAAGAGAGATCAAGCATAGAAGATCGAATTTCCCACGTAATCGCTTTCGATAACCGTAGCGGTGTGCTCCATGTTGTTCCATCATACTCAGCGGAGTAAGCGCAGGTTGTACCGGGCAATGTACCAACCCAGCCAACCAGCAGTCTCCCCAGCTCGTCATGGACGATTTGAGCGTCCAGATCAAAGCCGTCCGTTTGAGAAATATTGATGGGGTCACTCCAGCTTCCCTCTTCGGAATAGGAATATAAGATCTCATAATCATCCCCAATTTGTTCTTGCCACACGGCATAGAGGTTACCTTCTGCATCGAGGTCAATATCAACATCTTTACTCTGTGAACTGCTTGTGCCAATGGATTTTAGTTCGCTCCAGCCTATGGGGGGTTCTGAAGTGATGGGTGAGGGTTCAGAGGAAGGATAAGGTGCGTATGCCAATTGTGGTGGCATCACCGCTAGCATGGCGAGGGTTTCATCGAGTACTGGTGCGGATGTGTTGAGATAGTACTGACGTAACTCACCTTCAAAATTGCCTGAAGTACCGATATGGATAACTCCATCCGCATCAGAACTCATCAAGGTGTGCACCTCATTATAGTCTGGCGTATAATCCCAGACTCCCAGTGTCATCACCGGACTCCATGATCCATCAGCATACTTGCGGCGTGTCATCAATTCGCGCTGCAGGTCATATCCCTCTTCAGTGAAGGTATCAAGCTGGGTGTAACGATTCCAGATGAAGGTGACGTTATCCTGTGGATCAACAACAAAATGGTACATGGCTGTTGGATAACCAGGATATTCGATCTGAACAGGATCTGACCATCTTTCCCCATCCCAATATGTATACAGATTTTCTCCGATAGAGTGCACATATCCTCGACTATCTGTTTTAATGGTCCCCAGGACCCCATGAATTGGTTCAGACCATTGCCCATCATGGACATAGGTGAATAGATAATCAGCGGTTGCAGATTCGACAGGCAGATCGAGTACTTCTATAGTAAAGCTGATGAAAACACGTCCATCCTGACCTAAGGCAATACAAGGATTTACAGAATTTGTAAGGGAATCACTGATACTGATTGGTTCACTCCATCCGTTTTCATCCCAGCTTAAGTACCATATTGCATTCACACCAAGACTTTTATCGTGAAATGTCAGATGCAAGTGGTCTTCTGTATCGATTTCAAGATTATGCAATCCCAGGGTGGGTTGCATGAATTGTTCTGGAAAGACGGCTTCTGTGGTGAAGGTGTTCCCATCCCAGATTACATGGATCAGGTACTGGTCTTCTTCATCCTGATTTTCAATGCTGATGATATGAAGTCGGTCTTTACTGTCAAAAGCTCTTACCTGCAACCCTAGAGGTCCATTCCAGACTTGGGGTTCTGAAAGCTTTTCCCCATCCCAGATACGATAATAACCGGGCAATCCTTCGATGAGAGAGGAATAGATCAATAGCACATTACCTTTGCTATCGATGACAGGATTGGTTAGAGACCACGCGAAATCAGAGCGCAGACTATCATTGATATTGTCATCCAGTTGTAGTGGTTTCGTCCAGCCGGTTTGATATGCATCCACAACTTCGGTCGGTAGATTAATGCCACTGGCTGCTTTTTCTGTTTCGCATAAGGTCTGGCAAGCCTCGCCGGGCATATCCGAGCAATTCCCAGGCCAGGAAATGATACCTTCTCGATAATCCTCACATAATTCTTTCATACCGGGTGGAAGATCGCAATCATTCGGAAAACAACCAAAATCATCTAAATAATCCGACATGCTGGATGATCCAACCTGATTCTGAGGTATTTCAGGAATTTGCGTACAACTTGTTGGTGTGATTGTGAGACAGATGGTCAGAAGAATTAGAAAATAACCCCATTTCGTTTTCATAATTACCACTCCCTGATTCTGACTAACAATGCTCTATATTGTTTGTTGGGGGCAATGATCTGATTTTCATTTTAAAAAGAAGGGAGCACTATAATGAATACGTATTGCATTAAAAAAATTATATACGAAAAAAATCAATTGCTCGAATTAGTTAACAGAAGGTAGTGTTAGGGATAATTAAGGAATATCCAGCAACGTAAAAACATGCACATCTTCAGCGGAAGAACGATGCTGCACCCGCGCATCGGGTTTTAGTTGAATGCGCCTGTCATTTTCGTCTTCAGATAACAAACAGACGGTTAAATCTGCATCATTAAAATATCCCCAGCAATGCACATCATCAAGAGAATAGAAGCGTGCGTCAAAATAGGTGCCTTGCACCAGTTCTGCCACATCAGCTACACATGTGGCAGCCCGGGCAGCCTTCTTCACTCGCTGCCGCATGGCGATCTCGCCCGCTGAAAGCCCGATCTGATCGTACAGCATCTCCCACCTTTCTTTTGGCGGCTGTTCTTCTTCCTTTTCAATGAGTGCCTGCCGTGCATTTATGAAAAGCTCATTCAGGTTGATATTGATTTCTTCCAGTTCATTGTAGATGTCAACGCCATCCATGAGATGCAGCAGCAAATGATCGTTGCTGTCGCATACCCGCAGTTCCTCTGCGTACAGGTGTTTGGTGACGAAATCCACAACGGCTTGTGTTCCCTCCAGTTTTGTGGGCTGATCATAGCGCCCTTTAATAGTCACATAACCGAAAAAGGTATCGTAAGTTTTATTGAAAGGAGTAAATTTACTCTTCATTTTTCGAGGAATCAGTAGGAGGCACTGAATGGATTTTTCGAACTGCCTGCGAACCGCCCATTTCACATTGATGCAGATAATTATCAAAATGGGCATCGCTCTGGAAGTTGGAAGGGATCACACTGACCTGCCCGCAATCCAAACATTTGCAGAAGCAGGCTTCACTATCATAACCTGGTAATTCGTCTCCGCTGGCGTCGAAGAATACCTGGTTTTCATGCTTGCATCCCGGCTTTCTAAAGATCAACAACAAGACCGTGAATATTCCCAAAAAGGCAAGAATGATATATGTAATATCCATGGTTATCTCTTTCAGAAAAAAATAGGCTAACTATCAAAACCAAACACGATGCGTACTTTGGAGGGTTCACCGAGTGGTTTGAGGGCATCAATGAGTTCGGTGATCAATGGCGCGCTGTCTCGCAAGGGTCGCTGCCATTCCAGTGTTACCCAATCGGGATTGGAGGTATATGCTGCAACATTGTTTGGTGGTTCGCGCTTTTCTTTCCAGCGCTGGGCAGCATCAGGTGGCACTTTACCGCGCAATGTTACCGGAGCGTCAAGATCATAATCGAGCAATTCCTTCAGCGTTACCCAAGAAAAGGATTCATTTCCCAACCAGACGTGGTCAATTTCTTCCATTTCATCCTCATCCACTGATGGCGGATCTCGTTGGTCATCATCTAGCCACTCTTCCTCTTCGTCTTCTTTGTAGAGCAATTTAGATAGTTCCTTTGATAAATCTTCCGGGAATCCTCGCGGATAGGCTATCGGAACAACGGGGTCACCGGTATCAAAGCCTGCAAACCCATATCCATTGCGAACATCAGCCAGGATGGCAAAAGCGCGATAATTGCGACCATCCGGAAGGTCAACGCTCGCCAGATGCCATTGACCATCTCGATATACCTCCGCTGCCAGGTGGATATCAGTACCCATATATTCCTCCTTCGCAATTAACAAGCAGATGGAACTGAATTGCAATTCCATTATACATATTTCTAGTTTGGTTTATTGGAGAGTGTGTTTCTCCGCGCACAATGCATTGCCATTAATGTATGTCTTCGACAAACGATTTGTCTTATGGTAAACATACGGATGGTATTCGAACTGATCATTGATGGTATTGAAATCGGAATGAATGTGTGTATGATAGTGAGTATGGTTCTTTCTCAATTCGAAAATCCGATTTATAGATGCAATAAACCGGATTCGCGAAAGCGAGGAAAAAAATGTCTTTTTCGTTCATTGAATTATTGATATGTGCTATTCCGATTGCAACGATCATTCTGTTGATCACCATTTTAAAGAAAAAGAGACCTGGAGATACAAAAGTTGTATCTTTCGACAATCCCGCCAATTCTGAAAATACCATGCAGCCTGTAAATGATAGCAGTGAACCGAAAATCAACCATGAAGGAAGTCAAATCGCAGAATCGGAAGTGTCTACTCAGAATACGAATAACCCTCTTGCTACCACGAGCCTGGTGCTCGGAATTCTTGCAATCGTCTTTCACATCCTGTTTGGCGCGGTCTGGTCAAATTTTATCGGACCATTTGCCATCATCACAGGCGTAATTTCAATCTCGCGAACGAAGGAACAGGATAACAAACGGAAAAGCACTGCTATCATAGGGATCGTGCTTGGAATCCTTCCGTTAGCAATAACGATGCTTTCGATTATGTTGATCTTATTGATTCATCCGTAAACCTGAGCACGGCAGACCGGTGTTTATGCTATCTGAACTATTTTTCAATATCGAAAAATGGTCTGTTATGAGGTTTAAAAGTACGCTGAGATTAAATTTGTTTTATATTGAATTTTAGCTGATTCTCTTGTTCTTTTTTAGTTGAGTTTATCTTGACACTATCCCTTGCGAATGATATATTCAATGCTTGTGTTGCATAAGCAGACCACCACATTGGTGGTTTTTTTACACCCCCCGACATTGCAATTTCTTCCACTGGTGAAATAGTACGCCAAATTATTGATCGTGCATTGGGTATGTGTTAGTAGTTTGAAAAGATTATTGTTTTTTAGGAGAGTCATTATGAGTATTATTGAGGTCAATCTTCTGACCAAGTATTATGGCAAGGCTCGCGGGATTGTGGATGTTTCCTTTGCGGTTGAGGAGGGGGAGGTCTTTGGTTTCATCGGTCCCAATGGGGCTGGGAAATCCACTACCATCCGTTTGTTTTTATCATTGATTTACCCCACCAAAGGTGAAGCGAATATCTTTGGTAAGAACTGTATCAAGTACGGTCCACAGATCAGGCAGCGCATTGGATATTTGCCCTCCGAGGTCTTTTATTATCAGGGCATGAAAGTAATGGAACTGTTGAAATACTCTGCCAGCTTTTATAAGAAAGATTGCATAAAAAGGATCTACGAGCTGGCAGATCTTATGGAATTGGATCTGAAAAGACGTATTGATGACCTTTCTTACGGCAATAAAAAGAAGGTCGGTATAGTACAGGGTCTCTTGCACCAGCCTGATTTGATCATCCTGGATGAACCCACCAGCGGGCTGGATCCCCTGATGCAGCAGAAATTCTTCAACCTTATTCGAGAGGAAAACAAAAGGGGCGCAACTGTTTTCTTTTCCTCTCATATCCTGCCGGAAGTACAGCGTATGTGTGATCGTGTTGCCATTATCAAGGAAGGCAGCATCATCAATATTCAAGATATCAAAACCCTTCAAAAAGAAAATTATAAAAAGATCCGTATCTCGGCTGATGCAATTGATGAGACAAAGTTTTCTATAGATGGCGTTAGTGGACTGGAACGATCCAATGGCACGCTCAGTTTCTTCTATAAAGGTGATATCAATTCCATGATGAAACTCATCAGTGATAATACGATCGCAGATGTGACCATTGAAGATCTGACTCTCGAAGAGATCTTCATGCATTATTACGAATAGGTATTGATGATGAATATCTTTAAATACGAAATAAAAACCCATCTTCGTTCGGTCATCATCTGGTCACTTTCCATCGTGTGCCTGATCTTCGTTTTCATGTCCGTTTCTCGCAGCTTCTCGACGAATACCGAACTCCTGAATGATATGATGCAGAGTTTTCCAAAAGAGTTGCTGATCGCATTTGGAATGGAAAACATGGATTGGTCGACCATCCTCGGATTCTTCGGCCTGGTATTCCTTTTCTGTCAGGTCTGCCTGGCAATACAGGCTGCCAATTATGGCTTTGGATTGGTATCCATTGAAGAAAGTGAGTTCACGGCTGACTTTCTGCTGGCAAAACCCATCAAGCGGGCGACTATTCTTACCAGTAAACTTGCGGCGGCTTTTTTGAGTTTAACCATCACCACTATCGTAGTTTGTGTGAGCAGCGTACTGTTCATTTCTTTATACAACGATGGGGAGAATTTTGGGATGAAGCCTCTCGTGCTTCTGCTGCTCACTATCCCTGTATTCCAGTTGTTTTTTCTGTCAGTTGGAATGTTCATTTCATTGATCGTGAAACGGGTGCGGAGTGTGACACCTTTTTCTATGGCTCTGGTATTTGGATTGTATATCTTGAATGCTTTTGGTGGGATGATCGGCGATCAGAATTTGGAAGTCTTATCTCCCTTTACGCATTTTGATGCCAGCTACATCTTGAAAAATACAGCCTATGACATGCCGTTAGTTCTTATCAGCGTGGTCGTGATTCTCATTTCTGTGGTCAGCAGTTATGTTTTATATACCAGGCGGAATATCCCGTCGGCGGTATAAGGAGAAAAAGGTGAACATTTTTATTCGAGAACTAAAAGCAAACCTGAAATCTCTCCTTATCTGGAGTGGGATTTCAATTTTATTCATCGTGGTAGGTTTTTCCAAATTCTCCGCGTTCTATGGGAATCCGGAATTACTGGTGGTATTGGATAGCGTTCCCCCCGCGTTGATGGAAGCTCTTAATATGAATGCGTTCAACCTTACGACCGTTACCGGATTTTATGGCGTAATGATGACCTATTTCGCGCTTATCCTTTCCATTTCCGCTGCTATGTGGGGAAGTGATATCATCTCAAAAGAAGAACGTGATAAAACCGTTGAATTCTCCCTGACCCTGCCTGTGAGGCGCTGGAAACTGGTCGCTGCTAAAACCGCAGCGGTCATGGTGAACTGCATTATCCTGCTGCTTGTCACATGGGGTGGTATCCTGGTAAATGCCGCGAAATATAAGCCGGATCTGGTTTTTTACGATTTTGTGGCGGTGTCTATTCTGTCTTTTTTTACCATGCAGATGATCTTCATGGCGGTAGGAATTTTCCTGGGGTGTGCGCTGAAACAGCATAAACGCGCCGGTTCCGTATCGATGTCAATTTTGCTTGCCAGCTATTTTGCTTCTATTGTTTCTGGTTTAAGCCCCAAGTTGGATTTCTTGAAATTCATCTCTCCCTTCAAATATTTTGATCCGACTGTACTGCTGCGTGATGCCAAACTCGAACCTGCTTTCATCCTGTTATCCTTTGTCATTATAACTGTCAGCATGATTGGATCGTATATATCCTACGCGAAGAGGGATCTGTATATCTGAGTTTCGATAAAAGAGAATATCGAAAATAGTATTCTATGACCAGTTTGGTTGTGGTACCTCAGAATTAATAAGTGAGAGTGTTATTTAACGATGCTAATCGAGTTTGAAAACCCCATCCAGATTGACACCCAGCGTGCCGGCACGGAAGGAACGTTCATCTAGCATAGAAAGATATTTAGCCTGTTCAACTGAGATCAATGGGGTAAGGGCTGCCTTTTTAAGCATTTTTTCAATGGCATTCACCCCCGCTGAGCCTGTCATCCAGTGCAGGTCATCATAATCCTCAAGATTGATGACATTCGTAACGGTTCGCAAAGTTTTCTGCCCCTGCATATTGAAGTAATCATGGAAATAAGAAAGTGCCAGTTCCCTGATGGTGGCGTACACCGGCTCGCGGAAACGCAATCCGCAGAAATTGGATTTTGCTACCGCGCCAAAGCAGCCGAATTCCTGGAAGATGGCAAGTACATGGTCATCATCCAGACCTGCTTCAGGCTGCAGGTCAACGATCAAAGGAGGATACCCCAGCCGCCGCAGCATTGTTGCTGCAAACAATCCCCCATCCAGGCAGTGTGCCTGACGCTGGCGCAGCACTTCGATCGAGGAACGGTTTTCATCCCCGGAAGGGTACTTCACCTCATCCAGGAATTCCTGAATCTTGAAGGGGGAATCCAGCTTTTGAATGGAGATTAACTCATCGGGAGTAAGCATTGACTCAAATTCTCGTATTATTTTTTGCATATTTACACCTGTAGTGGTACAGATATTCTCTTTTTCGATTGTAGATAAAGCATTGTTAATGATGATACTGCTAATATTCAATGCTGATAAACGGTTTTTCTGAATTTCTCGAGTAAACTGGGATTCCTGATAGAATTGCATGATTCGCATAAAAATTTTTGTAAAGTTAAGGCTATGATACGAAAAAGTAAACTGTTATCCCCTAGAACTGCCGTCCTGGTCACTTTTATGATCAACGGGGCGTTGATGGCAACCTGGGTTTCCCGCATACCGCTGATCCAGACAAAATTTCATTTGACGGAAGGGTTGCTTGGCTGGTTGTTTTTTTCATCCTCACTCGGCTTCCTGCTGGCGCTGTTACTGGCTGGAGGATTGATCGCGAGATTCGGCAGTCACAAAATAATATTGGGTACCGCAATAGCTGGCTCGCTGTTGTTGCCGTTGGTTGCTCTGGCGCCCCAAATCCCGTTGCTGGTTGTCTGCCTGATTTTGTTTGGAATGTGTATCAGCCTGATGGATGTCGCCATGAATGAGCAGGCTGTGCTGGTGGAGCGCGAAGCAGGCAAGCCGATGATGTCCTCCTTTCACGGTGGCTACAGCATTGGGGCAGCCTGCGGAGCTTTTATCGGAGCAGGGATGGCTGCTCTCCCAGGAGTTTCGCTTTTTCAGCATTTTTTGTTGATCGCATGTCTGGCATTGCTTGTTTCTCTGGGAATAAACCACCATTTAGAGAAGGTAAAAGTTGAACGGTCTGCAAAAAGCAAGATGTTTAGGCTGCCGGAACGGGCGTTATGGCTGCTGGGCAGCATCGCCTTTGTCACCGCCCTGGGGGAAGGGATTTCATCGGACTGGAGCGGGGTTTATTTGAAGAATGTCCTGGGCACTGATTCCTCGACAGCCGCGCTGGGCTATGCCTTCTTTGCGGCACTGATGACACTGGGTCGCATGCTGGGGGATTGGCTCAGAAAGAAATTGCATCAAACAGTGATCGTCCGGGCAGGCGGGCTCACGGCAGCCGCCGGATTTATGACTGCGGCACTGGCTCATGAACCGTGGCTGGCGATCATGGGTTTGGGCTTATCCGGTTTCGGCTTGGCGAATATCATTCCTTTAGTATACGGAGCAGCCGGGAACTCAAATCACAAAGAGCCCGGAACAGGGATCGCGGGTGTGGCGACCATTGGTTACGTCGGCTTTTTGATCGGTCCGCCTATGGTAGGGGCGCTGGCAGATGCCTTCTCGCTGCGCGTCTCTTTTCTGGTGATAGCAGTCTTTTTAGCCACGATATTTTTTTCGGGAAAGAAACTGCCTGAATAGAACTTGCGCAAAAATTTTCTATTAGGTTTTTTTAAATAGTGTGCCTGGAATGGAAATATAATTCTTTAAGAATACTGACCGGTATGGATGAGGAAAAGGAGAGAGCGATGAAACCTGCACTGCTTGTTATTGATATTCAAAAACAATTCTTTGACCTGAGTCCAGAAATTGCTCAATCGCTTCAGCACGCCATCGAATATGTGAATGCCGCCATTGCGATCTTTCGTGAGAAAGGGCTGCCGGTGATTTGCATCCAGCACATTGATGAAGAGGATGGGCTTGTTCCCGGTACGGAAGGCTTCGAAATTCCGGATGAATTGAATATCCTGGCTTCCGATATTCATATTCAGAAGGATAAAGGAAGTGCGTTTGTCAAAACAAATCTGCAGCAGTACCTGGAAAAACTCAAAGTGGATACTCTTATCCTTACGGGTTTCTGCGCCGAATTTTGTGTTCTTTCCACGTACCACGGCGCAAAGGATCTCGATTTTACCGCTATCCTTCTTCGTGGTAGTCTCGCCAGTAGTGATCCACAACATATTAGATTCGTGGAGGAGATCAGCGAGATCATCTCGTATGGCGCATTGAAAAAGATGCTCTAACGAACAAAAAAGCGATGGAAGTAATTCCTTGGATTGAGGAAATGATATAGAATTTTATCAATGATACCGATTTCACCCAAAGGATAACAACCATGCAGACATTCCAGACTTTTTTGCAATTATTTGGCGGTTTGACCATTTTTGTATATGGCGTTCATGTGTTGAGTGAAGGATTGGAAAAGGTTGCCGGAACTCAATTACTGGCGATCATGAATCGATCGTTGGATAATCGCCTGAAACAGGGTCTGTTTGGCATGATAGCGACAGCATTGATGCAGAGCAGTGGTTTGCTCATGGTGACTATGATCGGGCTCATCAATGCCAACCTGTTGAATTTAGAGCAGGCAATCGGCATCATGCTTGGTCAGGAAATTGGTACTACCATCACAGGACAACTGGTCTCATTCCGCATTGGAAGTTTCAATCTCATATTTCTCATCATTGGATTTTTCATGATGAGCTTTTCCAGCAAACCCAAACTGCGTTTAATCGGGCAACCTCTTTTTGGCTTTGGGGTCGTATTCCTTGGAATGAGCCTTATGTCAGAAGCAGGCAAGGCTGTCAGTCAGATGGTCTTCTTTCAGCAGGCAGTTCAGTATCTGAGCCAGCAGATATTGCTGGGAGTTTTAGTTGGTGCGGTCTTTACGGCAGCAATTCAAAGCAGCACGGCTATGACCGGATTGGTGATAGCGATGGGGCATAGCAATTCCATCACATTGCCTGTCGCGATTGCTATTATCTTGGGGGCTAATATTGGTTCCTGCATCATGGGTTGGGTTGCTGCATTGCAATCCAGCACCAGTGCCAAACGGGCGTCTTATTCACAGATTGCGATTAATATTGCCGGAGTTTTGATATTCCTGCCCTTTATTCAACCGTTTACGGATCTTATAACCATCACTTCTGCTGAACTACCCCGCCAAATTGCGAATGCACATACCATTTTTAATCTAACGGTAAGTATACTCATGCTTCCCTTTGTGAAACCCCTGGCAAATGTTATAGAGAAACTGATCCCGGACAAGGAAGAAGAAAAAGAAAAGAAGAAAACCCGTTTCGTTGATCCTCGCCTGTTGAGCATGCCGGTTATGGCTGTACAAATGGCGAAGGAAGAAGTGCTGCGTATGGGTTGGATAGCGCACGAGATGGTGAAACGTTCCGTAGATGCAATGTTGCACGATGAACATGATGATATAAAATGGGTTTTCAAGCACGAAAAGAACGTGGATGAGATTAATGACAATATGGATGCTTTTTTGGTCAGTATCCCTGTGGAAAAGCTGGGACCGGAGGAGATCAGCCAGGTGGAAAAGTTAAAACACCTGCTTACGGATATCGAGCGTGTTGGCGACCATGCCAACAACTTGGCGGAGTTTGCGCAAAAAATTAAGGGGAGCAAGCGCGCATTAAGCAAGTATGGTCATAAAGAGATTCGTGACATGTCGAAAATTGTCTTAAAAACGTATGGATTGGCTTTGGATGCATTAAAGACGAATGATGGTCACCTTATCGAACAGGTGATTAAAAATGAAGAGAAGATCGATAAGATGGAAAAAGAATTCAAGCAGAACCACATCCAACGTTTGAAGAAAAAGATCTGCAATCCTGAACTGGATACCATTTATGTGGAGACTCTCCGCAATTTGGAGCGGATCAGCGACCACTCTTATAATATTGCGCTTAGTCAGATGCCTGCAAAGACACCCTAAATCGTTCTTCAGAAAATCGGATGGATGGTTTAAAAAACCGTGTGATTGTATGTTTTAAGAGGATTCAATGACAATGCTTCGCATATACAAAAGAGATTATTCCCATTTCCCATCATTGATCGCACTTGGGAAATCCTGAAGGGCATTTCATCACAAATTGCAATACGCTTTTGAGAATCAGGTATAGAATTATCCAGTATCCGTTTTCTAAAAACTAACTTTAAGGATGGAGCTTTATAAATGGACACGATTACTCGTTTTCGCAAGAGAAAAACGGATGGAGACCCCGCTTCTCATTTGATTCGGACCGGCAGCCTTCTTTTATTGTTTGGTATTTGTAGCAGCATATTCTCGGCTTGTGGTCCTGCCGATCAGACCCCGGAGCTACCGTCTGCCACTCCGACAGCGCTGCCAACAACCACACCCCTGCCGCCTCAACCGGAAACAGCCCTTGTTAATGCACTTCAGCGTTTTGATGATGCACAATCATTTACCGTTCATACATCGTTGCTTTATCAATCCGGTACTTACGGTGATACACACACCACTGATCAAATCCAATATATTGTTCTGTCAGATGCGATGAGTTTACTTGAGAGTAACTCCACATTTCTGATAGACTCCTCCTATCAGAAATTTTGTATGGGGGATACTTGTTATAAAACTGATGCGACCGGTCTTTTCAAACCAAACAGCGATACATATTTTTCCCCCAAGATCTCCCTATTCTTTTTAGATATGGAAGCGGAGGACATGCTCACAGCTTCTTATACCTACTTAGGTGAAGAATTGATCGGTGACGTCAATACCTTTAAATATGAATATGTAGCCGGTGACGAACAAATATCCAATTCTACTTGGAATCTGGCAGAACCTCGTCCTGAAGTATATCTGTATGTAAATGCGGGTACTGGGAATCTGGTTCGGTTTCGCTATTCTTATTCACGCTGGTATGAGCAAGCAGTTGACCGCTATGAAACGACAAAAGACTATTATGACTGGAATATAACCACGCTTTCTATCCCACAGTATGTAGATTCCGGCAGCACAGAATGGCAGTCTTATACAGGAGAATATGCATCGGCGGCGTCTTTTGAATTCCCAATGACGTACATTTTGACCGAAGATTTTGGCTATCCTTCTCTGAAAACTTCCTTGGGAAGTCAGATGGATTTCACCATCTACGCAACCATCGCACTGTTAAGTGATGCTCAATATTCCGATCGCTGCCCTGATATTTTCAATGAATTCATCCTGTCTTTTGATTCTACCTCTCCCACTCTGGAGCGGGCTGAGTGGATTCATACCGATGCCTTTGATTTTTGTAAAGGGGTTATCAATACCAACAACGGACAAAGAGTAGAATACCTCTTTAACGAACCAATGGATGTCGCTGGAAGATCCGGTCGCCTGCTACCAGAAACCTTTCGTATCATCATCTATCCTGCAGAAGGAGATGATGTGGATACCATTTTCTGGGATATCATCCAGACGATCCGCATTGGTGGCAATGAATAAAAAAAGGTCTTATTCATTGCAGTAAATAGACCTCAAGTAGAGATAAAGACCTTTCATCGTATGGTCTGAAAGATGAAAGGTCTTTTGATTGGTGGCGAAATACAAGTGCGAATTACATGAATCTGTCCTGTGGATGGTAGAGTGCATCACTTTTCATCGCGAAACCATCATCAAGGCGAGTACGTATATATTAATAATGAAAAAGAATTATAGAAGGAGATAAAATGAGCGAAGAAAGAATTTATCATGATGATTGCTGCAAACCACGAACCGGGTATAACGGCGGTACTTCCAGTGCAATTTATGGTCTCGGATTTATTGGCGCCTGCATTTATTTCATTGGGAATGCAGCTACCTTTTGGCTGGGTGTACTGGGTTTCTTGAAAGCCCTGGTGTGGCCTGCATTTCTCGTGCATGCAGCAATGAAGTATCTGGGCATGTAAAACATATAAAATCTTGACAATGTTTGAAAAAAGGCGGGCTGTGTATACAGCCCGCCTTTTCGTTCTTTTTTAGATGGAAATGATCTAACGCGGGCTTCTTTCTGCCGCCACTCGAAATTGATGCATGTCTATGACCGTATTTGTGGTGCGGGCTTGTTCCGCGGCGAAAGCCATCAGATGACTTTCCAGAGAAGAACGTGCGTCTGTGAGGATCGCATTCTGCTCCCCGCCCAGCGCTTTAACGAATTGCTCCATTAAACCACGATCTCCGCCCCCATGCCCTCCGGTTTCAACAGAGTTCGGCATGTCAATGCGGTGTGATCCATCTCCCCTGTGATCGCGTATCTCAATGAAAGTATGATTCCAGCCGAATTTTCCCAGCAGGGTCGCCTGAGACCCATCAATGCGGATGGTGCGGCATTCCTCAAAACTGTGCCCGTGCATGCTGAACGAGACAGAAACGCCGTTTTCCATTTCCATCAGCACGATCTGGTGGTCAACCACATCATTATCACAGAAATACACACAGCGTCCATAAGGTCCTTTTTGGAGGGCTTGATGGATTTCTTCGGGATTGGTTGGATTCTCGCAGATAACAGAGCGCGGCCAGCCGTTATACTCGGTGATCTGCCGCAATGAGGGGGCAATGGACGCTGCTGCATGTACCAACCCTGGGCTGCGCCGCATGAGCTTCCCTGCCAGGCGCATGTTTTTATTCAGCGCGTTGGATAAACCGATGTGGATCGGCTCAAGGTCGCTATAAACCGCCGGCGCGTAGAAAGGGCAGGTGGCTGCCACCGGGCAGCCATCCAGACAGCGCTCGGGTGCGCCTTTTGGGGCATTTTCTGTGCGAAAATGTTTTAATCCCCCCGTGGAGCTCAGGGTTTTTGCTCGGCTGTCCAATATCCAGTACAGAATATCCAGGTCGTGGCACGATTTTGCCAGGATCATAGGGCTGGTTTCATCGGCTCGCCGCCAGTTGCCACGCACATAACTGTGCGCCATGTGCCACGCAGATACGTTCTCACGGTGGGATACGGTGATGATTTGTCCCAGCTCACCTGATTGCACGATCTGATAGACCTGTTGAAAGAAATCGGTGTAGCGCAGCACATGTGCGATTTGCAGCAATCTACCGTGCTGTTCGGCAGTCTGCACCAGAGCCACACAGTCTTCCAGACAGGTTGCCATCGGTTTTTCCAGCAGTACGTCATAGCCAAGTTCCAGTGCTTTCAGGGCAGGTTGTACATGCTGTTGATCCAGAGTGCAGATGATAGCCGCGTCGGCGATCTTCCCATTGCTCAACGCTTTTTCCCAGCCTGGGTACTGTCGTGAGCTGGACACATCATGAATGGATGCGCTTTCTCTTAAGCGCGATTCTACCGGTTCCGCAATGGCTGTGATCTTGAGCTGCTCGGGATTTGCGCGGATCCATTCGCCATATACCTCGGCGCCGCGGTTACCCGCCCCGATTAAAAGGATTTCACGTCTCTTTTGCATCATGAGCATGATTATATCAACAAGAGCAAACAGTCATCCTCCCCCTGATGATTGATTTTAAGAATTTTCTTGAATGACAAACGATTATAATGATATAACAATATAATAAATACTTCTTTGTGAACCACATGACCTTTGTCGGGGCTGGGTTGCGAATAAGGGATGTCTACTCGCTAATTAATAAGTGATCCCACGATAAGGAGAGGAACTGAAATATGGAGAATAAAATTATTGCGCATTGTATTCACCATACCCACTGGGATCCTTTTTGGTATTTCACCGCGCAGGACGCAATGGTCGTTTTTGCTTACAACGTCAAAGAAATGCTTCGTGCTTTTGAACAGGATAAGATCAAAGATTTTTTTCTGGATGGACAGACTGCTGCCATAGACGAATATCTTGAAGTTCATCCTGAAGACCAAGCGCGAATAAAGCGGCTGGTGCAGGAAGAGAAATTGATCATTGGTCCTTTTGTATCCCAGCTTGATCCATTTTTATGCAGCGGCGAATCCGTGATCAATAATTTACGCTTGGGTATGAAGCATGCCGATCAATTGGGGAAAGCCTCACGAATTGCGTATCTGGCTGATCCATTTGGTCAATCCATTGATTTTCCCAAGATTTTTAACCAATTCGGCATCCATGATTTTGTTTTTACACGCGGAGCAGGGGATGAGTATGATCTGGGCAACGAGTTCTATTTTGAGTCAAATGACGGCAGCCGTGTGCTTTGCCATACACTGCTGGCAGGCTATGGTTATGGCACTTACGCCTTTATGGATAAAACTCTGTTCAGCGACAAAGCACAGGATTACAACCGGATCAATGTTGATGTGCTCATCAAGAGACTTTTAGAACGTTCTACTCTGCCCAACGAATTCGTTTTTCCCCTTGGTTTTGATCAAAACCCGATCATGCTCCATATACTGGAATTGATTGCTTATTACAACCACGTGCATCCTGAAATGGAATTCCGCTACACCAGTTGGAAGCAGTATTTTGCCAGAGTTCGTGAGCAGGGAAGAAATATCAAAACTTTCCGATCTGAACTTACTTCTGCTCAATATCACCGTCTGCATTTATCCGGGATGAATTCCGCCAGGGCAGATATAAAAACGATCCTTGATAGAGCAGAAAGATCTTTGACATATGAAACACAACCATTGATGGCGATGCTTGATTCTCTAGGGATACCGTATGACCAGGGCATTATCGATACAGCCTGGTACACATTGGTCAACTGCCAGACACATGCTTCTGCAACGCACGCTGATGAAACCAACCGCTGGGTGAAAGAAAACGGTTTGGCTGCTTTTAATTATTCGCAAGCAGCCGGTATCTACCTGATGCGTTTGGTCGCATCTTCCATGTCGATTGACTCACCCGGCAGGATGCCCGTTGTAGTCTTCAATACCATGCCATGGGAAAGAGATCAGGTCATCCGGATGACGATTGTGACCAGAAAGCCCAATTTTCAATTGCTGGAGCATGATACTCCAGTTGAGTTTACGCTCTTAAATCAGCAGAAGATGTATGGCGGCGTTCAACGCAAAGACCAGAGTCTGTTGAATGAAGAGGAATGGTTTTATCAATCGCAAATAGTTGCCGACGTTGGTTCATTTGGTGGGATCTCATATAAAACGCTCCATATCCAAGAGATAGATGAACAGGAATTGATGCTGTACGGGGTAAACAAAGATTGCAGGATTATTTCCACTGATCGCTTTATTGTTGAGTCAACTTCTGATGGTATTCATATCACTGATAAAAAGTTGGGCAAGACCTTCAGGAATGTGCTCTTTATCCAGGACGGTGGCGATGAGGGCGATAGTTATGACTATTCCTATCCGGATGAAGACCAGGAATGGATCATCACGGATGATCTGAAGGACGTCGCTGTCGTATGCGTTCAAACGCCCGATTTTGCTGTCATGACCATCAAAGGGGAAAAGGCTATCCCTGCATCACTGAAAGCGCGAGCAGAACAGGAAGCGGATGCTGTGCTGCGTTATGAAATAAACATTGAGTTGAATGCAGCCTCACCTGTCATCCGCATTCACGGCTTTCTTCACAATTGCTCTACGGAGCATCGTACCCGACTGGGGATCAGAACTGGCATCCAAAACACGGTTTCGTACGCAGGTACCCAGTTCGGTTATGTTGAACGAGCCTGTGATCCTGTCGAACAAAAAGATTGGAAAGAAAAAGGCATTTTCGAAGAACCCTGCAGCACACACCCACTGCTGAACCATGGTTCCGCAGTGGGTGATGAATATACGTTGACAGTGTTCACACGCAGCTTGAAAGAATACGAATTCACAGATGATGGTTTTGAAAACATCCAGCTGACATTGTTCCGCTCGATTGGTTATGTGGGTCTCCCTGATCTGAACAGGCGTCCCGGCAGACCCAGCGGCTTGGCGAACAAGATCATCGCATCACCCGCACACCAGATGCTGGGGGAAAACACCTTCGATATTGGGATTGCTTTTTATGCTGGCTATGATGGAAATCAGGTCATGCGTGATTATGCGGAATTTGCGGTGAATGCGCTCTATTACCAGAACCAGAGTATTGATAAGACCATTTATCCCATTTCTTATTTCCCGATCAATCGCTGGGATGAAGAGCTCCCACAGCAATATACTTTTTTATCCCTGCCAGATTTTAAAGGAAGTTATGGAACGGTGAAGAAATCAGAAAAAGGAAACGGGTACATTCTACAGGTTTTCAACAGCAGCCAGGATGATGCCACTGCGGGTGAAATGAAGTGTGATCCGCGATGTATATCCATCGAATCTGTGAACTTGCTGGAAGAGCATTTAGCATGGGAGGGTCAAACCATTATAAAAATAAAAAGGGGAGAATTGAAGAATTTGCGGTTCTTTATTACAAAAAAGGAGGAATAAATTGAAGAAAATTATTGGGGTCGCTTCATGTCCGGCGGGTATTGCGCATACTTACATTGCAGCAGAAAGTCTGGAAAGTACCGGAAAAAAACTTGGCTATCTGGTAAAGATCGAAACAGATGGTGCGGTTGGTGTTGCGAATAAATTGTCTATTGAAGATATCGAGGAGGCGGTTGCAGTGATCATTGCATCAGATATCAAGGTGCCAATGGATCGTTTCCGTGGAAAACCAGTCCTTATCATTTCAACTGCAGAAGCAATCCAGAATGCAGAAAAGTGTTTTAAGCAGATTGAAGAAGGCAAAGCAAATATCTACTAGTTTTATCGGAGATTGAAGTGAAGCGAAAACAAACAATCTATCGTCAGAGCATGACCGGGGTGTCTCAATTTTTACCATTTATTGTCTCGGGGTGCTTGCTTATCTCAACTGCATTTGTATCGAGTGGAGAAAGACTTGATGCGGGAATGGTCAGTTCACTGAATCCATTTTCCGCCTGGCTCTTGAGCATCGCTAAGATCATTATGCGATTTGTGCTGCCTGTTCTAGCCGGGTATATCGCCAGCTCCATTGCAGACCGTCCGGGATTATTGGCTGGCATGGTTGCGGGTGCGCTCGCGCAGGAAGGCGGTTCAGGGATTCTTGGAACCCTGATCGGCGGTTTTGCGGCTGGGTATGTTGTTATAGTGTTACAGCACATTACGAAAAACCTGCCGCGTTCGTACGAGGGTTTTAAAACGCTCATCGTATTTCCAATTTTTGGGGTGATACTTACTGCTTTACTTATGATGCCGATCAACTATGCTGTCACCCCGCTTGCCAAATGGCTCATTGGCTGGTTCGCCAATATGGATAAAATTACAGCAATGGTTGCCGGTGGGCTGATCGGGGTGATGCTGGCGTACGATAGCGGCGGTCCAATCAACAAGATCGCATACGTATTTGCTGTTGCATCGTTGATCGGAAATGAGAACACCCTTGTTCCTTCCGTTGTGATGGCTTCAGCGGGCTGCTCAGGGATGACCATCAGTACTGGCTGCGCCCTGGCAACGCTGCTGTTCCCCAAGAAATTCTCGCCCTCATTAAAAACGGCGGGGAAAGCAGCCTGGATAATGGGGCTGAGCTATATCAGTGAGGGGGCGATCCCGTTTGCTGTTGTAAATCGCAAAGAAGTGATTGTTTCCACCACCCTGGGCGCTGCTGTTGCAGGTGCCTTATCTGGTTTTCTTCAGATAACCTTGAGCACCCCTATTGGCGGCATCTTCACCGTGCCATTTGCAGATGATGTTGTGCTCTATCTTCTTTGTTTTATCATCGGTACGTGTATCACGGCATTCATGATGGGCGCCTTATTAAAGGATTATGTGGAACATGAGGAGGATCTGGGAATACAGGAATAACAGGTGATTGAGGGATACTTATATCGGGAGAGCATCACCGATGATATAGATGAACGAATAATCTATAGCAAATTATCTGATGTGATAGGCATGCATCTTATTCCTGAATGACAGATGACGTTTTCGATGAAAGAGGTTATGGTGAAATGATACTTGTTGATGAATCGTTGATCATCCTGGATATTGATATTCGTTCGAAAGAAGAAGTAATTGAAAAGATCGCAGATACTCTGGATGCATCCCGGCGTTTGAATGATCGATTGCAGTTTATCCATGATGTGCTTGAAAGGGAAGAGATAATTTCAACATGTATCGGAGACCAGATCGTGATCCCGCATGCCAGATCTGGTTCTGTACGGACTGCATCACTGGTTTATCTCAGATTAAAACAGTCTGTGGACTGGAATGCCTCGGAGCAGGCAAAATATATTTTTAACATCGCGGTTCCTGATGTCAACGATGAGAACGAACATCTTGTAATTCTCTCGTCTGTTGCCAGAAGATTGCTTGATGAGACCAGAAGGTCAATTTATTTTCATTCCACTTCAAAGAAGGCGATCGTATCCGCCTTACTGCAATGAGTATTTTGATCAATAGTATTGGTATAGAGATTTATGCGTAAACAAAAATATTATAATAAAAGTGAGATGGAAAAAAAGCTACCGAAATATCGACAGGTTGAAGAAGACCTCAAATACAGGATATTACTGGGTGAATGGAAACCAGGCGATCGCCTTCTTTCCGAAGAGGAATTCTGCAGGGTCTATGATGTGAGCCGTATTACCGTAAAAAGAGCCTTATCTGAACTGGTATTAGCGGGTTATCTATACCAGGTGAGCGGTAAGGGAACTTTTGTAAAGGATTTTCAAGAGGATCCACAGGAAAACAATTCTGTGGTGAAGAGTTTTACCAATGAAATGCGTGAACGTGGTATGAATGCAGTTACCACCAGTGTTGTTCTTGATTTGGTTTCTGCCAATCGTTCGTTGGCTGGCTTGTTGAATATTGATCCGGGTACACAGATCGTGCGACTTAAAAGAGTACGGGCTATCGCGAGTGGTGAAATTATTGCGTTCTCGATTAATTCTTTCCCATTTTCACAAATTTTCTCGACAGATCCACAGGATTACTATGGATCGCTCTATGATTACCTGGCTTCACATGGGATCCTTTTAACCTCGGCAAAAGAATACCTGGAAGCAATATTGCCCCCTGCCGATGTGGCTGAAAAACTGCACATCTCAACCGCAGATCCGGTATTGAAATTTGTAAGGATCAGTCATACCTCAGATTATGGCTTTAGTGAATACAACCTTTGCTATTACATCGGAAGTAAGTATCGCTATTATGTGAATATCTGAATCTGGAATCAAGCTCAAAATGGGTCGAGACCTGGAGATTACTGTAATCGATAGCTCTTTCCTTTTATGGATTCGTCCTCACTCTCAAAAGCCTTTTTTTCTTACAGTTCTTTCTGATAGGGTTGTGCATTGCCCAGCACCTCATCAATCACCGGCATCCAGGAACTGATCTCAATATGCTGCGGGCATTTTGAAAGACATTCATCGCACTGGATGCACGCGGATGCTTTCTGCTCAGGTGCGATCCAGTTCTCATATTCGAAGCGCGGGTGTTCAATATCGTTATACATGGCGACGAGGTTATAAGTCTCAAAATTGAGTGGGATATTTACTTCGTTGGGGCAAGGAAGGCAATATTTGCAATCGGTGCATGGAATCGGACGCAGGTTCTTCAACGCTTCACGTACCTCACCGAATAACTCCAGTTCTTCATTGCTTAATTGGTGTGGTTTTGATTGATCGGCAGATACAAGATTTTCTTTGACCTGCTCCAGAGTGCTCATGCCGCTTAATACTACGGAAACTTCTGGTTGATCCCATAGCCATTGCAGCGCCCAGTCAGCCGGTTTGCGTTTTATGGGTGCTGAATTCCAGATGGACTGCGTGGCTGGGAGATCAATGGCTAATTTCCCTCCTCGTAAAGGTTCCATGATAACCACTCCCAGGTTTCTGTCTGCCGCATAATGCAGTCCTTCCATGCCTGCTTGAAAATTGATATCCATGTAATTGTACTGGATTTGACAGAAAGTCCATCCATCATACTCATCAACGATCGTTTTAAAGATATCCAGATCGTCATGAAAGGAAAAACCCACATGACGGATGCGCCCATCAGCGAGAGCTGCTTCAGCTTTCCGTAATAAACCTAACTGTTTCGTTTTCTCCCAGCTATCACGGTCCAGGGCATGCATCAGATAAAAATCGATCGTGTCGGTTTGCAGGCGCTGCAGTTCCTCAGCCAGCATGCTGTCGAAATCACCCTGCTGCTTCACCAGCCAGATAGGCAATTTGGTTGCAATTCGAACTCGATCACGATACCCGTCTTCGAGCGCTTTGCCCAAAGCGATTTCGCTTTTCTGATCATGGTATACATAGGCGGTGTCCAGATAGTTCAAACCGTTATCGATCGCGAAACGGATCATTTCAGTCGTTTTCTCTTGATCGATATTTCCCATCTCTCCATCTATCGTTGGCAAACGCATACAGCCAAAACCCAGCGCAGATACCTGCCAATCTAACTTACCAAATTTTCTGTATTGCATATTTCCTCTTTTCAAACAGCGCTCTTGGGGTGGTGAATATTATTGATTTGCCGTTGTTTTTCTTGACGGTACAACAATTGTGAATACCTCATTATTGAATGATCTCACCGGGTAATCATTTTCCGATTCTATAGTACTGACTTTCTTTCTTCGACTTGATGATTTGCAGCTTCCATAAAACTTTCCAAAAGATCGAGAAAGCCAGCATTTAAGGTGATGTGCTGTGATGTTAAAGCATGCAATAATCATAACAAAAAGTTGTCGGGTTTAGGAATAGTGGTATGGATGCGAATGTGTGGATGGATAGGACAAAAACAGCAAATATCAAAAACATAAGGTATAAAAATCCCTGAAAAACATAGCACAGTGTGAACGGAAAATACTTTCTTGTCATCAAATATATATCTTCGCGTTTAACTTGCTCTCGCTGCGCCCCCTTTTGTATTTATCTGGTATAAGTCGTGTTTTTTGCAACCTGCAGTTTATGAATTACGTATACTTAACAAATTATCCAACAAAGGGAGTAATTGCATGAATAACAAATGGCTTAGCATTTTCTGGGGTGTCATCCTGATCGGAGCGGGTGTTTTTTTCATGTTGAACAACGTGGGTATTGTAGATTTTCGCTATTGGTCGAATGCAACATGGGCATTGGTCTTTGGAGCGGCTGCTGTTTTATTCCTGATCACGTATCTGCTGCAGGGGATTCGGAATTGGGGCTGGCTGTTCCCGGCAACTGTGTCTGCCGGCATCGCGCTGGTCGTTGGTTTGAGCGGCACAGTATTGGGCAGGTCAATCAGCGGGGCTCCAATCCTGGCTGCCATCGCGCTGCCTTTTCTCGTTGCTTTTTTCACAGATACCAGTAAAAATACATGGGCGTTGATTCCTGCCTGGGTGATGACGGTCATAACCGCTATTGTTTTCCTGGCTGATAAAGTCAATGGAAATCTGGTCGGCGCGCTGGTCTTGTATAGTATCGGACTGCCATTTCTGGTAGTGTACCTGGCTGATAAAAGCCGGCAGTGGGCGCTCATCCCATTCGGTGTGCTAACCGCGGTTGGCACCATTCCATTACTTCAAGCGTTTGTAAAAGGACCTGTTTTCGATCTGTTAACTGTAGCAATATTTGCTGTCGCTTTTATTGTGGTATTTGTACGTTCGCGGAAAAGCTGGTGGGCATTGATCCCTGCCGGTGTGTTCAGCAGCGTTTCTCTTGGTCTGGCGATCGAGGAATTAGCGAGGGTGCCTTTCCCCGCCGAGATCTTCCTCGCAGGATTGGGGCTGACCTTCGGTGTTTTGTGGTTCATGCGTTCCAAATATCCCACCGATTGGGCGAAAATCCCTGCGGTTGTGCTTCTGGTGATCGCAATGGTCGTACTCCTGAGTGAGCAAATGACCGACCTGGTCGGACCGATCGTTTTGATAACGGTAGGCGCTATCGTATTGATCCTTAACTATTTTGTGAATGGTAAGAAAAAGGATGAAGCTGAGAAGAAAGAAAATTAGCTGTCAGACTCCTCTCCGGCATCTTCGATGAATCTAAAATAAAGATGTGCAGCTCAAATGGAACTGCACATCTTTTACATAATAAAAACCGGATCGCAATTCACTTATGGTCCGCACCGAGTTGGCCAATCAGGATTGCGGTCATTCCCCGGATCGTTGGTGAGATTCAAGAGTGCATCTGGAAATATTTCGCTCACCAGATAAATCTCATCGTTTCCATTGTTTATATCGGCTGATGTTAATTCCACTCTATCCCCATCTAAAGTCCAAAAAGGTACATAGCGCTGTATTTCTCCCTTGCCGCCGGCATCGATGACATTCGAACCGTCCGTATCCATGACACAGTTAAAACAGCCGTATTCCTGATTCTCCCAGTGGAGGAATAACTGTCCATCAATGGTCCATGCTACATTAACAACCCCACCGTTCTCCGTGAGATTTTTCGCATCGCTGCCATCTGAATTCATGATAAAGAGGTCCCAATTTTCGTTATTCCCAGAAAGCCATGCGATCTGACTGTCATCCGGCGACCAGACCGGTTGGAAATCCTGTCCATCACTGTTTGTCAGGTTTAAGGGTTCGCCGGTACCATCAGCTTTCATGACAAAAATATCATTGCTGCCATTCACCTCACTGGAAAACACGATGCTGTTTCCATCATGTGACCAATCAGGATAATTACTGATAGTAAACATGTTTCCGGTGAGCTGTCTTACATTGCTGCCATCTGCATCCATGACATAAATATGCTGCCCGCCTTCCTGGTCATTTTCCCGGTTGGATACAAAAGCGATCTGACTGCCATCTGGTGACCATACTGCATTCCGGTCATCTCCTGGGTTGTTCGATAGATTCTGGAGATTCCCTCCGTCAGGACCCATGACATATATTTCCAAATTCCCATCGCGGTCGGAATCAAAAACGATGGTACAGGAGATCTTTTCTGGTATATCGGTGGGGAGGATGACCTCGGTACTTTCGGGAACTTCTGTCACAGAAGAAGTGTCCAATACTTCCTGTTCTTCAGATTTGGGGCTGATATCGCTGGAACTGATGCTGCAGGCAGCAATGAAACAGGATGCGATTAAGAATAGGTTGATGAGTAGCGGGTGTTTTGTCTTCATAGTGATAAATTTTTTAATACCGGTCCTTTTCGTTTTTTGATGGAAGATTAAAACCTTCCTGGTTAAAAAAACACTGTTGGTTTGAATACGTGCATTGATAAGATTATTGAAGATAGGGCGGTGTTTCTCCTAACTGTGCAATGATCTGTGCTTTTTGTTCTTCATCCACTGAAAGAGTTTTCAGCGCAGGCAACTCCTTTACAAAAGAAAAATCAAAGCATTTTGTTCTGGAAAGTGCCAGGATGCTCAAATTCTTTAATTTCGCGATCTCGTCAAACTCAAATATGACACTGTCGTTAATGCTCAGCCAGGTGAGATTTTGCAGATTCGAGATACCGGCTAAGCTTTCTATTTTGCTGTTAGGAATGTGCAGCGTTTCCAGATTGGGAAGATCAAGCTGGCACAATTCACGGAATGCCTGATAGGAGATGTCAGACATAGATAAAAACCGCAGTGCCTTTGCTTTGCCCAGTGGGGCAATGCTGGAGTAAGTCGAATAATCCAAACTAAGGTTTGTCAGGTTGGCTAACTCTCCCAGGTGTGAGAGGTCTGCAAGCTGGTTGCAGGAAAGATCGAGAATCTTGATGGGAAGCTTTGCCAGAGGAGTCAGGTCTGAAAACTTGTGAAAGATCAAGCGTAGATCCTGTAATTTGCGAAAATAGGAAAAATCAGAGAGATCTGCGATGCTGCCTCTTTCAAAGAAAAATACAGGCTGACTTTCCTTTTTGTATACCATCAGGCGCTCTTTACCTTTATTGCAAGCCAGGTATTGTTTGCTAAAAGCATCGGCGAAAAATATTAGTTCCTCAACAACATCTGCGTGTTTTTGCTCTAGTTGTTTATCGTCGGGTAATCCGAGCTTCTCACAGGCAGCCCTGCGCACAATATCGCAGACAAAAGGAAGAGCTCCGCTGGCAGGTGGAGTAGCTGGAAGTACGGCGGGTTTATCAGAAGGAGGAATCTTCTGATCTGCTCTTGCTTTTTCAGGCGCTGGCGGTTCGGGTTTCTTCTCCGGTTTATGAAAAATACTGTCAAAGGAGTAGGAATACTTTCTTTGAAATGAATCATCATCAAGGATGTATTTACGGATATCCTGTTTGGATCCGATCTGCAGTTGCAGACCGGGGGTTAACGAGGTTTCACATAAGTATATTGCGATGAAGGGTAGTTTTTTTGCCAGCGCAAAATTGATCTCATTGCGCACATTTTCGGAAGCGACAGAATTGGGGGTGATGAAAACTACGAAAAGGCTGGAGGAATTGAGGGCGTTTGCGATCTCTTCTGGCCATTCGATGCCGGGTTCTATGCCTTCATCGTACCAGATGTTATAGCCCTGGTCGTTGAATTGGGTGATGATTGGGATATACTGAAGTAGAATCTTATGCGCATAGCTAACAAACACATAGGGGGCATTTCCTTTGTATGCCGCAAAGGGAATTTGTGGAGCAATAAATGGCTGTGAGGTTGTGTTGATCCCATTTGGTTTTGGTGAATTGCTGTCGCTGTTTTCTGTGTTCTTCATATTGGATCCTCGGGTCGGTAGTTGTATTGTTCTTCTTCTTGTCTATGGCGCAATAAGCAAGTTTACAACTTGGTGGAAAATGGGCGGTTCCTGGTGTTTGTTTTTCTGATATACACCTTCTCTACTGTACCAATAAAATGCATCCAGAATAATTCTTGTTTCGTTCTTCTCTACCATTGATCTCTATAACATCTATAAACCGTATTTCCTTATATCCAAAGGAGACATCAGGATGGTGAGGATCACTATGGTGAGGATCACTATGGTGAGGATCACTGAGGGATATGATCTGCTGTATTCTACAACTTGTCTGGGTGTACAGTCAATACTTCCTCGCGAATTTGCAGAAAATGGAGGGGATGAAGGAAATTCGAAGTTTTATTAGCCAGGAAATTATGCCCAAGTTGCCCAAGTTGACTGTGTAACATCTAAATATCGTTGAGAATACTCAATGACTCGGAAGTAAATATTTCCTTAATATCAAAGAAGAGAATAAATAGAAAACAGAAGATGGAGAATAGTAATGGATGATGGAGCTTGTCTTTATGATGTGAAGTAAAGACATAGAATTGCTCAACCAACCATATTCGCAAATGTATCAGTCTCCTGGGAATGCAAAACTATATCTTACTCTCAAATCTAATCAAAATTTATTTGCTTTTTCCGCAGGAGGGAAAATGAAGAAAGTCAACATTCCTTTTTTGTGAAACCATCTTTACTGGAATGGGAAATGATTCCCAGCGAAAAACCGTATGATATCAGATTAGAAAAAATCCGCGTATATGAACCGTAGGGATATGTACTTGAAGATGACGATTCATAGAGAATGATCGGAGAAAACAATCATATCGTACAAGCAATCAGCAGCCCGTTTGTTTAATGAAGATATTTTCGCTAAGATCTATTCTTGTATTAAAGATTGGGTCTTTTTATTGGATGTATGAAAGCATGATCGCATAAAAACCCGATGTTGCTGTTTTTATCTAGCTGGCATGATAATTCTTGCCGGATTTGTTTTTGTCATCCGCATCGGAAGTGATTTGGATCATGATGATCCTGGTGGTGTCGTGTGTCTTGTTTTCCCAATGATGAGGTAAGGATGCTTTAAAAAAGATAGAATCCCCTTTTTCTAGCAGATAGCTCAGGTCAGAGATCATAACCATCAATTCGTTTTCAAGACAATACAGGAATTCAAAACCTTCATGTTTCACCATTTTACTGGATGTCATCTCAGGATTTACTTCAATGACAACAGGCTTGAATGAAGAAAGGATGGAACTGGGATTCAGGTCAAATAGATATCCCTCAGTAATATGGATGGGTTCCCTTTTGTTCGCCTTGGAAAAAAATACATGTTGCTCAATTTTTGAAAAGAGGAAAAAGGAAGAGAGTTCAACATTCAGTGTATCGGCTAATTTTTGCAGGGTTGCGATTGTTGGTGAAGTCATCCCCCTTTCTAAAAGGCTCAATGTATTGATGGATATATTACTCATTTTTGCTAGTTCTTGTTGAGATAGTTTTGCGTTTCTACGAGCAGATCGAATTCGATCACCCACATTTATTGATTGCGATTTGTTCGTCATATAAATTCCTCTCTGACTAATTATAATACAAAAAAATACTATTATATTGTGGATAAATACTCAATAAATTATTAAAGTATTGACTAAATACATAATATATTGTAATATTTCAATCATATAATACAATAAAATATGAAATACACCATGAATATTACTGAACTCATTAATAAAAACACGATAAAAATTGATTGCACGTTTCAGAATAAAGACGAAGTTATCAATGATCTTTCATATCTTCTCTACCAGAATGCCATCGTGAACTCGATAGATGGTTTTATTGCAGCTGTTAAAGAAAGAGAATCCCAGACCACTACAGCAGTCGGGTTTGGTATCGCTATTCCTCACGCTAGATCGAAACACGTATTGAAACCGGGTATTGCTATCGGACGGAGCGAAATGTTCTTCTGGGATGGGGAGAATAACCAGGAAGTCAACCTGATTTTTTTGCTTGCTGTGCCGGAGCAAATTGAGTACCCGGAATATATGAAGATGCTCGCATCCATCTCACGAATGCTGGTGCATCAGAGATTTCGCAATGCTTTATTGCAAGCCAGCACAATTGATGAATTTATTACAGAAATTTCAGATGGTGAGAGGTTTCTGGTTAATGGAGATTCGAAATAATAGTACGCGGCGAATCGGCAGAAAGGAGAAAACTCGTATAAGAAATATTTGTAGAGATAGTTATAAAATACAAAAATTTTAAAGGAGACTGAAATGAGTGAGTACGGAAAATTATTGAAAAAAACCCGTGAGCATCTAATGACCGGTGTTTCCTACATGATCCCCATCGTACTGGCTGGCGCAATCCTCATAGCTATTAACCTTATTCTGGGTCAGACTTTTAACATTACCGGATCTTTCCTGGATTTCATTAGTTCGGTTGGTGGAATCGGGATGACCTTATTTGTGCCTGTTCTGGCAGCATACACAGCCTATGGTATTGCAGATAGGGCAGGAATTGCTCCTGGTCTTATTGTGGGTTATATGGCTTACCAGGCTGGTGCGGGATTCTTGGGTGGCATGTTTGTCGGTCTGCTGGCAGGGTATATCACTTACACCCTGAAAAAAATCAAACTGAGCAGAAATTTGCAGCCCATCATGGCTCTGGCGTTTTACCCATTGGTCTCGACATTCCTTACTGCAACCATTTTCCATTACTTATTGGAAGGACCGATCGTTTCATTGATGACCGGTTTGACCAATTGGCTGAGCGGAATGTCAGGTGTCGCTCCAATTCTCCTTGGTGCGATACTTGGTGCTTTCATCGGATTTGATTTTGGTGGACCTTTCAATAAAGTTGCTTATACGTTTGCTGTCGGTTTGTTGGGCGAAGGCATCCTTGGACCGATGGGCATGGTTGGACCTGCCATCAGTGTTGCGCCTATAGCAATGTGGCTGGCTTCTGTTTTAGCACCGAAATTATACAGCGAGCAGGAACGGGAAGCAGCGAAACCTGCATTGGTACTTGGTCTGGTCACAATTTCCGAAGGAGCTATTCCCTTTGCCGTTATTGATCCGCTTCGTGTTATTCCTTCCTCTATCGTAGGTTCTGCTGTTGCCGGAGCAGTTGCGGGTGCATTGGGTGTTGGTAACAACGCCCCCTTAGGCGGCGTACTTATTTTGCCTGTTGTTACAAAACCAGTTGGTTACTTGATCGCTTTAGCGGCTGGTGTTATTGTTATGACATTAATGGTAAATCTTCTCAAGAGAACCAAAAAAGTAGAAGTAGAAGAAAAGGCAAAGTAAGGTATATCAGTATTCTCCTGAGGAAAAGCTCTTCCTCAGGAGAGTTTCTTTAATGAAATAGTCTATTATTAAGATGAAAATCGGAGGCTTAAGTGAAGATTGTTATCGTAACGGCATGTTCGGTGGGAATCGCTCATACCTATATGGCTGCTGAAGCACTTGAAAAAGTGGGCAAGAAAATGGGATTGGAATTATGGGTTGAAACTCAGGGTTGTGTTGGGATAGAAAATGAGGTTTCCCAGGAATTCATTCAAGATGCTGATTTGGTGCTGATAGCGGCTGATATGGGTATTGAGAAACCGGAACGCTTTGATGGTAAGTTGAAGTATGAAACCATCCCGGCTGAGGCTATCAAGCGACCTGTGGAAATTCTGGAAAGCGCGATTGAATCAATAAAAACGAAATAAAAAGTTTTATCTAATTGTATTCTTGAAATAGGTTCTCCCTTCGGGTGAAAGGGATGATATGAATATTTATATAATAACGCATACCCATTGGGATAGGGAATGGTATCGGACGTTTGAAGAGTTCCGTATCTATCTGGTGGATCTGCTGGATAATTTGTTGGATTTTCTTCTCAAAGACAACAGCTATCATAGTTTTCTTTTAGATGGTCAGGTCGTTTTATTGGAAGATTATCTGCAGGTTAGACCTGAGAGAAAAGCTGAATTACAGAAGATGATTCAGGCGGGGAAAATCATTATCGGTCCTCTCTATACACAACCGGATGAATTCATTCCTGACGCCGAATCATTGGTGAGAAATTTTCTGATTGGCAGTCTTATCTGCGAAAATTTCGCAAGAAAATTACAGGTTGGATATTTCCCGGATTCTTTTGGTCAGGCATCGCAGATCCCTCAGATATTGAATGGATTTGGGATTGATAAAGCTGTATTCTGGCGGGGGTTATGTGATAAACAATTGAAGAAAACCGAGTTCATCTGGCAATCCTCCGAAGGCAGTAAAGTTACGGCTGTGTGGATGCCGTTCAGTTATGGGAATGCGTATACCATGCCTGCGGATAAGCAAGGTGCACTTGATTTTATAAACAATACTATTGATACTCTGGGGAAGATGGGAACAACCTCGAATATTCTCCTCATGCGTGGTTGGGATCACTCTGGTTTTAGCCCTGAGATCGTGCATGTTCTCCAGAGTATCCATCAAGATATTTCTGTTCATGGAAATGAGATTCTTCATAGCTCGCTTGAATCGTATTTTGATGCTGTTGGTAAAGAAAGCCCTGTTCTTCCTGTTCTTGTTGGAGAATTTCGTGAACCAAAGACCATGCGTATTCACCCTGGCATTGACTCCACTCGCATGGATATAAAGCAGCTTAATCGCAGGTGTCAATCTCTTCTCGAGAAAAACATCGAGCCTGTTTGCTCTATGAACTGGTTGATGGGATGCCCCTATCCAAAGCCTGTGATAAATCAAGCCTGGAAATATATTTTGCAAAGCCAGGCACACGATAGCATCTGTGGATGTTGCACGGATCAGGCGATGAAAGGCGTAAGAAATCGGTTTAATAATGCTCTCGAGATTGAAGAACCGCTGCTGAACCGAGCAATTTCAGAATATGCCGCTTTCTTTGAGACGGACCAACAGCCAGGAATCCCCGTTCTTGTTTTCAATTCTCTCCCTTACACCAGAACAGAAATAGCAGAAGTTGAAGCCGTCATTCCTTTTGCTGAGTTCAATATCTGCGATAAGGATGGAAACAGTATACCTTCTCAGATTATTTCATCAGAAAAAGTTCAACTGGGTATTGACCCGTCCGTAGAGGCTATGCATGTGGCTGGTGGGGAAGGGAAAAAGGATTTACTTAAAGATGTTGGTCGCAGACCGGATGATCCCGCTATTTATTACAGCAATGATGATTATGTTCCCTTAGCGCCAAGAGCAAAAGGGATCGAGGGTCATCGTGTTGTTTTTCGTTTTCCTGTTTCGGAAATTGGAGGTTGTAGCAACCACATCGTGTACCTGCGCAAATCAGAAAAAAAGGGGCAGGATTCTATAGAGTCAGGAGTAAGAACTGGTGAGAATTTTCTGGAAAACGAATTCCTGCGAGTTGATATTCATCAAAATGGCTCGCTGGATTTATATGAGAAACAGGATGGGGTGATCCATCGCAATATTCACATTTTTGAGGATGCTGGAGATGCAGGTGATACCTATAACTATTCTCCTCCATTCAACGATACGGTTCTCACATCTGCAAATGCGAAAGCAAAGTTGACCACGTTTGAGACAGGACCCTTGTCAGGTAGTATTCTGATCGACCTGGAATTCGAAGTACCGGTAGGACTTTCACAGGATGGAAAATACCGATCAAATGATACGGAGGTGTTGAAAATATCCAGTATGGTCAGCCTGACAAAGGGATCCAGGCTGTTGAATTTCCATACAAAGATCCACAACGTAACGGATGATCATCGCGTACGCATTTTGTTCCCGCTGAATATAAAATGTGATCATTCCTTTGCTGAAGAACAATTTGGCGTTATCCAGCGTCCCAATCAGCGCGAGACCGATAAATTCTGGCAGAAAGAGAATTGGACGGAAAAACCGCTGCCTTTGTATCCCATGCAGACTTTTGTGTATGTGCAAGACGAACATAAGGGGCTGGCATTTCTAAATCGAGATATTACAGAATACGAGATCCTGCCGGGTGAATTATCCACACTGGCGGCTACTTTATTCCGCAGTGTGGGCGCTATGGGTCGTCCTGATCTGGTCGTTCGACCGGGGCGTGCGTCGGGACTTGAAGTAGCAACTCCTGATGCGCTGCTGCATGGTGATTTGGAGTTTCATTATGCTCTTTATCCCTTCTCAGATAGGGCAGAGGAGGCAGCCTTTCATGCCAATTGCTTCAATGCGCCTTTGCTGACCTCTCAAACTGGAAAACATCCCGGTTTGGAAAAGGCAGATGATTTTTATATCGAGATAGAACCGGTAGCATTGAGCTGTACTTGTCTGAAAAAAGCAGAGCGTGAAGGCGCTTTAATTCTCCGCATATTCAATAGTTCAAGGAACGCTATTGCGAATGGGCATCTCAAACTGGGAGCAAAACTTCGCCGTGTTGTCATTGCGAACATGGATGAACAAAGCATTTCAGAAGACGGTTTGGTGATTAACGATGGGGTTTGTAATCTCCCCTCCATCAAGAGCAATCAGGTCATTACCCTCAAGATGATGATCGGATAAGACGGAGTATAAGATGACGCTTGTAAAAATATCAAAAATCCTGACAAAAGCCCGACAGGAAAAATATGCCGTGGGAGCTTTTAATGCGGATAATTTGGAAATGGTCCAGGCGTTTATTTCCGCTGGGGAAAAAATGCGTTCATCATTAATTTTGCAGGTTAGTCTGGGCGCCATTAACTATTCTGGCTTAAATTCAGTAGCCAATATTGCTCTCCACGAAGCAGAGTCTGCTGCTATACCGGTGGCGGTTCATTTAGACCATGTCACCGATCTCGAACAGAATATCCTTGCTTTGCGCGCCGGCGTGGGAAGTCTGGGCGTGGATGCCTCTGCATTGCCGTATACAGAAAATCTAAACCTGACAGGCAGGGTGTGCAGCCTTGCCCATACGGCTGGATTGGATGCGGAAGCAGGGCTTGGGTATGTGCCTGACCATAATGAATCATTTCCGGTAGAGAAGTTCAATGATTGCAAAACAAAAGTAGAGGAAGCAATTGAATTTGTATCCCAGACGAAGGTGGATCTGCTCGCAGTTGCGATTGGTTCCATGCGCGGCATGAGTCAGCGAGAACTGCAATTGGATATTACCCTGCTAAAAGAACTTCATAAAAACCTGGATATTCCATTGGTATTGCATGGAGCTTCGGGTGTGAAATGGGAGAGTATAACGGACGCGATCATGAATGGGATCTGCAAGGTGAATATTGCCTCCACTTTCGACCAGTGTTTTCTAAATGCAATTTGCGATGAGGCATCCAGGAATCCGAATGAAACGAATTTCAGAAAAATCTTTACCGTTGCGAAACAAGCGGTTGAAGATGAGGCTTGCGCCATCATTAAAAAACTGGGTTCCAATGATAAATATTAGAATAGGAGAGATCGAGTAATGGAAGAAAAAGTAACGATTAGTGTAATAAAAGCTGATGTGGGTGGGTTAGCCGGTCATTCAGCAATCCATCCGGATATTCCAGTTATTGCTGAAGAATGCATGCAAGAAGCGATTGACGATGGTTTACTTGCAGATGCTCATGTGGCGTGGGTCGGCGATGATCTGCAGTTGATTATGTCTCATTATCATGGTGTACAGAATACGGATATCCACAGACTGGCGTGGGATACTTTTCATAAAGCTGCTGCGCGTTCTGCAGAATTAAAACTGTGTGGTGTGGGTCAGGATTTTCTGTCAGATAAATTTGAAACAACTTTAAAGGGATTGGGACCAAGTTTCGCGGAGATGAGCTTTAAAGAAAGGAAGAATGAGACTTTCGTGGTGTTGATGGCTGATAAAACCAGCCCGGGTGCGTGGAATTTCCCGCTCTACAAAATGTTTGCGGATCCCTTCAATACCATAGGGCTTGTTATCAAACCGGAATTAGCCCGCGGCTTCCGATTTGAGGTTCATAATATCCGTGAGGGAAGGAAGATCGTTTTGGATACGCCAGAAGATATTTACAATCTTCTCGCTCTGATCGGGGCGGCGGGAACTTTCACACTGAAAGCGGTGTATACCAAAGAAGGAGAAATTGCAGCGATTTCTTCAACAGAATTATTGAATTTGGAACCAGGTCAGCATGTTGGCAAAGAAGACCCGGTTTGCATCATTCGAGCTCAATCTCAATTTCCGGCAGTCGGGGAGTTAATGGAACCTTTTGCCGCACCGCATCTTGTGGAAGGCTGGGAAAGAGGAGCGCATTTCGCTCCATTGATGCCTGTTGCACAGAGAGAATCTCACCCGAGCCGCAGCGATGGTCCACCCAGAGCAGTAGCGTTGGGTTTTCAACTTGCTTACGGTAAATTGGTGGGTCCTAGAGATCTGTTTGATGATCCCGGATACGATTATGCGCGTGATGAATGCAATCAGATTGCCAATTATTTGCGCAGGTTGGGACCCTTCGAACCATCTCGTTTGCCAATGGATGCCATGCAGTTCACAACCCTGCCTTTAGTGATAAATCAACTAAAAGAACGATTTTCGGATATCTAGAACTCGCGCACGCATGATATATACACTAACTGTGAACCCGTCTCTCGATAAGTTATTCATCCTCGATGCCCTGCGTGTAGGTGAATATAACCGCGGAGAAGTGGTGCGATATGATGCGGGAGGGAAAGGCATCAATGTATCTCGTTGTCTGCAGGCATTGGGTGTCGAAAGTGTTGTTGTGGGATATTTCGCAGGTAGTACCGGTGGATATTTACTGGATTCTTTACACCGGATGGGACTGGAAGTTGAACCGATTTTCATAGATGGTGAAAGCCGCAGCAATATCACTCTGCAGGAAAGTGCTGCCGATCGAATGACGAAGTTAAATGAATTCGGTCCTGTAGTTGATAATGATGCTTACCAGGGGATGTGTCAAAAGATTGATGAATTAACCCGACCGGGTGATATTTGGGTTCTCTCTGGCAGCCTTTCACCCGGATTGCCTGATGATTCGTATGCGATCTTCATCAAAGCTATTAAAGAGCGTGGCGGTCTAACATTTTTAGACACAAGTGGGATATGGCTGAAAAAAGGAATAGAAGCAGTACCCGATTTCTTGCATATGAATGTCGAAGAATCCGAATATTTTATTAATAAGCAGACCAAAACGCGTGAAGATTTGCACGCTGTAATTCGGAATATCGGCGGGAAAGGAATTACAACAGTTGTGATCAGTTTGGGGTCGCAGGGCGCGCTTTTCGTGGATGCAAATAGCTTGTGTGATGTTCACGCACCATCAGTACAAGTACGAACAACTGTCGGAGCCGGGGATGCAATGATGGCAATGATTGTTTACGGTTACCTGCATCACTGGTCACTGACAAAAATTTCCGCTTGGAGCGTTGCGGCTGGCAGCGCCAGTGTGATGCAGGAAGGTACTTCATCTGTGAGTATGGAACAGGTCTCTCAGCTGGTTGGGAAAATAACAATGGAAGAATATGATCGTTAGTTAATGTCTAGCATTATAGCTGGATGAAAAGAGGAAAAGAAGATGAATGAAGAAGCAATGAATAATATTAAAAATGCACAAAAGAGAGAGCAGCACCCCTATTGGATTTGGGATTCGATCATGGCTACTCCAGGAATATTGAAGGAATGTCTAACTGGCGAAACACGACAACCAATAAATAATATTGTTAAAAAATTTGAACAGAAAAAGATCAACAAAATTTACCTGCTCGGCACAGGTTCTTCTTTTTTCGCAACGATTGCGGAAAAACCGGCGTTTGAAGCTTTTACTGGTATACCGACCTCTACTCACCTGACAACGGAATTCCGTGAATTCATCCCTGTGGATTTTGATGAATATTCTGCTGTGTTTTTTCACTCTCATTCTGGTGGAACAAAGGGGGACCCTGAAACAGTACAGAAAGTGAAGGACCTGGGGGCATATACGGTTGCGGTAACAGATATCAAAACAAGCCCACTGGCGCAATCTGCCGATGAGATTCTGATTGGTCCTGGTGGTTCAAAGGTTGAACTCCCGGCAACTCGTACTTATTCTGCAGCCATCTTCCGTATGATCCAGCTGGCGGTTGCATTGGGCAGGAATCATGGAAATGATGACAGGATAATCGAGGATGAGAAATATCTCGAACAAGTTCCTGAAATCCTGCAAAAAATTGCGGAAGAATATGCCCTCAAAGCTCCTGCAATAGTAGAAAAAATAAAGGATTGCAGTTCCTTTTTCGTTGTAGGAGCCGGTCCTAATTATGCAACAGCAGATGAGGCAGCGCTTGGGTTGAGCCAATCCAGCGGTTGTCCGGCACAGGCTTTTCAGCTGGAGAATTTCCTGCATGGTCCGATCCAAACGATCAAACCAGAAACAGGCGTCATCCTTATTGCGGCTTCCGGTCCGTTTCAGGAAAGAATATTAAAAACAGCCCAGGCTTGTCATATCATTGGGGCAAAAGTGGTTTTATTACATCCCGAGGATGTGAACCCCATTGAAGAGTATGATGTTTGTATGCCATTTCCTCCTTCTATACCTGAACTGATCAGCCCTCTTTTATATATGACTCCTTTATGGCAGATCGCGTATTATTATTCCTTGTTGGGGAAGGGATGTCATACGGATCGCCTTTCGATGGATAAGCCGGAATTCAAAAAGGCTTTTGAAGTGATCATGGCGGGTGATAAAAAATTTGTGAAATGAACCTGCTTATGAATATGAATACCGGTAAAGAACGCAAGACGGAGGGATCAAATTTCCAGCATATCAAAATGATCGTTTTTGATGTTGATGGAACGCTGGTGAATGATGTACAGGTCCTGGGTGAGAGGACTGTCTCGGCAATACACGAACTGCAAAAGCGAGGAGTAGTCGTCAGCATTGCGACCGGAAAGATCTTCCCTTCTGTAAGGGAAGTGATGCAGATGTTGGGGATCAATGTCCCGGTCATCCTGGCAAATGGTGCTCTCATCCAGTATCCTGATGAACGTATCCTGTACAAAGAATATATTGATCTTGAAATAGTGAGGGAAGTTATTCAGATTGAAAAAAAATATAAAGCGGATTTGGCTCTATTCACGCCGAAAGATATTTATGTAAAAGAAGAAAACCACAACACTGACCATATATCCGTGGAGTTCAAGGAAAAGATCACTGTGGTTGGAAAATGGGAGTTTGCGTCTGATCATCTTAATGAGGTGTGTAAGGCTATCTGGATAAACCGTTCGGATCAACCGATGATCCAGCAATTGACCTCATATTTACAGCGAGTGTATGCTGGCAGCCTATCTCTATCCACAGGTGCGCCATGTTCTATCGAAGCAATGCCTGTTGGAATATCAAAGCAAAGCGGATTGGTGAGATTAACGGAATACTTGAATATCCCCATGCGATCCGTGATGGTATTTGGTGATCAAATAAATGACCTCGAAATGCTGCAAACGGCGGGTATATCTGTTGCGATGGGAAATGCGGTAGACATCGTAAAAGATTCTGTTGATTTCGTCATTGGCACAAACAATGAAGAAGGGGTAGCGAAATTTGTAGAAAAATCTTTCTTGGGTAAATAAATATCACTACTTAATCACCGAATAAAAGAACCGTTATATCTGTAACAGGATGTAACGGTTTTCCTGTTACGACACACATATAGGTATGGAGCATTGACTGGAAGCAAGTGCCTGTAAGAACAAAGGATAGTATGTTAAGTTTGACAGAGATTAAATCATTCGATTAATGATTCGTATCAATTCTTTCCCTGCTTCTTCATCTGATCTCGACAGTACTGCTGCCAGGTGCCCTTGATCGTACTCTGTTCCGGAGGTCGCAGCTCATCCGCTTTATCAAAACATTGGATGGCGCGTTTGTAATCTTTGCGATTCATGGCAATATTTCCAAGCAGGAAGTGGTAACTGATTTGATCGTATTGACTCTTGTGTTTTCCAAGCCTCTCTGCGATCTGCTCTGCCTGTTCCGGATCGGATTTAAAAACATAAGCGCTGCCTAATTTCGATAACAGGCGAGGATTCTCTTCCAATTCGTTCAGCCCCTTCTGAAGAAATGCAATGGCTTCATCGTATTGACCTTTATAGAAAAACTGATCACAGGCGAATTCCCAGTAGCATACTTCCTGAGGGTTTAGGCTGGCGGCTTTTTTGAAGTGAGGGAGTGATTGGGCATATTTCCCGGCATACCACAGTTCCAATCCCTGCAAGAAAACTCTGCGATCTTCGCTAATCTCGTCCCATCCGTAATTCTTGCAGAAGGTGGCTGAATATTCCTTGAAAGTGGGGCGCGGGGGAATGGCAGCCGGTTTGGATTGTGGCGCGGGGGTGGTTTTGCGTGGTGTACTGGCAGGAATTTTAGGGCGTTCAGCCGCTTTCTTGCTGCTGGTAGTCTCGATTGTTTCACCGCGCAGCGTTTTCCCATGCTGAGTATAGCGAAACGTTTCTGAGCGTGATGCTGCCAGGAAAGTTTTGGTCACTTCGTCATAGATTTGCGCGGTGAAATTTAACTGGTAGTCACCATCCTTCTGATCCAGTTCACAATAGGGCATGAAAAGGATGTAATCGTTGTAAAAAGATTCTTCAAAACGGGGTTTAAAGGTGGAGCCAACCGATACTTTGTTATCTGCTGAATGATAGCGCTGGTTGATATCTTGCAGGGCATTGTGTTTTTCATCGTAGAAGTAGATAGCTGTCCGGCACTGGATGTCTTTTCGATTCGTGATCACGAAATTCAAGCGTATCTGGATACCCGCCTGGTTGGATTGGAAAACATTGTGTGTTACTTCCATTTCGCGAATAGTAGCGCTGGGGGGTTCTGTGGGGATGGGAACAGCCGGTTGTGTCTGACTGGTTGTTGAACTGGTTTGTGGAACTTGTTGAACAGGCGCTTTTTCCGTAGTTTTTGTAGTTTGTTGTTTCCCTTGTTTCAACAGAGCTCTACCTTTATCAGCACAGGCTTGCACTGCCTGGCGCTCTGGCCAGAGATCCTGATCACTTTTTTCCCCGCGGGCACAGCGCTGTAGATATGCGGGTGTAGCGGCATTAAAACGCTGTTCAACTGCATTCAATTCACTGCGGTAAGGAATGGCGACATCGCGAAAGAAGGTCACGGTCAGACTGCTTTGCACATCCTGCACTTCCATATTCATCTGGCTGCCCCACCCGTAATTGCGTGAATACCCATAGGTTTGCGCATTGTTGGTATGTGGATGAAAATATGTAGTGGCATTCATGCTGCCGGAATTGGTGTTGTGAGAAAAACCCATGGAGCGGTTGACGACCCGGTCAACGCTTTCCTGAATACTTTGCACCTGCCAGCCAAAAGTTGCCATGAAACTGCAGTAGTATGTCTGCTGGTTAAGAGGGATCTTGATCACTTTATATTCGTATTGCGGCATGTTGCATCCTCCATTTGGGGTGATCAATTAATGTACACATGATTGTACAACCAGTTGAAAAAAGGTGGATATTGGATTTAATATCAGAAAAGGTTTGCACATTTGCTGTTTAAACAGTGTGTATCCTTCTAAAAATACAGATGTTTTACGGTCAGCCCGTTGTTGATCAGTTCCTTCAGGGCATCAATGCCGATCTTCAAATGCATATCGAGATATTGCTGTGTGACCTTTTTGTCGCTTTCTGCTGTTTTAACCCCTTCTGGGACCATCGGCTGGTCAGAAACCAAAAGGAGGGCGCCGGTCGGGATTTCGTTGTAAAAACCGGTGCTGAAAAGAGTAGCTGTTTCCATATCGATTGCCATGGCGCGGATGCGGTGTAGATATTCCTTAAATTCCTCATCATGCTCCCACACACGCCGGTTGGTTGTATAAACCGTGCCGGTCCAGTAATCCCTGTCGTGGTTGCGAATGGTGGTGGATATGGCTTTCTGCAAATTGAAGGCAGGCAGGGCGGGTACCTCGGGCGGGAAATAATCGTTCGAAGTACCTTCACCGCGAATGGCTGCGATCGGCAGGATCAGATCTCCAACATCACTTTTCTTTTTCAAACCACCGCATTTTCCAAGAAATAAGGCGGCACTCGGGCGGACCGCTCTCAACAGATCCATCACCAGGGCTGCATTGGCGCTGCCCATACCGAAGTTGATCAATGTGATCCCTTCGGCAGTGACATTGGGCATTGGTTTATCCTGCCCATTAATGGGTGCGTTAAACCAGTTTGAGAACATGGTCAAGTAATCGCTGAAATTGACCAGCAGAATATATTCCCCGAAATCCTTCAGGGGTGTGCTGGTATATCTTGGCAGCCAATTCTTCACGATTTCTTCTTTTGTTTTCATTCCATCTCCATGATTTTTCTTCCATATCTATTGTACAACAGGGGAGTTACACGGATTCGGGTGGTTTCCCTGTGTTGTAAATGGGATCAGAGATCAGGAAATCTGAAGAGCTGTGCTCCAGGATTCAAAGAACAGATATCAATTTTCCTCTTGACAAGTTTTTTTATTTCAATTATAATAATTCTAAACAAAGAATAATTATAAAATAATGAATGAAATTGAACAGGTATTGCAGGGTTTCCACAAACAGGGATACAAAGTCACTCCCCAGCGTCGCGAGATATTAAAGATACTTATTGACAACAAGGATCACCCCACGGCGGAGGATGTTTATCAACAATTAACGGAGCGTATGCCAGATGTCTCCCTGGCAACCGTTTATAACACGTTGAACATGTTGAAAAATATCGGGATGGTCAATGAACTTTCCGTGCTGGGTGAAGACTCTGTACGCTATGATCCCAACACACAACCACATGATCATGTCTGCTGTCTGCAATGTCAGCGTGTTGTTGATATTGAAGATGAAAGGCAAGGTAATGGTTTTAAGGAACATGAGATTTCTGGTTTTTGGGTTTTCAAGAGACAGGTTGCATATTACGGGTACTGTCCGCAATGCCGTCAACTCTTCAAGCACGATTGAGTTGGGATGATGGGGTATCTTTTGTGTTGATATCCCGCAAAGAATAGAACAATAGAAAAAGGAGTTAGAAATGGAAGAAACAAAAATGAACATGCCTTTATTAGGAGATGATTTCCCACAAATGGATGTGCAAACGACCCATGGAAAAATGAGTCTCCCCGGCGATTTCAAAGGCAAATGGTTTGTCCTCTTCAGCCATCCAGCCGATTTTACACCCGTTTGTACAACGGAATTTGTAGCATTTCAAAAACGCTACGAAGAATTTAAGAAAATGGATTGTGCCCTGGTCGGTATGTCTGTTGATCAGGTCTTTTCCCATATCAAGTGGGTGGAATGGATCGAAGAGAATTTGGATGTCAAGATCGAATTTCCAATTGTTGCCGCCAATGACACCATAGCCAACAAATTGGGCATGCTGCATCCCGGGAAGGGTACCAATACCGTTCGCGCGGTTTTCATTGTGGATCCCAAGGGCAAGGTTCGTCTCATTATGTACTACCCGCAGGAGATCGGTCGCAACATGGATGAGATCGTCAGGGCTGTAAAAGCGCTGCAGGTTTCAGAAAAACAGGGCGCTGTTCCAGCCGGTTGGCCTAATAATGAGCTGATCAAAGACAGGATCATTGTCTCGCCTGCTTCCGATGTGAAGATGGCACAACAACGCTTGGAAGATAAGTCTCTCGAATGTTATGACTGGTGGTTCTGCCACAAACCCTACCAAAAATAAATCGTTTCACTGCGCTTTATACTGAAAGCGGTGTCATGAGGGTGCTCCATCGTGGAGCACCCTTTTTTTCATTAAACTCTCTAGATAAATATGGTTGTGTCTGACAAGGGCATAAAGGACAGGTTGAGAGAATTGCTTATGCAACCTTCCGTCGACTATAATTATGCAAAAGGAGTACTTGGGTATCTATATGGGATTTTTGATCGCACGAAATGATCTCTTATTGAAACGTGGTTCCTTATGAAAAGAACAAGCTCTTCGATTTCAAAGAAGCCGGCTGCTTTTTTCAAGACCAAAAAACAGGAGAATTGGGCATATGCGATCCTGTTTTGTCTGATCTTCTTTGGCGCGCTGGCGTATGAACTTTTCTATATCCAGAAACTGCCTTTGATGTTTGATGAATTCATTTACTTGTTCAAGGGAAACCAGTTTATAAAAGGTTTGTATGAGCCCTACCAGCAGTATGGCTTTTACATGAACAAGATGCCCATTTCCTATTACCTCTTCGGTCTGGCACAGCAGGTCGCCGGGGTAGGGTTGAGAACAGGGCGGGTGTTCTCGGTCATCATGGCTTTTCTGACGATATTAACCTACTGGGGAATCATCACTCGCTTACGGGGGAAGTGGGCGGGTTTATGCATCATGATCGCCTTTATTATCAATCCTTCCTTGATGGGCATCTATGGTCTGGCGGATTCACAGGCTATCGGGGCGTTTTTCTTTGCGTTATGCCTTTGGATCATTACCATTGAATCCCCTAAAGATTGGCAGGTCATTCTTAATGGATTCTGCTGCGCTTTACTCACTCTGACCAGGGTGAACCTTTTCCCTATTATCTTCTTCGTGGTGGTTTACAATTTCTGGGTTAATGGAAAGCGTTCTGGTTTTATATCGCTTCTTTCCTGTACCCTTTTTTTAATTCTGGGGCATCTCCCCTTTCTGCCTGGCATCCTGCAAATTTGGATAAACCCGCTGCCGCAGTTCCTTAAAGATCTTATCTCTGCATACACTCCTGTCGGTGGTGTGAGCGCCTGGGATCCTGATATTAAATGGATTGCTCGCCTGCATTCTTTCTGGCAGACCATACGCTTGAATTTCATCAGTCTGGTGGGGTTCCTGAATGCTCTGCTCTTCACCCGCGTAAAGAAAAAGAAGCTCGATAAAGCTCACAAGCAAATTATTTCCCTATCCATCTTGTTCATCATTCTTTTTGTATTGCATGCCTGGGAAACACTTGCCAAGCAGCGTTGTGTGTACTGCCTTACGCCGTATGTTTCTTTTTTCTATGGGTTGGCATTTCTCATCTTTCTTCTCAGTATTCCACACTGGGATTTTCGGGATAGAACCCGCAGCCGTCTGGCTTGCTTTTTGAATTTTCTTGTCATTGCAGGTGTCGGTTTCAGCACCTATACCGATGTGGGGCTCACTTTCTTGAAATTCAAGGTTCCCAGATTCAAAGACTTTCAACTGCTCTCCGGTACAACTGAGATCAGCGCTCTTTTACGCAACAAATTTGCCATCTCTATGGATGCACAAAAGTTATTTCTTCCGTCATTATTCTTTCTTATCATAGGTATGCTGCTGTTCATCGTGATCGCTGTCCTGAACAAGTTGGTTTTGAAGAAAAAGAAAAGCACTGCCTTTATATTTAGTATGGCAGTGCTCTTGCTCGGATTTGTGCTTACACCCACTACCCTTCTCTCCGGCAGCTATTATGAAGGACAATTGACCTGTGATACCATCATGGATCTCGAGGTGGTTGCCGATGATCTTCGGCAGAAGATCCCTACGGAAGCGCTCGTGTATTGGGGCAACTACAGCGGCGCGCACCCTTTGATGTATGTGACCGATTTTGAATATTTCCCACCCCAGTTCGAAGCAGATTATTCATTGCGCATAGGTGGAGATGCACGGCAGCTGGAAAAACAGGGTTATTGGAATGAAGAATCTGCTGAACGCTGGTTTGAGCAGGCTGATATTATCCTGGTTAATAATGAGGAATATCAACCTGGGCTGAGGGAAAAGATCACAGTTGATCTATTTGATGAACTCCCGCCAACACCGGCTCTAAACTGCCAGGATCCATCTTCTTATCTGCGCATCTATATCAGAAAGTAATGATCCGGCTGGCTGAAAAATATTGTTTCTTATGATCATTGTTTTAACGAAATTAAATTTGCATACCGGTATGATAACCCTCTCGGATCGCATCTTTAATACCGCGTGGTTTTACACAGTCACCTATGAAAACAGTTTTATCAACAAAAGCGGAGAAGTCGGGTGATACATCAGTTCTGGGCTGAAACCCAACAGCATAAACGATAGAATCCACTTTGATATTATTTTCACTTCCATTCAATGTCGTAATCCTAATATTTTCCGGTTGAATATCGATACAACTGGTGTTTGTAAGTATGTTTAATCTTTCCTGTTCAGAAATTTCAGATAACAGAGCAAACCTGTTTATATAATTGGCGTCTGAAGCGATATTATATTTTTTCTCAATGATCGTTACTTCTCTACCCGTTCCAACCAGATGCAGACCTGTTTCGCAGCCTATTTGACCCCCGCCAATAATGGCTACTTTTTTCCCAATTTTCTCAGGATGAGCATACATGTCAACAACACTGAAAACGTTGCCGTTTTCGATGCCGTGGATGTCTGGTTTTTTGAGTTCTGCACCGATCGCGATGATAAGTACATCTGGATCAATAGCTTTAAGGAAAGCATTTGAAGCAGCGGTGTCAAGAAGAATGGTGCTAACCGATTTCTCTACACTTTCAATGAGAAAATCCTTGAATTTTTTCAGATCTGATCTTAATATACTGTGATCTGCGAATTGCAGCATTCCGCCCAGTCGGTTTGATTTTTCGATCAGAGTGACTTGATGACCGCGGTCTGCTGCAGCGATTGCTGCCCTCATCCCTGCAGGACCTCCCCCAATCACAACGACATTCTTCGGGGTTGGAACAGCACGATATTCATAATCAAGCCTCAGCTCCCGACTGAAGCGGGGATTTACCGTACAGCAGACATTTTTCTTGACAACATAATCTGTAAAACAAGAAGTACAGCGGATGCAGGGCGTAATCTCGTTCGATTTTCCCTCTTTTGCTTTATTAGGGAATTGCGGGTCTGCTATTAATGCTCTTCCCAATGCGACAATATCCGCTTTCCCATCAGCAATGATCTTTTCAGCCGTATATGGATCATTGATCCCACCCACGGTGATAACCGGGATATTCACTTTTGATTTTACCGCTGCTGATAATTCAATATTTGGCGCGTGCGGGGAATATACGGTTGGGAGCATTTTAATTTGGGAAGATGCAATCTTATCCATCCCTGCTGAAATATGAACCAGGTCGATTTTCTCTTCAACAATGCTGACAAATCTCACTACATCAGAAATTTCCAGACCACCTTCTACATACTCACAACCACTTATCCGCATCTCGATAGGGAAATCTTTTCCAACAGCGTTTCTTACCTCATCCACGATCATACTTGGAAATCGAATGCGGTTCTCAAAGCTGCCACCATATTGATCTGTGCGCCTGTTATAGAATGGCGATAGAAATTGAGCGGGTAACCAGCCATGTGCGAAGTGAAGCATAACCATACCAAACCCAATTTGCTTTGCGAATGCTGCAGCTTTAGCGTAATTTTCAATGACATGTTTCATCTGATCTTCGGTCATCGCCTCAACGATTTCGCCATCATCTCGTACCAAATCGATGGGACCTAATTTGTTTCCGGGAAAATATTTTCCCCATTGACCGGCATGCAGCAGTTCAATGGAAGGGATTGCGCCATATTGATTGATCGCATAAGCGGTTTCACTAAGATAAAAAGCGTCAGCCTTGCCGAGATAGACCAAACGAGTAATGAATTGTGAACGCTCATTGTCTATTGCAACGCTGCCAACGGTGACAATGGAGGATCCACCCTTTGCTAAGGAGGCATAACGCGCGACGTCATCATTTTTTGTGATTCCAATCCCTTCCACCGGAGCTGCCACAATTCGGTTGCGAAGCGTTGTTTTATTCACTTTAATCGATTGGAATAAATGCTGAAATTCATTCATCTTTATTTTCCAGTAAATATTGATTTCAAGAGCATGAACAGGTGCCTGATTCAATGATCAATATTATTGCACTTTATTTTTTTGTATATTTGAATACCTAAATATTCATTGCTATCAGGGTCGCAGAAAGGATCGCTTCTTTCACATTAGCGACCCGGCTGCAATCACCGATCAGATAGGTGTTTTGTGTAATACCATAGAAAGATTGTGCAAACTCCTGTTGGGGAACCATCCCAACCGCTAAAAGAACATGATCGGCTTCAATGAATTGTTCTATTCCATCTTTCTCCACAAGAACCCCGTTCTCTTTTATCTCCTTGCAGCGGGTTTCCAGCATCGGATGCAATCTTTCGCATTTTTCCATATGCTGTCTGATGGCGATACGATAATGGAGATTTCCCCGGGCATTCAATGTATCGGTAATTTCGATGAGATGAACGCTGTTCCCCTTTTCAGCCAGCTCCAATCCTAGTTCTGAACCGATCGTGCCCCCACCTATCACAACGATCTTGCCTTTTATTTGTTCGAGTATGGGATATACATCCACTGCCTGCTTTGCATATTCCACCCCTGTAATTGCCGGTTGTGCGGATTTGCCACCCACTGCTATGATTAATGCGTCAGGGTCTAGCTTTTGAACCATTTCAGGGGTTGCTGCTGTGTTCAAGCGAACATCGACAGTTGACGTACTTATCTGGCGCAGCAAGTAATCACGAAAACTTTGCAGGTCTTGTTTGTGTGATTCATAATCACAAACATTGATCTGACCACCCAGTTTCCCGGATTTTTCCAGCAGAGTGACATCGTGTCCCCTCTGAGCGGCGATCAGGGCAGCTTTCATACCGCCCGGTCCTCCTCCGACAATAACAACCTTCTTCTTTTCTTCCGCTTTTTCAAATTCGAAGGGAATAATTTCTTCTTTACCATAACGGGGATTGACAGCACAGCCAACGTTTCTGCGTTCGGTGGAAATGTGATAGCAATACAGACATCTGATGCATGGAACGATGTCTTCCGGTCGACCCTGGTATGCCTTTTTCCCCCATTGCGGATCGGCGATCAACATTCGACCAAGAGAGACCATGTCTGCTTTGCCTGATGCGATGATTTCCTGTGCTTCATCGGGTGACATAATTGCCCCCACTACGCTAACCGGTATATGAATGTTCTTTTTGATTTCGGCTGCCCAGTTCACATTGATCATGTGCGGCTCGAAGGAAGTGGTTGCCATGTGAACATTTGCCTCATATTCCATATCAAGACCGGATGAGACGTTGACCATGTCTATGAGCGGTTCCACGGTTTGAATGAAATGGATGACATCTTCAAACTTGATGCTTTCCGGGATCCATTCATAAGCGCTGATTCTCATGTCGATCGGGAAATTCGCACCAACGCTTTCCCGTACCCTTTCAATGATCATTTTTGGGAATCGCATTCTATTTTCCAGACTGCCGCCATATTCATCTGTACGATGATTCCACGCCGGCGAAAGGAACTGCGCCGGAAGCCATCCATGCGCAAAATGGAGCATGACCATATCGAAACCGAAATCGCGTGCCGTAACCGCCGTTTCTGCATAGAGATTGCAGATCTGCTCCATTTCCTTTTTATCCAATGCCCGTATTTGTATGCCATCTTTTCTTACTCCATCACAGGGACCCCAGACGAAGTCTCCCGCTTGGACAACACCGTATATGCCGTTGTGGTAGATTTCCAGAGAAACCTTCGCGCCTCCCTGGCGTGCTGCATCAAGCATGTTCCTTGTCTGCTGCCTTTGATATTTATGGAAAATATAGGGAGCATTGCCGAATGCTGCGCGAGGGTCATCTACCTGTCCCCCGCCCAGGATGAATAGACCTGCTCCACCCAATGCTTTTTCTTTGGAAACCGGTCCGCATGGTGTGGATACAATGCGATTTTTCAACATTATTTTATTTATCTTTATGGGTTCAAAAAGATGGGGGTAAGTTTTCATTTTATGTCCTTTATTCATAGGTTTACTGTCTGGTGTTTAGTGAAGATATTGTTTTCCGAATGTATGTTAAGAAAAAAGTAGAATATTTTTATTCACTTCCGATTTGCGTGGGCAGACCAGATTGTCGCTTGTTTCCAATTTTCTTTTATTCTGCTGATGGTCGGTCTCGTTGATTTTCATATCGAATGTCGCGCGGAAAGAAATCATAGGGTTAATGTTCTGGCAAACGCAATTCAACAATGCAACACTTCGTTCGGCAGGCACGAAAATATGATCAATGAATCTTGTTTTTTGTTTGACGAACATTTCCTCATTTCATTCCTCTTTTCAGGATTGTGTATTGGTAACAAATGTAATTAATTACTATGCCTCCAAATTTTGGTGTAAAAGCTGGATTACAGGCTGTATCTGGATAATTACGATTCTTTATCTGAATCAACCTTCGTTTTCGAATTGAGAATACTTTTACTGATGAAGATCAAACCGCCAATCAGAAGAATGATTCCAAATACAATAAATTCACTTGAATGCTGGCTGATTCCCAAAATCGCCATCATAATTCCCAGAATCAAGCAAAAAATTCCAATGCCCATACATACTCTCCATTTTTTATTTATTGAACAAGCATTTTAAGAAGCACAAAAAAATTCTTTTTATATATATAATTTGAAGATTTCCATAAGCTCTTCATAATTGGTTGCTTTTAAGATGCGAGAAAGTGCCTGCTCGTTTGAAACGATATCAGTCATGAATTTAAAAATATCTTTGAACAGCCGGTTGTCTTTTTGATTCAACGTAATAATAAAAACGATATTGACATTGTTATTGCCCCAGATAATCGGGGTGGGATTGATCGACATGGCTATCATGGATGGCAGTTCACTGTTGGAAAAAGTATGAGCAATGGCAATATTGCCGTAGGAGCTGGGGGCAATATTTTCATGCTCATAAATTTCTTGTTTAAAACTATCTTGAACATAATGCATCTCAATCATGTAATTGCACATGACCTCGATTGCGTCTTCCGCGGTTTTGAAGTCTCTGCCGAAAAAACAAAGGTCTTTTTTCAAGAACATCTCTATTTTCGATTGAACGTAATTCTTCTTTTTTATCTGCTTAACTATTTCTATGCGGCTGTATATCTCAGCAATGTCAGACTCGCTGAGGAATGGACCTACGACAATACATGGGATCTTTGAATCACGTATAGGGTATGTTGAAATGATCAGATCAATCTCTGATGCTTTGCTGTCTATCTTTTCAAGATCGGTCAATAAGTTTTGTATGAAAAGACTTTGACTGAAAGTGCGGGATATTTTTTTAAGAAGTGTTTTTCCAATGGCGTAATAATCCGTAGCAATGATAACGCAGGATAATTTCTCCTGGTGGGCTGTTTCCTGTTCGATCATGACACCTATATGCAATGCGATATATGCAATTTCGTCTTCGGGCAGCACGCAGTGCATTTTATTGGCGATGATATATGACACAAATACAGATATGTCATACAAAAACGGATAATCATTTTTAATGTTCACAAATTGCCCGTTTTGTATTGCCATGTTGTTTTCTACTCTCACGAGTAGATTTTTCAGGTGAAGCGCAAAGCGCACCATCATTTGCTTATTGCTTAAGTCGATGGAATAGCGCTCGTAGACCGAACTTGTAATAGTTGTGATCAATTCCTTAATGTCATCTCCCACAACTTGCCCGATGTTGTCAAAATCGAATGTGTTGCTTTGCCTGGGAATGATGCGGGTGGTCACAAGAATGGATGCTTCAACGATGCCCTCGAATGAAAAATCCGCACCGTACATGAGGTTCATGTGCTCGGCGATTTCCTTGACGATCATAATGACCTCGTCACTGGCGATCGAATTAAGGTTATCCATTGAGATGGTGCTGTGATGGGATTTTGTTTGTATCTGATTGTTGTTTTTACTCAATTCAACACACACAGCTAAATGGAGAATGTAGTTGAGCAGAGAAAAATCGTCCAGAAAATACTGGTGCTTTGAAAACACACCAATCACCAGATCTTTAATATCTTCCAGATTGACGACCTGGAAGAATTGTTGGATATTCCCCAAAGAAAAACTCGAACGTTCAACCTCATCTCTAATGAGTTTTACTGCAAATTTCCGTTTGTCTTTTTCTTTGCCGATCACATACAGATTATTCTTTTTCGTTTTTAGATAAAGGCTGTAATCGGCGAGCTCTTTCTTCAACACCGGTAAACTGTTTTTGAGAGTAACCGGAGAAATATGAAAGTACTCTGAAAGATCGTCAATATTCAGCATTTTATTCAGAATGATCAATTGCTCGAAAATATACTTCTTCCGCTCTTCGGAATTGGACGGGATATTTGTGCGAGCGGGAAAGCTATCTGCATTAACATCCTCATTCAGAAGATAGCCTTTATTGGAAGAAATAATGATGTGTTTCTGCTTGTTGATCTTTGAGATGATATATCTAACACTTCGTGGATTAATACCTAGCTTTTGGGAAATGGTAGAACAGGTAGCCCAGGTCCTATTCTCTCCAAGGAGATTTAGAACAGACAAACTCTTTTCATCAAGACTCAAGATGTCGTAATTCATAGTAATTCGATATATCACCCCTATTTTATTATTGAAATTAGTTAAAAAGGTATTTGAAATTGTCACACATCGCGACATAAGACGATGTGTTTTTTTATTTTTCAAAACGCTATACTAATCGGCAACTGAAATTATTTATTCTGAAACTATAAACAGTTTACGCACTAGGAGAAAAGATGGACATGAACATTGAAGAATTAGCAGTATTTATCATTGCAAACGCGGGGGATAGTAAAAGCAATTCTCTTGCTGCTATTGAAGCTGCAAAAGAGGGCGATTTCGAAAAAGCTCATAAGTATCTGGAGTTGAGTGAGAAAGCTCTTGTTGAAGCTCATAAATCGCATACCCATCTGATCGTAAAGGATTCCAAAGAAGGATTCCCGTTGACATTTCTCCTTGTTCACGCATCAAACCATTTATCAAATGCTGAACTCGCAAAGGAATTCGCGGAACAGTTTGTATATCTTTATGAAAGGAGGTGAGCGGCATGTATAACATTGTTCTTCTGTGTCAATGGGGTGCAAGCACCGAAATGGTAGGTGAAAAAATCGTTGAGGCTGCAAAGGAAAGGGGAATTGACGTTGTCGCCAATGCATATCCCGTGACGGAAATACAAAAGGTCATCGACGGCGCAGATGTCATCCTTTTAGGTCCGCAGGTGAGATTTAAATTGAAATCTTTGCTGAAAGAATTCGGGCACAAAGGAGTACCCCTTGTTGCAATGGAACCTGAAGATTATGGAAGGATGAATGGAGAAAATCTTCTCAATGCCGCGTTAAAGGCAATTGAGAATAACTAGAAGATAAGAATAAACATAAATTAATTGATTGATGAAAACAAATAATTTGGAGGAATAAAAATGAGTACAGATACCAAAACCGGTGCTATGGAACGATTTACTGATAAACTTTCCGATGTTCTAACTCCAATCGCCGAAAAACTGCAATCGATGAAATTCATTGGCGCACTTAGCCAGAGTATGCAGATTTTATTACCGATCACTATTGTCGGTTCTTTTGCATGCTTGCTCGCATTCGTTGATATTTTTGGATGGCAAACATTCCTGGCTGCTCATCCGGCAATCCAGGTAGCGTTAATGGGTATTCAATCCGTAACACTGAGTATGTTCGCTTTTTATGTGTTATTAGTACTGCCCTACATGTACGCCACCCTGCTTGGCATGCAGGAAGCATTAGCGACCGTGCCGCTTACAGTGGCAACCTTCCTCATCCTCACCCCAACCGAGCTTTATACCTCTGTTCCGATCGAATGGCTCGGGCATAAAGGTCTCATTTCGGCGCTGCTTATTTCGTTCCTTGTCGTACGGGTTGTTAAATTCTGTGTCGATAAGAATATCCGCGTAAAAATGCCTGCAGGTGTTCCGAAATTCGTTGTGGACGCATTCTCTGTTCTTATTCCCGCTGCGTTCCTGGCTGTTGTAGCCGCCCTTGTGAAATATTTATTCAGTCTGACCTCCATGGGCACATTCCACAATCTGATCTATGTGATCCTTCAGACTCCGTTCAAGAAGGTTGGTCTGTCGTTGGTTGGTGCCCTGGTCACGGAAGTCACTGCAACATTGGCGATGTTCGTGGGCTTACACCCCGGTACCATTGTGGGTATTGTTGATCCTCTACGGACCGCTGCGGATCTGGAAAATCTCGCGGCATGGCAGGCTGGTCTTCCGCTCCCCAACATTATTACCGGTGGATACTACGCTGGACTTGCTCTCATCGGTGCTGGTGGCAGCGCCCTGGCTTGTACATTAGCAGTGCTGCTCTTCTCAAAGAGTGAAAGATACAAGAGTATCGGAAAAATCGCCCTCATTCCCGGAATCTTTGGTATTGGCGAACCGATTCTCTTTGGTCTTCCTGTTATGCTGAACCCAATGTTCTTCATCCCATGGATCGGTGTAACAATATTCAACCAGTTATATGCTTATTCAGCCATTGCGCTTGGGCTTGTGGGCAGATTCACAGGTGTATCTGTATCATGGACGGTTCCGATCATCCTGAACCCAATTTTGACAAACAGCACACCCATACGAGCTGCCATTGCTCAGGCTATCTTAGTTGGTCTTGATTTGATGATTTGGTACCCATTCATCAAAGCTGCTGACAAAAAAGCACTGCTGGCTGAGAAAAAATAGAGTCAAAAGCAAACGTAAAGACGTTATAGGTAATGATGTCGATAAATGAAAGTTTGATGTAATGCAAGTACGCAGTTTTTAATAGTATGAGTTGACTTCATTACAAGTATGGTTTGTGAACTGGGGCTGGATAAATCGTAGAAAATTCATCCAGCCCCTTTTATGAGGGGAAAACACGATAATGAAAGAACGATTGTGACAGATTCACAGGAGGTAAAAACCAATGTATCAGCATCCCATGTATCCTTTGTTGTTCTCCCCTTTGCAGGTCAATAAACTTGTTTTGAGAAATAGAATTTTCTATGCGCCGGTTGAAGCATATCTCGATCGTGCCAGGGCGGGTGCTGCAGTAATGATGCGCGGTACCAGCGGCACACTTAATGACCCCAGATGTCGAATTTCTGCGGGTAAATGGATGTTCGCCGATGCCGCTGAAACCAAACGAGTTAAGGAAGAGCTCACGATCATTAAAAGAGCCGGATCCCTGGCTTCTCTCGAGATCATGCATGCTGGAATGCAAGCAATGGTTGCGAAGGGTGATTATGTGATCGGACCAAGTGATGGAGTGAGAGAAGATGGCGTTGAGATCCGTGGGATGGATCGGAAAATGATGGATCAGGTCATAGAAGAATTTGTTGAGACCGCCATGATCGCAAAACGAATTGGATATGACATGGTCATGTTGCACTTCGCGCACGGCTGGTTGGCATCACAGTTCTTTGCACCTTTACTGAATAAACGGACGGATGAGTTTGGAGGAAGTTTTGAGAACCGGTTTAGATTTCCCAAGATGATCCTTCGAAATGTCAGGCGAGCACTCGGTCCGGATTATGCCATCGATATGCGTATCAGCGCAACGGAGAATTTTGAAGGATGTGCTCCTGCTGACGAGATCATACGCTTTATAAAAGAGGTCTCTGAGGAAGGTCTCATTGATATGGTGAATATCTCCTTTGGAGGACATTTATCGAAGGATAAGACAATGATCAATTCACCAAGCGCGTTCTCTCCCGATATGACATTTGCTGATTATTCCAAAGCCGTGAAAGCAGCCGTGAAAATTCCGGTTGCGGTGGTCGGGAAAATTATGACACCCGAACAGGCTGAACAGGTTCTGGAAGAAGGCAAGGCGGATCTTGTGGTAATTGGACGTGCAAGCATCGCGGATCCATGGTGGGCGAAGAAAGCTCTTGATTGTCATCCTGAGGATATCATTCCCTGCATCCTTTGTGGCAGATGTTTTGAAAAGAGATGTACGGTTCAGCTTCGTAGTTACAACGAGGCGATTGTGCCCCTCGAGCTTCAAAAATCACAGCATCACCATAAAGTTGTTATTGTAGGCGGCGGACCGGCTGGAATGAAAGCGGCGATCACAGCCAGCCAAAAAGGGCACGAAGTCGTTCTCTTTGAAGCGACATCTGAACTTGGGGGATTAACCAAAGTGGCAAAGTATGATGAAAACAAACGGCAATTGGATTTTTATAAAGATTACTTAATAACTCAATTGAACAAAACAGATGTGAAGGTCATGCTTAACACGAAAGCCACCCCGCAATTGGTGGCGGCAGAGAAACCTGACCAATTGATCCTCGCTATGGGCTCGCTGCCTGTTATCCCAAACATCAAGGGTGTCGAATATGCACATCAGATGCTCGATATCTACCCGCACTTGGATGAAATTGGGAAGAACGTGGTGATCATTGGGGGTGGTCTGGTAGGTTCAGAACTTGCCGCTACCCTTGCGATGAAAGATCACAATGTAACGATTGTTGAGATAACCGAAGATATCGGACGCGATGACATCAGTATTTTCAAACTTCGTGATTTTCTTGAAGGAATGCCCAATGTTACCCTGATGCCTGAAACAAGATGTATGGAGATCAAAAAAGACGCGGTGATCGTTGCCGGTAATGATGGAACTGAAAGAGAAATTAAGGCTGATAAGGTCATTCTCTGTGTTGGCTTTCGAAGCAATAACGATTCCATCCTGCCTTATTTTTCCATCACGCCTAATGTTTCTATGATCGGCGATCTGAGAAGACCGGCATCCATCAGGGAATGTGAAGAAGAAGGATATTTTTCTGTTTCTGAAACCTGAAAGTTTATAAAGACAAAAGCATCATGGCAAAGTATTTATGGATCATGATGCTCTGTTAAACAACCTAATGGAGGTTAACACATATCATGATTAGAATATCGTCCGCAAAAATTTCTGTCCTTGCCAGTGAACTGGATGGAATTGAGCTCCAGGGAATCCATTTCAAGCAGGAAGGCTCGGTAGAGGGCATTCAGGCGCTTTTTTCTGTTGATACCGATGACGAAGAATTGGCTAAATCGGCGGTTAAAAAATATTTCAAAGAAAATCATGCCATTCTGAAAATCTATGTAGAAGTTGTCTGAGTTTCTTCAATCTCATCAGAAATAAAAGAGGGTTTAAATGCTTAAGTATGAAAGTTTGTTTTCACCATTGAAAATACATGATACGATTTTGAAAAATCGTATCATCGCCGCACCGATGGGAGTGCCTAAAGCGACTCTGGTTTCCACGACCAATTATGGGGGCTTGAGTTTATTTGATAAGTCAATCGGTGGGGCTGCTGTAATTACCGTTGGGGATTCAAGCATTGCCGCAATTGCTCATGAGAAAAAAGCTTTCGACAAGTATGCCAGGGATGTAACCAGAGAAGTGATAAGCGTACTGCGTCAGGCGGGGGGATTGGCTCAGATCGAAATAGGTTTCCATGGTGTTCCAGGTGAGGATGGGAGCTATCCGGGACCTTCTGATGGCATCCATTTTACGGGCGCACCCATGAAAGCCATGACGCAAGCTGACATGCAGGAAAAGATCGATAAGCTTTGTCACGATGCTTGTGCTGCCAGAGATTTTGGATTTGATATGGCGATGCTCCATTTCGGACACGACAGCCTTTGCTCTGTTTTTATATCTCCAGTATGGAATCAAAGACCGGATGAATACGGTGGTTCCCTTGAAAACAGAACGAGATTTCCGCGAGAAGCATTACAAGCAGTCAGACGGGCTGTGGGTCCTGATTTCCCATTGCTTGTCAGAATAAGCCGCGAATTGAAAGTGCCGGAAACATACACCGAAGATGATATGCTGTATTTTATCAAATCGGTCGAGCAGTATGTTGATATCATCAATATTTCCGCCGGAATGGATTGTTACGGGGGAACGATCGATAAATATGTTGCCAATACCTACACACATTCGACAATATTTTTACCCAGAATGTATAACCTTGAATTCTGCGAAAGAGTAAAGAAAGAATGTGATGTTCTTGTTTGTTTAGTTGGAGGGGCTTCTGATCCGCAAGAATGCAATGATGCCATCGCAGCCGGAAAAATTGACGCAGTAATGATGGGAAGACAGCTCGTGGCTGATCCTTTCTGGCCCAAGAAAGCTCAAGAGGGCAGAGATGAGGATATTGTCCCCTGTTTGAGGTGCCTCAACTGTTATCATATCGCAACAACGCATGCTAATGTTCAATGTTCGGTCAATCCTCGATTCAGAAGAGAAAACAGAGTACCCCTTGAACTGGTGAAGACCAATTCACCCAAACGAGTTGTTGTCATTGGGGGTGGACCTGCCGGCATGAAGGCTGCTGTTACGGCTTCTGAGCGTGGACACCATGTAATCCTCGTTGAAAAATCGCAGGATCTTGGTGGGAATCTGAAGTACGCAGAATATGGCGATTACAAGCAGGATCTGAAGAGATACCGAGAATACCTCATACATTGTATGACAATATCCAATGTGGATGTGAGGATGAACACCCCTGCTACCAACGAGTATGTCAAGTCATTGCATCCAGATGCTGTGATCGTTGCGGTTGGAGCAGAATTCATTACGCCCCAGATTGCGGGTGTCGAGTTTGCAGAACAAGCGGCAAATGTCTACCCCAAACTGGATGAAATTAATGGCGATGTTGTAATTATCGGTGGCGGTGCGATTGGCTGTGAATTGGGGCTTGAATTGGCAAATAGATCCAACCGGGTTACGGTTATTGAACAGAACAGCGCATTAGCCGAGAGGAGTAACTGGTTATACAGACATGGACTGTACAACACACTGAAAGATTGTGTGAACTTCACTGCTGAGCTGGAGACCACCGTAAGGAAAATAAAAAAAGATGGCGTCGTTGTTATTGATAAAGATGGGAGAGAAAAGTTCATCAATGCGAAACATATCCTTCTCGCAGTGGGGATGAAACCGAATAAAGATGTTGTTTTTTTATTTTATGGGATCACTCCCGAGACGTCTGTTATTGGTGATTGTAATCGCGCAGCACAGGTTCTTGAAGCAACCAATGACGCCTACTTTATAGCAGCAAATCTTTAGAAATGAACGAAAGCGTTGATTCTTTTCACTGCTTGCTGCTATTGCGGGATTTTGCTGCGGCTTGCTGATTGCAGGCTGCAACAATCCTGTTTGTGGAATAACCAAATGTGAGTTTGCTGCTATCTTTCGATGTTTTCCAAATGTTCCAGATCTTTGCCGGAATATTTGGAAATATGGCTGGCGCTTGATTAGTGAACAGGATCAAAAAATAAGTTGTGCCCTTGCCGATTCTGATTGAAGAAATGCACGTACGCAATACTATTCAAAATTTCGAAGATCAAGAAATAGAAGGATAAAGGAGAAAAAATTATGCTGCCAGAGAACTTTTTATGGGGTGGTGCGGTTGCTGCCAACCAGTGTGAAGGCGCCTGGAATGTTGATGGAAAAGGGATAAGTACAGTTGATTGTATGACGGCAGGTGCTCTCAATAAAAAAAGGGAATATACTGACGGAATTATTGAGGGGAAATATTATCCCAATCATGATGGGATAGATTTTTACCATCGCTATAAAGAGGATATTGCTCTTTTTGCGGAAATGGGATTTAAATGTTTCCGCACCAGCATTGCCTGGACTCGGATTTTTCCAAATGGTGACGATGAATTTCCCAATGAGGCGGGATTGGAATTTTATGACAGAGTTTTTGATGAATTGCATAAATACAACATCGAGCCGGTGGTGACCATTTCACATTACGAAACCCCCTATAATCTCGTGAAAAAATATGGCTCCTGGTCAAACCGCAAAGTTATAGATTTCTTTGTTAAATATAGTGAAACGATATTCAGCAGATACAAGGACAAAGTTAAATACTGGATGACCTTCAACGAGATAAATTCCATTGCATCCTTTCCTCAAGCGTCAGCAGGAATCCGTATCAATGAGGGAGATAATAAAAAACAGATCTGTTATCAGGCAGCTCATTATCAATTTGTTGCTAGCGCGAAAGCAGTAAAACTTGGGCATGATATTTGCCCAGATTTTAAGATCGGCATGATGATGCTATACCCCACGTTATATGCCGAGACCTGCAAACCCGAAGACCAGATCGAGTTAATGGAGATGCGTGATGTACATTACTACTTCTCTGATGTACAGGTGAGGGGTTACTACTCCAGCAAAGCATATAAATATTTGGAAAAAAACAATATCAAGCTCGATATTACAGAAGAAGATAAGAATTTCCTCCAGGAAGGAACGGTTGATTATATCGGGTTGAGCTATTATGACAGTCATCTTGCTTCTACCGATCCCGATAAACAGAATGCCGCGGGCAATATGTTCAACTCAGTTACAAATCCTTATCTTCCACAGAGTGATTGGGGATGGCCAATTGATCCTATCGGATTGCGGGTTGCGCTGAATCAGTTATATGACAGATACCAGAAGCCTTTGTTTCTTGTAGAAAATGGATTGGGCGCGATTGATGAGGTAAAAGAAGATGGAAGTATCAATGATGATTATCGCATTGACTATTTGAGAAGACATATAGTTGAATTCACAAAAGCCGTTGAAGAAGACGGTGTAGACCTGATCGGCTACACTCCCTGGGGTTGTATTGATCTCATATCGATGGGAACCGGAGAAATGAAAAAGCGCTATGGATTTATTTATGTTGACAGAGATTCCGAAGGAAATGGAACCCTCAAAAGAATGAAGAAAAAGTCATTCGACTGGTATAAAAAGGTTATTGAATCAAATGGCGAAATCATCTAAAAAGTTGATTTCCGCCTTTAGCGTCGATAGAGAAACACAGGATTTTGCGAAAAAAGCGATCGCTCTCGCAACGCCGATCATTCTGCAGCGGGTGGTCAGTGTATTTGTCAATCTTCTTGACAATATCATGGTGGGCTCGATGGGAGACATCAGTGTTTCGGCGTGTTCTATTGCGAACCAATTTTTTATGCTGTATATGTGTGTGACATCAGGAATTATTGGGGGAGCCGTGATCATTTCCGCACAGGCTTATGGAAAAGGTGATGAAGATATCATCAAAAGAATGATGTCCATTTCATTAATGTTGAGTATCTTGAATTCTTTCTTGTTTTTTGCCCTTACCCAGTTTTTTGCCGAAGAGATCATTAGAATATACTCCAATCAGCAAAGCATTCTTGAACCAGCCAGTTCGTATTTGCGGATCATTTCCTATTCATATCTGATGTTTGCCGTCAGTACTGCTTTAACTATGATCCTGAGAACAGTTCAATGTGTACGCCTTGGGTTTTATGTCGAATGTGCATCCAGCGTTATTAATGCGTTTCTTAATTATGTGTTGATATTTGGGCATTTAGGCGCTCCCGAACTTGGCATTGAAGGGGCTGCCATCGCAACGGTTTTGGCAAGGTTTATCGGTCTCCTTATTGCTGTTATGTACACATTTATTGTTGATAAGAGACTGCACTACCGGATCAAAGATGTAGTGAAACTACCTGACCGGAAACTGATGTCCACTTTTATCAAGTGCGGAATACCGGTTCTGGTTGGTGATACCTTAATGATGCTGAACAGCACATTCCAGACGATGATAACGGGTAGGATCAGCAGCAGTTATATTACTGCAAACAGCATTGTGCATGTGATCTGGCAGATAGCGGCGTTGGCAGCGATGGGATTTGAAACGTCTGCCAGCATCATGATCGGCAATGACATTGGAACCGGGAACATGGAAAAAGTACAGAAAGATGGAGAGCGGTTCTTTAAACTCAGTGTTTTTTACGGAATTCTGGCTGCAATAATCGTTTTGCTAGTCGGACCATTTCTCCTGCAATTCTATAATATTTCTGGTGAAGCCATAAATATGGCTCAAAGCATGATAAAGTCAGCTGCACTGGTTGTATTCATGATGGTCATTCAGATGGTGACCACAAAAGGAGTCATAAAAGCGGGTGGAAAGACAAAGGATTTGATGATCATGGATCTGCTTTCCTGTTTCTGCTTTGGATTACCGCTGGGGTATATAGCAGCCTTCGTTTTGCACTTGCCGCCGTTTTTAATTTATATCGTCATTAGAGGTGATTATTTGATAAAAGCACTTTGGGGTGTATTCAGATTAAAGAAAAAGGATTGGGCGGTAGGGCTTGTATATTAACTCACCAGGAATATAAAATGAAAATGAATTTGAACAAGATATTTTCCATACTGTTACAGGTTGTAGGTATTGCAGTCAGTTTTTGGATCCCTTTGATAGGATTTCTTTTATGGTTCGTTACTCAAAAGTACAATCCGAAAACTGCCAGGTATTATTTAATAGCTGCGGTGGTTGGGTTTGTTGTTAACTACATCCTGACTTTTTTATGATGGATATTATCGATAAGCTCCCAACATTTCACAAAAGTGACGATTAATTGCAGTTTCTGGATTCGTTGCTGCCGGGCGGCTAATTTGGGCGTTATATAGGATCAAACAATTCCCGCTGCGACCTGACTTGTGAGGCAAGTATTTCTACTATGATGATACACGTGTTTGATAAGATCAAAGGATCGTGAAAACGATGTGAGGCACAATTGGAATTACCCGCTGACCTGAAAAAACAAGCATCTGTGTTTTATTAGGTCTACCTGTTATCGAAACAAATTTATATCGGGTCAATATAAAATAGCTGATGGATCATGCTTATTGATCAACCATTTTATTGAGGTCAGGCAATTTTCACCGTTTTCTTACAATAATGCAGTGGATTGTCCCTGCATCAGAGCGTATTCCCGTTTGAATCATATAAAACGATAGCAGTATGACTTATGATCCTGCATTTTCACCACACTTTTCTGGTATGTTTATATCACCCGAGGTGATCGGGATAGATTCAGAAAATACAGAGGTGTTTCCAGCTGTGTCAATGGCAAGGGAGATTATCTCATCTCCTGTCAGAGGATCACAGCTTTCAAACAGGAAATTCCCGCTGGAATCTGCCCTGGTCTTCCCGACGAATGAAGCCGTGCCGCCTGCCACACTGTAGATCTCAATATGGCAATTAGGGCAGGCATTGCCTGTTGCAGAATAGGTGCCGGCAGAGTCGATCACTGGAGCAGCCAGTTCAAGATTTCCTCCTTCAGCTAGAGTGATGGCGTACTGCATACGCATCATGAAGTGATTGCCGCGAATAAGATTTCCTGTTCCTCGATCGATCAGGATTGCATCAGCATCAATGTCAGAAAATATATTTCCCTGGATAAAATTATTGGATGAATTTCCCGCAATGTTCATACCCTTGTTTAAGATGGTATTCCCGGCAATGTAAGTTTGTGAAATGCCTTGCCCGCTGATCCGAAATGCAAATTCGTTGCTGTTAATGAAGTTGCCTTCTGCAGGTGTATATCCACCGATGATGGTGTGTTTCTGCCCCGTATCAATATTGATCCCGGTTCCGTTGGGCAAGTTTGCGTTGCCGTTGGAATCATAACCCAGATAATTGCCAAGGATGATATTGTCAGAAGCTCCCCACCCGTTGAGCCCGATTCCATTTTGATTTCCACTGATCAGGTTGGCTTCTCCCTCTTCCGTACCGCCGATGCGGCTGTAGCTTACCACGAAGATCGCCACCCCGCTGCGGTTGGGGATCGCTTTGGTGCCGGTGATATCGGTACCGATGTAGTTGCCGATCACCGAATTCTGATAGGAGGGCCAATCGCTGAATCCCACGCCCATATCCGCGCCACTGATGATATTTCGTTCACCCGGTTCCGTGCCCCCTACAAGGGTATTTGTCCCGCCGCTTTCGATGAGGATGTTCGAAGCAGTATCTGTTTTAACTGCGTTTTTACCCTCGACATCCAGCCCGAGGATATTCCCCTGGATGATGACATGCTCTCCCCAGGTAGTTATATTGGAGTAGTTATTGCCACTGATAATATTTCCTTCACCAGAGACACTGCTTCCGATGATGCAATCTTCACAGAATTCACTCACAAAAAGACCCACATTGTTCGCAAAGGATTTTGTTCCACTTGCATCGGTTCCAATCAGGTTGCCAATGACAATATGGTTTTTCCCAGCAAGGTATATTCCATTGTTCCAGTTCCCGCTGACCAGATTCCCCTCACCGGTTGGCGCGCTGCCGTTCAAACGATTGCCGCCGAATTGATTATTATTGCCGTCCAGCCTGATACCCTGATCTGTGAAGTTGATGATCTGCAGACCCATGATCCTGGAATTGGACCCGTATATTTGCAGACCCATACCGGAATCCTGCTGACTTCCATCCAGGATCACCCCGGCATTGCTCGCATCAATGGTTATCCCATCAACGTTCACTTCAGGCAGCTGTGTTTGCAGGAAGATGGTGCTTGGTTGGGAGGTAGGGAATACCTGCTCATCAAAGGTGATTATTGACCCCGTATTAATGTTGGAAAGACATTCTCGCAGACTTCCCACCCCATTGTCTTCGGTTGTTGTAACATTGCAGGAATCAGCCGCCTGGATGGTGTGATTGACTTCTTGAATGGTACTTTGTCGGTCTGCTGTATGGAGAGAAAACACCTGTGAACTGCTTGTTTCAGAGGATATTTTTTCAAACCCTGTTAAAGATGTTTGTAGAGAAGCAGATGACAATTCCCTGAGTGCTGATGCATGGGTGCCGCGCTGGAAGATCAATAAACCGCTGTTATTGCCTGCTACCAGCATCAGGTTATCCTTTACATAAACATCGGTTGCGATCGAGTGTGTGTCAACCCGTCCGATCTCCTGTGGTTGGTCGGGATCGGAAAGATCGACAATGAGGATTCCATTACCCAGGCAGGCAATATAAGCAGTTTGATCTGCTATATATATTTCTGAAGCTGCACCTCCTGGAATGGCTATTTCTGAACGTTTTGTGGGGGAGGCTGGATCGCTCACATCAAGTACCCACACACGGTCATCATAGGATGCAACAAGCGTGTTCTGGTCCAGAAATGCAACCCCTTCACCGCCTGAGTCACGCTCGATCATGGTCATTAATTGCAGCGTGGCTGGATCAGCAATACTGCTAATAGCGATATCACGACTGTTTACTATCGCGACCAGGTTTCCGAAAGCGGCGACGTTTGTATTTTCGTGCGGTTGGGCGCTTGTGATGATCGGATCCATGGGATCGTGCACATCGATCGCGATGTCAGCATATTCTGCAGCAACATAAAGGAAATCATTCACCATAGCAATCGAACGAAAAGCGGTGCCAAAAACCTCTTCCACATCATAAGATGCGTCTTTGATCTTTTTCGGCTGTAGAGGGTCACTGATATCGAAGATACGCAGCGGATAGTTGCTATCCAGGTGGTTGGTGAGATAGGCAGTGTTCCCTGATGTGATCACTTTGTTGGCATAGGCATTCTCGGTATCGAACCAGTAGGTCTCATTCGGGTGAATCGGATCACTGAGATCGATCACCCGCATCCCTGATAGCCCGGCGGCGACATAAGCCGCACTGCCGGTCATGGTTACCCGCCTGGCATCGAGGATGGGCATATATTTTGCAGTTAATTGTGGTTTCGCCGCTGAAGAAAAATCCAGGATCATCAAACCATGTTGTTTATCAGTGACATACGCTTTCTCGCCTCCACTTACACCTTGAAGCACAAAACCTACCTCACGATACACGCCTTTGATGCGCGGGACATTGCCGCTGATATCATACAATCGTACGCCATTCGCACCATTCATGACCAGCAGATCATGTTCATGGAGGCTCACTGACATGACCCAGCCATCCGTCTCGATGGAATCCACAACCTGGGGATCGTGCGGGTCGCTGATATCGACGATTCCCACGCCGCCCCATGAGTTTGCCGAATACATCTTATTTTCGGAGATCGCCAGCCCATACACAAATCCGCTCATATCCAGCAATTTCATTTCCTGAGGGTTTTCTGGATCGCTCAGGTCTATGACCAGAATTCCACTTGCGCCTGCCGCGGCAAAGGCTGTTGTTCCGGATACTTCCACGTCATATACGTAAGCCAGCGGATATGCCTCACTCACCCATTCCGGTTCTTGTGGATCAGAGATATCAAATATCTGGACGCCGTTGGGACCATCCGCGAGAATGGCATAGTTTCCTGCTACATATACATCTTCGCTGAATCCTAAGGTATCATAGCTGCCCGTTTGCTCAAGTTTGGTTGGGTTAGAAATATCCAGTATCTGTAATCCGTTCGAACCGCAGGCTGCAAATAAATACCCCGAATCATTGGTGAACAGACTCTCAATGGAGTCTAAAAATATCTCACTACTGCCCAGAAACGTCATTTCTTCTGGGTTGCTGATATTGAAAGCTTCTACATGTCGCCCTACACCAAGGAATAGGTTTGTACCTTCCATGGCTAACGCCTGTGTGGTTCCTCCAACCTGTGAAACCAGGTTCCAGTCAATTTGCCCGCTTTCAGTTTGTGCATAAGCCGTATTTGGTACGAAAGTGAATAAGACGATAGTTAGTAGAAAGAATGTAATGACAGATCCCTTTTTCATGGCTTTCTCCCGGGTTATGTGGAATTTAATGAAATACTTGGAAATATTTTGATCCTGCAATTAATTATAGCAAAGATAATTATTACAAATGCCAGCCATGAAATTTCCCCCACCAGATTGATTTTCAGGTTTTATTAGAGATCGTGTAATGTGTGTTGATAGGTCATGATCTATTCTTTTCATTCCTGAGAAAGCGAAAAGACTTCATGACCTATCTATGGAACGATATCGTGTGGAGGGCTTATTTTTCCGGGGAAACTTTGGTGGGCTTGTAACCCATAAATATTCCGCGCAATATTTTTACTTCCTCATCACTCATGACGGTGGCTCTTGCGCCCATCGAATGTGCCATGATGAGAACTTCAGCGGTTGCCTCTGCTGCCAGAGTGCCAAAATAGGCGTGTTCGATAGTATCCCCTAACGTGATGAGACCATGATGCGCCATGATCGCCGCAACCCCATTTCCTATCGCATTGAAAGTCACCTCTGCCAGTTCCTTTGTTCCGGGGCGTGCGTATGGCGCTATCGGCACAGAACCACCCAGACCCATGGAAGCCTCGTTCAGTACCATTGGCATGGGTTTATTTCCGATGATGCCGAACACGGTTGATTTGAGGGCGTGGGTATGGATTACCGCGTTGACATCTGTGCGTTTCTGGTAGTAAATAAGGTGCAAGAATGTCTCGCTGGTAGATTTCCATTTCCCTTCGACCATATTGCCATCCAGATCAAGCACACAGATATCTTCTGGTGTTCGTTCGTTGTAGGGAACGGCGCTGGGAGTAATGGCAACCAATCCGCTCTCACGGTTAAAGACACTGAAATTCCCCTGCCCATCATGGATGACACCATCTGCCATCAGTTTCTTGCCCGTGGCAATTATTTTTTCGCGTTCAGTTTGCAGTTTCATTTGTTGCGTCCTTTCAATGTTAAGTTTAATTGTTTGTTTAAGGAATGTACGATCCGGTTTGATCCATTAATGATAAAAGGTGTTTTTTATATATGTGGTTCGTTTTATTTAACAATTCATGATCGTACGATCATACTCGACTTTTTAAGAAAGAGGAGAAGAAAGCGAACATTCTTTATTTTTGTCATGGTGACCTTGTACTCAGTTCTCCTCTATTCGGCGAAATCGCTTTGAACAAGTGTGGTTAATGCTTGAATAGCCTCTTTTTCATCAGGACCTTCCGCCGTGATTTCAAGCTCACCAAACTGTTTCACTCCCAAGGTAAGCACCTGCATGATGCTCTTTGCGTTGGCTTTTTTTTCACCATGTTTCAACCGGATATCTGAATGCATACGTTTGGCTGTCTGTACGAACTGCGCGGCAGGGCGTGCATGAAGTCCGATAGCAACGGTAATAGTAATGGTCGTTTTTTGCACAATGCTTCTCCTCGCTTTTAATTTTTCTGGTCCTGCCATCTGCTGACTTGCTTCTACGCAACAGATCCAAGATTAGTCTTTAATGAGATCTCCCTGGTAGGATAATTCATACTGGCTCAATTTCTCAACAAGCTTTGTGCCAATCTGGTTTGCCGGATTCGTCAGCAGCATGTCTATGAATGAACTATCCTGGAAGAGACCTGTCAGGTCAGCAAGGAAATCCACGTATCCGCTCGGCTCCTTTACAACCAGGAGAAAAACAACCGAAACGGGAATTTCTTCGGCAGGCTCATCCAGTCGACGAAAAGCAAAAGACGAACGATCACTTTTTTTGACTACCACTATGGTAGGGCGAATTACATGCTCGATATTTGTATGTGGTATCGCAATGTTGATCAAGTCCTCTACTTGTAATCCGGTAGGATTGGTTCTTTCACGATCGAGAACAGATTCGGTAAAGGTATCTTTTACATAACCCTTCTGAAATAACTCATTGGATAGCGTCCGCAGCATTTCTTCCGTGCCATAGTTAATATCAGCAGAGAAAATATCCATGAGCTCAATTCTCTTTCTTTTTTAGGTCTGCCAGCATATCATCGACCAATTTGTCAATGCCAAACCCTGTCATGAAGGGAACTCCCTTTACGATGAGAACATCATCAGGAATGGAAGAAGGAGCTTGCCCTGCTGCGACCACGACAGCATCGGGTTTTCGAGATTGGATCTGATTGGGGAGTTCGGCGATTCTATGGATCTCGATTTCCGCATCAATACCCCTGGCTTCCAGCGCGTCAATCAACCGTCTTCGTGCCAGCGATGCCGATGCAGCCGCACTACCGCAGGCTACGTATATTAAATATTTCTTTTCCATATTTCCTCACCATAGTACAATTGATTTGTTAGTTTTCTTTTCCAGGGAGAGATCAGATTTCTTTTGAGGATTCTCCCTGGAAAAGTACTTTAATAGGACTCGCTTATTCTTTTTCTAATTCGTCAGCAAGTTTTTGCGGCATATCGTGGGCATAGATCCAGGAAGCGATCCACAAAACGCCTACGATAGCGGGGGCGATGATCAGTGTAGGTTGACCGGTGACGAATCCCACCACAGGCAGCACGATCAGCCATGGTAAAAGATGAGCACCAACATCAACGCTTGACACCAGCACCATGCCAGCCGGTAATGCGTAGTTGACAAGTTGTGCGGCTTCAGTAAGCGGTTCAGCGAAAGATGATGTTAATGCCAGCACCAGTACAGAGGTGAGAGTGCCGTTGATAAAGGTTTTCATCAGGTTGCCTTTAGAGGCTGCGGCAGCAAACATGTAATAGATCGGTACGATTGCCAGGTCAGCCAGAGGCATGATCTTGAAACTTGGGATGAGTAATGTCAACAGCAGGTAAACGACCATTCCCACCATACCAACTACAACGGATGTCGGGTTGGAAAGACCGATCGGACCGGCATCGATGCCGATCAGGATCTCGCGATCCTTGAAGCGTTTGCTCTTCTGGAATACGTCTCGAACACCATCCACGATGGGCATCAATCCATCGATCAGGATGCCGATCATTCTGCCTTCTAGGTAGATCATAGCGGGAACCGCGATGGCAAGCTGCAGGATGATGGTAGCCGGCTGCCCTGCGACAAGCCAGATCAACACGCCCAGAATAACGCCGATGTAGAAACCCAGCATCATCGGTTCGCCCCAGAAACCCATTTTCTTGCGAAGGTTTTCAGGATCCAGCTTTGATTTTTGCAGACTGGGGATCTTGGAGAGGAATGCTTTTTCAATAGCCAGGTTGAATGGAGCCCAGTTTACGGTTTCAGTATGGGGTAGAGCGGTACCTGGAATATCGAAATATTTCTGTGTTAACGGGGACGTCCAGTCGCCAAGTTTTAAAGTGATGATTTCCACAACGATCGCCAGACTGAATGCAAGCCACAGATTGTTCGTCCAGATGTAGGTCATGGCAGCAGTAAAGGTCCAGTGCCAGTAATTCCAGATATCTGCATCGAAGGTCTTTGTCAATTTGAGTGCCAGCATGATCCAGTTGATGACGAATCCAATGGGGATGATCAGCCCTGCCCAGTCGAACGACCAGGTGATGGCTGAAGCCAGCGCCCAGCCGATATCGGTGCCTAACGCTTCAATGCCCATGGCAGTGCCGAGAGATTGAATGGCTGGTCCGATGACGGATAGTACAGCGCTCAGCACGGCGTTGATACCGATGAAAGCAATACCAACCATGAGGGCATGTCGCAAGCTCTTGCCAACTGGTTGGCGGAAGATCATCGCCAGGATGAACAGAACGATGGGCATCATGATGGTCGCGCCAAGGTCTAGTATTGATTGAATAAACTCCATGGTTAACTCCTTGATAAGTTTTTTGAATTATTGGTTTGTTCGATAAAACTGCTTATTTCATACTGGTTTTCTTATACTGCCCTCCTTTCTTTGGCTGGTTTTCCTTTTCCAACAGCCATGTTTTGATTTGCTGAATATCTTCGTCATTTAATAAAGGATGGACATGAAATACCGGAAGATATGTATGTACTTGAAAATGCGCTTCCGTGGAGATGATGGCATCGGCTTTAACGTTTGGACTTGCTAAAAATTGTCTGATGCCCATTACATCCACGATCTCCAGTTCGGGGAACTCGGTTTGCAGCCTTTTTGCCAGGAGGTGGGAGGTTACGGCTCCCATCGTGCAGATCACCAGTATCTTCTTTTTGGGATAGGAATTGATCTTTTTGATCGCCAGATAAAGGTAGATGCCGATATACCCCACTTCTTCCTGTGAAATCTCAACGCCGTACTCTTTCGCGAGGTTCAGGCTGATGATCTCTGCGGCGCGAAATAATTCGGGATAATTGGTCGTAAATTCATCCAGCAGTGGATTTTGCATATTGGAGGTGAGATGCCAGTGCTCCAGGAGAGGCTTGAACTTCATGGTCAACTCATGTACCACCTGGCTGTTCTCCGATAATCTGGGATTGCCCATCAGATCATCCACTTCAACCAGACTTTCCGAGATCAGATTGAGAATGCGTGTTTCGTCTATTCTGTAAGCGCTTGTTTCCAGAGTGGAATTATGAGTTTCCATCTCAAGGATCTTGGCTAATAAATAAGCCACTTCGATGAAGGAGAAAGAAATGTTGATCTTGTCCGCAAGGCTGACCAGACAATCGGATACTGCATCATAAAAAGGATGGACAGAGAGGTCATTCAGTCTGTCCATCGCGATACTGGCAGGTCTATCCTGGGCGATTCGTACGATCATAATGCAAAGCTGCATGATCAGCATCATGGTGGAATAATCCGTGAACTCGACCTGGATCTTCTCTTCAAGCTCTGTGACCATTTGATAGGCATGGGAAATCTGCAGGGAATTCATGAAAGTTGCGATGGGTGAGGGCGCGATCGGGTTCTGGGTAGGACAGTAGGAAGAGATATTTTGATTACCGCCGACCAGGGCATACAGCAGTTTTTCCATTCCGATATGGTGAATGATGGTGTCAATAAGAGCCTGTCGTATGGCATCTTCCTGTCCGGAAATACGGATGCCGAGACCTGGTTTTCGTACAATCTCGATCTTGCGCTCCTTGAGCCACACGGCAGCTTTATCAAGGTCAGAAAATAAGGTTGATCGGGAAATTCCCAGCAGCTCTCCCAGTTCTTGAGCGGTACAGTGGTTTTCATCCAGCAGCAGATAGAAAAGCAGCATATCCTGACGCTTTTCGGCGCTTAAGATCAGCTCGTATCCACAGATCTGCTGAAGGCATTCCTGGCAGGCTATGAATGCATTTTTCTCACCCTCGATCCATAAACCCTTGCCGCTTACAACCTGGAGCGTTAATCCTTTTTGAGCCAGCCATGAATCCACTTTCTTGAGACGATAGCGTACCATCTTGGGGCTTATAACCAGAGAGGATGCGATTTCCTGCACTGTGATTACCTCATTTGTATTGAGAAGCACCTTGATGATGCGGCTGCTCTGGCTGTCAAGACTAAGCATTCTGTAAACGCCTTTGTGTCTAAAATGATAAATGCTGTTGTAAACACTACTGTTTTTTAAGATAGCATAACCACTTTTCAAAGGCAAGGTTTTGAGGCTCAAAAGTTGTTATATTCCCCAGTCTGCCCTATTGTGCCAAAAGCATACTATCTTCACCTTATTTGGATTAGTCGGGGATTCATAAGGTACTGGAAGAGTAGAGTGTGTTAAATTGAAAAGTCAGATAGCCAGGTGAGCTCTTCTGCACCCTGATGGAGAATTACCATCGCACTTTAATCATTGAATGGTCAGGAATTGGGTTTGCTTTCCGAAAAGGAATTGTTTTTTTATCCTTTGGTTTTGCTCTTTTTCATACCCGCAAAATAATAGATCAGCGCGACCATGGCGACCCAGAAGGTGATGCTCACTGCCCAGCCCCAGCCGGCGTTGATGTCGAAGGCGGTGTATATCAAGCCGATAAAGGCGCCGTATTCCAGCAGGATATAAGGGAAGTGGGTGACGAAGCGCGATCGAAAATCGTATTTGAAGATAAAATCCAGCAGCAGTTCCGCCAGCAGGTAAACCAGCACAACCGCCAGAGAGAGGATCACATTCGTATTTCCGTCGATCCTCAACGTATGGACCAGGACTGCTGTGAAAGGTATGCCCAGCGCGATCATGACCACACCGAGTTTCCGCACCGTTTGCATTTTCTCATACCGGGTAGCGATGAAAACGCCTGCGACCAGCAGGTTGAATGCAACTGCTGAAATACCAAAAATGAGGTTGTATGGTGTGTTCATATCTTCTCCTAAAAATACAATTACAGATAGCGTTTCCCATTATGCACGCACAGGGTGCCTTCTTCGTTGACCCAGCGTTCTTCTTCCCGTTCCAGAAAACAGGCAATGCCCTTGCTTTTGATCATTTTCAGATTCTCAATTTCGCTCATCCCATATTTCGTGCGGTAGCGCGCATCCATGCGTCGCAGCCTGTCGCAGGGAAAACTGGCGCATTCGAAGCAGTATTCTCCCCGGCGCTCCTTGCACTGCAGAATCGCGCAGCGGATGGGCTTTTGATTGACCAGCCTGCCGTTCCGGCAGCCGGGGCATTTGTTCTCGCTCCGCAGAAAATGTTCGCACACCCCGCAGTTCATCCCGCATGGCGCGATCAGCTCTTTTTCCATAAGCAGATTCTAGCATGGAATGGGATGGCATTGAAAAGACCATCCTGCAATTATTCCTCTGAGCAGGATGGTCTATTAATGTGGCTGTGTGTGCTCTACCCTTATTCTGAACCGAAGCGGACGCTTTCGATCACGTCCCAGAACACGGTTATATCTTCCCCTCCGGCGGGGGTGACGGAAGCGAAGAAGGTGAGCGGCAGCAGGCGACCATTGGCAGCCCCCACCAAACTTGGCTCATTGAACAGGTAAAGCGCTATTTGCTTTTCATCTGACGCAACGAGAGTCTTGCAGACGGTGAAGTTCTCAATGGGGATCCATTCCGTGCTGCCTTCCACCTGCGTTTCACTGAATGCCGGCAATACCCAGCCTTGAAAAGCCATATCGCATTTTGCCTGTTCGAATCCGGGTCTACATCTTCTTCATCCAGCACGCTGATCATGGCAATGGTGGACCCCATCAACCGCAGGGTCATTTTGGATCCGGCGGGTGTTTCAAATTGCGGGTAGCTGGAATCCTCACTCAATGAATAGATCATTGGGTACTGGAAAGCGATCACGGTAGAATATGCGCCACTGTAATCCACCCATTTGGTATCGGAGATATCTGTGTATTCAGGGAGCTCGAAGGTGGTGGAATTCCATGCGGAATAATCCTCTATGATCTCCGATCCAGAAGGATAGCTGGAGAAATATTCCTCATTGTAAATTTCCTGCTTCCTCGCCAGAAAGCCATCTTCGGCATTCACATAGAAATATGCCTGTGGGCGGGGATCAACCAACTTACTTCCACTCGATTCTTTCGCTGTAGCGGCATTATTGATAGCTTCATCGCTGATCTGCACCTCATATTTGAACATGCTGACACCGTTGATGATCTCTTCCCCAATGTATGTGGTGGGAATGTTCATAATATCTTCGAAGGTTAGATCGATCGAATACAGGAACGGGCGAAACGGTTCGTATGTGCCGGCTTTGGGTTTCAGCAGACCGCTCATATCCCTGTCGTAACAGGTATCAGGGAGGCACAGTTTGGTGTCATGTGTCCCATCTCCGAAGGAGCGATCCCTCTCACGTAGATGGATCTGGTCGGTCTGGTTGAGATAATCAGCCGATGTGCTGATCACTGCGTTGTTATCCAGGGTATCGTACCAGGTGGTGTTCACCGTGAAGGATTGCGCGCTCTCAAATCGCTGAAACGCGTTTTCCAGGGCGGTTTCAGGCTGCGGTGGTTCAGGTGTGGGTGTGGGAGAAGCCGTAGGAAGAGCCGTAGGACTGGGCGCCACGGTTGGCTCTGCCTGCGCTGCCGGGGAACAGGCAGCCAGAATGCCCAGCACCAGCAGAGCAATCGTCATGCTTCTCGTGCGGTGCTTCTGATTACCAATATTTTGATGGGGAATATGTGAGTGTGTCATGTCTTTTAGGGGTTCCTTTTTATTGGAATATTTGAATAAAAAAGAAAAATTGTTGTTATTCCTGTTGCCTCCCTTTTCAGTGGGATGCAGTCATCCGGAGTGTGAAATATGAATATTGTGTGTGTTCACCGATAATTATAGTATCGAAATTTTCGTGAAAAACAAGAGGGAAAAGCCATTGTGATGCGGAGGTATCTCGCTTAAGGTATACTTTTTTTACTTAAAAAATTTATCAGGAGGCACAACGCACCACAGGATTTCAGGGGTGTGAATGGCTGGGGATCCGTGATGCCAGAGATCATGAAAGCAGCACAAACAAACTATACAGCAATCATCCATTCCGTTATCCAGGGGGACGCTTCCTTACCGCATGATTTGATCTACGAATACGATAAAACGAAGGTATATCGCATCAATCTTCCCACCCCGCTCATCCTGCGAATACTGGAAGGGGATACGTCATCGTATGAGTATCGGGCTGCGCTGCAGTCACAGTTGGCGGCGGATGATGGTCTCACATCGCAGATCCTCCACTGGGAAACGCGAGAAATCCATGAGCGCCCCTGTGGTATCCAGATCCAGACCCTCATTGCAGGAGAGCCCATTGACCATTTCCCCAGTGAACAGGAATCGGAAGCCATCATCCATGCGACCTACGTACTGCACCACAGACTTACTCAGGCGACAGAAAAGCTCGGGACGAATGCCGCCCCGGACATCCATACCATCATTGACCAGTTACTGCCTGCGGTCAAGGACTGCCCGCTAAAAGAGGCTGCGCTAAAACTGGTGAACCACAGCCGGTATCGAGCGCTGATGTCCCAGCCGGAGCAAACCCTGATCTATGGGGATATGTGGTACAAGAACCTGCTGCTGGAGAAAAACGGCAGCGAGACCGTTGTGCGCTTTGTGGATATTGATCCCTTATTTGTGGGTCCAGCGCTCCTGCAGCCTGCCATCCTGTTCTCCTCCTATTTTCTATTCGCCCGGCTTTTGCTTGAGCCAAACGCAATGGATGCTTTCGATCTGGGAAAATACATCTCCCTGTGGTCTGAGCCGCTGAATGAATTGGATATGCTGCTGATGATGTATGTGTTCCCGGTGGGGCTGGGGCTGCTGAAGGAATTCCAGTTCTCTCAAGCGGAGGATGCTGACCCACAGGTTCAGCGCTCCACGCTGAAACCCTTTGAAGAGAGCGTTGCATTTCTGAACGGGTATATGGCAATACACGATTATCATTGGTAGATCCAAATACAAACGATTGCATTTTTTCTTGCGCTCATGTGCTCTACGTGGAATGTGCGGAATGAGTTGTTTAAATGTCTCAGTAGATTGTAATGATGATTTTGATGTGTTGATGATGTATTAATGCAAAACACACAAGGGCTCGCACGTTGTCCCATGGAGAGTTGAATAGTTTTAACCTTGAATCTGACTGGTTAAGCGTGAGAAGTCAGCATGTCCATTGTGCCCACAGTGTCTATGCCGTTGCATTCCAATATGCTACCCGATTTGCACTCAGTTCGTGAATACGCAGTTCATGTTAGGGTCCATTCATAGCTAATACTAAAATCCCATTTAACATAGAAATTTATTTAGCAGTCATGATTAATTAGTAAAGTATCTCATATTTACACCTAGTCCAATAGTAAATTTATAGCATCTGATCAAGAGATTGCTCCGCAATTCAATTTCTGACTTGTTTCAGTTAATACATGTATCTGATGTTTTTGTTTGGATACTAATTTTGCAATTCAGGTTTGAAGTTATGAAAAAATCATTTATTCGGCTAACTATATATTTTCGTAATATTGCTAAGTTTCTTGTAAATTTTAGATGTCGATATACAAAATAATATTCAAGCGTTTTTCTATCTAGCATTGAATTTATTGGCCAACCCCAGTTATTTGTAGCTTGTAGAGAAAGAATCGTTTGATAATCAAGTATCTTGTTTAGGTCTATTTGTTTATTACTTTTATGAACTTGTTCATAGGGATATATCTTTCCTGATTGATTTAATGATTTAATAATGACTGAATTGTTTAAGCCACTACAGATTTTATTAGGAAGATAAAAAGGAAAAACTATTCCCTTTGGTAAGTACCTCAGGATTTGTTGATAATTATTATTCCTTGCTAATTGAAAATAAAACAGGCCAAAATTACAAACAATTCCTGGAATGTACAATAATGAGTGCAATGCCATATTACATTCCTCTCCAAGAGATTTTTTTAAATTGATCGTAGCAAATTCATAAAAAACCTTTCCGGAAAATGCAAGTTGATATGCAGTAGTTCGAATGAATTCAGTAATAGCATTTTGTGTTGAGTGATCATAGTGTTGACTTACAGAAAATATTATTGCTAATTTATTAAGTATGTTTTTGTCATCAGATTCAATTTTCACGATTTCGGAATTTGTTTGTGAATAAGGCAAAATTTGCAGTCTTACATCTTCAGCGAACCTATGTGCATATCCCGGATAATTTCTTTGTTCTTTAGCTATAATTTCAAATGGACTTAGTGATTCTCGGTCAATACTATCTACTTTTTGTCTCAGCATTATTTATTCTTCTTTATTTTAATTAATTTTGATTGAAGGGAGGAAATAGAGCCTTTATTAAATTTTGGAAAATTCTTATATTTGTACAAATATTCAACAGTAAATATATCGACACCATCATAAAAGAGCATAAGACTATTTGGATCTCCAGCAATCGCTCGAACTAACTCACTTGGATGATCAACCTCCATACTAAGAAATGGTAGGGGAGAATTCGTACTTTCTTTGGTTGGAATTTCACGTAGGAGTTTTTGAACAGCTAATTTCCATGTGGATCTTATTCCGCTTCTATCTGTCAATGAGAAATTCGATTTTTCATATCTGATAATACTCGATAGATATTCTAGACTATCTTTTTCATTTTCATGAATGAATTTATCCCATATTCTTACAGCCGTTTCTCTAATATGGGTATCTTGATACAGTGCCGACAGTAAATATACATAACCACTTAATTCAATTAATTCAATAATAGGTGCTATTGAATACGCGAACAATTGGTAAGAATTTCTGTCTGCAAGAATATTTTTTAGATAATCCTCTTCAGAAAAAACGCCTATGAAATAAAATTTATATAGGTGATCAAATTCCACATATTTCTGATTTATAATCGATGCAAAGCATCTCTGCCCAATAACATGAACAGCTCTTCCCAAATAATCTGGCAAATCCTCACGCTTCTTAATTTTTGATAAAACAGGAATTGACTCAGCATATTTCCGATATAAAATTTCCTGAACGGAATTTGATTTTTGCAATGACAATTCCCATATATCTCTATATAATCTTTCTTCTTTATGGTTTTCTTGATTCAACCCATCATCCCATTTTTTACGTAGTTTTGTTAAATGAAAATCATATTTATTTGTGAATTCAAATAATCTCAATAATAGGGTTGTAGCTTCAATATATTTGTCATTTGATTGTAATTTTTCATATAAAAATATCAAATCGTCTAGTTGTTTTTGAAATCCATCCAACAGTTTTTGGATTTGAGAATTCACCTCATTTATCAACAGCATTGATAAGTACCAATTTGGTGTAATTATTTTTCCTTCAATGCCAATTTCATATTGGATTCTCTCCTGAATCGTTTCCAAGTGTTTCAATAAGAAACATGGAAAATCACAAGAATATAATGATGTTTTATCCCTAAGGTTTATTTTGCTCAATTTTTGCTTTATAGTGAATGGCTCTACAGATGACAACCCTTCGACAAATTTTAAGAATATTTCTATAAAGCAAAATCCGACAATATCTGCGTATCCGATTTTCTGATTCAATTCAGATTCCTCTTCCATTTTTTCAATTAAATAAATATCAATCTTTTCTATTCTCTGAATTGATTCTGCAATCTTCATAAAATAATTTAAGGCTAATTCTGTATCTAAACTTTGGCTAAGCATTATGCATATATCACAAGCAGTTTGCAAAATGAAAAGCCCAGAATTTAAATCTTTGTTCTCGATTTTCTTATCGAGCGTATATATTAATTCTTCAAAGAGAGTGTTTTCAATCCAAAAAGAATCAGATTCATGTTGTGGATATAAATCTGTCTGCGTATTTGTAGCTAAATCTACATTTATTGATGAGGACAAATACCAACTTTCGTATTTTGGTTTTTGTTCAAACCATTTACTATCTGTAGGTATTGATGTTTTTATTCCTTGATAAACGCTTAAAAACTTTGCAGTTTCACCAATTGCGTCATTCAAAGAAATATCAACGGACTTGCTTTTTAATCGAATTATTTTCAATAATGAAATGAAATTTAATAGGGTTTTTTTAGCCTTCTTCCGGTAATATTCTTGGAATGGTGCTTCTAGCCAATTCTTGGATTTTGAGGTGGTCTTTTGTGCATATTTTTGAAATTCATCGGTCAGAATTCCAAGTAAAGAGCTAAGATCGAGTAATTGGAATGACCTAGTCCCTAATAACGAAAATGCTCGTATTGAATATAGTCCCAGAATAATAACAATTATTATCAAGTATTTGAATCTCAGATTATTTATTACAGCACCTCCGAGAAATACCAAACAAATCATCATTATTGAAATCATATAATTTGTATACCAATTTGATATTCTTTCTTTGATGAACAAATTTCGGATTTCTCTTGGTAATTCTGCGTAAACAGATTCAATCCCGACAGCCACATTGGTTAAGAATAAGGTTAGCATGATACCGATTACTGTGATGATTGCGATTAATAAACCATCATATGAAGAAATGTTTGTCTCAGAAATCGGATCAAAAAATTTATTGAAAAAAATTATTGCTTGATTACCGCTATAGACTTTTAAAAGCCAACCGGGAATTAGAAGCAAAAAAATTGAAATTAATGAAGTTTTTAAAATCGACCACAGGTTATCAATAAACAAGACTTTTATCATGATTAAGTTTGTTGTTGACTTTTCTCGGATATTTTTTGTTTTAATCTCTAAATTTCGAAATTTATAGATCCATCTTTGAAAAAGAGAATTTACTTTCCAATAAGAATCTTTGAATGAAAGCTTGCTTCTTATATATGATTTTATTGTTCTAAATATATTCATCGATGGACTCTTTAATTTCTATCCATAGTATATTCATTGTTTACGGTATTGAATCAGATGGTATTTTTACTTTAAATAAGGTAATCAACCTACCTAAAATGCTTCTTCAATTATGTGAGAACCTCGCTTGTTGATAATTGTTGTGATGAAGGTCAATTCCTTATATAGAAATCTTCATCACTCTTGATTTTCATAAATACTAGCGTTCTTCACGAACTAATCTCTGAATGTAGCTCTTTGTAAATCCAAGACTTTTCGCTACCTGAGCCACAGTTAGCGAATAACCTATACCCATATAACGATTATATAATCAAACTTGTCTGTACACACAAACAAGTAATTAAATCATATAGTTAAAGAATGATTGATGACCCTTTGAAAGACCTAATCTATATAGAAAAAGCTTCCGAAATCTCCGTATTATCAAACGATCACCTACGCCACCTGATGGAACAGCGATCAATCAGTGAGGAAAATAAAGGTAGGGGTTGGGTTACAACAAAAGACGAACTAAATAAATATCTTCTCACTATTCATCACCTTGTCCAAACCACAATAAAGACTGACTCTATTACCGTATGCGGCCAAAATCAAAGCTTATCTAATGGATGTTATCATCAGTGGCTCCGGAATGTAATTTTCACCCCCAAGATCCGCATATAATGGATTACGCAACCATTTTTCTGTAAATTTGAGTCAGAAGTTTCCATAATTCTTTAACATTCCAAAGTTTTCCTCATACAATAATGTTTTCCGATCTGCCATTCCTCACTGGTTTCCATGAGAAGAGCAGAAACCAATCTCAGGCATGAAGCTTCATTCGGAAAGACTCCCACCACTCGTGTCCGTCTGCGGATCTCTTTGTTGACCCGCTCCAAACTATTTGTGGTACGGATAGATCTGCGATGTTCAAGTGGAAAAGCGAACACAGTAAATCCTTCTGCCAGGTTATCCTCCATCCAGGCGGATAATCTTGGGGCTGAGACAGCATATTTCTGAATGGCAGCTTGCAGGAATTCTTCTGCCATCTTTCTGTCTGGAGCATTGAACATAGAGCGAATGTCTGCTGCCACTTCCATTCTCATAGTTTGTTTGGGTGCATAAGCACCCGCATTCTGTTGAAGGTGGAATTGGCATCTCTGCCAGGGTACACTGCCCAAGACCGCTCTCCTGGCTGCTCCTAATCCTTCATGATCATCGCTGATGACCAATCCCACTCCATGCATGCCACGCTCTTTCAACCCTTTTAGAAAAGCTTTCCAGTGTGTTTCATGCTCGCTCAAAGACACGGATACCCCTAAAACCTGCCTTTCTCCCTCTGGAGTGATGCCTGTAGCAACTAAAACCGCTGCATCCCGCACCTGTCCAGCCTCTCTTACTTTCTCATAGCGAGCATCCACATATAGATAGGTTACTTCTCCCAGTGGTCTTTCTCGCCACTCTTGCAGTACCCCATCTAACTGGGCAGTTGCCCGACTAACCTGCATGGCTGAAATCTCAACCCCGCACAATTCTTCCGTGATGGCTTTCACCTTACGGGTGGATACTCCCTGAACGTACATCTCTGCCAATGTGGTCATCAAAGCTCTTTCGCTCCGCATGCCTTTTTCCAACGCTGATGGATAAAACCCTCCCTCTCGCACTTGGGGTACCGCAAAGGTAATTTCTCCTATCCTGGTCCTGACTGTTTTTGGCTTATATCCGTTGGCATGCCCTTTCCGCTCTGCTGTCCTCTCATACTCTTCTGCTTGCAGGTATTTTGTCCTTTCCACTTGCATGGCATTGTTGATCAGCACCTGCATCAATTCGGGAACTGCTTCCAATCCTTTTTCTATTATTTCATTTTTCAGTTTATAATTTTCTTAGTGAGTCATGTCAGTCTCCTATTTTGGTGTTGTGACCTATGTAGGATACTCCTGACTCACCACTTTTGTTAAGGTTCTGGATTTTACAGAAGAAATGTTACACTAACTCGATTATGTAAATAACTCAAAGAAATTAGACGTTTGTTTGTATGAGTAAATGTAAATAAAAGTCGCACAATCTTTCTTTTGCGACGAGTTTTCTAGGCGAAATATAAATTTTCCCCTCAATAATAAGATATGCCCAGGCGTATTTCTTTTTCAACAATGTCCCATAAAAATGCCAAGAATGCCTATTTTTCAGCCAATCCTAAACCAATCTGAAATGTTTCAATTTATCGGCTATTATGATCCAGTTTCTCATCATGGAATGTAAATGCGTAACAAAAATCTGTTGGTATATTTTGTATGTTGTAATTAATCGATCCAAGTTAATAACGCTATATGAATAACACTACTCTAGCCGCTACAGATGGCGAGCTTCTTGAAGCTTTGGCCGCTAGTTACTATCTCTAAGCAGATAAAACTGAAGCAGAAGGTACTTGGGATCATCAACTCCCATCATTTTTTATAAACTTCCTGTAAAAGCCTCAATTGAAAAACAGTCTCTTCAACCAACTTTTCACGCGCCCAGTTTTTTTGCCCTTCTGTGATCAATTCACCCAAACCTTGCAAAATCTCATTGCTGCGGATGCCTTCAATTTGCTTAATGATGATCTCCAATCCTTTTTCCAGGCTCATACCGGTCTTTTGCTCAAATACCTTTTCGTCGACCGGCCAGTGATTCTTTAAAAAGAACCAACTATCAAAAACGTCGCGCATAGCCGGTTTCTTGCGGGTAATAATAGCCGACAGCTTGCCAGCCGTCATGTCTGCCTGCTTCATCACCAGCATGGTAATTCCCATATAATTTTTAGGCTCAAAGCTGCTGAATGATTCCCGGCGGGAAATTTCCACTTTGATATTAACCTCACCCCATTCATAACTCCCCAGGAAAAATAGAGTGTAACGTTTTTTGCGTGCTTCTCGCAGTTCACCATGTTTTTCCAGGATACCCTTGACCTTCTCAAAGACCTGATCCTCCTTGCCAAGCTTCAATAGATTAAAATCCAGATCAACCGACAAGCGCGGCAGATCATAAAACAGCATAGCCGCTGTCCCACCTTTGAAGCCAAGAGCAGTACGGAGTTCCGGATCGTTATAGATGTCCTTGAGAATTTCAAGAAGCTTATTACGGTGTTTGGTTTTATTCAACGTATTCCTCCTGATAGATTTGGTGATATTCATCTGCTCGTTTTCGCATCGCTTTGCTTTTATAGATATCTACTAACTCGAAGACTTTATCCCAATCCAATCCACCAAGGTTATCAAAATGATAGTTTTTATACAGATATAATGCATCTAAAAAAGCTCGTTCTGGTGAGGCAATGGTGATGTTGTCGCGTTCAACCAAACCACGTTTTTCAAGCAAAATATTTTTACTCATTTGATGATACTGGAGAGTATGGCCGTCAACCTCTACCGTGCGGGTCAGGTATGACACAGAGAAAATTCGTTCATAATACTGAAAAGTGATCCCTGCCGAAAGAAAAACCGTTTCCAGACTTATATATGAAGGTGTGTACAGCTTATTAGCCAGCTCCAAAGGACTGTATTCATCTTTTGCATAAATACCACGCGCAAGCCTTTTGATCGCCCCCTGTTTTGCCAAGTATAATACTTGATTACTGAGATTGTTGTACTCCAACTCCGGCATCAACAAAGATATTTCTTTAAGAGAAAAAACTGTCTGGGGCTGCTTATGTAATTCAATTAATAGTTGATTCTTCATATTACGCCAACTGGAACCATTACTTAATCATGTTTCCAGTTCGTATTATACCAAACTGGAGTAAAAATCAATAGCTATTTTTTCAACAAGATCGGAATTATAGCTACTGAACAAAAAGCCGAAAATAGCGCTTTAGGAAGTTAGCCATTATTAATTTCCAAAGCTCAGCTTTAGTTCGTTTCCTGTCATAGCATTTGGGCACGTTTCATCTTTTCCGGCGTGTATTTGGCGAAATCCGGTCGATAGATAAAAGTCTCTGTAAGATACATTCCATTTTTAATTCAATTTTGTACTATTTTTACTATTATTGTTTTCATTATTAATATTCAGTCTTTATGAAGAAAAAATGTTGATACTTCCAGTTTAAGCCCATGACCAGTTTTTTTGGTTCCATGGAAACCAATCATCGAAAATTGGAAAACTGTCATTTTTTGTCACCTTTTGTCATGTTAAACACAGAATGATGCACCAGATTTCGTACTCTCCTGTGGAGAGTGGGAAGGTCAACCCCTGAACCTACTGATTAAGAGTCAGTTGTTCTGCCAGTTGAGCTAGTGCGCCGTGATCTTTTCTGCTGATCGATTACTGAATAATTTACACGGTGCGATGGTAGAAGATACAGTACACCTTTTTATTAATCGCAGAAAAAGCAAAAATCAGTGGCTGATCGTTACTGAAATCAATTCCTCGCGGCTTTCGTGCTGGATATCAGTGATTCCTGTTACTGTGCTGCGTGTTTCTGTGCGTACTTTACCGATGCATGGCGCGTACCAGTCGGATCCGCTAGCTTCGATCGTTGCAAGATGCTGTGTGAGGGTGGCGTCATCCCCCGCCACCACCAGCGTGTTCTCTCCATTCGTTTTATGATCAATGCGCAGCGCATTGAACGTGCCGGCTGGCACTGTGATCGATTCTTCAACAACCGCAGTGAATTCGGTGGTAAGGATGATGATATTTTTACTATCCGCACCACCTTGCTCAACCCCGACGGTGATGGTCACAACCGCCTGCCAGGAATCACCCACAGAAACATCCGTGGGAAGCATAGTGCCATCAACTTTCACATCCCAATATGCTCCACCAAAGTCGCTCAGCATATCAGCGAAGAAGGCATCCAGTGAATAACCTGCAATACCATTCTGATCGCAGGTCCAGTTTGATTCAGTCTGTTCCCCATTGCTATCGATCGTTAACATTGTGAATTCCCCCGGACTTACATCTGTGATCACCTGACGAGTTTCGCCATTCAACGTCGCGTAGGTGCGTGATACCCCTTCCGCCACCAGAAGGTACGGATGGAAAACGGGGCTGTCGGCGAGCATTTGTTCACAAGTGTTCTGGTTCAGAGACGTGCCCTGTTCCGACAGGTCCCCTGAAAATTCTGATGCGGATCCAAGGTCTGTTCCTTGTGAGCCATCAGCCCCCGGCGAGTCAACGCCTCCATCACCCCCACCAGCTGACGCGGAATCAGCTGTACCGGGGATGGCTTCTTCATCAAGGATCACAGTGGGGCTGGGGGTTTCGCTCCAAAGCGGATCCTGCTCTGCTTTTGGCGAACAAGCAGCCAGAAATAAAATTGGGAATACCGCCAACCCGATCACGATGGCTTTTAAGAAGCTCATGTTCTTCCGCATGTTGAAAACCTTTCGGTTTAGTATGGATTGCTGAAATAGGTCAGGACGATGATGGTTGCGTCTGGCGGGATCTGTTTGTCGGGGTCGTCAGATGCAGCTGCAAAGGACAGATTACTGAACCCGCCGGTGTAATTTGAATGGACGACCTCAACGCCCACCAGCCTACCATCCAGTTCAATTCCCACCTGCTCCAAATCCTCTGGATCTTCAACATCAAGCTGACCCCATACAGGTTCTGAATAATCTGTCTGAAAGTGGCGCTGACCATCCACCACCTCATCCTGCTCGACTGTGAACCAGGGCAATTTTTCAAGGTAATATTGTGCGGCTTGATCTGTTGTCACATCGTTTACCACATAAAAGCGGCAGGGAAACATCGGACCGCCAACTCCATATACTTCAAACAGAAACTCGGAATCCGGGAATTGCATTTCTTGATACATGACGGGCGCCTCTTCCACCGCAGCCATCGCCACAGGTTCTTGATTATTCTCTTCTACCGGCGTAACCTCTTCCTGACTCTCACCGCTGGAACAGGCGGCTGCCAATACCAAAAACAGAAAGACACTCGATAGGCGCAGAAATGTATTTCCAATTTCCTTCTTATTCATGATTGAACTCTCCTCTCGTTAATTTTAAAAGCAAGCAAACAGGAGAAAAATGATTTCCCCGTGTGACTAATATATATCAAAAATAAATCCAAAAGTCAAAAAAAATGATCAGGTGTAGGTTGGAAAAAAACAATCACTGTTGTGGATTTCGGAAAGTGACGAAGCTTCCTGCCGAAATTGATATCTGTTCTCCTCATGAGATTCCGTGAGGAAGGATAGATCGGGATCAACATGGTACTACAAGACCAATTAAAAATTAACAATGGATATTAACGGCTCGAATTTTCAGAAAGAAGGTTGTGCATCCAAAAATGTTTGTTCTGTAAAATGAATTAATTTCTTTAATATATTGTCATCTCGTATCACCTTTTGTCATGTTAAACGCAGAGTGACGCACCAGACTTCGTACTCTCCACAGGAGAGTACGATGGTCAACCCCTGAACCTACCTTCCCCCCTTAAACACAAAGTGACGCACCAGGGAATCGAACCCTGAACCTACTGATTAAGAGTCAGTTGCTCTGCCAGTTGAGCTAGTGCGCCGTGTTGAAAAATTATATCGTATTTAAAAAGTCTGTCAATGAAGCGCGGGCTGGTCGCCATTACGTTTGTGGATGCGCAGGCGCAGCCCCAGCAGAAGAAGGATGGTCAGCCCTGCCACCAGGCTCATGCCGCTGGTGTCATCCGGGCGGGGGCGTTATTCGCCTCCGCGCTGAAAGCCAGCAGCAGCCAGGGCAGCAGCGCGCCTGCTGCCGCAGCCCATTGGTGCACAGACTGCCATTGCTGACAGCCCAGCCTGCGCGCGCTCCAGAATCCAATGACGGGCAGGCATGGCAGAAACAGGAAGGTGAACAAAGCAGGGATACCCAGCGCGGGTAGAGCGTACATGCCCACGATCAATCCCAGCGTCAGCAGCAGCGCCCACACCCCGACGCGCAGCGGTCTGGCAGCCTTCAGCGCACCGGGTTTCTTTTCAAAAGGATGCCAGCGGCGCGCCAGCCACGCCAGCAGCAGGATGCAGACCGCACACGTCACGATGCCAACGATGGGGAAATGGCTGCTGAAGGTTGGCGAAAGCAGCAGCATGCCAAAGAAAATCACGCAGCACACCAGCGTCCCCCCACGCCCCAGCCAGCGCTGCCGGCTGTGCTGTGGGAACAGCAGCTCGACCAGCAGGATGGGGATGCTGATGCTGACCACTGCATGAAACCATGTCAGCGCGATGGACCAGATCCAGTTCACCCCCAGCCAGCGACCGTAGCTGCCCAGAATGCCAAGATCCATCCAGGCGGGGTCAAAGAAGCTGCGCACCAGCAGTCCTTCTTCATAGATGCCGTATGCCATGCCCAGCAGCAGAATGGATATCCAGCCTTTCCCCCAGACACGAGCCACTTCACGTACCAGCAGCGCCCCGCAGCCATATAAGCCCACCAGGATCAGGAATATGGGCGGGCGCAAGAATTCGGCAGGCGGGGAGGAGCCGGAGAGCACCTCACCCAAGAAAGGCGCCAGCAGCAGCAGGGTCAGCGCCGGCAGAAAGGTCTTTTTGCGTGTCTGCATGAAAAACTCCTGCTTTCACTATTAAAGGTATTGTACCCTCTCTGCCGGACTGTTTTATTAATACCGGTACATTTTTATGGCGTGCAGGTCAGGCTCAGCTCCAGCGGTCCGAACCACTGGTGGTTGGGCGCATCCACGTACAATTTGATCCAGCGATCCCCGCTGGTGCTCAACTGCCAGCTTCCGCTGATGGTCTTGGAGCCGGCTTCGCTGAAGGTGAGCGATTTGCTGGAACTCTGGCTGCCATCACTGAAGGAGAGGTAGTAGGAGACGGTGCCAGCGCCGTTGGCTTTGATGACCGCCTGGTAGTTGAAGGTTTGCGGGCAGGCGCCGCTGATGATGGTGTGGTCTGCCGAGAGGGTCACATTGGTGACCGCAAAATCGGGCGAGCCGACCTTGAACTGCACCCAGAACTGGGCGAAATTGACGCCTTCATCATCCTGCAATTTAAAGAGCGTGTAGTAGCTTCCGGTTTTGGTGGGCGCGGTGAAGTTGTAGGTGATGTCCAGAACCTCGCCGGGATTGGTGTTGTTCGCCAGCTTGCTGGTCTGCACACCCTCGAAATCATCCCCGCTGTAATAAACGACCTTGTAATTGGAATTCCAGGTGCAGGTGCCGGTATTCTTGAAACGCCAGCGCTTGGTGAAGGATTCGCCCGGTTTGAAGGTCGCCCCATCCAGCGGATTTTCACTGATGAAGGTTACCTGGTTGCAGGAGCGCGGCGTGACCGTTGGCGCCGCGATGGATGTGGCGGTGGGCTGTGCGGTAATGGTGGCGACGGGCGCCAGCGTGTTGGTGGGTTGGACCGGGATGGCAGTGGGCTGCTGCGCGTTCATCGCCGATACCGTCATGGCGATGGCGGTCGCGATGGCATTTTCCTCTTCCTGAGGATCCACGAAGAATCCGCAGGCTGATAACAGCAAAGTCCCCAGCGTCATCAATACTAGAATCATGGAATGTCTCTTCATTCTTACTCCTTATGAATACGATCTTGTGCTTTGTTAACGCTGTTCCCACTGCTTTTGTTCCGAAGGAAAACAGTTGTGTGGAATTAAAAAAAGAGCAATGCGTCGCATTGCTCTTAGGTTTTTCCTACTCGTGATAGAGAGGATCAGTTGCAGGTCAGGGTCAGGGGACCAAACCACTGATGGTTGGGGTTATCGATATATAACTTCACCTCGTAACTGCCTGTGGAGGTCAAATCCCAGCTGCCGGTGATGGTTTTTGAACCGGCAGCATCAAAAGTGATCGATTTGGCTCCCGTTGAGGTGCCGGCGTGGGTAAAGTAATAGGTGACCGTGCCGGCTCCGTTGGCTGTCACCACTGCCTGGTAGTTGAAAGTATACGGGCAGCTTGCACTGGCGCTATTAACTGCAGATAAAGTCACGCCCGATACGGCAAAGGGCGCGCTGTTCACCTTGATCTGCACCCAGAAATTGGCGAAGCTTACCGCATCATCACCCTGCAGGTTCCACACACCCTTATAGGTTCCGTTGCTGGAGGGAGCGGTGAGATTGACGGTCAGATCAACCGTTTCTCCCGGTTCTACCGCTTCGGTCAGAGTTTTGCTGGCGGTTCCGCCCATGGCATCCCCGCTGACGAAGACCAGCTTGTAGCTGGTGTTCCAGGTGCAGGTGCCGATATTCTTAAATGTCCAGCGTTTGGTGAAAGTGGCGCCGGGGGCATAAACGGTATCATCCAGCGGACTTTCCGATACGAACTGCACCTGATTGCAGGGCTGTGGGGTATTGGTAGGAATGGTCGGGATGTTCGTCGCTGCTGCCGGGGTAGCGGTCGGTAATGCCGAGAGCGTATTGGTCGGTTGTACGACTACCGCTGTGGGCTGCTGCACTTCCGCATTGACCGCTTCCACGGTCATGGCTACGGAAGTAGAGACCGCATCTTCTTCAGATAAATTGTTGGACAATGGGTAGTTGCATGAAACGGCGATCACTGCCAGAATGGCAAGCACAGCCAGTGCTTTGATATTTTTTCTCATCTAAACCTCCTTGACTCTTGGTTTAATAAGAGTATTCACCCGCTATTATAGCCGATAGCGGGTGAATTATTAGAAGAAGGTGTAAGCAAAATATCAGGGCAGCTGGTAGGTTACATGCAGTTTCATGGCGCCAAAGCGAACCATATCAACGGTGTTGTCATTATCGCTCAGGGTATCGTTGAATTGCAGACGAAGCTGGAAGCGCGATCCGCCCAGCTGCGATTGCATGGCAGATTTGAAATCAGCATCAGCCGCGATGGTTTGCAGTTCAGCGGATGTGCACCAGCGCCCAATAGCACCGATGGGGGAGCCGCCCACATAATCTCCGGCATCCATGCTGCCGTAGTTCTGGGGGTACGCCCGCAGGCAGCCCAGATCGCCGAAAGGATCATCCAGCATGTCAAAATCAGAGAAATCCACTTTTACTTCGGTGATGGTGGCGCCTGCCGGAATGCCGCTGATGTCGAAGCTGGCAAACACCTGCGAGCCTCCGTTGGTGGAGAGGTCCCCCACGTTGTAGAGGGTGGATTTGACCGTTCCATCCGAGCGCACCGAACCGCCTTCGGCGCTGACCTGCGAAAGCGACAGGGCAGCCACTGCCGGCGGTAAAACGGCGGTGTCATCCTCGACTGCTTTGATCTGCACCCAGAAAGTGGCGAAATTCTCCCCGCTGTCATCCTGCAGTTTCCAGATACCTTTATAGGTGCCTTCCTCATCGGGTGCGTCCATGTCAATGATGATATCCACCATTTCTCCGGGTGCCACGCTGGCACCCAGCAACTGCGCATCCGGACCGCCCAGTTTTTCACCGCTGGAAAAGACCACGCGATAATTGGCGTTCCAGGTGCAGGTGCCGATATTCTTCAAGCGCCAGGATTTATCGAAATCCTCCCCCACCACAATTTCTGTATCATCCGGGTAAGTTTCACTGACGGCAGAGGCTTTGTTGCAGGGCTGCGGGGTATTGGTGGGCTCACCCGGCTTGGGGGTCAGGGTCGGCAGGGCGGTGATGGTCGGCAGAAGCACGGTGGTAGCGGTCGGTTGGGATTTTGCCATGACGGTTTGCGCCACCGATGTTTCTATGGCGCTGTCTTGAGAATTCTGAAAACGAACGCTGCAGGCGGTGATCAGCGATAGGGCAACGAGCAGGGTTAATAATAATGGTTTTCTGTTTTTCATCTCTCTCTCCTTGTATTACACTTGCTACTGATATCTTGTTTTTAATTAAGGTAAGATTATGTCACTCATCAGTATACGAGGTTTTCATTGAAAAAAACAACCCTGGTCATTCCGACATATAACGAAAGGGAGAATATCCCTGTCCTGTTCAAAGAGATCTTTGCGCTCGATCTGCCTGGTTTGCATGTGCTGATCGTGGATGACAACAGCCCGGATGGAACCGGGCAGGTCGTGGAGGATTTAAAGGATACCTACCACGGCAGAGTTGACGCCCTGCACCGCACGGGCAAACAGGGGCTGGGCACAGCCTATATTCAGGGTTTTCAAAAGGCAATGGCTGAAGGGGCTGAGATCGTGGGGCAGATGGATGCTGATTTCTCCCATCCGATCGAGAAGATCCCCTCCCTGCTGGATGCGCTGACGGAAGTGGATATAGCCATCGCCTCGCGCTACATTCCGGGCGGCAGTCTGGATGAGAACTGGCCCTTCTGGCGCAAGGGACTTTCAAAATTCGGCAATTTTTATGCGCGTTCCATCTTGTCACTGCCAATCAAAGATGTGACGGGGGGTTTCCGCTTCTGGCGCAGTTCTGCCCTCAAGCAACTGCCGCTGGAGCGCGTGCGCTCAAACGGCTATGTGTTCCAGGTGGAGATGGCGTTCCTAGCGCAGCGGCTGGGTTTGAGCTTCCGTGAACTCCCCATCCATTTTGCCGACCGGCGCTGGGGCACTTCCAAGATGTCACTGCGCATCCAACTGGAAGCCGCTTACCGGGTGTGGTTGTTGAAGGGTATATATCGCGACCTGGAAACCAAATAGCTTTCCGGTACCACGTCAACCTAAGGCAAGATACTGATCGGTCAGTGTTCCCCATTCCTGCATCGAGAGCGTTTGCGCGCGCCGCTGTGGGTCAATAGCCGCCTGTGTCAACAGCGCATCCACCTGCTCGCGCGGCAGGTGCAGCCCGGCAGATAGTGTATTGCGCAGCATCTTGCGCTTCTGGCTGAAGCCGGCTTTGGTCAGGCGAAAGAAGGTATCCAGTTTCTCTTCTGCGATCGCTGGCCGCTGGAACAGATCTACCCGCAGGGTAACCGAATCCACTTTCGGGCTGGGGTAGAAGGCTTCCGCCGGGATTTTCAGCACGATGCGCGCATCGCCGAAGACCTGCACGCTGAGCGCCAGCAAACTCATCTCTCCTGCTTTAGCGCAGATACGCTGCGCGACCTCTTCCTGAATGGTCAGCACCATGCGGGCTGGTTTTTCGGGATTGTTCAGCATTTTACGGATGATGGCGGACGTGATGTAGTAGGGGATGTTGGCGACCACAATAAAACCATCCGTCAAATGCAGGCTGCTCATATCGATCTGAAGAATATCCCCCTGTATCAGGTTCACGTTCTCGCAATGGACGGTGGTGTGGCGGGCGATCGCCAGCAGATCAGGGTCGATCTCGACTGCTGTGACCTGCCGTGCAGCCTGCGCCAGAAAGTAGGTCAGGCTGCCCAAACCGGCGCCGATCTCCAGCACCTGGGCGGTGGGCGCAAGTTCAGCACATTCCACCATGCGCGACAGGATGTTTTCATCCACCAGGAAATTCTGCCCCAGATCTTTTTGAGGGCGCAGACGAAAGGCTTTCAGCAGGGGAAGGGGATTGTTATATTGCATAGTTATGGCAGCACATATTTAATGGAAGCAGGCACGGGTGTGAGGAAATAGAGCGTCACCGTCTTGTGCCAGCCCACGTACTGGTCGGTTGGGATGAAAAGGTCGATCAGCATATTGCCTGCGCAGGCGCCGCATTTATCTTCCACCACAGCCACCCCGTACCCCGGCACATACACGGAAGTACCCTGCATGTAGGAATACCAGCCGCTGGATACGGCTACCATACCATAGGTGGGCCATTTCCCGCTGGCGGTTCTGTAGCCGGTATCATGATATGAATTTGCGATCACGGTCACCGCTCGCCAGTATTCGATGACGCCATCTTCCGTACTGACAGTCTGGATGGTGATCCTGGTGCCGTAGGCGGTTTTTTGTGGAACCGGCTCGCGTGCAACCCACGATTCTTCTGTGACGCGGGAAATTTCTTCTCCATTTTCTGTTCGCACGCGAATACGGGCAACGCTCAATCCGACTTTTCCGACTTCTGCGACCCTGGTCTGGTCCAGGTCCATCTCATCATCAGCCACATATTCAGTTCCGTAGGGAAGCACTTCTTCCAGCAGGATGATCTCTTCAGAGACCCGCACGATCTGGATCTCCCCTTCTGCGGGGAGCGCTTCCTGTTCGGCGGGAATACTGTAATCGAGATTTTGCAGGGTGATGCCAGCCTGCGCCAGCGCATCTCCCACCGTTTCAGCGGAAGCGTTGGCGGTGATCCGCTTTCCATCCACCAGGATGGTGATGAGGTTGCTGCGTTTGATCTCAATACTTAATGCGCGGTCAATCACCGTATCCGCCGGCAGCGAGAGATAATCGCTGGTAGAAAGGGATATATTATTCTCCCACAATGCCTGTGCGACGGTACGTGCGCTGCTCAACAGGGTGCGCTGCTGTCCATCGTCATTAACGCTAAGGGGGTAAGCGCGCCGCACCTGGATGGTATCCCCATCTACTATGGTTAGAACCTGGGCAGGATCAACACGGATGCCATTGACCATCACACGATCATGCTCGCCCAGCGGGTAGCCGGCAAGCTCCAGCATCTCAATCAGGGTTTCGCCCTGGATGGGTATCTGTGTGCGTATGGCTTCATCATCCAGTACGAGCCAGGCGTTTTTCGCAGTACATGCGCTCGCCGAAAGAAGGATAATCAACAGGGAAAGAAGGGCAAGCGCAGGCTTACAATTGCGTATACTTTGTTTCAAAGGATATTTCATTGCAGACATTGTAACTTAAAACGAAAACCCCGCTGAACGGGGTTTTGGATGCCGAGAGCCAGAATCGAACTGGCGACACCACGGTTTTCAGCCGTGTGCTCTACCAACTGAGCTATCTCGGCGCGAACGTGATGAAATTCTACATGCTAGTGAGGGTGTTGTCAAGCAAATGAATGAAAGTTTGACAGATAGCGGCTGTCTATTAAAATGAAGGTATATGGGAATAGGGAAAGCATTGTGAATGATCCATTTGTGATCGGAATTTCAGGCAGTATCGGCAGCGGGAAGAGTTTGGTCCGTCATCTACTGGCAATGCGCGGGATTATGCCGTTGGATGCAGATGAGCTGACACATTTCCTGCTGGCGAAAGGGAAAGCGGGCTATCAGCAGGTGGTGCAGGTTTTTGGGGAGAGCTATCTGGATGAGTCAGGCAACCTGGATCGAGCGCGGCTGGGGATGGACGTGTTCAGAGATCCTCGTTCACTGCAGAAATTAGAAAGCATCCTGCACCCGCTGGTATCACAAACCGTGCGTGCGATCCTCCAACAAACTGCTTCTCCGTTTGTCGCGCTGGAAGCGATCAAGCTGTATAGTTCGGATCTTCTGCAAGTATGCGATTCGCGCTGGTTTGTCACTGTAACAACGGCAGCCCAGAAGGAGCGCTTGAAAAGAACGCGCAGTATGGATGAAGAGGCTATCCATGAACGGCTTCATCAACAGCAGTTTCCGAAAGAGATGAGCGTTGATCATTACATCGAGAACAGCTGCCATCTGAATGATGCTGCAAAACAGATCGATATCATCTGGGAAGAGATGAAACAGGAAACGACTGGAATGGGAAAGGTGGATGAAGACCCGGCAGCCATACTCAGCATTCCCATTCTAGGTGTGGATGCAATCGAAGCAGTGAACCCTGAAATCCAGCGAGATCTGATGAAAAATCTGCCGGTACTACCCATGATGGGGGATGACACATTTCTACAGCGAGTGATCTTATCGCGTACATTCCTTTCTCCCTGTACGAATTCTCATGATTTTCTGATATGGCAGTTTGATCATTTCAACACGCACGTACAGTTCCTGCGAACAGATATGGATCATGAAAATCTGCAGCAAGGGTTGGAAAGGCTGGAAAACCAGAGTGTCATGTGGGGCGGTAACTGTGTCGTGGTGGAAGCTGGATGAGTATTCCATTCCATTTAAACACGAACTCCTTTCGATGGGCTATCATATTTTTTCACAAGGGGATATTACGAATTATCCTTTCCTTATATTCAGCTTCAGAAACAAAGGTAAAATAGGAGACCACCTGGTGAAAATCCTGCCGGGCGGGATATGGAGGCTTATCCCCTAAACCGGGGGATTGAAGTAAACTTAAACTGATGCAAGATATTATTTCGGAAATCATATTTCTTTTCCAGCGTTTCAACTGGCTGACGATCCTCGACCTGACGATCGTGAGCTTGATCTTCTATCTCGTATTGAGATTGCTGAGAAATTCCCAGGCGCGCACCCTGTTCAGGGGCATGATCTTTGTGTTTGTCGCGATCATGCTCATGACCACCCTGGTTGATCTACCTGCTTTTTCATTTTTAGTGCAATCAATTTTGCCCGTAATGCTGCTTTCGATCCCGATCATTTTTGCACCCGAACTGCGGCGTGCGCTGGAGAAAGTCGGAAGAGCCGGACAGGGAAAAATCTTCTTTCACCGCCTGAATCTTCCGCAGGATCGTGTGCAGCAGGGTATCAGCGCCGTTGCTCTGGCAGCGAAACATCTTTCTTCTTTAAAACATGGAGCGCTGATCGTTTTTCAAGCATCTGACACTTTGCAGGAGTACATTGATACCGGTGTACCGATGAATTCCTATATCAGTGCCGAACTCATTCTACAAATATTTTTCCCAAACACCCCCTTGCATGATGGTGCCATCATCGTGATCAACGATGAGATCTGCGCGGCATCCTGTGTGCTGCCCCTATCCTCTGTAGGTGTTCTCAATGAAAGCCCCGATCACCAGATGGGGCTGCGCCATCGTGCTGCTCTGGGTATCACAGAAGGATCAGATGCGATAGCGGTTGTGGTTTCCGAAGAGACCGGCGATATTTCCATTTCGCATCTGGGGAAGATGATCAGAGAAATCAAACCAGAGAATCTGGAAAGTGCTTTAAAACCTTTCTTCCTGGATGACGAGCGCCTGAACCAGCGCACTGATTTCTTGAGCGTGCTGCGCTTATGGCTGGGTGTTGAGGAAGAGGAAGAGAGGAAGAAATGACATCCATTCTCAAACGGATTTCAAAAAACATACCCACATTTCTTACCGCCCTTCTTCTGGCTATTACCATTTGGATCATGGCGGTAAATTCGAATGATCCGGTCGATAAACAGACATTCCCGCAGGGAATTCCGATAGAACTGATCGGGCAGGATGCAGATCTGGTGATCACCAGTGAAATCCCCTCGCAGGTCACGGTCAGCCTCAGCGCCCCCATTTCTATGTGGGAAACACTCATTGACAGCCCTGAGCTGGTGCATGCATATATCGATCTGAGTGGTTTGCAGGAAGGACCCCACGAATTGAAGGTTCAAGTAGAGGTGGATGCCCGACCTGTGAAAGTTGAAACCATCGCACCCTCTGAAATCGGAGTGATACTGGAGCCTTTATATTCAAAATATTATGAAATTCAATTGGTCCAGCCCTCTCAGCCTGCGGTGGGATATGAAGCAGGTGAACCGGAGATAAATGAAACGCATGCCACGGTCAGTGGACCTGCATCACGTATGGAAAAAGTGACCGAGGTGCGGGCGATTTTGGATGTGAGCCAGGCAAATCAGGATATCGATCGCGATATTACCCTGGCAGCTTATGATGTGAATGGTGTCATTGTTGATGGTGTTACGATAGAACCCACGCAGGTGCATGTGAGCATGCCCATCACGCAGCGGGGTGGTTATCGCAATGTGACCGTCAAAGCGATCGTCACCGGTCAGGTTGCCAGCGGCTACCGATTGACCAATATCACCGTTTCACCGCTTACCGTAACAGTATATTCGGCGGACCCGGGCGTCGTGAATGATCTGCCCGGTTACGTGGAAACGCAGCCGCTGAATATTACCGGAGCTGATAAAGATATTACCGAATCACTGCCGCTGAATCTACCTGCGGGCGTCAGCGTGGTGGGTGAATCAACCATCAAGATCGCTGTCACGGTTTCAGCCATTCAGGGCAGCATCACCATCAATAACAGCACCATTGAATTGGTTGGGTTGAATCCGGAGTACATGGTGACCATCTCGCCAGAGACGGTGGATGTAATTTTATCAGGACCTTTACCCACACTGGATGATCTGAATGCGGGTGATGTTCGTGTCATTCTGGATCTATCGGAATTGGCGCCCGGTACATACCAATTAAAACCACGCGTGGAGCTGGATATCCCGGAATTACTGGTTGAATCCATCTTACCTGAAACGATAGAAGTGATCATCAGCATTCCTCCTACCGCAACCCCTGGAAACTAACTACTATGACAACCCCAATTGTTGCAATTGTTGGAAGACCCAACGTCGGGAAAAGTACTCTGTTTAATCGTCTGGCTGGCGAACCGCTTGCCATTGTGGATGATACCCCGGGCACCACCCGCGACCGTTTATTCTCTGAGACCATCTGGAATGGAGTGCGCTTTCATATCATTGACACCGGCGGCATTGACCCCAGCGAGGGTGGAAAGGATCCGCTGAGCATAGGTTCGGCGGATTATATTACCCAGATTCGAGCGCAGGCGCTGCTGGCAGTAGAAGAAGCGGATGCTGTTATCTTTGTTACCGATGCAGCCGCCGGAATTACATCAGCCGATCAGGAAGTTGCAGACCTGCTGCGCCGTTATCAAAAGAAGCGCGAGGGTGTGCCGTTTCCTCCCATCCATCTGGCGGTGAATAAGGCAGATAACGAGATGCTGCGTACAGCCGCCATGGAATTCTACGCCCTGGGGTTAGGTGACCCTTTCCCTATCTCCGCAGTACATGGAACAGGAACCGGAGATTTGCTTGACAGCCTGGTTTCTTCTTTCCTGCTCGAAGAAGACCAGGAGGAAGACCTATCGGTCAAGATCGCCATTGTCGGGAAACCCAACGTTGGAAAATCCAGTCTGCTCAACAAATTGGCTGGCGAAGAGCGGGTGATCGTGAGCCCCATCGCGGGTACTACGCGGGATGCAATTGATTCCCCTATTACATATGAAGGGACTCCCATCACTTTGATAGATACTGCCGGCATCCGCCGCAAAGGCAAGATCGATCGTGGTGTGGAAAAATATTCTGTGATCCGCTCTATGCGGGCAATTGAGCGCTGCGATGTGGCATTGCTATTGATCGATGCCATCGAGGATCTATCGGCACAGGATACACATATCGCCGGTTATATTCTTGAACAGTGGAAGAGTACGGTCGTGATCGTGAATAAATGGGATCTGGTGGAAAAAGATACTTTTACCATGGAAGCATACACCCGGCAGATCCGGCAAGCGTTGAATTTTGTAGATTATGTTCCGGTATTGTTCATTTCTGCATTGACCGGGCAGCGTGTTGATAAGGTCCTTCCACTGGCACTGCAGGTGCAGGGTGAACGCATGGCGCGTGTTGGTACGGGCGCATTGAACCGCATTCTGATGAAATCACAGGATTTGCATTCACCCTCTTCAAAAACAGGCAGGCAGCTTCGTATTTATTATGGAACACAGGTGCGTTCAGATCCGCCGACTTTCATGCTGTATGTCAATGACCCGCAGTTGATGCACTTTACCTACCAGCGCTTTCTGGAAAATCAACTGCGAGCGGTTTTCCCATTTAGCGGGACTCCCATCCGTTTCGTGCTAAAAAGGCGATCGTAGTGATGGGTATCTATACCCAGGAGCTTTAGCCATGCAGCAATTTACACCTGATAAAGAACCTCCCAACATGAATCGCAGAAAAGGCTCGTATGTCTTTCTGGAAATCCTCCAGACTATCCTGCTGGCAGCGGCATTTTATTTTGCCATTGATGCCGTTATTGACAGGGTGGAGGTATTCAATATCAGCATGGATCCCACCGTCAAACAGGGTGAGGTGATTTTCGTCAACAAACTGGCATATCGCCTGGGTGAGGTGGATCGTGGGGATGTGGTTACTTTTCACTATCCCGAGGACCCTGACTACGATTATATTAAACGCGCCATTGGTCTGCCGGGAGATGAGGTCAGGATCGCAGAGGGAGAAGTGTATGTCAACGACATCCAGCTGGATGAACCCTACCTGCCGGACCATACTACTGAAGGAGAAGGCAGTTGGACCGTTCCGGAGGGCATGTATTTTGTGATGGGGGATAACCGTCAGGGTTCAAGCGATTCACGGTCGTGGGGATTTGTGCCAGAGGAAGACCTGATCGGGAAAGCGCTGGCTGTGTACTGGCCGCTGAACGATATGCGGGTATTGACCCATTATACTATTTATCCTTAAATCAGTTTGCTCATACCTTGCGGGAAAGCCGCATGGTGTATTTATAGCGATCCCCGCGATACAGAATGCTGACAAATTCAATAGCCTGACGATTCTGCGAATACAGAATACGTTCATTTAAAAGCAGAGGGCTGCCCAGCGGAATAGCCAGCTGCTCCGCTTCCTCTTCTGATGCCAGCGTCACTTCCAGAGTTTCATCAGCTTCTGCCGGGTAGATGCCGAATTTTTCTTGCAGGATGGCATAGATCGAACCGCGTTCTTCCAGTTCGTGCTGCGTGATTTCCTTGTCGTCGGGAAGGTTCAAGAAGGAATCCTGGATGCCGATCGGCTCTCCATTGCCGGTGCGAATGCGTTTGATGCGCAAAACCTTCTTCTTCGGATCGGAGATCTCCAGGCGGGGTTTGATCTTTTGAGGTGGATCAATGAACCCAAATTCCAGCATGATCTGTCCGGGTTCCAGCCCACGATTGCGCATATCTTCACTGAAACTGGTGAGCTCCAGGATGCCTTTCTGCAGCTTTGGGGGTGACACGAACGTGCCGCGCCCGTGGATGCGGTAGAGATAGCCCTGCGTGATCAGAAGATCGATCGCCTGGCGGATGGTGGGGCGGCTGAGGTTGTACTGCTGCTCTAATTGGCGTTCGGATTGAATGGTCTCATTGGCTTTCCAGGTGCCATTCTCTATCTGTTCCCGCAGGATATTGGCAAGCTGGTAGTACTTGGGAATGATGTTGGATGGGTCGATGGCTCTTGACATTTGGTCCGTTCCTGTTATACTTAAGTCGTTAGGATGTATAGTGGTCTTTACCACTTCTATATCATACGGTTGAAAATCCTTTTTGTCAACTAAAGGATGTAAGATGGATTATATATCAGATTCAGAGATTCAAGAAATCGTCAAAAACGTACTCGATACATACGGCGAAAAGAGTACAGCCGCCCCTGATGGGAACTGTGCAAAGATCGTTGCTATCGGCGCGGATCATGGGGGATTCAGCATGAAACAAGCCCTCATCCCATACCTGCAGGAAATGGGATGTCAGGTGATCGATTGCGGTCCTTCCAACACAGATTCTGTGGATTATCCCGATTTTGCATTGAAAGCAGCCGAACTGGTCAGCACGGGCAAAGCCTGCCGCGGTATCATGATCGATGGCGCCGGTATCGGCAGCTGCATGGTTGCCAACAAGGTGCCGGGAGTACGGGCAGCGCTGTGTTATGACTATGCCACTGCTTCCAACAGTCGTGAACATAATAATGCCAATTATCTGACACTGGGAGCTGGCTTGATCGGGCTGAACCAGGCAAAACTCATTGTAAAAACATTCCTGACCACTGATTTTGGCGGGGGAAGACATCAAAAACGTGTGGATAAGATCATGCAGGTCGAAAGCCGCTTTTTGAAAAGAGGATAAGCAATGGACGCGAATAAAGAACAAGTACAGGCACTGGCTGAGATCATCACCAAAGAGATTCTGGCTGTCATGCGCGAAGATGACAACATTGCCACCAAGGGACAATTCTGCAAGGTTGAGATGGTGGATGGTTTGCAGGTGACCACCTGCTTTGATGAATTTGGCGAGATCATCAGCGCCGGCGCCGAGCGCCTTACCACTACCCTGGGCAATATTCCTGATAATCTGGAAATGGCAGGCAAGATCGATCATACCCTGCTTAAAGCGGAAGCAACCCGCGAAGAGATATCCCAGCTGTGTTTTGAAGCGCGTAAATACAATTTCGCCTCGGTGTGTGTCAATCCCACCCAGGTGAAATTATGCAAGAGCCTGCTGCGCGGAAGCAGCGTGAAGGTTTGCACGGTGATCGGCTTTCCGCTGGGAGCAACCACACCGGAAGTGAAAGTGTTTGAAACACGCCAGACCATTGAAGAAGGGGCGGAAGAAGTGGATATGGTCATCAATATAGGCGGGCTCAAAGATAAGAATTACGAGCTGGTTGCCCGCGATATTCGTGGAGTGGTCAAAGAAGCCCATTCGCACGACGTGCTGGTGAAGGTCATTATCGAAACCGCATTATTAACCGATGAAGAAAAGAAGATCGCCTGTTTGCTGGTGAAAGAAGCCGGCGCGGATTATGTAAAAACTTCGACGGGATTCTCCAAAGCCGGTGCGACGGTGGAAGATGTGGCATTGATGCGGCGAACGGTTGGACCATTGCTGGGTGTGAAGGCAGCCGGCGGCGTGCGCACCCGTGAAGATTTCGAGAAGATGGTCAGCGCTGGTGCAACTCGTATTGGCGCCAGTGCCGGTATCAAGATCGTCAAAGGTGATGGTGGTTCACAACCTGCTGCTCCTGCGGCGGGCGCCAGGAACTATTGAACAAAATAGGAGTGAAATATGCTGATTGCCCGGGTTATTGGCACAACAGTCTCGACCATGAAAGATGAAAGTTTGACAGGACAGAAATTACTGCTCTGCCGTCAAACCGATGAAACCGGCGCACCGATCGGAAAGCCCTATGTGGCGATCGACAGTGTGGATGCCGGCGTGGGTGACCTGGTATTAACGGCGCATGGTTCCAGCGCGCGCCAGACCGAGATCACCAAGAACCGCCCTGTGGATGCAGTGGTGATGGCTGTTATTGATACCTTGGAAGTTGAAGGAAAAGTCGTCTTCCGAAAATAACAGGAAGGATCTAGAAGATGCAGGTTGACAAAGATTTACTTTCCATCCAGGAAGCGCGCGATCTGGCAGCCCGTGCGTATGAAGCCCAGTTGATATGGGGCAAAGCCAGCCAGGAGCAGGTTGATCGTGTATGTGAAGCCATGGCGGAAGCCGGCTATCAGGCGGCTGATCGTCTGGGTCGCATGGCAAATGAAGAAACCGGCTTTGGTATTGCTGCGCATAAAAAGCTCAAAAATGAGCTAGCGTCTCGCATCCTGTGGGAAAGTATTCGCGATGTCAAGACGGTGGGTGTTATCAATCATGACGCTGAAAAAAGGGTGTACGAGATCGCCTGGCCGATGGGAGTGGTGGCGGCGTTAACCCCCAGCACCAACCCGACCTCTACCGTGATGGCAAAAGCCATCTCGGCGGTAAAAGCCAGGGATGCGATTGTTCTGGCTCCCCATCCATCTGCGGTGAACTGCAGTTTCGAAGCTGCACGCACATTGCAGCAGGCGGCTGAAAATGCGGGCGCTCCGGCAGGGTTGGTCAACTGTATGCGGACCATTTCTCTGGCGGGCACACAGGAATTGATGACCCACAAACGTATTCGTGTCATTCTGGCGACCGGTGGGGGTGGGATGGTGAAAGCCGCTCATTCGGTCGGTAAACCGGCTTTTGGGGTCGGTCCCGGCAACGTACCGGCGTATGTTGACCGCAGTGCCGATCTGGAGAAAGCCGCTCGCTATATCGTATCCAGTAAATCATTTGATTATTCGCTCATCTGCGCTTCCGAGCAGGCTGTGGTGGCTGATAAACCTATCGCAGCCCACCTGGCACAATTAATGGAAGCCAACGGAGCATATTTCGCGGATGAAAAGACCGCCGCTATCTTGCGGCATCTGCTGTTCAATCCGGATGGCACCATGAATGTCGCCACGGTGGGAAAGTCCCCGCAATTTTTGGCGCAGCTGGGTGGCTTTGATATCCCGGCAGAAGCGCGCATCATTGTGGTGCGGTTGAACCGCGTTGGAGCCGAAGAACCGCTTTCTCGTGAAAAACTGACCACCGTGCTGGGGTGGTATGAGGAAGAGGGCTGGGAAAAAGGCTGCGAACGCTGTATTGAATTGATCCATTTCGGCGGAAGGGGTCATTCTCTGGTACTGCATGCCACCGATCAGGATGTGATCATGGCATTCGGTCTTGAGAAACCGGTCTTCCGCATTCTGGTCAATACCATGAGCACCCTGGGTGCGGTGGGTTTGACCACGGGCGTGATGCCCTCACTAACTTTAGGAGCAGGCGGGGAGGGCGGTTCTGTCACTGGTGACAATATTACCGTCCATCACCTGTTCAATATCAAGCGGCTGGCGTATGAGATCACACCGCCGCCTGATGCAGCCATGGTTGGGTCTGCTAAATCTGTAGCCCCCACCCAGCAAGAACTGGAGAGCATCGTGAAACAGGTGATGCTGGAAGTTCTTGCACAAAATTAGAAAAGAAGAAAGGAATAAATCATGGCAGTAAATCCTGAATTAATCGCGTTAGGCATGGTAGAGACCAAGGGTCTGGTCGGCTCAATCGAGGCGGCGGATGCGATGGTCAAAGCCGCAAACGTAGTCCTCATCGGTTCTGAGTATGTCGGTGGCGGCTTCGTGACAGTTATGGTGCGCGGTGATGTGGGTGCGGTGAAAGCCGCTACGGATGCCGGTGCCGCCGCTGCAAAGCGTGTTGGCGAATTGGTTTCCGTGCACGTCATTCCTCGACCCCATAGCGATGTCGAAATGATCCTGCCGCAAAAGGAAAAAGGCAGCATTAGCGGTCGAACACCTTCCGCGAAATAGCAGCGAGTCAAAGTAGATTACCGTGCTGGGCAAAGCAGGTGAGTTTGATCTCACAGATTACCTGACGCGTGCTGAACAAGTCATTTTGCCGAGTCAGATGCAAAATACCTCGCCAGCGCCTGTCGATGAAGGACCATTGTACGTAGGCGCTGATCTGGGTACGGCTTATCTGGTATTGGTCGTGCTCGATAAAAATTTGCAGCCGGTCGCTGGCGAGTATCAATTTGCCCAGGTGGTAAGAGACGGTCTGGTGGTTGACTATTTTGGAGCGGTTGACCGCCTGAAGGGGATGAAAGAGCGCGTGGAAGCGCGCATCGGTAGAACATTAACAGAAGCAGCCAGTTCCTTTCCTCCGGGAGTGCCGCAGGCGGAAGTGCGAGCGACCGCCAATGTGGTGGAAGCGGCAGGATTGGATTGTGTCGGGTTGGTGGATGAACCAAGCGCAGCCAATAATCTGCTGGGCGTTCAGAACGGCGCCATTGTGGATGTGGGCGGCGGCACCACCGGCATTGCGCTGGTAGATGATGGCAGGGTGGTTTACTCGGCTGATGAAGCCACCGGTGGTACTCATTTTTCACTGGTGATCGCCGGCGCGCGTGATATCAGTTTCGAGGAAGCGGAAGAGCTCAAGAAAACGCAGTCCATGCAGAAGATGCTCTTCCCGGTCGTAAAACCCGTCATGGAAAAGGTGGGCAGCATCGTCTCCCGCCACGTGAATGGTAGAACGATCGATAATATTTCTCTGGTCGGCGGGGCGGTTTGTTTCCCCGGCATGGCGGATGTGGTCCAGCAGTACACCGGCATCCGAACCAGCGCACCCGAGAAACCACTCTTTGTTACCCCCATCGGGATCGCAATGCATCATGCACAGGTGGCTGCAGAAAAAGAGGTTGAATATGGCAGATAATTTTCAATTAAGATGCTACTGCTTGCTGGATCGTATGCAAGCCCAGTATGCCGCTTTCATCGGCACCGTAACACAGGGCGACCTTCCCACGGAAGGGATGGCTTCTCTGTACATCGAAATGGCACCCGGCAACGAGGTCTTTCGCACGGTGGATATCGCGGTAAAAGCGACCGAAGCCAAACCAGGCGCCCAGATCGTGGAACGCGAATTCGGCATGTTCGAGGTGCATTCCATGAACCAGGCAGCCGTGATCGAAGCAGGGCATGTGGTTCTGGACCGGCTTGGTCTGAAAAAAGAAGACCGTGTAAAACCGGAGATCGCATCGGTACAGGTGATCACCAGGATCGATTCCTATCAGGCGCAGCTCTTGAATCGTTTCCGCCGCGGCAGCATGCTGGTGCCGGGTGAGACCATGCTGGTGCTGGAATGCGCTCCGGCAGCCTATATCAATTACGCCTGCAATGAAGCAGAAAAACGTGCCAACATCAAGATCGTGCATGTTTCCAGCGTGGGTCGTTTTGGTCGTATGTGGCTCTCCGGCACGGAAGCAGAGATCGTCACCGCCAGAGATGCAGCGATCAAATCGCTGGAAAATCTGGAAGGAAAGTCGTAACAGTACCGGGAGGTTTTTATGGCGAAAACATTTTACACAGAACGGGACGTTGAAGATCTTCATCGGCAGGGCATCATGACCATCACCCTGACGGATGATATCGTCATGACCGATCTGGCGTACGAAAAAGCCAGGCGGCTGGAGATGAAGATGGTGCAGGCGCAGGACGCTCCCCCGGCAGCGCCCATCCGTCCCTATATCAACACGCCCTCGAAGAGCTGTGACCGCAACCCATCCCTCCGCGGCTCCACGCCGTTGCGGCGGACAGCGCGCGACGTGTGGCGATCATCAAAACCAGAGTGCGCGAGACGGTCAAAGCGCGCCTGGGCAGCAGTGTGGATGGCACCATGCTGGATGCGGTCATTGAGCGTGTGGCAAAAGACCTGGGGCTTGGCTGAGCATGCTTTTCGGACGAGTGAGGGGCACTGCGGTTTGCACGCTGAAATACCAGGATCTGGAAGGATTGAAGCTCCTGATCGTGCAGCCTTTAAACAAGCACCTGCGAACCGGCGGGAGCGCTGCAGGTAGCTGTGGATGTGGTCCAGGCTGGTATTGACGACCTGTGTGTGATGGTGCGTTCACGGGAAGCTGCTTTAGCCATGCCCGATGTCAAATTCGTCCCGGTTGACCTGGCGCTGGTAGGCATTGTGGATGAACTGGAGGTCAAACCGGATGGCGAGTTTGATTTCACCCTCAAAGATGGCTGGAACAGTTATACCTAGAAGAGGAAAACAATGATCGTTGGCAAAGTAGTCGGAACGGTCGTCACGACCATCAGCCACCCGCACTATACAAAGACCGTAAATTGCTGGTGGTGGAGCCCCTGCACATGCCGGATGAAAAAGAAGGCGGTGATTTTCTGGCGCTGGATAACAGCCATGCCGGTATCGGGGATACCGTGCTGGTACTGCGGGAAGGCAGCGGCGCGCGCCAGGTGATGAACAATCCGGATGCGTGTGTCATCTCGGTCATTGTTGGGATCGTGGATTCGGTCTCGGTGCAGTATACCGAGTAGACATGTTTTTTACCAGCAGTAAAGAACGGTACTGCGAATGAGGCGCCGTTTTTTTAATTAATGTACAAAAGTGATATAATTTTGACCATCGTATCAGCAATCTATTCTATTCAGAGGGCACAAGTTGCGAACGTATAGCGAACCACAAAGTATGATCCCCTGTAGCGAGTGCAATATCGGGCAGATGCACAAGACTACCGTCACGTATTTCACCTGGCTGCACGGCGAATTGATCACCGTACCCGATTTCCCTGCCTGGGTGTGCGACATCTGCGGCAAACGCGAATATGACCACGAAGCTGTCAACCAGATCAATATCCTTTTCAACCCGATGAGTGAGCGCTGGAAAACGCACAAACGCACTTCCGAAAAAACAGAGCAGCCCCACAGCAAACCCCATCTTTCGCAGACAGAATAAGATCCCCGTATTAATAAAAACCAATAAAACCAATTCGTTGACGCATGCGCCAGGGCATGTTAAAATATCTGTCTTCGGGCGCGTAGCTCAATGGTAGAGCAGTGGCCTTTTAAGCCATTGGTTAAGAGTTCGATCCTCTTCGCGCTCATTTTTGTTTTAAATCTCAATATTCATAAATTTTTCCTGCGATAATTGTTTTTTGAAGGTTTCCCCCTTCATCCAACAGGATCAGGTCAGCGTCTACGCCGGGCATCAGACTGCCCTTGTGGGGGTATAGCCCCAGAGTATTAGAAGGATTATAAGAGGCTGCTAGCGCTGCTTGCCACAAGGGTAGTCCTGTGTATTGCACAAGGTTGCGCACTGCCTGATCGAGTGTCAGTGTGCTGTAAGCGAAGGAGCCATCCGAACGATAGGCGATGCCATTCTTTATATGAGTTATGCGCCCGTGTAAGCTGTGCTCCCCATCCCGCAGACCGCATGCCGCCTCTGCATCGCTGACCAGGATGATGCCCTGCCAACCCTTCAATTCCACCACCATGCGTACGACGGTGGGGTGCAGCAGGTGCGGATCGCAGATCAACTGGGCTGATATCCCTTCATTGAGCAAGGTAGCGCCTGCTAGCCCCGGCTGGCGGTGGTGGAGCCCTGTCATACAGTTGAACAAATGAGTGGTCTGGTTGGCGCCCGCGCTTTGCGCTGCCAGCGCCCGTTCGTATCTGCATTGGCTGTGCCCTAGGGCGCAGTTAATATCCCGCCCGGTGAGTGTGCGAATGCACGCTAGTGCGCCAGGTAGTTCGGGGGCGATGGTGACCAATCGAACGCTGTCTGATCGCCAACTTCGATATTCGTGTGGATCGGGGTGGCGCAGTAGACTGGTGTCATTCCCGCCGGGATACAGTGGGTTCAAGTAGGGACCCTCCAGGTGCAGCCCCAGCGGCTGCGCCCCTTCACAGGTGGGGCGTCGTGAACGATATTCAGCAAGCAGAGCTTTTCCCTCTTGCAGAGAAAAAGCCATGCTGGTCGGGCAGAAGGAGGTAACGCCATGCCGTGCCAGTTCATTGCTCATGATGGGCAGTGCAGCTATGCCATCCACAGTCAGGTCCTTGCCTCCTGCACCGTGCACATGGATGTCGATGTAGCCAGGAGCGATAAACAATCCTTCGGCATCCACTACTTCTGAGATGACTATGTCATCCTGTTTGTTGAGGATAGTAGCGATCTTATTATTCTCAATGATGAGCTGTTGGTTGGGGATAATACCCCGCGGGGTGATCAGGTTTCCGCCACGGATCGCGTATCTCATGGATACTTAACCATCGGGCTATGCCAGAATAACCTGCACACCGCTTTTTTCGATCTGGTCTACAACTTTGGGCGGTGCAGCAGCATCGGTTACCAGTATATTCACTTTTGCCAGCGAAACCAGAAAGGCAGAGGCGCTGCGGTTGAATTTGGTGTGGTCTGCCACCACGATGACCTGCCTGCCGATGTTGATGATAGCACGGTCGGTCATGATCTCGGGCAGATAATTATGCGTAAGCCCGGTGGAAGGGTGGATGGAGAAGGTTCCGAGGAATACCTTATCGGCGCAGATCTCTTCCAGCGATTTCTCTGAGATGTGACCGATGAACGACAGCTCGCTGCGGCGCAGAATGCCGCCGGTGGAAATGACCTCGATGGATTCATCTGCCCACAGTTCATTCATCACCAGCAGCGAGTTGGTGAGCACGTTGATCTTCTTCCCGTGCAGGTGTTTGGCTACTTCCAGCACGGTGGAGCCGCTTGCCAGAAAGATGGTATCACCGTCTTTAATCAATTCTGCTGCGCGTGCGCCAATGCGGATTTTGGCTTCGGTTTGTTCGTTATTGCGCTGGTGTACCGGGATATCCGATTCGGTAACCGCACTATTCTTTCGTAAAGCGCCCCCATGAAAGCGGACGATCTGCTGCTGTTCTGCCAGATCGTCCAGATCACGGCGTGCGGTGGCTTTGCTGATATCGTATGCTGCGCAGATATCCTCAACCAGCACACGACCCTGGGCTTCCACCATCTGCTGGATCTTCTGTCTGCGTTCTACCTTAGAGAGATTATCGTTCTTATTCATGGGTATCGGTGTGATTCTATTTATTTGATAATAGAAAAATTATAGCATGGTTGTGCGAAAAAGCATCCAAAAGACGCAAAAAAGATCGTATTATGTGAATATATTGAACGATTGTGAACGAATTATTGATAATAACCGTTTACAGGACAATAATTGATTTAATAATTGCTCGAAAGTGCTCTTTTGTGATTTAATAGAATCAAAAGAAATGATAAAGGATGTAATGATCCATGAAACGAGCAGTAGCGATCTATAAAGAAGAACGGCAGTTGAAAATCCAGGATATCATTCGCAATCAGACCGTGGTCAATGTGGATGAACTGGCTGCTTTGTTTGACGTTTCGCATGTCACCATCCGCCGTGATCTCAACGAGATGGAGAGGATAGGGATGGTCGAGCGCACACATGGCGGCGCCATTTCCAATTTTCGACCCCAAAAAAGCCTCGAACCGGACCTGCTGTCACGGGTGAATGTGCGCAGCGATGAAAAACAGGTATTGAGTCGTTTCACTGCCGGGCAGATTCAGCAGGGTGAGGTCATCTATCTATCTGCCGGGTCAACCATGTATTTCCTGGCGCAGCAGCTGGCAGCACACCTCGAATTGACTGTTGTGACCAACTCCCTGATCATTGCGGCTGAGCTGGGGAAATCCCCGGGTCTAAGAGTGATCGTACTGGGTGGAGTACTGCGCAAGGATGAAATGGCGCTCTCCTATATCTTCAGCCATGAGACCATCAAGAATATTCATTTTAATAAGATCATTATCGGCTGCCGCGGAATTCATCCTCTCTATGGAGTGACGAATGATAATGACCCCAGCATCATCGGTTGTGATTCTGTTGTTCTGGAAGCGAATAAAAAGGCAATTGTTGTGGCTGATCATACCAAGATCGGTTTTAAGGCAAAACGTGTCCTTGTCCCCATTGATTATGTCGAAACGTTGATCACGACCTCCCTGGCTCCTCGGGCAGTTTTGGATGCTTTTCGGGAGCAGGGTGTCAACGTAATAACCGTGGATGTATAACCGCATGATTATCCTTAAAGGAGGTGTGTATCGAAAGATTCTTTTTGGTTCACTGTGATTTATTAAAATAATTGGAGGAAAAAATGGAAATATCATTTGGAACTGCCTTCCTTCTTGCTTTTTGGGCAGGCTTTACATACTTCTCACGCCGTTTCATGGGCGAACTGTATCTGGAACGACCTATTATTGCTGGCACCGTCGCCGGTTTGATCATGGGCGACCTGCAGACCGGTCTGGTAGTGGGTGCAACCATTGAATTAGCCATGATGGGTGTACTCGAGATCGGTGGCGGAGTTGGACCGAACGGTGCAGTTGGCTCGATCCTGGGTGTGGCATTCGCCATCTCAGCCGGTCTTTCAACAGAAGAAGCACTGGTTCTGGCGCTGACCGCAGCGATCCTGGGTTCATTCTTCCAGCTGATCGCAAAAGCAGCCAGCACCATCTTCGTGAGCGGCGCTGAGCACTACGCTGAAAAGAATAATGCCAATGGTGTCGCAGCTATGGTGCACCTTGGCAACCTGTTCCACTTCCTGGCAAACTTCATCCCCACTTTCGTGGTGCTTGCATTCGGTTCTGCCGCGGTGGAAGGTATCATGAACGGCATCCCGCCATTCCTGCAGGCTGGCATCGGCGCAGCCGGCAATATCCTGCCTGCTTTCGGTTTCGCTCTTCTGCTGGATAGTGTCGCAACCACTCAGCTCATGCCCTACTTCTTTATCGGTTTCTTACTGGCTGCCTACCTGAAGATGGGTGTTCTGGGTGTGGCACTGGCAGGGCTGTTGGTCGCCGCCATCCTGATATACCGCAATGGCGGTTTACAGCTCCTCAAAAAGTCAGATAAAAAGGTTGAATCACGCGTTCCCAGAAAATTCCAGAAGCAGATCTACTGGCGTTCATTTGCGCTCCAGTCAGCATTCAGCTTCGACCGTATGCAGGGTCTTGGTTTCTGCTGGGGCTTGCTGCCCTTCCTCAAGAACCTGTATGGCAAGACCGATGAACTTGGTAAAGCACTCCATCGCCAATTGGCTTTCTTCAATACCCATCCGTGGGTTGCCGGTCCGGTGTACGCACTGGTAGCCGAACTGGAAGCCAAGAAAGCGGAAGACCCCGCGAGTGTTGATGACAAGATGATCCAGTCTGTAAAAGCAAGCCTGATGGGTCCATTAGCCGGTATTGCCGATCCCCTGTTCCATGGAACCGCGCGCCCCATTATGGCTGGTATCGCCGCTTCTCTGGCGCTCAGTGGAAATGTGTTCGGTCCTATTCTCTTCTTCGTGGTTCTGCTTGCATTGCATCTATGGGTGCGCAAGATCACAACCGACGCCGGTTTCCAGCTTGGTGACACATTATTTGAACGTTTGGATCAGAGCAGCCTGACGCGTCTCATCGAAGGCGCCAATATTATGGGTTTGATGGCTATCGGTGGTCTGGTAGGAACCTGGGTTAACATCACAACACCCATTACCTACGCATCCGCTGAGGGTGTATCCGTTGCGATCCAACCCCTTATTGACAGCATCATGCCGGGATTGCTTTCACTTGGCATCACGCTAGCAATCTTCGCAGCTACCCGCAAGGGTGTGAAGAGCAATTTGCTTATGGGCATTGTCTTCGTGGCTGCCATCGTTCTGGGCGGGTTTGGAATTCTCGCATAGGATTATCTTGGGGACCAGGTACGCAAGTGCCTGGTCCTCACTTGCACCATGAGGTACATTTAAATAAAAAGAAGGTGAACAAAATGATTGCTTTAACACGTATTGATGGACGCTTGATTCATGGTCAGGTTACAGTTGGATACACCCGCAGATACGGTGCCAATTTTGTGATCGTAGCGAATGATTATCTGGCTGAAAGTACGTTTCAAAAGAATATGTTGAAAATGGCAGCTCCAGCCGGAACAGAGATAGACATATTTTCTATTAATGAAACTGCCGAAATTATCAAAGAAGGAAAATTTGCGGATAAGACCATCCTTCTGCTGGTAAAAAGTCCCATTGATCTGGTTTCATTAATTGAAAAAGGCTGTACATTTCCTGAAGTAAATGTGGGGGGCGTGATCAATGACGGCGCAACAATCAAAATGACCAAAGAAGTTATGGCAACGAGTGATGAATTAGAAGCCTGGAAAAAATTGGATGAAATGGGCATTGAAATGCAGCTACAGTGGGAAGTCAGTAAATCTCCATCTAATTTCAATGCGGTAATACGCAAGACCGGTAAATAAATATTGCAGTTAACCTATCTATTGAAGGAGACCCTGATGACAAAAAATGTCCCATCCTATATGGAGAAAGCTTTTGAGAGAACGGCTCATCCCTATTATTATTACGAATCACTTTTCTCGACCCCCGACGCGCTGGAGGAAGTATTGAGCGAAAATTCCATTGCAGCTATCAAAGATGCTGCACAGTTGCTCAAAGATAAAAGAATGATCTATTTTGTGGGGAACGGCACATCCTATTATGATGCTGTGGCTGGTCCTTATGCGATGAATTATTTTACAGATATTAATTCCTGGTCGCGACCATCGTATGATTTTTATAATTATCCTCCTTCGCAACTGGGAGAAGATTGTGCAGTGATCGGGATCTCTCACTCAGGCAGCACCTTTGAGACGGTGAAAGCTCTGAAGAAAATGAAAGAGATGGGAGTGACCACAATTGCTATCACAGACAAAGGAGACAGCGACGTGTTCAACTATGCCGACGCTGTGCTTTTCAATGCCGTGGTGGAGAATCAGGGACCTAAAACGAAAAGTTTTGTTGCTTCCATTCTGCGCACCCATTTACTGGCATTGTTCATTGCACAGGCAAATGGAAAGGATATTTCCACAGAATTGGAAATCTATCGAAAAGCACCGCAGATCGCGCAGCAGATTCTTCAAGAGAATGAAGCTGCCATCAAAGCCTACGCACAGAAACGTAAAGAGATCAATTTAACTCGGTTTGCGGTAGCAGGCACGGGCTTTCAATACGCCGATGCATGCGAAGGCGCCTTAAAAATGACCGAAGCTGCGCTGGTGCATTCGGTGAGCTGGGAATTGGAGGAATGCATCCACGGGCACTGGTACAGCATGCAGCCGCATGAATTGATGATGGTGTTAGCTATCGAGGGTCCCACACTGCAGAAGAGCAAAGATTTGATCAAAGGATTGAAAGTGATCCACGCCGATTTCTGGGTGATCACCAACAGTGCGGATGATTTCCCTGAAGCGGAATTTGTGACCCGTGTTCCAACCGGATTACCTGAGTATGTGTATCCACTCTTTACCATTCTGCCCCTGTATACCTTTACGTATTTCCTGACGCTGGCGATTGGGAAGAGTCATCTGGATCATGGTCCTTACGATACTCAGGAATTCATGGATGCACGCCTGGTATTTCGCGAATCAGAAACATATAAATAATGGCAGGAAATTGCTACAATGATTCTGCATCATGATCTTCATGATGCAGAATCATTTGTGAAGCAGAAAGTGTGGGATCTTGATACAGATTGCTGTATTGAATGGAAAAGTGATCACTTCCCCCGCCGGACTGGTGGATGAAGCGGTCATTCTGATCCAGGATGGTGCCATCCTGGATGTGACAGCTCCGCACGGGTCCGGGATATCTGCACAAACAAAAATGGTTGATGCTCAGGGAATGATAATTGCTCCGGGTTATATTGATTCACACATCCACGGCAGTTTTGGCTACGATTTCAGCGATGCGACAGTAGATCAGGTGGGTGAGATACTGGAAAGGCTGCCCTCCGTTGGGGGTGACGACTGTACTTGCCGACCATCGGCTCTTCCGATGAACAAACCACTTTATCAGCACTAGAAACAATACGGCAAGCAAAGGTAAAATTCAATCATGGGGCAAAAATTGCGGGGGGTTCATCTAGAGGGACCTTTTGTTAATACATCCAAGCGGGGCGCACAGCCTGAGCAGTTCCTGCGAGAGCCTGATCTTTCACAAATGCAAACGTATCTTGATCGTTTCAAGGATCTCATTAAAATGGTCACTCCTGGCACCAGAATTAGCGGGGCAGCCTTGCGATGGTCGCTTTATTGAGAAACAATGGTGTGACTGTAAGCCTTGGGCATTCCGCAGCAACCTTTGACGAGGCGCAAAAAGCGATCGCGCTGGGTGCAGATCGTATGGCTCACTTTTTTAATGCCATGTCCCCTCTTCATCATCGTGAACCCGGCATGGTAGGGGCGGGTCTGACCTTTCCATCGGTTTCGCTTGAGCTGGTGCTGGATGGTCATCATGTCGACCCGCGTGTCGCAGCTCTGACTCACCGAATAAAAGGCACGGAAAAGATCATACTGGTAACGGATGCCACTCAGGCTACCGGCATGCCCGAAGGGAAATATATCCGCCCCGGGAATCGGGAAGTATGGGTAAAGGATGGTGCAGTGCGTTTTGCATCAGGTGTTCTGGCGGGCAGTATATTGACCATGGAAAAAGCGGTACAAAACGGTGTGAAGTTTTTGGAAACATCCATTGCAGAAGCGGTTCAGATGGCTGCTGCCAATCCGGCGCTGAATCTGCAATTATCCCATTGCGGCTCATTGCTGCCGGGGAAACAGGCAGATTTTTTGTTCCTGGATGAAACATATTGTGTGCAGCAAACCTATATTGCAGGCACAAAAGTATTTGATCGAGAACATGGAAAGGTGAAGGAATGATAGGCATTCTTGTGGTTTGTCATGGGGATCTGGCGGAAGGATTCAAACAGGCAGTGCGTTTGATCGTGGGAGAAAGAGAGAATTTCTCAACGATCGGATTATACGAAGGAGATCCGATCGATGATCTTCCGCGCAAGATCATGGCGGAAGTGGAAAAGCTGGACACAGGAGAAGGAGTCTTGATCTTTGTGGATTTACTGGGAGCCAGCCCCTTCAATGCCACCGTAAAAGCTGTATCGCAGTTAGAAGGCAGGAAGATCGATATGGTCACCGGCGCGAATCTTCCCATGGTGCTTGAAGTGGTGATGCAGCGAGAAAGTGAGATCGATCTTGCCCAATTAGGCGCAAATGTGGCAGAGGCTGGCAAAAAGCAAATTCGCACGCTGTCAGAGATGATGGGCAAATAGGAGATATGTGATGCTGGATGGGATCAAAATAAATGTGGACTCGTATTTGGTTCTGAGATTATTAGGTGTCTTCTCGATCCTGATCGGAATCGCAGGAATGAGCGGACTGTGGAAACGCTGGTATTTTCGCTCTCAGCGCAATACGGTGTATGGGTACCCCCTGCTGGGAGTGACATGTATTCTGGGTTCGCTGGAAAAAGAGGTGCAGAATGCTCTGGGGGGCAGGGAATGGCTGGTCATTGTGGTTTATGCCATTCTGCTGGGCGGTGCATTGCTGGTTTCGTATAGCCCTCCAAAGATCTTAAAACCGCGTTTTGTGAAGCGCATCGAACAGGAACCGCACTGGGTGTACGAGAAAATGGTCAAAGAGGTCATGTCCGATAAACCCTGGGGGCAGAATGCGAAGAACAAGCAGGTGCTGGAAAAGTGGATCAAGGAGATCAAAAAGAAAGGAAAGTAACCACCTGGACTATTGAAAGAAAATAGTACCGTGATGCAGCGTAAGGTTTATTAGTGTATTTTATAACTGAAGAGGGATAGTGAAATCTGCGGGGATTGATTGCCTTGATGGTTAATCAATAAAAAGCAACAGATGCTATACTAAAATCTGGCTTTTAAAAAGAGGGGAGATTTTTTTAATTACGAAAGGAGGGTCACTACAATGAAAAAACCCCCATCATCTTTTTCAGTTCAATCAAAAAATACCAACTCCAATAAACTGTCGGGACAACTGAAATGCCCCATATCATCGAGGATCAATGACGAAAATAAAAAACTGTGAAAATGCAACAAAAAACAGCAATTTGTTCACCAACCGCTCTTTCATACTGTATTGGGTCTCATCGACGTTCGCGATGGCTGCATCCAACATTTTGCAGTTCGTTCTTGCACTTTATGTGCTGGATTTGACCCATTCAGCTACTACGTTTGCATCTATCTTATCCATCGTGATCATTCCCAGAATCATAGCCACGCCAATATCAGGCGTTTGGGCAGATCGGTATCACAAGGTTCAACTGATGGCTGGCATCAACATCGGCAGTGGGATGTTTCTGGTTATCTTTGCGCTGCTGCATTTAACCGTCCAACCCTTATCGGTACCGATGGTTTTTATCCTGGTGATCCTGCTTGAACTGTCAGAAGTATTGTATTCTGCGCCATCAGCAGCCATCATACCTTCCGTGGTTTCAAAGGATGAATTGGCGGAAGCCACGAGTCTTTCTTCTATCGATGATGGAATTGTGCGGATCCTGGGTGCCGCTGTGGCTGCGTTTACGTATAACGCAGTGGGAGTGGCGGGAGGACTATTGGGAGCCGGGGCATTTAATTTGATCGCCTGTTTGACAATTCTCTTTGTCCGTATACCAAAGCCATTAAGAGAGACCTATACAAACGAAGAATCTGGAGAATGTAAGGAAAAGAAAGCGGGAGCTGTTTCACAGTTCTTTGACGCTGTTAAATTGGTCAAAACGGACTCATTTACCCGAAGGCTGGTGCTAATGGCGCCTTTGTTGAACTTTTTTCTGACCTCTGTTCTCACAGTTACACTGGTTTACCTGCTGCGAGAGAAATTGCAGATCAGCACAAACAATTATGCACTCTATAATGCTCTGCGCGGCATGATAGGTATCGTCGTTCCCCTGATTTCGATTTCATTCATGAAAAAAAAGCCCGAGGGAACGATCATTCAGGGAAGCATAGCAATTCTAGCGATTCTGGTGCTTACTTTATTCATTGTTGTATTGCCGGATGTCAGTCAAGCTCTAGGTGATTCATTCATCTTGATGATCAGTATCAGCATTGCTGTATTAATGAGCGCAGTTCTGATTTTAATGAACATTGCTACGACTGTTGTTTTTAAAACGACGGTCAGGCTTGATTATATCGGGAGGGTTGTTTCGATCATCAATTTACTTGCAACGATCTCTGTACCATTAGGGCAGTTATTCTTTGGATACCTGGCTGACTCGCAACCGATCGGATTGTCTTTTTTGCTTTCTGCGACGGGAATGTTTGTGGTATTCCTGATTGCAAGAAAGATGTTCCAAATCGAACGGGAGTAGGAGGTGTAATCTCCGTAGAGAACTCTATCGCAAACAAAAGATGGAGTTCTACATATTAATAGTATCCAAAATGAGCCAGTATTTGGTGGATTGTTTTCTCATTGCGCCGGGTTGCAGGCTGCCCTTGCAGGGATACAGGTCCCGCTACACCAGGATGAATAATCCTTTGATCTTTTCGATCATGAACGTAATAAATTGCTGTGAGGTAACGGTTGATGGCAGGTTAACGATGATCTCTTTTCCTTCGCGGCAGTATTCCGTGAAAGCCACCTCAGGGGGATATTTTTCAAATTTGTAAGCGCTTCTCAATTTCATCAATGGAATGAAAAACACATTGGCTGGATGGAATAAGGAATTGAGGTACATTTCGATGCCGAAGCGTTTGGTAGCCATTTCGCGAGGAATGGTTCGAGATCACTGCGGAAATAGGCGCGCTGCCCTGAGATCAATTCGTTCATATTGAGCGGGTTCTCGGATGTTTTACAGTACCCGACCACCACCCTGGCGCGTTTTGCAAGCAGGGGGTTAAGCAATGCATGGATGTGAAAATCATTTAAGTTTTTTAGATCTGCGTCCAAAAACAGGATGATATCACCATGTGCCGCCCGGATACCGGCAGCCAGCGCGGCTCCTTTGCCTGTATTTTGTGGTAGTTCGATGATGCGGATCGTATCAGCGTACAGGCGCAGGATTTCACGCGATTGATCGGTGGAACCATCATCCACACAGATTATTTCATCAATGCGGGTGCTCTGTAAAAGCGCAGCCAGAAAATTCGACAGGAATTTCTCCTCATTGTAGATGGGGATAATGGCAGAAATACAATGCCCTTCTGGATGGGTTGGGGGAACTGATTTCACCATCTCACGATCATGGTTTACTGTTGACATAAGATTCCTTTAAAAATGACTGTTTGATTATAAGAACTGTAGATTAGAATTGCATAAGAATTCTATCCCATACGCAGGGTGTTCTTACGAAGAAATGACGAAAGTAAAAAAAGACTGGCATATCACTTTGCCAGTCTTATGACTGTTGATTGATGAAAAATCAATTGATGGTAGAGCGTTCCTTATTCCTTGCTGTGTATGGCGGCGGTAGAGTTCGCGATTTCTCTCCCGGACAGGCTGTCCATGGGATAGACAATTATTGTGGAACTCTCTTCTTTCGACATTTCCAGCAGTGCCTGGATCTGGCGCAGCTGCAGAGAGTTTTCGGATTCCGCCAGAATTTTATTTGCCTGTATTAATGATTTGGCGACCATGACCTCAGCATCTGCCTGGATCTTTTTTGCTTTGGCGCTGCGTTCTGCCCGGGCAATGACCGCCAGTTCTTCCACCAGAGAATCGGGGGTGCCAACATCGGTGATGCGTACGGCGCGTACATTGACACCGTAATCTTCGGCAACGTTATCGATCTCTGCTTTTAGCGTTTTGGCGATCTTCTCGGTTTCTGACAGCAGGGGGCGCAGATCATTGCGCCCGATGGTGCTTTTTAAGGCTTCCATGGCAGCCCATTCGGTGGTCTTCCAGTAATCTTTGACATTGATGGCTGCTTTTTCCGGGCTCTCAATTTCCAGCTCTACCGCAGCGGTTACATCCACCGGGATATTATCGCGGGTGAGCGTTTTGGTAGCTTTTACTTCATAAGTGGAAATTCGCACGTCAATGATATTGGCAACTTCATAGATAAATGGCGGGATGAAAAACATGCCCGGACCGCGTGTGCCGACCGATCTACCCAATCGCAGCAAAACCAGACGCTCCCATTGCGGCAGAATGTAGATGGTGTTGGCGGCGATGGACGCAACCCAAAAAATGAGGATGACCTTGATGGTGCCGAGAATCAACTGCATGAATAGATTGCCCGACCCTACGCCGGACAGTATCGTTGATGCAATCCGAAAGTTGGGTAAAGCAATATAGATCAGTGATGGGATGATGATAACCAACCGGATGATGGTGCGAATGAACACCTGAACGGTATTCCTTCTTTGAATAAACATTTTTACTCCTTTTCTCACTTCTATTATTCTGGAAATACAACAGTTCGTCAATAGGATACAAAGATAATATTCGAATCTTTATCTACTCTTTTCTTGTCAGCAAAAACTCATAGACCGCAACGAGAAGCTCCCGATCAAGGATAGTGGTAGAAAAGGTACGGTGATCATGTTTGAAATACAGCCGCAGCGCATACGGTTTTTTACGCGGAAGCAGGATCAAGCGTTCGATTTCCGTATATGGTTTTTCTCTCAAGTGCATCACGTTCATGGCAAGATGATCCTGGAATAGAACAAAGTAAGGATCAAAACGATTGCGCGCAAATTCAATTGAGCCGAATCCCTTTATCCCGCTGATGGTTTCCATTCCATTTATCTTCAGCCCTTGTGGGGGGATGTTACTGAAATCTGGAAGGGGCTGTGGAGCTCGTGTTTTCATGCTTTATCCCTTAAAGTTGATACCAGAATTATACAGATGAACGATTATCTTAGCCATGTACTTCTTTATAATGAAGCCATAGGAAGGAGTAATAATGACCAAAAATCCAATTATTTTCTGGGAACTTGCTTCCCACGACGCCGAAAAGTCGGTGGAATTTTTCAATGAGGTTTTTGAATGGGATCTTACCATGGACGAGCGCCTGGGATTCTATGTCAGTGATGTTGGAGAGGACTCACCGGCAGTGGATGGCGGTATCTTTACACTGAAGAAAGCCAGGCTGCCTTTTGTGACCCTGTACATTTTGGTGGATGATATTGAGAAGATGGCAGCTCTGGTTGAGGAAAAAGGCGGTTTTATTCTTGAAGGTATCCAAAAAACTCCCGGCGGCGCATCTATTTGCCTGTTCAACGAGCCATCCGGCGTAACTTTTGCCATGCTAGAGAAAAAGAAATAGAATTCAATACAGTCTTAAGAATGCGAACCGCGGTTGGTTTTCCAACCGCGGTTCATAGAGAGAAGCAGCTAATATTCTTACTATGTGATTTTGGTGTTGATGAGCAGTACGATGGCAATGACCGTGAGCACAAAACCTATACTCATAAGCAGCGTTGGTAGACCTTTTACAAAGGAAAGTGATAGATATTTATTACTGCCTTCTTTTTTTCCTTCGCCAGAAGCGGGATGAGAATCCAGCTCATCTTTCTTCTTCAGTGATGCTTTTTTTATGGTTGTCAGGTAGATGACAGATGAGAATGCACATAACAAAGCAATTCCGATCAGGCTATACGCGATCATTTCCATTGTATTCATGATTAGTTATTAACTCCTACTCGGTTCGTAATGCTTCAACCGGTTCCAGGTTGGCAGCCCGGTTGGCAGGGTAGATACCGAAGATCAATCCTACTCCAACCGAGAAAAGGGTTGCCAGAAGAACGGAGCTGGTTGTGATGGCAGGATTCAAGGGTGTGTTTGCAGCAGAGGCAATGTTTTGGACCACGGCTGATATGCCTGCGCCCAGTAAAATACCAAAGATGCCACCTATCAATCCGATGAATAGCGATTCGATCAGGAATTGAGTTAAGATATCACTTTTTCGTGCACCAACCGCTTTTCGCAAGCCGATCTCTTTGGTGCGTTCAACCACGGTGACCAGCATGATGTTCATGATGCCAATTCCGCCTACGAGCAGAGAAATTGCTCCGATCCCTCCCAGGAAGATGGTGAGGATCTGTGTGATGGATGAAGCTGCTTCGGTAAGAGATTCCTGTGAGAAGAGCTGAAAATCGGCATCATCGATCAGTGATAGTCCATGTCTGTTCTTGAGGACAGAAGTGATTTCATTCATAGCAGCATTGATCGTTTCAGCGCTGGTCGCAGATACGTAGATTTGATCGACCTCGTTCTGTGTGGAAGACCACGATATTAAGCGGGTTTGTGCGGTAGTGATGGGTACGAAAACCTGATTGTCAGAGGAGCCAATTGCGGTACCTCCTTTCGATTCCAGAACGCCGATAATGGTGTACAGATAGTTGCCGATACGGATTTTGCTTCCCACCAGGTTAGTGGTGGTGCCGTATAACTCTTCCGCAATATCTACACCGATGACGGCAACCGTAGAGCGATTTTCTACCTGATCGTTGGTAATGAAACTGCCATAGCTCACGCTTTCTTTCCGGACTGTGGCATACTCAGGAGTGACACCGTAGATCTGGGCAGTGATGGAGTTGCCGCTGAAAGATACCTCCCTGTTGCTTGAGACAATAGGGGCTACTGCAGTGAAATTGGTAGATTCCAAGGTACTGAGCGCATTGGCATCCGAGATAGTGATGGCTCTTGACTGGCTTACACTGCTGTCACGTGATATGAAAATGACATTTGTGCCCATAGACTCGATTGAACTGGTGATGGAGGCAGAAGCACCTTCGCCGATTGCCAGCATAGAGATAACAGAGGCTACTCCAATGACGATCCCAAGCATAGTAAGGAAGGTACGCATTTTATTGGAGAGCAAGCTTTCAATGGCTTCTCTGATGTATTTGAAGATGTTCATGATTTTACCTTCCCATCAATGATTTGGATCGCGCGCTGGGCATGTTTGGCGATGTCAGCATCATGTGTGACTAATATCAAGGTAACCTTCCTTTGTTTATTCAGGTTTAATAATAGATCCATGATCTCATCGCCTGATTTGGAATCGAGATTGCCGGTGGGCTCATCTGCCAGGATAATAGCCGGATTATTGATCAGCGCGCGTGCGATGGCAACCCTCTGCTGCTGTCCACCTGACAGTTCGAAAGGTTTATGCTGCATGCGGTCTTTCAGTCCCACCTGTTCCAGCATGGCAACAGCTTCTTCTTTCTGATCGTGCTGAGTACCCCCATTACTGCGGTTATATCTCAATGGCAGCATTACATTCGCTAACGCCGAAGTGCGCTGCAGAAGATTGTAATTTTGAAAAACAAACCCTACCTTTGAATTACGGATATCTGCCAGTGCATTATCTTGAAGTTGAGAAACATCCTGACCATCCAGTAAATAGCTACCGCTGGAAGGTCGATCAAGACATCCCAGAATGTTCATCAAGGTCGATTTTCCTGATCCTGAAGGACCCATGATAGCAATGATTTCGCCTGCTTGAACCTTGAAGGTTAAGCCTCGTAGAGCATGAACCTGGATATCTTCACTCATTTGATAGGTCTTAGTAAGTTCCTTTGCGTCAACAACATATTTTGTCACGGTATTCTCCTCTATTCAACAGGCAGTTGCTGGGCAGGACGGCTGTTTCCCATCCCTCCACCACCGAACATCATTGCTCCCCCAAAGGCACTGAAATCCGAAAGAGAGGTCATGTCCAGCTCGATCGTTACCTGATCGCCTTCTTTTAATACGCTGTTTTTGAGTATGGAGAAAGAATCACCACTTGCTTCTACCTCTACAGGGGTGGGGGTGATGCTGCCATCTTCATTGACTACCATGATGATGCTGTTGCCGTTCAAGCTTTGAATAGCCAGGTTGGGGATCAGGACAGCGTTTTCCACCTCTTGAACGATAATGGAAGTGATGGCTGTAAAACCAGGCTTAATATCCGCATCGGGGCTGCTGACGGTGATAGAAACCTGAAATTCGACAATTCCCGAAGAATCATCGCCAGATTGGGAGATATTGGTGACTAACCCCTGGTATTCTTTACTGGGGATCGCGTCAAACGTGATCACTACATTTTGTCCGATCTGGATTTCATTCACATCCACTTCGGAAATAGAGATCTTGATAACCAGATTGTTGAGATTGTCTACCTGTGCAGCATTTCCACCATTGCTGATCGTTTCACCCTCATTCATAAAGATATTGGTGATCACTCCATCGAAAGGTGCAATAATGGATGCCGAGTTCACAGTATTTTCAAGTGCTTGAACTTTTGCCTGTGCGGCGGCGATCTCATCAGAATTATCCAGGTAGCGTTGATAGGTGATACGGGCTTCCTGCAAAGCTGCTTCAGCGAGTTCGAATTCGATGTAATCCGTCTCAACGCTGTGATCATACGCATGTCCGAGCAGGTAATTAAGGTTACGCAGCGCTTTGTCTCGCTCTACAATGGTGTCCTGTAATTCGGTGCTGGCATTTTCTTTGGCAGGGTCATCTGATGCCATCGCGTCGAATTGTTTTTGAAGAATCCAGACCTGATCATCCAGATCGTGATATTGCTGTCGGGCTTGATCGAGGGTGTTTTGAGATGTTCCATTGAAATTCCAGTAATCGCGGGAATCTTCTTTGGCTCGGTAATCATATTCCGCGTCTTCCAGCGCCTGCGCTGCTTCCTGGAATTCAGTATCAGATGTACTCACTCGATCCAGTTCATAACGGGCTTCAAGGAGATCTGTTTGCGCCTGTAAAATGGAGGCGGAAATGGAACTATCTGATAATTCAGCGATCACATCTCCTGTTTTTACACTGTCTCCGATCTCAAAATTAATGGTCCCGACTGTACCTGCTGTACCCCATGTAAGGGTAGCCGAGGGAACTGCATTGACATTTCCCACGACATCAATCGTCTTTGAGAAATTACCGGTTGTGAGAGAAACAACAGTAGTTTGTGGCGCTTCACTGGTGGTACTGCCACCGAAAATGAAGATACTTAATAGAATAACAGCTATTATTCCTGCGCTTATTAAGATCGATTTCTTGCGATTTTGTTTCACAAAATCATTGATCTTTGTCAAGAATGATGAAATAGATTCTTTAATTTTCATAGCAAATCTCCTGATTTTTTTCTAACTATAGCGGGGGGGTGAGGAAGTGACAGAGTGCTACCCGTCAGTTCCGTGCATGATTTTGAAGTACATATATGATGAGAGTACTAATGCTGTTTCATGACAACCATCACAGGAGTTTATTTTTTATCCTGTGTTAAGATATACACACGAACGGGAATTTAAGATGAATAGTAATGAAATTAGCGAACAAGAAATCAATCTTTTTCGATATTATATATTGTTCCAGCTTTCGGTAAGTATGCTGTCATTCATATGGAATTTACGGGTATCCACATTCACAGCAATCAAATTCAATATCATTGGGATCATGCCTGTATTGATATTAGCTGCTTTATTTATTTTTTTATCCAATATGAAAAAAGAGCATCATTTTAAAAAGAAACATCTTTTCGCAACGATCGTGATTATTTCTTTCGTTACCATCTTTTCAAGATTTATTTCGCCAGTATTTTCCTTTAACAGGACTTTTCTATTACCGGGTACAGTGAACTATGGATTTGATCAAATTTTCTTTTTAATCTTCCCAATCCTTTTTTTAGCATGGCAATTTTCTAGAAAGAAATTACTGTTTTTCTGCGGCATCATCACATTCACTGATATCTTGATCACACGATTTAGTATAAGTGGAGATTCATTAACAGTCCACATAATGCTGGGTATCATCGTATTGAGAGGTATTTTGCTGGGTATTATTGGCATTTTTGTGAACCAGATGAGCCAGGTGCAGAAGATGCAGCAGATCGAATTGGAGAAGGCAAATATACGACTAAAAAAATATGCCTTATCAACAGAACAGTTAGCACAAACAAGAGAAAGAAATCGTCTGGCAAGGGAGCTGCATGATACGCTGGCTCACACATTAAGCAGTGTAGCGGTGCAGTTGGAAGCAGTAAAAGTTTTATTTGAAGAAGATCCAGTAGAAGCAAAGAGAGTTTTATATAGAAGTCTTGAAAATACGCGCAGCGGTCTAAATGAGACTCGCAGGGCACTAAAAGATCTCAGAACTTCTGAAGTAGAAAATTTTGGATTAAGCCAGTCTCTTAAAAACCTTTTGATCAATGGATCTACAAGAAGTGGTTTTGCATATACAGAGAACCTGCAAGATAACTTGAATCTACTTCCATCTGAGATCAGCCACTTCATTTACCGGACGATACAGGAAGCTGTTGAGAATACCGTCAAGCATGCCAATGCGAAACATGTAGATCTTGATGTCAAACTTGTTGATAACAGTTTTTATCTGCGTTACGTAGATGACGGGCAGGGCTTTTTGCCTGATGCCCTGAATGATGTACGACACTATGGATTAAAGGGAATGCGTGAGCGCATTGAACTATTAGGCGGCATTTTTGATATCCAAAGTTCACCGGGACAGGGTACGACGATCACGATTGAAACGGAGTTTGAATGATTAGAATTTTGCTCTGCGATGACCAGGAATTGGTATGCGAGGGTTTGAAAGCCATTTTAGGAACCTCAAGTGAAGTAGAGGTGGTTGGGATGACGAACAATGGGCTTGAAGCTCTGGAATTCATACAGAAACATGAGGTGGATGTGGTACTGATGGATCTAAAAATGCCCATCATGAACGGAATTCAAGCAACCAAAGAGATCAAAGAGAAGCTGCCTGATGTTCATATTCTCGTTCTCACTACCTATGACGCAGATGAGTGGGTTCTGGATGCGGTGCGCAACGGAGCGGATGGTTATTTACTGAAAGATGCACCTCGCGAACGTTTACTGCAAGCCATTGAGGAAGTGAATGCCGGAAGAACGCCAGTGGATTCAAAGGTAGCCGGTAAACTATTCGAACAAATCGTTCGTACACCGCAGAAATCTCCCACTACCATCGGATCGAATTTGACTGAACGAGAACATGAGATCCTTATTTTGCTTTCACATGGCAAATCGAATGCTGAGATCGCAGAGAATCTTTTCCTTTCTGAAGGTACGGTGCGCAATTATGTCAGTTCTATTCTTGAAAAGTTGGATGTGACCGATCGAACACAGGCGGCGGTGATCGCACTGCGCAGTGGTTTGGTGGATTAATCAAAGGATGACCATGCTGTGTTTTAATCTGAATCTGATCTAAACAACCCAATACAAAATTCAGATGTAGAAGGATTACGAAAAAAAGAAAGCTCTTGAAAAAGAGCTTTCTTTTATGATCAGTCTTTCAGCACAATGCGGATCTTCTTCTTTTTCTTTTTGGTTTTTGAACGGTATATCAGCATGGGTACAACTAGAATGATCAATAAAATTACGAACAGGACAACGAAGATATTCCAGTTTCCAGGTTCCGGTACTTCGGGAATCAAACCCCCCGGATTATAAGAAGAGGATGAGCCGGAGACTCTGGTTTGCCATGCCCCGCTCAAGTGAACGGAGAGCGAACGTTTGACACCATCACGTAATGTCTGGGGTGTGATATAGCTGATGACCACTTCGCTTTGCAGCGACTGCCGGATGGAATTGTAGAGGCTCATCAGGGTTTCGGGGTCTTCGGCATAACCGTACATCCCGCCTGCATCCTGTGCCAGATTCCTGAGGGTGGTTTCATCAATGCCCTCGTATTCATCCGGGGTGGTATCTCCTTCAGGCTTTGTGCCAAATCCGATGGTGGAAATGGATAAGCCGCTTTCGCCAATGGCTGTCAGTAAGCTGTTTGGATCGGTGATGCTCTGGTTATCCATGCCATCGGTCAGCAGGATGATGGCTTTGCGACCCCCCAGCGGATTGAGCATTTCGATGGAGGTCATCAGGGCATCCCACATGGCTGTATCATCACGTGCCTGGATGTTCATCAATCCGCTCTTTAAAGCTTCTTCATCCGTCGTGATCTCCTGTACGGTTTCTACCCTGGTATTAAAAGAGATGATTCCGGCTGCATCGGCAGGGCGCATCTGGTCAATGTAGGCTGAAGCCGCCTCTTTCGCCGAAGTCAGCTTTTCAGAAAAATTCATACTGCCGGAGTTATCAATGAGGAGAAGACTGGTAAAAGAAGAAACCTCATCCATACCCTGAATAGCCGTATCTTGGACGGGGCTGCCATTTTCGAGAAGCTCGATATCTGTCACCGGTACAGGGATGGAATTCCCCGCATCATCTCGTGCGCTCACGTATACATGCACCAGCGGAAATTCGCTGGTATCTACCTGTGTGATCTGCAGCACAACATCATTTGCATTCACAATAGCTTTTTCAGCCTGCTGCGCGCAACTTGCCATGATAGATCCGCCCAATAACAGAATGATCAGCAGGAAATATTTTTTCAATGTACCCATATTTCTACCTCTTTTCATGGTAAACAAGTTCCGTCTTCCCGATACGAATGCGTTGTTTATTCTTTACTCTGGCAACATCGATCTTTTTTCCATCCAGCTGCGTCCCACTGATGCTGAGGTCTTTTAGCGTAAAGTAGGTATCATGTCCTTCCAAAATAGCATGCTGTGGATCGATCCCTTCATCGGGAATGGCGATATCTGCTTTAAGGGGGCTGCTGCCAATCGTGGCAGATGGACCATTTTGCTTGAGAAATTTATCTAAAATGAATTCCATTCCGCTGATCTTTCCGCTGGTGACTTCCAACCAGGTTCGCGAAAGGGCGAAGCTGATCAAGGCGCTGAAAACGCCGGTAGAGAAGCCCAGCAGGATCAAGCCGGCAGCTTTTCCAATGGCAGGATCAGATAGAACAGCGCGAGCGATTTCAAGCAGCGCGCCACCGACCAGCCCGCCGACCAATCCGCCCAGACCACCTTTCCAGAGCTGGGAGCCGCCGGTGATGGAAGTGGCAAAGCCAATCAACAAACCGAAGATCGCCCAACCGAACGGTCTGCTCCAAGCTTCACCGCCAATGGCAAGAAAGAAACTTTCCGCCAGTGGGAGCGCAATCGCCCCGCCTATCGCTCCAAGCAGCAGTGTTACCGATCCTTTTTTCAGACCTGCCATAAAGGATTGCGCCAGGATGCCTTCTCCAAGACCGATGCAGAATCCGATCAGACCTCCTATTATGGCGCCAATGATGGCTTCGCTGATGTACAGATTATCTGTGAATGACAGCCCCAGTAAATTACTGACCTGCCATCCCAGCAGTCCTCCGATCGCGCCAGCGATACCCAATATATAGAAACGCATAGTTCTATTCATACAACCAGTACCTCCGTTTCACGGGTGTTCGTATCCCGTTTCGGTTCAAGGTTTTTCCAGAAAACCTTGCTTTGTTTATTTTTGTTGATCAATTCATGGAATCCGAAGTAGATGCGGGTGTCCAGTGCTCCATTCTTCTGGCGGATGAAAAAACCACCGACAGACGTGTGAGGTTCGATCACCAAAGCAACCTGCCATGGTTTTGGAAAGAAATTTTTGTGTAACCACTCATCCCATGAAGAGAAGAAGATACCCATTCTAGGGTGTGTGTGATACCAGCCCACCAGTTGTTTTTCCGGATAGTAACGTTCTAAAAAATCGAACAGGGCGATCTGAGAATCGCTGGTGAAAGTAAGATGCGCGGCGCCCTGATCGGTGTACGGTGCGGCTAAGATGGTATCAATGATCAAAAAATATTCCTGTGCCTCACGATCGTAGCAGTATTTCCCTGCCATCCAACCTCCCACTTCGTTGTTGAGGTCTGAGCCTGCATGGGCAACAGTACGAATGTACGCATTCTGAGTCATGAAGACCCTGACCAGCGGTTTGAGCGGTTCTTCCAGAGCATAGCGTGGAGACCACTGCAGCGCATGGTGGGTGGGAATGCGCGTATGGTGAGGGGTAGTATCGTCTTCCTGTGTGAGATGAAGCACAATCTTTTTATCCAATGAATTTCCCTGCGTTTTTTTGTACTTTTCTTTTTCGTGATCAGCCGGCGGTGATATCAGCGGTGATCATCAAGCGGTCATCATCTGGAACACCGGCTGATGCCAGGGTCTCATCTTCCTTTAATTCGCGTCCCAGAGCCTTGCTATCAAGGCGGTAGCTTACCGGGCGACCATCAGGACCAACTGTGGGTAATTCGAGGGTTGTCGTTAACTCAGGCAGCAGGTCTTTGATCTCAACATCATCAGGTACTTCCGCGTTGCGTGAACCACCAGAAGGTAATACGAGGGTAATATTTTTATCAGACATGGTTTTCTCCTTATCTATTTCAATTTGATCTTTGGTTTTGGTTTAACAATTGCTTTTGTTTTCGTAATCTTGACACGTTCAGGACGTAGTAATTCGCGTTGATCTACCGGGAAAGCGTTGGCGTGTGATTTTCGATAGGTCTGGCACCATTTCGCCGCTTCCATATCCCAGGGGAAGGGTGGCTTTTTGGGATCGTCGTGATAATTCTTGTACTGCACCATTTCACCCAGCATGATCACCAGACGGTCGAGCGACCGGCTGGCAGACCACCAGGCGGCATCAATACAAACGCTGCCGTTGGCGTGGTTGATATTGGGATGCCAGATGGGGGTTAACCATTTCATGCCCGGCCAGCGCTGTGGATACTGGTTGTGCAGGTAGATCTCAACCTCATGTTTGTTCCCAAATTTTGGATTTCCTTTTGAATCAATGCCGGTGATCCCCTTGCATTTGAATGTGACAATATATTTCTCGGGTGGAAGATTGCCCTTTTTCTGTTCCGCTTTTACCTCGATCAGGCTGCTGCGAGCATTGATCTCCTGGATAAGTTCAAAATCTTTTCTCAATCTCCGCATCCGTGGGCTGGAATTGACGGAAACAGCACCAGCAGTGATATCGGTTGTGATCATCAAGCGGTCATCCTGTGGAACACCAGCTTCATGCAGTGTTTCTGATTCCCTTAATTCCCTGCCTAACGCTTTGCTATCCATGCGGTATCCCATCGGGCGCCCATCCGGTCCAACTGTGGGCAGCCCCAGCAGGGATGTCAATTCCGCCATTAAATCCCCGATCTTCACATCATCGGGCATATCAGCTTTGCGTGCCCCACCACTGGGTAGAACAAGCGTCACGGAAATATCTGCCATATACTCCTCCTGAAATCGTTTTTATAATTCATGTTTATGTGCGATCTGGCATGATCCGGTTATTTCCCAGCAATCACGATGATGCCAGGTTCCACAATCAGGGCAGATCACGATCCCGCGCGGGTCGTTTTTATAGACCTCTTCAAGACAATACGGGCAGCGATGATCTTCAGTACCTACCAGTTTTACATTTTCATCTTTCTTGCGCACCTTCCTTACTGGCGGCTTCTTCCTGACAGAAATGGGCTCTTTCCTGGATTTCACCTTCACGGTAGATGGAGAAGTAACAACACGTGGTGGTGAAGATTTGATCTTTTGTGCCTGTTTTTTTACAGATGAGGTTTTTTTCGCGGTTGTTCTTCCAGAATGAGAGGAAAGGCTGCTCTGCCATTTAACGAAGGTATTTGTAACAGGGGCAACCATGATGTGAAAACGTTCGGCAAGCGTAATGCCCGATTTGCGGGCTGGTTGTGCGGTGGGCGCTTTCTTCTTTTTCTTCCTCCCCACCAATCCGGTGAATAATGTGAGCGCTAGCAGGCTTGCCATCTGGGTATATTCACTAATAGATGGATTGTGAAACAGTATTTCCTTATCGATCAGGCTGTACGCACCTGGAAATAAGTAATCAAGGATGGCAACACTGAGCAGGCTTCCAAGGATGCCAAATAATAATTTCATAAAGAGCAGGCGTGCGGCGAGAACAAAACGGATCACCAAACCGACTGTGACACCAATAACCAGCAAGATCATGACGCGCACCAGCAGTTCCGAAATCTGAGAGGTTGGAACGAAATAATAAAGAACCAGATACCCTGATCCGATCCCGGTAGCCAGGACTAATAGAAACACCAGCATTGCCTGCAGAAAATTGAGTTTAGACATAAAAATTACTTCTTTGGATCGATCTTGATCTTTTGTTCATGTAGTTTGATGAGCGGTTTGTCATCTTGAGCAGGTTTGATCTTGATAGGCTGCATATCACCCAGTTTGATCATTGGTTTCTGAAAGTGGTTGAAATGCAGAGCGCTTTCCAGATCGGCGGTCAATTCGTAGAAGGCATATTGTTCGGCGTTGTACGCTCGCAGGATATGTAATTTCGGAATACCCAGGCTTGACAGCGTGCGGTTCAAGAAAGGTTCTTCTCCGGTGATCATATGGGTCATCTCAGTTTCACGCAGCATCCCACAGGAAGGACAGTGAGCTCTGCCAAAGCCTACCAGAGAGATGGGCTGTAGAATGTCTTCACGCGTCTGGCAGTTACGGCAATATAACGAAAGGATGATCTCTTGATCGAGTTCCAAAACAGCCTGCGGACCCAGGTCGCGGCGGATGATCGTTAACATATCCTCAAGCGTGGTGGTATCTGTTCGCAGCGGCAATTCGGTGATCTTGCCGTAGGTCCAGTGGCTTTCACAATCTTCCACCGGTGTGTAGCTGGTCTTGTGCATTTCATTGGTCATTCCGTTAAAGTGGATGACTTTGCCTGCTTCGACCGGTTTGCCGTGGATGATCTTTAATGCTTCCTGAGATTGGATGGCTCCAATGATGGATGCGATGGTAGGCGTGGTAGGTACTTTCCCCAGCAGTACATTTTCACGAGCCAGCAGAGGGCAGGAATAGCGAATGGAAAGGTCACGGCGCGCTTGCTCGGTGAGGGTGCATTCAAAGCAGGCGCCTTCACCGGGCACGAAAACTCGTGCCAGACCGAAAAATTCCTGAATGGCTCCATCTACCCAGGGGCGGTTGATCCAATACGCAAAGCGGTTGATCGCAAGACGCGCCTCACGGTTATCGAGACAGCCGATGATGACATCCATACGGCGGAAAATACCCAATCCAACCTCGGTGGTCACGTCTCCGTGGATATATTGAACATGCACGTTGGGGTTGATCTCTTTGGCACGTGCGGCAGCGACTTCTGCCTTTTTTCTGCCGGTATCACTCTCGCGAAAAAGAACCGATCGCGATAGGTTTGCCATTTCGATGGTATCGAAATCAACGATATAAATATATCCGATCCCCATTAATACCAGATTTTTAATAACTTCATTTCCAAGTGCGCCGGCTCCTACAACCATCACATGGGCATTTTCCACCTTTTCCCGTTCCCACCAGGAAATAAACGAAAATGTTCCCAATCTGTCTTTTTGCAGGTTGGGTATGATGAGCGGTTTTTCCGGGTTCACCGGCAGGCGTTTTGGTCCGTCGGGTATTTCCTCGGGGGGAGAGAATTCTAATTCAATCTTTTGAGTATCCGCTCGGTCGGCGATCTCATGTGCCTTGAGCAGACTTTCCTCATCAAGCTGCGCGATGAATGAGCCGACGCCGTGCTTCACTTCAATGATGGCGCTGTCCTCTAAAATTTTTAACGCTTCACGCAATGTGGTGCGGCTTACCCCGAATTGTTTAACCAGGTCTCGTTCTGCAGGGAGCTGGTACCCACTTTTATAGACTCCATCGAGGATCATTCCGGCTAATTTTCCTGCTACAATTTCTGATAAAGGGGGTCGAGAGATCGTATCCATAAACACCTCTATATTGTGGTATATTGGTCGTACCACTGTACCATAGTATAGGTGCTTTTTTTTCATATGTCAATAGGAATGACCGGGAGACAGGTTATTCGGCATGGAACCTGAATAGATGTTTTCAATAAATTTGTATCAGACGTTCGTGGTTGCCTGAGTATAAATCATGGGAAACAACCAGTTTGTCAGAACGAAATGTGCCGAATTACCATGAAAATACAGGCGCGGTATAATGTACCAGTTGAGATAACCATATTGTGGAGGTTTTCATGCTCCGAAGTGTGAAAAGAATACCGTCATTTTTTATCATTACAGGGATAATTGTGCTCGCAGCCTGCACCACACCCGAACCGCAGATCGTTGAGGCAACCGTGCTGGTGCCCCAGACGATAGTGGTAACCGAGATCGTTGAGCGTGTGGTGACTGCCACACCGGCGGCGGCTACCATCACCCCGCTTACTACTCCAGCGGCAACACAGACGGCAGCTCTTAACGAGCCGGGTGCTGCCACGCCATCCGCTTTCGTGGTTTCCGCGGCAGATACCTATCTTGGGAATGGAGAAATGCTGAACGGTTTGAGCGGTTGGTGCATGCCGCTCGGATCAACCGCACCCGGTGATGTGGATTTCGGCAGATATGGTATGCCGGCAACTGGGCGCCCCGGAATGGTGGAGGATGGGGTGAATGTCTTGCATATTCCCGGAGAATACTGCACCCTGGTATTTGAATTATCTTCCACCCTTGCAGCCGGTGGCAAAGTGCAGGTAAAGCAGGTCCACAATAACCAGAGTTTTTACGAAGTTGAATTGATCCCTTCCATATCAACATCCAATGTGGGATATGCCCATCTGTATCATAATTATGTGGTGAATCCCCCTTTGTGGGGTGTCACATATCTCATTGAAGCCAGTGATGTCAATGGGTCGGTGTTGTGGAGTGGGGAGATCCTGTTCCGGAAAACCCAGCCAGATCTATGTTGGGACGGGTCAACACCTGATCCGGTCACATTATGGTGTCCGAAATACGATTGGTAAATTTAAAAAACCCGGGATAACCGGGTTTTTTCATTTGAATCAAATAAATATCTGATACTTGTTTCATTGTTCTATGTATTGTCAGATGGTAAACTTACTGGTCGAGGTATATATACATATGAGAGTAATCTATCCATTCACAGCCATTGTTGGACAAGAGCGCATGAAGCGTGCCCTGATCTTGAATGCCGTTGACACCCGCATTGGCGGAGTGTTGATCAGAGGGGAACGCGGAACCGCAAAATCCACTGCCGCGCGGGCTCTGGCAGCTCTGCTGCCACAGGTGCAGATCGTCAGTGATTGTCGTTTTGCCTGCGATCCGAAAAAACCCGATACCTGGTGCACCGAGTGTCGTGAACGGTATGAGAATGGCGAGCAATTACCCACTCGCATCGTTCGAACTCCCTTTATTGATCTGCCGGTTTCAGCAACGGAAGACCGCGTGGTGGGAACACTGGATATCGAAAAAGCCATTCAAAAGGGGGAGCGTCATTTTGAACCCGGTATTCTGGCTTCAGCGAATCGTGGTCTTTTGTATATCGATGAAGTGAACCTGCTGGATGATCATGTTGTGGACATCCTGCTGGATTCCGCTGCCATGGGAATGAACATTGTGGAACGTGAGGGCATCTCCTTTACCCACCCGGCACGTTTTATCCTTGTTGGAACTATGAATCCTGAAGAAGGGGAACTGCGTCCACAATTGCTAGACCGATTCGGTTTATCGGTTGAGATCCATGGGATACGTTCATCGCGTGAGAGGGTTGCGATCATGGAACGGCACCTGGCATTTGAACAGGATGCAGAGAAATTCCGTCAGGATTGGATGGAAAAAGAAGAAGAACTATCCAAGAAAATTGATGATGCACGCAATCTGGTTGATGAAGTTACATATAGCAGTCGTGATCTGCTTGCGATTGCCAGTCTTACATCCTCTATGAACGTAGAGGGGCATCGAGCAGATCTGGTCATCTTAAAAGCTGCCCGCGCGCAGGCTGCGTTTGAAGGGCGTACCCAGATCAATGAAATGGATATTGCCCTGGTAGCAGAGCTGGCTCTACTGCATCGTATGAAGGGTGGACCGATGCAGATGAGTGAGATGGATGCTGATGACCTTCATGAAAAGATCGAAAAACTGGTTGGGTATAAAGAACCAGGCGAAAATGAAGATGATGCAGGTTCTTCTTCAGAAAAAAGGGAGACCCCCCCAAAAAAAGTGTGAATGGGGAGGAGATGGCAGAACCGGTCTCAGATGGCAGCGAGACGAATGTTCCTCCCCAAAAAGTTTTTGACCAATATAATGCCAACTGGTGGGAAGGCGGTCAGCGCATTCGGGTCGGGGAATCTTTTACTCCCCGCCGACTCGATACACCGCTGGATAAATTAGTCCGCCGCTATGGCGGCAGGCGTTCGCGCACCCAGACATCCCTGCGGCGCGGGCGTTACATACAATCAAAACCAGCAAATGGGGATCTCAGCGATATCGCTTTTGATGCAACCTTACGCGCCGCAGCCCCATTCCAGAAGTCTCGTGCTGATGAAGGCGATGGTCTGGCACTGCATGTGCACAAGGATGATTTCATGAAGAAAGTGCGGGTGCGCCGGGCTGCGAATTTGATCCTTTTCCTGGTTGATGCCTCCTGGTCAATGGCGGTTGCAGAACGGATGAGTGCAACCAAGGGCGCTATTGTCTCTCTGCTTACCGATGCCTATCAAAGGCGTGATAAAGTGGGGCTGATCGTTTTTCAAAAAGATCGTGCTACCTTGATCTTACCGCCTACCAACTCCATTCAATTGGCACAGCGAGCTTTAAAAAATATTCCTGTGGGTGGTAAAACACCCCTTTCTGCCGGGTTGACACTGGCTTACGAAGTTATCAAACGTGAATTAATGATACATCCGGATGTGAAGCCGATATTAATGGTAATGACCGATGGCGCGGGAAATGTAGCCATGGGCGCCTATGCACCACTTGAAGAAGCATATCAGGCAGCAGAAAAATTAGCGCACGAAGATATACACAGCGTGGTGATCAATATGGAAGCAGAAAGTTATGACCAGGGACTGGCTTATGAACTGGCAAACAGGCTTGAGGCACCCTGCCTGACCATCAAAGAATTAAAGGCAGAACAACTGTATATGGCTGTAAGGCAGGTGCGTGATGATATCCAGCGAAATTAGACATAGATATTAATAATAATCAAAGTGTTTTTCACACAGATTTATGGGTTATAATGCCTTGCTTTGTACGGAAGCGGCTTCTTTGAAGCCTCAAAAGATGCGAAATAATGCTGTTACAATAGGATTTCAATTGTATGAATAGAAAAAGTACCTACTTTGATCAGACGTGGGTTCGAATATTTGTTGCGATATTATTCCTTGCGATCGCCATGCTGGCTGGCTGCAGTGGTGAGAACATTCTGGATGCTGTGTTTCCCACCCGTAATGCACAGGCAGCAGAACCCATAAACGAAGAAGGCACTTCTGTTACAGCAACTACACAAGCTGCTGCGACCGAAAATAGTCCTACTCCCCAACCCACAACTCAAGAAACACAGCCTTTCACAGTAGACCAAAGCGAATTGTTGATTTGGATCCCTGAAGAATTTTCCACCTTAACTGATTCTGAAGCATCTCTTATCCTGCAGCAACGTATTGAGGATTTTGAACGGCAGAATCCCGGCACGGTGGTAACAGTGAGAGTTAAAGCATCGAATGGGACAAGCGGCATTCTTGATAGTCTAAAAAACACGCAGCAGGCTGCTTCCGCTGCATTACCACAAATTGTGTTGCTTTCGCAAACAGATATGCAAGAGGCGGCTGATCAACAATTGATCTTGCCAGTACAAGAGTTCATCCAAACCAGTGATCCTAAAGATTTCTATTCCTATGCTTATGAGATATCCAGCCAGGATGGTATTCTATTTGGATTTCCCTTTGTCGGAGATGCTCTGGTGGGGATTATGTCTACAGAAATTACACCATCCGAATTGATAACGTGGGATGATCTTCGATCTCACAATGCTCCGCTCTATTTTGCAGCCAATTATCCACAGGCACGTTTATTTGTATCTCAATATCTATCATCAGGTGGCATTCTGGCTGATGAGCAGGGTCATGCAGTGATTGATGAAGAGAGTATGCAGACTGTTCTGGCGGTATTTGATCAAAATCTACGAAGCAAGACTTTTTTATCGGGTTTTAGTTCACTGAACACCAGTGAGGATGTCTGGAACACCTTCGTGTCTGGGGAATCTCAGTGGGTTATTAACTGGGCATCAAAGGCGTTGAAGAGCGATGTGGAAGAGCTGAAGATCTTCCAGCTTCCTTCGCTGGGAAATGAGCCGTATGTGTCGGCAACAGGCTGGGTCTGGTCAATCGTGAATATTGATACAGGCATCCCTGAAATTGGTCCACAATTCATTGAGTACCTAAGCGACCCTGCTTTTCTGGCAGATTATAGCCAGGCAGCCGGATATCTTCCTGTGATGCCGAATAGTCTTTCTTTATATGAAGAGGATGGATCTTTAAATCAGATCAGTAATATCTTGATTGCCGCACATACATTTCCAGAAAATGACCTTATACTTGAGATAGGACCGATCTTCCGGGATGCGACTCTGGCTGTATTGAATCAGACCAGTACGATCGAAGAAATCATTGCAACAGCACAACAACAACTTGAGGCTCTTCAAACAAAATGAACGAAGAAAATAACCAGACCACTAAAAGCTGGTTAAACCCGGCTAATATTTTGATCACCATTGCGCTGATACTTATCCTTTCCATTATCATCTGGAATCAATCTCTATCAGAAAAATATTTCACCCCCGTCGATATGCAGGCAACTATGGCGTTGACATCAACTGTGACCCCTGTTACATTAACACCCATTCCATCCGAGTTCTATAGTGACCCTGCAGATACATCCTCAATATTATTCGCGGCACTGGTTTTACTGTTGATTTTATTTGGCAGTTCTCTGTGGAAGCTGCGTTCAAAAAAATAGAAAAGGGTTTTCTCAAAAGAAAACCCTTTTTTTTATTCTCCGTATATGAAGTGAAATAATTCTATAAGGAGAATAAGTATGTTCAAGAAAAAATCCGTAAAAATATTGGCTGTTGTGGTAGTAGCTGCCTGTCTGCTGGCACTTGTACCGGTGGGTATGGTTCATGCAGCCGATTTCAGCCATGATAGCACAGTCAATTCTGGAGAGACGATCGAAGATGATGTATTTCTCTCCGGCGAACACTGTCGTATGGATGGTGTGGTTGATGGCAACCTGGTCGCAGGCTGTCAGTCAATCGAAGTGACCGGGACCGTGACAGGTGATGCTTTCCTCTTTGCAGAAACGATCGTGGTTGATGAGGACGCTGTGGTCGATGGAAACCTCTTTGCATTTGCAGCTAATGTGGAAATGAATGGTGCAGTGAATGGTTCCTTTGTAAGTGCTGCCTCATCCATCACTCTAGCAAAAGATTCGCAAATAGCACGCAATGCATATTTCGCAGGTTATCAGGGAATGCTGGAGCAGGGTGCGCTGGTGGGTATGGATACCTATGCCGGTGCCAACCAGATCATCATGAATGGGAATATCGCTCGCGATCTTACGATCGGCGTTAATGCTCTTGAGATGAGCGGGACGGTAGGTCGCAATGCAAAGATTATGCTCAGTTCAGAGAGTGAGAGTGCTGGAACATACTCGGTTCCTTCACCGTATATGCAATATATTCCAGATGAAATTCCAGCAGGAATTCGTTTTTCCAATGGTGCTCTTGTTGAAGGAGATCTGACGTATGAATCTGCTACAAATATCGATTCCCAGTTGGAGGATTATGTAGCTGGAACGGTTATTCATACTCCTGTTGTGCATACCGAACAAGAGGTTGGTCGGTTTGGCTATCCTGCTGCCAATACCTGGTCTCAGCAGAATTCACCCCAGGGTCGTGTGTTGCGTGCCTTCCGACAATTGATCAGTTATTTCGCTCTCGGTGCTCTGGCATTCTGGCTTTGTAAAAAACAAATTACGACCATTCGAGAGAAAGGCATTGCCTCCCCCGGAAAGGCTTTTGGATGGGGATTCCTTGTGATCCTGATCGGGGGCTTAAGTATGCTCCTTGTACCGATAACGTTCATCCTACTGGGTGTTCTGGTTGGGGTTCTCTCGCTGGGTGGTCTGCTGTACGCCTGGTATGGTGTGCTCGGTGCAGCGCTTATACTCATCTTTACTGTTCTCTTATTTGTGATTGGTACCCTCAGCAAAGTGGTCGCTGCCTATATATTCGGCTCCTGGTTGATGAAAGATGTATTCAAGGCAAAGACGCAGAATCAGTGGATCGACCTGCTGGTTGGGATTGTATTCTATGTTATCCTGCGTGCGCTTCCGTTTATCGGCTGGGTAATTGCACTGGCAGCCACTTTATATGGTACGGGAACACTCTTTATAAGTATGTCGAAAGTTAAACAACAAAAAGCAAAGAAAATCATTGAAACTGAATAAGCTTCTATAAATAGGAAAAAGGATCCTGCTCCTCAAGGACAGGATCCTTTTTTTATATCACAAGAGAAAGAAAAGGAGTAAGCATTTCAAGTTTTGAGAAACCTCCATGCCTGCCAAGCAGATGGTTTTCTTTGTTTGCCCACCACCAGTATGCATTCCCGTATGGTAAAGCGCTGAAGTTGCCCATTCTATGTTCAATTAGTGAGCTGGTCGTTGGCTCACCAAATATACCGGCATGAAGCAATGTGCTTGTTGGAAGGAAGTGGAACTGACCGTGCCAGCGCTGCTCCACTATTTGCTGAAAGCGGTCAATATGATCGGGTTTTACAAATAAATATGGAAAGCGGCTTTCTCCACTGGGAGGGACTTGCAGGCAATTCATAAAATCATGGTCGTGGCGTACATTAAATTTTGGCTGAATATCTGTAGCGATCTGACCATGATCGGAAGTGATCAGCAGCAGGGTATTCTTTCTCCCGGTGGCGATACTTTTGCCGATGAAATTTTCAAGATTGTGATGGAACCAGCGCCACGCATTGCGGGTACGGCGGCTGTCAGGTCCTGATCGGTGGGATAGGGTATCCAGTTCACTCCAGTAGAGATAGATGTACTTGCGTTTTGTTTGATCCTGATCGAGTACGGCATTGGTTTTCTGCCACATCTCTTCCAGTGATGTATACGGTACTTTTTCCACATCTGCCAGCAGCATACGTGATAATCCTGAGCCATTGATGCTTTCATGCTGCAGGGCGAAGGGAGTGATGCCATGCTGGTTAAAATGAGTTCCAAGTGTGGCTGCCGGTAAAAAATTGTGCTGGTATAAATCGAATGGCTCACCATAAGGATCGGAATTTGGGTAGACTTCTGTCTGCAGGATCATGTTAAGGATGCGATTGTATTCCTGCAGATACAATTCGTAACCGATCACACCATGTTCTGAAGGAAACTTCCCCGTCCACAGGCTGGTAAGCGCATTGGCTGTTGTGCTGGGAGAGATACTGGTGAGAGCAGTAAATGTTCCATTTTCTTCAATGTAGTTCCGATTCCATCTGGAAAACTTCCTGTTCTGCATCCTTTCAAGCCATGTGAGCATGCGATGGTAGGGTAATCCATCCACCAGAAGAAGAATGATATTCTGGATCTTTTCGGTTGCGATGGGTGGATGGGGAATTGACAGAATCTCGCCGCGTGGAGCAGGAATATCAAACCAATGGCAGATACTGCTGGGAATGTTTGCCAGATTTAATCCGTCATAATAGGGTAGTATCTCGATCGGCGTATTCTGCAAAATGGGATCTTTATGATCAAGGATACGGGTTACGTTTTTTTCACACAATTCGAACAATGGTGTTCCTCCAGACTTTGGGGAAAATCCCACACAACTATACCTTAAGCTGCGTTTTTAGGGTGCCGTGATTATTGATATAATGAAGTACCTATCTTTTGGAATCATATATGCGCCAAGAAGTTCTTACCTGGAATGACATTGACCTGTTGATCGATCATCTTGTCCCTCAATTCGACATTCTTTTTGATGCGATGATCCTCGTCACACGAGGGGGAATCGTTCCGGGCGGTTTGGTAGCGGAAGCGCTGGATATTGAAGAGATTCTGACTGCTTCCATTGATTTCCCATCAGAGAGCCGATCGGGGGAGAATAACGAGCTTACGAATAATAGATTCCTGGCGCTGCCAGAGTTCATTCAATTTCCCAGCGCGTCTCTTCTGTGTGAAAAACGCATTTTGATCATGGATGATGTGTGGGGTTCGGGCAGGACGATCAGCACGGTCAAAAATCGCGTGAAGGGTGCTTATGGTATTCCATATACCTGTGTGCTGCACTTCAATCCACATCGCAATTTGTTCGGGGATGAAAAACCTGATTTTTACGCTGCGGTGACTGATGCCTATATCATATATCCATGGGAAATTGACCTGGGAAAATCCAGGATGCTGCCTTTCAACTGCAAATAGCTCAAGGCAGCAGTACTTCCAAATATTTTTGTGCCATATCGTGCATATCAAAGATATCCTCAGCACGTTTACGAGCGCCTTTTCGGTAGCGGGTTTGATCCTGTAGAATATCCAACCCCGCCTGACCGATGGCATTAAAATCAGGTTCTCTCAATTCCCAGTGATCGGAACCATAATCCACAATTTTCCCGGCATCGCCCTGTACCAGTTCAGGGAGTGATCCGGTGGCAAAACTCACTACCGGTGTTCCACAAGCCATGGCTTCCATAACGGTGTTGGGGCAGGCAGCATTGATCTCTGCGGAAAAAAAGAGATGAGAGCTGCGATTCCATTCAGGTATAGTTTCAAGGGGCACAATTCCCAGCCAGTTGATTTTTACATTTGGATAGGATGGAATGGAAGCCATCATTCTTGATGGAACTCTGCTGGCGATTACCAGTTCTACGTGTTGTTGACTTGCATCAGCAATTGATCTAGCCAAACCAACGGCGTTCGATAGGTCACGTTGATGACCACCATACAGGCTGCCCTCGACGACCATGATCTGGATGTGGTCTTTGGGAGGTGACTCGCTGCCGTGTGGGTTGAACATATCCAGATCAACCCCATTATGGATCACCGTGTCGTGAACAGGGGCAGGTTGATATACCTTATTCCACCAGTTGCGGGTGAATTCGCTTTGATAGATGATACCATCGGCGTATGTATTCCGGATGGTAGAGAGGATGTGATTATTCCATTCAGAGCGAAGATAATGTTTAAAACTGGTCTTCGTTTTCTTATGAAGCCAGTTCATCCCATCCAGACGCTGGATGATCCTCACGCCACGACTTTTTGCCTGTTTTAAAACCGAGAGATGCCGGCTTCCCCCAATGACCAGTATGGCTGTTACGTCCCTGCGCTCAGGGTCGAAATGGACCTCAATATTTTTTTGTTCAAGGCAGGCAGTTAATTTCTTTTGGAAAGAAGATGGTCCTCCGGTATTTGTTAATTGCGGAAAGAGACAAATACTGCCATTATCCATATACAGTATCCACAGGATAGGTCAGAATCTCATCTACAATGCGTTCGGCGGCGTGCCCATCGCCAAAAGGATTGGCTGCATGTGCCATAGAATTGTAATATTTCGGATCGCTCAACAGCAGATCGGTTTCAGATACGATCTTTGTTTGATCAGTTCCGACCAGTTTTAATACTCCTGCTTCCACGCCTTCCGGTCGTTCCGTGACCTCTCGCAACACCAGTGTTGGCACTCCCAAACCGGTGGCTTCTTCCTGGATACCGCCGGAGTCGGTCAGCACCAGAGTAGCATTTTTCATGAGGTGAATGAGAGGTAGATATTCGATCGGTTCCAGCAGATTTACATTGGGGATGCCATCCAGGATGGCATGTACGGGCTGCTGGATATTGGGATTGAGGTGCACGGGGTAGACGACCTCGAGCGTGTCGGAATATTCCTGTGCGATGTGTTTGACCGCCTGGCAAATATCCTGAATTGGTTTTCCAAAGTTCTCTCTGCGGTGAGCGGTCATAACGATCAATCGTTTTTGCTTGCTCAAGACCCCTTTTTTCTCAAGCAGGGTTTGAATATCGGCGGGCATTGGTTCGTTGACGATCTGGCGCAGTGCATCAATCACGGTATTGCCTGTCACTTTAATGATGTTTTCTGGAACACCCTCGTTGAGCAAATTCTTTTTACTGAAGGTGGTGGGTGCGAAATGCAGGTCAGCCACAACCCCGGCGATCTTGCGGTTGATCTCTTCGGGGAATGGCTGCCATTTATCGTGTGTGCGCAATCCCGCCTCGACATGACCGATATGAATACGTCTGTAAAAGGAATTGAGCGCGGCTGCCATCACAGTTGTGGTGTCACCCTGAACTAAGACCCAATCTGGGGCAACCTGTTCCAGAACAGGATCCAGGTCACGAAAGATATTAGCAGTTAGTTCAGCCAGTGTTTGATTGGGTCGCATCAGGTTGAGATCGATCTGAGGAGTAATGCGGAATAGATCCAGCACCTGATCCAGCATCTCACGGTGCTGCGCGGTTACGCAGACAATAGATTCAATGCCGGGTTTATTTTGCAGCGCCTGTACCACCGGAGCCATTTTTACCGCTTCAGGGCGGGTTCCAAATATTGAAAGAACTTTAATTGTTTTAGTATTCATCAGCTTATTATCGCTATTCTTAGGGATGACCTAATTCATAGAATTGAAAATTAGCAGATTCCCAATCTCCAATTCGCCAACCTCCACACATATCAAATACGATTCGAGCGCCAGTCAGACTGGCGACTTCCTCTGGCTTTAATTCTTTAAAAGCTTTATGAGCTACCAGCAGTACGATGATCTCACAATCCCGAACGGTTGCTTCGAAGGTTGCAGCGCTTTTTGCCGTACCCTGATACCCATTCGGTTTGTACGGTTCAAAAACGGTGACCTGCGCTTTTTTTTGCTCCAGCAGATGAACGATCTCAATGGCAGGAGATTCTCGCAGGTCATCAATATTGGGTTTATACGAAAGACCGAGTACGGCAATCTTTTTACCCTGCAACTGTCCGATCTTTTTTTCCATGGTGTTCACCACATAGTGCGGCTGAGCGTCGTTGATCTCTCTGGCAGTGTGCACTAGGGGGGAAATATCAGGAGCGGCTTCTACCAAAAACCAGGGATCAACGCTGATGCAGTGTCCGCCTACACCGGGTCCGGGATTCAGAATGTTCACGCGCGGATGGCGATTGGCGATCTGGATCGCTTCCCAGACATTCACACCAAATCGATCAGCCAGATGGGCAAACTCATTGGCTGCCGCGATGTTTATGTCACGGTAGGTATTTTCCATCAATTTAACCATCTCCGCGGTGGTAGAGTTGGTCAGCAGGATATCTCCTTTTACAAAGGTACTGTATAGTTCTTTCCCCGCCGCCGCAGATTTCTCATCAATTCCACCAATAACACGCGTATTCTGGATGATCTCTTCCAGGATCTTCCCGGGTAGTACCCGTTCAGGGGAGTAAGCCAGTAAAAAATCGTTGCTTGCTTTCAAGCCGCTTTGCTCAAGGATAGGAGCCACAATATCAATGGTGGTTCGCGGGGGAGAAGTGGATTCCAAAATGACCAGATTGCCTTTTCTGAGGTGTGGGATGAGGGAATGGGCAGCCGAGCGTACCGCTTCCAGATCTGCTTTTTTCTCTTTTGTGATCGGGGTGGGGACGGCGATAATGAAAGCATCTGCCGTCTGTGGCGCTTCCTGGATGTGCAAATTTCCTGATTGAAGGGCCGATTCTACCAGAGAACGGAGACCGGGCTCATAGATATGCAGATGCCCGTTCTGCAATCCATGCACGATTTCGCGGTTGATATCAACGCCAATCACATTCACGCCATGATTTGCGAAGGTGCAGGCTGTTGGCAAACCGATATACCCTAACCCTAAAACACAGATCTTTTGATATTTCAATGTGAACTCCTCAACACACAGACAGTGTTCATATTATCCCATAATTCAAAAAAATCGGCTTTCCCCTGCATTTATTGAAATGGATTTTAAGGCATGATACACTTCATTAGATCGCAGAAAAGAGGACCGAATGCCGAAAACGATTTACCTTTTAGATGGACACGCACTGGCTTACCGTGCTTTTTTCGCCCTGATGGCAACAGGTTCGCGTTTTCGAACCCGTTCAGGGGAACCGACCGCAGGAACCTATGGATTTGCCAATATCCTGCTGAAGATCATAGAGCAGGATAAACCCGAGTATATCGCCGTGGCTTTTGATACCGGAAAAACATTCAGGCACGACCTTTACGATGGTTATAAAGCGACGCGTGAAAAAATGCCGGATGACCTTGTTCCACAGATCGAACGTATTCGCAACCTGGTGGATACTTTTAATATCCCGCGTTTGGAAATGGAAGGGTACGAGGCAGATGATGTGCTCGGTTCGGTGGCGAATCTGGCGGTTAAAGAAGGGTTTGGGGTCAAGATCATTACCGGAGATCGAGATCTGCTGCAATTAGCCAACGACAGGATCGTCATCAATCTGACCGGCTCAAAAATGTCGGATGCACAGGATTATTTCCCAGAAAATGTGAAAGAGAAATTGGGAGTCAATCCTGATCAGGTCGTGGATTATAAAGCACTGGTGGGCGACACATCCGATAACATTCCGGGTATAAAAGGGATTGGGCAAAAGACTGCCAGCTCCCTGCTGGATAAATATCCTCATCTCGATGACGTGTATGCTCATCTGGATGACATCACAGGCAGGGCGAAAACGTTGCTTGAGGAAGGCAAAGACAGCGCTTACTTAAGTTATGACCTGGCACGCATTCGTACAGATCTGCCTGTCAAAATTGATTTTGAAAAAGCTAGAACTCAGGAAGTGGATATTGAGAAGATCATCGCTCTTTTCAAAGACCTCGAATTCCGTTCCAGCATTGAACGGGTGAAAAAGATATTTCATGCCGGGGAATTACCCAGCTTCGACGGTACGCAGCCTGATCTTTTCAGTTCTCAACAGCCAGTCGAGATCAACATTGATCCACAATATCATTTGGATGTGACCATCGTGGATACGGAAGCGAAACTGCGGGATCTGGTACATGTACTGCAGAAAGCAAATTATCTTTCCTTTGATACTGAAACTACCTCCACCGATCCGATGCAGGCGGATCTGGTGGGCATCTCTATCGCCTGTGAGCCCGGGGCAGGGTTTTATATCCCAGTAGGGCACAAGACCAACGATGCGCAGCTTGGTCTGGATGCCATCCGCAAAGCGCTGAACCCCTTTTTTCAACAGACTGCCTTACCGAAAGTTGGACACCATCTTAAATATGACTGCATTGTGCTGATCAACCATGGTTTCACGATCAACGCATTACAGTTCGATACCATGATCGCGGGCTGGCTGTTGGAACCCTCCTCGCGGCGTCTGGGATTGAAGACCATGAGCGAACTTGAGCTGGGCATCAATATGACCCACATTGAGGAGCTGATCGGAAGCGGAAAAAACCAGCTTTCCATGGCGAATATTTCTGTCGGGCAGGTTGCTCCTTATGCGGCTGCGGATGCGGAAGTCCCTCTCAAGTTGATGCAAGTTCTCAAAACACGGCTGGAGAAAAATCAGTTGCTGCATGTTTTCGAAACCATCGAGATGCCGCTCATCCAGATCCTCATTCACATGGAGCGCAACGGTATTTCCATTGACAAAGGTTTTTTCAAAGAATTTTCACGAGAATTAACCCAGCGACTGCACGAGATCGAAAAAGAGATCTACTCCATACTGGGGTATCCGATAAACATCAATTCCACCCAGCAGCTTTCAAAAGCCCTATTCACAGATCTGGCACTCACACCACCTGATCCGGGCAACAAGACCAAATCAGGGCATTATTCCACTTCTGCTTCCGTTCTTGAAGAAATGCGGGGACAGCATGTTCTGGTAGATCTCATTCTGGAATACCGTGAGCTTTCCAAACTTGTGTCAACATATTTAGACGCACTGCCAAAACAGGTTAACCCGCGCACCAACAAGATCCATACATCATTCAGCCAGACCGGATCGGTGACAGGGCGTTTGTCTTCATCGAATCCAAACCTGCAGAACATTCCCACCCGCACCGATTTAGGGCACAAGGTTCGCAAGGGATTCATTGCCGATGAAGGTCAGGTTCTTATTTCGGTGGATTACTCCCAGATTGAACTGCGCGTCGTGGCTCATATGTCTCAAGATAAAGCCATGCTGGATGCCTTCCGGCAGGGCATGGATATTCATGCCGCCACAGCCGCAGCCATCTACAATGTTCCCGTCGGAGAGGTAACGAAGGACCAGCGCAGGCATGCCAAGGCTATCAATTTTGGTTTGATCTACGGGATGAGTTCATTTGGTCTCAGCCGTACGACGGATCTGACACTGGCGGAAGCAGAGAATTTCGTGAAAACATATTTCGAGCGTTTCCCGGGGGTTAAATCCTATCTGGATTCCATTCGCAGGCAGGCTGCCAGCGACGGGTATGTAGAAACCATGCTGGGGCGCCGCCGCTACTTCCCGAACTTGAAAAATCCGGTCAACGCGCAGATCAAAGCCCGCGAGGAAAGAGAAGCCATCAACGCACCCATTCAGGGCACCGCTGCCGATATTCTCAAGATCGCCATGATCCGGCTGGAACCGGCTATCGAAAAAGCCAGTTTGCGGGCGCGTATGTTGATCCAGGTGCATGATGAATTAGTGCTGGAATGTCCTCAGGCTGAAATGGAAGCCACCATCCAGCTTGTTAAAGATATTATGGAGCATGCCTACCAGCTTGATATACCGCTCAGCACCGATGCCAGACACGGCAGCAATTGGGCTGAATTGAAATAGTCCTCTACAGCAGTCTTGGGCGGCTGTGATCGAAGACGGTGTCTGTGTGGCTGCTGTCGTTGAAAAATCGAATGACGGCGTTCTTCTTATAGAAATCAACCAGAGTGAGAGATGTGTTGTCAACCCAGAAGGGGACATAGCGCGAAAAATCGCCGCCGATCAGATAATACACGTAACTTTTAATAAAACCGCCATGGCTCACAGCTGCCACGTGCTGCCCCTGATGTTTTTCCCACAGCAAATCCGTAAAAGACTGCATGCGCGTTTTGAACGCTTCCAGCGGCTCCATTCCTTCGATGTGTGGGCGGGCTGGTCTTTCGCTGTTTCCCGCCTCATTCCATACCTTGATCTGCCGGTAAAGTTCGGGTCTGGTATCTTGCAGATCAGCTAACGGCTGGTCTGCAAGTTCACCGAACCCGTATTCGATCAGATCGGGGTCAGGCTGGATGGGCAAGTTTAATGCCTGCGATAGATGCTGCGCAGTTTGCATGGCGCGCAGCAGCGGGCTGGCGTAGATCATATCAACAGGGAATTGCTCTTTGACACGCGTTGCCATGAGCTGCGCCTGCTGGTGACCGATTTCGTTGATGGGTACATCACTGTGCCCTGAGATGACACCGGTGATGTTGTGCTGGGTTTGTCCATGCCGGATGAGCAATAAGCGTGTGAAAAGTTCCTGGTTGGTTTCTTCCATGATAGGTAAAAAGTATCCTTGTTCGTTGAATTCTCAAGAAATGTTTTCGTATGGTCTAACAGCGATCGAGTAGATCGCGCATACTCTTGAATCCAGCATGCGTGTTCGGATGCGCGGATCCATTTCCTCCAATTTTAATGAGGACGTGATCACCGTAGGGGCTTTGGTCTCGTAGCGGAAATTCAGGATCTGGAACAGTTTCTCGCGCGCCCAGGGAGTGGTATTCTGCGTCCCGAGATCATCCAGAATCAACAGGCGGGCGTTGCGCACCTGGTTAAAAATGTGATCATAGGAAACCGGAGAGTTGGGGCTGAAAGTTGCCCGCAAATGATCCAGTAAATCCGGCACCACTGTGAAAATAGGATCGTCGCCAGAAGCTTTACGGTAGTTGGCGATCGCGGCTGCCAGATGCGTTTTCCCTGTTCCATAGGTACCCAGCAGGATCAGCCAGCCCCCGGGTTTTTCAGCGTACTTCTGTGCTGCCAGAAAGGCATGGTCAAGACTCTTCTGCTCTGTTGCAGGCAATTTTTCATTCTTGCGGGCGGAAAAGTTATTGAAGGTGCGGTGTTCGCTCAGGTATGCCAGTGTGGAAATGGGTGAATCTTTATGGTCGCTGAATGGATCACGGTAATCGGCGGAGGTGATGGTGATCTTATTCACCAGGTCACGATCATTCAGACGTGAACTGATGCGATCATCGATCTCTGCCACATCCAGATTAGAAGTGATCACGGTCGGTAAATGATTGACGTAACGATGGTTGATGATCTGGAATAATTTTTCTTCTGCCCATGGGGTAGCGTTTTGCGTTCCCAGGTCATCCAGTATTAAAAAAGGTACTTCTCGGATCTCTGAAAATCGTTCTTCAAACGTGACTTCCTGCGCGCCAAACGCAAAACGCAGCCAATCCAGCAGATCGGGTACGGTCAGGAAGAGCGTGCGTGTTCCTTTTTGAATGATCTCATTGGCGATGGCAGCCGCCAGGTGTGTTTTCCCACAGCCGAATTTCCCCGTCAGGAACAACCAGCCTGATGGTTCGGCGGCATACGATTTTGCGACCTGAAAAGCGAGTTCCAGACTTTTATTGGAATCTGCTGCATTCCCTCTGCCGTGAATATTGAAGGTATCAAAGGTCATGGCATGGAAAGATTCAAGATTGCTGAAATTGTACAGGTTCTTTCTAGCTGCTTCTTCCACCTTTTCCAGTCGACAGGTGCAGACTTCCATCTTCCCAAAATCAGGGTGGTTGATGGGCAGATCATGGCTTACAAACCCAATGCCGTGACAAATTGGGCAGTCGGGATCACCCGGCAGAATGGAACCGTTATCTGTTTTTGATGAATTTGCCATATTTTCCCTGGGTGTACTGTTTGTAATCTTCTTCAGCGTGTCTTTGATCTCTTCCATCACGACCTTCTTCTTTCCAGCTTTTTAGAATCGCTTCGACATATTTCCATTTTCGGACGTTATTGGCTACCGCGATCTGAATGGCGTCCTGCAGCCATTGTTCTGGAAATTCCTGTTCCGCGTCTTTCAGCATTTCCGCTGCTAACGGGGTTAGGGGTCCAATATTTTCTTCGTATAGCCTCATCAACCCTTTTGGTGAGAATTGATCTGCATTTCCATTTTGTGTGAAGGTTGACTGGCTGCCCTGCAGGCGCAGCGCCTGTTCTCCCCGTTTGCTGTTGAGGAAAAAAGGGAATCCCTTTTCAATTTCTGCCACCTTTTCCGAAAGCAAAAATCCAGCATCCAGATTGGCATACAGCCCTTTGAGCAAATTCTCTCGAATTTCAGGTGCGGTGCTGCCTAACTGCTGGGTAAACTCTGGATAGGTATAAAAATCTGCCAGGCATAAAGGGTTGGCTGTATCTCCACTTTGTTCAGCCAGCCAGATCGAGAAAAGCAGTATCTTGATCTGCAGGGCATCATTGATCTTGCTGATGACTTCCGTCAAAAAATTTCCAGAAAGCTGAATTTTTTCCAGTTCAGGGATAGGTTTACTCATTATGGATGAACCATCCTCTTGCCAGGTTCTTTTTCAATTCTGGCGGCATTTTCAAAGCGCGCCAGTTCACTGAGAAATACCATTTGAATACCTGAGTGCGTAGGACCGTTGCGGTGTTTTGCCACAATGATCTCCGCGGAGTTTTGTTTGCTGATGTCCTTGTCCGTAACGTCCGGGCGATGAATGAACATGACGATATCGGCATCCTGTTCCAGACTGCCGGATTCTCGCAGGTCGGAAAGCATCGGCTTTTTATCGGTGCGCTGTTCCACCGCGCGTGAAAGCTGAGCAGCCGCCAGAACAGGAACGTTCAATTCGCGGGCAAGTGTTTTCAAGTTGCGGGAAATGTAGGAGACTTCCTGAACACGGTTGTCATTTCTCGTATCCCCTGACATTAACTGCAGATAATCCACGATCACCAGGTCGAGGTGATATTCGAGATGCAGCCGGCGGCATTTGGTGCGCATCTGCATGGGGGTGAGGGCAGGGGTGTCATCCAGAAAGATCTTGGTGTCTCCCAGCACCTCGATGGCATGCGTGAATATGGGCCACTCATTTTCCTTCAGGTCTCCCATGCGCAATTTCTGGGCGTTGATGCGTGTTTCCTGCGACACCAGACGCTGTACCAACTGCTCGTTGGACATTTCAAGGGAGAAGAAAGCAACGTGTTTGTGATGCTTCTGCGCGGCATTTTTTGCGACTGTTAATAGAAAACCGGTTTTGCCTGTGGCAGGGCGACCTGCGATGATCAATAGATCTGATTTTTGAAGACCCCCCAGTAACTTGTCGAGATCTGCCAATCCGGTTGGTACACCAAGGATTTCGTCTGTCCTTTCGGATAATTCTGTGACGCGATCATAATATTCACTGAGAACGGATTGGATGGGCTGCAGATCACGACGGATGCGTTTTTCGCTGAGGTTGAAAACCTCACGTTCCGCTTCATCCAATACAGAATTGACGCTTTTCTCTTGATCGTAAGCCAGTTTTGCCATCTCGTTGGCAGCCCCCAGCATACGGCGCCGGATGGATGTTTCTTCCACAATGTGCGCATAAGCCTCTGCATTAATAGAGCTGGGTGTTTGATTCATGAGGGAGAGCAGATAAGCCTGCCCGCCGATCTCCTGCAGTTGATTCCTTTTTTCCAATTCTTCACTAACCGTCAGCAAGTCAATGGGAATGCGATCTTCATGCAGGTGTGTGTATACCTCCCATATCCAGCGGTTGCGGATCACGTAAAAATTATCCGCTTCGATGATCTGAGCAACATCAAAATACGATTCGGGGTTAATCAGTACCGAGCCCAGTATTGCTTCTTCCGCCTGTTTGTTGTGCGGTTGAGATTGAATGCTCTGCTCTTGGGTTGTGTCGAAATTTGTAAAATCATTCATCTTAAACTGCGCTTATATCGTCATCGGGATATTCATCATCCGTCTCATCATCGTCGTCATCCTCAGAATGCTCATCTGTTTGCGGTTCTTCATCCAGGTTCTGCAGGAATTCTTCAAAAACCGAGAGACGATCGGTGTTTGTTTTATCTACATCCATAGAAGGTATGTTTTCCACAAAAGGCATCTCTGCCGTACTTTGTTCACTCCTTGATGAAACGTATTCTTCCTCGACAGGTTCTATACTTGCAGAGTGCATGATGTCTTCGGAGATGAAAATCGGAACATGTGTTCTGACAGCCAGGGCGAGGGCATCGGATGGACGTGTATCGAGGGATATTTTCTTTTTCCCCTGGGTGATCTCGATAATCCCGTAAAAAATATCATCTTTCAATTCATTGATGATAATACGGTCGATGCTGCCACCCAATCCATAGATCGCATTTTTTACCAGATCATGTGTTTGTGGACGGGAGATTTCAATTTCCTGTAAAGCAATACTGATAGATTCTGATTCATAAGGACCGATCCAGATGGGGAGGTAGCGCTCCTGTTTAACATCCTTCAGAATGATGATACGCTGCTGGCTGGTCAGGCTCATGCGAATACTATCAATGCTTGCTTCAATAAAATCTGCCATTTTCTCTCCTGAAAATAAACTTATGGTTATTTTAGCATTAAGCGATTGGTGAAACGAAATGATTGGTATAATGTATTTTCTTTTAAGGTTGATGTATAATTTTTAACAATAAGTATTATCACCGCCGCAATTATGGAATTGGAATACCAATTCTTTTTGAAGCTAATATTCAAGAAGCAGGATCAAATAACCACGTTATGGAATCATTAAAACCATCTGTATTACTTATCGAAGGAAAACGTTCGGATCGATCTTCTTTTGCTGGTGGGCTTATTAAAAAGGATTTCGATGTGTTTTCGATACCTAATGGAAATGCTGCGGTGAAATATTTAAAAAAATCGGATCCCAATGTTGTTATTGTGGATGCATCTTCCATGCGAACCACCGGCACGCGTATCTGTACTGCTGTTCGAAAGGAAGCTCCAGAAACCCCGATTATCATCATTGTAGATGATGGAATCGAGATAAAAAAGATCAAAGATGCTGATGAGGTTCTGGTGTTCCCCTTTACACTGCAGAAATTACTGAACCGCATCAAACCGTTCATCCAGCGTGACAATAATAAAATGCTCCAAGTAGGTCCAATCCAACTGGATCTAGTGCAGCGCTGGATCTACTGTAACGGCAAGAAGGAACGATTAACTCCTCGTTTATTCACCTTAATAAAAACACTGATGCAGAAACCGGGCAAATTGATCGAGCGGGAAGAACTCTTTAAAAAATTGTGGGAAACAGAATATACAGGTGATATGCGCTCATTGGATGTGCATATTAGCTGGCTGCGCAAAGCTATCGAGAGTGATCCTCGCAACCCTGTCTATATAAAAACGAAAAGAGGGGTGGGGTATTTTCTTGATGTGCCAGAAAAAGGAAAGAAAAAATAAAATAAAATAAAACACTCCAATGAAAATTGGAGTGTTTTTCATTTAACCGATTATATTCACCAGCGTGAGTAAAAGCCCGCCGGCGATCACGCTCGCCAGCTGCCCTCCGGTATTGGCGCCCATGGCGTGCATCAGGATGAAATTATCGAAATCTTCTTCCTGCGCCATTTTCGCCGAGAGTCTGCCAGCCATGGGGAAGGCGCTGATGCCACACGCGCCGATGAGAGGATTGATCTTCCCTCCTGAGAACAGGCACATCAATTTACCGAACAGCACCCCCATAACGGTATCCATGGCGAATGCGATCAAACCCAGTCCAAGCACCTTGAGGGTTTCAATTTTCAGGAAACTATCTGCCATCATGGTGCCGCCAATTGTCAATCCCAGGAACAGCGTGGACATGTTGATGATCTCATTTTGAGCAGATTTATTCAACCGATCTACCACACCTGATTCTTTCAGCAGGTTGCCCAGCATCAATGCGGCGATCAACGGAGCAGCATCCGGAGCGATCAGACTTACGATTATTGTGACCATGATCGGGAAGACGATCAATGCCGTCTTTGAAACCGGTCGCGGTGCATATTCCATGCGGATCAGACGTTCTTTGCGGGTGGTCATTAATTTCATGATGGGGCGCTGGATGATCGGCACCAGACTCATGTAGGAGTATGCTGCTACCGCAATGGGCGCCAGCAGTTCGGGTGCCAGTTTGCCCGATACAAAGATCGCTGTCGGACCATCAATGGCTCCAATCGAGCCAATAGAAGCAGCCTGCTTCAGATCAAACCCAAGCCAGATTGCCAGGAGAAGAGTCCCGAAGATACCAAATTGTCCGGCAGCGCCCAGCAACGCCATTTTGGGCTGTGCTAAAAGTGGGCTGAAATCGATCATTCCACCTACACCCACGAAGATCAATAATGGAAATAGTTCGGTTTCTATACCGGCACGATATAAAACAGAGAGGAAACCTTCCCCATCAGGTGTAGCTCCCATCCCCAGGTTTGCCAGAATACAGCCGAAGCCGATCGGGAGCAGCAGCACAGGTTCGTATTCTTTTCGGATGGCGAGGTAGATCAGGATCAAACCAACCAGGATCATGACAATACTTTTCCATGAAAAATCACCAAGATCAAATGAAGAGAAGGTCATTAGCTTATCGATCATGGTTTCCTCATCAATCCTTGAAACTAAACAGGATCTGACCGTGCTGTACCTGGTCTCCGACCCTGATGGCTATTTCATCTATGATGCACGCGTGATTGGCACGGATGGAATTCTTCATTTTCATTGCTTCCAGAATGCACAGTTCCTGTCCGGTCTCAACGCTTTCTCCTTTTTTAACCAGGATGTCAATGATGACACCCGGGATGGGCGCCCGCAGTTCATTGCTGGCTGGGGTGGTTGGATTTGCCGATGCATTGGATTGTAGAGTGTCAACGGTCGTGTGGGAGGTGGGCAATGATTTCTGGGGAGCAGTGGATTGCTGCGGCTCTTCAGGCCAAACCTCGAAGGTTTCTCCCTCGATCACTGCTTTTACCGGTCGTTCGTTGATGTTTTCAATGAATACTTCGTACTGTGTGTCCTGGATCTTAACGTTAATTTTCATCTCCATCCTCACTTTGCCCGATTTGTATTTCTCTGGTTAACACGTCCGCGATTCAAGTTCTGCCATGGTGTGAGACCCTGGCTTTGAAACCGAAGGGTTGAATGGGAAATGTTCGTTTGCATGTTGAGCGCAACCACTACCGCTGCTGCGGCTGCTTGTCTGGCTTGCAGGGAAGAAGGGGAAGTATGAACTTCTTCCTCCTTTTCTGCAGAAGGTTTCTCTTTTTTTGTGGTCAGGCGAACCAGCAGTTCCATGATGCCCCATAGGATAAAGATTCCTAAAAAGACCAGAAGTATACCAATCCCGGTGATCACGAGCGCTTTCTGCATATCTGTCATGATTATCGCTCCTTTACACCGGCGAATTGCCGTGTTTGCGCTGCGGACGCTGAACCTGTTTCTGGTGCAGCGCCTGTAGGGCTGAAATGACAGCAGGGCGGGTCTTGCTGGGTTCAAGCACTTCATCAATATGCCCGGCTCTTGCAGCCGCATACGGATTGAGGAATTTTTCTGTATACTGCTCAGTCAGGGCAGCGCGTTCTTTTTCCGGGTCACTGGATTGTGCGATCTGCTTTCCATAGAGAATATTGGCGGCGCCTTCCGGTCCCATCACGGCGATCTCAGCGCTGGGCCAGGCAAACGTGATATCCGTCCCGAGATACTTACTGCTCATGACGATATAGGCACCACCGTAGGCTTTCCGTGTGACCACGCTCACTTTGGGAACACTCGATTCGGAATAGGCAAACAACACCTTGGCGCCATGCCGGATGATACCCCTGTGCTCCTGATTGACACCGGGCAGAAAGCCGGGAGAATCCACAAACGTGATGATCGGGATATTAAAACAATCGCAGAAGCGTACAAAACGGCAAATCTTATCGGATGCGTCAATATCGATCACGCCTGCCATGAAGCTGGGTTCCTGAGCTACCATTCCCACCGGGCAGCCGTTCATCCTGGCAAGCCCGATCATGGCATTTGGCGCAAACGAAGACTGCAATTCCAGGAAAGAGCCTTTATCCACAATGTGGAGAATGACTTCGTGCATGTTATAAGGAACTGCTGCGTCGTCAGGGATGATGGAATCAAGTTCGGCATCCATGCGGGCGGGGTCATCGGTCGCATCCACACAGGGGGGATTCTCAGCGTAATTGGCAGGCAGATAGCTTAAAACCGTACGACAAAGCTGCAGAGCGTTATGTTCTGATCCGGCAGTCAAATTGGCGATACCGCTTTTTGCCAGATGCACGTCTGCACCGCCCAAATTCTCAAAATCCACTTCCTCACCGGTGACGGTCTTGATCACATTTGGTCCGGTCAGGAACATATAGGATTGCTTTTCGACCATAATGATGAGATCGGTCATTGCTGGTGAATAAGCTGCGCCACCGGCACAGGGACCGAGAATGATACTGATCTGAGGGATGATCCCTGAATAGAGGGCATTTCGGCGGAAGATCTCACCGTAACCACCCAGGCTGTATACCCCTTCCTGGATGCGTGCTCCACCAGAATCGATCAACCCGATAATAGGAGCCCCATTTTCATACGCGAGATCCATCACACGGCAGATCTTGACACTCTGCATTTCGCCCAGGGCGCCGCCCATCACAGTAAAATCCTGTGCATAGACGAATACCGTGCGACCATCAATCTGTCCGTATCCGGTTACCACACCATCGCCATAATACTGTTCAGGCTGTGAGAGGGTATCATCACGTGCAGTAATGAATTGACCGATCTCTCGAAAACTATCCTGATCGAGCAATGTATCCAATCGTTCTCTGGCGGTAAGTTTTCCTTTTTGATGCTGTTTTTCAATTCTTTTTTCACCGCCCCCCAGCTTCGCCTGGTCTTGTAAACCTCTAAGCTTTTTAAATCCGTTTTCGTTTTTCATGAGTCACCTTGTGAATTTGATGTTCCTATGAAACAAATTAAACCTGTAATTATCACAGAATTAGTTTACATTGTATGAGATAAGGAATCAATAGAAAAGGGACGTTCTTATTAAATTTACCTGACTGGTATCGAGAAAAAAACCCAGAATGTCTTTTAGAGCTAGAAATAGATCTGATGAGATGTTCAAAAAAGAAAAACTAAATAATACTGATCAGAATAGAGATGACCAGCAGCATCGTCATCACCAATCCCGAATAGGCTGTCAGAAAAGCATAAGGGCGCAGGTTTTCTTGTTTGTACAAAAAAGGCGTCAAAATTCCATCCAGAATATTGACCAGCATTGCAAGGATAGGAAGGACGATAAGATTTCCGGTCGCTTCAAACAACACCGGTCCAATTTGAATGGCTTCTCTGGTATTTACCGTAAATCCAAAAAGTACAAATAAGCCGAGGGTGAGCAGGAAACTGAAACTAATGGGTACATACAGGCGAAGATTGGTGCGTATGGTTAAGAATGGAGAATCTACACGGATCGATTTTCGTTCCAGAGGAGTTATTGATCCAAGATAGACCGATTCCTGCAACCCTTTTTCAAAAGCGCCGGCATCTAGCGGCGAAAGGAAGATCACCTCCTGAGTTGTCCCGATCAGAAGGGCATTCTGCTGTTGTGTGGCGAAAAAGAGTATCTCTCCCAGGTTGGGAGAGCGTGTTTTCCCATAGAATAGTCCGATTTTCGCAAAGGCTGGTAATGGGATGCTGTATCCCATCTGGTCAACCGGACGAATCCACTCGATCTCCTGCATGGGAATCACCATTTTTTGGAATCCCCATTGAATGGTCAGCCCTTCTCGATCTATTCGGTATTTACTGCGCAGGATGCGCACAATCTGTACGATCAATAACAGGAGTGGGATCAATACAAGCAGTGAGAGTATTTGTATTAGAATTCGAAAACCCGGATTGGAGAGCGTGTCAGAAACAAGGATAAGACCTGTACTGATTCCAGCCAGGAATAAACACAAAATGAGCAGGTTGGTAGTTGTCCTTCTGGTTGGCAGTGAAAAAACTCTCTCTCCATCCATGGTTATAGTGATTTACGAATTCCTTCACACACTGCTATGATCTGCTCTTCGCTCATAACGCTGGAAAATGGCAGCGCCAGACCACGATTCCCGAGGTCTTCGGTTATAGGATAATCACCGGGCTGGTAACCGAACTGCTCCATCAGATAAGGCTGTAAATGGATGGGGATAAAGTAAGGACGAACGGGGATGCCGTTGGCGATCATGCGATGGGCGAAGGCATCCCGGTCAATGGATGCATCTACTCTGATCACATACACAAACCAGCTCATACGGGTGGTGGTGGGCAGAATTTGCGGGGTCTGGATCATAGGAAATTCCTGAAGATGGGTCTGGTACCACTGTGCGACCTGAGCTCTGGTTTGCAGCATGTGGTCAAGACGTTTTAATTGTGAAAGACCCAGGGCAGCGCTCATTTCATCCAGGCGGTAGTTATAACCCAGATAGGTATGCTGCAGCCAGGCATCACCGGGCGCTCTTCCCTGATTGCGCAGAGCCTGCATAAGTGCGGCAGCTTCTTCATCGTCTGTAATGATGACACCACCTTCACCGGTAGTGATCTGTTTGTTAGGATAAAATGCGAAAACACCATAATCCCCGAGGGTTCCGGCTGTGCGTCCCTTATAGGCAGCCCCGAGCGCCTCACAGGAATCTTCGATCAAAGGCAGATTATATTTGTCGCACACTATCTGGATGCGATCATAATCAGCCGGTTGTCCGAATACGTCTATGCTTAGAACGGCTTTGATTTCGCCATGGTTTTCTGCTCCACGGTCTGGCAGCCACTTTGCTGCCGCCGCCCCCCCTTGCTGGATGTCGGTGATAGCCTGCTCAAGCTGTTCAGGGTCCATATTCCCTGTGATCGGGTCAACATCCACAAATACCGGAACTGCTTTTTCAAATAAGATCACATTTGTCGAAGAGATAAAGGAAAACGGTGTGGTTATGACAATATCGCCCTGTTCCACTCCTGCAGCTCTGACACAAAGGTGCAATCCTGCCGTGCCGGAGTTGACCGCAATGGCGTATTTACTGCCGGTTAGCGTCTGAATATTTTGTTCGAATTTTTCGATTTTGGGTCCCATACTGAGATAACGGGTATCCAGCACTTCCATTACCGCCTGGCGATCTTCTTCATTAATCTCAGGTGAGGACATCGGAACAGATTTTTCTATTTTTTTTGTCATGCGAGCTTCCTTTGTATGTAAATTACCCTGATGAAGGATCAACGATTTTGTAGATAAGGGAGTACCTGTTCCCCTGGTAAGATCTGAGTTTTTTCATCCGATCTGGATTTTATTTCAATTCCGCCGTTTGATAAAGACCTGGCGCTAACGGTAATGCGGTATGGCATACCCAGCAGATCGGCATCATTTAATTTTACCCCTGCACTGATCTCTCGATCATCATACAGTATATACATACCTGCAGCCTGCAGCTGCGTGTACAGCTCTTCGGCTGTTGTTTGTACTGTGCCATCTTTATCTTGGATAGAAAGCATGTGTGCGGTGTAAGGAGCTACCTGCGCAGGCCAGCACAACCCATTTTTATCATGATGTTCCTCCGCGATGCATGCCATCAATCTGCCCAGACCGATTCCGTACGAACCCATCACGATCGGTTTGCTGGTACCATGCTCATCCAAAAACTGGCAGTCTGAGCGCTTGGAATAGAATGTGCCAAGCTTAAAGATATTACCAACTTCCACCCCGCGCCGGCTGGTGAGGGGATTTCCGCACTGCGGGCATCGAAACCCTTCTTCGGCGCAGACGATATCGGCAATGATATCCGCGTCGAAATCTCTTCCGAAATTGATGTTCTTCAGGTGATAACCCTCCTGATTTGCTCCCCCCACAAGATTTCGCAAATGTGGAATTTGGTCATCAACAACTACCAGAGTGTTTTTCACAGCGATCGGTGACGCGTATCCGGGAACAGCACCGCTCAGCAGAATTTCTTCTTCTGCTGCCGGGCGCAGCTCGGATGCCTGGATGGCATGCGCCAGTTTGGCTTCGTTCAATTCCATATCACCGCGCATGATTGCCAGAACCAATTTTTCGATTCCGTGTATCGCCGCCATGAGAAAAACCGCTTTGGCGGTCTGTTCAGGAGATATGTGCAGGAATTCCGCCAGATCGGAAATGGTTTTCTTGTCGGGGGTGGCGATCCTTTCCAGTTCTTTCATATCTTCCATAGCAGGAGTATCCTTCCGAAAGGCGGCTACCTGACGGTTGGCAGCGTATGAACAGGAACTGCACAGCATAATGGTGTCTTCACCAATCGGGTTCAGGTACATGAATTCGTGGGCGACAGCGCCGCCCATCATCCCCGAATCGGACTGGATGGCTGCCACGGGAAGACCACAGCGTTCAAAAATACGATGGTAGGCATCATAATGCGCCTGGTATTGCATCTCAAGTCCTTCTTCATCTCGGTCAAGGCTGTAGCTGTCTAGCATGGTGAACTCGCGGGTACGGATCAACCCTGCCCGCGGGCGGGGGTCATCGCGCCACTTTAGCTGGATCTGGTAGATCAAAGCAGGTAGCTGACGGTAGGATTGGATGACATCATGAACGATGGCTGCCACCGCTTCTTCATGGGTCATTGCCAGCACCATGTCATGCCCGTTGCGGTCTTTGAACCGTCCCATTTCAGCCGTAATGGTGTACCAGCGCCCGCTTTGCTGCCATATTTCTGCCGGGTGGATGACCGGCAGGGATACTTCCTGACCGCCGATGGCGTCCATTTCCTCACGAATGATGGAAGCGATATTATTGAGCGTGCGCTGGGCGAGGGGCAGATAGGCAAAGATCCCGCTTGCCAGAGGTCGTATAAATCCAGCCTGGGTCAAGTACTGGTGACTGGCTGCTTCTGATTGTGCAGGCAGAGTGCGCAGCGTTTGATTGAATAGTCGTGAATATCTCATCGCGAATTCTCTATGATTTAGTCAGACGGGGATTCTTCTGAAAGAGCGTTCTCTTCAGGTGTCTCGTTGAAATGGAAGTTAACCTGTTCTTCCATGGTGATATTGCCCCGCAAAAAAGCGCCTTCTTCTGTGGAAAAAGCAACGATGGTCACATCTCCCCAAACATGCCCGCTGCTGCGGATCTCTAATTTTTCGGCGGTGATATTCCCCTTGATCGCGCCGGCAACGATGACGGTGTTTGCCTGCACGTTTTCGCATGTAACACGACCGGTTTCACCAACTACCAGCAATCCGTTGAGGTTGATTTCCCCTTCGAATGTTCCTTCTATACGAACACCACCTCTGCCCGTGATAGAACCATGCCAGATGATGCCTGCTCCCAGTACGGATGTGACCCGTTCTATGGGGGTGATATCAGCTTGATCATTGGCGGCATTTCTTCGAAACATAAACGTGACTCCTATATGGTCCTTGGTTTGGAATGTTCGCGCGGCGGCCACACCATTCCCGCGTACACCCTGCCATTTGCAGGCACATCTGCCTTAATGGTCGCGCCATTGGCGATACGGGCGCATTGCCCGATATGGACGCCGATATTGACATTGACGTTCATCCCCAGTTGAGCGTAATCATCAATGATAACATCTCCTGCCAGGGTTGCTCCGGGAGATAAATTGACACAACTGCCCAGCATATTATCGTGAGAAACGACCACAGTATTATTGATCAGGGTGCCCATACCAACACGTGCGTTTCCACTGACATAGCTTTGTGCCAGCACCAGCACACCGGCTGCCAGCCGTGCGGATGGGTCAACATGCGCAGTCGGGTGAACGATGGCAGGGCATACAAAACCTGCTTCTGCCAGGGTGTGAAAGACGTTCAATCTCACTTCATAATTTCCAATGCCGCCAACAGAGTTCACTGCCATGCGGATCCACGCGTGCATGCAGATCCGGCAGTACATCCGCGCCGCCCAGGACAGGAGAACCGATGACGTCCGTTCCTTTTGCCATATTGTCATCAATGATGCCCTCGATCGTGTAGCAGCCAAGCACGCGTACCGTCTCGATGATCATTTTGCTTAATCCCCCCCCGCCGTAAATGATCACGCGGGTGGGATCATATTCAAATTCGGGTCTTTGTATTTTTTCCATTTTTCTTTTTCCTAAATTTTATATCATGCTTTCATTAAATTGGCTCACAAGTGATTCTGGTGTAATTGCTGTCACGAAACGCCAGGGATTACTCTTCCAGGGTTCTCCCGCATAATGAATCCCAATTCTGGGGGTGGTATGAACCTTTGTGTCAGGAATTGTAACCCCTTCTGCCAGTCGCAGTATACCATCGGGCTGGCACAGATCATATCCATTGAAAGAGCCGTCAATGCTGAACGCGCGTGTTAATTTGGCGGGTCCATCGCACCAGTGCTCCGGTTTGATATTCTGACGTCGTTTGGCGATCAAGGATAATCCCCCAAGGGGAACCACCGCACGAATAAGGACGGCAGCCGGATACCCTTCCATACCTGTGACGCAGTTCAACATCCAGTGCATGCCATATGTGAAATATACATAGGCGTGCCCGGCTTCTCCATACATGACCGCATTGCGCCTGGTTTTCCCACTGCGTGCGTGGCAGGCTTTATCCTGCTCTCCATCGTAGGCTTCTGTCTCGACGATGAGACCGGTGATGTGTTTGCCATCTTCTTCTCGGATGAGCTGCTTCCCCAGCAGTTTTCTAGCAGCCGCAACTGCTTCGCCTCTAAAAAATGAGCGATCGAGCAAAGGGAAATCCTTTTTTTTCATTATTCTTACCGACAGGTTCTGATATCAAGCAGCGAGCGCAGGATTTCACCCTGATCGTTTGTCACGCTGCTGACCTCCACCACACAATCCTGCTCGAACCATGCGCGTTCCTCCTGATCGAGAGCTTGCCACCAGGTTTCATCCATGTAAATATAGGAAAAGCCATGGGATAGAAAATCCTGCAGGGTCGGATCATCCCTCAAACGCTCATAATCTGTCTGCGTATAGGTATTAGCTTCCAAAAGGGTTGGATTTCCGCTCAACACCGCTGAGCGCCAGCCTGTGCTGGATGGATCAAAGACCAGTGTGTCTTCCTCTAACTCTCCCCATACCTGTGCGCTTATCCGTGCATCCCAGCCGTCAATTCCTTCTGCCAGAATGGGCTGGGTCAATGCTGAAAGCTGCTCAACGGCAACTACCACACCACCGGCTGCCATGATGAGAAGACTGATGCATTCTATAATGCGCATCCCTGCTTTTTGTGATTTCCATTGATCGAGAAGAAAGAATATGAAGAGCAGAAGCAGGATAGATAATCCGTAGCCGGAGAAGCGTGTGATATCTCTTGTAGAGGATGGGTAGGTGAAGAAAACAGGAAGAAGCACACCGATCAGCATGCTGATAAATAACATGGAACCTATTGTGCGGGTGCTTTCTTCTCTATGGTTTTTCAGCCATTTCCAGATAGCAGGGATGAAGTAGATCACCGGACCAAGTTCACATAATCCTACCAGCAGCTGGGAGGCATTGAATATGGATAAGGCACCCAGATGACCGGAGAAGATAACGGGAGGGAAGGAAAAATGGAATATTCCTCCCTCGGTGATGCCGGCATTATTTGTTGGGGTGGAGGAGAAGAATCCATACAGGATATTTCTTGCCATTTCCGTCACTGTTCCCCCTTGCAGGAGTACGATGGGAATGGAAAGAACACCTGCCAGCACCAGCGTCTTTAGCGCCTGATTATCTTTGAAAGTCTTCTTTATAACGGCATGGATCAGCATGAGAAGCACGGCTATTGCTAACAATACATAGGTTGTTTCCCAGGTAAGGGCAAGCTGAGCAAATAAGATGCCTATAAGCCATTTACCTTCTTTTTGTGATGGTGTACTGGCGAGAAGAAAGATCATCAAGACGATTGCCAGGGCGAACGTTTCAGTCCCTGAATGTGACATGATCAACGGTTTGAGAATGCCATTGAGGAATCCATAGGAGTAGCCCGCCGGCGGACCGCCTCCAATGACCCAATCTGCAAACAGGGCTTTGGAAAAAGGCAGACCGATATCCTGACTGGAACCCAGCAGGGTGATGCTACCATCCAGCGATTGCAGGAACTGCTCTGGCAGCAGCATCAATAGAAAGCGGCTCCCGCTCAAGAAGAGATATGCTCCGGTCAGTAAAACGGCTGCCCATTTTTTCCTGGTGAAGCGCCTGGTGGTGTAATAGATCAAAACAACACAGAGCGCCCAGTAAATGGCTTTACTGATATCAAAGGCGCTCCACGGAAAGAAGCCGCCAATTTTGACAAGACTTGCTCCCAATAATTGAGAGCCGTAATGGTATTGGTATAAGGTGGCTGGGTTGAGCGGATTATGAGCCGGGATATCTCCATTTGCCATCAGTGATATCAGCGTGAGGTTTTTTCGTTCATCGAAAATGGCAAGACCGCGTCCCAGCATGGTAAAAAAGAAGATCAGCAGCAGAAATACAATTGCTTGTTTCAGTAGGGTATGCCGGGATGGCTGCTGTTCTGAGAGGGCGGGGCGCTTTTTTTGCAGGAGCAGCCCCGCAACTAGAACCAATATGGCAGGAATTGAGAATGCCAGATCAGGCGAGAGAAAATGTCCGGCTAGATTTACCAGCCACAGATACAGTGTCAATCCAACCCCAAAACTTAACAAGGGGATTTCCATTTTCCTGAGCTGGAATCTACTGCAGAGGATCAGGTATCCGCCATAGCTGAACATTCCTGCGATACACAGGAAGAAAAGTGGGGAAAGAATATTGCCTGTGCGCAGCCAATACATCGCTCAGTCCTTTGCGTTTGACGTACTTTTTGTTTTTCTTCCAAGATCGGGCAGAAAGAAAATTCCCGGTACGCTGCAGATCAAAAAAGAAATGCGAATGATAAGTGCCAGGGCATACGCGCTTTCGGCAGGAACATTCCCCAGAGTGGAAAAGAAGTAAGAGATCGCCATTTCCTGAATTCCGAGACTGCCAATGGAGATGGGGAAAAGTGAGATAACGTAACTCAAGCTGTAGATGGCGCCCAATTTGAATAACGAAATGTCAACCTGCAGGGCTTGCATATAGATCCACATGGCACTGAAAAAGAAGAACATGTGCAGAAAGGTGTACCCCAGGGCTTCCAGCAGGTAGCGGGGATTCTTGAACCACAGTTTCAAACTATCCCAGATCTTGAAAAAGAATTTCTTGATCGTTTCCCATACTTTTTTGAATACATCCGAAAAAGCCATGGCAAAAGGCAGCATGAAAAATGCTGATGCGGCAAACGGGTTGTCTGGTGAGTTTATCCACATGGCAAGACCAAACGGCATGAAGAAGAACATGCCGGTAAAGCCGACGATACGATCCATGACCAGAGAGGAAGTAACGTAGGCTGCGTCGAGATTTGCCTGTGTGCACATCATCAGGCGCACCACATCGCCCCCAATACTGGTTGGGAGAAAATTGTTAGCGAACAGACCGGCAAAGGTGATCTTGAGACTCTGCACATACTTTGGTTTTGGCTCGTTGATCTTCAATAATGCATTCCAGCGCGCGGCAATGGCAAAACGGGAAGCAAATAAAAGCAACATGGATCCCAGCAGCAGTTCGATGGGTATATTTTTCAGGGTATCAAAGATCTCACGTGTATCCTGACGGGTGAATTGATAGATGAATAATCCTACGGCAGCAATGGTCAGGAGCCAGCGCCAGATAGGCGTGCTCTTCTGTTCAGTTTGTTTTTTATCGGTTGTTCCCACTAGATTTTCCTCCTTCAACGAGTGATCAAGCGCTGCAGATCACCCGCTGGTCTGGGTAAATATATTTCCGTGTCAGTATAACGCAGCCACGTAAGCGGTGTGTAATATTTCATCAAGGGAATGGTTATATTGCGAACCCAGGCATTGTTTTCTTCTGAAAAGGCATCCTGTTCATCCTTAAAGTTAATATATTGTTTATCGATCACAATGAGATCAAATTCGTGAGCAGCCAGGCGGTCGTAAAACTGCTGGAGATAGCAGCCCTGGTTGGAAATTGCCATTTCCATTAACTCCAGCAGCTCATATTCAGGGATCAGTTCTACATCCGAAATATAGTCGAAGGTGAGCAGCTGGCGTTCATTGATGAATAAAATACGGCTCTCGGAGGACTGATCGCTTATGGATGCAATCGTTCCATTGATCTCCTGCAGATCATGCTGGAGCGATTCGGCGGAGTAGGTCGCGCGTGGCGACCAGTCAGACAGCGACCAGAAGAATGGCTGCAATAGCATGAGGATCAGGAACAATTCCCGCAGCGGGGACGTATGACGCGATTTGTTCTCATCGATCAGGCAGGTGAATTCCAGATAATACACGCAAGTCATCAACAGCAGCAGGAACGCATCCATATTGTGCAGGTTACTGCCGCCCCCGATCTTGACACTGACCACCAATCCCCCCGTGAAGAAAATGGATAATGCCAGCACAATGAAAATGCGGGTTATCTTATTGAGGGTATGTTCTTTCCTGTAAAAACGCAGGATCAGGAGAATCAAACAGGGAGCGCACAGCCACAAGATACCGCTTAAGATACCCTTTGGATACGTTGGTCCGGGCAGTAAACGGTTCCACAGCAGATCGGCGGCGAAACTGGTGGTGAACTGCTCTACATTCGCATTTCCAGAAAGGGGAATATAGGCGAGGTTGGCTGCCAGACTGAACACCAATCCGATCATGATGTAAAGCAGCGGGGTTTTAATGTATTCCCAGAAGGTGTTTTCCTCAGAGCGGGGTTTTTCCAGAAGGTATAACAGGGCTGCCAGCACCCCCGGCAGGGGATACCAGTTGATGCGGCTGATGCCAGCCCATAGAGATGCGAAAATAACAACAATGAGCGATCGCCAGAATTTATCCTTATTAAAACCGATCAGGACCGCAATGGCGCATATCAATAGGTGATAATAAACCGGACCCTGCTGCAGGAACAGGAAACCGCTGCACACCAGGATCACCTGCCACCAGAAATTACGGTATTTCAAGCGTTTTACCAGAGCGATCATACATATCAGTGTTGTGGCAATCCACAGGAATACCTGCCAGGCGCGGTGGAGAAAGATACTTTCCAACCCTGCTATGAAAGGGACACTCATTGTGAGGTATCTGCTCGGATGGAGAAAGGAAAGCGGGATTTGCTGTCCGTATAATTTTTGCGCGGTGATCAGGGATGCATAGTAATAACGGCTGCCTTCAGACCATGACAGGGTGAATGGATTGCTGGAAATGCTGTTGATATAGGTGCCGCACTGGTAGCAAACACCCACTGCCAGCAGACTGGCTAAGAAGAGGGTGTTAAAAGGTGTTTCTTTATGATCCGTTTTCAATAAAGCGGCGATAATGAACGCCAGCAGCAGGGTTACAGCCGCTCGCTGGTAGTAATCTTCAAAGGGGCAGTTCAGGCGGATGAACAGGGTGTACAGATAGACGAGGATGCCAGCACCAATGAGAGGGTAAATGAGCAATCTGATCTTTGCCAGCGGCTTAAAGATCTGTTTCACAAGGTCTTTCACCCCGCTTTGCCGCCGCCGGAGATACTGCACGAGTGTAAACAGGGAAAGCAGCGAGCCCACTCCAATAATTGAGAACAAGATGCGATCGCCGGAGGAAAGTGACGGAATGTTTGCATATCCATGGAAAATGGACATCAAACAGGTAAAGAAGAAGAGCGCCAGCATCAACCCCTGGAAGAGGAGCGAGTGTTCGAAGGATCGAAGTGCTTTTTTCATGGGCATATTTTCCATTGCATGGTAGTTAACCCTAATTGTATCTGTATTTATTCCTCCCGCCTTTTAAAACAGCGCTTTAGGAGTAACCATGAGTTCGTTATAAATTTGAGGGTGATTGGTGCTGATAAGAATGAATATGAGAGGAAAAGGAATTACTGCTGCCTTCTCTTCTGGAACCGTTTATCCATCTGCATGGTCTTTTGCAGCCCCTGTTTGAGTGTCACGCTGGGTTTGTAGTTGAGTTTTTTCTCCGCCAGAGAGGTGTCTGCGCACATTCGGGATGGTCCTGCGTCATGGTGCTGGTTGTGCACGATCTCCGGTTTGGCACCGCTGATATCCATGACCGTTTTGATGATCTCGTTGACGGATGTTTCCTTCCCGCTGCCGACATTGATGACCAGGCGGTTCAAGCCGGATGTGGTGGCTGCGCTTACCATGGCATTAACCACATCATCCACAAAAACATAATCGCGCGTTTGTTTTCCATCGCCGTGCACCACGATGGTGCCATTATCAAGTGCCTGTTTGATGCAGTACGGGATAACGGGTGCGTGGGCAGGGGGGAGGCGCTGCTCCGGTCCATAGGCGTTGAACACGCGCAGGATCACCGTTTCTATCTTCCACAGCTCACCGATCGTGTGAATGTAATATTCGGCAGCCAGTTTTGAGACAGCATAAGGGGATTGGGGATGCGGACGCAGCGTCTCTCGCATGGGCTGATTTTTTTGATTCCCGTAGATAGAACCTGACGAAGAGAAGATGACCCGTTTCACTCCCACATCGCGCATGGCTTCCATCAAGGTGACGGTTCCGCCGACGTTAACCAGGTTGTATTCTCGCGGGTACAATACGGATTCTGGTACGATGACGCGCGCTGCCAGATGATACACGCAATCCACTCCCTGCAGGAGGGTCCATAGTTTGGGGCGGTCGTTGATATCCCCGCGCACCAGATGGACATCAGGTGATAAACGATCAGGATCACCGGTGGAGAGGTCATCCAGCCCGACCACGCTGTGTCCGTCGCTTACCAGACTGTTCGCAAGAGGAGCCCCCAGAAAACCAGCCACACCGGTGATGAGAAATCGCATTTTGAATCCAATCTCATGGGAAAATCTTGATGGCATTATAGCATATTTGAGATTGCGAAGTTTCGTATGATGGATTATCTACTTCATATAATAATCAAGGTGGATGGAAAAGAATGCAGTAAAATGGGAAAGATTAATAATGAAAGCGTCTATGAAAAAAATTAAATTTCTTACTACAGCGATTATCGCCATTTTATTTCTGAGCAACGTCAGCACTGTGTCTGCACAATCTGGATCAGTGCCGCTTGCACCGGATGGAGATGAGGATACGGCACTGTGCCTCCCCGGGGTGTACCTGGAGGAACCGCAGGACTGCCTGCCGCTGGGACCTTCTGAGATATTAACCGATCTTGCAAAAAAAGGACTGAGTATTCCTCTGCAGCCATTACCGGCAGTGAAACCTGATCAAAATCTGATACCTCTCGATCAGAAATATGCCAAGCTGAACCTGCAGGAAGGCGTGCAGGCGGCTTTTTACCCCAACCTCGATTCTGCCGTGGCGGGCATCAACGCGTTTCGCTTCCTGCCGGCAGGAGAACTGCTCTATATTGCCTATACCCACCAATCCGATGTGAATGGCGGTCATTATGTGCAGGTTGAAACTGGTGAATGGGTGCGCGCTTCACCGACCAATTACTCTCCCTTTCAGGGGCTGCAGTTCATTGAAACCCCCGCAAATAATTTCGGCTGGATACTGGATCAAAATTCCCCGCGTAGAGAGCCTGGTTATCAGGCTGATGTGGTCGCTGAAACGCTGACCAGAGAGCAGCTCGTTCAGGTGTACGACCAGGTTGAAATGGACAACACGGTCTGGTATATGATCGGGCTGGGTAAATGGGTGGAACAGCGCTATATCGGGATCGTTGATGTGATGGATGCGCCGCCGGATGGAGTGACGAATGGGCGCTGGATCGAGGTGAATCTGGAGCAGCAGACGCTGGCGGTTTATGATAACAACCAGCTTATATTTGCCACCCTCATCGCCACCGGCGTGGACCCTTATTTCACACAGCCGGGTCTTTTCCAGATCTATGAGAAGAAAGAACTGGAAACCATGACCGGTTCCTTTGCGGCGGGCAAGACCGATTATTATTATCTTGAAAATGTTCCCTGGACCATGTATTTCGACCAGAGCCGCGCACTGCATGGGGCGTACTGGCGGGCTTTATTCGGGTATACCCAGTCACATGGCTGCGTGAACTTATCGGTGGCTGATTCACACTGGCTGTATAACTGGGCGCAGGTGGGAGAGTGGGTGTACGTGTGGGATCCCAGTGGAGAAACCCCTACCGACCCAGCTTTTTACGGACAAGGCGGGGCTTAACATACGAGCGAGGAAAGAAATTTCCTCGCTTTTTTTATTGAATTTGCAGCAAAATTGCTTCCCAATTCACGATCAGATCGTAGATCCCTAATCCAAGGATCACAAGACCACTCATAATATTGATAAGCCTGGCATTTTTTGTGAAGAGGCGCGTGATGCTTTTCTGCAGTCCTCCTCCAAGGAAGGATAAGACCAGCAGAGGAATACCGAAACCCAAGCCAAACCACAGAAATGTGCTCAGACGACTTAAAAAACCGGCGCCCTGGATGGATAGAGCGAAGATCGAAACAACCAGGGGTCCTGAACAGGGGAGTGCGATCGGACCGTACAAGAGACCGTAAAGGAAGGCGTTCATGAGAGGATTCTGCAAAAAAGGGATCTTGATCTGCGGTATCTTTTTAAAGGGATTACGATCGAAGATCAGAAGCATTCCCAGAATGATGAGTAAGAGGTCTGCCAGCGGCACAATGATGGATAATGCTTTTCCAATGGAAATGGAGAGAGCGGCAATGATCGCTCCCAGGATCAACATCATGGTAAGAACCCCCGCCAGAACAAAGAAACCTAAAAAATAGCGGACTTTGCCATTCTTCTCACCGTTCGCGGCTATGTAGGCTAGATAACCCGGGTATAGTGGAAATACACAGGGGCTGGTGGTTGCCAGTAACCCTATCGATATGGACGAAAGAATAGATTGTAGTTCCATGCTTCATTCACCAAGCAATTTTTCAATTTCTCGGATCAATTCTTCAGCTGATTTAATACCAAATCGCAGAGGATAAGAATTCCCTTCCTTGTCTATCATAAGGATAGGAGTAGAGGGTGGGTTTAAGAATTGATTTCCATAATTTGTGGATATTTCCAGTGCAACTGCCTCAGAGGCAACTGCATATTTCCAAGTAAAACCATGCTTCGCTGTGTATGCTGATAAAGTGGATTCATTTTCATTCAGATCAATATCCAGACCGATAGTGATCAAATCCGGATTCCCTGAAAAATGATCATGGACCAGCACAACCTCTTGCTGTTGTTTCAGACAATTGGAGCACCAGGTTGCCAGCGTTTCGATCAATACAACCTTTCCGGAAAAATCGTTAATGGAGAATGTCTCTCCGCTATTTACATCTTTCAACTCAAGCATGAACCAGGTTGGAGTATTGGGAGGCATTTCTTCATTTTCTGCAGTAGGCTGTGCAATTTGTTCTAGCGAGGTTTTGGTAGGGGCAGGGAGTACATCGGAAGCAGGACTCTCTTGCGTGGAACAGGCAGCAGCAAGTATTCCAAGGATTGCTAATCCGATAATTCCAGTTCGTATTTTCTTCATTTTTAATTCCTTTATTTTATAATTGTACAAAATAGATATAAATAGTCATATAAACATGGTATTAACAAAAAAGCCACCGGTTATCAAGCGGTGGCTTTTTTAGGCTCAGTGCTGATCTACGACAAATTGTAGATCTTGCCGAATTTTTCTTTGAGGTAGCGGGTGAATGGTGCAGAATTGATCTTTTCACCGGTGATCTTCTGAACCAGTTCCTGGGGTTCGTATTTTGCGCCGTATTGGTGAACATGTTCACGATACCAGGCGAGGATCTTCGAGAATTCACCTGCTTCAACTTGCTGTGCGGTGTCGGGATTATCCTGCAGCATTCGATTCCATAACTGGACGGATACCAGGTTCCCCAACGCGTAGGTTGAGAAGTAACCGAATAAACCGGATGACCAGTGCACATCTTGCAAAACACCCTCTTTATCATTGGGTGGAACAATTCCCAGATAGGCTTTGAATTTCTCCTTCCAGACATCGGCGGCATCTTGCGCGTCAATGCTACCTTCCATCAATCCAATTTCCATTTCAAGGCGCAGCATGATGTGCAGGTTATAGGTGGCTTCGTCAGCTTCAATGCGGATGAGCGACGGTTCTACCTTGTTGATGCCCTTATAGAAGGTATCCAGATCAATATTCCCTAATTGAGAGGGGAAGGTTTCCTGCAGATCCCTATAGTAGTGTTTCCAGAAGGGCAGTGAGCGACCGATCAGATTTTCCCACATGCGTGACTGCGACTCATGGATCGCCATGGATGCGCCATCGGCGAGGGGAGTACGGTTGTACTTTTTTGCGATGCCCTGTTCATAGAGTGCGTGACCGCATTCATGGAAAGTGCCGAACATGCAGGGATTGAGAAAATCAGGGACGATCTTGGTGGTGATGCGTACATCGTTTAAGCCAAACCCTGTCGTGAACGGGTGAACGGAGATATCCTGGCGACCATGATTCCAGTCGTAGCCAAAATCGGTGATGACCTTTTTTCCAAATGCGATCTGACCATCCGCGTCGTAATTTAAGAACAGGAAGCTGTTATCGACCTGCGGCTGCTGCCCGATCTGCTGAATGAGCTCTACCTGCTCGTCTTTCATATCGGCGAAGATCTTTTGCACTTCGGCAGTCTTCATGCCGGGCTCGAAATCATCCAGCAGCGGGTCGTAAACATGGTCATAGGGCGCAAAGAATTCGGCATATTCTTTTCTAAGGTCCACCAGCTTTTCAAGATGGGGTCGGAATAATTCAAAATTATCGGTGGCTCTTGCTTCTTCCCATGTGCTTTGCGCAACCGCGGTGGCTTTTGCGAAAGCGGCTACCCAATCACCGGTTACTTTTGTGTCTTTATCATAATGGCGTTTTGCCACTTTGATCAAACGGGCTTCATCAGAGTCTTTATCCAGACTGGCAGCTTCTGTGGTGAGATCATCCAGCAGTTTTCCGAGTTCATCGGAGGTTGATTTGATATGGGCTATACGACCGAGGGTAGCCATCTGCTCGCCACGGTCTTCAGCGGCACCGCGCGGCATGTTCACCTGCTGGTCCCATTCCAGCACCGCATTTGCAGCACTGAGATCATGGATCTCATGAAGCAGGTTTTCAAGTTTTTCCAGTTTTTCTTTCATGATTTCTCCTTTAAAAATGTTATGCTACTCGCCATTTCAGGGTATCCCCTTCCAATGCAGCCAGTACTTCGTTCACGATATCCACTGCAGCTCTTTGCTGTGCTTCTTTGGTTTGCCCGCCCAGGTGTGGGGTGCCAATGAAATGGGGGTGTTTAACCAGCGCTGAATCGGTGGGAGGTTCTTTTTCGAAGACATCTAGTGCGGCGCCGGCAACTTTTCCACTTTCAAGCGCTTCAAGCAAGTCTGTTTCATCAATAACTCCACCCCGGGCAGCACAAATAATACGAACCCCTCTTTTCATCTTCGAGAAGGTATTTGCATTGAGCATGTGTTTGGTGGTATCGGTCAGGGGAACATGCAGGGTGATGAAATCTGCCTGCTGCAGCAGTTCATCAAAAGTAACAGGTTCACCACCGTGCTGTTTGATCTGTTCGGGTGATGCGATCAGGTCATACGCGATCACTTTCATCCCGAATGCTTTTGCATAGCTGCCAACGGTGGATCCGATATGACCGAATCCGATCACTCCCAGGGTTTTGCCGTTCAATTCAACGCCCTTGATCTCTTTTTTATACCAGTTCCCTGTTTTGATCCCTGCATCTGCTTTTGGGATCTCACGCACCATTGCCAGCATTAATGCCATGGCATGTTCGGCGACTGCGATGGTGGTTGCCACCGGAGCGTTGACCACTGCGACATTGTGTTGTTTGGCAGCTTCCAGATCAATATTGTCGACACCAACCCCACAACGTCCAACAACCTTCAGTTTTGCCGCTTTTTCAAAGACATCCGTGGTAACTTTTGTGCGACCCCTTACGATCATAGCATCGTAATCTGCGATACAGGCTAAAAGGTCCTCTTTTTCAATATCATTCTTGTCATCGAATAGAATGTTCTTGTCATTGAGAATTGCTTTCCCTGTATCAGACAGACCATCTGTTAATAGAATTTTCCATGCTGCCATTCTTCCGCTCCTTTAAATCAAGTAATGTAAAAATTGTATCGCATTCCGCTGCGCTTCAATAGTGTATAGTTGCCTGATTTCATCTATACGGGTATCCTTCAGGATATAAAAAAAAGCAGCGGAATAAAAACCGCTGCTTTTTATTCATTCGTGGCGAAGCGCTTCAACCGGTTCGAGGTTTGCCGCTTTGTTTGCCGGATATATTCCGAAGAATAATCCTACCGCAGACGAGAAGACGGTTGCCAGTAGAATGGCATCCAGTCCAACCTGTGGTTCAAGCAGCACACCTTGAGAGCTGGCAACCGATCCGATGGCAGATGAGATGATACCTCCGAGAATGATTCCCAGAATACCACCCATCAGACTGAGCAGCGAAGATTCTGTTAAAAACTGGATGAGGATATCTTTTTTCTTTGCTCCGATAGCTTTACGCAGTCCAATTTCCCTGGTTCTTTCTGTAACGGAGACCAGCATGATGTTCATGATGCCGATGCCACCGACCAGCAGTGATATTCCGGCGATGCCGCCCAGCAGGATGGTGAATATCTTGGTAATGCTGGAGGCAAGCGTGAGAAAATCCTGCTGCGAATAGATCGTGAAATCGTTCTCTCCCAGACTGGTGCGATGTCGTTTTCGCAAGATCTCTTCTATCTCGCTGGTTGCCTGGGGAACCGAATCGGCGCTGATCGCTTTGATATAAATGATATCCACTCGATTCTGATCTCTGTTCATCAAACGGCTTTTAGCTGTAGTCAGAGGAACGAGGATCACGTCATCCTGGCTGCCGAACTGACCACCGCCCTTGGGAGAAAGTACCCCAATGATTCGAAAAGGCTGTCCCTCGATTCGGATCGTCTCACCCAGCAAATTGTCTCGCTGCCCGAAGAGTTTGTCTGCAATATCTACTCCGATTAAAGCAACGGAAGCACGACCATCTACGTTTTGTTCACTGATGAATTCACCCTCTAATAACTCGTAATTACGGGCATCCTGGTATTCGGGGGTAACGCCAAAAAGTTGAGTGGATTTCGTCTCCCCGCCATAATTAACCCTGCCGCTGCTCTGGATGACAGGAGCGACAACATCTACATGAGGCGCGGCAAATAATTCAGAGATCGCATAGGCATCCTGCAGGGTTAGCGGTTGGGTTGAGATCGAGCTATCCATCTCGTTTCCTTCAAAAACGAAGAGCAGGTTTGTTCCAATACCACCGATCTGATTGAGAATGGTATCCTGGGCGCCGGCTCCTATCGCCAGCATGGCGATCACGGCTGCAACCCCGATCACGATCCCCAGAACGGTGAGAACAGAGCGCATTTTGTTTGAGATAAGACTGTTCCAGGCTTCACGAAGTGTTTGCGCGAAGTTCATGATCTTTGCTCCTGGATCAAACCATCGAAGAGATGGATGGTCCGTTGTGTATGGGCGGCAATCTGCGGATCATGAGTAACAATAACAAGCGTTGTTCCATTTTTCCTGTTCAAACCCAGCAGTAATTCCATGATCTCATCCCCAGATTTGGAATCCAGATTGCCGGTAGGTTCATCAGCCAGGATGATGGCAGGATTGTTGATGATGGCACGGGCTATTGCAACCCGCTGCTGCTGTCCTCCGGATAATTCAGAGGGTTTGTGATGGATACGATCTTCCAACCCTACACTGGTAAGGGCTTGCTCTGCCAGTTGAAGACGGTTTTCAACCGGTCCGGCATAACGTAATGGAAGTTCCACATTTACGAGAGCGGTTGATCTTGAAAGTAAATTGAAGTTCTGAAATACAAAACCGACTTTTTGGTTTCTGATCTGTGCTAATTGATCATCATCCAAATTTGCGATATCTTTCCCATCCAGGTTGTATTCTCCTGTCGTTAGATGGTCAAGACATCCGATGATATTCATGAGTGTAGATTTTCCGGATCCGGAAGGACCCATAATAGAGATAACCTCTCCTTCTGTTACATCAAAGGAGACCCCTCGCAGAGCATGGACCTCAACCTCCCCCATTTTATAGGTTTTGGTTACATTCTTGATATTGATAACAGGTTTTGACACGCTTACCTCGTGAACGCTGGGCGTTGGCTGGTGTTGAAAAAATCTTCAGGTGGATTGAGAACCAGGGTCTCATTTTCCACAATATCGCCTGAGGTGATCTGGGTATAGCTGTCTGAAGAAGATCCAATTTCGACCACCACTTTTTCAATATTCTCATTGCGCAGGGCATATACAACAATATCTCCGTTTTCAAGGCGGATCGCTCGCGTAGGTACGATCAAAACATCTTCCAGTTTTGTGACGGTAATGCTTACTGATGCGGTCATCCCGGGTAAGATTTCGTCATCGCTGTCGGTCATGATCAATTTAACGATGAAATTGGTCTCGCCCTGTTCTTCGCTTCCTGCTCCGGCAACTTCAATTACCCTGCCGTAATAGGTTTTGTCGAGGATCGAATCGAACGTAAATTCAGCTTCCTGACCGATTTCGATGCGGTTGATGTCGATTTCAGGAATTTCAACTTCGATATAGTATGAAGAGAGATCATCCAAACGGAAGGCTTTTATGCCTGCGTTCACTTCATCACCAACATTCGTATAAACGGATGTGATGGCGCCGTCAAAAGGAGCATTAATAACAGCCAGACCGGCTACGGATTCAGCTGCTGTGACTCTGGCTTGAGCAGCTTCGATATCATCCCCATTTTGACCATCTTTCACGCGCTCCCATTCGCGTTGAACATCTTCAAGCTGTGCTTTCGCGAGATCATATTGCGCGAAGTCTTTGGCGACGGTGGTGTTATAGGTTTTTCCTAAAATGGAACTGAGATTGCGAAGGGCTTTATCACGGGTTAATTGTGCTTCATCCAACTGTTCCTGCGAAGTCTGTTTGTTGTCTGTTTGAAGAGAAGCCTCAATCTGCTTCAGGTCTTCTTCGGCAGCGATGAATTCTGAACGTGCCTGATCGATGGTCTGCTGATCAGCATTATTGTAATTCCAGGCATCCACATCTTCCTGAGCGTCTTTCAGGTTTTGTTCTGCCTCCAGCAGGTCGAGGTATGTCTGGGCACGCTGCGTATTTGACTGCATGACGTTGTCAAGGTTATGTTGTGCCTCAATGAGATCAGCTTTTGCCAGAATCACGGCTTGTGGGAGAGAAGTGGGCGCCAGTTCTGCCAGTGTAGTTCCCTGTGATACCTGTGAGCCATTCTCAACTAACACATCACTGACATTCCCGGTTGTATTCCAGGTGAGAATTGCTGATTTGTTGGCTTCTACCTTGCCTGTTCCACCAACAGTAGCGACCAGCTCACCCCTCTCGACTGTGATAGTCAATAACTCATCAGCGCTGTCATTGTTTCTTCCGCTAAAAAAGATGATCACCAGGATTAAAACAAGCGCAGCTCCATAGTAATAATACTTTTTTGTTTTCTTGCTTTTCTTATCTTCAGACATAAATTCCTTCCTTAAAGAACACAACAGAAATGGCTAATATTTACCTAAATCATTATTAATCGGTCATAAACATATATTTCTCAGCCTTTTTTGTCAAGCAAAAATACGTAAGTAATTCATTAGAAAGATCAATCCAATCTGGGAAATGGCTGGTTTTTTGTATGATTGATATGACAAATTTCAGGATGAAGGATCAGAAATATCTGGCAGCTCCTGCTCTATTTGATCAAAAGATTGCCCCTTTTCAAGGCGTTCGACTACCTCATCGAATTCTGGCTCAAATTGTTCACCTGTTTGCTGCCCCATTTTCCGCAGAGTCCTTCCCAATTCTTCAGGATTCCGCTCAAGTTGATTAAAATCGGGCATATCTTCCGTAAAAGCAGCATCGGCAGCAGTAGATGAATTGAGTCGTATTTTGGATATCTTCCGTTGGATATTACTGGAACCACATACGGTGCATTGCACTGCAACGCACCCATATTTTTCGTAAGCGATCCTTTTCTCAAAGATAGACTTGCAGTCAAGGCAAATGAATCGATAAACCGGCATACTTTTTCATCTCGTTTGAATGTTTTCAATTATAATCACATTACCTGACTGATGGATGATGCTAATGGTGCCGACTGCTAATGTAAATTTCGATGTTCTCAAAGATGATGCTCTGCTGATCGTTATCTCCGGTCCTTCCGGGGTTGGTAAAGATTCGGTTGTGAAAGAATTGAAGAATCGTGAGGGGAAATTCCATTTTGTGATTACCGCCAATACCCGTGCTCCTCGCTCTGATGAAGAGGAGGGTGTGGACTATTTTTTTGTCACAAAAGAATATTTTGAAGAGATGATTGAAAAAGACCAGTTAGCAGAGTGGGCTCATGTGTACGGAGATTATAAAGGAGTGCCAAGATCACAGATCGAAACGGCACTCAAAAGCGGGAAAGATGTGCTTATGCGCTTGGATGTGCAGGGTGCAAGAAGGATCAAAGATCTATACCCTTTCGCTATTTTGATCTTTCTCATACCGTCCAGTGAAGAGGAATGGACTGATCGCCTGCAGCATCGCGCGGATGAGCAGGGTGAAGATCTTGATCTGGATATTCGGGTGACTAAAGTGAAGGAAGAATTGGCGATGCTGAATATTTTTGACTATGCAGTCGTTAATGCAGATTTGAAATTGGGAGAAACGATCAATACCATCCTTGCGATTATCACAGCAGAACACCACAAGCTGAGATAAGGTCAAGCTGTTTTTAGTTCTTTTTCTGCCTGTTGTCTTCTTATGCCCTCGTCTTCAATGTGCATCAGATCCTTGTTCAGAAAGCCAAGAATACCTATCAAGATGCATCCCAGACCACCCACGACATACCAGCCCTGAATGCCGATGATCTCCGCCACGGGAGCGGCGATGACCATGGATAATGGAGACATCGCATTTGCCATGCTGTTAAGGGAGGTAAAAACTCTGCCCTGCATTTCCGGTTTGATATTGGATTGCATGATAGCAGTGATAGAACCATTGACGATCGGATTGGTGCATCCTGTTAATAACATCCCGGCAAGCGCCATATTGAAGTGGGTTGGTGGTGCAAAGGCGATCAACAGGATGGCGCCTCCCATCCCGATGATAAAAGTGAGGGTGGTATAAATGCGTTTTTTAAAGCCTCCCCAAATGCTGAGTATCACACCACCTGATATAACCCCGATACCAAATACCGCTTCAACCATGCTGAGCTGGATCACTCCGCCCTGAAAATGCTGAGTCACCAATAAGGGAGAGAGGGTGAAACCAGGAGTGACTAGAAAATTGAGAGCTGTAGCAGTTAATGTCAGCAGGAACATACCCTTCCAGTTTTTCAGATACTGAAATCCCAATTTCATTTCTTGAATTATGGATGAAGTTCCTTTCGCTTTTTCCTCAGATTCCTTAGGAAGTTGAGGGATGGAAACAAAAAAGAGGGGGATGATTGCCAGTGCGGCTGTGATCACATCAATGGAAAGGATCGTATGGATATCTACCTGTTCAAGGAGAATGGCTGCGATTGGTGGACCAATTACATTGAGCAGACCACGCATAGCCTGATTTATCCCTTCTACCCGAGCCAGATTGTCTTTCGGCACCAGTAATGAAGTCGAAGATCGCATGGATGGCCAGTGGAAAGTACTGCCTAATTCACGCAGGAACATTGCCAGGTAGATATGCCAGATCTGAATACTACCGGTACGAAATAGAATGATCAACAGGATAGTAACGGCTGCAATGAAAGAATCAGCCAGGATCATGATGCGTTTGCGATCCCAGCGATCGACAAGAGCGCCAATGAAGGGCGCAAGAAGGACGCTTGGAAGCAGGCTGACCAGCGTTGAGGTCGCGAGCACGGCTGCTGACCCAGTTTGTTTTGTCAAATACCAGATCAATGTGAACTGGACGATCTGAGAGCCGAGCAGACTGAACGCCTGACCGATCCAGATCGAAAAGAATTTAGTTTTCCAGTTCTTATTAAGTTGAATCTGCATTAATTTCCCCTGAGTGATGCGTTTATTCGATGAATATCTCTACATGTTCATTGTCTTCATCATCAATGACATCGATTATCAAGCCCGTTTTTCCGGCTCTGATAGCGGTCATGATTTCATCAGAATTCACATTCGCCAGATCAGGTGAGAATTGCGCTCCGATGCGGAAACCGGCATTCATCAACCCCATAGGAATGCGAATGTTGGTTTTTTGACTGCCGGTGATAGAATCTGATACCCGTATTCGAAACCAGCGTCCTGATCTTTCTTCTTTCGCACTCTCTTTTTTATCTTCTGCTTTTCCAACTTCCAATGCTTCCAGCAATTTTGCTGCCTGGTCAGCATCAATCTTTCCCTCTTGCAGCATTTTCAGAATCATCATGCGATCTTCTTCCATGTCATTAACTCCTATTTAATTTTAACAGTTTTTTTCAATAATAATTCCTGAGCTTCATCGATGGAGATCACACCTTCATTTAATTTTTCCAGGATTTCCTTGCGTTCTTCGCTGGTCATCTTCTCTTCCTCCGGCGGTTCCGCCTCAAAACCCATCACATGCAAAATATCGTTGAAGCGACTGCGCAGGGTGGGATACGATAATCCAAGCTCTTCTTCCATTCTATTGAATTTCCCTTCACAACGAATGAAAGTCAACACGAATTGCAATTGTTCTGCATCGAGGTTACTTAAGGGAGTGTGTGCGAGTTCGAATACACCCTGAATATTTGTTCTGCAATTATTGCAGTGCAAAGAAGTGACGATGAGATCACTATTACAAACGGGACACTTATCTAGTAGCATATTCATATTTCACCTGTTTTATACATTATTCAATAATATTAAAGTAATCATATCATTTGCTGATGATTAATCAATGTACACATGAATAATATTAATTGTTCGTTTATATAGTTTTATTCCTTGTTCTCCTGCAGCAGTATCCATTCTTCCCCTTTTTGAGCAGATTGGGGAGAACGGTCATAATAGATTGTAAAATCCTGCCCGGTATGTACTATAACCCTGAAAAAGAATCTGCCAACTCCCCACGACCCGGTTTTTTCTGCTTTCGTGCGATGGGCGTCACTCATATTACGTTTCATGCGTCCTTTGCGTGAGAAATCGGACCATTGCTGCAGAAGGTCAATGACCGAATATCGTCTGGAATGCCAGATGAAGTGATCTGGGCAGGGAGGACTTTTCTGTTTTATGATCTCATGATCAAATAATACTTCTATACTCTCCCCGATGAAATGGATACTTGGCTTGGATTCACTCATTTTTTTTTGTATGTTATACTAATTTCGATTTCTAATTCTATCATTATGGAGATCAGCGATGAAAAAAATTTTTCTCATGCGGCATGCGAAATCCAGCTGGAAGGATTCGAATATACCAGATCACGATCGTCCCCTGAAAAAGAAAGGGGAAAAAGATGTGAAAACGATGGGCAAGTTGCTGAAGAGCAAGAAACTTGAGCCAGATGTCATTCTATGTTCCTCAGCAGCCAGAGCGAAACAAACTGCTAAAATTTTCAAAGATACCATCAAATTTGATGGGAAAATTGAATATATCGATAAATTGTATATGGCAGAGGTACCTGATCTGGTTTCTGCTATTCAAAGCACCCCCAAAAAAGCGAAGAATGTTATGGTTATCGGACACAATCCCGGGCTGGAGGCTTTCCTGCAGATGTTGACAGGGAAGGTAGAGACACTACCTACCTCCACTATTGCATATATTACCGTGCCCATTGATGATTGGACAGAACTGAACAGTGAAGTGGAAGGCAAGCTTAAGAAGCTCTGGCGACCAAAGGATTTATAAAACAAATCTGAGATGCTCACTTCAAGTGAGCATTTTATTTTAAGGAATGGAGATTGATAGAGATATGAATATTCCTGTTGATTTGCTTCTCTCACGACGTAGGCTGCAGGATATACGCTTATCAGACGATAATAAGGTAATCTGGGTTGAGGCAGAAAATGGGACAGGTAAAGTGTATGTCAGGAGAGAAGATGGAAAGCTTGCCGATCTCTCTCAACAGAAATCTATCAAAGGTGGAATTCTCTATGGGGGTGGCGAAATGGACTGCCGGGGGAGCAGGGTTGTCTATTGTGAAGAGGGAAAACAGCTCTATGCAGCAGATATAGAAACTGGAGTACGTACACTTCTTACACCAGCCTGGGGCAGAGTTTCTTCCCCATCCATTTCCCCTGACGAGAAATGGGTTCTCTATTTATCTAGTGATGGAATAACAGATTTGATCGCCGTAGTCCCCATGCATGGACAGGATTGGCCGCGCCAGATCGTGAAAGGTGCAGATTTTTATCTACAACCAACCTGGCGTCCGGATGGGGAATGGATCGCCTGGGTTGAGTGGGATCATCCACTCATGCCCTGGCAGGGCAGCCGCGTAAAACTGGGGGAAGTTGGGGGAATGCAGTTGCGGTTGTTCAACGAAACCTGGATCAGTGGGAAAGCGGGACGAGCTGCCCACCAACCTCTTTTTTCTCCAAACGGGAAAACATTGAGCTATCTGCAGCAAAACGGAAAATGGGAAGACCTTGTCCTGTATGATCTTAAAAAGAAAGAAGAAAGAACCCTGATTCATGGTGAGGGTTTCATGCTTTCCACTCCTGATTGGGTTCAGGGACTGCGTTCGTATAGCTGGAGTTTTGATTCAAAGAATATTTTTTATTTTCGTTACGCCGAAGCTGAAGCAAGCCTGTGGAGGGTGAATGTACGCAGCGGCAAATCCGTTCAAATACCAACCGCACCTTTCACATGGCTGTCACAAATTACCTGTTCTTCACACAGCAACACTATGGTAATGATGGCTTCTTCTCCATCATCACCAAAACAAGTTGTGAGGTATTCAGAAGGCAGCTTTGAGAGAATGCGTTCCAGCCTTGATGGAACCATCAATGGGTTGCAAATGGTGTCACCGCAGAAGATCATCTGGAAGGGCTTGGATGGGCAGGACGTGTTTGGATTGCTGTATCTCCCTGAAGGTATTGAGAACAAGAAAGTGCCTTTGATCATTGAAGTGCATGGGGGACCCACCATGCAGCGCTCTTTATCCTTTGCAGCAGAAGCGAATTTCTTCACATCTCGTGGGTTTGGTTATTTTCAGGTCAATTACCGCGGCAGCAGCGGATATGGAGCAGCCTATCGCGATGCATTAAAGGGGGAATGGGGAGCTCTTGAAGTGGATGATATTTACAGCGGTGCCACACATCTGATCGAAAATGGCATCGTACAGCAGGGAAAGGTAGCGTTACTGGGCAGCAGTTCGGGAGGTACAACCGTGCTGAATGTCCTGCGCAAATACCCCGGTTTTTTTCAAGCCGCAATTTGCAGTTACGGGATTGGCGATCTGATCATTGATGCCACACAAACCCATAAATTTGAAAAGTTTTATCATCGATTTTTGATCGGTGATGTGGAAAAGGATAAACAAAAATTTATTGATCGTTCCCCCATTTTTCACATTGACGAGATCAAAGATGCGCTGATGTTGTTTCATGGCAGTGAAGATGAGGTGGTAAACCCATCTCAGTCAAAAAAATTGTATGATTCATTGTTTGAACGAAATATTCCCTGCACCTTGACGATTTTTGAACATGAAGGGCACGGCTTCCGGAGGGAAGAGACGCTGCGCGAATACTACCGGGCTATTCTTGAATTTTTGGCGCAGTATCTTCTGACTGAGTAAGAATTCCTGCTGGATTAAAGGGCTCGGGATGAATGTATGCTCGATCAACCAGCGGCATTGCTTCCAATACAGCGGCAACTTGATCAGATATTTGATGGCTTTGCTTGAGATTGATATTCTGATCGACGTCAATATGCATATCTACCACTATTTTAGGTCCAACAAATTCTGCGACCATCTGATTTACACCAATTACCCCTTCAATTGATAGAGCAGTTTCCACAATCTCCTTTTTGATCTCTTCATCCGGGCTGCCGCCTGTTAGAAAACCAAGATTCTCCTTCCCTACCTCGAAAGCAGCTTTAAATATCCACAGAGAAACCAGTGCGCCGGCAATGGGATCCAGCAGGGGGTGGATAAAATTGGAACCAATGATCCCGATGAGAGCTGCCAGTGATGTGAGAATATCGCTTAAATTGTCTTTTGCAGTGGCATCCAATCCGGGAGAGAGAACTTTGCGTGCGATATTACGGACCATGATGAACATACCAGTCTTGGTCACAGCACTGACCAGCAGCGCCAGGGAGGAATACCCCAGCGTGATTTGCTGTATACCACTGGAAAAACGGCTGATAGAGGAGCGTAATGCTTCAACACCTGCAAGGGTCATGGAAATGGTGATGATCAACCCCATCAAAGGCTCAAAACGATCATGCCCCTGAGGATGACTTTCATCTGGTGGTTTTTGCGCGAGCGTAAGACCAATGATCAGAAAAACGGAATAGATCACGTCGGAAATGGAGTTAACCGCGTCAGAATACAAGGCTGCAGAACCACTGTAAGATGCAGCAATGCTTTTGATGGCTGCCAGGAACACATTTCCGATGATGGTAATTACCAGCGCTTTACGAAATTGAGCCCCTTTGAATGAATTAGGTCGAAATTCTCTTACCAGGATCATCGCATTACCTTGATTATTTTATCCATTTGGTTGATTTTAACTCAAAAGCCCGCATAAAAGCGGGCTTTTGTATGTTTCTGATTTTCTCGTTTTTATTTCATAAACTCATCAAAATAGCCCAGCAGTTCATTGATATCGCTCATCTGGGTTTCACCCATGGTGGCGATGCGGAAAGTGATGTTCTTAAGATTGCCATAGCCATTCGCAATACGCATCCCATGTTCCAGTAAATACGCGTTCAATTTTGGAATATCGATATTATGCGTGTTTTTAATGGTCGCAACGGTCTTGGAGCGATATCTGGGGTCTGCCAGCGAATCCATTCCGCGTTCTACTGCCCAATCGTATACACGCTGCGACATGGCTGCATGGCGGGCAAAACGAGCTTCCAACCCTTCTTCAAAAATGCGATCGAGCTGGTAATCGAGTGCATATACCAGCGAAACTGCTGAGGTCATTGCAGTGGTATTTTTCACGCGATGCTTTTCCATGATCAGCAGATCGAAATACCAGCCGCGGTTTTCCACGCTGGCTGCTTTTTCCAGTGCGCGGTCGCTGGTGCCTGCCAGAGAAATGCCGGGGGGCAGTGCCAGACATTTTTGTGAAGATGTCAGCAGGAAGTCAATGCCCCACGCATCCATCTCGATCTTTGTGCCGGCAAGCGATGAGACGGCATCCACCAGGATCAGCGTATCAGGGCTGACTTCTTTGACAACTTCGCATAATTCTTTTACCGGGTTTTCCAGTCCAACAGAGGTTTCATTGTGTACCAGTGTGATCGCTTCATAAGGCTTTTTCTTGAGTGCATCACGTAATTGCTGCGGTTCAATAGGTTTTCCCCATTCAGCCTCCAATTTGTCGACCTGTTTGCCGTTGCTGACTGCCACATCGTACCAGCGGTCAGAAAACGCACCGTTCACACATGCCAGAATATCTTTCTGCGCAAGGTTGCGGATACCAGTTTCCTGCATACCGCTGCCGGAATGAGTACCGATGAAGACACGATATTTTGTATAGAATAGATCTTCACATTTCTTTGCAGCATGTTGAAATATGGCTTCATATTCCTTGCTGCGATGTGGAAGTACGGGTCTTGTCATGGTTTCGAGGACTTCTGGTGCTACATCAACCGGTCCGGGAACAAACATTCGTGCCATTTTTTTACTCCTTGAAAAGCTACCCATTAGGATTTGTTATATTTGAGAAACAAGCTAATCATAATATGATAAATGACCTTTTTCCAGTATGGAAATACATTTCCGAATCCTATTAATATCATAGTTACGAAATGGGATTGCATGGAGAATTTGCAGATACAATCATATCCTGTTTAAATCTATTAAAATATACCTACAATAATTTGTTAAAAGGATTATTAACATGCCTGAAATACTGAATTACTTCTCAACTGGGTACGGGGGTTTTCTAATATGGTGTTTGATGTGGTCATTAGGAGGGATTCTTATTATTCAGGGAGTGTTCAGGCTAAAGAAAGGGGAAATCTTGCTGGTGGGCGTGGCAGCAGGGTTGATTATCGAAAGCTGGATTGCCAATTTACTGGGTCGTTTACTTGACCCGCTGGCTGCATTCTGGCTGGCAGCATTGATCACATTCTTAATGGGCATCCTGTTATGCATTCCTCTCTTCCGTAAACGGATTCGTTTTAAGGAACTATTCCCATTTGCCCCCTGGCAGTGGATCACCTTTTTCGTACTTTTTTATCTGTTTTTCATGATGGCGAGAGGTATGTCAATTTGGGATGAATTTAAAACATTGCCGTTAGTCTCGATGATTGCCAGCGGTGATATTCCGCCACATTTTCCGTATGATACCAGCATCGTGCTGGATGAACACTACCTGCGCTATTTGATCGCTGCACAATTTATGCGCATCGGCGATTTCTATCCCTGGACCTCGCTTGCTATCTTGAAAGCTCTGACCTTGAGTTTAAGCACTGTGCTGGTGGTAGTGTGGGTTCAAAAGATCACCAGGAATATCATCGCAGGCATTACCGGAGGTGTGCTGCATGTGCTGGGTGGCGGGACGCGCTGGCTGCTGCTTATCCTGCCTCCTTCCGTGATCGATCGTTTTGATACTGTCATCAATCGAATCGGAAGCGGCTTGAACAGCGGTTCTGATCTGCGAACGGCGTTGATCAGCCCCTGGGCAGCGCAGGGCATGGCTCCTATCCCTATCCCGTTTGCTTTTACCAATGGTCTCATCAAACCTTCTATCCTGGGTCTGGGCTGGGATAACGTCACATTCCTGATCTTGATCGTTGTTTTACTGCTTTATAACCGGGCGAAAGACTGGCAGGCATTTGGAGTTCTGGGTGTGCTGCTGGCAAGTATGGCGCTTATGGATGAACTGACCTTTGCGTTCCTGTCAGGGATATTGATCGTCATTTATATTGTTCAGATCGTGAAAAAAGATGGCATGGAGAAAACAGAAGCGCGGGCAAAATTGCTGCTGCTTGCTGCGGTCTGGGCGGTGGTATTTTTGCAGGGCGGCTTTTTCACTTCGATCGCGCAAACTGTTGTTAATCCATCGTACAGTTCCTATCATTCTTTCCAGGTATCCTTCAATTTCCCACCACGTTTTATGGATCCGCATCTGGGTGAATTGATCCTGACCAATCCCATTCACCTGGTCGTTCTCCTGCTGGAATGCGGACCATTGCTGTTCGTGTTTCCTTTTGTCTTAAAGTGGGGGTGGGAGGCATACAAAGAAAAACGTTATGTGGAAGCGGCGTATATCGGAACATCCCTGATTGGACTGGCTTTTTGCTTTGTGCAGATCGTTTCAAAAGGCATCAATTCAGCTGTGAACCGAGTGCAGAATGATTTTTTGGAGGTGAGTTTGCTTTTCGCAGTGCCAGTCATGTTTACCTGGCTGCAGAAAAAGAGCAATGGTCGCAAAATACTGGTCTTCATGCTGGCGTTGATCACCATTTTCGGAGGAGTGGTGGTGATGGGCACGGAATTAAGCGCCATACAAGAACCGCAGCTCTCATTATTCATAACTGATATGGATGTACGGATGATGAATGCTTACTGGGATCGCCTTGCACAGGATGCGCTGGTCTTAGATCCGAATATTCCGCGAGCCATCACGATCTTTGCCCGCAGCGGGAATTCGTCCGTTGATTTTTACGCTCCGACGGATGCATGGCAGCAGATGATCTATGACCCTGATCCATCCGAGATGGCAAATGCGGGCTACGATTACCTGTATTACGATCTGGAATACTGGAAGACGTTAACGGTTGCCGAACAGGATCTGCTCACTTCCGATTGCGTGATTCCGGTCAATGAGGAAACCGATTGGACGGGTGATTTCCGCATGCTTGTCGATATTTCAATGTGCCGGTAAATTGAGGTGAATGCTTTATGAATCCTGTCCACAATCCAGAGCCTGAGAAATCTGTTTTAAGGAAACTGCTGGGATATCCCGGGTCAACACACGAGAATGTGGATGATCCCTCTGTCACTTTCAAAAGGAGGGAAACTATCCATTCAAAACCGTTCCTGCATGCTATCTACCGTGAATGGTACAACCTGCAGGCGGCACACATCCCGACTGTTTCCGGAGAAATCCTTGAAATTGGTTCAGGTGCGGGATTTTTTCAGGAACTATATCCTGAAAGTTTTTCATCAGAAGTGTTTTTCTGCCCCTTTGTGCAGGCTATTGTGGATGGAATGGATCTGCCTTTTCCACCAGCTTCGCTGCGCGCCGTAGTGATGACCGATGTCTTCCATCATATACCGAATGTAGAGCGTTTTCTGAGAGAAACGGTGCGCACGCTAACCCCAGGAGGACGCATCATCATGATCGAACCATGGGTCACCGGCTGGTCGCGCTGGGTGATGGATCATTTCCATTCAGAACCCATGGATGTTGATATGAAAACCTGGCAATTTCCTTCTACCGGACCCTTATCCGGTTCCAACCAGGCGCTGCCATGGATCGTTTTTAAACGGGATAAGGAAATATTTGAAACAGTATTCTCTGATCTTGAAATCGTGACCGTTCAACCTTTTATGCCTTTCCGTTATCTTTTAAGCGGGGGAGTATCCAGCAGGGCACTGGCACCGTCGTGGGCAAACGGATTATTAAAAGGATTTGAAAAGTCTTTCAATCCGCAGAAATGGGCGATGTTCGCGCTTATTATCATCCAGAAGCGGCGAATCTGAAGTTAAACGAATTTGATCCTGCGTGCGGCAAAGAACACCATTTTCACCAGCAGCCAGCCATGTTTCCAGCGCTGGATATTGGTCGTCCCATAGGTGCGTTCTTTGTAGCGGATCGGAAGATCAATGATCTTGAGATTGAGCTTGGCAGCGCCGAACAGCAGGTCAAAATCCCCAAAGGGATCAAAATCACCAAAATATGAGCGGTTGGCAGCGATGCGTTCGTAATCTTTTTTCCACAGCACTTTCGTACCGCACAAGGTATCTTTCACGGGCTGGTCAAGCAGGTATGAAAATAACCAGCTGAACATCTTGTTCCCGATATAGTTGAATAAGCGCATGGCTTGTTCTTCCATAGGGTACACCAGCCGCACTCCATTGATGAAATCTCCCCTTCCTGATTGGATGGCATGATAAAAACGGGGCAGATCTTCAGGAGGTACGGTAAGGTCTGCATCCAGGATCATCAAGATATCTCCCCTGGCGTGGGAATATCCCAGTCGAACGGCATCTCCTTTTCCTTTGCCCTCCTGGCGGAACAACTTACAATCCACTTTTGGATGGGCTTTCATCTCCTGCTGGATGATCTCAAAGGTATCATCCTGTGAATGCCCTTCCACGAAGATCAATTCTGTCCCCGAACCCATTTGTGGAACGCGCTCGAAGATCTGTTTGATATTTCCTGCTTCATTGCGCGCAGGGACTACTACGGTAACGCTGGATTCTGTATTTTCTTCAGCAGGAGTTGGCAGTGGTCTGGCTAAGGTGAAAGCGGTCATTGCCAGCCAGCGGAACAACCATGTGCGCACCAGAAACCGATTGCATAATGGAGCCAGGATAGGGATGGGGAGCGGTGAAAGCACCTCTTCCCATTCACGAATGACCTCAAAATCACCCAGATAGAGCAGATTCTTGACATCATCCACCGATAACCAGTTTTGCGGAAGTGTTGGCGCTGCAAGATGTAGTTTCTGCGCAAGCGCCAGCGGCCATTCCCATACGCGGTTGTAATAATTCAGAATGACGCGTGTGTTTGGTTTAGACCAGGCGCGTATCTTATGGAATACCGTTTCAACGTCCCATAGATCGTTGATCAGATCTGAGAGGATGATGTAATCGAATTTCTCTTGTAGATCGATCTCATGAATATCTGCATGAATAAAATGCAGATCTGGATGGAGAAGTTGGGCGCGTTCGACCATTTCACCGGAAAGATCAATCCCAATTCCATGATTGGGTTCCAGAGACGCCAGCAGATCACCACGGGCGCAGCCGATCTCCAGCACATCCATCCCGGAAGGGATGATAAAGCGATATGTTTTTTCGAGCCTGCTGCGGTAATACTCACCCCAGCCTTTCCAATGGTCCAGCTGTTGTGCAACCGCATCCCAGTGTTTTTCGTGATTGGTCTGGTACTCAAGAAATATTTTGGTATTTTGCATGCCTTTAACTCAATTAAATATAGGATTAATTCAAGAAAAGTATAACATCACGTTCTGAAAGCGGGTTGAACTGGTCTTTTTTATCTTTTCTTGACGGATGCGATTCCCTGTTTTATAATTCAGCAACTGAATATTGAACCATGACGAATTCAAATAATCCTGAAAATCGCGAGCTGGATATTCTTGAACACATCGAACAGGATCCTGAAACCACACAGGCTACACTGGCTGCCCGTTTGGGCGTGGCGGTAGGAACTGTAAACTGGCATCTCCAGCGATTGATCGAGAAAGGGTATGTAAAGGTGCGGCGCATAGAGCGCCGCAAACTACGCTATATCATCACACCTCAGGGAATTGCATACCGGGCTAACTTGCTGGTTGATTATATTCATACATCGTTCGATATCTACAGACTGGTTCGACAGCGTTCGATGGACGCAATAGATCAAGTCAAAGAGCAGGGTTACTCTCAGGTATATCTGGATGGTAGTGGTGATGTGGCAGAAATTTGCCGTTTGACCTGCCTTGAGCAGGGTGTAAATATCACAGAAAAGAAAAGCTACCCTATTTTTCACATTGAAGGGTTAAAAATCTTCATCGTTTTGGAGGATTCTGAACATGACAACTCATGAACTACCATTTTTCTACGAAAACCGTTTTTGCGTTACCGGTGGGGCTGGGTTCCTGGGGCAGGTGGTTGTACGCAAACTGCAGGAACGTGGTGCGAAAGATATCTTCATCCCAACCATAGAGCGATATGATCTCACCAACCTTGATTCCATCAAACAAATGTTGGCGGATGCCAGACCAGATGTGATCATTCATTTAGCGGCACAGGTGGGAGGCATCGGAGCAAACCGCGAGCACCCTGGCGAGTTTTTTTACAACAATCTCATGATGGGTGTACAGCTCATGCATGAATCATGGAAACGATCGATCAAAAAATTTGTGGCGATCGGTACCATCTGCGCTTACCCAAAGTTCACACCTGTTCCCTTTAAAGAAGAGAATTTGTGGGATGGCTACCCTGAAGAGACCAATGCTCCTTATGGATTGGCAAAGAAAATGCTGCTGGTGCAGGCGCAATCTTACCGCCAGCAATATGGCTATAATGCATTATTTTTACTGCCCGTAAATCTGTATGGTCCGGGAGATAATTTCAACCCGGCTTCATCACACGTCATCCCGGCTTTAATCCGTAAATGTGTTCAGGCAGTTGATGAAGGCAAAACAGAGATCGAAGTGTGGGGAGATGGTTCTCCCACGCGTGAGTTCCTGTATGTTGAGGATGCTGCCGAAGGTATCTTGCTGGCAGCAGAAAAATACAATGATTCCGAACCGGTCAACCTCGGTTCAGGTTTTGAAATCAGCATTAAAGATCTGGTACACCTGATCGCAAAACTGACGGGATACGATGGAACTTTTAAATGGAATACGACCAAACCCAACGGGCAGCCTCGCCGCTGTTTGGATACAACGCGTGCCAAAGATTACTTTGGCTTTGAAGCACAAATGTCTTTTGAACAGGGATTGGAACAAACTATTGCCTGGTATCAGGAAAACAAAGGAAGGATCAAATAGTAGAATGGCTGGCATTAACGAACCACGCACCATTACCATAAGACCGTCCAAAGGATGGGCTGCGTTAAATCTGAAAGATCTCTGGAATTACCGGGAATTGATATTCTTCTTTACCTGGCGCGATCTGAAAGTACGTTATAAACAAACACTGTTAGGTGCCAGCTGGGCAGTATTACAGCCGTTCCTTACCATGGTTGTGTTCAGCGTTTTCTTTGGCGGTCTGGCGAAGGTGCCCTCAGATGGGGTGCCGTATCCGATCTTTTCTTACACAGCCCTGCTGCCGTGGACTCTTTTTTCAAAAGCCATGCAGGATGCCAGCCGCTCACTTGTCTCAAGTGCGAACATCATTTCAAAGGTATATTTTCCCCGTCTGATCCTGCCTCTGTCATCTGTACTGGCAGGTGTGGTTGATTTCTTAATCGCATTTGTGGTGCTGTTAGCCATGATGTTGTTCTATGGTATCAGCCCTACCGCGAATGTATGGGCGCTGCCTTTGTTTGTTCTGCTGGCTCTTATCACAGCTATTGGAGTAGGTTTGTGGTTATCTGCCCTGAATGTGATGTACCGCGATGTGGGCTATGTCATTCCCTTCTTGACCCAATTCTGGATGTACCTTACACCGATCGCTTATCCGGCATCTATGGTTCCTGAAAAATGGAAATTTATTTACGCGCTCAATCCTCTAACCGGTGTAGTGGAAGGATTTCGGTGGGCTTTGCTGGGTACGGGTGAAGGTCCTGGGGTCACCCTTATGATTTCGGCGAGCATCGCCATTCTGCTGACCATTTCCGGTTTGTTCTACTTTCGTCGGATGGAACGCAAATTTGCGGATATGGTTTGATCAAGTGAAAGAGATAATTCAATGAGCAAAACAGCGATACGTGTAGAAAACCTGGGAAAGCAATACAACATTGGCGCGCCGCAGATCAAGTATCAAACCCTGCGCGATAAAATGGCGGATGCCGTAAAGCGGCGAGAGAAGGCTGCCGATCATTATATCTGGGCATTGAAGGATGTGTCCTTTGAAGTAAGTGAGGGACAGGTACTGGGCGTGGTAGGGCGCAATGGAGCAGGCAAGAGCACCCTCTTGAAGATCCTCTCCCGTGTCACAGAACCGACCGAAGGATTGATCGAAATTCGCGGGCGTGTGGGCTCTTTATTGGAAGTTGGTACAGGATTTCATCCAGAATTGACCGGTCGAGAAAATATTTTTCTTAATGGTGCCATCCTGGGTATGAAAAGAACCGAGATTGATAAAAAATTTGATGAGATCGTCGATTTTTCCGAGGTAGAGAAATTTATCGATACCCCTGTAAAAAGATATTCAAGCGGAATGTACTTGCGATTGGCATTTGCTGTAGCTGCCCATCTGGAACCGGAAATTCTGGTGGTGGATGAAGTTCTGGCAGTGGGGGATGCGGAATTCCAGAAGAAATGTCTTGGAAAAATGAGTGATGTGGCGCAGCAGGGACGTACCGTGCTCTTTGTCAGCCATAATATGTCGGCAGTTCTTAGGTTAACGCAGGAGACGCTGGTTATTGACCATGGGCAGCTGCTCATGAGAGGACCGACGCCAGAGGCAATAGATTACTATCTATCGAAAGGGTTGACGGAAGAAGGACAGAAGATCTGGCAGCCTGAAGAAATTGCTACTGCCAGTAAACCATTCAAACCAGTAGCAATTCGTATTCTGAATAAACAAGGTGATATTGCTGAAATTGTTCGATCTACCGAACCGTTCGTAATTGAAATTGAATACGAGTTGAAAACACAGATCAAGGGATTGCGGGTGGGTATTTATTTACTGACAACTCGTGGAGAATACATTTTTACTTCCTTTGACACCGATGATGCACGTATGTATGAAAAAGAGACAGTTCGTGAAGCAGGTCGCTATGTCAGTCGTTGTGATATCCCCGCTAATTTATTGAATGAGGGGCGCTATGTGGTGGGTGTGAACGCCAGTACATATATGATCAAGCGATATTTCCAGGACGATCAAGCGCTGCTTTTTAATGTTGATCCGGCAGGTGCACCAGGGATGCAGTGGGTCGAAACACGGCTAGGACCCATCAGACCTGCTCTGAAATGGCAGATTGAAAACTTTGAAAATGGTGAGAAGAAACATGGCAAATAGTGATAGTTCCCAGCGGAAATCAAGAGATTTAATGAAAAATATCCTTGGCGAGATCCCATTGACGGTTGAATTGTACTGGTTGATTCGCAATCGTAATAAAGGGCTGCGCAGCCGATTTTCTCTTACCGAACTCGAAAAGAGAATACCTGAACTGGTTGATTATTTGCAGAAACATGAAGTTGAAAACAAAGAAAAGAAAAAGGTCCTGGTTTTTGCCACCCTTCATTATTGGATCAGTCACGCAACACTGATCAGCACCGTTTTTGCAGGGATGGGACATGAGGTACATCTTGGTTTTTTACCCTATCATGATTGGCAAAATCCGATCAGCCGATTTGATTTGAGACGCCAAAATCTCTATGCACAGGATACTCTAAAAAAACTCAATCCATTTGTTAAAGCATTTTCATTTCTGAATGTATATGCCGGCTATAAAACTCTGCCGGCAGATCTGGCACAAAGGATCGAGCAAATAACCAGGTTTGACAGCCAGTACACCCTGCAGGTCGAAGATGTGGATACGGATGATCCGGTGTATAAAATGCGGCTCGACAGGAATGAAAGTATGGCGCGCAGCGCACTGGCATGGCTGAACACAAATAAACCTGATGTGGTTGTGGTTCCTAATGGAACGATCCAGGAATTCGCCGTGATGTATGAAGTGGCGAAGCATCTCGCTATTCCGGTCACCACCTATGAGTTTGGTGATCAGCGCCAGCGTGTGTGGATCGCACAGGATGCAAAGGTAATGGAGCAGGAAACTGATGCGTTGTGGCAGGCTTACATGAATGAACCACTTGATCGAGCTGAGAAGCGCAAGATCCACGAATTATTCGAGTCACGGCGAAAGGCATCTATTTGGAAGAACTTTTCCCGCCTGTGGCAGCGCGCCCCGGCAAAGGGAGTGGCACAGGCTCGTAAAGAATTGGGATTGGATGACGCGCGACCGGTGGTGTTATTAGCAACGAACGTACTGGGGGATAGCCTGACACTGGGAAGAGAAGTATTCACGCATACCATGGAAGAGTGGATAATTCGCACCCTGCAGTATTTCATGGGCAAACCAAATACGCAGCTGGTTATTCGTGTCCATCCAGGAGAAATGCTGATCCATGGGCAATCAATGGTGGATGTCATTGAACATGTTTCACCTGATCTTCCAGAACATATCCATCTGATAAAACCGGACGATCCAACCAATACGTATGATTTGATCGCAGCAGCTGACCTGGGTCTGGTTTATACCACTACCGTTGGATTGGAAATGGCGATGAGCGGTGTTCCGGTCATTGTGGCTGGTAAAACGCATTACAAAGAAAAAGGTTTCACCAGAGATCCGCAATCGTGGGTGAAATACTACAAGCTGATCGGTTCTATCCTGCAAGATCCACAGGGGAATCGCCTGACCGATCACGAAATCAAATTGGCATGGGCGTATGCCTATCGCTTTTTCTTCGATTTTCCCCGCCCAATCCCCTGGCATCTGGTGAGTATGTGGGAAGATTATGAACAGATATCACTGTCAAAAGTCCTCTCAGAAGAAGGTAGGAAAGAATACGAAGCAACTTTCCGTTATCTGATCGGCGAACCATTAGATTGGGCAGCCATCCGTGATGCGAAGGAATAATGAGTTCGATGAATGATTTTAATATTCAGGAAGTAAAAGATTTTTATGACAGCATCGGCTGGCAGATGACGGAAGAAGGCGTTTACCAGAATGCTCATTATGAAGATTTACGTCCCGTTTCACGAAAGTACATCCATAAATGTCATCTACGCATCAATCGGCATCTGACCCACACAGGCAAATATTTGCTTGATGCCGGTTCCGGACCGATCCAGTATCCTGAATACCTGACCTATTCAGAAGGATATTCCTACCGGGTGTGTCTTGACCTTTCGCATGTGGCGCTGGTGGATGCGCGCAAAAGAATAGGGGATCATGGTCTGTTTGTGGTCGCGGATGTATCCAATCTACCTTTTGGTGAAGAAGTGTTTGATGGGATTGTTTCCTTGCATACCTTTCATCACCTGCCAAAAGAAGGTCGAAAAAATGCCTACAAAGAGACGTTTCGTGTGCTTAAAAAGGGTGTATCTGCGGTGGTTGTCAATGGCTGGAATTATTCTCCCTTGATGATACATGCAACTGGTTTGATAAAATTGGGAGAAAGATTATTCCATCGAGAGATCAAACTCAACTCGGAAACAACAGATGAATCGATAAAAGGACGACCGGCACAGGGAAAACCTGCCGGCACCTTTGTGGAAAAATTTGATGCTGTTACCTTTAAAAAAGAGATTCTACCTCAATATAATGCACGCATTTATGTGTGGCGTTCAGTGAGCGTTCGTTTTCTGCGGGCTGTCATTCATAAAGGCTGGGGTGGCAAAGTAAAATTAGGCATCCTGTACTTTTTTGAAGAATTGTTTCCGCATGCCTTTGGAGAAAAAGGTCAATACCCGTTAATTGTTATCAAGAAGAAAGAAGAATGAGGATAAAGAAATATGAACTGGAATGATAAAGTAATCCTGGTTACCGGTGGCACCGGTTCATTCGGAAAAAAATTCATTGAGATCATGTTGAAGGAATTTAAACCGGCTAAACTGATCGTGTACAGCCGTGACGAACAGAAACAGCACGAAATGCGACAAATGGGTTTTCAACATGAAAATTTACGCTACTTCATTGGTGATATTCGTGACCAGGAACGTCTGCGCCGTGCCTTCCAGGGTGTGGACTATGTGGTGCACGCAGCTGCCTTAAAACAGGTGCCCGCCTGTGAATACAACCCCATGGAAGCGGTAAAGACAAATATCCTCGGCAGCAGCAATGTGATCGATGCAGCGCTGGATTCAAATGTCAAGCGGGTCATTGCACTCAGCACCGATAAAGCGGTCAATCCCATCAATTTATATGGCGCTACTAAATTAGCTGCAGAAAAATTATTCGTTCAAAGCAATGCGTATGCCGGTGGAAGAGAAACACGTTTCAGCTGTGTGCGCTATGGAAATGTGGTCGGCAGCCGAGGCAGCGTTGTGCCTGTTTTCCTGCGCCAGCGTAAAACCGGTTCCATTACCATCACCGATGAACGCATGACACGCTTCTGGATATCTCTAGAGCAGGGAGTACGATTCGTGATCCGCTGCCTGGAAGAAATGCACGGCGGTGAGGTCTTTGTTCCCAAGATTCCCAGCATGAAGGTTATTGATCTGGCTCGCGCTGTTGCCCCACAGGCAAAGATCAATATTGTTGGTATTCGCCCTGGAGAAAAACTGCATGAGGTGCTGATCTCAGAGGATGAAGCTCGTACTGTGATCGAACTGGATGATATGTATGTGGTGCAGCCGGCAGCAGCGTTATGGTTTGGTCATGAATGGGAAAACCTGGGAAAGAAGATCGACGATGATTTCCGCTACGTATCTAATACCAATAGCGATTGGTTGAATGTAAATGATATTCAGGAATTTATTGCGCCTTTTGAAAATACAACCGATAAATAAAGATGGAGTAATGGGATGCGCATTCTGGTCAGCGGTGCCAGCGGCTTACTTGGCTTGAATTTCTGTCTGCGATTTGCTTCTGTATATACCATAGATGGCATTGTCCATGACCATGTTCTCACTGATCTGCCCTTCGAGATCCATGCCGATGATCTGACGGAAGAAAAGAATGCCCGTACTCTGATCGAGCGCTACCGCCCAGACCTGCTGGTTCACTGTGCTGCACTGGCAGATCTGGAATCCTGTGAGAAGCATCCCCAGACGGCGCACCTGTTGAATGCAGAATTACCGGGCTGGCTGGCAGAGGAATGCATGCGGCACAGTGTGAAGATGATCCACCTGTCAACCGATGCGATTTTCGATGGCACCAAAAAGGGGAAATACGTTGAGACGGATTCTCCCCATCCTGTCAGTGTTTATGCACAAACCAAACTGAGTGGGGAGCAAGCTGTTCAAGAGGTAAATTCTTCAGCTTTTATCGCAAGGGTGAATTTCTATGGGTTCAGCCTCTCCGGGAAGCGCAGTCTTGCGGAGTTCTTCCTGCGTAATTTGCAGGCTGGCAAACCTGTGTATGGATTCACTGATATGGAATTCAGCCCACTCTATGTTCTTGATCTATCGGAGACTTTAATGAAATGCGCCGAGAAGGATCTGCATGGGATCTATCATGTGACCAGCCCACAATCACAGAGTAAATATGATTTTGGCATTAAAATCGCCAGAAAATGGGGCTTTGATGAAGGGCTGATCTCTCCCCTCTCCGTACAGGAGGCAGATTTTTTAACTGCTCCTCGTTCACAAAACCTGGTGCTTGATCCCGAAAAAGTAGAGAAAGCATTGGGTATCCATCTGCCTTCACAGCAGGATGGATTGGAACGTTTGTATACGGATCATCAGGAAGGTCTTGCACAGCGTATTTACGATTTGAATACACAGCAGGAATTGAAAGGAGACTGAAATGACCATGAAAATTGGAAATCATGAGATCGGTTTGCAGCATCCCACCTATTTTATTGCGGATATCGCAGCCAATCACGATGGTGATCTTGAACGTGCGAAAGAATTGATCCGTCTGGCGAAAGAAGCCGGTGCGGACGCGGCAAAATTCCAGAATTTTCAGGCACCCAAGATCGTTTCTGACTATGGTTTCAAATCACTGGGCGGACAGCAATCCCATCAATCCAAATGGAAGAAATCGGTTTTTGAAGTGTATCAAGATGCCAGTGTGTCCTTTGATTGGACGCCTATTCTCAAGGAAGAATGTGACAAACAGGGAATGGATTATTTTTCTTCCCCTTATGATTTTGAAGCAGTGGATATGCTTGAAGAATATGTGCCGGCGTATAAAGTTGGATCTGGTGAGATCGATTGGCTGGAATCGCTGCAATATATGGCAGCCAAAGGAAAACCCATGCTGATCGCTACAGGGGCAGCAACGATCGGGGAAGTACAGCGGGCTGTTCACGCGATCTTGAAGATCAATAAGGATCTGGTATTGATGCAGTGCAATACCAATTACACCGCCAGTCTGGAAAATTACAAAAACATCAACTTAAATGTGCTGAAGACCTATGCCACCATGTTCCCGGATGTGGTGCTGGGGTTATCTGACCACACCCACGGTCATGCTACCGTGCTGGGCGCGGTGACACTGGGTGCGCGTGTGATAGAGAAGCATTTCACCGATGACAACAATCGCGTCGGTCCAGATCACATGTTTGCCATGAACCCCAAAACTTGGGCGGAGATGGTGGAGAACACCCGACAATTAGAACAGGCGCTTGGATCTGCCGATAAATCTGTCGCTGAAAATGAACGGGAGACTGTCATCATTCAGCGGCGTTGTCTGCGGGCAGCCCGAACCATTGAAAAGGGAGATGTGCTTACCCGTGCCATGATCGATGTGCTGCGCCCTGCTACTCCCGGCGCGATCCTGCCCGACCAGATCGAAATGGTGGTGGGCACACGCGCTTTGGAGACCATCCCCTTCGGAAAAGAATTGAAGTGGACCGACCTGGGTAATTAAAAGGAAGCTGCTTTTGCGTATTGTATATTGCTCTCAAGATTACTGCCCGCACGACCATCGTTTTCTCACGGCTTTATCTCGCAGTGAGCATCAGGTCTACTGGCTGCGTTTGGAAGACAGCCACCGTCAGCTGGAATCACGACCGCTGCCAGTCAGTATCACGCAGGTACAGTGGCGGGATGAGGTTGGTGTGGTACGCTGGTGGCAGTATGCCGGTTTGCAGAAGAAATTCCGTTCAGCAATCGAAACGATCCAGCCGGATCTGATCCATGCCGGTCCCATCCAGCCTGTCAGCATCCTGCCGGCGTTGATCGGTTTTCATCCTCTGGTGAGTATGTCATGGGGCTTTGATATGATGCAGGACGCAGATCGCAATTTGTTCTGGAAGCGAACCACAAAGTTTGTGCTGGCGCAGTCAGACTGGTTATTCTGCGATTGCCATGCCGTTGCGAAGAAAGCTGCTGCCCGTGGTTTTGATCCCTCCCATGTTACCGTTTTCCCATGGGGCGTTGATCTGCAAACCTTCAAACCCGCAGCGGTACATAAAAAAGAGAAGCGGGGTTTAACGATCCTGAGCACCAGATCGTGGGAACCTCGCTATGGGATGGATGTGGCGCTCAAGGGCTTCGCGCTGGCAGTGCAGACAAATCCCGATCTGCATTTGATCATGTTGAGCGGCGGTTCGCAGGCTGAGTGGATCCATCAGTTTGTCACAGAAAACGGACTGGATAGCAACGTTGAATTTCGCGGTCAGATCCAAAATGATGACCTGGCTGCGATCTATCAGGAAGCGCATGTGTACCTCAGTGCGTCGCATGTGGATGGCTCCTCGGTGGCGCTGCTGGAGGCTCTGGCATGTGGAACGCCGGCGGTGGTATCGAATATCCCTGCGAACCTGGAATGGGTGCGCGATGGGGTAGAGGGGTGGACGTTTGAAGATGGAAATCCGCAGGAACTGGCGGCAGTTCTTCTGCGCATCGCATCCCAGCCAGCAACTTTATCCGTTATGGGTGAAAACGCCCGGCGAACGGCACAGGAACGAGCAGACTGGGAGAAAAACGTGACCATCATGCTTGACGCATATCAGGGAATAATGGAAGGTCGTTCCAAATGAAGAATATACGTGTGGTTGCCATCATTCAGGCACGCATGGGTTCCAGCCGGCTGCCCGGCAAGGTGCTGCGAGATATTCATGGCAAGCCCATGCTGGTATGGGTGGTGGAACGTACTCGCAAAGCGAGCTGTGTATCTGAGGTGATGGTAGCGACCACCAGCGACCCTTCTGACGATATGATCGAACAGGTATGCCGCCAGATGAACATCCCCTGTTTTCGCGGGAATATCTATGATGTGCTGGACCGCTACTACCAGGCAGCACGGGAAGCACAGGCGGAGGTGGTCGTGCGCATCACCGCCGATTGCCCCTTGATCGATGCGGGTTTGATCGATATGGTGATGCAGCGCTTTGCGGAAGAGAAAGTTGATTTTGCTGCGAACCGCCTGCCGCCGCCCTACCAGCGCACCTACCCGATCGGGCTGGATGTGGAAGTGGTTTCTTTCCAGGCACTGCAGCGCGCCTGGCAGGAAGCAAAAGAAAAACATGAGAGGGAGCACGTATTACCCTATCTCTATGAAAGCCCCGGGCGTTTCAAGACCCTGACGGTTGACCATGAAACGGACCTGGGTTCGTATCGCTGGACGGTGGATACATTCGAGGATCTGGAATTCATCCAAAGGCTATTCACTCTTTTACCCGATCCAGAAAACTTTACCTGGCTGGACGTGCTCAAGATCGTGGAGGAAAACCCTCAATTAAGCAAGATCAATGCGGGCGTTTCTCATAAGACCTTCAAGGATGTGGATGAGCGAAGTAAAGAGGACGGGCAGGATAATGGCTGACCCCATCATCACTTTTTTCACGGCTCCCAAACCCTTCACGAACGCGCATATCAATACCATCCAGCGTAACGCCATCCTCTCATGGAAGAAGTTAGGAGAGGAAGTGGAAATATTCCTGATGGGAGCTGATGAAGGGATTGACCGTGCGGCAGCGGATTTTGACATTCGCCATTTTCCGCAGGTGCGCTGCAATGAGAAAGGGACTCCTCTCATCAGTTCCATGCTGGAACTGGCTCGCGCCAGCAGCACCAGCCCCTATTTATGCATCATCAATACAGACATTCTGGTCCTTCCAGATGTACTGGACACGGTCAGGATCACCTCCCAACGATTTGAGAAATTCCTGCTGGTCGGGCAGCGCTGGGATGTGGATGTGACCACTTCTCTTTCGAAAAATGATCCTTTTTTCCCCAGCGTTGCAGCGTTGATTCGGGAGAAAGGTCGGCTGCATCCGCCCATGGGGAGTGATTACTTCCTGTTCCCGCGAGACTGCTTCCCAACTATTCCCGATTTTGCGATCGGTCGTGCCGGATGGGATAACTGGATGATCTACAAAGCTCGCTATGAAGGCTGGCAGGTCGTTGATGCCAGCAGCGCCATCACGATCGCTCATCAGGAGCATGATTACAGCCACTTGCAGGGCGGGCAGCCTCATTATCGGCAGCCTGAAACGAAGGTGAATGTGCGGCTGGCTGGGGGGGATCATACCATTTTCACGCTGGAAGATACTCGCTGGAAATTAGAGGATGGGCAGATCAGGCGCCGACCCATGACATGGCGGCGTTTTTGGCGGGCAGTTGAGATCATGCCCACCACGCTGCTCAAGAGCCAGCCTCTGGCAAAGGTTAACTACGCAGTCTTCCACCCCCGCAAGACCTATCTCCAGTTAAGAACCTGCTTAAAGAAAATCCTTGTACATAAAAAAGAATAGTTTCAGGAAATTTAGTTCCTAGTTTTCGATATCTGTATTACAGGTTTCCCCATAATCGAATTCCTCTATATTCCATAGATCGCTGACAGGCTGCCCTAAAGGGGTGAAATTGCACATGTCAGCACGGGCAATACTGATATCCACGTGATAAAAAAGCGGGATGAGCGAAATGGAGGTTTCGGGGGCAACGGTGGCATCGGTCTGTTTGCACATGCTGGCAATGTTTTCGTCAGCAGAAATTCCAGGGAAGGTGAAAGCCCCTGCCCGGCTCGTCTGAAAAGCGCATGGAAAATCGGGTGTGATGCGCTGGGTGACCAGCCTCATGTCAAAATCATCATTGATTGAGGTGTTTTCCGTTTGATAATAGACAGCCGCGGAGGAGGATTGAATATCGAGCTGGATGCCGCAATCTTGCAGTAAAAGCTGCAGCAACTCCGCTTCTTTTTCATAAAAGGGGTCATTCAGGATGGGGAAAGACAGCGAGAGCAGTGTTCCGTCTCCAACTGATCTCACTCCCTGCGCCACCCGTGCGGTCTGCGGATCGCCGTCTTCATCATGCCAGCCCAGCGCTTCCAGTGCCTGGGCTGCATCATCCGGCGCATAGAGATTGCTGGATGGATCATATTGTACGGAGTAGATGGATTCGGTTGGGAGAGCCATCCCATAATTGAGCTTGCTGTTGAGATAGCTGCGGTCGATGCATTGTGAAAGGATGGGCTGCAGATCACGGAGCCAGTCTTTCTCAGGATTCAACCACAATCCTTCCAGAATTCCGTTTGAGGGATTGTTCACCACCACAGCCGGCGTCATGTAGTAATCCAGAAGATAATCGAACATGTCATATTGATCTGTGAAATCTACGCTAGTGTCAACCACGTCACACTGGTCAGGATACTGTGTGCTGCCATCCTCGCTCCAGTTATATTCAAAGATCTCGTAGGGGGCATAATCAAAATCCAGCGCTGCCAGATTGGTGTCTCCCTGTATGGAAGTGAAGCGAAACTCCAATTCATCAAATACGGGCAATCCTTCAGCGGAGCGGTAATAGTACGGGTTTTTTTCCAGGAAGATGGAATTTTCATCCCATTTGTTGATGCGGTATGCACCCCAGCTTAAGGGTGTTTCATGTACCTGCGGTGATTGAAGCAGTTCTGCTATGCTGGATTTACCCCATGCGTGCAAAGGCAGCGGGGTGAAGAAATATGAGATGGGATTTTCGGGGATCAATCCGGGCAAGAGAGATACGGAGATGGTAGTCTGGTCAGCACTGACATAATCCGCGATCTGACGGGTAAGGATTTTATCTGTTGGGGTGAGTGGATCGGATGCGATGCCAAACGAGAAAACGGAATCTTGTGAGGTCAAGGGAGTACCATCAGACCATTTCAGGTCATCGAGCAGGTGATAGGTGATGACAGCTCGTTCCACTTCAACCGTTTCTTCCCCATCCCAGGTGACTGCACACGTGAGGGAACGACAGCCGCTGGGGAAATACTGTACTCCCTTTTCAAGCGCTACCGTACTGCCGGATGTATCTACCAGCATATCACCCTCCTGCAGAGTCACGGTCGTGAGCTGGATACCTCCGTTTTCCATGGAAGGGATGTCTTTCAATATGGTTGAAAAAGATGTTCCATCGGGATTAAAGAGCGGCATGTCATAAATCGCCTGCAGGATATCCCATTCCACCTGTGTGCTGGCTTTATACAGGAACAGCGATTCTGGCTGGTAGCCCAGGCAGATGGTCAATTTGCGATCGGCAGGTGTAGAGGTTTCCGAGATGGCTGGTTGGGAACTGCCAGTCTGGTTAACAGATGGGTTTGAGATACAGGAGCTGATCGAGAGAGTAAGAAAAACCGGGAAGAGGAGGTGCAAAAGAAGCTTGTTTGTTCTCATTTTGCGATTATACGATATTTTATTCTTTCTTTCAGAAAAGGTACAATCATTCTATGGTAGCATTAACCCCGCTTTTGGAGTAATCATGCGAGTTGGTCAAAACCCTGCGAAACAAATGAAAACTCTTCCGCAGCCGCAGCGGGTGACAGTGGCGGTTCTGAACTACATCCCCTACCAGGAAGGGTATTTTTCAGAATCTTTTGCGGTACTTCAGCGCTGCCTGTGCAGTATCCTGGCAAATACCAAACAACCGTACGATTTGATGGTTTTTGATAATGGGAGTTGTGCGGAAGTGAAGCAGTACCTGCTTGAACTGCAGGCTTCCGGCAAAATTCAATACCTGGTGTTTTCAGAAAAAAATATCGGTAAAGGGGGCGCCTGGGATTTCATCTTTCATGCAGCCCCGGGAGAAATAATTGCGTATAGTGACAATGACGCTTATTTCTACGAAGGATGGTTAGAGGAAAGCCTCAGGGTTTTAGAAACCTATCCGCGGGTGGGTATGGTCACTGCCAGACCGCTGCGAACAATACCTGAATTATGCACGGGTACGATTGCATGGGCTGAAAAAACTCCGCATGTGAAAATAGAAACGGGCGATTTTATCAGTTATCAGGATTACTATGAATTCTCTTCAACCCTGGGGTATACGGACGAGAAATTGCAGCAGGAGTATGACAACAAAACGGATACGCGTTTGACGTATAAAAATGTTGAAGCTTTTGTAGGTGCCAATCATTTCCAGTTTACAGGGTGGAAGAAGACTCTGCAGGAATGCCTTCCATTCGACATGCAGAAACCACTGGGGCAGGTACGGCAGTTGGATGAACGTTTGAATGAAAGAGGTTATCTGCGCCTGATGATCAACAAACCACTCATTCAAAATATGAGCAACCGCATTCCAATCGACGATAAAATATCGAATGAGATTTTGTTAAATAAAAGACATAGGCTGCGTGATAGCGCCGTGATCAAAAAAGTACTGCTCAGAATTCATGATTGGATCTTTTCTCTTTATTATGAAAAATAATTCATCAACCTTTAACAAAAAAAAGAAATATCGTATTTTCGTAAGTGCCGATCATGGATTGGCTATTGTTTATTTTCTGCAAACATACGTAGTGCCATCACTCATTTATGAAGATGTGGAAGTGATCCTGCTTACCGATGATGAGCTGGTTGATAAGATTCAGGACCGTTTCGGACAGCAGGGTTTGATCATCGAAGGGCTGCGTTTGAACGCGGTGAAAGATTACTTAAAAACATATCGCCCATCCTTTCAGTGGTGGGTAAATTTCTTTCCGCCGGGTAGGCGCCTCAAAAAAGATCAACACTGAAGCTTTGGATTCACATGTGCGTCAGGTGGAAGGAGAAGCGACCGGAAAACGCATCTTTTTTGTTGATTTTGTGCGTTTTGTGGTGAATATCCTGCGTAACTCGCGTATTGCGAGAAAGATCCTGGTCGGAATGCAGAAAAAGTTGATCCCGCAAGAACCGGGTATCTATTGCGACCTGTTTGATAAATACCAGCCTGATCTGGTGGTTGCCAGCACTCCAGCATGGCGTATGGATCGTTTTCTAATACGCGAAGCGGCAACCCGAAAAATCCCCACGGTCTCGGTTATCGTTGGATGGGATAATCCCTCCAGCTACAGCCTGAACGGAGGGAAGGTGGATTGGATCACCTGCTGGTCGGAGATCCAGAAAGAAGAACTGGTAAAAGGTTCGGATTGGGACCCCAGCAGAGTGAATATCGGTGGAATCCCCTCGTACGACGGATATTTCCAGCAAAAATGGTTGATGGGGAAGGATGAATATTTTAAGGTCCATCATTTAGATCCCATGAGAAAACTATTGGGATACGCCTGCAGTTTCACTACATTTTCTCCGAACTATCAAAATATTGAAGCGATCATTGATCTCATGGAATCGGAGCAGTTAATTGAACCCTGCCAGTTATTGATCCGGCTGCACCCCAACCATTTTTTGGATGATCCACTCTTTCGGGCGGAAAAAGATTTCATCACGAAATTGGCAGCGCGCAATCCTCATGTGCATCTGGTCGAACCGGTGCCGCTGGGTGGTGATCTCGGTTATTATTCAGGTGAAGATATGCCGGAAAAATCATCTATGATGGCGTATTCGGATATCTTCCTCACGGTTTATTCCACCATGGTGGTTGAAGCTTCCATCCATGCCACGCCTATCGTCAGTATATGCCTGGATGTGCCCGATGGATGGGGAGTGGAAAACAGATTCTATTTACCTCTCTCGACCATCGGAAATTGGCCTACTCATAAACGTTTTATTGATTCAGGGGCTGGGCGGGTTGCGCTGAGCACCGCAGAATTAAAGGATCATCTAAACATGTATTTAACGTTCCCGGAAATTGACCTGGAAAAACAACGCAAATTTATCGAAGAAGAATGCACGTATGTGGATGCCAGCGCAGGTCGCAGAACAGCAGGATTTTTACTGTCATTAATAAGGCAATAACAAGAGGAGAGAATGATATGCCAAGAATTGGGATGAATCCTTCCAGAGGGCAGAGCACCGATTACAAACCGGCAAGGGTGTCTCTGGTTATGCTCACATACATTCCCAATGATGTGGGCTATTTCGAGAAACGCTTTGAGGTTATGCGCGCCAGTCTGGAGAGTTATATTCAAAACACCACGATTCCCCACGATTTGATCGTCTTTGATAATAACAGCAATCAAAAAGTGGTTGAATATCTGGAAGCGATGCGCGATCATGGAAAAATTGATTATCTTATTCTTTCCAGCCGCAATATCGGGAAAATGGGAGCTTTACAGGTCGCTTTTCGGGCAGCGCCGGGCGAGATCATTGCTTACAGCGACGATGATGTGTTCTTCATGCCGGGTTGGCTGGAAAGGCACCTGGAAATTCTGGAGACCTATCCAAAAGTAGGTATGGTGACCGGATTATATATCCGCCCTCACATGAAAGAAGGGATCGGTTCTGTGCTGAGTTTCGCAGAGCAGGATGGCGTTCAAGCACGAAAAGGAGATCTGGTTTCAAAAGATCTACAGCTGCATTACATCAGCAATACAGGTCGCACCTGGGAACAGTATGAAAAAGAAACGGAAGGTCTTGAAGATATCGTCTTGACATATAAAGGAGTAGATGCACTGGCTTCTGCCGGACATTATCAATTCGTCACACGCAAGGAAGTTATTCTGCAAGCCTTGCCGGGAATATGGCAAACCCAGTTAATGGGCAAGATGAGAGAGCTTGATCTACAAATGGACTTGATGGGTTATTTACGTTTATGCACCCATCCTGCTACCATCCGGCTGCTGGGGAATGTGATTGACCTTGAAATGGCGCAGCAGCTTGAGCAGTTTGGAATCTCAATTAATGCTGATGAGGTAGAGTCACAGCCTGCCAAACCGAAAGTGTTATTTACAAATCTTCCTCTGGTTAAGCGAGTGGCTTATTTCCTCTACAATCGACTTTTCAAGATCATCAATTCTTGAATGAACATATATAAATCTGTTCGATTTGTATATACTGGTGTAATACGATGAAATTTATTATTGCCGGTTTGGGATCGATCGGGCGCAGACACCTTCGCAACCTGGTTGCGCTGGGTGAGAAGGATATCGTTTTATTCCGCACTCACCAGGCTAGCATAACAGATAACGATCTGGCGGATTTTCCGGTTGAAACGGATCTGGAAAAAGCACTGACGTTGCAACCGGATGCTGTGATCATCTCGAATCCTACCTCGCTGCATTTACAGGTAGCCATTCCGGCTGCACAGGCAGGCTGTACTTTGCTGCTTGAAAAACCTCTCAGTGTCAATTGCGATGGATTGGATACGCTGCAGGATTCCTTAGAGCGAAAGCAAAAACGGGCACTGGTTGGTTTCCAATTCCGTTTTCATCCCGCCTTTCTACAGATCCAGGAATGGCTCACGCAGGGTGAAATCGGGCGGGTCATTTCAACCCATGTTCATTGGGGTGAATATCTGCCGGGCTGGCATCCCTGGGAAGATTATCGTACTTCGTACAGCGCACGCAAAGACCTGGGAGGTGGGGTAGTGTTGACACTCTGCCATCCGATTGATTATATTCGCTGGCTTGTGGGAGAGGTGCAGAGCGTGTCTGCGTATGTAGGGCAGATCAGTGATCTGGAATTGGAGGTTGAAGATCTGGCGGAAATCACCATGAAACATACCAGTGGCGCCATCTCACATATTCATCTGGATTATTACCAGCAGCCGAAGCATCATTCACTGGAGATCATTGGCAGTACAGGAAGTATTCTGTGGAATGAAAAAGAGAACCAAGCGCTCCTTCTCCGAGCTGATGCATCCAATTCGATCTCTTTTCGAGCGAAGAGTTCGTTTGATCGTAATGATCTTTTCCTGGCAGAAATGCGTCATTTCCTATCGATACTAAAGGAAGGTGAACAACCTCTTTGTTCATTGCATGATGGGATGCGTGTTCAGCAGATCATTGCAGCAATCTATGATAGTTCACAAAAGAAGCAGCAAGAGGTTCTTATTCCGGAAAGTCCATGGAGTGATCAATGACGAGTGTTGTAGAAGACACCTTTGATTTAATGGATCGCGTAGTTCTGGTGACAGGTGCGGCTGGATTGATCGGTTCGCATTTCTGTGAGATCCTGGCGAAAGCACACGCCAGGGTGGTTGCGGTCGATATTGATCAACAAAAGACCGATGATGTTGTGCAAAAAATTCGGTCGCAAAATCTTTGCATTGAGAGTTATCAGGCAAATATTACGGATCCAACATCGGTTCAGACTATGATGCAGCGAAGTTATCATAAATTTGGTGCACTGGATGTGCTGGTTCACTGTGCAGCGCTCGACCCGAAATTTGACCGCGAACATGAACAGAACCATACATACACTTTTGAAGACTTTCCACTGGAAACATGGAAAACAGCCATTGATGTGAACTTGACGGGCGCGTTTATATGCACACAAGCAGCGGCTAAACTGATGGTGAAGCAGGGGCACGGCAATATTATTTTATTTTCTTCGATCTACGGCATGGTGGCACCTGATCAGCGGGTTTATAAGGATGGATCTTTCAAACCCCCTTACTATAGTGTATCAAAAGCTGGTATTCTGGGTTTGACCCGCTATACCGCATCCTATTACGCCGGTAAGAATATTCGCGTCAATGCTCTTTCTCCCGGCGGCATTTATAATAACCATGAAGATGCATTCGTTGAAGCATACTCAGCACGTTCTATTATCGGGCGTATGGCACAGGTTTCAGAGTTGGACGGTGCTCTGCTGTTCCTGGCTTCGAATGCATCCAGCTATATGACCGGCTCCAATCTGGTAGTGGATGGCGGCTGGACGGCATGGTAAAAAAGCAAAAGGATCGCAGTATGGATAAATCAAAAGTGGAAGTATTGGCAGTGATACCGGCTCGTGGGAATTCCAAGAGCATTCCACGCAAGAATGTCAAAGAATTGGCTGGTTTCCCGCTGATCGCATATTCCATTGCTGCTGCGCTGCAGTCTCGCAGTGTAACACGCGTGGTCGTATCAACGGATAATGAAGAGATTGCTGAAGTCGCCCGCCAATTTGGCGCGGAAGTTCCATTCATGCGCCCTGATGAATTTGCGCAGGATCAAACCCCCGACCTTCCTGTTTTTGAACATGCCCTGGCGTGGCTGAAAGAAAATGAGGGCTACAATCCTGATGTTGTTATTCAACTGCGTCCCACTTCACCCATCCGACCCAGGAATTGTATTGATAGTGCTGTTTCATCACTGGCAGAGCATCCTGAAGCTGATTGTGTACGGGGCGTGGTCACTGCCGGGCAGAATCCATACAAGATGTGGCGCATCCAATCCAGCGGAGCGCTGGAACCGATCCTGACCGCAGCGGGTGTCGAAGAGGCTTATAATGCCCCGCGCCAGGATCTTCCGCCGGTGTACTGGCAGACAGGGCATATAGATGCCATCCGCCCTGCAACAATTCTGGAAAAACACTCCATGACAGGGGATGTCATCTTCCCGCTTATCATTGACCCGCTCTACACGGTCGACATTGATACCATGACCGACTGGCGCAATGCTGAACAACTCATCAGGGAAGGCAGCCTTGATATGGTCATTCCGGGGATGGAACAAACCAGCCTGCCGCAAAAAATATCCATGCTTATCATGGATTTTGATGGGGTCATGACGGATGATCGTGTTTGGGTGGATGAGGATGGGCATGAGATGGTGGCTGCGAATCGTGGCGACGGGATGGGTTTGGAAATGATCCGCAAAATGCTCGGCATTTCCATTTTCGTTATTTCGAAAGAACGAAATCCCGTGGTGGCGCGCCGCTGTGAAAAACTCAAGATACCTTACCGGCAGGGCGTTGATAAGAAAGCATCCGTGCTGCAGGCGATCCTCTCGGAACAGAACGTTGATCCGGCGCAAACAGCTTATATCGGCAATGATGTGAATGACCTGGAATGTTTTGAACTGGTCGGATACCGTGTGACTCCAGCCGATGCGCATGACAGTGTTAAGCAAAAGGCTGATCTTGTTCTGCAGAAAAACGGAGGTCATGGAGCAGTCCGCGAATTTTGTGACCGATTATTAGAAAAATATTCATAGATACCCTGGAAAATATGAAAGACCTGCGGTTTTTAACACATAAGACGGTGCGCAGGTTATAATATTTTCTCGGTAAGAACCAATTAAAATCATGATGGAGAATAAGTATGATTGACATCCATTTTTATCAGAAAGTCTACGACCTGAAATATCGGCTGATGAAGGGCGAGAAATTCGAACGAGATTTTCTCTTGCAGAAATTGGAGGAATTTCGCAGCCCAGAACCGGTATTGTATAACATCGAAACCACCAATTCATGCAATATGCGCTGCGAGATGTGCCCGCGCACAACCATGATGACCCGCCCTATTGAAACAATGACACCAGAGTTGTTTAAGAAGATCATCGATCAGCTCAGACCCTGGTCGCCAGAAGAATGGCAGGGCTGGGAGAAATTCGTGACCGAGAATTACAAAATAAAGCCGGATGACATGAGCGAGAATCATTTCTTCCTGTATGTCATTCCCAAAGTCATCGTGCTGCATGGATACGGTGACCCTTTGCTTGATAAACAGATCCCGCAGTATGTGGGCTGGATGACCGAAAAAGGTATCCCCAGTTATTTCAGCTGCAATCCGGCTAATATCAATATGAAACGTACCATCGAGACTTTTGAAAATGGGCTTGATTACATCAAGTACTCGATCGAGAGCGTGGATGATACCCGTCATAAAGAGATCAGAGGCTATCTCTCCAATTTCACCGAAAGCTACCAGCAGATCGTGGAACTGCTCAATGTAAAGGCTCAGAAGAATCTTTCGACCACCATCGTGATCACCATGTTGAATCTCAATAAACCCGGTCAGCGCGATGAATTTGAACAGTTGAAGGAAAAGTTCAAGGACCTGGATGTTTACATTTACCTGAAGAGCCAGGATCAGCAGTGGTATGAAGATAACAAAGCGGGGACGGAATCCATCCACTGGATCGAATTTTGCCAGTTCCCATGGTCATCCATGACCATTAAATCAAACGGTGAATCCTGTGAATGTGTGGAAGATTTCAATAATGAGATCGTGCTGGGTGATGCTCACCAGCAGACCTTGCATGATATCTGGAACGGTGAAAAATATCGCAAGTTCAGGATGGACCATTTCAACCTTACACCCGGCATCAAATGCACCGAACAATGTGATATGCAGTTGATCGGCAGTTTTTTAGCCTCATAAAAATCGATAGGAGATTTTCATGAAAAGAGAAATAAAGATCGGCGATCGATTTGTAGGGGATGGTCATCCAACGTATGTGGTGGCGGAAATTGGCATCAACCACAATGGTGATCTGGATATTGCGAAAAAACTGATCCTGGCTGCCAAAGATTCCGGAGTGGACGCCGTAAAATTTCAGAAGCGCACACCAGAGGTCTGTGTTCCAAAAGAACAGCAGGGTCAGATGAGGGAGACACCCTGGGGGTATATTTCATACCTCGATTACCGTTATAAGGTTGAGTTTGACGAACAGCAGTATCATGAGATCGATGAGTTGTGTAAACAGATCGGTTTGGACTGGTTTGTTTCTGTATGGGATCAGGAATCTGTTGATTTCATGGAGAAGTTCTCCCCAATTTGCTACAAACTGCCTTCTGCTTCTCTAACTGATCATGAATTATTGCTAAAGATCCGAAAAACAGGTCGTCCCATGATCCTCTCCACGGGTATGTCCACTACCAACCAGATCAAGGAAGCGGTTGATGTGGTTGGGCTGGATAATCTGCTCATCACGCATGCCACCAGCGCGTATCCATGCGATCCCAATGAATTGAATTTGAGGATGATACAGACCCTGCGTACTGATTTTTCGTGCCCTATTGGTTATTCCGGTCATGAGGTTGGTCTGGTTACATCTGTTATTGCAGTAGCGATGGGAGCCTGTCTTGTAGAACGACATTTCACATTGGATCGGGCTATGTGGGGCAGCGATCAGGCGGCTTCAGTAGAACCAGGCGGATTCCGCAAGCTGGTTAAATATATTCAGGTAACAGAACAAGCCCTGGGTGATGGTGTGAAGAAGGTATATGAAAGTGAACTCTCTTCTCTCAAGAAACTGCGCCGGGTGCAGTGAGTATGGAATGATAGACTGAACTGCCATATTCATAATACAATTGACCTGTGAAAAAACCCTTCGACCGCATATTTGGAAAAATAAAACGCGAGTCCATCCATCGCCTGAACCGAAGGCGAATCGCTCGTATTGCTGAACAGATCCCTGATAACGATCCTGAGAATCCCGAGCAAGCCCCAGTATTGATCTTCAACGCCTCAACCCGATTAGAGGAGATAAGTCTCAATGCCGGGTTTTCGCTGGTCACAGCCTGGGCGCTGCGCCAGGCGGGTTATCCCGTGATCCATTTTGTGTGTGCTCGCGGCATGAGCCGCTGTGTACTGGGAACCGATCGCAACGATCCCATTGTGGCTCCACCCTGCACGCGCTGCATCCGTACCTCGCGGGAGATCCATCAGAACTGCAGCGTACGTGCATTTGAATTTGAGATGAACACGGACTTAAAAGTACAGCTTGATGCTCTTTCACTGGCAGAGCTGCTGCAATTCCAGCAGAATGGTATCCCATATGGTGAGTTGATCCTTCCGTCTTTACGCTGGATACTGCGTAAACACCATCTGGTGGATGATGAAGATACTGCCCAGCTGGCGCGGCACTATATCCTCTCCGCGGAAAATATCCGACGTGAGTTTGATCATCTGCTGGATCAGGCAGATCCACAGGCGTTGATCGTATTCAATGGTATGTTCTATCCCGAAGCGACTGCACGCTTTCTGGCTCAAAAAAGAGAAATTCCTGTTTACACTCATGAAGTGGGCATGCTTCCCAATTCAGTTTTCTTCACCAGCGGTGAGGCGACGGCTTACCCCATTGATATTCCATCATCTTTTGCTTTGAGTGATTCCCAGCAGCAGCAATTGGATGATTATCTTTCCAAGAGGATGACTGGAAAATTCAGCACCGCCGGCGTGGAATTCTGGCCTGAAATGCACGGGTTGGATGAGACTCTACAGCAGGAGATACAATCCTACCAGGCGGTCGTACCGGTTTTTACCAATGTGGTCTTTGATACCAGTCAGGCGCATGCCAATGTTGTTTTTCCCCACATGTTTGCATGGCTGGAGGCAGTGTTGAAAGCCATACAAGCTCACCCTGAAGTACTTTTCATCATTCGCGCACACCCCGATGAACTGCGTCCGGGCAAAGAAAGTGAAGAGACGGTAGCGCAGTGGATCGGTGCAAACAAGGTGCTTGATCTGCCGAATGTGCGTTTTGTCAATGCTCGCGAATACATCAGTTCTTATGAACTGATCTATGCCGCCAAATTCGTGATGGTCTATAATTCCACTATTGGTCTGGAAGCTTCAATTTTAGGAAAACCGGTTCTGTGTGCCGGGAAAGCGCGTTACACACAAATTCCTACCGTATTCTTTCCACCCGATAAAAAAGAATTTTGTATGACACTGGAAAGATTTCTGTCGGAAGAAGAGATCAGGGTGCCATTAGAATTCAGAGAGAATGCACGCAAAGTGCTCTATCACCAGCTATTCCTCGCTTCTCTACCCTATGACGAGTTTCTGGAAGATGAGAACCACTGGAAGGGATATGTGATGATCCGCAACTTTGACCCCGAACAGCTCAAGGCAGAACGATCGTCTTCCATAAAAACCATCCTGCGTGGAATTCAGGAAAAGGAGCAATTTTTACAGGAATCATGAAACCATCTTGTTCCATTGTTATCCGTGCTTATAATGAAGAGCAGCACCTCGGGAAGCTGTTGCAGGGGATCGCATCGCAGACCGTCAAGCATGTTCAGATCATCCTGGTTGATTCGGGTTCTACCGATGAAACTCTGGCTATCGCGCAGGATTTTAATGTTGATATCGTGCATATCAAACCAGATCAATTTACCTTTGGTCGCTCGCTTAATTTTGGGATCAAACAGGCTGATGCGGATATTGTTGTCATGGCAAGCGCCCATGTTTATCCTGTTTATCCCGATTGGCTGGAAAAGCTGATTGAACCTTTTAAAGATGAGAAGGTCGGGCTGGTGTACGGAAAGCAATCTGGCTGCGATACTTCCAAGTTCTCCGAACTGCAGGTATTTCATCACTGGTATCCGGATGCTTCCGACTTTGATCAAAGTACCCCTTTCTGCAACAATGCTAATGCTGCCATTCGTAAAAGTTTATGGCAAACCCATCCTTACGATGAGAGCCTGACCGGGCTGGAAGACCTGGCGTGGGCAAAATGGGTTAAACAGCAGGGCTATCGTATTGCGTACAGTGCCGAAGCGGAAGTCATCCATGTTCATGATGAAACATGGAAGGGCGTTTATAATCGCTATCGTCGTGAAGGAATGGCGTTCAAACATATCAACCCAGAAGCCACATTCTCGTTTGGAGAATTCCTCAAGGCACTGCGTGAAAATGTTCGAAATGATTGGCACGAGGCACACCTTCACAAGAAACTGAGAAAAGAATGGCGCAATGTGATCAATTTCCGCGCCTGCCAGTTCTGGGGAACATACCAGGGTTATCGTCAATCAGGTACCTTGACCTTAAAGCTGAAACAGACATTTTATTACCCGCGCACACAACTTCCGGTGGATAATAATAATGGACGACAGGATGTAAAACCGATTTCCTATGAAGACATACCCGCTCTCGGAAAGAAAAAGGAGAACGAAAATGAAATTCGATAAAGTAGCAGCGCTGGTTCCAATGCGCCATCATTCGCAGCGTGTTCCACAAAAGAATTTCCGCGACCTGGCAGGCAAGCCTTTATATATGCATATTCTCTCATCTCTGATAAAGTGCGATCAAATAGATGAGATCGTGGTCGATACCGACAGCCCCGTGATTCAAGAAGGGATCGCAGAAAAATTTCCTACCGTCACAGTAATAAAAAGACCCTCGCACCTATGTGCTGATACGATTCCCATGAATGAGATCCTGTTTTATGATACCGAGCAGGTGAAGGCTGACCTGTATTTGCAAACACACAGCACCAATCCTTTGCTGCAAACAAAAACCATTGAGAATGCTATCAAAGATTTCTGTGATGTGTATCCAGCATATGATTCCCTGTTTTCAGTGACCCGCATGCAGACGCGCTTATGGGATGCATTGGCTCGCCCCATCAACCACAACCCCGCTATTTTGCTGCAAACCCAAGATCTACCGCCTGTATTCGAGGAGAATTCATGTATCTATCTGTTCACCCGCGAGGGGTTGTTGAAACACCGCACCCGCATTGGTGATCGCCCTATGATGTTTGAGATGTCTGCACTTGAAGCCCAGGATATTGATGAAGAACAGGATTTCCTGATTGCAGACTTATTGATGAAATACCAGCAGCGCAATGAGCTGCAGTAATTTCAAAGAAAGGAAAGATATATGGCAACAGTCTTATTATCCGCACCGTATATGCTGCCCTTTATCGATCGATTTAAAGCGGTCTTTGACCATTATGGTATTGATCTTCTCATCCCGGATGTGCATGAACGCATGGAAGAAGAGCAGATTCTGGAATATGCCGGTCAATTTGACGGTACCATCTGCGGGGATGACCGTTATACAGAAAAGGTCATCAAAGCGTGCCTGCCACGCTTGAAAGTGATCTCGAAATGGGGTACCGGCATTGATTCCATCAATAAGGTATATGCAGAAAGCGTGGGCATTATGGTTGGTAATACGCCCAACGCATTCACGTTGCCGGTCTCAGATTCCGTGATGGGATATATTCTGGCATTTGCGCGCAAACAACCCTGGATGGACCGCGCTATTCGCGCAGGTATTTGGGAAAAGATACCTGGTCGTTCATTGAGTGAATGTACTTTAGGTGTGATCGGGGTAGGTAATATTGGTAAAGCAGTCATCCGCCGGGCAAAGGCGTTTGACATGCACTTGCTTGGCAATGACATTGTGCCCATTGCCTCCGATTTCATCAGTGAGAACCATGTGGAAATGGTAGGGCTTGAGGAATTGCTGGCACAAGCTGATTTCATCAGCTTAAACTGCGATCTCAACCCGAGCAGCTTTCATATCATCAATCCGCACAGTTTAGAATGGGTGAAACCGCATGCGGTATTGATTAATACCGCTCGCGGACCTCTGGTGGATGAAATGGCACTGGTGTCAGCATTACAGAAAGGTCAATTAGGTGGCGCTGCCATGGATGTATTTGAGATCGAACCGCTTCCTGACGATTCGCCATTACGGAAAATGGAGAATGTTATGCTGGCTTCTCATAATTCCAATTCCAGTCCGTCAGCATGGGAACGGGTGCACTGGAACACAATTCACAATCTCCTGCAGGGATTACAGATCGAGCATGATGATCTGGAGATTCTTCAGCAGAAATACATACAATAACGGTGTAAAGGAGTGTCATGTCAGAAGAAAAGATAGTCCTGATCACAGGTGCTGCCGGTGGAATTGGAAGTGCAGCAGTTCGAAAATTCACGCAAGCGGGATGGAAAGTGATCGGTGTGGATCGCCGTGCCTATGATGGTGATTTCCCTGCGGATGGATTGTTCATCCTGGCAGATATTTCCAAACCGCAAGATATTTCCGCCATCTACGATCAGGCAAGTGCTTTTTCGCCCTCTTTGAATGCTGTCGTGAACAACGCGGCTGTGCAGGTATCCAAAGCGATCGTTGATACAACCATTGAGGAATGGGATATGGTCATGGCTTCCAATTTGCGTTCCGTATTCCTTGGAGCAAAATTTGCTCATCCCATGCTGGTGAAAGCAGGTGGGGGTGCCATTGTGAATGTATCTTCGGTGCATGCAGTTGCAACGTCGATCAATGTGGCAGCCTATGCTGCCAGCAAGGGAGGCATCCTGGCGCTCACTCGTGCCATGGCGATAGAATTTGCCCCCGATAACATTCGCGTCAATGCGGTTCTGCCGGGAGCAGTAGATACTGCCATGCTGCGCGATGGGATGGAACGCGGTCAGCATGGTGGAGCATCTATGCAGGAGCGTCTCGAGAACCTGGCACGCAAGACGGTCAACGGTCGCATCGGGAAACCGCAGGAGATTGCCAGCACCATTTTCTTTTTGGCGGAACGGGAATCTTCATTTATGACCGGACAGGCATTGATCGTTGATGGCGGCGCAACTGCCCGTTTGAGTACGGAGTGAAGCATGCGTGAATCCTTGAAAAACCATCTTCCAGAAGGAATGCTTAATGCAGGGCGGGCGACTCTGGATTGGATCAACCGTTTTCCGGATGATCTTTCCGCAGCAATACACCCCTGGCGACTTGATTCCCGGAAAAAGATCCGCAGTTACCACAATAAGTATCAGGGTAAACGCTGTTTTGTGATCGGAAATGGTCCCAGCCTAAAAGATACCGATATGCAAAAATTGAAGGGGGAATATACCTTTGGGATGAACCGTATTTATTTGATGTTTCCCGAGCTGGGTTTTCCCACCTCTTTTTTGGTGTGTGTCAATGATCTTGTTATCGAACAAACGGCTGATGATATGCAGAAGCTTGCCATCCCCCGTTTTTACTCATGGCGCTCACGAAAGTGGTTGAAACCGGCAGATGATCTTCATTTTCTGCATACCACTTATACCGGTCCGAAATTTGCGAAGAATGCAGCCGGACGATTATGGGAGGGAGCGACGGTAACATACGTGTGTTTACAGCTTGCTTATTATTTTGGTTTCGAAGAGGTCATTCTGATCGGTGTGGATCATAGTTTTGTGACCAAAGGCAAACCCAATACCACCATCGTATCCGAAGGAGACGATCCCAATCACTTCAACCCCGCCTATTTTGGTAAAGGTTTTCGCTGGCAGCTGCCCGATCTGGATACATCCGAGGTGGCATATAGTATGGCAAGACAGGCATTTGAAGCGGATGGACGCACTATTAAAGATGCAACCATTGGGGGAAAATTGACCATCTTCCCAAAAGTACCGTATGACGATCTATTTTAGGAGATGGGAATGCAGCCGTTGATTTCGATAATTACACCCTCTTATAACCAGGCTGCATTTCTGGAAACAACCATTCGTTCGGTGCTGGATCAAAAGTATTCCAATCTGGAATATTTAATAGTGGATGGGGAATCTACTGATGGCAGCCAGGCGATCATCCGGCGCTATGCAAATGATCTTTCCTGGTGGGTATCTGAAAAAGACCGCGGTCAGGCGGATGCCATCAACAAAGGGCTGGCACGTGCCCATGGTGAGATCATCGCGTGGCTTAATTCGGATGATTATTATCTTCCCGGAACCTTCGAAAGAGCGCTCGAGGTATTTCGAGACAATCAACAAATCGGTATGGTATATGGCGACCTGTTGGCAGTGGATGAGAACGGGGAGCAGATCAATATGTTGCGCTATGGAAATTACACCCTGGTGGACTTGATGACCTTTCATATCATCGGTCAGCCGGCTGTTTTCTTCCGCAGGGAGGTGCTGCAGCAGGCTGGCATGCTGGACCTTTCCTACCAGTATCTGCTCGATCACCAGCTCTGGATTCGCATGGCTTCTCTATGTGAGATGCGCTATATCCCTGCACCCCTGGCTGCTGCCCGCTATCATACTGGTGCCAAGAATATCGCTGATGCCCAAAAATTTGGGCAGGAAGCCTACCGCATCGTGGATTGGATGCGTACCTTTGAAGGTACAGCGGCTCAATTTCCAGCCATTGAGAAAAGAGTGATGGCGGGTGCATGTTTGATCGACGGTCGCTACCTGCTGGATGGCGGCAAAGGCTGGGCTTCTTTTAAAGCGTATCTGCGCAGTATTTTTCTTCATCCCGCTACAGGATTCCGTGAATTCCACCGCATGCTGTTTGCGTTGTTGGCAGCGGTAAAACTGGTGCGTGTCCAAAACGTGGTGGAACGCCGCAGAAAAATGAATACAATAAAGGCAACCTTTCGAAAGAAATGATGATCTAATGCAGGCTGTGAAACCGAGAAAGAAATCCTTGTTCGTTTTCCTGACCATCCTTGTGGTTCTATTAGGTGCATGCATCCGATTGTATGATCTTTCCGACGCTCCGCTTGATTTTCACCCCACCCGCCAGCTGCACTCTGCCTTGATGGCGCGCGGGATGTATTATCAACGGACCAGTGAGGACAGCACGAAAGCGCTGCAGGCTGTTGAACAGTGGAAGCTGGAGGGTTTGATCGAACCTCCCATCATGGAGTGGTTGACCGCGTTTGGATATCGTCTGGTTGGAGCTGTTGACCTGCGCATTCCACGTTTGATCGCCATTGCATTCTGGCTTTGTGCGGCTGTGCTGCTGGCTGTCACGATAAAGGATCAGCAGAATGAGAAAGCCGCCCTGATCGGTATTGCTTTTTTCCTTTTTTATCCGTATGGCATCATCGCCAGCCGCTCTTTTCAACCGGAAACGCTGCTGGTGTTCTTCCTGGCTTTTTTCCTGCTGGCTCTCCTGCAGTGGGAGGAAAAGCGCACCTGGGTTTGGGCGGTTTTCGCGGGATTGCTGGGAGGGCTGGCGATCTTTGTTAAGACCGTTGCCGTATTCTTCATCGCCGGTATGTGGCTGGGGTGGCTGTTGAGTGAAAAGAACTGGAAGATAGCCTTCAAAAATACTCGCTTATGGGTTGCGCTTGTTCTCACGGTTCTACCCTACGGTTTGTATCTCATGTATGGATTATGGGTCAATACCGGTCTGGCAGGACAATTCAGTCTGCGCTTTTTCCCTTCCCTGTGGACGGATATCGCTTTTTATCTGCGCTGGTTATCCAATTTGCGCAGGGTGATCAGTATAGCGTGGCTGGCGGCAGGGCTGCTTGGCATTCTTCTTATGGAGAAGAAGAGCACCCGCAATATCCTGCTGGGAGCTTTACTGGGGTACATCCTGCTGGGCTTTACACTACCGCACCATATTTCCACCCATGATTACTACCATTTGCCCCTGTTCTTGTTCGTGGCGTTTGGAGTGAGTTCTCTGTTCTATGCGCTATGGGGATGGATAAAAACGAAGGGTTTTATTATTCAAATAGCATCTTGTCTTATCCTCTGTGCTCTGTTTGGTGTTTATGCTATGGATGCTCGCTCTACGTTCAATAAAGAGGATTACCGCCCCGAGGTTTTATACTGGGAAGAGCTCGGTGCATTGTTTCAGCCGCAGGATAAGGTCGTGGCGCTCAGCCAGGATTACAGCTACCGGCTGGCATACTGGGGCTGGATCATTCCGCGCAACTGGCCCAACCTGGATGATATTGCCCTGCGCCAGACAGCCGGGATGGATGTAGACCTGGAAGATTATTTTGTTGACTACACATCTGGATATGATTATTTTTTGGTGACGGATTACGAGGAACTGACACGTCAGCCGCAGTTAGCCGAGTGGCTGGATCAGAATTTTGCGTTGGTCTCGGATGCTTCCGATTATTCTTTGTATGATCTTAACCAACCTGTACCATGAGGAAGTTATTGTGAATCTACACGAACGAACCCGGCAAAACTCTCGCCCATTCATTTCCGTAGTGGTGCCGGCATACAACGAACAAAACTGGATCGAGCTGACCCTGCGCTCGTTATCTGACTATCTGCAGAAAGAATACAAGAACTGGGAGATCCTGGTGGTGGATGATGGCTCACAGGATGAGACGCATTTGATCTGTGAAAGATTTACCACACATAATTCTAAAATAATCTATCTCCGCAATGAACAGAACTCTGGCAAGGGATATTCTGTGCGGCGCGGCATGCTGGCGGCAAAGGGGGATGTGCGTTTCTTTATGGATGCGGATATGCCCTTTGAATTGGATATTCTACAAACCATGGTCAAAGCGCTGGAAACCGAACAGGATGTGGTTATTGGAGCGCGCGACCTGCCCGGTTCTACTCTTGTAGGTGTTCCCTTCGTACGTTTTGTGGCGGGTCAGGTATTCAGTTTGCTGGTGCGCTTGTTCGGCATTAAAGGGATCAGTGATACACAGTGCGGTTTGAAGGGTTTCAGGGCAGACGCGGCAGAAGCGGTATTCTCGCGCGCCACCATCAACGATTTCGGTATGGATGTGGAGGTGTTGTTCATCGCGCAGCATCTCGGTTTGAACATCACACGTATTCCGGTGCACATGACCGGCTTCCGCGGTGAAAGCAGGGTGCATTTGATAAAAGACTCGCTCAATATGTTCTTTGAATTGATCTTGATCCGCTGGAACGCATTGTGGGGAAAATATAAATAAAATGAAAGGTCTGTTTGTGGTTCAGGAAAGGCGGATGTGGATTGATGGTAGAATCATGGTTCGCAAAAGGAAATGATTGATTCATGAAACCTCGTTTTCAATGTCCGCTCGATAGACGCAAGACAGAGCGTTTATTCCAGCTGGGACTTATTCTCGCCAATCTGTTCTTTTTTATCGCCCTGGCAGTCTATGCCTGGCGCGGGTTCAGCTCGCGTTACTGGGCGGATGATTACTGTTTTGGCGCCATTTTCCGTCAGCAGGGATTGCTCGCCGGCACTCGTTATTTTTATGAGAATACCTCCAATCGTTTCAGCGCCTTCTTTGTAGTGGGGTTGGTAGAGTCTCTGGGTGTGAACTTCATGCCTTTTCTGCCTGCCCTGATGATCCTGCTGACGGTGGTTATTTATACGCGTGTGTTCGATCTGGCTTTTCATTTGATCAAATTTCCACAAAACAAACTATCGTCCTTGCTGCTCGGTCAGGCATTGACCTTCTTTATGCTGTTGACTGCGCCCAACCTGTTCCAGAGCGTGTTCTGGCGGTCAGGGATGGTGCATTATTATATGCCCCTCCTTTTCCTGGGTATTGCGTTGATCCTGCTGCAAAAAGCACTACTGCATGGCTGGAAATGGGGCAGCCTGCTCCCGCTGTTCGTGATCACTTTCTTCTCAGCGGGTTTATCGGAAACGTATGCAGCCCTGGAAACCGGTTTGTGGGCGCTGCTGGTGCTGATCAGCCTGATCTTCCAGCGCGGACAGAAGCGCAAGCCTTTGTTGCTGGGTGCAGGGATTGCACTGCTGGGTTCTTTGAGCGCCATGCTGATCATGGTGAAAGCGCCGGGCAACAGTATGCGCCTGGAGACATTACAGCAGGCGGAAAGCCTGGGGCAGATCGTCCTGTTATCTGTGCGTTATGCGGCTGGTTTCGCATACCGCACAGCTCGCAGCTTTCCAGTTCCGAATATCATTATGCTGGCTACCATGTTCATCTTTGGATACCATGTGACCGGGCATGAAAAACCGGCTCTCGCTGATGATGCCTGGTTGAAGATACTGCTGGGCAGTTTGCTGCTCGGCGCGCTGCTACTGGTGTGTGTGGCGGCTCCCACTGCTTATGGTATGCAAGCCTATCCCGAAGAGCGTGCCTGGATGCTGGGACGATTTATCACCGTGATGACCTTGATCGTAGCAGGGTTCAGCGCAGGGGTGCGCAGTCACCGCTATATGGACCGCATTGTTGATACCTGTTTGATGTCTATCCTGATCCTGATGCTGTTAAGCGCATACCCCCTGAAAGCTGCCTGGAATGAATGGCAGATGATCCCGCAATGGCAGGCAACTGCCCGGGCGTGGGATGAACGCCAATCGGATATCCTGGAAAAGGTGGAAGCGGGAGAAACCGCTTTGATCGTGCCTGCCTTTGATTCCATCGGGTCGGTGGCTGAATTAACTGACAACCCTGATTACTGGGTGAATGTGTGCGCGGCAGATTTCTATGGTGTGGAAGAGATCACTGCATTGGAGAACATACCATGAACGATTTCCCACTGGTTTCCATTGTCACACCCTCTTTCAATCAGGTGCAGTATCTTGAGAGAACCATGCGCTCGGTGCTGGAACAGGATTACCCCAACCTGGAATATCTGATCGTGGATGGGGGTTCAAGCGATGGCAGTGTGGAGATCATCAAGCAGTACAGTGATCGTTTGGCATGGTGGATATCTGAGCCGGATTGTGGTCAGACCGAAGCCATCAACAAGGGTTTTCAACATGCCAGCGGCAAGATCTATGCCTGGTTGAACTCGGATGACACCTATCAACCCGGGGCGGTGCGCGAAGCGGTGGAATTTTTACAGCGCAATCCGCAGGTGGTGCTGGTATATGGGGATGCTCATTATATTGATGAAAATGATCGTGTGATAGGTGATTTTCCTGCCATGCAGACCGACCTGAAAAAGCTGCGCCACGGATTTGTGCATGTGCCACAGCAGGCTGCTTTTTTCACCGCAGCAGGATGGAAAGCCGTGGCGCCTCTGGATCAATCCTTTTATTTCGCGATGGATTATGACCTGTGGGTGCGTCTGGCACAGGTAGGTCCTATCGTGTACCATCCTCAAATCTGGGCAAATTTCAGGCTGCACCAGGATGCGAAAACGATCGCTGCCGATGACCGCTGCTGGCCTGAAATGCTGCGGGTGCATTACCGTGATGGCGGTTCCAAGTTTGCCCCTATTGTGTGGAAGTACTGGATGCGAAAACTTGCCGCTCCTTATATCCGCTGGAAAAGAAAGCGGCTCTTTCAATAAAGGAAGGATAATGAAAAAACAGAATACATTTGGTGAAATAGTTTTCAATTTACGATTGACCTGGAAGCTCTTTCTGGATAAAAGAGTACCGTTCTATGTGAAGATCATCCCCGTGGCAGCCCTGATCTATCTGGTGGTACCCTACGATCTGCTGATCGGTCCGATCGATGATGCTGCCCTGATAGCCGGCGCGGTGAAACTATTCATTTCCTTATGCCCGGCAGACCTGGTGGAAGAACACAGCCGCATTTTACATGGAGAGCAGAAAAAGCGATCATCTTCCACTATTCACTTGCTGGATGAGGATTCTCCAGATTCGAAGTAAAAAACAAGCCCCTGACTAAGGGGCTTGTTTTTTATATGACGCCTAATTCTTTCCCGACAGATTTAAATTCCTGTAAGGCTCGATCGAGATCTTCTTTGCTGTGAGCAGCGGAGATCATCACGCGGATGCGCGCTTTGCCCTGCGGCACGGTGGGATAGCCGATGGAGGTGGCGAACACACCCTGCTCGAACAGCTTTTTACTGAAGTCCTGTGCCAGCTGTGCATCACCCAGCATGATGGGTGTGATGGGCGTCTGGCTGTTGCCGGTATTGAATCCAAGTGCAGCCATTTCTTTTTTAAAATAGGCGCCGTTTGACCACAGTCGGTCAACCAGCTCGGTGGATTCTTCCAGCAGGTCAACGGCAGCAATACAGGCAGCCACATCCGGTGGGGTAACAGCGCTGGAGAACAGGAACGGTCTGCCGCGCTGGGTTAACCATTCCACAATATCAGCATTACCAGAGACTACTCCGCCAACAACGCCAAAAGCTTTCGAGAAAGTTCCTACTTCAATGTCCACTTTACCGTGCAGGTTGAAATGGTCAACAATGCCGCGACCACCTTTCCCCAGCACTCCTTCGCCATGCGCATCATCTACCATTAGCAGGATATCATAGGCATTGGCAATGTCACACAACTGGTCAAGGGGGGCGATGTCCCCATCCATGCTGAATACGCCATCGGTCACGATCAAAGCACGGTTGTATGTTCCTTCATTTTCCTTGATGACCAGTTCCAGGTTGGTTGGGTCACAATGATCGTAGCGGATGGCACGCGCGCCGGAAAGACGGCAGCCATCAATAATGCTGGCATGGTTCAATTCATCGGAAAAGATGACATCCTCTTTCCCGACCAGGGCGGGGATGGTCGCCAGATTGGCGCAAAATCCGGATTGGAAAGTGATTGCGGCTTCAGCATGTTTAAAAGCGGCTACTCTTCTTTCCAATTCGTGGTGGATTTCCATGGTTCCTGCAATTGTACGAACTGCACCTGGTCCGATGCCGTATTCATCCAGTGCTTTCCTGGCAGCGGTTATCAGGCGGGGGTTGTTCGCCAATCCCAGGTAGTTATTGGAGCAAAAATTCAAGACCTTCTTGCCATCAACGGTTAACCAGGCACCCTGAGCGGAATCCAGTGTGCGGATGTTGTTGTAAAGACCATTTTTCTTGAGATTTTTTAACTCTTTTTGGATCCAATTAAATCTGTTTGCCATGTTCACCTCGCAGTTTTAGAATGGTCACACATGAGTACCTCAAAATTATACTTGTCTGTCAATCTGGCACAAGTAACCTAACTCAGTAAGTTTTGCCTGCAAATGGTCTATTCCCTTCTTATGAACTACAAGGGTAGTTGGGTTGAGTTCCTCAAGAATATATTTCTGCAGGTCTGATTTTTGAAGCGCTTGAACGATGCGCCGGTCATTTACACGCAGCAAGATCGTATCATGGATGGTTGCATATTCTTCTTTTTCATCGAAACGCTGCAGCGCGCGATAAAAACCGGGTGCGGCTTCTTTCGTGAGGTGCTTTTTTATCAATCCGATCAGCTGGCTGACCTGTAATTCCTGCTGGCGGGCAGTCTGTAAGGAGGCTGGTGTTACCTGATACTGGTATTCCGCTCTGCGGATGCCTTTCCATACACAGAAACGTGCGATCTGGTAGCGCAGTGAACGCGGGCAATTGCTGCTGATGATGACATTGCTCTGTGAAAGGGTGTACAGGCTGCCCTCCGGTTCATTTTCAGGATCTGCAGGTTTTTCAAAAAGTTTTTCTTTCCATCTGCTCCAGCGAAATCCCAGGATCTGTTTGCTTTTACGATCCACAGCGAGGTCACACAGCCCCAAACCGTACAGGATATTTGTGATGAAGGCATGTAAAAAAGCACCTTCCACCTTATCCCAGTGTTCAAATCCGCGCAGGATCCCATCTGTTGCTCGATCTTTCACGAACCAGGTATCCATGTCTCCTGCAACGCGCAGTACCTCAGGGTAGGAGGACTTGATATCCTCAATGAAGGATTGGATATCCCACCAGGTGTCAACTGGGATATCTTTCATCAGGTCCACGATCCGCTGGCGAATCTCCGCTTGATTGATTTTCAGCCCGCCTTCAAAAACAAGATCTGGTATAAAAAGCAGCTCCGGGAAAATAGTGCTTACCAGCCAATTCTGCAGCACATCGTAGAATGCAATGCTTCTGGATTTGGTGAGATGATCTTGAACGGCAATCACGTTCAATCCTTTTTTGGAGCTGTATAACCCCATCGAACGAACTAACAGTAATACCTGAGCGGTGGTAAAAATTGTACGCATAGGGTAGATCTCTTCCATTCCCTTCCCCATGCGCAGTCCTGCCAGCAAAGTGCAAATATCGTCCAGAATGGCATCACTGCCGTGTTTGATTTGGCAGCCTTTCGGCAGGGATAGTTCTTTTCCGAGTTTGATGTGTTGTGAGATGCTACCGGCATCAAATAATTGCATGATCTCATCAGGGATGTAGGCGAATTCGCTCGGTTCGGGTTTTCCATCAAAAAACGCTCTACCCAGTAATCCGTTGTACCAGAGGATCTCTGCCACATTAAAAGGCTCTCGTTCGGGATGCAACCGTTCACGTTTAGCAGCGCCCATCATACGGATATCGCCATACAGCCGGCTGAATTGCGACCATGCCATTCTGCCACTGGAATGCAGAATAGAGTAAAAACCTTTTATGGCTTCCGCTGGAAGCGTTTGCACGATCTCAAGAAAGATTTCATTTTCGAGGGCTGCCTGGATGATGCCTTTTAATGCTTTGGTGGATAATTCACCGGGCTCATCGAAACCCCATTTGGATAGGATGATCTGGCGAACATCCTCATCGTGGTCGTGCAGCATGGATCTTAATGTGGGCATGATTTTCTCACTACCCTGATTTTAATAGGAAATAGAACACAGGGAATATTGTTATAATTCAAAAGCGATTTTTTAAGGAATTTTGTAACTATGAATATAACCTTACAAAAGGGCTTTTTGATCGGATTATTAGAGATTCTGGGTGCGCCAACGCTGAAGGAAGTGCTTCCTGAACAGGCACCGGTTTTGCAAACTGATCATCTCGATTTAAGGGAGCCTTTGCCTGCCCAATTTTTTAATGAACTGGACGCCGCCATGATCTCCCGATATGGTTTCCAGGCTGAGATGGGCATCGCACATGCTGCAGGTCGGTTAGCTTTCCGATCGTATAAAGATGAAATTTCTGCTCTTGAAGAATGTGGAAAAGTGGAACAACGTTTACTGCCTTTTACCGAAAAGATCACAAATGCACTGCGGGTGTTCACAACAATGCTGCGTGACCAGAGAATCGTCGATATGGCTGTCGAGCGTGATGGCATCCAGAATACCTGGTCTATACAGGGATCCATTATGCCGGATTATGGATCGTTTATCCGGATTGGCAACCAGCATTTCTTCATGGGTGTTGTGGAGAGTTTACTCGAATGGATGGACAGCCGTCATGCTTTTCAAATTATTCAAGATCAATCTGTCCACTCGAAAAACAAAGATGATCTCGCATTCACCATCAGTGTGGTCTCTTTTGACTGAAGGATGGTTTGACAGAATTCTGCAAGCCTCCTATACTTAAAAATATAGAAAAAGGAAATTTGATCCGGGGAGCCGTACGGCGGCTGAGAGGAAGAGCACCATCTTCGACCCGTAAAACCTGATCCGGATAATACCGGCGGAGGGAGAATATGAAAAATGATCCCTCGCCATGTGAGGGATTTTTATATGAATAGAACAGTTATCTTTGTCAACGGCGTAGTGCGCGATTACAGTCTTATTCTGCCGCAATTGAATGCACGTGATTTTGTGATGGCGGCGGATGGCGGCTTGAAGCATATCCATAAATTGAAATTAAAACCGGCGCTGGTGGTGGGTGATATGGACTCTATTTCTGCTTCTGACCTGGATATCGCTGAATACCAGCAAACCGAGATCATCCGCTTCCAGAAGGATAAGGATGAGACTGACCTTGAACTGGCGATCAGAACGGCAATGGAACGAGGGTATCGCGAGATGCTGGTGGTAGCAGGGCTGGGCGGCAGGTTAGATCAAACTCTCGCCAATCTTTTACTCATGCTGCATCCCGATTTTCAGAAATGTCATATTGTTTTTGATGATGGCGCGGAAGAAGTGTGCCTGCTGCGTGATTCCCTTACCATCCGTGGTAGTGCGGGTGATATTGTTTCCATCATCCCACTTGAGGGAGATTGCAGGGGAGTCACTACGAAGAACTTGAAATATGCTCTGAATGATGAAACCCTTGAAAAGAATAAAACGCGCGGCATTAGCAACGAAATGACGGCAGTATATGCAGAGATCACCCTTTCGCAGGGTGTCGCACTCTGCATCCATACTCGCACCCATCCATGAAAGGAGCAGGAATGCGAAAAAACTTAATACATTTTAGTGTCTTATTTACCCTGCTGGCAGTTATCGGGCTTAGTGCGTGCCAAAAGCAGGAACCACGCACATTAACCGTGATCACACATGATTCCTTTGCAATCGGCGAGGAAGTCATCCGGCAATTTGAATCGGAGAATGATGTAACGGTCAGCTTTGTGCTGAGCGGTGATACGGGCAGTGCGCTGAACAAGATTATTCTCACCAAAGATACCCCTCTGGGGGATGTGTTCTATGGAGTGGATAACACCTTCCTCTCCAGAGCGTTGGAGGAGGATATCTTCGAAGCCTACCAGTCGCCCGAATTGGCGAATATTCCTGAACAGTTTATGCTGGATGAGAATTATCGTGCTCTGCCGGTGGATTATGGTGATGTCTGCATTAATTACGACAAAGCATTTTTCGCCAATAATGATATAAGTATCCCTCAAAACCTGGATGACCTGCTTGATCCAGCCTATCGAGGGATGCTGGTGGTGGAGAATCCGGCTGCATCATCCCCGGGACTGGCATTTTTGCTGGCAACTATCGCTGAGTATGGTGAAGAGGGCTACCTGGATTACTGGCAGCAATTGAAAGATAATGATGTGGTGGTGGTGAACGATTGGGAAACTGCCTATTACTCCAATTTTTCAGCTTCTTCCGGGCTTGGACCGCAACCCATGGTGGTTTCGTATGCCACCAGCCCGGCAGCAGAAGTAATCTTCGCTGCTGAAGAGCTGGAAGATGCCCCAACCGCTTCGATCATTGGTGACAATTCCTGTTTCCGCCAGATCGAATTTGTGGGGATTCTCAAAGGAACCCCAAATCGTGACCTTGCACAGAAATTTGTTGATTACATGTTGAGCGTTCCCTTTCAGCAGGATATCCCCATGAATATGTTCGTGCTGCCTGTTAATAGGAACGCGCAACTGCCGGTTGAATTTGAAGCATATATTCATATACCTGATTCACCGGCTTCTCTTCCTTATGAACAGATCGCAGAGTATAGAGAAGCCTGGATACAAGCCTGGCAGGATATTGTACTGCAGTAAGGTTTTGTTGATGAATTTGACACGTCGTCAGGTGTTTTCCATTATTGGATTGATCCCGATCCTTTTTCTGGTTGTTTTTTATATCCTGCCGCTTGGAGTTGTCTTTGAAAAAGCCATACAGGGGGTGCAGCAAACTTTACAGCGAAATGATTTACTGGCAAAGATCGGAAAACCACTGGGCTTCACTATCTACCAGGCTTCGCTTTCCACTTTATTGACGGTACTGGTAGGTTTTCCCATCGCCTATATGTTTTCTCATTTGGAATTCAGGGGGAAGAGATTTTTTAATATGGCGGTGACATTACCGTTCATCCTGCCGACGGTAGTGGTAGCGGCTGCTTTCAATAGCCTTCTCGGTTCGCATGGCTGGATGAATGTTTTACTAATGAACATCTTTCACCTGCAAGATCCCCCTTTGCAATGGATGAACACGCTTGGGATCATTCTGTTGGCGCATGTTTTCTACAACACTTCTGTCTTTGTGCGTATGGTGGGTGCTGCCTGGGCTCAACTGGAAGTACAGCAGGAGCAGGCGGCACGCATTCTGGGTGCCAATGCATGGCAGCGCTTTTACCGCATTACCCTGCCATTACTAAAACCGTCCATTCTGTCGGCATTGTTGATGGTGTTTCTTTTTAATTTCACCAGTTTTGGGGTTATCTTGCTGCTGGGTGGACCTTCCTTCAGTACTCTTGAAGTTGAGATCTACTTACAGACTACCCAGATGCTCGATCTTTCTATGGCAGGAATTCTTAGTTTGGTACAGCTTGTTATAACCTTCTGTATTGCGGCACTGACACTGCATGGCGGAAAAAACGCAAATGTTTCTTTCTTGCCTGATATAAAGAATGAACGGCTACATAAACCTCAAACCCGTACTCACAAAGTGCTTCTGTTTATCATGTTGATTTTTATCGTACTGTTCTTCATCCTGCCGGAGGTGAGTTTGTTGCTGCGTTCTATCGTGCGTATGGAAGCCGATCGCACCCAGCTTGGGCAGATTACTACCGGATTCACCCTGGACTTTTATAAAGAGCTGTTCCAGAATACACGCCGCTCCCTGTTTTATGTGCCTCCCATACAGGCGCTAAAAAACTCCGTACTCTATGCACTGGCAACAACCTTGATAGCGGGAGTATTGGGAGTAATCAGCGCCTATGCCCTGACCAGAGTGAAACGTGCCAGCCTGCTGCGCACGCTTGTCATCTTGCCGCTGGGTACTTCATCGGTGACATTGGGGTTGGGTTTTTTGCTCACTTTTACCAGGCTGTCGTTCTTTCAGAGTTTTCCGCAGGTGCTGGTGCCGGTCGCACATGCTTTGATCGCACTGCCGCTGGTGATCAATACCCTGTACCCGGCTTTTTCTGCCATTCCCTTCAGTATGCATGCTGCAGCATCCAATTTGGGAGCTGCCCCTATAAAAGTCCTTTTCAAAATTGACCTGCCGTTGATCCGGCGTCCGCTGCTGGTTAGCGGCTTGTACGCATTCATTCTCTCTTTGGGCGAATTTGGGGCAACATCCTTTCTAACCCGTCCTGCTTATCCAACGCTGCCGATCGCGATCTATCGCTATCTGGGTTTACCCGGAGCGATGAATTACGGGCAGGCGATGGCGATGGCTTGCATTCTTATGTTGGCGTGTGCAGTCTCGATGAGTTTAATGGATACATTTGCGGCAAAGGATAGAGCTTCATGACAAAAACGATTCTCTCGCTTCAACAGATCAGTAAAGATTATGAAGGAAACCCTTTATTGTGCGGCATTGACCTTGACCTGCGGGCAGATGAAACACTGTGTCTGCTGGGTCCCTCGGGCAGCGGAAAGAGTACGCTGCTGCGCATCATCGCCGGATTGGAGCAGGCACAGGGTGGTAGCATCTACTGGGCGGGGCAGGATATCGGAAAGATTCCTGTTGAAAAACGAAATTTCGGATTGATGTTTCAGGATTATGCTCTTTTTCCTCACATGAATGTGGCGCAGAATATTGCTTTCGGACCGAGTATGAAGAAATGGACTAAGGAGGAAATCGAAAAACGTGTTAGTGAGACCTTGAAAATGGTGCATCTGGATGGGTTTGCACAACGCAGGGTAGTGGATCTATCCGGCGGGGAGAAACAGCGTGTGGCACTGGCGCGTGCTGTAGCCCCTAAGCCTGACCTGTTGATGCTTGATGAACCGCTCGGGGCGCTGGATAAAGCATTGCGGGATGAACTCGGGCAGGAACTGCTAACAATTCTGAAAGAATTACAGATTCCAACCATTTATGTTACCCATGACCAGGAAGAAGCTTTCACGGTGGGGGATAGCGTGGCGGTGTTGAATTTCGGGAAGGTACTGCAGCGGGGAACACCTGAGCAGATCTATCATCATCCTTCCAGCCTGTGGCTGGCACATTTTATTGGCTTTTCCAATCAAAGCGAGGGCTGTGTGGAGAATGACAAGCTAAGGATTGTTTCCACTGCAATTGGCAAATTCCAGTTAGAGCAGAAGGATGAATATCTGCTGCCCGCTGGTCAAAAAGGAATGCTGATCTTCAAACCGGTCCATATCCATATTGGAAATGGAGCACAGACGATCAATTGTTTTCAAGCCAGGGTACTGGATTCTCATTTCCGCGGAGGGGACTATCGCCTGGCAGTCGAAGTAGAAGATGGAAATGTATTCTATTTTCGTGACGAACAAAAACGTGAGAGTGGCTCTATTATCCATATTACGGTTTCATCACAAGATCTGTTATGGTATCCGCTTGAAGATTGAAATGATCACCATCATCAAGAAAAACGAATCTGGTGAAGCGGTTTTCCAGTATCAGGGTAATCTGATGCAGATAACGCAACGGGGTATTTTGGTAGAAGCTATCTTTGGTATTGAACAGGTGCAGGTGGGAGATGTTACCCTGCTGGAGGGAGATCTATTCCATGAATTGTATCTGTTCAATAGATGGTTCAATGTCTACGAAGTGCATGCTGGAAAAACCGACGTGATCAAAGCCTGGTACTGCAATATTTGTCGCCCGATGAAATTTGAAAAGAATTGTATTGAATATGAAGACCTGGCTTTAGATTTGCTGGTGCTTCCAGATGGCAGATACACCATTCTGGATCGTGCTGAATTTCGAGCATTATCCATTTCTGGACACGAAAGGCGCATGGCATTGCGGGGATTGGAGGAACTAATTCAACTATTCCATGCTGCACCCAACATGAACCTGGCGGATTTGCTTGAATAGATCAGCGTTTACGCAGTTTGCTGCGGGCAAACCAGTAGATCACCAGGATCAAAACGAACAGGGTAAGTACTGCTGCCACCACAGGAACCACAATCGCAAGAACGGATACACCGGTAGATGTCACATCCTCCACCATGCTGACTGGAATATTTCCCACGCCCGCGGTCGTTGCCGATACCACGGGGCGCACGGCAATGGTTTTAATGGCATTGATGCTGCCTGCAACCAGCAGCCCCAGTGCCAGCGCAAGAACAGGATGAATATCGGTAACAATGTTGGTGGTGGCGGCGAAGACAATAGCTCCTGCTGTCGGTCGTATGAAGGATTGCACTGCATCATTAACATGATTGACCGCCGGGATCTTATCCACCAAGAACTCGACCAGAGATAACACGATCAGCAGTCCAATGATCCACCAGCTCGTTAATGCGTCCCATGGTTCCTTGAGCTGGATGAGATTGGTATATTTTGCCAGCAAGGCGGTCACCAGAAGGGGAATGTAAGCATTCAATCCGGCACTTGCCGATAAGCCGAAACCGGAGAATATTTCCAAAAAGGCAGTCATAAAAGATCTCCTGTATTTCTTTAATCATAAAGGAAATATGAAAAACGTGGACAACGATTGGCGCGCATTTCTCATGAACAGCATTTGAAGCAGCGCTATGCTGAAGCCTGCCAGAAGGGGAAAAATAACGTCATGAAGCCGGGTATATGTGCCTTCTTTGTGGAAATGATCACGAACAGGATCGTATACAGCAGTGCGATCAAGGTGACCACAGTTGCAATGCTGACAATTCCAGCCAGGCTGAAAATGAAATCACTGCGTAGAAACGGGAAGAAGAGAAGGGGGCTTTCACATACCAACAGCCAACCCATGTGCTGCCAGTTTTCTATCAGCGCTGTTTCCTGCCGGTCTTTCCACATGACCATATTGAAGATCGTCACAATGATGATGGCAAAAACCATTCCCATACCTATGCCGCTTAGGTAACGAAGCATGTTACTCGGGATGTAGAAGAACTGTTGTTTTAATATATCAAAGGAAAATGAATTGACCCCATCTACCATCCAGAATAGAAAGAAGCAGGAAAAAAGGAGGATGATACTTTTTGGCGGGAGTGCGCTTTTCTTCCCCTGCACCAGGAAAAACAGGATGGCGATAAAAGCGGAAAGAAAACTCCCGGTGCAGCGAGCGCATAGTGGAAATTGATGACCGTTGAGGGAAAAGGAATGATCGGGTAATTGATGGCAGACGGCAGAACCCATTTCCCATAATCTTTCATCCAGCCCGGCTGGTGTGTTGGCGAAGAAGAAAATAATGGTGCTCAAAAATAGAAGAACGGGAACAATTTTCCAAATAAAACGTTTAATAATCATGGCTGTGCTCTGAAAACCAGATTATAGATGATACTCTGGAGGGATGCAAGCATAGCATTGTTGCGGTAAAATGCCATGAACATTGGAGAAAATATGAAAAAAGAAACTAGTGTTTTAATATTGGTCGTCATGCTGTTAACTGCCTGTACTCCGGCAGCCGCGGCTGCTGAGGAACCACAGGTGACGAACACCATGAGTCTTCCAACCGAGACGGTAGAACCCACATTGGAACCAACCCCTGATTACCCGCTTGAAGGTATTGGACCTGCGGAATTTCCTGCCAATGTCAATCCATTGACAGGATTGGAGGTTGCAGATCCACAGACCTTGAATGAAAGGGTGGTGGCGGTAAAGGTGGAAAATCTTCCCCGTGAACATCGCCCGCAATCGGGTATAAATGCGGCTGACCTGGTGTATGAATACTACACCGAGTTTGGCAGCACGCGTTTTATTGCTTTGTATCATGGGCAGGCTCCTGAAAAAGTGGGTCCGGTTCGTTCAGCTCGTTTTTTTGATATTCAAGTCGTCCAGAGCTACAAAGCGACCTTCTTATTTGGTGGTGCCTACTGGGCTGTCTACAACCGTATATGGAACAGCGATATTTCTCCGCGGCTAGTAGTGGAAGGAAGTGCTGCCTATCCGGCTATGTTCCGTCAATCGGTGGATAACGAGAACTTGCTTTTCGCGAATCTAACCCAGCTACCTGCTGCGTTAGACAAGATGGGCATCGATAATCAGGCGCAGGATCTCAGCGGTATGTTCTTCCGCAAGACCATGGATGTAAATGGATATCCGGCTACGGAAATTACCGTCCATTTTTCGAATGCGATCTATAATCGCTGGCTGTACGATAGCGCCAGCGGGAAGTATCAGCGTTATGTAGATCAGAATAACGCCGCTACAGTTGCAGACGAGAATTATGCTTTGCTGGTTGACAGAGTGACCGGAGAAGCGGTCTCAGCTGATAATGTGGTCATCCTGTTTGTCCCCTACAGCTACTTTGTGAAGAATGCCACCGAAGAGGTGATGGATGTGGATTTGGTCGGATCTGGTGATGCTCTCATTGCACGCGATGGTCAGATTTTTACGGTTTACTGGCAGCGCGAAACAAGCGCTTCGACCCTGACGCTGGTTGATGGAGAAGGAAACGCTTTCCCATTCAAACCCGGAAACACCTGGTTTGAGGTGGTAGGCAGTTCTTCGCAAAAATCACAGCAGGACAGCGCCTGGCGTATCACATTTGCCATTCCTTGAGAAAATGTTGTACAATGAGAGTAAGGAAATAACCTTTTCCAAGCTATCCTAAGGAAGAGGAGGTGATGTCTATTATGTGTTATGCAAAACCTAAAGCTGTGGCATCCCTCCTTATGATCCTATAAAAGGGTGCCACAGCCAACAAAAAGAAGAAAACCGCTCAAATTTTGAGCGGTTTTCAGTTAACGCATTTAGTCTTCTCTACCAAGGGGCATTGGAGGGGCGGATGGTGTTCAGACTCCAGTAACTTTTTAGTACATTCAGAAGGGGGTTGTCCAGTTGCACGGTCTTATTGGCCGGATCAATGCCCAGTTTGTAATTGAAGTCATCGATCGCCAATCCGTAAGGTTCATAACCGGTTGACCATTCCCAGATGGCATAATTCCAGCCAGCCTGTTCGAACAGATTGAGCAGATCGTTCAGGTAAAGCCATGCCCCGGGTACCCAGCGTTTCACGCCGAACTCATCGATCGCAATGGGTACACCCTGTTTTTGCTGGTACCTGCGCACAGGGTTGAGCAGCCCGGAAAGGTAATTCTTGTCGACATTCTCCGCAGCATTATCCCAGTCCACGTCAAAACTGCCGGGATAGGTATTTTCCCCATCAGGCTCCTGGTGGGTGTAGCTGTCATAGGGTATGTACTGGTGAGCAACGTATACCATGTTGGTTGCATCCACGGGTGCTAGATAGGGCAGCCAGGCTACACTGCTGTATCCATCTGCGCCTACAAGAATGGGGGTGTCTGCATCCACCGAGCGGATGGCTTGTACCAGTTTCGGGTAGAGTGTATTCCAATCAGCCAGTGTATCGGAATACGAACGGAAGAATTCGCCCGGAGAATCAATACCATACAGCACATCCGCTGCATTAGGCTCGACCATTAATTTGTAGCCTACCACGACCGGATTGTTGCGATAGCGTTCGGCGGTGTACTGCCACATGGCTGACCAGGCAGTCTGTGCATCTGTGTCACTCCAGACGATATCATTGAAATAATCCCGGTAATATGGTTCATTCAGGCAGCACAGGCTCCATTCGGCTTTTCCGGGACCACTGCGGAAGGCGATGGTGGCGAACATATCTGCATTGGCGATCATCTCCAGCATGGCATCCAGGTTGCGCTGTACTTCCACATCCAGCTCATAGGGCGGGTTTTCGGTGAATAAACCGGGTGCAGAAATGACCACATAATTGGCGCCCAGCGAAGACAATAGATCAAAGTCTGCCTGGCTGAAAGGTGGCCCGACCCGGGAGCTGCCTTTAAAAATATCCCCGTCAACCTCGGGAATGACCAGCGCCTGCCAAATATTGACGCCCCGCAGCATGGTCGTTGTAGAACTCCATAGATCGTATTTCGAGTAGATTTCCTCATTGACAGAGAGCGGGGTATTTTGAAATTCGGAATCTCCCTGCTCGGAGGGTGTTGCAACGGCTTGCGCGCTTTCCAATTCATCCAGGGTAACGAAAGGCACCGGATGGATACAGGCGGCGAACACGATGCAGAACAGGAGGGAGCATATTGAAATCAACAGTTTTTTTAAGTTCTTCATACTCCTTAATATTCTATCCTTTTATTCCATTTCGCCCTTGTCAAAATAAGAATATTGTATATAATATATAGTACTTTATAATATAAAGTAATGGAGGAGCGCATGCAAAAGAAACTGGATATACAGGAAATTGAGAAAAAGATCTACCGCCAGTATTTTGAAGACGGCATCCTGGATATGGCGATCGGATTTGGATTTATGGCTGCCGGATTATTTGTTGAATTTGACCTCTATTCTTTGATCGGCGCATTTCTGGGATTATTGTTGATCTTTCCTGCCTTTAAAAAGAAATTCACTGCACGACGAATTGGGCTGGTCAATTTCAATGAAGCGCGCCAGGATCGTACGAAATTGCTTTTCACCTTCTCTTTGATCGCCGGTATTGCTTTGCTCGCCATTACCATTTTCAATGGAAAGGGAGCCGACACTGCGGTCGGAATTTGGGTCTCACAAAATATGATGTGGGTGCTGGCAATTTCCATGATGCTGGTCGCACTGGTTCTGGGATGGGTGTTATCTTTTTACCGTTTGATGGGATACGGTGTGGTACTGTGCATCGCGGTCGGTGGCTCTCAATATTTTGGTTCATTTCCCTGGAATTTATTCTATTCAGGCTTATTCATGTTCCTGGTGGGAACCATCTGTCTGTTTCGTTTTATGAAACGCTATCCTCTTCATTCAGAAGGGGAAGCGGACGAAAACTGATATGGCGCGCAGAAAGATCAAACCGACCGATCCACAGGATTTTGTGGAGATAGATCGCGTTATTCACGAGCCGGCTCGCCTGGTGATCATGCTGCATCTGGCAGCAGTTGAAAACGCCGATTATGTTTTTCTCCAGACACAGACGGGTATGTCATGGGGCAATCTCTCAGCCCATCTACGGAAATTAGCCGATGTCGGATATGTGACCATCACCAAAGAATTTATTGAAAACAAACCTCACAGCATGGCATCTGCAACCGAGAAGGGGCGTCATGCATTGCAAACCTATATCGAACAATTCAGAGATATCATAGGAGATTTCAACTCGGAGCAATAATATAAAAATGGGGTATTAAAGGAACCTGTACATCTGTTGAATAGCCATCGCGACGATTTATTCGTATAAAATATAGAAATGTCGTGGAGGTTATATAGATGAAACACAGATATTACTGGGTATTATGCTTGTTTCTGTTGGGAATGATCGCTGGTTGTTCCGGATCAACGACAGTGGACGGAACAGGCGATGGAGGAAATACCGCAAATGAAGCGGTGGAAACGGATCCACTGGCGATCTATACAGAGAACCTGATCAGCGCAGAGCAAGAGAGCTTAACGGATTTTAAAACCGCCACGCGTTATGCGCTGGATATCACCCTTGTGGACCCGTACGAAGTGATCGAGGGGCAGGAAACGATCACATACTATAACAACGAAGATGTACAGTTGAATGAGATCTATTTGCGCATGTTCCCCAATAATGGAGGGGATTTAATGCAGGTTTCCAGTTTGAAGGTTGCGGGAGTGGAAACTGCCTTCGAATTGGAATTCAACAACACGGCGGTTCGCGTGGATTTGCCCAGAGCACTGCAGCCCGGTGAGAGCGTGGATCTGGATCTAACCTATAGTGTGCAGGTGCCTACCGACTTCGGTGGAAATTATGGTCTCTTCAGCTATATGGAAGGTATTTTAGCCTTGGATCAGGTCTATCTCATCATCCCGATTTACGATGATGAGGGCTGGAATGTGGAAGTTCCCCCTACCAATGGCGATATGATCTACGCGGATACCGCCTTTTTCACTGTTAATGTAACCGCTCCCTCTGATCTGGTGATCGCGTCCAGCGGTGTCACCGTGGGTGAAAAAGAAGACGGTGATACAACCATCCATACCATTGTGGCGGGTCCAGAACGCGATTTCTACATGGCAGCCAGCACAGATTTTAAGGTCAGTACAAAATTGGTAGGGGAGACGCTGGTTTCAAGCTATTATCCGTCTGAATATCTGGGTGGTGGTGATTTTGTCCTGCGTACAGCAGTGGAAGCTCTACAGACTTTCAATGAATATTTTGGCACCTACCCCTACACCGAGCTGGACCTGGTGAGCACCCCCATGCAGGCAGGCGGTATGGAATATTCCGGTATCGTTGCCCTGGGGCTGCAGTATTATGATCCGCAGGCGAAATTCTCCGGTATGTCGGCATTCAACCTGCTGGAATTTGGGGCTGCCCATGAGGTAGCGCATGAGTGGTTCTTCAATATGGTGATGAGCGATCAGATCGATGAACCCTGGATCGATGAAGGCATGGCACAGTACTTGACCGCCCTCTATTTCGAGGATAATGATGGTGCTACCGCTGCCTATAACTACCGCTCCTCCTGGGATTATCGCTGGGAGCGGGTAGGGTATCAGGCTATTCCGATCGGTCTGCCGGTCAGGGAATATGACACGGATGGCTACGGTGCCATTATTTATGGACGGGCGCCGCTTTTCATCCAGGATCTGCGTGAAAAAATGGGTGATGAGGTCTTCTTTGGTTTCTTGAAGACCCTCTTCATGGAAAACAAGTGGGATGTACTCACGACGGAAGAATTCCGCACGGCGGCAGAACAAGCCTGCGATTGCGACCTGCAGTGGGAATTTGATAACTGGGTCTACCAGCGCTAAAGAAGAGCGCATAGATACATTGTAGAAAAACGCCATATCCGTATGGCGTTTTTTACTGTGGATCTAAGGTAGAGGAAGAATATCATTCTACTTGGGAGTATTTCTTTTCGCAGTATTGGAACACCGGGTATTTGATTGGAATACCCCCTTAAATTCCAACACAGTGTATAATTGCGCCTAATTTTTACTGCCGGGAGGAAGCCGATGTTGAATTGGTCTGGCATGCTGCCTTTTATTTTAATCACCACCCTGACACCAGGACCGAATAATATTTCCGGTGCATCCATGGGGATGCTGTACGGGTATCGTAAAACGCTGCCTTATATAATGGGTATTGTGAGCGGATTCTTTCTGGTCATGCTGCTGAGCGGCTGGCTTTCGGGAACCTTGCTGGAGGTACTGCCATCATTCGAGATCATCCTGCGGGTAGTGGGTGTTTTGTATATCCTGTGGCTGGCGTATGAAACGCTGCGCAGTTCCTATGATATCAGCCTGCAGGATCAGCCTCCTCTGACATACTGGCGTGGATTTTTCCTGCAATTGTTCAATATCAAGGCGATCTTTTACGCGCTCACACTCTACAGCGGATTTCTCAGTTCCCTGACGCATCGCCTGGATTCGCTGCTGCTCTCGGCACTGGTTCTGGCATGTTTAGGATTTTGCTCTGTCTCTATCTGGACTTTATTCGGATCGATCATCCAAAGATATCTCAAGAATCCAGTTTTACGGAAAGGCGTTAACATCGTTTTCGCTTTACTGCTGGTTTACACAGCGGTCGAAATATCAGGCTTAATGGGGACTTAGAGCTTGCCAGATCTTATTTCTTGATCTTCTTGACCGACATATCTACCAGCATCCCCAGCAAGCCGATCACCGATACCATCACGATGGCATACCCGACGATGGTCTGTGGAGGAATGCTTTTATTGCTGTTGGCTGCTCCGTTTTGAGTGGCGCTTGCCGCTGGGGTTGGGGTGATGGTTGGCTGTTTTTGCATGGTAGGGGTAGGGCTTTGCGTGGGAGCAGGCGTGAGGCTGGCAGTGGCGCTGGGCGCCGGAGTGGGCATACTGCCTGCCGGGTAGACGAGCAGTTCCTGACCGTTGTAAATGTCGTTGGTGGTCAACCCGTTCAATTCTTTAATGATATCGATTTTGGTGCCGTATTCAATGGCGATGGACCATAAAGATTGCCCATTCTGGACAATATGTTTGACACTGCCATCCGGCTGCGGGGTGGAGGTGGTAACCGGAACGACGATCTGTGAAACCGGATTGGTGGAGGTGGGATAGACCGTGCCATCAGCGGGGGTGGAAGTGCTGGCAACGGGATTATAAGATCCGCCGGAGGTGTAGCAGGCATGCAGCACATAGTAATACCAGCCTTCGTGAGAAGCCACTCCTGCACCCACATGCAGGTAATAGCTCATGGTAGCCGGCAAGCGGTGGTCGGGATCATCCCAGTAGCCATAGATCTCGTTGATATCCGCTTCACCATAGCTCATGGCAAAGTTTTCAGTGCACCATACCTTGCTGCCATCGCCATAGCCGTAGGTTTCAACCCTGCCGGCAACATTGCCGATATGCGTGTGCAGACCCTGCATCGCCATGGTGAGGGCGGTGTCGTAGGCGGAGGTCATCAGAATGGGATCGGTAGTGAGTGCGCTGTAGCCTTCTGCCACACGCCAACCATTGATCAGGTTGATCAGGTCCTGGGCGCTGGCTCCGCTGCTGGAAAGGACCATGCCTGCCGGGAGTATAAATAATCCCAGCGCGATGGTCAGGATGAGTTTCTTATATAAAGGTTTCATTTTCTGCTATTTTGGTCAAGTCTAACACGCTTTTTAACGAAAAAAGGTTAATGTTGTAAAGCATAGAATAAAGAGACACAATGACTATCTGTGCTTATTTTTCCTTTTGATTTCCTTCATCACCTTATCCGCTGCCATTTTCCCGCTCAAGAGAGCGGTCGGAAAACCGGAAGGGCTGAAGGTCCATTGTCCTGCCTGGAGGATATGGGGAATAGGTGTTTTGATGGAATTCGCCACATGCGGTAAGCGGTTCTCTGCGGGCATAGGGTGGTTGGTGAAAGCCCATCCTGTGATGGCGCCATCCAGGGTGCCGGCGAGGCGCTGCATGGTTAGCGGTGACGATGAGAATTGATCCAGAACATGTGTGCGTATGCCCGGGAAAATAGAATTATCCAGCGTTTGCAGAATGCAGCGCTGGCTGAATTGTTTGAATTCTTCATACCAACCGGCTTCCTGGATGAAATGCGTGAGTTGGTAGTCGAACAGCATACTGATGATGAGTCCGGTTTTTCCGGCGGGCGCCATCTGGCTGTCGCGCAGCACAGGGATGGATATTTCATAGGTCGTCAGGGCGAAAAAATCCTCAAGCCATTTTTCGATCTCTTTGCGGGTCTTCCCAGCGGAACCGGTCCGGCTTCGCTCTGCCCAACGCGGGATGGGGTGTAAAAGAAATGCGCGCTGGCGATCTTGGAGAAATACTCCGGTTCTATATCCACTGCGGCAAATAAGGTGAAAACGGAATCGCATCCGCCGGCATCTGCCAGAACCGCTTTACGCTGTGCAACTGATCGCTGCACTTTTTCATCCGTAAATTGGTTCGGGTCCACCAGGTCATAGAGAGTCTTCAGGTCGGCTGCCCATACCAAGCGTTTGTATTCCAGTTTTTCCCCACCGGATGTGGTCAGCGTTTGCTGAACTGGATCAACCATGTTGATGCTGGTATTGGTCTTTATTTCACCGCCGTGCTGCCGGATGAGTGCCACCAGTTTTTCGATCAACTTTCCGGTTCCTCCAACAGGATAATAATAGTCCAGATAAAGTTTCAGGTAGCTGAGTGCGAAAAATGCGGGTGTTTCTTGAAAAAAATGCTGCGTAATGATATCCAGCAAGCTCTGGTTGTTTGTGTAATGTTTCAAGTAATCTACCACCGGTTCATTCAGTACTGCGATTTTTGGGCTGGTGATAGCATATTTGAACATCCATGGGAAAACTTTTTTGATGAAATAATCACGATCCTCTTTCACATCGAGAAAAAGAGGATTATCAATGCCATACTGTACTTCCATATAATGCATGATCTTAACGATCTGCTGGGTTATTTCCTCGATCTCTTGTTTTGATGCAGGGTACATATCAGTGAGCAGTTTTTTATATGCATACACACTATCCGGGGTGTCCAGATGGATCACCTGATCTTCGATCCCCAGAGTGACCTCATTTCTGACCAGTTCAAGAGGAATACCCAGTTGTTTGAGCATGGGGAAGAAGATGCCCGAATTCTCGAAGGCGCGGATGCCACCATCATACTTGAAGCCACCCCTTTCAAAGGTGCGCACCAGTCCGCCGCAAGAGGCTTCTTTTTCACAAAGAGCAATACTGCAACCGCCTCGGCTGAGATAAGCTGCGGCGGTTAATCCGGCAACTCCACTACCCACGATCACTGCATCAAACTTCATTTTGTCTCCTCATCCAGCGTGTTCTTGTTTAATCAGGGTTTGTGATCTGCTTCTTGCCAAAGAGGTTCAAGCCCGGTCAGTTCTTCACTGATCTGGAATGCACGTTTACTTTTTTGCCAGTTTACTGCATACGGTGCAGGAATCTCATCAATGGTCAGGTTGAAATAGTGCCCGCTGATCTCTTCCATTTCAGGGCGGCAGCCAGGTAATACAATGCCTCTCCAGAAACGGAGGCGTCCTTCAAAAACCACCGCAGGATAAACCGGTTGTAAAAACGGTAAAGAGGTCCATTGTTCATTCCAATATTGGTGCGCACTGCCCCCGGATGCATGGCGTTGATGGTTACACCGCTGCCTTCCAGGTATTCTGCCAGTTCCCGCACGGTCAATAATTGGGCTACTTTCGAAGCGCCGTACCCGAACAGTCCCAGGTACGGTCTTTTCTTCCAGTCAAGATCATCCAGATTGAGCCCTCCAAAACGGTGCCCTTGAGAATTAACTTGAATGATGCGAGCCGGGGCATTTTGAAGCATGCGATCGAGTAAGAGACGTGTCAGTAAAAAAGAAGCCAAATGATTGACACAAAAGACCTTCTCATACCCTTCGGCGGTCAATTCGCGGTGCAGATTATGCATGCCGGCATTATTGATGAGCACGTCAATACGGCGATGATTCTTGAGAATCGCGACAGCGGCTGCTCTTACTTCCGGCAAACGAGAGAAATCAGCCTGGATCACATCGATATTTACCGGGTAAGAATCTATAATTTCGGATCGTACCCGCTGTGCTTTTTCCAGGTTACGGCATACGAAAACCAGATCAGCGCCTCCCTGTGCCAGGCTTTTGGCTGCCTGATACCCTACGCCCGAAGTGGCGCCGGTAACGACGCAGAGCTTCCCGTCAAGGCGTACATTCGTGCATTTTTGAGGTAGATAGGCATTTGCGATAAATTGAAGTTCGTCTGGTAATTTCATTCTTGATAATCCTAGCCAAATACTTTCCGCATGAAACGGCGATAGCGTGCATGAAACCAGGGGATGCCATTGAAGATATCACCCCACAAGTCATAATAATCCCGCTGGTGGACGATTCTTCCATCATCTGCCAGAGTCAGGTGAGTACTACCATAAACGGGTGTATCAGGATTCTTTTTATAGGAAATGGTCATGGTCCAATCAAAGAAAATATGGGGTGTTTCAACCAAGACAGTACCGATTTCCATATTAAGCTGCTTGCTACGGGTGGTTAATCGATCGCAGAGATCCTTAAAAGCCTCAATACCTTCTACTTTTTGAATGCAGTCTTGAAAAATGATATCTTCATGATAATACGGGAAAATATGGGACCAATCTGGTTTCCCCTGGCGGTTGTATGTTTGCGACCATAATTCGCGCAGAAGATCGGCAGTGAGGGGTGCAAATTCGCGAGCATATACAGGTTTGTCAGTTGTGTCAGCCATGGATGATTTTTCTCTATCTTTATTTTGCGTCATGCAATCCAGTATACATTAAATCAAGGTTGAAAAGGAGGTTGGACAAAGGATAGAAAGAAACAGCCGGTTCTGATCGGTAAAATGCCCCCAAGGGGACTCGAACCCCTGTTTTGGCCTTGAGAGGGCCACGTCCTGGACCGCTAGACGATGGGGGCGGGCACAGTGCAGGAATTGTAGCATGTGCATTTTGGCTTGTCAATCAAGACGTGATGACCCAGATTCATGAGGTGCATAAGAAATCTGTAAGAACTCAGGAATGTATTTGACTTAGAAAATGCGCTATGTTACCATGTTTCTAAGAGTTTTCATCTGTATTTATCCTGCACTTTAACAACAATGAAAGGACGTTCTTATGAAGAACCCCAAAAATACTGTACTTATTATCCGGTTTTCCGGACTGATCTTATTTGCAATTTTAGGCATTTATTTAGGGAATTTTATTGTAAAAAACCTCGGTTTTCAGGAAATTGACCTGCGCTATGCAATGATTGGCGGCGGTATCCTGATGGGAGCCTTAGGGTTTTTGTTATTCCCCTATATTACGATATTTCCAATTCAAGCGATTCGTGCCAACCTGGAAGAAACGCCAGGTCAAACACTGTTTATCGCTCTGGTTGGTTTAATTGTAGGGTTGATCATCGCAGCACTGGCATCCATTCCGATTGGAGTGCTGCCTTCTCCTTTGAACAGCATCGCTACTATTTCCACACTGTTGCTCTTTTCGTATTTAGGCATAACTATCAGCGTTTCCAAACAGGATGATATCCGGGACCTGTTCTCTTTTGTACGACGTGATCGTAAAACATCCTCTCCGAAAAAACAAAGCGGCAATGCTTCCTGGAACAAGGAATGTTCCATCTTAGTGGATACCAGCGTTATTATCGATGGGCGCATCGCCGATATTGCCAAGACCGGTTTTCTTCCCGGTACATTGATCATTCCGCATTTTGTCTTGAATGAACTGCAGTATATTGCTGATTCTGCGGAAAGCCTGCGCCGCCAGCGTGGACGGCGGGGTATGGAAGTGCTTTCAGAATTGCAGAAGAACCGCAATATCAATGTAGTACTGTCTGACATGGATGTGGAGAATGTACGTGAAGTCGATGAGAAGCTTGTTGTTCTTGCGCGCCAGATGAAAGCCCCCATCTTAACCAATGATTACAACCTTAACCGTGTGGCAGAGTTGCAGGGTGTGCAGGTTCTTAATATCAATGAACTGGCTAATGCCGTGAAATCCATCTTACTGCCGGGCGAAGAATTGACCATTCGTGTGATCCAGGAAGGGAAAGAACAGGACCAGGGGGTGGCATATTTAGACGATGGCACTATGGTGGTTGTTGAAAACGGACGCGACTATCTGGATCAGGAAATTGCTGTGACGGTTACCAAGGTACTTCAAACAGCCGCAGGACGCATGATCTTTTCTAAACCTGGTAGCAGCAACGGTAGTACGAATTAGCAGGGAGGGTTTTTATATGAGTATACGTGTTTATAACACTCTGACGCATAAAAAAGAACCATTCAAGACTATCGAAGATAAAAAAGTACGCCTGTATGTTTGCGGACCTACAGTATATGATAATGCGCATGTTGGGCATGCCATGTCAACCCTGGTTTTTGATATTATCCGGCGCTATTTGGAATACCGCGGTTACCAGGTACAGCATGTTATGAACTATACCGATGTGGATGACAAGATCATCCGGCGTGCCAACGCCCTGGGAAAGGATCCCCAACAACTAGCACAGACCTATATTGATAAATATGACCAGCATTTGAGTGATCTAAATATTCTTCCGGCGACCTTCAAACCGCGCGCTACCGGGGAAATGCAGAACATTATTGATTTTGTGCAGGATCTTATCGAAAAAGGCTTTGCTTATGTGGTGGATGGCGATGTGTATTATCGCGTTCGCAAGTTCGAACCTTATGGAAAACTTTCTCATCGCAATGTGGATGAGATGCGCTCCGGCGCACGCATTGATGTAGATGAACGGAAGGAAGACCCGCTGGATTTCGCCTTGTGGAAAGCCGCGAAACCGGGTGAACCAAGCTGGCACAGTCCCTGGGGAGAGGGCAGACCGGGCTGGCATATTGAATGCTCTGCCATGAGCATGGCACACCTGGGTGATCAGATCGATATTCATGGCGGCGGGAATGATCTGGTTTTTCCGCATCACGAGAATGAAATAGCGCAATCAGAAGCACTGACCGGCAGGGAATTTGCGACGTACTGGATGCATAACGGTATGCTGCAGTTGAGTGGAGAGAAGATGTCCAAATCGGTGGGGAATCTTATCACCATCGAAGATTTTCTGAAAGATCACCCGGCAGACGTGCTGCGTTTGATGGTGCTGAATTCAGGCTATCGCAGTCCATTGACATTCAATGATGAAGTCATTGAACAGGCGCATAAAGCGCTGGAACGCCTGCAATCGGGATTGAAGCCTGATCTACCCGGCGCTGAAGGTGCTCCCGCTGAAGATATTACTGCTCTATCAGATCAATGCAAGGCAACCCGTTCAGGTTTTGAAACCTGCATGGATGACGATTTCAACTCCGCTGGTGCACTGGGCAACCTGTTTGAGCTGGTAAGGGTTATTAATCAGGCTCGTGCCAATGGAGCTACCCTGCAGCAGCTTGATGAAGCGCAGGCGCTGCTGCGAGAACTCAGTTCTGTGCTGGGATTACGTCTTGAGAATGGACAGACTTCCCATGCAGCGGATGCTTTTATTAACCTGCTGGTCGAATTACGGACAGAACTGCGCGCTAAAAAAGAATGGGAACTTTCTGATCGCATTCGCGATCAATTGTTAGAGTTAGGTGTTGTGGTGGAAGATTCTGTCAAAGGCAGTACCTGGTACTGGCAATGAAAGAATGGATCAGTGGGCGGAATCCTGTCTATGAGACCTTGCGCGCAGGCAGGCGCGAGGTCTTTCGTTTGTGGCTGGCAGAGGGCAATCGCGAACAGGGTCATCTGCAGGATATCGTGGCTCAGGCGCGCCAGCGAATGATACCGGTCGAGGTACAACCTCGTCTCAAGCTCAATGAAATTTATGAACATAACCAGGGTGTGGCTTTACAGGTGGGCGGCTATCGTTATGCCAGCCTGCCAGAAATGCTCGCTCTGGCTAGAACACGGGCTGAACAATCCTTTATCCTGCTGTTGGATCTGATCCAGGATCCGCAAAACCTGGGTACCCTGCTGCGCAGTGCGGAAGCTCTGGGTGTGCATGGGGTGGTGATTCCCTCCAGTCGTGCAGCGGAAGTAACTCCAGCCGTAGTGACAGCCTCTTCAGGAGCCTGTGAACATCTATTGATCACGCAGATGAATCTTGCTCAGGCTGTGGATCGTTTGAAAGAAGAACAGACATGGATCTACGGATTGGAATTCTCTGACGAGGCACAACCCATTGAACGAGTCAATTTCCGTGGGGGGGTAGGTTTGGTGGTCGGTTCAGAAGGCAGCGGATTACGTCACCTGGTGCGCGAAAAGTGTGACCAGTTGATCAGCCTGCCGCGCCTTGGGAAAGTGGATTCATTGAATGCCGCGGTGGCAGGTTCCATCGCTTTATATGTGATCTCACAGACTCGTACCACTACTGTTTAAAGCAGCCATTGACCGCTTTGCACCAGCCAGGCGATCCATAATCCGATCATTACCATCCCGATCAGTACGCGCACCAAAAAAGAACAACCGAATCCTTTGAGGAGTTCTCCGGCAGATTTCAGGGCGATCCTGGAATCTTTCAAACGGATCACTTCCATCACGAACAGCACCACCATGGAAGCTATGACACCACCAAAGGGAGGCCATGCGATACTGCCGATAACCGCTGCCAGGACGGAAACCAGTGTGGTTACCCAGGGAGCGCCACCTTTGCGTGCACCGGCGCCCATCAACACATTATCGATCACATTCCCCAGCAGCATCAACACGCTGATGATGATCATATAAGTGGTGCTGATTTTATCAAAACCTGTCACGATCCCATAGATCAATGCACCCAACCAGATGAAGGTAATGCCCGGAATGCCGGGGATGATGAGAGCAATTAAGCTGACCAGCATGAAGATCGCAAGTACGATCTGCAGGATGGCAAGCGTGGCGCTGGTCAGATTAGCATGTGTACCATACATTTGTGCAGGGGAACCATTTTCATCTGTACAGGCACTCAAAGTAAAGATGAATGCCAGCAATAACAGGATTGTGAGAATGCCTCTCGATTTCGACTTCATTTTTTTCCTTTTAGGTATGTGGTTAGTATATTTACGCACAACAGGGTATTTCGGTTGCACCACCCATCCATGGGAGCAATACTTCGGGAATCTTAACACTGCCATTTGCCTGCTGGTACGTTTCCAGCACGGCGATGAGGGTGCGCGGCATTCCCAGACCGGAGCCATTCAGGGTATGCACATAATCCTTGCGTCCATCTTCCTCTTTAAATTTGATGTTCGCGCGGCGTGCCTGAAAATTCCCCACATTGGAGATCGAAGATACTTCCAGCCACTCCTGACAGCCGGGCGCCCACACTTCAATATCGTAGGCAATGGAAGCGTTGAAGCTGATATCAGCCGTGCAAAGCTGCAGGATGCGGTAAGTGAGCCCCAACTGCCTGCAGGTCTCTTCGGCATCCGCCATCATTTTATCCAGTTCCTGCATCGAGTCTTCCGGTTTGCAGTAGGTGTACATTTCAACCTTATCGAATTGATGCCCGCGTTTGATGCCGCGCACATCGCGACCCGCGCTCATTTTTTCTCTGCGAAAACAGGGCGTATAGGCAGTGTAGCGCAGCGGGAGCTGCTGACCTTCCAGAAATTCATCCATGTGCAGTCCGGTGAGCGGTACTTCTGCTGTGGGCACCATGTACAGGTCTTCTTCATGGTCCTTGTAGAGATTATCCGCAAATTTCGGCAGCTGCCCTGCGGCATATAAGGTGGCTCCTTTGACCATAAAGGGAGTGTATTTCTCAAGGTAGCCCTGTTTGATGTGCAGATCAAGCATGTATGCGATCAATGCCCGCTGCAAACGCGCTCCCAAGCCACTCAAAACGTAAAAACGCGAACCGGTGATCTTGACACCCCGCTCAAAATCAAGAATGCCTAGCTGTGGACCCAGATCCCAGTGTGGCAGGGGCTCGAAATCAAAGGTCGGAATTTCCCCTTCCACTCGCAAGACGACATTATCGCTCTCGTCTTTTCCAATAGGAACCTGCGCCAGCGGAATATTGGGGATGCCCATGATGAGTTCCTGCTGCTTTTCTTCGATCAGGCGTAATTCTTCATCCAGCGCGCTGATGGAATCGGATACCACTTTCATATCGGCGATCTTTGCTTCACGTTCACCCTTGTCTTTGATCTTTCCGATCTCTCTGGATACCGTATTGCGCTCGGCTTTCAGGGTTTCTACCCCTGTCAGTTTTTCGCGGCGCATTTCATCGATCGTTAACAGGTCATCAACCACAGAAGGATCAAGGTTGCGGCTGAGCAGCCCTTGTTTGACGGTCTGCGGTTCTTCTCGTACAAGTTTGATATCGATCATGGTCTTTCTCCTCTGTTTAATAGAAAAACCCCTCTTCCTGCAGGACGAGGGGGCTGCTCGTGGTGCCACCTGCTTTTGCCGGTAAATACCCGACCTCATTGGGCGATAACGGATGCCCCCGTCCTTTTTACGGTGCTGATATGCACCCCTGCGAAGGAAGCCGGCTCGTAACGAGCTGCCGGTTTGGATGACCGGGCTGGCTGTTGTTCTTTTCCCGATTATACAATCCAGTACAGAGATGTCAAGGGATGGTAAGAAAAGGATATAATTTTGTGTGATATGGATGAACAGGCATTAATCACAGCAGCGCAGAAAAAAGACATGGACGCTTTCAATCGTCTGGTGTTGGAATATCAACAATCGGTATATAACGTTGCCGTTCGTATGCTTAATGATCTGGATGCAGCAGATGATGCCACCCAGCAGGCATTTGTGGCAGCTTATCAAAAGATACACACCTTTCAAGGTGGTTCTTTTAAAGCATGGATCATGCGCATTGTGACCAATAAATGCTATGATATGCTGCGCAAACAACAGCGTTACCCAACCCAATCAATTGATGCTTCACCCTATGATCCAGATGAAGAGATGGAAAGCGGATGGTATCTGGAGGACGATGCACTGCTGCCTGAAGAACAGGTAGTGATGCGCGAGCTGGAAGCAGCCGTGCAGCAGTGTATTGAGCAGCTTCCACAGGAATTCAAGGCAACGGTAGTGCTGGTAGATATTCAGGGCTTGAATTATGAAGAAGCTGCGTTTGCGATGAAAACACCTCTGGGGACCATTAAAAGTCGCCTGGCACGCGCACGTGGGACTTTACAGGATTGCCTTCATAAATTCAAGGAACTTTTACCTCACCGTTATCGTTCTACTAAGGAGGGCAGCCATGAATAGAATGACCAAAAAAGAATGGCTTCTGCTCTCCCGATACATAGATGATGATCTATCTGCAAAGCAGCGGCGATGGGTAGAAGAAAAATTACAAACCGATCAGGCTTTTCGAGAAGCCCATGATCGGTTGGTACACACTCATATAGTGCTGCGCAGTGTTCCGCAGCGACGGATTCCACGTTCATATACACTTTCACAGGAGATGGTTGCGGCGAAAAAACCCCGCCGAACCGTACAGCTTTTCTGGCAGTATTCGTCTGCAGCGGCTGCACTGGTGGCAGTCATTTCACTCGTTATGCAAATGACGAACCTGTCGTTGATGCAAGCCTCCGAAATAGGTCCACAACCTGAGGTCTTCAAACAGGAAGCGGTTGTGCTTGAGGAGCAGGCTGCAACACAGGAATCTCCTCCGATCATTGTATGGAATCCACAGGCAGCCACCGGTATGGGCGGCGGGGGAGGGAACGAACAGTTGTATCAGGAGCAGCAGGTAGTACCTGAAAGCTCGCTTGAAGGTTATGGTATCGGTGGAGGGGCTCCTGCCCAGCAAATGGAACCAACTGCGCTGGATGAGACGGCGAATTTGGATGAGGAAATTCCCACTCCAGAATCGGAGCTTGCCGCGCTGGATCAGGCAGTCGGTATGGGTGGTGACGAACCCCCGTTCGTAGAAACTACCCCTACTCCCATTCCCACACCCACGCCGGATGATGCGCTGCAGGCACCCCTTGCTGAAGCGATCCCGCTCGATGAACCTGCGGAGGTCAGTCCGGAAAGAATAACCGGCGAATCCAACCCAATTCTTGGGATCGCGCCGGAAGATGAACGCGGTGTTATAGATGCGGATGAAATGCAAGAAGAACAGCGGATGGTGGTTGAACCATCTTTGACAACGCAGCCTGGATCTGTGAGAATTGGGAACATCACCATCGTGGCGGCTGTGCTCTCTGCTATCAGTGCGATTATCGCCTTCTCCCTGCGGAAAAAGCAGCGCTGATTATTTTCCCATTGTGCTATACTTAGAACAAGATTTCGGTTATTTTAAGGTGGTATTTTGGCTACGAAAAAAAAATCCAGTTCTGCTAAACGTCGTTCTTCCACAAAAAAATCTGTTCGCAGGAGTACTCCTGCCCGCAAAGGACTGAAAAAACTCTCGCCTGAGAGAAAACTGGATATTGTGGGAGTAGGTCTGACGGTTTTGGGTCTTTTATTACTGCTCAGTTTTGTCACCAGTGAAGAAGGCAACCTGACAGGAGCGATCGTACAGTTGCTATATCGCATTGCAGGGTATGGCGCCTTCCTATTTCCCGTTATTTGTCTTGTTATTGGCATCTGGTTGATATTTCGCAACGAAAACAAACTGCCTATGATCTCCCGCGGTAAATTGGTGGGCGTTATCCTGTTATTTATTAATCTATTGACATGGATCCATTTGCTAACCGGAGGTGGCTGGGATCTGGCGAAGGCAGGCGGGGGAGGAGGGTATCTGGGGGCTCTTTTTGAACGCATGCTGGTAAAGGCTGTCGGACAAACCGGCACCTTTGTGTTTCTGGCTGGATGGTTCTTGATGGCGATTGCGTTGACCATTGATATCGCTATCCCTGATCTGCTGCGCGGCGTGAGGAATGCACTGAATCGCACCGGGCAGAAAGTGGTGAGTCAATCGGAACGTGTTGTGCAGAAGGTAAGCGAACCAAAAACAAAAACGGTAAAAAAAACGCATAAAATTAGCGTTGATCTGGATGGTTTCACTCCTATTGCAGCGGTGCAGAATGCCAAAGAACCGCCGGAACAAAAGAATAAAACAAAAAGAAAAACGGAGTCACAATTCCCTGCCTCAGCGGATGACCAGGCTTCCATACGAATTGGATTGCGTGCCGATCAAACCAGCCCGGCATGGAAACTGCCCGATATGGAAGCTATCCTCAATCCGGCTACCAAACAGGATATTGATTCCAGCATTGATAAAGAACGCGCACGCGTGATCGAAGAAACACTGGCTTCCTTTGATGCCCCCGGGCATGTGGTTGAGATCCATCGTGGACCGACTTTTACCCAATTCGGCGTGGAACCTGATTTTATCCAAACTCGCAGCGGCAGTACCCGTGTGCGTGTCAGCAAGATCACAGCTCTCTCTGACGATCTGGCGCTTGCGCTGGCAGCCCAGCGTATCCGCGTGCAGGCGCCTGTACCGGGCAAACATTTCATTGGTATCGAAGTGCCCAATGCGGAGGTGTCTATCGTGACCCTGCGCGAAGGGATGGAGAGCAGCGTATTCCAGAAACTTAACTCCCCTCTCAAGATCGTGCTGGGAGAAAATGTGGCGGGCAAGCCCGTAGCGGTGGATTTGCGTTCGATGCCTCATCTATTGATCGCTGGAACCACCGGTTCCGGTAAATCGGTGTGTATCAACGCTATCATCAGTTGTCTGCTGATGCAGCGCACTCCGGAAGAACTGCGTATGGTGATGGTTGATCCCAAACGTGTAGAGCTAACCGGTTACAATCGCATTCCGCACCTGCTGACTCCCGTCATTGTAGATCCGGAAAAGGTGATCGGTGGACTGCGCTGGATGTCTCGTGAAATGGACAGCCGTTATCATAAATTTGCAGAAGTGGGTGCGCGTAATATTCTGGATTACAACAAAACCCAGCCGGTGAAACTTCCCTATATTGTGGTCATTATTGACGAATTAGCAGACCTGATGATGCTGGCTCCTGAAGAAACCGAGCGCAGCCTGAACCGCCTAGCACAGCTGGCACGTGCCACCGGCATCCATTTGATCATTGCTACCCAGCGTCCTTCCGTGAATGTCATCACGGGTGTCATTAAAGCCAACTTCCCGGCGCGTGTTTCCTTTGCGGTGGTGTCAGGTGTGGATAGCCGCGTAATCCTTGATCAAACCGGAGCGGAACGGTTGATAGGCAAGGGTGATATGCTTTTCCAAGCTCCTGATGAACCTTCCCCAAAACGACTTCAGGGTGTCTTCCTGTCTGAAGAGGAGATCCAGCGTCTGGTGCAGTACTGGTCTCACCAGGCAGAAGAACTGAAGAAAGACCAGTCCGGTGAAGAAGTCAGTCAGAGTATGCAGAAAGTCTATCCGGTAGGTGAAACCCTCACCGAGGTGCCACTTTTTGACAAGGCGCCTGAGCTGGATGAAGACCCTATGTTATCGAAAGCCGTGGATATCGTCAGGGAAGAAGAACGTGCTTCCATTTCCATGCTGCAGCGAAAATTGCGCATAGGTTATACGCGCGCAGCCCGTCTGGTGGATCGTATGGAAGAACTGGATATCATCGGCAAACCGGATCCGGGCAGCGGTGTGCGTCCGGTCCTCGATTTTGGGGAGGAAGAAACGGAATAAGAAAGAGGCTTGAGAGAATTCTCTCAAGCCTCTTTTCATACATAGGGGATTAAATCTTACAGACCGGCTGCTTTGCGTAGGGCATCTGCTTTGTCGGTGCGTTCCCATGCCAGGTCGAGATCGTCACGACCGAAGTGACCGTAATTGGTGAACTTGCGAAATTGCGGTTTGCGCAGATCAAGATCGCGCAGGATGGCGCCGGGGCGCAGATCGAAAGTATCGTAGATCAAGCCGGCGATCTTATCACCGGGGATCTTGCCGGTGCCGAACGTCTCGACATTGATGCTGACGGGATGCGCGACGCCAATGGCATAAGCCACCTGGATCTCGCAGCGGTCAGCCAGACCAGCGGCGACCACGTTCTTGGCAGCCCAGCGGGCGGCATAGGCAGCAGAGCGGTCAACCTTGGTGGCATCCTTTCCGCTGAAGCAGCCGCCGCCATGACGTCCCATACCACCGTAGGTATCCACGATGATCTTACGACCGGTCACACCGGAGTCGCCTTTTGGACCGCCGGTTACAAAACGACCGGTGGGATTGATATGGAAGATGGTGTCATCATCGAGCATGCCCTCTGGAATGATGGGGCGGATGATCTTTTCAATGACCTCTTTTTCGATCTCATCATGCGATACTTCGGGAGCATGCTGGGTGCTGATCACGACGGTGTTAATACGTTTGGGTTTACCATAGCCGTATTCTACGGTCACCTGGCTCTTGCCATCCGGACGCAGCCAATCGAGAGTACCATCTTTGCGTACTTCTGCCAGCCGGCGGGTGAGTTTATGCGCCAGGTAGATCGGCATGGGCATCAGTACATCCGTCTCATTGCAGGCATAACCGAACATCATACCCTGGTCGCCGGCGCCGATGGCTTCGATATCATCCATCTTGCCTTCTTTGGCTTCTTTGGCTTTGGAAACGCCCATATCGATATCGGGGGATTGTTTGCAAATGGCAACCAGCACCCCGCAGGTGTTGTAATCGAAACCTTTATCGGTGTGGTCATAGCCGATGTCTTTGATGACGTCGCGTGCCAGTTCGTCATAATTGATAACCGCTTTGGTGGTGATCTCTCCCAGCAGCATAACATAACCGGTCTTGGCTGCAGTTTCACATGCTACCCGTGAGGTGGGGTCCTGTTCCAGACAGGCATCGACCACCGCATCACTGACCTGGTCGCATAATTTATCCGGATGACCTTCGGTGACCGATTCAGAGGTGAATAGATATTTTGGTGACTCCATTAAAGAATCCATGTTTTGTAGCTCCTTTTCTTAAAAAAAATTTGCCCCGTCCAGATTGAGGGGCAAATGCAGTGTGTAACGCATCTCCTCTCATCTTCCAGAACGACTTTCTGCCGGAGTTGGCACCTTCGTCGAGCATTCCTTGCGGTTTGCTTCCCGGGTTGCCGAGGTTTCACAGGGCCGATCCCTCCACCTCTCTGGATAAGAGTAATTATTGGGGCACTATTCTGTTGTTAATTCCTAGTTTTATATCATAAGGGTTAAAAGTTGTCAAATTATGGTGTGAGAGGAATGTCATTCGTCATCAATATGGAAAACAACGAAAATAAAAATATTTGAGATAGAAGCAAAGACGGACGAGGTTTCTGAACGGTTCAGGATGCTAAAGTATTGAATTTTCATTAAAAGGGAAAAAGATGTATCATTTTATTTGATTCTCTTAAAAGAGAAGGAAGATCATAGAAAGGCAGGGAAAGGGCTAAGGATGGAAACAGGATCGTACCCGTATCGTATTTTTATCGCATATTCCCATGAAGATAGAACTCTTCTGGAAAATGCCTTGAATGTGCTTCAGGAAAATGGCTATCATCCTCTCTGTGACAAGAACATCATGGGCGGCAAACCGTTCACCGATGAGATTAAAAAGATGATCGCTCACGCGCATGTTTTTCTCCCTCTGCTGACGGAAAATTCCAGCCTGCGTCCCTGGGTGCACCAGGAAACGGGTTACGCGCTTGCCATGAATATCCCGATCCTGCCGGTGGCAGTTGGAAGTGTTCCGGGTGAAATGACCGCTCAACTGCACGCCGTGGCGGTGCGTGATGATTTTTCCGACTTTCCCCAAAAAGTATCGCTGCAGGATATGGAGAATTTGGTGATGCACAACTCATCTGGAGAGATCACGAACTTATGGGTGACAGCCTGGGCAGAAGAACGCACCAGATTGCTCGGAGAGTATGCAGCCTGGGTGAGTAATCTCCGTTATTATGGCAGATTACGTCAGAGAGCTGCACTTTCTTCCTTTTCTATTCCTGACGCAGATGTGCAGGATGAAATATGGAAACTGAGAGATGGCAATATTGTGTATGGTCAGTATTACCACAGTCTACAGCGCCTGGAACGCCAGACTTTACAGGTGCATGCCGAGAAAAGCGGCTGTGATTTGCTGATCGACCCTGATTTCTGCCTGGAAAGGCATGGAATGGAAGCCACCCGCGCTCGTCTGGAAATACTGCTGGAATTTCTCAAGGATACGGAGCATATTCAGGATATTCGCGTGGTCATTTCAGAAAAAGCGCATCAAGCCAACCTGACCTTTGTGGGAGACTGGTTCAGCGCAGAGTCATTCAGCCCCAAGGTGGGGGAAAGCCACAGCCGCACCATTTTCTGCCGGCATGCTCCCACCGTGCTGAATCAACTACACGTCTTTGATGACCAGTTCAACCACCTGCTGCAGCAGCAGGGCTGCTCCCCGGATTCTTCGCGTGATTGGGCGATCGGGTATATTTCCGAGATCGTTCAAAAAAGAATATCTTGAAAAACTGATCAATTTCATCCATGTTGGGTTATTCTATATTGTGACCGAAGCAGATTTTGCATTGAGTCATATCGGTTCTATTGTATATATACTTTCTTAATCAAAAGAGACAGAGATGATAGAATTACGTTTATACATTTTCTAAGGAGCAAGACCTATGAGCAAAGACAAAAAAGTACGGGTAGCGATCATCGGTGTGGGAAACTGCGCTTCTGCATTGGTGCAGGGCGTTCATTTCTATCGTGATGCCAAGGATGAGGATCGGGTACCCGGATTGATGCATGTGAATTTGGGCGGTTATCATGTTCATGATATTGAATTTACCGCAGCGTTTGATGTAGTGGATACCAAGGTCGGCAAAGACCTTTCTGAAGCGATCTATGCTTTCCCCAACAACACCTACCGTTTTGCGGATGTGCCCCACATGGGCGTCAAGGTATACCGCGGTATGACCCATGACGGATTGGGGAAATATGTCAGCCAGATCGTGACCAAAGCCCCCGGACCCACCGACGATGTTGCCAGTATACTCAAAGATACGAAAACGGATGTGGTCATCAATTTCATGCCGGTCGGTTCTGAAATGGCGACCAAATGGTATGTGGAACAAATCTTGGAAGCCGGCTGCGGTATGGTGAACGCCATTCCGGTTTTCATCGCCAGTTCCCCTTACTGGGCGCCCCGTTTTATTGAACATAATCTTCCCATCATTGGGGATGATGTTAAATCACAGGTTGGCGCTACCATTTTGCATCGTATGCTCGCCAGCCTGTTTGTCGATCGTGGTGTGCGCCTCGACCATACCTACCAGCTCAACTTCGGCGGCAATACCGATTTCATGAATATGCTGGAGCGTGAACGTCTGGAATCCAAGAAGATCTCCAAAACCGGCGCGGTTACCTCCATGCTGCCTTATGAACTGCCGGAAGGAGATATTCATATCGGTCCCAGCGATTACGTGCCCTGGCTGACCGACCGCAAATTTGCCCATATCCGCATGGAAGGCACTACCTTCGGCAATGTCCCCCTGCAGGTGGAAGCCAAGCTGGAAGTATGGGATTCACCCAATTCAGCCGGTGTGGTGATCGATGCGCTGCGCTGCATCAAACTGGCGATGGATCGCGGGATCGGTGGTCCGCTGTACGGTCCTGCCTCATATTTCATGAAAACTCCCCCGCGCCAATATAAGGATGATAAAGCGCTGGCAATGACCCAGGATTTCATTGCGGGCAAAGAGTAGATGCCGTCTGATTGTGTTTTTTGCAGGATCATAGCAGGGGATCTGGATGGGCGGGTGATCTATCAAGATGAGCTGGTGACGGCTTTCCGTGATATCCACCCGGCAGCCCCTGTGCACATCCTGATCGTGCCGAATGAACACATCCGTTCATTAAATGAGGTGAATGAACAGCATCAGGAACTTCTTGGAAAATTGATCATGGTAGCGAAAGAACTTGCCATACAAGAAGGCGTGGATGAGGATGGATACCGTTTGCTCATCAATACCGGACCGGATGCGGGGCAGAGCGTATTCCATATGCACGTGCATCTGATCGCAGGGAAACATCTGCCAGTACAAACCAGATAATGAAATTTCAGAAATATTCCATTTCACTAGTGATGGCTTTTAGTATGCTTCTTGTTTCTGCCTGTGGTAGCACACAGGCAGAGCTTTCCGACTCTGATGAAGCGGCGGACGCACACGCATTCAATCCGGGTTCAAATCTGATACCGGATGCCGAACTGGTGGTTGGTCCTTCTCTGACCGGTTTTAATGTACAGGAATTCATCCGATCTCAGGGCGGTTACCTGGCAGGTTACACGGAGATGGTGGATGATGCTCCCATGAATGGGGCGGATATTGTGGAAAATATCAGCCTCATGTATTCGGTGAACCCGCGCCTGCTGCTGGCAGTCCTGGAATATCGTTCACACTGGGTCAGTGATGCGCTTCCAGAAAATCAGGGTGAATACCCCATCAACACTGCACTGCAAGAACGTAATGGCTTATTTCGTCAGCTTTCGTGGGCTGCCAATGAATTGAATCGTGGCTTTTATATCCATGAAGCGGGTGCGTTGAGCAACTTCAGCCTGTTGGATGGAACCAGCATTGAGGGAACGGAGGAATTGAACCATGCTACCGCAGCACTGCACTATTTCTTTGGATTGCTGATGGGTCAGCATGATTGGGAGCTGGCTGTATCACCGCTGGGTTTTTACACCAGTTATGTGCGCCTGTTTGGCGAACCCTTTCAATATGAGGTGGATGAACTCTACCCGTTGGAACTGCAGCAGCCTACCATGCAGCTGCCTTTTGCACAGGGAGAACGCTGGCATTTCACCAGCGGTCCCCATTCTGCCTGGGGAGATGGGGCGGGCTGGGCGGCGCTGGATTTTTCTCCACCCGGAGAGAGTTACGGTTGTTACCAGAGTGAGAACTGGGTGCGGGCAGTGGCGGATGGCGTGGTGACCTATGCGGAGGATGGCGCGGTGCTGCTGGATCTGGATGGGGATGGCAATACCGGAACTGGATGGGTACTTTTATATATGCATATTGCCTCTGAAGGGCGTGTGCAGAATGGGGTAACACTGCAGGCGGGCGATGTCATCGGTCATCCGTCCTGTGAGGGCGGTGTTTCCAGCGGTACACACGTTCATATTGCCAGGCGGTATAATGGCGTGTGGGTTTCCGCCGATCGTGATATCCCCTTCGTGATGAGTGGATGGATCTCACGCGGCAGCGGCGCCCAGTATGAAGGCGAGATGGTTCTTGATGGTATTTCGGTGGAAGCAATTGGGTATGTGACGGATGAAAATGAGATCTACTGGTAAATTCTTTGCAATACTTTTATTAGTATCCGTGCTGGCAGGCTGTTCCAGCCCATTTATGGCGTCGGTTGGCACTCCCACCTCTGCGGTTACGGTAACCCCGGTACCTTCTCCTACCGTCACACCAGATCCTGTTCCGGATGGCTTTATTGAATACTCTTCCCAATCGGGCGATACTTTGCAGGTGGTGGCTGCCCATTTTGGTGTGGAGCAGTCTGCCATCCAATTCGCGGAAGAGACGGATGAAATTCCACTGCTGCTCGTTCCGGGCACAATACTGTATATCCCTAACGTGCTGGATGTGATTACACCTGATACCCTGCTTATTCCCGATAGCGATGTGGTTTTTTCCCCTTCTGCCAGCGACCTGGATGTGACCGCCTTTGTCACCGAAAAGAATGGGGAACTGGCAGGTTATACGGAATTGATGACACGCGGCACCACGCCGGGTGCTGAGATCCTCTATCAGTTAGCGCTGGAACACTCCATCAATCCCCGCATTCTACTGACTCTGCTGGAATTCTCCAGCGGCTGGGTGAGCGGGTATCCGCAAACAACGGAAGCGGATCTTTACCCGTATGGATTTATCAATACCGTCAAGGGCGGTTTGTACAAGCAGCTTGGTCTGGTCATCCGACAACTGGAAATTGGGTATTATGGCTGGCGCGCCGGCACACTGACCGAACTGACCTTCAGCGATGGCAGCAGCCTGCGTCTTGCTCCCAACCTCAATGCAGGCACGGTGGCGGTCATGACCTACCTGGCGAGCATTTCCACTCCAGATGTATGGCAGACTTCTCTGTACGGTGAGCGCACCATTTCACAGGTGCATAGCGAGTTATTCAGCGATGCCTGGCAGCGTGCGCAAACGGTCGAACCCCTTTTCCCGGCTGGTGCCAGCCAGCCAGAATTGAATTTACCCTTCCCCGATGGGCAGGTTTGGAACTACACCTGCGGACCGCATTCTGCCTGGGGGGAGGATGGACCGCTGGCGGCACTGGATTTCGCCCCTCCGCTTGATCGAACCGGCTGCGGTACGTCCATCAAATGGGCGACCGCTGCGGCATCGGGTTTGGTCGTACGCACCGGCACAGGAGTGGTGGTGCTCGATCTGGATGGCGACGGCAATGAACAGACCGGCTGGGTGCTGCTGTATATGCATATTTCCGGTTCAGACAAAGTGCAGGTGGGTGATTATGTGATCCAGGATGAACGCATCGGGCATCCTTCCTGTGCAGGTGGCAGTTCTTCGGGCATCCATATTCATATCGCGCGCAAATATAACGGCGAATGGGTGCTGGCAGAAGGCGGGCTGCCCTTTGTTTTAAGCGGATACCAGGCTTTTAAGAAAGTGAAATTCTGTGAGGGTACACTGGTGAATGGGGACGTAGTGGTGCAGGCATACCCCTGGGGCAACTACCTTACCATGATCAGCCGCCTAGAAGCTACCCGCGAACCCCCTCCCGGAGATTTATCCAATGATGAATGATCCCAACATCGTAAAAGCTGAATTGCACTGTCATTCTTCCTATTCACCCGACAGCATCAATCGTTTGGAGCGTCTGCTGCAGACCGCGCATGATAATGGTGTGCAGCGGTTGTGCATTACCGACCACAACACCATCCAGGGCGCTTTGAAAGCCTATGAGATGGATAAGGAACTGGTAGTAGTGTCAGAGGAAGTTCAGACGACCAGCGGCGAGATCATTGCCTATTTTTTAGAAGAGGAAATCCCACAGGGCTTATCTCCGCAGGAGACCATTGCATCGATGCGTGCGCAGGGCGCCTTCATCAGTTTGCCGCACCCCTGTGATGCATTCCGCGCTAACTGGAAAGCGGGAGAACTGGAGCGCATCCTGCCGCTGGTGGATGCGGTGGAAGTTTTCAACGCGCGCTGCTTCAAGACGGAATTCAACGAAAAGGCTGCGCAACTGGCAGAACAATGGAAGCTGCCGTTCACGGTCGGTTCGGATGCGCATACCTATCCAGAAGTAGGGCTGGCGACTCTCACCCTGCCCGATTTCCATTCCGCCGCTGAATTGAAGATCAGCCTGCGCCAGGCGCAGATACACGCCGAGCGCCTGACTTCTATCGAACATCTGCTTGCCAGTGGAATGGTCAAACTGCACAGGTTGTTTACCCGCCAGTGTGATTAAACAGATCACCTATTTTGAAGTAATGAAAAATTTCCCTTTGAAAGGGAGATGATTTGAAGTAAAATAGAAAAACTCGTGGCGCGGTGGCGGAATTAGGCAGACGCAGAGGACTTAAAATCCTCCGGGTTCACACCCTTGTGGGTTCGAGTCCCACCCGCGCTACTTGTGTTTTAAATGAGAAGTCAAAATAACCTGCTGGGGGCAGCGTCGTTTTTCAGAGCGGCTGAATGGTTGTCAGGTTTTTCCTAAAGATTTGGATATTGTTCTATCGTTCATCATGATCCTTCAGGGGAAGTTCTATCGAAAAAGTGAAAATGCAATATGGTTTTGGTGGAGAAAAGTATATTAAGCCAGTGACCGTTTTTCATATTCCCTTTTGAAAATCCTGTATATAATCATTGCAGTTCATGCTTCAAAATCGTTCATGAGGTGATGCTGTGGAAAAGATGGTCTTTGGAGATATTGAAGTTAGCGGGAAACTTAATTTTGACGGGAATGATATGGGCGGCATTTGGACCATGAGAACTGCTGTTGAGAAAGAAATATTTCCCATGATCATCTTTTATTTTCAGAAGAATCAAAGGGAAAAAAAAGAGATCAATTTCTTTATTCCCTATTATTGCCCGGAATATAAGCAGAATATGGTTCGTTTTAATCCCAAGCGAATGGATGGTCTTCATTATCTTGAGAAGATTTCGTATCATGAGGAAAAGAGTTTGCTCGGTTCATCCGGGTACTCCTGTGTGGAAATTGCGTATGTCAATAAAACCAAACCAACTCTCGTAAAATTCTCAAAAGTGAAAGATGAGGTTCTCCAATCTTTTTTAAAGGAGTGGGAGAGGATCCATGGCGAAACGATGCAAAGGCAGTTGGCTAATTTTCGTTTTTTCAAAGCGATGCATGACAGGTGTCGCACAGGTGGGTCTCTGGAAGTGGTTCCTTTTGTGGAAGAGTATCGATCTGACCTGGCTCTCCTTGATCCATGCCTAGAATTTCTTCATGGTGAGCAGAATTGGGTGACGGATGTTGAAGATATGATATCGAGCAATATTGAGGCGAAATTCTATGATGGTTTTATTGATCGAAAAGAACATAAATACACCGATAAACTCCTTGTTACAAAGACTCAGAAGATCATCAATATTGATGTTGACTTCAATTCCATTATTGACCAATTAGGCAGTAAAGGTATTCAGCTTCAAGCCATCCAATGTCCTCAATGTGGACATAGCTGCGACATTCCATCCGGTGGTACCATGTTCAAATGCCCGGCTTGCGGTTCAACAATAAAATCAATAGATATGATCGAAAAATTTAAAGGCTTGCTCGAATAAAGACTGAAAAGGATTAATGATGAATTTATACACGATTTGTGAGGAAATCTGATGGATGTATTTAGCATGACCTGTAAAAATTGTGGTGGGAAAATACAGATCAATAAGGATGCGGATCAGGTATTGTGCCAATTTTGTGGGTCGGAATATTTAATATCCTTCAATGAAGGTGCAGTATCCATCAAGGTATTATCCGAAGGAATTAAAAAGATTGCGGTTTCTAGCGATAAAACTGCCTCCGAATTGGCTTTAATACGCATAAATAAAGAAAAAGAATCATTGGTCACTCTTTTTGTTGAGATCGCGGAATCATTGTCTACTAATAGTGGAAAAATGCTGATAAATAATGAAATGGATCGTCTCCAAAGTGGAGAGATCAAATTTAAACCGACTCTTTTCAGAGCGAATTGTGAAAAAATGATTAAGCGCGAGGAAAGAGCGATATTCGGAAACGATCCTTATTTGAAGGATCTAAAGATAATTCACGCCGAGTTAACAGCACTGGAGAAAAAAGACCTGGAACTCAACGAAATGGAAAAATATCACCTCAGTATTGTCAACAGTAAATAACACAACTTCAGAAAGACACAATACTTCTTTGTAATAAAGAACTTTATTGCAGGTATTGTAAGGGACCTGGCTTTCAACACGCGATGGAAGTATCAGACTGTGATATGAAACAGTGCGTACCGTTCATGGTACGCACTGTCTTGTCTGTTTTCTTGAAAAGGATCAGGGTGCCAGGCAAGTCTCCGATTTCTTTACACTCCGGCGTACGCTGCAAAGAGACTGATCTTCACAATTCCCTCCGAACTATTTATTCTAATAATCTATTCAATACTTATTATGAGTCGATGTCTGATCGAGTACCTATTTATGTAGCTACTGTTTTTCTTTCGTATATGTTATACAATAAATATTGATTGTTTATACAACTGTTCCTTAATAAGGAAAAAAAAAGGGATTCTTTTGAAGATCAGATATTCGGATCAAAAGATCAAAAACCTGGTCTCGTCGCCGACACAAATGGCGAAGGGATGGCAGATCGTTATCATTGCAGTCATTATCATCGGATCGGGTTTTTTTGTGTATGCCACCGGGGGGATCAAGTACGTATATTCTCATACCATGTACATCGCGATCATGCTGGCAGCCTATTTTTTCAATGTGCCAGGAGGTATCGTTGTGGGATTGATTGCTGGTCTGGTGCTGGGTCCTCTGATGCCGTTGAATGTGGTGACGGGGGAGATGCAAACCACTATCAACTGGATGTATCGCATGGGTATTTTTACAGTAGTGGGTATTATTCAAGGATATATTTTTTCGCTTGTGAAAAAACAGATCGAAGAATTAAAGCGACTGGCATTATTCAATCGCCATACGAATTTACCCAATCGGGAACACCTGCTTATTGATCTCGATAAGATCATAGAGAAATGTGATCCCAATATCCGTTATGCACTTTTTGTGATATTTTTAGATAATCATGCCAAGATCACGCGCATTTTGGAGACAGATGAGATCGACCGATTAAATATGAAAGTCGCGGAGCGATTAGTACGGGCGACGGCAGGCAAGCAAAAGGTATACCAAATTCTTCCCTATTCCCTTTGTATTCTCTATAAAGTTGATGAGAACGAAGAGGAGTGCTGCCAAAAAATCGCAGATGCGATTTATGACGCATTGAAAACGCCTTTTGAGATCAATCGCGTACCCGTTTTTATAAATATCAGCACCGGCATTGCCATAGACAAGGTCAGTCAAATATCTCCGACATATTTCGTGCAGAAAGCAACCGTAGCAGCGCAAATTGCCAGTGAAAAAGAAATAAAGGCATGGGAATACCATTTGGAGGAATTCGATAGTGCCCGTACCAGTCAGGTTCTTCTTGGCGATGTTTTATGGGGACTGGATCAGCATGAATTTTCACTTCATTATCAGCCTATTGTTCGCCTGCAGGACCGGGAAATAAAGAGTGTAGAAGCTTTATTGCGCTGGAAGCATCATGATTACGGTATGATCCCACCCCTGGAATTTCTCCCAAACCTGGAGCACACATCCTTGCTCTATTCCATCCATGATTGGGAGATGGAAGTAGCGTTAAAGCAGTTGGTACAATGGGAAGATTTTAAAGGCACGCTGACGATCAATCTATCTACACGATTATTGCTTGATGACAGCTGGATCAATAAATTCGAAAAGTTACTGAATACGTATCAAATTGATGCCGGGCGTATCGTTTTCGAGATCACGGAAACTGCTATTATGAAAGACATTGAAAATTCAAGAGTCGCTATCAATCAATTAAAGGAAATGGGGTCATTGATCGCGATGGATGATTTTGGAACGGGATATTCATCGCTTGGCTATGTGCAGATACTGCCGGTTGACCACCTGAAGATCGACCGCCGATTTATAACGGATGTACACAGCTCGGTCAAGAACCAGAAGATCGTACGAATGGCGCTCTCACTGGCAAGATCCATCGAGGTTGAAACCGTAGCGGAAGGGATCGAATCACAGGTTGATTATGACTGGCTGCTTCATGAAGGTTGTACCTATGGTCAGGGATTTCTCATGGGCAAACCGATGCCGGGCAGTGAATTGATGAGCTGGATTGATGATTGGAAGAATAGCGTTATCGATCCTTCGTTTGAGTAAGTGTCCATAATTTCCTTTCAAAGGGTTCAAAAATATCTTGAATTTCTAATTAATTTCCTCCATAATAAGCGTATTAAATCTAATGATCTACGGTACTTTCTTACCACGAGGTGATCATACAGAAGAGAGGTTTATGATGAAATGCAATTATGGCTATTTGATAATAACCCTGCTGGGATTTTTACTGCTATCATCCTGTATTACTGTAGAAACAGGGAATGATTCTGCCAGTGTTAATACCAATGTGACACCTATCGTATTGAACGAAGCCTCTGAACCACAGCAGCAGTCTCAACCTAACAATCAACCTGCTCAAGAACAGCAGCAAAATGATCCTCCCGAACCACAGGAACCAACAAAGACGCCGCTGCCATGCAATAAGGCAAAGTTCATCGCCGAGAACATCTCGGATGATAAACAGTACGATTCCGGCGAACCCTTTACGAAGACGTGGACCATGCGCAATGATGGCTCCTGCACCTGGGATAAAACATACCGCGTGGTTTTCAATGAGGGCGATCGCATGAATGGGGAAACCTCTTATTACCTGGATCGGGAAGTGAAACCGGGGGAAACCATTGATCTAAGCGTTCACCTGACCGCTCCCAATGATGCCGGCAAGTATAAGGGGTACTGGAATATCAAAGCTCCTGATGGAGATCTGTTCACCTACTTCTGGGCGCAGATCGAGGTGGTTGATAATACCCCTCCATTTGCCATCACCAGTGTTACGACTGATCTCAATGCTAGTTATACCACCGGCTGCCCTCTTGAGATTCCGTTGAAGGTCTCTTTTACTGCTAATGGTCCTGGAACGATACGCTATCGTGTAGAAACCAGTGACCTGGGAATGCAGGCTCAGGATTCGCTTGTTTTTGACATAGCATCAACCAAAACTGTAAACTTCACATGGACGATCACGTTTTCGTCAGATTACTGGATCAAGATCCATGTGGATGAACCCAACCAGCAGACTTTCGGATCTTTCAATTTCAGTGTAACGTGTCAGTGAGTGCAGGGCGCAGAACTTTTATGAATGTTGATAGAAAATAAAACATCTGGAATGAAAAAGGGGCTGGTTTTTCATAAAAAGGGTAAAGCTGTTTTACGGGCTAGAGAGAAAAGTCTTTAGCTTTTCCAATGCTGCCGCTGATCTCATAGAATATCTCCAGTTTACTGAAGATGGCATTTCGGCGTGCTACGTTCATTCTGTGAATATCTTCCAGGTTATCTGGTTGAACTTGGTCGGATGCCTGGAGGTAGACAGCGAATAATTCTGTGAAAATATTCAACTTGCGAATGCCTTTTTCCACGGCTTTTTTCAATTGTACGTGATCTGTACCCGAGGTGCCGTGCAGCACGAGCGGTGTGCTGGTGGCATTCGCAATTCTCTCCAACAGATCGAGATGCAATCCATCCGTGCCTTTGTAGAATCCGTGCTGGGTTCCGATGGAAATGGCGAGTGCGTCTACATGGGTGCGCTGTATGAATTCCTGTACTTGTTCCAGGTTTGTCAGCGCCTGTGCGGTGGGATCGTTGATAAGGTAATCGCTCCCATTTCCAACGTGCCCCAATTCTGCTTCCACACTGGCATGATAGGCACGTGCAAGCTCAACTACCTGTTGTGTGATGCGGATGTTTTCCTCAAAGGGATGTGTGCTGGCGTCGATCATAACCGATGAAAATCCGAGATCGAGATATTTGTGGATGGTCTCGATGTTTTCTGCATGATCCAGATGCAGGGCGATCGGGAGCGTGTATTGGCTGCACAGGTCACGAACAATACCGATACACTGATCTATATCATCCAGTTCGAAAGTATTATAGGAAGTATGACAGTAGCTAAGGATCAGGGGAGCCTGTTTCTCAAGCGCGGAATCCAGTAATACCTGTGCGAAATCAAGATTGAAAAAATCAGGAGCAAGCACCGCATACGAATGTCTTTGTGCCATGGAAAGTATATCTGTTAAGGTTAATAGCATTAAAAATCTCCTGTTCAATCTGATTTCATTATGAGCTACTGTTAAGTATGTTTATTCCGAGAAGTCGTGCCAGATCATGGGCTGCCGTTTCGTAAGTTCCATGCACCAGCGGATAATGATGCTGGTATCCGGATTCCATGATGGTTTGAACGATATCAAGGCATCCCACCGGTTTGCCTTCCATTTGAAAGTCCCGCATCCAGGCGCTGCTTCCAATATAGGAGGGTTTTTTATTATCCAGCGTTCCTTCGAAGGTGAGGATATGTTCGAAATCAGGATGGAAACCGAGTACGGTTGCGATTCCTGGTTTTAATCTGAGATTATTGTGTAATCCCAGCGGTGCGTGTGGGTCAGAATCATACAACCATAACGATTGCATTGCCACCCCATTTTCGTCGGAAAGGGAAGGCGCCGTAGGTCCACAATGCCATAATAAGACGCTATCATCTGCCGGATCAATGGTCACCATATCCATAATGGTGGTGACCTTCCCGAGACTCAACAGATGCAGGCTCAGCATCCCCAGCGCTCCGGGAATATCCCCTTCGCAGGATGTGACGATCATATCATCATTCAGTTGTCCCAGCAGAGTGCAAACCCCTAAGTGGCGATCTGTCTGGAATTGGGGCCAGCAGCTCACCGCTACGGCATCCAGCTCATTCTCTTCGACCAATAGATGGAAGGCTGCCTGAAAGCGAGCTGTCTCCTTAAAATATTTTTCCATGTTCGCAGAGTAGGTTTTGGATTGGTTGATCATTTTTTGATAATAGCGATCAATGCGTTCTGCATCTGAAATGGAATCAGCCAGGGCGTATACGTGCTCCAGGTCAAATTCCACCAGCTTGACGCCGGTTTTCTTCTGCAATTTTTTGGGATCAACGATGAGATTATCAAAGCCCGGTGCTACTCCCCCGACCAGTGCAATACGTGCTCCCTTCAGATTGATAACTGTATAGAGGGCGCGAACAAGAGCGTCAAACCGTTCGATAAATTGTTCTTCCCCTGCTCTGCCAAAGAACCATTGGATCGGTTCCTTTTTCTTTTCGGTGCGTGTCTTGATAAGACTGTTATACATATTCATGGCGGTGAAGGAATTCAACGGCAGACCACCTTCTTCGGTGGGATCACCTTCCGGGATCGCCCACAGAGCGATATGGGCATCAATTGCCAGAAATGGATAAATGAATGCACCGCCGGAGAACGAACTTGCCTGAATGAGAACCAGATCTACCTCTTGACGTTGAAATTCCTGCGCGGCTTGCTGGGCTGTTGCCAGGTCATACACGCCTTTTTCAAAAACGATCACATCCGCTTCTCTTTTTTGGGCGATTTCCGTTAGCGCTCGCGCGTCTTCGCTGAAATAGGTTTCTTTCGGACCTCGAAAAGGATTGGTCATAAACCCGACCAGACCGATCTTTACTCGCTTTCTGTCTGTCATCTTCATTTCTCCAGGATCATCTATTCATAAGGCCAGTGGAAACATGGTCCGCCAGCCGGTTCATTCCATAACATTTCCATTTCATCTGTTAAAACACATAAGGAGATGGAAAAGCCTTTGGTATCGGCGGTGGTGAAAAAAGAACCCACTACCGATCCGGCTGGCTGGATACCGTATTGCATCAGCAGGTCATAGGCTTTCTGAAACAGGATATGCAGTTCCATTAAGGAGGTTCCCCCTGAGCCGTTGAGAAAGATCAGGTATCTTCTTTCCGAGAAGTTCTCCAGATCCTTGATCAGCTTTTCCATCACTAACTTGACGACATCATCCGCACTCTTCAAGGTGCCGCTGTACACGCCCGCTTCTCCGTGTACACCGGTCCCGATCTCCAGATGATCTGGTTCGGTTTCGGAAGAGGGATTGAGCGCCACCGATAAGGAAGCGGTGCGTTCATTGGTCGCTCTCATCAGGGAAGCCACTGAATGCAGGTCATCTCCGCGTTCGGCTGCCGCTCCACCGATCTTGAGGGCGAACAACAGTCCCCCCAGCCCGCGTCTCTCAAGGATCTGTGAGCGCGGTGCAGTTGCGACATCATCACTGCATAGCACCATTTCAAACGGAATGCCTGCCTGTTCGGCTCTTCGGGCTGCCAGGCGGGCATTGAGAACGTCGCCGCTGTGGTTGGAAACCAGCAGAACCACGCCTGACCCGCGGTCGGCATGTTGAACGGCTTTGAAAATATTGACGCCGGCTGCGCAGGTATAAATCGGACCGTACACATCCGTATCCAGCAAGCCGGGTCCGACGAATCCGCCCATCGAAGGGGTGTGACCCCCGCCGTGTCCGATGGCGATGCCCGTTTTTCCTCTTTCTTTCGATCTTGCACGGATAAGCACGCCATCATCGCTGCATTTCACCAGATTAGGGTAGGCAAGAGCCAGCCCGCGATTATCCTGCCTGACCATATCTTCCGGGGAGTTGATGAATTTCGCGTGAGACTGCAAATACTGCTGGGGGAATTCATTTCTCACAGGATCAGGAGATTCCCCAGTAGCTGCTTTCCAGAGTGCGTATACGATCCAGGCAAAGGATGTTGCCCCAGCGTCCTGGTAGTTGATCGAATTTTCCTTTAAAAAACGGGCGCGACCCTGTTTCGCCAGCATGCTTTTCGTGCCTTCCGCAGCATTTTTCGTGACTTGCCAGGTTTCTTCCAGAATGTCCGCAGGAGTTTCATTCACATGCGCAGCTAGGTTTTCATACCCCGGCAATATCGCATCCAGGATGGTTTTTTCACCGGGTGAGGCGCCGCCCACCTGCATAATGGCTTCTGCTCCGTTTTTGAACAGTGCAGCAAGGTCTTGTGTAGAAAGAGCGGTTTTTCCTCTAAACAAAGCGCCACCTTCGGCAAAAAAGGTTGAAAGAATGGGGCCGATTGCTCCACCACTGCCTTCTGCGAAGGCTATTGCTGCGCGATCGAATAGTTCGGCAAAGTCCCGGCAGTCTGTTTTGTATATGGCGTGGAAGATTTCGTTGACCCCCCGCTGCATGGTAGTGCCATGGTCGCCATCCCCGATCACTGCATCAAGCTGATTCAATGCGAGACACTGCTGATCAAAAACCTGTTTCAGGATGAGGAAGAAATTCTTGCCCTGTTTAATGGTGAACATCTAGCAGCCCTTTTTTTAAGAATGAAGCTGTTTCTTTGGCGGTTTCCATCAGCTCAGGCGCCAGTGATCGCCAGATGGATAATCCGCGCCCCACTTCGCCTTCGGGATTCACAAAAACCTCGGCAACGATATAGCCCTCATAATAGATTTCATTGATCGCTTTAAAAATTGGATCCCATTGAATATGACCTTTACCGGGCGCTTTACGATTATTATCCACACAGTGTATATGACCGATCTTGTCCCCCGCTTTTCGAATAGCATTGGCAATATGATCCTCCTCGATGTTCATGTGGAAAGTATCCAGATGGAGCTTTATTGCCGGGCTGTCAATCTCTGCCAGGAATTCAAGACCTTGATCGACGGTATTAAGAAGATATCCTTCAAAGCGGTTGATGAGCTCCAGACACAGTGTTACGCCATTATCCTGTGCGATATGGGCAACCTCTTTCAAGGACGCCGCTGATTTTTTTCTTCTTTCAAGCAAATTGTCTGAAGGGAAAAAACCCCATGGAGCATAGGTCACTCCTGCCAGTACCGGGCTTTCTAAAAAGTGAGCAGCCTCCAGACACTTCCGTAGAAATTGAATGCCATGTTCTCGTACGCTGTCATTGGGGGAGGTGATATCCTGTGATTGATCTAATCCTACGCAGCAGGATGCAAGCATCTGGTTTTCTACCAGTGCATTTCGCAGTTGTTCCAGAGGCAACTGTTCTACCTGCACAAGTGGAAATTCACAAACGTCAAACCCTGCTTCTTTTGCGAGTTTGATCATGGGGATCAAATCGTCGCTCCATTTTGTTTGCCAGAATGAAAGATGTATACCGACCGGCAGCATAATTCTCCTTCGTGTATTATTATTAAGACTCTTTACTATCGTTAGCGATAGGTTTCGGATAGTAAAGAGTATCAATAACCCATCTCTCTCTTTTTTATAAGAGAGAGATGGCGTTCGTTAAGAAATCTTACAGACCGAATAACTTTGTGATACCACCGACGATCACGGCGATCAAACCAAAGTCGTTGCCACCGTACAGGTTTACGAACCCTGCAGCGCTGTTCATCACGAATGGTAGTGCGGCTGCCTGGAAACCGATCATCAGGAAACCGCCAACAATGGCTGTGATGATGACACCACGACGCCCGCCGGTAGAATTGGCGATTATGCATGCGGGACCAACATCAAAGAAAGCTGCGACGATTGTTGGAAGCAGCATATAGGGGTATCCGGCTACGCCGAAAATTACCAGCGCGACCATTGAACTGATCACTGCGATGGGGAAGCCAATTGTCAGTGCGTTCTGTCCATAGGGGAAGATCATGGGGCAGTCGAGAGCGGGAATGGCATTGGGAACCAGTTTGTCAGCCAGACCCTTGAAGGCAGGGGTGATCTCTGCCAGCATCATACGAACACCGGTCAACAGAACGGTCAGGCTGGCTCCAAATAAAATGGCTTTGTAGAAGAGTGAGAACACAGCCACCAATCCACTGCCTGCGCCGTATGTTGCAACTGTCCAATCCCAGCCGGCGACAAATCCTAAAACGACGAAAAGAAGGAAAATCACCAGAGAGGTTGAAACAGTCATGGATTTCATGAAAGACCACTGGTCAGAAATCTTTGAATCCTCAGTGCTTTTCTTGGGATCCCCAAACCATTTGCCAAGATAGGCGCCGATCACAGAGATAATGGTGGTGGTGTGACCGATGGTGAAATCTTTGGTTCCGGTCAGTTTGAATACGAAGGGTGAGATCAAAGCGGGTAGAACTGTTATGATAATACCCAGAACGATCGAGCCAACCACGATCAACGGAATCCCGGAGAGTTTTCCACCATCAGCTAATGCTGCGGTCACCATAAAAGCATTCCAGAATAGGATGTGACCGGTGAGGAATACGTACTTCCATTTGGTGATTCTGGCAAGCAGCAGGTTCACGAGGAAACCAAAAACCATGACCAACACAACTTCCAAACCAAAGGTTGCCAGGAATGCGGTCCAATCAGCTGCGGCGTTCGCACCTTCAAATTGATAGATTTGACCGAACATCTCCGAGATGGGGGCGATGGCGGTTCCGATCAGATCAACTGCTGAAAACAGAATGACCACACCTGCCATGGTTTTTACTGTTCCGGTGATGATTTCACTGAAGGTTTTTTTCTGCAGCACCAGACCCAAAAGAGCTACCAAACCTAAAATGAAAGTAGGGAGAAGACGGGGAACGATACTAAAGATGATATTAAGATCCATTTTATAAACTCCTTTATTTAATACGATTATTATTGACGATCTGCAAAAAAGAATTGAATTGCTTTCACCTCCTCTTCTAAAAATGTTAGTTGGAATTCAATACCAGTAAAGCTTGAGGTCACGGACAATTTTTCTTTTGTTGGAAAAATTTGATAGATCTCTTGTGTGTCAATGGCGGGAATATTGATGCGAACATCAACTTTTTCGGGATTATTCCGATAATTTGTGAAGATGATCATGGCGCCTTCTGAATTATGCAGAATATGAGCGTCAATATCTCTGCTTGTTTTCTGATGGTAAAAAAGAGATATGGTGGGATCAGGTAGATCCAGATCATCAATGATCTTGGGGAGCAGTTCATCGTGCGATAAAACATACGCCGCTTCACTGTGTGTAGCTAGATAGACACCTTTACCTGCATAGTAGGGATGGCTTGTCACGGCAGGTAAATGGTCATCGAAAGATGCTAATATTTCCGTATCCTGTTTCGGAGTGAGGATATCCCTGTTCCAAAGACCCTCATACACTTGATCTTTGTAGATGATATTTCTTTGCCGCAGCACATCTGGTTCAACGGATTTAAAACCGAATACTTCTTTTAAAGGTTCCGCTGGCACTGTGTGGTTGTACCAGCCTTTCTCGGTTAGCGCTGCGCAGCGCGCAAATCCGATCAGCGTTCCACCTTGACGAACGTAGTTGTTCAAGAATTGCGCGCTCTCGTCATCCAGCAAGCTCAGCATGGGCAGCAGGATGACTTTATATTTCTCGATCCCCTGCCCCAACAAGTCCGTAGTTAGAAAGTCAATGTTGTACCCAAGATCCCAGAACGCGCTGTAAGCGCCGCGCTGTGCATTGAAAACATATTCTTCCTGACCAATGCCTTTGAAAAATATGGCATTCGATTTGGATTCTACAATTGCTATTTCAGCCGGCAGGGGATGAGAAGTAAGCAGAATATCTTCATAATCATCAATGAATTTTCCCAGAGTGGCTGCAGCCGATAAACGAGGTGTTTCATTTCCATCCAGATCTACCAGTGCGCCCCAATGCAGAGGCTGGTAATCCCATTCCCGCCAGGGCATATACATCATCAATTTCACATCATGCCCGATCGCTTCAAAGCCATTACGGAGAATATCAAGTTCATTGGTGTTATGGTCAGGACCCATTACCCATCCCCCAATGGGACCGGATTCGATCTCATGCAGCCAGAATGTTGAATGGGAAGCCTGCGCTACACTCCTGCCGTGATCAAGGAAAATGGAGTTATGCTCGGGTCTGGAAGACAGTTTATTTCCACTGCCCGGATACAGGTCATAGCCAATATGATCCACTTGGTCGGCAATCTGCCATTGATCCAAACCCATCAGGGTGCCAAAACGATCAAATCCCTTGAAGTTAAAGGTGTTAACCGATGTTGGATGGTCGGCATCCATGCTTTTCAAGAACTGATGCTGCCATCCGGCAAATTTTGCAAAAGCTTCCTGCCAGAATAACCGCCAGTCGATCCATTTGGTGACGCTCGCCCAGCCGCTCGGTAATCCCTGTGGGGGGAACACATCTTCCCAGCTATTATGAATGAGATAGCTTGTTCCCCATGCCCAGGCATCATTCAGCATATCCAACGATGTATACTTCTCTTTTACCCAGGTGCGAAATGCTGCTTGGCAGTGATCGCAGTAGCAGAAGATATCCAATTCACTGCTTCCGCGAGATGGTAGGAAGGGAAATCCGATCTCATTGCTGATCTGCCAGCCGAAATGATTGGTCTGTGTTTGGGTAAAGTTCACCAGTGCTGTAAGGTAGTTCTGCAGGGCTTCCTGGTAACCCGGATGATGAATACATGCCCAGCCATAAGAGGATCCCAACGGATAACGCACATGATTATTCGATAGGATCGCTAGATCAGGGTATTTCAATGCCAGCCACAGGGGTGGAGACGCGCTGCCTGTGCTGATCATGATAGATTGACCCCAGTCGGCTGCTTTTTGATAGAATCTTTCCAGAATGTCGAGCTGGAAAATTCCCTCTCGCGGTTCTATACAATCCCATGATCCATGTACGTCACCGAGCCGGATGATGTTCATTCCCGCTTCTGCCATTTGTGACAGATCGTGATCCCACGCACTTTCAGGGAAAACGAGCGGAGAATATGAAGAACCATACCAGAATCGATCTTGGTAACCCATTCCTTTTAATCCTCTTGTATCAGACTTTTTATGATTTCCAAACCTTTCGTTTCTACTTCCTCCGCACTCAGAAAATTCCTGATCACGATGACCGGTTTAGGGGAACCCTCAAAAAGATGTTTCATTTCCTCGGATGTGAAGACCATATCAAAAAATTCCCCGCGCGAAGTGGCTTCATCAGAGCAGAAGGTCTCTGCAGAAATACCATGCTGCTTTAATACTTTATCCAGGGTCATTTTAAGAACCAGCGAACTGCCGAGCCCGAATCCACACACCATCATGATTTTGATTTTTTTCATCGCTCCAGATCATCCTTTCAAATTTCGGAGATAGACTGTTAATTCCTCAACCGTTGTCACATTCAACAAAAATTGCTGGTTGCTGTCATCCATTAAAAAGACCGCAAGTTCTTGCAGCATTCCAATGTGGCTTTCGTGATCTATGCCGCAAAAGGTGATCAATAATCTCACCGGATCGTTGGCTTTGCTGCCGAAATTGACAGGTGGATTCAGCGTAATGATACTCATCCCGACCTGGAGAGCGCCATCCTCTGGTCGTGAATGTGCGAGTGCGATCCCGGGACTGAGTACCATGTAAGGACCTAGTGTTGTGACTGCGTTGATACAGGCGTCCACATATGCCTGGGTACAGATACCCTGTTTGACCAGCAGTCCGCCACCTTTTTGAACCGCATGCTGCCAGTCTTGAGCGGTCACTTGGAAACGGATCAATTCAGGATCGAGATAATCAAGTAACATTTATTCACCTTCATGAAGCAAAAATTCAGCGACGGAGTGATTGGTGATCAATACATTGAAGAAGGAGTTCTTCAGAATTGCGCGAATAGGATCTTTCTTATCCTCTCCTCCGGCAATTACGACACTCCAATCGATCTTTTTCAGTTCTTCCGGGTCGATCCCAATAACACGATGATCCATGAAAGTTGGTTCGATTTCGCCGTTTGAATTGAAATAATGACCCAGAATGTCTCCGATCACTTTTTTATCCTTCAATCTGTTCAGTTCGTTTTCTGAAATATGCCCTTCTGTAAAGAGAATGGCATTTTCATCTACCGTGCCGATGCTCTGCAGGACAATGTCGCATTTTTTGGCTCTTTTGATCGAGTTGATGATGGTGGATTCACGCATAAGCATATCGTATAGATTCTCGTCGGAAACATAATTGGGGGAGTAGAAGATTTCGGGAACGCCTCCGGCGATCTCAGCCAGATTAGCGGTAACGTTGTATTTCGCCACACCTTCGGAATGATCTGAAGCGCTGCCAACAACCTCGGTGAAAAAACATTCCGTCTTGGTGCGGGGGTGAAATTCTTGTGGGATGTGAGAAATGGTTCGGCTCAGTCCTAATCCAATACGAATACCCGGTTGTATTTTTTTCTCCAACCATGTTGCGGCTCCACGACCCAATTGTGTATATAAGGAGACTTTCTCGTATGGGTCTGGAACCACGACCACATCGCGCAAATTGAACTTGATGATCAGCTGGTTTTCTAGATTGATGTAATTATTTCCAGGATCGTGGATCATGAATTGAACCAAACCCAGTTTTACTGCTCGATCCAGAAAACGATGAATGGAAACACGGGAATAGCCCAGTTTTTTGCCAATTTGATCCTGTGTCAGATTGTTTTCATAATACAGGTTGGCAATGCGGAGAAGAAGGTGCATCTCTTCGGCATCAATATTGGTATGCGGTTTTAATTTCTGATGTATGACCATTTTATTTTCAGTTAACAAAAGTACAAACTATGTAATTAATTACATTATAGTAAAAAAAAGGATTATTTCAAGACCCAATCTGGAAATAAAATTATGGTACGAAGAATAAAATGAAATCGAATTGTGGTGAGATCGGGTAATATTTTATCCACCATTATGTGATTTTAGAAATGGAAAAACTCCCAATATGGTCTTCGTCATTCAGATAGGATTGGAGGAGAATCGAGCTCTTCATCCCGGCAGGTACAAATGCAGTCCGGATTGATCTCCGTGGGGATGCAGTTTTCGTCATAATAAAGAAAATTCGCACAAAAACATTCGCAGCCGGGTTCCGTTTCAATGGAGGAGCAATCCTGATTGCAGGGGTAAGGATTGGTGATGATGCGGTACAGGATGCAATCCTTTTTGCTGCTGGATGTCGCATGATAGGTGAGCCATTCTATGCCAACCCTGCCTTCCGTTTTTTCGATCAAAAGACTTCCTTCAAATTCCTCTGTATAGCGCCGTTCGTTCAACAGGGTTGAAAGTGGCAGCATAATACCAGTAAAACCATCCAGGCTGTCAATACCCACAAAGCAGCGCATGGTTTTGCTGAAGGTATTATTTTGCAGGCGCAGATTGGTGCCTTTGATCTCAGAGGAAGCCAGTACTTCCCCTACCAGTTTTCCGGTAATAAACGTGCTGCCGCTGAAATATTCCAGACCATTAGCTTTAAAGAGGGTAAGAGTGTATCCTTTCTGAAGCGTTCCCATCAATTGCAGGTTCTCCCCACAAAAAATTATTGGCTGTTCAAAGAAAGGTTCTTTTGTGGGTGAAGAGGTTTTATAAACATGGAGCGCAGGGGTGCGGGTTGCTGTGAGACTTGGTACTTGAGTGATGACGGAGGTAGAAGTCTGGTAAACAGGGATGACCACTCTGCTGCTCTGACATGCTCCAGGCAGGGTTAATATCATGAGAATTAGCAGGATTCGAAGAAATGATTTTTGATACATGTATTTGTCTTTAAAATTGTTTCAGATGCAAATTGCACTTCACGTTTGTATGAGCCAATTGTAAAACCAAATGCTGAATTGTTCCTTTTAAAGCGATCGATAAATCTTTGTATAATCATTGTGACGCATCAACCCGGAGGATGGTGAGAATGAGGATTTGGAAAAAAATTGTTGAGAACAGATATTTATTCCTGGTGATGCTCGCTTTGTGCATTTTTCTTTTTTACCCGAATGTTGGTATTTATGACTGGGATAAGGAAGTGCTCTATACGGCATACATCAAAACCGCAATACAGGATTTTCATCAATTTCCCTTTTTTTTGTGGAATAGCGCAGAACTGGCAGGCTACCCGGCTGTGGATCAAAGTGCGATTTTCCCCTCCAATCCAGAGACACTGTTATTCTCACCATTTCTGCCTTTTCTGTTGTTTCTGTCACCTCCTGTATTTCTCAAGTTCATGGTGGTGATACACGCCCTCATCGGAATGGCAGGAGTGTTTGCTCTGGGGAAACGGCTGGCATGGGATGAGAACCAGACCGGAATTTTCTCCGCACTATTTATGCTATCCCCAATCGTGATCCAGCATATCGCGATCGGGTATCTGCCCTGGATGAACCTGTATTTCTTTCCATGGTTGTTGTTTTTTTTACTTTCAAAAAAGCCCGTACAACGCTGGTTGGGCAGCGGTATGGTTCTGGCGATCACATTATTGCAGGGTGGTTTACATGTTTTCGTATGGATGGCTTTTTTCATGGTTATTTACTGCCTGATCTACATCGTTACAAAGAAACAGGTGCGCGATCTATTGCAAATTCCACTATCTATCATTTCAGCGATCCTATTAGCGCTGCCACGTTTTTATCTTTCTATGCAGTCGTTTGCCTCGTTCTCTCAGAGATTCTTCTCAGGCTACTCATTACGTGCTATCCTGCGCTGGGGATTGATCCCACCCTTTTTTACACCACAGAGTATGGATGATATCGAATATTTCATTGAAGGATATATCGATGGAGTGCCTTACTGGGATGGGGAGCTCTTCTGGGGTTTTCTTCTAATTCTGATTGCGTTAATGCCATTTATGTTTTATCACATCCGTCGTAAGAAAGAGCAAACACTTACAAACATGAAACAGATTGAAGCAGTAGCTTTTACTTCATTTATACTGCTTGTTTTTTCTTTTGGATCTCTCTATGAAAAAGGGATAGTCCTTCTCTCAGAAGGGATCAATCTGCCTGCTTTACAGGGCATGGAAAAATACCCCTTCCGCTTTGCGATCCTTGCTTATTTTGGTTTCTCTTTTGTGATCGCAGGCGCCTGGCATGAATGTCTTCATTTTCTTGGCGAGTGTGTATCCTGGATCATTCGCTCCTGGCACACCTTGTATCATTTGACAGTACGAATTGCAGGCTGGTTGAAACCTCGTAAAATAATTCTTCAATGGATTTTAGCGCTTTCTTTGCTGCTGTGCATCACGGTTTTAGGATTGGAAGGAACAGTTCTGGATAAAGTTCGATCTTTCATTAAAGAGGCATATTACGGAGAAGGAGTCAGGTGGTTGCAGGAACGTATGGAAAACAGCGCCGCTATTCCGCTGGAAAGTTATTTTGGAAAAGCAGCAACCTTGTATCGTTATTTCACGAGATTCCTGGTGGGCATGGCGGTTTTATCAGGATTCTTGAACATATTGATCTACCTGCCAAAGAATTCCCGAATGCAGAATAAGCAGACTTCTGGGGTACAAGTATTCCCAGCATGGTTGCTGGAGGTGCTGCTGGTGGTCCCATTGGCGTTGAGTTTTGGAATGTGGTGGCGCGTGGCGCTTGCCACACCGCAGCATACAGAGATGCGACTGGAATTGCTCGAACCGGTTATCACCAATACAGCCGGTAAAATACCTTCAGGAATAGCTATTACCTCTTTTACTCCATCCTCTCTTTCTATAGCGCGTAATGGTGATGGTGATGAACCAGTACTGGTCTTTGAGGATATTCATGCAGGTGATGGGAATTATTTAGATATCGTTAGCGGAAATGCCGCTTTCAGCGAATGGCAAACTCACTTATCCATCCAGGTACAGAATGAAAGTGATGAAGACATCCTCGTTGCTGTTAAAAAAGGGCAGGTATGGAAGCCCTGCCTGATCGCTTTGATTGGCTGGTTGATAGCAGGATGGAGTCTACTTCGCTCAACACGCCGCAAACCACAAGAGGACTGCTAGATTCTGATTTAAAATAAGGGATTAATTCTCGACGGGAGTGAATTTTCCGGTTACATCATCAATGACTTGCTTTAGTGTTGGTAGATCAAGATTTTGTTTATCCAGGAACGCCACCGCACCCGATTCCATCCCCTGTCTGTGAAATTCTCGGTCGGGGTATGCACTGATCAGGATAATACGACATTGTGGATGGATGGATTTGAGGCGGCGCACGCAGGCTATTCCATCTTCGTCTCCTAATACCACATCAACCAGTACCAATTGCAAGTTGACGCGTTGCGCTATTTGAATTGTCTCCTGGATGGATTCGGCTTCGTAAATGGTGGCGCGTGGATTGGCTTTTGCGATCATACGTAATAATTGTCCGCGGTAGCGTGAATTGTCATCCACTACCAGAATTGTGATGTTCGGGTGGATTTTTGCCTTGTCTTTATCTTCAGATTGCAATATCTGATTTCCAGGGGTACCCAGTATCTGCGGATGAACCATGACGAAGTTAACTGCTTCCAGACGACTCTGTACATCGATTTGACGATACAAACGAGTGAGGTGATTTTCAATTGTTTTTATACTTAACCCGAGCGTATCTGCAATGGTTTTATTATCCATGCCTTGAAGCAAATAACGTAACAGGGAACGTTGTCGCGGAGTCAATGTCGGAACGGTTCTGGCGATCTGCGGATCTACATACAGTTTATTGATCAACGAACTGGAAATCCAGCGTTCACCTGCCATCACTCTCTCGATAGCTATACGTAGGTCATTCAAGGGCTGGTCTTTCATGTGATAACCGTTAACACCTGCAGAAAGCAATCCTTTGACGTAAAAATCATCATCGTAAGCGCTGACAACCAGGATCTTTAAAGCAGGAAACTTTAAACGGATGTTGTTGATGGTCTCGATGGGTTCGAATTCGGGCATGGTGACATCAATTAATAAAAGATCGATCTTTTCTGCCTGAAGAATTTTCAATACCTGTGGACCATTTTCAGCTTCCCCAACTACTTCCATCCCGTCAATTTGTTCGATCGTACGGCGTATTCCCGAACGGACAATAGCGTGATCATCGGCGAGCAGTACTCGAACAATATCCATGGGTATTTTATACCACCGATTCTTTGAAATGCATCTACTTGACGATTTGATAGAAGAAAATACTGATAGGTATCGTGTATAATCACAAAAATTACTGCAAGAAAATGAGTATGACCAATTTTTCGAAATCAAGCGTTTTTTATCTATACCGGATTTCATTCTACGTGGGGAGATATAGACAATGGAATCATTGTTAGAGGTCTTCAATATTTCAAAATCTTTTGGCACTTTGCCTGTTATCCAGAAGGTGAAATTCACAGTAGCTCCGGGGGAAGTGGTAGGATTGACCGGTGCCACAGGCTCAGGTAAATCGGTTCTGATGATGATGCTGGCGGGATTGTATGAACCAGATGAGGGGCAGATCTTTTTTAATGAAAAGCAGTTATTATGGCCATTTTCAGCACAGACCATTGGAATCGGGGTCATCCACCAGCGCTCCACTCTTGTTGAACAGTTTGATGTGACCAGTAATATTTTTCTGGGAAATGAACTGGGTTTTCCACAACGCATGGGATTATTGCGGAGACTCAACCAGGATACGATGCAGGAGCAAGCTCTCTCAATATTGACACATCTGGGGGTCCATATTAAATCGATGCATGAGATTGTTTACAATCTTTCTGGTGAACAGCGCCAGATGATCTCTATTGCCCGCGTCCTGACTTTCCCTGCCAAACTGATCGTGATTGATGAACCAACCATTTCTCTCAGCTATCCCAATCAGCAAAAGTTGCTCGAATTGATCCAAAATTGGCGCCAGAATGGCGTATCTGTCTTATTCAGCAGCAATAATCTCGACCATCTATTTGCCGTGACTGATCGTATCATCGTATTGCAGCAGGGCTGTATTTCTGCTGATCTACGCACAGATGAAACGAATCGTGAGGAGGTGGTAAATTACCTCCTGGGAACGACTGTCTCTCAGCACATGATACCGAACATCTGGGATTTCAACAGCTACGATACTGTACGCGATTACACGGAAAAATTACGCTATCATCAGATCCTATTGGAAAAAGATCTGGCGGCGGAAGGTTCCCTAAACCGGCAGCTGGCAGAGCAGCTTGCAGAACAGCTTCAAGCCCTTGACCTAACGAACAATGCTCTGCGCGAAGCACAACGCCGCCTGCTTTCAGAAAGAGAAGAAGAACGCAAACACCTTGCCCGCGAACTGCACGATCAGATCATTCAAGATCTATTAAGCATCAATTACGAATTGGAAGAAATTGCTACCAGGCAGACGGTTTCACCGGAATTGGATGCAGACCTGGTAACGGTGCGTAACAGCATTCGTGATTTAATTGGAAACCTGCGCCATATTTGTGGTAATTTGAGACCCCCGACGATCGATAGTCTTGGTCTGGGTGCGGCTATTCAATCTTTTGTCTATGATTGGCATAAACGTACCGGAATTGTCTATTCGCTCGATATGGACTCGGATCTGGGTCGTTTACCGGAAACCATTGAATTATCCATTTTTCGCATTTTGCAGGAAAGTTTGAACAATGTCTGGCGGCACGCACAGGCTTCCAGAGTTGATATTGAATTAAGGCACACATCCCCACGTACTTTGATGATAGCTATCAGTGATGATGGTCAGGGATTGCCAGAAGACCTGGATCTGACCTCACTCACCACAGATGGGCATTATGGTTTGATCGGCATCAGTGAGCGTGTATCATTATTAGGTGGTCGCATGCATCTTGAAAAATGTGAAACGGGGGGAACTGTATTAATGGTGGAAATCCCCCATCCGCGCGTGGAAGCGAAACGAAAATCTAAGAATTCCAAGACTGCTTGAGTTAGGGGAAATCCCCTAAATAAAATAAGGGGGATTTCTAAAAACCCACCCATAAATTATTGTATTCTTTAACGACATTTGATTCCACCGAAAATTAATGATGCTTACCGGTAGATTCGACTACCGGATTATATTTGTAAGTAGAAAGAGGATTTTTGACAAAACATGACTGCTGGTTGTGGATCTCAAATATAAAGTTTATCCACAAAGAGAAGAACAGAATTCCAATTATGGGAGGTGAACAGAAAAAATATTTTTTTTAAATTCGAAGAAAAATAAAAGATTGTCAATTTAAGGAGGTTGGAAATGTCAAAGAAGTTTTCGTCTTACTCGATATTAGCGATTCTGGTGATTTTCGCAATGGTACTGTCAGCTTGCGGTACTGCGGAAACCCCAGAAGCGGCACCGGTGGAAGCGGAAGAAGCCGCTCCTGCTGAAAGTGAGAGCAGTGAAGCATTAGCAGTTGGGATCATTCTCCCCACGAAGGATGAACCACGTTGGATCCAGGATGAGACCCGCTTTACGGATGCATTGACGGCTGCTGGTTATAGTGTGGAAATTCTCTTCAGCCAGGGTGATTCTGCTAAAGAAAAAGCCAATGTTGAAGCTTTAATTTCCAAGGGCGTCAAAGTCCTCGTCATTTGCCCGCAGGATGGTACCGCTGCTGCAGCTGCAGCAGAAGAAGCTCATGCGGCTGGCGTCAAGGTCATTTCCTACGACCGATTGATCCGGGAAACCGATGCGGTTGATTATTATGTGACTTTTGACAGCATTGCAGTAGGTGCACAACAGGCTCAATATCTGGTTGATAATGTTACCGGCACCGGCAATCCTCTCTACCTGTATGCTGGCGCTGCATCTGATAACAATGCATTCTTATTCTTCGAGGGAGCATGGGGTGTGTTGCAGCCAAAAGTTGTAGATGGAACATTCGTTATCAAGAACTCCAGCGAAGCTGTTGCTCTACAGGATAAAGCAATTCTCACACGTGATGAAATGAGCAAGATCATTGGTCAGGTCACCACAAACTGGGATTTCAATACTGCTAAGAACCTGGCAGAAGCCAACTTAACTGCTACTACCGCAGCTGATAAAGGTGAGGTATTTATCCTTGCTCCAAATGATGGCACCGCCCGTGCTATCGCGGATGCGTTCGGGGTTGATACAGACGTCACCAAGTATTATGTGACTGGTCAGGATGCCGAAAAGGCTTCCGTGCAATACATCATTGACGGCAAACAATCCATGACAGTATGGAAGGATGTTCGCACACTCGTTGCGGATGCCATCAGCGCTGCTATTGCATTGCTTGAAGGAAATGAACCTGCATCACAGGGTGCCTATGATAACGGTGCTGCTGAAATTCCTGCGATCCAATCTGCTGTTACCACAGTAGATAAGGAAAATGTGAAATCAGCTTTGATCGATTCAGGCTACTATTCAGCTGAAGATTTCACCGGATTAGAGTAACCAACAAGTCTTAACAAGATACAGGAATAGTGATGGATTTTCCCCATTACTATTCCTGTAAAAATTCCTTATACTTTATATATTATTGGGAATTGGAGCGTTCAATGGATAATCCCATATTGGAAATGAATCATATAACGAAAGAGTTTCCTGGTGTACGAGCACTGGATGATGTCTGTTTCACCGTGCAGGAGAAAGAAATTCACTGTCTGGTGGGGGAAAATGGCGCTGGAAAATCAACCTTGATGAAGATCTTGAGCGGAGTATATCCACATGGGGAATACAGTGGAGAGATCATATTTGATGGAGAGAAACAGGTTTATTCCAACATCAGTGACAGTAAAAAAGCCGGAATTGCGATCATCTATCAGGAATTGGCACTGGTTCCGGAATTAACAGTATATGAAAATATATTCCTTGGGCATGAGATCAAGAATGGCTTTGTGATTGATTGGAATGAAACCATACAAAGCGCTACGGAAATGCTGAAAAAAGTCAAGCTTGATGTCAATCCCACTGTGAAAGTAAAAGATTTAGGACTGGGGAAACAACAGTTGATCGAAATAGCGAAGGCATTGAGTGTAGATGTTAAATTGCTGATTTTGGATGAGCCGACATCAGCTCTGAATGAATCTGATAGTGAAAACCTCCTAAATCTGCTGCGCGATCTTAAAAAGCATGGTGTTACCAGTGTCTTGATCTCTCACAAATTAAAGGAAGTTATCAATATTGCCGATCGCGTAACTGTTCTTCGAGACGGACATACCATTTGTACGTTGGATGCGCATAAAGGTGAAGTGGCAGAAAATGTATTGATCAAACATATGGTAGGACGGGAGATCAATAATATTTATCCTGATCGTGGTGAACAGAAGATCGGAAAAACAATTTTCGAAGTGAAGGATTGGAATGCGTATGATCCTTCTGTAGGGCGTGACTTATTAAAAGATATCAATTTCAATGTTCGTGAAGGCGAGATCGTAAGCCTGGCGGGTTTAATGGGGTCTGGACGCACCGAATTGGCATTGAGTTTATTTGGAAATCCAAAGAATTATGTTCTCCATGGGGATATGTTTTTAGACAACCAGAAGATCGTTTTCAAACATCCCGAACATGCCATTAAAGCGGGTTTCGCGTATGTTACAGAAGACCGTAAAGGAAATGGTCTGATCTTGATACAGGATGTAAAACAAAATATTACCCTTGCCAATCTGCGGGCGATTGCAGATAACGGTGTTGTGAACGGTAATGAAGAAGTGATGATTGCCAATCAATACCGTGATTCATTGGGCATCAAAACACCCAGTATCGAGCAGCGGGTTTTAAACCTGAGTGGTGGAAATCAGCAAAAAGTTTCTGTTGCGAAATGGCTATTTGTCAAACCCAGGATCCTTGTTCTGGATGAACCCACTCGCGGTATTGATGTGGGAGCGAAATATGAGATCTACACCATTATGAATAGGCTGGTGGACCAGGGAATGAGCATTCTCATGATCTCATCAGAATTGCCCGAAATTTTGGGAATGAGCGATCGTATTTATGTTGTCTCTTCTGGCAGGATAGCGGGTGAGATGACTGCTTCGGAAGCATCCCAGGAAAAAATCATGCAGCTTGCCACTAATTAGTAAGGAGATTCACACATGTCATTCATTAAAAATGTAAAACAAACACTGCAAAATAATATCCGTGATTACGGTATGTTCATCGCGCTTTTTGCCATCATGATTTTCTTTACGATCATGACGGATGGTATCTTTATTTCTCCCAGAAATATCAGCAATCTTATCAATCAAACCGGTTATATCGCTGTGCTGGCAGTCGGTATGACGCTGGTGATCGTGATCAGGCATATTGATCTTTCAGTCGGCTTCTTAGCTGGCTTTTTAGGTGCAGTATCTGCCATTGCGATGGTTTCGTGGAATCTCCCGGTAGGAATTGCGATTCCCCTGGTGCTTGTACTGGGTATACTGGCAGGCTTACTAACCGGTACACTGGTTGCAAAGCTGGGCATACCATCTTTCGTGGCTTCCCTGGCAGGATGGCTGATTTACCGTGGTGCGATATTGCTGGTCACTTTAAAAACAGGTACCATCATCATCCCAAATGATACGTATAATGCGATTGGGAATGGTTTCATTCCTGATATCCCGGAAAATGGTTTTCTGCCAGGCGTTCATAAAATCACATTGTTATTGGGTATTCTTACTGTGATTCTTTTTATCATCAGCAGTGTTCGCAATCGTGAAAAAAAGAAGGCGTACAATTTTGAAGTTGCCTCACTTGATATGTTTATTTTCAAATTGATCATGACATCTGCACTTATTCTTGGAGTCACATGGGTACTGGCTGGTTATAACGGTTTATCATGGACCTTTGTGATCGTACTAGTGGTGGTTCTTGTTTACCATTTCATTACAACTGAAACTGTATTGGGTCGCTACATTTACGCGGTAGGGGGAAATCCAGAAGCGGCAGAGTTAAGTGGTATCAATGTAAAAAAGATCACCTATATCGTATTCGGTTCGATGGGTATGTTATCTGCATTGTCGGGTATTCTTTTTACCTCTCGTTTGCAATCAGCAACAACCACGGCAGGTACGTTGTTTGAAATGGATGCCATCGCAGCTGCTTATGTGGGCGGAGTTTCTGCTGCAGGTGGTGTCGGGCGTGTCACCGGTTCTATCATTGGCGCGTTTGTGATGATGTCATTAACCAGCGGTATGAACCTGATGGGAATCGATATTTCTTCGCAATACATAGTGAAGGGTGTGGTGCTGGCGGGAGCAGTGATATTCGATGTAGCTACCCGCAACCGTGGTAAGTAAAACTGCTAAAAACAGAAAAGGAGAGAATGAAAATTCTCTCCTTTTTCATTTGAGATACCAGTTGACCATGATCTATGTAATATCAAGACAGATGTTTTCAGAATTAAACAAACCATAGCGATTTTTCTAAGTTATCTTGCCCTCATGCGTACTTTGAGTGTACCTTTTATTAAATTCAGCTTTTGATACAATGAGTTAATAAATCAATATTGATTTTAGGATTGGAGAAGAAATGAAACGTAGACATTCACTTCTACTATTTCTGATTGTCGTGCTGTTATTCAGTGCCTGTTCGCAAGATGCTCAGGAAGAAGGTATCTCTGAACAACCCACAGAGGAGCCACAGCAACCAGTGTTGAGTGGTGCCTGCGGTGTTAGTTATTTCCCCATCCTGCCCGATACGACCTGGTTATATCGAATGAAGGATGAGAATGGCTTATTTGTGGAAACCAGAGTGTGGTATGAGGATATCACCGATGATTCATTTGTTTGGAATCAGGAAATGGACAGTGATCCACCTGTTACCGCTCAATCAGGATGGACTTGTTCAGATGAAGGTCTTGTTTCCACTGACTTTGCTACGACCAATGTTCCTGCTGTACTGGATGCTATGGGCTATGATTATGAGTATGAAATCGAAACGCTCGAATTCAGCGGCATCACTTTCCCATCGAATGAGCTGTGGTTTGTGGGCTCACAATGGACTGGGAACTGGGAGGTGACCGGTGATGTCACGGTTGAGGATCTGGGGCTGGTGAATGCAGTCATAGATGTGACAATGGAAAACACGATTGCCGCTGAAGAACCGATCACGGTTCCGGCAGGCAGCTATGAAAAAGCCATGCGCGTCGATTCCATTATGAAATTAGATATCAGCATAATAATGGAAGGAATGACCATCCCTGCTATCAAAGGGGAATATACTACCTCCTCCTGGTATGTTCAGGGAGTCGGATTGGTGAGGCAATCTTCAGAAGACAGCACGTACTTAATGGAATTGGGATCAATAGAATAAATTGCGATACAGCAAAAAGATCAAGGTGGAAGAGTTAACTTCCACCTTTTTTGTTATATTAGCGTAAATTTCTTTGATTAAGTCTGATACTAAGAACGTGATGTTATAATCTGATACATGCCTCCCATTGTCGCTTTTGACCTGGAAACCACCGGATTAGACTCACGTAAAGACAAGATCATCGAGATCGGAGCTGTCAAATTCGAGGGTACACAGATCCTTGAAACCTATCAGACCCTTATCAATCCCCAGCGGTTGATATCCCCTGAGATCACTCAAATCACTTCCATTACCAACGAGATGGTTCGGAATGCACCTTTGATTGAAGAAGTCAGACAGGAGTTCCGAGATTTTTTAGGTGATTTTCCTTTACTGGGTCACAATGTGCAATTTGACCTTTCCTTTTTAAAGAGCCACAAATTTAAAGTAACGAATGATGAAATAGATTCTTTTGATCTGGCAAGTGTTTTGATGCCTGGTTCCAGCCGGTACAATCTTGGATCTCTGGTTGAGATCCTGCAGGTTAATGCAGATGAACTGCAATCACACCGTGCGCTGGATGATGCCCGCATGACGTTTGAGATATTCACACGCTTTGTTGAAATGGCTAATGATCTTCCCGTGCAGCTGATCAAAGAGATCGTAGATCAAGGCAAGGGTATTGCATGGGGGGGAAAATGGTTCTTCAGCCAGGTGTTGAAAAAAAGGATTCAAAAACCGATCGGAGCACGAACGGTACAGCAGGTGGATTATGGGGTGTTGTTCGGAAATTTAAGCGAGTTGAAGCAGCCACCTCTGAAACCCAGGTCAGTTTTTGAGCAGTTGAACGAGGATGAAGCGGCAGCTCATCTGGAGCCGGGCGGTTCCTTCTCAAAGTACATCCCTCAATTTGAAAGCCGATCACAGCAAATTGAGATGACACGTATGGTTACCATGGCGTTGAATGGCAGCCAGCATTTCATGGTGGAAGCGGGCACCGGAACTGGCAAGTCTTTTGCTTATTTAATTCCAGCAGCTTTATGGGCAACCAGCAACCAGGCAAGAGTAGTCATTTCCACCAATACCATCGCTCTGCAGGATCAGCTTATCAAGAAAGATATTCCTGATATGCGCGCTGCGTTGAATATTGATCTAAAAGCTACTGTTCTTAAAGGAAGGCGTAATTATCTCTGCCCGCGTCGCCTGGAAGGGCTGCGGTTCCGTGGACCACGTTCAAGTGATGAAATGCGCATTCTTGCGAAAGTGTTGGTCTGGCTGCATCAGGGTGGTAGTGGTGATAGGGGAGAGTTGAATTTCAACGGCGGTCAGGAATGGGAAGTATGGTCGAAGCTTTCCGCCGAAGAGGAAACCTGCGGTGGTGAAGCCTGTATGTCGCGCCTGGGTGGGGTTTGCCCATATTTTCGAGCTCGGCAACAGGCTCTGTGTTCGCATATCATTGTTGTAAATCACGCACTTTTACTGGCAGATGTGATCACAGAAAATCGCGTATTACCTGAATATGAATATCTGATTGTTGATGAAGCACACCATCTTGAAGATGCTTCTACCAGCGCTCTTACTTATCGCGTTTCTAGCAACGATATCAAACGCAGTATTGAAGAATTAGGCAGCGTGAAAAGCGGGGCATTGGGGAACCTCGCAATGAGTCTGCAGAGCCGTATGAATCAGGAACAATACGGCGCTTTCCACAATGTACTGGAAGAAATAACAGATCTCGCTTTTCGCTTCGAAAACGAATTTAAAAAGGTCATCCTCTCTATGGAAACCTTCATGGAAGAAATGCGTGAGGGCAAGAGTGTGAGCGATTATGGACAGCGTCAACGGGTTGAGCTTTCTACCACACGCCAGCCGATATGGTCAGAGATCGAAGTAGAATGGCAGAAGACCAGCACTACTCTGGAGAGTATGATCAATGATATTTCTCGTATGGTGCGTGATGTGGCTGATCTGGATTTTGAGGAAGAACTGGAGGTTGAGGAAAACCTTTCAGATCTGGCACGTTTGACCAGACGTTTCCAGGAAGTGCTGACCAACTTTTCATCCTTGATCTATGAACCTGATCCTGCCAATGTGTACTGGCTGGAGATTCATCCCCGCTCTGAAAGGCTGTCGGTAAATGTGGCGCCGTTGAATATTGGTCCTTTAATGGAAAAATATCTATGGCATGAAAAGCAGAGTGTCATTCTAACATCTGCCACACTGACGACCAATGGGGAGTTCGATTACATTCGCAATCGTTTGAATGCGGATGAAGCGGATGAACTTTTATTGGGTTCTCCCTTTGATTTTGAGACATCAACATTGCTGTATCTGCCCACCGATATGCCAGAACCTGTTGACTATAACCAGTACCAAATGTGGGTGGAGCGTACTATCCTGCGTTTGGCAAAAGCAACGGGAGGAAAGATGCTGGCATTGTTTACGTCCTATAAACAGTTACGGTTAACTTCTCGCAAGATAACGTCTTTGCTTAATCAGGACCGTATTCAGGTTTTTGAACAGGGAGAAGGTTCATCAGCGAATTCGCTGCTCGAAACATTCCGGAATACTGAAAGCGCGGTTTTACTTGGCACTCGTTCTTTCTGGGAAGGAGTGGATGTTCCAGGGCAGGCTCTTTCAGTGCTGGTGATCGTTCGATTACCTTTTGATGTTCCCAATGACCCGATCATTACAGCTCGTTCAGAAACATTCGAAAACCCATTTCAGGAGTATCAGATCCCTGAAGCGATCTTGCGTTTCAGGCAGGGCTTTGGGCGTCTGATCCGCACCAAATCGGATAGAGGTGTGGTTACTGTGCTGGACCGCAGGATCACCAGTAAACAGTACGGTCAGTTATTTCTGAATTCTCTTCCCGTCTGCACACAGCAGCGTGGACCGGTTGAAGATCTACCTGATATGGCTGCCAGATGGCTTGACATCTAAAGAATGAAGTTATGCTTCGTTAATGGTAATAACGAGATCAATCGGTGCGATTTCGCTGAACATAGCTTGTGCCGGGCAGTATTTGGTTGCGGAGAGTTCCACCGCTCGATCAACGGCACTGCGCTCGATTCCTTTTCCTGAAAGAATATATTCAATAGTGAGATGGGTAAAGACTTTTGGGTGTTCTTCTGCCCTTTCTGCATGAACTTTTACTTCGAAAGAATGTACGTCCTGCTTCTTTTTATTGAGGATCGAGATGATATCCATGGCAGTGCAGCCGGCTAAGCCAATGGCGAGTAATTCCAGAGGGCGAAAGCCATCATCATCACCGCCCACAGCAGGAACAGTCCCAAGGGGAACCACGAACCCACTTTCGGAAGTTCCTTCAAAACTCATCCTGTTTTTCCAAATTACTTTTGCGTCCATCATTTCTCCTTGTAATAAAATCGGATACCCCACCGGGGTAAAAAGATCGTTATCAGGTAAATCCATACCCATTTTCGAGACCGCACAGCGGGCATTGTAAATTTAACATGCCGTTGTAATCAAGAATACCCTGCTTGCATTTTGGACAAAGTGCTCCGGCGAAATACCCGCAAACAGCTTCTTCGGTAGATGGATGAGATTCTTGTCCATCTTCCCCTGTGGCTTTTCGATCTGCACTTTCGAGTTTCATGCCGGTTTTACAAGTCTCCAGTTGGGAAGGACATCCATGCTCAGATCATCACGGAACCCATTGACAAACCGGTAATATCCCGCAGTCGCGATCATAACCGCATTATCGGTGCAAAGTTTGAGGGGAGGGATATGCACTCGGAATTCTGTTTGCTCAAGAAAGACTTTGCGCAGGGCGCGATTGGCTGAGACGCCACCTGCAACGATGATATCTTTCGCTTCATACTGGCGTGCAGCACGTACTGTTTTGGTGAACAGCACATCCACTACTGCCTGTTGAAAACTGGCGGCTATGTTTTCTACCGATATGGGGCGTCCATCTGCATGCAATTCATGGATGGTGCGTAAAACGGCTGTTTTCAATCCGCTGAAAGAAAAATTATAACTATCTTCCAACCATGCTCTTGGAAAGTCGAAAGCATGGATGTTTCCTGTTTCTGATGCTTTTTGGATGGAAGGACCGCCCGGATAAGGCAGGTCGAGCAAACGGGCAACTTTATCAAACGCTTCGCCGGCAGCATCATCCAGTGTACACCCTAATTGCGTATAGGTGAGATGGTCTTCCATCAGGATCAGGGAAGAATGACCTCCCGAAACGATCAATCCAATAGATGGAAATTGTGGTTCTTGATAGTCAGGGTTTTCCTGTGGTATCCAGGCGGAGTAAAGGTGTCCTTCTAAATGGTTGATCCCAATGATGGGGACGCTGCTCGCCAGGCTGAGCCCTTTTGCCATGTTCATCCCTACTACCAGAGACCCGGCCAGACCGGGTCCGCGGGTTACAGCAATAGCGTCGATTTCATTGATATCCACATGTGCATCATTGAGCGCCTGCTCGACAACGGTGTAGATCGTCTTGATATGCTCCCGCGAAGCAACTTCAGGGAAAACACCTCCAAATCGTGCGTGCAGATCTGCCTGAGAAGCGATGATATTGCTGAGAACCTGTTTTCCATTTTCCAGCACGGATGCGGCTGTCTCGTCGCAGGATGTTTCAATCCCCAGAATGCGTACAGTTTTGGTTTGTTCGATACTTCCTTCCATATAAGCTCACTCTTTCACAGGGAGTACCAGTTCATACGGAAATTCCGCCAGAATCTCGCATTCTCCCTTTGCGTTTATAGTCGCCGTATCCTCAATACGTACTCCCATCCCTTTAGATGGGTAATATAAGCCGGGTTCGATGGTGAATATTGTTCCCTCCTGCAAGATATCTTTTTCGCTTGAACCCATCCCGCAGTAGGGATTTTCATGTACATCCAATCCTAATCCATGCCCTAGACTGTGTACGTATCCTTCGGTTAATCCGGGGTGATCATCAATTGTGTCATATCCCATGTTTTTAAACAGGCTGCAGGTTTGAACCTGGTAATCGCGGAAAGGTGTGTTCGATTTGATGGAATGCAGAATGTTTTGATGAACACTAAAAACGTCGTCATAGATCTTGTGGATATCATCAGAAGCGTGCCCCAGGCACCAGGTGCGGGTGAAATCATAAAAATAACCACCGCCCGCCTCACAGGGGAAAATATCAAAGACGATGGTCTTTCCAAGCTCCATCACGCTGTCTTCATCACCTGCACTGTGCGGGATGCCGGCATCTCTGCCGATCGCAAAAATGGTCTCTTCCGGATTATCCGCGCCGTATTCCGCCAGCCAGCGTCTGATGTGTGATTTTACCCTTCCCACTGTAATGGCATCCCCGTTACCGTCTACCAGTATGTTTCCCTTTACTCGATGGCTGCTGAGGTAATCTGCCACATTACCCACTACCCGAGTGGTAATGCTCCCCATTTTTCGGATGTGTTCAATTTCTTCTTTGCTTTTTGTCATGCGTGCCAGATCGAGCACATTATCGTTGAAATATCCTGCAAACGTGACATCCGGCATGGCTTTTTGCAGGGCGCTGACGATCGCATAAGCGTTGTTGAGATTTACTTTCCCGCCAGGCGCTATGGTTTTATTTTGGATGCCAAGGTCGCGGAAAATATCCTGATATCGCAGGACGATCGTTTGTAGTGTATTGCCCCCGGCTTTTTTGTAGTATTCCCTGATCGGATATTTTTCATCGTAATTGATGGTGCCAAGTCCGGTTTTGGCGGCTTCTTCCCGCTCCATGCTGTTATAAAAAAGGATGGGTTCCTGCCCCTGGATTTTGAAAAGGTCTGCACTGCTGACATGATGAAGACCGGTGAAATAGACCATGTCTGGATTGTTCTGCGCTGCTCCCGTGATCCAGATGGCGTCAATTCCTTGTGCTGCCATGTAGCGATCTAAATCTTGTTTCATTGCGTTCTCCTTTTTTAAATATTCCAATTCATTAGTATTGATTTTAATTGATCACAGAGATATGCATCCTGCGATTGGAAGACAGTTCTTGGGTCAAATAAGATGCGACCATCCTCGATTCTGGCGATAATAGGTGTGGGCTGCTCTCTGAGCTGCTTGAGAAACAGGGTGGGTTTTTTGAGCTGTAATGCCAGTAATCTGGTTGGCAGACTTTCTTCCGGCAGGCTGCCTCCCCCTATCATGGATCTGCCATCGATGATCTCGCCCATTGCAAGCTCGTTTCTCCATTTCTGTGCACGGGCATTAATTTCTTCCATTGACATGGAAAGCATTTGCCAGACAGGTATTTCCTGCTCCGCTTTCCCTCTCAAATAGCTTGATAAGGTGCCAGACAAGCCTGCCAGACAGATCTTGTCGGGTCGCAGCGCCCTTGCCAGCGGATGTCTCTTGATCTTGTCGAGCAGTACCTTTTTTCCGATAATAATGCCGGCTTGTGGTCCGCCCAGCAGCTTATCACCTGAAAAACTGATCACATCTACCCCTGCCAGCAGAGACTCCTGCACGGTTGGTTCATGAGCCAATCCGTATTTCCCTGTATCCAGCAGGGCGCCGGAACCCAGATCGTGAAAAACGAGCGTGTTCTTTGCATGTGCGAGCGTGCATATTTCCGCAAGGCTTGGTTCACTGGCGAACCCTACAATCTTGAAGTTGGAATGATGTGCGCATAGCACCATGGCAGCCGGTTCTTGCAGCGCATTTTCATAGTCGTACAGGTGTAATCGATTGGTTGTGCCGATTTCTACCAGTTTTGCACCTGATTGGCGCATCACATCTGGAACACGGAAGCCCCCCCCGATTTCTACCATTTGAGAGCGTGAGACCAGGACTCGCTTATGTTTAGCCAGCGCAGTTAAGACCAGCATCACAGCAGCGGCATTGTTATTGACCACATAGGCGCTTTCCGCGCCGGTGATGCGGGTTAACAATTTCTCTGCATGCGAAGCACGTTTGCCCCGCTTCCCTGATTCAAGATCGAATTCTAAATTACTGTAAGAAAGGGACGTGTGGTTAATTTCCTGCAGAGTTATCTCAGACAGGGGCGCTCTACCAAGGTTTGTATGCAGGATCACGCCGGTAGCATTGACCAGCGGTACCAGAGTAGGTGCTGACCATTGTGCCAGAATTTGCTGTGCATTAACCAGGATCATATCGTTTGCGGGGATGCTGTCCTGACCTCGTATCGATTCTATTACCAGGCGCAGTGCATCTACCACCACATCATGCCCAAATTCATCTAACATGGTCATGCATTCTTTGAGATTGAGCAGAGTATTGATAGATGGTGGGTGCACGGTATTATTCATGGATATCCTCATCTGCCCGAAAAACGGCTTTCTCGCTGATACGCAAGAAAATTTCCAGCAGTAAAAAACCCATCCCAAGCAATAACAAAATGATATTGCTCAGCGCTCTGCCCAGCTGCAGCCACAGCAGGAGATCAACATACACTGCCAGCAAGATCGTTTCTCGAACAAGAACACCCTCTGTTACTCCCTTCTTGGAGAAGCGATTTTGCAACAGGGTAAAGATCGGCAATCCTACTCCACAAGCCAGTAGAGTTGTGAAAAAGAACATCAACCAACGAGGACCCAGGAAGGGTTGTGTGTTCATTAGAATATACATTAATCCACCGGCGCCGCACAGCGTCAGGATCAAACTGGCTGGCAGTACCTTACCAAATGAGATCAGGTGTTTATTTGTCATATTAAGAAGATTATATCGTAAGCTAATACTCCCGTTGTTAGAAGCGAGGTATACTTACACTTCTGTAATTTCTGTGGAGGATCCATTGCTTAAAAAACTCACCTCATTCATGGATGATTATCCCAGGCACTTCCAGATACTGGTTGCTGCTACTTTCATTGATCGGGTTGGTGGGACAATGATCCAACCGTTTTATTCCCTGTACATCGTCCAAAAATTTGGCGTGAATATGACCACCATTGGATTGCTGTTTGGTTTGTGGTCTGTCTCCGGTGTGATCGGGAACATGCTGGGCGGTGCGCTCACCGATAAGATCGGGCGCAAGACGATGATCGTTGCCGGTTTGATCCTTTCTGCAACTACCAGCATCCTGATGGGTGTTGTTAACGAATTATGGGCATTTGCGCTTGTTTCGACGGTGGTGGGGATGCTGTCTGATATTGCGGGTCCGGCACGCGGCGCCATGACCACCGATATGCTCCCTCCTGAACGAAGGGCAGAAGGTTTTGGTATCGTACGGGTGGTTGGGAATTTAGCATGGATCGTTGGTCCTGCACTGGGTGGTTTACTGGCAGGGAAATCGTACATGCTGGTATTCATTGCGGATGCGGTGGCGAGCATCATTACAGCGTTGATCGTCATCTGGAAGATCCCTGAGACAAAACCGGTCAGCACACCTGAACAGGAAAAAGAAACTTTCATGGATACCGTTAAGGGTTATGGCACGGTTGCCCGGGATGGATTGTTTTTAGCCTATGTATTGATCTCTATGCTGTTGATCACAGTGTACAGCCAGATGTACAGCACTCTTTCTGTGTATTTGAACCAGCAGCATAGTATTCCGGCAGATGGATACGGCTGGTTGATGAGTATGAATGCCGCGCTGGTCGTTATCCTGCAGATCGCTATTACGCGTACCACACGAAAGAAACCTCCTATGGTTATGATGGCGGTTGCAACCATCTTATATGGGGTTGGTTTCACCATGTTCGGTTTTGTAGATCAATACTGGTTATTCATGGTATCCATGGCGATCATCACTTTTGGTGAGATGGTGCATATCCCCACATCGAGTGGTTTGATTGCCAATCTGGCACCTGAAGATAAACGTGGGCGTTACAATGCATTTGCTGGATTAAGCTGGGGTATTCCCAATATTTTCAGTACTTTTTTTGCTGGATTGATCATGGATAACCTTAACCCGAACCTGGTCTGGATCAGTGCAGGCTGTATCTGTGTGGTGACCATGGTTGGATATCTGATCCTGAATCCTTACGCTCAGAAGAGATTAAAAAACATCACACAGGAGTAGGATTTGTTCCAAAAATATAAAGAAACCTATCGAGAATTTTCGCCTACCTTTTGGACGCTCATCGGTGCTATGTTCATCGACCGTCTGGGTGGTTCACTGCTCTACCCATTCTTTTCCCTGTATATAACGGAAAAGTTTGGTGTGGGTATGACGGGTGTCGGTTATATCTTCACGCTGCATACCTCCGCTCAATTCTTCGGGAACATGCTGAGCGGTGCCCTGACCGACAAATTTGGACGAAGGAATATGCTGCTGGCAGGCATCATTTTGAGCGGTATCAGCAGTCTCTTGATGGGTTTTATCCCTACCTATCAAACATTTATGATCTTTACGGTTATTACAGGTTTGGTGGGTAATATCGGGGGTCCCGCAGTGAACGCTATGATGGCAGATATTTTACCGGAGAAGCAACGTGCACAGGGATTTAGTATTCTACGCGTGGTGGTCAATCTCTCGGTCTCATTCGGACCGGCGATCGGTGGTGTACTGGCTGGCTATAATTTCTTCTATCTTTTCGTGGCTGATTTCGTCATCAGCATGATCACTGCTTTGATCGTGTATCTAAAGATACCTGAAACCAAGCCTGCAAGAGATGTAAATGATACAGAACCTGAACAGAGTTTGTTGGGAACATTGGCTGGCTATCGGCACATTCTGAAAGACGGGATTTTCATGGGCTTTTTGCTGCTGACCTTATTAACCAATCTGGTGTATATGCAGATGAATTCAAGCCTTTCGGTATTTCTACGTGACATTCATGCAATTTCCGCGCAGTATTATGGTTATATCCTTACGCTCAATGCGCTCATGGTGGTTTTCATGCAATTCTGGATCACGAGGAAAATTGCCGGATTTAAACCCATGTTGATGATGTTCCTGGGGAACATCATGTACGCGATTGGTTTTGGGATGTACGGATTTGTCGGGTCCTATCCTCTTTTCCTGCTCGCGATGGTCATCATCACGATAGGGGAGATGGTGAGTTCTCCCATCTTACAGTCCATTGTTGCCAATATTGCCCCCCGTGATATGCGTGGCAGATACATGGCTGTATTCAATCTTAGTTTTGGAACTGCGATGGCAGTTGGACCTTTGGCTGCTGGTATCATTATGGATAACTATGATCCCAATTGGGTTTGGTATGCGGGAGGGATCATCTGTACAATTTCAGCATTGGGGTATCTGGTGATGCAGGCAGTAGCCGGCAAAAAACTGGAAGAACATGCTGCACACAAGGAATTAATAGAAACGAGGTCTGAAAATGGGTAAAGAAAAAAAACCTTTTCGAACGACACACCTGAAACTTCAAAAACCTGTTCCGAGTGATATTGAGATCGCACAGGCGGCAGCCCTGCGACCTATTAAAGATGTGGCGGAAGATCTGGGTATTCTGCCTGAAGAACTTGAATTATATGGTCCTAATAAGGCGAAAGTAAAATTGGAATTATTAGAGCGCTTGAAGGATATTCCCAATGGAAAGTACATTGATGTAACCGCTATCAACCCCACCCCGCTGGGTGAAGGGAAGACTACCACTACTGTCGGTCTCAGTCAGGCACTGGGGGCTCACCTGGGGAAACGGGTTGTCACCTGCATCCGCCAGCCAAGCCAGGGACCAACCTTTGGTATAAAGGGTGGAGCCGCAGGTGGGGGATACAGTCAGGTTATCCCGATGGAAGACCTGAATTTACACCTCACCGGTGATATTCATGCGGTGACGGCAGCCAATAACCTGATGGCGGCTGCCATTGATACGCGCCTTTATCATGAAACTCGCCAGAGTGATGACGCGCTCTTCAGACGTTTATACCCGCTTGATAAGAATGGAAAACATCAGGTTGGTATTGGGCAGCTGCCACGTTTGAAAAAGCTGGGATTTGACCCGCATCATCTGGATGATCTTTCAGAAGAGGAAAAAGGGCGTCTGGTTCGGCTTGATATTGACCCAGACCAGATATTTTGGATGCGCGGTATTGATACGAACGATCGATTTTTAAGGGGTATTACCATCGGTGAAGGACCTCAGGAGATTGACGCAGAACGGAAAACAGGCTTCTACATCACTGTTGCCAGTGAGATCATGGCAGTGCTGGCGCTGGCTGTCAGTGTGGAAGACATGCGTGAGCGATTGGGTAAGATGGTAGTTGCTATCAGTCGTAAGGGTGAACCGATCACCGCGGACGATATGGGGATTGCCGGTGCGTTGATGGTTTTGATGGTAGATGCCATCAAACCGAATTTACTGCAGACACTGGAAGGAACCCCTGTCTTTGTACATGCCGGTCCATTTGCCAATATTGCTCATGGCAACAGTTCTATTCTGGCAGATCAAATCGGGTTAAAACTGGCTGATTATGTGGTGACCGAATCTGGTTTTGGTTCGGATATTGGGATGGAAAAATTCTTCGATATCAAATGTCGTTATTCTAACCTGAAACCAGATGTAGTCGTGCTGGTGGCGACCGTACGTGCCTTAAAAATGCACGGTGGTGGACCAAAAGTCACCGCCGGTCAACCACTTGATCGAGCTTACACCGAGGAAAACCTGGACCTGCTCGAAAAAGGGATGGAGCATCTCTTCCACCATATCGGAATTGCCAGACAATTTGGTATTCCCACCATCGTGGCAGTGAATCGGTTCGTGACCGATTCGGATGTGGAACTTGAATTTATCCAGAAAACGGTACGTGAATCAGGATTAGCTGAAGATTGTGTGATCACCAACCACTGGGAACAGGGTGGTGCCGGAGCTGTGGAACTGGCGCAGGCGGTGATTGCGGCTGCTGAAAAACCTTCATCTTTTGACTTCCTCTATCCGCTAGAATGGTCCATCAAACAGAAAATCGAAACCATTGCAGCTAAAGTGTATGGGGCAGATGGTGTGGATTACTCAGATACGGCTGAAAAGAAAATCGAAGAATTCACACGCCTGGGTTATGCGCAACTGCCAATCTGCATGGCAAAAACTCACCTCAGCTTAAGCCACGATCAAACCCTGAAAGGGGTGCCGAAAGGTTTTCGTTTCCCCATTCGTGATATTCGTCTATCAGCCGGTGCCGGATTCTTATACCCACTGGCTGGTGAGATCAGTACCATGCCCGGACTTCCAACCAGACCGGCTTTCATGGATATAGATATTGATCTGAAAACTGGAAAGATCAGCGGATTATCCTGAGAGATGACAGAAAAGAAGAAGACAGGTGATTGCACCTGTCTTCTCTTTTTTACGCATGCGCTATAATAAATCCACACCCATGAACGGAATGGAATATGAAAAAAAAGAAATTTTCCTTTGAAATTGTATTGCTGGTTGTCATCCTTGCTGTAAGTGCTTACGTTGCTTTATCTCCACCTGCTCGTTTATTGAATTGGTTTCAAACGGATGATGCCTTTTATTATTTTGTGACTGCCCGCAACATCGCTGAGGGACGCGGTATTACCTTCGATGGACTCAGCATGACGAATGGATTTCATCCTCTATGGATGCTGATTTGTATTCCTGTTTTTAGTCTGGCGAAATCTGATCTTTATTTGCCGTTACGGATCGTCGTTATGATTCTTGGGCTGTTAAATGCAGCGACAGGTATTTTACTCTATCGTTTTTTCAAAAAGAAATTTTCTAACGCCAGCGCTATTTTCGTTGCCGTGTTCTGGACCTTCACACCGACTATTTTTGAATTGACGTCTAAACTGGGGCTTGAATCAGGATTGACTGCCTTTGCCCTGGTGGGCAGCCGTCAGTTACCTGGCGTCTTTTAATGAACGGGAATTAAAACCTAAAAATATTCTCATCATGAGTTTGTTAGCGGCATTGCTGCTCTTTAGCCGGCTTGACACCATATTTATCGTTGTGATCATGGGAATCTGGCTGGTTTTTCGAAAGTCCACTTTACGCTGGCAGATATTATTGGATGGGTTATTTGCATTCATGGCTGCGATCATTGCGTATTTTGTACGTGTGCAGAACACGGATAACATATTCAATTTTCTTCCTTTTTTCTACATCTTTATCGTACTCTCCCTTGTAACGAAAGTACTGTGTGAGTATTTCACCAAAGGCTATGTGATTGATTCTACCGTACCGATCAAGAAACAGATCATCCAAAGTTCGCTTTGGCATTGTCTTTTCCACTTTGATCACCGGATTGGTGATTTTCGTGCTGCACGATGGTTTGCATGTTTTCCTGGGTTTTCCACGCGCAGTATTATTGATCGATTTTGGAATTTCTGTTCTCTTTCTTGTCGGATGGCGGTTGTTCTATATTATCTATATGCGTGCAAAGAAGCGCGAATTTCTCAGAGGATGGTTCATTAAAGACCAATGGGAAATTCTGGGCTAAAACAGCCTTATCTTACTTTGGACCGTTGATCGTGCTTTTAATCGTATATATGCTCATCAACAATTCCTATGCTGGTTCCTACCTTCCGATAAGCGGAACAATCAAGCGTTGGTGGGGAACTCTGCCCCTTACCGTGTATGGTAAACCGTTAACAACCCTGGGTGAGGTACTGGGCAGCTGGTTTGATCCCACTGTAAAGGAAGGTCCCTGGTGGCTGATCACCGCTCCTGTGAATTTCTTGATCGAGTATTTTGCGCGAGCCACGAAAATACCGGTAGATTCCTTATCCTTTATGAATTTCAAACGTGATTTTGGCATCCTAGTCTGGGGATTAGTACTCATCCTTTTTGTATGGATTTTGTATCGGAAAAAAGGATTCATACAGAAAGCTATGCGTGATACTGCTTTCCTGCCTCTCTTTGTGGGTTGTATTATTCATCTATTCAATTACAAAGCCACCGGTTATTTACACGCCAAGTACTGGTACTGGATTCCTGAAATATTATGTACGGTGATAATGCTTGGCATCATTGTAGAAAGTGTGTTTCGACGCTATCGAAAATATTTGTATGGAACGACTGCATCATATCTGTTGGTAGGCACATTTTCTGTGGCATTAGTGTTAAATCTGATCATTCCCATAGTGCGGAACTATGCTTATACTGCTTCTGATCCTGAACAGCACCCCTACTGGAAGGAAACAAAATATGTGGAAGACCATTCAAAACCGGGCGATATTATTGGTATGACCGGTGGAGGAGTGATCGCGTATTTTATTGAAGATCGTACTATTGTAAATCTGGATGGTTTGATCAATGGCAGTGAATATTACGAACAATTACAAAACGCACAAGCAAATCAATACCTGGATACTATCGGATTGGATTATGTTTATGCGGCAGAGCCAATGATCCTGGATAGTGATCCATACGGATGGATTTTTACCGGTCGTCTTACATTCATACAAGAAAACGGAGATTTTAATTTTTACCGCTACAATCCAGGCATACAACAACAGGATATTATCAACGAACCCTGATAGGGGGTAATTGTGTATCAAAACCAAAATTCATGGCTGCGGTTATCCATTGATCAGAACGATGGAACGTTTTCCATTACGCCTGATTCGCAGGGTTATCCCGCTGTCCAAAACGCAACCCTGCAAATTGTAGGGCATGATGCATCAAAGAGCTTTAATCTACCTTTAGCGCTGGACCCGAATACGATTCAAACACACCGTGAAGGCTGGATAACGGCACCCACTCACCAGCAGATTTCCATACTGCCTCGTTCGAGGTGGGGGGATCTGGATTGTAGAATTTTCTTTTCTGTGCCGAAAGATGCACCCTGCCTGATGTGGAAAATGGTCGTTCACAACCGTGGTCGGCAACCACTTTGGCTGGATCGGCTGGATATGCTGACCCAACCTCAAAGAAATGGACCAGCTACCCTCAAAATGAACTGTGCACCAGAACAATTGGGATTCTTTGTGAACGGCTGGCAATCATGGTCTTTTAGTGGTCTTAGCACACAGCGCTCCCCTCAAATGCACTCGCACCTGGGTTTACTGCAGGAGCCAATGGTGGTAGATGCCGGGCAGCGCGGGGGCGGTAGATATTCATCGGCAGCAGATATGTTTGCAGTTCTCGTGGATCGCAGCAGCCAGCAGGGCGCTTTGTTCGGTTACCTGTCTCAAAAGGAACAGTTTGGACATATTACCCTTGATGGATGGAGAAATCCCTCCATTCACATGTGGGCAGATATGGATGGCGTGAGATTGGATGCAGACATGAGTATTACTACTGATTGGGCAGTCTATATGCTCACCAACGGTAGTGATAGCGAATCCATTACACCCTATCTTAATCTTGTGACAAATGAGAATAAAGTATCAACGCAATTGGACGTTCCAACAGGCTGGTGCTCCTGGTACCAGTACTATCAAGATATTTCTGCAGAAACTATCTATCAGAATTTAGAGATTCTTAAAAAACGCAAAGATGATCTGCCTTTACAGCTCATTCAGATCGATGATGGGTACCAAAAAGAAGTGGGAGACTGGCTTACATTTCGCGCCGGTTTTCCAGATGGCATGAATCCGGTCGCACAGGAGATTCGCAGGAATGGTTTTACTCCGGGGGTTTGGTTGGCGCCTTTCATTATGCATCGCAAATCGGACCTTTTTCATGCTCACCCGGATTGGATTTTACGAAAACGAAATGGCAAACCGGTCAATGCCGGTTTTGTGTGGAATTCACTGGGCACCGCTCTTGATCTTACCCATCCTGACGCGATGCAGTATGTGCGCGATGTGATTCACACTGCCGTGCAGGATTGGGATTTCCCTTATCTAAAATTGGATTTCTTGTATGCAGCCGCTTTACCGGGTCACTATCAAGATGAAACGAAAACGCGAGCTCAGGTATTAAGAGAAGGGCTTGAAGTAATTCGCGAATCAGCCGGAAAAAGAACCTATCTGGTAGGGTGTGGACTTCCGCTGGGTTCTGCGGTGGGTATAGTGGATAGCATGCGCATTGGACCGGATGTGAGCGGTTCGTGGAAGCCCAAATTCTTCAAGATTGCTTTTCCATTCAAAGAAGAACCCTCTATGCCGAGTGCCCGGAACAGCCTGCGTAATGTTCTCACACGAGCCAACCTGCACGATAGATGGTGGGTAAACGATCCTGATTGTGTTCTAGTTCGTGATCAATCGGAACTCACTCTTGCAGAAGTACAGACACTCTCTACAGCAATAGGCATGAGTGGCGGCTCGATGATTTTTTCGGATGACCTGACTGCTCTTTCTGAAGAACGTTTGCGGATGGCAGCAGGCTTACTCCCCCCTGTTCATGAACGTTTGCGCGTACTGGATTGGCTGCAGCGACAATACCCGGAATTCTTGCGGCTTGATATGGAGGGCGCAGTTGGTGAGTGGTATGTGCTGGCAAATATTAACTGGGATGATCAGGAATGTACCCGATCTCTATCGGTGGATGATTTTAATATAGCAGCAGATTCCTACTGGATCAGTGATTACTGGGCAAAAAAAATTCAAAGAAACCATACACCAACTTCGCTGGGAGAATTCACGATCCCGGCGCATGGCTGCGTGTTATTAGCTGTTAGAAAAGTACAGGAAGACCGCATTCAGTACCTCGGTTCCGATTTGCATTTTACACAGGGGCAGGAAGTCAAGAAAGTGACCATAAAACGTAAAAGGGTAAAATTCCTGATGGACGCGCAGCGTACAACGAGCGGTATGATCCATTTTTCCATCCCGGCACGCCTGACATTATTACAGAGTACCCAGGATATTGCTAATTTCTATCCTTCTTATGAAGGTATCTATTCTTTAGAGGTCGGGGCTGATCCCACGGTTGAAATCGAATTAAAAATAAAATAAAAGAGTGAGGGTTTTTCCCTCACTCCTATGGGTTTATTCTTTCTTTTCACTCTTTTTATTCTTGCGTCTCTTTTTCGATGCCTTCACGATAAAATAGATCGGTATTCCGATGATCAGTACGATCGGGGCGACGAAAATAACGATCCAGATCAATGCGTTAGCCAGAAATTTCAAACCATCAATCAAGGCTTGGAGAGCGCGCTGGAAGATCAACGAAGGGCGCCAGCCGCCTATGCTGATGGGGGCAACCGCTTCCTTTGCCTGGACGTTGACATAGATCGCCGACAACCGGGCAGATTCTTGATAATATTTTAATTGTCCCTGCAGTACTTCGATATCTTCACGAATACTGGTCAACTGTTGGAAAACAGACATCACATCTTCGGTATCGGTGGCATCATCCATGATCTCAAGCAATTGCTCTTCAGCCTGCTGTAAATTGCGCAGACGTGATTCAAGGTCGGTTACTTCAGCGGTAACATCCTGTCCTGATACCGATTCGCTCAATACATCAATATCCGCATCTTCGACAAGTGCCTTGATCTCGGTTAGCGTCTCATCCAATTGTTCTGCAGGAACGCGGATGGTGATATTGCCAGCCGGTAATTCGACACCGGTTGATGAGGTCACTTTATAGACGTATGAATTGACCACAAAGCCGCCTTTTTGCTCCGCCATGCCGGAAATGCTATCCAGTGCAGCAATGGGATCAGTCACCACGATGCTGAGATCGGCGTTCTTGATAACGATCCGTTCTGAGTTGGTTGCCTGAGTACTGCTATCTCCTTTATAATACGCACCTTCATCTGCCATAGGTGCTTCCATGGCGACCATTTCCTCCGCAATTCTTCCACTGCTTTCTACAGCGTCGTAGCTTGCTGCCTTTGATGCACAGGATGTGATGGCTGCTGCCAGCAAAATTAAACCGATTAAAATACGTTTTTTCTTCATCTTTCCTCCTCAGGATTCCTTATTCATAGGTATAACGATAAGTGCAGTGAAATAGTTCCCGATCACCAGCCTTCATGCAGCCGCATGGCATGCCGCCAAGGCAAACCTGCTCTCTTGATACGTTCCTGAACACTGGCAATGTCGTATTCCACCCGCCGTAATTCCCAGGTAAGCCGTTCCGTATCAAACAGGGCGAAAGATGCACGTGGGTCGTGGTCGCGAGGTTGACCGACTGATCCGGGATTGAGAATGACCCGCCCTTCGATACTCTTTTTCTGAAAATCAAGCACCAGATTCATTCTGCTGTTCGATTCGTTCTCAACCCAGAAAGCTGGAACATGAGTATGCCCCAGTATACAGATCTGTGTGTCGAAGAATTGGAACATGCGCAAAGCTGTTAAATAGTCCATCACATAATCCCAGACCGGATTGCGCGGGCTGCCGTGCACCAGAGTCACATTTCCCTGCATCGTTACTTCTGGTAAATGAAGTAAAAATTCCTGACTGTCGGCGCTCAATATCCTTTTTGTCCAGCTGATCGCCAGACTGGCTTCGTGATTGAAAGTGTGCTGATCAACATCGCCTAGTGTGGCGGCATCATGGTTCCCGCGAATACACACCAGGTTGGGAAGTTTGCGAACAACGGCAATACATTCATTCGGGTCAGGACCATATCCTACGATATCTCCTAAACACCAAACGGCATCATAGCTGCCTGCGACCGATAATACTTTCTCCAGCGCGGTCAAATTAGAATGAATATCTGAAATAACAAGCACATGCATAATATTTTCCTTGATCGTTAATCATTAACTTTGCAGTAAAGTGCAGAGAATGTCAATAATCTCACTTGCTATCTTTTCTTTTTCCTGTAAGGGGATTTTGATTTGGTTTCCATCTTTGAATAATAGCGTCACTTCATTCGTATCCACAGCAAAACCGGCATCCTTTCTGGAAATATCGTTTGCCACAATGAGATCCAGATTTTTCTGTTTCAACTTTTTACCGGCGTTTTGAAGAAGGTTCTCGCTTTCAGCCGCAAATCCGATCAAGAGCAGTTCGGGATGCTGTGTTTTATACACACCCAGCTCCTTGAGAATATCTGTGGTGGGTTCCAGATCAATTACCTGCAGGTCACTCTCTTTTTTGATCTTCTGGTCGCTTGTGTTAATGGGATGGAAGTCTGCAACGGCGGCTGCCATGATCACGGCATCAATATGTTCGACCTTTTCCATGACTGCTTTATGCATCTCCGCAGCATCTACCACATTGACCACTTCTGCGCCCTGTGGAGCGCTCAACGCAGTCGGGGCAGTGATCAATGTTACCTGCGCTCCTGCGTCCAGCGCTGCCTGAGCGATGGCATAGCCCTGTTTTCCCGAAGAACGGTTCCCGATAAAGCGTACCGGATCAAGCGCTTCCTGTGTGCCTCCGGCGGTGACAAGTATCTTTTTCCCTGCCAGTACATTATTTCTACTGAGCAGGAATCGGATGGAGGAAAGCAGAGTGCTTGCTTCCAGCATACGCCCTTTCCCTTTCAATCCTGATGCCAGATGTCCTTCTTCTGGACCGAGAATGGATATGCCTCTCTCTGCCAGCGTGTGCAGATTATCCTGTGTGGCAGCATGATCATACATACCGGCATCCATCGCGGGCGCGACCACGAGTGGTGCGCGGCAGGCTAGGGCGGTTACTGTCAGCAGAGTATCTGCAATTCCATGTGCGATTTTTGCCAGAGTGTTGGCGGAGGCTGGTGCGATTACCATCAGATCTGCCCGCCTGGCAAGGGTGATATGGATAACATGTTCACCGGTTTTCCATAGATCTTCCTCGGTGTATGCTTTTCTACCGGTGACGGATTGAAATGTAAGTGCTGAAACTAATTTTTCTGCGGATGGTGTCAAGATCACATCCACATTAGCACCAGCTTTCTTCAATTGAGAAGCCAGCTCCACCGCTTTGTAAGCTGCAATGGAACCGCTGACGCCTAAGACAATACTCTTTCCATTGATTGGATTATCCATTCTTCGTGTTCATCTCCCATATATACTGAAGTCCATTTAAAGTAAGCCAGGGCTCGACGATCGTGATCGATTTTGTGTGCTGGCTGATTACATTGACAAATCCACCGGTTGCGATGACTTTCATCGAATCGCCGAGTTCTTTGCGGTAGCGTTCGATCATACCTTCTACCAGGCTGACATACCCGAATATTAAACCAGCGCGGATGGCATCACCGGTATTACGACCAATAACAGATGGTGGTGTTTCCAGAGATACCGAAGGTAATTTTGAAGTGCGCTGCACGAGTGCATCGGCGGCTACTTGAACGCCCGGTAAGATGGATCCGCCCAGGTATTCACCTGCAGATGTGAGAGCGTTGAAAGTTGTTGCCGTTCCAAAATCAATGATGCATGCCGGACCGCCGTATGAGCGCTGTACTTCTACTGCATCGGCGATACGGTCAGCCCCCACAGCTTTCGGATCTTCATATTCAATGGAAACATTGAACTTCAGATCAGAGCTAACAAGCAGCGGGGTAAGGTTTAAATAGGTCTGGCAGGTTTCGATCAGGCGTTTGGTGAGGGGAGGAACAACCGAAGAAAGACAGATACCCTGGATGGTATCTACGGCGATATGGTTGTGTTCCAGGAGCGATAAAATTTGAATACCGTATTCATCCGGCATTTTTGCCTGTTCCGTAGAAAGACGCCAGTGATAGATCAGTTCTCTTCCTTCGTACAGCCCAAGCGCAAGATTGGTGTTCCCCAGATCAATAACAAATAGCATGACACCTCGGTTCTCTCTATGTATATTCTAACGTAAGAAATCGAACCGGAGTATATGTGTATTGTGGAAATTGAATCCAGAGAACTGGTAATTATTATTTAGCGTGATCGCTCAATGATCTCTGCCACATAATCAAATCGGCTGAAAGGGGGAGTTATATAAACACCAGCTGCCATTTCTTTCACCTGCTGTATAAGTTCAACCGCAATTTGGATTCCTACCTTTGGACCAATACCTTTTTCTTCAGCAATTTGCATACGTTTCTGGATGTTTTCAGGGATAGAAATCCCCGGAACTTCTTGATGGAGAAATGCTGCGTGTCGTGCACTCACCAGCGGCAAAATACCGATGATGAGTGGAATGTGCAGCTGCTCGTAGAATTCTTTATATGCTTTTCTAAAAGCAGGAATACAGCGGGCATCGTATACAGGCTGGGTGATAATGAAGTCAGCCCCATTATGGATTTTCCGCTGTAAGATCTCTATCTCTCGTTTGGGATCATTCGCGGTCAGGTTCAACGCGCATCCTACAAAAAAATTAGTAGGCTGTCCGATATCCGAACCGGATTGATCAATGCCCAGATTGAAACGCTGCTTGATCAGTTTTACCATGCCGGAAGGAGCCAGATCGAAATTATCCATGGCGTCAGGATAATCACCGATGGCGGTTGGGTCGCCCATGATAACAAATACATTGCGAACGCCCAGCGCATGTGCTGCCAGCAGATCGCCCTGTACGCGCAATAGATTCCTGCCACGCGTGGGGAAGTGCAGGATCGTTTCCACGTTCACTTTTTGCTGCACCAGATTACAGACTGCCCATGGGCTCATCCGCATACGTGCCATCGGACTGTCAGCAACATTAATGGCGTCTGCTCCTGCATCAACCAGCATACTGGCACCGGCAATGATCTTTTTGGTTGCTAATCCTCTGGGCGGCTGCATTTCAACGGAATAGACAAAGTTTCCGAATCCTAATTTTTGCGCGTAATGGGATGGTTCAGATAGTTCTTCTTCTACCGCTTCCTCTTCCACGATCTCCAGTGAGATTCCATTAATAATGGTTTTTTCTTGTGTAGTATCTACTGCCTTACGGATTGATTGAATATGCGCGGGCGTTGTTCCACAGCAGCCGCCGATCACATTTGCCCCAGCTTGCCAGAATGCGAGAGCATACTCTCCAAAATAATCTGCGGATGCGGGGTAGAAGATCCTACCTGATATCTGCTCTGGCCAGCCGGCATTCGGTTTGACCCAGAATGCTCCATCGGGCAGTTCCTTCTTCATCTTCTTGAGGATGCGCAGCAACTGGTTGGGACCACCGGAGCAATTGATGCCGATCACATCTGCGCCGTAGGAAAAGATCTTACGGGCAACCTTTTGCGGGTCGTCTCCCAGCAGAGTTCGATCATCTCGTGTGAATGTCATGGACGCAACGATAGGAAGCTCTGCATTTACTTCTTTAGCGGCAGTGATAGCCTCACGAATTTCATAAAGATCGGTCATCGTTTCTATTACAATGAGATCGCAATCTGCATCGTGCAAAGCCTGGATTTGTTCTCTGAAAACTTCTCGCGCTTGTTCGACCTGCACACGTCCGAAAGGCGCTAATCGCACACCAAGCGGTCCGACATCCCCGGCGATCAATACATCAGTAAAAGAAGCGTTGATGGTTCTGCGGGCAAGGTCCACGCCGGTCTGATTGATCTCAACGAGCAATTCTTCCAGACCGCATCGCTCGAGTTTGAAGCGGTTGGCTCCGAAGGTATTGGTAAGGATGATCTCTGCCCCGGCGCGGATGTATTCCTGGTGAATCGAACCCACCAGTGCGGGATTGGTCAAATTCAGTTCGTCGAAGCATCTTTCAAACCCAATACCACGTGCATGCAGCAGGGTGCCCATAGCGCCATCCGCTACGAGTGGTTTCTGGTTTTGCAGTTTGTTGAGAAATTCATCTCTTTTCATATCAATCACCTTCAATCGTGCAGTTTAAAATAACGGGCTTCTGGATGATGGATGACCATCGCCGCAGTGGATTGTTCTGGGATCAATTGGAAAGCAGAGGTAAGTTCCATTCCCAGCTCTTCCCGTGCGGAAAGCAACTCGAATAGAGTTTCATGCTGGCTGAGATCGGGGATGGGTTCATAACCCCAGGAATATCGCCTGCCCTGATTCTTTGCCAATCCTAATTCATTTCTGATCTTTGTGTGAATATACTCCGCGGTCGTTTCCGCAAACTGCACCGCCAGACCGTGCGCGAAGTACCCTTCAACGTAATTATTATCACGAAACAGGGCTTGAATATATTCACTGGCGTGTTTTCCAACGGTAACGATCTGAAAAGAAAGGACTGCCTGTTCATGATTCAGAGCAGGTGGTAGAAAATCTGCCAGACATAAACCCTGGTCTCCCTTCTGGCGCGGCAGCGGAAATTCAGCGATGATCACTCCTTTTTGATGAGGATCATGAACACGGATGCTGCTGCCCTTGGAATCTGCCATCCAGTGACCATAACACGCTTTCGGGTTGATCCATTGTTCTGTCCGAAGATCGGCAAGCATTTCTTCTAATTTCCTGCTGAAATCACGCTGTATCTCTTCCCATTTGGAACCCTTTGCTTTCTGGGCACCCCATGAGATGCGGAACAGCGCTTTGCGGTTCAAAAGTGGGATCAGCTCTTCAAGATCGATATGAGGAAGAGTCTTTGCTCCCAGGGCTGGAGAACCTGATGTGGTTGTCATGCGTTCTCCTCAGACAATTTGGTGATCCGTTCCAACTGATCAAGAGCATCAAATGCATCCCTGCAAAAATGAACCCCTCCGGCGTACCTGGTCTTATCGTCAAATGTTTCGATTCTGTCGGCAAAAGCCTGATTCACTGCTGCTCCACCGATCAAGACCGGAATGCGGCTTTGTAAAGTTTGTAGTTTTTCAACAACCAGCGGCATTTGCTGGCTGGTGTTCACCAGAAGTGCACTCAACCCGACTGCTGTAACATTTTCCTTGATGGCGGTAGTGATGATGTCATCCGCCGGAACCTGTTTTCCCATATCAATTATGGAGTAACCATTGTTCTCAAGAATTGTTTTTACCAGGTTTTTGCCGATGTCATGAACATCACCATATACTGTGGCTAGCAGGATGGTACCATGCGATTGCTGAGCGCTTTTCTCGATGTATTCTTCGAGTTTTGTTGTTGCAGCGCGCATGACCTCTGAGGACTGCAATACGAAAGGAAGGATGATCTCTCCTTTACTGAATTGTTCTCCTACTTCTTTCATGGCAGGCAGCAGGAAGTCGTTGAGCAGGATCAGCGCTGCCTGGTGGGCTGTTCGCCGGTGTGATTCCTGTGCTATGAAATCTTCAATATCCTCCTCAAGATGATCACGTACACGGTTCGTAATTCGCCAGTAGATCCTTTTTCCTGCTTCCTGGATGTGCACAACGGGTTCTTGCTTGTTTTCTTCTTGCACGGATTCAGAAAAGATTTGAATAAACTCTGAGAGTGCATCCTCAGTGGTGTTGAAGATCAACTGTTCCGCAGCTCTTTTTTCATTGGGCTCTATCGCAGGGTAAGCGATCAGATCAGCCGCGTTCAGAATCGCCATATCCAGACCAGCCTGGATGGCATGGTAAAGAAAGATACTGTTCAATTTCTTGCGGGCTTGTTTGGAAAAACCATACGAAATATTGCTGATACCAAGCGAGATGGGACACTGTGTATATTTATCTTTGATCCGACGAATGGCAGCTAAAGTCTCTTTCGCAGAATTGAGCGTGTCAATATCTCCGCTTGCCAGCGAAAAAGTAAGAGGATCGATTACCAGTGATTGTGGGGGTAATCCAATTTCATCTACCGCAAGGTGGTAAGCACGTTCAACAACGGCTAATTTTTGATCGGCACTTTTTGCCATGCCCTGCTCATCAATCGTCAACACGATGACAGCTGCGCCGTACTGTTTTGCCAGACGAAAGACGTTTTCAGCTTTTTCATTTCCACTTTCAAAATGGGTTGAGTTGATCAGGCATCTGCCGGGGGTGGCTTGCAAAGCTGCTTCCATGACGGAGGGGTCGGTAGAATCGATCACCAGAGGGGCATCCACGCTGTGGCTTATCTTTCGAATGAGCGCTACCAGATTTTCTTTTTCCAGGTCATTCTCGGTCAGTGCTGTGCACAGGTCAAGACCATGTGCGCCATCTTCTACCTGCTGATTTGCCAGGGTCTGTGCCCGCTCAAAATCGCGATCCAGAACAATGCGCTTGAAATTACGGCTGCCCTGCGTATTCAACCGTTCTCCGATAATGAAAGGCGCCGGTGATTGCCGCATCGCGCGGGCATGAATGGGTGAACTCAGATAATTTTTGAAATTGCCGGCAGGTTCAACGGCAGGATGACCATGAACACTGTTCACAAGTTGTTTGAGATGTTCGGGTGTTGTGCCGCAGCAGCCGCCCACCACGGAAATGTGGAATTTTTCCACATAATCCGTCAGTTTTGCGGCGAAATGTACAGGTTCCAGCGGATACACAACCTCATCTCCAGCCATCTCAGGCATACCTGCGTTCGGGATGCAGGAGGCTGGAATACCGACATGCTGCCCCAGAAAACGGATGGGCTGTTCCATTTCGTCGGGTCCTGTGGAACAATTCAATCCCAGCACATCAATGCTCATAGGTTCAAGGATGGCGGCTACTGCTTCAATATCGCTTCCGAACAACATTCTGCTATGGATGTCCATGGTTGTTTGAACTTGCAGCGGGACATGGATATCGCATTCCTGGTATGCCTGCTGTACGCCCAAAATAGCTGCTTTCACTTCCAGCAGATCTTGCTGTGTCTCCAGCAAGATCACATCTACACCACCTTCCAGCAGTGCAATGGCTTGTTCTTTGAAAATATCAATCATTCCATCAAACGAAATATTTAGAGGCTCGGCACCATCTACACAAAGGATTTTGCCTGTGGGTCCAATGGAACCGGCGACAAAGCGACGCTGCCCACGGGTGCTGAAGGATGCAGCTATCCGCTTTGCGAGCTGTGCTGCCTTGAAATTGATCTCGTGGGTTTTATGCTGTAGACCGTATTCACTGAGTGTAAGGCGATTGGAACGAAAGGTATTGGTTTCAATCACATCGACCCCCACTTCAAGGAAGGATTGATGGATATTCTCTACTGCTTCGGGTTTGGTGAGGGTTAGAATATCATTGCATCCTGCGAAAGGCTCCCCACCATAATCTTCTACAGTAAGGTCTAATTTCTGCAGATTGGTTCCCATGGCACCGTCGAATATGAGCACGGTTTCTTGAAGAGCTTCACGATAGTCGTATTTTTTCAAAAACTATTCCACCTTTCATTCAAAAAGAAAAAACCTCCCTGGAGTGAGAGGTCAATTTATGCTTCTCTCTCATCTTCCAGATTTTTCACCTGTGTGAAATCTGCCGGAATTGGCACCATACTATTGGTTGCCGAGGTCTCACTGGGCCGGTCCCTCCACCTCTCTGGATGAGTTCTTAATTGTGTGCTATCTTACCATAACAAAGAGGGGTGGTCAATCATTGGAATGGAACAGAACCTATGTTCTAAAACTTTGACTTTTTAAATAATTTATGCTATTCTTCTTTTCTGAGATTATTTCATTAAATATAGAGAATTGCCAATGATACGTGAACGAATTGCCGATAATGTATACTGGTTCCAAAGCGAAGTCTATGCACAGGTAGCTGCTGGTGCGGTAATCGGAGCCGATTGGGCAGTTGTAATTGATACTCTTCCTGTTCCAGAAGAAACTCTGGAGATCAGAGAATTCATTGAAGATACCCTAAAAGTTCCTGTACGCTTTGTGATCAATACACTTTATCATGCAGATCATACCTGGGGTAACTGCTATTTTCCCGGAGCTGGGATCATAGCGCATACTTTATGCAGAAAATTTGTCAAAGATAAGAACATCCAGGCTTTAGAGAATTCACAAAGACAGGATACGACCTTCCAGAAAACAAAAATCGTGCTACCGCAAATGACACTAGGTTCTGGATCGATCAACCTGAAGGTAGGCAAAAAGAGTCTGAAGATATTTACCACACCCGGCAACAGTCCTGATGGTATTTCGGTATTTGTACGCGAAGATCGCATATTATTTGCAGGGGATGCCTTTTTGCCGCTTCCCGTATTTTTTGAAGGTGATATTGACCAGCTCATGGAGACTTTTGAGTCTTTTAAAGATCTGGGGCTGGAGAATATTGTCCAGGGACATGGTGAGGTAATTTTACGTGGAGAGATTGATGGTTCTATAGAATCCAACTTGCAATATCTCCGGGATCTAAAAAAAGTTGTTGCGACAGCGATGAAAAGGAAAGATCCCCTGCAAAAACTTGAAGAAGCAACCGTGGAATCATGTGGAAAAAGTCGTGTTTTATTGGGGGGATTGGTTGAGGAACTGCATCACCGCAATCTGATGCATCTTTATCAAACCGAATTAGCTAAATTAAAGAATACTCAATAACGATCGTCATTTTTCTTATCTTAAAGGAAGAAAAAAGCACTGATGAAAAAGGGGAGTGTGTATAGTGCGGTATCCCGTACAGAGATTTGCAATGGTTTATCGCTATCTATCGTAAAAGGATAGATCATTAAAAACGTTGAAAAACCGGTAAGCACCAATCCGAACGATATGGATGAAAATGGCAGGTAATGGCATGCGATGATGAAGTGCATAAAGATCAACGTGGAAATGAACATCATTATTGTTCGATTTGACTGTGCTTTCATTAATGCGATCAGCCGTGTGTAAATGGTTGCGAAAACCATTCCTAACACGAGAATTTGAATATAAAGACGAAATCCAGCACTGCGTATAGTGATAGATATTAACAAAAGGATGCTGACCGATAGTGGAATGAGGAATATCCGTGCCAGGGCGAATAACGAAACTTCTGGATCAACGCTGTAATACTCAGCGATCAGTGTGAAAATGATCAATATGCTGCCAACTCCAAACAATATCCACCAGGCTGATCCGATCTCAATAACGTTTAAAGGGATACTCAACACGCCTGCGATAACTGTAGGAAGAATCAGGTGCAGGATGATTTTATTTCGTTGGATCTTGGGATGATCGTACAGTAACCAGTATGTACCAATTGCTGCAAAAAGGGCTGCTGAAAGAACCATCAGGTTTGCGTATTCGATATGTATATCAATGATGAACCCGGCAATGGAGAAATTAACAGGAATTTGTGGTGAATAAATAAAGGGCATTAATGCATAATTCAGGATGATCAATGCTGAAATGATGCTTAACCGTTCTGCCGGAAGTGCGTTAGGCTGGCGTTTCACAACCAGATTGTACCTCGATTCGAATGAAATCTGCATGCGTGTGTCTTAATTAAAGAAGGTTTTTACTCACTATGGTAAAATGAAGGATTGTATGTTACAGGAAAACGATTCAACTTTACGACCCCCAAAGATTGTGCAAACGCTTGTACAGGGATTCAATCTTATCGCTGCACATCCGTATATCATGCTATTTCCGTTGTTAATTGACCTTTTCTTCTGGTTTGGTCCATTCTATCGGATAAAAGAGCTGCTTTCGCCGGCTATCGAAGAGGTAATTCAAACTTTTTCGATAAGTGCGATGAATTCAGAAATAATCCCGGCATTAGATGATATTCGATTAATGTGGAATGAATTACTATCAAACTTTAATATACTATCCATTTTACGGACGTATCCGATCGGTGTTCCGAGTCTCCTGGCAACCAAGGGATACAGCAGCAATCCACTGGGACATCCATTGCTTATCGAGGTGGGTTCTTCCACGAATGCTGTTCAAATCCTGATCGGATGCCTGTTTCTGGGAATATTGATCGGAAGCATTTACTATGCTCTCATTTCACGCCTGGTAGAAAAACCTGCCGACGGTGAGACGGGATCAAATATATTCCAGCTTATCACACAGAGTTTTTTGCTCTTTTTCTTAGCCATCGTAATGATTATCGTACTGAGTTTTCCCATTCTTTGCTTTATTTCTTCGGTTTCCGTATTCCTTCCTACATTGGGTGCGATTCCTCTGGTTATTCTGGGAATCATAATGCTGTGGATGGTCATGCCCTTGGTGTTTTCACCACATGCTATATTTACACGTCAATTGAGCGCTCTGAAAGCGATATCTTTGAGTACGAAATTTGTTCGTATATCTAGTATTGTAACGATCTTTTTTCTCACTGTTGCTATATCATTAAGTTACGGGATGGATCTGCTGTGGTCTACACCTGATCCGAACAGCTGGCTTTTTTTGCTTGGGGTGATCGGACATGCATTTGTATCATCCGGTCTGGTAGCCGCCAGTTTCATCTATTTTCGAGATGGAACGAAATGGATGGAAGAGTTCATTAAGCAGGATTCTCAAAACATCAATGGTCAGAAAGCATAAGTATATAATTTTTGGAGGATGATTTGGTAGAGAAAAACAAAAACACCACCTCATATGGTGCACGTGATATCCAGGTTCTGGAAGGGTTAGAAGCAGTCCGCCGGCGCCCTGGTATGTATGTTGGTGGAACCGATGTTAAAGCCCTCCATCACCTGGTTTTTGAAGTGGTTGATAATTCCATTGATGAAGCTCTAGCAGGGGCTTGCGATCAGATAATCATTACTATTAACAAAGATAACAGTGTCACCGTCAGCGATAATGGGCGGGGAATCCCGGTGGAAAAACATCCCACCAAGAAAGTCTCAGCGCTTGAAGTTGTCATGACCATCCTGCATGCAGGCGGCAAATTTGGTGGAAACAGCTATAAAGTCTCAGGTGGTTTACATGGAGTGGGTGTTTCTGCCGTCAATGCACTCTCAGAGTGGTGTGAGGTGTTTGTTAAACGAGACGGGAAAGTATATTTCCAGCGCTATGAACGTGGCATTCCAATAGAAGCGGTAAAAGTAGTTGGGAAATGTGATCCTGATGATATTGGAACGACCACCACATTTCGTTTTGACCGGGAAATTTTTGAAGATGATATCACCTATCGCTTTGAGACATTGGCTCAACGTTTTCGAGAGATGGCATTTGTTACCAAGCAGGTTGAGATCCGCCTGATCGATATGCGTACAGATTTACCACGCAAGATGACCTTCTTCTTTGAAGGAGGAATAGTCTCATTCGTGCGTTATCTCAACCGCAACCGTGAAGTCATCCATGATGTTTTTTATGCAGAAGGGGAAGAAGAAGGCATCGGGATTGAAGTGGCTATGCAATACACCGATGCATATTCTGAGTCTGTCTATGCGTTCGCGAATACGATCAATACTGTTGATGGTGGCACCCATATCACCGGATTCCGAGCGGCTATTACGCGTGTCATCAACGATTATGCCCGTAAAAATGGGTTGATCAAAGAAGGGGAAAGCAACTTTACCGGAGATGATACCAGAGAAGGTATGACTGCTATTATCAGTGTAAAGCATCCTGACCCACAATTTGAGAGCCAGACAAAAGTAAAATTGATGAACGCAGAAGTTCAGACCCTTGTGCAGCAGGTGGTAGGCGAAGCGCTGACCGAATTCCTGGAACAAAACCCTGCTATCGCTCGGTCGATCATTAAAAAGTGTCTGACTTCCGCCAGGGCGCGCTCGGCTGCACGAAGGGCACGTGATCTTGTCATCCGTAAATCAGCACTGGAAAGTCTCACGCTGCCGGGGAAACTAGCAGATTGCTCAGACAGGAATCCTGAAAAAACTGAAGTTTATATTGTTGAGGGTAATAGCGCAGGTGGTTCTGCCAAACAGGGACGCGACCGTCATTTTCAGGCGATCTTGCCGTTACGCGGTAAGATCTTGAATACGGAACGCGCCAGGCTGGATAAGATACTTGCCAACAAAGAAGTGAAATCGATCATTTCAGCTCTGGGAACAAGTATCGGAGATAGTTTTGACCTGTCAAATTTACGCTATGGTAAGATCGTCATCATGACAGATGCTGACGTGGATGGCAGTCACATCCGTACTCTCCTGTTGACCTTTTTCTTCCGGTATATGCCGGAGATAATTGAAAATGGGCATCTCTATATTGCCCAGCCACCTCTCTACCTCATTAAAAATAAGAATGAAAAGCACTACGCCTATACAGAAGAAGAGAAAGAAACGATCCTCAAGAAATTCAGCAGTAAATCCAGCTTACAGCGCTATAAAGGTCTTGGCGAAATGAACCCCGAACAATTATGGGAAACCACCATGAACCCTGAGAATCGAACCCTGTTGCTGGTGACCATTGAAGACGCTGCCCAGGCAGATCGTACCTTCGATATGTTGATGGGCTCGCTGGTACCACCACGCAAACGGTTTATTCAAACGCACGCGAAATATGTGCGTAATCTGGATGTATAAACCTATATTGTGCAAAAAAATATAAGTATGAGCAGCTGCCAGCCAAGAGACGAGGCAGCTGTTTCTTCTCGAATCAAGAAACACATGCTTTGATCGAAGGAAAATTGGTGAAGAAATCATGAAACGAAAACCGATATTAGGATTGGCTTTAGGGGGTGGTGGTGTACGAGGATTTGCCCACATTGGAGTCCTAAAAGTATTAAAAACAGAAGGAATTGCAATTGATTGCATCAGCGGTACCAGTATGGGCGGGATTGTAGCTTCGTTGTACGCATGTGGTCAGGATGCCGGGCAGCTTGAAAGTGTTGCCAAAAAAGTATCAAAGCTGGGGGAACTGGCAAAACTAATGGATGCGCGCATCACGAAACTCGACCATATTTTCAATTCAAAAGCTTTGCAAGAATTCTTTTCCGAGATCGTAGGCTCGGATATTTCTTTTTCTGATCTGCAAATTCCACTGGCATTGTGTGCGGTAGATTTTAACAAAGCGGAAGAAGTTGTACTGCAAAACGGTGCTTTGATACCTGCCATTAATGCGACCATGGGCTTACCTGGCATTGTGGAAGAGGTCGTCATTGAAGGTCGTACCCTGGTGGATGGTGGTTCTTTGAACAATGTACCGGCTGATTATGTTCGCACTATGGGTGCGGAGGTGGTACTGGCAGTGGATGTCAGTCCGCGTATCACGGATCCGGATTACTGGAAGAGCCAGAAGATTCCGGGTATTGCATCAGGTTACTGGCGCGCGAATGCTATGATGGCTTCTGCGATTACAGAAGCGAAACTGCGCAAAGCTGAAGTGGATATCTTGATCCGCCCGGATATCGGGCAGGATGTTGCCACACTGGGCGGTTTCAACCAGATCGAGCATGTCATCGCCGAAGGAGCGAAAGCAGCCTGGGATATCATGCCGGAACTGAAAAAACTACTGAATGAACGTTTCTTCTTTTCAAAGGCAAGCATTGAACCTGCCAGACCGATTCAACTATAATATATCGTTGCAAACTTATCCATCATTCGTTGTATCGCGTGCAGATATTTTAAACATGACAAAGTAGACTGTTCATTGGCGTCATTATTCCATTCACTACACTACATAATTAGTAGAACAAATTTATTAGAACAAATGGTATAATAATTTTTTAGCTCATATTTAACGGGTTTGCTTATGACACATAATGTTATTCACGTTGCGGGAGCACGCGAACACAATCTAAAGAATATATCGCTGGATATTCCACGCGATAAACTGGTGGTTATCACCGGCTTGTCCGGGTCAGGCAAGAGTTCTCTGGCATTTGACACCATCTTCGCAGAGGGGCAGCGCCGCTATGTGGAATCCTTATCTGCGTATGCTCGTCAATTCCTTGGGCAAATGAACAAACCTGACGTGGATTATATTGAAGGACTTTCTCCGGCTGTTTCCATTGACCAGAAAGCTACTTCGCATAACCCACGTTCCACGGTTGGTACGGTAACCGAAATTTATGATTATTTGCGTTTATTATATGCGCGTGTTGGAATTCCGCACTGCCCGATCTGCGGCAGAGAAGTTGTAAAACAATCGGCGCAGGAGATCGTGGATATCATCGCCGGTCTTGAAGAAGGAACCAAATTCATGGTGCTTGCCCCGATTGTACGGGGGCGCAAGGGTACTTATCAGGCAGTATTTGAAGAGATTCGCAAAGCGGGTTTTGTTCGCGCCAGGGTGGATGGAGAAGTGCTCAGCCTGGAAGAAGATATCAGCCTCGATCGCTATAAGATCCATGATATCGAGGCGGTTGTTGATCGTCTGGTGATCAAAGACTCCACGCCACAGGAAGAGCGAGATGCTTTCCTATCGCGGCTGGCGGATTCCGTAGAAACTGCCCTTAAGGTTGGCGAGGGGTATCTCATTGTGCAGATCGTGGCAGAAGATGGCTTCAAAGATATGTTCTTCTCGGAAAATCTGGCGTGTTCGGAACATGGCGTTTCACTGCCCGAAATCGAACCGCGCAGTTTCTCGTTCAACACACCTCACGGTGCATGCCCAACCTGCCAGGGTTTGGGTGTGAAGCAGGAGATTGATGTCAATCTGCTTATTCCTGATAAAGATCTCTCTCTGCGTGATGGCGCCCTAGCTCCCAGCGAGTGGAACGGTCCCAGGGAAGAAGGTGGTTATTACTGGCAGATGCTAGAAGCGGCTGCTAAAGCTTACCATGTCGATCTTGACAAACCGGTTCAGAACCTGCCAGAGGAGAAGCTTAACATCATCCTGTTTGGTACACAGGGAAAAGAAGTACGCATGAACTTCAGCCGGGAAAACCGCACCTATGAGGTGGATTCAGCCTTTGAAGGAGTAATCCCCAATATGATGCGCCGTTTTCATGAAACCCAATCAGATTACGTGCGCAACAAAATTGGTACGTACATGAGTGATAAACCATGTTCGGAATGTGGTGGCGCTCGTCTGCGGAAAGAATCGCTGGCGGTAACCGTTGATGATACCAACATTCTGGAAGTCACGGAATGGCCGGTTGTTAAGACCCTTGCCTGGGTGGATCGTATTTCGGCAGAAAGATCTCCCTTATCGAAAAAAGAAAAACTGATTGCCGACCGTATTCTCAAGGAGATCAGAGATCGCCTCGGTTTCCTGGTTAATGTTGGTCTTGATTACTTGACCCTGCAGCGTTCTGCCGCATCTCTTTCTGGTGGTGAAGCGCAGCGCATTCGGTTGGCTACTCAGATCGGTTCGCGCTTAATGGGAGTGTTGTATGTGCTGGATGAACCTTCCATCGGTCTTCATCCGCGTGATAACGCCCGTTTATTAAAAACACTGAAGGAACTGCGCGATATCGGGAATACGGTTTTGATCGTCGAACATGATGAAGAAACCATCCGCTCGGCAGATTGGATCATTGATCTGGGTCCGGGTGCCGGAGAACATGGTGGGGAGTTGGTGGCAGAAGGAACGATTGATCAAATACTGGTTCACCCGGTTTCGCTGACCGGTGCCTACCTCTCGCGCCGCAAGGTTGTCCCCCTGCCGAAAGAAAGACGCAATGGCAATGGTAATTATCTGACGATAGTGGGAGCCAGACAGAATAATCTGAAGAATATTGACGTCAAGATCCCTCTGGGGCGTCTGGTGTGTATCACCGGGGTTTCCGGTTCTGGAAAATCAACTCTGCTGGTAGACATCCTTTACAACGCTCTGGCACGCAAGTTAAATCGAGCGCAAACCATTCCCGGGCAGCATGAATGTATTGATGGCATTGAATTTCTGGATAAGATCATCAACATTGACCAATCTCCCATCGGTCGTACTCCGCGTTCCAATCCGGGTACGTATACGGGAGTCTTTGATGAAATTCGCTCTTTGTTTGCCGAATTACCGGAAAGCAAGATGCGCGGTTATAAAGCAGGGCGATTTTCTTTCAACGTGAAAGGTGGACGCTGTGAAGCCTGCCGGGGTCATGGGCAGATCAAGATCGAAATGCAGTTTCTGCCTGATGTATTTGTCCCTTGCGAGGTTTGCCACGGCAGCCGTTTCAACCGTGAGACTTTGCAGGTGAAGTATAAAGGAAAAGATATTGCCGAAGTGTTGGACCTGACGGTCGATTCAGCGATGGACTTCTTCAGCAATATACCCAAGATCGTGAACAAACTGCAAACCCTGCAGGATGTTGGGCTTGGTTATGTGCGTGTTGGGCAATCGGGAACTACCCTGTCAGGTGGTGAAGCGCAGCGCGTCAAACTCTCACGAGAATTATCACGCCGCGCGACCGGTAAAACGCTGTATGTGCTGGATGAACCATCTGTTGGATTGCATGCAGCCGATGTTCATAAGCTCATCGAGGTACTGCAAACACTGGTAGATGCGGGTAATTCGGTGCTCATCATCGAACACAATATGGATATCATCAAGGTCGCAGATTATATTATTGACCTGGGTCCAGAAGGCGGCGATCGTGGCGGAGAAGTTATTGCCGAAGGCACACCTGAAGAGATCTGTAAACAAACCAGATCTTATACAGGTCAGGAATTGAAAGCCTATATGCAGGATTTCTTCACAAAGAAATCGTGAAGAAGGAAGTGTGGATCTGATAAGGAAGAAAAGGAGAGAGCATTCTCTCCTTTTTGCGTTTGAAGATTAACGCAACGCGTTATGCAGGATCTCTAGAAATCGCGCGCGATCAACATCAATGGCTACATCCACCAGGTTCTTTTCTCCGTAATAGCCCTTTCTGTCGATCACGGTCATACCACGCCCCAGTCCATCACCAGTGATAACATGAACAGCGCTCGCTTCTGTTTTACAGCAGGAAGGATCGATGGCGACTGCCATGGTCAGAGGGTCTGGCAGGTCAAAACCATTGAAATCATACAGCCCCTGGATGAATGTATTGAGTGTACCCTGAATATTAATGGCAAACTGCGCTTTTTCAGTTCCGATCGCTAGAATGGTATCAATGTCCTGCTGGTTGAAGAAGGCGCTGCGCACATTGGCGTCAATACCAACCATGGTGATAGGCATACTGGAATCAAAGACTACCTTGGCAGCTTCGGGATCAGCCCAGATGTTGAATTCAGCCAGTGGGCTCACATTACCGATGTGATTGCCCGATCCGCCCATCATATAGCAGCGTTTGACTTTATTTGCGAGGGATGGCTCTCGTAATAATGCGACTGCGATGTTGCTCAAGGGTCCTAATGTGATCAAGTCGATCTCGCCGGGGTTCTGATTGATGAGCTGGATGAGAACATCAACTGCATGACCATCGGCAGGGCAGCGACCCTGCAAAGGTAAACCGATATCACCCAGTCCATCACAGCCATGCACATTTTGGGCGGTCTCCAGTTCACGCAAGATGGGTTTGGCTAAACCTGCGTAAACAGGAATATGGTCTGCTTTGCATAATTCGCGCGTATAGAGTGCATTCTGAACAGCCATATCAAGGGGTACATTACCGGCAACCACGGTTACTGCCAGGATATTGAAATCTTTTTCCACGAACGCCATGATCAACGCTACTGCATCATCTGAGGCGGTGTCTGTATCTATGATCACTTTTCGCATGCTTCCTCCAGAAGGTGTTTTAACGTAAACGATTTTGCAAACTCATTATAATCGTATGTACTATTCTTGTCTGTTTGTCCATAGCTTATCTTAAACAGGAAACATTGCTAGAATGACCAGAGTAAAAGGATCAACCATGAATACACAGATTCAAGCACCGATAACAACCTTCATAAGAGCACTCTCCAAGGTGGAGCTGCATGTCCATTTGGAGGGAGCAATTCGGGCACAAACGCTGCTCAAGCTGGCGCAAAAAAATCATATCGCTTTGCCGGTGCAAGACATGGCAGGTTTACGGGAGTGGTATCAATTCCATGATTTCCCTGATTTCATCTCCAAATATATACTGCTGTCGAACTGCATCCAGACTGTTGAGGATCTGTATTTCATCGGACAGGAATTTTTAGCAGGGCAGGCAGCACAGCATATCATGTACAGCGAAGTGACCTATACGGCTTATACCCACTACAAACAAAAGAACATTCCTATTTCTGACCAGATCGCAGCGTTGATGCAAGCCAGTGACTGGGCGGAACATGAACTGGGAGTGAAAATGCGCCTGATCATTGATATAGCTCGTGAAACAAGTGCGGAAGAAGGCTATCTGGTGGCACAAGAAGCGGTGCATGCAATGGATAAAGGTGTGGTAGCTCTGGGCTTGGGTGGCTATGAGATCGGTAATCCTCCGGGACGTTTTCACAAAGCGTTTGCACTTGCCCATGAAGCAGGTTTACCCTGCATTTTGCACGCTGGGGAAACCGGTGGAGCTGACAGTATCTGGGAAGCGCTTGAGGTCGGTCACTCTGTACGCATTGGGCATGCTGTGCGCTGTCTTGAAGACCATGATCTGGTCGCTTTTTTACGTGATAAACAGATTCCCCTTGAGGTTTGCCCAACCAGCAATGTCTGTTTGGGCATCGCATCTGATATTGCGCATCACCCTGTATATGAGATGATTCAGCAGGGATTATACGTAACCATCAATTCGGATGATCCTGCTTTGTTCTCAACAACGTTGAATAATGAATATGAACAGATCGCAAAAGAATTCACATTTTCAGAAGTAGATATTAGTGAACTGGTTATCAAGGGTATCCAGGCTAGTTTGATGAGTGGTGAAGAAAAGGATATTCTTATAAAGGATGTTGCTCTGATGAGAGACGCATATTCAGAAAACCAATGATGAAGAAGATTTCAAATCATACTTGATGCCAAAGAACAAACTTTTTGTACGCAAGCAATTATTATTGGTTTAGCAGCTTCTACCTGATATTTAACGGTTGATGCGATCACTACAGGGGGAATGGATGGCGAGCCGGTTTCTTCTGTGGCATATACCGGAATATATGCTGGTGTGTTCCTGGAGAATAAAAAAGGACAGTGTATGCCACTGTCCTTTTGATTAATCCATAGTATTACTACAGGATTTCAACTTCTTCCGCTTGTGCGCCTTTTTGACCTTGAGTGACAACAAACTGCACACGCTGACCTTCTTCAAGATTGCGGAAACCATTTCCTATGATGGCACTGTAGTGGACAAAGACATCTTCACCGGTTTCGCGTTCGATGAAACCATAGCCTTTAGAGCCATTGAACCATTTCACTGTGCCTTGTTCTTTTTCGGACATGATTTGGAACTCCTTTCTTCTTTTTTATTGCTTGGGTTATTCAGGAATTCCAAATCTAAAGAAGATCTTTCTATTTAGAACCTTACTATAACTTACACATCACTAATCCTATCATATTTTTTAAGAAAAACTCGTTTAAAATCCATTGTTTTTTCCCCTTTTCCATATACAGGATTTTTGTTACTTTTTCAGTTTTTTCTTCCCCACCTGAAGGATGATACAAATTCCTCCTTGAGGTGAATCGCGCAGTATGAGTTTTGGTTTATAGTATGTATGGAAAATTATTAACAGGTATGATTAATTATGCGATTAAAGAATAAAACTCTGTCCGGAATTCGATGGAAGTTAACTGTCACGTATATGCTGGCAACGCTTCTCATGCTATTCGTTGTGGAAGTACTTATTACGGTAACTTCCAACCGTTATGCTTTCACTTCCATTAATTTCATTTACAGTTCTGCGCAAATGCTTGATGCTTCCAATCCTGCTCTAGTGGATGCCATGATCGAACCGCTGGATATGGATTATATTGATAGATGGATCAATACCCGCAAGGAGACATTTTTACGAGTGCCAGATCGGAATAATGACCGTAAAGACCTGCCTGCTGCTGGCAACACACAGGAGGCTGCTCCTCTTGACATGAATGGGTCTATCATAGACCTGACACCCAAAACCATCGCATATAGCGAGTCAAAGAGCACACTTACAATTGTGGACGCGGAAAGCATTGTGCTTTCTACGAACAACAATTCGGTTTTCCAGGTGGGTGAACAGATCTATGCATCATTGACTGAAGAGGAAAAATCTATTCTGGAAGTATCTGCGGGCACTTTGATCCCGGCTCCGCAATTCACCATTTCTGATCAAAATGTAACTACGCTGGTGCTTCCGATCCGGCGGGCAGGTGAGTATTTTGGGGCGGTAATTGCTCAATATTATGCACCTACCTTCAGTGAACAGGTCAGGGCTGCTGTTTCAGGTTTCCTGCCGGAACTTCCGGTCTTTTTATTAATATCCTCTGCCATTGGGATCCTGTTCGGATTCATCATAGCCAATAGTTTTACCAAACGGTTGGATCAGATGGCTAAAACCACCCTTCAATGGGGGCAGGGTGATTTCTCAAAAAAAGCTGAAGTTCATGGTAATGATGAGATCAGTACATTGGCGGTAAGCTTGAATCACATGGCAGATCAGTTCCAGCAGTTAATTGAAAAAGAACAGATGCTGGCAACGATGGAGGAACGTAATCGCCTGGCAAGAGATCTGCATGACAGCGTGAAACAGCAGATCTTTGCTATTTCCATGAACCTGGGTGCGGTAAAACCTCTCATCGAATCGGATCTAAAAAAAGCCATCGTACAGGTTGACATTTCCTCCAGGCTTGCCCAGCAGGCGTTAGATGAATTATCTACTCTCATCAACACACTGCGACCGGTTCAAATGGGTGATCAATCTTTACCGGACGCGCTGCGGGAATATGTCAAGGTTTGGCAAAAACAAAGCGGGGTATCGGTGGTATTCAGGGTGGATGGAATTGAAAATAAGATCGGTCAGGAAGCTGAACAATCCCTTTATCGGGTTATCCAGGAAGCGCTATCCAATATCAGCCGTCATAGTCGTGCCACGGCTGCCAGTGTATTTCTTACTTTTTCATCCGATCATTTCACATTGCAGATCAGTGACAATGGAATTGGTTTTAATAGATCTTCAACAAAACAGGGTCTGGGGTTGCATTCCATGGAAGAGCGTGTCAGAGAATTAAACGGCACGTTGCAGATGAATACCTCTTCCAGCGGCACAACCATTACGATCATGATTCCCATAGAGGGAAGGGAGCATACAAATGATGATAAATGAAAAAATAACGGTCATGCTGGTTGATGACCATACAATTGTTCGCAATGGCATCCGGGCATATCTCGAGGTTTTACCTGATATGGAGATCATTGCGGAAGCCGAATCTGGCACGCAGGCGGTAAAAATGGCAGAAGACCTGGCGCCCGATGTGGTTTTGATGGATCTTAAAATGCCTGAAATGGATGGAGTCGAGGCGACCTGGCGTGTTCGGCAGGTCAGCCCACGCTCGCAGATCATCATCCTTACTTCCTATCATGAAGATTCCCATATTTTCCCGGCGATCAAAGCAGGGGCGCTATCCTATATCCTCAAGAATGTGGATCCAGAGCAATTAGCCAGTGCTATCCGTTCGGCTGCCAGAGGGGAAGCAATATTGTCTCCGAAAGTTGCATCACGGCTGATCGGAGAATGGCGCGACGACCGTAGTGAGGGCATGCAGGATTACATGCAGTTAACTGATAGAGAACAGGAAGTACTGGCTCTCATTGCGGAAGGTTTATCGAACGCGGAGATCGCAGCCAGGCTGGTGATCAGTGAAAAAACGGTTAAAAGTCATGTCAGTAATATTCTCAGCAAGCTTCATCTGGCAGATCGCACACAGGTAGCCGTCTTTGCCTGGCGCGAAGGCATCATTAAAAAAGAGTAAGAGGAAACCGGCAATTCATCTGGCGGAAAAACGAGTCTATGAAAGATCAGTCGGCAGCGGTTTGATAAATGGAATGATCGGTTTCCATGAGATCTCATTTTGGTAGGCTCTGGTTTTACTGATCGCCATCAAACGATCGATTTCCGCAGCGATGATTTGTGTGTAGCTGCGCACGAATTCATGATCTTCTTCATCCCCGTAAATTTCTAGAGGAGAACCGACAGTAATATAGTATTTCCCATGCAGTATCCAGCGTGATTCACTGAGACCGAAACGGGTGTGAAAATGATGACGTAATACATCCTGTTCATGTAAATAGATTCCCACCGGAACAATAGGTGTACCGCTGCTCAGCGCGATGCGAACTGCACCCGTATGCAGATTGGCAAGCCGGTCGGTTTGAGGGCTTAAACAACCTTCTGGAAAAATTCCGATCGGGAATCCATCATGTAATAAATGAGTGGATTTTTGGATGATTTCCTTTCCATTCCCACCTTCTTTGTCAACAGGGATCGTACCAGCTCGTTCAATGATCCTCCCTATTAAAGGGAGCATGAGAACACGTCGATTAACCAGGATCACAAGCGGTTCCTGGGTCACCAGACATAGTAAAAAGGGATCGGTTGTGGTAGGGTGATTGGGCGTAAAGATCTTGGCTCCATTCTGCAGGGGTGTTTCGTACTGAACACTAAATTCCAGCATGAACCGTGCAAAAATTTTTAATACAGTACGTTCGGTCTTTAACAGGAATTTTCTGGTTTTTTCCATACCTATCCTTTTCTTTCTCAAATCTATCCCGTATTCTATAGATAGACGGAGGATGATTCCAGTCCAGATGGTCAGAATTTCTCTCAAAATCGGACAATGATTTAGATTACCTTCGTTACTACCTTGATGACAAAAGCAATTCGGAGAAAGGCAATTTAAGCATATAATCTAAGACTATGAAAAACAGACCAATGTTAACCAGCCGCTTCCCCTACGGGCTTTCTCTGTTTGCAGTGCTTGTTTTAGCAGCAGCGCACGCGGTCGTATATTTTGTTTTCAAAGTGGATATCACGGCTGCCGAACTACACTGGAAAAAATGGGTGCTTTTTTCAGGTTATTTCATCTTGGCGTTATTTGATCTGTTCGATTTGATCTTCTATTCCAAAACCCGACAATTCATGCATACCCTTTTTTTTGTGCTGCGGGTCATTTTGATCGCGTTCATGCAGAGTATTGATATCACAAATTTTTCCCGCATCGTGATGGGATTGATCCCCTACCATGCGTATATGATCTTTGGATTGGTGATCAGTCTACTGGCTTCTGTTGTAATTCTGTATTATTTTTATTCCATGTCTGCAATACGCCCCACTCCTGATACGCTGCCTTCCCTGATAAGTTTGGTATTTTTCCAGCTGTCAGCGATCTTTGCGGAAAGGGATAAAAAAGCTACTTTCCAAAATCAAGAGATCATGGAAGAATTGTCTCGCTCGAATATTGAGCTGCGCACCTACATTGAAGATCTATCGCGTTTATCTATCATGGAAGAACGTGTTCAGCTTTCCAATGATCTGCATGATTCTCTGGGTCATTACCTGGTAGCAGTAAATATCCAGCTTGAAAAGGCGCTGGCGTATCGCTCCATTTCAACCGAAGTGGTGGATGAAGCGATCCTGAATGCCAAGTATTCTGTTGAACAGGCTCTGAAGGAAGTACGCCGTTTTGTGGATGATCTGCACGACCATGATGATATCTATAGTTTGAAAGAGAAAGCAGAAGAACTCATCAATAATTACAGGGACGAATTTGAATCTCTTGATTTTTCATATCAGGGCAATGAGTTCGGCTTTTCCAAGATCATTCGCAGAAACCTGTTTTATATTATTCAAGAATCACTGACCAATGTTCAAAAGCATGCGCATGCACAAAACGTGGTCATAAGCCTGAATTTTAAAGCGCGCGAGGTTTTATTGTTCGTCAAAGATGATGGAGTTGGATTTAAACCATTTAAAATAGCTGATCAAACCAGGCATTACGGGTTGACCAGTATCAAACAACGGGTGGATATGTTGAATGGAAATTTGAACATCCAGAGTGACAGGAAGAATGGGACGTCCATTGAAGTAAAGATACCCAAACGGCAGCCTGAATTGGGAGGATGAGAAAAGCATGAGTGGACAGATAAAAGTATTGATCGTGGATGATCAGCAATTAGTTCGCGATGGGATCAAAGCATTACTTGAGATCAAAGATGATTTTACGATCATCGCGACTGCCGCGAACGGGCAGGAGGCGATCGATATTCTTGAACACACGCCTGCTGATATCATCCTGATGGATATTCGCATGCCCGGCATGGGTGGCATTGAAACAACCCGTGAGATAAGAAAGAAGAATGCTGACATCCGAATCATCATGTTGACTACCTTTAATAATGATGACTATATCGTAAAAGCCATTCAGGCTGGAGCAAATGGGTACTTGTTGAAAGATATCCCCAAAGATGATCTGGCGGAGGCGATCCGTCTGGCGTATCGGGGAGTATCGCAATTCTCTTCAGATACCATCGGGATGCTTGTGGAACATAATTTACTGCGCGATGCAGCTGCATCAGATGAACCGGTAGAAGAACTCTCAATGTTGAATGAAAAAGAATATGAGATTTTGTGCATGATTGCCGAGGGTTTTTCCAATCGTGAGATCGCAGAGGAACTCTTCTTCACGGAAGGTACTGTGAAGAATTATGTTTCAAAAATATTGAATACACTCCATTTAAGAGATCGGGTTCAAGCAGCGATCTATGCGGTTCAGCATAACCTGATCCGCAAGAATTAAGAATGACAGACAGCGCTCAAACTAAGCGCTGTCTGTGTGAAGGGGTTATTCGAGTGTTTGAAGATATGCACTGGCGGCTTCATAACGCTCGCGTGTATGCTGCATTAATGTTTCCACACTATCTTCGAACAGTGTTATGTCGGTAAGAGTTGTGTACCCTGGTTGTTCTTTTTCTACATAGGGTGCGATCAATTCGTGCAGGTCGGTGTAGATAGTTTCCATCCGCTCAGGATTGAAAATATTCGTGGCGATCTCAAAAAGATACGAGTTATAGCGTTCTTGATATATTTCATCATCAATAATATAGCTGATCAATGGCCAGTTCTCGTCCACATTGCTCATGTCCAATTCCACCGCCGCACTTCTGCCCCGCTCGCTGCGCAGGGCTTCATTGTTATCCCATGGGATCCAAACCAGCCGGTCGCTTGCCGGATCATGATACAGGTAATAATTATGGGACATACTTCCATAAGTATCCCAATTCTGGATGAGGGTATTGGTTGCCAGCCAGCGCAGAAAGCCATTCACATCAAACACTTCTTCCAGATCGCTGCGCCATTGCTCCGGATCAGTGAGGCGCTGATCGGCATGCAGGGTATTGTATAGCGCCTCGATATCGCTGTAATCTGCATCCTCCAGATTGGTTTCCAGGTCCATGGATTGCGTATTGAAGGTACCTTCCGCAAATGTTGCGGCTCTTCCAGATGGCTTATAGACATTACCGCTGTCATCACTGAACTGCGTTTCTATTACGGTATCATCCACTACTTCGACAGCGGTATACAGTCCGTAATAAACTGGTCCCTCGCCGCAGTTGAAATACACTGCATAAAAGGTTGTTTGAGCAGCCGGCACACCTGCGTCACGAAAGATATCCGCAGCTACCAGTTCGTGCAGATAAGAAGAGTCAGAAAAATTGCTGGCAAAACTCAGTTGTTTGAATCCATAGAAACGCTGGTTTTCTGTTTCAGGATAGTCATCCTCGAATTGGTCAAAATCCAGTTTAAAAGGAAGTTTATTGTTCCCCGAACTCCAGGAGGATTTCAAAGAAGAGTTCCCTTTGTAGCGAATTCCTACATGTTCCCAGTTCTCTCCATTGAAATTAATGGCTACCTCGACCCATATGGGATTTTCTTTGCTATCCATCATCATCTGGTCTCCGGGGGCAGCGTTTCGATCTCGTTGAAAAGGAACAGTATCGGCGGGGGCAGGCAACTTCTGTTCTTCAGTAAAGGGAGCAGCTTGTTTCTGGTCGCCATTTTCAGGGACTGCGAAGGGTTGTTGTACTCCTTCTCCGGCAGCGCGTTCAACACCGAAATTGCGAGTTTCGCCGCTCCCGAATTCTCCATACAGGTCGCTCATATTCGCCATCATATCTGCGTAGTCTTCGGGAGAGATGGTGATGACGATTTCGTTTACACGATCATCAGGAAAAACGATCTCGTAATCGGGTGGCGCTTCTTCAGAAAGACTTCTTGTATCTGTGTTCAGCGTCTGTTCCGCATATATTTCGGTGGTTGTGCTGGCACAGGAGGAGACAGCCAGCATGATCAGAATACATGTTAATTTCAGGGGCATACGCTTGAATTGATCCATAACAGTCTATCCATTGCCGTTTTTGCTTTCCTCGTAATACACCTTGAGTTCAGCAGTATCGTTAAGGAAATTAATTTTATTAATATCAACATAGTGGATCTTTAGTCCGGTTCGTTCTTCCAGATCAGCGATTAATTCTTTTTGATTGTTAGCATTCACCAGATTGATCTTTTCATAGGTGATCGACTTGGAAGCCATGAAATGAAATCCCCAGCCTCTCTCCAGGAAGAGCAGTACCATGGAGATCAAAACTGTTGTAAGTGCCAGTTCGGCATACGCGTTCTGGCTGAGCATTACGAAATTGATCATCGGGAGTGCGATCAGGATGAATAGATAGGTCATTTCACGTGAGGGCATGGGATCGGTGCGGTAGCGCAAGACGGAGAAGATCGCAAACAATCCAAAACCAACACCCATACTCAGTTCAATACTTGCCAGAAAGTTGAATAGAATGAAGATGATGGTGTTGAACCCTAAAAAGGTCAGCGCGAATTTCTGCGAGCGTCGCTGCGGGTAATAGATGTATCTGACGATCACGAAAGCGGTCAGGAAGTTGATGAAAAAATTAAGCGTGTACTGGAATAAAGCTGACATGGTCATAGGTCCTTTTGGTTGAGGCTTGAAATTCGAGGAAATTCTTTTTAAAGCGGTTTCTTTTCACATCCGTTCTGAGCGTAGCGATGCCGGTGCAGTATTTACTGAACGAGATGGGCTGATATCCTTTTAGTTTTAATGTCTGAATGATCGTAGACGCTCTGGAGAAATCACTCTGCTTTAATTCCAGTACAGCCAGATGGGAAAGCTGCAGGGTATTTGTATTGTTGAAGAAGGAAAGCCCACTATCTACGGTTAATCGCTCGAAGGTGTTGTTGTTAATCAGCGTGATGCGGTCAAACGTGTTCCATAAGGCTGGCTGAAGATTGCGTGCTTCTCCAGGATAATATCCACTCAGAAAATCGCGCATCGGTGGGGTGAGATATTCCCTGATCCGGGAGATCTCAACACGGTTCTTAATAGTACGGAACTCATTTTCTTTCTTTTTGATCTCAAAGAAAACCTGACCACTGCTCAGATATTCGCGCATACGAATTTTGTAGCGCGGTCGCTTGCCATTATGATGATCGTGGTAGAAACTTAACACAGGTGTATCGAGATAGAGAGTACGATAACCGTTGATCTTATATGTTTCCACCTCCAGAATGGAATAGGAGTCGTACAGCGCTTTGAGGAGAGCCGGGAGATCCATCAAACGGATCAAATATTTTGTATCCACGCGATCCTGCAGTGCGTAGTCCTGGATTTCATCCAGCGTCACAGGGGAAAAGCGGGTTATTATTTGACGCAGATCCGAATAGATGTGGTTTTGGATGCTGTGTGTAAAGGGTAGTTTTGTAATGGTCTGCATTTCAGGCATGCTGCAACCTCCGATCATGTGTTTATGATAAAAGGTCACGCTTGAAACACCATCCTTCATAAGACTGAAATCGGTTCATCCTGTGGAGGTATTCTATTTTATTAATGAAGCGGAATAGATCGTTTCGAAAATCGAGATTCGGCGGACATCTACTGGAGCTTAGAGACCCAAATCGCGAACGGTCGCTTCAAGAGGAATGCCTGTCTCTTCATGCCATCCGAATTGCTTCCAATGCAGACGCCGCATTTCATCAATCGCTACTCGTTTATTCTTCAATGGTCCCGCTTGCTGGGGGGGATTTCCCAGCGCTCTAGTGTGGAGGTTATTCTGCCGGGGATCAATACCCTCGCGGATGTTGAACAGCTGGCGCAGCGTCTGGATGCGTTTTCCGATCAGCAGGTAATCATCCGCTGATTTGTTCCATCCGGTGGCTGCGTTCAGGTAATCGAACAGCCGCCAGTTATGCAATCCGCTGATCAGCGCGAAAAGGCAGCCTCCGGCGCCATCCAGCACCATCTTGATACTGCTGCTGATAACTGAGATGATCGCGTTCTCTTCGGAAGGTTGAAACTCTTTCCTGCGGGGGTAGAGCAAAGCCTGTTTGGGGGCAGCATCTGTGAAACGCCATAGCTGCATCATGTTGTAATATAGACCTGAGCCAATGGTGTGTCTGCCTGGTGTCGGATCTACACTGTACTGCAGTCCAAGCTGCGGATCCAGCCGACCATCATGCATACCAGGCTCCTGACCACCGGCATGGATAGCATATTGCTGAGCGTTTTTTCCGATGCGCTGGGCTGCCAGACGCGTTCCATCCGCCAGGATAGCCCCCAACCCTTTGCGTTCGATCATCAAGCCAACCAGTGCGGTGATCGCTTCCGCGTTGCCCCAGGTGAGTTCCAAGCCGCCGGTATCATCGCGGTCGAGCAAGCCCTGTTCATAACATTCCAGCGCGAACGCGACCGTGGCTCCGGCGGAAATACTGTCCATGCCAGCTCGGTTGAGCATGTCGTTGATGTGGTAGATCGCCTCCAGGTTGGTGTTCATCAACAGCCCACCAAAAGCGTTGACGGTCTCATATTCCGGTTTATGTGTTTCACGGATTTGCCCGCTGTGTGGGTCTTTGAATTGACAGATGCCACCACAGCTTATGGCGCACGAGTAGCAGCCGTATTTTTTGATCTCGGTGTCTGTGATCAGATCGGGGTTCAGGTGCTTGAAAGACTGCCGTGAAAACTGTTTGACCGATCCCTTCCAGTTCATGATGGGATTGTCTCCGCAGCGCATGCCGAGCGTGTTGCTGATACTGGTGCCCCACTTCTTGAGCAATGCTGCATACAATAATCCCGGAATGCGTTTGGTATATGCTCCCCCCAGTAGGAATCCCCCCAGCATGGGGAACATGCCGCCGCTGACGAAATTCTGCAGTTTCTGGTTGCGGATGCTGCGTGTGTACTGCTTGTTGAGGGCTTTGATGTGCTGAAGATCATGCCCGCTGATCGGCTGATTCCCGCACAATACCAGCGCCTTCAGATTCTTGGAGCCCATCACGGCGCCCACCCCGGAGCGGGCTGCCATGCGCCCACCGGCGTTGCTGATACCTGATAGCAGGCTTATTCTCTCTCCTGCCATTCCGATCACGGCAACGCTGGCTTTTTTCCCGTACTGTTTATATTCTTCCAGCAGCAGCTCTTCCGATTCGAGGGCGTCTTTTTTACCCCAGAGATGCCCGGCATCATGCATGGATACTTTCTCATTTTCTACCAGGATATACACCGGCTGTTCAGCCCGTCCGTGGATGAAGATGGCATCGAAACCGCAGCGTTTAATGGCAGGGGAGAGCGTTCCTCCGCAGTTGGCGTCACCCCATCCGCCGGTCAAAGGTGATTTACACACCGTCAGCCAGCGTCCGGTCATCAGACTGCCTGTTCCTGTCAATAAGCCGCTTACAAAACCAAGTATGTTATCCGGTCCCAGAGCATCACAACCGGCTGGAATGTGCCGGTAAAGGTAAAATACTCCCAGACCAAGCCCCGACAGGTATTTTTCATAGACCTCATCCGGAATCATCTCGATACGAGATTCACCACTGGATAGATCAATGGATACAGTATCTTGCCGGTATAACCCTTTCATTATCTTCCCTCCTGATGGAGTTCGTCGTTGGTATTATTGTATCTGCGAAGCGCCTTTGTACGGTCGGAAATCATATCCGCTAATAGGGAATTCTTTTTTCCCGGGCAGCATGACGGTGCTGTATCCACATTCCAGCAATAACTCTTCACAATCCTGCAGGTTGAGACCTCGTGATTGCTCGGTTTTGGTTTGTGTATCACGTGGATTGGCTCCTGCTTCCGCGTAGATGCAGTTTGCTCCCGCCAGCAATCCCAGTGCGTTGGGTTCATGAACGGCAATGCTGCTTAATTCATCGCATTCCAGTCCTGCCAGAGTCACTACACTGACGATCTGCGCCAAGCGCAGCTCACTGATCTTGCCGTAGTTATTCAATTTGCTGTTGGGGATCACCACCCTGCGCATGGCGGCGTTCTGGAAACAGCCCAGATCATAGCTTTCGAAGATCTGGTCAACGATCTCAGTATTGCTGTGTTCCGGACCGATCGGTTCGCAGCAGGTATACCAATCCAGACCTGCTTCTTTGATGATCTCAATCGTTTGTAACCTGGCAGAAGGCGCCAGCGTGTTATCAATGCCCTCGCGCAATCGTCGTACATGGTAGGCGCCATTGACACCTGCAGCATGGAATTCATCTGCCTGCGTGCGGTTAAAATCGCCGATGTTCAAAACGATATGAACCGCAGGGGAAATCATCTTGCGTAATTCCTGGATCACCTTGAGAAGATGGTCATGGTCAAAGGTATGCATGGTCATCAAGAATAAAGAATGTAGGGTGTTCCTGGCAGTGAGCATACGGCTGTATTCCAGGACCGTGTCGATCGCCATGGTTTGACGGGGAAATTGGGTGATACTTTCTGCGAAGCTGCAGAACTGGCAGTCAGCCGGGCAGGGGGCTATATCAATTCCGATCTGCGCCAGCAGCATGGCATGATTCTCAAAAAGCTGTCTGGAAATCGCATCTGCTGTAGCTCGTAACAGAGAACATTCGGGAGAATATTCAGGCAGTTCAAGCAGGGTGATGCATTCCGTCTTGGAAGGTCGAACCCCGTTATCTGCTGCCCGAAGAATGTCTTCAATCTGTCGTGATACGTTCATGTTTGTGCCTCTGATTTTTTCTGGTGAGTGAGTAATTATACATAATCAGATTCATATTTTAGCGGAAAACTTGACATATACATAGAATTAGTATATGCTAACCAGAATAATTAGTATAAACTATGAGGTGATTATGATGACTCTGGATTGTGTACCAATTGGAACAGATTGTGTGGTCAAACAGATTGGGGGAAAGGGAAGAATTCGTACGCGCATCATGGATATGGGATTAACGCGTGGAACACACATAAAAGTGATCCGTGTGGCTCCTTTTGGAGATCCTATCGAATTTGAAGTGCGGGGATATAACCTTTCTCTACGAAAAGAGGAAGCCAGGCAGGTGATGGTGCAGGAGCTGCATGATGCCGCTTAGCCTTGCTCCTCAGGGGCAGTTGTTGAAACTCGTTTCCATCCGGGGTGGCATGGGTGTGCAAAAAAGGCTCACCTCTCTTGGTCTCACTCCGGGCACTGAAATGACCATCGTCGCACAGAATTGTGATGGACCTCTCATTCTGGCAGTAAAAGAATCGCGATTAGCGATTGGACGTGGATTGTCCCATCACATCCTGGTTGAACCTCAAATGGAAGGTATGGATGTTTCTGCTTCTCATGATCATAAGAAAGCGCGATTTGGAAAACACTACGGGCGCATGCACGGACGCTCTGGTCATCATCACTGGTAATTCATGAATGATAGCAAAGGAGAAAAATGAAAAACAAGTACACCATCGCACTGGCGGGGAATCCCAATTGTGGAAAATCCACCGTTTTTAACCAGCTCACCGGTACAAAACAGCACGTGGGAAACTGGCCCGGCAAAACAGTAGAAAAGAAAGAGGGAACTTTCAAATATCAAGAAGAAACGATCAGTGTCGTGGATCTGCCGGGAACGTACAGCCTTACTGCTTATTCTCTCGAAGAAATCATTGCAAGAGATTATGTGATCAAAGAAAAACCCGATCTGGTGGTTTCTATCATTGATGCCGCCAATATCGAACGCAATCTCTATCTGACCATGCAGCTGATCGAACTGGGTATTCCGGTTATTGCTGCGTTGAATATGATGGACGTTGTTCAGGAAAGAGAAATACAAATTGATATAGAAAAACTCAAGGATGCCCTGGGCATTCCGGTTGTTCTTCTGGTAGCCCGTGATGGTGAGGGGATCAATGAGTTGAAAGACTGCATTCTGCAAAGCGCCAAAACGACGGAAAAATACGATAAACGAATTCCCGCGCAGTTCAGTAAAGCACTGGAGGGGGAGATAGCCAGATTACAGGATGCGATAGAAAAGATGCCGGAAATGATGGCGTCATTTGATCCAAGATGGCTGGCGATCAAGCTGTTGGAGGGCGACAAAGGCATTCTGGATGAAATGCAGGGTGATGAATCGTATGAGCCATTAATGGAAGAAGCGCGCAATTTTTCTTCACAATATGCATCCAAATCGGATATGGATATTGATACAGAAGTAGCCGACGCGTATTACAGCGCGATCCATGAGATCGTCTGCAGCGCTGTTGTCAAACCGAAAACGCAAAAAGTTAGTCTTTCCGATAAAGTGGATCGAATTGTGACCCATCGTGTTTTTGGCATTCCTATTTTCCTGGGATTGATGTGGATTGTGTTCAAGCTGACCAGTGATGTGGCTGCTCCGTTCCTGGACTGGGTGGACGGTGTGATCGGCGGACCGCTGACCAGCTGGACGGTCACGCTTTTATCAATCCTGCACCTGGGCGGCACCTGGGTGGAATCGTTATTTGTTGACGGCATCATCGCGGGGGTTGGGGGTGTTCTGGTGTTTGTGCCTGTTCTGATGATGCTGTATCTGGCTCTGGCTGTACTGGAAGACTCCGGCTACATGGCGAGAGCAGCCTTTGTGATGGATCGTCTGATGCATGGGCTGGGGCTGCACGGCAAGAGTTTCCTGCCGATGATCGTCGGTTTCGGCTGCACGGTACCCGCTATCTATGCCACCCGCACGCTGGAAAATGAAAAGGACCGCATCCTCACCAGCCTGCTGGTGCCTTTTATGAGCTGCGGGGCGCGGCTGCCGGTGTATGTGCTGTTTGCTTCTGTATTCTTTCCTGAAAATAGCGGGTTAGTGATCTTCTCAATGTACGTGATCGGAATTGTCGTAGCGATACTGGTAGGGCTGCTTTTGAAGAACACCGTGTTCAAAGGGCAGGATGCCTCTCCCTTTGTGATGGAGCTTCCTCCGTACCGGCGCCCAACCTTGAAAAGCATCTGGTCGCAGATGTCTGAACGCACCAATGCGTTCGTAAAGAAAGCCTGGAGTTTGATTTTGGTTACCAGCATGGTTATCTGGGCATTACTGGCGTTGCCTGTAAAGGGCGAAGGTACATTTGCAGATGCCCCGGTGAGCGACAGCGCGTTCGCTTCCGTCTCATCGGTGATCGCGCCCATTTTTGAACCCGCCGGATTTGGAACATGGGAAGCTTCCGGTTCCCTGCTGACGGGATTCGTGGCGAAGGAAGTGGTGGTAAGCACCATGTCGCAAATTTATGATGTTGAGCAGGAAGAACAGGAAGAGATCGCGCAAACCACTTTCCTGCAGGATGTATGGCAGATCATCTCTTCTTTCTTCGTTTCTGCCTGGGATACGGTTAGATCCATCCCCCTCATCGTGGGAGTGAATCTTTTTGAGGAAGAAGAAGAAATGGAGCCAACGGCTTTGATGACCGCCGTTCATGACAGTTTTGAAGGCTCCAGCGGCGGCAGGGGGGCGCTGGCATCCTTTTCTTTCATGGTATTTGTGCTGCTGTACACCCCCTGTATGGTGGCGGTGGCAGCAGAGAAACATGAATTCGGCGCGAAATGGATGTGGGTGAGTATGATCGGGCAGTTTGTACTGGCATGGATCGCGTCTGTTGCCATCTTTCAAATTGGCTCCTTGTTATTGTGAATTGGATAGAAAAACAGGTATGGCAGGAAACAGACTCCCCCGTTGGAGTTGATGTCAGGAGAAAAATGGTTAAGGAAATATTACGAGAGATCGAAAAGAATCACGGGGTAGTGGTATTGAATGACCTGGCTGGAAAAATGAATATGGATGCGGCTGCTCTGGAAGGTATTCTCAGAACCATGAACAGGTCCGGCAGCACGAAACCTGTTCCTGTGAAATGCTCGGCTGGCTCGTGCAGGGGCTGCCCGCTGGGAAAGAATGCTTCTCAGGGAGTGTGCGGGTATCGAACGCTGATGATCCTTGACCGTCATAGCTGAAATCCAACAGGAGTAAAAAAAGCAAGGGATCAACCTTACCGGCTGATCCCTTTTTTTATCAAATGGTATGATGGACGGGGTATTTAGACCGAATTAAAGCCAGGAGTAAAACAATGTGGAAATGGTTCAACGATCATCATAAATTGTTCAGTGTGCTGGTGGCTGTGGTGGTGGTAGTGGGATTGCTGCTGTTGTGGCAGCGTAATGCCAGCGAGCCGCTAACGGTGGGGTATTCATCAGCCACCGTGAAAGCTGAGGTGGTCAGCATTCTTGAGGAAGGAACGGTCAGCATGGGGGAGAAAGTACAGATGTACCAGGTGCTGCAGGTTCGCCTGCTGGATGGCGAGCAGGCAGGGAACACATTCGAAATGGAATACGGGAAATATCAGCTGCTCTCGGATACTTACAGATTAAAAGCTGGCGATAAGATTATGGTCAATCTGGAGCAGATGCCAGATGGCTCGTACAGCATCTATTTCATTGATCATGTGCGCACGGATGTATTGCTGATACTGCTGTTGATCTTTGTTTTTATTGGGATTGCCATGAGCGGCTGGAAGGGAGTGAACAGCATGATCAGCATGGCGTTGAGTTTGCTGGTCATGTTTGCCTATATCATCCCCCGGATCATCGAAGGCAGTGATCCGGTTCTGGTCAGTCTGATCGGCGCGCTCATCTTCTTATCCATTTCTCAGTACCTGATCTTCGGCTGGACGCTGAAAACCCATATCGCTCTGGCGGGCATCTTGTTTGCGGTGGTCATCACCGCCCTGCTCTCGGTGCTTTTTATCAATTGGGCGCACCTGAATGGCGCGGGGGATGAGAGCGCCATGTATCTGATCCAGCTTGGCAACGGCATAGATATCAAGAAACTGCTGATCGCGGGTGTCATCATCGGAACGCTCGGTGTGATGGATGACCTGGTGATCGGGCAGACCTCCGCGGTGATCGAGCTCTATCGCGCCGACCCCGCCATGCTGTTCGCGCAGCGTTTCAAAAGCGCCATGCAGATCGGGCAGGACCATGTCAGCGCAACCGTGAATACCCTCATCTTTGCCTATCTGGGCGCCACCCTGAGCATGATCGTGCTTTACACCATCAGTAATGTGGATCTCGGTGTGCTGGTCAATATCAATTACGTTGCCGAGGAGATCGTCCGTTCTCTGGTCGGTTCGATCGGCTTATTTCTGTCTGTTCCATTCACAACACTCATCGCCTGCTGGGCGGTGGATGATGACAGGCGCCTGCATAAACTGGTTCATGTTTTCGGACCCATGATTAAAATGGAATAACGGTATTTCTGAAATTAGAAACCTTTTCAAGAAACTCAATTAAAAAACTTCTTATTCTTATCTATAATTACAAGAAAGAATGATTCTAGTCCATTAGAGAATAAATCCTGTTTAATTATAAATAATGGTATGAACATTTAACTATTAAATAATCAATGTTTCTATTTAATAAAACTAGAAAAAATTTATGGATAAGGGGTAGTGGATGATTGTAAGTAGTGATAAGGATATTAATTCAGAAAATATAAAATGTAAACCTTTTTTACGATGGGCAGGAGGTAAAAGTAGAATTGTAAAATATTTAATTAGGCTTTCTCCACCTAGAAGTTATGAGAATTACTGGGAACCTTTTTTAGGGGCTGGATCCTTGTTTTTTGGGCTTGCTCCAAGAAAATCAGTAATATCTGACTCAAATTTAGAGTTAATTAATTGTTACAAGGCTATTAAAGATCATCCCAATATGGTTATGAATTATTTAGGTGAACACATAAATAATAATTCTGAGGAATACTATTATGCTATAAGAGATGAGTTCAATCATTCAAAACCTTCAATTAAACAATCTGCTCGATTTATCTATTTAAATAGAGCTGGATTTAATGGCATTTTTAGAGTGAATAAAAGTGGGAAATATAATGTTCCTTATGGCCATAAAGATCCACCCCCTGTCGCCACTCGAGAGGATATATTGCTTGCGAGTTTACTAATGAAGAATGCAGAATTAATTAGCAGTGATTATCAAAACCTTTTCTCTAGTAGATTTCCTGAACCTGGTGATTTCATTTATCTTGATCCTCCTTATCCTCCAATTAATTCAACATCACAATTTAATCATTATACAGAATCAAGATTTTCATGGGATGATCAAAAAAAGATATCAATAATTGCGAATCAGTTGAAAGCAAGAAATTGTTTAATTATGATTTCTAATCTCGATACGGTAGAAATTCGTGATCTATATTGTGATTGGAATTTTCACCCACTTCCAGTAATAAGGTGGATTGCTGCAAATGGGTCAAGAAAAGAAGTAAATGAATTAGTGATAACTAATTATTGAGATTTAGTATATTATTAAATAGGGAGATATATCAATGGTTTTTTGGAAATTTGTAATCAGGGCGGATAAAAAAGCCATATTAAATGCATTTTATTGGTTATTATGGACAATAGTTGGTATGTTACCTTTGTGGCTTCTATTTATACCTATAATATTTTATTCCTTACCCCTTAATTTGGATACTTTCGGAAAAAATGGTGAGTTTGCATTATATAGTGCCGGAATTATTTCAGGATCTATGTGTATTATTGATAAAGACTATCCTTTTTTTAAAGGAAGGGATAGTGAGGATCAAGATGACGCATATCAAAGAACAAGAATTATTTTCCCTAACCGCAGATTCTTAAACTTTTTGCACACTATTATATTAATGTTTTCTAGTGCAATATTTATGTTATGTGTATCAAATGATTTTATTATTACTATATTTCCAAATATTAAAGTAAATTTGTCTATTATTAATAAAATTACTTTTTATATTTTCCTTGTATCAATTATGTTGGGATTTTTAGTAGTCCTAGTTGAAAATTCTACAATGAATCGAGAGCAATTCGAAAAAGAAATGGATAGGGGATATAACGAATTAGAAAAAGATTTTGACAATTTACATGAACAGGATATAGAACTATGAAGAATTCTATTTGTATTAATTGTTTAGAAATCGAACAACCAATCGGAAAATTTTATATTGGAGTAATGGATGCCAAAGATCTTTTCTCAATTTCATATGCTGATGTAAGAAGAATTTCCAAAAGAGATGTTGAACAGTATCTTGGAATACAAAGACCTTTATCACCGAAGCGAGTTAAAGAAATCAGTAATTATGTTAACACAGTTGATGCCACTTTTCCTACGGGAGTAATTCTATCTATTGAGTCGGAGTATGTAAAAAAATATGACGAAGTAGCAAAACAGATGTACATTGATAATAAACCAGAAGTTGCAAAAATAATTGATGGACAACATCGTATTGCAGGTTTGGAAAATTTTACTCGGGATAATTTTCAAATTAATGTAGTGATATTTATAGATATGGATATTGAAGATCAAGCCATGGTTTTTGCCACGATAAATCTTGCACAAACGAAAGTAAACAAGTCATTAGTATATGACTTATATGAGTACACTCACCATAGGAGCCCAACTAAAACATGTCATAATATTGCTCGTTTATTAAATTCTAAGAAGGATAGTCCTTTATTTGGCGAATTAAAATACTTGCTCAACCATTAACACAAGCAACTTTTGCATTAATATTATTTATTTCGGAACTCAGACCAAGCGCGTGGCTACGAATTAAAAAGAATTGCAGATTTGAATGAAAGGTTAATTTTTCGTAATTTGTTCATCAGAAATTGCTAAGTGTACCTATTTCAATGCAATTAAGCATGGGGAAATGCTTGGGAAGCATTGGGATAGGGAATATTCTACCTATCACGCCCCGCTGCCGATTCAGGGGTTTTATGCGTTTTCTCCCTCGAATTTATAATCAGAAAAATAACTCAAGCGGAATAATAAGTCAAGATGAATTCTATGACGTTTTCTCACATTTACTCTCCAAGATGAAGATTTCGCTTATGCGAGTGGGGAATCAAATTACTTAAGGATTTAGAAGAACAATGTAAATACTTGAAACAGCAATTGAATTTATTTATAACTGTAATTCATTTTTTTGAATTTTAAGAGTATCTCATGAAATGCGATTTTCAAACCTAGCCAATATTTGCATTAACATTTCTTATACACCTCTCATACATATATTTCCTACAATATAGTTGATTCATTATCAGTATGGGAGGTTTCTATGAACCTGGAAAAATTCACAAAAATCGCAGGAGGCTATCCTATCTGCGCAGCGGATTGCGCAGGGCTATAACCATCAGGCGATCGAACCGGCTCACCTGCTGCTGGCTTTGCTGCAGCAGGATCAGGGCGTGGTGCCTGCTCTCGTGAGGATCGCGGGTTCTCCGCGCGCTCTGGAGGCAGAACTGACGCAAACGGGCAGCCGCGTGCCGGTTCCAATATGGAAGTGGGCTTATCACGCCCCGCTGCCGATGTATTGCTGAGCGCTATGCCAAGGGCATGCAGGATGAATATGTCTCAACCGAGCATATTCTGCTGGGGCTGACCGATTCACCGGAAGGGAAACGCTTTGCACAGCACGGCATTACCAAAGACGCCGTGCTGGAGGCATTGAAAGCGGTGCGCGGCAGCCAGCGTGTCACCTCTGAAAATCCAGAGGGCACTTATCAATCCCTCGAAAAATACGGTCGCGACCTGACCGCTCTGGCACGCCAGGGCAAACTCGACCCGGTCATCGGCAGGGATGAGGAGATCCGGCGCACCATCCAGATCCTCTCGCGCCGCACCAAGAACAATCCGGCGCTGATCGGGGAGCCGGGTGTTGGCAAGACCGCCATCATCGAAGGTCTGGCGCTGCGTATCGTGAACGGCGATGTGCCGGAAGGCTTGAAGAAGAAACGCCTTGTTCAGCTTGATATGGGTTCGCTCATTGCCGGCGCCAAGTATCGTGGTGAGTTTGAAGAACGCCTCAAGGCGGTGCTCAAAGAGATCACCGAATCGAATGGCGAGGTGCTGCTGTTCGTGGATGAAATGCACACCGTGGTGGGCGCCGGCAAAGCCGAAGGCGCCATGGATGCCGGCAACATGCTCAAACCGCTGCTGGCGCGCGGTGAACTGCACATGATCGGTGCCACGACATTAAATGAATACCGCAAATATATCGAGAAAGACGCGGCGCTGGAACGCCGTTTCCAGCCGGTGCTGGTGGAAGAACCGTCCGTGGAAGATACCATCAGCATCCTGCGCGGCTTGAAGGAACGCTATGAGGTGCATCATGGGGTGCGCATCACCGATCCGGCTGTCATCGCTGCGGCGACCTTATCCAACCGCTATATTAGCGACCGGTTTCTGCCGGATAAAGCCATTGACCTGATCGATGAGGCCGCTGCCCGCCTGCGCACGGAGATCGACTCCAAACCGCAGGCGCTGGATGAGGTGGATCGCCAGATCATGCAGCTGGAGATCGAGCGCGAAGCGCTTAAGAAGGAAAAGGATAAGGCTTCCAAAGAGCGCCTGGAACATCTGGAAAAAGAGATCCACGACCTGCGCGAACATTCCACCCAGCTGCACGCCCGCTGGGAAACCGAAAAAACTGCCATTGTTAAATTACAGTCCATTAAAGAGCAGATCGAGCAGACCCGCCTTGAGATCGAGCGCGCCGAACGCGTCAGCGACCTGGAAAAGGTGGCGCGCCTGCGCTACGGCACCATGCGCGACCTGGAAAATGAGCTTGCGGAACAAGAAAAGAGCATCCATGAACTGCAGGGCAATGAAGCCTTGCTGAAAGAGGAAGTGGACGCGGAAGAGATCGCCCAGATCGTGGCGCGCTGGACGGGCATTCCCGTTTCGCGCCTGCTGGAAGGCGAGACCGAAAAACTGATCCACATGGAAGACCGTCTGCACCAGCGCGTCATCGGGCAGGAAGATGCCGTGCGGGTGGTCTCCAATGCCGTGCGCCGCGCGCGGGCCGGCTTGCAGGACCCCGACCGACCGATGGGTTCCTTCATCTTCCTGGGTCCTACCGGTGTGGGCAAGACCGAGCTGGCGCGTTCACTGGCGTATTTCCTGTTCGATGATGACCACGCCATGGTGCGTATAGATATGTCTGAGTACCAGGAGAAGCACACCGTCAGCCGTCTGATCGGAGCCCCTCCCGGATACGTGGGATACGATGAGGGCGGGCAGCTCACCGAGGCGGTGCGCCGGCGACCCTACAGCGTGGTGCTGTTCGATGAGATCGAGAAAGCCCACTCCGAGGTCTTCAATGTGCTGCTGCAGCTGCTGGATGATGGGCGCCTGACCGACGGGCAGGGGCGCACGGTGGATTTTCGCAACACCGTCATCATCATGACCTCCAACCTCGGCAGCCAGTTGTGGGAAAACGGGAAAGCGGTGACGCGCGATGAGATCACCCATGTGCTCAAGGAACATTTCCGACCGGAATTTCTGAACCGCATTGACGAGATCGTGGTGTTCCATCCGCTGGAGAAGAAGCATCTGGCGGGCATCGTGGATATCCAGTTGCGGCGGGTACAGGCTTTGCTGGAAGAGAAGGGCTTCCATCTGGAAGTCAGCCAGCCAGCCCGCGACTTTCTGGCGGAGCAGGGCTACGATGCCAACTTCGGCGCGCGCCCGCTCAAACGTGCCATCCAGCGCGAACTGCAGGACCCGCTCGCGCTGCAGATCCTGGCAGGGGATTTCCATGAAGGAGATACCATCCAGGTGGAGCTGAAGGATGGCGCTCTGCGGTTCAAGACAGGCAAGCAAACAAAAAGTTAAACAGCCGGGTTGACAGGATGTGGAATACTCCACATCCTGTCTTTTTTTCGTGCGAGAAATCTTAAAGTGCTAGTTTCAGCATATACCTCTTCAGGATGAATATATTTCCATCCCGTGTCGGATGGTGCTTTTTTCGGTTGCTCGTATGATAAGACCGCAAAATGGGACAGGCGGGTTGTTCGCAGCCGCAAGTCACCATTTTAAAAAACATACTAGAATCAAGAATAGAGGTACCATGAAGACAGGTAAATTGTATGTGACCATCCTGCTGGCGGCGCTGCTTGTCAGCCTGCCGGCGTGTTCGACTGCAGCGAATGAGAGCAGTGTGCTTCCCGGTTCTTCGCAGCAGCAAAGCGGTAGTATTTTGGACTCAAACCAGATCGCGCAGAATTCTGCCGGCACACTGGCGGTGGAATATGATGAGGATGACCTGGGTACGGACATCGCCGACGCGGACGCCGTCATTACCCTGAATGACGATTCCATTGCCTTTGAAGGCAGCGGCGCAGTGGTGGATGGCAATATCATCACCATCAATGCAGCAGGAATGTACAGCGTACAGGGCACGCTCAATAACGGGCAGATCATGGTGGATGCCGGCGCAGAGGACAAGGTTACCCTGCTGCTGAACGGCGCCAGCATCAGCAATGCTGCCAGCGCTCCCATCTATGTGCTCAATGCAGGCAAGACCATCATCGAACTGGTGGCTGGCACCCAGAACACCGTCACCGATGGCGCAGCCTATGTATTCGAAAATGCCGATACTAATGAACCCAACGCCGCCATCTTCAGCAATGACGATCTCACCATCAAGGGCAGCGGCGCACTGACCGTCAATGCCAATTACAAGAACGGCATCGTCAGTGATGACGACCTCAAGATCACCGGCGGGACCATCACCATCAATGCGGTCAACGACGCCGTCAAGGGCAAGAGCTCGGTGGCTGTCAAGGATGGAGTGCTCACCATCAACAGCGGCGGTGATGGCATCCAATCCAGCGATGAAGAGGATGCAGACAAGGGCACCGTTGCCATTGAAGGCGGCACGCTCTATATCAACGCAGGTCTGGATGGCATCCAGGCAGCCACCACCCTGGCGGTCAGCGGCGGGGTTTTGAACATCACCTCCGGCGGCGGCAGCGTCAACGGCATCAGCAAGACCGAAAACTGGGGCGGTGGGCGCGGTATGCCGCAGGCGCCCGACCAGACGGTTGTAGAGGATGATACAGACAGCACCAAGGGGCTCAAGGCGGGTGTGGCGCTCACCATCAACGGCGGCACCATCAGCGTTGATTCAGCCGATGACGCCCTGCATGCCAATGATAGCATTCTGATCGATGCGGGCGAGTTGACCCTCACCTCCGGGGATGACGGCATGCACGCCGATACGGCGCTCACCATCAACAGCGGCACCATCAACATCACCGAGTCCTACGAGGGTATCGAGAGTTCCGTCATCACCATCAACGGCGGCACGCTTCATATTAACGCCAGCGATGATGGCATCAATGTCGCCGGCGGCAACGACGCTTCTGCGCTGGGCGGCAGGCCCGGGCAGGGCAATTTCACCGATACCGGCAATAATTTCCTCTATATCAATGATGGCTATATCTACGTGAACGCCGGTGGTGATGGGCTGGATTCCAACGGTTCCATCGAGATGAACGCCGGCACGCTGCTGGTCAACGGACCCACCAACAGCGGCAACGGTGCGCTGGATTACATGGGTACCTTCAATATCAACGGCGGGCTGCTGGTGGCAGCCGGTAGTTCGGGCATGGCGCAGGCAGCCAGTGCCAGCTCGACCCAGTATTCCCTGATGGTCAACTTCACTTCCATGCTGCCGGCTGGCACCCTGATGCACTTTCAGGATCAAAACGGGCAGGAGCTGGTCAGTTTCGTGCCTGCTAAGAAATTCCAGTCCATTCTGATCTCCACAGCGGATATCCAGAACGCGGGCAGCGTGGCGGTCTATTACGGCGGCAGCCATGACGGCAGCCTGCTGGATGGGCTCTACACGGGCGGCACGTACAGCGCCGGCAGTCTCATCACCACCCTCGATATCACGGGCGTGGTGACCGGCGCCGGCAGCGGCGGCGGCATGATGCCGGGTGGAGGAGGCATGCCGGGCGGCGGGGGGCGCGGGGCGCTAGAGATATATAGGAAAAGAGATCCGGTTTCATTCCGGATCTCTCTTCTTCTGGGTATGGAGAGAGTCAAATTCACGATTTCACAGATTATAAAACATTCTCAATAAAGATATTTTATGAAAATAATATCTATGTAGTATAGATTGGGTTTTTATACGTTACACTATAATTAGAGCATTGGCTATTTTCTACTAGCAAATTATTAATTTTCAGTGAGGGATTTATCAATGTTAGACCAATATTTTCGTGATGTTTTCAACACTACAAAAACTGGTGATGCCACTGAAGAGAGTTATTATCCAGATATTAAACGTCTGTTTGAAAACTGGGGCAAGGAAAAAGGAAAGAATTTGTATATTACATCTCTACCAAAAAGAACAGATGCAGGCAATCCTGATTTTCGTATTTGGGATGGGGAGAACCGTATTATTGGCTATATTGAAGCTAAATCCCCCTCTACCGAGAATCTTTCGATAATTGAACACTCAGAACAACTCAATCGTTACCGTAAGACTTTTCATAATCTGATTCTTACAAATTTTTTTGAATTCAGATTGTATCGTGAAGGGAAACTGGTTAATCAAGTAAAGATAGGCAAATCTTTTATTATTCATAAGTTAAAGATGATTCCTCCTGTAGAAAATCAAGAAGAGTTTTTACAATTCTTGGAGCAATTTCTTTCTTTTTCCGTTCCAAAAACAACGACACCTAAACAATTGGCAATTGAGCTTGCTAAACGCACAAGGTTCTTACGTGATCATGTGCTAACTGAGGAGCTTAAAGAACGAAGGATTGGAGGAACACATTTACTTGAAGAATTCTACAAGGCATTCAAAGATCATTTAATTTCTTCATTAACTATTATAGATTTCTCAGACTTATTTGCTCAAACTATTACATATGGTTTATTTACCGCAAGAAGTAGAGCGGAAACAGAATTTAATAGAATTTCAGCTTATAACTATATTCCGCACACTATAGGAATATTAAGGGATGTATTTCGTTACATTTCATCGACCGATTTGCCGACATCTATGGAGTGGATAATAGATGATATTGCCGAAGTTCTAAATAAATCCGATATAAGCAATATAATGCATAATTTTTATGAAGAAGGAAAAGGAGAAGACCCGATTGTTCATTTTTATGAAACATTCTTAGCTGAATATGATCCTAAGATACGCGAAAAGCGTGGTATTTATTACACACCAGAACCAGTTGTTAGTTATATTACACGATCAGTACATAATTTACTTAAAGTGAAATTCGACAAACAGGATGGATTTGCAGATCACTCAGTTACAGTACTTGATCCTGCTGCAGGTACACTTACTTTTCCAGCACAAGCGATTCAATTGGCGGTGGAAGAATTTAAAAATAAATATGGTGATGGTGGAATTAAAAGTCTAATTAGTGATCATATTCTAAAAAATTTTTATGCTTTTGAATTAATGATGGCACCGTATGCTGTAGGTCATATGAAAATCGGATTTGTGCTCGATGAACTTGGTTATAAATTGACTGATCAAGAGCGTTTTAATTTATATCTTACTAACGCATTGGATTTCAATCAGGAAAACCCTGATAATATTCCTGGAATTTTGGAAAAAACAATTGCTGAAGAATCAGAGCAAGCATTAGATATCAAGGAAAAAATTCCGGTTATAGCGATTATTGGTAATCCACCATATTCAGTAAGCTCTTCAAATACAATAAGAGAAGATACGGAATTTTTTAAACTTTATGATTCCTATAAGGAAAAAGTAAGAAAAGAGGAACGTAACATTCAACCTCTTTCTGATGATTACATAAAATTTATTGCGTTTGCACACTGGAAGATCTCGAAAGCTGGGCAAGGGATCATTGGAATGATTACAAATAACTCATATTTAGATGGATTGATACATCGGGATATGAGGAATAAATTATTAAATGAATTCAACGAGATTTATATTCTAAATTTGCATGGTAATGCTAAACGACAAGAAACGACACCAAGTGGAGAAAAAGATGAAAATGTATTTGATATCCAACAAGGAGTAAGTATTATCTTGTTGGTTAAGCAAAATGGTCTTAAAAATCAAATAAAGTATTGTGACTTATGGGGTTTGCGAAACAAAAAGTATGAATTTCTAAATACTCATGACGTGACAAATACAAATTGGGAAAAGATTGAACCAAAAGATAAGTATGGTTTTTTCGTTAAAAAAGATTATCAATATTTAGAAAAATATAAACAATTTTTTCCTATACAAAAAATTATGGAAAAAAGAATAATTGGTGTAACAACTGGAAAAGATGACGTGCTCGTTGATTTTAGTAAAGAAGAGTTAAATCGAAAATTGAGTATGCTTGATAAGGATTCATTTTATTTATTAATGCGTAATTATGAAGTGGAAGGTAAGCTAATAGATACTTGGTATAAAGAACTATCAACCGTTATTGTCGATGAACAAATAATGAAATATTCCTATCGACCTTTCGATACAAGATTTATTGTTTATAACAAAAAAATTTTACAAAGATCTCGTTATTCTATAATGAAAAACATGTTCCATGATAATTTGGGAATTATTTGTATGAAGGGTATACGAAAAAAATATTTAGGATACTATTTTATTGTTAATAATGTAGTGGATAGACATATTTTAGATTTAGCAGCAGATTCTGCATATGTATTCCCACTTTACTTATATGAAGAAGAAACAAAACATCAACAAATCCCATTACAATTTCAAGATCAATCAATGATAGATAAGAAACAACCGAATATCAACTTAAAAATAATTGATTGGTTAGAGCAAACCTACGGTGAAAAAATAACTCCAAAAGAGATAATCAACTATATCTACGCTGTATTATTTTCTAATTCCTATCGTAATAAATATAAAGAGTTTTTGAAAACTGATTTTCCCAGAATACCTTTTATAAAAGACTATGAGCTTTTTGAAAAGTTAGTTTATCTAGGTGGAGAGCTTATTGATTTCCATTTGCTTACGCACTCGCAATTAAACAAACCGATCGCTAAATTTTGTGGAAAAGGTACCAACCTAGTAGTAAAAAGAGAATATAACGAAACGCAAAATCGTGTTTATATCAATGATCACCAATATTTTGAAGGGATAGATGTGGATATTTGGAATTACTTTATCGGAGGTTATCAGGTTTCAGATAAATGGCTCAAAGATCGCAAAGGACACTCCTTGTCCTCAGAAGATATTAAGCATTATTGTCGGATTATTACCTCTCTAGCAAAAACTATTGATCTTCAAAAGAATATAGATAATATTTATGAAGATGTAGAAGAACAATTACTGAGTTTTAAAGTTTAAATAGAATTTTAAGCTCAATTACTAAATATATGATTTGTAAAATTTTGAGGAATGTTGAAATAGTGCCCGCCGGCGGGGGATTTGAACACTGCGCGCAGGATTGGCAGCGCAATTCGTGGGAAGCGCTCGAATCCGGCTATCTTTTTCAGAACTTTCTCATCCAGACAGCCCTGCTGCGCCAGGCTGGCGCCCAGCGCTCCCAGGCTGGCGAACAGCCTGCGGTTGGCTTCTGGCGGCATGCTGCGGGTGCCCTCCCCGCCTCCCTTGACGATGGTGCCCAGGTAGGGGGAACCCAGCCGCGCCGCCAGCTTTTCGAGATAGCGCTCGATATAGCGTGAATGGCAGGCTTCCGGGAAACCGGACTGCACCAGAAATCCCAGCGGCGGATTTCCTGCCTGTTCCAGCAGGGGCTGCAGCGCCTCGAAGAAAAGCTTGACGATGCCCGGCATGCCATCGGTGTAGAGCGGGAATCCGATCCACACACACTGCGCTTCACGGAACGCCTGCACGTGCTGTGCGGTGTTCTTAACCTGCGTGGCGCCGGCAAAGCCTCTGCCCAACTCGTTCAGCATCAACAGGGTGTTGCTGCCGGATGCACCGCGCGGCGAACCGTTGAAGAGGGTCAGCCCGGCGGGCGGCTGGATGGTTTCAAAGCCGCTCGCTTTGAGCTGTTTGGGATAGAGCGGTTCGCCGGTTGGGGGCTGCTCGATCCTCTCGACCAGTGCCTCAGGCGGGCAGGGCAGCGTTTCCACGAATTCCAGCCGGCTCTTGAAGTTGAGCGCCGTGCGCGCGCAGACGCCGCTCACGATCTGCAGGTCTTTTTCATCCGTGCCGGCTTCCCTTTCCAGCAGCATCCCGATGCGCGGGTAGCGGGGGTAGCGTTTGAGGTGATGGATCTCGCCCCGGTCGATTTCCATGTACGGGTGGATCAGCGGCAGGTGCTTGTCGAGCGCGGTCTTGAAGAGCGCGCTGGGGAAACCCATGATGAGCGGCGACGCCCACAGCACGAAATCGGAGTTGATGATGGTGCGGTCCAGTACATCTGTGTCATCTTTCAGTACGCAGCGCCCGGGCGTTTTTACCCAGCAGCCGAAACAGCCCCGGCAGGCTGCGATATGCATGTCGCACAGCACCACATGGGTGGCAGTATGCCCACTCTTTTCGAGCAGCGGGATCAATTTATTAAGATAAACATCCAGCGCTCCTTGCTTTGGCGAACCGTTTAAAATAGTGACATTCATTTTTTCCTCACTTTGTGCTTGAACTAAATGAATAATGGATGGCATCCTTGGGGCAGTGATCCACACACGAGCCGCACAAAATGCACTCGGAATGTTCCATATCATTTGCCAGCACCATTTCATTGACCGGCAGGCTCATCGGGCAGTGCCCGTTGCAGATCTTGCAGTCAATGCAGGCGTCCGTCTGCGCTTTCAAGCGCAGCGAGACCCAACCGAGGCGGTTGCGTATCCAGCGTCCGATCATCATGAAGGGCGCCATCCAGCAGATGCTATGGCAGCCGGCTCTTCTGCCGGCGATCACCGCTAAACCCACAAAGAGCGCGATCACGATGTAGTAGATCAGATAGGCGAATTGGATGGGGCGGTCGGCGGAGCCGGCGATCGAAATGCCGTGTTCGGTGCCAAAGAGTGAATTGACCTGCTGGAATCCGCCTGCCTGGATGAGCAGCCAGACGATCAGACTGATCCAGGGGATCCAGATCAGCCACTTGATCCAGTCCATCTTGCTGCCTTTGACAGGGCGGTTGTTGACCGGCTCGGCGATCTCCTGGATCGCTCCACCGGGGCACACCCAGCCGCACCACGCGCGACCCAGGAACAGGGAAGTGAGGAAAAGAACACCGAAGGCGATCATACTGCCGGTCAGGATGCCCTCGGATGCCCCGGCGATGATCAGGTAGGGAGATAGATAATTCATGGTGATGGGAAAGAAAAGAAAAGAGAGGATCAGTACAAATTTACGAATACGCTGTCTTAAGGGAATTTGCTTGGTCATGCTGAACTCCTATTGTTGGGGAACTTCTCCATTTTTCAACTGCTGGATGATGGCTTCTGCCCATTCCAGGTTGGCGCGCATGCCGCGCATGCCGTTATCGAGGGTCAGCATCCAGAAATAATGCTCCCGTTGTGAGGGGATCTGCTGCTGGTATATTTTGATTTGTTCCGGGACATCCTCATAGCGCTGCAGGGTCGCGCGCATCATGGCGGTAAAGCCCTCGAACTTTGCCAGCAGTTCTTCATCAGAAAGCTGCGCGGCAAAAAAGACCTGCACCAGCGGCGCGCTGTGGGGCGCTCCCATGGGGGGTGGGGCGGAGAGCCATTCTTTGAGGGCTGCCTGCCCTGCCTCCGTGATGGAATACACCTTGCGGTCAGGGCGGTCTTCCTGCACTTGCTTTTCCATTTCTGCCAGTCCCTGTTCGGTGAGGCGGTTGAGGGTGCGATAGATCTGGCTCTGGTCGGCTGCCCAGAAATGCTGGACGGAGGTGTCGAACATCTTTTTCAGGTCATACCCGCTGAAAGGCTGATAGCTTAAAAAACCGAGGATGGCATAATCGAGAGACATAGTATACAGCTCCTATATAGGATATTGCATATATACTATCAAACATATATGGGAATTGTCAAGAGAGTTTCCTGCCCTTTAAATACAAAATGGGCGCGGAGAGACTCGAACTCACGACCTCACGGATGTGAACCGTGCACTCTAACCAGCTGAGCTACGCGCCCGTTTGTGTACTGGATTATAGCAAAGCTTTTCTGCTTTGGGTAGAGAGATCAGGGTGATCAGGGCTAAATGAGTTCAATAAAAGCGGTCTTCATTGAAAATACAGGCGTGTGTATGATCTCTGGTGATGAGGTCTGCACTGGCATTTCATTATATGAAAAGCTATTTTATGTATTGACAACAGATGTTGAAATATGATATAGTATTTCATATAAAGAGAGGCTGTATGAGTAAAAATCCAGAAAACCAAAGCAGTACCATCGCAAAAGGATTAATGGTATTGGACCTTTTTTCAAAGGAAGAGAATTTAAAAGGCCTCTCTTTAACGGATGTATCAAAAAAATTGAATATTAATCAGAGTACATCCTATCGCTACCTCACTACGCTGTGTGAGTATGGCTGGATAGAGAAAGATGAGACTTCTTATATTTATCGACTGGGCAACAAAGCGCTGCAGCTCGCCGGCGCGTATCTGACCCAGATGGATTTGCGTTCTGTCGCCCATGTACATTTGCAGAAGCTTGTCGAAGAAACGAACCAGACAGCCCATCTTGGGATCCTGAGCGGGGATCAGATTCTCTATATTGATAAGGTGGAAAGCAATTCCCCGCTGCAAATGAGATCGTATCCCGGGATGGTAGCACCGCTTTACTGCACGGCAATGGGGAAAGCTATTTTAGCTACCATGCCGGTATCGTACATTCAAAATGAATTGCACGATAAACTCCAAAAACGCACCAACAACACATTGACGAATGTAGATGATCTGCTGCAGAACCTGGAGATGATCTCTGATCTTGGGTACTCGATGGATAATGAAGAGAATGAAGAGGGGATTTCATGTATCGGTTCAGCCATCTTTGGTTATGACAATAAAGTGCTGGGCTCAATAAGCATTTCAACCCTTACGAAGAATCTTGAAGGAGAAGGATTAAAGGAATACAGCATTAGAGTTCGTATGGCTGCCTCAAGTATTTCCAAATCCATGGGTTGTATCACCGATCATTGGAAACTGAATGTTGGTAAATTTATTACACGATAGGCTTGTATGGAATGAGTGTTGATGGATCACCTGTATTAAAAGTGTTAGCGGTAGCGATTTATTAGTAAAGGAGTGACGACATTCGAGATGAAAGCAGCGATCCTGAAGAAATATAATTCGGATTTCGAAATTGAAGATATTGATGTCCCTATCCCCCATAAAGATGAAATACTGATCAAAGTCAGAGCCAGCGGTCTCTGCGGAACCGATCTTCATATTCAAGAAGGCAAAATTCCCACGGTTAAATTACCGTTTATTCCCGGTCATGAGACTGCAGGTGAGATCGAAGAGCTGGGGGAGAACGTCACCGGTTTTAATAAAGGCGATCACGTTGTGATCGCAATTGATATTATTTGCGGGAAATGCCGCTTCTGCCTGACCGGACGAGAAAACCTTTGCAGAGATCTGACCAGGATCGGTTTTGAAAGGAATGGCGGACACGCCGAATATGTGGTGGTCCCCAAAGAAGTTGTTCATAAGATCGATAAGGGTGTCCCATTTGATCAGGCTGCCATCATCCCGGATGCGGTAGCATGCATGTATCATGCCTTCAAGAGTCAGGGAAAAGTCACTGCGAATCAGAAGATATGCATCCTTGGTCTGGGCGGATTGGGATTCCAGGGCATCCAACTGGCAAAACTATTCGGAGCCGAGGTTTTTTGTACCAGCCGTCAGGAAGAAAAGATACAGATCGCAGAAAGATATGATCCAGACGGTTTGATCAATACCCAGAAACAGGATTTGTTTGAAGAGATTGGACGTTTGACAAAGAACGAAATGTGCGATGTCGTTTTTGATAACATCGGTATCCAAAGCTCGATCCAGGAAAGCATCAATATCACAAGACCCGGCGGTAAGGTTATCGTTGTTGGCTACATTGATCCTGCGTTTGCAGTGAATTATCAGAATGTGATGTTGAATGAAAAGGAAATCATTGGGATGAGGGGAAGCACGCGGCAGGATTTGATCGAAGCGGTTTCCCTGGTCGAAAAGCGCAAAATTATCCCATTCGTCTACAAGCAGCATTCCTTGATAGATATCAATATTGCAATGGAAGAAATGAGAAAAGGGCTTAGTTTTGGCAGAACAGTTTTGATCCCATAAATGTATGTGGAGGAACAATGGATTTTAACGGAAAAGTTGTATTAGTAACGGGAGCGGGGGCGGGAATTGGGAAGGCGGCTGCCATCTTATTTGCTCAAAATGGCGCAAAAGTAGCAGTGAATGATCTTTCTGATACCGATGCGGTTGCGGAAGTAAACAAATATTCCGAGGGAATACTCGTTAAAGGTGATGTTTCAAAATCTGAAGATGCCAGGTTTATTGTGGAAGAAACCGTAAGGAAATTCGGCGCCCTGGATATCCTGGTGAATAATGCAGGAATTGTACTTCCCGGAAGAATAGATAACACGGAAGAAGACCAGTGGGATAGGACCATGCAGATCAATCTGAAGGGTGTCTACCTGGTCTCAAAGTACGCGGTATTACAGATGAAAAAACAGGGTGGCGGTGTCATCGTAAATACTGCTTCCTCTGTTGCCATCAAAGGGGTTAAGGATAGAGCTGCATACACTGCTTCCAAGGGAGGAGTGTTATCTCTTTCACGAGCTATGGCGGCAGATTATCTGCAGGATAAAATCCGGGTTAATTGCATTTGTCCCGGCACTACCCTTTCTCCATCATTAGAAAAAAGGCTGGCTGCTTTCAAGGATTCGGAAAAAGCCAGAGAAGAATTCATTGCACGGCAGCCCATGAAAAGATTTGGAAAACCTGAAGAAATCGCTTATGCAATTTTATTTGCAGCTTGTAATGAAGCCGACTTTATGAATGGATCAATTATTTCCATTGATGGGGGAATGACCTGTTGTTAAATAATTCGGGATTGTGTACCCCAGAGGAGGTGCAGAGAAGAAAAATTGATTTCGTTAGCAACCAATATTTACTATTTTAAAGGAGAGAATAATGAAAGTGAAGAATGTTTTTCGGTTAATGATATGTTTACTTCTCGTTTCGACTTTGTTCTTTGCCTGTACGCCGACTGCAGCAAGTGTTGATGAAGAAGCGGTCGCTGAAGAAGCAGTTGCAGAAGAGGAAGTAGCTGAGGTTGAAGAACCTGCAAAAACATACAAGATCGGCTTCTCACATAGCAACCTGACGATTCTATGGATGGCAGAATTACAGACCCATGTTGAGAAAATGGCTGAAACATTAAACGTGGAATTGATCGTCACAAATGCGAACGATGATGCTCAGAAGCAGATCACAGATGTCGAGAATTTGCTTTCGCAGGATATTGATGGCTTGCTCATCGTTCCTGTTGATAGCCAATCAGCAGTTACTTTAGTTGAAATGGCTACTGCCAAAGGCGTTCCGGTAACTTGCGCGAGCCGTGCCATTCCTTCTGATGACGTAATTTCCTTCGCAACCGGTGATGACCTCCAGGCTGGAAGGGAAGTAGGCAAATATTTTGCAGAAGCACTGGGCGGTGAAGGGAAAGTCGTACTGCTCCTTGGGCAACTTGGTTTGGACCCGGTTATCAAGAGAATGACCGGTTTCAAGGAAGTACTTGCAGATTATCCCGAAATTGAGATCGTTGCTGAACAGGTAGCTGACAACAACCGCGCCAAAGCTGTAAGCATCATGGAAAATATACTCACAGCTCAACCTGAGATCGATGCTGTTTTTGGTACGAACGATGAAATGGCTCTGGGTTCATATATTGCCATGAAAGCAGCCGGAAGAGGTGACGAAGCTTTAATTGCAACCGTAGGTGGACATATGGAAACCTATACATCCATTAAGAACAATGAATTGGATGCAGTGGTTTTCTATCCGAATACTATGGGCGCAAGAGCGCTCGAATTATTGGTAGAGTATCTCAATGGAAATGAAGTGCCGAAAGTAGATGTGGTTCCCTCTGTGTTAATTACACTTGACAATGTAGATCAGTATATAGAGGCGCTTCAATAATAGAACAGCTCATAGTATGGATGTATTAATCCATACTATGAGCCCCTACAAAAATTATACTCGTGATTGAAATACAGTTCAAAATAATGGACTGGAAAAGGTTGGTAAACGGAGAGAATATGAAAGAAATACAGATTTCTTCTGACAAACAAAAGAGTTTTAAAGAGATCCTTGGTTCATACCTGCGGCAATACATTCTGGTAATTTTCTTGTTCATATTGGGTATCTTTTTATCGTTCTATTCTCCTAATTTTCTCAATATGACGAACATTATGAACATCCTTCGCCAGATTTCTTTTGTGGGCATTGCGGCAATAGGAATGACGATAATTATTATTTCAGGGGGAATAGACCTCTCGATTGGCGGCATTGCAGCATTTGCTGGAATTATTACTTCAAGTTTTTTCAAAGATAAAGGAATTTCCTTACCTGTATCGATCCTTTGTGGTTTGGCTGTAGGAGCGTTGCTGGGTTTTGTAAATGGTTTTTCGATCAGTAAACTGAATATCCCACCGTTTATCCAAACTCTCGTAATGATGAATTTCGCACAAGGGATGGCTTATGTTTATACAAAAGCCCAACCCATTCACAATCTCCCTCAAGAGATGCGATGGTTGGCAACCAGTTTTGTGGGACCGATTCCCCTGCTTGTTATTATTATGATATTTATATATCTATTATTCTCGATGATCTTATCAAGAACAGTCTTTGGCAGACGCATTTATGCCATCGGCGGCAATGTAAAAGCCTCAAAATATTCAGGGATCAACACAGATAGAATACGTATTTCCGTTTACACCATCATGGGGCTCCTGGCTGGCTTGGTGGGAATCCTGCTGGCGGCAAGGGTGACGGCTGGTGATCCCAATTCCGGATCGGGATTAGCTCTCGATGCGATCGCCGCAACCGTGATGGGTGGAACAAGTATGGCGGGGGGAATTGGAAATGTAACAGGTACTGTGATCGGAGCGATTCTAATAGGTGTGATTGATAATGCTCTGGTATTGTTGAACTTCAATCCCTGGTGGCAGCCTATTGTGAAAGCTGTGGTTATTTTTGTTGCTGTGCTTTTTGATAAATACAAGCAAGGAGACAATTAGAGATTTTATGGAAAATCTTGAAAATGCACTGGAAGTTAGAGATATCTGCAAATCCTTTTCAGGTGTTCAAGTATTGCATGATGTTAATTTCTCGATCAAGAGCGGAGAAGTTCATGCGTTGATCGGAGAGAATGGAGCCGGAAAGTCTACCCTGCTGAAGATCCTATCGGGAGTGTATCAGGCGGATAGCGGCACTATTGAGATCAACGGCAGGGTAGTAGATGAGAATTCTCCATCAATCGCTTTTGAATATGGATTCAGCATCATTTATCAGGAACTTGTGTTGGCTCAAAATTTAAATGTGTACGAGAATATCTGCCTGGGAAATGAACCCAGGAATACCGCATTCTATAATCGGAAAAAAGGGACAGCAATTGCCAGAAAATACCTTGAAATGGTCAAATCAAACGAGATTGACCCAAAGATGCGTGTCAGTGAACTTCCCATTGCTAAACAGCAGCTTGTGGAGATAGCTCGAGCATTAGCGCGTGATAACAACATTATCGCGATGGATGAACCAACTTCAAGTCTGACCGAAAAAGAAATAGACGGATTATTTGAATTAATCTGTGATTTGCGAAAATCTGGCTGTTCCGTGATCTATGTATCTCACCGTTTAGAGGAGATCTTTAAAATAGCCGATCGCGTTACGGTACTGCGGGATGGAAAGATCATCGATACCCTTGATATTCATGACTGTGACAAACAAAAATTGATCAACCTGATGGCGGGTGAGGAAATTAAAACGGGCGTTACGAAAAAGAACAAAATTGGCTACTCGGAAGAGAACAGAATATTAGAGGTCAAGAACCTTACCGTACCCGGAATTTTGAATGAAATCAATTTTGATCTGTATAAAGGAGAAATATTGGGGATAGCAGGTCTGGTTGGATCGGGGAGAACTTCCCTTCTGTGTTCTCTTATTGGGTTGCATCAGAATTGTACCGGGCAGGTTCTTTTCAATGGGGAAGATATCACCAATGTCTCTACCAAAGAAATGATAGAAATGGGATTCGGGTTAGTTCCAGAGGATAGAAAAATGGAAGGGTTGTGTCTGAACCTGAATTTAGGTTCAAATATATCCATTACGTCTTTGGATAAGCTGCGCAATGCTTTCCTGATAAATGCTAAAAACGAACGAGAATTAGCGGTCGAAGGTATCGGGAAGCTTAATATCCGTCCATCTTCACCAAACTTCCCATCTGTAAGTATGAGCGGCGGCAACCAGCAGAAAGCGGTGCTGGGCAAGTGGCTCGCTCGCAAAGGATTGACCATATTTCTACTCGATGAACCCACCAGAGGAATTGATGTGAAGACGAAATTTTTCATTCATCAATTGATTCACCAGTTAGCCAATTCTGGAATGTCCATCATTGTGGCATCATCTGAACTCCCTGAGATCCTTGAATTATCAGATCGGATACTGGTAATGAAAAACGGAAAAATTTCGGGTGAATTGAATGGCAATGAAGCCTCAAAAGAAAAGATACTGCAGATGGCATTTTAAAGTTGGTGCTGATTCGCCAGAGATAGATTAAAAGTAGAGGTAACCGATGGATTATGATCTCGAAGGATGTGGAGGCTGCAAGACATGTGAAATTGCATGTTCTCTTAAACAAACCGGGGATTTTAACGTATCTACCGCCAGCATTGAGATAATTGCGAATGCGAACGGGATTGGTTATTTCGTACGTCTGATCGATGATATTTCAAGTGGTCGAATTCCGTGCGACGCATGTCTGGATATTGAAGGGGAGCCGATGTGTGTCCGATATTGCCACCAACGGGATGGTTTGCTCGAAATAATCAAACAATTTATAGTTGATTCAGGATTAGAAAATGGAACCTAAGCGTTTTGGATTTACCGGTAAGAGCTTAAGGATCAATTTAACCAGCGGGGAAATTAAGGTTGTGGATATTTCTGATCAATTCACTGATTGGTTGGGAGGCAGCGGCTTTGCAGCGAAGACGCTCTTCGAAGAAACTTTTGCGGATCTGATGCCATTTGAGCCGGCAAATAAGATCATTTTCTCCGCCGGCGCGCTGGTTGGCACACTGGCGCCTGGTGCAAACAAGATGAATATCAGCACCATCGGTCCCGTAACCGGAGGATGGGCTACCGGATCGAGTGACAGTTACGTAGGAATTGAATTGAAGAATGCCGGATATGATAATGTCATTGTCGAAGGAAGATCCCGATTCCCCTGTTATCTATGGGTATCAGATGAGAAAGTTGAAATCCGAGATGCGTCTGCATATTGGGGATTGGATACATGGCAATTTGTAGATTCGATCAGGGAAGATCTTGGTGATCCTTCTCTGCATGCGGTTGTCATTGGTCCCGCTGGAGAAAATCTTGTGCGGGGTGCCTGTGTCATACAGGATAAATATCGGGCTTTCGGCAGGTGTGGGACGGGTGCCGTGATGGGCTCGAAAAACATGAAAGCTTTGATCTGCAAAGGGAAGAAACCTATCAGCATTGCCGACAAAGAAACGTTCTTAAAGGTAGTGAAAAGGTGCAGAGAGAAAATATTGAATTCTCCTCGGACCGAGAACTTTCGAAAGTATGGAACTCTGTCTTGTATACAACCGAAACAGGATATGTGTGCGGTTCCCTATAAAAATTTTCAAGAAGCCATCTTTCCCCCTGCACTGGTGGAAAAGATCGACCCAAAGAAGATGGTTGATAAATATCAGATCGCACGACAGAGTTTTCCGGGTTGTGTGATTGGGTGTGGCAGGTTCCTGGAAATCACAGATGGACCCTATAGAGGGTTGGTCACACAGGCAAACCAGTGCGAAGTGGTGGCAGGGTTGATTGGAAAACTGGCTGTTGAAGAACCTACCTTCATGTTCAAAGTGAACAGCGAATGCAATAAAAGGGGATTGGATGTGGATTTTGTGGCAGGTACCATTGCCTGGGCGATGGAATGTTTTCAAAGAGGGATCCTGACGGTTGAAGATACCGGAGGATTATCTCTGCAATGGGGTGATGAAGAATTAATACTGCAGCTCATTGATATGATCACGAATCGCGATGGTTTTGGAAATTTACTGGCAGAAGGCTGCAAAAGGGCATCTGAGATACTGAAGCGCGGAAGCGACAGATACTGCATACACCTGAAAGGTCAGGAATTATATGAAACTCTGCGCGGATCGAATGCCTGGGCACTGGGTGCCATCACCTCAACACGAGGCGGGGGGCATACCACCGGCGCAGTTGTCTATGAGCAAACCGGACCTAAAACAGAGGATGAAAAAAAGATAGCACTGGAAAAATTCGCCATAGAAAACTTCGACGATCCCCAGGAGTATAAAGGGAAACCAGAACTTGTCTATTATTTTGAAGTACTGCATCGAGTTTCAAATAGTTTGGGGATCTGTCACTTCAATACCATCTGGCAGGATCTTGAGTACATGGATATCTATGACATCGCAGATTTATTATCTTCAGCGACTGGCATTTCATTTACGGTTGAGAAATTAAGGGAAATTGCCATGCGGCAGTTGAACATCGAAAAAGCCATCAATATAAAATTGGCGAATTTTTCAAGAGAAGATGATATGCCAGATGAAAGGGAATTGTTTGAGGCAATCCCTTCTGGAAATCTAGCGGGATGGAAGTTTGATCTGCAAAAATTAAACAGGATGCTCGATGAATACTATGAGCTTCATGGATGGGATAAAGGAACCAGTTACCCAACGAGAAAAGTTTTGCAGAGGTATGGGTTAACCCATGTGGCTGACCAGCTTGAGCGTATTGGCAAACTTGGTGAATCAACAGCGGAGGAAGAATAATAGAACCTATATGACTACAATAATGGATACCATCGGAAAAATAGGATTAGTACCAGTTGTGATGATTGAAGATATCAGTATTGCAGAAGATCTGGCTGATACTCTTTATCAGAATGATCTGGAAATCGTGGAGATCACTTTACGAACCGAACATGGATTAGATGCGATTAAAAAAATCAAATCAAGATTTGTGGATATGCTTGTTGGCGCCGGTACAGTTCTATCCGTAGATCACGCCAAACACGCCGTGACCAATGGAGCAGATTTTATCGTAGCACCCGGATTCAATCCCGAATTGATAGAATGGTGTTTATCAGAGGGAATAGCTGTTATTCCAGGCTGTGTCACCCCCACAGAGATAGAACATGCGCTCAAATACGATTTGCATATATTGAAATATTTCCCGGCTAAATTATATGGTGGCGTAGAGGGATGCAAAGCTCTATCTGAACCCTATCGGAACATTAAATTCATTCCGACAGGTGGTATTAATGCGTCGAACCTTATTGATTATGTTGATAAAAGCTTTATTCATGCAATTGGGGGAAGCTGGATGTGTCCTAAAGCGCAAATTGCTCTGGGGAATTTTGAGGACATTGGCACACTGGTCAGGGATTCGATCAATACATTGCTCGGTTATCGAATAGAGCGCTATGAAAGTTCTACAAATAAGATGGACGCAGAAATCGAAGACCTGGTTGGGAAAATAATTGAAGAAATTGGATTTCAGTTCAGTGACAATCCATCCGGCTATTCTATTAAAAGGAATCGGAGTATAGCGGCAAATGAACAGTCGCGCCTTTTGATTCAAACCAATAATATCGAGCGATCAAGATACTATCTCAACAAAAAGGGTTTGAATATTGACAAAAGCTATTCTCAGGATGGTGTTTTTATGGATAGCTACTCATTTAGTGTGGATGGTTTATCCGAATCAATCAATGTTGTTTTCAAAGAAAAATAGGAGGTAAGTATTTTGAAAAGAATTGTTACGTTTGGAGAAATTATGCTGAGGCTAAAATCTCCAGGTCATCAGCGATTACTTCAATCACCTCTTTTGGAAGCTACATTTGGGGGCGGAGAGGCAAACGTTGCTGTCTCACTGGCGAAATTTGGACAAAATGTTGATTTCTTAACCGTATTGCCAAATAATAAATTGGGTGATTTGTGTGTTCAGGAATTGAAGAAACATGGTGTGAACACGCAAAAAATAATACGAAATAACGGTCGCATGGGGATCTATTTTTTAGAAGCAGGGGTGAATCAACTTCCCAGTAAAGTGATCTATGACCGGGAATATTCTGCCATTTCCCAGGCTCAAGTCGGTGATATTGATTGGGATGATGTATTCGAAGAAGTAGATTGGTATCACATATCGGGCATCACCCCCGCCATTTCAGAGACAACCATGCAGCTCGCAATGGAATCTGTTAAGAAAGCAAAACAGAAGAAAATTAAAGTGTCTTGTGATTTGAATTTTCGCAAAAAACTCTGGAATTATGGAAAAGAAGCATCGGAAGTAATGAGTGAACTTATTCGATATGTTGATGTCGCTATTGCGAACGAAGAAGACTGCCAGAAGTCTTTGGGCATCGATTTGGATTTGAACGTAATTGATCAAAGCTTTGATATAAACAAGTATAAAAGGCTTTCTGATAAAGTGCTTGCTGAATACCCCAATCTGGAGTTGATCGCCATTACTCTCAGAGAAAGTGAAAGTGCCAGCATCAATAAATGGTCCGCCTGCATGAATGACAGGAAAGAGTTTTTTGTCAGTACAAAATATAAAATCAACGACATAATAGATAGAGTAGGTGGTGGGGATGCTTTTTGTGCAGGGTTGATCTATGCGTTGATTAATGATATGGATCATAGATCTGCGCTTGAGTTTGCTGTTGCAGCAAGTTGTCTGAAACATTCAATTAACGGTGATTTCAACTTAATTGAAATTTCTGATGTTGAATTGATATTATTGGGTGATCAATCAGGAAGAGTTCAGAGATAAGCCACAGCGCTCATTGGAATGTACAGCGAATTAGATGAATACTTTATGAAAGTAGGAGAAGAAAATGCCTCAGATCACAAATTGGGATGAATTTCCTGTAATTGAATATATTCCAGGTGTATATCGTCAGACTTTATGTGGCGAGAAGGTAATGATGACCCGAATTCGATATGTGCCTGGAGTGTTTGTTCCAGAACACAGCCATGAAGCGGAGCAGTTGATGCTCATCAGTGAAGGAAAACTGTGGGCAAAGGTTGGTGATGAAGAAAAAGAAGTATCTGCAGGAGATATTTTGATCATTAATTCGAATGCTGTCCATTCGTTTAGAAATACAGGTACTGGTGACGTGATTTTTTACGAATGTTTTGCTCCTATCCGATTGGAATATTTGATCGGTTATAAAGGACCTGACCCTTCTCTCAAGATGATCAAAGATGGTTTGTCATCGAATTGAGATGATGCCCTTATGTATTGAAAAAGCTTCCTGGCTGGTTCACCAGCGTGGCTGACAGATGCTTCCCTGTGGTCAGCATGACACGCATATCTTTGTGAGGGAGCATGGTGACCGAAGAATATCGTCAGGGTGAAGTCTATTCCCTGGCGGGTCGCAAAGCGAGGACTTAAGGAATAAATGGATTTGCGACCTGCAAATAGTTAAACAGGCGAGTATGAGATTCTTCGCTAGCGCTCAGAATGACATCCCCCTCCTACCTCCCCCTTGGAAAGGGGGAGAATTAGCTGGTGCGCAGCATGACACGCACGTCATTCTGAGGGAGCATCGGCGACCGAAGAATCTCTTCAGGGCGAAATCTTTTCACTGGAGGTTCGCAAAGCAAAGTGCTGTCTATCTGTCAGCTGGTTCCTAATCATCTCTTGTTTGATTAAGAGAACCGGTTAATCCAATGACAGCTATTTTAGCTATCACAGGTGAGTTAAAAACCATATCGGGAATAAATTTAGGAAAGACCATTTTTTTATGGATTCCAATACAATTGCTAATCAACATGCGATAAAAAAGAGGCATGTTCATTTGAATTATGAACATGCCTTCAATTTATTTTCTACCTGCTAAGAAACTGCTCTTCTATTCCGTGGTTATTGGTGGCTGCCAATCAATTTCCCAGGTTCCGGGTAATGAAAAGTGGGCAGATAGAAAACTACAGGTGACCTGACCATACGGGAGCCCGTTGGAATAATATTGTTCATCAATTAACGTACCATCGTTGGATATTTTACCCTCACCCCAAGTGGGGACAGCATCTCCCTGTCCTTTACAATCAATGAACCCATTGAAAGTAGATTTGTTGGGGCTCCATTCGATTGCATATCCCTTCTCCGGTGTGCCCTGAGCTAATTCAACGGATTCTTGAATGACACGTACGGATTGAAAAATCAAGTTATACCCTTCAAATTCTACTTCCTGGTTTATGTCCCAGCTTTGCCCAACTTGCGGGTTAGTACCGGCGTTGAAAGAAAAGAGAGGAATGCTTTCAAGGTCTGCCGAAGAAATCCATAGGTTTTCAACATGCAATGTTAATGGGGCAGTAAAATCCTTTGTGGGAACTTTAATGGCGAATTCATTGTCATGAACTATTTCGTCTGCCTGTTCCAGTGGAACAACTTTGCCTTCTGCATCCCTCGCATTAAAAGTTTCCCAGTTAAGCCTAGCCCCCACCCATTTTTCATCAGAATATTCTATTTGACCAAATAAGATGTAACCATTTTCTAAAGCTACAGTTTGGTCAATGAATAATTGAATCCCTGAGCTGCTGGATTCAGCCGGATTATCGTTGGTGGATTCGACCGGATTTTCCACAATAGGTAATAATTGTAGGTCGGGCGGTTGGGTAGTGCTCAGAGAAAAATCCACCTTCCATTCCTTAGGATCGCTACACAAGGAAATATCCGGATCATTAGGATCAACGCCTGTATACAATGTAACTTGCGTAACGCCCTCAGGCAGTGGGAAAAATCGGACGCGTGCCTCAATGTTTCCCGCCTCATTGCTGTGCCCTCCTCCGGTCGGGAGCATGGTTTTACCATCCGGTAACAACAGGCGAGTGTTGCTGTACGAACAGTATTGACCTCCATTAGGAAGGTTGTCAATCTGGTATGAGACGACTGTCTGGTTTACATCAGCCACTGCCTGGTTGATGGTCAAGGTGGCGCCATCTTGTTCAACGGTCACCGGTTTGCTCAAATACAGCGTGCTTTCATCATTTTGCATCTGCCCGATGCCCGGCAGAAAATCAAATAAGCCGCGCAGGCTAGCCCACACCTGTTGCGGTGAGACGATCAGTAGGATCGCTACCAGTGCGATTACGACCGTTGCAGAGATCCAGTGCCAGGTTGGTGTTCGCCTCGTCGCGGGGATGGGGCAGGGTGTATTTTTTATTTCATTCCACAGCTTATCCGAGAATTCCGGGGAGGGTTCAATCAAACGGACAGCTTCGCTGATTTTATTTTCGAGAGACTTAGTCATGATCACTCTCCAATTGTTTCTTTAACCGATTGAGCAACCGGGAAACGGATTTCCGGGCGGTATCCTCTTTGCAATGCAGGATTTGACCGATCTCACGATAACTCAATTCAGCCATGAATCGCAGACGGATCAAGGTCTGTTCCTTTTCACTGAGACTGTTCAGCAGAGAGAATAGCTGTTCGTTCTCATTCTTTTGAACAGCTTGAGTGAGCAACCCCGTTGAGTTGGAAGGGATTTCCAGTTTTTCGATTGCAATTTCGCGCGCAGCCATGCGCGAATCTTTGCGATAATAGTCGACCAACCGGGCATGCGCGATGGAAAACAGCCAGGCTGAAAAAGCACCACGGCTGCGATAACGAGGTAGGTCTTTATAAACTTGCAGAAAGACTTGTGAGGTTAAGTCTTCAGCATCTTTGATATTGCCCAGGCGGAAGTAAAAGTATCGGTACACTGGTTTGAGCCATTTTAAATACAGGCTTTCAAACCTAGCCGGATTTTGCTGGGCTGCTATGACCAATTCCGTATCCTCATCTGCCCGTTGGCATTGGTTTCTTTCTTCTGAAATGGTTTGATTCATGCGTTATTCTTTCAGTTTGTTGTTGAAAATGCGTCTTCACATGTTAATTACCGATTGAAGTTCCAAAAGCGGACTAATTAGCTGAGCCTTGAATGTTCTATTGGTTTCTCTGCTTGTTCTTAAAAGATTATTTAAGCTTGAAAACCGCATTACATGGAAAAAAGTGAAAGAACAAGAAAAAGACACGAGTTTTATTCGTTTAATGAGTTAATCTAAAATCACAGGACTTATTAGTCCTTGGTCGTGATGATAAACGGCAAAAATCCTCAATCCATTTTTCTTTCTGTCATGCTGAGAGAATGCAACGACCGAAGCATCTGTTCAAAACGCAGTCCATCCGGTATTGTGTCGCAAAGCATAGTGCGGAATGAGTATTCAACTAATAGTATCCTATTTCTTGCCTGCTTCGTCATCGTGGCTGACAGATACTTCCCTTCGGTCAGCATGACGTACCAACCATGTTATTCTGAGGGACATCGTGACCGAAGCATCTCTTCAAAATGAAGTCTTTTCGATGGATTTACTCAACCGCTATTATATCGATCTCTCGCAGCCCGTTCTCGATTAGCTTGCGCTGCATGAATTCTCCCAGGTTCTCGCGCCATGAAAAGCTTTCAGCCCAGGCAAAACTATACTGGTGACGGCTTTCACCGGGCCAGTAATGCGCGGCGTACCCGCGGGAGATATAACCACCGTCGTTGGTGATCTGTATACCATTTCTTTCCAGAAGCGCGAAGTAATCCAATCCTTTGTACAACTCGCGATAATTTTCCGGCAGTAGGTTTTGGCGAAAAACAGCCATGCTAATGGAAACTCCCTGGACGCCGGTATATGCCATGGCTTTATCATTCGCAAATCCCGAAAGAAAGGTCCAGTTGATCAGATGTCTGGGGGTTCCATATCGCTGTTGGAACATATCCCACGATGATCCGCTGCCCTCGGCATTTGTATCTAGACTATCGAGGTAAAGCGGTTCCCCGCTGCAAACATCATACCCGGGTGCAAAAGCGGTTTCCTGCCCCTGCATGCGTGCGAAGGAATACACATAATACAGGCTTTTATAATTCACTTTAAGAATGCGGAAGAACGTTTCAAATTCAAATGCCAGGTCGACTGCTTTAGGGTAGGTCTCGGCTCGATACTGTGGATCATCGGAGGCAGCGATCCAATCCAGATAGTTCTCAAATGTCTCCCCTTCTAACATTGATCTGCCGATATATGGGCATTTACTGTTCAACTGGGCGCCGTAGAACAGAGACATTATATAGAAATATGGATTATCGATCCAGAAACTATCTGCTGATTCGATACTGTGACTGCCATCTTCATGAAAATGCACGCTGAATCTTTCAGCAGGAAGCTTGGTGGGATTCAATTCTTGCGCTTCGAGAAAAAGTTCCAGAGAATTGGCAAATGCTGTCAGCATTTTAACGCCTTTCTCTTCCGGGATACTGGAATTGACATCCATCAGGTTCAATACTCCGCCAGCGCCGATAAAATCCCACGTGCTGAATTCCACTACCCCTTCTTCGTTTATGCCGCGTGGAGCATAATACCAGCTGTCATTGATCGAGATCACTTCATAGTCAATGACCGCGTTCCATAAGCGCTGATATTGTTCAGCGTTGGTGTAGGCACTTAATGCATCTACAACGGGTAGGCTGGCTGGTTCCCATGCTGTATCCACTAATACATTATTTTGTGAATCCCAGACACCTTTGATCAGACCCCTTTCATCTACCATGTGTTCTAAAATGAAATCTGCTGTTTTGTTACCGATGCGATTTTCATGGAATGAAAAGAGCAGAACCGGCAATCCTTCCGGGATGATGGCGTAGTCTCCAAGATCCTCGGTTCCATACAGACTGCTGAAATCGGAAACGGGCATGTTTATTGAATAATCATCATTGAACAGCGTTCCCACATCTACAAAATCCGTGATCCAATTTTCATTCCTGATCTTGTCTCTTAGAAGGCTCTTTCTGGTTTCACCCTCTGGTATTTCATCACTCTCGAGAAAATCGATAGGGAGAGGATCATTCCAGTACTCCTGGAAAAAGGTTGTGTGGTCAAAGATAGATTTCTCTTCTGAATCCGAAGTCAATTCTTCTATTATGGATACGTCAAGCGATTGATTTGTTTTCAATGAGGCAGTCGGCTGGGTGAAGGTTGCCCCCGGTAGGAACTGCACCACCAGCTCTCTGGCTCCACCGCGGAACTGCTCATACGGGATCGTTACCAGTATGCTGGTTCCTTCTTTGCTTACATATCTTTCCAGGTCAACGGAAAACTCGGGAAAGCACAGCAGAGTTTCATTATCCAGAGTTGATTCGGCGAGTGGATCGCTAATCTCCTGGTTTACCTCTGTGAAGACTGCTTCCATGGATAATTCGTGGAAATCGTACAATCCTACGAAGTAGCCACGCTCATAACCGAACAGATCGCCATCACCGGGTGGAACGGTATCGAGTAATTCGAATTCGACCAGAATGTACTGGATATTCTGATCAACATCAGGATTGATGTGCCAGATATACGATAGCATGGGGGGGTGGTTGCGATCGAATCCATCTTGAATTTTTACGGTCAGGCTCCCATCGGGATTGGTTATCTGCAGATCGCCATTTTCTACTTCCGGATCGGGCAGATGCACCGGATTGACGGTTGCTGGTGTGGCAGTTTCGATTGCTCGTATGGCAGTTTGGGAGGGTTGTACCTGTATTGGTTCGGTGTTACAGGCAATGGTTCCTAAAATGATCGTGATGCTGAGGGTACAGCGTACCATCCTTGAAAAACGGTTGCTTTGATTTTGTGTTCTCATGGTTTACCTTGAAGGTACTGTACTATATTTTTCCCCGAAAATCGCGTAAAAGAAGCAAATTATCATCTTTTATAAAACCTGGTTCTCTGCACAATGATTATAGGTTGAAATTCAGAAATCATACTATTTTTCTGGGGATTCCGTACTATTAAGTCACATTTTTCCGCGTTTTTATCGAAAAGAGTTGACTTTCGTTATCAGATATGCAATAATAGCAGTAACGTTACCGGTATCATTACCGGCAACGTTACTGGAAGCTGAGGGAGTCAATTTGGAACCGAAAAAACGCTCGATCACCATACGCGATGTTGCAAAAATAGCCGGAGTATCCGTTTCTACTGTTTCTCGTGTGCTCAATGGGAAAGTAGATGTTGCCAGAGAAACCAAGAATCACGTTTTAGAAGTCATTGATGACCTTGGCTACAGTACCAACCTGGCAGCGCGCAGTATGCGCAGCCAGAAAAAGAACCTGATAGGGCTGATCATGCCGGATATTGCCTATCCCTATGCCATCGAAGTGATGAAAGGGGTCAACCAGGCTATTGCCGAATCGGAATTTGATCTACTGGTTTACACATCCGGTGATGTTCGTAAACGGGGACATGTCACATCGGAACAAAAATATATAACTCTTTTGGCGAATAGTATTTCTGATGGAGTTATTGTGGTAGCACCAGTTGCTTCTGAATACAACATCGATAAGCCAATTGTTTCGATAGACCCGGTCATGCGTCATCCGAATTATCCATCAGTGCATGCGACGAATTATGAAGGTTCCGTAGAAGCCATGGAGTATCTTATTGGGCTGGGACATAAACGGATTGGGTTTATCGGCGGTCGTGAGGAATTGGAAAGCGCTCATCAACGTCTAAAGGGATATCGCAACGCCCTTCAAAAGGCAGGAATCTCTGTTGATGAACAACTGATCGTATCTGGTGACTACACCACAAGCACTGGAATTGAGGGGGGGCAGAAACTGCTGTCGCTTGATGATCGCCCCACAGCAATCTTTGCATCCAACGACCAGATGGCTATGGGGGTATATCAGATCGCCGAGAAAATGGAATTGCCAATTCCCGCGGTTTTTTCATTGGTCGGGTTTGATAATATCCCGGAATCGAAATATCTGGGTTTGACCACTGTAGACCAGTTCATTTCAGAAATGGGTTATGCGGCAACTCAGATGTTGATAAAAATAATCAATGAAGTTCCTGGGGAGTATGAAACTTTAAAAATAAAGACACAACTGGTAGTTCGCAATTCATGCCGACCATATGGGGGATCCAAGTAGTGTTGGTAAAGTTTTTGGTGAAAGACTGCTGGTTGAAAAATAATGCTGAGGGGAGGTGGGGTAAATCGAATAAAACATAAAGAGAAACAGAAACAGGTCTTCTCTGCAACCCTTGCAAGTTTTAAGAAGACCTGTCTAGCGTTGTGGAGGTGTTCTCCACACGGTCATATTATATCCTGTGATATCAAAAATGGAGGAAAAAGATGAATCGAAAGATATTCTCGATGATCAGTATTCTATTTGTTGCTCTCTTGCTGTTCACAGCATGCACAACTGCAACAACTACTGAATCAGTGCCTGTTGAAGAAGAAGAAACATCAATGGAAGCTCCTGCTGAGTCTGAAGAAAATGTGACCATCACATGGTGGCATATTTCCACAAAGGATCCAGCATTATCTGACTGGGAAAAAATGGCAGATGATTATATGGCTGAACATCCCAATGTCACCATTGAAATTACTGTTCTTGAAAATGAATCTTTCAAGACCAAACTCACCACGGTTTTGCAGTCCGGCGAAGTACCTGATATTTTCCAGAGTTGGGGTGGCGGGACGCTTAAGGAACAAATTGACGCTGGATTATTGAAGGATATTACAGCAGATCTTGATGCCGATGGTGGTGCCTGGCGCAGTACGTTCGCCCCAGGTGCCCTGGCAGTATTCAGCGCAGATGGAAAGAACTTTGGTGTACCGTGGGATATGGGTATGGTGGGATGGTGGTACAACAAAGATCTCTTTACGCAGGCTGGAATTGCAGAAGCACCTACAACCTGGGCTGGATTCCTTGAAAGTGTTCAGATGCTGAAGGACGCCGGCATAACCCCAATTTCTCTGGGTGAGGGAGATACCTGGACTGGTATGCATATCTGGTCGTATCTTGCTACACGGATCGGTGGTGAAGCAGCATTCACTGCAGCAGCCAATCGTACCGGTTCTTTCACCGACCCTGCTTTTGTTCAGGCAGGAGAGGAACTCATGAAGCTGATTGATTTAGATCCATTCCAGGATGGTTATCTGGGGGCTACCCATGATGAAATGCAAGCAACGTTTGGAAACGGCAAGGCTGCTATGGAACTTTCCGGTCAGTGGGCTCCATCCGTTCAGAAAGCCAACAGTGCTGATCAAGAAGGTGTCGAAAACCTTGGAATGTTCAATTTTCCTGCTGTTGAAGGTGGCGCTGGTAAGATCAGCGATGTAATCGGCGGAGGAAATGGATTCGCAATCGGAAAAGATGCTGGACCTGAGGCGATCGACTTCGTTAAATATCTGACCAGTCAGCAAAATCAGACAATCATCGCGGCATCCGGAACAGGCATCCCTGTTGTAAATGGTGCAGAGAGCGGTCTGACGGATCCAAATCTGCTGCTTGTACAGCAAAGCTTTGCACAGGCAGAATACTTCCAACTTTACTATGATCAGATTTTGCCTTCCGCTATGGGTGGTGTAATCAATGATGCAGTTCAAAAATTGTTTGCAGGAACTGCAACTCCCGCAGAGGTGGCAGCAGAAATTGAAGCTGGTGCCCTAGAGTTGATCAAATAACTTGCAGGTACTATCCAGGCAGGTGCGTGAAGGTCGTTTGTAAAACCAGGACGCACCTGCCTTTGGTAAACAAGTCAGTTCAATGGCGTAAAAAGAATTAATTGACTATTTTTCAGGACATGAAAGGGAGGAGCGTTTTGATAAATATCTTCCACCTTTTCAACGAAGCATAAGGAATTTCAAAGAATGCAATTACCTCATATTTTCCGCAGAAAGAACCATTTCCCTAAAAAGGCGAATAAAAATCAGCGATTTCAAGATCGAAAGGTTATTATTCTTTTCTTACTGCCGGCATTAATACTCTTCATTCTTTTTGTGATCTATCCCATTTTCAGATCAATCTATTACAGCATGTTCGATTGGAAAGGCTTTGGACCGGCGGTGGATTTTATTGGCTTGGGAAACTATAAAAAGATACTGGTTGATGAGGTATTTTTAAAATCAATAAAGAACGTTCTGCTCATTATTGCCCTGTCTCTCGGATTACAGCTTCCACTTGCATTGATCCTGGCGGTTCTGGTCGGACGTGATCTACCCGGACGGTCTTTTTTTCGCACAATATTTTTCCTGCCTTACGTGATATCTGAAGTGAACACAGGAATTATGTGGACCCTTCTTTATAATGCTGATCCGGAGCGTGGTTTTTTTAATGCGATTTTATCTTCAATTGGCATGCAGTCGGTGGCGTGGCTTGCAGACATGAATGTTGTGATTTTTGCGGTATTTATTACGCTGACATGGAAATATTTTGGTTTTCATATGCTGCTGTACCTGACCGGGCTTCAAAACATACCACGAGAAATTGAAGAAGCCGCACGGATTGACGGAGCTAATGCAATTCAAAATTTCTTTCATATCACCCTCCCTCTTCTAGGAGGCACGATTAAAACCTCGATCTATATGTCTGTACTGGGATCAATTCAACAATTTGTACTGGTCTGGGTGATGACAAGGGGAGGACCGGTCAATGCGAGTGAGACTATGGCGACATATATGTATCGCTTTGGTTTTGTTCGATTTCAACTTGGTTATGGAGCAGCAGTCGCCATTATTATGTTCATTCTTTGCATGATCTTTTCGTTATTCTATCGAGCGCTTACACGAAAACCAGATTATCTGAGTGGATTGTAGAAAGGAAAATTCCTGTGGGCAAATACATTAATCTTCCACGATGGATGAAGAAAATTCCTCAAAGGTTGGTCATATATGTTTTCCTTATTCTTGCTACGATAGTGATTTTCATTCCCATTGTGATATTGCTCTTTGGCAGTGTAAAGACTACAGGACAAATGTATTCACATCCATATTCCATTCCTAATCCTCCCCACTGGGATAACATCCTATTAATTTTGGGAACCCGCTCTTATTGGAGTATGTTGAAAAATTCTCTGATCGTGATGATCGCAACCACAATAGGAACGGTTGGAATATGTTCTCTGGTTGCTTTTGTTTTTGCCCGGATCCCATTTCGAGGAAAGAATTTTTTCAATAATCTTTTTTCGATCGGGCTTATGTTCCCAATCAATGTAGCCATTCTACCGGTGTATTTCGTATTACGTCAGATAGAACAAATTGGAATACCAATGATTGATACGCTCTGGGGTGTTGTGTTAGTGCAGATCGCATTTCAGTTATCGGGGAACATCATGATTCTTCAGGGTTTTTTTACTGCTGTGCCATCTGAACTTCAGGATGCTGCCTATATGGATGGGTGTTCTCACTTTGATTTCTTCTGGCGTATTATGCTGCCGCTGGTAAAACCATCTTTAACCGCAGTTGGATCACTAGTCATGATCGCCAGCTGGAATGATCTGCTGGTTCCTCTTATTATCTTGAACAGCAATCATTTATGGACCCTACCGTTAGGTACAATGCAATTCCAGGGTCAATACGGGCAAGATCTGGCATTAGTTTCTGCCTTTGTTGCCATATCTGCTATCCCTACCATTGTTTTCTATTTCATCGCGGAGAAGCAAATTGTTGCGGGTTTAACAGCCGGCGCAGTGAAAGGATAAGGAACCGGATTTTTATTCTGATATGGATGTTGCCATGATTTTTCGTAATTCTGATTTGTAGTTAAGAAATTAATTAGTGTGGATAAAACTGAGGTAGTGAAAAAACCTGAGAATTAATAATAAAAAAAGAGATCCGTTAATAATTGAGGTGTATATATGAACGAAAAAGATAACAAGGAACAGCCATTATATCTCGATACATCATTGTCATTTTCTGATCGGGTAAAAGAACTTATCAAGCTATTAAACCTTGATGAAAAAGTTGGATTGATTAGTTATACAGGGAAAGGTATTCCTCGTCTGGGTATTCCTGCTTACAACTATTGGAGTGAGGCATTACATGGTGTGGCGCGTAACGGTCGTGCCACCGTATTCCCACAGGCAATTGGTTTGGCTGCCACATGGGATAGGGAAATAATCTTCAAAGTAGCTGTTGCTATAAGCGATGAAGGGCGTGCGAAATATCACCAGGCATTACGAAGAAATGGATTTACGGAACAATATCAGGGATTAAATTTCTGGTCGCCGAATGTAAATATCTTTCGTGATCCTCGTTGGGGGAGAGGACAGGAAACATGGGGAGAAGACCCATTTCTCACCGGCGAAATGGCTTCTGCCTTTGTGAAAGGAATGCAGGGTGATGGCCCAAAATATTTAAAGACTGCTGCCTGTGCAAAGCATTTTGCCGTTCACTCAGGTCCTGAGAGAGAGCGTCATACTTTTAACGCAATCATATCCAGGCGTGAGTTATACGATACATACCTGCCTGCCTTTAAAAAACTTGTACAGGATGCAGATGTCGAGGCGGTGATGGGAGCTTATAATCGGACGCTGGGTGAGGTTTGTTGTGCCAGTAAGCTTCTGATAGAAGACATTCTCCGTGGAGAGTGGGAATTTCAGGGTCATTTTGTGTCAGACTGTGGGGCATTATCCGATTTCCATTTAAGCCACAAAGTCACCAAAGATGCTGCTGAATCTGCTGCCCTGGCAATTGAACACGGATGTGATTTGGGTTGTGATCACGTATTTGACGAAATCCCTGAAGCTATTCGAAGGGGGTTGATCACAGAAGCTGATGTTGATCGTGCTCTGGAGCGTGTTTTACTGACACGATTCAAACTTGGTATGTTTGATCCGCCCCAAGATGTGCCTTATGCATCTATCCCTGCGAGTGTCATTGGAAGTGACAAACACAGAGAATTTGCCTATCGGGCAGCGACTGAATCAATTGTCTTGTTAAAAAATAAAAATAACATCCTCCCCATTCAACCTTCTGTTCGGAAAATCTTCGTGACGGGTCCAAATGCAACCAGTACCGAGGTTCTTTTGGGTAATTATTATGGTTTTAATGAACGAATGATCACATTGTTGGAAGGTATTACCGGACGGATTCCTGAGGGCATGGGAATGGAATATACCTCTGGTGCAATGTTGAAACATCCTAGAGAGATAAAGGAAACCTGGGCACCCGGGATGGCACTATCATCTGATCTGGCTATTGTTTGCGGAGGTTTTTCTTCTTTCCTGGAAGGAGAAGAAGGTGAATCTCTCCTCTCTCCTCAAAATGGAGATCGCAGCAGTATTTCTTTGCCTGTAAGTCAGATTAATTATATTAAAGAACTGGCAATTTCAGGTACCAAGATCGTGCTGGTATTAACAGGTGGCAGCCCTATAGCTTTAGGTGAGATCGAGGATCTGGTGGATGCTATTCTTTTTATCTGGTATCCCGGTATGGAAGGCGGGAAAGCGGTCGCGGATGTTTTGTTCGGCGATGTTTCACCATCTGGAAAGCTACCTATAACTTTTCCCAGATCACTGGATCAACTTCCTCCATTTGATGATTACAGTATGGATCGAAGGACATACCGCTATATGCGGGAAGAACCACTGTACCCCTTTGGTTTTGGTTTAAGTTATAGCAAATTTGTGTATCAGAATCTTAATATTGACAACCGGAGTATTAATCCTGGTGATTCACTCCATATTAATTTCGAACTCATTAATTATGGTGATCGACCTGCTTCTGAAATCGTTCAGTTCTATCTATCTGACATTGAAGCTTCAACGACGGTTCCTCTCAATCGTCTGATCGGATTTGAACGGATTGATTTACTTGCTGGAGAAAAGAAAGAAGTGGAATTTCTTATAACATCTGAGATGATGTCATTTTATGATGATGATGGGAATATAACTCTTGAACCAGGTGAATTTCGTCTGGAAATTGGTGGATGTTCTCCTGGTAAACGCGGACAGGATTTGGGTGCACCAAAACCAGTATCTGCGATTTACGAATTGAAATAGAAATGGTCCACATAATTAAACTAAAAAAACCTAGATAAATAATAAAGGAGTTGAACATGACAACAAAGTATGATCCAAAACCAGAACATAAATTCACATTTGGTCTCTGGACGGTGGGAAATAAGGGCGGTGATCCATTTGGTGCTAACGTTCGAGATCAGAAATCTGCCGTTGATCTGGTGTATCTGCTGGCGGAAGTTGGCGCTTATGGTGTGAATTTTCATGATAACGATCTCATCCCCATTGATTCTTCACCCGATGAAGCAGCTGCCATTAAAAAGAATTTTAAAAAGGCTCTACAGGATACCGGTCTGGTAGTACCTATGGCTACCACCAACCTTTTTTATGATCCCGTATTTCGTGATGGCGCCTTCACATCCAACGATGCGAAGGTGCGCAATTTTGCTCTGCAGAAAACGATGAAATCAATGGACCTGGGGGTTGAAATGGGAGCGAAAGTTTTCGTATTCTGGGGTGGGAGAGAAGGAACCGAGACTGATGCTTCTAAAGATCCGGTAGAGAGCATCAAACGCATGCGGCAAGCAATCAATTTCCTGTGTGAATATGCTCTTGACCAGGGATATGATTTGAAGTTCGCTCTTGAAGCGAAACCGAATGAACCGCGAGGAGATTTATATAATGCCACAACCGGGCATATGCTGGGTTTCATTGCCACTCTGGATCATCCTGAAATGGTTGGGGTGAATCCAGAAGTTGCGCATGAACACATGGCTGGACTTAACTTTTCTCATGGTGTGGCGCAGGCTATTGACGCCGGGAAGCTTTTCCATATTGATCTGAATGACCAGGCATTTGGTCGTTATGACCAGGATTTCCGATTTGGAGCGGTGAATCTTAAACGTTCTTTTTTCCTGGTTAAACTTCTTGAAGATCATAAATACACGGGCAGCCGTCATTTCGATGCCCACGCATATAGAACGGAAGATTATGAGGGCGTTAAAGATTTTGCGCGCGGTTGTATGCGTACCTACCTTATATTAAAAGAGAAAGTTGATCAATTCAATAATGATCCTGAAATCCAGGATTTATTACGTGAATTAAAAAAGATAGACGAAGGACTCCCGGAATTTAACGGACCTTATTCGACAGCGAAAGCAAAAGCGATAAAGGCGTATTCATTTGAACGGAAAGCCCTGAGTGAAAAAGGCTTAAGATATGAATTGCTTGATCAATTAACAAACGAAGTTATTCTGGGTGTTCGGTAGATACTAATAGATGATATGAAAAGAAAAGAATTTCCTGGCATTGATTGTGTTGAAATCAGGGTAGGTAGTATTGATTTGTTGATTTCTACATCTGTCGGTCCAAGGATTTTATCGCTGCGCATGGATGGTAGCAGTAATATTTTCGCAGAACTTCCAGGTCAATATCTGGAATATCCGGGGGAGGGCGACTTCTATTTTTATGGAGGGCATCGCTTGTGGTGTGGTCCGGAAGATCCCACGATCACATACCGTCCTGATTCACAGCCGATCACGATACGAGAATCTGGCGCATCATTTGAACTTGTTCAGGATGTAGACCCGATAATCGGCATTCAAAAAAAAATACGGATCACACCTACCGATTTCAAGAATATTCTTGTGATTGACCATTATATAAAGAACACAAAGGACAAACCATTTCATTGTGCTCCATGGTCAATCACACAATTAAAACCGGGAGGGGAGGCTATTCTCCCTCAACAGATCCATTCACCGCGTCATGATCTGTTGTTGCCCGATCGTTCGATTGCTTTATGGCCATATTCAGATATAAACGATACCAGACTCGAGCTGGGTAATGTCTTTATTACTGTTCGTGCACTGCCAGTTGATAAACCCCTCAAGATCGGGATTGCGAATGTGCAGCAGTGGATAGCCTATTATCTTGACAGCCTGCTATTTGTAAAATATGCGAGTAACTACAAATCGCATCCATTGATTGATATGGGTGCAACAAGTCAATGCTACTGCAATTCAAAATTCATTGAATTAGAAACCCTGGGACCTTTAACGGTTATTCAACGCGAGGAAGAGATCTGTCATCGGGAAATATGGAGGGTGGTGCAGGCTCCTTTCGATGAATATTCTGCGGATGGGATCGAAAAATTCATTCTTCACGACGATATGGCGGGCATTTGCCGCGCTATGCTGTGAAAGGGACTTTTAAGATGGAAATTTATCTGGGAATTGATATTTCTACTACCTCGACAAAAACCATTGCCATTGATCCAACCGGCAAGATTCTTGCCGTTGCTTCGTCAGAATACTCTTTTCAAACTCCTTTACCGCTGTGGAGTGAACAGGATCCTGAGCTATGGTGGCAGGCAGTCAAGGTGAGCATTCGTGCCTGTATGCAGAAAACAGGGCTAAAACCTGCCACGGTGAAAGGTATCGGGCTGACCGGTCAAATGCATGGGTTGGTCATCCTGGACGAAAACGGTTCCGTTTTACGCCCATCCATTTTGTGGAATGATCAACGCACCCAGAGGCAGTGTGATGAAATTCGGGAAATCATTAATAAAAAGGAATTGATCCAAATTAGCGGAAACAATGCCTTAACTGGTTTCACCGCTCCCAAACTCCTGTGGGTTAAAGAAGAAGAACCCACGATTTATAACAGGATCAGACATGTTCTGCTTCCGAAAGATTATGTGCGGTTCAAACTTACCGGGGAATATGCGGTAGATCGGGCTGGAGGATCGGGAACAATTCTTTTCGATCTGGCTAAAAGAGATTGGTCTCAGGATCTGATCAGGAGATTGGGTTTTGATCCAACCTGGTTCCCTAAAACATTTGAAGGCACACAGATCACCGGCTTGCTGACGAAAAAAGCTGCGGAAGAAGTTGGACTGGTGGAGGGCATCCCTGTGTTTGGAGGCGGTGGGGATCAGGCGGCTTCTGCGGTGGGAACAGGGGCAGTCAAGCAGGGTATCATTTCGATCAGTTTAGGAACTTCAGGTGTAGTATTTGCATCGGCAGATTCTCCCTTCATTGAACCTGATGGACGATTGCACGCTTTCTGTCATGCCGTTCCACAAAAATGGCATCTAATGGGTGTGATGTTATCCGCCGCCGGCAGTCTCAGGTGGTTTAGGGATACTTTTAAACCAGAAGCAAATTACGATGACCTGGTTTCCGAAGCTGCGCAGATCGCACCCGGCAGTGAGGGATTGTATTTCCTGCCCTATCTCACCGGTGAGCGTACTCCTTATCCTGATCCGCTGGCTCGCGGCGGCTTTATTGGGATCACGGTACGCCATTCCATTCAACATTTCACCAGGGCGGTTCTGGAGGGGGTCGGATTTGGACTGCGCGATAGTTATGAATTGATGAAAGAGGTGGGGTTGAAAACAATCGAGCAGGTGCGGATCACCGGCGGCGGTTCGAAAAGCCTGCTATGGAGACAGATCATTGCGGATATTCTCAATACGGAAATCGTGACCATCCATTCGGAAGAAGGCGCGGCGTTTGGAGCAGCCCTGCTGGCTGCGACGGGCACAGGCGTGTTTGGGTCGGTAGAAGAGGCTTGTTCCAGCACGATCATGGTGAAAGAACACGTGACACCTGGCAGTGCATCCAGCACCTATGACCAGATCTATCCGGAATATCGTCAGTTATACCCCGCTCTGAAAGACAATTTTCAGAATATGGAAAAAATAAGGAATTAAAATGGAATGAGAAATTTTGCTTCTAATCGAGGAAAACAGCACGCCTGCCTGCGTAAATCCTTCCATGAATGAGGAAGACGAAGATCATTTCCCATCCATCATCCCTGAATATTGTGAGAAAGGGGAGGGTGGTTGAAGGATTGCGCACGTGACAAATCTATGCCCAGTTTAGTTCTTTCCCTTTATTTTTTTTTACAGATCAATACTGTTGTTATTCCTGTGTTCTATATTAATTGTTATATTTGACTTTATATCGCAACGGTTCTACGATTTGTTTACATACAGGCACACCACATTGTGGAAGGAAGTGGGGAGAATAACGCCATTTAAGTATTAAAAAGTGGGGCGTTTTCCCGGAAATGCTGTGGGTTTATGTAATACAATCTTCCTCTGCTGTCCGGTATGACTCCAATAGGTCTGGGATCATCCATATTAACAAGCCTGCCGTTTCAGCAATAAAAAAAAGATAGCCTATTGTTTTACCAATAGGCTATACATCGTGAACGATAGATCTTGCTGAGAATCTTATTTTGACGAGCCTGTTCTATTTCGCCCCGAGTTGCGTTGGCAACCAGCAGGTCCATGATTTTCTTTCGTTTCAACTTCTCTTCCTCGCTCATGGAAACGCCCAGATTGGAAAAGAAGGAGCCGGCAGGAGTACCACGTTGAGCCAGCATCAGCGGGGTATTTCCTTCATCATCCACTGCGTTAACATCCGCACCGTTCTTAATGAGCGCCTGTATTCCCTCCATGTAAGCCATCACAGCAGCAATGTGAAGGGGCGTTCTCCCCTTGCCATCTTTTATATTGACATTCGCACCGTGGTCAACCAGGAGCTGGATGACGTTAGCGTTATGGGCTGCATAGTGCAAAGGATATCCATTGTTGCCCCCGATGCTTTGGTTGGGATCAACACCTGCTTCCAGATGGCGTCTCACTTGTTTCATATCACTATTCAGGATGGCGTTTTCTAAAGGAATTTCTTTTTTTGAACGGTTGAACATTTTTACCTCTCCTTTATAAATTGTAATGAACGAATGTAGACCAAATGAGTAGTTGGATACAGCTCCGATTTTTAATCGGTTTCCTTCTTCCCTCGAAAACATACTAGCAGACAATTTTTGAAAGTCAAGCCTTTTGGGGGATTCTACCCGAATCTGCCTTCAACATAGTCCTGTGTGCGCTGATCTTTCGGATTGACGAACAAAAGAGAACCTTCCCCGCTTTCAACCAACTCACCCTGCAGGAAGAAAGATGCATAATCAGACACACGCGCGGATTGGGACATGTTGTGCGGTGCGATGATAATGGTAATGCGTTCTTTAATCTCCTGCATAAAACCTTCTATACGGGCGGTGGTGACCGGATCCAGTGCCGAGGTGGGTTCATCCAGCATGATCACTTCCGGTTCCAGTGCCAGAACGCGTGCCAGGCACAGGCGCTGCTGCTGTCCACCCGAGATCGAAATGCCCGGGTCATCCAGACGGTCGTATACTTCTTCCCACAAATAAGCCTGTTTGAGCGCCTCTTCGACCTTCGAGTGCAGAACATCGGAATCATTCTCGCCCGCTACTCGTAATCCAAAAGCCACATTCTCAAAAATGCTTTTCGGCAGCGGGATGGGACGTGAGAAGACCATGCCGATCTTGCGCCGCAGAGCGGCTACATTGGTATCTTCACCCAGGATGTTCTTGCCGTTGAATAATATCTCACCGTTCAATTCATCGGGGTCTGCCATATCGATCAGGCGATTAATGGAGCGCAGCAGCGAGGATTTGCCACCGCCTGCAGGACCGAACAATACATTGATGGCGTTGGCGTGGATCTCAAGATTGATGCTCTTGAGAGCCTGCACGCCATCAGAATAGCGCAGCGAATAATTGCGGATGGATATTTTCGATATGCTCATTTCACCACTGCCTGTTGCGTCGAGCGCGTGTTCGGATGGAGGTTGCCAGGAGATTCATGATGATCACAAATACCAGCAGCACCAGTACAGACCCAAACTGGATCTGGAGCGGCATGCCCGGCACCTGGGTGGAAATGACGAAGATATGATAGGGCAGTGCCATAGTGGCATCCAGTACGGAATTGGGCAGGTGCGGCAGGAAAAAAGTAGCTCCGGTAAAAAGGATGGGGGCGGTCTCACCTGCAGCGCGCTCCAAACCTAAGATGACGCCGGTTAAAATGCCCGGCATCGCTTCTGGCAGAATGATCTTACGGATGCCCTGCCATTTGCTGGCTCCCAGCGAACCGCACACCACCCTGAACCGTTCGGGTACTACCCGCAGTGATTCTTCGGTGGTGCTGATGATGGTGGGCAGGGTCATGATCGATAAAGTCAGGCTGGCTGCCATAATGCTGTTGCCTAAATTTAAGAACAGCACAAACATACCCAGACCGAATAATCCATAAACCACTGAAGGGATACCTGCTAGACTGATAATGGCGATACGGATAAGACGGGTCCAGATATTATGAGGTGCGTATTCAGCCAGGTAAATGCCGGCTGCCACCCCCAGTGGGACGGAAAAAAGGGCGGTGCCAACGGTAAGATACAGTGTTCCCACAATGGCAGGCAGGATACCGCCTGCTCGCATGCCATCGGTCGGCATGCTTGTCAGGAATTCCCATGTGATACTGGGTGCGCCGTTTACAACGATATAAAAGATAATACCCAGTACCGGCAGCAATGTGAAGAAGCTGATGATGTGGATCAGGGTATACCCAATGCTATCTTTCACTTTCCGTATTGTTCTGGTGGAATGGCTGCTCATGATACTACCTGTTCTTTTTCCTTGCGGTTCTTTTCGCTGAAGTGGCTGGAAACGATGTTTATGATCAGAGAGAACACGAACAGTACAATACCGATGAAGAACAGCACATGGTAGTGCGTGCTGCCGCTGGCAACCTCGCCCATTTCTGATGCGATGGTGGCGGTCATAGTGCGTGTTGGTTTAAAGATGGATTGCAGACCCTGCAGCATGGTAGGGGCATTGCCGGTCACCATCATAACAGCCATGGTTTCACCCAGTGTGCGGCTGATACCCAGCATGACGGCGGTGATGACCCCGCTGCGCGCTGCCGGCAGGGTCACATGCCAGATGGTCTGCCAGCGTGTGACACCCAGAGCATAAGATGCCTCGCGGTATGATTGCGGTACAGCATTCAACGCATCTTCTCCAACGGAAACAATGGTCGGAATAGAGATGAGTGCCAGTAATACAGCCCCGGTAAAAGCGGTCAATCCGGTTGCCAGGTTGAGCGACTCACGCAGGGTGGGTGAGAGGAATACGATCCCGATAAAACCCAGCACCACCGAAGGGATACCTGCCAGGATCTCGATCAGTGGTTTGAGGATCTCTTTAATACGTGTGGGAGCGATCTCGGCGATATACACAGCAGTACCAACGCCGAATGGTAATGCGATTGCAATGGAACTGAAAGTTACCAGTAGAGAACCGGAAAAAAGAGGCAGGATGCCAAAATAATCTTCAATGGGATACCAGCGTGTGGTGAACAGATCAGAAAGGGCTACCTCACTCACTGCCGGAAATCCTTCTCGCACTAAAAAATAGAAGATCATTAAAACGATGATGATGCTGGAAAAACCAGCTACCTGAATGATCCGGGTGGTGATCTTGTCTTTCATGCCTTGTTCCTATTGGACCGACTGATAAGGAATAAAACCCAGATCAGTCACAAACTGTTGTGCTTCTGCAGACAGGATCCAATTAATATAATCTTTTATTGTTCCTTCTGGCTCACCATTGGTATACATATAGAGCTGGCGTGCAATAGGGTATGTGTTATTCTTCACGGTAGCCTCGGATGGCAGCACATATTCCTCACCCTGACTGAGAGCCAGAACTTTCACCTCATCTGTTACATATCCCAGACCATCATATCCGATGGCATTAGGATTATCACGCACCTCAGCAATAATGCCTTCCGAGGAAGGCAGCAGCAAAGTTTCCTGCGAAAAGAGCACTTTGCTGTCAGAATTACCCATGCGCACTACGGTCTCCAGGAAATATACATGAGTGCCGGAATTGGTCTCACGAGAAAGGCATACAATAGGTCGATCTTCTCCGCCCAATTCTTTCCAGTTGGTAAGTTGACCCTGATAGATCTGTGAGACCTGTTGGATGGTGAGTCGGTCAATTGGATTTTCAGGATTGACGATAACTGCGATAGCGTCATTGGCAACCACGATCTCATATGGATCAATGCCCTGGCGATTGGCTTCGTCGATCTCTTCATCTTTTATGGACCGTGAAGCATTAGCGATATCTACTGTGCCATTGATCAATGAGGTAATGCCGGTGCCGGAACCACCACCGGAAACAGAAATCTGGATATCGGGATGGGCAAGTTGATATTGCTCTGCCCACATCAGTGCCAGATTGACCAATGTGTCGGAGCCTTTATTTTCAATATATTTGTTCAGGGTTATGCTGTCTGAGCTGGATGTATTTTGTGTGTTAACACTGCCGCATCCAGTCAGGAAGAAGATCAAAATAAAAAAAATCGCAACCGATTTTTTCATGATGGGAAATTATACCTTATGAGAAAAATGTACCATAGTTTTCAGGGATGATTTGATCTACCTCTTAAGATTGGTACGGTTATCACGAAGAAGGAGTAAGGTATAATTAAGTCTCCCGTGAATGAACAGAGGAGTTTTGCTTTAAATGGAAATTAGTAATCTTAAACAAATAGATATTGATCAAGAAATGCGCACCTCCTATATCGATTACGCAATGAGTGTGATTGTGGCGCGCGCTCTACCCGATGCACGTGATGGATTGAAACCAGTTCACCGCCGTATCCTGTATGCCATGATGGATATGGGGATCCGTGCTAATTCTTCTTATAAGAAATCTGCCCGTATTGTTGGTGAAGTGCTCGGAAAATATCATCCGCATGGTGATGCGGCTGTATATGATGCGATGGCTCGTATGGCGCAGGATTTTTCGATGCGTTATCTGATGGTAGATGGACAGGGTAACTTTGGATCGGTTGATGGTGATCCACCGGCGGCAATGCGTTATACCGAAGCACGTATGAGTACGATGGCTGAAGAGATGCTGGTTGACATCCAGAAGGAAACCGTTAATTTTAGTGATAACTTTGATGGCTCTCTGCAGGAACCGCTCGTATTACCCGCCCGCTTACCCAATATGCTCCTGAACGGTGCCTCTGGTATCGCAGTGGGTATGGCAACCAATATTCCCTCTCATAATCTCGGGGAGCTGTGCCGTGCACTTATCTACATGATCGATAACCAGGATAACCTGGATGAGATCACCGTTGAAGATCTAATAAAGATTGTTCCCGGACCGGATTTTCCGACCGGTGGAATTATTGTTGGTACTGAAGGAATTCGCCAGGCATACAGTACTGGTAAAGGCAAGATCACCCTGCAGGGGAAAGCACAGATCGAAGAGATACGTGGTGGGCGCTACGCCATCCGAATCACCGAAATTCCCTACCAGGTCAATAAAACAACACTTATCGAGCGGATTGCCGAATTGGTTCGCTCCGATCGCATCCCCGAGATTTCCGATCTGCGTGATGAATCGGATCGTACCGGTATGCGCATTATTCTGGAGTTAAAACGCAGCGCTCAACCGAAACGGGTGCTGAATCGTCTCTATAAATTTACACAATTGCAATCTACATTCGGCATTAATATGCTGGCGCTGGTGGATGATGAACCGCGCTTGCTAACCCTGAAACATGCCCTGCAGATATTCATTGACCACCGCATGGAGGTTATCAAACGACGCACCGAGTATGATCTCAATAAGGCACGCGCCCGGGCTCATATTCTGGAAGGATTGATGATCGCTCTGGCGAATCTGGATGATGTAATCCGCACGATCCGTGAATCAAAAGATGCCGATGTTGCCAAGACGCAATTAATGAAACGCTTCAAACTCTCTGAAATTCAGGCACAGGCTATTCTGGATATGCAGTTGCGTCGTCTGGCAGCTCTGGAACGCATGAAGATCGAGACCGAATACAAGGAAGTTAACGAATTAATTACTTACCTTGAAGACCTGCTGGCGCATCCCAAGAAGATACTGGGCGTTATCCGAACGGATCTGGAAGAGATCATTGAAAAATTCAACGATCATCGCCGGACCCTGATTACAGATGGTGGTGTCGAAGATCTGACCGAGGAAGACCTGGTTTCGGATGTTCCTGCGCTGGTAAGCATTACCAACCGTGGCTATATCAAACGGGTTTCCCCCAAGGTCTACCGCACACAGGCACGCGGTGGAAGGGGTGTGATCGGGCAGGGTATGAAGGACGAAGATGAGATCGATATGATCATCCCGTGCCGCGCACTGCACACATTGTTATTCTTCTCTGATCGCGGAAAGGTGTACTCCGAACGGGTATTCCAGATACCGGAGGGTGGAAGAACGGATAAAGGACTTTCTCTGGTTAACCTGATCGCACTGGAACAGGGTGAACGCATCACTGCTGCCCTGGCAGTACCCAATTTTGAAACAGCAGGTTACCTGACATTTGCCACCACACAGGGTTATATGAAACGTGTGGAATTGAAAGAGTTTGAGAGTGTACGCACCTCCGGTCTGATCGCCATTTCGCTGCAGGATGATGATGAATTGGGATGGGTGGCATTGACCGGTGGGAATGATGAGATGATGCTGGTTACTGCGAATGGTCAGGCATTACGCTTCAAAGAACAAGATATCCGACCCATGGGACGCACAGCGCGTGGTGTTATCGGCATCCGCTTCAAGGATGGAGATCGACTTGCTTCTATGGAAGTGGTGGAAAAAGACGCCTGTCTGCTGGTGGTAACTGAAAAAGGTTTTGGGAAACGTACCAAACTGGAAGAATATCGCTGCCAGGGGCGTGGGACGCAGGGTGTGGCGACTATTGATAAGAACTCACTCGGCAAGATTGGTAAGATCGCGATCGCGCGTGTGGTTCAAAAAGATGATCAGATGACGTTGATGTCAAATAATGGCATCATCATCCGTCTGCTGGTGAAAGACATTTCCACCTCGGGTCGCACAACACGCGGTGTTACTCTGATGAATCTGGAAAAAGGTGATAAAGTGGCTTCCGGAGCGCGCGTCACCGAAGATATTATGCACGGAAAAGCTGAGTAAGAAATAACACAACCATCAAGCCGGGCGCAGGCTCACATCTCCAAGTGAGAAGTGAAGCAGCTGCCCGGTTTTTTCTTTAAGAACCAGGTGACCCTTTTCATCCACCCCCTGCATGATGCCTTGATGGTTCTGCCCGCTGTTCAAACTGATGGTCACGGGCTGTCCTATAAAAGCCAGCCTGGCTTGCCAGTCTTTCATAAAGGCGCCAGATGGAAAAGAAGCACGGGTAAGAAATAACTGCTCAAGAATAGCATGCAGGAACCCCCAGCGATCCATGTTGGTGCCTAATGCGTCTTCCAGACTGGTTGCGGGGAAGAGCAGGCTGGATGCCGGTGGAATTGAGGCAGCGCTGACATTGATCCCGATCCCCATTACCAAACCCGCGAGATTCTCCCCCTGCCATCTGCTTTCACACAGGATCCCCGCACATTTTTTCCCATCTAATAACACATCATTGGGCCACTTGATCTGTGCTTTCCTGGTGGAGCTGCATGATTCCAGTGCCACACATACAGCCACAGCCGCAAGTGCTGAAAAGAGAGGCAGTGTTTGTAGTTCCTGCAGAGTGGGGTATAGGGTCAGACTGAAGGATAAAGATGCGCCTGCGGTGGAATACCATGAGCGCTGGTTTCGTCCATATCCGGCGGTTTGATGATCTGCCACCACCAGTGAATATTCAGCGGGATGCTGCACAATCCATTCCATCGCTGTGGTGCTGGTGGAAGGGAGCCTATCAAAATAACGCACGGTCCCTATGGGTAGGTCCGCAAATAATCGAGTGAGTTTTTTTTCATCCACGGTTTTCATTATAGACCGGAAAACAAAGAACAGCCCAATCGGGCTGTTCCTGTATATGGAAATGGTTTCTTATTTACCCACGCTGACCTTGATGGTCTTGGGTTTGGCTTCTTCCGCTTTAGAAATACGCAATGTCAGCACCCCATTTTCGATGTTCGCGTCTGCTTTACCGGCATTCAAAGTGGAAGGAAGGGTAATGGTGCGGTGGAATTTCCCGCAGGGACATTCCTTGTGAATGTAGTCCACTTCTTTCTCTGAACCGAACTTCAGTTCACCACTCAAGGTGACCGTTTCATTGATAACCTGGATGCTCAAATCTTCTGCTTTCAGACCGGGAACCAGCGCTGTAATGATGAAATCATCGTTTTCTGCTCGAACATCAATGGGTACGATCACTTCACTTTCTTTATAGGGCATTTCGTTGTCAAAGAATTCTTGCATACAGCGCATACGTGCAGCTCGCCCGAAAGGTGAATAAACATAGTAACTCATGGTTAAACCTCCATTTTTCTTTTCTGTTCTTACGATCCCAATCATAAAAAAAGATGATTAAAAAAGAATTAGCAAAATCTCATTGTTTTATTAAAATTAAGAAAAGAGAAGAGAGATTGGTGGTATGATTGTGGCTTTGGAGAAATAGAATGATGAAGAACCAGCTTGAAGACAAGATCACCATCATAGAGGGTCCGCCCCCGGTTTTTGAGCAAATTGATGATGGGTGGGCTCTAGGTCTTTCTGAAGGACCTTTGCTGTATGATATGAGCCTGACACAGGTGCGCACATTCAACGGTCCGGAACTGGTTGAACGCTGTCATCGTATGTGGAAGGAAAATGGTATCATCCACCTGCACTATCGCAATGAAATGGGCGTGGAAGAAATGGTACCTATTATGGCTGCCCGCTCTATTGATACAGATGAAGGTCAGATTTTGCTGTTATGGACGCGTCATACCCCCGAAGATTTCGAAGATTTCGATGATTTAGATACTGATGAGGATTTTGACGACGACCAGGAATACTAGAATAATCCCGAGATTAAAAAAGGTGAGCAGTTTTTGTAGTGCACCCCATTTATTGGACAAAAGTTAAGTAGAAATAAAAGACTGAGTACGAAATTGAACAGGACTCAGTCCTTTTAGTTTAACCTTGATCCTGCGATTATTGTAGTAATCAATATACTTAGATAACTCTTTTTCAAAATGCTCAGTTGAAGAAAACTCCTGGTTGTGATAGAACTCGGATTTGAGAATGCCAAAGAAGTTTTCCATGACGCTGTTATCATAACAATTCCCCTTTCTGGACATGCTCTGCCGTATGCCTTTATCCCTGAGCATCTTTTGGTAGACTTTCATCTGATACTGCCAGCCCTGATCCGAATGCAGGATCAATTTGCTATTGTCAGGGATTTTACAGAAGGCATCCTTCAGCATTGCAGTGACCTGGTGGAAGTTTGGACGCTTGGTCAGGGAATAACTGATGATCTCACCATTGAAGAGGTCCATGATGGGGGAAAGATAGAGTTTTTGCCCCATCAGTTTGAATTCGGTGATGTCGGTTGCCCATTTCAAGTTGGGTTTTTCAGTTTTGAAATCACGCTGCAATAGGTTGGGAGCAATCTTCCCCACCTCACCCCGATAGGAACGATATTTCTTTTTCCGCAGCGTACAGGTAAGCTGTTCCTGCTTCATGAGCTTCATGACCAGTTTGTGGTTGGTCTGAAATCCCCGCTGTCTCAATTCAAGTGTGACCCGACGATAACCATAACGACCTTTGTGCTCGCTGCAGATACTTCGGATCATCTCTCGCTCTTTGAGATGCCTGGGCGGCTCACAGAGCTGTTTCAGGTGATAGTAATAACTGCTTCTGGGGACACGCGCTATGATCAGAAGCAGCGCCAAAGGGTATGTATGCCTTAGTTCAGAGATAACAACTACTTGATCCCTCGTTCGCGCTTTTCCCGCTCTGCAACCAAGGCGTTCAATTTTTTTAGGTATTCATTCTCTGCTCGCAGATACAGATTCTCTTCCAGCAGTTCTTCTTCCCTGGTCTTCGGCGGTTTAGGCTTTGGCGTTCTTGGCTTTCTGCCCTTCTTCTTATCTTCTAATCCCTCAATCCCTTTTTCCAAGTATCTCTGCTCCCATTGCCAGACTGTTGATGACCCGCTTATCCCAAATTGGATGCCCGTTTCTCTACATGATAAGTAGTTCTCATGCATGTATTCTAATACGCTGTACTTCTGTTCGGCGGTCCAATTGTAGGCTGGGTTGCTCGCTCCTTTATCTCCGTGTTCTTCATAATGTCTCAAGCTTCGACTGACTACCGTGGGACTCATTTGGTATCTCTTGGAAACACTGGCGATGCTCTCCCCTGCTTCTACTGCTTTGGCTGCTGCTATTCGTTCTTCTTTACTATATTTGGTCATTATAAAACTGCACCCTTTCTGTTGGTTTTGGTGTCCAACTTTTGGGGTGCAGTTCATTTTCTTGCTCACCTTTTTTTTATTTATCACATAATCTAACGATCAGCCAGGAACGCCCGCGCTGCTTTTATTCCTGATTCACGCAGCAGGGTGTATTTCTCATCGCCTTTTACGATATCAAAATCGGTCGCCTGGATACCGCGATCACTGATGGCGATGGTGCGGCTCTGGTCAATGGCACTGGTTCCATACTGGATAGTTTCATAGGATGCGTATACATTGCTGATAACTAAGTTCAAATATTCTATCAGGTAGCGTGGATTGGTTGAACGTTTTAGCGGGTAGCTGTTATCAGGGTATAGAAACAAACCCAGTGTTTCTCGATTTCCTTTCGTACGGTTTAATTCACCTGCGGTCATGAAAGGTGGTTCATCAAATATTTTGATGGGGTAGTTGTTGAACAGACCTCCATCCACGTAATAATCGCCTTTGCCGAATTCTTTTCCATCAAATCGCAGCGATTCGAAATACAGCGGGATCGACATGGACATGCGCACTGCATCTGCAATAGCGATCTCGGGAGTGGTATAGAAAGACATGATCTCTTCTTGCTGCTTATTGAGGTTGGCTACCACGATAAAAGGATCACGGAAGCCGCGCTTATGAAAATCGGCGAATGAGGCTTTTTCGTTGCCATCGCAGTGAGTGGCTACTACTTTTTGCAGCCAGCCATAGAAATATTCACTGGAGTATAGTCCGTAAGAGCGGATCATACGTGACAATTTCTCCTCTTCAGACGGTATAAGAGCAGCAAATCTGTTCGTACGGGTAGATGATTGCGGAATCTTACGAAAATCAAGGGTAGAGAATAAATCCAGCACTTCCGACATGGGTAGGCGCAAACTGATGAGCAATGCGGTGATGGCGCCGGCAGAGGTGCCCGCCACGCGATGGATGCCGGCAAGAACACCTTCTTCTTCCAGTACTTCCAGCGCTCCAATGTAGGCGATACCGCGTACACCACCACCTTTAAAAACCATATTGCGGTACGTGGTGGGTTTGGGTTTGATCAATGGAAAGAGTGGACTCATACATTCCTCATAACAATTATATTTATCTCATCATATAAGGATATTAAGGATTTGTAAAGAAACCTTCATCCTGCCAGGAGCTTTGATAAGGTGGAGAAAATTTTAACCATTGCAAGAGTATCCAGTTCGCAATACTGTAAAAGAGTATTGATTGCCGCTTGCTTTTCTTGTGTATCCATTCTATCATGTACCATCTGCCACCAGGTAATGGATGCTTCATCACCTTTGTGAATGGCAAGGGCTTCGTAGTTCAGTTCAGGCACCAGCACCGGCAGTACTTTCTTGATGGATGCGCTGCCATGGAAATCAGGATGGATGTACATATTGTGGCTGAAGATCTCCATCAGATCCAGCACGCGTCCGTTGATCTCTCCCAAGAATTGCGCATAGGGAGGATAAATCTCCGCCAGTTCGTTGTTGCGGGAGCACTCAAACCCTTTGTTCCATACCATGACAGAACCACGAGGTGTGATGTGCTGCATGAGCTGCTCCAATAACACAGGAGCAGGATCGCTCCAGGTGGGGTGTACGTATTCATAATGCTCAAGCTGGGCGTCAGGAGAAGGCAGCACATGCAGCGAGTATTGAAAGACGATGTGCTGATTGGGTTTGTAGCCTTGAAAAGCGGGTAAAGCCGGATTACAGGTTTCATAATCCAGAAAATAAAGCGGGTAGCACAGCTGGGTGAACCAGTCACGGATGGCATCTCGATCAATGGATGCTTTATCCTCTTTGACCACATCCACATACGCCTGCTGTTTATCAGAAAGAGTAAAGTCGGCTGGAATATCCTGGATGGCTTGCACGCTCATCTCTTCAAGCAGGATGGCTTTGTTCTTGTGCAGGCGGCTGATCTCGTAAATGGGATGATCAGGCAAGTTGGGGTGACAGAGGTCGGGGAAGGGACAGGAATCCGGCTTGCGGCAGTGCTCCAGCGTTTCATGAGAATCCATCTGCAGCGCCTGGCGAGCTGCCTGCAGCAGCAGGGCAACGCTGGGTTGTACTTCCAGTACTTTCTCGGTGATATTTTCACTTATAAAAAGCTGTGCCAGATCAAGAGTATCCTGCATGCGATACTCTGCGTTGAGATGAAGGATGTGTACATTCCGTATTCGCATGCTGCCTGAAAAGACCTCACACTGAAAGGCAGTGTCCGCTATATGTTCCCTGTGCACGGAAGCGCTGCTCTTGATCTCATACAGGTCAACCACATCTGCGTTTTCATCGTAAATCAGAGCATCACTGCGTGCCAGAAATACATCCAGGGTGGCAGTGTGCTGCCACAGCAATCTGGCTTGTGTGTACTGGGGCAGGATGTGCTGCCTGATGAAATCAAGCGCCAGCTGCTCCACCTGCTGCCCCTGCTGCATGCGGAACTGGTCCATGACGCTCAGCGGTTGAGCGCTGGGGTAACCGTGTTTGGCAGCCCAGAAATGCTTCGGGCAGTCGCAGAATAGTAAAAAGTCGGTTTTGCTGATGGTATGGTCGGGCATGATTCTTCTCCCTCTGATTGATTATAGTAGAATCGGATGGGGAAAAGGATATTTTAACGAAAATAGGATATTCCGGCTAACAGTGGTCTTTTTAGCTTTAAAGACATTCTCCCAGATCGCATAAATTATTGAAATTGGCATCCACATAGCGCCGGCAGCTTCCTGGATAGGCACAGCCTTTCACGCAGCGTACGATGCAATCCGCCGGAGCAGGGGTGCTGGTCGCAGCGGGGATGAGCTGAGTTGTTTGAGGCGTGGTTGTTGGTGCGGCAGTAGTTGTAGCAAAGCTGCTGCCATCCTGCCCGCGCTTGCGGCGCTGGGAGGTATGCACCTGCGGTTCTTCCAGTTGAGCGGCGGCAGCTTCCGTTGGTGTTGGAGTGGCAGCGGCTTGCTCGGTGGGCTGTGTTGTTTCTTCGGTAATCGCGTTTGTTGCTGAACTTTCCTGTTCTCTGAAAAGAGATTGGAAAGTATTGTTCCCACCCACCAGGATGGCGGCGAAAGATGCCATGCCTACTGTCCCCATTAAGCGCAGCACCTGTCTGCGTTCCAATTGATCTGGGGTTAAGGTCTCCAGAACAGGATTGACCGATGCGGGTTTTTTCCGCTGGAAAATTTTATTGGTCGTGGAAGTGATCCAGTTAACATGCAGCGCGATCTTCCCCACGAGAATGACCAGTGTGGTGATCGAGGAGATGACATGCATGTCCCGCACCAGCAGGTAATTATCCAGGGGGAGTTCCAGCCAGGTTGAGATAAGCAGCCCCGTCAGCAGGATGAATTCCAAACCGCATAACAGTAAAAAATCCAGCATAAAACGGATGCGCTGCCCGCCCAGTTTCGCTGCAAAGAAGCGCTGCAGTACATTCAGCACCCACTTCCAGTGCCGCAGCAAATGGTATAGTGCCAGAACACAAATGAATAATCCGCCCCATTGATGGATGGATAGCCCGGTCAGATCCAGCCAGAAAGCCAGTACGAAACCGATAAACAGGAAAGCATCAATCCACCAATTGGTTATGTTGGTTTGTTTTTTCATAAAAGAAAACCTGTTTCTGTTATCTGCTGAACTATATATGAGAGATGTGAAGAAATTGTGAATTTTCTATATGTTTGTATGGTTTTTTATCAGATGAATTATCAAGTACCCAATAGCATTTGTATTTGAAAAGTTGTACAATCAACCATGAAGTGTTCACGTTAAGATAATTTATTGGTGCTTGGGAGGGAAAATGATCATCATAATGATTGTTTCCATCTTATTACAGTTATTCAGTGCAATTTATTCCCTTAAGTTGATTAAAATCACCGGAAAGATAAAGTCCTGGCTTGCAATTTCAATTGCTATTATATTAATGATTATTAGGCGATCAGTGACGTTCTATCATTATTTAACCGGAGATCTGGTTTCAACTCTTGATTTGGTGGAAGAACTTATCGCATTGATAACATCATTATTGATGTTCTTTGGTATTGTTTGGATAGTTCCCATTTTTCAATCAATCCAACTGACAAATAAAGCACTGAGACGTTCAAACCGTGCTTTACAAACATTGAGTGCGTGCAACCAGATAATTATTCGTGAGAATAATGAGTCTGTTTTGATGAAAGAAATCTGTCGAGTAATTGTTGAGTCAGGTCAGTATCGCATGTCGTGGGTTGGTTTCGCTGTAAATGATGTGGAGAAAAGTGTTCTACCAGTTGCTGATTTTGGTTTTGTGGATGGGTACCTCGATCAAGCAAAAATAACCTGGGACGAAAACGCAACGGGAAAAGGTCCAACCGGAACCGCAATTCGAACTGGTCAGGCTTGCATTGTTCATGATATCCAGAGTGATCCCAATTATCATCCCTGGCGCAGCAATGCATTGAATCGAGGATATCGATCAGCTATCGCCTTGCCATTCGCGATCAATAATTCTGCTGTTGGTACCTTGAATATTTATTCAAACGAAGAGGATGCATTTGATGAAAATGAAGTGAACTTGTTGACAGAATTAACGAATGATCTTTCTTATGCGATTAATGCAATCAGAATAAAAGAACAGCGAAACCAAAGTGAACAACAATTATTTGAATCTCAACAGCGATTGGTGCAATTTGTAGAACGTTCACCCTTAGGTATTATTGAGTGGAACACTAACCTCGAAATTGAAGCCTGGAACCCAGCTGCCGAGGAGATATTTGGATATTCTGAGGAAGAAGCGATCGGTAAACATTCTGATCAGCTACTTCCTGGAATTTCTAGGTTTAAATTTAATAGTAATCCGTTTGATGGATATTCTAATAAAGGATTTATTGTCAATGCAAATGAGATCTACGCGAAAAATAATGAAAAAATCATATGCAATTGGTACAATTTTCCTTGAGTCGATAAGGAGGGACAGCTATATCGTTTCGCATCAATAGTAGAAGATGTAACAAATCAGATCAACGCGGAAGTGATGCGAGAAAACCAGTTACAAAGATTAAACGCCCTAAGGCATATTGATATGTCTATTCTAGGAAGTTTTGATTTAAATATTGTATTGAATACGATCGTGGAAGAATGCATTGATAAATTACAGGTTGATGCTATTTCCATTTATAAATATGATTCGCTTCAAAATGTATTGGAGTACAAATGCAGCAGTGGATTTAAATCCACAGATTGGCAAGATATTCAACTTAAACCTGGTGAAGGTTTAGCCGGCAGGGTAATTGCGGATAGAAAAATGGTTTTGATATCGGATCTATCTGAAATAAGAGAAAAACCTCTCCGGTTTTCGATATTTGTCCCAGATAAATTCAGCAGTTATATAGGTATTCCTTTGATATCCAAAGGAGAGGTAAAAGGCGTTTTCGAAGTCTTTAATAAGACAAAGATCAGCGGACAGGAAGCCTGGTTAGATTTTTTGCATATGTTGACCGGTCAAGCTGCAATTGCTATCGACAATGCAGAACAATACGAAAAATTACAAATTTCAAATATGAATCTAGCATCTGCATATGATAAGACAATCGAGGGATGGTCAAAAACACTTGAGTTGCGTGATCAGGTAACCGAAGGTCATGCGGTTCGAGTAACGGAAATTACTTTACGATTGGCAGAAATATTAGGTCTGAAAAAAGATGAATTGGTCCATATTCGTAGAGGTGCCTTGTTGCATGATATTGGTAAAATAATGCTCCCTGATAGTATTTTGCACAAACCAGGACCACTGAATAAAGAAGAGTGGATGTTAATGAAGCAGCATCCACAAATTGCTTATAAGCTACTATCTCCAATCAAATACCTGCGACCAGCTTTGAATATTCCTTATATGCATCATGAAAAATGGGATGGAAGTGGATATCCAAATGGCTTAAAGGAAGACCAAATCCCTCTTGAAGCTCGCATCTTTGCGATCGTAGATGTTTGGGATGCGCTTAATTCAGATCGTCCCTATCGGAAAGCCTGGGATAGAAAGAAGATCATCACTTATCTAAAAGAACAATCCAGCATTCATTTTGATCCTCTCATCGTAACCCAATTTTTCAAATTACTTGAAGAACAAAAAGATGATGCACTGTTTAATAGTTAGTGTATGTATTAATAATCAAGAAGTAGGATAGAACAATTAAATTAACAAGATCCAGCAAAAAGCTGGATCTTATATGCCCCAGGAGGGACTCGAACCCCCAATCTAGGCGTTAGGAGTGCCTCGCTCTATCCACTTGAGCCACTGGGGCATTGATATGCGAATTATAGCATTGTGGAATGTGGCTGACAAGAAAAAAATAAGCTGCCGGGGGTTAACCGGCAGCTTTGGGAGGGATTGCCACACGCGACCCTTGTGGGGCGCAGCATAAGGAGGGATACGCTGCTTTGCGGTGGCGATACCAATACTGATAAAAGGTCTTTGGTATCAAAGATATATTATACCTAAATAGTCCGAATTGGTATTAACATAAAATAAGATAATAGTAAGAAAAACACTTGTTTTTAAGTTCCCGCGATGGATTTATGGCTATAATTCCATTATTGAAGTATTTCACCAAAAAGGATTCGTATGGCACAGGCATATTATCGAAAATGGCGTCCATCCAACTGGCAGGAGATCGTAGGGCAGGAGGCGATCGTGCATACCCTGCATAATGCAGTGACTCTGGATAAGGTGGCACATGCCTATCTGTTTTCTGGTCCGCGTGGAACGGGTAAAACCTCCACTGCACGCATTCTGGCTAAAGCTCTCAACTGTACGCATCCAGAACGAGATGCCAGACCCTGTGAAGAATGTGAAAATTGTAAAACCATCAATAATGGTCGCTTCATGGACCTGATAGAAATTGATGCTGCTTCCAATACCAGCGTGGATGACATTCGTGACCTGCGCGAGAAAGTAAATTACGCTCCCTCGCAGGGAACAAATAAAGTGTATATCATTGACGAAGTGCATATGCTTTCAACGGCTGCTTTCAATGCCTTATTGAAAACACTGGAAGAACCCCCCGTTCATACGATTTTTATCCTGGCAACTACCGAGATACACAAGATCCCTGCCACGGTGCTGTCACGCTGCCAGCGCTATGAATTTCGGCAGATCCCCCTGAATTATATTATTGCCCAGTTAAAACATATTGCGGAAAACGAAGAATTGACTTTCGAGATGGAAGCGCTGACCATGATCGCGCGCCAGGCAACTGGCAGCATGCGCGATGCGATTTCACTTCTGGATCAGATCGCTTCGACAGGCGATGCCATTTCACTGGTACTGACAGAGGAAGTGCTGGGTACGTCTTCTAACGAAAAAGTGATCCAGATGGTTGATCATATGTTAACCAAAGAGACCGATCAGGCGATTTCTGCGATTCATACTGCTCTCGATAGCGGCACAGATGCACGGCAATTCTCCAACCAGGTGGTGGAATATTTACGAGCGTTGATGCTCATAAAAGTTGGTAATGTGGACGATGTGGAAGCAACACAGGATTTGAAGAAGAAAATGACTGCGCAATCCACATCTGTTTCTACTCAGGCTCTCGTGAAATGGATCCAGCAGTTCAGTTACGCTGCTCATAATATGGGCTCGCGCTGGCAGCCCAGCCTGGCACTTGAAATGGCAGTTGTGGAATGTATGGAAGAAGACAGGCAGAGTGGTGAAACCGATCAGTCACCCGTAACAAAAACTGCTGATGTGAAACCCCAGGTTCAAAAAACGACTAAAAAACCTGCACCTCGCGATAAGAAAGCAGTTGAAGAAAAACAAAATAATAAGAGAGAAGAAGATATCCAGTCTGACCAGCCGGAGAATTCCCAACCGCCTGTGGAGGAGAAATTAATTCCAACACAGGAACAAGAGGTGCAAAAAGAGGATGTGACGGAAGAAAATATGTCTTCACCTGAATCTCTCATTCTGGAACACTGGAAGGATATCTGTTCCAGAGTGCGCCATGAAAGACCAGCTACGGCAGGATTACTAAATTCATGCAAGTCTATTCGGTTGGAAGGTGCAAGGTTGAAATTAGGTTTTGAGAGCGATCTGCTGCTCTCGAAAATGGATGATGAAGTTAACAAAGAAGTAACTCGCAATGCTGTAAAAGAGATAGTGGGATTGGATGTTCAGGTAGAATGCCTGGTAGGAAAAAATGGATTGAATCGCCACTCCACTCAGGATACACAGGATCACGGTAGTTTGGTGCGAACTGCGCTCTCGCTGGGTGGAGAGATCAAAAAGAAGGAGTAAAGCACGGAATGACAAAAGGTCAAAAAGGTTTGATGAAGAATGAGAATCTGCTGGGGCAGATGCGCGAGATGCAGCAGCATCTGCAGATTGCGCAGAAAGAACTGGAAAAAGAACAGATCAGTGCTGATATTCGAGGTGGATCTGTAAAGATCACCTTCAGCGGAGCGCAGGAGTGCAAGGCGGTTGAGATCGACCCGGAATTTCTCAAAACACTGGATGCCGCAGCATTGGAAGGTCTCATGGTGGAGGTAATCAACAAGGGTCTGGACAAGGTTCGCAAACACACCGTGAAAAAACTGGGACCTATCAGCGGCTTAGGGCGTTAGGAGTTAATCATGTCATTGCTGCCTGAACCTCTGCAAAGACTGATCAATGCTTTCGAACGATTACCGGGTATCGGACCTAAAACGGCTTCTCGATTGGCTTTCTTTTTATTGAAAGCGCCCGATACGATCTCGTCGGAACTGGCAGAAGCTCTAAAAGGGCTGCAACTGGCGACCGGTGTTTGCCAGACGTGTTTCAACATCACCTTGGTAGATCGAACGCAATGTGATATCTGCGCGGATCCGAAGCGTGAGACTGGAGTGATCTGTGTGGTTGAAGATCCAATGGATGTGCTGGCGATCGAGAGGGCAGCTGCTTTCCAGGGGCGCTACCACGTGCTGCATGGAGCGCTTTCTCCCATTGAAGGTATTGGTCCGGGAGATCTGCGAATCCATGAATTGGAGCAACGCGTCAAAGATGGGTTGATCAAGGAGATCATCATTGCCACTAACCCCAGCATGGAGGGAGATGCAACGGCTCTCTATATCAAGAAACAATTGAACCCTTATGCTGTCCGGATTACACGATTGGCGCGCGGGCTGCCGGTGGGAGGGGATCTGGAATATACCGATCAAACCACCATCCTACGGGCGCTGGCAGGCAGGCAGGAGATGGAATAGCAAGGGAATTGAAAAGGATCGCCATCGCGATCCTTTTTTCTACTCCAGCAGAATACCGAAGATATCAACCCGGATACGTTGTTTGGTGGGAGTGAGGCGGATTTCCTCGATGGTCGCAGTGGGATCGCTCCATTTATCCTGGATGATACTTTTCTCATCTTCCAGATTGCTTTGCAGTTGCGTGAATGCTTCCTGATAATCGCTGAGGACCTGCTGTGCTTCTTCAAGTTTTGCCTGCGCTTCATCGAACATGCGCTTTTTGGTCAATGAACTGGAGACGCCGGTTACTTTTTTCCTGGTCAGCAGAGTGAGTACTGCCTGCCCACCTCGGCTGAGCATTTCCATGCGGCGGCTGTTGACCTCACCTTCGTATTTCTCGACGCGTAATTTTTGGCGATCTATCTTATTTTGTGCACCGGTCAGTTTGGTTTTATATTTTCTTTCCAGAACATCCAGTTCAGTCTGTAATGTATTCTGTATGGTTTTTTGACAGCGCAATTCGAAAGCTGCTTTATCTTCCCCTTCTTCTGATTGCAGCCCAATTTCCTTGTGTCTGAAAACAGAATAGCTGTCTGTTTCATAGATCCATTGTTCAAACTCTTTTTTCTGAGTTTGCCACCATTTCTCATCCATCATCCAGGCAGTCAATTTGCCAGCACTGATCTTGATATCGTTTGCCGCAGAGAAGCTATCCTGTTTGATGTCCTGAACCACGCTCTCATCCCAATCGAGTGCTTTCTGTGGTGGTTCGGGCATGATGATCGTGATGGTGTGGCTGGTATTGATGGCTGGGCTGCGCGAATAGAAACTCACTTCTGCCTGACCAAGCAATGCGGTCTTTTCGCCGGTAGGCTGGCTGCCCGTTCGGATGTAGAGGGCTGCACCACTGGAAGAACTCATCGCATTTGTAGGTGTTGTGGAATAGGTTTGTGATGTCTCATCTTGGGATGGTTCAATCTGGGGTAACTGCGCCCCTGCCAGTGTATTTAGCGCGGGTATCTGTCGCAATGCAAGCGGTCCGGTGAGGTAATTCATCACCCAGCGAGTCTGGAAGATGACGGGCTGTTTTTCATGCACATTTTGCAGCAGGAACACGCGTTTTCCTAAAGACGAAATAGTTTTATCGACCGTGCTGCGGCTCATCCCTCCAGAAACGCTTTCCAATCCATCCAGCAGGCGTTGTTTATCCTGCTCAGTTTGCAAACGACCGATCATCCATGTGCCAGCATTGGATAGAGCCTTGTAATCGACGTCAATGGGGTTCTGTGTGGTTAAAATCAACCCCAGCCCAAAAGCGCGCGCCTGTTTCAGTAGGCGAATGATCAGCGGTTTGGAGGGCGGATTGGCAACCGGCGGCAGGTATCCGAGGATCTCATCAAAATACAGCAGCGCGCGGATGCTGGTGGTTCCCGTTTGTTTGCGCATCCAGGCATCCACTGCCGCAAACAACAGGGTCACAAAGAACATGCGCTCGGTATCATCCAGATGCGCCAGATAGAAGATGCTGTGGCGCGGCTTCCCCTGTGGTGTATACAGGAAATTCTCTATGTCTAGAGGCTGCCCCTCGATCCACGATTGGAATGAGGGGGATGCCAGAAAATTGTTCAACTGCAGGGCAAGATCATCACGTTCCTTTCTGGGATAGAACGTATCTATGGGGAAAGCGCCCAGTTTGTTGAACGGAGGATTCTGTATCTCCAGGATCAGAGATTGGAGATCAAGTTTATTCTCATTCTTCCAGCTATGTTCGATGATATTGGCGATCAGAATATGTTCGCGCGAACGTAGAGGATCAATATCCTTGAATCCTACCAGTGTTAAAAGGGCAGTGACCGTGCTCGAGATCATTTCTCTCAGCGATTCTTCATTTTCCTCCCACTCTACTTCCGGGGAGTTGAACGATGTCAGTATATCAACCGGAATCCCCTTAGAGGAACCGGGAGTGTATATGGTTCGATCAACGCTGGATTGTAGTTTGCGGAGATCTTCCTGTGTGATTTCCCATTCCTGCAATCCCTTTTTCCATGATTGTGCGGTGCTGGCTGCCATTTCTACAATCGTTTTTCCTTCGCTCTTTGCCAGATCAGGATTGATCCACGGTTCGAAATCTTTCGATCTCAACTCGGGGAAATGCAGCATGAGGTTGGTCAAATCTCCTTTAGGATCAATGATGATGGCAGGGATATTTTGCATTGCTGCTTCTTCCAACAGCCCCACGCACAACCCGGTTTTTCCAGAACCGGTCATACCGGTAACGATGGCATGTGTGGTCAGATCATCCAGATCGTACAGCAGTGGCTGATCGGTCAGGATCTTCTTTTTTGATAGATCAAATAACTTACCAAGATACAATTCTTTATTTTTACGATTTACCATTTTTCACCAATTAAATTCTGTTATGCTTATTGTATATGCAGAACAATCAGTTGTGCAGGGATTTTACAAACACGCCTGTATGGATATAATCAGACTATAGAAAAAGAAGATGGCAATCGATTTTCACTTTCACACACTTCAGTATAAAGACAAACAGGAAGTCCGTCTTGTTGATTCCTATGTTGTAATGGCAAGCTCCCTGCGCAGCCACCGTCATCGCAAGGGGGAGATCTTAGCCTGTTTGGTGGATCTAAACATTCCTTCTCAGGTCACAGGAGAGGAACTGCAGCAAATGCTTCAGCAGGCAGGAAAAACATTTTTTGATACTCCTGGTTCAGTTACCAACGCCATTCAGAGTGCGGCGGCAACGTTGAATGCAACCTTCCTTCAGAAGAACCTATCAACAGATGCTGTAGAAACTGTATGTGCTGCAGTGAATTTTGCCGTGTACCATCAAGGATATGTTTTTCTTGCTCAGGCAGGCATGGTGCATACTATTGTCTTCACGCAAGAGGGCAGCATTCATTATTCTTCCACCGACCCGAATGAACGAGGGTTAGGATCTTCACGCCGCTTTTATCTTAATTACAAACAGGTGCCTATCCAATCAGGTGATCTACTGATCCTATCAACGAAAAAACCCAGAACATGGGATGAAGAACGATTACAGGATAGTCATGTTATTAGCATGGAACAACTGCATCGCAGGTTGATGAATCAGTTATCGGAAGATGTTTCCGCTTTGCTCATTAAATGCCGCGAGGGGAAAGGTGTGGTTCAGGAAGAACCATGGAGTACTCATGAAACCACCTCGTTCGCCGGTAAACCTGCTGCAGGATCTATGGATTCTAAGGAAAATGTTCAAGAGGTGGAAGAACCTGAAACTTCTCTGTTAAACGACGAAGTGTTTTCGGAACCGGCAATTAGATCAGATCAAATCAGTGAGATTTCCAAGCACGCAGATGATGGAAGTGAAGATGTTCCTGCCAGTTTGGATGAGATTCCGGTAATGGCAGGTACAACAGAGAAAGTCAGCAGAGCGAGTCAGACGACAGATCCAGCAGAACAGCCGATCCCAAAGCCTAAACGATCAGAACGCGATAACCCTCTGCAGCGAGCAATGACAGGATTGGGGCAGAATGTACAGCGTTCAAGCAGGAGTCTATTTAAAAAACTTGGAGAGCGATTTGCGAATCAGGAATCCAACCTGGAAGGAAGCACCAGTTCTCACCTGATGAGTATCTTTGTGGTTGCAATACCTATTGCCCTGATCGTGATATCGGTACTGGTATATATCTACAGTGGTCGACGAGAACAGCATCAGACCTTTCTGGATGAGGCTCAATCCTATATCACGCAGGCAGCCGGTATCGATGATGCGGAACAGCAGCGTGAATACTGGGTAAAAGCATACGATGCAGTTCTCAATGCCAGGGATTTCGGAGACAGCGACCTTTCAAACAACCTGCTCACGCAGACCCAATCGGTACTGGATGATATGGATCTGGTAACACGCCTTGATTTCCGCTCCGCCACCACTTCACAATTTGGTGTAGATGTGGTTCTTTCTCACATTAAAAGTAATGATTCCGGACTCTATCTGCTGGACGAAACCAGCGGGAGTCTCTTCCGTGCTGAGAAAAGTTCAAAAGGTTTTTATGAGATCGATAGCAGTTTCCGGTGTGGACCGGGAACCTACGGGGTTATTACGTTAGGAAAGATCGTTGACTTCAGCATGCTTCCAACCAATACACGCGGTTATGAGCTGCTGGCTGTAGATGAAGGTGGCAATTTGTTATACTGCCAGCCGGGTGAAGAACCGGTGCCGGGTTCAATCATTCCACCTGAAAATGAATGGGGTCGCATAGCGGCTATGAGTCTGGATGAATATAATCTATACGTTGTGGATGCTGAAAATGATCGTATCTGGAGCTACTCCGGGCGAGATTTCGAGATCAATGCAATGGCTGGCATCGTTTTTAGCAGCCATCCGATAGATTATCTGGGTACAGAGGAAGTGGATATGGGTGGTGCCCTGGATATCATCGTGAACAAGGAAGATCTATTTGTTCTGCATCAAGACAGCCACATGACGACCTGCCAGTACAATGCATACCGTGCGGAAAATGCCACCGAATGCCAGGATCCGACTCCCTATGGAGATAGCCGTATAGGTTATGAAAAGAATCCGTTGATCTATTTTAATTCTGCTTTTCGAGTGATCCAGGAGACGGTTTATCCGAATTCTGCTTTTTACATTCTTGATAACAGCAATCGGGCTGTACTGCAGTTCAGTTATCAATTGAACATGGAAAGAATGCTCAAACCACAACCCAGCAGAACGTATCCGCTGCCAGAAACGGATATGACCGGTCTGGGAGTAACTGCGGAAAAAGAAATATTTCTGGCTTTTGGCAATCAGTTGTATGTCGCTGATCTGCCATAGCAGCTGCTATTGTTGCATGCTAGGTGGAACGGCAGCCACTATTTTCTTTTCCAATTTTTCGCCGATTCCCTCAATAGAATGAAGCTTTCCTTCAATGGCAGCCTGACGAAGATCATCCAGACTGGTAATGTGCAGTGTTCGCCATATCAACGCGGTGGTCTTTGGACCAATCCCGGGCAATTCCAACCATTTCAATAATTCCGCCGGGATCTCCTTTTCCAGCCGCTCCAGAAATCCAAGACTGCCGGTCGTATTCAGTTCAATGATCTTATCAGCGATCGCCTGACCTACACCGGGGATCGTTTTAAGATCTTCAACGGTCATCTTCGCAACAGGATCAGGGTAGATGCGGATGCTCTCCGCGGCATGATCGTAGGCGTTTATTTTAAACGGACTTTCTCCTTTGATCTCCAGCAGTCTGGCGACCTTCTGAAAGATTTGAGCGATGTTATCATTATCCATACGTTGATTATAGCGAAAAGAAGGTCGTTGAGGAATGAATATCCAGGATGAAATTCGAAAACCAGAATTGTTGATCGATCTGGAAAAAACTCGAAACAATATTCAATTTATGCTGCGTAAAGCCAGGCAAAACCAGGTTGTCTTCCGCCCACATTTTAAAACACATCAATCGATAGAAATTGCAGAATTATATCGGCAGGCGGGTATTTCGGCGATCACGGTATCATCGCTGGATATGGCTGCATACTTTGCAGCGGCAGGCTGGCAGGATATATTGATCGCATTTCCCATCAACAGACGCGAGATTGAATGCATCAACCAGCTGGCGGCACAGGTGCGGATATCACTGTTGGTAGATAATCTTGAAAGTATTGATTTCCTTATGGATCATGCACATTATCCTGTGGGCGTTTGGATCAAGGTGGATACCGGATTGCATCGGACGGGCATCTGGTGGCAAAACGGAGAACTAATATTGTCCTGTGCTGAGCGTATGAACAACAACCCATTGCTTGCCTTTCAGGGCATCCTGACACATGCCGGGCACACTTATCAGGCTGCCTCACCCGATGATGTGATCAAGATGGCTGAAGCCAGTAAAGCTGCTATGCTGAATGTGAAACGATATTTGCAGGATCATGGTTGCCGCCAGGTTCGTGTTTCGATTGGTGATACACCGGGCTGTCGACTGCTTTCCGATTTCCACGATGTAGATGAGATCAGACCTGGAAACTTCATTTTCTTTGATCTTGAACAGTGGAAACTTGGTGTTTGTACAGCGGAAGAGATTGCGGTCGCGATGGCGTGCCCGATCGTGTCAAAGAATGCGGATCGCAAAGAAATAGTGGTGTATGGGGGTGCGATCCATTTCTCGAAGGAGATGTTGATGTTTGAGGGAGAAAGTATCTATGGTTTAATGGCAGAAAAAGAAGGCTGCCATTTTTCAGGAATACTAAACGATTGCAGATTATTGCGTACCACCCAGGAACACGGTGTAGTGCGTGTTAACGACAGCATCTTTCACCAATATCACATCGGTGATCTAGCGCTGATATATCCGGTACATTCCTGTTTGACCGTACAGGCAATGGGCGAATATCGTGATATCTATACTGGAAAAACGATCTCGACCATGGTTCAGCAGCGGAAGAATGATTCCCTCCTTTAACCATAGATGATGGTGATGGGCACGGGGATGAAAATCAGCAGGAAGATAATCAACATGATGATTCCCATGATTTTTCTTTTCCTATCCAGTTGTGTGATCTCATCGAGCGGTTCGGCGTACGCTTTCCCCATGAATAATGCCAGTACAGCCCAGAACCACCAGGTATTCCAGAAGAATCCCAATAACACCAGAACAGCGATAATAAAGGGCAGTACCCGTTTGGAAGTTTTGGTTCCGAAAACGGATTGCAAGATATGACCCCCATCAAGCTGACCAACCGGGATGAGATTGAGCATGGTCACGAACAGCCCTGCCCAGCCAGCCCAGGCAACCGGATGCAGCATTACATCCAGCCCGCCCCAGGGAATGGGATTGCCGGTAAAGAAATACTGCGCCCAATGAATGATGAGCGCTAAACCGCTTTTCCCCAGCGGTTCCGGTAGGAATTTTCCAAAGCTGATATATTTGAGCAGCATATAGAGGATGGAATTCCCTTCCATTTGAAATCCGCTGCCTTCCGGTATGATCAAAGGTAGGGGTTCTACAGCAGATAGGTTCAAGCCGATCAACAGTACCACAATGGATACGATCAATCCGCTCAAAGGACCTGCAATGGCAATATCAAATAACTGTTTCTTGTTCTTGGGCAGTGAGCGCATATTGATAAATGCTCCCATCGTTCCAAAGGAATTGAAGGGAAATGGGATGAAATAGGGCAGGGTTACGTCCACCCCATGTCGTTTCCCTGCAAAGTAATGGCCAAATTCGTGCGCTCCCAGTATCGCCAGTAAAGAAACGGCAAATGGCCAGCCATTTTTTAGAATGGTCAAAATCGCCTGCCAGGTATTTTGCGGCAAGGCGCTATCCATGCCGTAAATTCCACCTGTGAATAACACACTGATCACGGTAAAGATGAAAAGGATCAAATTTGTGCGGGGATTGACTGCCTTGTGTTTCTGCGGATCAACGATAAGGAAAACAACCTGCTGCTCTCCCTCCGTTCGAAAGAGAGGGATTAAATTTCTTGACTTAACTTTCTCTTCGATGATGGCAAAGGCTTTTTCACTATCCTTGTCTTTTAATTGACCAGCGAATTTGGCAATATATGGTGTTTTGTCGGTTTCACCATAGGTCGCGTCGTGAATGTCAAAATTCTCTGCCACGATCTCAAACAGTTCTGCTGGGTCATAATTCATTGCATCGTTTCCTTTGTTTGCTTGAATCATTGTAATTAGAAAAAAGGGAATACATCATTAGAAATTTCTCATAAAGGCGGGAATGGATGGGAGTCGAACCCACCACGGTCTGCCTAACAGCCCGTCACCGGTTTTGAAGACCGGGGAACCCACCGGGACTCTGCCATTCCCGCTTAAAGCATATCCCATAGGGCTTTCCTTGTAAAGAGATAGGACATATCAAGCTGAAAGAGTGATTTTTTCTATTCCCCGTACCTGTGAGAAAGCTGCTCCTTGAGAAATATACTGGTGAACGAGAGGTTGGTCAACTACCCGCACCCCGGCTAGAATATCCAACCCATGTTCGAACAAGATGGGTGTCATGGGGGTGCTGGGACCCATCATGATCTTTAACGCATCAGGGCGGCACATTGCCAGATAATTCTCGGCAGCTTTGTTGATGAGGGTGTTGGCGGTCATTGCCAGTATGTCTGCTTTAGGGAGTATGTTTTCTGCTTGCTCCGGGCTGAATTCACCTTCCGCTGGCTGCAGATCGATCACCCATACCTCTTTTGCAATCCTTTTCAATTTGGGGATGAACGGGAAATGACCGATCATGGCGATACATTTTCCTTTCCCTTTTTCAGTCAGTACATCTGCCACGTTGATACTCTGACGTTTTTTCAGAGGAGGCTCGATTAAAGAATTGAGCGCAGCCACGCCGATTCCGGCTTCCAGAGTGTTATCTGAAAGACAAAGCTCCGCCAGCTCCAGTGCGGAGTTTTCCAACAAATTACCAGCACGGTGGACCAATTGTTCCCCATGAGGTCCGCAGCCCACAATGGTGGATGCCAACCCACCAAATTGACTGGTGACCAGGGTCCAGTGTGCGCATACTTCGATCTGACTGACAGAATGATCTTGTTTGAGAGTCGAAAGCACATGCTTAAGGATAGTGTTCGTCATGAAGTCCTCCTGGTATGATTCTAAAACATAAACCTCCCTGAAGGGAGGTTTTTATCATTTGGATCAATCGATCAGAGCAATTTCAACCGGCGTGGTATTCATCAGGTTATCAGAAATTGGGCAGCGCCGATCCACTTCTTCGATGAACTGTATTTTTTCTTCTTTGGTCATATCCGCATCTACTTTCATGCCAACTTTGAAGCTTTTAAACCCTGCACGATCGCTGGTATCCTGCCCACGCAGAACGTCCAGATTCAATTCACCTTCGATCTCAACTTGTACATCACGCAGTACGATCCGTCTCTGGTTTGCCACAATTTTAGCAATTGTGACCAGACAGCCAGCCAGCGAAATGAAAACATAATCAAGAGGAGTGGGTCCTTTGTCAGTTCCACCCATAGCAGGGGGCTGGTCAACCAGTGCGGTATGCGCACCTGCTTTTGTCTCGATCAAGAATCCATCCAGCCCTTTTGCTGTAACTTTAACGGTTTTATTGGTAGCCATTTTGTATCTCCTAAATAGTATTATTTTTAACCGGTGCGAATTATAACAAAGAGAGAGTCCAGCAATTGTAAAAGAATCCTATGAAACACATTGAATCAGATTATCGGAAGAACACCCATGGTAATAAGCTGTAAAACCATGGTTGTGCCCATAATAAGATGACAGAAAGAACGATCCCGAGAATCCAGCCTGCGATGATATCGCTCAGGTAATGTACTCCCAGAATGACGCGGGCTAAACTGACCAGCACTGCCCATACTGTGAGCACAAGGGCGAGGGGATTCATATTCAATCCCCATGCCAGAGCTGCCAGCATGGCGACGCGGGTGGCGTGACCGGATGGGAAGGAATTCGGATCACTATTGCGGTAAATCGCACCCCATTCACCCGCTGGACGGCTGCGTTTGATGAGAAATTTAATGGAAAGAACCAGCGATGCCTGGATCAGGATGGACCCTGCCAGAAAAGCGGAGATAGTATGCCATGTGGAATCGGTTAACAGCCATACCAGAAAAAGGAACGCCAGCCAGTACCACGAATCTCCGGAATGAGCCAGAAAGCTGGCGACAGGATGGGGTATTTTCTGTTCACCCCAGGTGCGCAGTTTTTGGGAATATGCGATATCTTTTTCGAGAATGGTTTGCAGTTCTTTTTTCATTGATAATCATTCCTGTGTATACAAGCGGTCATCATTTTAACACTATTCACCACCAATGGTACAAATCCACGTACAATTATTGTAGTGTAGGAAAGAGGAGTAAATATGCCCCAATTATTTCAAGTTGATGCTTTTACAGACAAACCGTTTCACGGAAATCCGGCGGCTGTTTATATCGATCCCAAACTGGCGACGGATCAATGGATGCAGGATCTGGCAACGGAAATGAATCTTTCAGAAACTGCGTTCTTGAAACCACAGGCAGATGGATATGATCTGCGCTGGTTCACTCCTGCCACAGAGGTGGAGTTATGCGGGCATGCAACGCTTGCCAGTGCCTGGATCCTGTTCACGGAAGGATTCGAACCATATGAGAAAGAAATCCATTTTCACACCCAGAGCGGCTTGTTGACTGCCCGCTGGAAAGACGGCGCGGTCGTATTGAATTTTCCTGCCTTTACGCATGTAATTGAGGTGAAAAATACCCAACTTCTCCAGGCGCTGGGATCAAAGAATGGAAGGATTTGGCAGGTTGATAAGCATTGGGTGGTGGAAGTCGAGAATGCTGCTGTATTGATTGATCTACATCCCAATTTTCAAAAAATGGTTGCTTGCGGGTGTGGAGATGTTGCGGTAACCAGTCTTGCAGACGACAGCGATTTTGATTTCGTATCTCGATTTTTTGCACCTGGCTGCGGGGTTGATGAAGATCCCGTGACCGGATCGGCACACTGCAGTCTGGCTCCTTTCTGGATGCAGCGGTTAAAGAAAAACCCGCTGCGCGCTTATCAGGTATCTGCTCGCGGGGGTAGTCTGTTGATAGAGGTGTTGGGAGATCGTGTTGACCTGCATGGGAAAGCAGTTACGGTATTTCGAGCTGACCTGGTTGAGGGCAGGTAGAAGGTATTTTATTTCACGCGATGCCACACGCCCGTCCACTCGGGCAGGGTCTGCCAGCCTTCCTGTTCGATCTGCTTTGCCAGCTCTTCACCAAAAAAGAAGGCGGTATTCTGTTTGGCATGTTCCAGATCATGAAATTTATAATCAGTACGGATCACTTCTCGTTTGAAGTTCCATTTGTTTTCGATATGCTCGTAATATTCAGCCAGAGCGCCGGTGGGTGGAGCGGGTATGGTTTTACCGGTTCCCAGGGTTTCCATGATGATTAACACACCCCCTGGTCGGGCTGCACGCAGCATTTCCATGATGAATGTATCAATATTCTCCTGCCAGCAATCCGGATACCAGGCGCAAAAATGCCCGGCTGCCCAACCGGCGGTTGTAACATCTGCCCATTGTGGTCGAACAGGTAAAGCGCGGATGTCACCCTGTACGAGATCCCAGCTTCCATGTTGAACCCGGAGTTCCACCTGCTGTTGGAGAAGCATTTGAATGCTGATATCTAAAGCAATAATTTCGGCGTGTTCGTTTTTGAAAAGTAAAGGTAGCCGACCCGTACCGCTGCCCAGATCCAGGATCTTCTTGTTATTTAAGGGGGTGATAGTACGGATCGTTTCGAGTAGATTGTTCTCGAAATCCTCAAAACTGATCATGCGGTGATATTTTTCTGCTTGATTGCGGTATATCTCAACAAAATGATCCATATTGATTCCTTATTCTTCGTTGTTTGACGTTTTCAGTGTGGTATTTGCCAAATTCTCAATAACTGCGATGACAGCCGAGTTGTCCATGTCCTGCAGGTTATTTTGCAGCATGGCTTGATACAGTTGAAAGTTCACGGCTGACATAGGAAGGGGAATACCAAATTCTCGTGATGATTCCATCACAATATTCAAATCTTTCGCCTGCAATCCAGCTTTAAAGCCGGGCTTTCGGTTCCCTGCGAATAGGCGTGCAGGTTTGTTATCGAGCGTCCAGCACTGGGCTGCCCCATTCTGAATTGCCTGGATGACTTTCTGTGGATCTGCCCCGGCTTTCTGAGCGAAGATAAGCAGTTCACCCATTGCCACCATCTGTGCGGCTACCATGATCTGATTGGCTGCTTTTGCGATCTGACCGGCGCCGCTATCCCCGACATGCGTGATCGTTTTCCCGATGACGTTGAAAACAGGCATAACTTTTTGAAGCGCTTCCTCCGGTCCGCCAACCATAATGGCAAGCGTCCCGTTAATAGCGCCAATATCTCCCCCGCTGACAGGAGCATCCAGACTCAGTACACCTTTCTCGAAAAACGCAGCAGCGATCTTGCGAGCTACCAGCGGCTTGATGGTGGAATTATCTACGAAGATCATTCCTTCGTGAGCACCCGATAAGATGCCCTTTTCTCCAAATACAACCTGCTCAACATCCGGGGAATCAGGTAGATTGGTGAATATGATATCTGCATTCTGTGCAACTTCTTGCGGGCTGCTGGCGCGTTGTGCACCTTGACTGACAAGTTCTTCCACCGCTGCCTGACTGCGGTTATGCACCATCAGTGAAAAACCAGCTTTAAGGATATTTTTCGCCATCGGTTTTCCCATGATGCCTAATCCAATATATCCAACTTTCATACTATACTCCTTATGCGTATAATTCTTCTTATCTATCACTAATAGAGTAGAATCTACATTAATTATAAAATGGAGATCTATGAGCAACCATACCCATACCCATAACCATGGAAACAATCATACCATTGCAGATATCCGAGTGGCTTTTTTTCTGAATCTGTTTTTTTCTATTGCGGAATTTATCGGTGGAATGTATATCAATTCTGTAGCGGTCATAGCTGATGCACTGCATGATCTGGGTGATAGCATATCACTGGGATCATCCTGGTATTTCGAAAAGATATCACAAAGAAGCCGCAATGGCAAATTCTCATACGGATTCAGGCGTTTTTCACTGCTTGGTGCGGTGATCAATGCCATCATTCTAGTGGTTGGCTCGATCATGGTCATAAGGGAAGCAGTAGAACGTTTCCAAAACCCCGTCGCTGCCGATGCACGCGGGATGGTGATCTTTGCTGTGGTGGGAATACTGATCAACAGTATCGCAGCACTGCGCATGAATAAGGGCAGGAATATGAACGCCCGTGTGTTGACCTGGCATCTCCTGGAAGATGTTTTTGGATGGACTGCTGTTCTAATCGTCAGTATTGTTATGCTGTTCGTTGATGTGCCGATACTTGATCCGCTTCTATCGATCGGATTGTCGATATTTGTTCTGTATAATGTGATCAGGAACCTGGTAGCATCCATCTCACTTTTTTTACAGGCTGTCCCCGCTGAAGTGGATATGGGAGAAATCGAACGGCGAATTTTACGATTGGAAAAAGTTACTGATGTCCACCATACTCACGTCTGGTCGCTGGATGGGGAAGAGAATGTTCTGACCACACACATAGTTCTAGTTGAGGGTACAAAAAGTCAGGAGATTCGGGAGATCAAGAAGGAAATACGAATGATCGCAAATGAATTTCATTGTGGACATACCACGGTTGAATTTGAATACTTAAAGGATGATTGTTCAATACCGTGCCAGTAGACGGTGAAAATAATTAGAAAGCGCAACTATTTTGTTCACTTTGCGTATATTCTAAAAGAAAGACAATGATCAATAGAATACACAGGATGGTGTACGATGGCTGCTAAAAATGAAAAACCAACTGAAGAAGTTCCTGCGGAAGAAAAACCAGTGATTGAAGTTGAGGCAAAAACAAAAAAAGAGTCCCATACAGATAAACCACAAAGTGAAGGAAAAGAAAAATCAAAACCGACTCCAAAGCCTAAGCCGGTAAAGAGTGTCTCAGAAAAAAAACAGGATGAAATGAAATCCCCTTTATTACAGGGTCCTGTGTTATTAGGCGCGGGATTGCTTCTGTTGGGAGTGATCCTTTTGGCTGGAGAACTGCTGAATTTTAGTTTTGGAACAGTATTGTGGCCTTTCATCTTCATTGTTCCCGGTGCAACACTTTTTCTTTCAGCGCTAAACTCACGCGATAGTCATGGTGAAGGTCTGGCGATTCTCGGTTCGATGTTGATGATGCTCGGAACAATATTTTTCCTGCAGCAGGTACTGCATATGTGGGCAAGCTGGTCGTATGTCTGGGCTTTGCTGGCGCCGACATCCATCGGAATTGCACAGATCGCTTATGGCAAGAAACAAAATCGTGATGCACTGGTGAAGAATGGCAATAGACTGGTAGAAGTTGGTTTGACTCTCTTCCTTGTTTTCTTCATTTTCTTCGAAGTAATGCTCAATGTGAGCGGTAAGAATTTGATCCCGTTTGGTTTACCGGCTTTCCCCGTGGCGCTCATCCTGTTGGGTGTGTTTGTAATGGTTAGAGCCTTCCTACGATCGAGGTAGTGTCAAACGAGCAGGTAGATGGATGATCTCCTGCTCGTTTTTTTTAAATTCCTTCTTTTCACTCTTATAATTGAGGTGAATTAATACGTTTTTGTAAGAGGTGTTATGAATCTGGTATATCTTGCATTCGGTACAGGAATGCTCGCCTTCGGCAGGAAATTATTCTGGTTATTCACAGGAGGGATTGGATTTGTCATTGGATATACCTATGCTCCCCGCATATTATCCAATCAATCCAGTAATGTTATCCTGACAATTGCAGTGGTAATGGGGCTTGTTGGCATATTACTGGCAGTCCTCATCAAATCTGCAACCATCAGTGTTGCAGGGTTCGCTGCGGGGGCGTATATTGTGTATACGCTAATTCCAATGGTCAATATTGACCTGGGAAATTTCTACTGGCTGGTTGTTATTGTGGGGGGTGTACTCGGTGCGATTCTAGCCGGTACTGCTTTTGACTGGGCTTTGATCTTACTTACTTCTGCCTGCGGTTCTGTGCTTGTGTCACAAACGCTTGAGCTTACTTATCCCCTCTCGGTTGTAGTTGACGTAGTGTTGTTCTTGATCGGTTTGATTGTGCAGGGGAATGCGAAAACGAAAGATTGAACAACAAAATATGGCATCGGGCGAAAGTATATAATAAAATCATATTGTGGGGATTACGAATATCCCTCTTTACTCACAATTGACCAGAGGAGGAATAAGATGAAAAAGAAATTGGTCGTATACAGTGTGTTATTGATGGGTGCTCTATTGATCACGGCGGTTTCCTGTTCCACAACCTCACCAGACATTGTGAACGAAGACGATCCGTCTTTGTCTGCAGCGGATCAAGAGACAGATTCACAACCAGAAACACAAACAGATGCACAGCAAGAGCCAATCAAGGAAGGACTGGCTGATACTTTTATCGAAATGGAGTTCACAACCAGTGATGGCAGAACGCTGCAGGGAACATACTTTCCCGCTTCTTTTTCACCAGCTCCACTGGTCATCATGATGCACTGGGCACCGGGCGACCAGAGTGATATGCGTGAATTGGCATTGTGGCTGCAGAATCGCGGTTTCTCTGATTACCAGGCGGAGAATCCTTCAGCGAAAGCATGGCTTAATCCAGACTGGTTCCCCCAGCTTGAAGAGGGACGATCGTATGGTGTTTTCACTTTCACTTTTGATGGCTGTGAGGGAGGCTGCAAGAGCTTTGACAGAGAAAAATGGCTGCTGGATGCACAGGCAGCTGTTCAAACTGCCTATGCTCTGGAAGGAGTTGATCCTGCACGTATTGTGACGGTAGGCGCCAGTATTGGCGCGGATGGCGCTGCAGACGGCTGCATTTACCTCAATTCTGAATATCCCGGTTCCTGTCTGGGCGCATTTTCCATGTCACCGGGAGATTATTTGACATTGAGTTACGCAGATGTGGTGGAACAGCTGCATACATCTGACCCTTCGGCGATCACTTACTGTTTGTATGCGAAAGAAGATTCAGAATCAGCCGCTGTATGCCAGCCTCTTCCCGAAAGTGAGGCAGGGAAAGTATTTGCTTATGAATCGAACTTCCATGGATTGATGCTGGTGCAGCCGAATTTGGAACATGATACCCTGGCATTGATGATCGAATTTCTGCGTGTGACTGTTGAGGGAAAATAGGGTTAACACTTGAAGAAACTTTGAATGAAGGAAAACGTATATTGTATATACACAAATCAATCAAAGGTGGTGTAGGAAATGGCGAAAACCAAAGTCTTTGGAAAAATATTTAATCCCATCGTGAGCACGATCTTGAAGTCGCCACTTCATTCGTTGATGAGCGAACATTCTCTGGTAATTCGTTATACAGGCAGAGAATTAGGAAAGGAAAGCGCCTTTCCTGCTTATTATCACCAAATTGAAAATTCTATTTACGTTCTGGTGGATAGAGCTGAGGATTGGTGGAGAAGCTTGAAAAACGGAGCGAATGTACAGATAACCCTCAAAGGCAGGGATGTACCAGGATGGGTGGAAGCGGTAAAAGAAGAATCTCTTCGCAAACAATATCTGCTTGGTATCCTTGACGCAATTCCTGAATTGAAAACAGAATTAGGAATACAGTTATCTTCTGATGATCAACCCAGTGACGAGGAGATTCAGGCAGCGCTTCAAAAATTTGGGCTGCTACAGGTTGATGTCAGAGGTGAGCTGGCTTGAAAATATTTCATATTGTGCCCGCCGAAACGTGGCGTGAAGCTCTCGAATTTGGGATCTATCATGCCGATAGCCTTGAAAAAGAAGGCTTCATTCATTGCTGTACAAAAGAGCAGATCTCTGAGGTAAAAGAAATGTGGTTTGCGGGTATATCTGATCTTCTACTGCTGGAGATCGATCCTCAATTGCTTACGGTAGAATTGAAATATGAAGACTCCCATCACAACGGGGAATTATTCCCTCATCTTTATGGTCCTCTCAACCTGGATGCTGTGAGCAGGGTCACTATCTGTCAATAAAAGGACTACTATTCTTATGGCTCAAGAGTTAAACATCCACACTTTCAGTGAAGCAAATATCGGTATCTGGTCGCGGCGCTGGCTGCTGCTTGCAAGCGGTGATTTCCAGCTTGATGATTACAACGCCATGACGGTCGGATGGGGCAGCATTGGCAATGTCTGGAATTATCCATTCGTGCAGGTGTTTGTTCGCCCCACGCGCTACACCATGGAATTCATGGAGAAATATCCAACTTTCACGCTCAACGCATTCACGAGGGAATATCGTGATGTGCTCAATTATCTCGGAACCACTTCCGGCAGAGATTGCGATAAATTGACTGCTTCAGGTTTGACCGCAGCAGCTTCACAATACGTGGCAGCACCTACATTCAAACAGGCGCAGTTATGGATTGAATGTGAAACGATCTACTGGCAGGATCTAGATCCGAGTCATTTCCTGCTGCCTGAAATCGAGCAGCATTATCCCCAGAAAGATTATCACCGAATGTACTACGGGAAGATCAAAGGGATCTTCCAGAATGAATAAGATAGTGTGAAAAACGAAGCCCTGTATCTCCATGAGTACAGGGCTTTTTCTTATAAGGCTTCGATTTGAATTTTCAGCTTTTCGGCGGTGTCCTGGTATGCTGCCAGGCGCTCACGCTCTTTCTGGACCACATTTTGCGGCGCTTTTTTCGAGAAGTCTGAATTTAACAGTGCTTCAAGACGCTGTATCTGTTCCTGGATAGATGTCAATTCACTTTCAAGCTGCTGCCGCTTCTCGGTTAGCAAACCTTTATTGTTGATGTGAAGGAATAACGTTGATCCTGAAAGAGCCAGGGATGCAGACGGAAATTGCTTGAAATCTTCTCCTTGTGGGAGATCTGAAAGAATATTTGTCGAAGAGAGATTGCACAAGGCAGAGATAAACACCAATTCTTTTTGCAGATAAGGTTGCAGGCTGCTGGTAACGATCGTGATATCCACTGTATCTCGAAACGGGAGTTTATTTTCGAGGCGCAGATTGCGAATAGTTTTAACGATCTCCATCGTTCCGGTTTGAAAGTCTTGTACAGCAGGGTCTTCCCATTCTTCTTTCTCCATGCTTTCCGGCCATTGTGCCACGATCAGCGCGTCAGCCCAGCTTCCTTCTACGGAAATATCCGAACTGCTTTCAGACACAGCTTTTTTCAAAGCCTGCCATAATTCTTCGGTTACGAAGGGAGTAAAGGGATGCAGCAACCGCAAACACTTATCGAGTACTCGCACAAGTGTAAGGGCGGTGTAATAGGCTCGATTATCCCCTTCGTTAAGCTGCAGTTTTGCCAGCTCAATATACCAATCCGCGAATTCGCTCCAGAAGAATTCGTATATCTGACGCCCTGCTTCGCCGTACTGGTAATTGTCAAACAGATAATTCACATCACGCACGACAGATCGCATGCGAGCATGGATGAACTCATCCGCGCTGGTCCATTGTGGTTCCCCAATTGGAGCGGATGGTGCTTTTTCAAGTGCGCTGATCACAAAGCGTCCGGCATTCCATATCTTGTTGGCGAAATTACGATTGGCTTCCACTTTATCAATACTCAGATTGGTATCTTTTCCAGGAGTGGATCCCACCAGCAGCGTGAAGCGCAGCGCATCCGTCCCCAGTGTATCCATGACGGTCAATGGATCGATCACATTCCCTTTGGTCTTGCTCATTTTTTGACCGTTGCCATCTCGCACCAGACCATGTAGATAGACCGTCTCGAAGGGCGGTTTACCGGTGAATTCAATGCCATCCATGATCATACGCGCCACCCAGAAGAAGAGGATATCGTAGCCGGTCTCCAGAACGGTAGTCGGGTAGAAATAACGATAGTCGGAGGTTTCTTCAGGCCACCCCAGCGTGGAAAAGGGCCATAAACCGGAGGAGAACCAGGTATCCAGCACATCCTCATCCTGATGAATGTGCGTGGAACCACACTGGGAACAGCGATCGGGATCTTCTCGTGCAACGGTTAGCGCGTGGCAATCATCACAGTACCACACCGGGATGCGGTGTCCCCACCATAACTGGCGACTGATGCACCAATCCTGAATATTTTCCATCCAGTTGTAATAGACCTTGGTGAAATGATCGGGGATGATCTGGATCTGTCCATTTTTGACCGCTTCCAGTGCTGCCTGCGCCAGCGGTTCGATCTTCACGAACCACTGCGTGCTGATCATCGGTTCGATGATCTCACCTCCACGCTGTGAGCGTGGAACGTTAAGAGTGTAGGGTTCTTCTTTGATGACCAATCCGGCGTCATTCATATCAGCCCATAATTGTTTGCGGCAAACAAAACGATCCAAACCCTGATACGAACCGCCGTTTTCATTGATGGTGGCATCCTTGTTGAGAATATTGATGGATTCCAGATTATGATTCATGCCGATCTCATAATCGTGGGAATCGTGGGCGGGCGTAATCTTGAGAGCTCCTGTACCAAATTCGCGATCCACATATGTGTCAGCGATTACCGGAATTTTTCTCCCCAGCATGGGAACCAGCGCCATTTTTCCTATATATTTTTTATAGCGCTCATCATCTGGATGAACCGCCACGGCACTATCGCCAAGAATTGTCTCTGGGCGGGTAGTTGCCACAGGTATGAAATCTCGTGATCCATCTGCCAGCATGTATTTGAAATAATATAACGTACCCTGTTCTTGAGAATACTCAACTTCCAGGTCAGAAACAGCGGTGCGCAGATTGGGGGACCAGTTGATCAAACGTGGACCGCGATAGATCAAGCCTTTTTCATACAAACGCACAAAAGCTTCGCGCACCGCAACTGACAGACCCTCATCCAGGGTAAAGCGTTCGCGTGTCCAATCGCAGGAAGCGCCCAGGCGTCGGATCTGCTGGGTGATATGCCCTCCATATTCTTCTTTCCATTCCCAGGTGCGTTTTACAAATGCTTCGCGACCGATATCATCACGTGTTTTGCCTTCTTCAGCCAGTGCTTTTTCAACTTGAAGCTGCGTTGCAATACCGGCATGGTCTGATCCCGGCACCCACAGGGTGGGAATGCCTTTCATACGGGCGTGACGGATCATGAGATCTTCCATGGATAGGAACATGGCATGCCCCAGGTGAAGTTTTCCGGTCACATTGGGCGGCGGGATGGAGATCACGAACGGTTTTTTGGTAGGATCAAAATCAGGTTTATTCGGGTCGTTGCTTGGTTGGAAATACCCTGAATTCTCCCAGAAATCGTACACACGTTTTTCAGTAGACTGGAAATCATACGCTTTCGCCAGTTCAAATTTTGCCATTCTTTCCTCCAGATTAAAATAAAAAATCCTTTCATCAGAGGACGAAAGGATCACTCCTTGCGCGGTACCACCTCACTTCGCAATATTGCGCTCTCATCCGGAACCAGCATTCCGGCTGCGCTGTAACGGGCTTACCCGTGCTGTTCTACTTTCATATAGATTTCTTCAGCAATTCTTCCTCAAGCGACTTCGATCCTGTTTTTCCTGTGGAGGCTTCCAGCCCGGGCACTCCTTCTCTAGCAGGAATCAAGACCTACTACTCTTGATGGTTTTTCGATTATACAGACATAAAAACGGTTTGTCAATTCAACATAATATCATCACATCCATGCTGGATATCTTGGTAAGATTAACCCATATGAAGAAAACTATCTCCTTACTACTAGGTTTCTCTATCCTTATGACAGCTTGTACCCAGGAGGATAATTCCTCATTACCTGTTTCTTCAACGCAATCTCCACAATCTGCACCACCCACAACGCAGACAACTGTTGAAATCCCCGCGACAGCTACTGTCATACCCACCGAAGGCAGTGATAGGGTACTGCAATTCTGGCATCCATGGACGGGAAATAAAGCCAGCCGTATTGCTGCCCTGGTGCAGGAATTCAACCAGACAAATGAGATGAATATCTATGTTGAGATCGTTTCTGTTGCGGACGAGGATTTCTTAATGAGTTCCGTGATAGAAGCAATAGACGAGGAGAATGCACCGGATATCCTGGCAGCGCCATCCAGTTTTAATCGCTATCTCTATCAGCAGGGCATTCTGCGGGAAATGGATAGTTGGGTCAATGATTCTCAGCAAGGGCTCTCACAGGAATTACAGCGTACCATTCCCGCAGCGTATTGGGAGATGGATGTAATAGAGGGGAAGCGTTATGCCATACCGGCTGAATATGATTTGAACTTCCTGTTCTACAACCAGAGCTGGGCACAGGAATTGGGTTTTGAAGATGCTCCGGTTACTCCAGAAGAATTTCTCAATCAAACCTGTGCGGCAGCGCGTTTTAATGCTTTTGATGCTAATGATGATAACAATGGTACCGGTGGGTGGATCTATAACAGCGAACCGGCGATTGTGCTTAGCTGGATGCAAGCATTCGGTGGCGGAGAGATCCCGACAGACCTTACCCGCGGGATTGATTTTAATACCGCTGAAAACCAGAATGCTTTTGAGTTCCTGCGAACAATCTATCAATTGGATTGCGCCTGGACTGGTAAGGAACCTTCTCCATACGCCTATTTTGCAGCGAGGTATGCCTTGTTTTACAGCGGGAGTGTGGCAGACTGGCAGCAGCAACGGAAAATGGATGAGATCAAAGAGAATCAGGACGAATGGACCATAATCCCTTACCCGGGATCCAATGGAGAACCGATCGTAAATGGCGCTATGCTTTCATACGCCATCACCAGCTCAGAACCAGAACGTGAGCAGGCTGCCTGGGCATTCATTCGCTGGATGATATCGGAAGATGTACAGACCGTTCTATCTGAAGAGACCTTCTCATTACCGGTCATGCTCTCAGTAGTGACGGAATTATCAGAATTGATGAATGAAGACCCTGTATGGCAGAGGCTTTTCCAATATCTACCACTATCTCGTCCACTTCCTGCAACCGGCAGCTGGAATACACTTTCAAGCTTGCTGCAGGATGCTGGCTGGCAGGTATCGCAATTCAATGTTACTGCTGCCGATATACCGACGATCCTTGAAAATTTTGATACACTCGCCAATGAGGTCATTGATGGCAACTAAACAAAACAAGATCGTAATTTACACCGATGGCGCCTGCGATCCTAACCCGGGACGGGGCGGCTGGGGAGCCATTCTTGTGCAGGATGGGAAAGAACGCATTCTAAAAGGCAGGGAAACTGTTACTACCAACAACCGCATGGAATTGACTGCCGCGCTGCAGGCGCTCAAGGCAGTCCCTTCAACCACACCAATTACCATTTTTACGGATTCGCAATATTTAAAAAAGGGCATTGAAGAATGGTTGCCCAACTGGATTGCTCGTGGCTGGCGCCGCAAGGGTGGGGCACTGGCTAATGTGGACCTGTGGCAGGAACTGGCAAAAGAGATCACAAACCATTCCATTACCTGGAAATGGGTGCGCGGTCACAATGGCAATATCTATAATGAACGGGTGGATAAGATCGCACGCAATGCGATCAGAGGAAAATAAAACGGCGCTGCATTAAAGCAGCGCCCTGTTTGAGGCGACGACGGGATTCGAACCCGTGATGAGGGTTTTGCAGACCCTTGCCTTGCCAGCTTGGCCACGTCGCCATTGTGTGGATTTCAATTATAAAGTGTCGCAGGTCTCTTTGTCAACGAGATAATACCAGGTGACGATGTTATTACTTATCCATAGTATTGATCAGACAAAAAAGCGCGGAGTCGATACTCTGCGCTTTAGAGCGGGCAACGGGAGTCGAACCCGTAAACCTCTTCCTTGGCAAGGAAGCGTTCTACCAATTGAACTATGCCCGCATAAGTGGCATGATTATATTCGGCTTTAAATAACTTGTCAATATTTAGTATAAAAAAAACCTGGCTGGTGTCATTTATCGGTAATTGCTGTAAATGCTGAGGACCGCATCGGCGTAGCGATAGCCAATGTCGTAAGGACCGTAATGATACAGTGCTTCTCTTTCATTCCCATGTTTCGAGATCAGGTTTGCCAGAAAGCGAGTGCCGTATTCGATGTTGAATTCAGGATCGTATAGTTGCTGCATACTAGGGCGGTTTTGGAAACAGGGATGGTCATTACAAACAAAGGATTGGGCAATGCCATCGCGTGGCATGATCTGCATTAACCCAACCGCACCGCTGCTTGAATATGCCTGTGCATTCCCACCGCTTTCTTGCAGGATGAGTGCGGCGACCAGGTTGGGTTCCAATCCAAACTGAAGTGCGTAGCGGGTTATCAATTCTTCCCACTGCTGGACAGATTGTGGATACGCAGCGGACAGACTAGATGAAGGTGCCGGAACAACCTGCTCTTCCTCATTCAGGGTGTCAGCGGCAAGCGTGACACGCGGAGAACTGATCAGGGCAACAGATGATACCAGCACACTGCACACAAGAATAATTGCCGGAAAGAAATATTTGTTACTGTTCATACAGTAATAATAGAACAAGTGTACTATATTGTCAAGAAGGTGATAATCGTTGAGAAAAAGAAAAAAACGGAGCGTATGCTCCGTTCATATTTCTTTATTCCATGCTGATGACCTGGTCATCCCAGCGATGCCATCCGCCAAAATTATTTTGAAGTATCTGGCGACCTTCACCCGGGCAGGGGAGACCCTGCAGTTCCAGGTCGGCATCCACCATAATGCGCACCAATTCATGGAATTTTACTTTCGGTTTCCATTCAAATGCTTTCTCAGCTTTAGATGGATCTGAAAGTAGATAATCAACTTCTGTAGGGCGGAAATAACGCTGGTCAATTCTCACGTAATCTTCATAATTCATACCGGCGTAATTGAATGCTTCCTGCAGAAAATCGCGAACTGTGTGTGATTCACCGGTACCGATCACAAAATCATCCGCTTTTTCAAGATGCAGCATGGTCCACATGGCTTCAACATATTCGGGAGCGTAGCCCCAATCACGTTTTGCGTCCAGGTTGCCCAGATATAAATGTTTCTGTTTGCCGGCTTTAATAGCTGCCAGTGCACGTGTGATTTTGCGCGTTACAAATGTTTCACCACGTCGTGGAGACTCATGGTTGAATAAGATACCGTTGCAAGCGAAGATATTGTACGCATCACGGTAGTTGCGTGTGATCCAGTAGGCATATACCTTGGCAGCGGCATACGGACTTTGCGGCTGGAAGATGGTATCCTCATTTTGGGGTGGTTTGGCAGCGCCGAACATCTCGCTGGATGAGGCTTGATAGAAGTGAGCATTCACCTCTGCTTTGCGAACTGCTTCCAGAATGCGGGTGGTGCCCAGTCCCGTCACATCGCCGGTATATTCAGGCATGTCAAAGCTGACACGCACGTGAGATTGAGCTGCCAGATGATAGATCTCATCAGGGCGGATGTTGTACACGATGTGCTGCAGAGTTTCGCCTACTGCAATATCTCCATAATGTAAATACAGATGGACTTTATCGCCGTTGTGCGGGTCGTGATAGATGTGATCAATACGGCGTGTATTAAAGGTGCTTGAACGGCGTATGATACCGTGCACTTCATACCCTTTTGAGAGGAGAAGTTCAGCCAGATAAGAGCCATCCTGACCGGTTATTCCTGTGATTAAAGCTTTTTTCAAGCGCTTCCTCCATTGTTGGATTAATACCCAAAGTATAAACTAGGCATTCATGGGATGTCAAACAAATAAAACCCGATGAGGAGTGTCTTTTAGATTCCACATCGGGTCATACTTCTATTTTTTTGTAAATATCAGCTGTTTCCCATCTGAGTCCAGATCTACTTTAACAGTATCCCCGTGTTTATAAAGACCTGCCAGGAGGTTCATGGAGAGCGGACTTTCAACATGTTTCTGCAGGATACGTTTCAATGGGCGGGCGCCAAAGTTGGGGTCAAATCCTTCTTTCGCGATCCAGGCACGTGCTTTATCTGAAACTTCTACTTTCAATCCCTGTTCATCAAGACGTTTTTCGATCTCTTTCATCTGCAGGTCCACGATCATCATCATCTGTTCATCGTTAAGCGCTGAAAACATGATGATCTCGTCAATGCGGTTCAGAAATTCGGGTCTGAAAGTACTGCGCAATGCTTTTTCGATTTTTTCATGAGAAATCTTCTCTTCATCCGAACTATCGGGCTGTAAGAATCCCAGTGTACCGCCGCTGCGAATGAACTCGGTTCCCAGGTTGGATGTCATGATCAGTACCGTATTGCGGAAATCCACAATACGTCCCTGTCCATCGGTAAGGCGTCCATCATCCAGTATCTGTAGTAGCGAATTCCACACTTCGGGATGTGCTTTTTCGATCTCATCGAACAGGATGACGCGATATGGGCGCCGTCGCACTGCTTCGGTAAGCTGCCCGCCTTCTTCGTATCCAACATATCCAGGAGGAGCGCCGAATAAACGCGATACAGTATGCTGTTCTCGGTATTCGCTCATATCCAGGCGCACTAATGCATCTTCATCGTCAAAAAGAAATTCTGCCAGCGCTTTTGCCAGTTCGGTTTTTCCAACACCGGAAGGTCCGATAAAAATGAAGGAACCAACCGGGCGTTTGGGATCTTTTAAACCTGATCGTGCGCGGCGGATGGCATCTGCGATGGCAGAAATGCCAACATCCTGACCGATCACACGTTCATGCAGTTTTTCCTCCATCTTCAGCAGACGGTCAGCTTCAGTCTGCAGCATCTGGCTTACTGGAATCCCTGTCCATTGTGCTACTACCTCAGCAATGTCATTTTCGTCCACAACCTCATCCAATTTATGTTCGTTCTCCCATTTATCGCGCTTGGTGCTGAATTCAGATTCCAATTTCAAGCGGTCCGCTTTTTTTCGGGCAGCGGTTTCATAATCGCGTTCCACACCGGCTTGTTCTTCTTCCAGCAGGATCTTATCAATATTATTTTTTAATACTTTTAGATCTGAAGGCAGAGAATACAGAGCAACCCGTAGTTTTGCGGCTGATTCATCCATCAGATCAATGGCTTTATCCGGCAAAAAACGATCGGTCACGTAGCGTGCAGATAATTTTGCTGCGCTTACCAGTGCCTGGTCGGTGAAATGTACTTTGTGATGTGCTTCGTAGCGATCGCGCAAGCCCTGCAGCATAAGAATGGTATCGTCCACGGTAGGTTCATCCACATACACAGGAGCGAAACGCCGTTCCAGAGCAGAATCTTTCTCGATGTATTTTTGATACTCGTTCAGCGTAGTAGCGCCAACGCACTGCAGCTCGCCGCGAGCGAGTGCCGGCTTCAGCATGTTCGAGGCATCCATTGCGCCTTGAGCAGCTCCAGCTCCAACTACGGTATGCAGTTCATCAATGAACAGGATGATCTCTCCTGCAGAACGCTGAACATCCTCAAGGGATGCTTTCAAGCGTTCTTCAAACTCGCCACGGAAGCGAGAGCCTGCGATCATGGCACCCAGGTCCAGTGAGATGACCCGTTTGCCCGATAATATCTCAGGAACGTCATTGTATGCGATCTTCTGAGCCAGCCCTTCGACGATGGCGGTTTTGCCCACACCGGCTTCTCCGATCAGAACCGGATTGTTCTTGGTGCGTCTGGAAAGAACCTGGATCACCCGCAGGATCTCCTTATCACGCCCGATGACGGGGTCCAGTTTATTCTCATTGGCTAATTTGGTGAGATCGCGCGAATATTTCTCCAGGGTACGATAGCGCGTCTCCGCTTTGCGGTCGGTTACCTTCTGCCCGCCGCGCAGTTCCTTGATGGCATCCAGGACACGATCTTTGGTTACGCCATTTTCTTTTAATAAGCGTGAAGATGGGGTATCTTTTTCTTCCACAATGGCGAGAAAAAGATGCTCGGTCGAAATATATTCATCATTGAGAATAGCGGCTTCCTGATTGGCAACCTCAATGACACGTTTTACGCGTGGCGTGATAAATATCTGCCCGGCGCCCCCACCAAAGATGCTGGCTTTGGGGCTTTCCTTAAGCATGATATCCAGTTTATCCTTGAGCATCTGGGGATCAGCGGACATGATCTCGAGCAGCTGCCCAACCACACCCTGTTCTTGCTCTATAAGCGCCAGTAAAATATGTTCGGTATCGATCTGGTTGTGCCCGTAGCGTTGGATGACCTCCGCTGCTTTCTGCGCAGCCTCCTGAGCACGTTCCGTGAATCGGTCAAATCTCATCATAGTCTTGTCTCCTATGTCATTCGGGATTATAACATTTGCCTGTGCATTTCATATCATTTATGCTGTAAAAATTGTATTAGAAATCCTGCTGTGTTGGAATAGAATAAAGAACAAAATAATGTTTGATCCCTGTATTCGCCCCATTAACTTGCATACCGATCTCAACGGATTGGCAGATCTGCTGTACTACAGTTTTTCTGATGCGCGCGATGCTGATGGAGAACGGTACATTGCTTACCTGCGCCGTATTTCACAGACAGCTTTATTTTCTGACATTGCGAAACGCAAGCCTGAAAAATACTCACTTCCAGGAGAAGGTTTTGTGTACGAAGAGGGAGGGAGGATTCTTGGGAATATCACCCTGTCTAGTATTGAATTGAGAAAAGAGAGTATCTATCTCATTTCTAACGTGGCGGTGAATCCGGATCAGCGTGGCAGGGGGATTGCGAGAAAGTTGACGCAGACTGCTCTGCAGTACATTGAAAGTCAAGGAGTAAAACAGATATGGCTGCAGGTCAAACAGGAAAACCAGTCTGCTATTTCCCTTTATGAAAAATTTGATTTCAAGACCTTCATGACGCGTACCACCTGGGTGGGGGAGAAACGGCAGACTTTTCTTCAACCACAGAACAATAGCTCCATTCGCAGACGTACACCATCTGATTGGGAAGAGCAGAAAAAGCAGTTTGAAGTGCTGTATCCACGGGAACTGACCTGTTCTTTTGGTTTTGAACTGGAATCCATGAAACCATCTTTGATGACCACATTGCGTGATTTCATCCACAATACCATCAGCAGGCACTGGGTGCTGGAAAAACGAGGAAAGCGGGGATTCATAAGTTATAACATGTACCCATATCAGGTATACACGAATTTGTGGCTCGCTGCCCCCGAAGATTTAATGGAAGAGAGCATTCACAGACTGGTGCCATTCGCTCACCGGCGTATTGGTCTGGAAATACGTCTGAATTTACCTGCCGAAATCGGTGCGCAGGCGTGTACAGATATCGGTCTGACAAGCCTTAATACTCTGCTGTGGCAGCGGAAATCCCTTGTTTAATCTACAGGCAGTATATAACCATAGATCATATTGCTGGCAGCATCGCTCACCCACATGGTACCTTCATCATCGAATTCAATATCAACCGGCATATTGATCTGATCATCCTGAACCCCGCGCAGATCCCATACATGGAGCAATTCTCCTGAGGGGGAGTATTCGAGGATCAATGCGCCTTCCGGGTCGCTGACGAAAACTTTACCTTCTGCGTTGACGGCAATGAAAGGTTTATTTTCAATCGATTCCCCATACCAGCCTTCCACATCCCAGCTCAATAGTGTGGTTGATGTGTTCAAATCCAGGTCAGGACTAAGAACCTGTACACGCCGGTTCCAGGTATCAGCGATATAGAGATTTTTGGAAGAATCCAGTGCTATTCCTACGGGTTCATTGAATTGACCATAATCTGTACCAGCGCTGCCAAATTGCGCCACATAATTTCCGTCCTCATCGAAAACCACAATGCGTTTGTTGCCTGTATCGCTGAAATAGACGTTGCCTTCCTCATCCACCGTAACACTTCTTGGACCCCAGTATCCCAGCTCACTGCTGCCCTGTGCAAAAAAGCCCCAACTGCGAAGGAAGGTACCATCAGCTGTAAATTTCTGGATACGGTGGTTCCAGGTATCGGTTACATAGACACTGCCATCGGGTGCGGTGGCTACATCCCATGGTTCGTAAAAGGTACCACCTGCCGCGCTCTGGTCAGTAGTACTCCCAAAGCTGCCCCATGCATCCAGAAGAGTGCCGCCTGTAGAGAAGCGTTTAATCTGGTTGTTTTTTGAGTCAGCAACATAGATACTGCCATCAGCGGCAATATCAATTCCGCGTGGCTCGTTCAATACACCATCGCCGCCCAGAAATTGATCAGGATAGAGAACAGTGGTGATAGCATCCCATTCGTCTGCGCTGGGTGTTTGTGTTAGTTTTTCTTCTGAAACAAATTCCCACATTTGATCGGCAATATCTTTTCGGATATACATGCGCATTTTCTCGGAAGGCAGCCATGATGAGAGCGTTAAATATGCATTGTTGTTTGTTTGTGCATATTGACTGTAATCGCGTTTAAGCCAGATATCCATAAGAGCCTGGCGCATGTCTGCCGAAGTAAGCGCATTGACAATACGCTCTCCTGTGAGATTGTAATAATCCTGATTGGGCCACCACAAACGGTAGTATTCGAAAGTGTAGTAATTATTGCGGATGATCGGTTCCACACTGCCGTAATTCTCCTGTCCGGCGAGGATGATGGGCACATCTGCGAGACTGCGGGTGGGATTTTCCAGGTAGGCGATACGGTTTGGGTAATTACGGAAATACCACCAGAACGGATACAGGGCATGGTTATCGTATGCCACACGGATATCGAGACCGCCGGTGGTGCGCTGAGATATCTCTTCCACCTGTGCCAGGATCTCTTTGGGTCCGGGCGCTGCATGCGCATAGACAAGATACTCTTTGGGATAATCATAGTTTACAAAAGAAGCTCTCAGAGCAGATTGTCCGGTCAATATTCCAAGAATGACGAAAAAGGATAGAACGAAATATTTTGTCCGCATGGATTTCGTTTGCTGTTTGTGAGAAAAACGGTAGACCACTATCAATCCAGCCAGCATGACACATTTGAAAAGGAAGCCGTAGGTTGTCTGGAGTTGTGTTTGTGTTTTCCCCTGAAAAGGAGGCTCATTCCCCAATAAGGAACCAAGAATGAAAAAGGTGACCAATAAGATACAGAGGCTTAGAACGAGAGAAAGAATATGGTCGCGCACAGTGCGGTCTTTCCAGTTAATCGAATCAATATACGTCCCCAACCCTTTTCCTGCCAGCAGTAAGAAGGGCAGGGTAATCTGCGCAGTCAGCCAGGGCATTTTTTCACCGGCGATGGTGAATGCGATCAGGCTGCTGATCCCCAGGAAAAGAAGCAGATTCGAGATCGAGAATGAATGAATGACAGGCTTATTTTCACCGACTTCTGTTGATTCGGGTTGCTCCTCAAGAGCTTGATCGGTGGATTTGGCTGCCGATTTCTTTTTCGCGATGGAAATAACCACTGCCAGCAAGGAGCCTGCTATGGGCAGGAACTCATAGAATGGCATTTGAAGAAGCGCGTAGTAATAAAGCGGCTGGTTGCCGCGATTGACTTCCTGCTGGTTCAGCCAGTAACCCAAAGAACCGACAATGCCGCTTAACGACCCCTGCATATTTGTAAGGAATGTGGTGTAGAGAAGGAAAAAAATGGTGTAAAAAATCACCAGGAATTTCCACCAGTGCTTTGGATTCCATAAACGGGAAAGGATGATCGTGATGGTCCCCAGATAGAGGATGTAGATCAGATCAAGTACATTACTGGTGGCGCTTGTGTATAGAGTAGGATCAACACCACACAAACGGACGGGGAATGCAGCCAGCAGAGGGAGAACCAGAATAACCAGCAAGATCAGAATATTAAATGATGGTGATGCGGATAACAGATCCCAGCGTAGATATTTCCGGATCATCACAACAGCAACGATCCCGATCAGCAGTGGGATGATACCGAGCAGCAAAACCTTGAGATTACTGAGTGTATAGTACAGACGTCCTTGAAAGGTAATGGAAACATCACCCTGAATCGTTAATGCATTGCTGTCAATGCTGGTGAGGTCTGTATTGCGGAAGAGGTAGACGGAAGCACCCAGGGCAGCAAAAATTATAAAGATGAGCATGAAATTCATCAGCAGAGGTTTGCGTTGGATCAATTTTGCAGAAAAGATCTCCGCCAGCATTTTAAAGAAAAAGAAGATCATGAAAATTGCGGTATGTATATACGCGGTTTCTTTGGAGGTGAAGTAGAGCGAGAGTACAACACTTAAGATCAATAAAGAATGCGTATCTCGTTTTTTAAAATAACGCATAATAGCATAGAGTATGATCACAAGGAACAGTACGACCAATGCTTCGTTACGAGCATATCTTCCATAGAACATCAGAAAAGGGGAGATGAGAATTAGAATAGAGCTAATGGTGGCGCCGCTCTTTCCAAAATATTTACGAAATGCAAATAAGACGAAAATAATAGTAGCCACACTGGCAAGCGCATGCGGGATGCGCGATGTAAAATCACTATCACCGAATAAGAAATAGGAGAATGCGATCAGATGGAACTGCAGCGGACCATGAGAAACGGGGTTATGCTGGTACCCGACGCCAGTATAAAAATCAAACGAGGGAACAACATGGTTAACCTCGTCATGGCTCATCACGCGGTCGCCGAGGTTGATAAAGCGTGTAAGGATGGCTGCCAGAATGATGACGATGATCAATATCGAATACCACGTTAATTTTCCGATTTCGGTCTTACCGCTCTTTTCTCCACGGTGGAAGAAGTTTTCCATAGCATCCCTCATATATTTTTTCTTTATTCTAACTAATATTATGATTTTTGGAAGAATTTCTGCCATATAAGGGGGTAAAATTGGGAGAGAAAATGCAATTTATTCTAACATTGCTCAATAATTTGCTTGACCAATGCCGTAGGAATTGATAAAATATGGGTTTGCCATTGGTATGGTTTTGTTGTGTATTTAATCAGATTAACCAGCAGGAGAGCTAAATGGGTCTTGAAATGCCTGTAAAGAATTATTCACGAATTCCGAAAGTCCTTGATATACCAAATTTAATCCAGGTTCAAAAGGATTCGTTTGACAGGTTGCTCGAAGAGGGACTTGCAGATCTTTTTGACGAGATCTCTCCCATCGAGTCATACAACGGGGGCGTGCAACTGCACTTCCCTGGAAAATCCGACGAAAGTAAACAATGGGGGCTGAAGTATTGGTTCGAAGAACCAAAGAATTCTATTGAAGAATGTGTCGAAAAAGATCTGACCTTTTCCAGCCCATTATATGTAAAAGTATTATTAGCCGGTCCTGAGATCAGTGAACCGATGGTTGAAGATATTTATCTGGGTGAATTCCCCATGATGACGGATAAAGGCACCTTTATTATTAATGGGACTGAGCGCGTGGTGGTTTCACAGCTCATACGTTCTCCAGGTGTGTATTTTGATGCGCCGATCAACCGTGCAACCGGAAAACGACTTGCCACGGCGAAATTGATCCCTGATCGCGGCGCCTGGATGGAATTTGAAACACGTAAGAATGATTACATCATCCTAAAATTCAACCGAAAGCGCACAGTACCGATCACAATTTTCCTGCGTGCTCTTGCTACGGTGGATGATAAATTGGATAATTCTCCTTTGAAATATGGTACGGATGAAGAGCTGGTCTCACTGTTCGGTGACATTGACACTGACCCAGACCGCATGTTCATCTCTACCACATTCCATCAAGAACCTGAATGGGACCTATCAAGTAACAAGACGGTTGCCGAACAAGCTCTGTTGGAATTCTTCCGACGGATGCGCCCCGGCGATCCTGCCACCATTGACAATGCAAAAGAATTTTTGGAAGAACAACTTTTCGATCAGCGACATTATGATCTTGAAAATGTCGGTCGTTATAAGTTAAATCAAAAATTAGGAATCAAACAATACGTTTCTGTCAATCATCGCACCATCACCAAATGGGATATCGTTTATCTCATCCGTCGTATGATCATGATCAATAATGAGATGGAAGACAAAGATGACATTGATCATCTGGGCAATCGCCGAGTTAAAACCGTGGGCGAGTTGATTCAGAACAAACTGCGAATTGGCATGCGCCGCATGGAACGTGTTATCAAAGAAAGAATGTCCATTCGCGAACAGGATAAAGTAGACCCCAAGAATCTCATCAATATTCGACCACTGGTGGCTGCGTTGCGAGAATTTTTCGGTTCCAGCCAGCTTTCCCAATTCATGGACCAAACCAATCCTCTGGCAGAACTGCGACACAAACGTACGCTTTCGGCGCTTGGTCCGGGTGGGCTGCGCAGAGAACGTGCGGGATTTGATGTTCGCGATGTTCACCATTCTCACTATGGAAGAATCTGCCCGATCGAAACACCCGAAGGTCCAAATATTGGGTTGATCGGTCGTTTGGCTTCTTATGGTACTGTGAACCAGTATGGCTTCATCGAGACTCCATATCGCAAAGTGATAAGTGAACTGGATGCTGATGATGAACGAATGCTTGCCAAAGAGGTAGCGGATTCAGTTCGTGATCCTAAGAACGAAGAAATTTTCCTGCGCAAAGGGACGCGCGTTAAAGAAGAGCATCTTGACTTTCTAAAGAAAAATGCGAAGAAATTGGGAAAGATCCCGGTGAAAAAGTTTGTTTCTGATGAGATTGAATACCTGCCAGCAGATGTGGAAGATAAGTTCATCATCGCTCAGGCAAATACTCCATTAAATGAATATAATGAATTCGAGGAAGAACGGATTTCCTGCCGTTATCATTCTGATTTTATCTTCTCTTCTCCGGAGCGAATCCAATTTATGGATGTAGCTCCGAACCAGATCGTAGGTATCAGTGCGGCATTGATCCCTTTCCTGGAACATGATGATGCGAACCGCGCTCTGATGGGTTCAAACATGCAGGCGCAGGCAGTGCCTTTATTACGACCAGATCTACCGCGCGTTTCAACCGGAATGGAACTGTATGCTGCCAAAGATTCCGGGCAGGTGATGATCGCTCACGAAGCGGGCGACGTTGTATCGGTGACCGGCGAAAAAGTTGTGGTGCGCACTGAAAGCCGCAATCATACTTACCAATTGAAAAAATACCAGCGCTCTAACCAGAGCACCTGTATTGATCAGCGTCCGTTGGTTGTGAAAGGACAGCATGTTCAAAGTGGAGATATTCTGGCGGATTCTTCCTCTACTGTTGAAGGTGAGTTAGCACTTGGACAGAATGCAGTGGTAGCTTTTGTCTCCTGGGAAGGAGGCAACTATGAAGATGCTATCCTTATCTCAGAACGCATGGTTCAGGATGATAAATTCACGTCCATTCACATCGAGAAATTTGAGGTTGAAGCCCGAGATACGAAATTAGGACCTGAAGAAATCACCAGAGACATCCCCAATATTGGTGATGATGCGATCAAGGATCTTGATGAAAATGGCATCATCCGTGTTGGCGCCGAAGTTGGTCCTGGAGATATTTTGGTTGGGAAGATCACTCCGAAGGGTGAAAAAGAGCTTACCCCTGAAGAGCGCTTACTGCGCGCTATCTTTGGTGAAAAATCGCGTGATGTGAAAGATACTTCCCTGCGCATGCCGCATGGAGAACGTGGCAAGATTGTGGAAGTAAAAGTATTTACACGTAAAGAGAACAGTGACTTACCTGCTGGTGTAGATAAGATGGTGCGTGTTTCGGTTGCGCAGCTTCGTAAACTCACTGCTGGCGATAAAATGGCAGGACGGCATGGAAATAAGGGTGTGGTTTCTAAAGTTGTAGCTGTCGAAGACATGCCTTTCCTTGAAAATGGTCAACCCGTTGATATTATTTTGAACCCTCTGGGTGTTCCTGGTCGTATGAATATTGGTCAGGTGCTGGAAACTCACCTGGGTTGGGCTGCCTTACGTCTTGGCTTCCGTGCCATTACCCCCGTTTTTGATGGTGCAGATGAATTCGAGATCGAAGCCGAACTGGCTCGTGCCTGGATGATAGATACCGCGTGGCAGGAAATTGGCGAGAAAGCGTGGGAATGGATCAAAGATCAGGATTATGTTCCTGAAATGCTTGAAGATGATGATGAAGTACGCCTTCTTTATATGGAACAATGGCTGGGTAATAAAGACCTGGATATTTATCAAATAAAGATGGATCCGATCTATGCACATCGGGTAACGCTTGCAGAGTGGCTGCACGATAAAGGCTACAACCCTGAAAAGATCCTTGCCTTTGATGACAACGAGCTTGGTAAACCACATGATGTGGAAAAAGATCAACTGGCGATCAATGTGTGTCTGAAGATCTGGTTGGAACAAAAAGGCGAGAATGTTGAAAAGATCGCTGATGAAGACATGCGAGCTGCTGCTTATAAATATATGCAGAAAAACAACGACCCCATGCCGATTCTGGGAAAACAGATTTTACGTGATGGAAACACCGGATTGGCTTTTGATCAACCCGTTACAGTTGGTGTGATGACCATTATGAAATTACACCACCTGGTAGAAGATAAAGTACATGCCCGCTCCACCGGACCTTACAGTCTGGTCACACAGCAGCCTTTGGGCGGTAAAGCACAGTTTGGTGGACAGCGCTTTGGAGAGATGGAAGTCTGGGCATTGGAAGCCTATGGAGCGGCTTATACCCTGCAGGAAATGCTGACAATTAAGTCGGACGATGTGCAGGGTCGTGTCTCTTCGTATGAGGCGATCGTGAAAGGTGAATCCATTGAAGAACCCAGTTTACCAGCAGGATTCAGAGTCTTAGTGAAAGAGTTGCAGAGTCTGGGTCTGGCTGTGGAAGCTGAATTGGATTCGGGAGATGTGATTAAATTTGGAAAGGACGAAGAAAAGATAAAACCACCGAAATTACCCACTGGATTGATGGGTTTGGGTAAAAATTTCGACAATCTACTCTAATCACTGCATTGACGCTGTATTTACGGTGTGATATACTCGCACTTTGGTTTTATCAAGAACGAATAATTATCGGAGGCTTAGAAAAGTGCCAACAATTAACCAACTGATTCGAAAAGGTCGAAAACAGAAAAAATCTAAGAGCAAAGCACCTGCTTTACTCTATACGATGAACCACCTTAAACAAAAAAGAACAAAGCAAGATACAGGCTGCCCTCAAAAGCGAGGAGTTTGCACCGTGGTTCGTACAATGACGCCCAAGAAACCAAACTCTGCTTTACGCAAGATCGCTCGTGTTCGCCTGACAAATGGTATCGAGGTAACCGCTTATATTCCCGGTGAAGGTCATCAACTTCAGGAACACTCTGTTGTAATGGTACGCGGTGGTCGTGTGAAAGACCTACCTGGCGTTCGTTATCACGTAGTTCGCGGCGCCCTGGATACAACCGGTGTAGCGGTGCGGAATCAGGGTCGTTCAAAATACGGAACCAAGAAAGCCAAGTAAGGCTTTTCTGTAAAAGATTTGGAGAAAGTTGCATGCGAAGAACAAAACCAGAAAAAAGAAGAATTGAACCAGATATCCGCTATAACAGCCGAAATGTTCAGGTATTGATCAATAATGTGCTGAAACAGGGCAAGAAAAGCATTGCGTCTGGGATCGTTTATGATGCTCTTAATATCATTCAAGACACAACTAAGAAAGAACCAGTTGAAGTGCTTGATAGTGCTTTGAAGAATATTGGACCTATTATGGAAGTACGTCCACGTCGTGTGGGTGGCGCTACATATCAGGTTCCGATGGAAGTAGATCCTGAAAGACGACTTACCTTAGCAATTCGCTGGATGCTGGATGCAACCCGCGCACGTGGCGGTAAATCATTTGCTGAAAAATTAGCAGGTGAGATTATGGATGCCGCGAACGAACAGGGTGCATCTATCCGTAAACGTGAAGAAACACACAAGATGGCGGAGGCAAACCGGGCATTCTCTCACTTCCGGTTATAAACTATTGTTTTTTAATGAATTGAACGTTAACAGGTAAAAAATATGTCGCGAGATTATCCTTTAGAAAAGTTAAGAAATATTGGGGTTATTGCGCATATTGACGCAGGTAAAACCACAACTACTGAGCGAATTCTTTTCTATACAGGGAAAACCTATAGAATTGGCTCAGTAGATGATGGCACAACCGTTACCGATTGGATGGAACAAGAACGTGAACGGGGGATCACCATTGTATCCGCTGCAATTACGACTAATTGGCGGGATCACCAGATAAATTTAATTGACACACCAGGACACATTGACTTCACCGCAGAAGTGCAGCGTTCGCTGCGCGTTTTGGATGGTGGTGTGGTGGTATTCGATGGCGTACAGGGCGTCGAACCACAAAGTGAGACTGTGTGGCGGCAGGCTGATCGTTATAATGTGCCGCGCATCTGTTTTGTAAATAAATTGGATCGGGTCGGGGCAGATCTGGAATACTCCATTCAAACCATCCGTGATAAATTAGGCGCAAAACCGATACAGATGCAGATCGCTATTGGCAAGGAAGCCGATTTTACAGGTGTGGTAGATCTTCTTAATATGAAAGCGATCATCTGGGAAGATGAACAGGGTTCATCACCTGTTGAGAGGGAGATTCCCGCAGCCTATCTGGAGAAAGCCACAGAGAAAAGAAAATTAGTGGTCGAAAAAGTGGCAGAACTTGATGACGCTTTAACAGATAAATTCATCAACGAAGAAGAAATTTCTATAGAAGAAATCAAGGAAGCTTTACGCAAAGCTGTCCTTGCCAACGAAGCCACTCCTGTCTTTTGCGGTTCTTCCTTAAAGAACAAAGGCGTCCAACCTCTGTTAGATGCAATTATTGATTACTTACCCTCGCCGTTAGATATTCCTCCAGTGATAGGAACAGACCCTAAAACAGGTGAAGAGATCATTTGCCATGCAGATGACAACGAACCTATGAGCGCCATCATTTTCAAGATAGTATCTGATCCATATGCAGGTCGTATGGCGTATTTTCGAGTCTATTCTGGAACCATTAAACAGGGTTTGATGGCTTACAATCCTTCCACCCAAAAGAAAGAGCGGATAGGACGATTAATTCGTGTTTATGCTGACCATCGCGAAGATGTAGACGAAATGCATGCAGGTGACATTGGAGCGGTCTTAGGTTTCAAGAGCATCGTTACAGGTGACACTATTTGTGAGGCGCACAACCCTGTTGTTTTGGAACGGATTTCATTCCCTGATCCAGTTATATCTGTGGCGATCGAACCGAAAACCACTGCCGATAATGAGAAAATGGGTAAAGCATTAGCGCGCCTGGCGGAAGAAGACCCTACATTTAAAGTCAGGGAAGATAAGGACACAGGACAGACTATCATTGAAGGTATGGGGGAACTTCATCTGGAAATCATTGTGGATCGAATGTTCCGCGAATTTAATGTACAGGCAAATGTCGGAAAGCCACGGGTTTCTTATCGTGAAACTATCACCAAAGAGATCCCCAAGGTCGAATATAAATATGTTAAACAAACCGGTGGGCATGGTCAGTATGGTCATGTTGTATTCGGTATAAAACCATTACCGCAGGGTGGTGGGGTGCAATTCCTCAATGAAATAAAAGGCGGCACAGTGCCACGTGATTATTTCAATGCGGTTGAAAAAGGTGTATTTGAAGCTGCAGAATCAGGCGTTTTGGCAGGATATACTCTCACTGATTTACAGGTTACTTTTTATGATGGTTCCTACCACGAGGTAGATTCCTCCGAAATGGCTTTTAAAATGGCTGCCATTTTCGCTTTCCGTGAAGGTGTTGAGAGAGCACACCCCGTTTTACTGGAACCTATTATGAAGGTGGAAGTGAATATCCCCGAAGAGTATCTGGGGGATGTGCTGGCACAACTGAACTCACGTAGAGCCGAAATCTCTGGGATGGAGATGAAGTATGGTAATGCACAGGCTGTTTCTGCATTTGTGCCTCTCTCCGAAATGTCTGGGTACGCAACAGAATTACGTTCTGTTACACAGGGACGTGGCGTATTCTCTATGGAATACGACCATTACACACCTTTGCCTGAGAATATCGCAAACGAGGTTTTGCGATGAATAAAATAGAAATAATTATTTATTTATAAGGAGAATAACTATGGCAAAAGAGGTTTATGATCGAACGAAACCCCACCTCAATGTAGGGACAATGGGACACATTGACCATGGGAAGACAACCCTGACGGCTGCGATCACCAAGTACTCCAGCTTACTGGGATTTGCTGATTTCATGGCATTCGATAAGATCGACAATGCTCCCGAAGAGAAAGAGCGCGGCATCACCATCAGTATTTCCCATGTGGAATACCAGACGGAAGCCCGCCACTACGCGCATGTGGATATGCCCGGTCACCGTGACTACATCAAGAACATGATCACCGGTGCAGCCCAGGTTGATGGCGCCATTCTGGTGGTAGCCGCCCCTGATGGACCCATGCCCCAGACCAAAGAGCACGTGCTGCTGGCACGCCAGGTGGAAGTCCCCAATATCATCGTATTCCTGAACAAGGTTGACATGATGGACGACCCCGAACTGCTCGAACTGGTTGAAATGGAACTGCGTGACATGCTCACCGGCAATGGTTTCCCCGGAGATGATATCCCGATCATTCATGGCAGCGCCCTCAAGGCACTGGAAAGCACTTCCACTGACCCCAACGCGCCGGAATATGCCTGCATCAAAGAATTGATGAACGCACTGGATACTTACTTCCCCGAACCCAAACGTGAAACGGATAAACCCTTCATGATGCCTGTGGAAGATGTTTTCTCCATCAAAGGTCGCGGCACGGTTGTGACCGGACGTATCGAACGCGGTATTGTCAAGGTTGGCGAAAATGTAGAGATCGTTGGTCTGCGCGACAAGAGCATGAGCACGGTTGTCACCGGTGTGGAAATGTTCCACAAGACCCTCAATGAGGGTATGGCTGGTGATAATGCGGGTCTGCTGCTGCGCGGTGTGGAGCGCACAGATGTGGAACGTGGTATGGTCATTGCCAAACCCGGCAGTATCACCCCTCACACCAAATTCAATGCCGAAGTGTACGTGCTGCGCCGTGATGAAGGTGGGCGCCACAAGCCGTTCTTCAGCGGTTATCGTCCGCAGTTCTACATCCGCACCATGGATGTAACCGGCGACATTACCCTGCCTGAGGGCGTGGAAATGGTTATGCCTGGCGATCGCACCAACATGCAGGTCGAACTGATCATCCCGGTTGCTCTCGAACAGGGTTCCAACTTCGCCATCCGCGAAGGCGGTCTCACCGTCGGCGCTGGTGTCATCACTGAAATTTTGGAGTAAATAGAAAGATATGGCTAAACAGAAGATTCGCATCCGATTGAAAGCTTACGATCATCGAGTACTTGATCAATCTGCTAAGAGAATTGTTGAAACCGCAGAACGCAGTGGTGCAAAAGTGGTAGGTCCGGTACCTCTTCCTACCAAAATTGAGAAATTTACCGTGAGAAGGTCAACCTTTATTGATAAAGATTCTCATGAACATTTCGAGATTCGTACCCACAACCGCATCATTGATGTGCTTGAACCGGATGCGAAAACCATTGATATGTTAATGCGTTTGAATTTACCCGCTGGTGTAGATATCGAGATCAAAATATAACCAAAAGCTGGTAAAATCACGGAAGATATGGTATATTAGTTCGGTTTTGGATATTCTACAAGTTGTGGTTCAAGAATATTCATTGCAGCAATTGAAAAGAAAACAAAAATTGCTGGATGATTATTGACTGAATCGCTGAAAGATGATGCAGCTTTGCCCAAGCTGACAGTCTGATTAACAACTAACAAGGAGAAAAAACAAAATATGTTTAAAGGGCTTATTGGGAAAAAGGTTGGCATGACCCAGATTTTCGACCAGGACGGCAATGCTGTTCCGATTACATTAATCGAAGCTGGGCCATGTTTTGTTACTCAAATCCGTCAAACCAAACGTGATGGCTATTCAGCCGTACAGCTTGGTTTTGGCGCCGTTAAAGAAGGAAAGCTTTCTGCTGGGGAAAAAGGTCATCTTGAGAAGAAAGAGATCCCTTCGGTAAAATACCTGCGAGAATTCCGAGCGAAAACAATTGACGTGAAAGAGGGCGATGTGGTTGATGTAAGCCAGTTCGCCGTGGGCAATCATGTTGATGTTGTTGGTTACAGCAAAGGACGTGGATTTGCTGGTGCAGTAAAACGCTATGGCTTCCGTGGTGGACCAAAAACGCACGGTCAGTCTGATCGTGTACGTGCACCCGGTTCGCATGGCTCTGGTACTACCCCTGGACGTGTTTACAAAGGTTCGCGTGGTCCTGGTCATATGGGCAATGAGCGCGTGACATCACAGCACGTAGAAGTAGCGTACGTGGATGTTGAGAAAAATCTTCTTGGGGTCAATGGATCAGTTCCTGGTCCCAAAGGTGGATTGGTTGTTATTAAAGAGGCTAGGAAACAATAGCGAAATATTCACGGAATATTCATTCCGTCTAAATGGAGCCGATAATGAAGGTAGATGTAATTGATTTCAAGGGAAAGAAAATAGGTGACGTGGAGCTGCCGAAAGACATTTTCGAAGCAAAAGTAAATGTCGATCTCATGCACCAGGCCTATGTTCGACAAATGGCAAATGCACGCCTGGGTACACATGAAACCAAAGAGCGTGGTGATGTATCGGGTGGTGGTCGTAAACCCTGGAGACAAAAAGGGACAGGACGCGCCAGACAAGGTTCAACACGCGCTGCGCAGTGGGTAGGCGGTGGTAAGATTTTCACCCCTCATATGCGTAGTTATGAAAAGAAGATGCCGTTGAAAATGAGACGTGCAGCACTTCGTTCAGCCCTGACCGTAAAAGCTGGTGATGGAGAAATTATTGTCGTTGATAGTGTCGCAATGAAACAGCCGAAGAGCAAAGAATTGTTTCAGGCAGTTGAGAAATGGGTTGGAGAAAACAGCGCCTTAGTTGTAATGCCAAGTAAAGCAGAAGAAAATGTGTATATTTCCGCCCGCAATCTGAAGAGTGTAAAAGTATTGCATGCTAACTATCTTAATATTCGAGATCTGCTTTCCTATGATCGCGTAGTATTAGATAAATCGTCCATCACGGTTATTGAAGAATATCTAGGAAAAGGAAAATAGGATGAAAACACCATACGATATCCTGAAACGACCGTTAATCACTGAAAAAACTGCTTATCAGACCAATAAGCTGCATCAATATGTTTTTGAAGTAGATGGGAAAGCAACAAAAGTGGATGTCAAAGATGCTGTAGAAAAAGCATTTGACGTCAAAGTGTTAAAAGTAAATGTAATCAATGTTCCTGCCAAGCGTGGCAGACGAGCGCGCAGTCGCAGGGTTGCTATTCGTAATTCCGCATACAAGAAAGCAATTGTTACCCTTGCTGCTGAAGACAGAATCGCTATCTTTGAGGGAGTTGAATAATGAGTGTAAAGGTATATAAACCAGTTACTCCCGGGCAACGACATCGAACGGGATACACATTCGAAGAGATCACTAAAAACACACCAGAAAAATCCTTGCTGGTTTCACGAAGTAAGAAATCGGGAAGGAATATGTACGGGCGTATTACTGTACGCCATCGTGGTGGTGGACATAAAAACAAAGTTCGTATCGTTGATTTCAAGAGAGGGAAGATCGGTATTCCGGCAAAAGTGAGTGCCATTGAATATGATCCAAATCGTTCTGCTCGCTTGGCTCTGCTGACGTACGCAGACGGTGAGAAAAAGTACATCATTGCTCCATTAGGGTTAAAGGTTGGAGAAACCTTGATGTCAGGTCCTCAAGCGGAAGTTCGCAATGGTAATAGTTTACCGATTGCAAATATTCCGGTAGGCACAATGATCCATAACATTGAACTGACGGAAGGTCGTGGTGGTCAGATGGTTCGCTCTGCAGGCGCAGCAGCACAATTGCTGGCTAAAGAGGGAGAATACGCTCATATCCGCCTTCCATCGGGTGAGGTTCGTTTGGTACGTCAGAAATGCTTTGCGACCATCGGACAGGTTGGTAATTTAGAACATGGGCAGATCAAACTTGGTCGCGCAGGTCGTAAACGCCATCTTGGTATCCGACCTACGGTTCGTGGAAGCGCAATGAGCCCTCGAGATCATCCCCATGGTGGTGGTGAGGGACGTTCTCCCATCGGTATGCCTGGACCAAAATCTCCCTGGGGTAAACCAACCCTTGGCTATCGTACCAGGAAGAACAAGAAAACAGATAAATATATCGTTCGCCGCCGACATGCTGCGAAGAGATAGTTGATCGGTAGATTAAGGAGCTAGAAATGTCTCGATCTTTGAAAAAAGGACCATTCGTGGATCCGAAGCTGTTGAAAAAAATTGAGGAAATGAATAACAAGAATGAAAAAAAGGTGCTGCGCACCTGGAGTAGAGCCAGCACGATCTTTCCTCAAATGGTAGGACATACCATTGCGGTTCACGATGGGCGACGTCATGTACCGATCTATATTACTGAGAATATGGTTGGCCATAAATTGGGCGAATTTGCCCCAACCCGGCATTTCCGTGGGCATATGGCTGAGAAATCCACAAAGAGAGATTAGGAATAGACCATGGATGTACGTGCTGAATTAAAATACTGCTCGATTTCTCCACAGAAAGTCCGCCTGGTGATTGATGTGGTTCGCGGGCAAAAAGTAGAAAAAGCGGTTACCGACCTTCGTTTTTTACATAAAGCTGCTTCGGAACCGGTTCGTAAGTTAATCGAATCGGCTGCAGCAAATGCAGAAAACAATTTTGGTCTCAATCGTGATGATCTGTTTGTCAGTGAAATTTACGCCGATGAAGCCCCAACAAGGAAATGGCGTCGATTTGGTGCGCGAGGGCGTTTTAAACCGATTTTAAAGAGATCCTCACACATTAGAGTTGTGTTGAAAGAAAAGGTATAGTCGGAGCACTATAAAGGAAAGATTAGGAGAAATTATGGGTCGAAAAGTTCATCCAATCGGATTTCGCTTAGGGATTAATAAGCCTTGGGAAGGTCGTTGGTATGCTGAGGGACAGAATTATATTGACCAGCTGCATCAAGATCTGGAAATTCGCGCGCTGATCAATAAATCTGCCGAAAGGGCGGGGATCTCTTTTATAGAAATCGAAAGATATCCCAGCAAGATCAAGATTGTTGTTAATACAGCCAAACCCGGGATTTTGATTGGACGTAAGGGCGAAACTGTAAAAGAAATCCGCCGTAAGTTGGAAGAGTTAACAGGAAAAAAGATTGATCTTGAGATCAAAGAGATCGTAAATCCTGATTGTGATGCACGGTTGGTAGCAGAAAATATTGCCAATCAGATCTCTCGCAGAATCAGTTATCGTCGTGCGATGAAGCGCGCGATCCAGCAGGCTATCCGCCAGGGCGCGGAAGGTATCAAAGTAGAGGTGGCTGGTCGCTTAAATGGTGCAGAAATGTCTCGCTCGGTTTGGCTGCGAGAGGGACGTGTTCCTTTACAAACACTACGCGCCGATATTGATTTCGCTCGTGCTGAAGCATTAACGACCTACGGGCAAATTGGAATAAAAGTCTGGGTCTATAAAGGCGAGATCATGCCAGGTACAGAAGAAATTGTTGAAGAAACTGAAGGTGTTTACGTTAGTGAATAACCTGGCGTATCACACTGGAAAGAGGAAATTGTCATGTTAATGCCAAAACGTGTGAAATATCGTAAACAGATGCGCGGACGAATGCGTGGGAAAGCTATGCGTGGTGCAGAAATATCTTTTGGTGATTATGCGCTTCAGGCTTTAGAGCCAGCATGGATTTCCGCACGACAAATCGAAGCCGCACGCCGCGCGATCGTTCGTAATCTGAAAAGACGTGGAAAAGTATGGATCAGAATATTCCCTGATAAACCCATTACCAAACGTGCTGCAGAATCGCGCATGGGTAAAGGAAAAGGAGCTGTGGAGTTCTGGGCAGCTGTAGTAAAACCAGGTCGTATTCTTTTCGAAGTGGGCGGTGTTGATGCTGATGTGGCGAAACACGCCTTGAAACAGGCAGCGTATAAATTCCCGATTAAAACGAAAATCATTTCGCGGTCGGATATTGATGGAGAATAGAAATGAAGATAGATGAAATTCGTAAATTCTCTGATGAAGAATTAAAGACAAAAATATTCGATTCGAAAAAAGAATATATGGAAATGCGTTTCCAGCTTATTTCAGGGCAATTGACTGATACTAGCAAAGTGAAAAAGATTCGTCATGATATTGCCAGGTTGGAGACTGTAGTTAGAGAACGACAAAACAAAGAAAATCTGGAAGGTGAGAAATGACCGCAAGAAAAAGATTACAGGGTATTGTCACCAGCGACAAGATGATGAAGACCGTTGTGGTCGAAATTTCTCGAACATATAGGCATCCTGTCTACCAAAAGGTTGTTCATACTGCAAAGAAAGTCATGGCTCATGATGAAATTGGCAGCAAAATTGGTGATGAAGTATTGATCGTAGAGAGCAAGCCTATTTCACGCAAGGTGCGCTGGGTTGTGCAAGAAATCCTGAATAAAACTGAAATTCAGGCAGAAGACTTGGTGAAAGAGGATTAGGGCTATGATCCAACAAGAATCTCGCTTGAAAATAGCTGATAACACAGGCGCCCGTGAAATATTAGTAATTCATGTATTGGGCGGATCGCGTCGTAAATATGGGCGTATTGGTGATTTGGTGATCGGCACTGTCAAATCTGCCACACCGCAGAGTAGTGTGAAAAAGAGTGAAATTGTACGAGCAGTTATCGTCCGCTGTTCAAAGGAATGGCGCCGAAGTGATGGATCAACCATTCGCTTTGATGATAATGCAGCGGTCATTCTTGATGGTGAAAGCCAGAACCCTAAAGGGACCCGTATTTTTGGTCCGGTTGCTCGCGAACTGCGCGAAAAGGGCTTCTTAAAAATCGTTTCACTCGCTCCGGAAGTTATTTAAGTTACGGAAGCAGGAGATAAGAATGAGACTAAAAATTAAACGTGGTGATCAAGTTGAAGTGATCACCGGTAAAAGCACTGACAAAGGAAAACGTGGAGAAGTGATTCGAGTGTTACAAAAGAGCGATGAAGTAATTGTGCAGGATTTGAACATCCGAACAAAACATCAGCGCCAGGTACAATCTGAAGGGAAGAGTATTAATCCCGGTATTGTAAAACTTGAAGGTCCTATCCATATTTCGAACGTAATGCTTATTTGTAAGAAATGCAATAAGCCAACTCGCGTGGGATTTACCCGTGAAGATGGAAAGAGCATCCGAATCTGCAAAAAGTGTGGAGCGAAATTAGATTAAGGCGGCGGAGAAAACAATGAATGTATTAAAACAAAAATATCAAGAAGAAGTTGTTCCCGCGCTGATGAAGGAGTTATCACTCTCCAATGTCATGCAGGTGCCAAAATTACAGAAGATCGTTTTGAACATCGGCTTGGGTGAAGCATTGGATAATCCAAAAGCGTTGGATGCTGCAGTTGCAGATCTTATGCTGATCACGGGACAAAAACCGGTCCTTACAAAGGCGAAAAAGAGTATTGCGAACTTCAAACTGCGCGAAGGCAGGATCATCGGAGTGAAAGTTACTTTGCGTGGTGAAAAGATGTGGGCATTTGCAGATCGTTTGATCAACATTGCATTACCCCGTTTGCGCGACTTCCGTGGAATTTCTCGTAATTCCTTCGATGGACGCGGTAATTATACTCTTGGGCTGCAAGAACAATTGATCTTTCCAGAGATCGAGTACGATAAGATCGATAAAGTACGCGGGATGGAAATGACAATCGTAACTTCTGCTCCCAATGATGAGCAATCACTGGCAATGCTAAGTTTGTTAGGAATGCCTTTCAGGAAGGTATAAGAATATGGCAAAAAAATGTATGCAATATCGTGAGTATAAAAGGGAATATCCTAATCAGGTTAGAAATCGTTGTAAGATATGTGGTCGTCCACGCGGCTATATGAGACGATTTGGAATTTGTAGGATTTGTTTCCGGGAATTGGCGCTCAAAGGCAAAATTCCTGGTGTAACAAAATCATCATGGTAAAAACCATCCGGAGGTATTTAAATGAGTATAAATGATCCTATTGCTGATATGTTGACTCGCATCCGGAATGGTGTTGCAAATAACCAGACCGTAGTAGCGATGCCTGCTTCGAAAATAAAAGCAGAAATAGCCAGAATTATGAAAGAGGAAGGCTTTATTTCCGGATACGATATTGTAGATGGTCCTAGAGTTCCTCAAAAAGTTCTGCGTGTAAATTTAAAATATGTCGGAGAACGTCGTCAACGAAAACCGGTCATTACTGGTCTTGTCCGTGTAAGCAAACCCGGGCGTCGTATCTATACCCAAAAGAACGACATTCCCTGGGTACGCTCCGGAATGGGTGTGGCAATTATCTCAACACCCAAAGGCGTCATGTCTGGTCAACAAGCCCGCAAAAATGGTGTGGGCGGCGAAATTCTCTGTAAGGTATGGTAGGAGGTTTACAGTGTCAAGAATTGGAAAATTACCGATAACTATACCATCAGGTGTCCAGATTGATCTGGACGGTACGTCTGTGACTGTTAAAGGTCCCAAGGGAACCATGCAGTACTCCTTTTCTGATCAGGTTGAGATCAAGAAGGAAGAAAATATTCTGGAAGTCACACGGTTATCGGACACAAAACAAGCACGGGCATTGCATGGAACTACGCGTGCATTGATCCAGAATATGGTGACCGGTGTGCATACTGGTTTCAATAAGGTTCTGCAAATAGAGGGTGTTGGGTATCGCGCTGAAATGACCGGCAACAATATCACTATCAATGTAGGGTTTTCGCACCCTGTCATTGTTGAACCGCCTGAAGGTATAAGTTTTGAAGTTGATGAAAAAGCGAAAACCATCACCATTAACGGTTATGATAAACAAGTAGTTGGACAGATTGCTTCTGAAATTAGGAAGTTACGACCACCAGAACCTTATAAAGGGAAAGGTATTCGATATAGTGATGAGCGTGTACGCCGGAAACCCGGTAAATCTGCAAAAGTTGGAGTATAAGAAATTGTTCCGGGAAGGTTGAACTATGGCAAACAAATCAAGAAATGAAGCAAGATTAAAACGACATCGCAGGGTTCGTAAGAACGTCTATGGTGTGCCTGAAAAGCCTAGAATGTGCGTTTACCGCAGTTTATCTGATATCTATGTTCAGGTAATCGATGACACACAGGGTGTGACTCTGGCATCTGCATCTAGCCTGGATAAAGAATTGAAGAGTAAGCTGAAAGGCAAGACGAAAACTGAACAGGCTGTAGAAGTCGGTAAACTTGTGGCAGCGCGTGCAAAAGATAAAAAGATAGAAACCGTTGTTTTTGACCGTGGCGGTTATCAATTTGATGGTCGTGTAAAAGCGTTGGCTGATGCAGCACGTGAAGCTGGTTTGAAATTCTAGCAGCGGCAAGGGCTAAAAAGAGGAATTGGAAAATATGGCATATCAATCAATCGAAAAAGAATATGATGAACGAGTAGTTGAGATCAAACGAGTCGCTAAAGTAGTGAAAGGCGGACGAAGATTTCAATTCCGTGTGGCTATCGTTGCCGGTGATAACAATGGGAACGTTGGGTTGGGCGTAGGGAAAGCAAATTCTGTACCTGACGCAATGAAAAAAGCAACTTCCCAGGCGCATAAGAATATGCGTAAGATCCCTCTGCAAGGAACAACGATTCCGCATGAGGTTATCGGCAAGACGGCAGGTGCACGTGTCTTGCTGAAACCCGCATCTCTGGGTACTGGTGTTATTGCAGGTGGGGGTGTACGCGCCGTGCTTGAAGCTGCCGGAGTTCGTGATATTCTCACAAAATCCCTTGGGAGTGCAAATATCTTAAATGTGGTGAAAGCAACATTTGATGCATTAGATCAACTTAATTCCCCTGCTGATCTGGCTGAAATGCGTGGAAAACCCGCAAAAGAGATGGCTCCTTTCTGGGAGAGGAGAAGTAATGGCTAAGCAATCATCAAAAATGTTGAAAATTACCCTTGTTCGGAGCCCAATAGGGAATACCGAACGGCACAAAGCAACATTGCGTGCTCTGGGTTTACATCGGCTGGGGCAGGAAGTGGAAAAAAAAGATTCACCTACTATCCGTGGAATGCTCTCAAAAGTCAATCATCTTGTAAAAATTGAAACGCAGGAAGAAAAATGAAGTTACATGATTTAAAACCCAATCCAGGTTCAAAGAAAGACCGGACTCGTGTCGGTCGCGGTATTTCAGCTGGGAAAGGCAAAACAGCTGGGCGTGGTACCAAAGGACAAGGTTCTCGCGCAGGTTCTGGTGGACATCTCTATCGACAGGGTGGGAACTTACCTTTCTATCGCCGGCTTCCCTTTATGCGTGGCGAAGGATTCACGCCGCCAAATCAGATTGAATACAATGAAGTAAACATCCAGACTTTGGCTGAGAAATTCAAATCCGGTGCTGAAGTATCGCACGAAACCCTGGCTGAAATGAATTTGTTGCATAAAAAACTCAATCCGGTTGTTGTTTTAGGCAGCGGCAGTATTGATAAACCACTAACAGTCAAGGTCCAGCGTATTACCAAGTCAGCGCGCGAGAAAATTGAAGCCGCTGGTGGTAAAGTGGAAATTGTTAGCTGAGTAGGGCAAACAAAGGAGAGCAAAGATGAAGAAATCAGCTTGGCGGTACTTGTGGACATCACGAGATATTCGTAAAAAGCTGCTCATTACATTATTGATATTGATATTGTATCGATTTGCTGCGAATATCCCGGTACCAGGTGTTAACCGTGCTGCAATTTCTGCAATTTTCACGCAATCCAGCGCGGCAGGGAATCTACTGAGTGTGTTTGACCTGCTGTCTGGTGGAACACTATCGAATTTTTCCATCCTGGCGATGGGTGTCTATCCGTACATTACAGCACAGATCATCATCCAGCTCCTTGTTCCGTTGATCCCTTCATTGCAAAAACGGATTCAGGATAATCCTAAAGAAGGACGGAAATTAACGGAAAAATATACGATCCTGCTCACCATTCCTCTATCGGCACTGAGCGCTTTCGGGCAAATTCAGATCTTCCGTCAGCTGGTAGGAACCGCTTCGCTGTTCAACTATGAATTTGGATTAGCGGGAGCGAATTTATTCCCAACATTGACGACCATATTGAGTATGATGGGCGGAACTATGCTGGGTATCTGGCTTGGGGAATTAATTTCAGAATATGGTATCCCCAATCAGGGTCTCTCACTGATCATCTTTGCCGGTATCGTTTCTCGAATCCCGCAGAGTATTTATCAGATCATCGTTTCTGGAGAAAATGTAATTGGTCTGCTCTCGGTAATGCTGGCTATACTGGTGCTCTCCATTTTCGCCATTGTATTTGTGCAGCAGGGACAGCGCAAAGTTCCTGTGATCTTCCCCGGGCGCAGGGTAGGAAATCGTATGTCAATGCCTGTCCGCAGCAGTATTCCTTTGATGATCAATATGGCTGGAATGATCCCTCTTATTTTTGCGCAAACCATTCTTTCCTTACCGGCAATTCTCGCACAATTCTTTGTCAACTCAAAGACGGAATGGCTGGCTAATTTTTCAGTAAGTTTGGCAAATATTTTCAGCACGGGAAGTATCTGGTATGTAATTCTGTACTTTATAATGGTCGTCGCTTTGACCTTTTTCTACACCGAAGTATTATTCGAACAACAAAATTACGGCGAAAACCTTAAAAAACAGGGTGCTCAGATTCCAGGTGTTGTTCGTGGTGAGGCGACGCAGCGATATTTGTTAAAAGTACAGCGCAGGATCACACTTGTTGGAGCGTTGTTCCTGGCAATTGTAGCTACTGCACCATTCATAACGCAGCTTTTCCTGACTGAAGGAGTTGCAGCACAATCAGGTTTGTTCCTCGTATCAACATCCGGTCTGCTGATTGTCGTCGGAACGGTACGTGATACATTCAACGTGATCGAAACAGAGCTGAAATTACATGGTTATGAGGATAACCTGATTAAAGGATAGTGGAAATCATGGCGAGATTTATCGTTTTATTAGGACCTCCGGGAGCGGGGAAGGGTACACAGGCTGAAAGAATAGCTGAGAAGTTATCTATTCCTCATATCTCTTCCGGCGACCTCTTCCGTGAAAACCTTAAAAATGAAACAGAATTAGGAAAAGAAGCCAAGGGTTTCATGGATAGCGGTAAGCTGGTTCCTGATGAAATTACAATTTCCATGGTTGCAGAACGATTATCCAGAGCAGATTGTAAGGATGGCGCGTTACTGGATGGCTTTCCGAGGACACCGTTTCAAGCGCAAAAACTGGATGCTATCCTAGAAAAAAATGGAAATACGATTTGTTGTGTTCCTTATATTATAGTATCAGATCAGGATCTACTTGAACGACTGACTGGTAGATGGACATGCAAGGCTGCTGGGCACATTTACCATCAAACGTTCAACCCTCCAAAAGATCCTGGTATTTGTGATGTCGATGGATCTGCACTTTATCAACGTGACGATGATAAAAAAGAAACCATCGAGAAAAGACTGGCTGTTTTTCACGAACAAACTGCACCACTCATTAAGTATTACCGTGAACAAGACCTGCTCGTTGAAGTTGATGGAACGCAACCGATCGAAAAGGTCACAGAAGCCATTTTGTACTCCGTACAGTCACGAGAGTAATTGGACGGGATGAAAATAATTGAGTATAATAAAAACTTTGCGGAAATAAAGGAGTTATTTAGATGAAAGTATCACCATCTATTAGAAAAAGATGCGCGAAGTGCAAGATTGTGAAACGCAAAGGCGTTTTGTATGTTATTTGTGAAAACCCGAAACATAAACAAAGACAGGGATAAAGACTATGGCAAGAATTGAAGGTGTTGACTTACCGCGTAATAAGCGTATAGAGATCGGTTTACGATATATTTATGGTATTGGACCTACCTCTGCAAATCAAATATTGAAAGCTACACAGATCAATCCAGATACTCACGTAAATGACCTGACAGAGAGTGAAGTTGGGGCATTGCGCGAATATATTTCAAAAAATTATAAAGTGGAAGGTGATCTGCGCCGAGAAGTTCAAATGAACATTAAGCGTTTGATCGAAATCGGCTGCTATCGTGGATTGCGACATCGCCGTAGTCTTCCTGTTCATGGTCAGCGAACCAAAACGAATGCTCGTACTCGTAAGGGTCCAAAGCGCACTGTAGCGGGTCGCGGACGCCGCCGTGGAGCTACCAAGAAATAAGGGAAAGTAAGAGGAATTTAGAATATGGCTCAAGCTTCAAAATCTTCACGCAGAACGACTCCACGCAAAACCAAGCGAAGTTTATCTGCAGCTACGGTGCATGTTTTTGCATCATTCAATAATACAATTATCACAGTTACTGACTCGCAAGGGAATACAGTATGCTGGTCCAGCGCAGGTGCTGTTGGTTTTAAAGGGTCAAGAAAAAGCACACCTTTCGCTGCTCGTTTAGCAGCAGAAGATGTGATGAAAAAAGCAACTTCAATGGGCGTAGATCAGATCGATCTCATCATTAAAGGACCTGGACCTGGACGAGAAGCTACGATCCGCGCGATTCAATCAATGGGAATAAAGGTTACTGCAATTGAAGACATTACACCTGTACCCCATAACGGCTGCCGTCCACCCAAGAAACGACGTGTGTAGGTTAGGAGAGTTAAAGAATGGCACGATATACTGGCTCAGTATGTAAGTTATGCCGCCGTGAAGGCGAAAAATTATTTCTAAAAGGTGAGCGCTGTTATACACCCAAATGCGCTTTTGAAAAACGTCCCTATGCTCCTGGTCAGCATGGACGTGCTTCACAAGCACGACAGAATCGTACTTCTGATTACAGCCGCCAATTACGTGCAAAGCAAAAAGCACGCAGAGTATATGGTGTGTTGGAAAAACAATTCAGGCGCTATTTTTCAGTTGCTGTGAAGAAACGTGGTTTGACAGGTTTGAATTTACTGCAAACCCTGGAGATGCGGTTAGATAATGTGATCTACCGTATGGGTTTGGCTGAGAATCGCGCACAGGCAAGGCAGATGGTATCTCATGGTCATTTCATGGTAAATGAACGAAAAACGGATATCCCATCTATGCTGATGGAACCAGGTGATATTATCAGTGTACGAAAACAATCACGCGAAAATGGTTTATTTAAAGAACTGGCAGAGGTTGCCGAAAAGAAAAATTGTGCGTTATGGATAGAACGAGATCTAAAGACTTTTACAGGTAGAGTATTGCGGTATCCAGAACGTGGTGAAATCGATGGGAATCTGGATGAACAATTGATCGTTGAATATTATTCAAGATAGTCGATCGATTTAACAAAAAGAAGAGGGAAGTACTGTGGCTTATACAAAAATGATTACTCCAATACTGGAAAGGGAAAAAGAATCCCGCAATTATGGTCAGTTTTTGATCAGCCCTCTGGAACGTGGATATGGCGTGACGATCGGTAACGCCCTCCGGCGGGTAATGCTCTCATCCCTGCAGGGAGCTGCAGTTACATCAATTCGCATTTCAGATACATTGCACGAATTCACTGATATACCAGGAGTGCGGGAAGATGTCTTGCAATTCATGCTCCAGGTTAAACAATTACGCATCATCATTCATGAAGGAGATGTAGCACATATGCATCTTGATGTGAAGGGTGAGGGTGTGGTTACTGCTGCTGATATTCAAGTTCCATCTGAAGTGGAAATTGTAAATCCTGATCTGTATTTATTCACAGTGGATGATCCGAAAGCTGAACTGACAGTAGAAATGACGGTTGAACGTGGTAAGGGTTATTCTCCTGCTACCACACGTAACACTGAAAAATCAATAGGTGAGTTGCCTGTAGATGCGATCTATAGTCCGGTGCTTAAAGTAGGTTTTGATGTTTCAAATGCACGTGTAGGATTAAGCACAAATTATGATAAATTAGTAATGGATGTTTGGACGGATGGCACCATCACACCAGAACAGGCTGTAGGAAATGCTTCCAAAATATTAATGGAGCAATTAAGTCTGATCTCAGGGATTGAACAAGAATTATTGGAAGTTTCAAAAGAACCAGAGGTCGTTGAGGTTGATCATCTTCGCAGTGAAGCAGCAGATACTCCTATTGAGAATCTTGATCTATCTGTACGTGTGTTCAACTCACTAAAACGAACCGGTATCACCAGCGTTGGTGATGTCATGGATCTTTTGGATAAGGGCGAAGAAGCTGTTATGTCGATCCGCAATTTCGGAGAAAAAAGTCTGACGGAATTACAGGACAAAATGAGCGAGAAGGGTTTCTTGCCCGATGAAAATGAAACGGAATCGGAGAACTAGAAAATGCGACATCAGGTTGCTGGAAAGAAACTAAATAGAAGTTCAGGTAATCGCAAGGCATTGCGCAGAACCTTGATTAAGCAATTATTCACGCATGACCAAATTAAAACTACTCGTGCAAAAGCACAAGCGATTCGTGGTGACGCAGAAAAATTGATCACCCTTGCCAAGAACAGCAGCAAGGGAACCGATATTGATAAAGTAAATGCTCGCCGATTGGCTGCTGCTAAATTGAATGACGCTGAAATAGTGAAACATTTATTTGATGATATTGCTCCCAGATTTGAGAACCGTAATGGTGGTTATACCCGTATGATCAAATTAGGATCACGCAAGGGTGATGATGCTGAAATGGTTCTTTTAGAATTGGTGGAGAAATAACAGGAAAGAAAAAGAAAGACGTCCCGTACGGGAATGGAACTTTACCAACTTATTATCGCTTACGATGGTACTGAATACTCTGGTTTTCAACGCCAGAAGGATCTCAGCACGGTTCAGGGCGAACTGGAAAAAGCGCTGCGAAAGATCGGCTGGTGTGGACAAACGGTACTCGCCGCTGGTAGAACAGATGCAGGAGTACATGCGACCGGGCAGGTGGTAACATTTAGCCATGAGTGGCAGCATACTCTTGAGGAGCTGCAGGCGGCTGTGAATCATTACCTTCCGAATTCCATCTCGGTGAAAAATGTTTCGCTGCGACAGGAAAATTTTCATCCCAGATATAACGCGATCAGCAGAGAATATACGTATGGCATCCTGGTCGCAGATAGCCGAGATCCACAAAAAGAACGGTTTATGTGGCGAGTGGATCGTGATACTGATTGGGAAGCTGTATTCTGTTCAGCGGAGTTATTTTACGGCGAACATGATTTTCGGTCTTTTGGAAGACCCCTGAGTCGTGGTGGTAGTACAATTCGAACGGTTACCGAATCAAAATGGATTGAGCAAGAAACCGGAGAATATTATTACCACATCACTGCCAATGCTTTTTTGTATCACATGGTACGTAGAATTGTTTTTGTGATGATGGCGCTGGGATGCGGACGAGTAAAACATGAGGTATTACAGGAGGCTATGGCGGCAGGTAATGGTGGTAAGATTCCACCAGGAATTGCACCCGCACATGGGCTGACTTTAGTAAAAGTACAGTACAACGATAATAAAGAAGATTGAAGATTTAGGAGATAGAAATAGTGGAAAAGACGTTTGTCTTAAAAGGAAAACCGGAATCAGAATGGGTTCTGTTTGATGCAACTAACCAGAGTCTTGGAAGAATTGCCGGAGAAATAGCAAATCATTTGCTGGGTAAGAATAAACCCACTTTTACACCTGGTGTATTAATGGGTGATCATGTGGTTGTGATTAACGCTGAAAAAGTATTGATCAACCCAAAGAGAATGGAAGAAAAAGTCTATTACAGCCATTCCAATTATCCGGGTGGTTTAAAAGCGATCAAAATGCCTGATATGCTGGCGAAACATCCTGATCGCGTAATTACAAAAGCTGTTTGGGGGATGATCCCGCACAATAAATATGGACGGCAGGTCATCAAACGATTGCGTGTATATAGTGGAAATACCCACCCTCATACAGGGCAGAATCCCAAACTGGTGAAATGAAGGAGAATTAATAAATGGCTGCTCAATATTACGAAGGAATTGGTCGAAGGAAAACCGCAACAGCACGTGTTCGCATCAGTGCCGGAACCGGCAACTTCGTTGTGAATCAAAAGACCCTTGCAGAATATTTTACCCGCTATGGAGATCCTGACACGATTCTGGCGCCCTTTGAGGCGGTTGGAGAGAATCAGTCTCAATATGATGTTAGTGTGATCGTATCCGGTGGAGGCGTGAATGGTCAAACCGACGCTGTACAACTTGGTTTAGCCCGTGCATTTACAAAAATGAATCCTGATTATGTAACTGTTCTCCGCCGCAACCGATTACTTACTCGTGATCCACGCGAGAAGGAACGCAAGAAACCAGGTTTGAAACGTGCTCGTAAGGCTCCAACCTATACCAAACGCTAGAACTGCAAATTTCTTTTTCCTGAAAATTACTACCCGCTTCAACATTACGAAGCGGGTAGTATAATTTTGGGGTTCAGATAGCATATATAAGCGAGGATATTAATGATTGATACTCACATTCTACATACAGCACTTGCCTTGAGCGATGAATATCTGTCAATTGTTCCATGGAGTGAAATAAAAGATAAATATTCGGCGACTTTCTCAAGCAATCAGAATGTGTTAGTTTTTGGGATTAAAACAAATAAAGACTTAGAGAAACTACAGCAATTAACAAGGACGATCCATTCTGATCAGCATTCTGTCATATTCCTTCGATTTGATGTTGATGCACAGGTGGTTAACCAAAATCGGATAGAAGTGTCTAAGATAGATGCTCTTAAAACAGTCAACCCTGCGGATGGTATATTAATCATGGCGAGCCAGGAAAAGTTCTCCTTGCTGGATTTTCAAGAACAGGTAGCCCATTTACGTTCAGCAGACGGATGCCCATGGGATAGGGAGCAAACCCACCAGAGCCTGCGTCCCAATCTTCTGGAAGAAACCTATGAAGTGTTGAGTGCTCTGGATCGTGAAGATCGTACAGAAATGGAAGAAGAGTTTGGTGACCTGCTGCTGCAAATTGTACTGCATGCACAGATCGCTTCAGAGCAGGGGAATTTCAATTTGGAAGATATCGTAACCGGGATACAGAAAAAACTGATTTATCGTCACCCTCATATTTTTGCAAATACCGTTGTTTCAGGGTCAGAAGAAGTGATCAAGAACTGGGAGGTATTGAAAGCCCAGGAACGCAAAGAAAATCACAAAGAACAGCGCATATTACGCTCCGTCCCCACCAGTATGCCGGCTCTGTCACTGGCACAGGCTTATCAAAAAAGAGCTGCGCGGGTAGGATTTGACTGGGAAACCATGGAACCCGTCAAGCAAAAGATCCAGGAAGAATTACAGGAAGTGGAGCTCGCCAAAGATGAAAAAGAGCAGGGGAAGGAATTGGGAGACGTGCTTTTCGCGGTCGTTAATCTGATCCGCTGGCATGGTTTTGATGCAGAATCAGTTCTGCGCGATGCAGCACAGCGTTTTGCGAACCGTTTCGAATATATCGAGCAATGCGTAGAAAAACAAGGGAAAACCTTTGCGGAGTATTCCCTTGTTGAACTGGATGCCTTTTGGGATGAGGCAAAGAATCGCTTGAAATGATCAGGAGAGTGGTTCAAACCTGGCAGTGAAGTGGCGCAGTAATGGGGGAGCGTATGTGATGGTATAACCGCACAGGTTTTTCCGTTGACTCTTTAAATGCGTGAATATTTCCACAACATAATCAAGATGGCTTTGCGTGTACACCCTGCGTGGGAGCGCCAGTCTGACCAATTCCAGCTCGGGGTACACCATATCTCCACTGTGAGGATCAGGATGGGCAAACATCACCGATCCGATTTCGATGCCGCGGATGCCACCTTCCAGGTAAAGTGCTGCGGCTAAAGCCTGCCCGGGAAATTCCGCTTGTGGAATATGGTCAAGAAATGAGCCGGCATCTACATAGATGGCGTGCCCGCCGGGTGGCTCGATGATGGGAATTTCTTTTTCAATGAGCTGTTGACCAAGATAGGCAGTCTGACCGATGCGATAGGTAAGGTAATCCTCATCCAATCCTTCTTTCAAACCGACTGCCATTGCTTCCAGATCTCTGCCTGCCAGACCTCCATAGGTGATGAATCCTTCTCTCAATATTAATTCATTGCTGATTTCTTGAAAAAGGTCTTTATCACGAACTGCCAGGAAACCGCCGATATTGACAATGGCATCTTTTTTCGCGCTCATGAACGCGCCGTCAGCCAGGGAGAAGATCTCATTAGTGATCTCCAGGAGAGATTTGTTTTCATAACCGCTTTCGCGCTTTTTAATAAAGTAACAGTTTTCAGCGTAGCGGCAGCAATCAATGAAAAAAGGAATATTATATTTGTGATACAAAGCGGCTGTATCTTTAATGTTCTGCATGGAAACCGGCTGCCCGCCGCCCGCGTTGTTGGTGATGGTAATACAGCCGAAGGGAATATTTTGTGCTCCGGCGGTCTTGATCACGTTTTCCAATTTTTCCAGATCCATATTTCCTTTAAATGGATTCGAAGAATGGATGTCGAAAGCCTCAGAAGTCACACAGTTATCAGGAATACCACCTCTGGCGCGAATGTTTGCATCGGTTGTATCAAAATGCATGTTGGAGGGGATGATATTGCCCGGCTTTATCATAATGGCACTGAGGATGTTCTCTGCAGCACGACCCTGATGGGTGGGTACAAAATATTCGAAGCCGAAGATGAGCTGCATAACCTCTTGAAGGTGGAAATATGAAGAAGCGCCTGCATAGGATTCATCTCCTTCCATGATGGCTGCCCATTGATGCTGGCTCATGGCACCCGTGCCTGAATCTGTTAATAAGTCTATATATACATCCCGGGCTTTTAGCGAGAAAAGATTATAGCCGGCGGTTTGCATGGCTTTTTCTCTTTGTTCTCGAGAGATCAAGTGGATCGGTTCCACCATTTTGATGCGGAATGGTTCGGGCGGATGTTTTATCATGAAATGTCTCCTGTGTGATAAGATGGGTTAAGTGTAGCAGTTTGTTGCCGGCGGCGCCTGTGTATTTTATACTCTATCGGTAGATGGTACATAATGAAAAAAAGAGACCGTTTTGATTCCATACAAATTGTAGCAGCGATTGGATTAATTGTAAGTGTCGCTTCGCGATTTTTCCTGACCAATACTATTCATCCCATTATCGAAAAAGAATATTTCTTTTCTGAGCAAGAACTTTCCTCCCCTTCTTCCACGGTAGAAGTGCTTATCCAGGAAATCCTGCAGAATTATCATATTATTGTCCGCTATCCGGAAAATGCCTGGTTTGGCGAAAGATTTCTCGTCAGCATGGCATTAGTGCCGGATGATGGTGAATCAATGCTCTCTGCCAGTGAAGAAGAACAGGCTTTGTTCGTCGAGGGCAGGCTGGAGATGGACGACGGGAAGCTGCTTCCGGGGAAAACGCTGCTTACCCCATTCCGGTTCAACCAAACCACCAAATTCCAATGGCAGGTCCAACCGGATTCCCGTTCTCTGCAAACCGGTCGGTTATGGGTCACTTTCTACCCGGCGGGAGAAGAAACAACGCAAAGCCTATATGCACCGCTCATGGTCATCCCTTTCAGTGTGGATATTCATGCTTTCTTCGGATTGAAGGCAGGTGTGGGGCGTCTGGTTAATATACTGATTGGGTTAGTGTGTATCGTAATCATTTTATGGCGACGGTACAACCAAGCAGGAAACAAGGAATGATATAATCTGCCCTTATGGATACAAAAAAAACCACAAACGAACTGGATGAAAAGATCAAAAAAACCATCCGTAAACAATACCTGACGGTTGCCCTGGTGACCATCGGCATCGCTGCCGTTGCGATCGGTATTGGTTATCTCATTGACCTTGCCCGTGGTTCGCAGCCCATGTTCATGCTGATCGGATTGGTCATTTCTGCGCCATTGACCGTATGGATCAATTTTGGGATCATCAAACGAAAACTGATTGCCATCAACCAGGAGTTAGAGGAACAATCAGAGAAAGAAATGCAATGAATCCGAACCGCTCCCTGAAGGAGATGGTACGGAATTGTCCCGGTATTGTGGCGCCAATTCCCCCGTTAACAGAGCAGCCCATTGTCAGCGTGGAATTTGACTCGCGAAAAGTGGAAACAGGCAGCATCTTTGTCGCCATAGAAGGCGAGTATTACGATGGGCATACTTTTATCGATAATGCGTTAAAAAAAGGCGCAGCGTTGATCGTAGGCACTCAGGAACGATATCTTAATCAGATCCCCGAGAAATACCTGCAGGTGGAAGATGCCAGAATAGCGCTGGCGTACCTTTCTGCCGCTTTTTATGATTTTCCGGCGCGTAAGATGACCATCATTGGCGTCACCGGCACTGATGGAAAAACGACAACCACTAATCTCATCTATCATATTCTGAAAACTGCCGGTATTAAGGCAGGCATGGTCTCAACTGTGAACGCTGTGGTGGGAGATGAAGATATTGATACCGGATTCCATGTCACCACCCCCGAAGCGCCCATGGTGCAGGAATTGCTGGCGCGCATGGTACAGGCAGGGCTTACACATGTGGTGCTCGAGACCACCTCGCACGGGTTGGACCAGCACCGTGTCGCTGCCTGTGAATACGATATTGGGGTGGTCACCAACGTTACCCACGAACACCTCGATTATCATAAAACGTACGAGAATTATGTAAAGACCAAGGGACGTTTGTTCACCATGCTGCCGGAAACAGTGGAAAAGCCGGTCGGCAACATCCGCCTGGGTGTAATGAACCGCGATGATCGTTCGTACCCGCTGTTGAAGGATATGGTGGATCGCCTGGATGAGGAGCGCATCCGCTGTATTGCATACAGCAGAACCGGCACAGCGGATGTTACCGTGCTGCGGGAAGAACAAACCAGGCAGGGATTGCAGCTCGACTTGCAGGTCGCGGGGCAGGAAATGGAAATCCGGAGTGGTCTGGTTGGCGCGTACAATGTCTCCAATATTTTGGCGGCGGTCGCGGCTGTTGCCATAGGGCTGAACATTGATCTGACCACCATCCGGCAGGCGGTTGCGAGCTTCCCAGGCATTCCCGGTAGAATGGAAAAAATAGATATGGGGCAGACCTTTACTGCCATTGTTGATTTTGCTCATACTCCCAACGCACTACAGGTCACCCTGGAAACCGCGCGTCAGCTGACGGATAACAGGGTCATCGTGGTGTTCGGTTCAGCCGGATTGCGCGACCGTGAAAAGCGTAGGATCATGGCTGCCGAGGGAGTACGTCTGGCGGATATGTGCATCCTGACCGCTGAAGACCCGCGCACAGAAAAACTGGAAGATATACTGGGTGAAATGAGCCGGGCGGCACAGGCAGCCGGCGGCGTGCTGGAAAACAACCTGTTCGTCGTACCCGATCGCGGACAAGCCATCCGCAAGGCATTGCAGTCAGCGAAGAAGGGCGATCTGGTGATCGTGTGCGGCAAAGGGCATGAGCAATCCATGTGCTTTGAAACAACCGAATACCCCTGGGATGACCGTATTGCCATGAAAGCAGCCCTGGCAGAATTGCAGGGAGCGGCTGGTCCCGCGATGCCTTATCTTCCCACACAGGATTAAAACAAAAGAGTCGACTCATAGCCGACTCTTTTGTCATTATGTGATATAGAAATAAATATTAACTTCTTCGACGGTTATTGCTGCTGCGTCCTCGGTTTCCACTTCTACTATTCTTATCGTTGCTGCCGTTGAGGTGCTTGTCATTCTCACGCGCTTCTTCCACGCTCCAGCCTTCCAGAGCTGCAACGTGTGAAAGACGTACTTTGCCGGAGCGGGAATCGATATCGGTGATCATCACAGACAGTTCATCTCCTTCGGCTGCAACATCCTGAACGGTTTTGATGTGTTCAAGGCTGAGCTGCGAGATATGCACCAATCCCTCAACGCCGGGCAGGATCTCGACAAAAGCGCCGAAATCAACCACTTTGGTGACCTTGCCGGTATAGATGCGACCCAGCACAGGCGTTTCGATCAACCTCTCGATATATGCACGAGCGTTCATCTCATCGGTTTTGTCGGTGGCTGCAATGAATACCGTTCCATCTTCGGCAATATCAATCTGAGTTTTGGTCTCTTCCTGAATGGCACGGATAGTTTTTCCTCCGGGTCCGATGATGGCGCCGATCTTGTCAACCGGAATTTGAACGGTGGTGATACGCGGCACGAATTCTTTCAATTCGGGTCTGGGGGTTGCCATGACCTCGGTGATTTTACCCAAGATAAAGAGGCGAGCGTCTTTAGCCTGCGCCAGAGCCTGCGACATGATCTCAGGAGTGATGCCTTTGATCTTGATATCCATCTGCAGGGCTGTGATGCCCTCTGCCGTGCCGGCGACTTTGAAATCCATATCGCCGAGATGATCTTCTAAGCCCTGGATGTCGGTGAGAACCGTATAGTTTTCGCCTTCTTTGATCAAACCCATTGCAATTCCTGCTACAGGCGCTTTAATAGGCACACCGGTATCCATCAATGCCAGGGTTGACCCGCAAACGGATGCCATAGAGGTGGATCCGTTTGAGGAAAACACTTCAGACACAAGACGCATGGTATACGGGAAGGTGTTGATATCGGGGAGGACCGGAACCAGCGCTCGTTCCGCCAGTGCTCCGTGCCCGATCTCACGCCGTGAACGGCGCAATCGCTGCACCTCACCGGTTGAGAAGGGGGGGAAGGTGTAGTGATGGATGTAGCGTTTTGATTCGGTGGGTGTGAGGTCATCAATGGATTGTGCTTCTTTGGGTGTTCCCAGAGTAGCCAGGGTCATAACCTGTGTTTCTCCACGGGTGAAAAGACCTGAACCATGTGCGCGCGGGCTTGTATCCACTTCGCACCAAATCGGTCGGATCTGTTTGGGGTCTCTGCCATCCGGACGGATGGACTTATTCAGAATACGATCACGCACGACCTTTTTATAGGTATCATGAAATGCTTCAGCAGCATCATGCAGAAGGGCAGCGTTATCTTCTGATTCATTCTCATAATCTGCCAGAAGGTTTTTCTGGATGGTATCGATAGCGATATCCAATTCCGCTTTGGAATGAGGTGCTTCCAATGCTTCCTGAATGGATGCAGCGACTTTATCATATACCTGTTTGAAAAGCGCTTCATCAATCGTTTTCACATTTACTTCGCGCTTTGTTTTTCCAACTTCTGCAGCCATCTTTTCCTGCACTTCAATGACTGACTGGATTGATTCATGCCCGAAGCTGATGGCTGCGATCATATCATCTTCACTGACTTCGTTCGAACCGCATTCCACCATCAAAATGGCATCTTTGGTGCCTGCCAGACGCAGGTCGAGATCTGAGATTTCCGTTTGTTCAAAGGTCGGGTCGATGACAAATTCACCATCAATTCTTCCAATGCGCACTGCGCCCACCGGACCAGCCCAGGGGATATCAGAAATGAGCATTGCTGCTGAGGCTGCGTTGATCGCCATGATATCCAGCGGGTTTTCACCATCAGAAGAGATGGGGAACATGATAACCTGAACCTCATTGCGCATGTTTTGATCGAACAATGGACGCAGCGGACGATCTGTCAGGCGTGCGATCAGCACTGCATCATCACTGGGGCGTCCTTCACGGCGGAAGAATCCACCGGGAATACGACCACCCGCATACATTTTCTCTTCATATTCCACACTGAGTGGAAAGAAATCGATTCCTTCACGGGTTTCGTTTGACATGGTTGCCGAGGCAAAAAGTACGGTGTCACCAACACGCAGCGTGACTGCACCACCTGCCTGACCGGCAAGTTTTCCTGTTTCAAACGTGAATTCGTGGTTTCCAATGGAACCACTATAGCTATTAGCTTTTTGTTGCATTATTATTTACTCTCTTTCTCCCCGCACAGTTAGGAACTGAGAAATAAAGAAAAACGGTTTTTCATCATCTCTCAATGCCCAACCTGCGGAAATTGACCCAAAAAGAGTAGATGGTTTAGAACCACCTACTCACGATGGGTTTGTTACCTTATTTTTTTCTGATCTTCAAACTTTCGGTAACTTCCAGATATTTCTGATAGTCTTTTTTCTTCAAGTATGCGAGAAATCGTCGACGCTGACCGACTAGTTTGAGTAATCCCCGACGTGAGGATTCATCATGTTTGTGAATTTTTAAATGTTCGGTTAATTGGGTGATGCGATTTGTGAGAAGAGCGATTTGTACTTCGGTTGAACCGGTATCACCTTCGTGTTTTTTGTAATTCTCAATTATTTTTAGTTTTTCCTCTTTTGTCATTCCCATGACGCTGCTGTCTCCTTTTCTAAGCAAGTCTCCTCTTATGCAGTACAGGCATTACCTGAGCCGCAGAAGGGACCAGTCATGTGTACCATTATACCAGATGAGATATAACTCGAATAGTGAGCCTAGATCATGATTCTTGTATGATTTTTCGTAGATATGCCTGGTTATCGCTGGAAAAACGGGGGATGATCTTACGAATATATTTCCTGGCTTTTTCACATTCGGTTTGCGAATACAGTTCTGCCAGATACGCGGTTGTCTCGATCTCTGATTTTTGAATAAAGGCATCAAAGATCAGGTTTAATTCACGATACATATTAAGTGAAGCATTACATACGATGGGAGTGACCAGTTTGAACGCCCAGGGCAGGTCGCTGAAAGTGCTTTGCTGGATCACATTTGCCATTACTGCATAAGCCATCCTGCGCAAATCAAGTTGTTCCGTTTGTATCATCTCTTCAATGAAGTGGCGCACAGCATCGGAATTAACGATATCGAATTTGGAGAATTGATCCAAAATCACTTTATGCAAAATGACATCGTCGGCTGTAATGGTCCACTGCAGTAAACGTTGATTGATTTCACCAGAATAAGAGGTGGGCAGGTTTGTTAATAGATGGATTGCCAGAATCTTGTATTCCAGTTCTTCTCTATTCCATAATTCATCAAGGATGAGGATGGCATTTTTCGGCAGATCGTGTGCGAGGGCAGGAAATGTATCGATGATCTTCTGCAAAACCAGATCAGGGATGTGCATCTGGCGCAGCAGGGTTTTTATGGGGACGTTTTCACCCTGCTTCACTTTTTCAGATGCGTACAGAGCTAAGAGATCCTCCAGTTTGACTAGATAAACACTCGGATCATCACGATACAGTTGGAGAGATTGGATGCGAGTGTTCAAAGAAGTTAATTCAACAGCTGGCATTTTTCCACATTAATATGCTTTAGCAAAATACGCTTTAGTGGTGGTTTCTTTTCCGCACACCACACAGGTGCCTTTGCTGTGATCTTGTGAAAGGGGGATGCAGCGAGTGGTGGCTTTGGTATCTTCTTTGATCTTCGCTTCACATTCTCTGCTTTCACACCAATGACTGTATGCCCATCCATTCTGAACAGCCTCTTTGAGGTCATCATACGTTGCTGCAGCGGTTATGTGGTCATCGCGGAATTTTGTGGCTTTTTGGAGCATCGCCTGGTGCAGCTCATCGAGCAGCTGCTGTACGGTATGGGACAGGGCATTCAATTCTACAAAGCTCTTTCCTGCTTTTCCCGGAATATCTCTACGGGCGATAACTACCTTGCCATCCGCTACATCACGCGGTCCGATCTCGATACGCAGTGGAACCCCGCGCATTTCCCAATCATTGAATTTGAAACCGGGTGTTTGTTCAAAACGATCATCCAGCTTGATGCGGAAAGCCGAAAGGGCTTTCTTCACTATTTCGGCATATTCCATGACCTGCTGCTTTTCTTCATCGTTGCGGAAGATGGGTACGATCACCACCTGGATTGGAGCTAATCTGGGGGGCAGCACCAAGCCCTGATCATCTCCATGGGTCATGATGATAGCGCCTACAAAACGGGTAGAAAGCCCCCAGGAGGTTGTCCAGCAGTATTGCAGCTGGTTTTGAGCGTCTAAATACTGGATATCGAATGCTTTCGCAAAATTTTGACCGAGGTTGTGAGAGGTACCGGATTGAAGCGCTTTGGTATCTCCCATCATGCCTTCAATGGTGTAGGAGTGAACTGCCCCGGCGAATTTTTCTGTTTCGCTTTTCATGCCGGTAATAACAGGGATAGCTGCCTCGTTGACGGCAAAATCCTCATAGACGTGCAGCATGCGCAGGGTTTCCTCTTCCGCTTCCGCTGCGGTTGCATGAGCGGTATGTCCTTCCTGCCAGTAGAACTCGAGCGTTCGCAGGAAAAGACGAGTGCGCATCTCCCAGCGAACCACGTTTCCCCACTGGTTGATCAGTACCGGAAGATCGCGATATGATTTTATCCACTTAGCGTACATATGACCGATGATCGTCTCAGAAGTGGGGCGCACCACCAGCGGTTCTTCCAGCTCCTGCCCACCACCGTGTGTGACAACAGCCAGTTCGGGGGAGAAGCCTTCTACATGTTCTTTCTCTTTTTCAAGAAACGACATAGGGATGAAAAGTGGAAATGCGGCATTCTGGTGACCGGTTGCTTTGAAACGTGTGTCAAGCGCTTGCTGTATATTCTCCCATAACGCCCATCCGTAAGGTCGCACGACCATGCATCCGCGCACGGGTGCATAATCAGCAAGTTCCGCTTTTTGGATGATCTGGTTATACCATTCTGAAAAGTTTTCGTTTTGTGCTGTCAATGAATCGTTGCTCATGAGTCCTCTTTTATCTATAAAAATTACCGGATTTTTTCCAGTTCGTCTACTGCATCCTGAATTGTTGAGCTGAAACGGATATATGCACGTGCTTTATTCGGGATGAAATCAGTCATCTCGGTATAAAGAGACTGTATCACATTTTCCCATTGGTTTCCGACAGTGACCAGATAGGGTACCGGGATGGATTCAAGGATGATCATATTCCAGGTGAGAGCTATTTCTGCCAGAGTGCCCACACCTCCGGGCAGGGCAATAGCTGCGTCACAGTTGCGGATCAATCCTGCGATACGACCGATCAGATCTGAATTATGAATTACTTCATGAACCCATGGATTCGGTTTGTCGTTGCGCCATTTTTCAATATCATCACAGGTTACTCCGATCACATGTCCCCCGGCTTGACTGCAACCCTTTGACACTGCTTCCATGGTGCCAACATACGCGCCGTTCAACACGGTATGACCGTGTTCTGCCAGCATTTTCCCCAGTTCAAAAGCTTCTATATAACCGGCATCACCTGGTTTAGGATGTGCACTACCAAAAACTGAGACTTTCATTGAATTGTTCCTGTATGTTTTAATCGCTCTCGCTGCGGCTGCCCGCATCGGTTCCAATTGTGTTATTTTACTTGATTTCGGAAGACATGAATAAAAAAAGGAGTTGATTGTATTCAACTCCTTTTCTATTCACATGATTGAGGATCAGCCTTCTTTGGCAGCATCCTCTTTTGATTTCTTCTCTACGATCTCGCTTGTGATATGGTTTGGTACTGTTTCGTAATGTGCGAATTCCATACTGAAAAGTCCTCTACCACCGGTGATGGAGCGCAGGTCAGTGGTATAGCGCTGCATTTCCGAAAGAGGAACATTCGCTGTAACAGTAGACTGTCCTTTATTGGTGTCCATACCCTGAACGCGAGCGCGGCGGGTATTCATATCACCCAGGATATCACCCATGTTATCTTCGGGTACGATAACTTTTACCAGCATGATGGGTTCCATCAGAACAGGTGAGGCATCTTTAAAAGCCAGTTTGAATGCTTCACGTCCGGCGATCTCAAATGCAATTGGTTTTGAATCTACCGGATGTTCTTTCCCGTCGAATACTTCAACTTTGATACCGGTGACGGTATAACCGGCGATGATGCCTTCTTTCATCACATTGCGAATACCCTTTTCAATTGCGGGCATATAGCTGGAGGAAATAGATCCACCAAAAATGGCATTTACAAATTCGAATGAATCGCCTTCCAGAGGTTCTACACGAAGATGTACTTCACCAAATTGTCCTGCGCCGCCCGATTGTTTTTTATGACGATACATGGCGCTGGCTTTTTTGGTGATGGTTTCTTTGTACGGGACTTTGGGGATCGTGATTTCCAAACCTACCTGGAATTTTGATTCGGCACGGCGGATGGCAACATCAATGTGCTGATCTCCCATGCCCTGAAGAATGGTCTGATTGGTGGTGGGTTCCTGATGCCAGGATAGGGTCATATCCTCTTCACAAAGGCGTGTCATAGCAGGGCTGATCTTAGTGGAATCCGCCTGTGTTTTGGGGAATAACGCAACCTGATAGAGAGAAGTGGGATATTCAGGCGTGCGTATTGTGACGGGATGCCCTTTATCACACAGAGTGTTCCCTGTTGCGGTTACGGTAAGCTTGGGGCAGACACCAATATCACCACTGTGAACAACTTTGACCTGGATATTTTCTTTACCGCGAGGAATATAAATGTTTCCTAATCGTTCTTCTGTTTCTTTATTGATATTCCACACACGGCTGTCAGCAGTGAACATTCCCGAGAAAACACGGAAATATGTTTGTTTTCCGACGAAAGGATCAGCAGTTGTTTTCCAAACGTATGCTGCTAATGGTCCATTATCAGCTGCTTTGAGTGCTTCTTCACCGGTGACTCCATCGGCGATCTTGTCAGCTCTTTGATCGGGTGAAGGGAGCATCTTGAGGATAGCATCCAGTAAGGGGAAGATGCCAATCTCTTTTTCTGCTGCGCTGACAAATACAGGGATGAAATCTCCTTTTAGTACAACTGCGGTCAGACCGTTGATGATCTCATCGGGTGATAGTTCTCCTGATTCAAGATATTTCTCAAGCAGTGCATCATTTCCCTCTGCAGCGGCTTCAACTAACTCTAAATGCCCTTCTTCAGCGGCACTCTGGAAATCGGAAGGAATCGCTTCGGGCGTTTTACCATCACCTTTGTAAGCTTTCATAGTAAGCAGATCGATCACACCCTGAAAATCCTGTTTTTCGCCCCAGGGGAGCTGAATTTTGATCAAGCGTGTATTGGACCGTTCTTCTATGGAAGCGAGTGCTTTGTTGAAATCTGCGTTATCACGATCCATTTTGTTGATCAGTACAAAACGAGGTAAGTTAAATTTGCTGCAATAATTCCAGGCGATTTCTGTACCAACTTCGTACCCAGATACAGCATCCACTACCACTATGGCGCTCTCCACTACACTTAGCGCTGAGATCATTTCACCCACGAAATCGGTGTAGCCGGGCGTATCGAGAAAATTGATCTTGTGGTCCTGGTATTCGATGGGTATTACCGCGGAATACAGAGATATCCCGCGTCGGATCTCTTCATCATCAAAATCACTTGCGGTAGTACCTTCATTGATAGTACCCATTCGAGTGGTGGCACCGGTAGAGTGAAGGAATGCTTCAGTGAGAATGGTCTTGCCTGCGCTGCTGTGCGAAACGAGAGCGATATTTCTTATGGATTTAGTACTATATTCTTTCATTAATATTACCCTTTGTGAGATATGATAACAACCAGATTATTTTAAGGTGAATCGCGTCAAATGTCAAAGACCAGCTCTTGACTGTTAAAATCAAAAAAAATGAGGATGGCTAAAACGAGATGTATGACAGATTAAAGAGAAGAGTCCGCTTCTTCCAGAGTTATCAAAGGTCTCCATTATGGGATACAAATGTGTCTCCACCGGAACTGATTGACTTCCTGGAGAACCATCCGGCAGGCAGGGCTATCGATATTGGCTGTGGGACAGGTACCAATTTAATCACAATGGCAGAAAAAGGCTGGGTGGTTGAAGGCGTGGAGTTCATAACAAAAGCGGTGCGTACTGCACGACGCAAGATCAAAGACAGAGATCTTCCAATTCATATCCATTATGCTGATTTTTTTTCCTATCCAATTCTCGCAGCATCATATGATCTGGTGCTGGATATGGGTTGTTATCATAGTCTTCCTGATGAAGATAAACGATTATATGAAGAAAAGGTTGCTCACAGCCTGGTTCATGGCGGCTATTATCTTCTATACGGATTTCTCAATACCGATGCACACCGACATGCCATCACCCTCAATGATATCGAAATGTTATCAACACAATTAACATTATTGAAGGATGAACGAAGTCTGGGTGTAGGCGAGCGCCCGGCAGTCTGGCTGTTATTTCAACGTACTTAATGCTTCTGTTGAATTTTTACAAGGATGGATTGCAGCAGCTCGTTTTCTTCTTCTTGTGAGACAATCTCACCATCTACCCAGGCTGAGATCAACTGACGGTAGATCGTTTTATAGACCGGACCTGGATTGACCCCAAATTTTTTAAGATCAGAACCCTTTGTGTATGGTTTTAATTTAATCCATTCATTGAGATATTGGTTGATGGACTGTTGGACCTTATGATTGTCGTGGAAGAAAAAGTGAACCGCGTAAAGAGTGTAATTTGGAACATTTTTGAAGGAGTGATAAATCTCACTTGGCTTTTTATCAAGCATTTGCGGCATTTCTTCTATGAGTTCTCGAGCCTGCAGAATGCTCTTTTGAATGACTTTCGGCAATTTCAGTCGTTTATTGATGCGCTGCACGCTTTTTTCAGCCTGCATGCTGAGAAATACTGTGTAGAGAATGACAATTTCTGTCGGCGAGTTACCTATCTTGATAGGAATTGACCATTCATCTCCTGCTTTCCTCTCATTAACTGCCTGCAGGGTAATCGCATTTTTCTTTGAAAAATGAAGGTCAGGGTCAATGGCTTGCAGCAGCTCCAATTGCTGTAAACGATTGAGAATATCAACAGATAATCGTTCCTGAAAGATGAGGTCCATTTCATGGCGAATACGATCACCCGATACCTGTTTTAAGAGTGGTCTGGCTTCTTCAAATAATTCCAGGGTGCGTTTCTCGATCTGGAAGCCAAACCGTTGTTCAAATCGGATGGCGCGCAGCATCCGTGTGGGGTCATCCACAAACGAGAGGGAATGCAGCACTCGGATGATACCATTATGCAGATCATCCAATCCTCCCCAGTAATCATATAGTTTTCCATAATGTTTACCATCAAGGCGGACGGCAAGGGTATTGATGGTGAAATCTCGGCGCAGCAGGTCAAGTTTGATGCTGCTCAGTTTTACGGTTGGCAGAGCGCTGGGGTTTTTATAGAATTCGGTGCGAGCGCTGATAAGGTCAACTGATCTGGGCAATTTGGTATCGCTATCATTTTCAATTACTCTGGAATCTTCCAGGAACCATTTTGCAGTGCCAAACTGGCGGTGACTGGTGATCTTCCCGCTGTACTGTGCAGTTAATTGGTGAGCAAGTTCAATGGCATTTCCTTCCACTACAAAATCAAGATCCAGGATAGGTGATTTCAAGATAATGTCTCGCACAACACCGCCCACCAGATAGACGTGCATGCGCATCTCATGGGATGTTTTAGCTATGATCCTGATCAATTTCATCTGATTTGGGGTGAGGGAATTTTCCAGCAGACTGGATAGATCCATCTTGCCATTTTCTGGAGACTGTATTCCAGAATACGCCTGCAGAAGATCAGTACGGGTCACGATTCCAATGATCTTCATGTTCTGCTTGCTTACTACCGGGATCTGACCCCAGTTGGATTTTGCCATGATCTGATGCAGTTCCTCAAGAGAGGTTTCGGGGTGAACAAAATAATTCCCGGCTTCCATCAGGCTTTTCGCCGGAACATCCATTTTGTGCGATAGCGCGCGGTCAACCGCTCGACGTGTTAATAAACCTATTACCTGATTCTCCTGCACAACCGGAAAGCCTTCGTAACCAAAACGCTGCATCAGTTGAAGCGCATCCTGTAGTTTTGTGGAGGGCTCAAGAAGCAGGGGATTGGTAGACATGATCTGTTTTACTGTAATAGATGGATTGATGAATGCATCTAAGGAAGCGATGAAATTTTCTTCCAGCGTTTCTAATTCTTTTTTATTCGAATTGCTCTTCCTGATTAACGCAGCGGCAGCTCGTGGATGACCGCCACCACCATATCTCTCTGCTATGCGAGATACGTCAATTTCATCACAAATTGAGCGAGCTACAAAGCGAATACCTTCCCTGGTTTTGACAAATAGAAAAAGACCATCCGGGTCATACAGGTCGCATAATTTATGAGCGATACTGGATACTTCTTCTTCCAGGAAATTGGCATCCGCATACGATACCATAATGCGCTTCTTCTTCAATTCCAGCACCTGCTGATTTTGGATCAATATTTCCAGAACCTTATGCTGTCCTGCAGAAAGAGAGGGATTGAGGTAATCAGCTGCGATTTTCAGACTGGCGCCCTGTGATAATAGATATGCCACTGCCTGAGCATCTCGCGCTGTTGTACTGGCATATGTCAGCGATCCGGTATCTTCATATATCCCCAGAAGCAGCAGGGTTGCCTGCACCATGCTCAGGTTACCGTTATGCTCAATCAGGTGTTCCACAAAATAAGTGGTACATGCTCCGGTTTTTATATCGTTGTATATCCAGTCAGTATTCAGGTCTTCTTTTTTCTTATGATGATCGAAAATACAGATGCGTGTGTCACGGGTGACGCCCTTGAGAGTAATCATTGACTGTGTATCAACCAGTGTAATAGAGTGAATATCCTTTTTCGGCAGTGTTTGCGGAAGGATGTAAGGTAATTCAAAACGATAATTATGGTAAAACTGCTGTACATTGCGGTTCATGTTATTGGGAAGAATGGGATAGGCACGGTCTTCCAGCAGATACGCTCCCAGCATAGAAGCGAAACCATCAAAATCGGTTTGCTCGTGCGTCATGATAATATCCATATTTTTATTCTAATCCTATTCTAGTAAAAATTAACATTGCACTTCGTTCTTGCTCACTATACAATAATTGCGAGGATAAAACCATGACCCATTTAAATTCCGAAGAAAAAGAACGCTACCAGCGCCACCTGCGTATCCCGGATTTTGGAGAGGCAGGGCAGATTAAATTGAAGGATGCCAGGGTTCTGGTGATCGGAGCCGGAGGATTGGGCTCTGCGATTTCACTGTACCTGACTGCTGCCGGTATCGGAAAGATTGGAATTATGGATTCGGATTCTGTTGAATTATCAAACCTGCAGCGTCAGATATTGCATGACAGTGAGCATGTGGGAAAAGCAAAGACAGAATCAGCTTATGAGAGGCTGCATGCGTTGAATCGTTATACAGAAGTAGTCCAATATCGCCAGCGTTTTCAAGCTGACAATGCTGAGAAGATCGTACAGGATTATTCCATTATTATGGATGGAACTGATAATTTTGAAACGCGCTTTCTGATCAATGATGTGTGTGTAAAAATGGGAAAAACGTATATCTATGGTGCTATCAATCAATTTCATGGTCAGGTGAGTGTGTTTGATGCACGGCATGGACCATGTTTTCGCTGTCTTTATCCGCAAATGCCTTCCCCTGAAGTGATCGCATTAAATACAGGGGTGGGGGTGGTTGGCGCCGTGCCCGGGATTATTGGTTCTATGCAGGCGTTGGAATGTATTAAGATTTTGACTGGCTTGGGAAAACCACTGTATGGTAGGATGCTCTTGCTGGATGGTGCTCAGATGGAATTGCGTGAGATCCAAATTAGAAAACAAAAGGAATGCCCGATCTGCGGGCAGCATTAAAAACATGAAAGATCAAAACATAAGCAGGAAGATCCTAGTGATCACAGCCCATCCAGATGATGAAACCTTTGGCATGGGTGGCACTATTGCAAAATACATTTCTGAAGGATGCAAGGTTTTTGTGGTGTGTGCAACGAAAGGGGAAGCGGGGGAAGCTGATCCTGCACTGTTAAAACAATACGAATCTATGGCTGCGCTGCGAGAAGCAGAGATGCGCTGTGCGATGAAAGAGTTGGGCGTACAGGAAGTGTTTTTTCTTGGGTACCGTGATTCAGGGATGCCGGGTAGTGCGGATAATGATCATCCAGAGGCGTTCATCCAGGCACCCTTACAGGAGACAGCACGAAAAATTGCGTTTTACATCCGAAAATTGCAGCCGCAGCTTGTGCTGACCTTTGACCCGATGGGGGGGTATGGACATCCGGATCATATTCATACCTATCAGAGTGTAGTGCAGGCACTGGAGTTCAGTGCGGATGAAAGTATTGTGCTTGAAGGATTAGAGCCTTTTCATCCAAAAGGTGTATACCTGCATACCTTCCCCCGAAAAATGATGCGCATAGTCATAAAATTTATGCCGCTAGTTGGGAAGGATCCGACCAAATTTGGAAAGAATAGGGATATAAATTTTGTAGATATATTGCGGGAAGATTTTCCGATCCATGCCCGTATTCGATATGGGAAAGTTGCGCGCATCCGCGAAAACGCGGCAGCCTGTTATCGCAGTCAGGGCGGAGATAGTAAAAGTGGATATTTCATAAGCTGGTTACTGCGCTTTGTAAATTCCAATGAGGTTTTTATGCAGTTCTACCCAACACCAACTGCAAATTCAAAAAAACATGATCTGTTTCAGGGGTTGGAACTGGGTACTTAATCCTCTTGGAACAGCACCTGGCGGTTGAAGGTTTTTTGCATCAGATCACTTTTATGTGAAGCGGATGTGATCTCTTTATCAATTTTCCTTTTTGATTTACAGGAAAAGGTGATCTGTTCTTTTGAAATATGTACTTTAACTTTTATAACGCGTGCCTTGTGGCGGTAATCCAAACCATCCGCAACACGTAAAATGGCTGATAATTGAACAACCAGTTCCTGCGCAGGTAGGTCAAGCGACGTAAAATGGCTATGATGGCTGCTGGGCAGCGCTTTGCGGTGGTAGCGGGCGATGGAACCGATGATCAAACGTTCCTGTGAGGTGAAATGCAGCAATGGGGTAGATAAGATGATGTGCAGTGCGGTCTTGTGATGTCCTTGCGTCCCTTCTGTATGTACACCGATATCATGCAGAGTTGCCGCACACAGCAGGAAAAAACGAGCTTCTGCATCCAATCCGGTCAAGGGTTGAAGCTGATCAAAGATGCTGATCGCCAGGGCGGTTACCTGGTCTGTATGCGCTTTTTCATACTGGCAGATCTTTGCTACATTCAGTACCTCATCATATTGATCTTTTTGATGATCGGTAAATGGAAGCTGGGAAACTCTTTTAATCATAGCTGCTCATTTGTAGAAGGGCTGTATTCAGGCTGCATCCTTCGCGGAACATGTACGAGAATTCACACGGTAGAACATAGAATTCAAGCTGTTTTATGACCTGCTCGATATCATATTCAACACGATACTGTCTGATCGTGAAGGGATCATCCAATTGAAGGATGGCATACGATGCACGCGGATCGCCATCATCCTGCCTGCCCACACTGCCGGGATTTACGAACAGCGTATTGAGTGCAGTATGATGATGGTAGATATGGGTATTTCCGCTGATGACAATATCACTGTTTGCTTCTTGCTGATAACGCTGCCATTCCTGCGAGGTGGTTGCATTTCCAATATGGGCTTGCGTATTGTTTGGAGTACCGTGTGTGAGAAAAAATGATTTATGAGCAATGGTCATCTGGTGATTGACGGGCAGGTGAGATAAATACTGAATATTCGGTTGAGTAAGATTTTCGAATGCCCATTGGAAGGCAAGGTTTTTCAGAGGGTGTTTATTTTGCCGATATTCTTTAGCATGTTGTGGAAACGCCAGAACTTTTTGATCATAATCTCCGATAACGCTGAAAAATTTCTTTTCTCGAATAAAATCTATGCACTCGTTGGGGAATGGTCCATAACCGATCGTGTCTCCCGCATTGAAGAATAGCTGGGCGCCTTGCTGTCTGGCATGCTCATAAACACTCTGCAATGCTGGCAAGTTGCCGTGGATATCACTGACCAAAGCGATGTACTGTAATGGGGTGATCGGGTTCTGGTAAGGATCCATGATCAATGTTTACCGTTCTGCAGATGACTGCAGATTGTTATCGTAATCTGATTCCCGAGAAAGGGTTGCCTGAAGGATGAGTTCTCTCAAATGCAGCCACACCGCCTGATTACGCCATGATTGCCAGTTTTTTACGAACCTTTTATACAGGCGTTCTCGTTCATGCCGGCGATTTAGCTCTAAGAACTCGATGCCGGGCATTAAACGTTTCATTGCATCTTTCCGTCCGTAATATTGCTGAGTGCGTTTTTTTTCTTTTTCGATAAAAACAGGAATGAATTCCATCCAAACATCGCAATCGCGAATTTCTCCCAATTGCTGCTGCACATCTTTCATGATTGCGAGATAGGGATCAATTTTACCCTTATACAAAGCATAAAACACTTCCATGGTATAACGCATTTTTTTTGCAGCAATACGCATCAAATGAAGTTCGTGGATTTTATCAACCTGATGAATGAAGATTTCATAGGATAAAAATTGATCAAGTGTTGTCTGTAAAGTATAAAATGCCAGTTCGTACAATTCCTGGGGTAGTTCTTCTGCTGTGTGCGATGTACTAATCTCCTGCATGATGGCGTGCATGTCCAGAATATTTTCATCGTTGAGTAAAGCATGGGTGTGTTTACCAACCATCTTATCCTTGTTGCTGCGCTTCTGGAGCAGGCGCAGGTGAATGCGATGTAATCCTGTATGAATTTTGCGATCGGGATTATCTTTCATTAATTCTTCAAGGAATGCGATCTGTACATCCATGTCGCGAGTTGCACCATACCTGCGAGTGATGATCCGTACTCCCTCCATCCAATTTTTCACTTTTTTCCTGGGGAACTGATTTCCGAAGATCAATAATACGGTTCGGATCCTGCGTGAAGCAACACGCAGGTCGTGGATATCCTCTATCTCTTTACGAGATTGAATACTTTCCAGAGAACGCAGCAGATCTTGAGTGACGGGCAGCGTATACCTAGCCGCGTAACACTGGATAGCATTACCCTTTTGAACTTTCATACATGTTCCCCTTATGCAGTTTTTTCGTGAGTATCTCGTTTCGGTGCGATCAATTTCTCCACCAGTACTTTAATATCCTCAAACACCTCTTTCGCAGATCGGTTGGCATCCACGATCTGAAAATGGTACTCCTGTGCCATGGCATCAAATTGCTCGATCATACAAGTTTGATATTGTACGAAGGAATCATAGAGATTTTGTTCTTTGATAATGTCCATACCAGATTCCCAAAAATTGAAACCGCGACCGTGGACGATACGGGTAACCAGAGTGGGGATGTCAGCTTTGAGGTAAATGATGATATCGGGTATCAATGCGAAACCATACACTTCGCGCGTCCATTTCGGATCTAAACCTCGCACAACATCACGCGCCATAATGGAATAAAAATAACGATCGGAAAGAACGTGAAAGCCAGCCTGCATGGCAGGGATGATCTGGTTTTCGAGGCGATCGGCAAAATCGGTCGCATAGAACAGGCTCAGCGTCGTTGGTGAAAGGGTGTTGCCTTCCTTGGCTTTATCCAAACCGGGTTGAGTGAGAGGAGAGCGGCGTAATCCGGTATCTGAGACTGCGAAACTGCTTTTTTCCAACCATCTTTTCAACATGGCAACCTGGGTTGATCTTCCCACACCATCGGTTCCTTCTACCACGATAAGTTTGCCTTTGAGGGTTTTTTTCTCAAGATAAGGGAAACCGCTGCCATAGAATTTCATTTTAGCCATGGTTCACTCCTTCTCAGTTGATGTTGTGCGCATCTTTTTTGTATAACGTCTGGCAGATAATGCCGGATTGGGAAGACCTTCCCAACCACGCAGCATCGAAGACACCAGTCCTCGAATCTCTTTTTGTTGTTTTTCCACAGGTTGGTTGGCATCGATTATCTTGAAATTGAATTCATCCGCCATTTTTTCATACTCTTCCAGAACTCTGCTTTGAAAAAGACGAAAACTGGGGATCTTTTTGTCTGATAATCCCAGGTCCATTCCGGCTTCGTAATATTTGATCTTCGCTCTGGATGCTGTGATTCTTTCTACTGCGGTATCGATGTCTACCTGAAAATATAGAGCGAGATCGGGCTGGTAGGCAAAGGAATAGAGATTACGAACCCAACTTGGATCCACACCTCGGGCTACATCACGGGCAAACCCCGTGAAGGCGTAACGGTCAGCGATCACGATCACACCGGCTTTGAGCATGGGCAATAAATGGTTTTCCCAGCGGTTGGCAAAATCAGTTGCCTGGATCAGGCTGAACGTAGTTGGTGTGAACAGGCGTTGTTTTTTCCCCAGTTTGGTGGTGCTTTTTACAAGAGGAGAAGAATTCCATTCGCTGAAATAGACAGATTTGCCTTTGTCAATCAACCATTTATAGATCAGGTCGATCTGGGTGGATTTCCCACTCCCATCAATCCCCTCAACGATGATCAGTTTTCCTTTAGTTGGATTCGGTTCTAGCATGAGGTTTCCATTTCTCTAGACTTGTATAGTCTATTGTATATTCAATTATTAGGAATTTCCACAACAGGGTTCAAAAAATACAGTACCCAACTAGAAAATGAGCATTATGATACAGGCAAAAGCAGGTACTTGAAATTGGAAATTAAGGGATTAATGCAGGATCATTCAAACTCGATCCCATTCTCATCATCACTGGACCCCATTTCCAGCAGTTCTCCCGTTGTGATAAAAATGGTGCGTTCGCAGATGTTGGTGACACGATCGGCGAAGCGTTCCAGGTTATGCGCGATCCATAAGATATTATTTGCCTGGTCAATATTTTCAGGATTGGCAATCGCCTGTTCCATGGTTGAACGGTAGATCTTGTTATACAGATCATCCACGATGCTGTCTTCCTGCGGGATGGCGGCTGCCTGGTTGGGATTTTGTTCGATAAAAGCGCTCAAACCACGATGCAGCATGCTGATCCCTTGTTCTGCCATTTTCTGAAAATCACGAACAGGGATAGCGATCGTCGAATCACCGATTTTAAAATTGATCTTCGCGATACCTTTGGCATAATCTGCCATACGTTCCAATTCATTGACCACCAGCAGCATTGCGGCTAACAGACGTAGATCGCGGGCAAAAGGTTGTTGGGTAGCCAGCAGGATGATAATAGCATTTTCGAGGGCAAAACGTTTTTCATTAATGATGTTATCTTCATCATAAACACGTTTTGCTTCTTTTAGATCTCGGGTTCTCAGGGTGTCTACAGAATCTAATATAGATTGTTCAACCATACTCCCGAGTAGATAGATTTCATCTTTTATCTGTGATAATTTTGTATCGAGTGTTTCACGCGGCATTATTCACCTCTGTGTGGTCTATCCAAAACGTCCAGATATATAATCTTCTGTGATCTTTTCATGCGGGTTGGTGAAGATCTGGCTCGTTTCTCCATATTCGACAATGTAACCTGACCGATCAGGGTGCATATTAAACACCATGGTGTGATCGGATGCACGAGCTGCCTGCTGCATATTGTGCGTTACAATCACTATTGTATATTCTTTTTTGAGATTTTGAATTAATTCTTCGATCTTTAAAGTTGCGATCGGGTCAAGAGCTGAAGCTGGTTCATCCATCAGGATCACCTGCGGTTCTACTGCCAGCGCTCGGGCTATGCATAAACGCTGCTGCTGCCCGCCGGATAATGCCAGACCGGATTTATGTAAACCGTCCTTTACTTCATCCCACAGGGCGGCATCCTTAAGACTCTTTTCAACGATCTCTTCCAGCATATTTTTATTTTTTAAACCATGCGCCCGTGGACCATAAGCTACATTATCGAAAATGGATTTTGGGAAAGGATTAGGTCGTTGAAAGACCATCCCAACGATTTTGCGTAATTCGACCACATCCTGCATGAAGATGTTCTCGTCATCTAAAAAGATCTCACCACTGGTTTTCACACTTGGAATTAATTCATTCATACGGTTGATTGATCGCAAAAATGTACTTTTCCCACAGCCGGAAGGTCCGATAATGGCTGTGATCGAGTTTTGCAGCATAGATACGTTGATATCCTTGAGAGCCTGAAAATCTCCATAGAAAAGATTAAACTTACGTGTGATGATTTTTGATATGTTCTGTTTGTTCTCTTGCGATGTTCGTACCATTATGTCCTACTTTCCACTCAACCTTTTTTGAAAACGTTTTGAAGTAATATTGATAGCCAGGTTCAATAGAATGATGATAATGATCAATATAGCTGAAGTACCTAGTGCTTTATCAAATGCTCGAGTCTCCGTTGCCAGCATATAAACATGTAAAGCCAATGTTCTTCCAGAAGACAACAAGTTTTGTGGCAGCCGATAACTTCCACCAAGTGTAACCCAAAACACTGCTGTTTCTGAGATGATTCTACCAACACTTAGCACAATTCCGGTAACAATTCCAGGAAGTGCGGTTGGAAGGATCACTCCGGTTACAGTCTGCCATTTAGTTGCACCTAATCCTAATGAACCCTGCCTGTATGAATCGGGAACCGCCAGTAAAGCTTCTTCTGTTGTACGGATAATGACGGGTAAAACCATGCAGGCTCCACTTAATCCAGCCGACAGAAGAGAGAATTTCAGTTTCATAAAAGACACAAAGATGGCAAATCCGAACAATCCGAAAATGATGGATGGAACTCCTGCCAGTATCTCGACACCTGTTCTCGCGATATTTATTAGCCAACGTACGAATCTACTGCGATTCTGAGCTTCATTGGCATATTCCACAAAATAGATACCTGCTCCTACCCCCAATGGTGCTGCAATGGCAATTGTGAAGATGACCAGATATATCGTAGTTACAATAGTAGTAGAAATACCACCTTCGCCATCAAAACCACCCGCGGGACGTGTTGTCAGGAACTCAAGGTTGATGCTGGAAGCTCCCTTTGAGAGTATGTAGCCAACTATCCAGAGGAGTACTGCAATAGCAGTTAACCCCATCACCCAGAATACTCCGAAAGCGATCTTTTGAGAGAATTTACGACGTTTTAAGTATCGTCTTGGATTTGTCTGTTTTGTGCGTGGCACAATCCTTTTTTCATTTGTAAGAAAAGTATTCATGCTTGTGAATTGCCTTTCATGATCCGGTTTGCCAGGCGGTTGATAATGAGCAGCAGGATAAATAAGAGAACTCCGGTGAAAAATAAGGCGGAGCGATGCGCACCGGCTGCATAATTGATCTCAACCGCGATATTTCCGGTTAGGGTACGTGCTGTCGAGAAAATGATGGAGAGTGGATTATCATTAACAGGTGAGGGAATCGCGATGGAATTTCCGATCACCATGATAAGCGCCATGGTTTCACCCAGCGCTCTGCCGATACCCAGGATCACGGCGGCTATGATCCCGGAATTGGCTGCGGGCAGCACCACGTCCTTAATGGTTTGCCAGTGGGTGGCTCCCAGCGCAAATGATGCTTCGCGATAGCTGCCCGGAACGGCACGGATGGCATCTTCACTGATATTGGTTACCGTGGGCAGGATCATGATCGCGAGAATGATGGATGCGTTCAGTATTCCGAATCCGGTGGTGTTGCCCTCGACCGGTATCTGCCGGATAAGGGGTGCTATCACCACCATCCCGAAAAGACCATAAACAACAGAGGGGATGCCTGATAAGAGTTCAATGGCAGTGCGAAAAATTTCTCTTATAAAGTCAGGTACGATCTCTGCCAGCAGGATTGCAGTTCCAATGGAGGTGGGAATACCCAGAACAACCGCTCCGATGGTGCTGTAGATGGATCCGATGATCATAGGAACCAGACCAAATTGTGCTTCATCCGTTCCGATGATCGAACCGGGTCTCCATATCGTTCCGGTCAACATCTCCTTGAATCCGATTTCGGAGATCGCCTGACCAGATTCCATGAAAGTGAATAAAAAGATCACCACCACGATGAGAATGGAGCTAAGCGCTGTGCCCAGTAAGAATTTCTTCACCAGATTGTCGAACATGTGCCGTTGAGTAGGAGTTTCAGAGAAACTCTCATCTGCCTTATACAGGAAATAATAAAGAATTCCCGGAATAACCGCTGATTTGAATGTATTCAGTAAGAATTGACCAGCGTAAACCAGTATCTCTATGAAAGTGAGTATATGCTTCCCTGCAAAAACAGCGCTGGAGAATTTGAATAAGGTATTAACCAGGATAATAACCAATCCGATAAGTAATAACGATAGCAGACTGGTGCGTGCCCAATTTTGACCCTGCCAGAATCCTTTTGCCAGTAATCCAAATGCTGCTGCCAGTACTCCAGCAGTTATAAAAGAAAAAGTACCGCTGATGGGAAGAGCAATGATAGCCATGCTATTTAAAATGCTGACTGCGATGGCAGTGAGTGCACAAATAATGGATAGATAAAAAAAGAATAAAATGATTGCTGGTTTCTTCTGTGATTTATTTTTTGATGTATTGAACATATTATTCATGATCTTTAAACGAATGAAAATGGGGTGCAAGTTACCTGCGCCCCATTTTCTATTCGGGCTTTGTTTTATTGTACGGTGATGTAATCTTCAGCCACAATTTCCTGACCGGCATCCGACAGGATGTAGTCGATGAATGCTTTCGCCAGACCTGTTGCTTCACCATCGGTGAGCATGTTCAGGGGGCGGAAGATGCTGTAGCTGCCGTTCTTTACATTCTCTACGGTGGGTTCTACACCATCAATCGCGACACCCTTGACCGCATCACTGAGATAACCGAAGGAAAGGAAGCCGATGGTATTGGGAGTGGTTGATACGATGGTTGAGACCTGCCCATTGGATTGCTGCAGCAGGGCATTTTCGCTGATGGGCATTAAGACTTTCTCGCCATTCTCATCTTTGTATTCCATCACGAGTTCCTCGAAAGCAGCGCGTGTGCCTGAACCCTCTTCACGGGAGACCACCACGATTGCTGCATCCGGTCCGCCGACTTCAGAGAAATTGGTGATCTCGCCACCGAAGATAGCGCGCACCTGGTCAGGTGTGAGGGTGGGGATATCCAGATCGGGATTGGTGACGATAGCGATACCGTCATAGGCGATCGTGTAAACGGTCAAATTGGGGAAGGTTTCGAATTCGCTGTCTTTTACTGCGCGAGAAGCATTTCCAATATCAACGGTACCTTCTCCGGCAGAGGTAACACCAACGCTTGACCCGCCACCCTGGATCTCGACCATGACGTCAGGATTGGCATCCATGAAGGCTTCTGAGAGAACTTCGGCTAATGGCTGCACGGTGGTTGAACCAGCTAATTGCAGTTGACCGGAAAGAGCTTCTTCTACAGGGGCTTCTTCCTCGGCTGGTGCGGCTTCTTCCATGACAGGAGCTGCTTCTTCGGCTGCTGGGGCGGGTTCTTCAACAGCGGCTGTACTGCAGGCGCCCAGCAGAAGAGCACTTACTAACATGACACTTAATAAACCAAATATCTTACGAGACATTCTTTCTTTCTCCTTATGTAGTTGATGGCTGTATATTACCTGCCAGCGTTTAACACAAGGTGAGGGAAAGATTAATGTTTGATTAAGGATTTCGTCAGGATGAAAAGATTTCTATTTTATGGAAATAGAAAAGGAGAAGGTGCTGCCTTTTCCTACAGTGCTCTCTACCCACAGTTTTCCATCGTGTGCTTCGACCAGGTGGCGCGCGATGGAAAGCCCCAATCCGGTGCCGCTTTTTGAACGTGACCGATCGGTCTTATAGAAGCGTTCAAAAATGCGATCGATATCATTTTGCGGAATACCAATCCCAGTATCCGAAACCGAAAAAACCACAGTTTCCTTTTCCTTCTGAACTGAAACGTGTATCTTCCCGCCAGGAGGAGTGAATTTGATAGCGTTGTGGATGAGGTTGATGAGTACCTGCCCCAGGCGTGCAGTATCAACGGAAATGAGGGGGAGGTTGTCCTCACAATTCCAGGTGAAGGAAAGTCCAGCGCGTTCTGCCTGTACCTGCATTCTGGTAGCTGCCTCATTTAAAAGAGCGCAGGGATCAATTGCTGTTTTCTGTAAAGGGACAAGACCGGATTCGATGCGGGATAGTTCAAGCAGCTCCTGAACCAGCTGCGTGAGATTATCAATTTCCGTCTCCATTTGCTTGAGAAATTTCCGTTGTGCGGGGGGGTCATCCATGGCACTATCACTCAAGGTCTCGGTGATCAATTTTAATGAAGTGAGTGGTGTTCGTAATTCGTGTGAAACATTGCTGACAAAATCGCGCCTGACAATTTCAAGTTGATGAAGACGAGTGACATCCTGAAATAAAAGCAAGATATTGCCTTCATGCTTTGGTTCCAGCGGTGTGGCAATACACTGCAGGTAGTTTCGGTCCATACTTGTTTCAAGCTGTACGGTTTGCTGCATTCCGCTTATCTGGCAGTTTTGCCATAATTCCAGTACCCTGTGATGCCGGATAGTCTCGATCAAGGTTTGACCACTGACAGCACTTTCAGGGATCTGGAACATACGTTTGGTAGCCTGATTAATGATCAGAACCGATCCCTGATCATCCACTATGCAGATACCATCATTGAGGTTTTCCAGGATAGTTGCCAGATAGCGCTGTTGTGCCATAAGATCGTCTATGGCTGCATCGTATTGCAGCGATCTTTTAGAAATGGCAGTTGCCAGCGCCCCGATTTCATCAGGGCGTTTTTCGATGCGCTTTCGCGTAGAGTGATCCATTTTTCTCCCCGATAGGTCAAGACGTAATTTGTGAATCGGGTTATATAGAAGAAAACTAACCAATCCTGCCAGCCCTGCCTCGCCTGCCAGGAGCAGCACAAGCTGCGGCAGTTGTGTTTTAAATATTTCTGTCAGGATAGTAGGGAGGGTTTTCCAGTCTGTACATGCGGCAATGCTGAAGGCGGTGATGAGGAGAAAACTGAGAAAGATACGCCAGAAGAATGGAAACATGTGTTAATTACCCATCAAAGCGATATCCGGCACTGCGCACCGTTAAGATCCGCTGTGGAGCGGCGGGATCTTTTTCGATCTTCTCCCGCAGCCAGCGTACATGGACATCTACCGTACGGCTATCGCCAAAATAATCCCACCCCCATACTTTCTCGAGGATCTGCTCACGGCTGAGCACATGCCCTTTATTCTGAGCAAAATAGATGAGCAGCTCGTATTCTTTGGGTTTAAACTCCACTACTTTCCCATCAATGCTGATCTCGCGGCGATCCTGATCAATTATAAGACCATTGAAAACATATCTCTTCTTCTGACTTGCTTGGGATTGTTGATCTTCCTGTAAGATGTGCGAACGTCTGAAGAGTGCTTTCACCCGTGCGATCAACTCCCGCATGCTGAAGGGTTTGGTGAGGTAATCATCTGCGCCCACTTCCAATCCGACTACACGGTCAATTTCATCATCGCGTGCCGTCAACATCAAGATCGGGGTGGTGAAATTCTTGCGAATGATACGGCATACTTCAAACCCATCCATCCCCGGCAGCATAATATCCAGTAAGATCAGATCTGGTGGATTTTGCTGGACTTTTTCCACAGCAGAGTTTCCATCCGATGCGGTTTCTACGTCATACCCCTGCCGGCTTAGATTGTAGACCAGAGTTTCTTGCAGTGTGAGATCATCTTCAACGATCAAAATTCTTTCGGTCATAGCTTTTTTTCCACCTGTAAAAATGCAGCTAGCAACTGTTCTGCTGTTTTTTGACGATCATAATGGTTTTCAACATACACTCTACCATGAATCCCCATTTTTTTGCATACATCAGGGGAGCGATACAGCTGTTGAATGGTTTGCGCCATGGCTGCCGCATCGCCCGGTTGAACAAAAATTCCGCATTGAGCATCCTCCACAACCTGGCGGATCACGCCATCAATCGCAAGGATGACTGCTTTCCCGGCTGCCATGTAATCGAACACTTTATTGGGGTAGGTGGTTTTGTACATCTCAATGGGTTTTAATATGGCAATGCAGCAATTGGCTGCTCTTAATGCACGATTCATCTCCGTTTTCTCTACAGGAGGAAGGAAAGAGATATTATTCAGTCCTTTTTCAGCAGACAGTTGCATCAGCGCATCTTTTTCTTTTCCATCACCCAGCAGAACGAAATGGATTTTCTCATTTTGCCGGCACATGTGAGCTGCTTCGATGACCACCGTCAGATCATTGGACATGCCGTGCGCGCCGGTGTAGAAAACAAGGAATTTCTCTTCAAGGTGGTTCTGTTTCCGAAAAGCCATGCCATCCTCGTTCTTTGGGAACATGCTGGTATCTACGCCATTAGGGATGAGAACGACCTGTTTGGCTCCACGCTGTTGTACGTGCTCAAGATATCCGGGTGAATTGATGATGACCAGATCGGAATGGCGGTATAGAAAACGCTCCAGCCATCTGGAAAGACGGATGATGAGGGGATTTTTGAGAACTCCAACCGCGATGGCAAAAGCAGGCCACAGGTCACGAATTTCGAACACAAATGGGACGCCTTTAAGACGTGTTACCAGCCACGCCGTGAATCCTTGAAAGATGGGTGGTGAGGTTCCCCATACCAGGTCAACTTTTCGGATTCGTATCGCCCGGAAAAATGAAGAGAACATGAAGGAGAAGAAACTGATCAGGCGGTGAAAGAAGCTGCGGTGCAATGCAGGGTAGGTACAGGTACGATATATCGTCACTCCGTATTCATCCACTTCTTTCTTGAGTTTTGAAGAAGCTTTCCCTGTGAGATAGCTGATCGGACTGGCGATGATGCTTACCTGGTGTCCTTGCTGAGCCAGAACACGTGCCAGCTCGTGGTGGCGGGTTCCGCCCGGTTCATTGACGGTCACAAAGGCTTGATGGATCAGCAGTATATGCATATCCCGATTGTACTATCTTCCTGTTCCGTTAATCCAGAAATTTCCAGTTCGAAGTGATGGTAGTGAGGGGAAGACTGCTGTGGACGATATAAAGAATAGATAAAGCCTCCACCTTTGCCCCATAAGTGGGAGAGAACCATCCGAATAAGAACGGGTCAATACTTGAATCTCCATGGATGACCTGCCCGCCCCTCATAATGTGAAGGTGAGCTTTTGTTTGCTGGTTGCTGGTAAAAAAGAGCTGAAATGCAGGATTATGAAAATGGATGCGGTCTATCTGGAAATCAAATGGCAGGTCAGGCAGCAGCCAGTGCAGTATATATTCATGGTCTGCTAACGTGCTTTTTTCCTGATGAAGTTTATCAACTACATTCCAGCCATGCTGTGTCCTGGATAATGTTCGTGTATGGATAATGCCTTTGTCTTTATATCCATCATGGCTGGCGGTTATGCTGTCAGGTTTGGATGCGGAAATTTCAGCGTTTGCCCAATCCAGCCACAGGAATTTTCCAGCTTTTGTCATTTGATCTGTTCTATCAACGCAGATCGTGTTATGCACCAGCGTGGTACACAGTGCATTTTGCCAGGGCGAAGGGGCATTGTACAGGAATGTTCCGGCATCCATTGCCAGGTTCTGCCCTTGATGCCAAATTTCCACATGTAGTTGATCGGCGTGCGCCGGTCTGGCATGGTAAGGAACTGCCCGCAGACTTGCCCGGCCGGCAGGTGAATGGAGTATATGCGATTCTTCTAATTCTCCCAGCGATGCAGCCTGCGGCTGGATATTCAGCCATACACATTTTTCATCCCAGTTACCATCTTCAAACGCATTTTTCCCCAGGAACTGCCGGCTGGCAGCCTGAATGGTTGCCCGGTGGTCCAGATGATCTGCCGTGGCTAATGGAAGGATGTTTGATCCATCCTGGTTGCCCAGATTTGGTACGAGACCGGAAATTGTGTCGGCTAATTGATAGAGATGTTCCGTAGAAACTGCCAATTTTCGCAGAACCGGTTGAGAGAAGCTATCGCCGGCTGCTTTCGCGATGGAACTCATCCAGAGTGCTTCATCCAGCATCAGGCGATGGTAGTTCGTGCTGTGCTGGATATAGGTACCATCTTCATCAATTTGGTCAAGAATGGCTTGCTCGAATATCTTTTTTCCAGTACGTTTCCATCTTCGAGCAGGAGCATATCCTTCTAAAAATATTCCTGCTGTATATAATCCGACTGCCTCACTGATGAGGTGATTATTGCGTTGAGAGCGCGCATAACACAGGGTAGGGGGAATTCGGTGCGCATTCAGAGCGATCGCAAGAATGAGATCATTTCGAGATTGTTCAGGAAAGGCAGTGGAGGTAGAAAAGACCTGATAGGCAAAACAAAAAGCCACAATACGCAGCGCTGCTTCCTGTGCAGATATCCAATTAGGTCCATAATAAGGCGGATTCTCATGCTGGTACTGGTCCAAAAGACGGATAAAAGATTGCGTATAGCGATCGTCTTCACTGACATAAAACGCTCGTGCCAGCAGGAATGCCCAGCCTGAACGCGCGGGTTCCCAGATGAATTTGATATCTTTATCTGTCTTGACTTTCCCGCGCTCAAATTGACTCCAATGCATTAAAGAGGTTTGGTGATGGAGTGAGAAATCTACCAATAGTCCTTCAAAAAGGTGCATTTTGCCGCGGCGAACATCGTTCGCTTCCTGCAGCAGGGCAGGTAGCGTTTCACCCAGTACTTGTATTAGAACTTGTCTATCGGGCAGTGCGATAATATCTTTCGGAGTTTGGGGTAGCTGTTTTTGGATCGTATGAATTCTGGGGGGCAGGGTACGAAGATAGAAATACCCGCTGCGCAGTCCGCCCTGATAGAGCGCATACTGCCAGGTTGATTTCCAACCCAGTTCTGCAGGCGCTTTCAAAAGGGTACGCAGCTTTTTGCTATTTGCCATAATGTGTTAACCAAGTGAAATGGTCTTCTTCTCCGAAGCTGATCGCATACTTAAAATCGCTGCTCGACTGACAGCCAGAAGCTGATCGTACGGGACGGGTGCTTCGCTGCCCGCGCGGATACTCTGCAGAAATGCTTCCCATGCAGCCTGATGACCTTTATCCTGCCTGAACCGAGAGCGAATGGTGTGGGTGCTGCCGCTGTAAGTCAGGCTGAGGCTGCGGTAATCGTCCAGAACGGCTACTTTTCCGCCGCCGAACACCTCTATTCTTTCCTTTGGAAAACTCTTGTCTCCATTTGCCAGATAAGCGATCGAACCCAGCGAGCCATCTCCGTAAGTGAACGTCAGCAGCATATTATCCTGGTGGTATTTCCCATCATCCGGTAATGCTGCGGCATGCACACTTTGCGGTGTTTCGCCGATCAAAAAAGTGAGGTAATCAATGAAGTGGCAGCCTTCGCCAATGATGCGTCCACCGCCTTCGAGCGGGTCATGCAGCCAGTGGTTAACGGGGAGATAACCAGCGTTGATCGTGTAATGGATAAAAAGCGGTTCTTTTCGGCTGGAATAAAATTCTTTCAATTGAACTGACAGCGGTGCAAATCGCCGGTTGAAACCTACCATCAAGATCGGGGAAGTTTTCTTCTTCAATTGAATTTCAATTTCATCCAGATCTTCCAGCGTAAGAGCAAGCGGTTTTTCGCAATAAACATGCTTTCCTGAACGCAGCGCCTTTAATGTGAGTGCAGCATGATCTTGATGGCGAGTCATGATCACTATACTGTTGATATTTTTATCCTCCAGGATAGCCTCAGCCGATGAGGTTGCGTACTCAAAGCCGAATTTTTGTGCGGCATGCTGGGCGTTCACTCCATTGATAGAAGCGATCGCAGTCAGATCAATATCCTGACTTTTGTGCATAACCGGTAAAAAAGTTGCTTTTGCGTAATTGCCTGCTCCGATGGCGCCTACTCTGATGCTGGTTTCGGGATTGTGCTCTGTGTGTATCTCTACCCGTTCTTTGTGTTGTTGTTTCTCTGCTTTTGTAATCGGGTAGGTTAGCACTACACCTAAATAAGCTTCCTGCGTTTTTCCTGTGATGAGTTCATAGGCTTTCGCTGCATCTTCGATGGAAAATTGATGGGTGATGAGATCCGCGACCTCTATCTTCTTTGCGTGCAGTAATTGCACAAATGCCTGAAGGTTTCTCCCTTCCGTCCAGCGTACGTATCCCAGCGGGTAATCAACGCCTGTTTCTTCGTAAACAGGATCATATCTTCCGGGTCCTGATGAACGGGAAACCTGAAAATGGATTTCTTTTTCATAGTAAGGTTTGCGGGGAATATCCAATCCTACCACTCCCAGTGAAATGACGCGTCCACGATCACGCACGATCTCACCGGCTAGCTCTACGGTATCACTGCTGCTGGTAGCAGCACAGATCAGTACGGCATCAAAGCCACGATTTTGTGTGAGTGATGCTGTCGCGGAGATGATATCATCCCGTTGGAAAGCCTGGATGCCAGCCTTGCGCGCGAATTCCATCCGTTGTATGGAAGGTTCGATTCCGGTAACCTGGCAGCCATTTGCTTCTACAAGGCGCGCAGTCAGCAACCCTAACAAACCCAGTCCAATCACGGCTACATGATCTCCCAGCTCAAGGTGTGCCAGGCGGATGCCGTTAAGTGCGATGGCACCCAGTGTGGTGAAACTGGCTGATTCAAAAGGGATGTCATCGGGTAAATGTGCCAGTAAGTTTTGTGGGATGACCGCGTATTCAGCATGGACAGCATGGTTCCCACCTGCACACACGACGCGATCTCCTACTTTATAACCAATCAATCCTTCTCCAACTTCCACGATGGTTCCTGCGGAGGAATACCCCAGCGCCATAGGCTGGTCGAGGCGATTGAATGTTGATTCGAGGGTCGAGAGTACACCTTCTCGTTTTGCTTTATCCAACACCTGTTTCATCAGATCTGGGCGGGAGGTAGCTTTTTGCAGCAGGTTTTTCTCACCAAATTCAACCAGTGAACGTTCTGTTCCAGCCGAAACCAGAGATGCAGCGGTTCGAACAAGTGCGGTGTTCTTTCTGACCTGCGGGATAGGTACATCCACGATCTTACTTTCTCCGCTGTTCATATACTGTAAAATCTGCTTCATCGTTACCTCGTGTGCTTTCTCTGATGAAATTATAACTTTTTAATAGGCTTAATCAAAAAAGAAGCTGAAATATTTTCAGCTTCTTTTATCATACTAAATATCAGTCATTTCAGGGGGTATTCCCGCTATCTTCAAATTTTTCTTTTGGGATCACTTTTTTCTTGCGTTTTCGATCTCCCTTATCCTCGAATTTACCAAAACGGCTGATGACCACTCCACCTAACCCGCAGCATCCTAACAGAATGGCTGACAGGAATCCAACGATAGGAATAAGTGTGATCAGGCTGATCAAGAGGGCAGTTAATAATCCTCCTGCGAGAGTTTGCAGAACCAGGTTCATTTTCAGGTAGAACCAGCGGTTCATGAATTCGCCCAGTAAAGCTGCCATGGCGATCCAGCCAAATAGTGAAGCGACCATCAAGGCAACTAACAACACCAGGGCAAAGGGGGAAAGACAGATCGTAATAGCCAGCACCAGTATGATCACGGGTGATACCAGCAGAACCAAGAAACCGACTCCCCAGCTCACACCCGGCTGATTCTGCATTGTGCGCATCACATTTCGTGTTGGTTTCGGCAGCAGATAGGCGATCAGGCAGGCAAGGAATAAAAATACTGCAGAGAGTATCAACCGGCTGTTTATCATCTTTTCAGGGTTGGCGAAGAACGGGAGGATGAAGTTGAATCCACTCCACAACGGTTGAATCGTCTGTGGGCTTGAGAATGTGCTAATTTCTCCAGTAATGGTTGATCCATCCCTCTGATTTAATTTATGGAATACCTGGTTGAGATCACCATCAATCACACCGCTGCTCTCCAGGGTACTGGACCCTGCAAAAGTAAAAATATCGCCTTTTACCGCTCCGCTGATCTGAGTTGTGCTTCCGATCAAGCTGATATCACCAAGTACTTGTGAGCCTTCCTGCATGGTGAAGCTGGAACCGATGACAACCAGGTTGCCATTGATGGTTTTCCCTTTTTCCAATGTATATATTTCTCCAATTATCACCGTTCCACTATCCCCGTCGCTTTGTGATGGAACCACGGTACACCCTATTAGAATGAGAGGGATCAGGATCAAAATAAAAAGAGCTTTATTCTTCACCATATTCATGCACTCCTTGCCATTCTTCTTGATTCTTTTTCGCTTTCCATAAAATGATTGCCAATAGGATCACGAAAATATTGGCAACTCCAACCATAAAGATTCCTGCTGACCATCGTACCAGGCTGGGGATTTCCTGGAAGAAATGCGATAGATTTGCGACACCATGGGTAAGAAACAGCAGTATATGCGTAGCAGAGGTTATCAAATTGGCGAGGAACTCTCCGAGAGATCCTGAAAGTACAATGTAGATTAGTAGTGTGACCAGCACAATCAGGATGCTGCTTGAAAAGATTGCTCGTCTTCTAATGATGGAGCGCCGTTTCTTTTCAAGACGCAATTTATTTTGCCAGCGATCGCTAAAACCTGCAGCAGGGGCAATAAAGTCGTTAGCTGTGATCTGGTTCAGGCTGTTCTCCCAACCATGTTTGAGTTTTCGGCAGTGTTCACATGCGAGTAAATGAGCATCCAGGGTTAATTTTTGTTCTTCGTTTAATTGTGAATCATTCAGAATCCACATTTCAAATTGCTTGTGGTTCATGCTGCCTCCCTTCTTTAGTGGATGTTAACGTTTCTTGGCTGTTCCATTGTTCAGCCATATGCTGTCTTGCACGGTGCAGACGGCTTTTTACAGCGCTTGTTGAAATATCAAGTGCTTCACTGATCTCGATTTCTGAAAATTCATACCAGTAACGCAAAATTAAAACCATTCTATCCTTTGTGGGCAACTCTGCCAGCTGTTTCTGTACCAAATCGCTTTTCTCATTATTGGTGATGATATTCTCCGGGTTAGGAGAATCATCTGTTATACCAAACTCAATGATCTCGTCAATATCAATTGCGATCAGACGACGTTTGCGTTGCTGGTCGATACAGTAATGGGCAGCGATGGAAAGAAGCCAAGTCGCGAAGGATCGGTTTGGATCATAACGCTTGATGTACCGGTATGCCCGGATGAAACACTCCTGTGCTGCATCCTCAGCTTCCTGGGGCGTACCCAGCATACGGTAGCACAAATTGTAAACATGCGATTGGTAATGCTCAACAATGTCTGTGAAGGCATCGTCATCACCATCTAATACTTGTTGTACGCAATCTGCTTCTATGAAGCCGGTATCCAAGGGTTGCTCCAGTTATGTATTTTTCATATAGATATACGGAGGATTGGTGGAAAAGTTTCATGTATTTCTATGAGTTGAGGTATCGATGAATGCCAATCCTCAATCCTTATCACTATAATTAAGCATACATGATAAGGATAAAAATGTGGCGCAGTATTTTACGATTTGATCCGATTCCACTTTTGCTTACAACAGCAGATGAAGCGTTATTCTATAACGTTCAGAAAGATCTGCTGGCGGAAACCGGAGTGGACCAAAACAAAATCTGGAAATCCAAGCCAGTACAGAATATTATAAAACGCCAGAGTACAGAGGGCTGTTGGGAGTATCGCGGAAAACAACCTGGGGGCGAGCTGGGTGAGAATTACCGCTTGATTGAAACCTGGAAAATGGTGCGTCTTTTGGTTGGAAAGTATGCTTTCCATCGCGACCATCAGCCCATCCAACGAGCTGCAGAGTATATCTTTTCCTGCCAGACCGAGGAAGGGGATATTCGAGGTATTTTGAGCAATCAGTATATGCCGTACTACAATGGCGTGATCCTTGAGTTATTGAACCAGGCGGGCTATCAACAGGATGAACGTGTATTGCGCGCTCTCGATTGGCTGCTTGGCATGCGCCAGCACGATGGCGGTTGGATCATACCAATGAATATGTTTCCATTATCACAGTATTATCGGCTGGCAGCCGGTCAACCGCTTCCCCCTGATCGTGCATTACCTTCATCGCATATGGCGACCGGGATGGTGCTGCGTGCATTCTGCCGGCACCCGCTTTACAACAAACGGATGGAGGTTCTTCGGGCAGCCAATCTACTGGCATCGCGGCTTTTTTTGAAAGATACCTTTACATCCCGACAGGCGGCAGCATACTGGTTCAAACTGCAATATCCTTTTTGGTGGACAACACTGCTCTCAGCTCTGGATGCCCTGGCTCGTTTTGGCTTCGATCACAACGATGAGCGTATTGAAAAGGGATTGGAGTGGTTCATAGAGAATCAGAACAGGGATGGAACATGGCATGCGAGTTATGATAGAACGGATCCCAGTGCGGATGCCTGGATCACTTTTGCGGTTTGCCGCATGTTCAAATATTTCTTGCCCTGACCAGGAGTATTACTATAAACCAGAAATTAAAGACTTCCTCGGTATCAGAAAACCATCTCTTCTTTACCAGCCAGTTTATCCTGAATGCGCTCGATGACCGTATCCAGATGCTTTTTCTTATGAACAAAGTCGAGATTATCTGTATGGATAGTGAGCACCGGGCAGAGATCAAAGGTCTGCATCCACTCACCATAGAATGATTCCAGCAATGACAGGTAATCTGCGCTGATGCTGCTCTCCATATCGCGCCCACGCTGTTGAATACGCTGCATCAGGGTGGGTCCCGGACAATGCAGGTATATCAGAAGATCAGGCGCCGGCAGGGTATCCACTACCAGATTGAAAAGCTGCAGGTAGGTCTGGTAATCAAGTTCGCTCAGGTTCCCCATACGATGCAGAGCACGGCAAAAGATGAAAGCATCTTCGTAGATACTGCGGTCAATGATGGCAGAGCGGGGGTCATCTGCCATTTCCTGGTGCTGCTTGGCTCTATGCCCTAAAAAATATACCTGTAAATGGAAAGACCAGGTACGCATATCTTTGTAAAAATTGGGCAAATACGGATTGTTGACCACCGATTCGTAAGCCGTACGCCAACCCAGGCGCTCCCCGATCCGCTCGGTGAGTGATGTTTTTCCAGAACCGATATTACCTGCAACCAGGATCAATTTTTTTGCCATGTTTTCCTCCGAGTTTTCAATTTATCGCTGTATTGATCGCTTGCTAACCGGGCATACGTACATTAATCAACATGCTTTTCTAGAGGGATGCAAAGTCCAAGCTAACACAATTCTTTAATTATCACCTCGAATGATAATAATATTTTTCTTGAGACTCCTTTTTTCAGCATACATTTTTTCATCAGCCCTCTTTATCAGCCCTTCGATACCGTTTTCATCAATAGTATCGTACTCAATAATTCCATGACTGGCACTCACGATATATGGTTTGTTCCTGGTTTGATTTATAAGTTCGAATTTATCAAGTATTCTTTTCCACACACCTTCAGCTTCAGCGATACTGATGTTAATGAATACGATGATAAATTCATCTCCACCTATTCGAATGATGAAATCCGTTTCACGAATTATTTGCTTGATCACGTTTACGATGGTCAGAATTAATTCATCACCAGTTTCATGACCGAGTGTATCGTTAACCTCTTTAAGACCATTAATATCCAGAAAACACAGAGAAATCTTGCTTTTTCTTCGATTATCCTGCGGAACCAGTTTATCCAGTAGAGCCAGACCAGCCCTGCGATTATAGGTGCCTGTAAAAGCATCATATTCGGAAAAGAATTTCGTTTGCTTATATGCCTGACGAACAATTGATAGCAAAAAACCGCCCAGTATTGAGATGACCAGGATCAATCCAAACACCGGTAGGTTAGATTGAAGTGTTCGTTTTATCTTATCGAATTGACCTATCTTAAAATATTCTCCCATCGAGCTTTGAGTACTGATGAAAGACACAATTTTATAAATGCTCTCATCAAAAAAGATGTTGTTTACATTAATGAGCTGTTTATTTTCAAGGGATGACTTGAGATCAATGGTTTTATACGTAAAAAAACCATTTTCTGTGATAAAGGAATGATCCTGCTCCTGCATTTCTTTCCACTCAAGTGGAAAAATATGACTAAAACTAACATCTTTTTTTTCATCATACATGAACGCCCAGTTTTGTTCAGGCTTGTCACTTGAAATCCAATAACCGTCCGAATTTAACAGATAAATTCGTCCATCACTATAGTTATTAATAATCTGGAATTCGTTCAAATAATGACTCGCCAGGTAATTCAATACAATAATGCCAAGAAATTCGTTATCTTCGTTAAAAATCGGCGTTGAAAATCTCAACATGGGTTTAATTGGGATTTCTACTTCACCGTTTTCAATGTTGAGATCAAGTTTTGATATTAAAATCTGCCCTGGATTGAGCTTAGCTGTATCCAGAAAGTAGTATCGATCTCCTTTATTTTGCAGTTCAGATTGATCAACGATGGAAGCTCCTTCTTCGGAGTAATCAATTCGGATCTTTTCATCCCCCTTAAAGTCAATGAAACGGATCTGGTCATAAATACCTTTGTACTCAGCATAAATTTTCCATTCCTCTGCAACATTCTGGGAACTTGAACCAGAAATTAGTTTAAGGTAATATGCATCGGTAATAAAGTGAAGGTCATTGATTCTTTTATTTAGATCGGAAATGAATAAACTTGATTCATAATCCAGCACACCATTCTCGAAACGTTCAATTTCGTCGAGTTTGGTACTTTCTAACTGGTTGTCAACGACGAAAAGTATCAAAAAAGATATAACAAATAGAATTACAAACAGAAATGAGAATTGTTTAAGGACATTTTTGAAATTGAAAACTACATCCCCGTTTCGTTTCATTACACTAATCCCTGTTTAATGGGTGTTTTAATCATTAGGTATGTCATCTCTACTATTATACGGAATACTATTAATAATAACATTTTAAAGTCTTTGGGTTGATAAACTGGCGCAGTCACCCATGAACGTATTTTTGTTATTCTTGAACGAATAAACTACCTCCTATGGAAAGAGTATGAAGTCACTCGATTATCTCCTGGTTATCAGCTTACTTACCATACCCCTATCTTCCCTGGCTTGTGTATGGAATGCGGACCGTCAGCATGCTGCTGGAATTCACAGAAAGCATAAATGGAGCATTCCGTTTTTTCGTAACACGAAATGATCAATTTCTTGAAAAGAAGTCACCAGGAAATGAAATTCCGGATCATTCTTTTTTTGTTGAATTATTATTAAATGCTAGCATTCACTGTACCCGCAGCTATAGCACTTGCGGCAGCCCTCCTCATTTACCAGCGAAGCCTGCCCGCATTCGGGGCACAGGTCCCCGATCTTGAGGGCATACTGGTCTTCTTTAGGTGATTCCTCTGTAGTCTCTTTCGATTTGGGCGCTTTGGTCTGCTGCAGCAGATCATCCAATTTCATGGGCTCTTCCAGCGCGATGCGCTCAGAGCGCTGCTCGATATACTCTCCCAGGATCTGTGCTACCCCATCCGGCAGGGAGCGAACGCGGGAAGGACCAAATCCCAGCGGGCGTCCGCCACCCAATCCTTCCAACTGGCGCCAGATCTCCTGCAGACGCTGGCTGGGTTCTACCGGTGACGATAGCCGTAATACATAAGAGATCAAGCGTGCGATGGCTTCCGAATCGGCAGCGACGTCCGAGCCGGCTTTGGCGGTGTTGATGAAGACTTCAAAAGGCTGGTTGTAACCGTTTTCATTGATGGTGACGAATGTTTTACCTACCGGGGTCTTGATGCCGTAGGTCATGCCTGCCAGATAACGCGGGCGTGGTTTTTTTGGTTCACTCCACAGGTTGGGTTGGTCAAAATCAGTATCGGTCAGCCAGATGGGGGTAAAGGGGTCAGACCCGGGCTCTACCATCTCGCGCACATCCGATTGCTTCTGGCTGCGGGTAGCAGCTGTCTCCAGCACGACCCGTTCACGGGAGCCGGTCACATACACCGTCATCCCTTTGCATCCTAATTTCCAGGCAAGCGAGAAGGCAGCGGCAATATCATTCTCATTTGCGCTGGATGGGAAGTTGATGGTCTTTGAGATACTGTTATCAACAAATGCCTGCAGTGCTGCCTGCATGCGTACGTGTTCTTCTCCGCTAATATCCTGAGATACGACAAAAATATTGTGTATGGATTCGGGCAGCAGTTCGATTTCCTGGCACGATCCTTTTTCAAGGATCTGCTGGATCACCTGCTGGCGTTCTTCTTCTGTTAGTTCACTTTGTTCGAGAGCTGTCTGCATGAATGGGCTTAGATAGGTGAGTTCCAGATCGGTTCCACTGTCATCCACATGCCGGATGTACGCCAGCGCAAATACCGGTTCACAGCCATATCCTTCACAACCGGCAACCGTTGAAATGGTACCGGTGGGCGCGACCGTTGTTTGAGCGGCATTGCGGATGCCATGCATGCGAATGCCTTTTAGCACTTCCTCCCAATCCAGCTGCGGTCTACCCCAATCGTGATGGTAATCAATAATGGATTGGGGAGGCTGCCAGGTAATGTTCTCGGGATCATAAATACTGCCTGTGATGGCTGGGAAGGGGGCAAATTCTCTGGCAAGTTCAATGCTGGTGAGCATGCTGTGGAAGCGGATGAATTCCATTACCTGCGCGCCAAATTCCAATCCTTCTTGTGAGCCATAACGGATACCGCAGTGGTACATCAGGTCTGCCAGACCCATAATGCCCAGTCCAATGCGGCGGGCGCGCAATGCGTTCTCTCGCAGCTGCGGTACGGAAGGAACATATTTGTTCGCGTCTACAACATCATCCAGAAAGCGCACAGCCAGCTTAACACTTTCACGAATCGCGTCCCAATCCACACTTCCGTTAGGTCCGAGATGGCGTGATAGGTTGATCGAACCCAGGCAGCAGTTCTCATAAGGTCCGAGCCATTGTTCTCCGCAGGGATTGGTAGCCTGTAATTTGTATAACTGTGGGACGGGGTTTGTGTGGTTTGCTGTATCCAGGAAAAGCATCCCGGGTTCTCCGTTATGGTGAGCCTGGAAAATGATCAAATCATACAGATCGCGGGCGCGAACCTTTTTATACGTCAGGATGGGAATTCCGGCTGCTTCCGCTTCTTCCAGGGTACCATCAAAATCATGGTAGAGAGGATGATGCACGTCCGGGAATCGAAGTTCCCAGTCTTCATTATTTTCTACTGCTTGCATGAAAGCATCGGTGATGCCGACGGATATATTGAAATTGGTGATGGCATTTTCACGAGTTTTGCAGGTGATGAAAGATTCGATATCCGGGTGATCGATACGCAGTACTGCCATATTAGCACCGCGGCGGGTGCCGCCCTGGGCAACTTCCCCAAAGGCATGGTCGAAAACACGCATAAAACCAATCGGTCCTGTGGCTCTACCCGCGGATGAATTCACCAGCGACCCGGAAGGACGGATCGATGAGAAGGAGAAACCATTTCCACCGCCTGTTTGCTGGATGAGGGCGGCATCACGGAGAGTTTGAAAGATGCCACTCGATTTTTTTCCCATATCATCGCTGATAGGCAGTACGAAGCAGGCTGCCAGCTGACCTAAAGGAGTGCCGGCACCGGTAAAGGTGGGTGAGTTGGGTAAGAATTTCAGGCTTACCAGCATCTTGTAGAAATGTTTGGCTGTTTCTACAATGTCGGAGGCTGGCTTGTCTTCCGATGCAGCGATGTGATAAGAAACCCTCCAGAAAGTTTCTTCCGGAGTCTCCGTTAGCTGCCCATCTTCTCCTTTGCGCACATACCGTTTGTTGAAGACCTGATAGCTGTTTTCGCTTAACTCCACTCTCGGCAAACCGTCAGGCATTTCAATGATTTTTTGTTTTTCTAGCGGCGGCTTTGGGGTGGAATTATTTGTCATTCTTTTTCTCCTTTATGTTCTAGTTGGCGGTCAATTTCATCGCGGATTGCATTTAAATTCTCGAGCGGCAGGTACACGCTTGCGAATCGAATGTAAGCAATATCATCCAGTTCGCGAAGTCCCTCAATCACCATATCTCCAATTATCTGAGAAGGTATTTCCAGTTTGGTCATGTGCTGTAGTTCTGCTTCGATTTCCCCTGCCAGCCGTTCAATTTTTTCGGCTGAGACGGGTCTTTTTGTACAAGCTAAATGCAGACCCTCCAATAATTTCTGCCTGTCAAACTCTTCACGGGTATTGTCTTTTTTAATGATGAGCGGAGTGGATAAGATCAATCTTTCATACGTGCTAAAACGTTGTTTGCAATCTTCGCATTCTCTTCTGCGGCGAATTCCACCTTTGGAATCATGTGTAGTGTCAATTACATGGATATTTTCACTTTCACAATGTGGACATTGCATGATCTGCTCCCTATATTCAAAACTACTCATTAAACGATGGCGGCGATAAAAAAATCAACGAAGAATCCCCCAGATATGGGGGATAAATATGAATCAATGTATATCAGTGGGGTCATTCTAGCATAAAAAAATTATGGATTCAAGCAGGGAAAATAAAAATACCTTAAATATTAAGGATTTTTAATATAATGGTTTGGAATCGTGGTTTAGAGAGCAGGAAAATCAAGCGCGCCGGCTGGAAACGATAAGACTTGAGATGGAATTTGGGGTATGGACCGGGTGAAAGCCCATACCCCTTACAAAGGAGAAAAAGATGTCCTGGATCTCAGGTTAGTCGTTGGTACGATTTCTGATGAATGCAGGAACGTCTATTTCATCTGTGTTGTACACCCGTGGTTGAAACTCATAATTCGAACGGGTGTTTTCCTGGTTATTCGCTGCAATACGCGGATTGCCATAGGTTGTTTTCTCGTTTGTTTTTAGTTCATTCAGATCGTTGAATCGACGAAGTGGGGGACGGATTCCTGTCTGATCAAAACCGGTAGCGATCACGGTAATGCGAATTTCATCACCCATGCTTGGATCAATAACTGCACCAAAGATGAGGTTCACATCTGGATGGGCGGTTTCTTTGATGATGGCAGCGGCTTCATTGACCTCAAATAGGGTCAGATCAGATCCGCCGGTTACATTGAAGAGAATACCGCGGGCGCCGCTGATGGTGATATCCAGCAAATTACTTGAAATTGCTTTTTCAGCAGCTTCGCGTGCTCTGTCATCACCACTACCGCGTCCCACTGCCATGAGAGCTGCTCCACCTTCTGACATGATGGTGCGAACATCCGCGAAATCTAGATTGATCAAACCGGGTATTGTGATGAGCTCTGAAATGCCCTGGATACCCTGCCGCAGCACATCATCCGCGGCGGAAAATGCGTCCTGAAGCGATGCGCGTTTGTCAACGATCTGCAGCAAGCGGTCATTGGGGATGACGATCAAAGTGTCTGCTTGTTCTTTGAGCTTTGTAATTCCGGATTCAGCCGATTGCATGCGGTGAGCGCCTTCAAAGGTGAAAGGTTTGGTGACTACACCGATGGTGAGTGCTCCGACTTCTTTGGCGATCTGTGCGATGATGGGTGCTGCCCCTGTTCCTGTACCGCCACCCATACCGGCAGTCACGAAAACCATATCGCTCCCTTTGAGAACCTTATACAGGTCTTCAGAGGATTCTTCCGCTGCTTTACGCCCGATCTCGGGCACGCCGCCGGCGCCTCTACCGCGGGTGACTTTCTCTCCGATCCGGACGCGGGTTTCTGCCTGCGAAAAAACCAGCGCCTGACCGTCGGTATTGATTGCAATGAACTCAATACCATTCATTCCTTCAGTGATCATACGGTTGACTGCGTTGCAGCCTCCACCGCCGACCCCTACCACTTTGATCCGAGCAAATGCTTCTGCGTTTGGATTGTTATTCATGTCCATCTTTCTCCTCCAGTCTTCAATTTCTCCTGTTGACATACAATTATTGCGGTAAGAACCGCCTTACCAGATCTTTTGCGCGCTCCCATAATCCGATGGGAGGCAGACCGCGCGCACGGGAAGGTTGTTTCGCTGTTCTGGTTAAAATACCTGCCCAGTTGAGCAATCCCACACTGGTGGAATATGCCGGTGAATAGAGTTGATCTACCAAACCATTCAGGTCATCAGGCTGAGCAACCCGAACTGGCAAACCCAGAACATCGCTTGCCAGATCTCGAATACCGGGCACTAAACTCGCACCGCCTGTTAACACCACACCTGCTGGAAGCAGCCCGTCATAACCTGAGCGTTTGATCTCCTGCAGGACAAATTGGAATATTTCTTCCATGCGGGCTTCAATGATGTAAGCCAGGTCACAGCGTTTGAAATCAACGGGTTCTTCTTCTCCAAAGGAACGAATGCTAAAGGTATCATGTGGATCGACCTGATTCTCACGAGCATGACCGTGGGCGATCTTTACTTTTTCTGCATCGGGCAGAGAAAGACGTAAACCATGAGCAATATCTGATGTGATCAAATCTCCACCCACGGCGATGACGGTTGTGTGCCATACATTATTGTTGATATACACAGCCAGATCTGTCGTGCCACCGCCAATATCACATACCATTATTCCCAACTGACGTTCTGTTTCTGTGAGCACCACTTCAGCAGATGCCAGAGGATTAAGCACAAATGCCTTCACTTTTACACCCGCAGTTTCAACACAATGGCGGATATTCTCTACCGATGCCGCGGAAGCGGTGATGATGTGGGTTTCCACTTCCAGGCGGTATCCATGAAGACCGATCGGATGGCTGATGCCATCCTGACCATCCACGGTGAAACCTCTCTGGATGACATGCAGGACTTCGCGGTCATGAGGAATGGCAACTACCTGAGCTGCTTCCAGCGCTCGGTTGATATCCACCTGGCTGACGATTCCATTGGTGATGCCTACAGCGCCACGGCTGTTGATGGAAGATACATGCGATCCTGCTATGCTGACAAGCGCAGAAGTAATCTCATATCCTGAAGATCTCTGAGCCTTTTCAAGGGATTTCGCAATATCGTTGATGGTTTGCTGGAGGTCGGTGATCATTCCCTTGCGCATACCGCGCGAAGGTTCGATCCCAACACCCAGAATACGATAGCTCCCATCCTCTGCAAGGTTAGCGATGAGGGTGCAGATCTTGGTTGTTCCGATATCTATGCCTACAATTGTCTCTTCATCCATAATGTTCAATCCATACGATAGTAAGGTGCATTGATTTGTTCTACACTGATCATGGTTGGAATGACCTGTGAGGTGATCAAAGTTTTCACGATTTCCTCAACCATGTTCATTTTGGCGGCGATATCATCAAGGTCAGATCCTACATAAACCCGAAATCCACGACTGTCGTTCCAACCCAACCCTCTGCGGATATCATATAAAATGATGTCCTGTTCTGGGAGCAGTTGATTGAGGTCTTTGACGGCTTGATAGGTGATCGGTTCGATACGCTGGTACACCTTGAATAAAGCTAGTTGGTCATTCTCTCCTTTCTCTATAACAGTTTTTCGCAGACGTTTTTCACCCGCTAAGATCATTCGCTCTTCTGGAATATAGAATGGTGGTTCCTGATTGGAAATGAGGGTAAGAGCAACCTGTGCTTGACCACGATCAGGCAGCAAATATCCTTCCTCATCGACCCATAATTTTTTATTTGCGTATTCCCAGGCTATGTGCGGTTCTCTTTCTTGTAGTTGAATCTTCACAGTTGAGGACAGATCTATTGAAACATTGATATCGTACAATTCTGGAAAATTCTCTTGAATGGCATTTTCGATGGTGAGTGGAGAGATCAAGAAATTGCGATCTTGATCAAGATCTACAACAGCATTGATTTCTTCCTGTGTTACACGAGAGATACCCTCGATTTCAATATTGCTTATCAAATAATCGGGTGAGCGGAAAGCGCTTATCAAGAGTGCTGTACAAACGCCTGTTATCAAACCGCTTAACAATCTCCAGCTGAAATGGAGTTTGGGATTGGTGAATTCTTTTTCATCCAGTGCAATATGCGCCAGTGGATTTTGCCTGTTTTGTGTGTGAACGCCGCGCTGTATTCCTTCAAAGCTTTCATTAACCGAACGGGAGGCAAGTTTCTCAGCACGCGCATTGATATCTTGCAGCTTCTCATTCTGCTGCTCAAGTCTTTTTTGCCGAAGTTTGTCTGAACGCCTCTCAGCGTCAGCGCGGTTTCGTTCGGTCATGCGTTTATGACAATTTCCTTTCACTGCGGTTTCTTTCCGCTTTTCGTTCAAATGCCAGATTTACCAGTTCATCTACGAGATCAGCGTATTTCAATCCACAGGCATCCCATAATTTTGGATACATGCTGATCTTTGTGAAACCGGGGATGGTGTTCACTTCATTGATGAAGAGTTGGTTTGTCTGCCCATTGACTAAAAAATCTACCCGTGCCATTCCCGCACAATCGATCGCTTTATATGTGCGAATGGCGATCTCCTGCAACTGTGAGATCATTTGCTCGGGGAGGGGAGCCGGGATGATCAATTCCGATTGATCGTTGTAATATTTGGCGTTATAACTGTAGAATTCATCAGCCGGTTTAATCTCACCGGGAATAGACGCACGTGGGTTTTCATTACCCAGCACACTGATCTCGATTTCCCGTGCGTATTCCACACCTTTCTCGATCAGGATACGCCGATCATAACGGCAGGCTTCGAAAACTCCCTCCATCAGATCCGAACGATTCTTACATTTCGTGATCCCTACGGAAGAACCAAGGTTGGCAGGTTTGATGAAGAAAGGATAATCACCCAGCATTTCTGTTTCCTTGACGATCTCATCAATATGTTTTTCGGCAAATACGCGGCTGGTTACGATCCAATCAACAACCGGGATATCGTTTGCGCGCATCACATCTTTGAAAAGTGCCTTATCCATGCCGACGGAAGATCCGAGTACACCCGCACCTACATAAGCGATATCAGCCATTTCAAAGAAACCCTGCAGTGTTCCATCCTCCCCAAATGTTCCATGGAGAATGGGGAAAATCACATCCAATTCGGTGATGGCATCCAATTTTCCTTCCTCGTGTCTATAAAGAATGGTCTTTCCTGGTTCAGGGATCAGCAGGACAGGATATAAACCCGCCAGAGTTTTTTCTTGAAACTGCTGCCAGGTGTTTGGACCGCTCCACCATTGCCCATCCTGTGTAATGCCGATCTCTGTGATCTCATATTTCTGCGGATCCAGGACGGAGAGGACGGAATTCGATGACATGAGGGACACCTCATATTCTCCAGAACGACCCCCAAACAATATTCCAATGCGAATTTTCTTCATGCGTTCTCCTGAACTGTTTGGTATATATCGAATTGTTTCATGATTTCTTTATCCCAATCTCCGATAAGCTGGATTTCAGGACGCAGATAAGTTCCAAATTGTTTATGTACTCTGGTTTCGATCAATTGGATCAATTCCCAGATATCGCAAGCACTTCCACCGGCATTGTTGAGGATGAAATTACCATGCTGCGCGCTGATCTCTGCACCACCGATCTGCTTCCCTTTCAATCCGACGGTCTCGATCATGCGACCAGCTTTATCATCCTGTGGATTTCGAAAGATGGAACCCATACTGGGACCGAAAGGTTGATTCTTCATCCGTCGTTCACGATATGCTTCCACCTGCTGCATGCTTTGTCTATAATCACCTTCTGTAACTGTAAACCAGGCGCTTAGCAGCATGCAATCCATCAGATCGTGTTTGAGAATGCTGGAACGATACTCAAATTCCATTTCTTCCTTTAAATATATTTTCCTTCCATTATTTCGGTGCAAGATTTCTGCCTGCATGAAATTATCCGCAGTTTCTTTTCCAAAACAGCCGGCATTGCCGTATACTGCTCCTCCAACGGTTCCAGGCAGGGTAGCTGCCCATTCCAGACCGGAGAGATGGCGGTTGAGGGCTAATTTGGCTGCTTTGCTCATCAATGCGCCGGATTCGGCATGAATTTCATAGTTTTCCTGATGCTTGTGAATCTGAATATTATGAGTATGGTTGATGATCACAACACCGCGAATGCCTGCATCACTGACCAGAATGTTCGAACCGCTGCCTATGATGAGCAGGGGCAGTCCCAGTTCCCATACCTGACTGGTGAATTGTTCTAATTCATGCGCATCCTGTGCGATCAGTAATGCGTCTGCTTTCCCTCCAGCATGGATGGTAGTGTAATTCCTCATCAACACATTTTCCTGCAGGCGATTTCCGAATTTCTCACGCAGGACTTTCAATTCCAGATCAGACATGTTTCCCCCTTTTGCTGCTTGTGTGGGAGAAAAAGTCTTTCAAATCCTGAGTGATCTGGTTGGCGTCACCGGCTGAGAGGACCAATACCACATCACCCGCTTTCAATTCATCTTTCAGGAATGCCGTTGTGTCTTGCAATGCAGCGATGAATCGCACATTAGTATGATGAATCTGGCTGGCAATGAGTTCAGAGGAATATTCCTGTTTTTTCTCGCGTGAAGCGTAGATTTCTGTAACAATCACCATGTCGCAATTATCGAAAGCATCCAGATAATCATGAAATAATTCACGGGTTCGGCTGTAAGTGTGGGGCTGCCACACAGCGATGAGACGTTGTTTGGGATATCTGGCACGCGCTGCATGGATGGTAGAACGAATTTCAGTCGGGTGATGCCCGTAATCATCAATGAGGGTGATTCCCTGAAATATACCCAGTATATCGAAACGTCTGCCTGTTCCCATGAAGCTTGCCAGTGCTTTTGCAGCATCCTGTGTGGATAAATCGAGTTGGTGGGTCACCGCCAGCACAGCAGCGGCATTGTATGCGTTATGCTCTCCGGGTATCGCAAGCTCCTGCCTGAGCGTCTTTCCGTTGGCTAACTGTATGGTGAAGCTGACTCCATGGTTCGCTTGATGTTGTACAGCACTGATGTGATATTCGGAATCAGAAGAAATCCCGTAAAAATGAACAGTGATGCGGTTTTGAGCCCATAATCCAACTTCATGGGCGTGTGGATTGTCGGCGCAGATGAATGCCATAGTTTCTGGTTTCATGCGCTGGATTAGCTTCTTGAACGCATTGAGATAGGATTCCTGTGTAGGATAGCAATCCGGGTGGTCATGCTCAATATTCGTAATGATCAGGCAATCAGGTGAAAGACCCAGGAACATGGAATCATACTCATCCGCTTCAATAATGAAATACTCACCTTTTCCAGCATGAGCATTTCGCTGCAGGTTTTTGGCAGTTCCACCAATAATATAGGTGGGATCGAGGTGCAGTTGATCAAAGACCCAGGCAGTCATGGCGGTGGTGGTTGTTTTTCCGTGTGTACCGGCAATGGCGATGAGCGTATGTTCGCGGGTCAATTCTGCAAGAAAATCGATACGCTTGAGTACCGGTATTCCGGCATTCAAAGCTGCCTGAACTTCCACATTATCGTCATTGATGGCGGAAGAACGGATCACAATATCGGCATCCTGCACCTGCTCGGCGCGATGACCTTCATACACCACTGCACCGGCTTGTTGAACTTCTACCGCCAGTGGTGACAGGATCATGTCAGAACCACTCACAGCATTGCCCTGTTCTAAAAGAACGCGCGCAATGGCTGAAAGACCTGTTCCTCCGATTCCGATAAAGTGATAGTGTTTTCTCATATAAACAGCACCAATACAAAGATGAATGAGCCAGCTACCGCGTAATAGATGGCAGGGGCGGTTAACCAAACGGGCGGCAGATAGCTGACCAGGTTAAGGGCTGCCTCGCCGGCGGGTGTTCCTGCAATGGGCGGGATGATGATGGGGAAGGGATAGTTTGCGTCTGCCAGAAAATGCCAGATCGAACCGTAGATCAGATATCCATTGATCCCGCCAATGATGAATCCTAACAATATCTCCTGTAATCGACCGCGTGCCATGCGTTCATCCTGTTGGAAACGCGGGATGTTGGGTGTTTGGTATCCGAAAAAGATCAAAACACTGAACACAATCATGCGCAACCATACCTGGGAAGTAACAGGATTGGAAGCCAAATAGGTTTGTACAAAAGGCAGGTATTCTTCCAGAATGGTGATGGCAAAGATTCCCATGATCGCACTGAAAGTGACCAGTATCTCTTTTGTCCAGCCGCGGATGGCTCCGATCAAAGCAAAGAGGAGAATAAAGATCCAGAAAAGAACGCCAAGACTAATCATTTTGTAGTGCTCCTTTCTGATCTCTCCGTGTAGATGATTCCAGAATTATTTCTGCGATTCTCTCGGCTGCTTGAGGAGCTTCCAGTTTTTTCATTGCCCGGCTCATTTCCAGCAGTCGCTGGGGATTTTCCAGCAATTGGGTTACTGCCAACTTCAATTCGGTAGAAAGTTCCTCGTCTTTCAATAGAATAGCGCCACCATTCTTGACCAGATGATCGGCATTGATTTTTTGATAGCGCCACGCGTATGGATACGGTATGAGGATGGCGGGGAGATTAAAATGGGGCAGTTCACCCAGTGTGGAGGCTCCAGCACGACAAACCACCAGATCGGCGGAGGAAAGTGCTGCGCCCATCGTTTCATGCAGGTATGGAAACGCGTGATATTGTGATGCAAGATGGCTTGGGAGTTCTTGCATGATCTTGTGTGTTTCATCCCAGTTATCACTGCCGCTGATATGGATGATCTGGCATTTTTGCAGCAGGTCGGGCAACAATGGATATAGAGCTCTATTGATCGATAATGCTCCTTTACTGCCGCCAAATACCAGCATCACAGGAAGCTTGCCGCGTAGTCCCAATTGCTTGCGTCCGGACTTTTTTGTCCACCGGGTGATCTCTTTTCGCAGCGGGTAACCGCAAACTGTGACATCTATGTTTTTCAGGTAGTTCCCGGTTCCTTTTGTGCTTGCCAGAACTCTATTTGCTTTTCTGGCGATTGTTTTCAGAGCTAAACCTGGTTCGATATCTGGGATGAAGATTACCGATGGAATATTGCGAGCAGCCCTCGCTACCGGCACGGATAAATATCCTCCAGTCGAGAAGAATACGTCCGGCTGAAAAGTCTGGATGATGGAACGTGCCTGTTTATAGCCCATGCTCAATTTCCGCACATTTCCCGGTAATTTAGCCGGACTAACGCCATGGATTCCAGCTGCAGGAATAGCTTTAAAAGGGATGCCCAGACGGGGAATCAGCTCATTTTCCATTCCACCTTCACTCCCGATCCATAGAACATCATCTATGCGATCATCAAGCGTTTGGAGTACGGCGAGGGCGGGATACACTCCGCCACCCGTCATCCCGGCGCATATCAATAACTTCATCCAGGGGTCTCCCTTCTTCGATATTTTTCTGATGCGCTGTGGCTCGCGAAACATTCATGATAAAACCCACACCTGCCATAACAGTGATCATGCTTGAACCGCCAGCGCTGATGAATGGCAGAGCATTTCCAGCCATTGGCATGATATTGACCATAACGCTGATATTGATGGCAGCTTCCACAAATATCCAGATCGTAATACCGGCAGCCAGCAGTTTTCCTAACAGATCGGGTGCCCGGCTGGAAATATACAATCCTCGCCATAGGAAGAATAAGAATAACGATATGACCAGTATGGATCCAAATATCCCCAGTTCTTCTGCTATGACTGCAAAGATGGAATCTGTAGGCGCTACGGGCAATCCGGTGAATTTTGTGGTGGCATGTCCGATGCCCACTCCCCAAAAACCACCTTTAACGATCGCTTCGATGGAACGCTGGGTATGGTAGGACGCATTTTGAGGATCTTGAATACCGCTGATGAACTCTCCCATACGCTGTCTGCCAGTGGGGTAGACGAACATGAGCAGCGATCCTAGCACCAACACTACCAGCATCACGATGATGATCTGACGTATATTTCCACCCCCAATAAAGAACATGATGCCACCCATCAACACAACAGTGATAACTGCTGATAAGTCAGGTTGAGCCATGATCAATCCGGCAATCACGCCTAATATCCCGATAAGAGGGAATAAACCAAATTTTAGGGTTTGCAGCACATCCTGTTTTGCATACAGCCAGAATGCCAGGTAAATGACCGTAGCGAGTTTCGCAAATTCAGAGGGCTGGATGGAACCCTGGAATAGTGCACGGCGGGCACCCAGTCTGGTTTCTCCGTAAACGAACGATACCAGCACTAATAAGAATATCACGACTGCCATCATTGGGAAGAGAAGCTTCTTGAAGCGGTGATAGTCGATCGCATAGATAACGCCTGCCGCGATGATGCCGATGATGACAAACTGTACCTGCCGCAGGAAAAGATAATCAGGTTTCTCACCTAATGTCGTTACAGAATATTCCCAGCCTGCAGAATACACCATCAGTAAGCCAATGGCAAGCAGCGCCAGTATGCATACCAGGAAGGGTACATCAATGCCAAGGTGTAAGGTACTTTGTTTCAAGGTGTTTTTCTTTTTCGTTTTATCCATCATGGCAATGACTCCACGATTTGTTTGAATTGGTCGCCGCGTTCTTCGAAATCCTTGAAGGCATCATAGCTGGTGCCTCCGGGCGAAAGCAGCACTATATCGTTTTCCTTGACGACTCTTGTTGCAGCTTGGATGGCATTTTCCATCGACCCGTACTTTTCGAGTGAATAGGGTGGATTACCGTTCTCATAATGAGAAAATGCTGTTTCGATCAAATCAGCCGCTTCACCGAACAGGAAAACATGATCTGCCCGTTGATGGACCTCTGCCGCAAGGTCTCCCCATGGCAGTTTTTTATCCCGTCCACCCAACAGTAGTATCAACCGTCCTTGAAAAGCATGAATGGCAGCCAGTGTTCTTTCGGGAGTGGTGGCAATTGAGTCGTTGTACCAGTCTGCTCCATGCCAGCGTCGTACGAATTCCAGCCGGTGGGGAATACCCTGTACTTTTTCAATACCACCCTGGATGGCATCAAATGGCATCTCGGCGGCTATGGCGATCGCACAGGCTGCCAGGGCATTCAGTAGATTGTGTTCTCCCCGTAAGCGTACACAATCAACCGGGCAAATTTGTTTGATTTGTTGATTCTGCTGCGCGCATAGAAAGGCATTGCTGATGAACGTCCCATCCAGGTCACCATCTGGTTTCTGTAAACCAAACGTGATCAGATTGCCTTTTACCATCGGATTTAAATTCCAGGATCCCTCATCTTCGCGATTCAAGATGGCGCAATCTCCCACCTGCTGATATTCGAGGATGTGCGCTTTGGCTGCGGTGTATGCCTGCATGCTTCCGTGGCGGTCGAGGTGATTGGGCGTGATATTCGTGACCGCCGCGATGGTGGGTGAGTGGGTCATTAATTCCAATTGAAAACTTGAAAGCTCCAGAACTACAAAATCGTCGGGCTGAATATTCTGAACAGAAGTGATCAGCGGCGTGCCGATATTCCCACCGATCCAGGCTTGCTGCCCTTGCCGGCAGGCTTGCTTTGCTATAGCTCCCACCAGGGTGGTGGTTGTGGTTTTCCCTGCAGAACCAGTGATCCCGATTGATCGGGCATGCAGTTCTTCAAAGAATATCTGGGAATCATTGGTCAGAGGAATCCCTCTTTTTTGTGCTTCCTGAATGATGGGTAGATCAAGCGGTACACCGCCAGAGATGCAAAGCAGGTCACAATTCTCTAATAACGTGAAGGGATGATCACCAAAAACCGTTTTGATTCGCAACGTATTCAATTCGTTGATCAGATCAGAGAATTGCTGCGCAGATCGGCTATCATTTAAGGTAACAATTGCGTGATTATTGATGAGGAAACGAGCCACAGCAGTCCCTTGCCGGGCTGCTCCTAATATCAACACTCTTTTTCCTCTGTAATCCTGCATTCTACCTCACCGAACTAAATCATACTTATGGTTATGCCTGCCAGAACAGCCAGCAGGTTGATGATCCAAAAGCGCTGCACCACTTGCGTTTCACTCCATCCCGAGAGTTCGAAATGGTGGTGGAGTGGCGCCATTTTGAACAACCTCTTTCCACCTGAAAAGCGGAAATAGATGATTTGCAATACGACACTGAGTACTTCACTGACGGGAATGATCGCGATCAGAGGTAGCATAAGCCATTGCCCGGTCATCAGGGCGACCGTGGCAAGCGTTGCGCCCAGTGCCAGAGATCCGGCATCACCCATGAATAATTGTGCGGGATGTACATTGAACCATAAGAAACCGAATAGTGCTCCCACAATCGTGAAGCTAAAATTAGCCAGAAAGGTTTGTCCCTGGCTTTGTGCGATGACACCATACGCAGCAAATGCTGTGATGGAAATTAAAGAAGCCAGCCCATCTAATCCGTCCGTAAAATTCATCGCATTTGAAAAACCAACGATAATAAATGTTGCGATCGGAATATACGCGACGCCAAGCGAGATGGGATCGGGATAACCCGGCCAATAAAGTTCGGGTACATGCAGGGCGTATTTTAGAACGAAAGCGGTTGCCAGCGCGAAAATGGTTTGCACTATGAATTTTGTCCTGGCTGACATCCCCAGACCCTTGCGCGGTCCACGAATACCTTCCCAGTCATCTATGGCACCCAGAATACTGAACACGATCATCACTGCTAATGGAACCATCACGGAAATGCCGGAAATATCAAAACCGAGCAGGGTTGCAGCATTGAGGAGCACAGTCAGGATGATAACCGGAAGGATGATGATGAATCCTCCCATGGTTGGGGTTCCAAGTTTCTCGATATGGGATTCGGGACCGTCTTCTCGGATGATCTTACCAACCTTGAAATGGCGCATCAGCTTTATCAATGGTCCTCCCCAGATAAGCGAGAGGGCAAAGCTTAAGATAACAAGTGCGATCGATAAATTCGATTCTCTCATAATGTTTGCTCCAGAGCAGCAGCGATGGTGTCCATTCTCAACCCGTGTGAACCTTTGATCAATACAACGTCATCTTGACCAAGGTTGTACTTGAGCAATTCCACCGCTTCCGCCGAATTATTTACAGAAGTAATTGCATTTTCTGCCAGCCCGGCTTCGTTGGCAGTTCTCGCGATCATTTTGCCTAATTGTCCAACGGTAACGAGATGGTTCACCACACCGGCAGCGTATTTGCCGACCTGTGCATGCCCCAGTTCTTCATATTCACCCAGCTCCAGCATATCGCCCAGAACAGCTATCTTATGTCCTTTCAGTTCGTGCAAAAGACCCAGTGCTGCGATCATCGATTCTGGAGTGGCATTGTAGGTATCATCCAGAATGAGAGCTCCCGATTCGGTACGAACCGTAACCAGCCGCAGTTGGGTATGCCCTTTCTGTAATCCCTGGATGATCTCTTCCCAGGTCATGCCTAATGCCAGACCGGCTGCACTCGCGCGCAGGATTGTCTGCACCGAATGCCTTCCCAGAAGAGGAGCCTGAATATGGAATTTCATACCCTCGTAATGCAGATCAAAAGTAATTCCCTGCAGTCCTTTACCCTGGATATTATCTGCCCATAAATGAGCCTGGGGGGTCAACCCATAGTACAGGACACTGGCAATGGTTTTTTCTGCCATGGGGCGTACCAGCGCATCATCATAATTCAAGATCGCAATACCATCTGCTGGCAGGGCTTGCACCAGTTCGGCTTTCCCTTTTGCGATTACCTGCTGCGAACCGGCTCTTTCTGCATGTACCGTGCCGATGTTGGTGACTATACCTACTTGCGGGGCTGCAATTCCGCACAGGAATTGTATTTCACCCGGATAATAAAAACCCATTTCTAGCACTATACATTCATGACCGTATCCACTGTTGATCAAGGTAAGGGGCAGCCCAATCTCATTATTATAGTTACCCGGATTCTTGTGAGTGTGATAGCGCTGCGCAAGCACTTCTGCTACCAGCTCTTTTGTGGATGATTTCCCAACGCTTCCGGTGATGCCAATGACATGCGGATCAATGATTTTCCGCTGGTGGGAGGCAATTCGCTGCATGGCTTGAAGGGTGCCTGGTACTTTTACAGCAAAAGGTAAATCGGGGGTGTCAAGTATATCGCTTGTGTTTACCTTCTCAAGATCAAGCACAGGCAAATCACAGACTGTTTCGTGATCCATCACGATCAGTTGCGCACCGTTTGCGATGGCTTGTGGAATGTATTGATGACCATCCACTCGATCGCCCTTGATTGCAAAGAAAATAGATCCGGGAAGAACGCGGCGAGAATCAATGGTTGCTTCAGCCAGCATTTGCGTATTCACATTCGCTATGCGGATGTTAAAAGCATCAAAAAAGTCAATTAATTTGATCATTGCCACTCCCTTCCGCAAAAAGCGACTGCCGTACAGAATCTGGCGGGATGTCAAGCATCACAACCAATTCCTCTACAATATCACGAAAAACAGGTGCTGCAACGTACGAGCCCCAATATCCAATCTCTGGATCTGGTTCTTCAATCCAGATATAAACCAGAAACTGGGGATCATCTACCGGACCCCAACCGACGAAGGAAGCATTAGACAAACTTTCATCATATTCGCCTTCAACGGGTACTTCAGCGGTGCCGGTTTTTCCTGCAATGCGATAACCATCTACTAAGGCAAGTGAACCCTCTCCACCTTCCAGAGATTCAGCCAGCAGCAGGTTGAGAGTATTCGCTGTTTTTTCACTGACCGGCACGCTGAGAACCTGGGGAGTGGTTTCGTAGATCTCACCATTTTCAATGATCGCTTTTACCACATGCGGTTTCATCATCTTGCCGTCATTGGCGATGGCTGAAATGGCAGTAGCCAATTGGATGGGAGTAATTGCAACACCCTGCCCAAAGGCATTGGTCGCCAGGTTGATGGGATACCAGTCATTGTCACCCGGCATACTCAGCGGCCAGATCTCTTCACCGCCCAGATCGATGTTGGTGCGGCGCCCGATCCCAAAAGCCTGCATATAAGAATAAAATTCCTCCGCTCCCATATCCGTGGCGATCATGGAGAGGCACACATTCAGAGAATGCTGCATACATCCCAGAATATCCTGTTTTCCCCACCCTTTACGGTTCCAGTTATAGATATAACTGCCGTAGTATTCAAAATAGGGACCAATATCGAATTCACTTTTTTCATCCACTTCACCAGAATCGATGGCGGCAGCCATAGTAAGCACCTTAAAAACGGATCCGGGTTCGTATGTTTCGGAGATTGCCATATTAAAAGGAGTGGTATCCTCCAGTTCTTCTTCATAAACCCAGTACTGGTTAAGGTTGATGCGTGGCTGACTTGCCATAGCCAGTATCTCTCCATTGGTTGGATTCATCACAATGATCGTTCCTGATTTCGCTTTAAAATCCTCAACTGCCTGATCCAGTTTTTCTTCTACCATTGCCTGGATTTCTCGGTCAATGGTCAAGACAAGGCTGTCGCCAGATGGCAGGGTAGGGGTTTCTTCGATCATGTACGGATCAAGGGGGATCTCTATCGTGACAGGTGGACCTGAGAGGATATCATTGTAGTATTCTTCCACTCCGTAAAAGCCCTCTCCGTTTTTCCGATCGCGAAATTTATAGAATCCGAGGATATTCGATGCCAGGGTGTTTTCAGGGTAAGCGCGTTTTAAATGGGGATACCAGACCATACCCCGCAAGCTGGGTTGGTCTGGATCCTCCCCACCAGGATTAAGCGTCTCGTATTCATCCTTGATCTTCGACAGAGCATCCACAACACCACCGGGAAGAAAATCAGCGATGATACCATAGATATTTTTTCCATTCCCATAATCCAGCGAGGCAGTCCCGAGCGCTGCTTCATAATCCACTTCGGGAATGACCGAGAGAGTATCAGCGATGCTGGTAGGATTCATCACATACTGTAATAGAACACCAACCTCATACACTTCTTCGTTCCCTGCCAGCAGATGTCCCCATCGATCGTAGATATTTCCTCTCTCCGGATAAACAGTCTTCTTCTCATAGGTAAATTGTTCGTCAGCCCATTCACTAAGCGCTATGTATTCATTGCTGTTCTGAATGTTGAACAGTTGGAAGACCATTAACAAACATACGAAGGTTCCAATCGCACCGATCAAGTTAAAACGCCCATCTGTTTTTAGCTTCATAGCTGCTCTCCCTCATTGCCATCAGAGAACAGCAGGTTCTGAAAAAGATCCCATAAGGATTCCTGGTAAGCAGAGTTGAACAGTACATCAGTGGATTTCTCGGCGCCCGGAATAGGGGCGGTGATCTTAATATTGCGCCCAGGGTACGATGGCAGAACCATGTATGAGATATTTTCTTCAGAGATTTGTTCATACCCCAGTTCTTCAGCCTGTTTGGACATATTGGTGTGAGAAATCAACCAGGCTAACTGTGTGTTTTCATTGGCGATGATGCGCTGCAGTTCTTCTTTTGTGCTGACATAAGATTGGATTTCAAGCCCTGCTGCGGCTGCTTGTGCGCTGAATACAAGATACAAAGCAAAAACGGTCCCAATGGTGACCACAGGCAGCACATACAGACCCAATTTTTGGATCTGTTTCCTACGTGGAGTCTGTTTGTATGCCTGTACCAGTTTTTTTGCCATATTGTTTTATCCGGTTTTTTGTGCCACTCGCATTTTTGCACTGCGTGATCGGGGATTTATTTTCATTTCATCTTCACCGGCGGTGACAGGTTTTTTTGTCAAAACAACCAGAGAGGCTTTGTGTCCGCAAATGCAGGTAGGCTGCTGCGGCGGACAGATACAATCTTTGGATTCGCGGCGAAAGAATTCTTTCACGATCCGATCCTCAAGTGAATGGAAAGAAATAACCGCGATCTTTCCACCGGGCAGGAGATATTCTACTGCTTTACTAATCCCATCATGGATAGCGCTTAATTCCTCATTTACGGCGATGCGAATTGCCTGAAAGGTTCTGGTAGCGGGATGGATCTTTCCATGATGACCACGATAAACAGATGCTGCGATCTTCGCAAGATCACCGGTTGTTTTTAAGGGGCGTGCTGCGCAGATGGCTTTTGCTATTGCACGTGCTTTCGGTTCTTCCCCGTATTCCCACAGGATGGCAGCCAGATCGTGTTCTTGCCATTGGTTGACAATATACTCGGCGGTCACTTTTCCCTTTTTATTGAATCGCATATCCAATGGACCTTCTTCCAGGAAGGAAAACCCTCTCAACGGGGAATCAACTTGCATTGATGAAACACCCAGATCAAATAAGATGGCATTCATTCCATCCCAGTGAAGCTGTTGTAATGGATCTTCCAGTTGGGTATAGGAACATTGAAAAGGGAAAAAACGTGAACTGTAGTCGGCAAGTCGCCTGGCAGCAATAGCGAGGGCATCTTCATCAACATCCAGCCCGATCAACTGCCCATCCGGTTGGCTGGCTTTCAGGATCGCTTCAGCATGTCCTCCAGCCCCAAGTGTGGCATCCATATATCTGGCACCGCTGGTGGGACTCAAATATGCGAGGACTTCCCGGCTTAACACTGGAATATGAGGAAATGCCTGGTTCATGTGCTTCATGGCTCCTCGAAGGTGAGATCCAGATACTCAAGTTTCTTGTCCTTTAAGTCAGAATTTTGCAGCTGATCGGATTCTGAATTCCATTGCGATGCAGACCAGATTTCAAAGTAATCACCCGCCCCCGTGATGACAACGTTATCCTCAAGGCTGACCATATCGCGCAGATTCTGTGGAATTAAAATGCGACCGGATTTATCTGTTTCAATCAGAACTCCAAAGGAATAGAACAGGCGGCGTAATTTGCGTGCAGAAGGATCGATGATGTTATGTGTGCGTAATTTGTGAGATAATACCTCTAAATTATGCTGACTCATACACATCAAGTTATCATCGAATCCCAGAGTGATGTAGGTACCTTCCTGAAGATCATCCCGGAAGCGGGCAGGGATTGTCAACCTCCCTTTCTCATCAATTGTATGGTCGTACTGCCCAAAGAACATCTGTTCTACCTCTTGGAATAGCCAGAACGCCGGTCTCTACCGGCGCTCCACTTTCACCCATTTTTCTCCACTTGTTCCCACATTATATATGATTTTGGGAGTTATTTCAAGTTATTTTGACCCATTTTGGTCGAATTATTTTGTTCAGAAATGGATTGAAATATGTGTTAAAAACAGAGGAAATGCTATTTAACTGGATTGCTGGCAATCATAAAGAGATCAAACAATGGATTTGGTAGATGTTCTTCTTATTACCTGAAAGCCCGATTATCATCATATCGCTTCCATTATGAGAGCGGTTGAGAATTCAATATGTAACGTGATAAAAATAAATCAGGCTTTTAAGTCGTTAAAAAAACAAGAGGCGGGATATCCGCCTCTTGTTAATGCCCTCGTAAATGTTTATTCGAGACAGGTTGCAGGTTTAATACTGCCTTTTCTGACCCCACATAAACCGGAACTGCTGCTAAGACGTCCGGTAAACGTGTCTTCTGCTTCACCCATGTACATGGTGAATTCTCCAGAAGTTCCATCCGTATTCTCCCAGACCCCTTTTACCGTACTGCCATCCTGTTGAATTGTGCCTATGAGGGAAATGGAGTTGTGGTTGGTGAGAACGGTTGTTCCACTGATCTTATCTCCTTGAACCAGGAAATCGATTACATATGCCTTGCTGCTGCTACCCATCCAAATTGTCCATTGTCCATCCCAATCCACCAGCACAACCGTTACCGCAGTGGGAATGGCGGTAGATGTGCTTACAGCTTCTTCTTCCACTTCCTCAGAATCTTCTTCCTCTTCTACCGCTGCAGCGGTTGCCTGAGGCGCCAGAGTGGGTATTACAACTTCTTCATCGTCGCTCTGATAAAAAGGGTAACTACAAGCCACCGAAATGACCATGAGACAAACGAGGGAAATTATCGCAAATATTAATGGCTTTCTCATTGTTCCTCCTATATCAACTCAATATAATTGTATGTTAATTGTCGAAAAATTCAACAACAATATCGGAATTTATGAATATTCACTTTTTCTATTTTGCGTCTTCTATTCCTCACAAATTAACGGACTGAGATCACGAGCGTAGAAAATAAATTCTCCATTCCCTAAAATAACTGCCTTTGCCTTGACTAAATCATCCTCGACCCTGCAGCCCAGAATGGATGCGGTTATCCCGTGGGGAAAAGTAATTTGAGCTGAATCAATGGGTATAAAAATAGAGTCTTTGTGTTTCCCGTCAAGTAAAGTAAAAGCAAGGGAATAGGGCTGTTGAATTTGTGCAGGGAAAAATTCAGTTGCGCTGTCATCTTCAGGATCCAGTACTTTTGGATATAAAGCCTGACCGGAAAGGAAAACAGCATTATCCTGTGCAAGAAATTCTTCTACCTGCATTGTTGTAAAAGGTGATGAAAAATCTGAATTACCAGCCATGGTGATGGAATTCAAAAACTCCATGTATGTTTCTGTGAATTCCATACTGGGATATATTTTCTCTGTAAGAGGAAGCACAACACTGACAGCAAAAAAGAATACAAGGAAAAATAATGCTGGTTTTTGTGATTTGCCCTTATTTTTATTATGATCCTCTTCCACATTATTCTCGATCCATCCAATATCTTTTTGTGGGTTTACTGAATCAAGGATGTAGACCAATCCACTCGCATAAAACAAAGGCACGATCCAATCTACGGGTACGATGTATCGCCCGCCAGATGTTTTAGCAAAGGCAACTCCGGCAAGGTAGGTAAGCAGGATGAGAACGGGAATGAGGTATTCCCGTTTCCCTTTTTTCCTGAAAGCAAAGATGCCCATGCTAACGATCAGGAGATTAACAGCAATGAGGAAGAATGCCTGTATATCCAGGGTTCCATCCCAGGTTCGCGTCCAGGGTGAAATTTTCCATGTTGTTGAGATCAAATCCTCCACGCTTCCTGTCTGAAAGGTCATGGGGAGAGATAAAAATATTGCTAAGAAGTTATGCAGCAGATGGTTAACAGTGGAAGAAATGATGGTATTGAATTTTGAGGATTGCTGGATTTTTCCGGAATCCGCGCTCGATGAAGATACTTCTTTGTGAATTGAAGATGAGTTATCGTGCCAGTACATAGTATCGGCAACACCCGCATTGTTGTTCTTTTCCATCCTGAAAGAACGAACTGGTTCTCTGCTAAGTTCGAACGAAGCAGAGATCATTTGCTGCTCATTTAATTCATAACTTTGTTGGTCGGTATCAATACCATAGCGGTTCTCAAAGATGACATGCTGCAGACTGCTCCACGCTGTAATGGGTGTTAACCCGTACGAAATATTGCGTATAGCCCATGGGACGATGATGAGCAGGCAGATGAAACCAAATTGTGCAAAGTGAAACAGTTTTTTCCAAAAATTTCCTTGTGATCTGATAAAAATCACGATCATGAAAATGGGCAGTAGCGCCCATACATTATCACGGATCAGAGTGCTCAACCCTAAAATTGCTGCTGATAAATAGAGGTAAATATGTTTCCCCTGTGGATCACGAGACCACTTGATCATGAAGAGACAGAGCAGTGCCAGAAAAACGGATAGAAATGGTTCGCTCATCATGAATTTTGGATGGGAAACTGTCCAGATGATCAGTGAATGCATAATGGAATTATTGATCTTAATAATGATCAACAATGCAGCCAATAAACCGGTAAAGCGAGAATGAAGCTCCTTTCCGATCATGTATACCAGTGCTGGGAGTAGGGCAATAAAGATGACCTGTAAGTTGATCAGCACCTCGTAATTATTCCCACTGATGAGATGCAGGAAAAATAGAAAAACGGTATACACTGGCTTGCTGACCGCATTTTCAGCAAACGCACAGTAAGGTTGCCCCTGCATGGCGGTGTAAGCACAGGCATCATAGGTTTCGGCGTCGGAATTTGGGTAGAATTCACCATTCGGCAGGAAGGGACCCGGATTGAAGGTGGAGGTCCGTTGAGGTGCTGCAATCCACAGGCTTGCGGCTGCTATCCATAAAATAACAAAAAGAATGGTATCAATGTGTTTGGAAGTGCCGAATTTCTCACCGATCGTGGAACGAAAGATGGCGAGGAGGTAGACCGTAGCCACCACCTGCGTGATCGTGATCGGCACTCCCAGGCTATCCCAGAAAACATCTCCCTCCAGTCCGGTATTGGTTTGAGCGATGGTGATCCAGATAACGCTTGCTATGAGGATGAAGATAATGCTGGGAACAAGGTCCTTTTTTTGTTGCGAAGATTTGAAGATCCCTTTCCACGGTATCTCGATCGACCGGCTGAACCAGATCAAACCCTGAAGGAAGACCCACACAATGACGGGTTTAAGTCGTTCAAAAACTGCTTGATTGCCCTGGAAGTTCCCTACTGGTAGAAATGTATAGTACCAGCTCACGATGAGTGCCATTCCCAGCATGAACGACCATATTTTGTTCGATCTGATCTGCTGGTTGAGTTTGTCTATCCAAAGCCTCGCACGGTGATTCTTGTGCAGGCAAACCAGATAAATCTGGCAAAAGCCCATGATGAGAAAAAAAACGAAAAGAGCAAGACGTTTTGCTGAATAACCGAATAGAAAAGTGCTCTTCTCTTCGCTTGGGATTCCAATTAAAAAAATGGTACAGCATACGGTAATAATGATAGAGAGAAAGGAGAGAATGCGTTGTTTACGGTCCATAAAAGATATTTCGCTCTTCGTTGGTATTTGCGTTCGTTGCTTTTGGCGAAGAATCCAAATATATAAAGGAGATGATGAAATTAATGAGAAATAATGCAAAAAAGATATTTGCGATCAGGGGTGTCTGATAAATGGCGATCATCCCCAGGATACTCCAGAATATGGATTCCAGTTTCATCACTTCTATCGCGCGAAAACTCGAAAGCCCCAGCCTGCACAAACGGTGGTAAGTATGGTCGGTGCTGGCTTTATAGAATTTGACCTTGTGCCTGATCCGAGAAAAAACCACCAGGAACATATCAAAAAGAGGGACTGTAAAGAACATGATTGGAAAGAACCAGCTGGATGCTTGCGGTAGATCAACAGGATTCAGTATGATCGAGACTGCCGATAGGATGAATCCCAGAAATAGCGAACCGGAATCCCCCAGAAAGTATACAGCAGGGTAGGAATTGAATACGGACATCGCGACCAGAAGACCCAGCAAGAAAATCATCAGTGCTGCGATGCTGGGCTGACCGTAAGCGACGGCGCTGATACCCATTAACCCAACTGCGATCTGTGAAAGCTGAACGACCAATCCATCCATACTATCAATAAAATTGAATGCGTTAGACAAACCAATTACCCAAATATAAGTGATGAGAATGTCTAGGATCAGTGCAGTCGTAGCGGATAGCTGAACAGGCAATAATAAACCTTCAAAGATTTGAACATGTATTCCCAGGAGGATCATCACTGTGGTCGCTAAAAATTGTCCAAGGAATTTTTGGAATACGGTAATGCTTTTATGATCATCGATTAATCCAGTTGCAAAAACAATCGACCCTGCTGCAATGATCTTTATGATATCTGAATCAAAACCGGTGAATCGTACCGCGATGGCGATCACCAATCCGATGATTAAAACCATGCCGCCAGCACAGGGAGTAGGCTTGTTATGGATTTTGCGTGGTGATGACCGTGGGTCATCAATGAGTTTGAGTTTATTAGCTGCCTTAGTGGCAAGGGGTGATAAAATGGCGCCCAGTAATAATCCAGCAAGAATATTAACCATCAGGTTGCTATAATTCAATTTAAACCTTGCCCAATTCCATGTATGTTTGATAAATATCGGTGTTCACTGTATCTTGTGAATACTTCTCAATAATGAAATCTCTTGCTCGCGATCCCATTTCTATTGATTGTGATGGGTGTTCGACCATGTAGATTATACACCTTGCCAATTCCTGTGCGTCGTGGGTGGGTACGATAAAACCGGTTACGTTATTCTTGACCAGCTCACGACAACCGGGCACATCAGTTGTGATGATCGGGATTGCACAAGCCGCAGCTTCTAATAGACTGGTAGCCAGTCCTTCCCGATACGAGGGTAAGCACACAATCGATGTCTGCTGATACACTTTTACCATTTCATCTTGCCACCCCCACCACTCGACGGTGCCTTCTCTAAGCCATGCGTTTAATTCATCTTCACTGATAGAAGAGGGATTGCCGTTATCAATAGATCCCACCAGCGCGAAAATACATTCAGAATGCTGTTTTTTGGTGATACGAGCAGCTTCTACGAATTCATAGATACCTTTATCTTTGAGAAGGCGTGCGGGAAAGATGATGGTAGGTTTCTTTTCTTTTTGTACTGGTTTTTCTGGTGAGTATAAAGAAACATCCACTCCAGCCCCGTTGATGATTCTTGCCTGTTCCGGTTTGATGATCTGTCGTTTCAAGAAATAATCTCGATCGGTCGTATTGAGGAAAAAAACCATTGTCTCTTTCAACGCGTAGCGTAAGAAGGGTATCAAAAAAGCTCGTATGATGCTCGTGCGAATGTCATTATTGATGAAAAGGAAACCCATTCCGGTGATAGTGTTGACGGTTTTGATGTGTTTGAATTTCCTGGCAGCCAGAGATCCATATAATACACTTTTCAGTGTGAAATTATGCAAAATATCGGGCGGGTTGTTCGAAAGTACTTTTTGGAATTGCCGTATGGATCGAAGTTCTGTAAATGGATTCATCCCTTTTCTTGATAAAGGAAATTCCTGCCACGTGAAGTTTTCTTTTATCAGAAATTCACTGTATGGTCCATTCGGGGAAAATAAACAGATCTCATGCCCTTTAGCCTGCATGAACTTAAAAAGAGAAAGACTATAATTATAGAGGAACCAGTCGGTGTTGGCAAAATAAAGTATTTTCATTTTGATCGGTTACAAGAGTTTATTATTCAGCATGCCTTTGCTAATTATTCTATGATACTTTATCCAGATCAGATAGATATTTCTGGAAAGTGTCTTATCTCCAGTATAATTGGTGACGAAAAAAAAGAGGTATAGAGTAGTGGAGCAAACAAAAAAACCGATTTACGATAGTACCAAAAGAAAACATCCTGCTATCGAAGAATTGCTTGCATTATTTCAATATAAAGATTTGATCATGCAATTAGCCAGGCGTAATATTATCACTCGGTATAAACGTTCCATACTGGGTATTGCCTGGACTATGTTGAATCCCCTGGGCATCATGATCGTCATGTCTGTGGTTTTTTCCCGAGTGTTCAATAGAACCGAAGCTTATCCGGTATATCTCCTTTCCGCGTTATTGGGCTGGCAGTTCTTCAGTCAGACCACAACCGGCTGTATGAATTCTATGTTGTGGGGCAGCGGTCTTTTCCAGCGTTCCTATATTCCCAAAGCCGGTTTTGTTGTTTCTACCATTTTCTCGGGCATTATCAATCTGCTCTTTTCGCTGGTTCCATTATTCTTGATCATGCTGGTTCTCCATGTCCCTTTTCGCCTCTCACTGGTTGCGTTACCGGCAGCGATCTTGATCCTTGCCGGGTTTGCATTGGGAGTTGGTTTGCTTCTATCATCCTATGTGGTTATTTTCCCAGACTTGAGCGAGATGTACCCTATCCTTCTAACAGCCTGGATGTATATGACACCCATCATGTTCCCAGAAGATATTTACTATGACATTCTGGGTGGATGGATCCTAAAATTGAATCCTCTCTTTCACATATTGCGATTGTTCAGGATGGTTATCTATGAAGGCATATTTCCGACTAGCCAGCAATGGTTGATTGGAGCAGGTCTTTCGATCGGGATGATATTGATCGGGTGGATGGTCTTTACTAAACAAGCTGATAAATACGGATATAGAGTTTAAAATGACAGGATTGATAATTGATGAAGATTTAGCAATACGATTGACGAATGTAGGTGTGGAATATGATATGCCCACCGATCGCATTAATACCATTAAAGAATATTCGATTCGTCTGTTGAAAGGGAATATCAAAAGAAAAAAATTCTGGGCTCTACAAAATGTGGATCTTGAAATAAACCAGCGTGAGATCTTCGGTATTTTGGGTCGCAATGGCGCCGGTAAATCTACTTTATTAAAGGTCATATCACGAGTTCTTATTCCTACAGAAGGTGATGTATGGATTTCTGGGGTGGTTCACCCGCTGCTTCAGTTGGGAGCCGGTTTCCATCCGGAGTTGACTGGAAGGGAGAATATTTTTCTTAATGGAACCATCCTCGGGCACACCAAAAAAGAGATCCAGGAAAAATTTGATGAGATCGTGGATTTTTCAGAGATCGCAGATTTTATGGAATCTCCACTGAGAACATATTCTTCAGGCATGAAGGCGCGTCTGGGCTTTTCGGTTGCTACTGCCTGGATGCCGGATATTCTGGTGGTGGATGAAGTGCTGGGGGTAGGAGATGCCGCCTTTCAGCAAAAATGTAATGAACGTATGCTGAGCTTCAAAGAGAAGGGTTCTACCATCATTCTGGTTTCCCATTCTCCTAATACTATTAACAATCTATGTGAGCGCGCTATCTGGCTGGATCATGGGAAGATCGTTGCCAGGGGAATAGCCGCTGACGTTAGTAAACAGTACAATATTGCAACGATGGGTAAAAGATTGTGAAATTTATACCAACTTCCATCAAAGATGTTTTGGTCATAGAGTCTACTGTGTTTGCAGATGAGCGCGGTTTTTTTATGGAGGCTTTTCATCGCCAGCGCTATGCTGATGCAGGGATTCAAGCTGATTTTGTGCAGGATAACCAATCTCTATCTACGAAGGGCACACTGCGAGGTTTGCATTACCAGCTAACCCATGTGCAGGGTAAACTGGTGCGCGCGCTGCGGGGGACAATTTTTGACGTTGCTGTCGATCTGCGCAAAAATTCTCCAACTTTCGGCAAATGGGTTGGCGCAACACTGGATGCTGAAAAGAAAAACCAGCTATGGATCCCACCTTATTTTGCCCATGGTTTTTATGTACTTTCTGATCAGGCTGAAGTATTGTATAAAGCAACAGATTATTACGATCCACAGGCAGAACGATGTATCATATGGAATGATCCTGATATCGGTATTGATTGGCCATTACATGAACAAATTCCTTTACTCCTTTCCACTAAAGATCAGCAAGGGATAGGTTTCAAACAGGCGGAGGTATTTGGATAAAATGCGAAAAAATATCCTTGTTACTGGTGGGGCAGGTTTTATTGGATCAAACTTTATTCGCTTTGTGCTTTCCGAAAAAAAAGATGCTGTATTACTAAATCTCGATCTATTGACTTATGCCGGCAGTCTGGAGAATCTCCGTGATCTTCCTTCAGCAGATCGTTATACCTTCATTGAAGGGGATATTTGTGATCAGCAGAATATTGAGAAGATTATACGCGAACATAATATCGATACCATCATCAATTTTGCGGCTGAAACCCATGTTGATCGCTCCATCCATGGACCAAGCGTATTCGTTCAAACCAACATTTTTGGAACATTCTCTTTACTTGAAGCTGCGCGTAAAGTGTGGCTTGACGAAAGAAAAGCCGGCGGAGATGAAGTGCGCTTTCATCATATCTCGACGGATGAGGTGTATGGTACATTATCTCCTGAAGACCCGGCTTTTACGGAACAAACCCCCTATTCTCCCAACTCCCCTTATGCTGCATCAAAAGCCAGCAGTGACCATCTGGTAAATGCGTATGTGCATACCTACGGGCTGCCTGCTACTATTACCAATTGTTCCAATAATTATGGACCCTACCAGTTTCCGGAAAAGCTTATCCCATTGATGATATTGAATGCGATCGAAGGGAAAGCTCTTCCGGTGTATGGTGATGGGAAACAGATTCGGGACTGGTTGTATGTCGAAGACCACTGCCGTGCTATCTGGGATGTGCTTGAAAAAGGTGTGCCTGGCGAGAGTTATAACATTGGTGGAGAAAACCAGCCCACCAATCTGGAGATCATTCACACAATTTGCTCCATTCTGGATGAAAAAATGCCGGATTCATCTTTTACTCCGCATGAACAGCTCATCACTTTCGTAGCAGATCGCCCGGGTCACGATCGCCGCTATGCCATGAATATTGAGAAGATCCGGCAAGAATTAGATTGGTCTCCACAACATGCATTGCGGCAGGGACTATATTCAACCGTTGAATGGTATCTATCGAACAAGGACTGGATCAATCTCATCCGTAAAAGACCGACCTATCAGGATTGGGTAACCGAGAATTATACAAAGCGAGGATAACTATGCGAGGAATTATCTTGGCAGGTGGTAAGGGAACACGTCTTTTCCCATTAACCAGGGCGATCAGCAAACAGTTATTGCCTGTGTATGATAAACCCATGATCTACTATCCCCTGGGATCATTGATGAATGCCGGCATACGGGAAATCCTGCTCATCAGTACCCCACAGGATCTCCCGCTTTTTAAACGTGTACTGCAGGATGGAAGGCAGTGGGGCATCAGCATCGAATACGCTGAACAGAATGAACCACGCGGTCTGGCAGATGCCTTCATTGTTGGGGAAAAGTTTGTGGGCAGCGAACCTGCCTGCTTGATACTGGGTGATAATATCTTTTTCGGTTACGGATTTGACCAGAAAATGAAAGATGCTGCCCGCATCAGCAGCGGCGCCACCATTTTTGCATACCCGGTGCGCGACCCGCAGCGTTACGGCGTGGTCGAGTTTGATGAAAACGGGAAGGCAATCTCACTGGAAGAAAAACCTGCCCATCCACGATCCAATTACGCGGTACCGGGATTGTATTTTTATGATAACCGGGTGGTTGAGTTTGCTAAAGCTCTGAAACCCTCGGCACGAGGGGAGATCGAGATCACCGATCTGAATCGCATATATATGGAGCAGAATTCTCTCAATGTCAGTATTCTGGGGCAGGGCATTGCCTGGCTGGATGCTGGAACGCATCAATCCTTGCTGCAGGCATCCAATTTCATCCAGACCGTTGAAGAACGGCAGGGTATCATGATCTCATGCCCTGAAGAAATCGCATATCAGAATGGCTATATCGATCGAACACAGCTTAAAAAACTGGCGGATGAACACAGATCTAATGGATATGGTGAGTATTTAGATTTTTTATTGAACCAGAAAGGTTAACATGCGCATTTTATTGCTGGGGAACACCGGGCAGGTTGGCTGGGAACTGCACCGCACTCTGCTGACAGTGGGAGATGTGGTCGCTTTGGATTACCCCCAGGTGAATATGGCTGATGCAGCGAATATCCGCGATACGGTCAGGGAGTTAAAACCCAACATTATCATCAATGCTACAGCCTATACCAATGTGGATAAGGCGGAAGAGGAATCAAACTTATCTGAAGCCATTAATGGTACCGGTCCGGGTGTTCTGGCGGAGGAAGCTCAAAAACTGCATGCTGCCCTCATCCATTTTTCAACCGATTATGTTTTTGATGGAAAAAAAGGATCCTCCTATACCGAAAAGGATGAACCGTATCCCATCAACCAGTATGGCTTGAGCAAACTGCATGGAGAACAGGCTGTCCAGCAGGTGAGTGGAGCATATCTCATCTTCCGCACTGCCTGGGTCTATTCCCTGCGCCGTCCCTGTTTTGTGACCAAACTGATGGAATGGGCGAAAACACGCACGGAACTGCGAGTCGTTGACGACCAGATCAGCAATCCCAGCTGGGCGCGCATGCTGGCTGAAGTGACAGCCCAGATCATCGCGCAGGGACAGGACGATCCGGTCAATTATTTGATCCAAAAACAGGGTCTCTACCATCTGGCAGGAGGTGGGTCTTGCAGCCGCTATGAATGGGCAGAGAAAATACTGGAATACAGCGGGGCACATCAGAATATTATGGTTCATCCTGCGTCGTCCGACGAATTTCCGACCAGCGCGCAGCGCCCCGCATTTTCCGGTTTGGATTGTACTTTTGTGCAGGATCAATTTTCGATCCACATCACGGAATGGTCAAAACAGCTTCAGATCGCCTTTGGTAACTGACCGCTCATTTATTATTCAATGATTTCAATAACAGCAATATTTACTGAGCGATGGTAGGGTTTTAAGAACCAGTTTTCCTGGTTTTTTAAGAATTCTCTTCTACCCGAAAGAGGACAATGCGTTTGATGAGCTCATAAGGGATTGGCTGGTCGAGGGGAAACCGTACGGTACCTTTTGACCATTGATAATGAGAGATCTCATCCTTGAATGCTTCGATTCCTGAACCCGTTGGATAGAAACCGATATGATGTGCAAAAGCAGCGTACCACACCAGGCTGCCATTGAGATGAAACCCGGGCATTCCATAACTGAACACTTCCACAGCATCAGGCGCATTTTCCTTTATCAAGGTACGGATACTTTCCAATTTTTCCTGGACATCCTGCGAAAAGCGGGCAATATACGCGTCAATCATTTTCGATTGATCCTTTTTTACTGCCATATTCAACTCCTTTGCAGGAAACAAGTTCTATCTTGATTCCATTATATATTTCGGCGAATGTATATCAAGACTATTCTGGCAAAAGAAGCGTGAAGGATCAAGCGGGGAAGAGTTTCAGGTAAGCAATAAATAGGATAGCAAACGAGAGAACCCCTGTGATCAGACCCACCAGGAAATGGTTGACCCGATCCCAGAAGGGGAATTGTTTTGAAAAAAAACTGATCCATATGGTGCACAAGAGTATTAAAACGATAAAGCCGATCATGTGTATTCCTGCGTATTCTCATTATTTGTTGTAAAAATAGGGTCAAGACATAGAAGTATACGCTTTTTTCGCCCGGCATGTATTGGAGAGACAGTTATATTCAGATGGGTCGCGTGTCTCATTTTCAAAATAGCTGAAAAGAGGTACAGATAAGATAGATATTACGGCTTTTTAAAAATTTTGGAGAATACGCTGCATGTATTTCCCAAACTGATTGATCACTGCGGCATGAAAACCTTGGTAGAAGATTTCATTCATTTCCCGTGACACTTCATGGTAAGCTGCCTTCCAGGAGCGGTCTTTTTAAACAGTAAAAATGAATCATTGAGAAAACATTTCTAGATAAGAAGAATCCCCTGATAACCTGTGTTATTGTTTCTATGCTATACTTCGATTTTCAAGTTTCGCTAAAGGTATTCATTGATGGATCGCAAAAAAGCAGCCATACTTTCTCTCTCACTTCTCACCATCATCTCCACCGACACGGTAGCTCCGCTGGTGAAGCAGATCGGTGCATCTTTCCCGCAGGTCAGCCAGACCTTGATTAAGCAGACTATCACATTACCGTCGTTGATGATGATCTTTTTCGGATTGATCGCCGGGCAGCTGGTAAAAGTGATATCGAAGAAAGCTATCCTTTTGATCGGGCTGGCGCTGTATTCGGTGGGGGGCATCGCGGCGGGCTGGTCACAAAGCTTCACGGCTCATCTCATATTGCGGGCTATGCTGGGGGCAGGCACCGGTTTGATCTCACCCATCATCACCTCGCTGATCACGGATTATTTCCAGGGCAAAGAACGGGCTGACCTGGTGGGATATTCCTTCGCTCTTTCCCATTTTATGGCGGTGCTCACCCCGCCGCTGGCAGCTATGATCGGCGCGCAAAACTGGCGCAGCGCATTCTGGATCTACGCTCTTGCTCCGCTGGTGCTGGTTCACATAATGCTCACTCTACCAGCAACCCCGCGCGTTAAGCAGGACAGGCAGCGGAAAAGATAAAAACTCCCATACCACCTGCTGTGCTGGGCTACTCCCTGGCAGCGCTGGTCATGATGATCTTTTTCTTTATCATCATCACTGACCTGCCATATCTGCTCGAGACCAAAGCAGGTATTTCACCGATCGTTTCGGCATTTGGGCTTTCCGTTTGTACACTTGGTTCCACACTGGCTGGGCTGGCATTCTCACAAATTTATCGAAGACTGAGGAAATGGACTATCCCGGTTGGTCTGGCTGTTTGCGCAGTCGGTATATTTTTATTAACTTTCAGTGAGCAGGGGCTGTCATTTTGATGGGATTGCTGATCGCCGGATTGGGAAGCGGATTGTTGATAGCTTTGATCGTGCTGGCTACCTCGAATACAGTGGGGGATGCTGATAGCACGGCGGCAGTGGGAGTGGTGAACGGCGCTTTCTCGATCGGCATCTTTCTCTCACCGTTCTTCCAGGCGAGCCTGCCGAGAGTGTTTGGCGCACCGCAATCCATCCAATTCAATTTTATCCTGTCAGGTGTTGTCTCCGCTTTCTTCGCGGGTCTATCTTTAGTGTTCACCATTTTCTGGCATAGAAGTCCCTCCGAAAACGATTAATGAGTAAAAAGTGCTGAACATGGGCAATAGTTGAATCCCGAGTATGGTTGATTCTTCTTATGGTTTCCAGACACCAAGCTGGGCATTATAACTGATATCCTTCAGCCAATCTCCGATCACCAACCCCATCACGAACCCGTTGCTATCACCATCCAGACGTACATACAGGCTGGCTGCCAATTCGCCTGCATCCGTGAAATGCGGAGTGGTAACGGTCGCACCGCCCTGGAGGGAAGCAGTGGTATGTTCCGCTATGGAATTGGTGGCGGTGATCAGCCACTCGTGCATGGCTGGCCAGTTATCCTGGAAGACGCTATTCATCAGCAGCTCAAAATAGGTGTACTGCTGGTCGGCGTATTCGTAGCTGGCTTCGATTGGCAGGTAGATCAGAACACGCGCTGCTTTTAGGTCTTCAGCAGGACCCAGTAACTGCAGGCTGGCAGCGCCATCTGGTGATACGGCAGTTATCATTGGCTGACCGGAATAGGTTTTTTCTTCAGCAAAATCGAAGTTGTAAGGCAGAAAGGCATTGATGATCTCTTCACGCGTGGCATCAGGATATGCCTGTGCAATGGTGATGGAATCAATTTTACTGGAGCCGGAACAGGCGCCGGAGAAAATGAGCGCAAATACAAGGCTGATGACCAGCAAGCGCAGGATGGTAGGTTTTTGCATATTTTTCCTCGATGTGTTCGTGAATTGTATCAAAGTAGACCCATTATGCCATTTTTCACGAGAAGTGCAAGTCTTGCAGGCAATGCGCATAGACAAATGTATGGTATAATAAAAAAACAATAGAGATCTATATCTCAAAAAGAGCATATGTATCAGAAAACAGGGTAATAGATTGATATTGCCCAGGGGGAAGGTCTTTTTGAGATGAGCAAATAAGCCCAAAATTCAAACGAGAGGTTATTATATTGCTCCCATCAGAAAAAGGATGGATGAGATTTTATTATTACATTTCTGAAAGGAGAATTTACATTGGTTAGAGTAGAAAAAAGAAATGGTGAAAGTGAAGCGCAGATGTTCCGACGTTTTCGAAAACGCATCATGCGCAGTCAGTTATTATCCACCGTACGAAAGAAACGCTGGTTTATATCCAAGGGTGAACAAAAACGGATCGACCAGAAAAAAGGGATCCGTAAAGCTCAAAAACGCCAGCATAAAAATTACCGATAGACAAAGCGAAATAAAAATTGTAGAAAGGAGAAACTGATGAGTGATGGATGTGTACCAAAATTCAAGAAAGATGATTGGATTGTTCATTCTTACCATGGTGTCAGCCAGATCGAAGGGATCGACCACAAACGTCTGGATGGAAAAGAAAGGACTTTTTTCAAAGTAAAAACAGATGACCTTACGTACTGGCTGCCGGTAAACGCTACCGATGTACAGCATATTCGCACCATTTCATCTGTTTCAACCCTGAATAAAGCCCTCACCACCATCCGCCGCAAACCCAAGAAATTGGGATCTGATTATCGTGCCCGCAAAGCACGTATCAAGGAAGTGTTCAGCAACAGCAGTCTGCATGGAAAAGCGGAACTCATCCGCGATCTGAATGGACGTTGTGAGAGGCATCGCGACAATATCTATGAGGAAAAGATGCTGGATAAATTAAAACAACAATTTATTGATGAATTGATGGTCGCGACCGAATGCAGTCAGGCAGAAGCAAAGCGAAGATTGGAAGACGCTTTACGTTCCAGCGTAGCCAAGATGGAAGTGATCGCCTAGAAAGGTATTCTGTGGGAAAAAAATATAAACTGAAAACACATAAAGCGACTGCCAAACGTTTTAAGAAAAGCGGATCGGGCAAGTTGATGCGTACCAAGGGTAATAAAGGGCATCTACGCCGCAACCGTTCTAAACGAGCCAAACGACAGTTGGATGGCATGCAAGAAGTACAGGGTAAGAAAATCAAACAGAATATTGAACGGCTGGCGCCCTATCTTTAAGATATTCGTAGGAAGTTCCTGACAATTCTTTTTTTGATACTTGAGATCTCAAGAGAAATAAGATCTCGCTATCCTCCAATTGAAAATGATATGCCAGATTAAAGGGATACGAACGAAAAATTTCCGGACAGATTGAAGGATCTTGTTTTTATTTCCTGGCAATACAAGATCCATGATCAGGACTGTTTCTTCATTCACACTACTGGCGACCAATTTACCATTCGGATTTGAGATGACTATATTGCCGTTCCAGTAGCGTGTAAATTCCTTGCCAAAGCGGTTAGCGCTTACCAGCCAGGTGGCGTAGAGATGCGCATTGAATTCTGCCATGAAGAATTCCACATCCATATCATCTGCCAGACTGAGAAGGATCAGATCAGGTGCGGCTTTCATCAATTGACGCATAGTGTACAGATTGGCTGCATCGGAACAGATCAGCAGCGCGGTCTGAAAATCCCCAATTTGAGTTAATGTGAAAGGCATATCCCCTGCTGTAAAAGTAGTTTCTTTCAGATTCCATTTACGATGTTTTGTGATAATGTCACCATCTGGATCGATCAGAACCTGTGTATTGAAAATCCGTTCACCATCTTGCTCCACCATGCCAAAACAGAGGAATACCTTCATGTTTTTCGCAATGTGAGCCATGCGATTGGTTGTTGGACCGGGAATTTGTTCAGCACTGGAATAATGATCCAGCGGATGTTTCTGTGGATCATACCAGGTGAAGGCAGTCTCACCAAAGAATATCAGATCAACCTGTGGATGCTGTTGTTTTACCTTACCGATCAAAATAAGCATCTTTTGAAGATTCTCAGAAGGGATGCGGGAACACTGCATGCTGACTGTTGCAATGGTCAGGTGTGGGACATTGTTTGTTCTTTTTGACGCGTGAATGATTTTGATATCCATTAATTTTGCACTGATGATTTATCGATTAATAAATATTCCTGGTTGCTCAATTACTGTAACATGGAACACGAATCAGCTCAATGATCTTACCGTATAATGGAGATAATTCATATAAGCAGGAAATGGTAGGTATCCATGACGAAATATGTGGGTGTTTTAACTGCCGGCGGTGATACGCCCGGCTTGAATGCCGCTTTACGAGGGCTGGGAAAGTCAGCTCTGGGGGAATATGACATGCAGCTGATCGGTTTTTATGATGGCTTTCGAGGGTTGATGAATGACCGTTCCGTTATGCTGGATGAACAGCATCTTTCTGGCATTCTTACCTTTGGAGGAACTATCTTAGGCACCAGCCGTGATAAACCGCATCGTATGCCGGTGGGCGACAAATTACTGGATATGACGGATGCCATGCTGGAAGTGTATGAGAAGCATCATCTGGATGTGCTGGTATGCATTGGTGGAGGCGGAACCCAGAAAAATGCACATCGATTGATGGAAAAAGGGCTGAATGTTATCACTATTCCCAAAACGATTGATCGTGATATCGCCATGACGGATACTACCATTGGTTTTGATACTGCCCTGGGAATTGCCACAGATGCTGTAGATCGCCTGCACAGCACCGCTCACAGCCATCACCGCATCATTCTGGTGGAATTAATGGGACACAACACCGGCTGGCTGGCTTTAGGAGCCGGTGTAGCCGGGGGTGCGGATGTCATCCTTATCCCCGAGATACCTTACGAACCATCTTCTATTGCAGAAGCTATTCTGGCGCGTGTGCGCAGTGGGAAACGATTCAGCATTGTTGCCATTTCAGAAGGGGCTATGACGCGAGCGGCGGCAGCAGAGCTGGAAGGCTTACTGCAGCAGAAAAAGAATGCAGGAAATAAAGATGAGAAAAAAGTGATCGCAGCCAACATTGAGATCTGGCAGGCGGGGCAATCCAACAAGACCATTGCGCTGGCACAGCAGTTGGAGCAATTGACCGGTTTGGAATCACGTGTCACGATCCTGGGATATGTGCAGCGCGGCGGTATTCCATCCGCACGCGATAGACTGCTGGCTACCGAGCTGGGCTCGGCAGCGGCATCATTCATTGACAAAGAAAAATACGGCTCCATGGTGGCAGTGCGCGGAGAAAAAATGGATGCAGTTCCTCTGGATAAGGTGGTCAATCGCAGACGTATGGTACCACTGGAACATTCCTGGATAAAGGCTGCCAAGCGGGTAGGGACCTGTTTGGGAGATGATTAAAAGAAAAGAGGTTTCCGACATCGGAAACCTCTTTTACGATCGTAGTTTTATTTACCCACATAGAAGTGGAAGTAAACCTCGAAGAAGGAATCATTTGTGGAATTCTTGAGATACCAGCGCGTGGTATATTCACCGGCTTTATCTGGAGCAATGGAAGGTAGATCGAAGCACCACTTGCCATTGGGCTCGACAGTTTCGCCAATATGGAATTTTGTGGTATCCCACCAGAGCTGCTGCCCATCTACATATTGCAGATAGTATTTGGTGGTCCAGTCGGTTGACCCGATGTTGCTGAGGCAAACATGGAAAGCAAAGTTCTCGCTGACCGACAGTACCGATCCATCTGCCGGGCTTTGCGTGTTCCACTTTGCCGCGTCGCCAAAGCGCTGCACCGTCGCAGTTGGACCGCTTACCGCAGGGGGTTGGGTCGGCTGTGCGGTGGCAGTGGGCTGGTTGGGATCTATCGTAGCGGTAGGAGGCAGAGTCGGCAGCGATGTGGCAGTAGGTTCAGGAGTAGCTGTAGGCGGTTGTGCTTCAGCGGTCTGGGTCATACTCACCATGACCGTTTCTGCCACCTGGGTAAATACAACATTGGGATCCTGGGTCGGTTCCGCGGCTGCTCCTCCAGAACAAGCGCTTAAGAAGAGAATTCCGATCGCGAGCGGAAAGAGCCAGAAAAAATTTTTAGTTCGTTTTTGCATAATTCGATTTCTCCATCAAAAATTGAATTTGTATTATACACGAAGATTTATACAGGAAAATCACGAAGAATTACACTCACTAAGCATACCACGCACTTGAGATTGAATCAAATTGGCGTCATTCTTCAAACAGGGTATATTTTTTCTCCTGTTCCTGCCTGAATTGCTGTGTATACAGGTTGTAGTATTTACCTTTTTTCATGATCAACTCACGGTGGTTTCCCACTTCGCTGATCTGTCCATTTTCAATCACGAAGATGCGGTCTGATTTTTTGATGGTCGAAAGCCTGTGCGCAATGATGAAGGTGGTACGACCCTGCATGATGGTTTCGACACCCTGCTGAATGGTGGCTTCCGTTAATGTATCTACGGAGGAGGTGGCTTCGTCCATGATGAATATTTCAGGATCGGATAATACTGCTCTTGCCAGACTGATCAACTGTTTTTGACCGACAGAGAGTAAAACACCTCCTTCTCCAACCTGCTCTTCATAACCAAGAGCCATCTTTGTAATAAATTCATGCGCTCCTGTTAATTGAGCTGCGGCTATAATGTCTTCATCAGTGGCATCTAACCGTCCATAAGCGATGTTTTCTTTAATAGTGCCTGAGAAGAGGTGGGGTGTCTGTAAAACCACTCCTACCCGAGATTGAATGGCGCTCAAAGAAAAATCAGTATAATCCTTGCCGCTGATCAAAATCCGCCCGCGTTTGGGCTCAAAGAAACGGCAGATTAAATTCACGATAGTGGTCTTCCCTCCACCGGTGGAGCCAACCAGCGCGATCGTTTCTCCATGTTTCACTTTAAAATTCAAATCTTTGATGACCGGAGAATTATCCTCATACCAGAAGGAGACTTTTTCGAATTCGATATCGCCGCGCATGGAACCGGGATCATAAGCCTGTGGTTTATCTTTAACTTCGGGAGTGGTATCGATCAATGAAAAGATACGTTCAGCGGAAGCGATTGAGCGCTGCATTTCTGCGATCACGCGAGCCAGATCCTGGATAGGCCACATCATAGAGGTAATGTAAGCCAAAAATGCCTGCATTCCGCCAATGCTGATCCCACCAATGCTGGCTTGTGCTCCGCTGTACCAGATCACGCCACCCAGCGCAAGCGAGGAGATCAACTGTACGGTAGGCAGGAAAAGGGCGCTTGTCCAGGCTGCTTTATATGATGCCCTGTACATACTGCCAGAGAGTTCACTGAACTCACGCAGATTCTCTTTTTCACGCCCCAGCGCTTTGATGACACGCACGCCGGTAATATTTTCATTAAAAGAAGCGGTGATCTGAGAATTGATTTTGCGCACTGCACGATACTGGCGCAAAATACGGACCTGAAATTGGATCCCTGCAAACAAGAGAATTGGCAGGATCGCCAGCACGATCAAAGCCAGTTTGGGATTAATGCGAAACATGAAGTACATAGAAGAAACGATGTTGATGATCCCCCACATGCCGTCCAGTATCCCCCAGGTGACCAGCTCTGCCACACGCTCGGTATCGTTGGTAACACGCGACATAATCCATCCCACCGGCGTTTGGTTATAGTAGGATAAGGATAGACTTTGCAGGTGATTGAACATTTTCTGGCGCAGGTCATAGCGCACCTTTTCACCAACAACTCCTATTATGTAGATGAAGGCAAATACTGTGACAGCTTCGACTATCACCAGAGCGCCATATTGAGAGAGTATGTCCAATAAGATACTGGTGTTGCCAGACAGGATACCCTCATCAATGATATTCTTGCTTAGATAGGTGAGGTACGCATCAATAATGGAAGTGAGAATAACCGCCGTCAGGAAGATCACCATCTTCCCCCAGTGCGGTTTCATGAATTTGATGATACGCACGAATATCTTTCCGGTAGAGCTTTCGCGCGAGTAATCGGTCTCTTGAAAAGCGTTAACTGGCACTGCTGATCTCCTTCTGTAGATCTTCCTCAATCCTGGTCTGGATATCAAATATGCTGCGATAGACACCATCCTGCTGGATTAACTCTTGATGAGATCCTTTTTGGATGATGCGACCATTATCCATGACAAGAATGAGATCGGCTTTCATGATGGTTTGCACTCTGTGTGCGATGATAAAAGTAGTTCGATTCTGCATAAGGCTGTGAATGGCTGCTTGAATATGTACCTCAGTTTCAGCATCCACTGAAGAGGTGGAATCATCTAATATCAAGATGCGCGGATCTTTCAAGAAAGTACGCGCTACGGCGATGCGCTGTTTTTGCCCACCGGAAAGGGTCACACCGCGTTCTCCGACCAGGGTTTTATAACCCTGTGGAAAACCCAGAATGACATCATGAATGGCTGCCATCTTGGCTGCCTGTTCCACCTGCTCCTGGCTGACCTCTTCTTTAACACCAAAAGTAATGTTTTCATAGATGGATCGTGAAAAGAGGAATGGTTCCTGTTCCACAATCCCGATACGTTCGCGCAGAAAACGACGTGAATAAAGGCGCAGATCATATCCATCCAGCAGTACAACCCCATCTGTGAAATCATAAAAACGCGGCAGCAGGTTTACCAGACTGGTCTTTCCAGATCCGGTTGAACCCAACAATGCGATTGCCATACCGGCTTTACATTCGAAGGAAATGTTATGCAGTACTTCACTGCCATCTTCGTAGTGAAAGGATACGTTTTCAAAAACAATATCTCCACGAACTGCTTCCTCCTTCTGAGAACTACCCTTATCAAGTGGCTCGCGATCTTCTTTGATGATCTTATAAATCCGGTCGTATGAAACCAGACCATTTGACATCTGAACGATCAATCTGCCGAGGTTGCGCAGGGGATAGATGATCCAAATAACCAGACCGGCGTAAGCCATGTAAGTGCCGATGCTGATGGTTCCATTGATCGCCATGCGTGCGCCAATATAATAACCAGCCAGCAATTGAGCGCCGCATAGAACATCTGAAATAGGCCAGAAAAGAGAATGGATGGTCAATAATTTTCTACCGCGCTTATATTTTTCCAAATTGTCGCGTTCGAACTTTGTGATCTCATAGGGCTGCCGGGCAAATGCTTTTACCACACGTACCCCGCTTAAATTTTCCTGCAGCGTTGTCGAGAGAATTGCATCCTGTTCCTGATATGCTTCATATGCCTGTGATACCTTGCGGAAGAAATAGATGGATACAAAAACAACAATTGGTACCACAATAACCGACAGCAGGGCAAGTCTTGTGTTCAACCGCATGATGGCGATGAAATTTACCAGAAATAAGATGATGATCCTGCCCACTCCAATAGCCTGGTCAGCGTAAAACCGACGCAGGGCATCCACATCCGATGTGCAGCGCTGGACGAGGTCCCCGGTATCCGTTTTGGCATGATATGCAAAGGTTAGGTTTTGGAGGTGGTCGTAAAGGTAATTGCGCAAACGCTGGATGGTTCCCTCAGCGGTTTGGGCAGCCGATTTCTGGCTCATGAAAGTAGCACTGCCCTGGAAGAGAAACAATACCACAAATCCTATCGCAACCACCCAGATATCCATGCCCGCAGTCTGGGCAAGCAGGAAATTATCAACAAAGTATTCCAGCAGCAGATAGGTCCCTGATTTCGCCAGCGCAGCGACAGCCTGGTATAGCATGGCTCCAACATAAAGACCCTGATAACCGCTCATCAGATTCCATAATCCTTTTAAGCGTTTCTCATCCAGAAGGGTCTTTACGTCCAGATTTTTCTTATGGTCATTCATGATGCTTGATCCTTGTTGTATCGTTTGCGTGAAACACGCTTGAATTATACGTGAAGATCGTTTAAATGGAGATTGAAAGTGGCTGTAGTACAATAATTGATGACACATACCTAATAGCGCAGAGGATCTCTCATGGAAATTCAAGAAATAGATGCTCGGTAAAAAAAGCAGGTGGAATGATCTCTCCGTCTGCTTTTCTCTATAGCAGGGGTAATCCATACTGCTATTCTCTTCTTATTAATGAATATGCTGTTCATGAGATGGTCTGGATAGGATTCGAAAACTCGAAAGCACAGAAAAAATTCGTATCACGAACATTTAGAATGAGAAAAACCATGTTATACGCAAAGTGATAATTTAAAAAAGCGATCTTTTCCCACTGAATACCTGATATGTGACAGCGGGCAAAAAGAGTCGCGGATGGTAGTATGAGAGCAGGAAAAGGGAGTTGACATTGGATCAGACCACAAGAATAAAAATGATGATACCAGGACCGGTGGAAGTACACCCCGATGTTCTTAAAGCGATGGGCGCCCCCGTTGAACCACATTATGGCGATGTGTGGGTGCAGAAATACCAGCATGTGCTGGATATGTTGAAAGAAATATTCAAAACTAGCGGAGATGTGTTTCTGATGGTGGGTTCCGGAACATGCGCTATTGATGCTTCTATGGGGAGCTGTTTGCAGAGTGGCGAACGCATTCTCATTGCGAACAATGGTTTTTTTGGGGATCGGTTGGTCTCCATTGCAGAACGTAACGGTTTGGAAGTGGTGCAGATCAAAACCGATTGGGGAAAGGCGGTTGATCCGCAGCAAATTGATGCTGCACTGGAAAATGATGCATCCATCAAGGCGGTTGCGGTCGTGCATGGAGAGACATCCACTACTGTATTGAATCCCATTCAAGATATTGGACCACTGGTGAGAGAGCGTGGAGCTTTATTCCTGGTAGATGCTGTTTCCTCACTGGGCGGAGTTCCCTTCGAGATGGATGATTGGTGTATTGATGTGTGTGCGACTGCCACCCAGAAATGCCTGGGCGCTCCTCCTGGATTGGCTCCCGTTGCGCTTAATGAACGCGCGTGGCAGATTATTGACCGTCTTGATAGGGGAACACATGGTTGGTACGGTGACCTGCGGATATGGCGTCAGTATGCTCAGGATTGGGGATCATGGCACCCATCACCTATTACCATGGCTACCAATAATGTCAATGCCCTGCTGGTATCTCTATCACAGTTGATGGAAGAAGGCATACCTGTCAGGATGGAACGCTATCGCAAATTGGCAATGCAGCTCCGTACAGGTTTGCGTGAAGCAGGTTTTCCACCTTTTACATCGGATGATATGATGAATCCTGTTCTTACTGCAGGTGTGATGCCAGAAGGGCACGATAGTGCCAATATCGTGAAATACCTGCTGGATGAATATGCAATACAGATCTCAGGTGGTCTGGGAACGCTGAAGCCGAAGATGTTCCGCATCGGACACATGTCTCCTATCATGACCGAAGCAGATATCCAGCTGGTAGTAGATGCGTTGAAGATGTATCAAGGCTGAAACTTCATTTGGTTGAACCATCAAGGACCGGATAAAAATCTGGTCCTTTTATTTTTTTCAGTCTATAATTAAGCCACTATATTCGTTCCGGAAGGAGGAAAAAATGGCAAACGTTATCTTTGACCATGTGGTTAAAAAATTCGGTGACGTTGTCGCAGTAAACGACCTAAGTTTTAACTTAGCAGACAAGGAATTCCTGGTTTTAGTAGGTCCCTCGGGATGTGGTAAAACTACCGCCCTGCGTTGTTTGGCGGGACTGGAAGAAGTAACTTCGGGGGAGATCAAGATCGACGGGAATGTGGTGAACGATGTGCCCCCTAAAGATCGTGATATCGCAATGGTGTTTCAATCCTATGCTCTCTATCCTCACATGACGGTGTTCGATAATATGGCGTTTGGATTGAAACTGCGCAAGACACCCAAAGATGAGATCAAACGCAGAGTTGAGGAAGCAGCAAAGATTCTGAACATCGAGATGCTCTTGAACCGCAAACCTAAAGAACTCTCTGGAGGGCAGAGACAGCGTGTTGCCGTTGGGCGAGCCATTGTGCGCGAACCCAAAGTTTTCCTCTTTGATGAACCTCTTTCGAATCTGGATGCAAAATTACGCGTTCAGATGAGAACGGAGATCACAAAATTGCATCAACGTCTGCAGACCACTTTCATCTATGTGACCCATGATCAGATGGAAGCTATGACCATGGGCACCCGCATAGCGGTGTTGAACCAGGGAATTCTGCAGCAGATCGACAGCCCGCAAACCCTATACGATAAACCCAACAACTTGTTCGTTGCCGGTTTCATCGGTTCACCTGCGATGAACTTCTTTAATGGAAGCATCGTAAAAATGAATTCAAAACTGGTGATCAAGACGGAAGGATTTGAGCTGGAACTTCCTAAAGATAAAGTCAAGACCTTTGAATATTTAACCGGAAAGAAGATCATTTTTGGTATTCGACCGGAAGATATTCACAACCCGGAATTCTTACCTGCCGGTATCAAACCTGCGATGGTAAAAAGTAAAGTGGACGTGACCGAATTGATGGGAAACGAGATCTTCTTGCATTTGAAACCACGTGATGAAGACCCGGTGTATGTTGCCCGTGTCGATCCTCGTACACGTGTACTGATTGGCGATGAGATCCAACTGGCTTTCAACATGGAAAATCTCCATATATTTGATCCCAGCAGGAATCCCGAAAACCCGATCGCCGTTCGCTAGGCGAGCACAAAAGAATGAAGAGGTGTAGGTGCTGTCACTACACCTCTTTTGTTATTCTTTGTAGCCCTTTTCTGCAAAAAAGATACAGGATGATCGCCAGTAGAGCACTGATTAAACCTATTGCTATAAATACATTTACCCAGAATGGCATTGGGAAGAGACGGATAAGGGCATCGCTGGAATAAAATAACCAGGTATCTCCTTCAAAGAAAAGATGATGAAAGGTGGTAAAGAGCTGGTCAAAATTCAGAGTGACGGAGATTAATACGGCAAGGATGAAGAAGATGATAACGATGCCGGCTGTTTTCCCGGCTTGCATTATTTCCCGCTGCCATCCTTTGTGCTGTCCCGTAAATATTCCGATCAGCAATAATGCGAGGGATATATACCACACGCGCATCGCAAGCACTGTCAGATCTCGCACGTCTTGCATGTGACTGAATTCTCGTTGATTGAAAAGGGTATCTCCATTTGCAAATGTAAGGGATTTGTATTCCTGGTCGGTGACCTTCCCTAATAAATAATCAATAGATTGATACGCATATTCTGTTCGTTCCTCGAGGGTGAATCCATATACATCTTCTGGAACACCGAAGACATTGTATTGCAGGTCTATGAAAGTGGATGTCAGGCACAGGCGGATTCCACTTAAAATGACCACAAAAAAGAAAATTATGCATAGAAGCGTTTTATACAGGGTTTTCATTGTAGTTTTTCTATCCCTCCGGTTAGATAAAAATCAATAAGCATTCTGTTCACTAACTGCTCCACAGGCGCCTTATCATCCGTAAACACAAGATCACTCTTACCCACTTGTTGCAAATTGATGATGGTCGTTTCGAGCGTATCTTTCAGTAAAAGCGGCATATTCCCAGCACTATCCATAAGAAGATAATTGGCGAACAAATTCTCCACAGTTGTTTGGGAATGGGTCGCGTAGATAATTGAATTGAAGGTGTTTGGAACGTCGCTGATATAGACACAGGGAAAGACTTGCTTGATGGTGGTAGCCAGTGCGTCCACCAGACGCCGATCTCCACCTATCTGGGCAACGTTGATGACCAGTACACCATCATCTGACAGATGGTCATAGACTTCGCTGAAGAATTCTATGGTTGTGAGGTGTGCAGGAATATAGGGTGGGCGGTATGCATCGATCGAGATGATTTGATATTTTGTATTCGAACCACGCAGCCCAAGGCGGGCATCTTGCGCGTACACAGATAAATTTGAAATATCACCCAACCCGAAAAATTGTTCGCCAACATCAATGATGGTTTTATCTATTTCAAAACCGTCAATATGGCTATCAGGAAAGACACTGGCAGCCTGACGAGCGCTGGTGCCGCCGGCTAATCCAAGAATGGCTATGTTGTGCACATCCGTGGGTTGATACGGGGGTGCATTGAAGAACGGCGCGGCAATTACCTGACGCCAGGTTGCCTGATAATTAAGCGTATCAGGATGATAGATGGAATGAATGCCCTGCCCTTCGTTCAACCGCAGCAGAGTAAAACCAGATTGCTGCTGGACTTGAATGTAGTTGTACTGCGATTCGGTTTCGTAGATCAACCCTTCTGCGATTTTGTCGCTGCCGCGCAGACTTATCCAGGCGAACAGTACTACCATGACTACCATCCAACCATATTTCGCGAGCATTTTTTTCCAACCGATATTTGTCTTGAAAAGACCGAAGAAGCTGACCAGGAACAGGATCCCGCTTAATACAAGAAAGGTATGGTAGGTTCCAAGGCTGGGGATAAGCACCAGTACCGGTAGAAAAGTGCCGATGAACGATCCAACGGTTGAAATGGCATACACTTTTCCGGCAAGGTTGCCTGACCTTTGCGTTGTATCTACCAGCAGCCGAATTGCAAACGGAGAGGACATGCTCAACAGGATCATCGGAGCGCTAAACAACAGCAGCACAACTGCAAATGTGATCACCAGAGGCGCAACTTCCAAATGGTCCATCGCCTGACTGGCTAACCGCAGGAGTGGTTTTGAAAGTGATGGGATCAGACCGGTGGTGAAAGCAGCCCATATAACGGTTTCATAGAGAGATTCTTCACGGGGTGAACGATCTGCGCGTTTCCCACCCAGTGTTGAGCCGATAGTCATATAAATGAGGATGGAGCCGATGATACAAGCCCAGATAAGATTACTGGAACCGAAGTAGTTGGATAGTAGTCGTGATGCGGAAAGCTCGATCGCAAGGCTGACCAGACCGGTGAAAAAAATGGTGGTGAAAATTCTTCGCTGCATAGGTCGATTATATCTGAATAATGCTTGAAGAATCCAATATAATGAAGAAAGATGACTTGGAGGCAGACTTGTACACGATCGTTACAGTTGAGCAGATGCGTAGATTGGAACAGGAAGCTGACCAGCAGGGTTTGACCTACGCACAGATGATGCAAAATGCCGGTTTGGGGGCAGGGGAAAAGATCTATCAGCGTTGGAAAAAAGAGGATTTTCATGCCACATTAGGGCTGATTGGGTCAGGGAATAATGGTGGTGATACGCTGGTGGCATTGACCTTTTTACAGAAACAGGGGTGGCTCACCAGGGCATATTTGCTGAAAGATCACGATTCTCAGGATGAATTAGTGCAAAATTACCTGCGGGCAGGAGGTACTCTTTGTTTTCACAGTCAGGATGAGCACTTGAAACAACTGGATGCCGCTGTGCAGCAGGCTGATATTCTGCTGGATGGTATTCTGGGCACCGGCATTCGACTGCCGCTACACGGTGTAGTTAAACAGGTGTTGAGCCATCTCAAAGAAAAGGACAATTTGCCATACTGTATCGCACTAGATTGTCCCTCTGGCGTGGATTGTGATCTGGGACGGGCAGATGAAGATACCCTGCATGCTGATTGGACCATCTGCATGGCAGCTGTGAAACAGGGCATGCTGTGTTTCCCCACTTTTGAATACATCGGTGAGCTGGATGTGGTGGATATTGCGCTGCCGGTCGAACTGCAAGGTTGGCGAGGTATTTCGGATTATTGTGTTGAGCAGTCTGCGGTCCGTTCAATCTTACCCAGACGTTCCATACAGGCGCATAAAGGTACCTTTGGAACTGCGCTGCTGTTTGCCGGGTCACAGAAGTATCCTGGTGCAGCTTATCTAGCTGGGCAGGCAGCATATCGCAGTGGTACCGGATTGGTGCAAATTGCGACTATACCATCTGTTCAGCACATGCTGGCTGGAACATTGCCGGAAGCGACCTGGGTATTCCTGAATGAAACTCAGGCGGGTTTTACCGCAAACGCAGACTGTGAGATAGAAAGATTATTGACGAGAGCAAGCTCGATATTGATCGGACCTGGTTGGGGTTCAGGCAGAGATACACTGGCTTTTTATCAAGATCTTCTAAAAACACTGAAGAATGTGGAAAATTGCAGGGTGAACGGGGTGGTGCTGGATGCGGATGGTTTGAATTTACTGTGCGAAATACCTGATTTTAAGGACACATTGCCTGCAAAAACCATCCTTACACCGCATCCCGGTGAAATGGCACGTTTGACCGGAAAAACCATACAGGAAATTCAGTCTGATCGTATTTCAATTGTACGTTCGGCTGCTGTGGATTGGAAATGTGTGGTGGTATTGAAAGGTGCATTGACCGTGATCGCAGACCCGGAGGACAGGTAGCAAAAATTCCGATAGCTACTCCGGCACTCGCCACTGCCGGCAGCGGGGATGTGCTGGCAGGTATGCTGAGTGGATTGCTTGCACAGGGGGTGAAACCGTTCGATGCCGCCTGCGGGGCTGCCTGGATGCATGCCCGAGCCGGGGTGCTCGCCGAAAAGCATATTGGTCATGCCGCATGTGTGATGGCGCGGGATGTGATTAATGCAATCGCAGGTGTACTGAGAGAGTTAAATGAAAGAGCAGGATGTTAAGAAACACCCTGCTTCCTTATTGTTACGAAGGTTGAATTATTATTTGGTTGTTTTCTTTGATGTAGATGCTTTTTTTGCAGGAGCAGGTTTTTCTGCTTTGGTTTCGAGCAAGACCTGACCTTTTTCAGCAACTTCGGCAGCTTTCCTTTTGGTCGAATCAATGAATTCGCCCGTTTTATCAGATACTTCATCCACGACTTTTTCAGTCGTTGTGACTACCTCATCTACATAAGTAGAAGCTTTGTCACGAAGTTCTATGGACTTTTCTTTAATTTGCTTGCGTGTTTCATCGCCAGTTTGGGGAGCGAGCAGCAGCGCCGCGATTGCGCCTGCAATGCCACCTACCAGAAAACCTGAAAAAAAAGATCCAAAATTGTCACGATCAGACATATCACATCCTCCTTTGGAAGTAATTGTTATTTTTTAATAATACCCAGCATCTCAAATATTTTTCTGGCACCGATCACATAGCTGTTGACTTTGATAACTGGCTCTACTGCCCTTTTGCTGAGAAAATTGGTAGTTCCTTTGACAGTATCAATGGTTTCTCTGGCATCGCTGATGATAGGTTTAATCTCTGTTTGCAGCATATTGGTCAGTAAAGCTAATTGCATCACCAGGATGACCAGAGCAATGCCAATCACTAAAGATTCAAATGCCAATACGATGATAAAGATATCTCGTACCTGGCTGGTTGTATCTGGTCCTGCTCTTGTAAGCCAGAAAATTCCATATATAGTAGCAGCCAGTATGATGATAATAGCAAAGATGATCCAAAAAAGCCTCTTTTTATCAATAGAAGGGGCAGATTCAGATGTTGAGGGATCATTAACTTGTGGATTGGGTAAATTTTCCATAGATGTCAACTTGTGGCTAGTGATTTGATTATAACATAACCGTTTTAACACGGCTGATAGCGAATAGTTTTATATCAATTATTAATAATTGCTGGTTTCTCACCAGGTTTTTCGTTATGATGAAAGGATAATAAAATATCGCGATTTGGAAAAAATGCGTTTCTGTATTAAACTAATTAGTTGCTTAGTATTTTTTTAAGGAAAACGTGATGACAGCAGAGAAAATTTTGATCGTGGGTTTGGGCAATCCGGGTAAACAATATGAAGACAACCGTCACAATGTTGGTTTTATGGTGGCGGATGTACTTGCAGACCGCTGGCAGATCGAATTGAAAAGGAAACGCAAGAATGCGTTGACAGGCGAAGGTGTTTTTAAAGATCATTCGATCATCCTTGCCAAACCGCAAACTTTTATGAACAACTCTGGTCTCTCGGTCGGTCCGCTGCAAAGGCTCTATAACATTCAAACTGAAAATTTACTGGTCATCTATGATGATCTCGATCTTCCCTTCGGTCGCATACGGTTACGTGCTTCTGGTGGGGCAGCAGGACATCACGGTATGGAATCTATCATTGAGAAAATTTCAACCCGTGATTTCCCACGACTGCGTGTGGGGATTGGACGCCCGAAGCATGAGGGCGAAGGAGTTGTTGATTTTGTATTGAAGAGTTTCCAGTCGACCGATAAGAAAAAACTGACTGTAGTTCTCGATCAGGCTGCCGACGCAGTTGAAATGGTTTTACAATCCGGTATCGAGATCGCCATGACACACTTTAACGGTACCTTTATGGATGATGAATGATCCCGTTACGTTTTTCTGAACTGGATGGTTATAAGAATGTACTTGCTTCTCTGAAGCAGGGTATTGATCCCGGTCCACTGGGATTGGTACGACCTGTCCGAGTTCCTTTCGCGTTAGCAGTCCAGAGTCAAACACAGGTTCCGATCCTTTTTATCACCGGACAAGCCAGTCGGGCACAGGTTCTTATGGAAGAACTATCCCTGTGGGATGACCATGCTCAAGGCATGCTCTTTTCTGAGCCTGTACCCATTTTCTACGAGGCGTCAGATTGGGAGGAAACTACCCGAACGGGACGTATTGCCGTTTTGAATGCACTCTCGCGCTACTGGATACCGGGACAGAAACCAGATGGAGAGCATACCTTCATCATCGCTTCCGTAAAAAGCATCATGGCTCGCACCCTTCCCAGACGGGATTTCATCCTTGCACGCAGGATCCTAAAAATTGGTGAAAATCTTGACATGGAATGGTTGTTGAGGCAAATGGTGCGGCTGGGCTACGAATTCCACGAGATTGTGACAGGAACGGGTCATTTTTCCCGCCGCGGGGGCATCGTGGATATCTGGCTGATGGATCAGGAACATCCTATCCGCATTGAATTCTTCGGGGATGCGATAGAATCCATTCGCAGTTTTGATGAGATCAGCCAGCGTTCTATCCAACCATTGATCCAGTGCACTCTGGTTCCTGCCAGGGAATTTCTGCTGCCAGAAAACTGGAAAACAGAGCAGAATATCCAGCCCGTAGAGCGTGATATCAGTGTTCTGCATCCCAACGCGAGCTCTCTTTTATCTTACCTGCCGAAGGGGACTCTCATCTTTCTGGATGACAGGGATATTTTAATAACCATTTCAGAAGAGGTGGAAAAGGATTCCCTTGAATTGCGGACGCAATTAATCGAGGAAAAGAAGCTGCCGCGAACGTTCCCTTCCCCTTATTTTTCATGGTCAGAGTTATATGATCAGATGACACCTTTCACGCCGCTCAATATGAGCTTTTCAGGTGTAGAAAATACACAGCTCTTCAGGCAAACCATCCAACCGGCACCTCGCTTTGGAGGGAAATTGGATGATCTGCTGGACACCATGAAAGATGAAATGGAAGCAGGGCATAAACTCACCATCGTCAGCAGCCAAACGGAACGTCTGCAAAAATTATGGCAGGAACGTTTTTCAGCGCCAACGATGGATCCCGCAAGTATAGAGTTCATGAACAAGAATCTGTCATCAGGATGGAAAATAACCTATCCGGATGCATCGGTTCATACCACCATCAGTGACGAAGAGATCTTTGGCTGGCAGCCCGCCATTCGCAAGCGCAGGCGCAGGAGCCAGCAGGACATCACGGTATTTGATTTTAGCAGTTTCAAACCCGGTGATCATGTAGTCCATTTCGAATACGGTATTGCTCTCTTTCAGGGTCTGGTGAAACGTACGCTGGATGGTGTGGAAAAAGAATATCTGTTCCTGCAATTTGCAGATGGAGATGAATTATACGTACCCGTTTACCAGTCTGATCGGGTTTCCCTGTATATTGGTCCGGATGCGCGCCCACCCAAACTGTCATCCCTGGGAAGCCAATCCTGGGCGGGGATGAAAGTACGTGTGAAGCAGGCTGTGCAGTATGTGGCAAAAGAGCTGCTGGAATTGTATACACATCGCCAATCTGTTGAAGGGTATCCCTTTGCAGTAGATAGCGACTGGCAGCGGGAATTGGAAGCCAGCTTTCCGTATGATGAAACGGAAGATCAACTTCAGGCGATCGAGGATGTTAAACGGGATATGGAAAAAGCTCGTCCAATGGATCGCTTGTTGTGCGGTGATGTGGGTTATGGTAAAACCGAGGTTGCGGTGCGGGCTGCCTTTAAAGCCGCGATGGATGGGAAACAGGTTGCCATGCTGGTGCCAACTACCGTTCTGGCACAGCAGCATTTTGAAACCTTCAAACAGCGTTTGTCCTCATTCCCTGTGAATGTGGAGATGCTCTCGCGTTTCCGTACTGATGCAGAACAGCAGGATATCCTACTCGCATTGGCAGCCGGTGAAATTGATATCATCATCGGTACACACCGTTTGTTGCAAAAAGATGTTGAATTCAATGACCTGGGTTTGCTCATTATTGATGAAGAGCAGCGCTTTGGAGTGATGCACAAGGAATTTTTCAAAAAGATGCGCACCCGAATTGACGTGCTGACGCTTACTGCCACACCCATCCCTCGTACTCTGTATATGGCTCTTTCGGGAATACGTGATATTTCCATGATCAATACTGCTCCTACCGATCGCCTGCCTGTCACCACTCATGTAGGGGGATATGATTCGGAGATCGTTCGTAGAGCCATCCTGCGAGAACTGGATCGAGGTGGACAGGTTTTCTTTGTACATAACCGCGTGCAGACCATTCATTCTTTTGCCGAGCGTTTGCGCGCCATTGTTCCAGAAGCACGTATCGCGGTGGCACATGGACAGATGCCCGAAAAAAAACTGGCGAATGTAATGCATGAATTCACGCAGCAAAAAGTGGATGTACTGCTTTCTACCTCTATCATTGAATCCGGTCTGGATATTCCCAATGCCAACACGCTCATCGTAGATCGTGGAGACACATTCGGGCTGGCACAACTGTATCAACTGCGCGGTCGGGTGGGACGTGGCACTCAGCGCGCTTATGCGTATTTCTTCTTCAATACCAAACGTAAACCGACCGTTGATGGTCTGGAACGCCTGGAAGTGATCGCTGAAAATTCGCAGCTTGGATCCGGTTACTCGATCGCCATGCGTGATCTGGAAATGCGTGGTGCGGGAGACTTACTGGGTACACAGCAGCATGGGCATATTGCAGCAGTCGGGTTTTATCTCTATACTCGCTTGCTTTCAGAGGCGGTCAGGGTGTTGAAGGGGGATAATGAAACACTCACAACAAAATTGAATATATCAATGGAACAATCAGAGCTGCGCCCCTTCGTGAGTGTAGAATTACCCCTGCCAACCTCCATTCCTGCCAGTTATATCCCCGATGCGGGTGTGCGTCTGGAGATGTACCGCAAATTATCACGCATCAATAAAGAATCAGGTTTTGAAGAGATGCGTGCAGAATTTCAGGATCGTTTTGGCACCCCTCCGGCAGAAGTCCTTAACCTGATCTGGCAGACCGGTATAAAATTAAAAGCAGAACAGGCTGGTCTGTATTCCATCAGCGTGGAATCAAAACAGCTCATCTTGCGGTATCCACCTCTGCCAGAAAGCATCAAGCGTAGAGCTCTTATGTCGTTGGAACCGGATTGGCGTAGTGGAAAAAATGAATACTATCCGCGTTTCACCATAGAAGATGGAATGTGGAAGCAGAAATTATTTGCAGCACTTGAAAAACTGGCTGTTAATACATAAGGAGATGAACCATTGGAATTCCAGATGAAAGCGCCCTATCAACCGATGGGGGATCAACCTGAAGCGATCGAAAAATTGGTGCAGGGTATCCAAAATAACGAACGTCATCAGGTGCTGCTGGGCGCAACTGCCACGGGCAAGACTTTCACAATAGCCAATCTTATCCAGCAGGTGCAGATGCCCGCATTGATCATGGCACATAACAAAACGCTTGCCGCGCAGCTGTATGCGGAATTCAAAGAATTCTTCCCGAATAATGCAGTGGAATATTTTGTTTCATATTACGATTATTACCAGCCAGAAGCATACGTGCCTCGGCATGATCTCTACATTGAAAAAGAAACCGACATCAATGAAGAGATCGAACGGCTGCGCCTAGCTGCTACCACTGCGCTGGTATCTCGGCGAGATGTCATCATCGTGGCGTCTGTCTCTGCAATATACGGACTGGGCAGCCCGGAAGCTTACCGTAATATTGTCATCCGGCTGGCAGTGGGTGAGATTTACCGCCGCAATGCGCTGCTGCGCAGGCTGGTGGAACAGCAGTATTCACGCAATGATATGAACTTACACCCCGGAGTATTTCGGCTGCGCGGTGATACCCTCGAGATCTTCCCGGCATATGAACGAAAAAAAGTAATACGCGCCACTTTCTTTGGCGATGAAGTTGAAAAGATCAGCATCCTTGACTCCGTTACGGGAGAAATGCTGGAAGAAACGGATTCTGTTGAGATCTACCCTGCCAAGCATTTCATCACAGAGGATGATCTGCTGAAAAAAGCGCTGGCAGATATCGAGATTGAGCTAGGTGAACAGGTGAGCTACTTCCAGACGCACAACAAACTGCTGGAAGCACAGCGCATTGAACAGCGCACGAATTATGATATGGAAATGCTGCGCGAGATCGGCTACTGCTCCGGTATCGAAAATTATTCGCGCCATCTGGATCAGCGCTCTGCCGGATCACCCCCCTGGACGTTGATGGATTTTCTGCCCAGCGATTATCTGCTGATCCTGGATGAATCGCACATGACCGTCCCTCAAATCAGGGGGATGTTCAATGGAGATCGTTCTCGCAAGAACACGCTGGTGGAATACGGATTTCGTTTGCCATCGGCACTGGATAATCGCCCGTTGACCTTCGAGGAATTCGAACAAAAGATGGGCTATACCATCTATACTTCTGCCACCCCTGGTCCATACGAATTGGAAAAGGTGGATCATGTCATTGATCAGGTCATTCGCCCCACTGGCTTGATCGATCCCGTGGTGGAAGTACGCCCTGTAAAAGGGCAGGTGGATGATCTGGTAAATGAGATCAATCAGCGCATTAACAATGGAGAACGAGTACTGGTAACTACCCTTACCAAACGCATGTCAGAAGACCTCTCTGATTATCTAAAAGAGCTGGGTTTGAAGGTGAACTACCTGCACTCTGAGATCGAAACGTTGGAACGGATCAGTATCCTGCGTGATTTGCGTATGGGTGTATTTGACGTACTGGTGGGGATCAACCTGCTGCGGGAAGGGCTTGACCTGCCGGAAGTATCACTGGTTGCCATCCTGGATGCGGATAAACAGGGCTTTTTACGCAGCGAGACAGCGCTCATCCAGACCATCGGGCGGGCGGCGCGTAATGTGCATGGTAAAGTCATCATGTATGCCGATAAGGTTACCGATGCCATGAAAGCCGCTATCGAAGAGACGAACCGCAGACGCGAGAAACAGGAAATTTATAACAAGGAACACAATATCGAACCACTGTCCATCATTAAAGAGATCTACGATATCACCGAAAGACTGGGGGGTTATGTCGTTGCGGAGAAAGGGGCTGCTTATCAATCCGGTTCTGATGGGCTGGCAGGTATTCCCAGGGATGCATTGAAGCAATTGATCAAAGAAACCGAACAGAAGATGCAGGCTGCAGCCAAAGAACTCGATTTTGAACGGGCGGCGGTACTACGCGACCAGATCTATGAACTGAAATCAATCCTGGTGGAAGAATCAGGTGTGGCGCCCTGGAAGAAGGCAATGCTGCTCTCTGGTGAAGAGGAATTGGATAATTGAGATTTAAGCGGTTTCTCTGGGGTCGAAAGAAGTGAATTCGCCCTGGTAGGGAAGCCACTCCACATTCACATCGTGTACGGAAGCGGAGGATGGACCGCGTTTTAAATCTTCCAGTAATGCGTCCAATGCTGCACGGTTTCCTTCTGCCAGCACTTCCACATCTCCGTTGATACGGTTGCGCACCCAGCCATATACCTCATGGTTCCAGGCTGCCTGCATGGTGAAAAATCGAAAACCAACCCCCTGAACGCGACCTTTCACAAAGGCATGCAATCGAGCGGACTGGGGATTGTTCATGATGCTGCTCCTGTTGTGCTATTCAATATCAAAGAAATCGAAATCTTCTGAATCTTCAGTGAAATCAAGGTTTTCAAGTGCCATATCGAGTATATCCATCTGGTCTTCATCAATGGCTTCATCCAATTCACGTTCCAGCCGCTCACGCACCCCTTTACCGCCAATTTTCGATAGAGACCAGTAGATCTGATAGAGAAGTTCCATGTCTAGATCATCTTCATCCAGTAAATCGAACAACACATCCAGTGCGCCGGTCATCTCAAGCTCTCCACAGGCACGTACAGCTTCGATCTGGACAGCAAGATCGTTATGTTTGAGGTGATCCATCACCGTATCCTCCCAGCGATCGTCAAGGGAACGTCCCATAGCAAAAAGAGCGCTGGCGATCCAGCGGGGATCCTCCTGCTGCATAGCCTGTTTGATCAATTGCGGGATGCTGGCATCACTGGAATAACCCAGCGATTCAAGGGCTTTGCGCTGGATCTGTCCGGCTGGCTGCTGCCTTACTATATCCAGCAATCTGGCGACCACCGGATCTGTTTTTTCACGGGAGATTTCTTCCAGTTCGCCCAGCAGGACATATTTGCCAAGTGCTGCTGCCGCTGCTGCCCGCACTTCTTCAACCGGGTCTTGATCAAGAATTGATAAGAAAGATTTGATGAGATGGGGTTGTTCACATTCCCATAATAATGGTATGGCTTGTGCGCGTACACCCGGATGATCGTCCTGCATGGCAAATTCTGCCAGCCCGTCACAGCAAACCAGGGTATCGGCTTCCATTAATTCTTCCAGATCTTCCAGCAGGGCGATCTTGCGATTGTCAGGGATGTTTGCCCAGGATTGTTTTAATATTTGCAGGGAAGTGCTATCCATATCCGAAAAAGCGCGTAAATGACGGGGGGAAAAAGGTTGTGTCTCGTCCGCCAGTTCGGTCATCACCTGTTCAAATGGAGTTTCTTGTATTTCGTTTGTCATTTCGGCAGCACAATTGGGTTCGTGAAATCTTTGATAAACACGAATACCATCACTATGATCAATATTGTAAACCCAATCATATTGACCCAGCCTTCAAACTTTTCCGGTACTCGTTTACCGCTGATCAATTCAGGCAGCAGGAAAAGAATGCGCCCGCCATCAAGCGCTGGAATAGGCAGAAGATTGGTGTAACCCAACGATACAGAGATAATGGCGAAGAACCATAAGATATCCAGCACTTCTGTTTTTTGATCTACCGCGCTGCTCTCATCGCTTTCACGCACCTGGGCGTACACATCATAAATACCTTTTGGGCTGAGCAGGCGCACTTCAGAAGATTGCACTTCTCCGCTTAAAAGACGTTTCGGCATCTTGAGCAATTCTTCACCCTGGGTTTTTGCCATATCAAAAGCGGAGCGCACACTCTCGCCGAAGGTGAGCGGCTGGATGGGATTGGTCATCACGATTCCCAGCGGTCCCTGATCGGAGGGATAGTTTTCACGTGGAGTGACCAAAATGGTTTGCTGTTCACCTGCGCGTTCGATCTGGATGGTGATTTCCTCGCCCTCGTTCTGGCTTACGATGGTGCTCAAGGTCTGCATGGAATCAATGTCGGTACCTTCGATCTGTAAAAGCTGATCATCGACCAAAAATCCTGCCGTTGCTGCCGGGGTATTGGGTTCGACATACTGAATGAAAACCTGATCGCTGATGGGCTGCCCGGTATTCAAAAAAACAATGGTAAATAGAATGATCCCGATCAGCAGGTTCATCAACGGTCCTGCCATAAGAACAGCGAGACGCTTCCATTTATTTTGCGCGTAGAAACCATCATTTACGCCAGGATCATTTTCCCCTTTAAAGCGGACGAAACCACCAAAAGGGATGAGATTCAAGGTGTAATCAACCCCGTTTTTTGTGAATAATTTTAACAGTCTGGGCGGGTAACCGACTCCGAATTCCTCGATCTTGAACTTAAACAATAATCCGAACAGGAAGTGTCCTGCTTCGTGCAGTAAGATCAGGCTTCCCAGAGCGATGATGAATTCAAGTAGCATATGTTTATCCTATTGGTACTCTATTTGCTGTGTATTATACCCACATTGAATTGTGTATTTGTTGGAAAAACATATGAAAGCAAATCAAACCAGACGTACACCCTCGCCAACGGAGGAACGGTAGATGGTCTGGATGCTATCCATTGCTTGCAGCTGTGTTTCCACTTCATCAGCCTGTTCCTGCGGGCACAGCACATGCACATTCGGTCCGGCATCGATGGTGTAGCAAACCTGCAAGCCCTCGGCGCGCCACGTCTGTATCTCTGACATGATGGCAAGGGTAGCCGGTTCCCAGTACAGCAGGCGGGGGGAGGAACTCATCATGACGGCGTGCATCAGGTTGCTGTCCAGTTCCACGATGTCTGCAAATGCAGTGAAATCACGTTCCAGAATGGTTTTGCGGCATATTTCCAGGCGGCGCGCACAATCGGCAACGCGTGCATGCTGAATGGGACTGCTGGCTGCCAGGGTATGTCCGGTGCTCGAACCAACGCTCTTGTGAGCGCTGCTGACCACGGCGATCAGATCCACCAGCGCCCAGTGCTCGGGAGAAGCGATGCTGTGCGCGTAGGAATCTTCATCGTTGCTGCCCGCCTGCCATTCAACAAAACCGGTCGGGATCGAACGGCAGGCAGAACCGGAACCACGCCGCGCCAGACGGGAAAGGGCAGCTTCATCCAGATCCAAACCGGCTGCCTGGCTGGCAGCCGCCGCTAAGGCAGCAAAAGCTGCGGCGGAAGAAGCGATACCGGTACCCATTGGGTAATTGTTATTGCTGATGACGATGGCTTTGAGATGCTTTTCAGAGCGGATAAGGTCTAAAAATGAGGAAACTCGCTGCAGCGCTTGTGGGCTGGCGCTCTGTCCATCAATGACCAGGTCATCCTCTTTCAGATCAGGACGAAATTCCACGCTGGTGGTGGTGGTAAGGGCTGCCAGGTTCATGGAAAGCGAGCTGTTCATCGGGATGCGCAGCGTATCATCGCGGTTGCCCCAGTATTTGATGAAAGCGATATTGGGATGGGCGATGGCAGAAGCGGAAGGCACTTTTTCAGTATCCATGATGGTTCATTTTAACATTAATGGTGAAGATCACCGGATATATGATTCGGATAGGAGTCTTGAGTTAGGTGCTACTCACGTGTAGTTCCGGGAAGAACTGATTAATAGGGTAATCTCTCTCGGCGTGCATGTCTTCGAAGGTGCTGCTGATAAAGATGCGCACGGTTTCCCACTGATCTGACATTCTGTTTCCTCTTTGCCAATGTTAATATGAAAAACTATAGCATAGAAGTCGGATTCTAAATTTATTAATAAATAAAAATAGTGAGTATTCTTTTTCTCGATCAATTGATTTCTAGTGATATTAGATTAAAAAATATATATAATAATTCTATAATAAAGTTCAGTTGGGTGGTAAAAAAACAAGAAAAAATGTACATCAGGAGGGATTAAATGAAACAATATAATCTTTTTTTAAGTCATTCTTGGTCATATAGTGATGAATATGATAAATTGATTGGATTATTAGAAAACAAGCAATACTTTGATTTTAGAGATTACTCTATCCCAAAAGATGATTCAGTCCATAATGCGAGCAACTCTATACTATTATACGAAGCAATAAAACGAAAAATATCTCTATGTCACATTGTAATTGTTTTAGCAGGAGTTTATGCAACTTACAGTAAGTGGATAAATAATGAAATAAAAATAGCAAAAAAAGAATTCAGTTATCCCAAACCAATTCTAGCTGTTGTTCCAAGAGGCCAAATGAATATTTCCACGGTTGTGAGGTCTAATGCTGATGGAATTGCTTACTGGAATACTGATTCTATTGTAGATAAAATTCGCGAACTTTGTTAATTATTTATGTAAACGATACGTACTCGTTTCTTACAAAAAAGATAAACAAAGGAAAATTACCATACAAATATCATAAAATCTTATTATACATACCAGTTACCAGTAGTTAACCTAATGAATAAACGATCGAAAATTCGATATTGATTTAAAATTGCTTTTTTTCTTGGACTTTAGGTAGATAAAAAAAATTGAGTATCAGTTGACATAAGGAATCTTCTGTAGATATTGATTGGAGTACGGAATATATGAGTGACTCAAAACCTTTGGCTATTGTTCATAATTTTAGTGCTGCATTTGAACAAATGTGTAGCATCATGGCGATAGGAAAGACAAGAAATAGAGAAGATGTGATAGCTGAGTTGGTTTTACATTGTCTTGTTTTTCTTTCAAGTGAAAAATTCACATCTGCCGCTGAGATTATGGGAGCAATTGATTGTTTATTAGGCATAAGGATACAAGAACATGAAATACAATTTGCTCTTGAAAAGATGATTGAAGAACAGTCAGTGGTTACAAATTCCGATTGTATCTTTTCTGTACCCACTGTTCTAAGAAAAGAAATTCAGCAAGCAATAGATGAAACTCACAGTCTTGATGAACAAATACGCGAAGACTGGGAGAATGAGGTTTTTCAAAAATATTCAAAACTTGATTTCAATAAATTGTGGAAAGTGCTTCGTATCTATTTAGCCAGAGCTTTTCAGCGGCATGGAATCCAGGCTGTTGCTTTGCTTGATCCAAGTATTGAAATTCCGAAAGATTATTCCGAGAGTCTTTCTTCCATTTTAGATAGTGTAATTAACCAAGAATTTGAAAAAGACTCAAGAGTCAATGCAAAGTTGGCGGTTTCTGAATTTATGGCTACAACTGGTAATCATTCCAAGCGAGCCAAATATATTTCACAACTAGCTGATGGTGCATTCAACTATTATTCACTTACGATTGATCCACAAACAGCATTAAATTTTAAGCAAAATCTAAATCCGCTAGATTTATTCTTCGATACAAATTTTCTGTTTGGTATCTTAGATATTACTGTTAATCCGCAGGTCGCTGTTTCAAACGAATTATTATCTGCAATTAAAAAATATAATTTACCTTTCAGATTATACAGTCATCAAAAGACGATCACAGAATTATCTATTAGCATAGACAATTACGCAGCTTATCTATCTGAAAAACAATGGTCACGACAAATAAGTAGAGCAGCAGCTAATTCTCGTTACTTGTCAGGTGTGGAATTACGATATCATCAAAGATTTGCAGAGGAGGGAATCGATGTAGAATCTTTCTTTCGCCCTTATCGTCACTCGGATGTGATTCTAAAGAAAAAAGGAATTATTCCCTACAATCCTCAAGACAATAGACTAGAGGAAAGATCAGAATTAATTGAAGAGTATAGAGATTATTTAGAGTTGGTAAATAAGGGAAAATCTTATGAGCAAATTGATCATGATATGACAGTATTAGATGTTGTAAGACAAAAACGGACAAATGTAAAATCATCCTTGGAAGCTGGAGCATTGTTAATTACATGTGACTATACTTTATACAAGTTTGATTGGGAAACTAGTAAAGAAAAAGGAATCTGTGCTTGTACCGTATTACCAAATATTTTTTGGCAAATCCTAAGACCATTTATACCATCAGATGTCGGCTTTGATAAATCATTTGCGGAAACTTTCGCTATTCCAGAATTTCGTATTTTTGGTAGTCAAGCATCAACAGCATGTTCAAAAATGTTGAATATCCTCGCGGGTTATAAAAATTTCCCTGAAGAAACAGCAAAAAAACTACTATCGAATGATCTGCTAATTGAAGCATTAAAATCCACACCAGATGATAGAAAGTTCCAATCTTTAGTAGAAGAAGAAATCGTGAAAGAGAATGTGATTTTGCTTGATGAGAAAGAAGAGATCTTAGCAATTTATGAGAATGAGAAAAAAGAGAAAGGCGATGCAAAAAACAAACTTAATAAGCAAATTGAATTAAACATACAAATGAAAGAAAAAATTGAGATACAGAAAAAGGAAAAAGAAAGGGAACAAAAATTACGAAAAGAATATGTTGATTCATTCCAACAGAGGATTTTAGTAGCAGAAAGTAGTAAAGAAAAAGCAGAATCACAAGTCCGACTATTCAAATCAATTACATTAAGCATTATTCTAGTTGTACTATTCGAATTCCTAATATATAAATTTAATTTTATTTGGTTGATAAATCATCAAAAAACAATAGGTGTTCAAGGATTGGTAGATTGCCTACTAGTAATTTCTTCTTTTGCAATATTTTTTCCTAACCAAAGGAAGATTTTACTAATCTCGGCTTTAATACCAGCTATAATCGGAGTATTTACTATAATATGATTAAGTTTATGCTCCAATTTCCAATTTATTAGAATAGTCGAGATGTAATAGTGAGTTTATAAATTAAAAATTAAGTTACATTTCACTTCGAACTGCTGATCTTCTTGATATGCCCCTTCTCATCTGCCACCACGCGCAGCACGGTGGATAGGCTGTGCCCGTTGGCTGTCTTCTGTTTGGCGCCGAAGATGAGCAGCGTGTCGCCGTTGGGCTGCGATTTGAGTTCTGGTTTGCTGTTCTTGAGAGCCGGATATTTTTTATAGATCTGGCTGCATATCTGATTGTAGGTTTGTCTGTCCATAATTTTCCTGTATTAATTCTAGCGGTATCTGGCGGTTGCGCAAGTAGGCGGGTACTTCCAGATAGTCACTGTTGTGATCGAGGGAGGTTCGATTGAGTTCCACCACGCTTTTCTGATTCGGTTGGGAAGGGACTTCCTCCAATTCGGGTTGCCCGAATTGGTGCAGGTATGCCACTTCAGGATCGCTGATGTCGGTGCTGCCGATGCCGGTCACAATGAGGGTGATCTCACAATCGTTTCCCATCCTGTCATCCAGCATGACACCGGTGATGATCTCGCAATCATCGCTGGCGCGGTGTTTGATCATGTTAAGCGCATCCGACAGTTCATCCACGGCCAGTTCTTTGCCGCTGTGAAAATTGACAATGACGCCGCGTGCCTGTTCCAGCGCCACACTCTCGAGCATGGGATGATTGAGGGCTTTGTTGAGCGCCTGTATGGTGTTGTTCTCGCCGCTGCCTCTGCCCATCGCCAGGTAGGTGCCGCCGCCCATTTCCATCATGCGCAGCACATGCGCGCTGTCAATATTGATCAAACCGGGATTGGAGACCAGTTCTGAAATGCTCTGGATACCCATGCGCAGCGCGTCATCGGATAGACGGAATGCCATATCCAGCGCCAGATCACGCGGGGCGACCTGAAGCAGTTTATCGTTGGGGATGGTGACCAGGGTGTCAGTATAGGGGCGCAATTGGGCGATGCCCTCATCGGCGTTGCTCTTGCGCCTGCCAAACTCGAAACTAAAGGGGGTAGTCACGAAGGCGATCACCAGCATATCCATGGATCTGGCAATGCGCGCCGCGATGGAGATGGCTCCGGTACCGGTTCCACCACCCATTCCGGCGGTCAGGAATACCATATCCGCACCTTCCAGCGCATGTGCGATCTCGCGGAAACTCTCTTCCGCAGCCAGTCTGCCGATCTGCGGGTTGCCGCCCGCACCCAGACCCTTGGTCAGGTCGGGTCCCAGTAAAATGGTATGCTGTGCCTTGCTGGCATGTAATACCTGGCGGTCGGTGTTGGCAGCGATGTACTCCACGTGATCCAAACCCAGTGCGATCATGCGGTTGATGGTGTTGCAGCCTGCCCCTCCCAAACCCATCACTTTAATGACAGGCATCTCGTTTGAAAACTGTGCCGGATTATTGCTGTTATAGATCATTTCGGTCCTCCACCAGGTTGCTGGGTTCCACACGCATCCGCCGTACCAGGATGCTTTCATTTTGTGCCAGTATGTTCATTTTTTCCTGCATGTCATCATTTCCGGTCACCAGCAGGGTTACCTCGCTGGCATCCAACGCTTCATTGACAGAGACACCCGTTTGCGGGTGAAATTTATTCAAGAATGGCTGCAGAGCAGCCGTTTTTACAGGATCACTTTGCCAGCTTTCATCAGGCAGCAGCAGGTAGTGCATGAACTGATCGTGAACACTCTTTTTCTGCTCCTGCGATGCGGATTTTTCTACCCGGGCTGCCTGCGCATCTTGTATCTTTACAAAGAGTCCCTGCAGGTTCTGCCAATCCAGGTCTAGCAGGAAGTTGCAGGTGATCACTTCATGAGGGATGGGTTCCCTCAACTCTCCATCATCACCTCGAACATACAGGTTCGGATAGAGTACCTCGAGAATATCCTGCGTGATGCTTAGCTGGTTGGACTGTGAAGAAGTGCCATATTCTGCAGCGCGCCCTGCTTGCAGCAGCAGCATGGGTAGAGAATGGTTCAGCACGGCTTTGACATTGGTCTGGTACCAGTCAAAGATACGGAAACCCTGCTGGTTCTCGCTGTTCTGCGGGGTATAGTAAGGTGTGCTGGTGGGCCAGCGTTCCGCTCCACCGGCGCCCCATTGGATAGGATGATCGTTCGTCCAGGTGTACGCGCTCAGGGTGAGACTCTCCAGCAGATCGCTCCTGCCTTTATCTTTCAGGCTCTGCAAGGCTAACCGCAGGAATACGGTATCCCAGAAATCACCGCCTGGCTGCAAAGGAGGGAAGACCGGCTGGATATTTTTCTCAAGGCATTTTTCAGCCAGCAGGCTGAACTTCTCGAGGAAGATCTCCAGCAGATTCGGTTTGATCCAGGTTTGTGGATCCCAGAAGTCTTGCTGATTGGGACGATCAAAAAGGATGACATGTTTGACGTGCAGGTTGGCGAGAGTATTGATCAGGTCCTGATATGCCAGCAGGTCAAATTCTTCCCGCAGGGTTGTCTTTAAGAAAACATCCACTGTGATGCCGCTCTCGACCAGTGTGCTGACAAGGTTGACCGGCAGAGATTGGCAGGAAAGAACTTCCACTAATGCATAGCGGGTGGCACTGGTGTTTGCAAATGCGATGAAATTCTCTATGTAAGCCGGATCATTATGGATATGGTCGGGCAGGATGTGAAAACCGTGCCGTGCTTGAATTTGAAGGGTTTTGGAGGTTGTATGTTCCATAATATTCTTCCTGCCCCTTATGTAGCAAGGTTCATGCCAACCTTGCTTTTTTTCCTCTGCTATAATGGTTTTCATGATCCTGGTAACGGGCGCTTCTGGTTTTGTGGGCAGTGCACTGATCGCGTATCTCTCGCAGCAGGGGCTGCCGGTGCGTGCTCTTCTGCGACCATCACGCTATTCGCCGCGGCTGCCGCGCAACATTCCTGTTGAAGTGGCTGTCAGCAGCCTGAGTGATGAACGCGGAGTTCGAGCGGCATTGAAAGATGTGAACTGCATCTTCCATCTGGCAAGCTCTGAGAAGGAAGGGCAGAATGTGGATCTGGAGCAGACCGATATTCAGGGATTGGAAGTGTTATTAGGATCCGCGCAGCAGGTGGGTGTGGAGCGCATTATCTTCCTGAGCCATATCGGTGCAGATCGAACTTCTGGATTCCCAACTTTTCGTGCTAAAGCGATAGCAGAAAAAATGATCCAGAACAGCTCTGCCGCAGCCACTATCCTGCGAACCTCGGTACTATTCGGGCAGGGCGATGGATTCATCTCCTATTTCGCGCGCGGATTACAGGCTAGCAAGATCCTGTATACCATCCCCGGCAGCGATGATATTCTCATGCAGCCTTTATGGATTAATGATCTGGTAAATTGTTTGTATCTGACGTATCAAGATGCAGATTTTGCCGGAAAGACACTGCAGCTGGGCGGGGGGGAGTATTTCACCTTCCGCAAGGTCCTGACCATGCTCATGGAGCGTATGGGGAAGAAACGCCAGCTGATTCCCATTGCTCCCGCAGCATTGCGAGCGCGCAACCTGTGGTTTGGGGAATCGCCAAAAGCAGCGCTGATGTCCACCTACTGGATCGATTACCTGGCTGCCGACCGCACCTGTTCACTGGATTCGTTGCCGCAGCAGTTCAATATTCTGCCCGGTCGCTTCAGTGAGAAATTGAAATTCATTCTGCCGCTTCGTTCTGCCAGGTGAACAAGAGAACCAGATGCTGGTAGGGGGCAAGGGAAAAAGAGAAACCATTCTCTTTTAATATCTGTTGCTTGAAAACCCATTTCTTACGGGTGCGCATCTCATCGCATACCAGAACCTGGTTTTCATTTTCCGGATGTGAGATCACATCCCACAATGCTTTGACCTGAACGGTTCCATCCCTGCTGGCTGTGGGTACGCTGTGATCGAACTGGATATCAACCTGGTGGTAGCTGTTGTTGACCACAACCAGAGAATGTTGTTTGCCATGACGATTGTGATAGGCATATACCTGCGGGGTGGGGATGCCAGTATTTGTCATCACTTCAAAAAGGGTGAAGGTTTGCGCATTGGAAAAGATGGCGCGCCTGCGCAGCAGCGGAAATATCCATTTCTCATGCTGCTGGATGAGTTGGGTATCTTCCTGCTCATCCCACATGGGAGCCAAAAAATCCATACCGTAGCGTTCTTCAAAGCCTTCGATCTGCCCGTGCCCCAGCATAGGCAGCCCGGGCATGGTTGCCAGCATGGTGCAGATGGCAAAATATTTTTCGCTCTTGCCAAACTGATCTGCAGCGGTTCTTTCATCAGGATTATTGAGAAAATTGACAAAACGCCCCAGGATCTCAGGATCGCTGCGAAGTGCGTTTTGCAGCACCTGCTGATATTTATCATTTTCCTCATCTCGCAGCAGGTTCATGAAGGCGCTGTTGTACACACGGTGCATACCCAGTTCGTTGATGAAATATCCCTCCATCAGCCAGAATGCTTCCGCCATCAATACTGCCTGCGGGGCTTCTCGCGCGACCCTTTCCACTACTTCTTGCCAGAATTCGTGGGGCATGCGCTGATCAAATTCCCCGGCAGGCATGGTGTTGTTCTCACGGGTGGGAATACAGCGTTCCTCACTATCCGGTAATGGATACCACAAGCGTTGAAAATGTTTTTTGGTGAGGGTCATAGCGGCATCAAAGCGCATCAGCGGGAAACGCTGAAGAATGGACAAAATAGTCTGGATGACCTGTTCGCGCACCTGCGGGTTAAGATAATCGAGCTGGGCGGTGTCGTTCCAGGGCATGCTGGTGCCGTCATTGCCGTGATAGATGAAGCGTTTTTCTTTCTTTTCTTTATCTTCGTATAGAAAGACTTCCGCTGCGCCGCTCTGATCGTAATAACCATTCTCAAGTTTGATGGAAACATGCTGTGATGGGGAAAGATCAGGGCTGTCAAAGTGAAAACTATCATCCGGGCTTTTTGAAAGGGAAATATACCAATCGGGATGTTTCAGCAGCCAGGCGGCATCCACACCGGTATGGTTGGGTACCATATCCACGCACAGTTTGATACCGAGCTGTTCGCACTGGAGCAGCAACCCATCCACAGCAGGTTCTCCACCCAGTGAGGCAGCGATGCGATATTCCTTGATGGAATAGGCGGATGCTGTGGTATCGGTTCTGCCATACAATTCCTTGATGCGCTGTGAAGCGGGACTGCGCTCCCAGACCCCGATCAGCCACAGGCTGTTGATGCCACGATCTGTAAGCTGCGTTAATTCCTGGCTGGGGATCTGGTCAAGATGCTGGACGGGGCACCCGTATTTGCGGCTCAACTGCACGAGCCACACATTGGCATTTTTCGCGATCAGAACCACATTTTTCTTCCAGACTGGTTCTTCAATTCTTTTCCTTTTCGACTTTTGTTTCTTGAACTTCAACACCCTTTCGGGGGTGTATGCACTTTTCTGGTCTTCTTCAATTTCTTCGTAAATGAATTTACGTGTTTTATCCAGTTCGATGATCTGCTGTTCGTTGAGGAAATCCCAATTTCTCCGAATGTGTTCCAATTGAGCGATGACATCTTCGGGAGAAGAAGCAGTCATTTCATCAAAAAGAGGCAGCAGATCACGGGTTCTTATCAGCAACCCGGACAAAGCATGGGAAATATTTTCGATAGAAAGCACAGGGAACTCATCGAACAAGTCGGATAGAAAAGAAAACGCATGATCCCGCAGCAGCAGGCTGGTGCTGAGAATATCGCACAGAATCTCGTTGTCTGTTTTGTCAGTATGGAATAGATCACGATAGTTTGCTATTTCCACAGAGTATGTATGGATTAAACGCTGATCATCGTCGCCAGAAAGCACGGTCGAAATGATCTTGCCAAACAATGTGTGCAGATAGGCGCCTGCCAGTACCTGCCATGCTTTAATATCTTCAGGCGGGTGGGTGTTTGCATTCAATACCTGGGCGATCCGGCGTGCTTTTTGTGAATCCTGTATGGAAAGAAGGTACTCATCATCCACAAGATGCTGCAATCCTTCCAGTTTTTCAACGACATCCTGGTTCAATTGAAAGCCCATGACTGTACTTTCCTTTTCTTTTATTGTAGAGGAAAAACCGATTCATAGATAAGATGGGTTTTTAAAGTCTCGGGATCCTGGAAAAGCCTGACCTGCCCCGTTTTGATGCAGTGCTGTGCAGCCTGCAGAAGATGCTCCATTTTCCACCTGAAAAGGGATGCAGTGCGGCTTGATTCCGCCATGCCAACGGAGCGCAGGTAAGCCAGTAATATGGTCTGCCGGGCTTTTTCTTCACTGAGAAAGCGGGCTGCTTCCACTACTTCAGGGTAGCGGCGGGCTGCCACATCATAGATCATGGCATATCCCCAGCGACCGGCTTGCGCGATGCCGACCGGAATGATCTTCATCTCAGACTGTAGATCGGTCAGGGCTTTATCAAAGCGATATTTATTTTCGGTTGAAGAAAGATGGGCTGCTTTGCGCAGGTCAATAGTATGAGTGGGTCCATTGTATAACAGCGCTTCGTAAACCTGTTTGGTTTCTCTGCTCATCAACCCCTTTTTGTAATCTACCAGATAGTCATTCTCATAATCCCCGTAGTTACTGGTAAGCGCATAGAAGTTGGGTGCCATGGATAGGGAGACTATAGTGGATTTTTTACGGATAAGTTTGGCGTAATACCAGACGTGTTTATCCAGCAGGTCATCCTTCCAGCGCCAGGTGATGTGCCCGGGATCATCATGATTATTCGGCAATGGACGGTTGCCTACTGTTGCATTCCACAGGCTGGGTAACTCAGCGTTTTTGATCGGCCAAAAGAAAATAAAACCGCGTTCTTCTACAAAACGGATGGCGTCTTTCTCATTATTAAGCCACAAACGGCGGGCGAGATGGTACGTTTCTACTCGATATTCGCTGGTGCGTTTGTGAAGCGTTTGCAGATCAATCATTGCGCAGGATATGGGTGACGATGTTGGAACCACTGCCGCCGATGTTTTGCGCCATGCCGACACGCGCCTTTTCGAGCTGGTTTTCGCCTGCAGTTCCCCGTAATTGTTGGATGACTTCCACGAGCTGGTACATGCCGGTGGCGCCCACCGGATGACCGCGTGCTTTCAATCCGCCCATCGTGGCAACCGGCAAACTGCCATCCAGACGGATGGCGCCATCCAGCGCCATTTGCGGTCCTTTTCCTCGTTCCACAAAACCGTTGGCTTCCAGTGACAGTGCAGCCATGATGGTAAAAGCATCGTGGTATTCAAAGAAATCAATATCCTGTGGACCAATACCTGCCTGAGCGTATGCCTTCTTACTGGACCGTTCTGCGGCGCTCAACCAGGTGGGGTCTTTACGGCTGTGGACCGCAAGGGTATCTGTGGCGGCGGATGAGCCCACTACACGGATGACCTTTCCACTGACCATCTCAGCAGGAACCAGAACGATCGCCGCGGCTCCATCCCCGATGGGGGATGAATCCATCAGATTGATAGGGTCACAGATCATGGCAGCATTGATGAACTTTTCCTCTGTGATCGGCATATGGAAGCGGGCAAATGGATTGTGAACTGCATTGGCATGTGCATTGATGGAAAAGTTGGCAAAGTCGTGGTGTTTCCAGCCTGTTTCATGCAGGTAACGACGCATTAAAAGTGCGTTCAACGCCACGAAGGAGAGACCCTGATCCGCTTCCCAATCAGCGCTGGCTGCGGTCGATAGGGCGGAAGTGATCTCGCCGGAGGGGGAATCGGTCATCTTTTCCACACCCACTGCCAGCGCAATATCCACCTCGCCGGATGCGACTGCCAGAAAGGCTGCTCGAAAAGCAGCGGAACCGGAACTGCATGCCGATTCCAGCCGCAGCGCGCTCACATTTTTAGCGCCGATCCAGTCGGTAAGATAGGCACCCAGGTTCTGCTGATTGTTGGCGGAAGCGGACATCATATTGCCAACGTAAACACCATCAATGTGGTCAATGCCACAATCCTGTACGGCTGCGAAAATAGCTTCCCCGGCGATCTCTTTCAAAGAGAAATCCCATTGTTCACCCACTTTCGTCTGACCAATTCCTATGGCTGCTACTTCGCGCATTCCATCTCCTGCAAAATATAGTTTCTGTTATTATAAGGTGCATGCCTATCAGATGCTATCGAATCTGGAATAGGAAATCCATTTACCAGGAGTCCAGGAATGAAGATCTTCGATATTAGCATTGCATTATCCCCCACCACGGTGAACTGGGAAGGGGATGCTCCCATGCAGATCAGACAGGTATTGGATCTGGGTGCAGGAGATCCTTATAACCTGAGCGAGATAGAAATGAGCGTACATCAGGGCAGTCATATGGATGCACCACGCCATTTCCTTGGAAATGGAGCATTGATCGAGGATTTTCCCCTGGAATTGCTGATTGGTGAAGCGCAGGTGCTTGCTGTTCCTGATGCGGCAGGTAGCATCCATGCAGAATTACTGAAAACACTCCCTATCAGAGAAGGCATCACGCGCCTGCTGTTCAAGACCCGCAACTCTCTTTTTTGGAAAACAAATCCCCATGATTTTCAGGAGGATTTCGTTTCACTCAGCCTGGATGGAGCGGACTATTTGGTATCATTAGGGATCCAACTGGTGGGTATCGACTATCTCTCCATCTCCCCTGCCGATGATTTCAGACCGGTGCATGCACGCTTGATGGAACGCAACATTGCCATTGTGGAAACGCTAGACCTGTCTGAGGTCCAGCCGGGAATATACACACTGGTGTGTCTGCCTCTCAAATTGAAAGGTGTGGAAGGCGCTCCGGTGAGGGCGGTGCTGCTTCAGGACTGATCAATGGGGGAGACCGACAGGCTGAAACCTCCATCCACGACGATCACCTGACCGCGGATCATGCTGGCTTCTTGTGAGCATAAGAAAGAAACCACATGGGCGATATCCTGCGGGGTGGCGATGCGTCCGGCAGGTGTTTGTTGCGCAGCACGCTGGATGACGGTTGGGTCTGAAAGCAGTGAAAAATGCTGCAGCGCTTCTGTTTCTACTACCCCCGGAGAAACGGCATTCACCGCAATATTCTTAGACCCTAATTCCACCGCCAGGTAACGCACCAGCGCTTCCAGCGCGGCTTTACTGGCACCAACTGCCACGTATTCCGGCATCACTCTGACCGAACCCTGACTGGAAACTGCCACCATTTTCCCTCCCCCTCGTTTTTCCATCAACGGAACCGCCAGCTGCGCGCCGAACAGGAACGCACGCGCGTTGACATTCAAGGTATGATCCCAGCCTTCCGGACGTTGTTCAAGCACCGGTCTGTTAAACCCGGATGCTGCATTGCTGATAAAAATATCCAACCCTCCAAATTCGTTTTCAATCGCATGGAACAATTTCTCGAGATTATCCATCTTGCCGATATTGGCTCGCACTACCAGCGCTTTGCGCCCCATCCCTCTGATGGCAGCAGCAGTCTCTTCTGCAGGCTGCTGGTTGCGCACATAGTTGATGATAATATCTGCTCCCTGCTCTGCCAGCTGCAGAGCGATCGCTTTTCCGATCCCCCGGCTGGAACCGGTTACTAGTGCGATCTTCTCTTGAAATCGTTGATTTGAGTAGGTCTTCATTGGAACATCCTTTCAGACAATCGACAGTGAAAGCACTGCCATTCACCCTATTTTAACCCCCATGAACTGTGATAGGATACAAATAAATTCATAGTGGAGCAAGAAAATGGCGCAGAGCAAAAATCAGCAGGTGATCGACCGTTGTATGGCGCATAATTTCTGGACCTGGTCAGCACAGAAAGATGTTGATGTCATTCCTGTGCAAAAAGCTGAAGGCGTATTTTTCTGGGATTTTGAAGGAAAACGCTATCTTGATTTCAATTCCATGGTGATGTGTTCCCATATTGGATACGGTAATGCTCATGTCAAGCAGGCAATGTGCAATCAGATAGAAGAATTGACCTTTGCCGGTCCGCACATGGCGACCGAGATGCGCGCCAGTCTGGGAGAAAAACTGGCGGAAGTACTGCCAGAAGGGCTGGACCATTTTTTGTATACACTGGGTGGAGCGGATGCCAACGAAAACGCTATCAAATTTGCACGTGCAGTCACCGGCAAACACAAGATCCTGGCGCGTTATCGTTCGTACCATGGTGCCTCGCATGGGGCAGTGGCGCTTTCTGGTGATCTACGCAGGGTAGCCTGGGAACCGAATGTAATGGGTGGGGTGGTGCACTTTCCAGTTCCTTATCGCTTCCGTGATGATCTTGTGCCGGGTGCGATGAATGTCAGTGATGAAGAATTCGCTGCTCGCCATCTGTCGTATCTGGAGCAGATCATCCGTTATGAAGGAGCAGGATCTATCGCTGCGATATTTTTGGAAGCTATCACCGGTACCAATGGTATTTTGATCCCACCGGACGGGTATTTGCAGGGTATCCGCGAATTATGCGACCGCTACAGGATCTTGATGATCGTGGATGAAGTGATGACCGGATTCGGCAGAACCGGAAGCTGGTTTGCAGTGGATCACTGGAATGTTGTACCGGATATCATTACCATGGCAAAGGGATTAACTTCCGCCTATGCACCCTTAGGAGCTGTTGCGATGACAGAGGATATCGCACAGCATTTTGATCATAAGAAGTTTGTGGGCGGGCTGACCTATAATGGACATCCGGTTTCCCTGGCAGCTGCAAAGGCGAATATTGAGGTGATACAAAGGGAGCGTCTCATAGCGCGCACCGGTGCCATGCAGCCAATCATGATGCGGTTAATGAATAGTATGAAGGAAAAACATCCCTCGGTAGGAGATGTGCGCGGAATTGGATTGTTCGGAGCGGTAGAATTAATAAAAGATAAGAATTCCAATCTTCCCCTTGGAGAATTTGGAAAAACCCCTACAATACTTAAGGATTTGAAGGATTTCACATTGTCAAAAGGATTGTTTCATTACACCCATGACAATTTGATCCTGATCATCCCACCGCTTATTATCAGTGAAGAGGAATTGGAACTCGGATTTTCAATTCTGGATGAAGCATTGACGATCGCGGATACAGCTTTGTAGGAAAGGAACTCACGACGATGGCAAATAGTGAGAATCAAGTAGAGAACGTAATTATCCTCGGCTCTGGACCTGCCGGACTTGCGGCAGCTTTGTATGCTGCCAGGGCAGAACTCTCTCCCCTGGTATTAACGGGAACGGAGATCGGAGGACAGGCTGCCACCACATCTGTTATCGAGAACTATCCAGGTTTTCCGGATGGGGTGGGAGGTAACGAGCTGGCAGAACTCTTTACCAGAAATGCGGAAAAATTTGGGGCGCGCTTTGAATATGACATGGTCACTTCGGTAGATCTTTCTCAACGTCCTTTCAAATTAAAGACATATGGCAAAGAATTTCTGGCGAAGACGATCATTATCACAACCGGAGCCAGCCCTAATAAGTTAAATGTCCCTGGAGAAAAAGAGTTGACCGGAAGGGGCGTATCATACTGTGCGACTTGTGATGGCTGGTTCTTCAAGGATAAAAAGGTGGCTGTGGTTGGCGGTGGCGACAGCGCTCTGGAAGAAGGGCTTTTTCTAACACGCTACGCTTCTTCGGTTACCATCATCCACCGCCGCGATGAATTACGCGCAGGCGCACTGCTGCAAAAGCGAGCTATGAACAATCCCAAAATATCGTTTATATGGGATAGCGTGGTTGAAAAGATCAATGGAACGGATGCACTGACATCCCTGCAATTGAAAAATAAAAAAACCGGAGAGGTAAGCGATTTCTCGGTAGATGGTTTGTTTGTGTTCATCGGGCACAGTCCCAATACACAATTATTCAAAAATGCGCTGGCAATGGATGAAAAGGGCTATCTGCTCAGTGACGAAAAGATGCATACCAGCGTTAAAGGAGTGTTCGCTGCCGGAGAAGCAACCGACTCCCGCTTCAGGCAGGTGATCACATCAGCCGGTATGGGGGCGGCTGCTGCCATTGAAGCAACGCGTTTGCTCGAAAGTGAAGAAGAATAGGGCTGAAAATTAAATTGGATAAAGGAAAGGAGCGGGTTTTTGTTATCCCGCTCCTTTTTAATTACTGGTTGGTTGTCCCGATTCCCGACCAGATGAACACACGTGAGGCAGTCGGATACCCGGCAGTCACCCAGATAGCATCCCCATTTTCGGTCGTGCCAGACTGACGTACGGGTTGAATATACCAGCGAATGACATGCGGAGAGGTTTCTGCAGGGCGGAAGCTGACCGGAACAATATATTTGGTGTCTTTGGTGTAATCGACCAGTTTTTTCCCTTCTCCTGCTGTTAGGTCTTCGATAGTCACCGCGTAGGAGTCGCTTTCCAGCATACCGCCGATAGCAGCCCATTGCAGTGTGACCGAGTCATTGGTGCCGGAGAAAACCGCACCATCGGCTGGCAGCAGCAGGTTGGTTGCGCTGTAAGGAGCCGGTAACGTTGCGGTAGGGGTCGGACCCGCAGTTGGCAGGCGTTCGCATAATGGGATGGTGAGCACTTCATTCAAATAGACATTGTCAGTGGTTTTCCCATTATAGGTACGTAATGTCTCTACCGAAATGTTGTAATTGGCAGCAATACCGCTGAGGGTATCATTCTCTCCCACCGTATAGGTGAGCTTCTGGCAGGCTGCTTCAGTAGCCTGTGCGATGCTGAGTGTGCCGGTTGGCTGTGGTGAAGCTGTCGGAGTTGGACGCGGGATCAGCAGTTCCTGATTGAGCGTTAATACACCGCAATCAGAAGCCAGATTATTGATATCCGCAATGCTTTTTACGGATACATCAAATTGATATGCAATTGATAGGCAGGTGTCCCCTGCCTGGACCGCGTAAGTGAGAGGCGGTTCTGGAGTGAAAGTGGGTGCAGGTGTGGGAGACAGTGTTGGCGTTGGGCTCTGTTCCAGCGTAGGGGTAGGCGTTTCGGTGGGTGTGGGTTGGGCGGCTGCCAGTTGACCTGAACCACGCATCACGAAATAGATGATGCCAGCCCCAAGTGCGATCAAGATCAGGATGGCACCCAGCGCCAGTGGTAAACTGAGCGTAAATTGGGGCAGCCCACGATTTTTGATCTTATTGGGTGATGTGCTGGGAGCAGCTACATTGGTAAACGTTCTCCCGCAGACCAGGCAACGCGTGGCATTCGCGTTGAGATGGGTTCCGCAGGTAGGACAAACTTTATCGTTAGTAGTTTTATTTTTGGGGTTCATTTGGTTCACTCTTTTTGGTTCTCAAAGCCGCAATATTATAACATCAATGATAAGATTGATTTTAGCTATGCAAGAAGCAGGAATTTATATCCATTTCCCATTCTGTAAAAGCCGCTGTGACTATTGTGATTTTAACACATGTACAGGCATGGAAAGTCATATCCCAGAGTACTGTAACAGCCTGCAAAAAGAGATCGAATATAATGCTCTGCGTTTTAAGAATGACTTTCAGATTCGCTCGATCTACCTGGGTGGTGGGACGCCCTCTTACATCCCTGCTGAAATTATTCAACAAATCATTCATTCAGTTCAACGAAATTTTAAGGTTTGCTCAAATGTAGAGATATCCATGGAATCCAATCCGGCTGATATCATTCCATCCAAAGCAGCCATCTGGCATGCTGCCGGAATCAATCGTCTCAGCATGGGCATGCAGAGTGCGCGCGATGAGGAATTAGTGATGTTGGGCAGGCGCCATCGCTGGTCTAATGTGCAGCAGGCAATGCAGATCGCTCAAAATGCCGGTTTTGCCAACATCAATCTGGATGTGATGTTCGGGCTGCCGGGGCAGAGCTTGCAACACTGGCAGCAAACGATGGAAATGGCGTTGAGCCTGTCTCCTGCTCATTTATCTTTATATGCTCTTACCGTTGAAGGAGGTACACCGCTGGCATCCAGGCTGGCAGCAGGCGTATTACCGCAGATAGATCAGGATCTGGCTGGAGACATGTACGAATGGGTGATGGATTTTCTACCACGCTGTGGCTTTGAACAGTATGAGATTTCCAACTGGGCAAAACAGCAAGAGGATTTGGATTTCCGCTGCCAGCATAATCTGTTGTACTGGCGCAACGGGATCTATCTGGGTCTGGGAGCAGCTGCGCATAGCCATTATTTGAATAGCCGTTGGTCCAATACAATCGATATCAAGGAATATATCCAGAGTGTGAATGATACTGCAGGAGCAGAGTTGACCGGTCCACCTTTCGCGTGGGGGGATATGTTTGAAGAACTGAGCCTGCCCGAGGAGATGGGTGATACTGCCATGATGGGACTGCGCCTGGTAAAAGAAGGGCTGCGCGATGATATTTTCTTCCAGAAATTCAATTGTTCATTGTTTGACGTGTATCACGACCAGATCGAAGAATTATGTAAAGAAGGACTATTGGTTATTGAGCAGTCAAACAAGGGATCGATCCATTTAACCAGACGGGGTTGTATGCTGGGGAATCAGGTTTTCTATCATTTTCTTGCCGGGTGACTAAAGATACGCTGCACTCACCAAGACGTTGTCATACCGTCATTCTGAACGCAGTGAATATCTCTTTCTATGGTTTGTGTCATTCTGAACGCAGTGAAGAATCTCTCCCTGGCGAAGTATACACAGTCCAGAGGTCGCAGTGAACACAGCTTACTGTTTCAGAACTTGCCTTTCTATTGATCTGGTGGCTGACAGATGGTTCGCTGTGCTCACCATGACATGGTTAATTGTCACCCTGAGGGAGCATGGCGACCGAAGGGTCTGTTCCTAACGAAGTGTACATAATCAAGAGGTCGCAACGACTGTGACATGCTGTTGTAAAACTTATCATCTTAACGTCCTGTTGGTCGACAGATGGTTCACTGCACTCCCCATAACAGTACTGTTCCGTCATTCTGAACGCAGTGAAGAATCTCTTCCTAACAGACTGTATACAATCAAAGAGGTCGCAGCGAATTTTCCTTGCTTGATCGCTGGGTAACAGGTGATCGCTGCGCTCACCCGGACAAAAAATCAATACACCAGCACGGAAGTGCGATAACCCTGACTTCCTTCTTCATCCGGAACGGTGGTCCAGCGGTAGATCCATTTCGCATCTTCCGATCGCATATTGATGCAGCCATGACTCATGGTCATGCCAAAATTGTTATGCCAGAAAGTACCGTGAATGGCAACTCCCGTGGACGCTTCAAAATAAGAAACCCAGGGCACACCGGGCAGTTCATAGGCTTCCGCATCGGAACGCAGGGTGCCATCACCCATGTGTACGCTGGGGCGCTTGGCGTGTATCTTGAAATTCCCTCTCGGAGTATCCGTGGGAATGGCGTTGGGTGCGCTGCTCAGGTAGGGCACTCCGGTTGAGATCGGAAATTCTTTGATCAACTGGCTGCCTTCATAGGCAAGTAATTTTTGAAAATCGATCGAGATCTCGATCTTTTTAGATCCTGCATCCACATCTCCATGCAGGGGCAATAACTCTTCCGGCTGCACCGGACGCAAATGCTCGACCGGGACATAATACGAGAGATCCACCAGACCATCACGGATTTCGTACCACATCATCCCATCCGGACCTTCCTTGGCGCTGAAGACCCAGTGTGTTGAGCTGTAATAAAGCCGGTAGAATTTTTCCCATGATTCATTAACTCTATGGCGGTACGACTGCGAGTAAGGCACACTTACTTCCATGAGCTGACCCTTACTGGGAAACTCGTCAATGACCGTGTTGAGATGGTATTTTACTTTCTGAACGAAGCCGCTGTGCAGATAACCGCCCCACACCCGATACCAGACCGGGTTATAACCAGGTCCATCTGGTGAGGTAACCTCTTCATAAAGGTGTATGATATCATCTCGATAACGCTGAGAAAGGATGGTACTGGTATCAGAGGGATTGGAATAAACGCTGAGTGATTCCCTGGTGACTCGCCCCAATTGAGGGGAAAGAATGGTGTCAAGATCAGATCGTTTTCCGGTTAACGCCAAACCGACAGCCCCGGCACCCAAACTTTTCAAAAAATCTCTTCTGCTTAATTCAGTCATTTGCGCGCATTATACCAATTATTTGGATAAGAAAGGTATTAATTATATTTCTTCTGATCGTAATAATCCTGGATGATGATATGCGGGCTCACGCGCAACAGAAAACGTTGAAATGCCCGTATCTGCTTCATCGCATAAACCAGCTTCTCCTGATACAGGCTGACTGTAGCCTTATCGATACCCTGCCGCGTTTTCTTCATCAAGCGAGCGTCTTCATCGACCTTGGTCATACTGACCTGTCCTTGCTGGCAGATGATTTGAAGTCCCAATTCCACCATTTCCCGGGTGGTACCGGTAAACGCTGCATAGTGACCCAGTGAAACCATGCCCGCTCTTTCTATCAAAGCGAATTTGATCATTCCCAGCAGTGTATGCAGATATGTTTTTACGTCCCATATCCTGGCAGGCAGGTCGAAGAAAGCGATGGAATGAGCCTGGGTACGGACGAAGATCTGTTTTAAAGTAGCCGCATCAGGGGGAGTTTGCAGCAGGGCTACATTTTCATTTTTAGGAATATCCAACCTTGAAAAACTGCCTTCGATGGGATTGAGGAGCGTTTCAGCCCAGCATACCCAGCTTCCCTCCTTTAGCAGAGTTCTCACCCTGTCAATTTGATCGGAGGAATTGCGTAAATAACGATAGTCAAGGGTTTGAATATCTGGTGGAATCTCTTTTCCATGAATGGGTTGCGCGATGGGTTGTGTATCCACCCACTCTATCTGGATGCTTTCTTTTCCTCGAAAGACATTTCGATGTACACGATATGCCAGATCAAAACGACCCTCTGGAAGAGCATTTTCAAAAGCATGCCACCACTTGACCTCATATTCCTGTTCATCGCCTGTACTTATCTTTAACGAGCGATGCACTTTTTCGCGATCAATATAACTGTGCGAAGTGATCTGTACATCTTCCGCCACGAAGACCGGGCTGGCATTCCCTGCGCCAAAGGGAGCCAGTATATCCAGTACCTGCATGAAGGATTCATTCACTTTATCGAGCGGTAGATAGGCGTCAATGTTCAAAACGGCTTCCAGCTGTTCAATATCTTGAAGGGAAGCAATGGATGCATTGATGCGCTGTTTGAACAACTCCAGGTTCTCTTTTTGTAATGAGAGTCCGGCAGCCATGGCGTGTCCCCCGAAGGAGAGCAGCAGGGCTTTTTGTTCAGCGATCAGGTCTGCAATGTTAATCCCTTCTATCGATCGGGCGGAACCTTTCAGTTTACCGTCTTGACCGGAAGTGAGCAGGATGGCGGGTTTCCCGTAAAAACTGGTGAGGTGGTTGGCAACAATCCCCAGAATGCCGGCAGGCCAGTTTTCGTTCCATAAAATGATAATATCCTGATTGTCGAAACTATCATCCTGCTCAATTTGCCGCTCGGCAGCCTGGTAAACCTGATTGACCAGCATCTTGCGCTGGTTGTTCAATCCTTCCAGCTCATTGGCAATTTGACGTGCCAGAGAGAGATCGTCGGTCAACAGGAATTCCACGATGGGATTGGCATCCTTCAATCTTCCCATCGCATTCATACGAGGTGCAATGATGAAACCGACATCCTGTTCATCCAGTGTTTCCGGCAATGTATTCGCTGCTGTCAACAGTTCCTTGATGCCCAATCGTGTATTTTTTCTGAGCAGCTCCAGACCAATCTGCGTCATATAACGGTTTTCCTTGGTTAGAGGAGCTACATCCGCAATGGTTCCCAGTGCCACCAGATCCAGGCTTGCACGATTCCATCCCTTTTCAATACCAAGCAGCATGGCAATTTTCCTGGTGAGGACATAGGCAGTACCCACACCACTCAGGTTAGCGAAGGGATGATCCTCTTTTACAAAGTGAGGATTGATGGCAGCCAGACAGGTTGGTAAGCTCTGTGGTGGAGTATGGTGGTCGGTGATGATCACATCCACATCATGTTGTGCAGCCACCTCCAGCGCATCGTGAGCGGAAATGCCCGTATCACAGGTGATAAGCAGATCAATCCCCTGTGACAGGAAGGTTTGTAGAAACGGTATTGAAATACCGTGAGATTCTATGCTGCGAACGGGAATGTGATAGCGGACGGGTATGGATCGTTCACGAAAGAAACTGACCAGCAATGCGGTGGAGGTTTGCCCATCCACGTCGAAATCTCCCCAGATGCCGATCGTTTCCTGTTTTTCCATTGCCTGTAGAATGCGTACAGCGCTGGCATCCACACCGGGTAGTTCCGATGGGTCGGTTGGAGTGTATTGCGTGGGATCCAGAAAAGAGCGCGCTTGACCTGCATTCAGGATGCCTTTTTTCGCAAGCGCTTCAGCCAGATAAGGCGATTGCTCGTAGTACGGCTGTAATTCATCGGGGATGAGAATAGGTTGTGGTTTGATCCAGCGCATGATCAGTATCGGATCTCCTCCACGTTTTCGATGTCCAGATCTAGATTATCGGATGAATATTCAAGATCACTATCCTCATTGTACATACTTCCGGCTTTCTCGCCGCGATCGCAGTAAGAGCGGTAAATGCAAAAACGACAGCGTTTCTCATCGTCTGTCAGTGGAAAATCGTCAATTGGCTGCGAAACAATTTCCCGGATTAAATGCTCCAGCGTTGACCTGTCCTGTGCTAACTGCACGGAGGAATACGGAAAGCTTTCCGGTTGTTCAGGAAACTGTGGGAACCAGTAGGTCAACGTGATGGATGCTGGATCAATGTTTTCCTGCTTTGCTAGTCCGAAAGAACACTGTGAAAGTATATACGGGTAGAGGATGGTCTGCAATTTTTTCGTATAGATTTCTCGTTTGGGCTTGCGTTCAGAAGCAGTAGTTTTCCAATCGTAAATGATATAGGTGCCGTCTTGTTGCGATACCAGCAGATCATATTTTGCCACCACAGGATAACCGGCGAGATGGGTTTGAAAAAGTGTTTCTGCAACGGAAAAGGTAAAGGATTGTGTCTTGATAAACGAGAGGAAATTCTTCCACCAGCTCAATACATCCGCATAATCGATCTGCTTTTCAATTAACCGCGGGTCAAGATGATGGAAATATTGGTTGACGCATTGGTGGAACAAATTCCCTTTCTGCCGGAACAGTTCATATTCAAGATACGGACTGCTCTCTTCCGCGGGCCAATCCAGCTTTTGGATATAGCGCAGCATGAACCTGCGCTGACAGTCTTCGTAATCCTGCAGCGACTGGGCGCTAAAGCGAAAATCAGGCATGGCGGGCATGTTCATCCTCCCAAAAAGCGGTCAATTCTACGAATGGGACCGCCATAACGCAGTTGTTGAATTTTCCCTCGTTCCACGTGATTACCAGTTCTTTCCGGGCACGTGTGATCCCTACAAAAAATAGGCGAAGACGTTCGGCGCTATAGTTGTTGCGTGCCTGTAAAGTAGCTTCCCCTTCATCCATCGGATAAGGGTGAGAGAGTGCTTTAAGGCGCGCCAGCATTTCCGCTTCCAGATTGAGATGGTCGCGAATAAAATATTTTTCCGAGATGTACTGATCATAGGGTTGATTGCAGGGAAAATCATAATTGTTGGCAGAGACGATGTAAACTCTATCCCACTCCAACCCCTTGGCTTTATGGATGGTAGCAACCACAACCTCACCTTTGTGCAGATCAGGATCAAATTCCAACTCTTCTTCTGAAAAACCATAGATACGCAGTCGATTGCGATAGACTTTATCCAGCTCTGCTGCGAAATCTTTTAAGCCGAAAGCGGGATTGGTTCTGGCTGCTCTTTCCATTACATCTGCCAGTTTGTACGCCAGGGCAAGTTCATGCGCGTCATTGAAAAGTTGTGAAGAAAGTGTTAACAGGAATTGCTGGATCGGCAGCAGAGACGCGCGTTGATTGACCTGTAGAAAGTGGGTGAAATTCTGGAATAGTTCATCAATTGCTGTATCATCCGCACGCGTATCAGAATATCGACTGGTATCATCTTCATCCAGAAAGAGGAAATTCTCCAGCAGACTCTGTTTCTTGAGATCCATACAAAAAGCATGCAGAGCTTTCTTTTGATCCACGTCTTCAAAACTATCTTTATACAAAGACTCAAACGCGGAACTCAGTTTTTTGGAACTGGCTGGGTCGGAAAAATAATCCAGAAGATCAGCCAGTTTTTTGGCAGTGCTGCGGGTAGAAAAACTGGTTTGCAGTAATTCCACCGTGCTTACTTTATTATTTTTTAATTTCTGAACCAGGCTGGCTCCCTTGTCGTTGCGGGTGACCAGAATGGCAGCGGTTTGCTGTGGGTTCTCCCGAATCCAGCGGGTGACCGACTGAACTACCATGTTCTCTTCTTTTTCCGGTGTCAATTTTTCTTTGAATAAATAGATCATCTCAGGCATATCCACCGGATTGGGCTGTGGGTCATCAGGCGGTGTAGGCTGTATGAGAGGGGGAACCAGAGAATGGGTCAGGTCGGTGCTGGGTTGAGAGTCATTCCATTCAATAAAATGGTTAGCCAGTGCCATGATGCTTTTTGTAGAACGACCGGAATTGGGCAGATCAAATGCCTGTACATCTCCACGCCGCAGAAATTCAAGCAGGTATTTGGGATCAGCCGTGGTGAAAGTTTCGTAAATTGCCTGGTTTGGATCGCCTACCCGCACCCAGTTTCCATCTTTCCCGCATAGTAATCCCAGGATCTTTTCCTGCAATGCAGAAGAGTCCTGCGCTTCATCCTCAAGAATATATGGCCAGCGCTCCTGTAGACGCTGCAGGTAGCCTGCATCCATCTGCAGCGCCTTATATGCCAGGCGGATGAGGTCTTCAAAGTCAATAGCTGCCTGGTAGCTTAAAGCGTTCTGATAATCATGGTAGATATCGATGCCAAAACGAAGCAGATCATGTTCGCTTTGCGTGTCTGCTGCAAGTCTGTTTACCTTTTCAGGGGTAAGCTCCATATCTTTAGCTTGATGAATGAAGCTGCCTGCCATGGAGAGCAAAGTTGCCTTCCATTTGCTCTGTAAATACTGCATGGCATCCTGTGATTCCGGCTGGGTGTAAGCCATCAAAAAATCGCTGTGACCGCGCATCCAGGTATTGACGATCTGGTCGAGTATGGCGCTGCTGGCACGTTCATCCACGATCTGGAATTGATTATCCAGCCCAGCCAGGTCGGGACGTTCGCGAACGATATCGTGCGCCAGCCCGTGCAGGGTGCGTACGCGATAGCCGATGTTTTCCAGCAAACCGAATTGCTTCACGAACCGGCTGATACGTTTTGAAAAATTGTGCACGGCTGAGTTCACCAATGTAACGACCAGCACTTCCTGCCCATCCTGGATAGCATCGGATGCGATCAGGCTGGCAGCCAGGTACGAGAGGGTGTGTGTCTTTCCGCTGCCGGGAACTGCGGCAATGCCCATTTTGCCATGCTCATACTGCAAGATCTTCGCCTGCGCCGGGCGTGGAATGAATTCAGGCATGTCGATCCACCCCCAGCGTACGTTTCAGGAATAGCTGGATGCCGCTCAATAAAGGGCTGTGCTGATTAATACCAGCCTGGTTGAGTCCTACCGCGTACAGATAAACATGTTCTTCACAGCGATCCAGTAATCCCCGCACCAATCGTTCCAGAGAAGATTGATTGGCTGTGAATTCCTGCGCATCCGTCCAGTGTTTAGATTGATCCCAATTGCGGTTGAGAACGTAAGGGTGGGTAAGGGGTTGGTCCAGACGTTCCCACCAGCCGATGTCACCAATATCCAGCCAGAATTGGAAGCGCACTGGCTGATTCTTCATCAGGAAAGTGAAGGCGGGTGCAATCGTTACAGCATCTGTTTCGGGAGCGTTCCGATAATATGCTGCCGGTAGCAGACCGCGCTGCAGTGTTTCCATGAAAAGCAGACCGCTGTCTTTATTTTGCTGCTCTGCCAGGGACTGAAATGTAAGGCGAAACTCACGGATCGAGGTGATCAAGCGAGTCAGGAGAACAGCATTATCGACGTCCTCATGCAGCCCGAACCCGGGCTGTGATAGAACCTCACCAAATAACAGTGAGAGAAATACATCCAGTGGGACCTGTTCCTTCTGGATGGAATTTTTGATCCAGTCTAGAATGGCATCGAATTTGTTTCCGATCTCATATGTGATGCGGTCACGCGTGAACTGCGGAATAGAGGAAAAATGCTCCAGTTGATGGTTCGTGTGCAGAATATTTTGAGCCAGCAAACTGGCACGAATGATGTTGCAATCAGGAAGCAAGACCATCAGAGTGCTGCGCAGTTGTTCTATGGTAATGGGCATTTTCCATTGTGGATAAGCATGTTTTGCCAACACCATTACAGCATTGGTGACAGGCTCTTCTATTAAAGTTCGTGAAGGGCGTGTGCTGAGGAAAGGTATGGAAAGGGCTTGCAGTCGTGTGGTGAGGGAAAACTTCAACGAATCTGGTAAGTATGGCGAAAGGATCGCAATTTCACCCGGTGCAACCTGCTCCTGATGGATGAGGGTATCCACCACATCACATACACTTGTGATCATCTCCGGATAGAATTGAACGGTTTGGAGAGTGTATGCCTGTAAAGCATCCGGAGAAATTTCAGTGTTGGTGCGTGTGATGCAGTGGGTCAAGGCGTTTTGAAGGGCATGTACTGGGGGAGATATACCAAATTGCTCTGTAAAAGAAAAAATGTGCGAACAGATAGTTCGCAAGCGATCAGCGGAATTGGGATCTGCACCAAGAAAGGAACGGAAACCGGCGTGGGTGTCTTTAATGAATAGCATGGATGGGATCTGATCATTCAATTCCAGCAGCAGGTCGTGCAGACAGGGCACATCCTCTTCGATATTATCTGCGATGAGATAGCGGTAAGGTTCGAAAAATTGCTGCCGTAAATCTCGGTTTGAGAGATTAATGTTGCGAAAGGTCTCCAATTGTAAAGAAAAATCGAGCAGATCGTTTTGCAGACAGAAATTGCGGAAAGCTAATGCGCACTCCTGAGACTGCTGGTAATGCTTTTCTCGGATTGCTTCTCCATTCCAGGCAGTGGTCAGACGTCTTGCAGTTTCTTCCAGAGGATAGCCTACCAGCGCGGCTTTGTTCATGGTATCCAGGATCTGACTGAATAAGCGCGCTTGATCGATATGGATCTCTAAAAAATAGCCCTTTTCCAGATAGGGTCGGCAAACTTGCTCCATGAAAAATTGGGCGCTTTCCATATTAAGAAAAGTAGGTGAAGATGAGTGACCTTCAAAACCGCTGTCTTGCGCAATGATCGCCCAGAATAGACGGATAAATTGGCGGGAAAGACCTGCCAGTGTGGTAATGGTAGGAACAACACCTGTTGGAAAATCAGCTTCCAGCAGACAATTCCGGTAGGGCTGTGACAGGGAATGCTGAGGGGTGAGAATGAGGATCTGCTGTTGCGGGTCACTTTGAGCCGCCATTTTTTTCAACCTGGCTGTGGCAGCGCTGGTCTTCCCACTCTTGAAAGGTCCCTCCACAAAGAGATGTGAGTCTATCTCACAATCTATCACTTCCTGTTGCAGCGAATTGTAACGTTGATTGTTCATCTAAGTATTTCATCAAGACAGCAGCCAATGGTTGATCTTCTGAATGCCGTCCTCCCCTTTTATTCTAACCTTGGATTTGATAAACGGGATGCGGAGAACCATCAATATTACGAAAATGACCAGATACACAATTGCAGTTCGTTTATCACCCTTGATCGCGAAATACTGATGGATCAATACCAAAAGAGCGGTGGCATAGACCCAGCGATGGATCTTGAGCCACAGGTCTACGGTTCTTTTCTGGAAGGATCGTATAGATGTGAGTGCCAGTACCAGCAGGAGCAGGAGAGCTGCCAACCCTAATAATAGGTAAGGCTTATTCTGAAATTCAGGGATCAGCCAGTTCCATTTCAATTGATAATCGAGCACCAGAAATGTCAGAGCGTGCACCAGTGCGTAATAAAAGGAAGTCAAACCGAATACCTTTCTGGACTGGATCAGACTGCTGAGCGAAAAGATATTGCGCAGGGGAGTGCAGGCAAGCGACAATAGCAAGAACGTGATGGCAGTGGTACCGGAGAACTGGGTCAGGAATAAAGTGGGGTACGGCTCATATGAACCTTGCGCATAGGCAATGATAAATCGAATGGCTGGCAGCGCGGCGGCAATCCATGAGATGATCATGATCCTCGATGGTCTTTTCATCAAAAATCCACTGTGAGATCCATTCCACTGTACAGATCCTGTACCTGCTGTTCGTAACCATTGAACATGAGGGTATCACGCCTGCCAGATTCCCCGATGCGTTGTTCGCTGGCTTGCGACCAGCGCGGGTGGGGGACGTTTGGATTGACATTGGCATAGAAACCATATTCACCGGGAGATAATGCCATCCACAGCGAAGTGGGCATTTCGTCCACAAAATCGATCCTGCGAATAGCTTTGATGGATTTGAATCCATATTTCCAGGGCACAACCAATCGGATGGGAGCGCCATTTTGTGGAGTTAGGATTTTCCCATATATACCGGTTGCCAGTAAAGTGAGATCGTGCATGGCTTCATCCAAACGCAATCCTTCTATATAAGGCCAGGGATAGGTGGAATATCTCTGACCGGGCATCTGGTCGGGATCCAGAACCCCTTCAAATCGAACATAGCGTGCATCTCTGGTGGGGTTGACATCCTCGATCAAGTCTTTGAGCAGGAATCCCTGCCAGGGGATTACCATAGACCAGCCTTCAACACAGCGCATACGATATATCTTTTCGGTGATGGGATAACGATTTATGAGATCATCTACTGAGACCTCTTGAGGATTCCTGACCATTCCACCAATCTGTATCGTCCACGGGCTGGTGATAAAGTCTCGGGCAAGGTCTGTTGGTTTCAACTTATCAGAAGAGAATTCATAGTAATTGGTAAATCCGGTGATATCTTCTTCCGATGTGGCAGCAGCACCCAGGTCATCCACCAACCCTGTGGTACTGGCGGTTGCCATAGGTGCTGGGTCAATGGTGCTCGGTTTGCAGGCTGCCAGCAAAGCTGCGGCAGACGTGATGGTGAGTCCGCTTTTAAGAAATGCGCGGCGTGACTGATACAGTTCTTCCGGAGTGATCTCATCCGGTTTTTGCTTTTCAGCCATTATTTTTTCCTTTTCTAATTCTCTCTTAAGGTAAATTCCAGTATGAAACCTCATCCATAAGAATGGTTAATCCAGATGTTTGCAGTGGATTACTGAATAATCCAAAATATCCGGATAGCATGGGGGAATCATCTGTATATTCGGCGGCAAATTGATCGTTAATGTACAGTTTGAAGTGGTCTCCTTCTGCCCATACTCCCAGTGTATTAACCGAATCATCGCCGGTATCTAGAAGAGTGCTGATCGTCCATTCTCCCAGTAGAGTAAAACCGGCATTCGTCCAGCGCATCAAATTGAAGGTTCCATCACATTTAACTGCGAAGTAATAACCGGTTTTATCTCCGAAATCCGGTTTGCGGAAGGTGAGACCGTATTCATCACTGCCATTACAGTTTTGAACGGTGAATTTTGCCTCCAAATAGAAATCAGAGATGTTGGGATAGGAGCAATACCAGATGTAACCGCCTGATGTCGTGGAGCGGTGCATATGGAATGCGCCGTTTTCTACCCAAACAGACGCATTGGTACCTTCAATTGTTTCCACATCGCTACCGAGCCCGAAGCCGCTGCCGTTGTTGATGGAATCCGTCCAGGCAGCGTTTCCAAGATCATCTTTCGGATTGGCGTGCTCACTGGATGGGGTGACAGTTGGCATGGAAGAAGTTGGCTGCAGTGTGATCGTGGGAATAGTATTCTGATTTTGTATGGCTGTTTGAGTGAACGCCAGTGCAGCCTGTGTTCCAACTCTTTCATTGAAATTATCCTCCTGTGAAAGGGGGAAATTGCAGGAAGACATTAAAATCAGGAGAAATAGGAAAAGCAATATTTTTTTCATTTTTACCACTTTCTTCTCGTCTTAATAATTATAGCGAATCCAGCTTGAAAGGTTTGATTCTTGAAAATTTTAAGATAAATCAGACAAATATTATCTTATACCATTATTCGAAGGCAGAAAAGGTTCTATTGTATAATGCCAGAGAAAGCGAAAATTTATGAAACGATATTTAGGAATTGATCCGGGAGAAAAACGCATTGGGGTATCCATTTCGGATCCAAGTGGGACGATCTCGCGCCCGTTTTGTGTTATTCAGCACTCTTCTTATCAATCCAGTGCTGCGAGAATTGCTGCTATTTGCAAGGAACAGGGTATTGGGGAGATCATCATTGGTATCAGCCGAGATGAAGAGGGGCAAGCAACTTTTTCGGGAAGAAAAGCGATTCGCCTGGCAGAGACGTTGAAAAATACGATCTCGATCCCTATTCACTACTGGGATGAAACAGGTACTACCCGGGCAGCACAGCAATCACGACGTCAAATGGGGGTGCGGCGGAAAGATCGGCAGGGTCATCTGGATGATGTGGCTGCCTGCATTCTGCTGCAATCATATCTTGATTTTCAGTGCGAACGTGGAGTATAGAACCATGAAAAGGAATTTTCTCATTGTAGTGATCATCATTGTGGTTGTTTTCGTAGGGACAGCGGCATTTGGGTTTTTCCTGTGGATCCCGCAGCAAACGACTGCACTTTTCGGATCACCTGATCCTTCCTTTTCCTTATTTCAGGCTAATCGCTATGCTCTAATGTTATACCTTGATCGGGAAAAATTGACAACTTCCATCGAATCAACAGCGCAGGACGGGCAGGAGTTTCACATAGAAATGGGCGATACCGCTGCACAGGTCAGTGACCGCCTCGCAAATGCTGGTTTCATTTCTGATGAAACGACTTTTCTTACCTATCTTGTGTATAAGGGCTATGACAGAATTCTACAAAGCGGTACCTATTCCTTATCAAGTGACCAGACACCTATCGAAATAGCATCTGCCATGATAGATCCGACTCCACTGGATGTGACATTTGTGGTCCTGCCGGGTATGCGGTTCACAGAAATTGCAGAATTGATCACCACCTCCGGTTTGAGTTTCACAGCTCATGATCTACTGCATGTTTTTGAATCAAGAGAAGGATTATCTCTACCCGCGATATTCCAGGAAGCTCCCAACCTGGAAGGGTTGGTGCTGGCAGGGGAATATGAAATATTAAGATCTGTTACGGTTACTGAATTTGTACAGAATCTGATCGATCAAACTGCGGCACAATTCACTCCAGAAGTGCTGCAAGCGTTTGCAGAACAGGGCTTGGATGCTTATCAGGCTATCACACTGGCATCCATTGTGGAAAGAGAAGCCGTTCAACCGGGGGAAAAGGATTTGATTGCATCCGTGTTTCTCAACCGATTAAAGGTGAATATGCCTCTACAAAGTGATCCTACTGTTCAGTACGCGATCGCTTCACAACAAACTACCGCAGATTGGTGGAAAGTACCCCTTTCGAGTGCAGACCTGCAGGTTGATTCTTTATATAATACATATATCTACAATGGTTTCCCGCCCACTCCTATTTGTGCTGTAAGCGTAGATAGCTTGATAGCCATTGCTATACCAGTACAATCTGATTTCTACTATTTTCGTTCTGCATGTGATGGCAGTGGGTACCATGTTTTTGCTCGGGAATATGCTGAACATCAATCGAATGCCTGTCCATAGGAGGAGAAATGGCGAAAGTTCTGGGAGTTGATGTGGGGGGATCAGGTATTAAAGGAGCGCTGGTTGATACTCGTAAAGGTGAGTTGATCAGTGAACGAAAGCGTTTTGCTACCGATGGAAAAGTAAAACCAGAAAAAGCGGTAGATCTTATTGCGGATCTGGTAACAGAACTGCAATGGGAAGGAATAATCGGGATCGGTTTCCCTGCGGTTGTTAAAGACGGAAAAGCGCGTACGGCTGCCAATATCAGCAATAAGTGGATCGGATTAGATGTAAATGAGCTGGTCTCAAAACGAACAGGGTTGCCTGCATTCACACTGAACGACGCTGATGCAGCCGGTTATGCTGAAATGCAGTTTGGCGCTGGAAGAGCGTATCAGAAAGACACTGTTATTGTGCTAACGCTGGGGACGGGGATCGGGTCGGCGATTTTCGTTCGGGGTGTGCTGCTGCCGAACACCGAATTGGGACATCTCAAGATCAGAGGAAAGTTCGCCGAGAAACGCGCTTCTGATGCTGTCAGGCAGAAAAAGGAATTAAGCTGGAAAAAATGGTCTGAATTATTGCAGGAATATCTGGACGAGCTGGAATTCCTGTTCAGCCCTGATGTGATCATCGTGGGTGGGGGCGCAAGCAAACATACTGAAAAATTCTTTCCATATCTGAAAGTATCAGCAAACTTGCTGCCCGCCGAACAATTGAACCTGGCGGGTATCATCGGGGCTGCCTGGTATGCAGAACTGGCAAGAAAAAAGAAGGAGTAGCCTGGCTACTCCTTCATCCATATTGTTTATTCGGGTAGTTTCTCTTCCAGAAATCTACGTTCGATCTCGTCCCATTTCACAATATCCCAGAATGCGTCAATGAATTCGTTGCGGCGATTCTGGTATTGTAGATAATAAGCATGTTCCCATACGTCAATTCCAAGCAATGGGATCAATCCCTGAGAGAGGGGTGAATCCTGGTTGGGGGTGGACTCGATGATCAGAGTTCCATCATTGCGTTTGCTCAACCATGCCCAACCGCTTCCAAAGCGTCCCATAGCAGCTTTGGCAACCTGTTCCTTGAAACTGGTGAAACTACCAAAGGCAGCGTTGATGGCTGATGCGAGTTCACCAACGGGTTCGCCGCCAGCATTTGGGGCAAATTGTGCCCACCATAAATTATGATGGTAATAACCACCGCCATTATTTCTAACGGCAGTTCGAATTCCTTCCGGAAGTTCATTCAGTTTGAATAAGATCTCTTCGATCGAGAGATCAAAATATTCCGGATTATTTTCAAGAGTGGCATTGAGTTTGGCTGTGTACCCGGCATGATGTTTATCATGGTGAATTTCCATGGTCTTTGCATCCATAGATGGTTCCAAAGCATCATATTCATAGGGAAGTTCAGGTAAAATAAAAGACATCTTTTCCTCCTTGTTGCAATTTTATTGTACATGTTTATTTCGGATAAATATAGTCCAAATAAAACTGAAAAAATATATGAGAACTCTTAATAAACCAACCTTAATGTTGTTTATCGGCATTCTGGCGGTTTCTACCGCCTCTATTTTTATTCGTAATGCCCAGTACAGTCTGCCATCTTCAATGATCGCGGCTGGGCGTTTAGGTTTTGCTACTCTGATCCTTGCTCCTTTCAGCGCAAAACAAGCTGTGAAGGATTTTTCGACACTTACCCGGTCTGGTCAAGTACGGATAATTCTGGCTGGAATATTTCTGGGGCTTCATTTTGTTGTATGGATACGTTCACTGGAGATGACCACGATCGCCAGCTCGGTCATCCTGGTAACCACAACACCAGTCTGGGTGGCAATGTTTTCTCCTTTCCTGCTCAAAGAGAAGGTCAAGCGTGAGGTAATAGCAGGCTTGGCGGTTGCCTTGCTGGGTATTGTCATTCTCTTTTGGGGTCCATCTATTCTTTCCGATCAATCCGCTCACAGCATATCTGGTTGGCTGGGCAATATTCTGGCATTGTGTGGTGCCTGGATGGCAGCAGCTTATACCATGATTGGAAGAGGAGCACGTAATTCCCTTCCACTGCGCAGCTATGTTTTTCTTGTTTATGGAGTAGCAGCAATACTGGCATTTCTGTTTTCTATCCCCGATTTTCAAGAGGGATATATTATTTTCGGGGATGGTTTGATTTGGGTTGTTTTGCTGGCGCTTGTTCCACAGGTGATCGGACATACACTTTTCAATCAGGCTGTACGGCAAATGCCGGCGGTGTATGCTTCCATTGCCCTATTAGGAGAACCGATCGGGTCTATTCTGTTAGCCTGGTTCTTCCTTTCAGAAAAACCAGGCATATTTGATGTGGTTGGCGGGGTGTTTGTGATTATTGGTATTCTTATGTCATTTCGAAAAAAGGGAAACCATATTCAATCTCTTGAATAGAGCTGGTTGAATTCAGTTAACCATTTTCTTAATTTTGGAGAATTCCACCTTTTATCGAGTTTCCATTCCCAGTTATTTCCTAGTGTGCCGGGGAAATTCATTCTGGCTTCATTGCCCAGATTGAGTAGGTCCTGCATGGGCGCTATCGCGAAACATGCCACAGATTGCCATAGTATCCTAACCATTGCTCTGGAAGCAGGTTCGTTTGTATTGCCAGTATAAGCCTTGAAATGAGCCCGCGTTTCAGGTGACACCGAAGAGAACCATCCTTTCACCGTGTCATTGTCATGTGTGCCGGTATAGGCAACCGAATTGCGGATCAAGTTATGGGGTTGAAAATCCACTTCTGGGCTGGGATTGAAGCCAAACTGTACGATCTTCATTCCAGGCAGGTGATAGCGTTCTCGTAATTCCACCACATCCGGTGTCATCACACCCAGATCTTCGGCAATGAAGGGCAGGTCGCCAAAATGCTTGTACAGCGCATCAAAGAGGGAATTTCTGGGTCCTTTCACCCATTTTCCGATCTCAGCGGTTTTGGCATCGGCGGGTATTTCATAGTATCCGGCAAATCCGCGAAAATGATCCAGGCGGATGATATCCACCATGTCGAGTGTATTCTGGATGCGTTCGATCCACCAGGTATACCCACTGATCTTATGTTTTTTCCAGTCATAGAGCGGATTGCCCCATAATTGACCGGTTCGCGAAAAGAAATCTGGTGGAACACCTGCAACAACCGTTGGCTTGAACTCTTTATCGAAATAGAAAAGATCAGGATGTGTCCACGTATCGGCACAGTCATAACCGACAAAGATGGGGATGTCGCCGATGATCTGAACACCTCTCTCATTGGCGTATTCTTTTAAACGTTTCCACTGCATGAAAAAGAGGAACTGCAAAAATTTTTGTTCTTCAACATCCGTTTTATTCTCTTTCATGAAGGTATGTAAAGCGGCGGGATTTCTAAAACGCAATTCCTCCGACCATGTATCCCATGCCTGCAGATCATTTTGTTCTTTAATGGTCATGAAAAGAGCGAAATCATCCAGCCAGCTTTTCTGAGATCTGCAAAAATTGGAGAATTGTTTTTGTAGATCGGGATGGGGATTTTGTTGAAAAGACAAAAAAGCTTCATGCAGTTTACCCATTTTCCAGGGGATTACCAGGCTGAAATCCACTTTTCTATGCGGAAAATGGGGACGCCTGTTCAGATTAGAGGATGATAACAAACCCAGTGCGATCAATTCATCCAGTGAAATAAAAAGCGGATTCCCTGCGGATGCTGAAAGCCCTTGATAAGGGGAGTTCCCATAGCCGGTTGGATTCAGGGGAAGAACCTGCCAGAATTTTGTGTTTGTTTCCACCAGAAAATCCACAAAGGCATAGGCAGCCTCTCCCAGATCACCGATTCCATCCAAGCCCGGTAAACTGCTTACATGCAGAAGAATTCCTGAAGAACGTTTAAAATCCATTGTTGTTTCCTTTCGGTAAGATCAATTCTCCGAAATGTATATGATTGCTTTCATAATCCATGGGCATTACATCGCATCCGATCATGCCTCCATCCTCCAGGATGGTCTCTACTGGCAAGACCGCGTTTTTGCCGATCATGGATATCCGGTTTTTTTTCTTGTAAAGTGAACCAATTTGAGAATTCTTGTCCACGAAAGCATGTTTGTCAATGATGGCTTTGCAAATAGAAACATTCTCCCCCACGATGGTATCGGTCAGAATTACAGAGTTCTTGATCCGTGATCCTCTCTTGATGAATACACCCGGTGATAGTACACAGTGATTGATGACCACATCAGATTCGATCACACAGCCATCACAGATCAGGGATGCATTGATCTGAGAACCCGCATGAACATAGCTGGGAGGGCGTTCTTCTGAGCGTGTGTGGATCACCCAATTACGGTTGCGGATATTATATTCAGGTAGGACGGTCAGCAAATCCATGTGTGCTTTCCAGTAGGATTGGATTGTCCCTACATCTACCCAGTAGTCTTTGAAGGGATATGCAAATATCCTGGCTTTATCTTTGACGATGGAAGGTAAAATGTTTTTTCCAAAATCATGTTGCGATGTGATCTCATGGCTGTCTTTTTGTAAATACTTCTTCAATACAGCGGCATTGAACAGGTAGATGCCCATGTTCACCAGGTTCGATTTTGGATTTTCTGGTTTTTCCTTGAAATCAACTACTCGTTTCTGATCATCCAGCGTTACTACGCCAAACCTGCCAGCCTGATCTTTAGGAACTTTATAAGAGCAAATGGTGACATCTGCTCCCTTTTTCTCATGATATGCGATAAGCTCTTCAAAATTCATCGAGAAAACGTGGTCGCCGGATAGGATCAAGACGTGCGCTGGATCATTGCTGAGTATATAGTTTAAATTTTGCAATACAGCATCTGCTGTCCCCGAAAACCAGTTGATACCCTGCGCTTTAAAAGGAGTGAATATTTTCACACCACCGGTGAATTCACGGTTCAGATCCCATGGACCCCCGGAACCGATATGGTGAATGAGAGATTGCGGCAGATATTGGGTGATGATCATGACATCAAAGATCTTTGAATTAACGCAGTTAGAGAGAGGAAAATCAATGATGCGATACTTCCCGGCAAAAGGCACAGCAGGTTTTGTTCGTTTGGAGGTCAACACACCCAAACGTGTTCCTTCACCACCGGCTAAAATTACTGCACGTGTACCCATATCTACATCCTTTTTATGGTCCGATAAACTTCAAGGTACTCCTTGGCTGAATTTTTCCAGGAAAAATCCTGCCGCATGGCTCGTTCTTGTATCGCACGCCACCTTACAGGATTCTGATAATGCTCTATCGCTTGTTTTAGAGTTTTTGCGAAAGATTTTACTTCAGGTTTATTAAAGAGGAATCCGGTACGTAATTCTTCTTTGTCGCAGATCGAATCTACCAGCCCCCCCACAGCATGGGCAACCGGAATACATCCATAACGCATGGCGATCATCTGAGAAGTACCGCAGGGTTCATACAGGGATGGCATTAAAAGAATATCACCACCTGCGAAAAGTTGATGGGAGAATTGATTGTCGAAACGGTTGAGGATACGTATTCTCTTGGGATATTCCTTCTCTAATTTTCTGATGAGTTTTTCCTGATCTTTACTGCCGGTGCCTAAAATGACAGCCTGCCAGCGCAGTTTATCCAGTGATTTGAGCGTTTCGACTAATAATGCGATCCCTTTTTGCCGATCCAAACGGCTGATCATTACGAGCAGGGGGATATCGAGTTTTGTTTTTAAATCCAGCTCGACAGTGATTTCCTCTTTATTTTTTTTGCGGCTTGCAAGGGAATTCACATCAAAATTGTGTTGAATGAGCGGATCATTTTTTGGATCCCAGATGGTCTGATCAATGCCATTCAGGATGCCGCGTATTCGCTCTTTTTGTGTGATGAGATAATTCTGCAGGTCATTTCCAAAATCTTCTGATTGAATCTCTTGAGCATAGGTGGGGGAAACGGTAATCACCTGGTCGGCATTTTGTATCCCTGCGATTAACGGCAGGTTATTTGCCCAATCCGGTAATTGGGGGTCCTCATCGGTTTGAAACCCATATTTTTCCATAAGATACTGTGTTCCAGTACCCATATACGGAAGATTGTGGATGGTGAAAATGGAACGAGTACTCTTCTTTAATGACTTATGAGAAGCCAAATAGCTGCAGGCTGGACCAGTCTGCCAATCATTTGTGTGGATGATGTCAGCCTGCCAATGAATTTCTTCCATGAGGTCAAAACAAGCGCATGAAAAAGCGAAGAATTTTTCTCCATCTGATGCCGGGTCACTGGAATACACAACCTGTTCTTGTTCAATGAGGGTTTTGTTTCGTAGAATGTAATATTCGACAGATGCGATGGTAGTTGTATATACATCAAAAGAGTAAAGCGAACTGCCATGTTTGCTGGTGAAAGAAATGATATTGCCCTTGCTTAAAAAAGTCGAGTGGATCAATTTGGTGTAGGGAATTGCAATGCGGATATCAATCTCGATATCCGCATTGCTGCTTTGGTCAAGTAGAGCCTTTGGGAGAGATTCGATATAATCTCCCAACCCACCCACCTTGATAAGCGGCGCCGCTTCAGCAGCGATAAAAAGGATCCTCAACCAGTTTGATTGTGATAAGGACATGGTTACTTCAAATAATCCTCTACCATTTCCAGATAATCTTTCCCTATTTTTTCTTCCTGTGCGGTTCCCAGCAGATTCAGTAGCTTGCCGATCTTTTCCGATTTCTCTTCGGCGTCGTTCATACTCCATGTTCTGGCTTTGATCTCTAGGAAGGAACCCATTTCAGGTTTATTGATCTGATCCAGATTGATGAAGAACTCTTCCCCTTCAAATTCCACCAGGAAGCGCAAACGGTCTTTTTCGATCTCGATCTCGGATACTGGTTTGAAATACTCACGATAGAAGCGCAGGCTCTGTGTGGCGGGCGCCAGATAGCGGCTGCGTGATAGCAGAACATCCTGTGGATAACGATGCTCGCGTGATGGACCGATCAGGGTCAATCGAGAGCGCACGTGAGATATTTTCCCATTTTCTTCCACAAAATGGTCTTCCCTGAAACGTACCGTTCCTTCGTCGCTTGATTCAAATTTAAAGTACGTATCGTATTCACGATAATGGCGTTTCCGAATGGTGGTAACGGCAGGATTCTTTAAATTGGCGAGCACGTTGTTGCGGTCAGGGATGGAGATTTTTGCCTGCACCTCAAAACTTTCTTCCTGGCTGGCGCCACCGATCGCGATCAGCTTGGAAAGAACAGATTTTTCACGCTCGATGATGAAGGCGTCCATCCTGCGGGCATAATCCTGACTCCGTGCGATCAGGTCTTCTTCGTCAATATCTATCAATATATGATCTTGCATTAACCAGGTTCCATTTACCATCACATCACTGACATCGGTAGATTTTCCTGCATAGATCAATTGAGCGTAAATGCCAAATTCGCTATGATGGAAGCTGGGGCTGTTGTGCAGAGTACGCGTTTCGACCAGAATCATATCGGCTTTTTTCCCTACCTGCAGGGTTCCGATCTGGTCATCCATGTGGATGGCTTCAGCGCCGATGCGTGTAGCCATAGCAAGAGTTTGTTGTGCCGGCACAACTGTCGGGTCTCCGCTGGAACCCTTCGCAAGGAAAGATGCCAGGCGCATTTCTTCAAAGAAATCCAGATCATTGTTGGATGCGGTGCCATCGGTACCGATCCCAACTTTCAACCCCAGTTCGAGCATACGGGTAATGGGCGCGATGCCTGATGCTAATTTGAGGTTAGAGGAGGGATTATGAGCTACTCCCACGTTGGAGTGTTCCAGCGTCCTCATTTCACCTTCATCAATATGGACACAGTGGGCGGCGATGGTCTTGGCTTCAAACACACCCTGCTTCTTTACATAAGGAACAACAGGCATCCCCATCTCCTTACGCATGTCTTCAACTTCTTGAGCGGTTTCAGAGATGTGAATATGCAGTGGAATATCATATTTCAATGCCAGATCTTTGGTAGCCTGCAGGATCTCATCACCGGTGGTGTAAGGAGCATGCGGAGCAACAGAAGGGGTGATCAATTCATGCCCCTTCCATTTCTCGATGAAACGTGTACAGTACTCCATGGATTCTTCGTAAGAATGGGCGTCAGGCGTTGGGTACTTCATCACAGTCTGTGAAAGTACACCACGCAAACCGATTTCTGCGGTCGCTTCTGCCACCACATCTTCAAAGTAATACATGTCCAGAAAACAGGTTACGCCTGAACGAATTAATTCTGCGCAGCCCAGTTGTGTTCCAAGGCGCACAAAATCAGGGGTCACAAATTCTCGCTCAACTGGCATGATATATCCGTTGAGCCAGACATCAAGTCGCAGATCATCAGAAAAACCACGAATGAGATTCATGGCAATATGAGTGTGGGTATTCACAAAACCCGGCATCAATACTTTTCCGCCACAATCGAATACCTCAACATTCGTATATTTTTGCAGGATTTCCTCTTCCTCACCAACAGCCGATATAGTTGATCCTGTAACTACCAGAGCACCCTTTTCGTATTTTGTGAGATCTTTATCCATTGTCAAGATGATCGCATTTTTAAGAATCAATTGTTTTTCCATGCTCTTATCCTTTTCTTTGTAAAAAACTAAAAATAGTACCTAATGTTCTTGTGGTTAGCCATTCTTCAAATACGCTGGAATCATTTAAAAATTGATATTCATGTTGTGCTTTATCCCCAGCAAGATCAATCTCAATTAAAAGTTTTTTCATGATCTTTATGTCTTCAATATGAGTCGAAACATGCAGTATCTGTGACTTTCTTTTATTGTACTGATTTTTCCCAAGTTTGTTCTCAAGCCCATTCTTGATTTCTTCTCCCAGTTTTTGCATGAAGGAAATCTGGTTATGAGTGCTGATCTCAAGATTCAGATGTAGATCAATCATCTGTCTTATGATCGCATCCTGAATGGTTTCTTGATCATAGCCATAGATATGGGGTCCAAGTTTATCTCGGATGATCTGTAAAACAGGCTTGATCATTTGATGCGCTTCTTCTTTGTTTGCTCCCTTGGCTGAAATGCGGATATCTACACTTCCCATGTGCGCAGCCAATCCGATGGTGGGATTATGCATTTTCTCCAGATCGCCAATCATTTCGTCTATGCTTGATTCACCGATCCCAATAGTGTGGACGATGGTTGTGACCAGTACTGCTCGGGTAGGCAATCGATCATTGATGAGAGGTGCGATTTCGTGTTCAAAAAGAAAACGCATTTCCGAGGGAACACCGGGTAGACAGCAAACCAGAGATTCATTCAATGAAAAATAAAAAGCTGGCGCTGTCCCGACTTTGTTCTCAATGGCGGTCGCGTTCTCGGGCAGATACGCCTGGCGTTTGTTGTTCTCAGAAGGATTGCGATTGAATTGTTGAAAGCGCTGAACAATAAGCTGCCACAGTTCCTCATGAAAAAAAGTCTGCACTCCGCACGCTAATGCTGCAGCATTGCGGGTAGGATCATCTACCGTCGGACCAAGACCGCCGGTTGTGATCACAAGATCGCTGCGCTGAGAGGCTTCTTTTAGAATGTCAGCAATGCGAGTGATGTTATCACCAACCGTGGTGACACGAAATACATCAAAGCCGTTATCATTGAGTGACCTGGCAAGGTACTGCGAGTTGGTATCAATGATCTCTCCCAATAACAATTCAGTACCTATCGTAATGATCTCAGCAGTCGGCATTCTTTTCCTTTGCGAAATTTCACCAATTTTAGCAGAACTTCCGATTCACGGATACCTTTGTGATTGCGTTGCTTGTTGATATCTTGCTTCAATTCTACTCCCCGAAAAGAAAAAATTTCTATTATGATATAGCTGTGAGTATGAAAACATTGAAGTTAGGTAAAAAAGGTGAAACAAAAGCCTCTGAATTTCTGAAAGCGCATGGAATAGAAATTCTCACCAGAAATTTCCGCTCGCCCTATGGAGAAGTGGATATTATTGGAAGGGTTGGTGAACAGATCATCTTTTTTGAAGTTAAAACTCGTACTTCTGATACCTGTGGAAATCCTGAAGATAGTGTCACTCCCAGGAAGAAAGAAAAATTGATCGCAACTTCGTTGTATTATTTGCAGGAAAAAGATCTGCTCTCAAGCAGCTGGCGTATCGACGTGATATCAATCTTTTCTGATAAAGAAACATTTGAGTATGAATGGTTCGAAAATGCAGTTACCTGTAACTGATCCAGTCATTGTGATCGTGGGTCCCAGTGCCGTTGGGAAAACATGTCTGTCAATCGAGTTAGCGAAACGATTTTCAGCAGAAATAATATCATTGGATTCACGCTATCTCTACCGGGGGATGGATATAGGAACAGCCAAGCCAACACCAGCAGAAATGCAGGGTATACCCCATCACCTGATCGATATCGCTGAGCCGGATGAGACTCTTAGCCTTCCGCTAATTCAGCAGCAGGTTGCCAGCGCAATTGCAGAAATCAAACATCGAGGAAATATCCCATTTATGGTGGGTGGAACCGGACAGTATGTGTGGGGAGTAATTGAAGGCTGGCTGCCGCCAACTGCCAAACCCAACAAGGAGTTGAGAGATATCCTTGAAAAAACCGCTGCGGATGTAGGGGCTGCTGCAATGCATGGTTATGTGGCGTTGCTTGACCCTGAGGCGGCGAAAAAAATCGAGCCCAACAACGTTCGGCGCTCGGTTCGCGCTCTGGAAGTTATCTTCTCTACCGGAGAGCTTTTTTCTGAACAAAAACGGAAAGATCCCCCTCGTCACGATTTCAAGATTATTGGATTACAGCGTTCCCGTCAGGAACTGTATCAACGAGTAGATCAACGTATTGAACAGATGATCGCCGGGGGATTGTTGCAAGAGACGCAGAATTTGTTGCAAAGTGGATATCATTCAGATCTTCCTTCTATGACTGCAATCGGATATAAAGAAATTACACAATACCTGCAAAAGGAAATTTCTCTTGAAGAATCTGTTCGATTGATGAAAAGACGGACCCGAACCTTCATCCGCCATCAAGCTAACTGGTTTAAACAAAGCGATGAAAGAATACGATGGTTTGAAATGTTCCCTCAGGTGTTAACAGAAGTAACGGCGTTCATTTCTTCAAACGATGGATGGACCCGTAATAGATAATGAAAAAGGTGAACCTGATGAAAAAACCCTGGCTGGATCAATATGATAAATTTGTTCCGCGTTCCCTGCCGTATTCAAATTTAAATATCCCTCAAGTACTGGATCGTTCTGTCCAGAATTATCCTGAGCAGGCATGTCTGCGTTATTTGGGGCAATCAATCACCTACCGGCAGGTCGCAGAAGCGTCTGATAATCTGGCAAAATGGTTGAATTTTTTAGGTTGCGAGCAGGATGATAAAATCGGATTGATTTTTCCCAATTCACCGCAATTCGTGATCGCTTTTTTTGCGATTCTAAAAATTGGCGGAATTGTAGTGGCGATGAATCCCATGTATAAAGCACCTGAGTTCTCCCGCATTATTGAAGAATGTGATGTTAAATGTGTCCTCTGCATGGAAGATATTGCACCGATCATACAGTCTCTATCCCTTGAATACCCCGTCCAACGCATCGTCACTTCATCTTCTACAGATTTTTCTTCAAACCAACCCACTGATACTGTCACAAAAAATGAGGTCCTCGATAAGGATGTGACTTCTATCACTACTGTTTTGCATCTCAGTGGTTGCCTGAGTACTTCCATCAAAAATATTGACCTGGATTATAGTTATTCCGCTAATAGACCAGCAGTATTTCAATATTCAGGTGGAACAACCGGTACACCGAAAGCGGCAGTGGGATTGCATCGAAATATTGTCTCCAACACCTTGCAGTTTCTCACATGGTGTGATCTTCAACCTCTTGACGAAGTCTTTTTAGCAGCCATTCCACTCTATCATGTTTACGGGATGGTGCTGGCGATGGTACTGGGTATCCGGCTGTCAGCCAGCATCGTTCTTATCCCTGATATTCGGAATATTGAGAATTTACTGGAAACGATCGTAAAAGAAAAAGTCACGTTTTTCCCAGGTGTACCTAACATTTATGCCACTATCATTCAAACACCTGCTGTAATTGAGGGGAAATATGATCTGAGTTCAATCAAGGCGTGCATATCCGGTTCAGCGCCGCTGCATCCATCCATAAAACAAGCCTTTGAGGAACTCACTGGCGGAAAACTTGTAGAAGGATATGGTCTTTCTGAGGCTCCCACTGCGACACACTGCAATCCCTTTTATGGGAAAAATAAGCCCGGGTCATTTGGATTGCCTCTTCCGGACGTGGATTGCAAAATAGTAGATGTGGAAGATGACTTAAAAGTGGTGAAGGATGGTTCAAGTGGTGAACTGCTGATAAAAGGTCCTCAAATCATGAGTGGATATTTCAACGATGCTGCGGAGTCTCATCTGGCGTTGAAGAATGGCTGGCTGCATACCGGTGATATCGTACGTATGGATGAAGAAGGATATTTCTACTTCATTGAACGAAAGAAGGATTTAATCAAGGTTGGCGGTTTTCAGGTCTGGCCTAATGAAATAGAAGCAGTGATTCTTTCGATCAAGGGTGTGGGGAATGCCGTGGTGGCGGGTGTAGTCGATGAAAAGGGGGATGAAAAAGTGATCGCGTGGGTGGTAATGGAGGAAGAACAGAAAATTACGAGTGAACATATTCTGGATGTCTGTCGGGAAAATTTAGCAGCGTATAAAATTCCGCGAGAGATCATCTTTACTCCCGAAATTCCCCGCACGGGTGTGGGGAAAATATTACGGAGAGAACTGGTGCGGCAATACAAAGAAAAACGGTCTTGATTTTTCAAGACCGTTTTTGTAATGCTAAATGGAATTAAGCTGTGGAATGCCACCGCTCTTTTTCACCACCGGTGGCGGGAAGATCGCTTCAAATTCTTCTCGACTGAGGGTTTCAACCTCAAGCAGTTTTGCAGCAACATCATCCAATTGTTTTTTATATTTTTTCAGAATGATTTTTGCGTTGTTGTATGCACCTGCAACAAGTTTTTGGACTTCAATATCGATCTTTTCAGCGACAGCTTCTGAAAAATCTCGCTGCTCACCGATTTCTCGACCCAGGAAAACAAGTTCCTCTTTTTGACCATAAACCATCGGTCCAAGTTCATCACTCATACCCAGTCGAGTTACCATCTTACGGGCTAGCTGTGTGACATTTTCAATATCATTAGCTGCACCGGATGTTATATCATTAAAAATTAGCTCCTCGGCTGCGCGTCCACCCAACAAACCGGTCATCTCTGCCATTATCTTCTTCTTTGAAGTGAGAGTATGATCATCATCCGGCAGGGCAATGGTATAACCTGCCGCCATTCCACGCGAGATAATGGATATTTTCTGCACTTGATCTGCTTCAGGCAGTGCTGATATAACGATGGCATGTCCGGCTTCATGGTAAGCGATGATGCGTTTTTCTCCTTCACTGATCAAGCGGCTTTTCCGCTGTGGTCCGGCTATTACGCGTTCGATCGCCTCTTCGAAATCAATTTGTTCGATGCTCTTTTTATTCTGGCGAGCCGCCAGGATAGCTGCTTCATTGACCAGATTCTCAATATCTGCGCCCACGAATCCGGGAGTGCTTTTTGCCAGTACGGAAAGATCAATATTTTTGGCGATCGGTTTTCCTCGAACATGTACGTTCAGAATAGCTTCTCGACCGCGCATATCAGGACGATCAAGCACAACCCGCCGATCAAACCTGCCGGGGCGCATCAGCGCCGGGTCAAGAATATCAGGTCTGTTAGTAGCTGCCATGATAATGACGTTCGTGTCAGTATCAAAACCATCCATTTCAACCAGCATCTGATTGAGGGTCTGTTCGCGCTCGTCATGGCTTCCGCCCAGACCTGCGCCGCGCTGGCGACCGACTGCGTCAATTTCGTCAATGAAGACGATGCAGGGAGAATGTTTCTTGGCTTGTTCAAATAGATCTCTGACACGGCTAGCGCCAACACCTACAAACATTTCTACAAATTCAGAACCTGAAATGGAAAAGAAAGGAACACCAGCTTCACCCGATACGGCTTTTGCCAGCAATGTTTTACCACCTCCAGGAGGTCCTACCAGCAAAACTCCTTTTGGAATGCGAGCTCCGAGAGTAATGAATTTCTGTGGTTCTCTTAAAAATTCAACAACTTCAGCGAGCTCTTCTTTGGCTTCATCTACGCCCGCTACATCTTTAAATGTAACTTTGGGTTTATCACCACTGAACATACGTGCTCGTGATTTTCCAAAAGCCATGGCGGAATTATTGCTGCCCTGCGCTTGACGGAAAATGAAAAAGAAAGAAGCACCGATGATAAGGAAAGGCAGCAGGTAGCTGATGATGGATAGGATGTTGACCCAGGCGCCTGGTTCTTGAATCTCAATACTTACATTAGATGCTAGAAGATCCTCACTGGTTACACCATACTGGACAAGCTGTTCAATTAATGTTGATCCGCTTTCTTTGGTTGAAAGCAATTCCTGCTCGCTTGTTGTGATGATCGTCAATGAATTTTCATCTTCAAGGATTCTGCTAACTTCTCCAGCTTTGATTTTTGCAGCGACCTCATTAATCGAGACCACGTTCTGGCTGCCGGTTTGATCAAAATTGAGGAAAACCATTGCAAGGATAGCAATGAAAATCAGCATATAGACAAAATTTGTTTGAAAACTTGGTTTCACATAAACCTCCGGCTAATCGTAATTCTCGAAAATTATACCAATCAATCATTAACAAAAAGTATAAATCGTTACAGTTGGATCATATTAAGAGTATTCATATAAAAAAAGAATCCACTTTTTATGTGGATTCTTTCTAAAATCGATATTGGATCAGTTTTGAACCCGTGTTACATACTCACCAGTGCGGGTATCAATTCGGATCACATTGCCGATATCAATGAACGCCGGAACACTGAACTCTTGACCGGTTTCCACCTTCACTTTTTTACTCACGCCGGTAGCAGTATCTCCTCGGACAGCAGCTTCCGCTTCAATTACTTCATAATCGACGGTGGTTGGCAGTTCAATATCGATAGGCTCATTCTCGAAGTAAGTCAATTTTACTTCAATGCCTTCTTTAAGATAACCAACACCTTCATCCAACAGTTCTGCTGAAAGCCCGGGCTGTTCAAAGGTTTCTGTATCCATGAAGTAATATAGATCTCCATCTGAATATAAATACTGTACAGTATGATATTCAAGACGGATATCCTGAACTCTTTCGCCGGAGTTAAAGGTTTTATCTATCGTGCTTCCAGTTCGTAAATTACGAGCCTTAATACGAATGGTTGCAGAACCTCTGCCCGGTTTATTGTGATGATAATCTAGTACCTTGTAAATATCGTTGTCAATTTGAAAGGTTACACCTTTTCTCAATTCGTTTACGTCTATCATGCCTGCACCTTATTTGAAAAATTTACGAAACGGTGTGATTATAGCATGGTATTGACGTTTAGATGCAGCTCAGCCTAATTCAGGTTCAATCAAACCATAGGTACCATCACGTCTTCTATACAATACGTTGATCTTAGTGGTATTTGCATTATAGAAGATGAAGAAATCCTCATGACCAAGAAGTGTCATTTGTTCAATTGCCTCCAGTTCATCCATAGGGATCAGGGTGAAGGTCTTGCGTCTGGCAATCACACCGGCTGCAGCCTCTGCTTCTTCAGCCTCTTCTAAGGAAAATGATTCTGCAGTTTCGGAGCCTTCAACACGTTTCAGGTACTTCTTCCCTTTATAGCGTTCTATCTGGCGCTGAATTTTATCCATAACCATATCAATAGCAGCGTTGATCTCTTCGGAACGTTCCTCTGCACGCAGTATAAATCCTTTCCCTCGCAGTGTCACCTGGGCGATAAAACGGTTTTCTACTTCCCGTGCTGTTTTTACATAAGAAAGATCTACACGAATCTCATCAATGGATTTCAGGTATCGCTTTAACCTTTTTGTTTTTTTGTTGACGTAGTTTTCCAGATCTTCTGTAAGTGTCATATTCTTTACAAATATTTCAGTTTCTTCAGACATAACTACCTCCTATTTGATTTTGCGTTTTTTGATTGATGATCGTGCAATTGTCAATGCCGATACACTATTTGCCCCATTCTGTAAAACTGTCTGCGTGCATTCATAAAGAGTTGCGCCGGTTGTGATTACATCATCGAGTAATAGTATATTTCTGCCCTGCACCTGTGTTGGATTTGCAGAAAAAGCACCTCGTACATTCTCCCATCTTTGTTCAGATGAAAGTGATACTTGCGAAAGTGTATCCTGTGTACGCTGTAATGCAGTGGGGGCAAATTTCAGATGAAGCTGCAGGGCGAAAAGACGACCCCATACTGTGACCTGGTTGTAACCTCTTTCGCGTTCTCGCTTTTTGCCCAATGGGACCGGAACAACCATGTCAATTTGATAATGTGCTTGATCGAAGATTTGAGCAAGATCGGGAAGAATGAGTTCTGCCAATCCGATATTTCGTTCATATTTTAAGGCGGTGATGAATATTTGAAGAACTCCATTGTATTCCCCCAATGAACGGATCTTTTTCAACGGCGGTGCATCTTTTTTACATTGCCTGCAAAGCTCTCCGCCTGTAGTTGGTTTCCCGCATTTTTCGCATATAGAAGTGCTGTACAGTTTGCGATCTTCCCAGCATTGCGGGCAGCAGCGAAAACCTATTTTTCCACAAACAATACAGCGGGGGGGATAGATCAGGTCAATATATTTCCAGGCAAGAGAATATGCTTTTAGCTTATTTATCTGTGTATGGCGAGCTATCTGCATCTCACTTTCTTTCGTTGATTCAGAACCTCAATATTAATCCTACAGTACTATACTGGCTTTTATTGTGCTGGCACGTTTTCTAACAAATTTTCAATAAAAGCTTGAATAGCGGGACCAAACAAATTATATAAAACGCGAATGATCAACACAACTAGAATGATGATTAAAATATATTCAATGATCCCCTTGGCTTCAAAATCGGATGAACGTTTCATGTTCCTCTTTTTCTCAGTATAGCGTATTTTTTAACTTGCGCAACTTATCTGATATGGATTACGTATTATAAAAAGATATATATAATATTTGAAGAGCTAGGTTAAGGAAATAATGGAGGATGAAATGACCGATTATTACCAGCGCGTATCTGATGAACAGGATTTCTTTAAGAAGATCATCGGAAAGATCCCGGGTTTTGATGGTTATGTAGAGCGCAGTAATCGCCGACAGGCTGATAAATTATTGAGAGATACGATTGCATCTCATTTCGAGATTTTATGGCAGAGTCTCTCAGAACTGCAGCGCAATTTTATCTCAGAAGGTCGAATTGAGATGGTAGATGATATTGAAGCCGCATCTATCAAACTTCGTCAATTTATCGACCGTGTGAAGAATGCATCCCATGGGTATGCTGGATTTTTTGATGCGGTAAAGGTGAAGCAGGAAGAGCTGGCTGCTATCTACGAATACGATCTTCAGTTCCTGGATCTGGAAGATGAAATTACCCGAGCGATCGAGAATATCAACTCTTCCATTGGAACAGATGGTTTACCCGCATCGATCAGAAACCTCGTAACGCTATCCCAGGATTGCATCAATGCGTTTGAGAAGCGGAAAGAAGTGATCCTGTCACTCACCAGCGATGTTGTGAGTGATGATTCGGAAAATTAGATTAAGAAATATAAGAACGGAGTGTAAAAATGGCTAGAATTTTTGATGTTGTCGAATATCCCAATGAGATGCAGGATGAGATCGTACATCGTTTTCCGGAGCAGGGCATCGCTGATCTCCGCATTGGCTCGCAGGTTATTGTACGAGAATCACAGGAGGTGGTTTTCTTTCGTGATGGAAAGGCATTGGATGTCCTCGGTCCTGGAAGACACACTATTTCAACAGCGAATATTCCATTGTTGGTTGACCTAATTGGGAAAGCTTTCAACAACCGCACACCTTTTACGGCTGAAGTGTATTATGTATCCAAGAAGGAATTTGCAGATGAGAAATGGGGTACTCCACAGCCTATCATTGTTCGAAACGAGGGAATTGGTTTAGGAATTGCTCTCATTCAGGGTTTTGGAACGTACAGTTTTCAGGTGAAAGACGCCCAGCAATTCATCACCCAGATCGTAGGTGCACAGGGGATGTACCGCACATCTGAGATCGAATCACGCATGAAAGCTATGCTGCTTTCAAAACTGCAGGATTTGCTTGGTGAGACAACCGGTAAAAAATCAGTGCTGGATTTGATCGGTTTAACCGAAGAAGTCGGCGCAGGCGTTCGTGCAAAAGCACAGGATGATTTCAATGCGATCGGCTTAACCTTAAAATCATTCTATATTGCTAACCTGAAACCCTCTGATAAATCAGCTGAAGAATTACGTGCCATGGGTATGCTGGATATGGATGTTTATACCCAGCTGCAGGCAGCTGATGCGCTGCGTGATGCAGCCAAAAACCCGAGTGGCGGTGCGGGCTTAACAGCCGGGATCGGTGCAGGGATGGGATTGGGGAACGTGATCTCAGAATCGTTAAAGGGCACCGGTAAGAGTGCTTCGGGCGCTGAAAAAGCAGCTGCTATTCCTTCAGTGATGACACCGGCAGAAGCTGCTTCCTTACTAAAGGTTTCTGAAGAAGATGTGATGGCTGCTATCAATGATAAAACCTTAAAAGCCAGAAAGATCGGCACTGCATATCGCATCAGTAAAGAAGCGCTGGAGGATTTTCTCAAGGGGTAAGAAAAGTACAAAGTTACAGCAAGCCCGATGATTTTCATCGGGCTTTTTCTTTGGTATGGCTATGTTATAATCGCAAAAGGTGGGCAAATCTTATGAATAAAAGAGTACTATGAAGATACAAGAGTACCAGGTTAAATCGATTTTCTCAAAATTCCATATCCCCATTCCCAGAGGACAGGTCGCCTTGAACGCAAGTTTTGTCAGGCAGATAGCTGAAGATCTGGGCGGGAAAGTAGTTGTGAAAGCCCAAGTGCTGGTGGGGGGTAGAGGGAAAGCGGGTGGAATCAGACTGGCAAGCGATCCCGATGAAGCGGAAGAGATCGCCACAGAAATGATGGGAATGGAGATCAAAGGACTGCCTATTCACAAAGTGCTGGTTGAACAGGCAGTGGATATCGAACGGGAATTATATCTGGGTATTACAACAGATAGAATGGAAGCAGTCCCGGTCATAATCGCATCCAGTTATGGAGGCGTTGATATCGAAGAAGCCGCACAGGAAGCTCCTGATAAGATCACGTATATCAAAATCGATCCGTTGGTGGGTTTATGTGATTTTCAAATCCGCTGCCTGGCAGTCTCTATTGATCTGCCAAAAGAACACTGGCGCACCTTCGGCAAAATTGCACGGTCATTATGGGATATTTACGAAACCAATGATGCCTCACTGATAGAAATCAATCCCCTGGTAATTGCCGAAGATGATGGACTGATGGCGCTTGATGGAAAAATGACGGTCGATGATAATGCGCTGTTCCGTCATCCGGAATTGGCAGATTTGCGTGATCTGGATATGGAAGATTCTTACGAGGTCGAAGCTCAAAAATATGGCATCTCCTATATTCATATGAATGGAAATATTGGCTGTCTGGTGAATGGAGCTGGTTTAGCGATGGCAACCATGGATATCCTTAAACTCAAGGGAGGCGAACCGGCAAATTTTCTGGATATTGGTGGCGGCGCAGGAGCAGAAAAAGTCTCTTCTGCATTTCGCATATTACTCGGCGATCGTCAGGTTAAAGCGATCCTGGTGAATATCTTTGGTGGGATCACACGCTGTGATGAAATTGCCAGAGGGATTACATCCACAGTTGCTGAACAGAAAGGGTCCCATATACCGATCGTGATTCGCCTGGCAGGCACCAATGCCGAGCAGGGTTATCAAATCCTGGAAAAGCATAAATTTCCTGTTTCTACCTCACTAACCGAAGCTGCTGAAAAAACCATTGCACTGGCAGGAGTGAATAAGCAATGAGCATTCTTATTAACAACGAGACCAGAGTAATGGTGCAGGGCATAACGGGTAAGGAAGGACTTTATCATAGCGATTTAATGCGCAATTACGGCACCAAAATTGTGGCAGGTGTGACACCCGGTAAGGGTGGAGACTGGGTGCTGGATGAAAAGGTTCCTGTTTTTGATACGGTACAGACTGCGATCAAAGCTACCGGGGCTGATGTAAGTGTAATTTTTGTACCGGCAAAATTTGCTTTTGATTCCATTTACGAAGCCATTGATTCACATATCCCTTTGATCGTGTGCATCACCGAAGGTATTCCGGCGATGGATATGTTGAAGATCAAGTCGATCCTTCGTACCTCCAGTACGGTTATGATTGGTCCTAACTCACCTGGTCTGATCACACCTGAAGAATGCAAGGTTGGGATCATTCCCGGAAGCATTACAAAATCCGGCAATATTGGCGTTGTTTCCAGGTCAGGTACATTGACGTACGAAGTCCTGTTTGCGCTCAAACAGAATGAAATGGGAGTATCCACCTGTGTGGGCATCGGGGGTGATGCTATCATAGGGACCGGCTTCACCGATTTATTGATGATGTTTGATCAGGATCCCAATACCGAAAAGGTGGTGTTGATCGGGGAAATTGGTGGAAAAGAAGAAGACATGGCTGCTGATTTTATTGCAACCGAGATGACCAAACCGGTTGTCGCTTATATTGCAGGTCGCACTGCTCCGAAGGGAAAACGAATGGGGCATGCAGGTGCGATCATCGAGGGAAGAGCAGGCTCAGCAGCACAAAAAATCGAGCTGTTCAGGAAAGCCGGTGTGAAAGTAGCGGAATACCCTGAAGATATTCCTGCTCTTCTCTAAGAATATCTTTATCGTGATCTATTGTTTCTTTTCGATGAAATCAACCGCATCTTTAACAGTCTTGATATTTCTGGCATCCTCGTCAGAAATAGAGAGATCAAATTTCTCGCACAGACCATCAATGAGGAAGAATTGATCCATGGAATCTGCTTTCAGATCATCTACAAAACTGGTTTCAATAGTGATATCCTTTTCATCGACTTTCAAAACGTCCACGATCACTTCTTTTACGCCTTTCAATACATCACTCATACAGATACCTCCAAATGCTTTTTAAATGTAAAATCAATTATAGTATTAAACACGAAAATACAAGAAGTGTTGCAAAATTGATGAATAATAAAAATATCCATATTCGAAAAGAAGACCATATGCGCATCAATAATGAAGAAGATGTTCAGTCAGGGGTCGCGAATGATTTTGATGCACTGTATTTTAAGCATCAAGCACTCCCTGAGCTCAATTTGATTGATGTGGACATAACCACACAGATATTCCAGAAAATGCAGCAGGCGCCGTTGTTCATTTCTTCCATGGTCGGAGGGACAGAACAATCCTTCGAATTGAACGTCCGTCTCGCTCGTGCTGCACAGCATTACCATATTGGTATGGGAGTTGGTTCGCAGAGGATCACCCTGCAGCATCTTGAAACAAATCCGTTTTTTGATGTTAGACGATTTGCACCCGATATTAATTTATTTGCTAATATCGGAGCAGTGCAGTTGAATAATTCCGTATCTTTTGATGACTGTAGAAAAATGGTAGAAGAAATCGGTGCAGATGCCTTGATCTTACATCTAAATCCCCTGCAGGAAGCGCTGCAATCTGAAGGAGACACAAATTTTTCAGGACTGTTGATAAAAATCGAACAATTATGCAAGGAACTCCCTTATCCGGTGATCATAAAAGAGGTAGGATGGGGAATTTCAGGGGAAACTGCCCGACAGCTTCAAAATGCGGGCGTTGTTGCCATAGATGTAGCCGGAGCAGGCGGAACATCCTGGTCGGAAGTAGAAAAACATCGCTCACCATCCGATGGGCAGAGGGAGATTGCTGCAGCCTTCAGGAATTGGGGAATATCTACCGCACAATCGCTGATGGAAGTTAAACAGAATACCCAGGGATTGTTGATATTCGCATCAGGTGGATTGCGCAATGGAGTGGATGTGGCGAAATGCATTGCAATGGGGGCAGATTACTGTGGTTTTGCAGGTCTTTTTTTCCGTGCAGCAATGCAATCAGAACAGAAATTGTTCGAGACAATTGAACACATCATTACAGGATTGCGGATCAGTATGTTTGCGGCTGGCGCTGGTAATATCCAGGAGTTAAAAAACAAGCAATTGCAGAGGCGTTCTTATGGATCTCTCTAACTATCAAGCCCTTTTTCTGCCTGCGATTGAAACGAGATTGGTCGCTGACCTACATAATTATCTGGATCGTGCCTATCCGGAATTGAAGGAGGCAATTTTCTATCATTTCGGAATGACGACTGAAAAAGAAACAAAGGGAGGAAAAAGAATACGCCCACTGCTTGTACTATTAATTGCTGACGTATTAGGAATCGAATGGCAGTTGGTTCTCCCGGCAGCGTCTGCTGTTGAGATGCTGCACAATTTTTCCCTTATCCATGATGATATCGAAGATCACAGTTCCACGCGCCGCGGAAGATTGACCGTTTGGGAGAAATGGGGCGTGGAGAAAGCGATCAATATTGGGGATGTTCTTTTCTCCATGGCAATGCAGACGATTCAGTCCAGGGAGCTGCCCTTTCATGTGGAAGCGATTTCAGAGAGCAGTTATTTTTTTGCCAATACAGCGTTTAACCTTTTACAGGGGCAGCAGATGGATATGGATTTCGAAGGGGACGCGGATATTGATCCACAAAGCTATCTAAAAATGATTGCAGGAAAAACAGGAGCACTGCTGGCGTACTGTTGTGAAGTAAGTGCAATTCTCGCAGAATGTGCACCGGATGTACGAGAACATCTTCACGCAATTGGAATGAATCTGGGACTCTCGTTTCAGATCTACGATGATTGGTTGGGGATCTGGGGAGAAGAGCAGCAAACCGGAAAACCCCGTTTCAATGACCTGTTGGAACATAAAATAAGCTATCCCGTGCTGCTGGGATTATCGAAGAATACAGAATTTCGAAAATTGTGGCTTGATGAAGGAACACCTTCTTCTCATGAGGTGCAACGGATGGCAGATGTGCTGGTAAAATCAGGCATTGATCGCGAAGTGCTTTCCAAATCTGAGGAATACAATGATATTGCAGTTTCATTTTTGGATGGTATTTCAGGAAAACAAGATGCAAAAAATGCCTTATTGAGTATGTTGAAAGATCTCATAAGAAGGAAAAAATAGGATTCTTTAGAAGAAAGGAAAGACGACATGCCCAGAATTGAATGTAATGAATCTGAATTATTTCAATTTGCTCAACTTTTTTGTGATTCCGAAGTAGATCTCAAAAAGATCGAAAAATCTGTGGAAAACATCCTTGAGGCGATTGGGGAGGATCCCGAGCGAGAAGGATTGCAGAAAACGCCTGATCGCGTGGCGCGCGCTTATCGCGAAATGCTGGAAGGATATCGCACGGACCCCATCAAACTGGTAAACAAAGCATTATTCACAGTTGAATATGATGACATGGTCATCGTACGGGATATCGAATTTTTCAGCATGTGTGAACATCATATGCTGCCCTTTCTTGGTCGGGCGCATGTAGCCTATCTTCCTAAAGATAAAGTGATCGGTCTCTCAAAGATCCCTCGTATTGTAGATATGTTCTCACGCAGGCTGCAGGTGCAGGAGCGCATGACACGCCAGATCGCAGATTTTTTAAATATCTTGCTGAAACCACGCGGTGTAGCTGTGGTGGTGGAAGCGGTGCATATGTGTGCCATGATACGGGGTGTCAAGAAGCACGATGCGCGTATGACTACCTCATCCATGCTTGGCGCTTTCCGAACCCGAGAAGCAACCCGTATGGAATTTCTGGATAATATTTCGAGGGGAGCGAAACCGCTGGAATTTTAGTTTAAAGACATTCCGCGTAGAAACTAGCGAGACCCTGATCGATCATTTCCTGTGCAATTTCGTGCAGGGATTTACCGGAGTCAGGGTCTTTTAATTGCGGCAGTAATTCTGCGACCGGAACGGTAATAAAGAATTTATTCCATAATCCTTGATCAATGACCTTCTCATCGTAAATAATGATGTCCACATCGATCGTGCGCGGTGCATTTTTATTTGCGAAACGTTCACGTTTCAATTGTGTTTCAATGGGGCGGATGATCTGTTCTTTTATCGCATCTTGATCAAGGCCAGATTCAATTTTAACAACGATGTTGAGAAAATCGGGACCCTGGCTGCCATAGGCGGTCGTTTTCCATATTCCAGAGCAATCAATGATCGGGTACATCCCACGCAGCAGTTTTAATGCTGCCTGAATGTTGATCTGCGGCTGAATGTTTGAACCGATCAAGAGATAGGTTGTATGCATGAATTCATCCCGCGTTTTTTCTTGTGATCTCCACTCCTACAGATTTCGAGAAACGGACAGCCCCGGGTTTTTCTACCCGCACTTCAACTTTTTCTACCCCAGCAGTTTGTAGACAAATCCCTGCAATATCTTCAGCCAGCGCTTCAACCGTATAGCGTGATGCTTTTTCAACATGCGCTATGATGGCTTTTGCGATGGTGCGGTAATTGGTGCAATCTTCGATATTATCCGAAGCAGCTCCCCTGGATATATCGGTGTATAGAATGACATTGACAACGATATCCTGTGGTTGCGAACGTTCACGATCGCTGATCCCGATCACGCCTCGAATCATTAAGTCACTGATAAATACTTTATCCATACTTTATTAGACTAAATGTCTTCCTCCATCAATGTGAATGATTTCTCCGGTGATATACCGAGGAGCTTCAAGCAGAAATAAAAATGTTTGCATAACCTCGTCCAATTCTGCCCAACGACCGGCAGGCACCTGTTTGATGATACCATCGCTTGTGCTTCCATCAGAAGGGGGTAAGATAGCGCCCAGCGCCAATCCGTTCACTTGAAAGTGAGGGGCAAGTGCCAGTGCAGATGCCTCGGTTAGAGCCGCTAAACCAGCTTTGCTGATGGTGTATGCGAAATGATCCTTGCCTGGACGCAGAGCACGCCAATCCAGCAAATTGATGATACGCCCTTCGGAATTCAGCGCTGAATTTGCATATGCCTGGGTCAACAAAAATGGCATGCTTAGATTGACCGATTGGTGAAGCTCCCAATCCTGAATGGATGCGTCTCGTAGAGAATTTTGTAGAAAGATGGATGCATTATTGACTAGAGCGTAGATTTCATGATGGTCGAAAATGGGCTTGAATGTCGCAATGGCTTCATCAGGATGATTAAAATTCGCCTGGATGAGATCACAGGTGCTCCCTAAATCTACAATTTCGTTTTGAGTCTGCAATGCCTCGTCTTTTGATGTGCTGTAGTGCAGAAAAATGTGGGCGCCCTGTTGAGCGGCTGCAATGGCAAATGATCGACCAAGGCGTTTGGCGGCTCCGGTGATGAGGATATTTTTCCCTTTAAAATTACTCATGTTTTTATTCTATCCTACAAGAATCCACTCTGCTGTCAAGAACAAAACTCTGCAAAAATGTTAATAAATATGAAAAGAATCATATAATATAATGCGATCAAGAAAGGATGAAAAATGACAAAGACTTTTTCAGTTCCCAATATTCATTGCCAGCATTGTGTGCATACTATCAATATGGAATTATCCGAAATGGATGGTGTCAATTCTGTACAGGCTGACCTGGATACAAAAAGCGTGAAGGTAGATTTTGAGAATGCAGAAATGGAGCAGGACATATTAAATTTGCTGGATGAAATCGGGTATCCGGCAGTTCATTAAAGAGGAAAATTGTATGGAAAAAGAAAAGAATATCATCCTGCCCATTCAGGGTATGACCTGTGCTAATTGTGTCGCGACCATCGAACGAAACCTAAAAAAAGAGAAAGGGGTGGGGAATGTTTCTGTGAACCTCTCATCTGAACGAGCGGTGGTTAATTACGCACAAGATGTTACTTCTCTGGGCAATCTCATCCAGCGTGTAGAACGGGCTGGGTACGGAGTATTGCAGGTTTCAAATGATATTCTGCTCGAAAAATTAAGCAATACCAATGAAGTGGATCGCATCAAAGCAAAGTTATCAATGATGGATGGCATTACTCGCGTTTCGGGAAATGTCGTCAAAGAGACTATCACAGTGGACTATATCCCTACTATCATTGACATCCATGAGATATATACATTGCTTAAGAAGATCGGGTTCCATCCGATCATTCCCACGGATGCGCTGGATTCTGAGCAGAAAGCTCGTGAGAGGGAGATCCGTAAGCAACGCAATTTACTGATACTGGGATTGGTCTTTACCATCCCGTTGTTTCTGCTTTCGATGGGACGCGATTTTGGATTGCTACCCTCTGCGTGGATGCATGCTTCCTGGATGAATTTTCTTTTCCTTGCACTGGCAACACCCGTACAGTTCTATGTCGGAGCCCAGTTCTATCGCGGCGCCTGGAAATCAATCCGCAGCGGTTCGGCTAATATGGATGTCTTGATCGCACTGGGTTCCAGTGTCGCGTACTTTTTTTCCATTCTTGTTTTAGCAGGACTTGTTCAGGGTCATGTGTATTTTGAAACTTCGGCTATGATCATCACGCTCATACGACTGGGAAAATATTTGGAAGTGAAGGCGAAAGGACGCACCAGTGAAGCGATCAAGAAATTAGTTAATCTGCAGGTAAAAAATGCTACCGTGCTGCGAGATGGTAAGGAGCAAAAACTGCCGGTTGAGGAAATTCAGATCGGAGACAGCGTTATTGTTAAGCCGGGTGAGAAGATCGCAGTTGATGGGAAAGTAATAGAAGGACACACATCGGTTGATGAATCTCTTATTACCGGAGAATCGCTGCCTGCCAACAAAAAGGTAGGAGACGAGGTCATCGGGGGAACCATCAATAAGCAGGGAGTGATCATTTTTCAGGCAACCAAGATTGGGAAAGATACCCTTCTTTCACATATTATCAAAATGGTGGAGGAGGCTCAGAGCAGTAAAGCGGCGATCCAACGATTGGCAGACACGGTTTCGGCCTATTTTGTCCCCATTGTGATCTTGCTGGCATTGATAACCTTCATTCTCTGGAATTTTGTGTTGGATATCCCGATCACGGTCGCAGACCAGACCATATTTTCACGAGCCTTGATCAACATGACCGCGGTACTGGTGATAGCCTGCCCATGCGCTATGGGTCTGGCAACCCCCACGGCAGTTATGGTTGGTTCTGGCAAAGGAGCGGAGATGGGTATTCTGTTCCGTTCTGCCGAAGCGCTGGAAAGGACGGGGAGTGTTGACACCCTGGTATTTGATAAGACCGGTACCATCACCAGGGGACAGCCCTCGGTCATTCGTATCTTTGTGATAGGTACGAAATATGGCGAAAATGAACTGCTCACCTTAGCCGCCAGTGTGGAGAATGGCAGTGAACATGTGTTGGGTGAAGCAATTCTGGCAGAAGCCGGCAACCGTGGCCTGGAATTGGAGAAGATGAAAGATTTCCATGCTTATGCTGGTATGGGAGTTTCTGCCAGCGTGGAGGGGAAACTGATTGAGATCGGTAACGAACGCTTCCTTCAGCAACAGAATGTTCCTGTCGAAAAAAACGATAACTTACAAAGGTACATAAGGCAAGAAGCGTTGACCGGAATTTATATGGCTGTGGATAAAGAATTGGTGGGTGTATTTGGCATTGCAGATCAGATCAAAACCGAGTCACTTACCACGATCAACGAATTAAAGAAGATGGGTATGCGGGTCGTATTGCTCACCGGGGATAATCAGAACACCGCTGAAGCGATCGCACGACAGGCTGGAATTGATGAAGTGATGGCAGATGTACTGCCGATGGGGAAAGCAGATGCAATCAAGAAGCTCCAACAGCAGGGTAGAAAAGTAGCCATGGTCGGGGATGGCGTCAATGACGCTCCGGCGCTGGCGCAGGCGGATGTCGGTATTGCCGTCGGTACCGGTACCGATGTGGCACTTTCCACCGCACCCATCACGCTCTTAAGCGGCGAACTTGGTAAAGTGGTAGAGGCGATACAGTTGTCAAAAAAGACGCTGCAGACTATCAAACAAAATTTATTCTGGGCTTTCTTTTATAATGCTATCCTGATCCCTGTGGCTGCTATGGGCTATCTCAGTCCGATGTTCGCCGCCGGAGCAATGGCTTTTTCCAGTGTATTTGTGGTAACCAACAGCCTGCGTTTGAAAAAGAAGTGAACTCCGATTCCTGTAGGTGGCAATAATTTTGTGTAAACAGATGTTTTTTATCGTTGCGGGTACCATAATCCGATAGTTAGCGATAGAATGATATCTATGAGATTCTACTTCCACAGCCGCAGGATTGATGATTGCTGTGGAAATTTCGTGCATGGTAGAATAACAGAAAATTTACTTTCCCGAGGATGAAAATGAGTACTGTCAAAGACCTGGAATCGAAATCGATTAAAACGTTGCGGTATGTATCAGTGGATGGTGTACAAACAGCCAACTCCGGACATCCCGGTTTGCCGATGGGCACTGCCACAATTGCCTATACTATCTGGACCAGGCATCTGCATGTTAATCCTGCCAATCCGAATTGGTTTAACCGCGATCGTTTTATCCTTTCAGGAGGTCACGGATCAATGCTGCTGTATTCCTTACTGCATCTAACCGGCTTTGATCTCAGTCTGGATGAACTAAAACAATTCAGGCAGTGGGGCAGTCTCACTCCCGGGCATCCCGAGTACGGTTTGACTGCCGGTGTTGAGACCACAACCGGTCCCTTGGGACAGGGCTTTGCCAATGGCATCGGTATGGCGATTGCTGAAGCACACATGGCCGCAGAATTCAATACCACCGATTTCAATATCGTTGACCATTATGTGTACGCAATTGTCACGGATGGAGACCTGATGGAAGGTGTTGCCTCGGAGGCAGCCTCGCTGGCAGGTACACTCCAGCTCGGAAAACTGATTTATCTATACGACGATAATCGTATTTCTATTGATGGGTCTACCGACCTGGCGTTTACCGAAGATCGTGCCAAACGTTTTGAAGCATATGGCTGGCACGTCCAGAAGGTTGCGGATGGCAACGATGTGGATGCAGTAGATGCAGCCATCCATGCTGCCAAGACGGATCCTCGTCCATCCCTGATCGTATGCCGCACACACATCGGCTACAGCCTGCCGACCAAACAGGACACCGCTGCTGCACACGGAACCCCTCCGGGGTGGGATGAGATCGATGCATCCAAAAAAGTACAGGATTGGCCGGTTGAACCGCATTTTTATATTCCTGAAGATGTACTGACTCATTTCCGGCAAGTGAAGCAAAAAGGAATGCTGGCAGAGCAGAAGTGGAATGCGCTTTTCACACAATACAGAGGGAAAAACCCTGAAAAAGGGAGCGAATTTGAACGCCGTATTCAGGGTGTTCTACCGGAAGGATGGCAGGATGCAGCTCCCCAGTTTGCGGCAGATGCGAAAGGGATGGCAACGCGTGTGTCATCAGGGAAAGTGATCAATGCTATGGCAAAAGTTCTTCCTGAGATGATGGGCGGATCTGCCGATCTTACCCCATCCACGAAAACCTGGATGGACCAGCGTGGTACGTTCAGCGCTGATGACAGAACAGGTGCGAACCTCCATTTTGGGGTGCGCGAACATGGCATGGGGTCGATTTTGAACGGTATGGCTGCTCATAAGGGATTGATCGCATACGGTGCTACCTTCCTGGTATTCTCTGATTATGCACGTCCGGCGGTGCGCGTATCCGCACTTTCCCATTTCCCGGTCGTATGGGTGTTCACCCATGACAGCATCGGTTTGGGAGAAGATGGACCTACTCATCAACCGGTCGAACATCTGGCAGCCTTGCGCGCAATTCCAAATTTAGTTGTCATCCGTCCGGCGGATGCCAATGAGACGCGTGAGGCATGGCTGACAGCCATTCAACGCCGTGATAGACCTACTGCCCTCGCATTGAGCCGGCAGAACGTTCCAACTCTGGATAGAAACGAACTGGCTTCAGCCACTGGGCTGCAAAAAGGGGCGTATGTGCTGGCGGATCTTGGAAATGGAAATCCTGATCTGGTGTTAATGGCAAGTGGATCGGAAGTCCATCTGGCGCTGGAAGCAGGGAAAATCCTTGCAGAAAAAGGGAATAAGGTACGTGTTGTTTCTTTCCCATCGTGGGAGCTATTCGAACAGCAATCACAGCAATACAGGGATGCGGTACTGCCGCCAACGCTGAAAAACAGGATTGCAGTCGAAGCCGGTATTACCATGGGCTGGGAAAAGTGGCTGGGAGATTCAGGTGTTATGGTAGGGCTGGATCACTACGGCGCATCCGCACCAGCCGAGACGCTTTTTGAAAAATATGGTTTCACCGTGGAAAATATTGTCAAACAGACATTGAGTCTGCTGGATTGAAAGGAACATAAGATGAAAATAGCAGTTGGATCAGATCATGCTGGTTTCCCGATCAAACAGAGTGTTATCGAGGCTGTGGAAGCATTGGGGTATGAGGTGATCGATGTTGGAACTTTCAACAACGACCAATCGGTTGATTATCCTGATTTTGCATATAAGGTCGGAAAAACGATTCTTGACGGTCTGGCTGAACGTGGGATCGTCGTGTGCGGCTCAGGCGTAGGAGCTTGTATTGCATCCAATAAAATGGATGGCATTTATGCGGCAATTTGCCACGATACCTATTCCGCTCATCAGGGCGTTGAACACGATGGCATGAACGTATTATGTTTGGGGGGCAGGATCATCGGACCTTCTCTGGCATATGAAATAGTGCAAAGCTTTCTCAAGGCTCAGGTAGAAGAAGTGGAACGCCATCAGAAAAGGCGATCGAAAATTAAGGGGATCGAGTCGGGAACCTACCAGGGGGAATAATGGGGAAATTTGCTGATCTGAATCGAATTGGTCACTCGATCTGGTACGATAATATTCGAAGAGACCTATTGCTGGATGGAACTATCCAGCGTTATATTGATACCGGAATGATCTCCGGCATCACATCCAACCCTTCCATTTTTAAAAGAGCTATTGTCGAATCACATACGTATGATCGATCCCTGAAAAATATGGCATGGGCTGGAATGACCAGCGAGGCGATCTACGAGCAGCTGGCTGTTGAAGACATTCAACGTGCTGCTGATCTTCTGTATCCCATCTATAAGCATACCGAAGGCAATGATGGTTACATCAGCCTTGAAGTGGACCCAGGACTGGCACATGACAACAATGCTACCATTCGTGAAGCGCAGCGCTTGTGGAATCTGATCGATCGACCAAACCTGATGGTAAAAATTCCTGCTACCAGAGCAGGAATTCCGGCAATACGTCAGGCGATCACACTGGGTATCAATGTGAATGTCACCTTGATCTTTTCACGCAAGCGCTATGAGGATGTGATCGAAGCCTATCTGGCAGGTCTTGAAGATCGCCTTCAACAAAGTTTACCGCTTGACCAAATTGCTTCTGTGGCATCCTTCTTTGTCTCGCGCTTTGATACGAAGATCGATCAACAATTAAAAGAACTGTCGGCATCCGAAACAGACGGTTTGTTCGGCAAAGCGGCTGTGGCAAATGCACGTATTGCGTATCGTTCCTATCAAGAAATTTTCTCAGGTGAACGGTTCCACAGGCTGGTACAAAAAGGAGCCAGAATTCAACGCCCTTTGTGGGCTTCCACCAGCACCAAAGATCCTGTATATTCGGATGTGATGTACGTTGAGGAGTTGATCGGACCGGATACGGTTGATACCGTACCACCTGCCACTTTAATCGCTTTTGACGATCATGGCACAGCAGCGGATATGCTTTCTCAACCACAACCAGTGGATGATGATGTGATTGCACGCCTTTCAAGTTTGGATATTGATCTTGAAATTGTGGCGCAAGAATTGGAAACAGAAGGAGTGGCTCAATTCCAGCAGGCTTTCACCGAAATGCTGGAGGTTTTGGAAGTCCAGCGAAAGAAAGCGCAGGCGCAATTGGGTAACCTGCATGTTCCTGTGAAAGAACGCCTTTTGAGTATGGCATCCTCCGGTATTGTTGAAAAGATGTTTGCAAAGCAGGCTGACCTGTGGACGGATTCACTAGAAGGGCAGCAGGAAATTGCAATCCGTCTGGGCTGGCTGGATGCTCCTCAAAAAGGATTTGCCCTGATTGACGATCTGGAACAGATCTATCAGGGATTGCAGGGTGATGGATTCAAACAGGTATTACTGATCGGCATGGGCGGTTCTTCTCTGGCTGCTGAAGTGATGAGCAGTATCCTTGGAACGAGAGAAAATGGTCTTGAGCTTCGCATTCTGGATGCTACCGATCCTGCTCAGGTAGCTGAAACTTTCCGATGGGCGAAAGCTCGCAAAACTGGATATCTCATCAGCAGCAAATCTGGTTCTACTGCCGAAGTAATGGCAGGTTTTTCGTATGCCTGGCAGCAGCTTGTGGAACAGGGTGTGGAAAATCCCGGCGATTCATTCATCGCGGTGACCGATCCGAACACATCCCTGCAAAAACTGGCGCAAGAACGAGGTTTTCGAGCGATCTTGAATGCAGATCCTACAGTGGGCGGTCGCTATTCAGCGCTGACTGCCTTTGGCTTGCTGCCAGCTGCGTTACTGGGGGTTTCGCTTCCAGGATTACTGAAGGAAGCGGCTTCGACGCAAGCGCTTTGCCGACCTTCTGATGCTATCGGAACCAATCCAGGGGCAGTTCTGGGAGCTATTCTAGGAGAAGCTTTCCTGCACGGGAGAGACAAATTGACCATACTGGCAGATGAGACATGGCTTTCTTTTGGCTCCTGGGTAGAGCAATTGATCGCAGAAAGCAGCGGTAAAGATGGCAAGGGTATCCTACCGGTGGATATGGAACCGACCATAGCAGCGGACCAATATCTGCCAGACCGTTTTTTTGTGTATCTGCGTATAGATGGAAAGCTGGATCAAAAAGCTCAAGCGTTAATGGAAGCAGGGCATCCCTGTTTAATATTGGATGTGAATGGTGAATATTCTCTTGTTTCAGAATTTTATCGCTGGGAATTTGCGACGGCGGCAGCATGCGCTATGATGGGTGTAAATGCTTTCGATCAGCCCAATGTGCAGGATAGTAAGATCAGAACAAAACAAAAAATTAAGAATCTCCAAACAACCGGTACACTGGAATGGGGCAGCCCGCTATGGGAAGATGCCAAATCCCGTGTGTTCTCCAATCAAAAACTGGATATATCCACCTCGGATCTATCCATGATCATCAAGGAATACCTGCAGGATGTGGGGGGGACTGATTTCATCGCTATCAACGCATTCGTACAACGCAATGATAAAAATCTGGGTGCATTACAGGGCTTTCGGAAAAAGATCGTGACAGACACGCATTTGGCTACAACTCTGGGTTTTGGTCCACGTTTCCTGCATTCTACCGGGCAGCTTCATAAAGGTGGAAAAAATAACGGTTACTTCATTGTGCTAACAAATGAGGATCAAGAAGATATTGCTATTCCTTCCGATGGCATCTCTTACCAGCAGCTGGTGCATGCTCAAGCGCTGGGTGATATGGAGGCATTGAATGCCAGTGGAAGAAGGATTCTCCATATCCATATCAAGAAACAAGATTTGGATGTGCTGGTCAAGGAAATGGGGAATTGATCTACACGACCGCTTTTTGAGCCAATCCGATCGCTCCCAGTACGCCAGCACGATTCCCCAACCCGGGTGGAACGATGTAGCTATCAATATTATTGATGATGCTGGGTGCCTGAACATATCCGTTGAGAAGCGTTTGAACTTGCGAACGGATCAAGGGGAATAGTTGTTTTTGCTGCATCACACCGCCACCCAGAATGATGATGTGCGGGGAAAGAATGCAAATGTAGTTGCATAAAGCCTGGGCAATGATGTGCGCTTCCCGCTTCCATGCCGGGTGGTCTTCAGCCAGTTCTTCAGCTTCCACTCCCCACTGTGCCTGAAGTGCCGGTCCGCTGGCTAATCCTTCGAAGCAATTGCCGTGATAAGGGCAGATTCCGCGAAATGCTCCTTCATCGCTGGAAATTGGCAGATAGATATGACCCATTTCGGGATGCAGCATGCCATGCAGCGGTTCTCCCTGGATGATGATTCCTCCACCGATACCGGTTCCGATGGTTAAATACAGAACTGATTGTTTCCCCTTACCTGCTCCCCACAGATATTCGCCCAGTGCGGCTGCATTAACGTCCGTATCGAGTACAGCAGGGATTTCAAGGGCTGTCTCTATTGCTTTTTTAATGTTGTAATTACGCCATGCGATTTTTGGGGTGGAAGTGATGGCGCCATACATGGAAGATGTCGGATCAAGGTCAAGAGGACCGAATGATCCTATCCCGATGGCTTGGAGTTTAATATTTTCCTGTTGCATGGATGTACGAAAAAATTCATACACCTTCTGCATGGTAATTTCAGGTTCCGTGGTCGCGATCCTCTTTTCTGCAATGATGTGTTTGGGATTTTCTGCGACAATACAGTTGAATTTCGTTCCACCAGCTTCAATTCCAGCATACATCTATTCACATCCTCGAAAATAAGATATAACTATTCTAACTTTAAAAAAGACATTTTCACAACGTTCGCAGAAATTTAGGGTTAGAATAAATGGATTTAATTTGAAAGGATTTATAGAGCATGGATATTTTTAAGAAATGCACTGAATACACGGATGCCAAAGCTGTCATAGAAAAAGGGATCTACCCATATTTTCTGCCGCTGGCTGAGAACGAAGGAACCGAGGTTGTTTATGAGGGGCGTCATATTATTATGTGCGGTTCGAATAATTACCTGGGTTTAACTACGCACCCGAAAGTGAAAGAAGCCGGCATTAAAGCCATCGAACGATTTGGGACCAGCTGTACCGGCTCACGCTTCCTCAACGGCACACTGGAACTGCATGAACAGCTGGAAAAAGAACTGGCTGATTTTGTCGGAAAAGAAGAAGCATTGATCTTTTCAACCGGTATGCAGACCAATCTCGGCACCATCAGTTCGCTGGTGGGGCGTGATGACGTGGTTATCCTTGACAAGGAAGACCATGCCAGTATTGTTGATGGCGCTCGCCTGGGATACGGCAAGATCGAACGTTTTCGCCATAATGATGTTGAGCACCTCGAAAGGGTTTTAAAATCTATCCCCGAAGATCGCGGTAAATTGATTGTGGTTGATGGAGTATTTTCCATGGGTGGTGATCTCGCGGATCTCCCTCATATCGTTCCGCTTGCCAAGAAATACGGTGCACGTATCATGGTTGATGATGCACATGGCATGGGTGTTACGGGCGGTGGGAAAGGTACTTCACATGAGTTCGGCATGGACGATGAAGTTGATCTGATCATGTCAACGTTCAGTAAATCTTTTGCTTCTCTTGGTGGTTTCATTGCCGGAGACAGTGATATTATCCATTTTATCAAGCATACAGCGCGCGCACTCATTTTCAGTGCCAGTATTCCAGCCTCAAATGCTGCATCGGTACTGGCTGCCATCGAAGTGATCAGAGCTGAACCGGAACGCGTGGACCGCGTGAATCTCATCGGCGAAACGATCCGGAAAGAACTGAGCAGACTGGGTTTCAATATTGGTACGTCGGTTACCCCAATCGTACCTGTTATCATCGGAGATGATGAACTCACATTCAGAACATGGAAAGCATTGTTTGATAATGGTGTATTTGTCAATCCGGTCATATCCCCCGCGGTCGCTCCCGGGCAGCAGCTCTTGCGCACCAGCTATATGGCAACCCACACCGATGAGCAGATCGAAAAAGTACTGCATATTTTTGAACAGGTCGGAAAGGAACTTGCAATCATCTAAATACATGGATTTTTTTGATCTGGTTGCACCCATTTATGATCGAGTATTCCACCCTGCGCTTGGCGAACTCTGCCAGCAGGGTGGATTTGCTTCTGAAGGAGTGATTGTTGATCTTGGTGGTGGTACAGGAAGAATGGCTCAAGCACTGCAATCGCTGCAGCGCAATGTAATTGTCGCGGATTTGTCTTATCACATGCTGCAGCAGGCATGTCAAAGAGAACGATTGCTTCCTATCGTGGCAGATGGTGTGATGCTCCCATTAACCACACATGCTTTAAGCGGCGTACTCATAGCTGATGCTTTTCACCATTTTCAACAGCGCGAAGAGGTGATTAGAGAGGTGAGCAGGGTATTAAAAAAGGGTGGAATTTTGTATATCTTTGAGCCTAATATAAAGAAATGGGGAGTCAAGATCGTGGCTGTGATGGAAAATGTGTTGGGAATGCACAGCCGTTTCTTTCGCATTCCAGAAATTGAGAAGATGGTTTGTGGTCATGGGTTTCGCACCATCGAGACAAAGGAAGAAGAGGCAAGCATACGACTTTGTTTCGAGAGAATTTAGAACAAACCCCAATTAAACGCTGATGGATCTTCCATCATGGATTGATCCCACACATCACTTCCGTAAATAACGGTCGTTTTATTCCCAATCTCTCGTTCAGCGATGCGCCGTGCTGATTCCAGCATGGCAGGACCATACGGGCAGTAGGGCGTGGTCAGGATCATAGTGACAATTGCTTCCGTATCAGAAATTTCTACATCGCGCACTAAACCGAGTTGAATGATGTCGCTCCCGATTTCCGGATCTTTTACCTGCCGGAAGGCTTCTTTAAGTTTACTGGCTAACTCTGGATGGGAGTCATCCGCTTTCCATTTCAATTGATAAACTGGTTCGCTCATGGTCTATTATTCTGCTGCTTTGAAAGTATATGTGCACAGATTTTCTTCTCTTTTATGATAAGAGATCTTCTGCAAGGGGATATCAAGCACATTGGAGATAATGGATTTATCGAACATACAAACTTCCGGGTGTTTTTCTCCGATTCGGGAGTATGGACAGGAAATTTCTTGAATGCTGTATTGATCACCTTCTTTTCGCCATTCCACCTCAAAGCCCTCATTCGCAAGAATGGATTTCAGCAGATCAAGCCGTTTTTCGAGTCCCATATTCTCAAGCACTGGTTCATAATCAGATGTAAGTTTTTCTGCCATGCTGCTGAAAATGGAATTCACATTTTGTGCGGGAAGAGTTTCTTTGATCTGATCCATCAGGGAATTGATCAGCCGGTAGTAACGTGAGGGAAAGACTTCTAAGCCTTTTTCAGAGAGAGAATATACCAGACGCGGTCGTCCTACACCATGCCGTTCTTCCTCTGCGTTGATCAATCCTTCTGCTTGCAGGGTAGTGAGATGATGGCGGACAGAAATAGCATTGATCCCCACCTGATCAGCGATCTCTATAATGGTGGATTTTGGATGCAGCTTTATGGTGGTCAGTACTTTTTCTCGTGTAGTTTTCATAATAGTTATGCCTATTTCAGGTAACTATATCATGGCAGTTAAGAAATGTCAATAATAGTGATATTTATAATAAATATTGACCAAAAGAGGGCAGCGTGGTATACTGTGCGCTGCTATCGGAAAGGATTCAGAAATAATGAACGGTTTGGAAATTAAAAACCTGCATGTTCAAGTTGAGAATATCGAAATTCTGCACGGCATCAACCTTGCCGTCCCTGCAGGGGAAGTACATGCTATTATGGGACCCAATGGAACGGGCAAATCCACATTAGCATACACCTTGATGGGACATCCGAAATATTCTATAACAGCTGGTGAGGTGTTGTTAGATGGAATAAATATTCTTGACCTTTCAGCACAGGAACGTTCGCATGCCGGTCTTTTTCTGGCTTTTCAATATCCAGTGGCAATTCCCGGGGTTACGGTAGCGAATTTTTTACGTACTGCCATCAATGCTCACCGTAAGGCAGCAGATCCTGAATATCATGGAATTTCCATTCCTGAATTTCGTACATTGATGCTGGAGAAGATGCAGCTTCTGGAGATGGATCCCAAAATGGGGGGACGTTATTTGAATGATGGTTTTTCAGGTGGAGAGAAGAAACGTGTAGAGATCCTGCAAATGGCGATGCTGGAACCCAGAATGGCGGTTCTGGATGAAACCGATTCTGGTTTGGATATTGATGCCTTACGCATCGTATCAGAAGGAATCAACACGCTGAAGAACGAAAACCTCGGCATCCTTGTGATCACCCATTACCAGCGCATTCTGAATTACTTGAAACCGGATGTGGTGCATGTGATGGTAGATGGTCAAATCGTACAGAGTGGTGGTCCTGATCTGGCTTTGCAGCTGGAAGAACAGGGCTACGGTTGGATAAAAGCATAATTCAGCTTTTGGCTGGTAGAAAGAATAGCAAATGCCAGATCAAGATGATTTAATTAGGGGTATCGATACTGAGCGATATGATTTCAAAGATCCAGAACAATACGTTTTTAAATCGCGTAAAGGTTTGGATCGAGAAATTATTGAGCAAATTTCTGCCTATAAGGAAGAACCAGAGTGGATGCTCGAGAATCGCCTGAAAGCGCTGGCATATTATCAGAGCATGCCATTGCCAGATTGGGGCGTTAATCTTGCCGATTTGGACCTGGACGATCTGTATTATTACGTCAAACCAACGGATAATATCCAGAATGATTGGGATGATATCCCGGATACTATAAAAAACACCTTTGACCGGCTTGGCATTCCTGAAGCGGAACAGAAATTTCTGGCGGGCGTAGGCGCCCAGTATGAATCAGAGATGGTTTATCATCATATTCAGGAGCAGTTATCGAAGCAGGGTGTCATTTTCCTCAGCATTGAGGAAGGGCTGCGCCAGTACCCGCACATTTTTCGAGAACATTTCGGTACGATTGTTCCGTTTACAGATAATAAATTCGCAGCGCTCAATACCGCAGTCTGGTCAGGTGGATCCTTCGTATATATTCCTCCGGGTGTTAAGGTGGAATTGCCCTTACAGGCGTATTTCCGATTGAACACTGCCAGTATTGGGCAGTTTGAACGAAGCATCATCATTGCTGATGAAGGCGCGCAGGTGCATTATGTAGAGGGTTGTACGGCTCCCCAGTATTCCAAGAACTCTTTTCACAGCGGTGTGATCGAGATAGTGGTGAAGAAAAACGCACGAGTGCGTTATACCACCATTCAGAATTGGTCAACCAATGTATATAATCTGGTCACCCAGCGTGCAATGGTGCATGAGAACGGGACGATGGAATGGGTGGACAGCAATCTGGGTTCGAAGGCTACCATGAAATATCCCTCCTGTTATCTGGTTGGAGATGGAGCACATGGCGAGATCCTTTCCATGGCGTTTGCCGGAAAGAACCAGAATCAGGATGCAGGTGGAAAAATGCTGCACCTGGCTCCCAATACCACCAGCAAGATCACCTCGAAATCAATCAGCAAAGACGGCGGACGTTCTTCATTTCGTGGGCTGCTGTATGTGGATAAGAAAGCACGGAATGCCAGGGCGAATGTGGTCTGTGATGCGCTCATTCTGGATGAAAATTCTCGATCTGACACCTATCCCCGCATTGAAAACCGTACAGAAAATGTCTCGATCGGGCATGAAGCATCCGTTTCAAAAGTAGGAGAAGAACAGCTTTTCTACCTGACCAGTCGTGGATTGAGCGAAGAGCAGGCTACCACCATGATCATATCTGGATTTATTGAACCACTGGTGAAGGAATTGCCCATGGAATATGCTGTTGAGATGAACCGGCTGATTCAATTGCAGATGGAAGGCTCGGTTGGGTGATATGAAAAAGAACGTTAACAAAGCACTTGAGATCAACGATTTTGATTTTGTAGCCACCTATTCTTCTACACTAACGAACAATAGTGTATTGTCTTCTCTTAGAAAGACAGCTTTGCAGGATTACATGCAACAACCTTTCCCCACAGATAAAACTCATGGATGGCGCAAGGTTTCTTTAGAGGGATTCGATCCTCGACAATTCAGTCTATCTGAAAGGAACGGCATAGTATCCGATCTGGTGAGTGAGGATGAAAGGGTCATCTCGGAGATCGTTACAGATCATGCCAGGTTGATCCCCAAACATGTACTGAATAAAATTGGTACTATTGTGCATCCTCAAAGCGGAAAATTTGCAGCTTTTGCCCATGCATTTAGTAAAGGAACGGCGGTTATCTATATACCAGAGGATGTACAGGTTGAACAGCCGATCATCTTCCGGCAAAGTTATCAAGGTGCAGATCAAGCCATACCAGAAAACATCTTGATCTATCTGGCACGTAATGCTTCGGCTTGCATAGTTCGGGAACGTGAAAATCAAGAAAATAGCAGGTTGTTTTTGGACGGCAGTACTGAGATCTATCTGGGAGAGAACGCCCATCTTGACCTGATCGAAGTGCAGGAAGGGAACCAGAAAACCTGGAATATCCAATTAGAAAAAGCGGTATTGGAACAATCTGCCACTATAAACTGGTTCACGTTTACACATGCTGTCACTTTATCTCGATCACAGCTGGTAGTAGATCTTGCCGGCAAAGGCAGTGAAGCGCATATAGCAGGATTGTTCCTGCCCGAAGCTGATCAGCGTTTTTATTTTGATACTGCTCAAAACCATCTTGCAACTGATACGGTCAGCGACCTTTTATATCATGGTGTGATCGAGGATGAAAGCAGGAGCATCTGGCAGGGCATGGTATACATTGCTGAACAGGCAGCTCGTTCCAATGGCTATCAAGCCAATCGCAATCTTGTGCTCAGTGAACGGGCGAAGGTCGATTCGATCCCGGGACTTGAAATATTGACGGATGATGTTCGCTGCTCTCATGGGGTAACCATCAGCAATCTGGATCCCGGACAGCTTTTTTACCTCATGTCTCGTGGAATTGAAGAAAATGATGCCAGAGAATTGATAGTATCGGGTTTTATCGAACAGGTCCTTGATCGCATTCCATCTGAAGCGATTCGGGAATTGATTAAGAATGAATTCATATCTAAAATTAACAAAGATGTGCTTTAATACAACAATTATAAAATTATTCCTCCAGGAGATATTCTATGGCAAGTACACCGTTCATGCGACCACCTATTATTGATTCTACGTACCAGGTAGGCGATCCAGTAGAAGCAAATTGTGATCACGATAAAGGGAAAGACCGTGTTAAAGGCTGGCTTAAGGGAACGGTTGTACAGGTAGATTCCAAGCTGATCGCTGTCCAATTTAAAGAAAATGTATATCTCACCGATGGCTGGATGGTGCCTGATCATATCCTGTGGTATCCGGCAGATTCTCCCAACTTACGTGTAAAAGGGAAGGGCAGCTAGAGTCTTCTTATGTTTGATGCATCTATCATCCGAGAAGATTTCCCGATCTTCAATCGGACAATTCATGGAAACAAACGCCTGGTTTTTCTTGATTCGGCTGCATCCAGCCAGAAACCGCAGCAGGTACTGGATGCCATGGATCACTTGTATAAACATGATTATGCCAACATCCACAGAGGCATCCATGAATTGGCAGAACAGGCGACCGCACAGTTTGAGAAAGCCCGCAGCCGAATTGCCGATTTTATCGGAGTAGCTGATCCTGCTGAAATTATTTTCACCAGAAACACCACTGAATCGATAAATCTGGTGGCGTATGCCTGGGGTAGAAAATTCCTGCAATCCGATGACCATATCCTGCTCACAGAAATGGAACATCATTCCAACCTGGTGCCCTGGTATATGCTTGCTCAGGAAAAAGGAGTGAAGATCGATTTCATTCCCATCACACCCGATGGTTTGCTGGATATGGAGCAGTTCAATATTCTGCTGCAGAAACAGCCTAAACTGGTGTCTTTCACGCATGTTTCGAATGTACTGGGAACCATCAATCCGGTAGCGGAAATGACTGAGCTTTGTCACCAGGCTGGAGCAGTGGTACTGGTGGATGGTGCGCAATCTGTACCGCACCTGCCGGTGGATAACGAGCAGCTTGGTGTAGATTTTTACGCATTTTCTGCCCATAAAATGTGCGGTCCGACCGGTATTGGCATTTTGTATGGCAAGCGCATACTCCTGGAAGGTATGAATCCATTCCTGGGGGGTGGGGATATGATCAAGAAAGTCACCTTTGAAGGGTTCAGCACAAATGAGATCCCCTATAAGTTTGAAGCGGGTACCTCAGCGATAGCTGAAGCGATCGGATTCGGTGCGGCTGTTGATTATCTGAACGGGATTGGTATACAGGCGATCCATGACCATGAAAAAGAAATAACGAAATACGCTTACGAGCAATTATCAACAATTCCCGAATTACACATCATGGGTCCAGCGAAAGAAATGCGTGGTGGAGTCATTTCATTTGAGATGGAAAACATTCACCCGCATGATATTGCCCAGGTACTGGATGCGCAGGGCATCGCTGTGCGTGCCGGTCACCACTGTGCCATGCCGCTTCACCAAAAATTAAAGGTACAGGCTTCTACCAGAGCCAGCTTTTATCTCTACAATACCAGGGAAGACGTGGATGACCTGGTACGCGGGATCTATCAAGTAAAGGAGATCTTTGATTGAGGTGAGTTATGATGGATGACCTGTATCGAGAGATGATCCTGGAACATTACAAAAATCCCATCCATAAGGGAGAATTGAAAGATATCAACCACAGCTTTGAAGATGAAAATCCTCTATGCGGCGATTTTATTCACATGGATCTGGAAGTGGATGAAAACGGCATGATCACCAATGCCGTGTTTAGCGGTCACGGCTGCGCCATCTCACAGGCTTCTGCTGATATTCTATTGGAAGATATCATCGGGAAGAAAGTGGAAGAGGTACAGCACTTCGATTCACAGTATGTCATAGATCTGCTGGGCATCGAGCTGGGTCCGGTGCGCTTGAAATGTGCGCTGCTGCCGCTGAAGGTGATGAAAGCTGCACTGTATGGGATAGAAAAAGAAGAAAAATAGAAAAAGCCATTCAAATGAATGGCTTTTTTTGTTCAACTGTTCTTATTCAACCAGATTCCCGAAAGAACCTATCATGCGGAAGATATCAAAACCTTCTGCGTATCTGCTCTCCGCGATAGCCCCATTACGCAATAGTGTTGCGCGTGTGACCTCATCGGAGAAGTAGTACTTATCCTGATAAGTGCTGTATGCGCCCAGTGCTGCCACTTTCTTCTCCATATCCTGTTCGTCAATTTTGACCAAAAAATGCGGGAAGAACCCACTGCTGCTGCGAATGACGTCAAAACCAAAAACACTGATACCGCGAAAAGCGCGCAGGGTTTCCATGGTCACAGTGCTGTGATCTTGATGCAGGTCTGCTCTGGTATGGGTAAAAACAATATCGGGATGGTACTTCTTGTTCAGCTCAAACAGAAATTCAAGGATCTCCTGGCGTTCATGTTGAAAACGGCGGGTGGTGAAGTCTTTTAGAATAACGTGATCGGGTTTAACGCCCAGTATCTGCATGCTGGCTTGATGTTCTTGTACCAGGTTGGTGAGCAGGGGATTTTTCTGGTTGTCAGAAAGCGTGATGCAGAATACCTCTGCTTTCGGTGTGATATGAGCGATCAATCCACCGCATCCCAATTCGATATCATCAGGATGTGCCCCCAGGAAAAAGATCTTCTTACCATAAAACAACATATCTTTAGTCATAGTTTTACTTCTTTGCCAGAATTCCACCCACGACCTTGGTCATTACGAGCCTGCCTTCATCAGCAATGCGTTTGTCAGCGACTGTTTCGATCTTTTTCATGACCGTCTCAAATTCATCTTTGTTCTCAAAGAAGCTGGTCCATAATTTACGGTCTTCGCTTAGAGAAGCACGCGTGTAGATCAGGAACGGTTTTGCTTTATCAAAGGTCAATGGGTTTTCAAAGATGAGCAGATCGGTGTGAGAGAAAAGGGATTTCACCGCAGCGAGTATTTCTGTTGAATAACGTGAACTGCCCGGCATGGGGGGAATGGTTTTACCGGTGGCTTCTTTGATGATGTCATAAAAAACCTGTTTGTTGGTGGGCATGGGTCCTGTGGTAAAGAGGTATCCACCGGGCTTCAGAACACGATGCATCTCAGAAATAGTGAAAGGAATATCTTCGGCATAGTAGATGGCAAAACTGCAGGATGCCAGATCGAAGCGGTTATCTTCAAACGCAAAGGGTTTATTAAAATCCAGTTCGGTAAAAACGATCGCTGTATTGCGTTTTTTATTTTCTTCCCTGGCTTTGGTGAGCAGTTCCTCGGATACATCTCCACCTACGATGTCAGCCTTCGTGTTGAGGGTGTCGTAGTAGGAAAAACACTGTTTCCCGGCACCGCAACCTACATCCAAAATGTGCATTCCTTCCTGCAGGGGAAGTGTTTCGATCATCCAGTCATCAATGTTGCGTGTACCGAATTTCTCGTGAATGTTGATCCTTGCAAGCAGATCAGATGTGGTTTCTTTATAATCAATTTTCATGCGTTCACCTTTATGGAGTTTTGAATAAGTATAAGTGCTCTCGGAAAGTTGTCAAGTTGCGCTAACAGATGCGCGGCAGCAGCTCTCCGGATAAAACATCTACGATACGTTTGCCGCCGATCAGGGTTTGCAGCAGCACCCGTGGGATTTCCTTCTCAATAGCGGTTACCTTACCAAGCACAACCGCGTCCCTCCCCAACGGATGTGCTTGTAATGCTTTCAATGCCTGCTCAGTTTCAGATTCGGGCATCACAGCCAGCAGTTTGCCTTCATTGGCGATATAAAGCGGATCAAAACCAAGCATTTCACAGGCTGCCTGGACCTGTTTTTTCACAGGCAGGGCTTGTTCCTGAAGCAGCATACTGACATGGCTCTGCCTGGCGATCTCATTCAGTGTGGTGGCTACTCCTCCGCGCGTGGGATCGCGCAGCACATGGGTATGGGGTGCCGCTTCCAGCAGATCTGCGATCATCCCATTTAAGGGTGCAACATCCGATTGGATGGTGGTTGAGAATCCCAGCTCTCCCCGTTCTGCCAGCACCGCGATGCCATGATCGCCCATGGTACCTGAGAGAAGGATCACATCACCGATCTGGGCAGATTGACCGTTGATGGTGCGCCCTTCAGGGATCCAGCCGATGCCGCTGGTGGAAATGAAAAGCTGGTCAACACTACCACGTTCTGCTACCTTGGTATCCCCTGCGATAATGGATACTCCAGCTTGTTCCGCTGTGTGTGCCATGGATTTCACCACTTTCTCAAGAACTTCCATAGAAAGTCCCTCTTCGATGATGAAGGTAGCGGTGAGGAAGAGCGGTATGGCGCCCGACATGGCAACATCGTTAACCGTCCCGCTGACTGCTAGTTTCCCGATGTCTCCACCGGGGAAAAAGAGAGGTTTGACGATATGCGCATCGGTGGATACGGATAAGCGACCTTTGTGCGAATCCGATTGTGGAGGTAGCAGGGAGGCGAAATCATTTCCCAACAGCAATTCGGGATGTTTGAAATGTGCTAAAAACACACGCTGAATGAGTTCTTCGGTCATCCGTCCGCCGCTGCCGTGCCCCAGTACGATACGGTCAGTGTGCCGTAGTGGCATCGGGCAAGAAGCGTTTTCAAAACTGGGATCGGTTTTCTTTTCTGTCATCATCAATCCATTTATTTTCCTTGATAGCGGTAATAGGCAGCACAGGTGCCTTCAGACGAAACCATAGTGGCTCCCAGCGGATTCTGGGGCGTGCATAGTGTTCCAAAAGCAGGACATTCAAAGGGTTTCTTGCGTCCCTGCAGGATCAAACCGGAGATACAGATCTGCGATTCTTTGGTTTGTATCTTGCCAACATCGAATCTGTTTTCTGCATCAAAATCTGTGTAATCCTTATTCAGTTTCCAGCCGCTTTGTGGAATGGTACCGATACCACGCCATTTCTGATCACAGGTATCGTAAACGGTCTGGATGATGTCCTGCGCGCTATGATTGCCTTTTTCAGTTACTCCCCGTGGATAGGCATTGAGAACTGTATAATCTTCATGTTCAAGCGCGCGGATGGTCTCCAGAATGCCCAGCGCCAGGTCAAGCGGTTCAAATCCGGTTACCACAAGTGGAAGATTGAATTCGGATGCGAGCGGAATGTATTCATGATAGCCCATCACGGCACATACATGCCCGGCAGCCAGAAAGCCCTGCACGCGGTTGTTGGGATCGCTGAGAATGGTACGGATGGCGGGAGGGACGCGCACCTGTGAAACCAGCATGGAATAATTCTTGAGGTTCAACTCTTTGGCTTTCATCACACTGAGTGCGTTGGCAGGCGCGGTAGTTTCGAAACCGATGGCGAAAAAGACAACCTGTTTGTCTGGATTGTTTCGCGCGATCTGCAGGGCTTCAATGGGTGAATAGACCACTCTGACATCACCACCTTCCGCCCGCACAGAAAAAAGATCCTTTTCTGAACCGGGAACGCGCAGCATGTCCCCATAACTGGTGAAAATAACATCCGGCTGCTGGGCAATGGCGATGCCTTTGTCGATCAACTCCAGCGGAGTGACACACACAGGGCAGCCGGGACCATGCACCAGTTCGATCTCTTTCGGCAGCAGGTCATCAAAACCATGCTGCATGAGGGCATGGGTCTGCCCTCCGCAGATCTCCATGATCACCCAGGGTCTGGTGATGATGTTTTTAATTTTCTGGATGGTTTGTGCGACCAGTTGTGGATCGCGATAGGTTTCTGAAAAAGCCATCTTATGCCTGTTCCTGCTCTCCTAATTTTGCGATCTCATCCAGCATGGAGAGTGTTTCCAATGCATCGCTTTCTTCCAGCAGGTTAATGGCAAAGCCTGCATGCACGATGACATAATCTCCAACTTTTGCCTGGGGAGTGGTCTCAAGACACACTTTCATGGTCACCCCATTGAAATCCACCTCAGACATTTTGATGGAATTATCTTCATAGATTCGAAGGATCTTACCCGGAACACCAAGACACATTATTTACCTCTTTTTTCTAGCGATTGCTGTGCGATCAAGATCTGACCTAACGCTATACCGCCATCGTTGGTGGGCACCCGCTGGTGCCATAAAACCTCAAAACCGGCTTTTTCCAGCAGGGGTACGCTGTGGGTCAGTAGAAATCTATTTTGCCACACTCCTCCGCTCAGCACAACTGTGGCACATCCGGTTTGCTGACGGATATTTGATACGGTCTCCAGAACCATCTGGATGATACTATTGTGAAAGCGTGTTGCCAAAATGGCTGGCGCTGTGTGGTTGCGCAGATCTTGAAGCAGCGTATTCCAGAGGGGAGCACAATTCAGTCTATCCTCTTCTATTTCAAGTGGATACACGCCTTCTTCTTCATTCTCCACACACAGCGCTTCCATCTCAATGGCTGCCTGTGCTTCATAGTTTACCTTCTGGCGAATACCGATCAAGGCAGAAGCGGCGTCAAAAAGGCGCCCCATACTGGAGGTGAGTGGTGTGTTGATAGAAAGCTCTAATTGCTTCTCAAGAATGGAGCGTTCTTCTCCGCTCATGTGCTGTAAGGGCGGCAGGTCATCCTGCCAGGCAATGCCAGCACTCCATAGATGAGCCAGCGCCATACGCGCAGGGTTATGTGTGGCTGCATCACCCCCAGGCTGCGGAACGGGTGTTAGATGGTATTTTCTTTCAAAGCCATCGTAATTTCCAACCAGAAATTCACCGCCCCAGATGGTACCATCGCTGCCAAGCCCGGTTCCATCCAGGATCACCCCGATAACCAGCTCATCCTTATCCCATCGGTTGTCAGCCAGACAGGCAGCCAGGTGGGCGTGATGGTGCTGTATCTCGATCAGGGGTAGTTCTTCCTGGCATGCTCGTTCGGCAGCATAGCGGGTTGACAGATAATCAGGGTGCAGGTCGCAGGCTATGGCAGCCGGTTGGATGCGGAAGATGTGTTCGTAATGCGCAATCGCTTCCTGATAGCTCCGTAAAGCTTCTGCGTTTTCGAGGTCACCGATATGATGGCTGAGGAAAGCGTACTTTTCATTGCTGAGACAAAAAGTGTTTTTCAATTCTGCGCCGGCAGCGAGCAGCATGGGAGCAGGGCGCGGCAATGGGATGGGTTGCGGGGCAAACCCGCGTGCACGGCGTGAAAAATAGGCTTTATCGCGAAAAGAAGAAACCACAGAATCATCAATGCGCATGTGAATAGTACGGTCGTGCATTAAAAAGCCATCCGCAATATCTTCTAATCTGGAAATTGCCCCATCATTCGTATAGGCAATGGGTTCTTCGGAAATATTGGCGCTGGTCATCACAAAGACATCAGGGAAGCCTACTTCAGGTTCTAATAAAAGAAGATGCAGGGGAGTATAAGGCAGCATGATGCCCAGCTTATCATTCCCGGGTGCCACAAATGGGGAAAGAGTGCTGTTTGTATTCTTTTTCACCAGGACAATCGGTTTTTCTTTGCAGGTAAGCAATTCCATTTCAGCAGATTCTATATGAGTATAGTGTTGTGCGGTTTGAGTATCAAAAACCATGACCGCAAATGGTTTATCCGTGCGTTTTTTTCGCTCACGCAGCATCTTTACCGCTTTGTCATTGCTTGCGTCGCACGCCAGATGAAAACCACCCAACCCTTTGATGGCAAGGATCTTCCCTTCCTTCAACATGTGGCGTGCTGCCTGTAAAGCTTGTTCCTTTTCAACGGTCGGCTGACCATTGACTTCCAGCCAGATATGCGGACCGCAATCGGGGCAGGCGACCGGCTGTGCATGAAAGCGCCGGTTGGTGGGGTCATCGTACTCATCCTGACAGAAGGTACACATCTTGAACGATGACATACTGGTGGCAGGACGGTCATAGGGAATATCCTGAATGATGCTGAAACGCGGACCGCAGTTGGTGCAGTTGATAAATGGATAGCGAAAGCGTGGATTATCGCGGTCAAACAATTCCCGCCGGCAGTCATCACAGATTGAAATATCCGGGGAGATGGGTACGAAAGCACCGGGGATGGATTCGCTTTCAATGATTTGAAAACCAGTATGCCCGTTAAGTTCGATTTCTTGATGTTCGATGGAATCTATATGGGAGAGCGGGGGAGCAAGTACGCTGATCTGGTCAACAAAAGCAGTCACATGGTTTGTTTTACCTTCCACTTCAATGATGACCCCTTTGGAGGTATTCTTTACCCAGCCGTTTAGATGGTATTGGAGAGCCAGATTATAGATAAAAGGACGAAACCCAACTCCTTGAACGATACCTTTTATCTCAATTCTTTGTGCAGCAGTCATGTGTTCCTAAGCGATTGCCTCGATCTGTTTTCTCAGCCAGTCAGACCAGGCGGAAATTCCCTCGCCAGTCTTGCTGGATACCTCGAAAAATTCCACATCAGGGTTCAAAGCTGCAATACCTTCCTTGAAATACGATACATTGAAATCAACATAGGGTTTCAGGTCAATTTTATTCAAAACCAGTGCCTGGATACCGCGATAAATATTCGGGTATTTATAAGGTTTGTCATCCCCTTCAGGAATGCTGGCAATGACCACGTTCATGTCTGTACCCAGCTTCCAGGATGCCGGGCAGATCAGGTTACCGACATTCTCAACGATGATGAAATCCAGATCATCCAGATCCAGCGCCTGGATCCCTTTTTTCACCAGGTTGGCATTCAGATGGCAATCACCACCGGTATTGATCTGGATGGCAGGTACCCCAATTCCATGAACTTTATCGGCATCAATGGTGACCGGGGCGGTATCCCCTTCCAGCACGGCTGCCTTGATTTCCGGGGCAAGGGCTTGCAGTGTTTTCAGGATCAGGCTGGTCTTTCCCGCGCCGGGGGAAGCCATGATATTGAGTGAAAAGATATGTTTGGCATGTAATAAGGCATGGGTTTCTTCGGCGATCTGGTCATTTATATTCAAAATATCCTGTACGATTTCAACACGTTTGGTCGTCATTGTCTTGTTTCCTTCATTCTTATTTTTCGATCTCCACACTGCGCAGGGTGAATTCCTCACCGCTAATGATCTTGATATTCATGCTCTTACAGGTCGGGCAGGGTATCAGATCGTGCACTAACTCATATTCCATCCCGCAATCTGCACAGCGCATGCGCGCGGGAAGCACGTCAAAATGTAAAATAGCTTCCTCACATAATGTGCCTTTTCTAAGCGAATCCCAATAAAAAGTAACCGATTCGTCAATAATGCCGGATAGTTTCCCGATTTCTAGATAAATATCGGTCACTTTGACAGCTTTTTCCTCTTCGGCGATCTTTTCAGCCAGCCGCAGGATCTCTTCGGTCACGGATAGTTCGTGCATGACAGAATTATAATCTAAATTAGATATTTATCCTAAATATGATAAAAATTAGCCTATTTAGCATGGTCAATCATTTCCATGATGGTCCGCAACGCTTGCTTTGCAAGTTCGCTGGTTTTTGCTGAAAGTTCTCTTGAAAAATCGAATTGGTAGCCGCGAATGGTGATCAAGGTCGCTTTGGGAGAACGCCCAAATAATTGGTCTGCCAGGTCAAGGCAGCTTGCCGGTGTGAGATGGTGGGTGAAGGGAGAGTTTTGATAATGAGGAGAGATTTCAGTGATCAGGATTTCATCCGGGATTTCTGCCGTGTGTGCATCAAGAAAGATGGCATTTTCATAATCTGCCAGGTCCTGAGAAACTTCAGGCACTAACTGCAGGTTGTACCAGATATCCACATTCTTATTGATCTCAAGAATTCCAGTTTCTTGAAATTCCTCCAGTGCTGTTCTGTTTTCAGCCGATTTCTGGATGAGTTCATTTAAAATGTAGTATGCAACGCCATCATCACCGCGATCCGGGTTGCCGTATCCAAGGATAATAAAATTTTTCATCATTTTTATACCTATCGTACACAGAAAAAGACGGTGCTGTGAGATCATCCCACACCACCGTCCAATGATTAATGACGAAGGTAGAGATTAACCTCGTTTGATCGTATTGAGCAGGTTTCCTTCGGTGTCGCGAACTTCCACCAGCATAGGCATTTGACCTACCGCATGGGTAGAGCAGCTCAGGCATGGATCGTGTGCGCGTACAGCGGCTTCAACACGGTTCAGCATACCTTCTGTGATATCTGGACCCTTGACATAGCGTTTTGCTACGCTATCGACCGCTTCACACATTGCCCAGTTGTTGTTACCGGTAGCTACGATCAGGTTCAATTTTTCCATCTGACCATTTTTATCCACCCAGTAATGATGGAAGAGGGTACCGCGCGGAGCTTCGATCACACCAACTCCTTCACCCTGGTAGTTATGATGTGTGTTGAGAATATCCTTAGAAAGGATATCGGGATCTTCTAATAATGCTCGTACTTTTTCGGCTGCGAATAAAGTCTCGATCAGGCGTGCATAATGGAAATGCAGGGTATTTTCGATCGGTTTTCCGTCATTTATCTTGCGGTATTCAACAAATTCTTCCTGCGCCATGGGCGTATCGATCTTTTCACAGGTGTTCAACCTGCCCAGAGGACCAACACGATATACACCATCCGGCCATCCCATCTTGCGGTAGTACGGGAATTTGAGGTAAGACCAATCTTCCACGTGCTCGGCAATATTCTCAAGATAATTCGCGGCGGGGAAGAGCTCAAGTTGTTTACCTTCCCTATCCATCATACGGATGTTGCCGTCATATAGCTCAAGCCCATTTTCCGGCGTGACCAGACCCATATACCCGGATTGGAATACGGCAAATTCAGCAATCTGTTCTGCATTTTGTGCTGCCCAGCCTTTGAATAGATCCAGACCGGCTTTAATGGTGGCGATATTCTCATCCAGTTTGGAAAGGATTTCATCACGTTCGGCAATGGTGAGAGCTTTGTTGACACCACCCGGGACGGCGAAATTGGGGTGGATCTTACGCCCACCGACGGTTTTAATAAGCTCCTGACCGAATTTACGCAGGTTGACTGCCTGTAGAGCAAGCGCGGGGTTTGCCTGGATGATGCCGACCACATTGCGGATGGCGGGATCTGCGTCAAAACCAAGCAGCAGATCGGGACCTGCCAGCTCGAAGAAATGCATACCATGGCTCTGGATCGTTTGTCCCATGTGCATCAATTCGCGCAGGAGGGATGCCGGGCGGGGAGGTTCGACTCCAAGGGCTGCATCAGCTGCTTTTGCAGAAGCTAAATGATGGCTGACCGGACAGATACCGCAAATGCGGGGTGTGATGAGGGGCATTTCAAAGATCATGCGTCCCTCACAGAATTTTTCAAATCCACGAAATTCATTGATATGAAGATAGGCATGTTCTACACTGCCATCATCTTTAATATTAATGGTGATCTTGGCGTGACCTTCGATCCTGGTAACGGGTTCAATTGTGATTTTTTGTGTCATTTTTATACCTGCCTTTTGCTAATTCCACATGATCTGATCGGTCTTAAGATCAGGCATGCGACCCTGAGCTAATTCGCTCAATGCGTAGAAGATGATATCAGCATCAGGTGGGCAACCAGGAATGAAGATATCCACGGGCACAACTTCATGGATGGCACGCACACGTGTCATCGTTGCCAGTTCTGGGCTTGTGGGTATTGCGCCTTCGGAATCGGTGCTTTCCGAATCCACATAGGCACGTTTTAGTGATTCTTCAATAGTGAAGAAATTGCGCATGGCGGGAACTCCGCCGAATACTGCGCAATCACCCAGTGCAATCAAAATCTTTGCTCGTTTTCGCATTAGTTTTGCTACTTCTTCGTTTGCGGTGTTGTTAATACCGCCTTCCAAAATACCCACATCCACACCACTCGCGTCGGGGTGTTTCAGATCCGTAATAGGGGTTGAACGAAGATCTACCAGTTCAACCAGTTTTACGATCCTTTCATCGATATCCAGAAAAGACATGTGACAGCCGGCGCATCCGCACAACCAATCACTTGCAACTTTGGGTTTCGCCATAGTTTTTACTCCTCAAAGATCATTCTCTTTTTCACTTACCTTCAGGCTAACGCTGCTTTCCAGTCATCCGATACTTTCAAACCAAGTTTGCCGGCGACATTCTTGAGAATGTCTATGTTATCCGCTACACCTTCTGGAGCAACCAGTGAACCTCTCGCTGTTGTCAGTTTTCCTTCCATGTTCATGTAATGCCCATCCTGTTCGAGCCAGGTGAGAGAGGGCAGCACGACATCCGCATTGGCGGTCATGGTTGAAATATAGCTGCTCTGAACTACAACGAAGGGAATTTTATCCAGACTGTGGCAGAGGGTTTGAGAAACACACCCATCGCCCAGAGCGATGTAGGCAGCTTCTGCTTTGCTGCAATCGACATTACCAACCAGCGAAAGCAAAGTGGCTGCTTTTCCATTTGCGCCGTCATAGGTGTTCAAGAGTGTGGCGTGAAAATCTTTTGCGATGGCTGCCAGGGCTTTACCACATTCTTCACACTCGGCGGCGTGATCACCAAAGATGATGACCGGTTTGTCAGATGCTTTAAGGATCTGTGCTGCCTTGGCATTGTCTTTAATACTGTTAATGCCTTCTGCTAACTTATCATTCTTGATGCTGACATGAGCAAAATTATCCAGCCCGCCTTCACCAGATGCAACAGTGATCAACTTGGTCCCGGCAGGTAAGTTGCGTTTTACAAAGAAACTGACTACCTGGTGATCTTTGGTGATATCCTCGCCAACTACAACCACGCAATCGGCATTTTTTACATCCTCAAAACTTGCCGCAGATACTTTTTCACCAGAGAGATTGTTGTTTTCTTTTGCATACCCATCAACAATGGTCGTGACTTCAGCCTGCAACCCGTCTTTGAAGAGTTGTTTGAAGAAATACATAGATTCGATTGGCATTCGGGGTGAAATAAATGCTGCGATCGGTTTCTTTTCTTTATCCAATGAACCGAATTTATCGGCGATGGTTTGATACGCTTCATCCCAGGTGGCTGCTTTGAGACTGCCATCTTTTCTTACCAGCGGTGTCAGCAGGCGATCGCGATTCTCTTCCATCGGATCAAATCTGCCTATTTCGCACAGCAAACCGTTGTTGATGTCAGAATCCCAGTCACCTTCAATACGAACCAGACGGTTGTCACGGGTGAGTACATCCAAACTGCAGCCAACGCTGCAGCCCACACAGGTCGTTTTTGTTGTTTCTACTTCCGTTTCCTTGCCCTGATAGGCACTCCAGCGATCGATCATTGCGCCGGTGGGGCAAACCTGAACACAGGTGCCGCAGCCGATGCAGGTGCTTTCACCCAGCGGTGTGCCGAGGTCTGCGATCAGCTTACTGTTGGCGCCGCGCTCTTCGATACCCAGGGTGAAATTACCAACCAGCTCACCGCAGGCACGCACACAGCGGCGGCAAAGAATGCAGCGGTTGTGCTCAATAATAATGAACGGATGAGAAGCATCCACCGGATAAGGCTGCCAGTTTGGCTGCAATGGCCAGTGCGTCATATCTTCGTCATAGGCTGCATTCTGAAGTTCGCAATCGCCACCGCTGACCTGGCAGTAGGGACAGAAATGATTGCGTTCGCTGAAGATCATGGAAAGCACGAATTTTCGTGCCTCTCGAATTTTATCCGTATCGGTATGCACGACCATGTTATCTGAAACTGGCATGGTGCATGACGGTTGTAAGGTGCGGGCTCCCTCTATTTCGACCAGACATAAGCGGCAACCACCATAGGGGGTCAATTGGGGATGATCACATAAAGTGGGAATTTCGATGCCCGCTTTGCGTGCCGCATTCAATACAGTAGTTCCCTGAGGGACTTCGACTTTCTTTTCATCAATTGTTACTGTAACCATATTGAACCTTTCCATTTTTATATATATAGATTGGATTGCCCGCTCATGGAACACACACCTGCGGGACATACTTTAAGTTTGATATGTGCTTCGACTTCAGCTGTGAAGTGAGTAAGAATGTCGCGTAATGGCGCTCCAGCTGTTTGCCCAAGCCCACAGTTTGACATTTCATAAAGGTTCTTGCTGATAGATTGCAGTGTTTCAATATCCTGCATGCTGCCGAGTCCTTCAGAGATACGGTTGAGGGTTTGCAGCGCACGAATATTGCCGATACGGCAGGGATTGCATTTTCCGCAGCTTTCAAAACGGAAGAACTGCAGTAATACTTTTGCCAGATCCACCACACAGGTATTTTCATCACAGATCAGGAGAGCCCCGGAACCTAACGATACGCCTGCTTTGGAGAATGAATCGTAATCCATGGGAGTATCCTGTAAGCTGGCAGGGATGATCGAACCGCTGGAACCACCTGTCTGAGCCAGTTTGAAGGTTGCCCCATTCTTCATTCCCTTGGCGTAGATCGAGATCACTTCTCGCAACGTGATGCCCATGGAAACTTCGATCAGACCGGTTTGGTTGACATTCCCCAGGATGGTATATACCTTGGTGCCCGGGCTGGAGGGGGTTCCGAAAGAACGGAACCAGTCTGCGCCATGCCGCAGGATGGCGGGAACATTTGCCAACGTTTCCACATTATTGATCAAAGTTGGTTTTTGCCATAACCCATTGGTAGTTGGGTAGGGAGGACGCGGGCGAGGTTCGCCACGTTTGCCTTCAATGGATTCCAACAATGCGGTTTCTTCTCCGCAGATGTATGCTCCGGCACCGGCGTGCACGTGCAGTTCGAAGGAATGACCTGAACCAAAAATGTTTGATCCCAGCATTCCATACTCTTTTGCCTGCTGGATGGCGGTGATAAGCCTGGATTGCGCCAGTTCATATTCACCGCGCACGTAAATATAGCCTTCGTCAGCCCCAACCGTATAACCTGCGATGATCATGGCTTCGATGATGGCATGGGGATCGCCTTCAAGGATCAGGCGGTCTTTGAAAGTACCCGGTTCACTTTCATCTGCGTTGCAAACCACGTATTTTTTATCACCTTTGGTACCGGCGACAAAACTCCATTTGAGACCGGTTGGAAAGCCGGCACCGCCGCGACCGCGCAGCCCTGATTCCTTGAGGGTAGCGATCACATCTTCCGGTTTCATATCCGAAAGCACTTTACCGAGTGCCTGATACCCATCATGAATGATGTAATCATCAATGGATTCCGGGTCGATCAGACCGGCTCGTTCAAGAACGATACGATGTTCGGCAGGTAGTGAACCTTCGCGAGATGATAACCACGCGATCGGTCCGGATAATGCCTTTTTGGGCGCTTGCAGTTCAACTGCGATGCGCCCTTTATATAAATGCTCTTCTACAAGATGGGGTACATCTTCTTTTGCTACGGGACCGTACACCACTGCTTCGGGATATACGATCACAACTGGCGAAATATCGGTGCGACCGATATCAGATGCCATTGAAATCGAAATTTCATCTTCAAGTTTGAACTTCTTCACTTCTGTTTGAAAACAATCGAAAATTTCCTGCGCTCCCTGAACCATACTCTGGGGATCATTGGAAATCAATACCATGGAACGATAGTTTTTCATGATCTCATCTCCTATTTGTAACGACCCAGAATTTCGGGAATTTTCTCGGCAGTAAGATTGCCGTACACATCACCATCGACAAGCATGACAGGACCAACGGCACACAATCCAAGACAACTGGTGGTGATCAAAGACCATTTTCCGTCAGGGCTGGTTTCACCAGATTGCAGATTGGTGGCTTCCTGCAGGGCAAGCCAGACTTCTCTTCCCCCTGCAACATGACAGGGTGCATTTTCGCAGAACTTGATCACATGCCTTCCAAGCGGTTTGGTGGAAAGCATATGGTAAAAGCTTGCAACAGATTTCACCTTACTTTTAGGCATTTTCAATGCCGAGCTTATTTGTTCGAGCGCTTCCTGCGGAAGAAAGCCTAAATCCCGGTTCACTCTGGTGAGGATCGGGATCAATTCTTCTTCTTTATAACCATAATAGTCCAGGGCAGATTGTGTCGTTTCGCGTACATTTGCGGCAATCCCTGTTTGACTTGTCATAGAAAACCTCCTCTTGCTCTGAATTATGAGACTACGACCGCATCGTAGTTGCAAACCTGGTTACAAATTCCACAACGGATGCAAGCATCCGGGTCAATCACATGTATTTGTTTTGGTGTTCCACTGATCGCGTTAACCGGGCAGTTTCTGGCACACATGGTGCAGCCAACGCATTTTTCAGCATCAATCGAGTAATGAATGAGTGCTTTACATGTCTTGGCGGGGCATTTCTTCTCATAAATATGTGCTTCATATTCATCGCGGAAATGCTTCAAGGTGCTGATAACCGGATTCGGTGCGCCTTTTCCCAGACCACAAAGACTATCTTCCACGATCTGGCTGCACAGCATCTCAAGTGTTTCAATATCCCCATCATTACCTTTCCCTTCAGTGATGCGGGTAAGGATCTCGAGAATACGCTTGGTGCCCACACGACATGGGACACATTTTCCACAGCTTTCTGCCTGTGTGAATTCCATGAAGAAACGGGCGATATCTACCATGCAGGTTTCATCGTCCATGACTACCATACCACCAGATCCCATCATCGAACCGGCAGCCGTCAAAGATTCATAATCTACGGGCAGATCAAGAAATTCGGCTGGCAGGCAACCACCCATCGGTCCACCGGTTTGGATGGCTTTAAATCCTTTATCTTCTTTGATCCCGCCGCCAACATCAAAGACAATTTCGCGCAGGGTAATACCAAAAGGAACTTCAATAAGCCCGGTCTTTTTCACATCTCCAGCCAGCGCAAAAGTTTTTGTCCCTTTGCTTTTTTCGGTTCCCATAGCTGAGAACCAGTCAGCGCCCTTCACGATGATCTGTGGTATGTTGGCGTAGGTTTCAACATTATTAATATTGGTGGGTTTCCCGAAAACACCCTGTGTAGCAGGGAAGGGAGGCTTTGGGTATGGTTCACCACGATTGCCTTCGATAGAGCGAATCAAGGCGGTTTCTTCACCGCACACAAAGGCGCCTGCGCCCATGCGTACTTCCAGATCGAACGAAAAATCAGTACCAAAGACGTGATCCCCAAGCAATCCGTATGTACGGGCTTGTTCAATAGCAATATTGAGCGTTTTTACCGCGATCGGGTATTCTGCCCGGCAGTAGATGTAACCCTGGCTGGCTCCGATGGCATAAGCGGCAATGATCATGCCTTCCACCACAGAATGAGGGTCGCTTTCCAGCACAGAACGGTTCATAAATGCACCCGGATCGCCTTCATCCGCGTTGCAGATAAGGTATTTGGGTGAACCGGTTGCCTGCCTGGTTAGATTCCACTTTAGCCAGGTCGGGAAACCTGCTCCACCGCGCCCACGTAAACCGGATGCTTTGATGATATCGATAATATCTTCGGGAGTGTGCTCGGTTAATACCTTTGCCAGGGCAGTATATCCATCTTCCGCAATATATTCCTCAATATTCTCAGGGTTGATGCTGCCGCAGTTGCGCAGAACGACCCTGACTTCTTTAGGGGTGGGAGTACCCAATTCCTGTGCTTTTTCTTTAGCAGTGGGAGCCAGGAATTTATCAACCATTCTCCCTTTCAGGAATTGTTCTTCCACTAAATATGGGATATCGGCAGCGCTGAGACCGACATAATGATATCCTTCTGGATAAACGAGTATCTCAGGACCGAGATTACCATCCCCAATGCGTGGAGTGTCAATTATCTCCACTTCATCGGTGAGATTATGCTTTTTAATTTCTTGCAGTAGGGCATTCTTAACCTCTACACCTCCTTTTTCAAGGATGGCAGGGTCATTACTGAACAAGACATGTGAGCGAAAATATGCCATACTAAAACCGTTTTCCTCCAATCATCAAAACTAAAGGGTGATCATGAATTCTTTGACGATTTCTCCACCAGAAACGTGTTCTTTGAGAATGCGTTTGGCGATTTCAGGTGTGACCTTTCCGTAGGTAACTTTTTCTTCCTCACCACGCACAACCTGAAGAATGGGTTCCTGTTCGCAGAGACCAATGCAGCCGGTCTGTGTAACAATGATGCCTTCCAGATTTTCATTTTCGATGAAATCCAATACCGCCTTCATGGTCTCTCGAGCGCCCGCAGCGATTCCGCAGGTACCCATTCCAACGATCACCTGTGCTTTGCCGGATGTACTGGTCTTCGAGCGTTTTTCAAGAGCTTCTTCACGAACCCGTTTGAGGTCATCAAGGCTTTTAATTTTGTTCATGGTGTCTCCTGTAAATGAATATTTTTTATTTTTTGAATTCCGTCATTAATTTCTTTTTTCAGGTATTTGAGAACGATGGGGTCAGAAAAAGAAATGTTTCCTAAAATTTCATGGATAGGTTGGCTATCCATCAGAAATTGCTGCCCATCGATACCGTATTTGAAAATCCAGCGCACAGAAGGATAACCGACCAGTAGACTTAAAAATGTGCTCTGAATGTCTCCCATGGGCATGCGATCAATGTGATCCAGCTCGAAACTGGTTTCAACGCCGGTACCTTCACCCGGGATGGATTGTATCGTAAAATGACCGTTACATGCCTCTGCGGCAGCCTTTAAAAACGGGATACCGAGACCCACCTTGCGTGTGGTACGTGAGGTTATGAATGGATCGGTTATTTGTGCGACCATTTCAGCATCCATGCCTTTTCCGTCATCCTGTATTTTGATCGAAAGCAAATTATTCTGGCTGTCCTCTTCTATATCAATGGTGATTGTCCTGGCATCAGCGCGAACGCTATTCTCCGCAATATCCAAGATATGAAGAGATAGTTCCTTCATGATCTGCCTGTGGTTTAGGCTGTTTCCTCAGTGGTGATTGTGCGCAATAATTTCGCGATGGTACTGGGTTTTACGCGCCCATGGATCTCATCATCAATCACGACCACCGGAGCCTGACTGCATGCACCAACACAGCGGCATTCTTCGACCGTGATGGTCCAATCATCATTGGTTTCTCCCGGTCCGATACCGATAAGCTGTTTGATCTTTTCGATCAGCTGAGGTGCCCCACCTACGTAGCAGGCTGTTCCCAGACAGATCTTGATGGTATGTTTACCGCGTGGCTTGGTTGTGAAGAAGGAATAGAAGGAGATGACGCCATGGATCTTGCTGACGGGAGTGTGCAGATAATCTGCGACGTACTGCTGCATTTCTTCCGAAACAAAGCCGATCGCGTTCTGGATATCATTCAGGATCACCATGATGCTGCCCGGTTTATCCTTGTTTTTCTCCAGGATGGAATCTATTTCTGCTTTGGATCTTTCATCTTCCAGGGGATTTAATAAGATGGTATCAATATGTTTTATTTCCATTCTGCCTTCACCACTAAGGTTATGATTTAAACCATGTGATTTTATCATGATTGGAATGATATTTCTATATTATGTTAATAATAGAAAAAACGTGAAGGAAAATGGGGCTAAAAAATGGAAAGAAGTGAAAAATCTCGCCCTTGCTGGTGCTGTAACGCCATTCTTAGTTCTGATATGCAAGGCTCTTGAATGAAAAATTGGTTTGCACCCAGGAATTGGTCGGGTAAGTGGGCGTCACCCCCGATCAATAAGGGGTAATCGTTTAATTGTGGGTATAGTTCACAAGCTGCCTGGGGTGTGATATGTCGTGAGATCTCTAGAGCAATTAATTCAATATCCGTAGGAACCAGACCCAGGACTGGTAATAAACCGAATTTAGTACGGTTGATATGCGCGGGGATGAAGAGACCGCCAATATCCGTAACGATAGAAAATGCTTCTTTTAAGGATAGATCGCAGGAGATGATCAAGAGCTGTTCTTCATTGCGGATGAAGTCTCCACTGGCATCCACTACATATTGCTCTCCAAAGAATTCGGGATTGTTCTTGAGTGCTGGCAGATGCTGATCAACGATGGTTTGAAAAGCACGGCTTTGTTCGAGAGAATCGAATAAACAAAGTGAATGGACTTCCTCTTTTGTTTGCAGCTCCATTCCCGGAAGAACGGTTAGCGGTGTGCCTGCGGCTGCCTGCTGCACTGCTTCAATATTAGCGGAGTGATTGTGGTCGGTGATGGCGATCAGATCGATATGTTTTTCAAGGGCTTCCGCAACAATGATAGGTGGAATCATCTCCACTGCGGCACAGGGAGAAAGAACGGTATGCACATGAAGTTCAGCACGCAGGTTTTTCAAGGATATCTGTCATTTCACCATCGAATGTGGATTCAATCGCGCAGACCCATCTCCCACAACTTACCGACAATATGGAATGAATTATGAGGAGTCGAGAGCAGGGTAACACCTTCTTCGGTTGCCTTCTTGATGGTTTCCTCATCCGGTTTTGCTCCCTCAGTGATGATGATAGCTGCAACATCAAGAAGGCAGGCAACAGCGACGATATTGTTGTGTGCCTGCAGCGTGATCCACAGGCTCTGACTCTTGGCGCCGGTCATTACGCAGCTTAACATATCCGAAATGTAACCGCTGGTGGGGGTGATTTCTACTGCTTCTGTGGGAGCAGTAAGGATTTCGAGATCAAGGTCGTTGATAATCTGGTCTAACGTCATACATTACTCCTTTTCATTCTGGTAGCCTTCGCCTACCGATTCGTCATCTTTGAGGTATACCTTCATGCTTAATTGGGTGCCTTTCCCAACTTCAGATTCAAGTTTCATTTCATCTACACAGCGCGAGATATTGAAAAGCCCCATCCCGGCGCCAAATCCTAATTCACGGATCTCTTCCGTTGCTGTGGAGTAACCTGGCTTCATGGCTTCTTTGACATCCGCGATACCAGGGCCATCATCCCAGGCATAGATACTGATCTGGTGCGGTTCGATCTCGACGTGAATGGAGCCGCCATGATCAGCATGGATGATAAGATTCATCTCTGCCTCATATACGGCGATCCCGATCCTGCGTGCTAATTGCGGATGTGCTCCCAAACGCAGTAATGCTTTTTTAATATTGCTGGAGGCAGCGCCACCGTGTGTGAAATCATAGTGGTTGATCACATAACGTAAGATCAAACTGGTGCGGTCAGATTCAATATCTTCAAAGAGATGAGATGCGCGATAGCGGCGCACTTCTTCCTCGTGATAATCGTGTTCCAGCGCTTTGAGAAAACCATAGGTGATATCGCCCTTTGTGATGATCCCCACTAATTTTTTATTCTCATCCAGTACCGGCAGCCTGCCTAAACCGGTGCGGGCGAAGGTTTTCATAGCTTCTGTGAGATAGTCAAATGAGTTTAATGAAACCAGATCGGTGGTCATGTATTTTCGCACCGGAGAATTCAATTCACCATTGATCAGACACTTGATAAGATCTTCAGTGCTGATCAACCCTGCCAGCTCATCGTTTTCAACGACCAGCACTCCTGAGATTCTTTTTTCACGCAGCAGTTCAACTACAGCGCTCATGGGGGCATCAGGAGAGATGGTGATGAGGGTTCTGGTCATCACCTCTTCGATACGAATGATGTATGCGAGCTCTTCAACCCGCGTGATGCTTCCGGCAAGTTGATCGGTGATCACTTTTCCTTTGAATCGCGGGGGCTCATCGCTGAAATCAAGATCTCGCATGGAACCTCTACTCTTCTATTGCATTTTCGAGACTGGGTAATCCTGTTTTATGCAGACGACCTGACAGTTCGTACATGCCAAACGGAGAGCTGATCAGCGGGATTTCAGATTCCTCAGCCAGCTTGATAGTCTCTTCAGGTGGCATTTTCCCTCGTACAAAAACAATAGCTGCCACGTCTGCCATTTGTGCCGTGCGTACTACCTGTGGATTGGTCAAGCCGGTCAGTAAAACTGCATCCGGTTGGATGTAAGCCAGAACGTCGCTCATCAGGTCAGCACTGCAGCCACCTTTGATCTCGCGATCAAGATCCAGACAACTTTTTTTGGTTAATAATTGTCCTTGCGTAATTTCAATTAATTCAGATACGTTCATGATTCTTTCTTGGTTAAAGGTCATTTGTAATTATATGTTAAAATCCTTCGCAGAGAATAATAACAGGTTTCCCATTATGAAAAATATTATCCCTGCTGTAAAAGGCACCCGTGAATTCTACCCCGAAGAGATGGCTGTACGCCAATGGCTATATGAATTGATTCGAGAAGTCTCGGAATCTTTCGGTTATCAGGAATATGATGGTCCCTTCCTTGAGACCCTGGAACTGTACGCTGCAAAATCTGGGGAAGAGCTGGTTAAAGAGCAGTCCTTTGTTTTTTTTGATAAGGGTGGCAATGAAATTGCGCTGCGCCCCGAGCTAACACCCAGTCTGGCACGCATGATCGCGCAAAAACAGAATGACCTGGTTTTCCCCCTGCGCTGGTGGTCATTTGGTCCATTCTGGCGCTATGAAAAACCACAGAAAGGTCGTACCCGTGAGTTTTTCCAGTGGAATGCTGATCTCATGGGGACTGATTCTGATCAGGCAGATGCGGAAGTGATTGCGCTATGTGCAACCTTCTTTAAGAAAGCAGGCTTGACCCCACAGGAAGTACAGATCTTTATCAATGACCGTGCATTAATGGAAAAAGTTCTGATGGAACGTGGCTTTCCAAAAGAACAGCACAAAGATGTATTCAAAATGATTGATCGCCGCGATAAACTCTCTGCGGCAGGGTGGGAAGCATTTGTGAAGGAAAATGGCTGTACAGATGAACAATTTGTTCAATTGAAAGCGGTGATCAAAGATAAAGAGTTGTGGCGTTTTTCGCCTGAGATAACACATATCTTTCAGATCCTTGATTATTATGGGGTGGGTGATTATGTTAGCTATGATTCTTGTATTATCCGTGGGCTGGATTACTATACCGGTATTGTTTTTGAGGCGAAAGATATTGGTGAAAAGAACCGCTCCATTCTAGGCGGTGGACATTACGCTAATCTGGTTGAAGATGTCGGTGGTAATTCTCTGCCCGGAGTTGGTTTTGCGATGGGTGATGTGGTTTTTCCTCTGGTGTTGGAAGGTTACGGGAAATTACCTGCACTAGCGACTTTGCCGGCTCGATTTTTGGTTACCGTTTTTGATGAAAATAGTCTCAAAGCTTCTGTGGCGTTATGCAACCGATTGCGGGCGGCGGATATTAATGCGGTACTGTATCCAGAACCCGATAAATTGGGAAAACAATTTAAGTATGCAGATCGCTGTGGTTTTAAAGCAGCGCTGGTGATCGGTCCAGACGAGCTTGCGAAAGGCGAGGTAGTCTTGAAAGACCTGGCGTCGCGTGAACAGATTTCTTTCCCGAACGAGGAACTGGAAGATCGTATCCAGCAATGGCTTGCCCCTGAAAAAGCCTCATGATACAATCGTGCTTATATGGTGGCTGTAGCTCAATGGCAGAGCACCTGTCTGTGGAACAGGATGTTGTGGGTTCGACCCCCATCAGCCACCCACCTAAAATGACTTGGAAAGGTCATTTTGTTTTTAAATAATATCAACAGATCATTTCACCAATCTCCCTGGAATACCTGCAAGTGTGATTCCCCTTCGATATCTGGGATTTGATCATAAATAAGTGCTGATACTTTTTCTGCTATCCGTTCTTGAAGGTCACGATAAGACCAATCTTGCCCGATTACCCGCATCTGCAGCAATTCATCTATCAGAAAATGGGTATACACTCCATAGGTGTTTTTTCTCTCACCATCTTCAAATTCTCTTTCCACTGCGAGTTGATAATCCTGACAGGCAGCTAACAAAACATACGCTGGTGGAAGCTCTTGGTCAGACAGCCATCCACTGGAACCTCTTTTCGTACGGGTTGGTGGGAGATGTACGAGTGGTTTGACCCGATCAGGTGCAAGCCTGCTGACGTTTTCGGCATTTCCTTGAGACATCAATTTGAGCATCGTTCCACTATGGCAGGAGTCAATGATGAATACCAGATGAAGATCATCTGCTGTCTGGTGCAGCTCCTGCGCGTAATGAAATAGTTCATCATCGAGGATGTACTCTGCATCAAGTGGCACAATGGCTTCATCTTTTTTATCACTGCTTTCATCAGGCACACCATCCTCTTTTTTTTCGCGGATCTGGTAGCCATGTCCTGAATAATAGAACAGCACAGTACTGCCGTGTTTATTCGTAATATCCTTTTTGAGTTCTTGCATACGTTCCAGAATTTCAGATCGTTTTAGATTCAAGTGATAGGGGGTGTTTCCCATGAACTGAAAATCATACTCATGGTGCAGCACGTCACTCAAACGTGCCACATCATTTTGTGGGCCTTTTAACGGCTTATATTTCTTAAAGAGACCTTGTGGATAATCCCCAATGCCGATCATTAAAGCCAGTTTTGCCATTTTTCACCACCTGCCGGATATAGATTTACAAAAATGCCCGGGAATGTATTTCCTTATCCTTTCCAGACCAGTGGTACCAGGAAAGTAAATGCGGCAACGATCATGGCAGCGATCGTTCTATCCAGAGTAAACGAGAGAATTGGGTCGCCCAGCATGAAGATCCATAATATGAAAGCAAACACAGAGATGATGATAGATACCCATTGTTTATCAGTGGCTAAGATCCTGGAAAGCAGCGCAAGCACGACACAGATCAGTGACCAGTAACCAAGATATGATGCGTCAAAGAAGTTAAATCCTTTGACTGTTATGTAAAGAGTAACTACTTCAGCAGGGGCAAGTTTTACGACCCTGCCGAGGAATTCGGTGAAGGAATCACCTTTTTTTGTTTCTATTCTTAGTGGTGCACTCATAATAACCTCCTAAAAACGATCCCGGGCATTGTTGTACAACGGTAGAGCCTGCTTTGGAATTGCGTTCAATGTACCTATTGGGTATGGTTGGAATTGATATGTTTTCCCACTATTTCAGATGAAATTACTATACAGTTTTTTCAACAATGCGTCAACGATCAAGTCGTATTCAAAAAACATGAACAGAGTTGGAATGAAGGGGGTTTCATTGGTTATTTGGATCGGAGAAATCTATAATAGAACAACATTCCCAGGCAACTACTATCTGTGATGTCGTTCTTAATGGCTTCAGATCCTGTAGTTCTTTTTCTTCGATAAGCCACTCACTGATGCTGCCCTGCAAATCCCCATTGATATCATACTTCCTTCCATGTACTGTCGGATCCGTTATCACGTAACGATAATTTCCGAATCGTTCGCTATCCTGTGCTGCAAGAATGGGATATACGCTGCCGTTGATTGTCAAACGAGAACCAGTGTGAAGATCTTGAAATTTTAAATTCCTCAGGCATCCCTGTTCATCAAATTGATCATACACGTTTGCAGGGTATTCTGTAAAGGAATACAGCAGGATATTTTGGAGCTGGGGATATTGAGAATGGTATGGCTCTATTAAATCCACAGTTAACTTGTAATACGGTGTGTACAGGTCTCTGATGCGAACTGTATCACCCCATTGGATGTCAAAATCAGCAAATACAGATAATGTTCTGGCTGTAAACTCCAACGACAGTTCCTTTCATAATCTCAATTTTTAATTTAATTGTGAGAGTCAACAGGAAAGTTACCTGATGAAGTGATCCAGAAAGAAATGCCGTTTCGGATGACAATTTTAGCTTTTCCGCTATTCTTTAAATCATCAAGTATTTCCATAATATCCTTTGAAGTCCAGTTTGCCAGTGTATTGATCAATTCGTTTTGCTGCATAGGATGACGTGTTATGATACCAACTATTGCCTCCGAAAGATCCTTTGCACCGCTAAGATCAAAGGAGGCATTGCTTTGATCTACAATCTTTGCATTTTCACCGAGAATAGTACGTGCTCGTAGGAGTGATTCTTTATCAGGGAGTCGAACCCAGGGTTCAGCAGGCGAGCGGGTGGGTTGCAGGATATGAATTTCATCTGCCTGGATTTGATTAAGAATACTCGCGATCTTTTGAAGGGCTTCTGTAGAATCGTTCAAACCCTGTACCAACATAACCTCAACCCACAGTTTCTTGCTGTATTCTTTACGAAATGCGATTAATCCATTTACCAATTTGTCAAATGTAAACTCGGGGCGAGCTCGATTTATTTTTCTATAGAGGAGCGCATCGCCGGCATCACATGAAGGTAAAACCGCATCGGCTTGCAGTAATTCTTTTCGAACGTTTGGCAAATACAGCAATGATCCATTTGTGATGACTGCTATAGGCAATTGAGTGATCTTCTTTATCTCGTTTATCATCAATCCAATGCTTGTATGAAGCATGGTTTCCCCCGAACCTACAAACGTGATCCAGTCAATCTCGTCAGGAGAATGGGAGTCCAGGGCATTCTGGACCTGCGCGATGATATCTTGCGGTGGGAAATAATCTTTACGCTCGCTGACCATCGGTCTTGACTGACCAAGTTGACAATACACGCAATTCCAATTACAGGTCTTAAATGGAACTGGATCAATTCCTAATGATTTACCAAGCCTTCTTGATGGGACGGGTCCAAATACATAATTCATAGTTGCATTCTCCATTTGCAGGATATCACATTCCCGTATTGCGCATAGTTATCCATTATTCCATGAAAGCGTTTCATCAGTATCATCATCAGAAAGCATTTTGGGTTTTTCAACGTCGGGCAGGAGATCAAGGATCCCATCTGACAGTATTTTTCGGTTTTCGTAGCGCGCAATGCTGATCCCTCCGGTGCCAGCAGCGTACGGGTAGGTTCCAAACCAAAGGCTGCCATCGTCTGCTTCGATAATAGCTCGCACCAGGCTCTCTACCAAGCCATCTTTTTTTGTATACGATAGCCAGTTGGTTCCATCAAAGCGGCTGATGCCCTGTTCTGTTCCAAACCACATTTTCTTCTTGGAATCGATCAACATGCAGTAAATGCGATCGTCCACCAACCCATCGGAGTGTGTGAGAGTATGCCAGGAGTTCCCATCGAAAATACTTACACCTCCTACAGTTCCAAACCACATATTGCCCTGCGGATCCTCGAACATGGAATAGACGCAGTTATCACCCAAACCATGCTGGGTTGTATATGTCTGCCAGCTTTTCCCGTCATAACAACCCACACCTGCACCTGACCCAAATTCATAGGTCCCGATCCATAGACGTCCTTGTGAGTCGTTAAATACTTTTAAGATCTCCAATCCAGGAACTTCTTGCCGGTTGGTGTATGCCCGCCATTGGTGACCATCATAACGGAATAATCCTCCGCCACTCTGCGATGCTCGCCAGCAACCTGCCCACAGGTTGCCATTTTTATCGAAAGTGATATTCAGCAGACTTTTTCCAACCAGACCGGCTGGCTTGATATGATTTTCCTCCATCACATTCAATCCATTATCTGTCGCAAACCATAATCTGCCATCAGTGCTCTCGCGAATACAGGTAACCTCGTTACTGTATAAACCATCTCGGATCGTGTAAATCTGCCATTTTCCTGATTCAAATTTCGCCAGCCCACCACCCCAGGTTCCGACCCAGATACGACCTTGTGTATCCTGGAACAGATCATAGATCCAATTATGAGGAAGTCCATCACGGGTAGTGATGCTTTCCCAGGATAATCGTTCTCCCTTTTCGCTCTCCTCAAGATATTTTTTGAAGAGAATACGAAGTTCACTTCGATCATTGTAATTAAATGGATGAGGGATCATAGCATTGTCTGTCATGGAAAAACCTCCCAATGGTTCATTAGAGTAACCCTTCCAACTTTTCTCGCCAATACAGGATCTTTTGGGCTTCTTCCTGGATATTGGCAAGGATTTCTTCCCTCTGCTGCTGTAGGCGTTGTTGAATCTCGTTCGGGTTGTTCATTTCTTGTGTGGTGAGATCGTTTTCAAGACGATCGTATCGGTCTTGAAACTGTATGAGTATTTGCGCATAGTGTTCTTCGGTTTGCAGGATTTGTTCAAGCTCGATCAGTACGTCTAAACCTTCTTCCAATTCGATCTCCCCACGATATTTAACAAGGTATGCCTCCATAAGAAGAAAATCTTTTTGCTTATAAACATCAAAAACGGTATTGAATACATCTGGTGAAGAATCTGAGGTGTCAGGATGTACAGCAGGCAAGACAAGATGTTTGAAATCATGCAGCAGTTTTTCTATAGAGATGGCATCAAACACATCATCAATGGTTATCTCCTCGATCCGCTTAACAGGATTTTCCTCCTCCATAAACTCCTCATCTGATTTCTTCATGGCAGCTTTCACGATCGCTTCAGCATGGGTCAGCACATGCATGATGTCAGCTTCGATGTCTTTTGGATCGGTATATTGCTCCTGTGCGATGGCAGTCTGGATACGTTTGTATTCCTTCTCCAAATATTCGCGTTGGCGGATTGCCTGCCGCCAGTTATTTCCCGGACGAATAACATTGACCAAAAATAGATCTTCTATCTCACTCATTTGTTTATGCAGGATATTGTATTTTTCATGGAGAGAGATGATCTGCTCACGGAGAATACGGATATGTTCTTGATGTAATGTACATGTCTGCCTGACTTTACTTTCCGCTTCTTCAAGTCGCTGAATAGCATCCATCAGATTTTTTGATGATGGTTCATTGTTTCCAGGGGCTTGTTGGGTGTGGTATTTTGATTCAATTTCGGCAAGATGCTTCCGACACTGAACGACATTCTGGATCTGTTTTTCAATCCCTTTAACCATCGAGTATTCTCCTCACCAATCTTACTTATAGAACTCTATCTTTATTGTACAAAACAACAGTAAATAAATCCGTTATAAAGATTATCACTTATGATTTCCTAATCCACCTACTTTTCTCTTAATATTTTTTCGATCTCCTCAGGTGTCGTGTAGGGATCACCAATTATGGTTGCCATCGACTGTCCCATATACCAGATAACCTCCCCATCCATTTCTCGATTGAAAACTCCACAAATACCGTGACTTTTTTCCAATAGTTCTATGAATCTCTTTCTAATCGAAGGAGAATTATCAAACAACAGGCTCATGTTTGTACCGGTAGTTCCAAAATCAAAAAGGATGAAATCAGAACTATCTTTCAGATCCAGCCTGTCCTGTAAGTCTGTATAAATAGTAAGATAAATGAATCCAATAGAAACCTGAATCTCTTCTTCCTCGTCATCAGGTGGACTGCGGTCTTCAGGATCACGGTAGTTATCTTCGAATCCTCTTGCGCGTATATATTCGTCTAGTTCTGGATCTGTTTCAAATATGAGTGATAACGCAAGATCAATCTCAGGGTCATCATAACGAAACGATTTTTCATCGTTTGTCCAGGCAAGTAAAGGAATGGTAATGTCGTGATCAGGAAACCGGATGGTAGTGAGAGTGCTGTCAGGGGCTGCAATGGAAACCAGATCCTGTAATACCTCTTCCAATTGTTCCTTACGAAAATATAATAAATAACTGAAATCAATTCCCATATACATCCTCCGTAAGAAAAAGAGTTCTTGTTTCGATGATCTTGTCGCAAGATCAAGATCATTAAGCAGGATAGCTTTTTGATAATCCTTGTATGGCGTGCCATTACATTCTGGATAACCAGCTAGGAGAATCGGGCATTCCTCACATTCGTCCGAGTGACCATAAAAGTACACATTGCATAAGCCGCATGTTTGACGCCCACCATCTTCGATCAGTATTCCACTCAAATTTAACGTATAGATCACCCTCCATTTTTCAAGGGAAACTTCCCATGCTAGCTGATCGCTGGTGATCCGAGGGAGAAGACAATTTAAAATGGGATTTTGATTCCCATCGCGTTGTATGATCTCAAAGAGTTTATCCATTGCTATTTCCCATTCTGTAGTATCAATGATCTGGATCTTGATTTATCCTGTTCTCGATCCTCAAGAAGTGGATTTGACCAACTAGATCTCCGGCTGCGATGAATGAACCACTTTCATCAAATGAACACATTGTTAATGCCTTTTCTGTATGAAAGACAGAAACACATGAAAAATCTTGCATGTCCCACAATCGCAGGGTTCTATCAGAAGATGCAGAAATCGCAACACTTCCATCATGGCTGATCGCGAGGGATGGGATCATATCAATATGCCCTTTTAAAACAGCAGCACATTTAAAAGTCTCCAAATTCCACACGTGCACGGTATTGTCACGAGAGGTGAGCGGTTCATAACAGGAAGATAATGCATAATGACCATCTGGGCTGATGACTGTTGCCCATACCTGCCCTGTATGCCCTTTTAATACAGCCATACAGGTACAGGATTGCCAATCCCATACACGTAAAGTGCCATCCACACTGGCTGAGATAAAACTTTTGCCATCCGGGTTAAGTGCCATCGAATTAATGGATCCTTTGTGATCTTTGAGCGTAATGAATTGTTCAGGGTTTGTGAGATCAAATACGCGGATCCATCCGTCACGTGAACCTGTAATAACTTTCTTCTCATCAAGCGTAAAGAGAGCACATGAGACTTGTCCATGATGTCCGCTCAGAATTTGGATGCATTCACTGTTGGAGATATCCCATATTCGGGCAGTTTTATCATCTGACGAAGTAACGGCAAGTTTTCCGGAATTTGATATCGCTATATGATTAACGCACGCTGTATGACCTTCCAATACAGATAGGCATTCTCCAGTTTGCATATCCCACACCCGACCAGAAGAGTCCTGTGAAGCAGAGACGATGGTTTTCCCATCGGATGTGACAGAGCAGGATCGGACGAGCGATGTATGCCCTATGAGGTTTCGAGAACGGGTGGGATTGTGAACACTCCATATCCGCAAACTAGTATCGGCAGATGCTGACACCATTAGATCGCTGATGGGAATGGCCGTCATGTACATAATATCGTCAGTGTGTTGGTCAAATTTCTTGGGATCGGATCCTCTGTCTAATCTGCAGACTTCCAGAGTATTCCCGCCCGATACAAAAACCATACGGATACCATCCGGCAGCAGGCGGCGATATCTGGCATACCCTTCGATACAGAATAATTCTTTGCCTGTGAGAACATCCCAGACCCTGATCGTTCCATCTTTTCCACCGGATACAACCTTTGTTGAATCGAGGGTGAATATGATGGTATAGATGGTATTGGTATGCCCTTTAAGTGTGCTGATCAATTGATTTGTTGTTAGATCCCACACTCGTATTGAGCGAATCGGTGTACCTGGTTCATCTACATAAGCCGCTGCTAAGTATTTCCCATTGTTCGAAAGGGAAGTTGTATCTTCATCTTTTCGATATCCTTCAAGCTCTGTGATCTGCTGCCTGCTCTGTAAATCCCAAACACGTGCAGTATCAATACCACCAGTGACCGCCAGTTTTTCATCGGGGGTAATATGCAACGAGGTAATGTTTACCCTATACTCGCTTCCCCACGCAGTACGGGTTGTTTCTCCTTCAACAGACAGAATACATTGCAATGTGTCCAGATCCCAGGCTTTGATAATTCCATCGGAAGCGGAGTAAAGTGTGTTGCTGTTAGGTACAGTTGTAACTGCTGTGATCTCATCAGAATGACCTTCCAATATTTGAACGAGTTCTCCCGTTTCAATATTCCATACTTTAATCTCATCATAATGTACGCTCATGATCCAACGCGCATCGTTGGAAATCAAGAGATCTTTCATATCTTTCCCATAGTTTTCGACCGTGGCTATGCATGTGAAAGAGTGGAGATCCCAAACACGAATTGTGCGATCGGTTGAATACGAGATAGCTTTTGTACTATCAGGTGTAACAACTACTTTATATACAGAACCGGAATGATCTTGAAGAACAGCTTCACAAACACCTGAAGAGCTGTTCCACACGCGCAGTGTATGGTCATATGATCCGGTTAGGATCTTGCTTCCATCCGGAGTAACAGCTAGCCCCATCACGGTATTGGTATGACCGGAAAGGGTCATAACAAGGGCTTTCCCGGGTGCGGTAAGACTTTGTGTGAGCGGACGCAACCACACCCCATTTTTTTGTTCTAATCCCAATAATAATTTCTGAATGAATGGGGAGCCGTTGTCAAGCAGTCTACCCACCAACTGACTGCCTAATTGATGTGGGTCTCGCACCAGGATATGGTTTGACATGGAAATTGCATCTTTGATCAGTAATAAATCAGAGCTGTTTGCTTCAGTCAAACGAAAGGTTTGAGTGATGCTCATTTTATCTCCTTTGCCAAACGGTAATTTCTCGTTATCTTTATTCGATATGGTCCGTATTATTTACAATAATCAATACCCATTACATCCATAATAAATAACTGACCAGCATCATCACCACAAACAATCAAGGGTTGTTTTTCAGATAAAGCCAGTGCTGTGATATTCCCTGGCAGTGGAATACAGGCGTGTTCTTTTCCAGTAGCAGTTTCCCAAATCCTGATGTTTCTATCTGCACTATTGGTAAAAAGCCACTTTCCATCTGGGCTGGTCATTTTTTTATAAATGTATCCGGAATGTTTTCCGATTGATGGATAGGAGAAATCGGTTTGAAGATGATAGAAATGGATCTGAAAATTCTCTCCAGAACTGATGAGAATTGACCCGTCTCGAGAGAATATCCCACTGAATTGATGGTCGAATTTTTTAACAAGCTTACCAGAGGGTATATCCCACAGATATAGCGTATCATCTTTGGTTGTAGTAATGATCATTTCATCATTTTGGTGAAAACAACAGGAGGCTATAGGTTGTTCATGACCTTGTAGAACCTGCCATTTTTCCCAATTGTGAGTATTGTAAATATGAAGGTCTGTTTGGTCCTTTACTATTGCCAGATATCTTCCAGAAGGGCTTAGTGAACCATATTTCTTCACCTTAATTGTGTGAATTTCAGCCCCAGAATTCGGATCCCATATCCGAACTGTGCCGTCTGCGCCACTGGAAAGGATCCAGGCATCCTCCGGACCGATCGAACAAGATTGCACACGATATTCATGACCTTTCATGGTGTGAAGTAGTTCTCCAGTTGCTGTATCCCAGCACATCAGGGTATTATCCCAGCTTGCAGAAACAAGCCATGAACCCGTAGAATTCAACGCACAGTCAGTGACAATCTCTGTATGCCCTTTAAGGATCGCGAATTCTTTTCCGCTGGATATTTCCACGAGTCTGACCGTGTGATCATCACTGGCAGAGGCGAACCAACGTTCATCCGGACTGATCTGAATGGCTTCGATCTTTTTTCTATTTGTTAACGGCTGATTATTTTCAATTTCGTTATTCTGAATGTCGAGATTCCACTCTTTTAGAGTATGGTCTCGGCTGGCTGTGAGGACAGTACTTTCGTCTGGATTGATGGCAAGATCATGGATCGTATCAGAATGTCCCTCCCAAGACGCAAGAGCAATCCCCTGAATTGGATCCCACATTTTTACGCAATGATCCATTCCGCCTGAAAGAATATATTTCCCATCAGGCGATACTTTACAGCATTGCACCCAGTCATGATGTCCTTCCAGCGTGTGCAGTTCCTGCCCGGTATCTAGATCCCAGATTTTGAGAGTATTATCCCAGCTGCCAGATACAAGCCACTTTCCATTGGGACTGACATGCAGAGAAACCACTGGATCTGTGTGACCTTCTAAAACTTGCAGGTTTTTTCCATTGACAGAATCCCACACAGCAAGAGAGCCATCACCACTGGCTGAAATGAGCATCTTTCCATCTGGAGTGAATGTACAGGCATGGATATTTCTAGAATGACCGCGTAGTATGAACCTTGTACTCTCGGTTTGTACATCCCATATTCGGAGAGTGTTATCCCAACTTCCTGTGGCAAACCATTTCCCATTAGGATGGAAGGTACAACACGATATCAGATCTTCATGACCCTCAAGACGTTTGAGATTATCCCCAAAAGGCACAGACCATAGATGCACTATGCGATCTCTACCGCAGGAAACGAGTTTTTGACCATCAAGGCTGATGGCAAGTGCTCGCACTTCTGCGGTGTGGTTTTCGAGCAGTGTTTGTTGAATTCCTGTGAAAATATCCCATATTCTTACCGTGGCGTCCTCACCAGCAGAGATGATCCGTTTATGATCCGGTGTGAAAAGGCAATCGGTCACTTTCCCTATATGACCCACTAATGTTAACAGGATTTGACCGGTATGTGCATTCCATATGATCAAATTGCCGTCAACGCTGGCTGAAACAAACCAGCGACCTTCCGCGCTGATAATGCATTTTGTGACTTCATCTGAATGTCCTTGCAAAGTTCGGAGCAAGCTTTGTGATTCTTGTACACGAAAACGATTTTTGAACCAGATCCCTGATGGATAATCTGTCTGTTTTAAAATGGAATTATCCAATATTCCTTGAAGGGAATCATCTTCCCATCGCAAACGATTATATAATTGCTGCCATAAAAGGTCAGGTCGCTTGGTAAGGATATGCGATTCTCGTTGCAGTGCAGTAGAAAAAGAAAGAAGAATCTTTTCCTGTTGATTATCTTTGCCTTTACCTGAAGTCATTGTGGTTACCTATTCCAGGACCGTGAAAAAAGTATTCAGTTTCAATTTTCTATTACAATCCAATTGAGAGCAGGTGATGATCTGACCCAATTCGGAAAGGTCAATGGTAGAGTCGCGGTTGCATTGGGGGCAGTGAAGATGTAGTCTTCCTTTTTCCTGTACTGCAGTCACGATGAGAGGAGTAAGTCCACTTTCATCACCGGTATCCTCCGTTGAATTATTCAATACCCGATCAATATCTTCCTGCAGTTGCAGAACGCCCAAGTAAAACTTAGTTGTTTCGCCTTGATCATTGGTTTGATCGATAATGTCTACTTCGTTAGCTTTATGTTCGAGAAAATTAAAATCAGTAAGCAGGGAAATAACGTCCTCCATCCGTCCTGCTCTGGTAAGGTGAAAAGGTAGTTCGCTGAGAGCATGTTTATCACCACCATCCCAACAACCATCATCATTTGGATCGCCTTTAACATGAAAGTAATCAGCCAAGTGTGAGTGAAAATATTTTCCATATTCATGAGAACAAAAAACTTGTTTGGCAACATCGCCCAATTCACGATGATAAAAGGTCATCAAAGTACTTCCATCAACGATCCGTTCTGTGAGATATGGAGCAAGATCAAAAGATAGACGTGACCATAAAACAACCGGTAGACGTGGTCCATCTTTTTTTGGTAAGACTTCATTGAGGAAATCCATTACTTTTTCAGGTGGATTGCGCATTTCCCCTAACCAATTTGCAGCAGCTCTTTCTTCTTGGTTTATCAAGTCAACATCAACAGGTCGTGGTTTTTCTCCTCGCAAATGGTCCGCAGCGCATTGTAAAAGATCTGGAGGAATATGATGACTGTTAAGGAAGAACCACAGATAAACCTGGCTATCGCGAGAAAGCAGGTCTATGATCTCGTCCTCGCTTAAGCCAAACCGGGACGCAGCCAGATAGCCTAAAGCGTGGGAGACAAGTATTTCTCCATGGTTATCTTCTTTCGAGAGACGATCAAGCATATTCTTTTCAATGATTCCATTGATACCCGGTTCCAGGTTTTCGATAGGTTTGCTGGGATCAGAGGTCCACAATTTTGCTTCTTCAAAAGCAAGTTTGAGATAAAGAGGATTCCCTTGTGTTTGTGTGAATTTTTCAATTACTTCAGAAATTTGGGGAATCTGTAGTGTACGCTCGATATTTTGCAGCCATTGTGTGAGCAGTACGTGTCCCTCCTCTGGAGATAAGCCACTCAGGTTTTCAAATTGACATTTCTTTTCTTGCAGATGGGTAAACGTTTCTTCTTCTCTGGTTGAGAGGACAAGGTGAACGTACTCAGGTAATTCTGATGGCAGCCATTTCAAACTGCGCGCGTCATGGCTATCCGATAGTTGATCGAGAGAATCGAGAAATAGATAAAGTGGTTTCTCTGAATTAGCGAGTTGTAAACGTTTGCCAAATTCAGTGATCAGTTCTCTGATATCTTCTGGCGTAGAGCTTTCTACTTGAGAATATCGTCTTGATATTTCACTGCAGATACTGCCAAGTAGGCTGTGGATATCTGAGGAACGGGCAGTGGCACCGATAAAGCGGTAAACAATGGCTTTCTCCTGCGGGCTATGTAGGCTTTCTTGCACAGCTTTAGCCATGACAGCAGTTTTTCCGGTTCCTCCGGCTCCAACGACTCCGAAAAGCTTCTTGCTATTATCCTTAAAGTATGCAGCGATATTCTGTAACACTTGCGTTCGCCCAATAAAAAACTCGATTTTCTCTTCAGCAAATTGTTGGTGAGCCAGTCCTTCTTCATCCAATAATGGATCAAGAGGAAGAAGGATCTTTTTCTTTTCGTCTTGAACGGTCGTATGTGGATGAGTTACTTCGTCCATAATAAGTGTAGAGAGGGATTGATACACATCCTGGCAGAGTTGATCTATATGATCAGTTGTGAGGGAATTCTCGATCCACTTAGCATGGTATTCATAGATATTATTAGGGAGACGCTTCTTCAGTCTTTCTTTCAATAATTCCTGTTGTTTTACTGCTTTTGTATCAAGTGTCCAGTCCTCTTCATTAATATTTCGAAAATCAGCAGCACAATGATCCAGAAGCGTTTGGTATACGAGTTTTAATGCATCTTCTTCAAATGTGTGATTGGGGATTTTCTCTAATTCGTTTTTGACCAATCTCGATATTTCAAATGCTGTGGAGTAATTATCATTGGTTAGAATAGTCTCTACCAACTGAGTAATTCTCGTTTGAAGCGGTTTATTCTCAAATTCCCTGGAAAAACGCTGGGAAAGCAATTTCCGAAAATCTTCTACCTGAAAATCATGAGGAAGTCCGGAGATCGAACGGAAAAAGCATAAAACATGTTCATCCGCATCTTTCACTTGAAGTGCTCCAGCAGATATCTCCTGTTCTGTAGCAGAACTCAGATATGGCAGTGCTTCAATAGGGTTAATGCCCATTCTTGATATGGCATAGGCTATGATCATTTGTAATTTTTGTTCAACCGGCTGCCAGAAATCATGCTCGGCGTAGACACTATCACGCAAACGCGGCTTTAATAACCACTGCGGTTCTACTGCATTTTCATCAAGGTAATACCATTCCTTTAGAAGAGTCTCATCTTCTTTATTATCTATAACGGAGAGTATTTGAGCATACTTTTTCGAGGGGATATGGGCAGGTGGTGGGCACCAACCATAACGGTCACCAAGCAAAATGACAAAATTAGGGCGTGGTGTTGTTTTTTGGCAGCGTGCGACCTCTGCTAAACAAATATCCATGGCTTGCTGATCGAGGGATGCTTCATCGCTGACTCCCCAACGAAGATCGATCACCTGCAAACGACGATCGTGTTCTGCAGCTAATTCCCGCAAGCGAGGGAAAACACGCGCTTGGAGAGCATTACGTTCTGCTTTAAGATCGTTGAAGGTAGAACTGATGAAAATACGAAAAGTGTGTTGAGCAAGAGCCATCCTGCCCTCCTTCCTGGTTCCATGAAAATGGCTTGTCTCAAGATCGTGTTGTATTACATCTATCCATAGTAGCATTTTTCAGTATGGATAGAAACCTATAAAAAAATTCTCGGTTATCTATCTATGGATATTTCTGATGTTCCAGCATATGGCTAACAATAGCATCAGCTGCCTGCTGGTAGGGACAGAAAAAATGAATATTGGTTTTTCGAGATAGATCCAATAGTTCTGCTAATCCACTGTGATGAAGGCGTATCCATAAGATCATTTCTGGATTGATCTGTTGGATTTTATACGCTGTTTCTAGATTAGTAGCATCTTCACCTGCAGTGAGGATCGCCATTTTTGCAGTTTGAATTGCTGCCTGCATCAAGGTTTCCATGTCTGTCATATCACCCTGAAAGTGAAGAATATGATCGTCGCTGTACCCCAATTCTGACAAGATACCAGGGTGGGGATCAACCAGAATCATATCAAGATCAGGCTGCTCACTTCTCATTTTATGTAGAAGTTGGCGACCCATTTCTCCAGCACCGCATATGATCGTATGATCCTTAAATGTTTTTGCAACCATAAAGTCCCATTCCTTTCTGTTCACACGCCGCTGTAAATAAATGGAGAAGACCCGCATGATGCCTTCACTGACGATTACCAGCATGAGAACGGGCGAGATAAAAGCGATCAGGGTGGGAACCAGTTTTCCCCCTGTTTCCACTCTCTCCATCGTCGCCAGGTTCAGAGCATCCAGGAATAACTGTGCCCAGCCTGCCTGTGGATCAGCTCCATAGAAATGCAGCAGGATTGCGGATGCAGTAAGGACCATCATGAATAAAACGAGATTAACACGAATAGAGGAAAAAATTATCGAGAAATCACGTTGAATTATTTTTCTCACCCATTCACCCGGTTTTCTATTTCGCTGGATACTCTTTCATCCGTACCATCTTATAACCTACATGTTCCAGTATCCACGGAATTGCCAGGGTTATAACTCGATCTAAATTACGGTAGTGTTCACTGAGGATCATTCCCGGTTTGAGACCCATTTTGGAGATATATCCCTTTCCATAGATCATTTCTGCATTTTTGCTTTCCTCTTCATCCCAGGGGACAAGTGCGTCATGTAATTTGTGCGATTTGTCCTTCACCGGAGAGAATGCCCAGCCTGCATCAATGTGGTGTTGAACCCAGCGAATATGCTCTAATTGACTGAGCTTTTCTAATTCCTTAGGGGTGAAGGGGATGCTGTCATCCATCGCATCTTCGGGAACAATCCCAAAACCTACGGCAGCCAATTTTTCAGGGATCTTCCGTGCATTGTGATAGTTTTGAGAAACCTCATCAGGAGGAGTGCCTTCAGGCAAGCCGGTCAGTTTGGTGTATTCTGCCAGGAATTCTTCTTTTGTGATTGTAAGAGGGTTATCCTGCTTGCCGGAAGAGAATACCAGCGAATAAATAGCATGGATACCGATCGCCATCTTCTCAATGGTAGATTCATCCAGGTTGATCTCGTTCACCAGGTGATAAAATGATTCCCCTCCCTCATAATGCTGGAATTCCTGCGTTAGCAGGGTATAGAATTGCTGCCCATCAACGTGTAGATCCATCTGTGATTGGGGTGGCAGATCAGAGCGATTGTATTTATGCTCGTGTGCAAGCCGGCTGGTCTTGAAAATGGTCTCCATCGAACGAGTTCCATGTTTGAATTGGGGTGCCATAAGGAACGCATTGAGAACTCCATCATCGATCTGCAGATCGCCATTCTCGACCAATTGAGGATAATTAAGACTGAGCAGAGAATTAACCAGAATGGCTCGGCGGATGATGTATTCCGGGTCGGCGTTCTTCGAAAGATTTATCAGCGAGGTTTTATCGAGCGAATCATTACCCACTTCTTTCCGCTCTGCATAGGGTAGTATCGGATTGGGTCCCATGACATTAATGTAACCCTTCAGCCGGCTGAGAAAATCAGGACCTTTTTGCGAGCGAGCATCCTGTACTTTTTCTTCAAATTCTTCCATGCAGGTGCAGGTACCGCCTGCAAATACAAAGATGGATTTGCCCATGTTATGGATCAACTGACCTTCCTGAAATTCCCCATCCTGCATGGGAGCCAGAAAATATCGCAGCCATGCCAGGTCTTTGCTGTCAAACTCATCCCAGAAAACTAATGGGATCTTGCCGGAGAGAGCGATATCGCGAACAGCATGAAAAGCCTGGTAGAGATCAGTGGGATTTTCTTCATTGAATTGGGAGAGGTTGAATGTAATATCCTGGATCTCTTGCCCGGGTAAATTCAACGCTTTCGCCAATTGTTTGATGCTGAACGATTTCCCTGATCCCGGTGCTCCAAAAACAGCAATGGAGAGAGGCTGACTGCTATTATTTTGAAGGTATTCCGAGATGAGAGCCTTTAGGTTGTGAAGAAACTCGATCTCCTTACGATCTGCCGTTAGAAGGAATTTATATTTTGCAATGGGTATATTCCAGCCTTTTAGTGCCTGCATGGGTCCGTGGAGTGCGATCTGTCTTGCGAGGGAATACAGGTCCCAACGAGTCATGCCGAGAAGAGACCAATCGGTGCTAGAAGAACGATCTATTTGTTTTTCTGCGTACGATGATCGGAAAAAATCCACATCAAGGCTGACCGGAGTGAAATCATGGATTGGTTCCTGTCCGTAGATCTTCTTAATAGCATCCGTTATCTGATCAAGAACAAGGCTGCCATTCTTTATGTCATTTATGACCGCTCCTTCAACGAGAGTGGAACGTCTTGCCAGCAAATGTGTGCGTATTGCACGGTTCAAATGGATATCTTCGTTTTCAGCGGTGTTCAAAACTTCTCTTGCCGCAAGTACCGCCAGCAATTCCAGATCACCGGGCAGATAACCCGGATGTTCCTGCTCCCAGGCGCCCTCCTCGCTCATCGCGTCGAAGAAGAAAGTGATCTTGGGTTTTTGGTTTGTAACGTTATGGATCAATAAAGAAGCCGTACAACCAAACGAGATGAGTATGTATTCCATTGTGCGCAAAGGATACAGTGAAATATTTTGCTTGCAGAAGATCTCTTCAATAATATCCTGAAGGGTCTGCTCCCATGAAAGACCTTTGCTGATAGATGTGTTTAACCCACGCAGATCATCAGCGCGCACAAGCAGCATCTTCTTTCGTCCATCAACTCCTTGAAAATCCTGCCAAAGATTTCCTTCAAAAATGGGCGGGTAGCAGCGGTAGATCACCCATTTGTCTTTTAGGGAAGAGGAAATGGATGGTAGATCATAGTTGCGAATATCCAGACCCCAATCCTGGATGAGAACAAGGTCAGCTGACTGCAGCGCTTTTCCGGAAGCTTCATCGAATATGGAATCTGCAGACTCGCCGACATGCACGATCTCGTTAATGCGCCATGCTTTCGATTTCCCCTCGGGGAATTGCTTCCAGGTCACAAAAGCGTGATTGAAGGAAGGGTCGCAAGGTGTGATCTCTTCACATTTTCCAGGGGTAGGTGATACGGGTTGGGGGATCATTTCAATCGCAGCATCTATTTGCTGGAAGGCTGAATTAATGCTTTCGATGAAGTGAGCTGTGCTGTGTTCTCCCCACATTTCCATGAAAATATTTTTTCCATGGGAAGTTGGGATGAAATTCCAGTGGACAATTTGATCGCTAAGTACGAAGATATTTTTTTTCATAGTTTGTCCTCTAAAACACTAATGATATTTCTTGTGAAAACGAATCAAAATTTATTGTACAGGAAAAGTATTGTTTAATACATAGTAGAATGGTCACGGAGAATGCGCGGATGGAAAAAAAAGGTCGAATACGAATAGCCATAACAGGACATCGCTATATTTCCTGTGAAAAACAGGTTGCCCTGGCTGTAAGGAACGTGTTTTGCTTGGAAATTGATGCAGAAACACTCGAATGAAACTCTATTTCATGTAATAACCGCTCTGGCAGAAGGGAGTGATCAACTGGCTGCCTCCGCCGCCGGAAATATTCCGGATTTGACAATAACAGTCGCATTGCCCATGCTCACGGGAGAATATCTATCCGATTTCTATTCCGAAAAAGGGAAAAAAACTTTCGCACAATTGCTGCAGCAGGCTGATGAGGTGATACAACTTCCGAAAACGGATGATCATACAAGCGCCTATCGGCAATTGGGATCTTACCTGGTGCAGCACAGTGATTGTCTGGTAGCCATTTGGAATGGAGACTTCAATCACGAAGAGGGGGGAACGGGAGAGGTGGTTACAGAAGCGATCTGTAAGGGGAAGACAATCTATTGGATCTATTGCGAGAATGAAAAACCAGGCGCAGCAAATCCCCTGTATGGGATGAAAAAGATCGGGGAAATCCAAATTTTGCAAGATATTTAAAGAAGCATTATCTACCCTATCCTAGTGAATCGTAGAAATTTATTTGAGATCTATGTAAAAATAAAAATTGTGGTATTATACATTCGTTTATCCGCATATAAGGATATAAAAATGAATGTTAATTCGCTGGAACTAGAGGTCAATCTGCTGCATGAACGGATCTGTTCAGCATTAAGTGATACCACTCGTATCATGATCCTGTATCTGCTGGCAGAACGGGATATGTATGTTAACGAGATCGCTGAAGAGCTGAACGCACCGCAGTCAACCGTATCACGACATCTCAAGGTTCTACGAGAAAGAAATCTGGTATCTACAGAACGTCAGGGAACCGCAGTTTTTTATTCCCTGGTGGATAAACGGATCATTCAATCACTCGATCTGATGCGGTCGATCCTCAATGACCAGATACAGGCAAATGCGCAGATCACAGGAAACCGCTCGTGATAGAGCTAATTTAAGGAGAAATAAAATGAAAGTAATTATTGTTGGTGGTGTTGCGGGGGGAGCCAGCACAGCTACGCGTCTACGCCGCATGGATGAAAAAGCTGAGATCATCATCCTTGAAAGAGGAGAATATATCTCATTTGCTAACTGTGGTTTACCCTATCACATTGGAGGCGTCATCGCAGAGCGCGATAAATTACTGGTGGTTACACCAGGTAAATTGAAAGAAACATTCAACATTGATGCTCGTGTTCATCACGAAGCGCTCAGCATAAACAGAAAAGAAAAAACGATCAAAGTGCGGGATCTTGCCAGCGGCAGAGAATACAGCGAACGATACGATAAACTGGTGCTTTCACCGGTGCTTCACCAATCATTCCCCCCATTGAAGGGAATACCCTGCCGGGTGTGTTCAGTTTGCGCTCTATTCCTGATATGGATCATATTGATGACTATATCTCTGAAAAAGCTCCTCAACGTGCAGTAGTGGTGGGGGGAGGATTCATCGGGCTGGAAATTGCCGAGAATCTACAGCATCGTGGGTTGGAAGTAACTATTATAGAAATGCTTAATCAGGTGATGGCTCCTATCGACTATGAAATGGCTGCCATGGTTCACCAGCATCTTGATTTCAAACATGTTCGGCTGGCTCTGGGGGATGGCATCCAGAGTATTCATAAAGACGAGAATTTGAGTGTCTCCCTGCAGAGTGGGAAAACCGTTGATACTGATATGGTTATTCTATCCGTTGGTGTACGTCCTGAAAGTGTACTTGCGAAAGATGCAGGTCTGGATCTGGGCGCTCGCGGTGCGATCAGTGTAAATGAGCATTTGCAGACCAACGATGCGGATATCTATGCAATTGGTGATGCTGTAGCGATTAAAAATATCATCAGCGGTAAGGAAGTGAATCTGCCTTTAGCTGGACCTGCCAGTAAGCAGGCGCGTATTGTGGCTGATCACATTACCGGACGGAATGTTGCGTTCAGTGGCGTACAGGGCACGTCCATTGTAAAAGTTTTCGACCTGACTGTCGCCAGTACTGGCTTGAATACGCATCAATTGAATGAATTGGGCTACCCGTTTGAAAATGCTATCATTCATACATCCAATCATGCCGGTTACTATCCGTCAGCATCCCCTCTGGCTTTCAAACTGCTGTTTTCTCCTGAAGGAAAGATCTATGGTGCACAGATCGTAGGTTTGGAAGGTGTGGATAAGCGCATTGATGTGATCGCAACAGCGATCAGGGCGAATATGACGGTATTCGATCTGGAAGAGCTGGAACTGGCGTACGCCCCTCCCTACGGCTCGGCTCGCGACCCTATTAATATTATTGGTTTCCTGGCAGGGAACATGCTGCGAGGTGACCTGGATACCGTGAATTGGAATGATGTAGATGCTCTGGACCGCGAGAAATATGCCATTCTGGATGTGCGCGATCCCGAAGAATTAACCATTGGAACCATTAACGATTCGATCAATATCCCATTAGGTCAATTAAGGGAGCGATTGAATGAACTACCTCGCAGCAAGAAGATCATGGTGTACTGCCAGGTGGGGCAAAGAGGGTATTTTGCAGTACGTATCCTGACCCAATCCGGTTTTAAAGCAATCAACCTGAATGGTGGTTTTAAAACCTACTCACATGCAAACGGCAAACAATCCAATTTTGATACGTTTGAACATGTGTCCATCAGCAGCCGTGAGGAGATCCAGGAAATCCCTCCGTTCAATATTGGCGGAGGAAATGAATTTACACTGGATGCCTGTGGGCTGCAATGCCCGGGACCGATCTTGAAGCTATACAACAAAGTAAAAGAAGTCGAACCCGGCGATGTTATCACAGTACGTGCAACCGATTATGGTTTCACCAGTGATGTTCAGGCATGGGCAGATCGCACCGGTAACAAGCTGGTATCACTCGATTCAGCTGAAGGTGTCATCACAGCCAGGATCCAAAAAGGTGCTGAGAAGAAAGAATCTGCTGTTGTCGGCACTGTGACGCAGGACAAAACCATGGTTGTTTTCTCCGGTGATCTGGATAAGGCGATCGCTGCCTTCATCATCGCTAATGGAGCGGCTGCAATGGGTCATAAAGTAACTATGTTCTTCACATTCTGGGGATTGAATATCCTGCGCAAGGGCAAAGCACCGAAAGTGCGTAAGAACTTCATCGAAAAAATGTTTGGCGCCATGATGCCGCGCGGAGCAGGAAAACTGACCATCTCACAGATGAACATGGCTGGTATGGGAACTGCCATGATCAAAGGGATCATGAAGAAAAAGAATGTCAGTTCACTGGAAGAATTGATCCAGAACGCTATGGATAACGGAGTGACCATTCAAGCCTGCCAGATGTCAATGGATCTGATGGGCATTCGGAAAGAGGAACTGCTGGACGGCATTGAAACGGTGGGTGTGGCTACTTTCATCCATGCCTCCGATGATTCCAATGCTACGATGTTTATCTAGAAAAGAAAAACCCGCTCATTTGAGCGGGTTTTTTGATACTCGTAATACGTTGAAATTGATTGCAGATCTATGCTCGTTTGAATGTCACCGGGTCTTTTTTCATCTTGATCTGACCGGTCTTTGCGAGAACCTGATCAACATAACGTGCATCGATATCTACCAGAGAATGGTTGTCGCGGATCAAGATCTTGCCAATCGATCTGCCTGGAATATTTGAAAAACGCGCAATGGATCCAACGATCTCGCTGGGATTGATACCATCCTTACGACCGCTGCTTACCATGATACGCACCATACCATCTTCTTGTACTCTGGTTGAGGGAACGGATTTAGATCTGGACTTTTTGGATGATCTACGAGGTGCAATTTCCGGGGTTGTAATGAATGCATCCACCGGGCGCTGCTTTTCATCCACGCGTGCCATTTTCAATGTTACTGCGGCAATATCCAGCGCATCGTATCCTTCTTCAACCAGGGCGCTGACCATTTCTTTTTCTTTTGCGCAGCGGTCGCGTTTCAACCAGATGCGCATTTTTTCAAGCAGGTCGGCTTCCCTTTTCTTAAGAATATCCTCGGCAGAAGGAATTTCACATTTCAAAATTTCCTGTTTTGTGAATTTTTCGATCCTTTTGAGGAACCATAATTCTTTGGGGGTCACCAGCGTAATGGCAATTCCGGTTTTTCCGGCTCGACCGGTGCGACCGATACGATGAACGTATCCTTCCGCTTCTCTGGGAAGGTCGTAATTAAAAACATGGGATACGTCTTCGATATCCAGTCCACGGGCTGCGACATCGGTGGCAACCAGAACTTGAATTTGATTGTGCTTGAAGCGGTTCAATACACGAATACGGGCATCCTGGTCCAGATTTCCATTGATGACTTCTGCCTGATAACCACGTGATGATAGCGTGCTGGATAATTGTTCGGTGCTTATCTTTGTAGAAGCAAAAACGAGAGCGCGTTCAATGTCTTCCATCTCAAATAGGTGAGTCAAGGCAGAAAACTTTTGTTTCTTATCGACGACATAATAACGCTGTTCGATGGTATCAACTGTCATATGTTTATCTTCAATGCGGATTGAGTGCGGATTTCGCATATAGCGGCTGCCGAGTTGGCGAATAGCTTCTGGGAGAGTTGCTGAGAAAAGCGCTGTTTGTCTGCTGTCAGGTGTTGCTTCCAAAATGGTTTTGATATCATCAATGAAACCCATGCTTAGCATTTCATCAGCTTCATCAATTACAACAACATGAACATGGCTGAGATCGAGAACTTCTTTTTTTATGAGGTCAATCAAGCGCCCTGGTGTTCCAACAACCACGTCAACCCCTTTTTGCAGCCGGGTGATCTGCCGGGCATATGCCTGACCACCATACACCGGGAGAACACTGAAATTGCCACCTTTCCCAAAATCATGAAACGCAGCAGCTCCCTGCATGGCTAATTCACGCGTGGGTGTCAGCACCAGGCACTGGATAACGCCCTGATTGGGAGACATGCTGTTTAATATTGGGAGTGCGAACGCGGCTGTTTTTCCAGAACCGGTTTGTGATTGGGCAAAAACATCTTCTCCAGCCAGCATCAAAGGGATTACCTGTTCCTGGATGGGTGTAGGTTCTTCATAACCCATCGTCGAGACAGCCTGCATGAGCTGCTCATTTAGCTCTAACTGAGCAAATTCCTTCATTATCAAAACTCCTTTATTGTTGTCTTGATAATTCCGGAAACCATTTTTCTCTTTCGAGATACCAGATCTGTTCAATCGAACATCAGATCACAGCCCATACCATGAAGGCACAAAAAAAGCCCGACTAAAATCAGCCGAGCAATCACCAGGAATTTCAAAACAAATTTTAGATTGTGTTGTTCTTTCTAGTTTGAACAACCGCGCAAGTATATCACAGTTATGTTTTTTATGTTAAAAACAATAATACGATTTTTATTCAAAATTCAACCAGCAGTGCTTTTTCTTTCTAATTCTTGAAGATAATTATGAATTGAAGGAATACCTGGTAATTTTTCATAGAATAAGTTTTTAAATAGTTACCAATTCCTCTGAACACAAGGTGGATTAATTTCGTGGAAGGATCTTTTAATGAAAATAATTAAGCCATCTCGTATCGTTCAGCAGTGATCTGGTTTTTATGGATCTTCATTTGCTTTAATATATTTTCCATAGCTTTGATCATAGGCAGGGGACCGCACATAAAAAAATGCAGATCACTGATGTTATCTGGAAGGCTGCCTTCCAGTATTTTCCGTGTGATGAACCCCTGTTCGTATTTTATATTTTGAGATGGCTGTTCCAGAACATGAATAACTTGTAGATCCAATTTCTTTCTGAGTATTTCGAATTCATCCTTGAATGTGATGTTTTCATCATTAAAATTCCCGTAAAAAAGAAAGAGAGGACGATCATCTTTTTGATCAGCCAGGGTGCGAAGAATACTCATGATAGGAGCAATCCCGATCCCGCCCGCCAGCAATACCAACCCATGTATGGTTCTTTCGTCTTCAAGTGAAAAATTACCGTATGGTCCATCTACATAAACGGTCTCGCCGCCGGTCAGATTTCCAATGGAAGCGCTGAAATCTCCCAATGCTTTTATGGTAAAACGCAATTCATGCTTCGTATGAGCACTCCCTGAAATAGAAAATGGATTGCGATGTAGTGTGAAAGGCGAGGTATTAATATTGATCCAGGCAACTTGAGCAGCGTTAAAGTCAATACCCGCATGCCCATCTGGTTTTAATACCAGTGTCCATACATCGGGTGTTTCAGGAATAATCTTTTGGACAAGAAAGGGGCGATTCTTGATATGAATTGGTTTGAGAATACGTAAATAGATGATATTTCCCAGCCAGATGGCAGTCTCAATAATCCACGTAATGCGCATAGCAATTGACGCCGTGTAATAATTGACCTTGAAAATATGGATTAATCCAAATACGGTCATTAGAATTGCCAGGAGAGTATGTATACTGTGCCAGGCGTTGTATCCCAAGCGGATCTCTTTGCGGAAAATAGAGGTGATCGCAACGATGATAAAAGCAAGCAAACCCACCAGACCTGCCTGCGCTCTCCATGGTGCAGTTATCGGATTGAGAAGAAGAAGAGTATTGGGATTGATCAGAAGCAGAATGGTCAGATGAGCTGAAACCAGGAGAACGGATAAAGCTGAGAGAATATGATGTGTTTTGTATACTCGATCCATATCGTAGATGTCAGATATAAAAGGGAGACGGGTGGTGGGGATGAATTGAAATCCCGCCATTGACAATCCCACAAAACCAAGTAATACAGAAAGATCCCGCCAAAAATCACGCCAAAGCGGTTTTTCAATTATCAGGAAAACAAACACAGGTAGAAATATCAGGATGATATAAAGAAAACCAAAGATAAGTCGCTTTATTCTTTTTTTCACCGGCTATACCTTTCGCATATTGATTGTTGTCATTCCGGACGCACGGTTAGATCAAAGGAAATCGGCAGTACGCCGGAAATATCCTCGATCGAGTCGTACAGTAATTGCAGAACGTATGCACCATTATGCACATACCCGGCTGGATCTTTTATACTGAATTGATAATTGAACAGGGTGCGCATCAGGCGGGGTGTAAAGGTGGAAAAAGCATTCTGGAATGCTGTTTCTTCAACAGACAAGTCGCCATCCAGATCGGTATCAATAAACAAGTAGGGATATTGATCAGCCCATCCTATTCCAACTGCCAGAACCTCACCGGTATATTGTTGGATAGCCTTATAAAGAACTGCGCGAACACCTTCGATCTCGTAATACAAGCCTTCCACTTCCCCGTTGCCGTCATAATCCACTCCGCTTTCATTCACGTTTCTATAATCCTGAAAACTTGAAACTTCCGAGTGGCAGGTGGAACACAGATCTGCATTCTCATAATCCTGTTTTATATGGAGGCTGTGTGGATCATGGCATTGGGTACAGGTCTGCACACCGACTGCATGAGTGAACCGCTCGGTATATTCTTTTGTGGAGTATTCGTAACCTCCACTACCTTCCGAGCCTGCCCAGGTTGCTGCAGCAAATGCATAATGCGGATTGATGAAACTGCTATCAGGGACGATCTCATCATCGCCATATCCGGCGCTTACCGTATCCACCTGTGAACCGGCGGTCATTCCGCTGTGGCAGGTGGCGCAGATCGCATCAGAGGATTCCATTGCAACCTCTATCTTCGAGGGAAAAACTACCGATTTTAATAAGTCGGCAGATTCGTTATGACAAACTTCACAGGATATTACCGATTCAATTGCAGCCGGTTCATCCACACTCATGGTCTGGCTGCCGTCTTGCCCAATATAATCAAGAAAACCCTGTCCACTGTGACACTTGGCGCAGTTGGTAGGGACTTCAGCGGGTTCATCTTCATTCCAGTGAACGAAAGCGTCAGCAGAACTATCCGCATGAGCGGAATCCCACCATTTTGCGCTGATTTTTTCAACGGCTTCCGGTTGTTTTCCCTGTGATGATACATAATATATCCAGCCGGTCAGCAGCACTACCAGAACCAGTAAAAGCAAAAGAAAAACACGGTTATTCATAAGGTACTCCTTGGTTGGTTGTATTAATCAGCCAAGAGGCCAATTTCGCGTGACAATACTATTGTAGCAAAATTCTTACTTGATGAAAACCACATAGAAATTCACTATAAAATAAAATAACAGGAAATTGAACGCAAGAAAAATAAAATGAGGGAAAAATGATCTCACTCATCCCAATTCATGAAGATAACTTTGCTGTTTTCCTAAAAAAATCAATAAATCATTTCATTGAGGACATTCAAACTTCCGAGAATATAAGTGTGGAAGAGGCAAAAATTCAGGCTGAGAGTAAATTGAGTACTGTTTTACCGTACAGGGAAAAAACCCCGGGGCATTATTTTTTTCACATTATTGTTGAGGAAGATCGCATGGAGGTGGGGTATTTCTGGCTGTTGATAAAAGAAGAGAATGATAGGAAGGAGGCGTTCGTTTTTGATATCATGATCCATCCAGATCAACGTGGAAAAGGATACGGGAAAGCTGCCATGCTGTGTGGCGAGGACATTGTAAAAGAAATGGGGGTGGAGAAAATTTGGCTGCATGTGATCGCGCAGAACACCATTGCTTTGGCTTTGTATCGAAAATTGGGATATAAAACATCCAAAACTTACAAAATGAAGAATGGTACTGATGATGCCAGCTATAATATGACAAAGAGTTTATAAATATCATTATTACTGGAAGAGAGGATGAACCCATGCTCAATCAAGAAAAGAAAACCGAATTATTGAAAATGGCTGTAAAAGGTTCAGAAAACGCACATTGTCCATATTCCAATTTTCGGGTAGGGGCAGCTGTTTTGGGAAGATCAGGGAAAGTATACCTGGGGGGCAATATCGAGAATGTTTCCTATGGCGCAACTGTATGTGCAGAGCGGGTAGCCATATGGAAGGCTGTTTCCGAAGGAGAAAAAGAATTCGAAGCGATTGCTGTGATCGGTCCGGGGAAAAAAGAAGCGTACCCATGCGCACAGTGCAGACAGGTGATGGTCGAATTTGGACTGGATTGGCTGGTCATCAGCGGGGATTCAGAAGGGAATTACCTGGGAGAAAAGAGTGTGCGCGAGATCGTGCCTTTCCCATTTGTGCCATCGGCTTTACTGGGAGAATAAAGAAGAAAGCACCTGTCTTGTCTGGCAGGTGCTTTTTGTTAAATTACCAATTCATTTTTTCTCTTCACGCACAAACGGTATTCCTAATGAAGTAGGGGTTCCTAATCGTTTATTGTGCTTTTCAACCCAGGTTATCAAGATCAGTACGAGAATTGTGGCTAGATAAGGAAGCATATTCAGAAAGGAAGAAGGGAGCGTTGTGCCGGCTGCCTGCAATCGAAATTGGAGAGCGTTGATACCACCGAAAAGGAGCGCGCCCAGAACTGCTCTTAATGGACTCCAGGTAGAGAAAATGACCAGTGCGATGGCGATCCAGCCGCGACCGCCGGTGATGTTGTCTGCCCAACCCTGTAGATAACCCAGAGAGAGATGCGCACCTGCCACAGCCATGAAGATTGCGCCCACAATCGTGTAGATAAAACGCAGCCTGGTGACATTCATACCCAGCGCATCAATCGCCTGGGGATTTTCACCGACTGCACGCAATTCCAGACCCTGTCTGGTTCTATAAAAGAAAAACCATAACAATGGGATGACGATATAGAGAGAGTAAACCAGAATGTCTTGATGAAAAAAAGATTCACCAATATAGGGGATGTCACTCAGCAATGGGATCGGGATACGTTCAAATGAGGGACCTTGCAGACCAACCATGGTTGAGTTGTTAGGACCAAGGCGCTGTCCAATAAAACTTGCTAATCCACCTCCGAAAATGGTCATGGCTAAACCGGAGACCACCTGCTCTGCCCGCAATGTGATGGTAAGGACCGCATGGATCAATCCCAGGATAAAACCAACCAGAATCGCTGTTCCCAATCCCAGCCAGACGCTATCACTGTGGTACGCCGCAGCGAAGGAGGCAGCGGCACCTACGATCATAATGCCTTCTACTCCCAGATTTTGAATACCGGAACGTTCTGTGATGATAGCTCCAAAGGTAGCATACAGCAGTGAAGTTCCGGCTCGGATGGTGATGACAAGAATTGAGATGATAAACGCTTCAGTCATGATCGGATGCTCCCTGTGATACAGTGCTCGTCGTGAATGATCTTGATCTTATAGCGGTTGAAGATGGAACCGCCCAGCATGAAGAAAAGGATCGATCCCTGCAGGATATCTGCAACTGCTGCTGGCGTTTGCATGGCGATCTGGATCTGGTCACCACCGATCAGGAGAGCTGCCATGAGAAAAGCGACGACCAGTATGCCGAATGGATTGAGATTTGCCAGCCAGGCTACAATGATGGCAGTGTAACCATACCCAACGGTCAATCCTGTATAGAGACGCCGCGAGATGCCGGATACTTCGGACATACCCGCAATGCCTGCCAGCCCTCCTGAAAATAGCATAACGATGATGATATTTTTTGCGATATTCACACCTGAATAACGCGCTGCTTTTGGATTCTCACCGATCAAGCGAATTTCGTATCCGAGTTTGGTATGTTTTAAAATGAACCAAAGAACGATAGCGCCTGCAGCGGCGAAGAAAATACCATAATGTACACGCCCTGAGATGCGGGGCAGCCAGGCAAAATCAGGGAATTGTGCGGTACCTGGAAAACCGTATCCTTGCGGATCACGCCAGGGACCCAGATATAAATATTCCACTAAAAGAATGGCAATGTAGTTCATCATCAATGTGGTTAAAATTTCATTGACGCCCAGTGCTGCCTTTAAAGCAGCAGGGATCAGCCCCCATACTGCCCCTGCCAGCATGCCAACAATGAACATGGTAGGTAGTATCAAGCTGGGGGGGATGCTATCCTGCATGAATAATGCGATAAAAGAAGCGGCTATACCTCCCATGGCAAGCTGACCTTCCGCACCAATATTCCAGAAATGCATTTGAAACGCTATCGAGACTCCCAACCCTGTTAGCATGAGGGGAATGGCTTTCACCAGGGTTTCGGTCAGTGCGTAATTACTCCCCAGAGATCCCTGGATCATTACCGAATACGCTTCTACAGGATCAATCCCAAACAGCAGCAGGATAACAGCATTAAACAATAGAGCCAGGATAAATGATATAACGGGGATGAAAAAAGCGGTCAATTTATTCTGGTAAGTTCGTTTTTCCAATTGAATTCTCACGATGCCATCTCCTCAACTTTACCCATGCTGATGTGTGACAGAGGTTGTCCAGCCATCATCAACCCGATCGTCTCGAGAGTGGTAGCGGCTGGGTCAATGATTCCCATGATTTCGCCTTCATATAAAACCATGACTTTATCTGATAATTGGCTTATCTCTTCGAGATCCTCAGAAATCAGCAGAATTGCTGATCCCTTATCACGCTGTTCAAGTAAGGTGCGCCGGACTGATTCGGTTGCTCCTACATCCAGACCACGGCTGGGATAGACTGCAATCAGAACTCCGCGGCTGGCGGTGATCTCGCGTGCCAGAATTAGACGCTGCTGGTTGCCGCCAGACAGTAAACGTACTGGAGTATCCTGGCTGGGTGTTTTGATCTGGAATGTTTGGATCAATGATTCCACAAATTGTGAAACATTTTTCTTTTTTACCAGAGGTCCTTGCACAATGGGGGGAGTACGATATGCTTTCATTACCAAATTATCTGCGACACCCAGATTGGATGCCAATCCTGTTCCGATGCGATCTCCCGGAATATGGCTGATACCCGCATGGATCACCTTGAATGGAGTTGAATTGGTGATGTTTTCTCCATTTACTGTGATCTTCCCGGAAATTGTATTTCTCAATCCAGATATTACTTCCGCCAGTTCTCTTTGACCATTCCCTGCAACTCCAGCAATACCTAAAATCTCACCTGCGCATATTTGAAAACTAACATCTTTGAGTGCAGGTAATCCTTTATCGTTGAGTGCGTGAACATTCCCCACTTGTAGTACGGATTCACCTGGCTGACATTTATTTTTTTCAAGACGAAAAAGAATCTCTCGACCAACCATCTGGCGGGCAAGCTCTTTTTTGGTGGTCTTGCTGGTCATCACGTTCGAGACAACCTGCCCCGCTCGCAGAACCGTGACACGATCAGAGAAGGCGGTGACCTCATTCAATTTATGCGTGATCAAGATGATTGCTTTTCCCTCATCCGCCATTTTTCTAAGGATCTTTGCCAGGTCTTTGGCTTCATCAGGAGTCAATACAGCAGTAGGTTCATCGAGTATGAGAATATCAGCGCCGCGGTATAACAGACGCATGATCTCCACTCGTTGCTGCTCACCCACGGATAGTTGCCAGATCGCCGCATCTGGATCCACAAGTAAATGATATTGTTGAGAAAGATCCAGAATGCGCTTTCTCACCTGCTGTTGATTGAGTTTCATCCCATGTCTGGGAAGGCTAAGTATGATATTCTCGGTAACAGTAAGACTTTCCACCAGCATAAAATGTTGATGTACCATTCCAACACCATGAAAAATTGCGTCTTTTGGGGAATGAAAATGAACCTCTTCACCACGGATAAAAATTCTGCCGCTATCTGCATTGTAAAGACCGGCTAGAATATTCATCAAGGTAGTCTTTCCTGCCCCATTTTCGCCTAAAAGAGCCAGGATTTCATGTGAATAAATATCCAGGTTGATACGATCATTCGCAAGAACTCCTGGAAATTGTTTTGTGATCTCTTTTAGTTGTGTTTTCAGTTTAATGTTTTTTTCCACAGTATCATCCATATAAAATGTATAAAGAAGCCCCCGAGAAGACCTTCTGATCTTCTGGGGGCTGTTTATTAGAAATTTTTACTCCGCAGGGATGGTCCCTACGACACCATTCACAAACCAGTTAAAGCCCAGCATGTCCGCATCGCTCATGCATTCCCCTTCGGCGACGACGATATTCCCCTCCTGATCTGCAATTGGACCACAGAATACATCCATTGATCCATCAATAAGTTTGGCTTTTTCTGTTTCGACCAAAGTTTTTACATCATCAGGTACAAGTGGGCTGAAATCGGCTAACATGACAACATTATCCGCAAGCCCTCCCCAATACTGGTGGGTTTCCCAGGTGCCATCTAAAATAGCCTGGACAGTGGCGATGTAGTATTCACCCCAATTCCACATGGGGCTGGTCAATACGGTGTCTCCAACGAATTGAGCCATGTCTGAATCATATCCAATACTCAATTTACCGGCTTCCTGCGCGGCTTTTTGAGGTTCGGTTGTATCCTGGTGTTGGGCAATGATATCAGCACCTTCATCCAGCAAAGCCTGGGCAGCTTCTCTTTCCAGTACAGGATCATACCAGGTATTCGTCCATACCACATGGACTTCAACATCAGGATTTACAGCCTGTGCACCCAGAGTAAAAGCGTTGATACCACGGATGACCTCGGGAATTGGGAAAGCACCAACATAACCGATAAAATTATCCGTTGTCATGCTGCCTGCTACTAATCCTGCCAGGTAACGTGGTTGATAAATACGTCCGAAATAGGTTGCCATGTTGTCGGCGGTGACGTAACCTGAGCAGTGCTCGAAGATCACATCTGGATATTCCGCTGCAACGGTGGCGGTAGGATCCATGTAACCGAAGCTGGTTGTGAAGACGACTTTTGCGCCTGCTTCTACAACATCGCGGATGGCTTTTTCGGCATCAGGTCCTTCGGGTACGTCGGGCACGGTGATGGTTTCAATCTGGTCCCCCAGTGCTTCTACCAACATTAATCTACCGCGTTCATGCTCATAGGTATACCCCAGATCTCCGGGTTGTCCGATATAGATAAAGGCGATCTTGAGTTTGTCACCAACGGGTTCAGCGGTCTTTGCACACGCTCCAAATAGAATGGCGATGATCAACAGAGTGGAAAGGAGCAATAACTTGTTTTTACGCATTTTCTCCTCCTACAGGATTAAATTAAGATGGTCAAGATTAACGAAAAGCAGCAGAAAATATCGTATACCCCACCTCCTACTTTGTGATTGAAAAATAGTTTCATGCTATTTATTGACACCACTAAGTTTAAATATTATATACTGACACCCACGAACAACAAACAAGAAGATATTCCTTATTTTGAATGAAATCATGGCATGACAGCTGTTGTTACTGTAGAATTGTGAAGTGAAATAAATATATCGGTATCGAGGTTTGTAAGATGTCTATGAAATTTCATTATGAATGTTTTCCCTGCATACTGCGTCAGGCGATTGAAGCAGTGGATTTTCTACAAATCGATGAGAGAAGTAAAAGAAATGTAATAAACGAGACTATGCAGATGCTGATCGATATTGATCTAACTATTACTTCGGCAGAAATTGCCGCATTAATTCATCAAAATATTATCAAAAAAACTGGTGGAAGAGATCCATATAAAGACGCGAAAAATAAGAGCCTCAGTAAGGCATTTGAGTGTTATGGGTATGCAAAAAATTTGATTAAAAACGCATCTCAACCTTTAGAGACCGCCCTGAGATTATGTGCTGCAGGAAATATTATTGATTTTGGTCCATCTTCAACATTCGACCTACGAAAGACAATAGAGAACGTATTAAACGAACCATTCGCAGAATTTGCGTTCGAAGAGTTCCAGATCGCCATGCAGAAAGCGAATTCCATACTGTTCCTGGCAGATAATGCTGGAGAAACTGTGTTTGATCGATTGCTGATTGAAGAGATGCAAAGACCGCTGACTTATGTGGTAAAAAAAGACATTATTATGAATGATGCGACAATCATCGATGCAGAGCAAACAAATTTTCCAGAATATGTAACGCTCATCGACAATGGAAGCGCTATACAGGGTACGGTTCTTCAACATTGTTCGAAAGAGTTTGTAGCATCCTTTACAACAGCCGACATGATCATCTCAAAAGGAATGGCAAATTTTGAAACTCTTGCCGAAGAAGGAAAGCGATCCTTTTTCTTACTGAAAATAAAATGCCCGACTGTTGCGAAGATCTCTAATATTCCAAATGGAAGTTTTGTATTAAAACAAGGAGGAATGCTTGCGTAATACTATGGGTCAATCAATAAATATTGTGCCAGAGAATTTTTTTGATCACATAAAATTATGGCTCTTAGACATGGATGGGACCATTTATCTGGGCGATGTTCTCATTGAAGGGGCGCAAACATTTGTGCGGCGACTGGTTGAGAAAAAAAAGGATTTTCTATTTCTAACCAATAATTCCTCAAAAAGCGCTTCTGCATATATTAAAAAATTGCATACATTGGGATTGAATTTTATTCAAGAGGATAGAATATTTACGTCCGGTCAGGCAACGATTTCATATTTAAACCATCATTATATGGAAAAGACAGTGTACTTGTTAGGTACTCCAACCCTGGAACAAGAATTCATCGATCATGGAATTACCCTTTCTCCAGATCCTGAAGTGGTTGTGATCGGATTCGATACCACCCTGACGTATGAAAAACTTAATAAGGTCTGCGATCTGGTTCGTCATGGGTTACCGTATATTGCTACTCATCCAGATTTTAACTGCCCAACTTCAACCGGGTTCATGCCGGATATCGGGGCGACCATCGCTTTCATTAAAGCTTCGACCGGCAGGGAGCCGGATGCAATTATCGGGAAACCGTACTTGCCTATGCTCCAGGCAATCCAGGAAATCAATGGTTGCGAGCTGCATGAGATGGTCATGGTTGGCGATCGACTATATACCGACATTGCTATGGGAGCGCATGGCATACGAACGATTCTCACCTTAAGCGGGGAAACAACACAGGAAGATCTGCAAATGAGTGATTTTCAACCTGATATGATTGTCCGATCGGTTGCGGATTTACCAGAATGGTTCTAATGCTTGAATGAAATTATATTTACGAGATCTATTTGGTTCGTTATACGATTAAAGTAGTAATACGATGGAACATTTGAAGAAATTAATAATAGACAAATCCGAAAAAGACGTGCTAGAATTAATTGCTTGTAATAGTAGTTCTAGAAAGAAAGATCTCTCTTTTAATTTGGAACTCATGCAAGAAAACTAAGAAAGGAGTTCCAAAACATGTCCGAAAAAGAACAGGGCACTGTGAAATGGTTCAATGGATCAAAAGGATATGGTTTCATTGAACGCGATTCCGGTGAAGATGTTTTCGTTCATTACAGTTCCATTGTTGCAGATGGTTACCGTTCCCTCACCGAAGGACAGCGCGTTGAGTTCATCGTAACCCAGGGCGATAAAGGTCCGCAGGCACAAGAAGTTACTATTTTATAAAAACAAACGAAAAGAGCGGTGCATTTTCCATAAACCGCTCTTTTTATTTAAGCGGGCGATGGGGCTCGAACCCACAACCTTCTGCTTGGGAAGCAGACATTCTACCATTGAACTACACCCGCATCATTTGGATTATAACGATCCCTTTAAAGCATGTCAATAGAAAAACGAAATCTATTATATTTATGATAAAATTGATAAATATAATACAGGATAATTAATAACATGAAAAAATATGATGCTGTCATAATTGGAGCCGGACCCTCAGGGCAATCGTGTGCTGTCCGGATAGCTGAATTAGGCGGGAGTGTTGCTATTGTAGAACGGGATTTCATTGGAGGTATCTGCACCAATTGGGGATGTACACCCAGTAAATCCATGATCGAGTCTGCTAAAGTCGCGCAGACTGTCAAAGAAAGCGAAAAATACGGGATAGCGGTAGAGAAATATCACGTTGATTTTTCAAAAGTTGCAGAGCGCCGTAATCAAGTAGTTGAAAATGTCCGGGAAGAGATCCGTGATCTCCTCGAACATTATGAAGTGGATATTTATTATGGACAGGCGCAGCCGAATGCAGACAGAACAGTACTCATCCGAGAAGGGAAACTGGATCTTGATGGTGAAACCATGCATTACAGCGGCAAAACAGAAACGATCCTGGCGGAAAATATCGTTTTTGCCACTGGCTCACAACCGTTGAATCTCCCAGCGTTTGAAAAAAAGGATCCTACCATTGTGAGCAGCAATCGACTTATCACAATAGATGAATTACCTACCTCCCTTACAATCATTGGGGGAGGGGTGATCGGTTTGGAATTTGCGACTATTTTTTCAAACCTGGGCAGTCATATTACCATTATAGAGTTTCTGGATCGGGTAGCGGCAGGAATGGATGAAGATATTTCTACTGCCATTAACAATATTCTTGCGAAAAAAGGAGTCACAATCTATGTTGGGCATGAAGCACTTTCGGTAGATCAAGGTACGATTAAAATGCGTGATCGTAAAACAGGTGAGGAAAAAACGGTCACATCAGATCTGGTGCTGGTTGCTATCGGAAGAAAGCCCGTAATATTAACAGAATCACTTGATAATCTAAAAGTGCAGTACACAAAAAAAGGGATCGAAGTGGATGAAACACTGCGAACGAACCAGAAGGATGTATGGGCGATCGGAGATGCAACGGGTAAATCGATTCTTGCTCATGTCGGAATTCAACAGGGTACTATCTGTGGTGAAAATATCATGGCAAATGAGGGAAACCTGCGGAAGATGGATTATAGTGTGATTCCGGCGGTAATCTATTCCATCCCTGAGGTAGCCACAGTAGGATATGTGCCTGCAGACTTGAGCGATGTACGTATAGTAAAAATCCCATTTTCGGTGAATCTTAGAGCGAATATTGAGGATTATCGTGAGGGTTTCATTAAAATATGGATGAAGGATGGGAAATTACTGGCGGTGCAGGCAATTGGTCATAATGTCTCAGAGATCATTCAGGAATTTTCAAATATGATCGCTCTTGAAACACCTATTGAAAAAGTGGCGGAGATCATTCATGCTCATCCATCCTATGCAGAGATTGCAAGGTCAACATTTGCATATACAATGGGAAAGGCGGTTGATTTTTATCTGTAGTTTTTCCATCTGGAGGACTAGAGGGTAAAAAGTGGTATCATGTTATAATATTGCCCAATTTTGTGGGTAAAATTGATGATATCGAATACCACAGGAGTCCCGATTGGTTGCTAATCCATTTAACTGGCTTTTAGGTTTGTTCTCGCTTGACTTGGGGATTGATCTAGGAACGGCTAATACATTGATCTATGTTCGAGGAAAAGGGATCATAGTGCAGGAACCATCCTGGGTTGCCATCGAAAAGCGGTCACGTACACCCGTTGCGATCGGGACGCAGGCAAAGCAGATGGTTGGTAGAACCCCGGCTAATATCACAACCATACGACCTATTCGTGATGGTGTTATATCAGAATTCGAGATCACGCAGGCTATGCTGGCATATTTTATCGGACGTGTTCACCAGCAGGCTATTGTCCCAATGCCGCGACCGCGTGTAGTGATCGGTATTCCTTCTGGTGCGACCGAAGTAGAAAAAAGAGCTGTTTTTGATGCTGCTATGGCAGCTGGAGCACGTGAAGTATATTTGATAGAAGAACCCATTGCAGCCAGTTTAGGCGCAGGATTGCCTCTGGCAGATGTTGCCGGAAGTATGATTGTGGATATTGGCGGCGGTACCTCGGAAATTGCTGTGAGCTCGATGGGTGGGATCGTGGTGTCGCGTTCATTGCGTGTCGCCGGCGATGAGATGGACCAGGATATCATCGAATATGTGAGAAATAAATACAGCCTGTTCATCGGAGAACGCATGGCGGAACAGATCAAATGGGAAATCGGCTCGGCTTACCCATTTGAAACTGAAAAGACTATGCAAATTAAAGGAAGAAATTTGATCAACGGTTTACCAGAGGCAATTGAAGTTTCATCCATTGAGATACGCGAGGCGTTGAATAATTCAATTCAGGTGATCATTGATACTATTAAAAGTGCCTTAGATGAAGTTCCGCCTGAAATTGGAGCAGATTTGCTCGATACCGGAATATGTCTGGCTGGTGGCGGTTCGTTATTAAATGGCATGGGTTTACGATTGGCTGAAGAATTGAAGATGCATGTGTGGCTTGCTGAAGATCCCATGACGTGTGTTGCTCGTGGTGCAGGAATTGTTCTGGAAGATTTAGATCGCTTCAAAAGTCTATTGGTCGATATTGACGGAAATAGACAGCGAATTTAATCCACTCTTGCTGGTATCATTTATACAGGTGAAATATGCGTATTGATTCTCCACGCACACTAAGAACCATCATCATCATACTGGTGGTGATAGGGATCATTTTGCTGGCATTTAGCGGAATTCTCCGACCTGTTTTTGGTAAGGTGATGGATCCGTTTGTAAAACTACAGGGTTGGCTCTCTACGCAATTCCTGACAGTGTATGATTTTTTTACGCTCCCTCGTGATGTAACTGATCTGATCGCCGAGAACACAGCCTTGAAAAATGAAGTATCTCAACTTCAAGGTCAGGTGATCGAACTCCAGGGGCAGTTAAGTGAAGCGGATATTCTGTATGCTCTGCTCGATTTTGCCAGAGCAAAACCAGAGAGCACCTATATAGCTGCATCAGTGATCGGTCGTGACCCCAATCCTTTTATGCATTATCTGATCATTGATCATGGATCGGATGATGGATTGCGCTACGGAATGCCTGTTGTGACGCAGCAAGGATTGGTGGGAAAGATTGACGCAGTTACTGCCAGTGCGGCGCGCATACAATTGATCACAGATCCTGATTCAACGATCAATGTAAGGATGCAATCACTGAATGAAGAAGCTCAATTGATTGGTTCGGTGACCGGAGATATTGAACTTACCATGATTCCATCTGATGTGAATTTACAAGCCGGAGAGATCCTGCTTACATCAGGTCTGGGTGGAAATTATCCTGCTGATATCGTGGTTGGGCAGGTAATGAATGTTCAACACAAAGAGAATGATATTTTCCAATCCGCTGCGGTGCAATCACAGATCGATTTCTCTACCCTGCGAGCAGTGCTGGTGATAACCAACTTTACCGCAATTGATATTGATTTGTTGACCAATGATTGAAGTTTTATAATGGAAACCCTGCTTTCATCCCTTCTGATCCTATTCTTCACATCCATGCAACTGGCAGTCGTCAGTCGATTACCTCTACAGAATGGTATGGCTGATATTGTTTTACTATTTATCATTGCATGGAGTCTGAATCGCCAGGCAAAAAGATTCTATATTCCTGCGCTCATTGCAGGTGCTATGGTCACATTCATATCTTCTGTACCAGTACCGGGTGTATTGATCGCTTATTTGCTGGCTGCGATATTGACCAGAGTACTGGTTAATCGTTTATGGGAGATGCCCATTTTTTCCATGTTGATCATTACCATCGTGGCGACTATTGCACAGCATCTGATCTACATTATCACCAGCCAGATCGGCGGCACATTGATACCCATATCGCAGAGTTTAAGTCAAATTACTTTACCCAGTGTATTTCTGAATGTCATTCTGGCGCTTCCGATGTTTTTGATCGTACAGGACGCTCAGAAATATATATACATAGAAGTGGAAAATGAAAAATAAAAAGAATATCAATTCTCTGGAAAAATGGCGCTTCAAGTCGCTGTATGTATTAATGGCAATTATCTTTGTGTTCTATGGATTCCGCCTTTTTAGTTTGCAGATATTGGATGGTGCAGATTATACAGAACAAGCTGAAGAAAATCGTATTACCAATATCAGCATTGCCACTGAGAGAGGTGTCATTTACGATCGCAATGGTATCGTATTAGCCAAAAATGCTGCCGCTTATAATGTCACGATAACACCTGCAGATCTACCACTGGATGAGGGAGCAATGCAGCAGATCTATCGGGAACTCTCTACGATTATTGATATCCCTGTTTCAAATGGCGAGTTAACGGATGAAACGGTAAAAACTTTCTCCCCCTGTAATACAGACCTGGGAATTGCGGAAATCGTGGTCATCGCTGATACAAATGCGCCCTATACTCCCATGCAGGTGAAATGTGATATTGATGAAGAGACCGCTATGTTGATCGAATCCAAAGCTGATGAATGGCCGGGTGTCGAGATCGAGATAGAACCGATCCGTGAATATCCTACCGGTGAACTTACATCTGAGATCATCGGCTTTCTAGGACCCATCCCGGAATCGTTGGAAGATTACTATACGGAACTGGGATTTGTGCCCGGAAGAGATAAGGTGGGGTATGCCGGTGTAGAAGCCACCATGCAGGAAGAATTGGGGGGAACAAATGGATTGCGTGTGGTTGAGGAAGATGTGGCTGGAAAGGTCATTCGTGATCTGGAACCTCCTGTAGACCCTGAGCCGGGATTGAACATCAAGCTGACCATTGATACTCGTTTACAGGAAGCCGCCAAAGCAGCTTTGGTGGGCAATATAGACTGGTGGAATCGTTGGTTTAACGATGTGCGTTTTACGAATGGTGTGGTGATCGCGATGAACCCGAAGACAGGAGAGATTCTGGCTCTTGTTTCATATCCAACATACGAAAACAATCGTATGGCGCGTTTCATTCCGGCTTATTACTACGAACAATTGAGTGCCGATCCGAATCGCCCACTTTTTAATCATGCTATCTCCGCCGAACATCCTCCTGGCTCTGTGTATAAGATCGTAACAGCCATTGGTGCCATCAACGAAGGAGTGGTTTCGCCCTATCAAAGTCTGATCACACCTTATTCCATCACAGTCACAGAGAAATATGCTGAAAATGATGTTGGAACCCCCCGTGAATTCGTGGACTGGAAAGAAGGAGGGCATGGTCAGGCGAATTTCTTCAAGGGTCTGGCTCAATCGGTGGATGTGTATTTTTATAAGATCAGTGGCGGATACCAGGATGAAGTAAAAGAAGGATTGGGCGTTTGGCGGATGAGCGAATATGCCAAAGCGCTTGGATACGGTGAAATAACGGGTATTGAGCTGCCGGGTGAGGCAAACGGGCTCGTTCCGACACCCACATGGAAACGTGTCAATCTGAGCGAAGTGTGGTCTACCGGAGATACGTACATCGCAGCCATGGGGCAGGGCTATGTGTTGGCAACGCCTCTGCAGATCCTTACCTCTTATGCGATCGTGGCAAACGATGGCGTGTACATGAAACCCACTATCATTGAAGAGATTATCGATGAAAATGGTAATGTGGTGCAGCCTTTCGAACCGATAGAGGTTTGGGATATCACCACTGATCCATTGATCGAGATTTATGACGAGAATAACCTTCCAACCGGAGAAAAGAAAGTGGTTGAGTCATGGGTGATCGATATGACGCAGCAGGCTTTACGCATGACGGTGACGGAAGGAACAGCTTTGAGTATTTTCAAAGACATGGAGATACCCACATCTGGCAAGACCGGCACTGCTGAATACTGTGACAATATTGCACAGGAACAGGGCTTGTGTGAGCCTGGCAACTGGCCAGCTCATGCCTGGTATGTTGGATATGGTCCGACTGACGACCCGGAAATTGCTGTGATCGCTTTTGTATACAACGGTACGGAAGGATCAAGTGTATCTGCACCAATCGTGCGCCAGGTGCTGGAAGCGTACTTTGACCTTAAAGCCATCGATGAAGGGACTGCAGAATAAAGTGGAAAAAACCCGAACAAAAATAAAGGATTTTCGTATTAAAGGGATTGGTGATATTTTACTGATACAGATGGATGAAGGTGACTGGGATGAAGAACTTCAGGCTTTGCTGGCATACATTGAATCACGAAAAGATTTTTTCACAAGTGCGAAAATTGCTATTGAAGTAGGTGAAAGAAAAGTAAAAGCTGTTCAGATGGCTGATCTGCGTGATGGACTGGCGGAGCAGCAGGTAAATCTGGTTGCCTTGTTCTCAAAATCCAAACTAACTATTACCACGGCACGTACATTTGGCTTGGAGACCGAACCGGAGAATATTCGTACTATCAATGGTAACAAGATAGAAGATATATTGTATGGCGGAGAGAATGCGAAATTGTTTGCGCATACCCTGCGCTCTGGAATGAAAGTGAGTTATCAGGGCAGTGTGGTGGTGATTGGAGATGTGAATCCGGGTGCAGAGATCATCGCAGATGGAAATGTGATCGTGTGGGGGTGTGTGCGTGGGAAGGTCACTGCCGGAGCAAAAGGGAATGAAAAAGCGGTCATCTGCGCCATGGAAATGAAAGCGACTCGGGTACAGATTGCCGATACTGAAGCGAAAAAGAGTGTGCAGCAATCAAAACCTGTTAAAATCAACTGTCAGAATTCAGAACTGTTTTTTACAAACTGGAAACATTAAAGAACGATAAAGGAGATCTATGACAGCTCGTATCATCACAATCACATCAGGAAAAGGCGGAGTGGGCAAGACTACCGCGACTGCCAACATCAGCGTTGCACTGGCGCAAATGGGAAAAAAAGTGACCTGTATTGACAGTGATATCGGTTTGAGAAATCTGGACATTGTGCTGGGATTGGAAAATCGTATTGTTTATGATCTGGTGGATGTGATAGAAGGACATTGCAAGATCAATCAGGCGATGATCCGTGATAAGCGTTTTGACACTCTTTTTTTGATCCCGGCAGCCCAAACACGCGATAAAAATGCAGTTACTCCCAGCGAGATGATTGATCTATGTGAAAGCATCCGCGAGGAGATGGATTTCATCCTGTTGGATTCGCCAGCCGGAATTGAAGGTGGTTTCAAGAATGCTATTGCTCCTGCTGATGAGGCTATTGTTGTGACCAACCCGGATGTATCGGCGGTCAGGGATGCTGATCGCATCATTGGTATGATCGAAGCGCTCGAAAAAGGTCCGGCATCATTGGTGCTCAATCGAGTGAATGCGGATATGATCAAACGTGGTGATATGATGGAAGCGGATGATGTGCTGGAACTGCTTGCCATTAAATTACTGGGTGTAGTACCTGATGATGAAAATGTTCTGGTCAGCACCAATAAAGGGCAGCCGGTTGTGCTGAACCCAAAATCACGCGCCGGGATCGCATTTAAGAATATTGCAGCCCGATTGACCGGAGATGAGGTTCCTTTCATTGATATCAATCAGAAAGATGACTTTCTGTCACGCATATCAAAAGTATTCGCCAGGGAGGGATGAGCATGGCTGATTGGTTGAGGAAATTTGGGAAAGAAGATAGCGCCGATACAGCAAAAGAGCGTTTGAAATTGGTATTAATCCATGATCGGACTAATCTGACCGCACGGGTGCTGGATGAGATGAAAGATGAATTGATTGATGTGATCTCCAGACATGTGGCTATTGATCCGTCTATGGTGAAGATCACCATGATGCATGAAGGCAGGGAACAGCGCTTGATCTGTGATATACCGGTCAGACAAAAATAAGCAGTTGGTATGAAACGTAATCTGTGGCGTAATTTTGATTTTCTACTTTTCGGGGCAGTGATTTTTCTTTGCCTGTTTGGCATCATTATGATCCAGTCTGCTATCGCAGGCAGTGAAGAATTGATCGATTACCCCCAAAGACAATCAATCTTCGTGCTGGGTGGATTGGTCCTGGTGATCTTAGTTGCCTCCATAGATTATCATCTATGGTCTTCTATTGCACGTTTTATTTACGTTTTTGCTTTTTTGGCACTTTTTGTAATTTTTGTATATGGTGAAGCCAGGTTTGGATCCGCACGCTGGATCGATACCGGACTGATACTGATCCAGCCTTCAGAAATTGTGAAGACATTAATGATCCTGGTATTGGCGGATCATTTTAATCGCAAACGGGATGATAAACGAGATTGGCGCTGGATCTTTCAAAGCTTCATTCTTACCTTTGGCGTTGTGATCTGGATATTACTACAGCCAAATTTATCCACATCCATCGTGATCTTTGTGATCTGGTTCGCGCTTCTGTGGGTATCAGGACTGCCGCCGAAATATCTGGCGATCATGGCAGCTGCTGTGATTCTGCTGGTCGTAATCGCGTTTCCATTATTGGAAGATTACCAGCAGGCTCGAATTCTTAATTTTATCTTCCCTGATCCTGAAGCCAGTTATGGAGATGTTTACAATATTGAACAATCCAAGATTGCCATCGGTTCGGGAGGATGGTTTGGAAAAGGTTATGGACAGGGTACGCAGACACAACTACGATTTTTGAAGGTACGCCACACAGATTTTATTTTTTCAGTAGTAGCGGAAGAATTCGGATTCGTTGGGACGATGGCTGTAGTTGCTCTAATGGGTTTCATAATTTTCCGCTGTATTCGTATAGCACAAACTGCCTCTGATTTATATGGGTCCTTGGTTGCCTATGGGTATTCGGCTATGTTGTTCTTCCAGACTGCCATTAATATTGGCGTAAATCTGAATCTGGTCCCTGTATCCGGTTTGCCGTTTCCCTTCTTGAGTTATGGGGGTAGTTCACTGATATCCACTATAATTGGGATTGGATTAGTGGAATCTGTCGCATTACGAAAAAATATTATTCAATAGAGGTATTTTTATGAGTGAGGGATTAAATCCGGTTCGAGTACGTTTTGCTCCATCTCCAACAGGATACTTGCATCTGGGCGGTGCCCGTACGGCTTTATATGATTATTTACTCGCACAACAAAGTGGTGGTCAATTCATCTTGCGTATCGAAGACACCGACCGCAAACGTTTTATCGAGGGAGCCGAACAGGATCTGATGAACAGCCTGCGCTGGTTGGGTTTGCAGTGGGATGAGGGTCCGGATATAGGCGGACCGTATGGACCATACCGTCAATCAGAGCGCAAACAGATATATCAGGAATATGGGGAGAAGTTGGTGGAGCAGGGCAATGCCTATTACTGTTTCTGCACCCCCGAACGACTGGCAAAAGTACGTGCTGAGAAACAAAAGAAGAAAGAACCACCTCACTATGACGGAACCTGCCGCAACATCCCTCTGGAAGAGGCGCGTGCGCGCATTGCTGCCGGAGAACCGCATGTGCTGCGTTTTAAAACTCCGACAACTGGTACAACTACGGTAAAAGATCTGCTGCGCGGTGAGATCACTTTCGAGAACAAAACACTGGATGATTACATCATCATTAAAAGCGACGGATGGGCGTTATATCATCTGGCGGCGGCGGTGGATGACCATCTCATGAAAATCACACACGTTATCCGCGGATCAGAATGGCTGCCAACTGCACCTCTGCACAGTATGATCCACAAAGCTTTCGGCTGGGAAGAACCCGTGTGGGTGCATCTCTCGGTATTCTTGAAACCAAGCGGCAAAGGCAAGATGAGCAAACGAGAAGCAGCAGAATTAAGCAAGGATGGCTATTCCATCTTCGTGAAGGATCTGGATGGACTGGGTTATCTGCCTGAGGCTATGGTCAACTGGACGGCATTGATGGGCTGGAGTTACGATGACCACACCGAATTCTTCAACATGCAGGATTTGATAGAAAAATTCTCGCTGGAGAAGCTCAATCCCTCTCCTGCGGCGATCAATTTCACCAAATTTGATTATTTCAACAAACTGCATATCAAAGCGCTTAGCGATGCGGAATTAGCACAGCGTCTGCAACCCTTCTTTACGAAAGCCGGAATTAATGCCCCACTTGCTACGCTGGAATTAGTGGTACCTATTCTGAAAGAACGTATTACCACTCTGGATGATGCGGTTGAAATGGCACGCTTTTTCTTTATTGAAGATATTGCATATTCGACCGAACGTTTTCCGATGGAAAAATGCAGTAAAGCGGAGACGCTGGCGTCCGGTGTAAAAGTGGAAGCAGAATTGAACAAAATTACACAATGGGACACCGAACATCTGGATGAAAGTATGCGTGCCTTGATGGAACAGGAGAATAAAGAACCACGTCAGTTCTTTGGCTTTTTACGAGAAGTGATCAGCGGGCAGCGCATCAGCCCGCCATTGTTCGAATCCATGCAGATCCTGGGCAAAACGGTTGTGCTGCAGCGTTTGCATAAGGCATTAAGCTTTATTGAAGCAAAAATAGACTGAAAAATTGTATTAAACAGCGGAATAGTGGTAGAATATTTCGCGCGAGCAATTGGGGGCTCGTCTAACGGCAGGACAGCAGACTCTGAATCTGTTAATAGAGGTTCGAATCCTTTGCCCCCAGCCTTGATTCCCGAAAACGAAACAGGTTTTCGGGAGTTTTTTTAATTAATATTAAATTAGCTATTCAAACGTAAATGAGTGAATGAATTTTATACGTGAGCATTATAAAAATTAACACTCGTGCGTATCAAAAAAAAGGAATTAATAGCTCTCATTATCCATATTTCCATCAATTTTTTTGAATTGTTGTGAAGAAACGTTTTGTGTATAAAAGTATTCCTGATTGTTGAAGAGAATATACAAATCACGTCTCAGCACAGCGAATTATATCTTGTCTCGTAACTCTACCAAGAATGACGTGTTTACCAAATAAAAATAGTAAGTATTGATCGTTCTGACAACTACGATATTCAACGAATGGAAAAAAGAATGAGCAAACAAAAGAGCAAGGAAATAACCAGAGGGGCTGTACCTGCTTCAACTACACCGATCGCTATCATTGGCATGGCAGGTATTTTCCCTGAAGCAAAGAATCTCGAAAAATACTGGGCAAATATTCTTGATGAGCTTGATTGCATTCGTGAAGTGCCCCTATCTCGCTGGAATTCCAAAGAGTACTATGACCCTGATCCTACTAAAGCAGATGCTACATATAGTAAATGGGGCGGATTCATACCGGATATCTCATTTGATCCGATGGAATTCGGGCTTCCACCCAATCTGCTGGAAGTAACAGATGTCTCCCAGCTTCTAGGACTGGTAGTTGCCAGAGATGCACTGCTGGATGCCTGTTACCCTGAAGAAGGGCAGGAAATCCTGGATCGTACCGGTGTGGTACTGGGTATGGTGGGAATGTCATCCAAGATCATGCAGTCGCTCATCAGCCGATTGCAGTATCCCATATGGGAAAGAGTATTGCGTGCCAGTTCTGTTCCCGAGTCTGAAATTCCGGAAATCATCGAAAAAATGAAACTTGCGTATATCAGCTGGAATGAAAATGCATTTCCGGGATCCATCGGCAACGTCGTGGCGGGTCGTATTGCTAATCGATTGGATCTGGGAGGGACGAACTGTATTGTGGATGCCGCCTGTGGTAGTTCCCTGGCGGCAGTCAACATGGCGGTGAATGAACTTGCTCTGGGGAAAGCTGATATGATGATTGCTGGCGGTGTTGATACAGATAATTCAATTCTTACTTATCTGTGTTTCAGTAAAACCCCGGCTTTCTCAAAAGGCGACCACCTGCGTGCATTCAGTGAAGACTCCGATGGAATGCTGGTCGGTGAGGGTATCGGTATGCTGGTTCTTAAAAGATTGGCAGATGCTGAAGAAGATGGAGATCGTATCTATGCAGTCATACGGGGAATTGGCAGTTCGAGTGATGGTAATTTCAAGAGTATCTATGCTCCCAGAGCCAGCGGACAGGCGAAAGCTATCCGTAGAGCCTATCAAAACGCGGGATATGAACCGGACACAGTTGGATTGATCGAAGCGCACGGAACCGGCACCGTGGCAGGTGACCCGGCGGAATTCGAAGGTTTACAGGAAGTTTTCAGCGCTTATGATCTACCGGCTCAATCCATTGCACTGGGTAGTGTCAAATCACAGATCGGTCATACCAAAGCGGCAGCCGGAGCAGCCAGCCTGATTAAGGCAGCGCTGGCACTTTATCAAAAAGTGCTGCCGGCAACGATCAATGTATCAAAACCCAATCCTGCCTTTAACATGGAATCATCATCTTTCTATTTGAACACGGAGACACGACCCTGGTTTAAAAAGGCTGATGGTTCGCCAAGACGTGCAGGCGTCAGTTCATTCGGTTTTGGTGGAACGAATTTCCATATCGCTGTTGAAGAATATTCCGGCAAATCTCAGGAATTCGCTCGCATTCATCCTTCTTCATACATGGTGCTTCTATCTGCAAGTTCGATGGAAAACCTCAAACAAGAGATCCAGAAAACACTGGAGGCGTTGAACGAGGAATCAGCAGAACAATATCTTGACCAGATTGACCGGAAGTCATGTCAGGGTACGATTTCGATCAAGGATACGCGCATCGGATTCCTGACAAATTCAGTTGAAGACGCTATCGAAAAATTGCGTGAATGCCAGCTACTGATCGAGTCCAATCAAGGTCAGCAATCCTGGTCTACTCCGAAAGGTATTTATTTTCGCGAATCGGGGATAGATACTCAGGGAAAAACAGTCGCGCTTTTCCCCGGTCAGGGATCACAATATGTCAATATGGGGAAAGACCTTGCTATCCAATTCCCCCTATTCCGTGAGAATTTTGAGAAGATCAACGAGATATTCAGCAATGATGATCAGGAGTTGTTGACAGAGGTCGTTTTCCCAATCCCGATCTTTTCCGAAGAAGAAAAGAAAGCTCAAGGAAAACAATTAACTGCCACTGAAAATGCTCAACCAGCCATTGGCACATTCAGTATGGGTTTGTTTAAATTACTCACGAATGCCGGCTTTAAAGCAGATTATTTTGCCGGACACAGTTTTGGAGAGCTTACTGCCTTATGGGCTGGTGGTGTGCTTGAGGATGATGCTTTTCTACGTTTGATTATCGCACGCGGAAGAGCTATGGGCACTTGTCCCTCAGAAGAAAAAGATAGCGGTACGATGATCGCTGTGAAGGGGGATGTGAAAGCAATAGGAGAATTGCTGAAAAATATCCCTGGTGTAAAGGTGGCTAATTACAATTCACCAGAACAGGTTGTTGTGGCAGGTTCGACCACAGATATTGAAATTGCGAAAAAAGTTCTTGAAGAAGCCAATCTATCTGTTTATCAGCTTAATGTATCCGCCGCATTTCATACCGATCTGGTAAGTCATGCCCGGGAACCATTCGCCGAGGCAATTAAAAAGGAAGTATTTAAAAAACCTGCCGGCAAGGTGTTTTCGAACAGTACCGCAAAATCGTATCCTGATGATCCAGAACTTATCATGACAACACTTTCTGATCATATTCTCAACCCTGTAAAATTTCAGGAAGAAATTGAAAATATTTACACAGAGGGCGGCAGGGTATTTGTGGAAATTGGTCCAAAAAATATTCTCAGCAACCTGGTCAAAGAGATCCTGGAGGGAAAACCTTACGAGTTGATCACCATCAATCCCAATCAAAGGGGAGATAGTGATATGCAATATCGTCAGGCAATCTTGCAAATGAAAGTATTAGGATTTGGGCTGGGTGAGGTGGATCCATACAGGTCTTACAATGATCATACCATTCTCCCCCAAAGCAAAGTTACCGTAAAGCTCAATGGTGGGTCGTATATCAGTGACGCAACGCGAAATAAATTCGAGGAGGCATTAAGCCAAAAGCCAGGGAAAAAGCCGGCTGCTGGAGATCAAGATACGCAAGAAGCAACGTCGACACTTAAAACCGAAGGTAGCGGACAAAACAACCCGCTCTCTCACAACCAGATGAGATCTCACACCCCGATGGGTGGACAAACAAAACCAAATCCGGCGATCTCAACTGAAGTTGCGCTTCTGATTAAAAAACTACTGGAACATCAAGATGAGATTCTAAAAGTACATGAAATATTCTTGCAGAATGACAGTACATCTAATGCTGCACTGCAGGAGATTACCCGTCAGGAAATAGCCATGCTTTCAAATCATGGCGCGAAAACCATCGATCAGGATGAGGAACATGATTTCTCCGTGATTGGAGAACAGGCGAAATTCATTTCCAATCAGCATGCAGCAACCAGCAGCGCACATGAAGCGTATTTAAATTCACAAACCATATTCATCAAGCAATACACTGAATTGATCCAGAAATTGTTAGGTCAAAATAGTACTGGATCCGAGTATGAAGAGTTCGATCCTGCCGATCAGATGTTTGGAAGCATTGGGAATCATGCGGATCGAGATGTAGAAAATCAATTCGATCAGTCTCTCAACTTAAAAAGTGAGCCGGTATCAAATAAAAGCACGAATCATACGGGATATGAACCGGATAAACTGACCGATGAATTTTTGGAAATTGTCAGCGAAAAGACCGGGTATCCCGTAGATATGCTGGAACTTTCAATGGATATGGAAGCAGATTTGGGTATTGATTCTATTAAACGAGTCGAAATTCTTGGTGCAATGCAAACTCAATTTCCTGATCTGCCGACCATAACGGCGGATGAACTGATCAATTTGCGTACACTGGAACAGATCGTTGGCGCATTTGTCAATGCAACAGCTGCCTCCAGAACAGAAACTGCGATGGCTGCCGGAGAAATGGTTAGCGCAACGAACGAAACGAATGTGATTATTCCCTCCAGTGTATCATTTGCAAAAATTCAAGACATCTTCCTGGAAATCGTCAGTGAAAAAACAGGCTATCCGGTGGATATGCTGGAGCTTTCTATGGATATGGAGGCAGACCTGGGTATTGATTCCATCAAGCGAGTTGAAATACTCGGCTCAGCTCAGGAGCAATTTCCGGAATTCGGGATGATCGATGCGGATAAACTTGTAGAGCTGCGTACACTAGAACAGGTTATTGCAGAATTTGTGAACAATAACGTACCCAACCAAACCCCACCAGCGCAATCAGAATCAGAAAAATTGACCAAACAGTCAATTGAAGAAGATAAAGAAACAGATACTCAAATCATGCCGAATGATTATCAACAGGTATTCCTGGAAATTGTCAGTGAGAAGACTGGTTATCCGGTGGATATGCTGGAAACCTCAATGGATATGGAAGCAGACCTGGGTATTGACTCTATAAAAAAAGTGGAGATTCTGGGTGCGATCCAGGAAAAATACCCAGAAATGCGAGCGATAAGCGCTGACGAACTTGTTGAGCTGCGCACCCTGGAACAGATCATCGAATCGTTTAGAAGAGAAGAAATTACAAGCGGGGAAAAAGACATTAAAAATACAGCGCTGAAAAAAAAAGAAGTATTAACTGAAGATATTGCGCAAAGTAAAGTGACCACTCATACGGTGGCAGTAAAAAGATTACCGAAACCGGATAGGATGGAGCTAACGATTCCCGATTCAGGTATGGCGTTGATCACCGGAAACGAAATGGAGAAAACCAGGGCACTGGCACAAAAGTTTACTCAAAAAGGGATGAAGGTAGGTGTCATCCATATTGGTAAAAATGGGAAAAAGCAGGCTTTCCAATCGCCAGATGTGATTCATTACACACTTGAGGAAGTATCTGATCAATCTGTGAGCGCTTTGATGGATAGCATCCAACAAACGCAGCAGAGTCTTGTTTTCTTTGTCCACCTGGAACCTCATCGCGCAATCGCTGACAACAGCCAGTTCATCGAATTTACCAACCAAAGTGAGACATCACTTAAGGCGGTATTTTTAATAGCCCGTCACTTAAAACCACTATTCACTCAAACCGCCCAGCTCACTCGCTCCGCATTTCTGACCGTTACTCAATTGGATGGACAGTTTGGACTAAACGGTTGTAATACATCTGACCCGCTCCCCGGTGGTTTTGCCGGTCTAGCAAAATCACTGCGTTTGGAATGGAGCGATGTTTTTTGCAGGGCGCTTGATTTTGATCCAAATATCAAATCGCAGACTATGGCAGAAAAAATCATAGACGAAATTTACGATCCTGATTTACGCTTGAGTGAAGTCGGTTATACACAAGACGGTCGCTACACAATCACAATAAAGGATTAACACACATGGTTGAAAGCAAGAAACCATTGATAAACAAAGACTCTGTTCTATTGATCACGGGAGGTGCGAAAGGCATAACGTCTCAATGTGCCCTCGGAATTGCAAAAACCGTGGGATGTACGTTCATTCTTGTTGGGCGCTCACCTTTCGAAAAAGCTGAACCGGAGTGGGCGCAAGGCATTCAGGAAACCAAAAAACTACGAAATAAAGCAATTGCATACTTCAAACAAAAAAATGAAAAGATATCTCCAAAAGAAGTGGACAGGCAAATTAATCTGGTGCTTTCCAGTAGAGAGATCGCCAGTACACTTGCTGCCATCGAATCTTATGGGGGGCAGGCTGTATATATCTCAGCGGACATAACCGATGAGGAAAATTTCATCGCTCGAATCAAAGCAGAAGAAAAAAAACTTGGCACAATAACCGGTGTCATTCATGGAGCCGGTAATCTTGCTGATAAGCTAATCGAGAATAAGAGCGAAAAGGATTACGATCTGGTTGTCAACACCAAGGTAAACGGTTTGCGATCTATCATGAATTGTATTGACGCAGAAAAACTTGATTTTTTGGTGTTTTTTTCTTCTGTTGCGGGCTTTTTTGGCAATATCGGGCAGACAGATTATGCTATCGCGAATGAAGTTCTCAATAAATCAGCTTACATATTACAAAGATCTCTTCCGCATTGCTTTGTGATGGCTATCAACTGGGGACCATGGGACGCCGGTATGGTCACCCCTCAGCTTAAAGAGTATTTTAAACGCCATAACATTCCACTGATCTCAACAGAGTTGGGTATTGAAACATTAATAAAAGAACTGACTGACGAGAGACATGCAGCTCCTCAGATCGTTGTGGGTGGTTCAATATTACAGCAGAAAGAAACAAAAATCAGTGATGAAAAACCGGTAGTAATCCATCGAGAAATTAATTTGGAAGAAAATCCGTTTATGGTAGACCATCAAATCGGTCAAAACCCTGTATTACCAGCAACATGTGCCTCCGCATGGCTGATTGATGCATGCGAAGCAATCAATCCCGGATGGCAATTTCATCGAATGGAAGATTTTAAGATACTAAAAGGTGTTACGTTCGATGAAAACGGGCATGAATTTGATCTGGTTATCAAGAGTTTGCCTGTTGATGAGAATGAAAGAGCATTTGATGTTATGGTCGTGAGCGAAATCGGAAATTCCGGGCGAAAGAAATTCCATTACAGCGGTACGATCTTTTTAGTCAAAGATATTCCCCAATCACCTAAGCATTCGGAATTTGAAGAATTCTTCAATGAGAAAGAACTCTTCAAAGATGGGCATGAATACTATCAAGATGGAACGCTCTTTCATGGACCCTCTTTTCAGGGTATTCAGGCAGTAATGATACCTGATGAAAAAAGAATTGTAACCAAAATAAACCTACCGCAGATTTCCGCACAACAACAAGGTCAATTTATCACCGGTTCAGTTAATCCATTCATAAACGATGCGATTGTGCAAAATATTCTTATTTGGAGCCAGGAAATGTATGAAGCTCCATGTCTACCTTCTAGATTACATGAATGGATCCAATACAAGACCTTATCTTTTGATACACCCGCATGGGCAATTCTCAATGTTGGCACCCATAATCAGTTTGCTGTTTCTGGCGATATTGTGGTCGTTGATGATGCGGGGAATGAATACTTTCATTTTACCGGTTTGGAAGGGACGATCAGCAAACAGCTTAACCGCTACATCGGAAGAAAAGCAAATTAATAATTTCTGTTCATTACAAAAAAAGATCAGGTTAAAAAGAACTCTGCACCTGCCGCAGTTGAACATTGGTATTGATATACCAATAGGAGTTGAGCATCATGATTGAAAAGGGAAATAACCTCCAGGTTGTCCCAAACAGGGCTCCAATATTAAAAAAAGATATATTCTTTTTACCCATTGGATTTAACGATCGGCAAAAAGGATTGCAGGAATTAATTTCCCTGAAAGAGAAAATGGATCAGGATGATGACCTAAAACAAATAACGCTGGAATTACTCGCGAATGAACGCAATGATATGAGATATTGTCTGACTCTAGTCGGTTCTTCACCCACTGAATTGAAAAAGGAAATAGAAAAGGCAGTTATTAATCTGGCAGAACCAACAAACAAAGACTGGCAAACACCTGCAGGCAGTTATTTCACCCCTAACCCTTTGGGCAGGAATGAAAAGATTGCCTTTGTATATCCAGGTGCTTTTGGTGCTTATATTGGAATGGGAGAAGGGCTCTTTGACTTATTCCCGCAGCTCATAAGCGCTATGCACGTCCTAACTGATGATATAAACCAGGCTTTAAACACAGAGATCATTTATCCTGATACTTCTGACCTGACCGTTATTGAATCTCTACAAAAAATGCTGGATAGATCACCCACTACCATGATCTCTACCGGCGCCTGTTTTTCATATTTATATACATGTATTCTTCGTGATATTCTCAACGTGAAGCCGGACGTTACGTTTGGTTACAGCCTGGGCGAAGAAAGTATGATGTTCGCTGCCGGCATCTGGACGCAGGTGGATGCAATGCGAACATCGCTGGAGAGCTCTCCTATTTTTCATGAGCGTGTAGCAGGGAAAAAGAAAGCCATCCGAGAATACTGGGGGCTTTCCGAAAATGAGAAAAATGATTCCATTTGGTCAAATTATGTATTAATGGCGTCGTATGAAAAAGTCAAAGAGGCAATAAAACAATCTGATCACGTGTACATTACTCATATTAATACTCCCAGGCAGGTGGTCATCGGTGGGGATGATGAAACCTGCCGGAGAATAGCAGGTGACCTAAAATGTATGTATCTAAAAACTACGTACGATCATGCTATCCATTGTGCTCCGGTGCAATCAGAGTTCGAAGCATTTCAACGACTACACTATTGGCCGGTTGAATACGAGCCGCACATACCGGTCTATTCAGCAGCCAATTATGAACCGATAACTCTGGAATCCAGGGCGATTTCGCAAAGCTTTGCCCACATGTTGACGCACCCTATTGATTTTCCACGACTTGTCAACGCTGTCTATGACGATGGGGCTCGCATATTCATCGAACTGGGGGCAGGCAGCAATTGCTCCAAATGGATAGATGCCATTCTTAAAAATGAACCACATCTATCGTTAACCATCAATCAAAAAAATGTCAGTGATCACATGTCAATTATCAAACTTCTTGCAAAATTGGTCAGTCATCGTATTCCGGTGAACCTCTTTGCATTAACCGCAGATTGAGAGAAGGTTTTTATGGATGCCGCAACGATTTCAACTTCAAGAATACCCGATATAAATCATATTTATTCTATTCAACAAATAGCGAAGATATTGGATGCTGCTCTGGAACAAACCAGTACCGTGCATCGGGCATTCTTAAAAATACAATCTCAAACAACAAAAACTATTTCCGATCTGATAAGCAGTGCGCCGATCATGAAATCAAAGGTCAATGAAAATAAAAGGATCTTTTTAAAACAACAATTAGAAGAATTTGCGATAGGTTCCATCGCTCGCTGTTTTGGACCTCGATTTAAGGAATTGGATCAAAGAAAAACACCGCGCTTGCCCAATGGGCGATTACTTCTCGTTGATCGCGTTATGCAGATCACCGGTACACAAATGAATTTTTCCCAACCGGCATCCATTGTCACTGAATTCGATATTCAACCGGAGGTATGGTTCCTTCAGTCGAATCCCTACCAGGGTATTCCGCTGGCTATCTTAATGGAAATCGCTTTGCAGCCCTGTGGTTTTCTTTCTGCCTACCTGGGAACATCGTTAATGATCCCTGCGGCAAACAATATTTTTCGCAATCTGGATGGTTGGATACATTTATCACAAAATACTGATCTGCGCGGAAAAACCATCACCAATAAAGCTATATTGACCAGGACCATCAATGGAGGAGGAGTATATATTCAGTCTTTCCGGTTTGAATTGTCTTCGAGCGATAAAACGTTTTTGATCGGTGAAACAACTTTCGGTTATTTTACACAATCCATGATGGATGAACAAAGTGGTCTTGGGAAAAAAGGAGAGCATAGAAACTGGGAGATTTCACCAGGCTTGAAGAGCGGCTTTATTGAGATTAAAAATGAACATGGCGATCAATCTGGAGAGAACTCCCTTCTAGATCAAATTGATGGCATCTGGTTTGATCCCACCGGGGGAAATAGCCAGCTGGGAAAGATAGTATGCCAAAAAACGATCAGTGGTAATGAGTGGTTCTTTGAGAACCATTTCTATCAAGATCCGGTCATGCCGGGTTCGCTGGGGGTTGAAACCATCCCCCGAACTTTAACTGCTGTTCTGCGAGCGACCACTCCTGGATTTGACCGGAGTTCAGCGATCATAGATATTCCTGAAAATAAATTAATGCGCTGGAAATACCGGGGGCAGGTGCTGCCATCGAATAAAAAGATCCTTATCGAAATAGAGATCAAAGAGAAGACAGTTTCTAAAAACCGGATCCGGGTTACTGCGGATGCAAATTTCCGCGTGGATGACCTGTGGATCTATTCCATCGAAAACGTATCAATGATTTTGGGAGGAAGGATTGCATGATGACTTCGGAATTAAAAGAAGATGAGAAGAACAGAAAAGAAAAGAGAACAACCTTATTTGCATGGGATGGAAAAAAGCAAGATCTATGCTCACATGCAGATGCCCAGCGGACTTGTTTAATGTCTTTCGATGATCCTGTATTTGCTGTTAAACATGAAGGAGCAGCTAAATTAACAAATACTGGAAAGATTGTCGGTCATTCGAATACAGAAGAGAGTGAATTATCAGGGTGGCTACCGCCGATTAATGCTGCTGCTTTTGGTGATGAAGCTTTTTGTTCCACGTATGGTGTGAAGGCTGCTTATTATGCCGGTGGCATGGCAAATGCCATTGCATCAGAAGAAATGATCGTTGCACTTTCAAAAGGTGGGTTGATGGGTTCGTTTGGCAGTGGGGGACTTTCTGTCGAACGTGTGAAGAGCGCGGTGGAGTCCATCCAATCACAAATTCCCGACGGGAATTACCTATTCAATTTACTTCACAATCCCTTTGATCCACAAATGGAACAGCGCACCGTTGAACTCTATCTGGAGAAAAAAATCAGAGTAGTTGAGGCTGCCGCTTTTATCCGCTTAACGCCCGCTATTGTTCAATATCGTGCCTGCGGGCTTTCCAGAGATATTTCCGGGAGAATAGTGATCAAAAATCATATAATCGCGAAGATATCTCGTAAAGAGATCGCACTGCTTTTCCTCAATCCGGCGCCGGTTGCAATTCTGACCCAGCTTGTCAACGAGGGGAAGATCACATCTGAACAAGCAGAACTGGCTCAACAAGTGCCAATGGCAGATGATATTGCGGTTGAAGCCGATTCAGGGGGACACACTGATAATCAAGCACTGGTAGTACTGCTGCCTTCCATCATTGCACTGCGAGACCGCACCCAGACTCATAACAAATTTATGCAGCCCGTTCGCATAGGCGCAGGAGGTGGGATCAGCACGCCGGAATCCGTGCTGGCGGCATTCATGATGGGTGCGGCTTTTGTGGTCACCGGGTCTGTCAACCAGGCTTGCATTGAATCGGGTGCCTGTGAACATACACGCAAGTTATTGGCAGATGCGGATATGGCAGATGTCTGCATGGCGCCTTCGGCTGATATGTTCGAACTGGGAGCACAGAGTACAGAGTTCTTAAAAAGGGAAGTCTGTTCCCGATGCGTGCGCAGAAACTCTATGATTTGTACATGTCCTGTAAAAGTATTGAGGAAATTCCGCCAGCAGTGCGGAATGAACTCGAAACCCGTATTTTTAAAAAGGACATAGATGAAATCTGGCAGGAGACGAAGATTTTCTTTGAGAAACGCGATCCGCAGCAGATCATCCATGCCGAAAGAGATCCCAGGAAGAAAATGGCTCTGGTCTTTCGCTGGTACCTTGGTCAATCTTCGCGCTGGTCCCGCGATGGCGTGGAAGATCGCAGGATGGATTACCAGATCTGGTGTGGACCATCTATCGGTGGCTTTAACGAATGGACGAAGGGAACGTATCTTGAAGAATACACAAACCGTAAGGTTGCAGATGTTGCGTGGCAAATGCTGAAGGGCTGCCAGTATTCTTACAGAGTACATGCATTGAAGATGCAGGGTGTTATCCTTCCACCTGAAATCAACAGATATTCTCCAAGACCCATGGAGAAAAACTGATGATCCCTTCACAAGTGGGGGAACGATCGATGGAAAAATTTTTCCCCGATCTGGAAGAGATCGAATGGATACATACAGATGAAAATGTGCAGTTGGAGATGGATCACCTGCATATCTGGCGCTGTGATCTACAGGAACCTGTTGATTCTGGTGTACTCCGATCTCTTTTATCGAAAGATGAAGTAGCAAGATCGGAAAGGCTGATGATTCCCGAAAAAAGGATTTCATTTTTAGCCGGGCGGGCAGCGCTGCGAATTATTCTCGGGTTGTATGTCAAGACTGCCTCTCAAAGCATTCGTTTTCACTATCTCCATGATGGAAAACCGGTTATTTCTGATGAAAACCTCGCCAGCCAAGTGCATTTCAACCTCGCCCATTCCGGGAAATGGATGGTGCTGGCTGTCAGCAGGAAAAACAAGGTGGGAATTGACATCGAGGAAATCAGACCAATTAAATCAACATCTTGGGCTCTGGAAACCCTTTTTCACGAGAAGGATAAGAAAGCAATCTTGAAAATGCCGCAGCCTCTTCAGGATAGTACTTTCCTTCGGGCATGGACCACACTGGAGGCAACGAAGAAATTACATGGGGTAGGGCTGGGAAATGCAAATCACCGCGACAGCTACCTGGATCTTATCCAGGATTCGGGCTTTTCGGGAAAGAAATTCAAGATATGTAGAAAAGGACCCTACTGGTATGTGCGCTTTTCACCGGAAAAGGGATACTGCGGCGCGGCTGTTGTCGAAACGATGAGAAAACCGCAACTACGATTTTATGAATTTGCTCTCTCCGAATCCTCATTTCGTTGATGAAAAAAGCAACCCTGCAATGCAATATGGTGTTAATAAAAGAGAAAACTATGAAGAATGAAACGATGTCCAGTGAAAAACTGGAAGAACGAAAACAGACCGCATTAACCATTGGCGGGGATAAACGTATCGAAGCGCAGCACAATAAAGGAAAACTGACCGCACGGGAACGTATCGATAAGCTGCTTGACTATGGATCGTTCAATGAGATCGGGATGTTCCGTACGCATTCATCCGGTCTTTCTAGTACTGATGGAAACGGGCTGTTTACCGATGGTGTGATTACCGGATGGGGGAAAATAGATGATCGTGTAGTTTTCGTATATGCACAGGATTTCACCGTTATGGGAGGCTCTCTAGGGGAAGAGCATGGTTTGAAAATCGCAAGAACCATTGATCTGGCAATCGAGAATGGCGCACCGATCATCGGACTGAACGATTCGGGCGGCGCTCGCATTCAGGAAGGTGTTAACTCTCTGGCAGCTTGTGGAGAGATGTTCTTCCGAAACACTCGAGCATCCGGTATTATTCCACAGATCACTGCTATTCTGGGTCCGTGTGCCGGGGCGGCTGTTTACTCACCGGCTTTAACCGATTTCATTTTCATCACTAAAAATAATGCAAATATGTTCATCACCGGTCCGGATGTGGTCAGAGCTGTTACCCATGAAGATGTGAGTTTTGATACCCTGGGCGGCTCTGCAGTTCACCTGAGAAAAAGTGGCGTGGCACATTTTTCGGAGGAAAACGAAGAATCTTTGCTGGAGAAGATCCGAAACCTTCTTTCCTATTTGCCATCCAATAATCTGGCGTCAGCTCCCTATATCGTTCCTTCGGATGATGCCAGGCGTTCCTGCGACGCGCTGGAAAAGCTCGTACCCACTGATCCACAAAAGCCATACGATATGCACGATGTGATCAACGAGATCGTTGATAAAGATGACTTCCTTGAAGTCCAGGAGGAATACGCACAAAACATCATCGTAGGGTTCTCACGCATTAATGGGAAAACAGTTGGGGTGGTAGCCAACCAGCCGCTTGTTCTGGCAGGAGTGCTGGATATAAATTCATCCGATAAGGGTGCGCGCTTCATCCGTTTCTGTGACACGTTCCATATCCCTATATTGACTCTGGTGGATACTCCCGGATTTCTACCGGGTACAGATCAGGAACAAAATGGCATTATCCGCCATGGCGCAAAAATGATCTATGCTTATGCTGAAGCAACCGTACCGAAAGTATCGATCATCCTGCGGAAAGCATACGGCGGCGCCTATATCGTGATGAGTTCCAAGCACCTGGGGGGTGATCTCAACTATGCCTGGTCTGGGGCGGAAGTAGCGGTTATGGGTTCTGAAGGAGCAGTCAATATTCTGCATCGCAAAGAACTTTCAGAATCGTCAACCCCAGATCAATTAAGAGCTGAGTTAACCTCTCAATACCGTGAAGAAAAGGCGAATCCATACATCGCGGCTTCCAGAGGATATCTGGATGATGTCATCCACCCCGCAGATTCCAGAAGACGGGTAATCGAGGCGCTTGAGATATTAAAGAACAAACGCTTACAGACACCTCCACGCAAACACGGCAACATACCATTGTGACAACGAAGGAAGGGAAAAATGAAAATATTGGTCGCCAATCGAGGCGAGATCGCAGTTCGCATCATCAAAGCCTGTCGTGATCTTGGCTATACCAGCGTGGCAGTCTATTCTGACGTTGATCGGGAAGCATTGCATACTCGCTACGCAGATGAAGCTGTCTATATTGGGCCAACAACCGCGTCGCAATCGTATTTGAAGATCGAAGCGATCCTGGCGGCTGCACGAAAATCGAAAGCAGACGCAATTCACCCCGGATATGGTTTTCTTTCTGAAAACGCCGTTTTCGCCGAACAGGTGGAGAAAGCCGGATTGATCTTCATCGGTCCTGATCCGAAGAGCATCGCATTGACCGGCGATAAACTGGCAGCCCGAGAGATCGCCGCGGAAGCCGGTGTTCCTATCCTGCCAGGAAGGAAATTTAAGATCAATGATCTGAATACCAATCAACAGATAAAAGAGAATATAGGCTACCCTGTCCTGGTTAAGGCGGTATCTGGTGGCGGAGGGCGGGGGATACGGCTGGCTGCCAGTGAAAAAGAATTGGAACAGGTAGTTGCCTCTGCCTCTCAGGAGGCACGCTTATCATTTGGCGACGAAAGCCTGTATATTGAAAAATTTATTCGTCCTGCCAGACATATTGAAGTGCAGATCATCGGTGATGGAATGGGTAAAATTCTTATTCTTGGTGAGCGGGAATGCTCTATTCAACGCCGGCATCAAAAACTGATCGAAGAATCCCCTGCGCCGGGATTAAATGAAGAAACTCGTGAATGGCTCTACAAAGCTGCACGGCAAATTGGAAAGGCTCTTAATTATCGCAGTCTGGGAACTGTTGAGTTTTTACTGGATGACAATCAGGATTTCTATTTCATTGAAGTAAATCCTCGCATCCAGGTGGAACACCCAATAACGGAGATGGTGACTGGGATAGATCTTGTGAATATGCAGATCCTGTTGGCAGAAACAGGCTGTCTGACGTTCCAGCAAAACCAGGTACAAATACATGGAACAGCAATCGAAGCGCGCATCATAGCAGAAGATCCTGACCAGACCTTTATGCCGACTTCAGGGCAGATCAATTATTTACAGGTTCCTACCGGTTCCGGAATTCGTGTGGATTCTGCATTGTATGAGGGTATGTGGATCACCACAGATTATGATTCACTGATCGCAAAACTGATAGTGTGGGGGGAAGATCGTTCCACTGCTATCCGGCGTATGATGGCGACCCTGAATGATTTCAAGATCGCAGGAGTGAAAACAGATCTGCAGTATCTTCGTACGATCGTAAGCAGTGAGGAATTCCTTTCCGGACAGGTGGATACGATGTTTCTGGAAACATTTCATTCTTCTGATCCTCTTAATGACGAGAAGCTTGAATTGGAAGCTGCCATAGCAGCAGCACTCTATGTAAGTAAAAACAAGAAACAAAAGACCGTGCAAACAACGAGCGAGTCGAATCACTGGCGCACGGCTGCCTGGCGTGAGCAGATGGTTGGTTTTTTCTAAAATAACATGGATAAATACCGAGTTAGCATAAAAGAGAAAGAATACCTCATCGAAGTGGAAGGGGACCATGTTTGGGTTGATGGGAATGAAGTGTACGCCGGTATCCATTTCCTGAACGACAGTGGTCTGTTCATGATCGAGCGTGATGAGGGGAAAAGAGAATTCTTTCTTCGGCAGGATGAGGAAGATACCTACCAGATCACAACGCGCGGCTTGCAGACCGAGGTGTTAGTACAGCCATCCAACCGTCAGGGGAAAAAACAAGCGAAAAAGAAAAATACCGGCATTGTATCTGCACCTATTCCAGGCGCGATCTCGGAGGTACTGGTGAAAGAAGGGGAAACGGTGGAAGCTGACCAGATACTGGTCGTGCTGGAATCCATGAAGATGCTGATGGAGTTCCGCGCGCCTTCGGCTGGCACTGTTGAGAAAGTATTGGTCGAAAAAGGGCAAATGGTTGAAAAAGGTGATGAACTGGTGCGATTGAAAGTGAAAGAGTAAATGGAAGACTTGTGTAGTAATTTTTCTTTAACTTAATAAAGAGGAAATCACCTTAGCTTTTCAGATATTTCGCAAATAGAGAAAAGGATATGAATTTCATTTCATATCCTCTTTCCCTTATATGATTATTTACATTAATAAAAACCTTTGTTTTTACTGCAATTATTTATGGTGATCTTCCACAACATTATGGTCATGAAAAATGCCGTTCTGATGCATGTAATTATGAAGTTTTCTGTGTGCTGCGGTGAGATTCTCCATCAACTGACGATATTTCGTCTCATCGGCTTTCGAGCCTAAATTCTTGACATACGCGGTAGCTCCTTCGATCTGATCGAGAATCGTCATTGCATCCAGCTTGTTAAAGATGGGTTTGTTCTCAACACGGACGGAAACCGGGCTGGAGTGTGCCGCAATGATTTCTTTTCTGTCCGGGTGTTTCCCACGAACTCGTAGAGCGAACCACCCGCTTTCCTTTACCTTTACGGACCAGCTTCCACTGTGGTCCATTTTTTCAGGATCCAGTTCCTTAAGCTCCAGCAATTCACCGTTAAAAACAAGCTCTGCCTTTGTAACAGGTATTGTTACGGAAGAAACTTTCCAATCTATTTCTACCGTTCCTCCATCATCTCCAAACTGTACAGTGGAGCCCATATCGTGACCGTTTATATGAAAATCCAGCAGGGGACCATACGTCGCGAAAGTTAAACCGCTGCGCACAACTTCTTTCCAGTTTTCATACGTGAACGGTTTGTCCTTGATCAAGGCATAAGTCCTAACGCCGCCGACAGGTGTTTCTGCACACATTTTATCCGTCCCGCCTACTGCAGGAACCATGAATCCACAATTCAGATAACGATACCAGTCTGACAGAGAGTATGGATTTATTCCAGCGAATATCGCACCCCAGGAGGTCATCTCGACTCCGTCGATCAACTCCATGACGAGAGTCGCTGCCCCTTCGGCTCTTGGATTTGGGAAATGGGGTAAGATCGCCAAACCATTCTGCCTGCGGCACTGCCTCGCCCAATCCTGTAAGGAGTTTTCCAGCGGGTCGCCTAACCTTGACTCATCCGTTCCTCCGGTCGTTAACGGCAGGATCATATTGCCCTCATAACCCAACAGGGAAATATGCCCCAATATATGCTGCCTGTTTTCGGTGCCCACACGCACAAGATATTCACCAGCACTGCCTGCTTCCTGGCTGGCAAGTGTGGTCGATCCATCAAAATCGCCCACGTTCGTGAATAATTCCCCCCATTGGCTGGCAAGCAGGTTTACGATATTGACGCCTTCACCGCTTCCCTCCAGCAATGCGGAATTTGGTGTCAGAAAGTGGACGTGCGTGTCCGCAGATACCCACCCTTTTGCACGCCAGTTTAGCACGTGTTCCAGACCAATATCGATCGTTTCTGTATCTCTGCATATAGTCTGTCTCACTTTTACCGGTTTGATCTCAAATCCCTTTGATACTTCAATATAGACTTCACCCTCCGGAAGGAGAACTACCGTTGAACCGTCAACGTACGTGGCGGAATGACCATCGTTAGTGAAATCGACGCTGTAATCTTCAAACCAGTGCGGGTTGGGAAAACGGTGCCGGTTCATTGGTGCAAGATATTCTCCGTCTATGCTGTGAATATGCAGTTTCGCCGATACCGGCAAACCGGTTTTATCGTCATATATGCGAATCTTAACCGGGATGTTGGGTTTGATGGCTTTCACCAGAGAGAAACCTTCGGCGTGGCAGGGTTCATCTGCTAAACTGCTAAGCTGGATGCCCCTGGGATTGTTCTGCCCGATATAAATATTTGCCTGCGGATGCGCGTAGTATTCAACAAGAACCTCTTTCGTTGACATTTTAGGAGGTTTATTGTTGTACCCTTTCTCCCAATTCTCGTTATCATAATCGCGCAAGGGAAATGTTGTAACGATGCAACCGAGGTCAATATCCAGGTCGTCGTAATCGCCGAACTCATTAAGCTCTACTCCATCCGGCAGCCTAAGTTTGAGTCTTTTGGCGGCATCCCAGCGTATGGGATTCGTTGAAACCGAGCCACCGGTAATTCCAAAGATGAAAACCGTCCCGTCTTTTGGAGTAAATGTTATAGCTACAAGGTCCTTTTCCAGGAATGGATTTTCGGCTGCATACAACCAGTGCTGCATCTCACAGCCATACCCCGGCGCTGCTGTATGGAACGCGCCTATCCCAAAGATATGCGTTACTTTTTCCCCGCGTACAAACTCTTCCGTGTTTGAACGAAATGCCTGCGGCTTGGTATGTGGTACGCATTCGAAGCTGTCTTCGCCCCATTTCAGTTTAAATTCACTGATGTTGAACCGCCGTCTGATCAGAATTGTATGTTGCGTGCCATCCGAATAATTGAGCGTATACTCTGCTACTGTCTCTCCAAGACGTGGATTACCCATGTGATGCTGTACAATTCCATCTTCTCCATCTTCACTCTGCTTGAAATCCACGGAATGCAAGAAAACTATATACCTGTCGTGCGAAATCTCCGGCAAATGGAATTCGACAGGTTCATCTTTTAACAGCAATACGTTATTTTCCTGTTCGTCTCTACCCAGTAGAAAAGGCATACCCCATAGAATATTGCTGCCGGTCAGCAAATGCTGTCGATTCTCCAGAACCGTTTCCGTACAATCGTTCTTTGTTAATCCGTTTATATTGCGGTTATAGGCATCATAAAGAGGAATAGACGTAAAATAGGGAGAGCTTTTCGTTTCCATTGTATGCTTCCTTTGTCGCTCAATTTTTCACAGATAAGCAACAGTTCGGTAATAAAAACGGCTGTTCAAACCAGCATAATTATATAGTTTTGTTCATGGCTATACAAATTACACAGCAATTCAACAAAACAGCATTGAGTAGCTGGAAGAAAACCTTGTATAGGTTCAACGATTCCCCTCAACCAGGGTTTTCATGGCAGAAGACTGTACAAAAAAAAGTTTTTCAGGGTAAAAAATATCAGAAAAATTTAAATTCTTCTCAACATCATCTTGCCCATCTCATCCATGATGATAAAGGTTACCTTATTATAATTTCCACAATCGGCTTTTTTACTAGATCTCAAGATTTGAATAATCCCTTAAATATTCTTCCCGTTCCTGTATTAATTTCTCTGAGATGGTCTGGTATTCATCCAGGCGTCCCTGAGCTTTATACAGTTGATAGGGATTTAACAACTCGCGATCTTCAAAATCGGGTAGCACGGCGGCGATCTCGTAATGGAAGATGGGGTCCTGCTTCCAGTGGATGGTGCGGTTGAGGATGGCTTCGATGATGGCGGAACTGTGTTTTATCTTCACTTTTTTAGAACGAGGATCAACCTCATCCCCACCTACGCGTCCGGTGTTGAGCAGATACACTTCCACATCTGGCATGGTCTGCAGCAGGTCATGAAAACGGTTCGCCTGCAGGGCATCATCCATGGTGAAGAAGGGATTGGTGCCCGGCACACGCAGGGCTTTGCCCGCCTCCGATTTCCCTCCGGCAGAGGTGCCGGTGGTCTCACCCAGCATGAAATACTGGGCTGCCATGGTATGGTTCAGCTTCGCCACAGCCGGAATGATGTTGAAATTGCGATTAAGAAGAAAGATATATTTGACAGGCGACAGATCGCAGGGGCTGCGGTGCGGAATGGCATTTAATTGAAAAGTGCCGCGCCCATTGGTGGTATAGCTGCCATCCATGAAATCAATGGAACCGTCTTCGCGAACCGTAACATTTTCAAGCCACGAATTGGGCTGGGTCAGAGCGCGATAGATGGTAGGCTCGTCATTTGCATCCAACCCGATGGTTTTTGCGAAGCAGCCATTTTCAGAGGCGTACACTTTCCCTTTTGGGAACAACGCGCAGAAATCATCCTGCACCGGCAGGCTGTCACGCTGCTGGCGGAAAGTGGTGGTGGTCTTGCCGGTTCCAGAAAGACCGATGATGAGAGCTAACTCTTCGCGGTTGACGATATCGGGGAAGACCTTGCAACCGGCATGCAGCGCCAGTCCGCCCTGCTGGTAGACCCAGTGGTTCCACATGCGCAGCCCACCTTTCTTGGATTCTCCAAAGTAATCGGAACCGAACACACGCGTGGTCCAATTCTCCAGATCCACTGCGATCAAACGCCGGTTGGGATATTGCTCTGTCATCAGGTTGGGTGTGATGATGATGGTGAATTGCGGGTGGAAATGCTCGTCGGCAGGAAAATACAACTGCTGCTGCATAGCAGCGATATTGGCATTGGCACTTTCAACGATCAAGCGACAGGCAACCCTGAAATCCGGGTCAGGACCGATATAGCCATCAATCTGAATGCTCTCATGCTGGGCAAGATACTCATCCTGCATTTCGGCAAGTTTTTGATATTCTGCACGGGTGATGGCAGGTCTGCCATTGGGTGTGTCATAGACAAAGAAAGTGGATTCATTGGAACGTGCGGTGACATGTGTGCGGATAGAATAATTCCCTTTATTGGTGCGCTGCGCCTGTGGATTCTTTTCCATCAATGTCTGGAGTTCGGACTGAGTCGGATTTATGTTCATAAGCCTTTTTTCTATTAAAAATTGAAGAAAATAACCTTCATTCTTCTCTACACGAATTCTATGATACAATGCCAGCAGAGTGCATCTTCGAGTCTCTTAATCTACGACGACGAATGTTATGGTTTTGGGACCGATAGGGTGCAACCGGAAACGGTTGTGCCTCCCGGTATGGAAAGGAGATGCAGAACAGGATCCTTCCATGTGATCTTTTCTGTGCGCCTTTCCGCAGGCGCATTTTTTTATTTTGGGAGAGGAAAGCATGAAGAAGGACTATTATTTCAGTACCAGAGATCTATTATTCATTGCGGGTTTCTCGGCAGTCGGGGGAATAGCGAGCACCTATATCAACATGATCGGAGATCTGTTCCAGTCGTTTCTAGGTTTTGCCGGTACGACACAGTGGGCAGCAGGGCTGCACATTGTATGGATCCTGCTGGCTGTAGGTATCGTCAATAAGAACGGTACAGCCGTCCTCGTAGGTGTTCTGAAAGGTGTTGTGGAATTACTCAGCGGTAATACTCACGGTGTGCTAGTTCTCATTGTAGACCTGGTGGCAGGCATCATCGTGGAACTGGTCTTTGTGCTGCCTGCGTTGAAGAATTCCACAAAAAATATAGTAGCAGGTGGATTGGCGGCGGCATCGAACGTCTTTGTATTCCAGATCTTTGCATCGGTACCGGCTGATACGCTGGCATATTGGAGTCTGGTGATCGTAGGTGGAATGGCATTCCTGTCAGGTGTTGTCTTTGGCGGGCTGCTCAGCCAGCTTGCATTGAAGAATCTGGCAAAGACCGGCATCATTACACCGCGTATAGAGGAGAAAAAGAAAACCTCACGCTGGATATTTCTGCTGGCTGGATTGCTGTTGTGTGTGGTGTTCGTATTCGTGTATCTCGAAACCTCCCGGGGTGAAGGGGAGATCGTTATTTCGGGGAATGTGACCAAAACGAGTGTATTTCAGGAAAGTCAAACCAATATCCTGCCGCTAACGGTCGAAACAAGCCTGCAGGGCACAGCAGGAACCTACACCGGTTATCCATTGAAAGATATCCTCGCTTTTGCCGGTATGGGCGAGAATACGGACATGGTTTTGATCACTGCCGGTGATGGATACAGCTATTTCGTCACGATAGATGAGATCAATTCGAACCCTGATCTGATCATTGTAGCCAGCGGTGAGGAAGAGGATATAGCATACAGTGTGGTAGGTGCCTTGAACAGTAAAGCCTGGGTGCGTGGTGTATCAGAACTGGTGATTTTTCAGAGTACACCGATCCCGATCAAGATGAACGGCACAGTTATCGGAGAATTTCGATCACAGGATTGGCAGTTCGATATGGACAGCGTGCGTTTTGAACTGGCAGATGGTTCCAAGAAACTACAGGGTGTGGCGGTTGGTTTGGTGCTGGCAGATCTGAACGTGGATAATGCTGCAACGGTGATCTTTCACGCGGATGATGCGGTGTACGAGTGCGATCTGGAGATGATCCAGCAGGATGATACCATCCGCATTTTTCTCAATATCGAGGGTTACGAAATGAGCTACCTGGTAGGTACTTTGCAGGGGCACGTGTTTCTGGAAAATGTGGATTTGATTGAAGTTCAATAGAAAATGGACATTGAGATCACAAACCTGACCTATCACTATGGCGATGAAGAAGAGCCAGTCCTGATGGATGTGAATCTTCGCATCCAAGGTGGAGAGTGGGTTCTTCTCAGCGGTCTTTCCGGCTCAGGAAAGACCACCCTTGCATACGCTATGGCAGGTATTCTCTTTCATCAGCAATCAGGTTTATACCAGGGTCAGGTGAAGATCGGGGAACAGCCGGTTGAGCAAATGACCCTCTATCAAGTCGCGGATATCGTGGGGTTCGTACAGCAGAATGCAGATGACCAGTTCTGTACGCTGAATGTGACTGAAGAATTGGGTTTCGGATTGGAAAATAAACGCATCCCATTGGACGAAATGAAGCAGCGTATGGATTGGGCTTTACGTGCGACCATGGCAGAAACTCTTCTTGATCGTTCCTTACTGGAACTATCTGGCGGGGAAAAACAAAAGATTGCAATCGCTGCGATCCTGGCATTACAGCCTGCCATCCTGATCCTGGATGAACCTACTTCCAACCTGGATGTGGAATCTACCAGAATGGTCTTCGAAGTACTGCAGGAATTGAGGTATAAGAAGAATATTACGGTGATCCTTATTGAACATAAGGTGAATTATTTTGCACCCCTATTCGACCGTTGTGTTTTTCTGGATGGAGGAAAGATCAGCTTTGACGGCGATACAGAACAATCTCCGTTATTTCTCTCGGAAAAACAAATAGCGAAATCCCATGATCAAAAAATCACCCATAATAAACAGGTGAGACTGGAATTGAGGGATTGGAATTACTCCAACGGAAATGGTTTTCACCTGGATATACCGGAATTGGTTTTGCATGAAGGTGAGGTTATCGCGCTGATGGGTCCGAATGGATCTGGAAAAACAACCTTCATGAAAACGATAAGCGCTATGCTTAAACCGACCGGCGGCACACTTATCCATGAGGGAAACGAGGTGCCATCCCTTGACCCGCGGCAGTGCAGTTTTGTTTTTCAAGATGCCGATGATCAGCTTTTCATGAACAGTGTAGTTGATGAAATTCAGTACGGATTGGATAATTTTCAATGCCTTGATGATGCGCATCTTGAAAAGATGGATTCCTGGATCGAGAGTTTGAAATTACTGCACAGGAGAGCAGCAAATCCCCATCGGTTGAGTTACGGAGAGAAGAAAAGATTGAACCTGGCTGCAGCACTCGTATACGATCCGGTCATTTTACTGTTGGATGAGATCTTCATAGGGCAGGATATTTACCAGGTCCAGTTCATTGTAAAAAAGATTCGTGAATTACGCAGCCAGGGGTTGACCATCATTGCTGCAATGCACGATCTATCTTTGATGCCGGTGCTGGCAGACAGGGTGCTGTTTCTTGAAAACGGCTGCCTGCGATTTGATCTTCCTCCAAGTATGGCTGCGGATTGGTGGCACAGTCATGACTACAAGGACTATACGGGTTCCGGAGGGATCTGGCTATGAAAAGAGTCTCGTATTCACCCGCCGCCAGTTTTCTGCACCTGCTGCACCCACTTACTAAAATTATCCTGCTGCTTACTGTCAGTGTGGCAGCTTTTACAGTTTCCTCACTAGTTCTCATGGTGGTTATGTTATCTGCCATCGCATTTCTGTTCCTTTGCATCCATCAAAATCCTTTTCATTTTCACGGGATGCGAGCCACTCTTATCACGTCAATCAGTATCGGTTTGATCCAGGTACTGTTCCAGCGGCAGGGTTGTGAAGTGATGAATATTGTGGGATTATCCATTACGAACTATGGATTGCAGCGTGCGGTAGTCATTGCTGCCCGTTTCCTGGTGATTGTTTGCAGCAGCTACCTGTTCATTCTGACCACATCTCCGTCTGATCTATCTTATTCGATGATGCAGTTGAAGCTGCCCTACCGTTATGCGTTCATGATCATTACATCCATGCGGCTGGTGCCCATCCTGGCGAATGAAGGAGAGCAGATCATCCAGGCGCAGCGACAGCGCGGAGCTGTTTACACCTTGCGAAAACCAGCTCGTTCAATGCTGCACAGTACAACTTTCATCAGTGCTGTTCTGTATAAACTGGTTGATCGCGTAAATAAACTGGCAATTTCCATGGAGAGCCGCAGTTTTGGACGATATCAAACACGAACTTTTCAAAATTCTATTGATTTTGGGTATCGAGATGCTATCGCTGTTGGCGTGGTCGCATCCATCACCATTCTGTTTCATTATTTATCACTGAGAGGAATTATATGAAAAGCGAAAAAAAGAAAAAGACGACAAGAACGCTCCTGATCATCCTGGGTGTGGTTGTTCTGGTTGCGATCGTTTTTGCCCTGTCATTCAAACAACTGCCGGTACGATTACTGACAGATTATTCTTTTTCCCTCCTGTGGGAAGAAAGTACTGCCATGCACGAGTGCGCGGAATGTCACGAAACAGAAGAATTTCATAGCTGCAGTACCTGTCATGATGAACATGGTTCGGTTGAACTGCCAGAATTGTATTTCTACAACATGATCGAACTGACGGGAGATATTCCCGAAGTAATATTCATTCCAGCAAACCAATTCTTCTCCTATTCAGAACTACCCAATACCTTTTTAACGGTAGAAGCATTTATGGAGAAGTGGGAAATTCCGGATTATGAAAGTTTTACCATTTATACACGTGATGGAGAATTTGTGAATATTGCAAAGGAAGATATCACGAAAAATGCCATGTTCCTACCGTATGAAGATGGAATTCGATTTGCTTCGGAAGACCTGCATGTATCCACATGGGCAAAAGGGATCGCGAAGATGATCATCGTAAGCGAAGAGAAACCATTGCGCATAGGCAATACATATACCTCCATTGGAAGGCTGTTGTTGGGAAAAACAACTTCCATCACCATAGAAGAAGCCAAAGTCATGTTCAAGAGTGAAGAAGATGGACAAACTCGCCAGGCTGTCACCTCCAGCCGGGTAGAGGGTGCAGCATTGGAAGACCTACTTGATTTTGAGCAGTACAATGCCATCCAATTCACCCTGCAGGATGGGAACAATGTGACATTTTCTATTGAAGAGCTGCAGGATGCGATTCTCACCAAACAATGGTCTTCCGTTGTCACCATCATACCTGATACAAGCCGCAATAATTGGATCTATGACGTTACTGCAATAGAAGGAATCAAGAAATGAAAACAGTACAGAAAAGAATTGTCATAAGTTTATTATTAACCATCCTGCTGGTAACCACCGCATGTTCTACAGCCGCGGAAGATCTCATTTTAACGATTGATGGGCAGAGTACGGTTGTGACCCGGCAGGAGTATAAGGAAATTGAATCTCAAGTCAACCAGGATGAAGAAAAAGAATTTGACCTGCCGCTGGAGTATCTCTTTTATAAGAACGGAATGCACGTTATCGAAAGTATCACAATCTCTCAAGGCGATGAACAAACTTCCTTCAATTGGGCTGAGATAGCGTCTTCTACATACTGGCGGAATACACGGGAGATCGAAATCGGAGGTGTGGAATATATCGTAGATGAGGTGCTGGTAGAAAGCGGTGGATTTGATGAGAAAAATGTGCCTTCCATTACTGAGATTCCTCTGCTTACCGCACGTGTATTGGATATCCCATTCATGGAAAACGCTTCCTCATCCCTGCTGCCGCTGGAACCCTCGCAGCATGTCGTGTGGTTTTTTCTCGATGGATTTGGATACCAGCAATTGATGCTGGCATCTGAACAGGGATTGATTCCCAATCTCTCAAGCCTTGAGGACCGCTACCAAGCCTATGCGATTTACCCTCCCAAGACCAGCACTTCAACCGCTGCGCTGCTTTCAGGGCTGGATTCATCGGTGAACGGTGTGTGGGTAAGCGGTATTCGTAGCCTGGAAGTTCCCAGTATCCTGGACACCGTAAATGAAGCTGGAAAAGAGGTGCGCATCGTTGAGGGCAGCAGTACGCCTTTCAATTATCCCGGAGCTGAAGTTACTCTGTCAGGAGATAGGAATGGGGATGGTTCTACCGATGATAATGTGTTTGCCAATGCGCAGGAGGCAATTGCCGAAGGTATACCGGACCTGCTGATGATCCATTTTCACGGCATTGATGATGTGGGTCATACGTATGGACCATATTCTGCAGAATGGGAACTGAAGGTAGCCGAGATAGACCAGATGGTAGCTCAATTAATGGATGCTCTGCCTGAAAACACTCTGGTGATCCTGTTCCCTGACCATGGAATGCATGCCGTGTTGGATGAGGGAGATACCTCATTGGGAAATCACGGAAATCTACTGATGGATGATATGGCAATCTACATCATCCTCTATCGCAAGTGAAAATTTCGAAAGCCGAAAAAGGAGAAAAAGAGATGAAAAAAAATACTGTTTTACTTACCCTAACTGTGGTCATGGTGTTCTTGACGAGTTGCGGGTCAAAAGCCCCCAAGGTGGATTGGACTTTAAAAATCAGTGGTGATGTGACCAATCCACTGGAATTATCCTTTGCCGATCTGGCAGCCATGGAAGAGATCGAACTTAATGATATTTTGATGGAAAAATCCACAGGCGAAGACGAGATTCGCTCATGGTCTGGTGTTCCACTGGATACGGTTCTGGCACAGGCAGGAGCAGCGGAAGATTTTGTATCCGTTACCGCCATTGCTTCTGATGGATACTCCATAGAAATCTCGAGAGAAGAATTGACCAATGGGATGATCGCTCTTAAAGATGCCGGTGAATGGATCGTGGAAGTAACTCCAGATAAGGGTCCTATCCGTCTGGTTACACCTCTAACGCCTGCCAACCGCTGGGTGTTCGCCATTACGGAAATTCAGGTGAATAAATAAATTTCTAAACACAGATGGCTTTCGAAAAAGAAGAAACGGGATGATGCAAAATCCCGTTTTCTTTTTAACCGGGTTTAAAACGGAATGCTTCCATCACATTGGGAGTGGATTCAATGCGGGTGAGAATACGACTTAATTGACTGATATCGGTAATATCCAGAATCAAATTAATAATAGCCAGATTGTTGGAAATGGCGATCTTAATGTCACGCATGTTGATACCTTCATTACTTAAGATGGAAGAAATGTCATTCATTAAACCCTGTCTGTCATAGGCTTTGATCTGGATATTGACTGCAAAAGTACGGTGCGCTTCTCCCCAGTCGACCTTAATAATGCGTTCGCGATCTTTGATGGTGAGAATATTCGGACAATCCTGGCGGTGGATGGTGACCCCGCGACCGCGGGTGATGTAGCCTGAAATGGCGTCTCCCGGCGCCGGGTTGCAGCAGCGCGCAAAATGGGTGAGCATCCCTTTAAGACCCAGAACGTTGACCGCATCCAGGTCCTCTCGTTCTGCCTGTGGTGCATGTACTTGAAAAAGAGGATCTTCCAACTCTTTATCGACATCATTGATCTTGTTGATGATCTTGCGGATGGATAGATCGCCGCAGCCCAGGGCAATGAACATCTCCTCTTCATTTTTCAGGTCAAGAGATCGAGCGAGGACCTCCATGTTTATTTCTTCCAATCCCAAACGATGCAGTTCCTTGTCGAGAATATCTTTTCCTTGATTGAGGTTCTGCTCACGATCCTGTTTCTTGAACCATTGGCGGATCTTGGAACGGGCTCTTTGTGTTTTTACCAATCCCAGATTCATGTTTAACCAGTCTCGTGAAGGACCTCCATGTTTCGAGGTGAGGATCTCAAGCTGGTCGCCGGTTTGCAGGTGGTAATCGAGTGATACCAGTTTTCCATTAACTTTTGCTCCACGGCAGCGATTTCCGATTTCGGTGTGGACATGATAGGCGAAATCAATAGGGGTGGAACCGCGCGGCAGGTCAATAATGTCGCCACGCGGGGTGAAGACATACACACGATCCTCAAAAACGTCGCTTTTCATGCCGTCCACGAATTCCTGGGCATCATCTACATCCTGCTTCCAATCCATTAATTTACGCAGCCAGTTGACACGCTGCTGGTAGGAATCTGTAAGCGGTTTCTTTTCTTTGTAGAGCCAATGGGCAGCGATACCAAACTCTGCGTTCTGGTTCATTTCTGGGGTACGGATCTGCACTTCAAGTGGTTTTCCGTCGGAATACAGCACTGCGGTGTGTAGAGAACGGTAGAAATTATCCTTTGGTGCGGCAATATAATCATCAAATTCGTTGGGGATAGGACGCCAATTGGTATGAATGAGACCCAGGGCAGCGTAACAGGAGGGAATATCAGGCACGATCAAGCGTACACCTCTCAGGTCGCGCACCATTTCAAATGGTTGTCCTTTATCGGTCATCTTGCGGTAGATGGAATAGATATGCTTCGGGCGACCGCTGATCTCTGCTTCGATCTTTCCTTTTTTCATAAGGACATCCAGGTCGCTGACAATACGAGCGATCTCTGCTTCGCGATCTTTCCGCCGGTCGGATAATTTTTGCGCAATATCCTTATAGACATCCGGTTTTAAATATCGCAAAGAAAGGTCTTCGAGTTCCCATTTCAACTGCCAGATACCAAGACGATTTGCCAGCGGTGCGAAAATATCCATGGTCTCTCTGGCGATACTGATGCGTTTTTTCTCCGGCATGTGGCTGAGGGTGCGCATATTATGAAGACGATCTGCCAGTTTGATGACCACCACTCTGATATCATCCCCCATTGCCAGCAGCATTTTCCGTAGAGTTTCGTTTGCCAGGTCTCGATGACGGCTGCGGTCAATGGCAAGTTCTTTCTCTGTATCTTCTTCTTGATCTGGTTTCTTGGAATTGGTTTTCTTTTTACTGTCGCCAATCGCTACCTGGTCAGCCCGTGAAACCTGGGGTAGATTGGTTAATTTCGTAACGCCATCCACAAGTTTTGAGATCTCAGGGCTGAATTTGTTGATAAGGTCATCCAATGTTACTTCAGTATCTTCAACGGTATCATGCAGTAAAGCAGCAGCAACCATTTCAGGTGGAACCTGCAGATCAATAAGAATTTCTGCTACTGCAATACAATGGGTGATGTATGGTTCGCCAGAAAGACGTTTTTGACCCTCGTGAGCTTTCTCGGCAAATTTATAAGCACGTGAAATGAGATCACGATCTACAACCGTGTAATAATCGGGTAATTTAGCAAGTAGACTATCAATATCCATCCAGTTTTTACCTTAGATAAGTATAATCTGCAAAAAGGAAATAATTGGATAAATTGTGCTTAATTCGTTATCTTTATTAAGAATTCATGCAAAGAGAAGTCCAGGAAAGACGAGAAAACCATATCAGCCTGTGAAACATCCATCTGGCTTGTGATTGGATTTGTAACCGCTACACAGAATAGATCGGCATTTTTCGCGGCTTTGATCCCATTGGGCGAATCTTCCAGAACGAAAACTTCCTGTGGTGAAAAATCCCATCTGGAACGCACCAGATTATACAATTCCGGATCTGGTTTCGAATGGGCAACATCATCACGGGTACAGATAGGATCGAAATGTGATATCAAATCAAGGCGCTGCAAATTACTTTCCACCCATACCCGGTACGAACTGGAGGCAATTCCCAGCAGCAAGCCTAATTTTTCAGCGTCATGGATGAGATCCATTATCCCGGGGCGCGGCTGATTCATGGCATCTGATTGTGCAACGAAGCGCTGATAATCTCGGTTGATCTTCTGAACTTGCGCATCTGAATGTGCCATTTCACGGATGATGTCCTGGACATAGAGATTATCTGAAACCACCCCGATGCCTTCGAGGTATCTTGCAGATGGGAATATCAGACCATTTTCAAAAAAAGCCTTTTCCCACGCCTCCAATTCGGGCGTTTCTGTATCGAGAATGAGACCATCAAAATCAAAGATAATACCCTTTATTTTCTCAGTCATTGAATATGAATCCATCCAATCCCAACTCGTGCTGCAAGTAGAGGATGTCTTTGCTTAGATTCTTATTGACCGGAACACCTTCTTTCCTGACCAGCTTTTCCATTTCGAATTCTTTCTCTCCGGCTGTATAGATGCGTGGCTGCCCGGGTGCTTTGCGGGTGGAACGCAATGTGCGCAGCAGATCACCGATATTCTTCTTGAATTCGGGTAGCGGTAGGAAATTTTCAATATTCATTGCCATAAAGAAATGACCAACCCTGAAGCGAGCTGGATTCCCTTCAGTATCCAGTCCGGAAAGCTGAAAGAGGAAAGCGCCGCTCTGCAGGGCAGACGAGAGTATTTCCACAATGGTTGATAAACAATACCCCTTATGCCCTCCCAGCAGCTCGCTGGAGCCACCCAGGGGCAGTAGAGCGGCATTTTCCTGCAAGATGTTCTCAAGGATCTCATCGGCATCCGTCATGGATTCGTTTTGGCTGTCGATGACCCAGCCAGCCGGCACCGGTTTTTCAGCGCGTGCCAGCACTTCGACCTTTCCGCGCTGAGTTATGGAGGTGGCACCATCATACAGAAATGGACATTCTTCGTCGGTGGGAGCACCAAAACTGATGGGATTGGTTCCCAGTGTGGGCAGTGTACCGTGAGTGGGCGAAACACACGGGCGCGCGTTGGTGAAGCTCATACCGATCATGTTCTGTTCCACAGCCATGAGGGGATAGTATCCATCAATCCCAAAATGAGTGGAATTGCGAACTGCCACTGCCCCCATGCCATATTGCCTGGCTTTATCGATCGCCATCTGCATGGATTGAGTAGCGACCACCATACCCATACTGTGGTTGCCATCAACTACGGCGGTAGTCGGTGATTCTCGGACGATGGTAAAAGTGGATTGGGTCTCGATCAACCCTGCCTGTAGACGCTCATAATACATGCGTAAACGACCAATACCGTGCGATTCGATCCCGCGCAGGTCTGATCGTATGAGTACATCGGAGCAGGTGGCAGCATCCTTTTCAGATAATCCTGTTCTGGTGAAAACCGCCAGCATGAATTCATACAATACATCAACCGATATCTTAACCATATCCTGATTCATGGAAGTTCCTTTTCTAGTAAAAAGTATTGGACTATTTTAACATCTCTACGTGAGAAATCTGGCGATTCAGGGAGAGATGTTCAAGAATGCCTGATTGTTTAACCGAGAGAGAGCCATTGATGGTCGCTGTAAGCAGTTCAGCCACACCTGGACCAAGCATAAAACCCTGCCCGCACATTCCGGAAGCCAGCAGTAAACCAGGTGCCTCATCAACGGCACCAATATAGGGTGCGCCATCCGGCGTCATGGGATAAAGTCCGCGCCAGGTACGCCGTACGCGAATATTCTGCAAACGTGGGACAAGCGAGATCAAGCGCCGGGCGGCAACCGGCAAGAATTGCGAGGTGACGCTCGTATCAAATCCCTGAATGGGGGGATCAGGAGTGTAGCAGAACAATACCTGTCCGGTGGCATGCTGATAGAAGTAGAAGTTGGATGTTTTTCCCATCTTGCGTATATCCACAACTAGAGGATCTAAAAATGTGCGCACCGGCTCTGTGATCCCGGCTTCATGAGATTCCGGCTGGATAGGTAGTTCCACGTGAGCAAGCCGGGCGATCTTTCCAGCCCAGGCACCGGCTGCGTTGATGATCCATTTGGCGTAATAGGTTTCCTGACTGGTTTTTACCCCTATCACTTTCCCGGATTGCATAACGAAATCTTGCAGTGCTTCGTTGAAATGAAATTCAACTCCCATGGCTGCGGCATGTTTGGAAAAAGCATACAACGAAAGTAATGGGGAGGTATGACCGTCATCCGGGGAGTAAGTACCGCCCAATAATCCCTCTGGATTAAGATCCGGTACTACGCCGAGCAGGTCGTTTTTATCTAACCAGTTTATGTTCATTTCCCAGGTTTTCTGTTTTACTAATAGGTCCTGTAAACTGGCTTTATATTGTTCTCGATATATAGCGTACACATAGCCGCCCTTTTTCCATTCGATTTCATCCCCATAGGTCTGTTTCCAGGTAGAAAAAATCTCAATACTGCGCTGGCAGAGCCATGCTTTGGAAGGATCTGAATGGGTAGCGCGAATACCACCTATGGCAGATTTATTCGAACCCTGCCCAATACTGGGTTTGCTTTCAAGCACAAGCACTTTCAATCCTGCTTTGCCAAGAAAGAATGCGGTGGGTACGCCAACTGACCCGGCACCGATCACGATGACATCATAGATATTTTTATTCATGGATTTCGTCACCGTTCTGTTCTGGTTCCAGGAAAGCATGTACAGGAATTTCGATCGTCAGCGGTCGTTTGGAAAATGGTATGACATCCTGTGGTGGAACGCCTTCTTCTTTCATGATCTGTAGGATGAGTGGTTCACATGTTTTCCCACCGCATGCACCCATTCCGGCTCTTGTAATCGCTTTAAGGAGATTAAGATCATGAATTCCATTGCGGATTAGAGTCCGTATATCCTGCGCGCTCACTCTTTCGCAACGGCAGATAATGGTCTCGTTTTCAATGGGGAATGTAGAGAATTCCGGTATGTGTATTGGTTTTTCGGGTTCGAAACGGATACCGGCGACCTGTTCGGCAATTTCTGCAGGCGCGATTACCTTGATCAGGGAAGTATGGTTCATCTTTGTTGTTTGCGATAGATCTACAACTTCTGCCACTCCAATAATCCTTCCATCACGATCTGTGACAGGGAAAGAATGACCAACAATGTCACTTTTATCAACCGGAAGCTCATAAGGAATGGTAACAAAGGGGAAGAATGGATCTTTGCGGTAATCAACCAGCGTAACTGCTAATCCGGGGCATCCGATCACACACTGTGCACACCCCACACATTTGCCATCAGGATCAACAAAATCAGGAACTGCCATGATATTGTCTGCTGGGATGGAAATAAGATGATGGACGCACAGACCCGAACAGGGATTACAGGGGATCTCCTGTGCACAATGAAAAACAGGTAATACTCCTTCTCGCTTGCTTTTTCTTTCGCTGATCTGAATATTTCCCGGTTTAGAGGATAGTACCTTTTTTACGTTTTCCAGATTTTGAATTGTTAGTGTTTCAGCCCGAGAGTGATCTAGTTCAGACACGATACGTTTTGCGATTATCTGACCCGATACAATGGCGGCAGATGCTTCGGCTATTTCCTGCGCATCTCCGGAGGCAAAGGTATGGAAGCCAAATTGCTGCGCCTGCTGGAAAAATTCGTTCACGGGTGTCAATCCGGCTGCTATCAAAACACCATCACAGGCAATGGTTTGCGCTGAATCCAGGATCGGTTCAAAATGCTCATCCACGCGTGCAATAGTCACAGATTCAACGTGGTCGCTGCCGTTCGCCCGCAATATGGTGTGTGAAGTATGAATGGGTACTCCCAATCGTTTTATCTTATCCAGATGAACCTTATACCCTCCACATTGCGGCAGAATCTCTGCCAGTCCGGCGATGTGGATCCCGGCTTGTAGAGCATGGTAGGCAGCAATCAAACCAACGTTCCCGCCCCCAATCACGAAGAAATTTTCTCCGGGGAGGACAAGATCTCGATTTAACAGTGTTTGAAACGCGCCGGCGCCAATAATTCCGGGTAGAGTATTACCCGGGAAGGGCAGTGAACGTTCCCGTGCTCCGGTGGCAATGACCAGGATCTCAGGATCAATGAGCGCATACTGCCGGTTGTCTTTGAACACACCCGCTTTATGATCACTGAAGACTCCCACCATTGGAGAGTTTAACCATACTTCCACGCTTTCTTTTTCCTGCGATTGCTCTGCAAGGATTTTCGCAATGTCAATACCGCGCGTACCGGCGTAGACTAATTCTTTTGAACCAAAGAAACGGTGTGTTTGCAGAACCAGCTTTCCACCTGCCTTGTTCTTATCATCTATGAGCAGCGTTTCGATCCCATGGCTGCCTAATTCGATCGCCGCAGATAAACCGGCAGGTCCTGCGCCAACGATCAATACTTTCACTTTTTTTTGGATAATGGGATACAACTGGCTGTTTCCTGTGTCAACCGGCAGGTGATACAAACCATCCAGGGGTTGAATATGCATTCCTTCCTGCAGCATTTCCATACAGGCTTTACGAGGAAAACCATTTACCAGTACCATACATTGTGAGCACTGCCCATTTGCACAGAATATTCCCTGTGGTGCGTGGTCTTTATGATGATATTGGAATATTTCAATTCCATTGGCGATCAATGCTGCCGCGATGGTTTCATTTTGGTAACCAGTATATAATTCACCGTCAAATGAAAAATTTAAAGGTTGTCCACGTTCAACAGACAGGACAGGGTGATTTTGGATACGATTATTTTTCTGTGTCATGCTTCTCTACAATTTAAATCATTGATGTAATAAGTGTACATTGAATCAGAGAAATGGTTTTTACGATAGTTAATAAGGTCACAAAATATATCGAAGATGATATGCTATGTTAGAATTCATTGATTTTAATGACGGAGTGTAGGATGAAAAAGATCGCAGTATTAACAAGTGGTGGAGATGCACCGGGTATGAATGCAGCCATTCGGGCTGTTGTGCGAACAGGCGTCCAAAATGGGGTGGAAGTGTATGGTGTCCCACTGGGATATCAGGGTTTGATCGATGGGAAATTTCTTCCCCTTGGTCCCCGCGATGTGGGCGGTATTATTCAAAAGGGTGGTACATTCCTTGGGTCTGCTCGCTGTGAAGAATTTAAAACGGAAGCTGGTAGAAAAACAGCATTACGAGCTTTAAATGGTAATGGGATTGAAGGGTTGGTTGTAATAGGCGGAAATGGTTCACAGACCGGTTCTCATCTCCTTTTTGAAATGGGATTTCCTGTGGTGGGAGTTGCCTCCACGATCGATAACGACCTGGTAGGCTCAGATATCACCATTGGTGTGGATACGGCATTGAATATCGCACTAGAAGCGATCGATAGATTGAAAGTAACCGGGTCATCTCATCAGCGAGCTTTTCTAATCGAAGTGATGGGCAGAAAATGCGGGTATCTGGCTTTGATGGCAGCCATTGCCGGGGGAGCAGAGACGGTCACCCTACCTGAGATAGATGTTGAACCAGAAGAAGTTGTAAATGTCCTTTCGGAAGCATACGAAAGGGGTAAATCGCATGCTATTGTCGTCGTAGCTGAAGGAGCCAAATACAATGCTACAAAACTGGCTGAATACTTCACGCAGCATCACGAAGAAATCGGTTTTGCTTTACGTGTGACCATTCTGGGGCACGTACAGCGCGGCGGTTCTCCAAGTGCACAGGATAGAATCCTTGCCAGCCGCCTTGGTGCAGGAGCTGTGAACTGCCTTTTAAATGGTGAGTATGGAGTTCTGGTAGGCTGGGTTAATAATTCCTTGAAGACGACACCATTGAAGGATGTGGTAGGGAAAACGAAAAAACTGGATATGGATCTTTTTGAACTGGCGAGAGTACTTGATTAACTTGAAAGCCCCTGTTTTTTGCAGAGCATTTTAGCAGGGGCTTTTTTTATTTAACGGCTTTCAAATACGCCTGGATAAAGCTATCAATATCTCCATCCAGGACTGCCTGGGTATTCCCTTCTTCATGGTCGGTGCGATGGTCTTTCACCATCTGATAGGGGTGTAGGACGTAGGAGCGGATCTGGCTGCCCCATTCAATTTTCTGAAATTCACCCTTCAGTTTGGCGATCTGTTTTTCCTGTTCTTCGATCTTAATCTCGTATAAACGCCCCCGCAGCACTTTCATGGCGTTTTCTCTGTTCTGTAATTGGGAACGTTCATTCTGGCAGGTGACCACAATACCCGTTGGTTTATGCTTGATCCGTATTGCGGTGGCGTTTTTCTGAACATTCTGTCCACCTGCGCCTGCCGATTTATATACATCAACTTCCAGGTCATCCGGATTGATAACCACATCCGGATCTTCTGCGGTTACCTCCGGCAGCACCTCCACCTGAACAAAAGAAGTATGCCTGCGATGCGCCGCATCAAAGGGTGAAAGGCGCACCAGGCGATGGACTCCTTTTTCTGCGCGTAAATATCCGTACGCATATTTGCCGGTGATGGAAATTGTGATGCTCTTGATACCGGCTTCTTCTCCCTCGGTGAGATGGATGATCTCTGTCTTAAAACCGGATTTTTCTGCCCAGCGCAGATACATACGCTCCAGCATTTCTGCCCAATCCTGGGCATCTGTACCACCTGCACCCGCATTGATAGAAAGGATGGCATTACCTTTATCGTAAGGTCCGGAGAGAAGGGTATCAAACTCAAGCACATCTATCTTTTGTTCAATATCCACTATTTCGTTTTCAAGATCAGAGCGGAAAGATTCATCTTCCATGTCAGCCAGGTCATGAAGTGAAATGGTCCGTTGGAAAAGTGTTTCCCACATCTCGATCTCATCATGGATGTCAGAGATCGTTTTCATGACACGTCTGGCGTCATTGGGATTATCCCAAAAATTGGTGGATTCGGATTGTTTTGTTAGTTTCTCAAGTTCAGATTTCTTGTGGTCCCAGTCAAAGATGCTCCTTGAGTGTGAGTAATTTAGCTTGACATTCATTAATACGTTCGATTAGATCCTGCACATTCATCTCCTAAAACTTTTGATTGCAAATAAACCCTAATTATATTCGGAAAATAAGCTTATTGATTTTTCCCTGCTAACTGACCACAACCAGCCTGGATCTGTGTTCCCTTGCTGAACCGGATTGTAGCGGGAATATGATGCTCATTTAATATTCTTTGGAATTCTTCGATCCTTTCCAAAGGTGATGTCTTTCCATTAAAGTGGGCGGTAGGATTCAGAGGAATGAGATTGACATGACATAACAGCCCATGAAGGATATTCCCGAGGTGGTGTGCGTCTGTCGGTGCGTCATTTATTCCATCAATCAGCACATATTCGAAGGTAACCCGACGATTTGTTAACGTGATGTACTGTTTGACTGCTTCCATTAGCATGGCAATATTGTATTTTTTATTGATAGGAACTAATACATCCCGCTGTGGATCGGTGGCAGCATGCAAGCTGACGGCAAGGTTCAATTGTGGAAAATCCTGCGCAAACTGCAGGATCTGTTCAGGAATGCCAATTGTTGAAAGCGTGATGTGACGAGAGCCGATGTTGAGACCATCATGGTCGTTGATTATCTCAATTGCTTTTTTGACCTCGGGATAGTTTAAAAAAGGTTCCCCCATTCCCATGATCACGATGTTCGTGATGGGGTGTTTTTTCCGATAGGAAGTGCGGGAAAAATGGAGAACCTGGGCGACGATCTCACCACAAGAGAGATCTTGAAGAAGCCCCAATTTTCCGGTCGCACAAAATGTACATCCGATAGGGCATCCTGATTGGCTTGAAACACAGATTGATATCCTCTGGTCGTATTGCATCCACACTGTTTCTACGGGATTGCCGTTAGGCAAGTTGAAGTGTACTTTTTCTGTGAAACCATCCTCAGAGTGAATTTGATCGGATATAGTTAGATTGGTAATCATAAAATGCTGTTGCAGATATGCACGTAATTCCAGTGGGAGATTGGTGAACTGCTGCCAGGAATCATACAATTCCACATACAAGCCGTGCCAGATCTGTTTCCAGCGGAAAGTCGGCTGACGTATGGTTTGCAGGTAGGCGATTAGCTGTTCTTTATTCAGGTCAAGAATTGAATCCACGAATTTCCTATCTGTCAATATCATCAAACAAATTTGTTATGTTCTCCAGTACCACATCAGGACTGGGTTCCCATGTTTCAAGATCATTTCGAGCTGCCACACCTGTTAACACAAGGGCTGTTTTACAGCCTGCGCGTGACCCACCCAGAATATCAGTTTCCAGCCGGTCACCGATCACAAGCACCTCGTTGGCATTAATACCCAGACGCTGTAACCCTGCTTCGAATACATAAGGCTGAGGTTTACCCGCAATCTTGGCTTTACCACCAGAAGCTGTCTCCAGGGTTGCCAGGAACGTTCCAGCGCCCGGTAGGAGCCCTTGCGGGGCAGGATAGGTGGCGTCCGGATTCGTAAAATAAAAAGGGATACCGGATTGAATGAATAAGGATGCAGTTTTAATACGATCATACGTAACAGCCATATCCAAGCCACCAACTACCGCTATGGGATCTTCATCGGTAGATGTGAAATTATAGTCAAGAAGTGTTAACTCCAGGGCTTTTGAACCCATGATATGCACTGCACCCCCGTTTGGAAAATCTCGGGCAAGAAGAAAACCGGTGGCTATGGAAGAGGTGAGTATCTGCCACTTTTCAACGCGAACACCAAAATTATGGAATTTCTCAATATACTGGTCTACTGTACTAAGTGCGTTGTTGGTGGCAAATAAGAACTGGATATGGTTTTCTGTAAAGCTCTGAAATAAAAGCTTCAGATCACATAGAGGCTGGTCACCCTTCCAGAGTACACCATCCATATCCAGAATAACTGCTTTGATTTCCTTCAGTATTGAATGCATTGTTTTTCTCCAATAAAAATGCCGAATAAGCAAATGCGTATTCGGCATTATTGTACATCATACGATGGAAAATTTATTTGGGTTGAGGTGGTATCAGTACCTTGTCAACCAAACCGTATTCCACAGCCTGTTCTGCACTGAGATAGAGATCACGCTCGGTGTCTTTCTCTATTACTTCAATAGTTTGATTGGTGCAGGAAGCCAGAATTTCAGTAAGGCGTGATTTCAGCCGTAAGATCTCTTTGGCTTGAATTTCAATATCCGAAGCCTGTCCTTCAGCTCCACCAAGTGGTTGATGCATATGGATGGTAGCATGCGGTAAGGCATAGCGTTTCCCCTTGGTGCCGGCAGCCAGTAAAACGGTTCCAAAGGAGGCAGTGACACCAACCGCAACCGTGCTGATCGGGTTCGGGATCATGTTCATGGTATCGTAAATAGCCAATCCGGAATAGATCTGCCCACCGGGTGAATTAATGTACATGTGGATTTCTTTTTCTGAATCTTCGCGATTCAGATAGAGCAATTGCGCAACTACCACATTCGCAACCTGATCATTGATCTGAGAACCTACAAAAACGATCCGTTCTCGCAGTAATAAGGAATAAATATCGTAAGATCGTTCTCCACGGCTTGAGGACTCAATAACCATCGGAATAACGGACGAAAAATCAGAGTTATTCATTTTCTTCCTTAACCTCTTCTTTCTGAGAAACCTTTTTCTCTACAGGTTTCTTTTCTTTTTTTACGGGAACTTTCGCCTTATCAACAACAGCGTCCTTTTCTACATCTTCTTCTTTTTCTTCTGGTTGTTCATCGTTGGCAATTTGTTTGATAAGGGTGAGTACCTGACGATTCATCAAACGAGAAGCCGCCTGCATGAGGACAGAATTTGCCAGCTTTTTTGGTGAAAGTTCACGTTTGATCTTGCTGAAATCATCACGTGTTTGGTATTCATACATGGTTTGCCGGTAGACCTGTTCCAGCTCTTCCTGTTTCAGTTCGATCTTCTCTTCTTCCGTGATCTTTTCGAGTATAAGGGAATGCTCGAGCTGTCGTTTGGCAACCGGTTTGATTTCTTTTTCCAGGAATTCTTCTTTTTCCATCTTGTTCAATTTAAGGAAAAGATCCAGATCCATGTTCTGGTGAGCGAGGTTGTGCTCAAAATCATGAACAACATGTTCCATTTCCTCTTCCAGTAATACCGGAGGATAAGCGATCTTGGATTGGCTGATGATCTCATCAATCAGTTCGTTGTAATAGGTCTCTTCATATTCCCCGTTTTTGGTGTACGCTAATTGATTCTTGACGGACGTTGTAAGCATTTCAAGAGAGTCAAGACCGCTGACGTTTTTCGCAAACTCATCACTGATATCAGGAAGGGTAAGTTCTTTGATTGAATTAACAATAATTTTGAAATTTACCTCTTTCCCCTGCAGTTTTTCCAGTGAAGAACTCTTGGGGAATTTATGTTTTAATTCCTTCGTATCGTTTTCTTTAAGCCCGATCAACTCTTTATCAAATCCATCATATGGAAATTCTTCCCGCGGCTTTTCGCCTATGATCATTTGATATGGTGAGTCTTTTAAAATCTCACCATCATCCCCTTCATCTGGATTCGTTACAATGGCGGTTAATATAAAATTAACCAGGTCACCTTTTTTTGCTTCTCTTTCGACGGTTTGTGCGGTGGCATAGTTAAGTTGAAGGTTGTGAAGAACTTCACCGACTTCTTTATCAGAAATTTCGGGTAATTCAAACTTTTTCCGAATTTCCCTGTAATTCCCTAGTTTAACTTCAGGCTCAAGAGGTACGACAAAGATCAGCTTGGGGGGATTCAGAGTTTCAACTTTTTCAAGCTTTCCGGCTGCTGCAGGTTTGATATCCGCTTCATCCAATAGTTTGGGATATGTATCGTGAACCAGCAGATCAAGGGCTTCTTCATCTACATAGTCTTCCCCGTAGATGCGTTTCACTACATCCAGTGGAGCTTTTCCCGGACGAAAGCCTGGTACTTTTGATTTGGATGAGATCTTTCGAGCCGCAGAAACTTTAAACTGGTCAAATGCTGCCTGGTCAATATCAACAGTCAACTGAATTTGATGATCTTTTAGGTTTTTCTTTTCGAATTTCAAGATATGATTCCTTACTAACCTGAATTTTGCTTGTAGGGAAGGAGGGATTTGAACCCTCACGCCTCGCGGCACGTGATCCTAAGTCACGCCTGTCTGCCAATTCCAGCACTTCCCCGATAGCCAAGAAATTATATGCGATTGCCAGGAGTGCGTCAATGCGGAGTATAATTTTTCTTTCATATTGTTAAGACAAAGGAACCCTATGTCACAGGTCATAAATCGCAATAATTATGCAAGCCAGCGCGCCTCTTATTTACGATTTATTTCTACAGCACTGGAATGTTTTGATGAGAAAAAGACAACTGCAGATGAACAAAGAGACATTGCTGTTTTTATCCTTTTAACCCTTATAGAAATACAGAAAACCATCCAGAAAACCATTCAACCATGGGAAAAGAGAGGATACTGGGTAAAAGCTGATCAATTTCGAGCGGAATGGCAGTGGGTGGATATAGTGTGTAATGGTTTAAAGAAGAAGATCCAGCATCAAGAATGGAAAGCCGTAAAAAATGAACTGAACGTCATTCGTGAAGCTTGTTTGAATTCTCCACCCTACCAACGATTGCAGGTAAAAGATCCCTGGGAAGGATCCTGGCAAAAATGGCAGAAGATACAAAAAGAGGCTGGTTGATATACCAGCCTCTTTCTATATAATTCGGGTTATTTCTTTTTCAGAATGACGCGTGCATCCACTACTTTCAAACCTTCACCTACTTCGTAAACCATAACGGGATTGGCATCCGATTCGCTGATTTCCTCAGAGAGATCTATTACCATGAATGCGTATTTGCAGATAGCATCTGCTAAAGCATCAATATCTCTGGGTAATTCACCCCGGACTCCCTGAAGGATGGGTGCGCCTTTGATTTCAGAGATCATTTCCAACGCCTGTTTTTTCGAGAAGGGAGCTACACGGAAGGTAACATCTTTCAGCACTTCCACAAAGATGCCTCCCAAGCCAAACATCACAGTAGGTCCAAATGTTGAATCGTTAACAGAGCCAAGAATAACCTCGGTTCCCATAGGAGCCATTTCCTGTATAAGTACACCGTGTATATCGGCGTCAGCTTTGTAGTTCCTGGCATTCTCCAAGATCGTGTGATAGGTGTTGCGAACAGCTTCTTCATTTTTAATGTTCACTTTCACACCATTCGCGTCTGATTTATGAAGAATTTGGGGGGAGACGATCTTCATGACAACCGGATATCCGATCTCTTCTGCCAGTTTTACTGCTTCATCCTCAGATGTCGCTACTCGAGAATGGGTAACGGGCAACTTATACGCTTCGAAAACTTGTTTCGCTTCCATCTCGGTGAGAGCATCGCGACCATTGGCACGTGCTTTTTCGATTACTGCCAGCGCTTTTTGTTTATCGATACCTTGTGTATCATTCACAACCGTATTGTTATTCTCTTTATTCAGAGCGAATTCGCGCAGAGCAGCAATGGCATTGATAGCAAGATCGGGGGCTCCATACGCAGGGAGACCATTATCGACCAGCCAGCGCATGGCTTTCTCGGATTTTTCACCACCGACATAAGAAACCGTGACTGGTTTGTTGGTGACGCCTGATTCGGCGATGGCGTTCTTAATACCTTGTGCTATTTCCGATGGATCAGTCATAGCAGTTTCGCAATACAGAACAACTAAACCATCCACCCAGGGGTGCTGAATGGCATATTTAACAGAATCACCGTACCATTCTGTTCCTGCCATACCGGTCAGATCAACCGGGTTCTTGGCAGATCCAAAAGCCGGCATATGTTTTTTCAACTCTGCTTGCACATCTTCTGGAGCAAATTTCAGAGGGATACCATATTTTTCTGCCGCATCGGTAGCCAGAACACCCACTCCTCCACCATTGGTGATGATCAAGAGATTATCGCCTTTCATCGGTGGTTGCAGAGAAAGTGCCTGTGTGCGATCAAACAGGTTATCAAGATCATCTGCCCAAATAATTCCGGCTTGCTTGAAGGCTGCTTCGTAGATCTTGGCTGCACCAGCAAGAGAACCGGTATGGGAAGCAGCAGCTGCTGCTCCATGAGCTGAAATGCCTGATTTTAAACCGATGATCGGTTTGGTTGCTTTTTGGGAGACTTCGATCACACGTCGACCTTCTTTGAAGCCTTCAATGTAAAGTGAGATACATTTGGTGTTCTTGTCCTGATCAAGCCATTCGATAGTGTCAGCAAAACTGACATCTGACATATTGCCGATCGATATCAACTTATCGAAACCGACACCACGCAGATATGTGGCAGCGTCAATACCGATCAATAATGCACCACTTTGTGAAACTAACGAACCATTCCCTTTCAACGGAAGGAAGGGAGCGAAAGAACCATTGAATTTGTCAGAGTTGGAAAGAACGCCAACAATATTGGGACCGAGAATTCGCATTCCATACGATTTAGCGATTGTAACAAGCTCTTCTTCAAGTTCTTTCTCGCCAACTTCGCTGAAGCCTGAAGTAATGATGATCAACCCCTTGACCCCTTTCTCACCGCATTCCTTGATGGAATCAAGCACGAATTTTGCCGGGATGGTGAGAATGGCTGCATCAACTTCACCTGGAATATCTGAAACTGAAGCATAACATTTGATGCCGAGTATCTCATCCGCTTTTGGATTAACCGGATAAATCTTCCCCTCATAATTACTTTCAACCAGATTCTTGACGACGGTATGCCCGATCTTACCTGGGGTCGAGGACGCACCAATGATCGCTACAGCTTTTGGCGTTAGCAAACCGTTCATAACCTTAAGGTCCACAGTAAAACCTCCTGAAAATTGATAGTTTTTGATAGTTTTCCCGTATAATGCCGGGCACAAATATCAATTTTACCCTTTTTCGAAAAAATCTGCAGAGGTTGAATGTTCAATTTTCCCTATTAAAATATCCTTATGTTACAACAAAAAATAATAACCATTCAATGTGAGAATATCGATCAAAGTATTATAAAAGATGAAATCCGCGCCGTACTGGAAGCTATGTTCAAACGGGTTGATCCAGGTCAAGCGGTACAAAAAGCTATCCAACACCATCAGGATGAGATTTTTATCCAGTCTGCAATTCATACTATTGAAGGCACAGCAAAAGATCCATATATTCGGTTTGGGGAAAGCTGCTCAAACCATGGCAGCCGGGGCGAAAAAAGCTGCTCTACCGGGGTTACCATTTCAATGGCGCACGTCATTACCAAACACAGTGATGCGATACAGGGCAGAATATCTTCTGCCAGAAATTCAAACGTTCGTGAAGGCGATCACCCTGTGCCAACCATTCGTAGCCAGAATGCGGTCAGGGATTCTTTGGATGCACGTTAGGAAATGATGCTATCCGGAAGATATGGTGATCTGTCTTGATCTCAGGCGAGGAGGATCTTCACTGGCGATACTACCGAAGAGCGGGGATCAGAGTTGCGGATTACCAGAAAGTGACCAGGTTGTTGCTGGAAAGCGGCGCGAGCAATACAGGAGATCAATGTTATCCGTCAGGGGTTGGATCAGTTCAAAGGTGGTGGATTGGTAAAACTGCTTTCTCCTGCCAATATCATTACTCTGATCCTTTCTGATGTAGTAGGAGATCCACTGGATATCATTGCATCGGGACCAACCGTTGCACCTATTTCGGATATTATGAAGGCAGAGTATATATTAAAAAAATATGCTCTGGTTAAAAAAATCCCTTCCCGCGTTTTGAAATATTTATTCGATGATGAATTTCAGGAAAGAGATACACATTCGTTGGTTAACATTAATCCTGATCATTACATTGAAAATATTATGATCGGGAACAACACCAGTGCGGCTCAGGCGGCTTGTGATACCGCCACGAAATTGGGATTTACAACCCGCATCATAGATAACAGGCTTCAAGGCGAAGCAAGTGATACTGGTTCTAAACTGGGTGCTTTCTTGCGAGAAGAGATAAAAAAAAGGAAGAACTCCATTGACAAATGCTGTTGGATTTTCGGAGGGGAAACAACGGTAACAATTCATGGAAATGGGAAAGGCGGTAGGAATCAGGAGCTGGCGTTGTCGGCAGCCCGGGAAATTGCAGGATTATCAAATGCTGGTGTTCTTTCTATTGCGACAGATGGGGAAGATGGACCGACGGACGCTGCCGGCGCTTTTGTAACCGGTGAAACGATGATGAAAGGACAACAAGCAGGTCTGGAAATTGAGACCTATCTAAAGAATAATGATGCCTATCCCTATTTGGAGAAAGTAGGAGGATTGATAAAGACCGGACCCAGTGGGACGAATGTCAATGATCTCGTAATTTTATTCGCATATTAGTTTCTGCTTTTATAAAGATCTCTGATTGCCGGGAGGAGGTATTCGTCAAAGGATCTCTGCATATCATAATCAGGTTTCCATCCCCAATCATGAGATGCTGCAGAATCATCACAATCTTCCGGCCAGCTATCAACGATGCGTTGACGTTGTGGGTGGACATCAAAAGTTATATCGGCATTCGGGTAAGCTAGTTTGACCACATCATAAATATCTTTTGCTGTTGGTGAGAAGCTTGTCACATTATAGACCGATTGAGTCAAAGATGCACGAGGAGCACTTTCGAGCATTAAGAGTGATTTAATGGCATCCGGCATGACCATGAAAGGAATGCGAGTGTCAGCTCGTACAAAGCAGGCGTAGTGTTCGCCTCTGGCTGCACTGTGCAGCATTTCTGGTCCGTAATCACTGGTCCCGCCAGAGGGGATCGTTTCTGCGGAGATTAGACCGGGGAAGCGGATACAGCGGAAGTCAATAGAGTGACTGCTGCGATCTTTTGCTAACTGCCGATAATAATGCGTATAGTATTTACCAAGGTTCTCACAATAGAGTTTATTGCAGCCATACATGGTTATGGGAGAGCAGCGCATCCATTCCTTGATCTTGCCCTCCTGCTTTTTTATTTCAAGATCAGGCAAGCCATAGACAGCGATGGAACTGGGATAAATGAATTTAACAGAGCTGCCTTGCCAGGTACTTAATTCCACACCCAGGCGCAGTAGATTGAGTGTTCCTTCGACATTGATCTTATGGGCAGTTTCTGGATTGTATTCAGCCTTGGTCGAAAGAATAGAGGCGAGGTGATAAATGGTGGTAATGTCATATTCTGCCATCAAACGACCCAGCAGCATGGAATCCAGAATGTCGCCCTGGATGAAGCGGTCGCAGTAAGAGACCAGACTGTCATCCAGTGGTTTAAGATCCAGCGCGACGATCTGTGTTCCATTTCTCTGTGCCAGAGATTTGATCAGTCCATGACCGATCTCTCCATTTGCGCCGGTAATTAAAATAACTTCATTTCTCATAATCTACTCCGTTATATATGTTTATAATCGATATTTTTTCTATATAAAAGGTTGACCTTCTTAATACTGACTTTATTTGTCATAAAGCACTATGTGGGTAACGGTGTGGATAGTAAGGCTGTACATAAACTTGACATAATCGCAGGCTTATGCTTATAATTACGGGTCGTTTTTATGTTACTAACGGAGGTACAAAATGACTCCTCTTCCAAAACGGAAGTTATCGAAAGGGCGAAGGGATCGCCGTAGAGCACATGATGCATTGAAGGCGAAAAATCTGGTTCAGTGCAGTAATTGTGGAGAAATGCGATTGCCGCATACTGTTTGCCCGAGTTGTGGTTTTTACAAAGGGCGCGAAGTCGTTGAAGTTGATAACGAGTAGACCTTTTAATGACCAATCTAAGGCGCTGAGTTAGTCAGCGCCTTTTTTTTATTCTACCTTGTAGGGACCAAATTGTCTGTAAAGGCGGGCAGGGATCTTCCCCTCAATGAGTGTGTAATCTGTTTCGTTAACAGCATTTTCAACGAGTCCCGCCTGATGAAAAAGATTCACTAAATTCATTTTCTTATATGGGATTTTTACGGAAATAGACATCATCGCGTCATATACATATTCTTTAATACGAGTTTGTAATTCTTCTATACCAAATCCGGTTTTGGCTGAAATACGAACTGCTTCCTGAAATTGTGGAAAGTTCAAATTGATCTCGCTTTCCTGTACATTCTTATCTACTTTATTCAAAACGGTTAACATCGGAATATCATCTGCTTCTATTTCAATCAATGTTTGAATTACACTTTGCCATTGCGCAGATGCATCCGGATTGGAAATATCAACCACGTGTAATAGGAGGTCTGCTTCTGTAATATCTTCCAGTGTAGCGCGGAAAGCAGCGACCAGTTGATGAGGAAGTTTTTGAATGAAACCGACTGTATCGGTGATAAGTGCTTCTTTGCCTTTCGATAACCATAATTTGCGTGTAGTGGGATCAAGTGTGGCAAATAATTGATCCGCTACATAGACATCCGCTTTTGTTAAACGGTTGAGCAGTGTGGATTTTCCGGCATTCGTATATCCAACCAGTGCGATCAGTGGGATATTTGATTTTTGACGCTTGAGACGCGTTTGCTGACGATGGTTTTGCACTTTATGCAGATCATCTTTTAAGACACTAATCTGTTCTCGTATTTTCCGCCGGTCAACCTCTAGCTGAGTTTCTCCAGGACCGCGCAAGCCAACTCCACCTGTACTCCCTGTGCGACCAGCGCCGCCTCCTGCCTGTCTGACCAAATGAGTCCAGGCGCGTGTGAGTCTGGGATAAAGGTATTCGTATTGAGCCAATTGGACCTGAAGTTTCCCTTCACTCGTATTTGCATGTTGCGCAAAAATATCGAGAATTAAGCCAGTGCGGTCGATGACTTTTGTGCCTTCTGGTAATTGTTCCTCAAGATCACGAAAATTACGCGGATTCAATTCTCCATCAAATATCACCATGTCTGCCTGTAAGGCTGAAACCAGATCTTTAAGCTCGCTTACTTTTCCAGAGCCAATGAATGTCGAAGGATTGGGTTTATCCAGTTTCTGAGAAAGCTCTCCAACCACATCAACACCCGCTGTATCAGACAACAGATATAATTCTTCGAGTGAACTTTCCATTGATAAAAGAGAATTGTCAGCAGAGTATTCGATACCAACCAGGATAGCCTTCTCTCGTGGGGGAGTCGTTGAAATTCCCGATTTTTTTATCATAATATCCTTTTGTATAAGAAATTTGTTAAATAAGAACTATGGTAACAATATTGTAGTTGTCAATAAACATATTTGTGGTAGAATTTTACTAGAACCTTTAGAAAAATAGACACGAAAAGGTAAACCCGGTGAAAACCGGGGGCGCAAAGCTATGGGTCTAAAGCATTAATTTGCTATGACTGCCAGGTTTCCGAAATCTTTTTATATTCGTAAAAAGATAGAAACCTGCGCAAGCAGGTTTTTTTTGTGTCTGAAAACGTTCGACAAGGGCAAACTTAGTGAAAACTGAGGGCGCAAAGTCATGGGTCTAAAGCATTTAGGTGCTATGATCGCCAGACTGCCGAAAACGGAAATCAAACTGTTGGAACTGACTTTCAGTTTTTTCAGATGCTCTTGTCAACATGAAAGTGAAGATGAGAGTAAAAAAAATGAAAAAACTGATTTTTGTTGTAGTGCTTCTAAGTTTTTTCTTCGCCGCCAACAACATAAATAATCCGAATGTTCCGGTTACCGGAACCAGTACGATTAACGAACCAACACAAATGGATACTTTTTCAGGATACAGCCTCCTTTATGGAGTGCAACCTGATAAATTATCCATCAGTCAATTTGTCGAATCTGTCAGTAATGGACAGGCTTCCAGTATACGTGGTGTTTACGCTACTGATTTATTCGCATTACAGGTTGTTCAACAGCCGGCAGGGAATGCTGGATATGTTTCTCCAACAGAAGGAGTAGCAACCCAATTCAGCATGGCATCCAATTATGGAAGCATAGGTTTTTTGGCACATAATTATGCCGCTGGAAGTGACTTTTTCGATCTGACATTCGGAAATATTATCCAGGTTGTATACGGAGATGGTCATATTGAACTATACAAAGTAACCTATATCTACCGCTATCAAGCTTTGTCTCCTTATTCTTCCAACAGCCAATTTGAGGATACATACACCGGAACAAGATATTCAGCAAGTGATGTTTTTTATCAAATGTATTCAGGTGAACATCACTTAACTTTACAAACCTGTATCCAGCAGGGTGATATAGATGCGTGGGGTAGATTATTTGTAATAGCTTATCCGCTATGAGAAAAAAGACCTCTCGTCGAGAGGTCTTTTTTTATGGTGTATTTTCAAGCCAATGACACAATACATCACCAACAATCTGAAGGCTGTCTGACGAGATATTTTCAATGGTGTCCTGGGTTGTATGCCAAAATTCATAATCAAAATCAATTAAAAGCGCTGTCGGAATTCCATGGTTCAAAAAGGGTAAATGGTCGTCAATCATGGCATATCTTGTTTCTGGGATGAAATAAGGATGATAGGATAGCTGTTCCGCGGCAGACCAAATTTCCTCGACCAATTCTTTATCAGAATTCTGTTCCTGATAAATATTCAGATCACCATCTCCTATCATGTCAATGACGATGGCTTTATCGGGCGATTGTTCCAGGTGCTGGACAAAATAATCCGCTCCAATGCTCCACTTCCACCCATTGATGTTACCCTGATCTTCTCCATCAAAAAATACCAGCCATACCTGAGTATTATCAGGTATTGTTAATACCCTACCCAATTCAAGCAGTACTGCTGTTCCGGAAGCACCATCGTTCGCGCCGGGTACAGGTTCTTTTTGGAATGCAGTATCCACATCATGATCTGCTTGTGCACGCGTGTCATAGTGAGTTGCAATGATGAGAACTCGCTCACCACTCCCTTTTTTTGCGATAACATTCGATAATGGCACACCCTCAAATTCAAAAGATTGGGATAGCGTATTCCAGGAATTATTTTGTAGAGTCTCTGATATATACGCAGCAGTTTTCTGGATAGCGTTACTTCCAGGAATGCGTGCACCAAATTCCATTTGAGACTGTACGTGTTGATAGGCTTTTTCACCACTAAAATGAGTGTCTGACAGCGATATGGCACATCCGGAAGTTAATGAGAGAAGAAAAATAATACAGAATGAAAAACGCAGAGAAGTTTTCATTCGATCAACTCAACAAACTTATTCAATGTAATCAGAGAACGTTCTACCAGAGCAGCTTTTTTTTCCTGTTTGATGACAATCTTGGGAATAATGGGGGGTAAGATACCAAAATTTGCTTTCATGGGTTGGAACACATCTCTATTTGCATGAGATATGTAATGGCATAAAGCACCAACCATACTACCGGTTGGAAATTCCAGCAATTGTTCATGATGCAGGTAACGAGCCGCATTGATCCCGGCTACGAAACCTGAAGCCGCATTTCCAAGATATCCCTCGATCCCTATTAATTGACCGGCAAAGAAAAGATCTTTCCGCTCTCGATGCTGAAGATACGGATTTATAAGGGAAGGCGCAAAGAGAAATGTATTACGATGCATCTGTCCATAGCGGACAAAAACTGCCTGCTCCAAACCGGGGATCAATCGAAAGATACGCTGTTGTTCAGAGTAAGTCAGGTTGGTCTGAAACCCAACCATATTGTAGATTGTGTTATGAAGATTATCCTGTCGTAGTTGAACGACAGCATAGGGAGGTGTGCCTTCCACCATTTTGCGAAGACCAACCGGTCTGAGTGGTCCGAACGCTAAGGCGTTTGATCCACGACGCGCGATCACCTCAACTGGAAGACAGCCTTCAAAAAAAAGACCAGGACCCGCATTAACTCCATTTGTAATTTCCTCCTCAAAGGATTTTAATGGGATCGTTGATGCTTTCCCTAATTCTTCCACGAAATAGTCATACTGTTCCCGTGTCATTGGGCAGTTCAAGTAATCACCTTCCTGCGATTTATCTTTCCCATATCGTGAACCACGAAAAGCAATGAAATGATCAATGGAATCATCTGCAACAAGAGGGGCGATCGCGTCGTAAAAGAAGAGATTCTTTTCACCATGAAACGATTGTAAGGTTTTTGCAAGAGCAGGAGAGGTAAGCGGACCGGAAGCGATGATGGTGGGTTCACTGGGAATTTCTGTAATTTCCTGTCTGATGATCTCAATATTGGGGTGTTTTGAAATAATACTGGTCAATTCCTGTGAAAAAAGCTGACGGTCCACCGCCAGCGCAGTGCCAGCTGGTACACATGTTCGATCAGCTACCTGACAAATGAGAGAACCTAATACTTTCATCTCCTGATATAGAAGACCGGTGCCATTATTGGGAAGCTTTGATCCCAATGAGTTAGAACAAACCAATTCTCCTAATTGGTCAGTCTGGTGCACTTCTGTCTGTCTGATTGGGCGCATCTCATACAGCTTTACATGGATACCATGTTCAGCTGCCTGCCAGGCTGCTTCACTGCCGGCTAAGCCACCGCCAACGATACATAGAATGGGTTGCATACGAAAAATTTTATCATCAATCAGATTGGTATAAATATTGCATAGTGAACGCATTTACGCTATACTCGAATGCAAATGTATCAAAAAATTAATACCAAGCCTCATTTAGATACAAAACCACAAACAACCGCACATCTGGCGCAAACCATGGCTTTATTGAACATGGGTAATGATGAGCTAGAGGGGGAAATCCAGAAGAATTTGGCGTCAAATCCTGCACTTGAAGTGGATGAAGTAAAACACTGCCTGATATGTGGAAGTGTTGTTTCAGAAGGGACTCGCTGCAGAAATTGTTTGAACAATCAATTACAAAGCGAACCACAATTCCTGACTTTTGTTTCCACAAGAGAATCCCCAAAAACTTTCCTCGAAGACGAAAACGACCAATACTTCGAAGAAAGTATGGCAGATTTACAGACATTGCCTGAATATGTTTTGCGACAGATAGGAATGGAACTTAATGATGATGAAAAATTAGTGGCTGCCAGCATTCTGACGCAGATTGATGAGGAAGGTTTTGTAGATGTAGATGTGTTGGAATTATCCAGTTATTATCATGTACCAATATCCTGTGTTGAACAAGTAATCCATTCTATTCAACATGCTGATCCGATTGGAGTTGGGTCAAAAAACGCTCAAGAAGCGATGTTGGTGCAGGTGGATGAATTAAAGAAGATTCGTGAAATCCCGGAATTTACAGAAAAAATTATTGCCGATAAATATCAGGAACTACTGCGAAAGCAATATCATGAAATTGCGCGTGAATTGGGCGTCACAGGATCGAAAGTTGAAGCAGTTGCGCAATTCATCGTTGAGAATTTAAATCCATTTCCAGCACGCTCAAGCTGGGGTGACGTACGAAATCAAGAGAAGGATGATTTCGTACGTCTTGGCGAAGCTGACATCGTATTGACCTATCTTGAGAACGATCCTCAAAATCCAATCGTCATTGAAGTATTTCAGCCGATAAACAGTAATTTAATATTGAATGCTGCCTATCAACAAGCTCTAAAAACTTCTGAAAAAGAAATAAAAATGAAGATGCGCGAAGATTTAGATAAAGCGTCTCTTTTTATTAAATGTTTACAGCAGCGCACGAATACCATTCTTCGCATGATGCAGATTCTTGTTACTATCCAGGAGAAATACATTCGAGAAGGCGATCGTTATCTAAAACCAATAACCAGAGCTCAAATTGCCAAAAAATTGAGTGTTCATGAATCCACTATTTCAAGAGCTGTTTCATCAAAATCTGTGCAGATGCCAGACAGAAAGGTGTACCCGTTATCTGTATTTTTTGATCGCAGCCTGCAAATCAGGACTGAGATGAAGGAAATTATTGAAAAAGAGAAGGAACCGTTGAGTGACTTGCAGATCATGAAAAAGTTAGAAAAAAAAGGAATATCTATTGCTCGACGAACAGTTGCCAAATATCGGGGTATGGAAGGGATCCCACCAGCATTTCAGAGAAAAGAAAAACAATCATGACCGCCTTTATTGATCTGATAAAAAACCGGACGATTACTTTTATCGAATTAGAATCCATCCTGAACCTCCTGGAAGATCCAGTTATTCTGGTTGACCAGAATGATGAAATTGCTCTCGTAAATAGTGCTCTGGTCGAGGCAACTGCTTACCCATCAACCGAAATTATTCAGACCCCATTTCGATCATTATTGGTTGAAGAACGAGCAGAACATGGAGGAATACGACATAAATTACTTCGCAAGAATCGTCCTGCACTTGATGTTCAGGTTCAAAAATCGATCCTTGATGATAAACAGAGATGGAAGGTTTATATCCTGGTTCCAAGTTTACAGGCACAGACTCACTACGATAAAAATATTCAAGAGCTATTGAGTTCGTATGCGCGATTGATCAATATTCAGAATGAGACTTTTTCATCTTTTTGCGAAAAAGGTTTAGAGATATTAGCTGAAACTTTTCAATTTGATCTGTTAGGGATTTACTTTGACCAGGAGGGCATAAGTCAATTATCGAATTTTGACCAACAAGAAGTCCTGGAAATGCCCAGGAAGATCTCATCGGTGGAATTACAAAACCTTCCTAATTTCAGTATATGGCATCAAGGTAATCGAGCGATCAACATCCTACAGCGAACTGCAAGAGGGCAGGGTATCAATACTCTGTTGATCCAACATTTTTGTGATGAACAAAGCAGAGATGGTTTCATCGTTGCCGGATGGAACGACATCATCAAAGATGGAACCTTTCTAGCGATTGCTGAACAATTTTTAGCGATGTATGAATATGGAGCAGCTTTTTATCGAACAAAACAATCCGCTTTTACTATTCAACGAGAGGCGGACTACGTTCATGAAGTGATGAATGATCTGTTTGAGAATACCAATGAAGGTGTCATCATACTTGATAAAGACAAGCGAGTTCTTGATATTAATCGGAACATGGAGAGACTTCTGGGTTATTCAAAATGGGAAACCATAAATCTACATGTAGATGATTATCTGGTCGCAGAACCGAGTATTTCTGATACCTTTCAAATCACATTCTCTACGAGAGAAGTACAACTTGAAGAAAAAGTAACATTTCATCGTCGTGATGGCGTTGAAGAACCTGCGTTGATGCGAGTACTACCGATAAAAAATAATGGAAAAAAGGAGCAATTTCTGGTTTTTATCAGACATACTAGAGCAGTCGATGAGATGAGCAGGGCTATAAACGACCTGGAGCATCAAGCCGCACTGGGAAAATCTGTGGCTTCCTTTGCCCATGAGGTTCGAAATCCGATCAACAATATGACAGTAAACTTGCAGGCTTTGAGAGCAACTGCCGATCTTGACGAAGAACAACAAAATATGGTGGAAGGGATATTAAATGATTGTGAGAGATTGACACATTTAATGGATTCGATCCTATCTTATGCAAAACCACTGGAAAAAAAGATGAAACCACTGAATCTCGACCTGTTGATCCAGATGGTGGTCGAAAAATGGGAAGCAAAATTAAAACGATATCATGTTGAATTGGTCTATCAATGTGAGCAGGATTTACCTCCGATACTGGGCGATATGCGATCACTGGAACAGGTATTCACGAATTTGGTCAGCAATGCTCTGGAGGCGATGAAACCGCAAAATAATGGTACTTTAGCGATCAAAATCGAAAAATGGCAAAAGAATTTGGTCAGAATTAACATTTCCGATACCGGTCCGGGAATCCCGGATGATATTATGCAGCGTTTGTTCTCACCCTTTGTTTCATTCAGTTTACAGGGAACCGGGTTGGGTTTAGCAATTACAAAAGAGATCATCAATGCTCATAATGGTGAGATCAGCGTAGAATCTTTCCCCGGTGGAACGGTTTTTCATATCATGATGCCTCAAGCACAAGGAGATTCACAATGAGTTATACGGTATTAATAGTGGATGATGAGGAAAACGCACGTAAAGGATTGAGCGTATTTTTAAAATCAAAGAATTTTGAGGTTATGGAAGCTGGTTCCCTGAAAGAGGCGCGTGAACAATTGAATGCAGGGAATGGCGATATCATCCTCCTGGATGTGCAGCTCCCTGATGGTTATGGGCAGAGTTTGCTTAAAGAACTACAGAAAAATTCATATAAGCCACCGGTAATTCTCATCACCGGTTTTGGTGATATTGAAATGGCGGTTGATGCCATGCGAAATGGTGCACATGATTTTCTTACCAAACCGATAACCGACTTTCAAGTGTTGGAAAATTCTATCGCAAGAGCCTGTGAATTAATTCAGATGCGTCGAGAGATAGCACATTATCGACAAAAACAACTTGAGTCCGTTGATTTTGTTTTAGGTACCAATGAGACCATGCAAAATGTTGTCTCCCAGGCGTTAAAAGCTGCGAGAGCGATGGTTTCTGTACTTATCACGGGCGAAACAGGAACAGGGAAAGAAATTCTGGCACACTACATTCATAATTCAGGACCACGTGCATCCAAACAATTTGTTGCGATCAATTGTGCTGCCATTCAACCCACCTTACTGGAATCAGAATTATTCGGTCATGAGAAAGGTGGTTTTTCAGATGCCACAACCAGAAAGCATGGGTTAATGGAAATAGCAGATGATGGCATCCTGTTCCTTGACGAAATATCTTCGATGCAACTGGAGATCCAGGCAAAATTACTGCGAGCCATTGAAGAAAAAGCATTCAGAAGGGTGGGGGGCAATGAAATGATAAAAGTAGATGTACAGATCATTGCCGCTTCAAACCGCAACCTGAAAGAAATGATAAAAGAAGGGTCATTCAGAGAAGATCTGTATTATCGATTGAAAGTAGTTGATCTTGATCTTCCTCCATTGCGAGAGAGGAAGAATGATATTCCCGAATTTGTAGGATTCTTCATCAAAGAGCTTAATCCACGTCTGGGATTAAATGTGATCGATGTTACTCAACCTGCCATGAATGTTTTGAAGAATTATTCATGGCCGGGTAATGTTCGTGAACTGCACAATACCCTCGAACGCGCCATGCTTTTTTGCGATGGAGAAAAGATTGATATCCCGGATCTACCACTTGATATGATCGATAAAATGGCATAATACTTGCAAGAGTATCTCTAAAAGGAGATGCAATGTTTACATTAAACTCAATAGATTTCACCCTTACACTGGCTGTGATTTTACTGGTCATGGGATTGATCACTTTCCTGGTTGGTATCATCATATTGGCATTTAAAGTGAAAAGCGATGAATTTAAAACAATTACCGATCAATCTGCAAAGATCATGGAAAAAGGTGTTGTTGAAAATATTTCCGGTCTGATGGAGAATACATCTTCACTGCTACAGACAATAAACCAGATGGTGAAAACCAAGGCTGGGGTGGGTGTCTTTCTTGTTCTGATAACCTTTGTCCTGTTTGGTGTGGCATATTACCTGATCACCACATTATAGAAAGGAATCTATGATACCTGCGGAATTCCTCAAACTCATTGAGAGGTTTTTCGATGAGGAAGAACAACAGGTACTTGTTGCCAGCCTTCATCAAGACAGCAGAATTCTCCACGCTTTAGGAAGGTTTCCTGATCTTGATGATAAACAAAGAGAACGGTTTACCAAGTTGGAAAATTGGACTCCGCTCTATTTTGGTTTAATTCAAAAAAACGATTCATTCTGGAAAGCGGATTTATCTTCACTACGCGTACATGATGTACAGATATCGGATAATGAAGTATCTCTTGATCAGTTAGCTGCAACTAACTTTTTTCCAGAAGATAGCGTAGACCTGAGCTCTGCAGCATCATACGCAGTTGAAATTTTCAATTTGGCGAAAAAAAGGTCCTGGCAGGACCTACGCAAATCTGTCTTCCGTGGTATTCGCTTCAATAAAAATATCGGATTAATAACTGCATGTTTGATGGGATTATTTCCAACGGGAGAGGAATTCATCTCCACTTTTCTTGATAATGATGCAGGTATTGAATTAAGAAAAACGGTTGTCTATGCATTGTTTTGCAATGTACAGCCTGAAAAAATATTAATGGAACGGCTGCAATCGATAATTCGTGCATTGGATGAGGAATCAAGAATTGAATTGCTGCAATTTCTCGCGCAGATCGGAAGAGGAGATAAAGCTCAAACGCTAATAAATTCCGAAAAAAGTATAGAGCATGAGGAAGAAAATCAAGATGACCGGCTGACTTTAAAACAAGAGCTTGTTGCACTGCAAAAAAGCAACTATGAAGCCGATATTAGTATGATTCTGCGAGACAAGAAAACAGCTGCTGAAAATCTGGAACGTATGCTGGAAAATTGCAAATCGCTCGAGAGCCAAATTCTTAAAAAGATCGAACTGTTAAATGTAGAAGAGACCACATTGAGAGATCGAAATGAAAAAGAGTTAACCTCAACAGTTAAACTCTATGATTGGAAGAAAGTACCCCAATTAAAATTAATGGCTGTTTTTGAGAAACCTGCTTTTACGGATATGGATAGATATTTACTCGATTTGGAAGAGTCGATCGTCGATTTTCCGGAAAACGCAAAAGTCCACATAGCCGCTGCCGAATTCTATTCGCAACTTGGAGATTATTCTAGATCAAGTAATCATTTAAGATTGGCTCATATTCTGGATCCTGAGGATAATAGGATCCAACGAAAGTTGATGGATCTTTATACCAAAAATGATCAAAGAGAAGCTGCTCTCAATTTATCCAGGGAAATTTCAGGAAAGAATGGAAATTTTTCAAATCTAGACCCGTTTTTCCAGGAATTACATTTTCTATTGAAAAATGGTGATATGGATATTCTTCATCAAAAACTTACTGGATTTTTATCAGAAGCTCAAATCGATTCAATCGAAGACTCGCACAGAATAGCAGAAGTATTTGTTGAAATGGGGAATTATGAGAAAGCAATACCGTATTTTGAAAAAACCATCACTGCGGGGAACACAGATTTTCGAGTATGGATTGACCTGTATGAATGTTTGAAAAAAATTCAACAGGAAGAAAAAGCAAATAGAATTCTCAATGAAGCGATTGATCTATTTATAGAACGAAAAGGTTTTTATGCTGCGCTAGCCAATGTTCTATTGAAGGTGGGAGAAGATGACCAGGGTCTTGCTTATATTGAAAAAATAAAAATAGATGAAAGCGAACCCGCTGAACTTGCCGGTATTATTAAATTTCTACTGCAACAAAAACACTATCAATATGCCTATGATTTAGCAGTGAAAGCAAGCCATCAATACCCTCTCCATGCAAAGTTGGGTATCGAAGTGGTCCGTGTTCTGATGGAAAACGGTGAGTTTGAGCGTGCCAGACAATTGCTGAAATGGATCCAGGATGAGACAAAGGATAACATTGATTATTTGCAGCTCTCTATTCTTTCAGGTTTGAATAGTTCGGTTTCCAGATTTCCTCTGGATTCTAAAATATCTGAAGAAGATAATGTTCTTGATTCTCTGCATGAAAAATTAATGCGCCTACCAGATGATTCATTTTTGAAGGGATTGATTGACGCGGAACTGCATTTTGTGGAAAAAGATAACACAAAGGCAATCGAACTGTATAAGCAATTGATCCTGACAAACTCCATCAGTAAAAATCGGTCGGAAATTTGGCGAGCTCAGGTAGGATTGGCGAAAGCCATGATGAAGGCTGGTCAACTTGAAACCGCGATCACACTGCTCACAGAAGCATTACGCGAGAAAAAAGATTGTTTAGCGCTTTATGATCTACTCATTGAAGCATATCAAGATGCAAATCTAGTCAATGAGGCATTTGAAACAGCACGTACGGGATATGCTGCCTGCCGAAAAGATGCACATATTATTCACTGGTATATTCATCAATTAACAACGCTTGGGAAAATGGATGAAGTTAAAGCGTATTTTGAACAAGAACAAAATCATCTGCAATCTTCCCCGTCATTTCTCATCGAAAAATTATCTTTTGTAAACAAGTACGGAACCCCTCTGGAAACAAGGCGTATCCTTGACGATTTACAGGCACTCGATAATTTATCCATTCAGGATCAATTGAAAATGATCGAGGTTTCTGAAGAGGTTAAATATTTTGATAACAGTATAAAAAATCTACAAAAAATCAGTGGAACATCCTTCCCGGATATGGAACGAAGATTCATTGAAGTATGTGTTTATTGGAATAAAGGCGAGTACGAAACTGCCAGACATTATTTGGAAGAAATGCCGGCATCTCAATCGTGGGAAGGTATCCTATCTGCTATAAGATATGTGATGGATTATGCTGAGAAGAAGAGGCTCCCATCACTTACCGATATCAATCAAGTCATCGCGAATGCCAGGAGTACTCAAGACAGGCTTACTTCACTGACCGATACCACTCAAAAAGTACTGTCGCAGGAATGGAAGATTGCACTTCAGTCTAAATCGATTTGGTTGCAAATGGTAGTTCAGAATCTGATAAATGGGCAATTTGAAGAAAATGAGATTGAACAACAGCTAGATATTTTCGAGAGTTATGCTGACGATGCAATAATTCGAAGTGAATTAGCGATCTGCGATTGGATGATCTCAGGAAATGCTGATCGCGTTGATTGGCTGGAAATCTTGAGTTCGCTTGATGAAATAGAAATCAATGAGAAAAGAGAAACTCTCCAGGGGATGATTCTAAACATAATGATGCAGGGAGGCAGTGAAATTGCGGTTGTTGATGAATTGAATCGTGTCGAGTCATTAACCTCAACCAATAAAACGCTCCTGCTGGCTAAAGCGCGGATCCTGCAGAAGAATGGAAATCTATCTGAAGCAGAGGATTGTTTCCTAAAGACAGATGAAGCGGGAAAAGTGAATGAAGAAATACAGGATGCTGCCCAGGATATTTCAGCACAACTGGCAAGTTTTCATTTCTGGAGAGCTGAATGTGCATTTGATCTCGGTCAATGGAGTAAGGCTTCACTGGAGTATTTTGCAGATCTTCCCCATACACGCAAAATGAGGTATATATCCAGCTGTATTTTGGAGCGAATTCTAGAATTAGCCTGGAAGGAGTGGAGTTACCAAAAAATCGGATTCTCACAAAACATACCCAATGTTCTGAAAACAAAAGAGCTTCAACAACTTGATTCATACCTGAAGGTCTTGACTCCAGCAGAAAAAAAATATTATCAAAAAATAATTGCATATCTCCAAGATGAACCATCTATCTTTACCGAAGCAAAAATAGATGAAGGATTGATTGCGTGCCTGTCAGCATTCATTGCAGCCATCCAGGAAAACGATATGGATGAGGTTGTACGGCTTGTGAATTCTGGCTCTTATCAGAATGAGTTAACCTTGAGCGCAATTACGCTGATACCGGAGGAAATGACAACGGTTCTAGTACCTGTTATCCAGAATGGAATTTTCCATGATAAAAGGAATGTCTATTTATATGTGGGATTAGCGAAGATATTACAAATACAGGGTGAAACACGCCTGGCAATTGACGCACTGGAGACTGCTTTAAGTCTGTTAGAAGACGAACCACTCTTACAAATACAATTAGCGTCTTTGTATGAAGAAGAAGGTGAAATCGAGAAGGCGATCGTGTACTCTGAGCAAGCCATAAAGAACGATCCGCAGAATGTTAAAGTTATCCGAACTCATCTACTAAACCTTATAACGCTTAAGAATTACAAAGCTGCCATTGACCATTATGAGAAAAACAGAATCGCATTTGAAAATGATGAAACGGTCATTAATAAAATTGTGATTGCTTATTATCAAAATGAGCAGTATCGAAAAGCTCTCGATGTGATGAAATTGATTACAAAAGATCCACAAAATGATATGGAACTCGTGCTCATTCAATCAAAAATAGCTCGCAAACTGGGAAGTTATCCCAAAGCTATGCAGTTGATCCGAAGGGCATATGAGCTTAATTCAAAAGAACCTGAAGTGATCATTGAACTTGCGAGAATAAAAACACTCCAGGAAAACGAAGAATTTGGTCTGGAGATTATCGAGAAAGCTCTTGAATCCAACATTCATAGTGACAACCTCATTCTGGAAAAAGTAAAATACCTGAAAGAAGTGCGCAGCGAGAAACGGGCGGTGGATTTTTTAGAAGCGTATCTGGAAAAAACTGCGGAACCTGCATTCACTGTACTGAATCTATACGGACAAATGCAAAAGGAAAGAGGAGAATCCAAAAAGGCTATGGACGCTTATGAGCGTTCATTGAAAAACAATGATTGCCAGCCTGAAATTCATGAACAAGTAGGGGAATTGTATATGATGACTGGAAACCTGGATATTGCAGTAAATCATTTTGATAAAGCCATCAAACAAAATCCTTCTCAGATGGATGCATATTTACAATTGTGCGAGGTTTTTCTAAAAAGAAGAGAAGAAAAAAGAGCAGAAAAGATCATAACGAATGCTTTACAAGACTGTGAAGAACATTATTTAATATATGAAAAAGCTGCCCAAGTATATAATCAATTAGGTAACGTGGATAAGTCTGAAGAATATCTAAGGAAAGCCACAGCAAAAAATCCAGGTGATGAAAAACTCAGGGAAAAATTGGGAATCCTGATTGCCAGCCGGATTTTTGAAAATAAACAAGGAAACGACTAATTGATGAAAATTACCAGGGATGATCTGTTGAGATGGGAGAAGACGGCTGTTTCATCGGAAGAAATTTCCGCATTTCTCCATTGTTTGAAAGAGTGGATAACAGTTTATCCCGGTGATTTGGAGGTCAAGTATCTATATGCAAAATCCTTGATTTCCAAACACTCCATATCTGAAGGTATTGATGAATTACAGACCATTATTTCTGATCACCCGGAATATAAAAATGCGTATAACTTGCTATATAAGTACTGTGATGATGAAGAAAAACGAAGAGAATATTACGAGTATCTGAATTTTTATAATTATGTAGATGGCAGACATGAAGTATGGTCCTGGTCGGAGCGCTTGAAAGAGATCGCACAGGCGCTGGCTCAAAATGAAACTGAAAAAACTGAAACCGGCATATTAAGTCTGCTTCAAGAATTCCCTGATAATGTGATGGTTGCAATTTTTCATGTGCGGTATATCATACAGAATTCTGATGATTATGCGATCCTGCAAATAGCAAAGCGTTATAGTGAAAAGTGGAGTTCCTGTATATTTTTTACCCTGATATTTGCTGATATGTTGTTTAAATTTGGATCAGAAATCGAGGCTATGCAATTATTACGGGATGCAGTTTTCAAAGATCATTCTGGTTTAGTGGCTCGAGAGACATGGGGCGAAGATCATGCCTACGCACATCTATGGCTTGCCAGCCAGGATTTCTTCATTACACAGCCCGATGATGCTGTCCTCCTGGAATTAAATCGAAAAAAACCTGATGAAGGGAATACTGAGAAGTATGCTCCCAAATCTTCCCTTGAACAAAGCAATACCTATCCTAGAAGTATTTTCTCAAAACCTGTTTATATACTGATGAGTTCGAAAAAAGGTATCACCAATAAATATGGTGAAAATACATATACTGTCATTCAGACACGAATGCAAGAATTGGCAGATGCTATAGCTAAAAAAGAAAATTGGGATGCTTTTGTATTTATTCCTGATGATGATAATTGCATTACACAGTATGGACTACGTTTACTGAAATCAACCGATCCCTGGGAGATTAAATTAGCATTGCATGATCTTTCCAATTACCTCCAAGAGCGAGGAAAGAAAATTGGTTCTCTCCTTATCGTTGGAGGGGATGACCTCATTCCGTTCCATCGTTTGCCAAATCCAACTGATGATTCTGATATCGAAGTATTATCCGATAATCCGTATGCGACTGATGACAGCAATTATTTCGTACCGCAATGGGCGGTAGGGCGATTCCCAGATGAAAAAGGGAATGACCCTGGTTTGTTATTGAAACAGATGCGAGAAGCCATTAAATGGCATTCAGAACAAAATCAGCATCAGACTTTGATGGAGAGAATTGGAGAAACGCTTCAATTCTGGAATACATTTTCAAATATGATTCGTGAAATAAACGAAAAAAGGATGAATTACGGATATTCGACCGAAATCTGGCAGCGATCATCCATATCTGCCTTCAGACCTATCGGAAAGGCAAATTATATTCGTACTTCCCCTCCATATAACACTAATAATTTGGATGTCTTAACGATAAAAGAAGCAGAATTCGCCTATTTTAACTTGCATGGACTGGATGATTCTCCCAACTGGTATGGACAGAAAGATGTTTCCAACTCAGACAATATTCCCGATTTTCCCGTGGCGATTCAGCCTTCGCTGATTGATCCCCAGGCTACAAAACCCCGAATTGTATTTTCGGAAGCATGTTATGGTGCATACATCATTAATAAGATATCAGATGAATCGTTGAGCTTGCGGTTTTTGACCAGCAGCTGTAGAACGTTCATTGGCTCCACCTGTATTGCATATGGTTCAATTTACCCACCCCTGATAGGAGCAGATCAGTTTGCTTATTTATTCTGGAACCTGATCGAGAAACGGTACACGGTAGGAGATGCCTATATCAGGGCTAAAATGAATTTGATGAAATCAATCTTGCGCAGACAGGGATATCTGGATGGAGAAGACCAGAAAACGTTATTGTCATTTGTGATGTATGGTGACCCACTTTACTTCAGTGATTCCACCAATGAAGAACATCTCTTACAAGAAGAAGAAAAATATTACAACCCATATCAGGTTGTGGCAGATAGAGATCTGGAAAATATTGCTGTACCGGCTATTTCGGCAGAGATCCTTTCGAATGTAAAGGAAGTGGTCAAAGAATACCTGCCTGGTATTGAAAGCGCAAACCTTAACATACGTGAAAAACAGATGAAAATTAGAAAATTGGGAACACAAAGCAAGGGCACTCAAAACGAGCAGGAGCAATCCACCAACCGTGTCTTTCTCACCTATAAAAAGAACTTTCAAGTACAGAATAAAACCATCAAGCAGTACACACGGGTTACCCTTGATGAAAAAGGGAAAATGGTGAAACTGACTGTTTCCAAGTGATGCTGTATCCTGGCGTTTAATTGAAATGTAAGTCCTCCTCATTTATAATCAATGCAATTCTTATTTACTGCATTTAAGGAAGCAATATGCAAAAACAATACAGTGGTAATGAAATACGAAAAACATTCTTACAATTCTTCGAAGAGCGAGGTCATACCTTTGTGCCTTCTTCATCGCTTGTACCCGGCGGAGATCAGACACTCCTGTTTACCAATGCCGGGATGGTGCAATTTAAAGATGTATTCCTTGGTCTCGATAACCGCCCCTATACCAGGGCAGTCAATTCACAGAAATGCATGCGTGTAGCCGGCAAACATAATGACCTGGAAGATGTAGGGAGGGATGATACTCATCATACTTTCTTCGAGATGCTGGGTAACTGGTCATTTGGAGATTATTACAAGAGAGAAGCTATCACGTGGGCGTGGGAATTATTGACGGAAGTCTGGAAATTAGATAAGAACCGCTTATGGGTGACGTATTTTAAAGATGAAAAAAATGAAATTCCAACCGATGAGGAAGCTTTAGCTGCCTGGAAAGAGCAGCCGGGTTTGGATCATTCCCATATTCTCATGGATGGACGAAAAGCGAACTTTTGGGAGATGGCGGATGTGGGTCCCTGCGGACCCTGCAGCGAAATCCATTACGACAGGGGAGCACAGTACTGCAATAAACAGCATGATCCCAACCATGTATGTGGTGTAAATGGGGATTGTGCACGCTATCTTGAACTATGGAACCTGGTTTTTATCCAATATAACCGCATCAGCCCAACAGAATTAGTACCCTTACCCAAGAAACATGTGGATACAGGGATGGGATTTGAGCGTATCGTCTCGGTTTTGCAGGGCGTGGATTCAAACTATAAAACGGATATGCTGCTCCCATTAATGGATGTGGTGCTTCAGTTGACGGGAGCCAGTGAAGAGGAAAGAGAAAAAGATATTACCCCATACCGTGTCATCGCTGATCATGTCAGGGCGGCGACTTTTTTGATCAGTGATGGGGTGGTCCCGGGCAATATCGGTAGGAATTATATCTGCCGTATGATCATTCGAAGAGCAGCCCGCTTCGGGACGAAAATTGGATTGCACCAGCCCTTCATGGCGGCTGTGGCAGAACAGGTCATTAATATTTACGGGGAAGCTTACCCCGAAATCATTAAGAACAAGAAAACGATTTTTGATAATCTGACCCGTGAAGAAAAGAGATTCATAAAAACGCTTGAAACCGGTGTAGCGTATCTTGCAGATCTCATGGAAAAGAACAAAAGCGGCAAGATGATATCAGGAGAAGACGCGTTTGAATTGTACGCTACACATGGGTTACCTTTTGAGATCACCCGCGATATAGCGGGAGAAGAAGGATTTTCTGTAGATGAAGAAAGCTACCTTGAAGCCATGCAGCGGCATCGTGTGGAATCGGGTGCAGGAAAGGAATTTGGACCCCTGGGCGGAGAAGATGCAGAGCAGTACGCAGTCATTTTCGAGGATCTATGTGATGCAGGTAGTCTAAATGAGCAGGGTGTTGTTTATGATCCCTATGATCGGAAGATCAAAGACCAGAAAATCATTGCTCTCATTTCCAATGACGAGATCGTTCTTAACGCTCCACCTGACCAGGAAATCGAAGTGGTCATTCCAAGAACCAACTTCTATATCCAGTCCGGTGGACAGGTTTCAGATACCGGTTCTATCGCTGCCATTGACGGAAGCTGGAAGATCCAGATCGAAGATGTGCGTAAACCCACTACGGGGTTGATCGTGCATTCCGGGAGAGTGGTCAAGGGAAATCCAAAAGTCGGCGATCTTGCGCAAATATCCATTGATCTACAGCGACGTCAGGATATTATGCGGAATCATACCGCAACCCATTTGCTGCATGCCGGATTACGTAAAATTCTCGGAACGCATGTCAGACAGGCTGGATCCATGGTGGCACCTGACCGCCTGCGTTTTGATTTTACACACCCCGATCCCTTGACCAATGATGAACTTCACCAGGTACAGGATTTTGTCAATAACGCAGTACTGGAAAACGAATCGCTGCACACAGTTGAACGGAATTTACAGGATGCTATTAATGAAGGCGCTATGGCGCTGTTCGGTGAAAAATATGGGGATACCGTCCGAACAGTCGTGATCGGAGAAGACGATGTAACCTCATATGAATTATGCGGTGGTACTCATGTAGAGGAAACAGGCGAGATCGGCAGTTTCATCATCCTCAGTGAAGGAAGCACCGCAGCAGGAATTCGACGTATCGAAGCAGTAACCGGACGTGAAGCTCAGAAATTGATCAATAAACGCTTCGATCAACTGCAATATATTGCAGATCGCCTGCAAAGCGGGCTGGATGAAATTCCAAATAAACTGGACACTCTTTTAGAGAGAGAAAAGAGTTTGGAAAAAGAGAATCAGGAAACACAACGGAAATTGGCGCTCTCGGCGTACAATGATGCGGTAAAAAATGCAATCACGATCCAATCCAGCACAATTGCTGTCTTCAACCTTGGTCGAGCAGACATCACCATCGCAAGAGAATTGACCGATCGCTTCCGCAACGAAAATAATTCCGGCGTATGTGTCATCTCCGGGATCAATGAGAAAAATGAACCATTTTTCATTGTCACGGTCACAGATGATCTTATTGAACGGGGTATTAAAGCCGGGGATGTGGTCAATGCGGCTGCCGCGGTTGTGGGAGGCAAAGGGGGAGGCAGACCCAACCTGGCACAGGCAGGTGGCAAAGACGCCACAAAAATTGATGAGGCTCTGCGAACAGCCAGAGAATTCATTGCGAAAAAAATTGCGTAAAAAAAAACCGCCCAAGTGGGCGGTTTTTCTATATATTAACTCTCCCTATACTTTAATCTTCCGGACGAATCCAGCAACAAAGCACCAGTTCTTTGGCAGCCTTCACTTCATCCAGACGACCGATGGGTGTGTTATGGGGTGCTGTGTGAAGCAATTCTGGTTCATTATGTGCTTCTTCTGCAATAGTATTTAACACCCCGGCAAAATGATCAATTGCCTGTTTTGATTCTGTTTCAGTCGGTTCGATCATGAGGGCTTCCTTCACGATCAGAGGGAAATAATTGGTGGGCGGATGAACGCCATAATCCATCATGCGTTTCGCAACATCCAGCGCGTGAATGTCGGGTACATCTTCCCAGAATCCTTCGGCAACGAATTCGTGCATACAGGTGCGGTTGAAGGGAATATGGTATGCATCTTGAATAAGGGATTTCAGATAGTTGGCATTCAACACGGCATGTTGTGATACCGATCGCAACCCATCCGCTCCCTGCATGGAAATATAGGTGAAGGCTCGTACAAGCACGCCGAAATGACCGTTGAAGGACTTGATCCTGCCAATGGATTGCGGCGGGTCAATGAAACCGTATAAAGGAGGTAATTCATCGTCCCCTTCTTCCACAATTCCAACGATGGGGGAGGGCAGAAAATCAACCAGGTGGGCAGCCACTCCAACCGGACCAGAACCAGGACCTCCGCCACCATGTGGGGTGGAAAAGGTCTTGTGCAGGTTGAAGTGCATGATATCAAAACCCAGTTCTCCGGGTTTCATGATGCCCAGCAAAGCGTTGAAGTTCGCTCCATCTCCGTAGACCAGTCCACCTTTCGCATGGACAATTTCGATCACTTCCAGTAAATGCTCTTCAAAGAGACCAAGCGTATTGGGATTGGTGAGCATCAAACCCGCCACGCAATCATCACAAACCTCTTTCAGCTTTTCGATGTCAATGTTCCCGCGCTCATCTGATGGAATATTGACGACATCAAATCCGCTCATATTTGAAGTGGCTGGATTTGTCCCATGAGCAGAATCAGGCACCAGTATCTTGGTACGCTTGCTGTCATTGCGGCTGAGATGATATGCGCGCATGATCAAGCCGCCCACAAATTCTCCATGAGCGCCAGCCGCGGGCTGCAGAGTAATACCGGCAAAGCCGCTTATTTCTTTCAGCCATTCCTGGAGCTGGTACATCAACGCCAGGTTGCCCTGTACGGTTTCGATGGGCTGCAGAGGATGGGTGAACGCAAAACCGGGGAATCTGGCCGTTTCTTCATTGATGCGCGGATTGTATTTCATGGTGCAGGATCCAAGCGGGTAAAAACCGATATCGATCGCATAATTTAACTGGGAAAGATGGGTAAAATGACGGATCACATCCATTTCGGATAGTTCAGGGAAGGGAAGGTCATCGCGCATTAATTCCTGCGGTAAGGATGAAGCGGGTACATCTGCATGTCTGAACTCTAAGCTGGTGCGACCGGGAGAGGATAACTCATAAATGGTTGGCTCAGTCATGATGGCTTTCCTCCAGAATTTCGCATAACAGATCGATACTGTCTTTGGTGCATTTTTCGGTGAATGCCAGCAGCATACAATTCTTCAATCCTGTGAAATCGTTTTCAAGTGAGAAACCGCCTAAAACACCCTCATTGAGGAGATGCTGGTTAATATGGTCTACCGAGGTAGGACACTGAACAGCAAATTCGTGGAAGAATGGCTCCGGAGTGATCACTTTGTAACCCTCGAGTGAAGAGATCTTTTTGGCAGCGTATTGCGCGTAGTCATAACATAGCTGGCTGACCTGCCGCATACCGTTTTTCCCCAACAAACTCATATAAACGGTGGCTGCCAGAGCCATAAGACCCTGGTTGGAACAGATATTTGAAGTGGCTTTCTCGCGCCGGATATGCTGCTCTCGGGCGGTCAGGGTAAGGACATAGCCGCGTTTGCCATGTTCATCCACAGTTTCACCGACCAGGCGTCCGGATAATTTGCGCACCAGGTCTTTTTTAGCGGATAGAAAACCCAAATAGGGTCCACCATACGAAAGGGGGAGACCCAGCGGTTGACCTTCCCCAACGGCAATATCGGCGCCCATCTGTGCGGGTGTTTTCAAAAGACCCAGGGCAATGGGATTCACCACCATACATACCAGCGCACCATGCTGGTGAGCGTTGTTGATCAAATCCGAATAATCCTGGATCCTGCCAAAGAAATCGGGATATTGAATCATCACCAGCGCCGTATTCTCATCAATCATACGATCAATGTTTTCTGGCGTTTTCAATGGTGCAGTGTTGTCTCCGGCAACCTGAATCTCAACATCTGTCATTCCACTGAGGTAGGTACGCATGACCTGAATATATTGCGGGTGGATGGACCCGGAAAGGATGAACTTGTGCCTCTTGCCACGAAAATGAGAAAAAGCTGTAAGACATGCTTCAGCAGCAGCTGTAGCGCCATCATAATGTGAGGCATTACTGACATCCAGCTCCGTCAGGTTGCAGATCAGAGATTGAAACTCGAAGATCGCCTGAAGGGTGCCCTGGGAAATTTCCGGTTGGTAAGGGGTATAAGCGGTGAAGAACTCACCTCGCCGAATGATACTATCAACGGCGGCAGGAGTATAGTGATCGTACGCTCCGGCACCTAAAAAAGAAACAAATTGCTGTGTGGAGGCATTCGCATCCGCAAAACCATTCACGAAATCCTTCACCTGCATTTCCGTCAATCCAGCAGGGATATTCAGAGATGGAAAACGGTATTTTTCAGGAACGTCAGAAAACAACTCGTCGAGATTTTTCAATCCGAGAGCTGTAAGCATCTCCTTCCGTTCCGCATCAGTATGCGGGATGAACATTAGTGTCCTCGATCTTCGCAGAACCTATCGTAAGTTTCAGCATCCATCAAACCATCTACTTCTGACGGATCATCGAGAGTAATTTTAAATAACCAGCTGCCGTAAGGATCTTCATTGAGGTTTTCGGGATTGTCAATAAGCGCTTCATTGATCTCAAGGACCGTACCAGAAACGGGGGAATGAACATCGGCTGCAGCTTTTACAGATTCAATGGTGGCAACAGTTTCCTCTTTTTCGAAATCATCATCCGCATCCAATTCATATTCGATATAAACGATATCGGAAAGCTGATTTTGTGCGAAATCAGAGATACCGATGAGAGCTGTACTGCCTTTTACTTTGATCCATTCATCTGTTTCCGTGAATTTTAGATCTTTGGGGGTTGACATCTTTTACTCCTATTCTCGGTTTTGTGAAGTACACAAAAATTGTAGATCTCTGTTATTTTACCTGAGAGATTCACCTTGATAAGCAAGGTTTGCCCCTTCGGTGCAACGTTTATGCTTTCCAGAGTATGCAATGTACGAGTCATCTTTACCTGAGAGATTCACCTTGTAAACCAAGGTTTGCCCCTTCGGTGCCATATAGGTCTCTCCTCGCATCCTTACAATTCTTACATATTCTATGGAAGCTTAAATCACCTGTCAAGGTGTTTAAAATTCCCAACATGCATTATAATACGCTCTGGTTTCATGAAAACCGTCGTGCAGGAAAGGAATAGCGCCTGAGCCCATCCATGATGGGATGACGAGGATGAAGGTTTTCTATCGCAGGATAGAACTAACCGCGTAATATGCGGAAAAATCGAGAGATCGGCGGATGCCTTCCCGGATACTGTAAATCAACTATCTGTGACCTTTCCACAACCTTACAATTCAACCGGAGATTACGGTTGATCTATATGTCTCTAGGAAGTATGGAGGTGAACATGTGTGGAATTGTTGGTTACATTGGCGAACGAGACGCTACCCCCATTATATTAGAAGGACTTCGAAAATTGGAATACCGTGGATATGATTCAGCCGGTATTGCTGTGATTGAAAATGGGAAGATCGAATTACGACGTGATGTCGGCAAGTTGGTTAATCTGGAAGTATTGGTAAAAGAAAAACCACTGAGTGGGAAAATTGGAATTGGGCATACTCGCTGGGCAACCCATGGTGAACCCAGCACCAGAAATGCACATCCCCATTTAGGTGAAAGTGGGAAAGTCGTTATTGTGCATAACGGCATTGTGGAAAATTATCTCGAACTGAAAGAAGAACTTGAAGCTGAGGGGGCGCATTTCTCTTCAGATACGGATACAGAAACCATCGTTCATCTCATCGAGAGGAATTATGCAAATGGGATCTCTCTTGAGGAGGCAGTGCGATTGAGTTTACAGCGTATCAGGGGAGCGCATGGTGTTGTTGTTATATCAAATGAGGAACCTGATAAGATCATCGCCGCACGAATTGGAAATGCAGGCGGGGTAGTAATTGGTCATGGAGAAGGAGAGATGTTTGTTGCTTCCGATATTCCAGCAATTCTTGAATACACAAGAAAGATGAGTTTCCTGGAATCGCAGCAAATGGCTATTGTTACACGTGATCATGTTAACATTAAAACACTTGCCGGACAACGGGTGGAAGTAAAAATAGATAATATTGCCTGGGATCCTGTGGCGGCGGTAAAAGGGAAATACCGGCATTTCATGCAAAAAGAGATCCATGAACAAGCCCGTTCATTGACAGACACGCTGACCGGTAGGGTTGATTTTGATAACAATCGTATCAATCTGATCAACTTGAACCTGGATGAAGAAAAAGCGAAGGCTATCAAAAAGATCGTAATAACCGCTTGTGGAACAGCCTACCACGCCGGCATGGTTGGAAAAACCATGATCGAAACTATCGCGAAAGTTCCTGTTGAAGTGGATATCGCATCGGAATTCCGTTATCGTGATCCTCTTGTAGATGAAACAACATGTGTGCTTGTGATAAGCCAATCTGGTGAAACAGCCGATACCCTGGCTGCCATGGAAGAAGCGCATAAAAAAGGGGCGATGGTTCTTTCCATTGTCAATGCCATTGGCTCCCAGGCTATGCGGGCAGCAGATGGCTACATCTCCATGCAGGTAGGTCCAGAGATCGGTGTGGCATCCACCAAAGCATTTACAGCTCCACTGGTTGATCTGTATATGTTCGCGATCTATCTGGCGGATTTACGAGGAACACTCACGGAAGAAGAACGATATCGATACATTTATGATCTACGCGTCATTCCTGATATAGCAGGACAATGTTTGAAAAGAGAAGATGAGGTGGAAGAGGTCGCCCGAGTTTTAAAGGATGTTCATAACATTCTTTACCTTGGTCGTGGTATCAACATGCCGATTGCCTATGAAGGAGCATTGAAGCTTAAGGAAATCTCATATATACACGCTGAAGCGTACCCTGCTGGGGAAATGAAACATGGTCCAATTGCATTGATCGATAAGGATATGCCCGTTCTGGCGATCATGCCGAAAGATCAATGGTATGACAAAATGCTCAGCCAGGTGGAGCAGGCGAAAGCTCGTGGTGGTATTTTGATCCTGGTTGCCACGGATGGAGATACCCGTGCGCAGGAATTAGGTGATCATGTGTTATGGATCCCGGAATCTCCGTGGTTATTAACCCCGGTATTCGCTACTATCCCATTACAAATGCTGGCATACCATATTGCTGCTATCAGAGGATTGGATGTTGATCAACCGAGAAACCTGGCGAAATCAGTTACAGTAGAATAAACAAAAGACTCCCACATGTGGGAGTCTTTTTTCTTTACTTAATCTTTACCGCAATTTCATCTGCCCAGTTACGAATTTTCTCCCAATCACGAAAGTCTTCTTTGCCCATCTTTTCTGTAATGGATTTCTGCATGGAGCGAATGATGAATTTGAGAATAAAATTCAACTTGTCAAAATCATCACCGCTGGTAATAACCGCACCGCCAAATAAACCGGTATCAAGAACCGGGATTTCTGGGAGATCATGAAGAGCATCTTTCAACCAGTCTTCCGTTTCAGCTCGATTTTCAGCAGTATCTTCATACATGTTGGCACAAACTACAAAAAACGCTGTTGGTTTGGAAGAAAGGAGATCGTGATTGTTTCTCACAAATCGCATGAAGGTACCAGTGGGTTTACTGGCATGGATGGATGTACCAATCACATACCCATCGTAATCATGAGAAAAAGTCTTTTGTTTCAAGTCAACGATATCAACTTCAAAACCGTGTGATGTTAATTGTTCACCAATTGCTACTGCGACTTCATGGGTTGTTCCAGACCAGGTTGCATAACCAACCATTATATTTTTTATCATTTGCCTCTCCGAATTAAAATAGGATCTAAGGTATTGTAACAAAGATTAGAAGATAGTGAATTTCTTTTACAAATACCATTATGTTACAATAGCTTTTACGAAAATTAATACAAGTAGGATATTAATGACACAAATTACAGAAAAAAATGTTTTGGCTGCTCTCAGCCGAGTGATAGATCCCGAATTAAAGAAAGACCTGGTCAGCCTGAATATGATTCAGGATATTCAGATAAGCGAAAGCGAAGTAGTATTCACATTAGTTCTCACAACCCCAGCCTGCCCGCTGAAGAATTACCTTCAAAAGGCTGCACAAGATGCGGTAATGGCTCTTGAAGGCGTTAACAGTGTCAAAGTAAATGTAACTGCTAAGGTGAGCGGTCAGCATTCTCAAACTGAAGATAAGATTGTACTGCCCATAAAAAATTCAATAGCAGTATCTTCAGGGAAAGGCGGCGTGGGGAAATCTACTATTGCGGTCAACCTTGCCATTGCCTTAGCCCAAAGTGGTGCAAAAATAGGATTGTTGGATGCTGATATTTACGGTCCCAATATTCCTACTATGATGGGGGTTGATTCTTTACCACCGGTGAAAGATAAAAAAATTATGCCGGCAGAAGCATTTGGTGTGAAGGTTATCTCGATCGGGTTTTTGGTTAAAGAAGGACAACCTTTGATCTGGCGCGGACCATTACTGCATTCAACGATCCGTCAATTTCTGGTGGATGTGAATTGGGGTGATCTGGATTATCTCATCATTGATATGCCACCAGGTACCGGTGACGTGCAGCTAAGCGTTGCGCAAAATCTCAATTTAACAGGCGGATTAGTTGTAACCCTCCCGCAAAAAGTATCCACCGAAGATGCATATCGAGGATTGGAAATGTTTAAAAAATTGAACATACCAGTTATTGGTGTGATCGAAAATATGAGTTATCTCGAACTCGAGGATGGCTCTCATGTAGATGTATTTGGTAATGGTGGAGGAAAAGAATTGGCGGAGAAAGCGGAAGTTCCATTTCTCGGTCAAATTCCTCTTGAACCGGCTGTACGGGAAGGCGGTGACAATGGAATACCGATCGTTATTTCAAACCCAACATCACCTGCTGCAATGGTCTTAAATGATATTGCCTGCACGGTTGCCGGTAAAATATCTCAGATTGTTTTGCAGGATCAAGATAGATCATGAATGAAAATGAAAATATAAATAGCGAGAATACCAGTACACAAAAAATTGTCGGTGTACGCTTCTCGAAGATCAGTAAAAATTATTACTTTAATGCAAGTGATATTGATGATATTAAGCTTGAAGATCATGTTGTGGTGCAAACCAGCCGGGGATGGCAGCTGGGAATTGTGACCGAGTTTATCAGTGATGATTCTCAACTAGAACTGAATAAGATAAAGAAGATCGATAGAAAAGCAACTGAACGCGATCTGGAAAAACGTACTGAGATCAAGGAAAACGAGCAGGAAGCCGATATGCGCATCGCGAAATGGATTCGCGAATTGAATGTAGCGGGAATGAAATTCATCTACACCGAGATCAGTTTTGATGGTAACTGCATAACATTCCACTATACAAGTGAAGACGATAAGATCACGAATTTTAAACAATTACAGAATTCGCTAAAAAAAGACTATCCTAAAAATAAGATCAATTTTCACAAGATTGGACCAAGAGATGCTGCAAAATATTTTGGGGGGATGGGAGCATGCGGTCTGGAGGTGCGATGTTGCGCACAGTTTTTGACTGATTTTGACTCGATATCCATCAGAATGGCTAAAACCCAGGGTATTTCTCTCACACCAACTGATATAACAGGTATGTGCGAACGCTTACGATGCTGTCTCAACTATGAATACTGTCTGTATCGTGATGCAATGAAAGGCATGCCTAAGAAGAATAAACGTGTGATGACCCCCAAAGGCGAAGGGAAAGTGCGGGATGTATACCCCCTGCGAAAATCTGTGCTGGTGAGTTTACCGGAAACAGGACTGAAGGAATTCCCCATCGAAGAAGTAGAAATCATAACAGCAAAGCCCGAAAACAAACAACAAGAGAGACAGCAGCCATCACAAAATGATTCGCAAAAAAACAATCGAAAAAATCGACCTCATTCTTAAACCCATTTGGGATCAGAAAAAGAATATTCTGGTGATCCTGGCACATCCGGATGATCCAGAATTTTTTTGTGGTGCTACCCTGGCTCGATGGGTATTAGAGGGACATCGTATCAAGTATTGCATTTTGACCCGTGGGGAACGTGGTACGAATGAACACTTTGCTTATACAAAAAATATTAAAACGATTAGAGAGACTGAACAAAAAAATGCCGCTGCGGTGATTGGCGTTCAAGATATCATTTTTCTCGATGAGCCTGATGGGTTTGTAAAAGTCACAGATGGATTGAAGCATACTCTGGTAAAGATAATACGTCAGCTTAAACCTGACATTATTGTCTCATGTGATCCACGCAACTATCTCATTCATGAAGAAATGATAAATCATCCAGATCACAGAGCTGCCGGTCAGGCAGTTATGGATACTATTTTCCCTGCTGTACAAAATGGAGATTTCTACTCCGATTTACAACAGGAGGGCATAATGCCCCATCAAGTTGAAGAATTATGGCTTTCTTTAACATCACATCCGGATGTATACATGGATGTCACAGAAACCTGGCAAAAAAAGATAAAAGCATTATTGCAACACACATCTCAGATTGCAGAACCGCAGTTGTTTTATAAAAGGATGGAAAAGAGAAGCACTTTCATACGATTTAAGAAACGTCATATTGAGAGTTTCAAACGTGTTTTTATCTCTCATTAATGTTTCAAAAGACACCCCAGATATAGGATAAAAGCACCTTCTTTTCAGAATGTGCTCAAATATTTCAAATCATCCATTGACATGTAGGTTTGGTGGAATATACTTAATTTGAAATAACAGATTAATAAGATTAATCATATAAAAGAGAAAAAATTATGCTTAATCAATTCTTTCCGAACAATCAAAGTAAACTTCTGAAATATGTCATAGAACGAAAGCAAGAAGGTCGAGATGACCTGCCATCTATTCAAGAGTTAAGTGAACAATTGGGGATGAGCGTTCCAACACTACGTGAGCAGATCGAAGCCTTGAAAGTTCTCGGCATCATAGAAGCTCGACCACGGCATGGAATCCATATCCAACCGATCGATTTTTCTGCCGGGTTTAAACAAAACGCAATCATTGCCGCTATGTTTGATATAAAATATTTTTATCAGATATCAGAGCTGCGGGATAGGCTGGAACAAAGCTGGTTTCTTAATGCAGCTGAACAGCTCGCAGCAGAGGATATTGATCAGTTAGAACAGTATGTCATAAAAGCGGAAGCTAAATTACAGGGCAATCCAATACGAATTCCACACATCGAACATAAAGAATTACATTTGAGTATTTACCAAAAATTGGATAACCTATTTGTAATGGGAATATTAAATACTTACTGGGCAGTTTATGAAGCAGTAGGTATGAATCTTTATACGGACCTTGAATACCAAATGACCGTTTGGGACTACCATCGCAACATTGTTCAGGCGATAAAGAAGCGAGAATTTAATAAAGGTCAGACGCTCTTATTGGAACATATGCAATTAATCTATAAACGCTGAGAAATGGGAAAATTCATGCAAAAAACCACGAACGAATTCTCGATATTGGTTAGCACAGTGAACGGATCAGGGAGTGCTACTGCCAATAACGCAATTATGAAAGCAATCTTCAAAATGGGAATACCAATCTCAGCCAGAAATATTTTCCCTTCCAATATTCAGGGACTTCCGACCTGGTTTTCACTGCGAGTGAGTGAAAAAAAGTATCTGGGCAGAGTTGATACGTATGACATTTTGATCAATATGAACAAAGCGGTTTTACAGGAAGATTTACAGAAGATCCATAAAGGTGGTTTGATCCTTTGCGATCAGCCACTGCCTGATGAAATTAACCGGCAATATGATGTGGTCATATTGCCTCTACAGGAAGTGATGGAACAGGCTTCTTCACCTGCGCATCTACAGGTATATCTGATGAACATGGTGTATGTAGGAGTTCTGTCAGCCTTGATAGGAATCGATCTGGATTTTATTGAAGAAACATTGAATCAACACTTCAACCATTCTCAAAAAGCAGTTGGACCGAATCTAAATGTGGTGAAGATTGCCTATGGTTTGATATCCGAACAGAAAAGACAGCAATGTAAATTTGCGCTGGAGAATCGCACCTTAACACAAGGATATATTGTTGCCGATGGTAACAAAGCGGCAGCATTAGGAGCTCTGTTTGGCGGACTGCAATTCTCTGCATGGTATCCTATTACACCTGCTACGGAATTGGCAGAAACTCTCAATGAATACAATCCCGTATTACGCCTTGACCCTGAAACGGGAAAAGCAACCTGCGTTATTGTGCAGGCGGAAGATGAATTAGCTGCTATAGGGATGACGATAGGAGCAGGCTGGGCGGGTCTTCGATCCATGACTTCTACATCGGGTCCCGGATTGTGTTTGATGGCGGAGTACCTGGGATTGGCGTATCAAAGTGAAGTCCCCGTCGTTGTGTGGGATGTACAGCGAGTGGGACCGAGCACCGGATTACCCACACGCACTGCTCAGGGAGATCTCACTTTCAGTTATTACTTGAGTCATGGGGATACCGATTTCGTGATTCTGCTGCCGGGCAATGTTCAGGAATGCTTTGAATTCGGTTGGCGAGCTCTAGATATCGCTGAAAATTTGCAAACTCCCGTGATCGTGTTGAGTGACCTGGAATTAGGTATGAATAATTGGATGACTCCTGAATTTGATTATCCGGAAAAACCGATTGACCGAGGCAAGATCGTGTGGGAGGATGAGATTGTAGAACTAATAAATAAAAATGACGGAAATTGGGGGAGATACCTGGATGTGGATGGAGATGGGATCGGATATCGCACCCTGCCGGGCAATACAGATAACCGGGCTGCTTATTTTGCCCGTGGAACGGGACATGATCCCTATGCACTGTATTCTGAGGATCCTGAGGTGTGGTATTTAGAACATGAAAGACTGAAGAAAAAATTTCTGAAAGCGCCTCTGATAACTCCTGAACCTGTATTGGAGCGAACAAAGGATAGCAAAATCGGTTTTATAAGCTATGGCTCTTCTCATTTTGGGGTTAAAGAAGCCTGTGATCTGCTTGAACAAGAGGGCATCATGATTGATTATCTGCGAATTCGAGCGATTCCATTCCACAATGTTGTTTCCACTTTCCTGGACCAGCATGAAACGATCTACGTGGTAGAAGCAAATCGTGATGGGCAGATGGCTCAGATATTAACCACAATGTATCCAGGTCAGGCAGCCAGGATCAAGAAGATCGCGTATCTCGATGGATTAGCGCTGACAGCCGAAAAAATCATTGCTTTATTTAGAAAGCAGGAGAATTGAAATGACAGTTTCGTCACTCGAAAAGACAAACGCGGTTGGATTAACCCGCAATGATTATGTTGGCGAACCCAGTACCCTTTGTAAAGGCTGCGGGCATAATAGTATATCGAACATGATCATTTCTGCCTGCTATGAGTTAAATATCAAACCCGAACAGGTAGTTAAATTCAGCGGGATCGGTTGTTCCAGCAAATCACCAACATATTTTCTAAAGAATTCATTTGGTTTCAATGGCTTGCATGGACGTATGCCCTCCATGGCAACCGGTGCGCTTTTCGCCGATACCACGCTCAAGGGTATTGGCATTAGTGGCGATGGCGATACGGCAAACATTGGATTGGGTCAATTTATCCATCTGGTGAGGCGAAATATGCCATTGGTATACATTGTTGAGAATAACGGTGTATATGGATTGACTAAAGGACAATTTTCAGCCACGGCCGATCTGGGTTTATCTCTCAAACGACAGGGGCAAAATGTCTATTTACCCGTTGATATCGCCATGGAAGCGCTGGCTGCCAATGCGACTTTTGTGGCAAGATCATTCGCCGGAGATCCCAAACAGGTTAAAGAGATCATAAAAGCAGCACTGAGCCATGAAGGTACAGCAGTGATCGATATTATCAGCCCATGTGTGACCTTCAATAACCAGGAGAATGCCTTGCATTCCTATTCATGGGGGAAAGGACATGAAGACCCGCTGCACGAAGTGGAATTTGTACCACCCAGAGATGAGATCACAATTGAAGATTTCAGTCATGGTGAGGTTAGAGAGGTAGCGCTGCATGATGGGTCAACCATTGTATTGAAAAAAGTAGATAAAGAATATGACCCGACCAACCGAAAAGAAGCATTGCGTATTCTTTCAGATGCGATAAAAAACAAATGGCTGATCACAGGATTGATCTATGTGGATCCGGATGCGGTAAATATGCTGGAAATGTATGATATTGGCAACACGCCACTCAACCGGACGACCAGCAAAAAGTTGAGACCACCAGAAGGAGCGCTGGAAAAGATCAATTTAGGATTGAGATAATTGATAGAGTAGATCAATCTTTTTTAGGATTGCTTCCGATAGTATGAAGAAGTGCCAAATTTGTGGATCGCATGGCACCAATTGGAAAACCAGATACGATGACCACTTTTTCCCCTTTTTTAATATCAGTGCATTCAAACATGGTGTCTTCCACATGATGGATCATATCTTCAAGCGTGGTTGAGAACGGCACCAGAAAAGGAATAACACCCCAGTACATGCCCAGACGTTGATAGGTGCGAATATTGGGCGTGAAGGCAAGAATTGGGATCTTTGGGCGTGCTTTGGATTGAAGAATGGCAGAGCGCCCGCTCTGGGTGAAAACGGCAACCGCTGATACGTTGCGGTCATTTGCCAGTTCACGTGCGGCTAAGGATAACGCAATGGCGTCATCTTCATTGGCTTCATGGATGAGATGAGAGAATTTTCCCCAGCGATTGAAATTCTGTTCTGCTTCGCTGATGATGCCTGCCATCATACGAATACTTTCAACTGGGTACTCACCATTGGCGGTTTCTCCTGACAGCATGACTGCATCACTTCCATCGAAAATGGCGTTTGCTACATCGGATGCTTCCGCTCTGGTAGGGCGAGGGTTGTGAATCATGGAGTCCAACATCTGCGTGGCGGTGATGACGAGTTTTGATTTCTTGTTTGCCATCTGGATGATCTCTTTTTGGATGATAGGGACAACAGCCGATGAAGTCTCAACAGCCAGATCGCCCCGTGCGACCATCACCCCGTCTGCACAATCTATGATGGATGCCATGTTTTTTACTGCTTCAGGTAATTCAAGCTTTGCAATGATCGGTATATCCGCTTTTTGTGGATCGATCTCACGGATGGCATCTCTGACCAACTGTACGTCTGAAGCATCCCGCACAAATGAAATAGCGATAACATCTATACTCTGTGATAAACCAAATGCAAGGTCTTCTCGATCTTTTTCTGTGAAACCTGGGATATGCAGGCTGATGCCGGGTAAATTCACACCTTTGTTTGATTTTAAGATCCCACCAAGTGTAACCTTTGCCAGGGCGTGGTCATCGTGAACCTCGATGATCTCCATTTCCAGTTTCCCATCATCCAGCAATACACGATTACTGATCACCAGGGAAGAAAAAACATCGGGGATATCCAGAGGAATCGTGGCAATAGCATCGTGCACGAACTTCTCTATATCCGATTGAGAACATACAAAGCGGATGGTTTGACCTGCTTTTAAGTCCAGGAAATCATTGGGGATATCTCCCACTCTTAATTTCGGACCCTGAAGATCCTGGAGAATGGGGATTGATTCATCTGTTTTAAGTGAGATCTCTCGGATGAGTTTGATCAATTCTCCATGGCTTTCATGTGTGCCATGAGAGAAATTCAATCTGGCTACATCCAGACCGCTTGTTATCAACTCTTCCAGAACTTGAGCTGTGTCGCTGCTCGGACCGAGTGTAGCGACTATCTTTGTACGACGATTATTGGTGATGTTTGAAAAAGAAACCATATTAATCTAATAATAATACATTTCTAATTCTTTCCAGTGCCCAATCAATGGTGGTTTTATCAATGATGAGCGGTGGAGCGAAACGGATAGTGGTTTCATGAGTTTCTTTCGCCAGGATTCCAGATTCCTGCAGACTTTCACAGAAACGCCGAGCACCGCCCGCTTCGGGCTTGAGCTCAACCCCTATCAACAAACCTTTTCCACGCACTTCTTTGACATGTTTGCTTGGAATTTCGCAGAGCTGGTCCTGAAAATATTCTCCCATGTCGGCAGCATTTTCGATTAAGTGTTCTTCGGTCAACACTTTCAACGAGGTGCGAGCCACAGCGGCAGCCAGAGGATTGCCGCCAAAGGTCGAACCATGTTCACCAGGCTGGAATAACCCTAGAACTTCACGATTTGAGAGAACTGCCGATACCGGATAGAATCCACCACCCAGCGCTTTTCCAAGGATCATGAGGTCAGGGCGGATATTTTCATGATCGCAGGCGAATAATTTCCCTGTTCTACCCAAGCCGGTCTGGATTTCATCTGCTATGAACAGAATATTATGTTTATCGCAGACAGCACGTACTTCTTTGAGATAACCTTCGGGAGGTATGATTACGCCGCCTTCACCCTGGATGGGTTCGAGCATCACTGCAGCCGTGTTGGATGTGATGGCTGCTTCCAGAGACTCGACATTCCCGTAAGGAATGGATATAAAACCTGGAGTGAAAGGTCCAAAATCATCTTTATAGAACGCCTCAGAGGAAAAGGAGATGATGGAGATAGTGCGCCCGTGGAAGTTGCCATCAGCGACAATGATCTCTGCTTCATGACGGGGTACCTTTTTTGTGACATAAGCCCATTTTCTGGCGATCTTCAGTGCTGTTTCTACCGCTTCGGCACCGCTGTTCATGGCGATGACCATTTCATATCCCGATAATTCTGCCAGTTCCTGGTAAAAAAGAGGCAGCTGGTCATTACGGAAAGCACGGGAGGTTAATGTAAGCTGACTGGCTTGATCTACCAGGGTTTTTAGTATCCTTGGATGAACATGACCTTGATTGAGGGCGGAATATGCGCTTAAACAGTCCAGATAGGTATTACCATCCACATCTGTGACCCAAACCCCTTCCCCTTTTGCGATCACTACGTCCAGCGGTTTGTAATTATGGGCACCATACTGGTCAGCAATTTGAATGTAATCAGCGGTTTTCATAGAGATCAATCCTGTAACAATCGTAGAACGATGGCTTTTTGTGCGTGAAGACGATTGTGTGCCTGGGGGAACAACCGTGAATGACTGCCATCAGCAACTTCATCGGTAATTTCCTGCCCACGATGGGCGGGCAGACAATGCAGAACGATCACATGCGGATCTGCTTTTGAAAGTAAGGCTTGATTGACCTGGTAGGGTGGGAAAACTTTCTCACGCTTGAGGGCTTCTTCTTCCTGCCCCATACTGGTCCAGGTATCGGTGTAGATAACCTGCGCTCCAGAGACTGCCTGTTGTGGATCTCGCAGGAAAGACAGGCTGCTGCCTGAAGATGCGGCAAATTCACGAGCCTTTTGAATAGTACCTTCCGGGAGATCGTATCCTTCCGGGCTTGCGATTGTGAAATTGAGACCGAGTTTGGCGCAGATATGCATCAGTGAGACGGCGACATTGTTGCCATCTCCTACATAGGTGACATTCAAACCTGGCAGGGTCTTGAAATTTTCTTTTACGGTGAGAATATCTGCCATTGCCTGGCAGGGGTGATTGTAATCACTCAAACCATTGATGACAGGCACGTCCGCAAATTTCGCCAGTTGCAGCACATGATCGTGCTCAAATACGCGTGCCATGATCCCTTCCACGTAACCTGATAAAACCCGCGCTACATCCGCGATGGATTCGCGTTTTCCAAGCCCTATTTCGTTGGGGGAAATAAATAATGCGTCTCCACCCAGATGACGCATTGCCATATCAAAACTGATCCTGGTACGTAAACTGGGTTTATTAAAGATCATACCCAGGACTTTCCCTTTCAATAAGGGCTGGTTACCGCCTTTGAAATATTCTGTTTTCAGTTGTACAGCCAGATCAAGGAGTTCATTCAGTTCATCAGGGGAATAATCAGCGATCGCTAGAAAATCTTTTTTCATGTTAACCTCATTAAATAGATTCAATACCCATCCAGTATAGCACCGGTAAAAAACCAGTGTTAAGAACAACCTCGTAAAACAAGAAAACGATAATTATGAATTATCTTGATTTCTTTATTTTCGATAAGGCGATACGATGCATGATGACTTCAATAGTTGCTGCAAAAGGTTTTAGCAACCGTGTTGTGAGAGAGGGCATGATGGCGTATTTTCCCTTCTCCATGCCTTTTATGATTCCTTGAGCGGTTTGTTCTGCTGTATATAAACCCCAGGCTTCAGAGATCTCTTTCGTGATGGCAGGTTTATGTTCGTTATCATACGTAAGCTGGGGAGTTTCGGTATCTGCCGGATAGACGATAGAAACCTGGACATTGTAGGGGTGGAGTTCTGATCGAAGGGCGGCTGTAAAACTTTTTACGGCTGCTTTTGCAGGGGAATAAGCAGAATATCCATAAATTGAGGACCAGACCGGCTAACGAACTGATATTAATGATATGCCCTCGCCTGTTTTTTACCATTAGCGGAGCGATGATTTTCGTGGTGTTCACTGTTCCCATGTAATCAATGGATATATCAGACAGATAATCCTCGATATCCATTTCAAGGAATTCCCCTGGATGGACGACCCCTGCGCAGTTGAAAAGGATTTCTGGAAACATTTTTTCGCTGAACACTCTATCTAATTGTGGTTTTAGGGTTGAAAAATTGGATACATCTGCAACGATCATACCGATCTTTTGGTTTTCAGAAATCTTCTGTATCTCTAACTGCGCAAGTGATTCCTTCAAAACTTCTTCTCGCCTGGCAAGGATCCATACATTTGCCTTAGCAAGCACCATTTGTTCCGCAAGAGCGAAACCAATTCCACTGGAGCCACCAGTAATGAGGACATTCTTATCTTTGTAATTTTTCATGATTCCCTCCGATTAATGCTTTTCAATGGCATGTAGAGCAGGAGCCACCACCACAGGAGCCGCAATTATGCGTGGAGTGACTGGTGCAGCCGACCTCGTTATGAGCAAAGAAAGTGGATAATTTCCGCTTGGATTGTGTTTCAGAACAGTGGGGGCACTGGACGGGATTATCAGCCTGTGCGATTGGTCTTAATTGGTCAAACATAGCACCGCAGTTCTCGCAAATATATTCATAGATCGGCATAAGTGAATCCTTTCACAACTGGTGATTGTAATAGCGAAAGGGAGAAGCGTCAAATATCATGATACAATTTAAATACTAACAATAAGAATATTCATATTATGAATATACGGAACATCCATTACATTATTCTAGGTTTTATCGATGAAGAACCCACGCACGGGTATCAAATCTATAAATATTTAACCGACCCGCAGGGGATCGGGATGGTATGGAAGATAAAAATAACGAATATCTATGGATTAATGGACGTGCTGGAAAAGAACGAACTGATCCAGGCAGCGAAAAGCCAATACAATGAAAAAGAATACCCTCCCAAGAAATACTTTGCCATAACACAGCAAGGACAAGAACAATTTAAAGCATGGCTGAATTCACCTGTAAAACATGGAAGAGAAATACGACAGGTGTTTCTGGCAAAAGTCTATTTTACGCAGAAACAAAATGAAGAATCATTTCAAAATTTAGTAAAGGACCAGATCAAAGAATGCCAAAAATGGCTGCAGAACATCAACCAGCTGCCACAGGAAGAACAAGAGTTTAACAGAATGGTACGGTCGTACCGCACGATGCAGATAGAGAACACCATCGCCTGGCTGCAGCGATGGAAATCATAAAAACAAAGAGGGTACTATGAAAAAATTGATGTATGGATTCGTTCTATTAAGCATGTTGCTGGGTTTGCCTGCTTGTACACAAACCACGACAGCAAACCAGGAGGCAGTATCGATCGAATTGACCGATGCCCTGGGGAGAGATATTGTACTGGAATCACTTCCATCAACGATCATTGTGGCGGGGAAACAAACGCCTATGATCATTGACCTACTGTATCTGTTCCCGGATACGGATGTGAAATTAGCTGGTATTGAGAATCGTTCACAAACAACGAAAAACTTTTTAACAGCTATTTTCCCTGAATCAGCCGGCAAAGTTAATCTGGAAAAAGGCGCCGGGGCGGAACAGATCGCAGCGCTGCATCCTGATCTGGTGATCCTGAAGACCAGTATGGCGGAAGAAATTGGTGCAGGATTAGAAACTCTGAGCATACCTATTTTATATGTAAGTCTTGAGAGCATTCCTGAAATTGAAACAGATATTCACAATATGGGCAGGGTGATGGGTGACGATGAACGAGCACAAGAAATCCTGAGTCTGTATACGGAAAGAACCGAATCTATCATGGGGAAAGTGAATCAAAATGAGACAGAAATGAAAGATGTCTTATTGTTGCAGTATAGCGAAGATAATGGTGAAGTTTCCTTTGAGGTGCCGCCCGCAAGCTGGCTGCAAACCAACCTGGTAGAAATGGCTGGCGGAAATCCAGTATGGATAGATGCAGTTGAGGGTGGGGGCTGGGCAACGGTCAATATGGAACAGATTGCAAATTGGAATCCGGATGTGATCTTTATCATCAATTACTTTGGGAATTCTGTTGAAACAGTTACACAATTGCAGCAGAATGAGGTATGGCAGCAATTGGATGCCACTCAGAATGGCGAACTATACGGATTTCCCGGTGATTTTATCAGCTGGGACCAACCTGACGCACGCTGGATACTTGGTTTTGAATGGTTGGCAATGAAAATCAACCCCGAAACTTTTCAAGATTATGATTTTATAGGAAGTGTGATGGATTTCTATCAGGACTTTTATGGGGTAGAAGAAAACACCATCAATGAGAACATACTTCCTCTGGTTTATGGTAGTTTCTAATAACGGATGCAGAAAAAGAACCTTTTCTTATTCTTTCTATTAATCTTTATCATGGGTATCTCTCTGTTTATTGGGAGATACCCAAAACCGGTATTCACTCCTTTGAGGTTATTGTGGGAAGATGATCTCGCTGCTGCTCTCATTATGAATATTCGACTGCCAAGATTAATTGCGGCGGCTTTACTGGGGGCAGCGCTTGCGATTTCCGGTTATATCTTCCAGATGGCGTTCTCAAACCCGCTGGCAGATGGAGGAATTCTGGGAGTGAATCAGGCAGCCGGGTTTGGTGCTGCGTTAGCGATCATTTCAACAGGCTATACATTCATCCATATTCAGATCAGTTCGCTTTTATTCGGAATTCTATCCATTTTCCTTGTGTTGCTATTATCGCGCATTATAAAGACAGAAAGCACCATCGTTAACCAAATATTTGCCGGAATTGCTATCTCTGCGATTTTTTCATCAGGACTGGGGATCTTAAAATATACGGCAGATCCATTGCAGGAACTCCCCAATATCGTGTTCTGGCTGCTGGGTGATCTGTCATCGATCACGTGGGGACGTATCCTGCCGGTAATTCCACAAATTGTGATTGGAATTGCAATATTATGGGCGCTTCGCTGGCGAATTAATGCGTTAGCTTTAGATGAGAATGTCGCTTTTTCATTAGGTGCAGGGAAAAAGAAAGAGATATATTTAATCCTCTTCGTGGCAGTCTTGTTGACGGCAAGTGTGGTCTCGTATGCGGGTTTGGTTGGGTGGATCGGATTGATCATCCCAAATGTTGTAAGAACGGTCTTCGGTACGACAGGACAGAAATCAATACCCGCAACGCTTATGATCGGAGCTGGTTATGCAGTCATTTGTGACACACTTGCTCGTACATTGATCCCTGGTGAAATACCGCTTGGAATAATAACCGCATTACTGGGAGCCGCTGCGATGGTTATTCTGGTCAGTTCAGGAAAAATAAGAGTAAAAGAATAAGAAAAACCATAATGATTAATAAACTGGAAATTACCAACCTATCTTATCGCTACCCTGATGAAGACCATTCCGCATTACAGGATGTTTCCCTGGATGTGATCAATGATAATATCGTTGCAATTCTTGGGAATAACGGTTCAGGAAAAACGACACTGCTGCTGCTGATACTGAAGAAAATACTTCCGCAAAAAGGAATGATTCAATATCGGAGCGATAATGGAAATGGGGAAAAGAAAATCCATGTCGGTTATTTACCTCAGATCGAGAAAATTCCCTATGGATTTACAGTCATCGAATATGTGATGATGGGACGCTATCCTTATATTGGCTGGTTGAACATGCCTGATGAAAACGATCAGGAAATATCATACCGTGTAATCAGAGATCTTCATATAGAAAAATTAAGTAAGAAGCGGTTAGGCGATCTAAGTGGGGGAGAACTGCAAAAAGTGCGCATAGCCAGATTATTAACCCAGGAACCAGATGTTTTATTGATGGATGAACCGGCAAATCACCTGGATCTTAAAAATAGAAGAGAATTATTAGATATCATAGCTACTCTGAAAGATGAAAAGAAGATCATTTTTTTCACAACCCATGATCCAAACGATGCAATAGGGGTAGCAAATCAGGTATTATTGATGAAAGAAGGAAAAGTAGTTGCATTTGGGCAAACCAATACGGTTATTCAACAGGACAACTTACAAAAAACATTCGACATCCCCATTAAATTGCAGCAGTTCAATAAAAAAATGATGGTAATACCAGGTGAACGATGAAACCAGATGTTTGGATCATCACCGGATCGCAGAAAAAAGGAAAAACAGTACTAATTCTGGCTATTAAAAAGCATTTGACGGAGAAACATATCCCTGTGTGTGGGGTAGTATCACCCGGGGTCTATTTTCAAACTAAACGCGAGAAAATTATTGCACAGAACGTTGAAAATGATGAGACGCATGAACTGGCAAAATATTCACCCGGATGGGATGCAGCTATGCCTGAAAAGATCTGGAAAATGGATCAAGAAGGGATTTTATGGGGGAATACTCAATTAGAGCTCTGTGAACCACGGGGAAAAGTCTTTCTACTGGATGAAATCGGTATTTACGAGCTGCTGGAAGGCAAAGGCTGGCAGGCAGGCTTGGAAATATTGAAAAATAAACAATATAGAAGGGCGATTGTCACCGTTCGAAAAGAACTCTTTTCAGCCCTAATTAAGATATGCGAAAATGTACATATTTCCTATGAAATCGTAGACCTGGATCAATTTGAAGGGAAGAAACAGGTGGTACTTGATACAATATGTGCTTCCTTATTTGAAAAGCTGTGAAAAATAAAACGCCGCTATAGAAAAAGAAGCGGCGACGTTAAGAGATTTTTTATGACCGATAACGGGTATTTGTAAAATAGCGTCACTGCAAGTACGAATTTCAGGATCAATTCCAAAGATCTCATTCCCAAGTACGAATAGTACCTTTCCGGTGCGAGCTTGTGATGGAATATCTAGCAGAGAATGAGCAGACGGGCTGGTTTCGATGGAATATACACAAAAACCAAGACTTTTCTTCTCCAGAACAAGATCCAGTGCGTTGGGGTTAACATGCCATGAAAGTGTTATTTCCGCTCTCAGACTGGTCTTTTTCACCTTATCTGATAGTGGTGAGGGAGTTATACCGCAAAGATGGATCATGTCTATCCCGAATGCGTTAGCAGAGCGCAAGATGGCGCCGACATTGTACGCAGAGCGGATATTGTCAAGTACGCATTCCACACGAAAATCATTTAATTTATGAAAGTGCGCATAGCCATTATCTATGCTGTATCTGGAAACTATTAATTTTTCTCCACAATGTGGGCAGAAAGTATTGAAATCATCCTTCGGCGCAGGGAAACGTAAATTACACTGGGTATTGCTGCACTGCAGCATAACAAGCTCAATCATCATTTATAAAATCAATATTTGTACGTATGATTCGAGTTAGAGCCGGATCTATTTGAAAGTACTGTAGCAAATGATCAGGGCGACCGGTAGAATTATTTTGACTCGATAGGGTCATAGCCAGATAATCACATTTTTGAATGTCTTCATGGATTTCCAGCAAAGAAATGAGAGGTTTCAGGTCATATTGTTTCCCATTGTGCCTGGTAAACAATATGGTGGAGGAATTGATAACCTGCTGGCAAAGACTTTCCAGGTCCTGTCGAGTTTTCTGGTTTGTAAGGTAGATATCATAGCTTGAAGAAAAAAGGCGGGATTGCAGTGATCGCTCAGAGATGGCAGCGTACCCCACATGAGAAACATGAAAACCATCAGGTAGATACTGATTTAAAAGATCTGCTGTAATTTGTAGATCAGAAGTTGGAGAAATCCAGATATCTACGATTTCTGCAATGCTTTCAAAACCAAGTGGTAAGGGCGAAGCCTGCTGAATTTTCGCCTGTGGATGAAAACCTTGAGAATATGTAATGTGTATACCTGCGCGACGTAAGGTTCGTTCCCAGATTCGTTGAACATCCAGATTGGAAGTAAATCTGATGAACCCGATTTTGGAGTAATGAATTCTCAGCCTTTTTGCAGAAGTTTCCATTAATTTGTTTCTCCAATCAGAGAACGGCATACAATACCATAATTAGCCTGAATACCGCAGGCATAGCACTGATTACGGCAATCAGACGTTAATGAACCCTCGCTTGATTTCTGGTATTCACTCATAAAAAAGGATTTCGAAACACCGGTATCAATAAAATCCCAGGGTAAGTCTTCTTGTAAACCTATTTGACGGTGGCTGTATTCATAAGGGTCGATATTACAGGTAGAAAAAGCGTTTTTCCATGTCTCAAAGGTGTGGTATTCCTGCCAGGCATCGAAACGAGCGCCCTGCTTCCACGCTTCATATATAACTGGTGCGGTTTTTTCATCTGCTCTTGAGAGCCAGCCTTCCAAAAGTGATGATTCCAGGGATGGAAAACTCAATTTAATACCGCTGTTGCGAAAACCATCGCGTAAAACCTGATGCTTATTACGGATATTTTCATCAGAATCCATGGCAGTCCACTGGAATGGAGTGTGACACTTGGGAATAAATGTGTTGATACTCACCGAAATTCTTGCTCTCCCGCCTATCATCTTTTTTCCGATGGACTTAACTTTTTTACACAGAGCAACGATCTCTTCAACATCCTGTAAACACTCGCCCGGAAGTCCTATTAAAAAGTATAGTTTGATGGATGTCCATCCCTGCTGAAAGATCTGGGAGGCAGTTTCTAATAGATCTTGTTCTGAAATTGGTTTGTTGATCGTTCGACGCATGCTTTCTGATGCAGATTCAGGCGCCAGGGTAAAGTTCCCCTTGCGTTGATCCATGGAATCCATGAGACCTTTCGAAAAAGATTCAATACGCAGGGAAGGCAGCGAAAGATTCACATTCACTGAACTGAACTCTTCTGTGATCTGGATGATGAGATCTTGAATCGAGGAGTAATCACTGATGCTCAAAGAAAGAAGAGAAATTTCATCGTATCCGGTTTGCTGAATGGCAGATCGTAGAGATTCCATGATCTCGGCAGCAGGTCGTTCACGGACAGGACGTGTGATAAAGCCTGCCTGGCAGAAACGACATCCATGCGAACAGCCCCGCATGACCTCAATCGCGATACGATTGTGTGTGGTTTCTATGTTGGGAACCAGAGGTTTTTCCGGGGAAACAGGTAAGTGAGTGATCATATTCTTTCGAATTGGCTTGGGTTTATTACCATTGATCGTTTTCCCACTAAAATACTGTTTGATGCTGTATCGTGAGGGCACATAAATGCCATTCAATTCGCTTATCCTGTCAAGATGTTCATCGCGTGAACCAAATTGAGCAAGGATATTTAATATTTCAAGGAATATATTCTCACCATCTCCGATAACGAAAGCATCCATGAAAGGGCTCATCGGTGCCGGATTGAATGTGGAATGCCCTCCAGCGATGATGAGCGGATGTTCTTCCGTGCGATCTTTGCTGTAAATAGGGATAACAGCCAGATCTAGAAGATTGAGTGTATTGGTATACAGCGTTTCATAAGGGATGGATATGCCAACCAGGTCGAAATCTATGATGGGATGTTTGCTCTCAAGGGAAAAAAGCGGGATGTTATTCCTGCGCATGGCTTTTTCCATGTCTTCCCACACAGAAAAAGTCCTCTCTGCTAGGAATGCAGAATGATAATTAACCTGGTCGTACAGAATATTCAATCCAATATTGGAAAAGCCGATTTCGTAAATATCAGGGAATGCCAGTACTGATTTGACCCTGCAAGAATCCCAATCTTTAATAACCTGATTGTATTCACCACCGATATAGCGCCCGGGTTTTTGGATGTTGAAGAGAGTTTGATCAAGAAATATTTGAATTTCTGAGGGAGAAAGTTGTGATACCTTTGCCAATTATAAGAGTCCTTTGCTTAGTCCACCATCCACCGTTAACATTACGCCTGTAATGTATGATGCGGCAGGAGAAACTAGAAATACAGCAGCGCGCGCAAATTCTTCAGGTTTTCCTATTCTCTTGAGAGGTGCTGCTTGCGCTTGTTTATACAGTTCTTCTTCAATGGATGTATTGTTTTGTTTTGCTCGTGTGGACATCAAACTTTGAACGCGTTCCGTGGCTGTCCATCCGGGTAAAATAGAATTAACACGGATACCGGCTGGTCCCAGTTCATTTGCCAGTGTTTTTGTCAACCCAACTGTGGCAGCTCGAATGGAATTTGACAGGATCATATTAACCATGGGCTGTTTTACCGCGACAGATGTGATGGTCAAAATACTGGGGGATGAGGAAAGAACAAGAAGTGGTTTGGCAGCTTTGATCAGCCTGACGTGGCTGAGAAAAGTGGATTGCATGGCTTTTTCCCAGTCTTCATCATTGAAATCGTCCAGCACACCTGCGGGTGGTCCACCTGCGTTGGTGATGAGGATATCAAGTCCGCCAAACCGGAACTGGATCTCGTTCATTACTGTCTCGGGGAAGGAAGGATCAGCAACATTCCCCTGCACCGCTAGAACCTGTGCCTGCGGATTCGCATCCAGTTCTGTTTTAGCAGTTGACAATTGGGCTGCATCCCTGCCATTGATGATCACGATTGCACCTTCCTGCACCAGCTGCCTGGCGGTTGCAAATCCTAAACCACGGCTGGATCCAGTTACCAGCGCTATTTTCCCATTGAGTGAAAGATCCATCAGTTACCTACCATATTTCAAAATTTTCATCGAAGAACTCGATATCACGAAAGGTTGACTGCATGTAATTATAAATTCTCTTGAGACTGCTATCCAGAAAACGTTTTTCATTGCTTACCATAACACACCCGATCACACTGCTATCCCAAATATCTAATAAGTCGATCTCTGAAATTGAAATGTTGAATTTCTTATGCATGTGATGTAACAGCGGTTTGATATGAGATCGTTTCGCTTTCAAAGAATGCGAATTCGCCAATTTGAGCTGAAAAGTGAGGATCCCAATATGCATGTGAACCATTATAGTCGTTCAATATGATTCATAGTAATATTGAATGCAGAAAGGTCAATCATTCTTTTATGAAAATGTATTTTGATACCTACGATAAAGCGTTAGATTTCATTTATTCGCAAATAGATTTCAGCCTCACCAAGCAGCAGCGTTATTCGGAAGAGGTATTTAATCTGGATCGCATGCGCCAGTTCATGCATCGTTTGGGAAATCCACAAAACACTTATAAGACCATACATGTGGCTGGAACAAAGGGAAAAGGCTCCATTTCAGCTATGATCGCTTCAGTTTTGGTCAGCGCCGGTTATCAGACAGGTTTTTATTCGTCACCACATATGCTGGATTATACAGAACGAATCCAGGTGAATGGCGCCTCGATCAAGAGCGATGATTTTCTGGATATAGTAAACGAAATATATCCCGTCATCCAGGAAGTGCATGGATTGACAACCTTTGAGATAACAACTGCTATCGCATTCCAGCATTTCATGAAGAAGGAAATCGATTTTGGTGTTATTGAGGTGGGACTGGGTGGAAGGCTAGACGCGACCAACATAATTACACCAGAAGTTTCGGTGATTGCATCCATTTCGCTTGATCATATGGCGATTCTGGGGGATACAATCGAAGCAATTGCATCAGAAAAAGCCGGAATAATAAAAAAAGGGGTTCCAGTGGTGATTTCTCCTCAAAAGAAATCCGTTATGCGGGTATTTGAGGAAAAATCAAAACAAGAGGGTGCACAAATCTTTAAAAATACAGAACTGGTGAAATATCATTCCAGATCATCAACCCTCGAGGCACAGGATTTCACGATCTCATTTCCTACATTCATTATGCACAATGATGGTATCGGTGATGTGGACCACATGCAAATCCAAATACCATTGCTGGGGAAACACCAGATGGAAAATGCGGGTACTGCTTTTTGCGTACTTAAAATACTGCAGGGCAATGGATTTACGATTACAGAAAAAAACATTCAGGATGGATTACGAAATGTAAAATGGCCCGGGCGCTTTGAAGTCTTACAACAGCAACCTTTTGTTATTGTTGACGCAGCGCACAACAATGAATCTTCTCTACGTTTAATTGAGACGATCCAGGAATTATTTCCCCTCGAAAAGATCACCCTGATTTTTGGAGCATCAGAGGATAAAGATATCGAAGGTATGCTGCGTAATTTTGCACAAATATCAAAGAGGATCATCTTTACAAAATCTACTCACCCACGTGCTGCAGATCCTGAAGTGATGCAAAAACATATAACTTCACTGCTATGCGATACAATTATCATAGAAGATGTTCAAGAGGCATTGAAATTCGCATTAAAAGAAGCACAGGAAGAGGAAATCATTGTAGCCAGCGGTAGTATATTTATAGCTGCTGCTGTACGAGAAACATGGTTCAACATAGTCAAGGAGAAAACCATATAGATGAGTGGTGATTCAGATAACAACCGCGACCAAATTTCTGCGGCGCTGCTGCAGCGATCCGATGAATTAAACAATATCCCAAACTTAGCTCCAGATAATGTTGGAATGATCCATTCCAGGGCGCTCATTCTGAAAGAGTTCATTATTTTTCCAAAGATGATCTCACCAATATTTGTTTCCGACCCGGAAGATTTGCAGGTTATCGGAGAAGTATTGGAAAAGAACACTACCCTGATTGGGATGATCAAGAACGAAGAGGGGGAGGAATACTACGAAATCGGGATTGAATTTGCAATTGGGAACATGATCGGTATTGGAGAAGGGAATTATTCTGCTCTCATACAGGGAAGAAGAAGAGTTGTTATTGATGAAGTGATCGAGCGGGATGATGGTTGTTTTATAACAGCTACCCCGGTCGAATCTACTGAGCTTTATGAAAAGAAAACCAAAGCACTTGGCAAAATTACACTGGACCTGTTCAATCAATGTGTTCAGCTTGACCGCAGCTTGCCGGAAGACATCAGCGTTTATGTAATGAGCATTTCGGAAATAGATTGGCAGGCGGATGTGATCGCCAGCGCAATATCATTGCCTTTTGAAAAACGTGTTGCGATTCTGCAAATAGTGGATATTGATGAACGACTGCAATTCATCAATCAATGCCTGGCTCAAGAATTGGATGTTCTGCGAATAGAAGATGATCTGCACAGCAAGGTGCAGCGTGAGGTTGATAAAAATCAACGGGAATTCTACTTGCGAGAGCAAATCAAAGCCATACAGATGGAATTAGGGGAAAGAGATATATGGGAACAAGAAATCATCGATTATCAACAAAAACTGGCTAAATTAAATTTGCCCGATGAGGTAAAAAAAGTTGCGAATAAAGAATTGAGTCGTCTGAAAGAAGGACCTTCCTTTTCCCCTGAAATGGGTATCATCCGCAATTATCTTGATTGGATTATTGATCTACCCTGGTCGGAACAAACGAAAGATAATCTGGATATTAAACATGCCATCAATGTACTCACGCAAAACCACTACGGTCTGGAAAAGGCAAAAGATCGCATCCTTGAATATCTGGCGGTCGAGAGTCTTGGAAAAGAGAATTCAAGACAGCCGATCTTGTGTTTTGTCGGACCTCCGGGAACAGGGAAGACATCTTTAGGGAAGTCAATAGCTCAATCTCTAGGGAGGAAATTCGTACGTTTAAGCCTGGGAGGAGTTAGAGATGAAGCCGAGATACGAGGTCATCGACGGACGTATATCGGTGCTTTACCAGGGCGAGTGATCCAGACCATGAAGCGGGCAGGTACCATTAATCCTGTATTTATGCTGGATGAGGTGGATAAGATCGGAAATGATTTTCGCGGTGACCCATCGGCTGCCTTACTCGAGGTGCTTGATCGTGAGCAAAACTACGCATTCTCAGATCATTATCTGGAACTACCGTATGATCTTTCAAAGATATTGTTCATCACTACAGCCAACAGCACTGATTCTATCCCACCTGCTTTGCTTGATAGAATGGAAGTTATCGAATTTCCCGGTTACATAGAAGAGGAAAAGATCGAGATTGCTATAAAGTTTCTGACACCCCGCCAAAAGGAAGAGAATGGTATGGAAGACCTGGAGCTTCCACTGGATGGTGCGATATTGAGCAAGATCATCCGCGATTATACCTATGAAGCCGGTGTTCGTAATCTTGAAAGAGAGATCGGTAAGATATTCAGAAAAATAGCTCGCCAATTCACTGAAACAGACAATAAACCCACGACCATCACTTCATCTTTGATAGAAGAATATCTGGGACCCCCAAAATATTTCTTCTTTGAAGCCGAAAAGGAAGATGAAATAGGAACTGCGGTAGCCATTGCATGGACAGAAAATGGTGGCGAGATCATGCCAGTAGAAGTGTTAATCACTGATGGGAAAGGAAATCTGCAAATCACAGGTCAGGTTGGGAATGTGATGCAGGAATCAGCGCAAGCCGCTCTTTCTTATTTAAAATCGAAAAGTACGGAACTGAAAATTAAAAAGATCGATTTCGAAAAAATCGATATTCATATCCATATTCCGGAAGGAGCGATCCCCAAAGATGGACCCAGTGCGGGAACGACCATTGCTACGGCGCTGGTCTCCGCGCTGACTAGAAGAAAAGTTTACAAAGATATCGGAATGACCGGGGAAATTACCCTGCGTGGGAAAGTGCTGCCTGTTGGTGGATTAAGAGAAAAGATCACTGCTGCCAAACGAGCCGGTATACAGCGGATTATCATACCGCGCAAAAATGAAAAAGATCTAGTCGAGATTCCGGCTTCCGCCTTGAAAGAATTAGAGATCATCAAGGTAGATCACTTGGGCGAGGTATTAGAAATATCCTTATATCCCTCAACGAATTGAGGATCTGATTGATTTTTAGAAAGGTTAACATCTCCCTCAAGAGATTGAATACCATTATTGACCTGAGCGAGTATTTTTTCCAACTCAACCTTGAAATTGCGTAGGGTTTCTATCACATATTCATCTGCATCTGCTTTAATCAAATTACTTTGCTCCTCAGCCCTTCTGATGATTTGGTTGGCTTTCAATCGTGCAGACTCCATAATACCGTCTCGTTCAACCATTTCCATGCTTTTCTCACGAGCCAGGTTAATGGTACGGGTGGCTTCTTCCTGTGCCTGGGCAAGCACTCTTTCTTTCTGATTGAGGATCTGCTGCGATTTTTTTACTTCTTCCGGGATGGATAAGCGCATCTGGTCAATCAAATCAAGCAAACGGTCTTCTTTGATCATCACATCATTAGTTAGTGGAACTGCCTTGCTTTCATTGAATAATTCTTCCAATTGATCAATCAAGTGTAAGATGTCCATCGCGGTATCCTTGTTTACTAATCCCTCAAAGAGGTTGAATAGTCATGCCTGTGTTCTTCACCAATCTTCTCTAATTTTACATCTAATGCGGTGATTACATGCGGTGGGACCATACTGCTTACATCACCATCCAGAGACGCGATTTCACGGACTGTGGAGGAAGACAGAAAGGTGTGCTTTTCACTGGTGATGAATGCAACCACATCAATATCAGGTGCCAGGCGGTTATTTGCCAGCGCCATACGAAATTCATATTCAAAATCGGAAAACACCCGCAATCCACGTACGATTATTGAAGCACCTACTTTTTTACAGAGATCAATTGTCAACATGTCATATCCGATAATCTCAATATTCGGTTGATCGAAGCTGCGTTTTACAAGATCGATACGTTCTTCCGGGGAAAAAAGGAGAGATTTTAACGGGCGATCATATACAGCAATGTACAGCGTTTCGAACAGGCGTGCAGCGCGCAGCGCGATATCAATATGCCCATAATGGATCGGGTCGAAAGTGCCTGGAAAGATAGCTTTTGTCATGGTTAGCTCAATTCTCCGTTCGTTGTATGTTTCCAAAGATGATCGAATTCATAATGCAGTGCCTGATTTTCTTCTAATACGAAGTCAGGATCACGCTGCAGCAATTTTTCTGCCTGGGCTCGAGCGCGAGTTATTAGCTTTATATCAGATAAATTTGCTAATTTCAATCCCCTGTAACCTGATTGGCGGGTGCCAAAGAAATCTCCCGGACCTCGTGTTTTCAGATCGAATTCAGCCAATTCAAAACCATCATTGGTCTCTGTCATTTTTCTCAAACGTTCATTTTCCATAGCATTATCTTCATCTGGGATTAAATAGCAAAATGATGCTGCATCACCACGCCCAACGCGACCGCGCAGTTGATGAAGCTGTGCTAACCCGAAGCGATTGGCACCTTCGATGAGCATGATGGTTGCGTTAGGAATATCCATACCTACTTCAATCACCGTTGTGGAAGTTAAAATATCCATTTTCCCATTGCGGAATTGTTCCATGATGGTGTCTTTTTCTTCTTGCTTCAATTTTCCATGTAATAGTCCGATCCGAAATTCGGGGAAAATGTTTTTTTCTAATTCATTAAACCCGGTCACCACTGCCAGACTGTTGGGTTCCTCTTCATCACCTTCAATCTGAGGATAAACGACAAATGCTTGATATCCATGCTGTACATGGCTGCGAATTTTCTCATATGCAATCTCCTTTTGTTGCGGATGAAGAACATACGTTGCCACCGGGATCCTTCCCCCCGGCATATCGGTGAGGGTAGAAACATCCAGATCACCATGAATGGTCAGGTTGAGAGACCGCGGGATAGGTGTAGCCGACATGATGAGAATATGCGGATTATCCCCCTTTGAACGAATAGCTGCCCGCTGTGCAACACCAAAACGATGCTGCTCATCAATAACAACCATTTGAAGATCATGAAATTCAACTGGATCTTCCAGCAGTGCGTGGGTGCCTACGATAACCTTGATCACTCCAGAAGCAAGGTCCTGACGAATTATCTGTTTTTCCTTTTCGGGTGTGGCTCCAAGCAGACAAACGATCTCTTTGTGAGAAAGAATATCATCTTGAAGAAACATGGAGAGGAGGGTCTGGTAATGCTGCTGCGCTAATAATGCCGTAGGAGCTAAAAAAGCAGCCTGTTTCCCTGCGCGTACCACAATTTCCATAGCGAAACGAGCGATCACTGTCTTCCCTGCTCCGACATCCCCCTGGAGGAGGCGGTTCATGATCTTGCCAGAAGACAGATCGCTCCGGATTTCAGATAAGGATTGTAGCTGTGATTCGGTAAGCTGGTAGGGAAGTGCATGGATTTCCTTATCGAGAATACCATCTTCAATCTTATATGGATAAGCAGGTAGAGAGTTCCAGTCGGCTTTTTGCCTGGCATATCCCAGCTGCATGAGAAAAAGTTCATCGAACGATAATCTTTCAATGGCACGCTGCAGAGATTCATGGTCAGAAGGGAAATGGATACCGCTCAAAGCATCATTGAGAGAAAGTAATTTTTCCTGTTTTTGGATGGTAACGGGGAGATAATCTTGAATCCTTTGTGTCCAAAAAGTAATCGCCTGGTAGATCCTTTCACGCAGCCATTTCTGCTGAATACCTGTGGTGAGAGAATATACCGGAACGATGCGATTGGTGTGCAGGTGTTCGGCATTAATCGGCTCCCATTCGGGATTGTTCAGGCACAATCGACCTAAATAGGTGTCGATCTTGCCGGAACAGACGATATTGGAACCGGTGTTCAAACGGCTGGTAAGCCAGGGTTGATTGAACCATGTGACCCACAGATGACCTGTTCCATCACTAAGCATACATTCTACGATTTGCAGGCGGCTATTTTTCGCTTTACGCTTTTGTATAGATTGGACGGAGCCGCTGATCGTGACTTCTTGCCCCAGATGAAGATCACGAATTGGCGTTAGTTGTGAATAGTCATTATACCGGCGGGGATAGTAATGGAGCAGATCATAAATGGTATCCAGACCGAGTTTTTTCAACTTGTTCGCCATCTTATCGCCAATTCCCTGGATGACTGTGAGCGGGGCGAAAACTGCACGCGGCTGATAAGGTTCTGTGGGTGAAGATTTCCTGCTATCTACCTCATTTGTTTGCGGGGGTTCCTTCTCAACATCGTTTTCTTTGAGATAGATAACGACAGATCGAATAATGTCTTTTCGAGCTTCAACGGAACTATCATCATATGGCTGCAGCAGCTGAAAAACGTGTGAGACGTGTTCGTTATCAGCCCCTTCAGCGATAGCTTTTTCCTGCCAGATCGGAAGAAGGCGGTTAAAACCCCCCACAATTGCCTTGTTAGTGAATCCTTTTGCGGTTTCTAGCTTTAGATACTTTAAAAGTTCAACGAAAGAAGCATGCATAAAGCTATTTTACACTAAAGACTTATGCATGCTTCAAAATGAATACTTCATTCGATGGCTATAATGAATTGATAGAAAGGTTGTCCACCTTCGTGCAATTCCAATTCAAGGTCAGGGTAATTACCAGCGAGATAGGTCATCACTCCATCCACTTCGTCTTTCGTGACATTATTCCCATATAAGATTGTGAGATGCTCTTTTTCATCCAGATCTACTGCCCCTAATAAATTATCACAGGCTTTTTCAAGGGTGTTCGCTGAACCTACCAATTCATCATTCAACAACGTGATCACTTCTCCAGATTTCACATCAATTCCGTTGATATTAATGGAACGTGTTGCAGTGGTGATCTCACCGGAATCTACATCCTGGATGATCTCTTCCATACTTTGAACGACCTCATCCAATTCTCCATCAAGATTCAACATTAATGATGCAGTTAATCCTTCAGGAATGCTGCGGGTAGGTATCACTTTGACCTGTTTTTTGGTCATGTGGCAGGCAGTTTGTGCTGCAAGAATGATGTTTTTATTGTTTGGCAGCAAGATGATCTTATCGGTTGGTAGATCTTCAAAAGACGCTACGATCTCTTCCGTGCTGGGGTTCATTGTTTGTCCACCCTGGATCACCGCAGCTAAACCAAGGCTGAAAAAGATCTTCGTAATGCCATCACCGGGTGAGACGGCAATTACTGCGATCTGACCTTCTTTGATCTGAGGTGCTTTGGGAGCCTGTTTCTCAGCTCGCTGTTGAGATTGCTCCTTCATTTGCTCCATCAGATTTTCAATATATACCTTTTTTATGGTGCCAAAACCCATCACCAGGTCAATTGGTTCGTATTTTTTTTCTTTTGGCACATGAATGTGCATGCGATAAACATCTTCACCTTCACCAACCTGGATGGAAGTTCCAACTTTTTCCAACGATTCGTAGAAAACGGTGAGATTGAAGTTGTTTTCTGGTTCGAAATCTACCACCACTTCAAAATCCTGCCCTGGTTCGATGATCTCATCCATACTACCGCTTTCCATCTGTTCCAGAGATAATGGGACTGCTACTTCTTCAGCGACATCGATCGATTGATCGTTGAGATAACGGGAAATGCCTTCCAGTATGAAGAAAAGACCTTTCCCACCAGAATCGACTACACCAGCCTGTTTAAGGATTGGCAGCAGTTCGGGAGTATGCTGCACCGATTCGTCCGCTGCCTTGATAAGACCCTCAAGGATGATGTTCAAATCGGCAGTGGATTTCCTTAATTCTTCACCGGCTCTGGCAACATCTTTGATAACGGTTAAGATGGTGCCTTCAACAGGTCTTACTACACCTTTATAAGCGGTGTTGCGGCTTTCGGCTAAAGCCTGTACAAGGATATCGGCGTCCAGATATTCATTATCATCAAGAGCGCGTGCGAACCCACGCAAGATCTGAGAAAGGATAACGCCGGAATTACCCCTTGCTCCCATTAATGCGCCATGTGCAAAACTTTTTGCGATTCTGCCCGCATGGGTATCTCCGTTGGCTTCGATTTCTGCATAAGCCGTCTTCATGGTAAGGAACATATTGGTTCCTGTGTCACCATCAGGTACAGGGAATACATTCAATGAGTTGACAATCGGTTGATTGGCTCTTAACCATGTCAATCCGGCATTGAAATACTTTTTTAGATCTTGACCGTCAATCTTGAAATCGGACACGCTGATATTTTCATCCACGCTGGGTGGCTTAGATTCTACTCGCTGCATAAAAAAACCTCAGATAAATTCTATTTAATCCGTGTCACTAACACGTAACCCGCGAACATGGATATTGACATCATTGACTGAAATTCCGGTAGATGATTCGATTTGGAATTTCACATTACTGGCAACACTGTTTGCAACAGATGAGATCCGTGTGCCATATTCAATGACGAGATACATATCCACAGAGATGGAATTGTCCTCATTGTAATGAACCACAACTCCAGAAGTAGGATCCTTTTGGAATAATTTCGTGATCCCTCTTGCTACTCCTTCATATGCCAATCCGACAACACCATAAGACTCGAGAGCTGCCTGGAAAGCAATAACGGCGATAGCGTGATAGGAAATATAAATGCTACCTATTTTATTTTCAGTTAAGTTCATAGATGACACTGCCTTTAAGGTTTACCTTTTATATAAAACAAAAAAACTTGCTGATAGTTACGTACTATGGTAAACTATTTTCTCGTTATTTTACTTTGTTTTTAAAAGATTGGCGAATTTTGGAAAGGGATTGAAAATGGCAAAATGTGAAATTTGTGGAAAAACGACCACTTTTGGGCATAACCGTAGTTTTTCTATGAGGGCAACCAACCGCAAATTCAAACCAAATTTGCAGAAGGCAACCATCACGGAAAACGGGAAACAGGTTAAGAAAACAATCTGTACACGCTGTATGAAAACGCTTGTTAAAGAACGATAGGTCAGTATATTTACGCAAATAAAAACAGCATCACATAATAGGTGATGCTGTTTTCTTATCTATTGATCAGGTTTCGCAGATCGGTTACCGCTTTTTGTATTCCGTTCTTATTGTTGAAAATGGCGGACCCAATCACAAATGAATTTGCACCGGCATTAATGACAGAAGATATTGTCTGGGTATCTATCCCTCCATCAACCTGGAGATAGATATCCCGTTCTTGTGCATCGATCATTTTTCGTACTGCGCTGATCTTTTCAAGGGCAGCAGGCAGGAATTTTTGACCGCCGAATCCAGGATCTACGCTCATCACCAGTACCAGATCGACCATTTCCATTACCGATTCGATGGCAGAGGTGGGTGTACCGGGATTGAGTACAATTCCAGCCAGGCAGTTATGATCCTTTATGTTTTGCAGAGTGCGGTGGATATGAATATCCTGTTCAATATGAACAGAAATCAGGTTAACACCTGCTTCAGCAAAAGCAGGAATGAACTGATTGGGATTGGATATCATCAAGTGTGCATCTATCGGGAGAGAGGATATTCGGCGGCAGGTCTTCGCCATTGATGGTCCCATAGAGATGTTAGGGACAAAGTGACCGTCCATGATATCCAGATGGATCCAATCAATTTCAGCACGACTGGCTTCATCGAGCTGGTTTTTGAGCTGGCTGAAATCTGCATTCAATATTGACGCATTGATAATCTTTTTCACGTGGCTACTCCAAGTTTCTACATTTCTTTCTTAATCTTACTATATACAGATCAATCCGCTGATTTATCACTCACTTTTCTGGTTATTTGATCAAACGAAGTCATGTCAGGGTGGCGATGGATGATAACCTTCTCGATCTGTGTTTGATGATTGTTTAAGAACAAACGCACTTCTTTATGCAGCTCAAATGCATTTTTGAAGCGATCACGAGGCTGCTTAGATAGACACCGTAAAATGATGGCGTTCATGGTTGATGAAATATTTGGCTCGATCAGCCGCGGAGCAGGAGGAGGCAGGGTCTGATGCATTTTGATCAGTATATCGAGGTCCTCGTGAAAAAAAGGAGGAAACCCGATATACAGTAAGAAAAGGATCACACCCAGGGAATATACATCGGATGAATAGGCTGGAGATCTGCCTTCCGCCAATTCGGGCGCCAGATAAACTGGGGAACCCCAGATGGTTTCGGGCGATGGTGTTCCTCGATGAAGCGTTCTAACACGGGTGGATAAGCCGAAATCACTCAAAATGAGTTTATGATCTGCTTCTATCATAATGTTTTGCGGTTTGAGATCATTGTGAAGAATTTTGTGTTTGTGAAGATAAGCGACAGCTTCAGTAATTTGGAGGAACATTTCTAATAGTTCTTTTTCAGAGGTGCTAGAAATCATATCCAAATAATCACGAAAATTAGTACCATCGTGAAATGGCATCACATAATACGGGCAATCGTGGTAGCGTCCATCAGCAAGAATTTTCTGAATAGCCGGGTGGGCACAGGAACGCAGGAGGTGAATTTCCTGTTGAAATTCTTTATACCTGTCTTTCTCTGTGCAGAGTTTAACGACGACCTTCGCACCTAAAAGAATATCCTGTGCCTGGTAGATCGTAGACATCCCGCCTGAATTGATGATCTTTTCAAGATAAAAACGACCATTCAGCAGTACAGGTTCGAACATTGGATCGTGTATTTCTGTGTTCATAATAATCAGGTATGATTGATAATAATACTATTCTATATGGAATAAGAAATTATGACAAAACGTACCTCTCTCATCATCGGCGCAATTATGGGGATCGGGTTGTTCTTCCTTCTCCTGGCAGCAATCCTTTCTATCCCAGATACAAAAAATGAAGGGAAACCTACGGCAATATTGATCATTTCTCCTGTGGCATCTACTCCAACCCCTGAATCATGGCAAATTGAGGAGGATTCATCACCCGGTCAACCAGAAAACGTCTTACCGGGCGTATTCGCAGTGGACATGCGTGTTGCGGTGGTTGATACAGGTGGAGATGGGTTGAAAATACACAATGAGCCAGATATCGAATCGGACACCTTAACAATTGCCGCTGATGGCAGTGTATGGATAATTATAGAAGGACCAAACATCACTGAAGGACGTGTTTGGTGGAAAATGTGGTCAGAATCATCCGGGTTAACAGGGTGGGCGGTGCAGGATTATTTAACAGCCGTCTATTAATCCGAAGAAAGAGGTGCGATGGATAATCGAGCTGTTCAAGCTTTGGCAAACAAGATCCTGGATAATCTGGAGCAGGTAATCATCGGGAAAAGAGATGCATTGGAAATGGTGCTGTTGGGTTTGTTCTCCCGCGGACATATCCTGATCGAAGATGTTCCCGGAACAGGCAAGACCATGATCGCAAAAAGTCTTGCTATCAGTTTAGGAGGGAAATTCAGCCGTATACAATTCACACCGGATATGCTGCCCAGCGATGTAACCGGCATTTCCATGTATAACCAGGCGGAACAGATTTTTGAATTTCGTCCGGGTCCGATCATGGCGGAGGTAATACTGGCAGATGAGATTAACAGAGCCACGCCTAAAACACAATCTGCCTTGCTGGAAGCAATGGAAGAACGCCAGGTAACTGTAGATGGAAAAACACATTCCCTTCCCTCGGCATTCATTGTTTTTGCTACACAAAACCCCATTGAATATGAAGGCACCTTTCCACTTCCAGAAGCACAGATCGATCGATTTTTGTTGAAAGTGCGCATAGGTTACCCCACTTTTATCGATGAGATCCGTGTACTGGATTCTCAGCAATTTTCACACCCCATCGAGAAACTCAAATCGGTCACTTCGATTGATGAATTGAAAGACGCACAGTCTTCTGTCAGGAATACACTGGTATCCGAACCCATTAAAAAGTACATAGTCAGCATCGTGGAAGCCACCCGTGAAAACAAGGATATTCATCTGGGGGCTTCACCACGCGGCAGCCTGGGTTTGTACCGGGCAGGGCAGGTATACGCCACTCTACGCGGACGTGATTATGTCATTCCCGATGACATCAAACAGATCACCACAGCGGTTCTTTCACATCGCATCATTCTTCATCCTTCAGCACGTATCAAAGATATTGATAAAGACATGATCATTCAAGAAATTCTGGAACGAGTAGAAGTACCCATGCATACCTGATATCATGAAAGTAAAACCACGCTTTTATATACTGGCAGTATTCCTGATGGGGATATTGATTCTCTGGATCATCTTTCATGATGATCTGTTTCTGCAATTCCTGGTATTCCTGGGTTTACTATCGCTTATAAGCTACACAACTGCGCGATTGTCGTTATCGGGGATCATCATTCAACGCACATCGCGATACCAGAAGATGAATATTGGGAATTATTTTGAAGATCATTTTGATATTGAGAACAAACTGCCATTCTGGAAGCAGTGGATCGAGATTTGTGATTATTCAGGGATATCAGGCAATCCGCAGGAAATTCGCGTTCTCACCGGTCTGAACGGCAGGAAGGTGAGGACTTTTAATACCTATACGTTTCTCCGGAAAAGAGGTGTTTTCAATCTTGGTCCGTTAAAACTTACATCGGGTGATTTTTTGGGATGTTTTGAGTTAACCCGCTGGGTGGATAATCAAAAGAGGTTGGTGGTGCTGCCGCGCATCGTCGAACTGGACCGTTTCGCACATCTGCCTGCGTACCTGAGTGGAGGGAAGGAATTAAAAATAGCTTCTCTTGAGACTACTCCTTTTGCTGCGGGTGTTCGTGAATATTATGCGGGCGATTCCCTGCGGCGTATTCATTGGCCAACCACCGCGCGTAAGCAAAAATTGATGGTGAAAGAATTCGATCGTGACCCGCAAATGAATACCTGGATCATACTGGATTGTGAGAGTGGGAACCATTATGAGCGGCAGGAGAAAACGGTCAGCAATCACCCTTCCGATTACTGGAGTGTGCGGCAATTAACCAAATATGCGCTCCCATGCAGTACCTTCGAATATGCTGTTACGGCTGCCGCGTCTATCACTCAATTCTTCATTGTTCATAATTACGGTGTAGGTTTAATCACCTCAGGGCAGCAGGCGCAGATGGTCGTTTCAGATCATGGGTACCGACAATTAGGGAAGATACTGGATGTTCTGGCATATGTTCAACCGGATGGAAATGTTCCATTTACCGCTTTTTCGACAGAATATTTCAAACATATAAACCGGGGCAGCACTGTGATCATCATTTCTACCATCCTGGATCCATCCCTGCTGGAATTGATCGATATGGCTTTAGCGCGGGGATTGCGACCTATCTATGTGTGCGTGAATAGATCAAGCTTTATAAATGATTTCAATACACAAGAAAATGATGTTTCGATTCGTGGGGAACTGGCTGTGCGAGCGGTGCCCATTTTTATTATTGACTATGACACACAGATCAAAGAATGCCTTGAGAATGGACATACGACCTTTCATCAAGGCATCCCGCTTAATGGAATAGTATAGCTTTACTTCTCGACGACCATCGCTTTTATTAAGATCTGATTTACATCATCCACAGGTATGAACTGTATATTGTTTCTGACCTCTTCAGGTAAGTCATCCAGATCACCTTTATTCTCTTTGGGCAGGAAGATGGTTTTCAAGCCCGCTCGATGTGCAGCCAGCATTTTTTCTTTGATCCCGCCAACCGGCAGTACCTGCCCGCGCAGAGTGATTTCACCTGTCATACCAACATCCGAGCGGATCGGTTTTTGCGTGAGCAGTGAAACCAGTGCGGTGGTCATAGTGACACCGGCAGAGGGACCATCTTTGGGGGTGGCGCCTGCCGGAATGTGCAGATGAAGATCAGTTTTCTCAAAGAAATCTGGATCAATGCCATATTCTTTAGCGTGAGCTCGCACATATGTCAATGCAGCCATGGCAGATTCTTCCATCACGTTCCCAACCGACCCTGTGATCTTAAATTGTTTATTGCCGGGCATCTGGCTGGCTTCGATGAACAGGATCTCACCTCCGGTTGGTGTCCATGCCAGACCGGTGGCTACGCCGGGGATGGAGGTACGTTTCATGATCTCTTCGCTGGGCATGAAGGTTGGTCTACCGAGCATTTCATGAACGCGCTTGACGGTCACTTTTTTGATGAGGCGTTTCTTCTGGAACTTACGAGTGACGATTTTACGCAGCACCGATCCAATGGTGCGCTCCAGGTTGCGCACACCGGATTCACGAGTATACTGCCTGATGAGTGTTCGTATAGCATCTTCTTCAAAAAACACTTCATTTTGAAGCAGCCCATTCTCTTGAAGCTGGCGTGGGACAAGATAATTCTCGGCGATCTTCACCTTTTCGTTATCGGTATATCCCGAGATTTGAATGATCTCCATACGGTCCCTCAGCGGAGCAGGTATCGTATCGAGCTGGTTGGCAGTTGTGATGAACATGACCTGAGAAAGATCAAATGCCACTTCCAGGTAATTATCGCGAAATTCTATATTTTGTTCAGGATCCAGTACTTCAAGCAGCGCAGAAGCCGGATCACCCCGAAAATCAGAAGCCAGTTTGTCAATCTCATCCAGCATAAATACCGGATTGCGGGTCTCAACTCGACGCAAAGACTGGATGATCCTGCCGGGCATGGCACCGATATATGTGCGGCGATGTCCGCGGACTTCCGCTTCATCTCGTAGACCGCCCAGAGATGTTCGAATGAATTCACGCCCCATGGCAGCGGCGATGGACTTACCCAGCGAGGTTTTCCCAACCCCGGGAGGACCGACAAAGCACAGGATCACTCCTTCACGCTCCTGGCGGATGCTATCCTTGTAATCCTGTTTTGTAAGGTCTTCTTTTCTCTGCAGACGTATCTTGCGCACCGCCAGATACTCTAGAATACGCTCCTTAATGTCATCCAAACCGTAGTGGTCGCGATCCAGCACTTCTTTAGCATGGTTGATATCCAGATCATCCACAGATGCCTTTGACCATGGAAGAGAAACCAGCCAGTCAAGGTACGTACGGATCACACCATATTCGGCTGCTGCGGTTGGCAATCGTGAGAGACGATCCAATTCACGACGTGCCATTTTCTCTGCTTCTTCGCTCATGCCTGCTTTGTCGATTTTCGCGCGAAATTCGCTTACTTCTACTTCCTGCTCGTCCGATTCGCCCAGCTCTTTCTGGATTGCTTTGAGCTGTTCACGCAGGTAATATTCACGCTGCACTTTTTCGATCTCTTCACGCGCTTCATTCTGGATCTTTTGACCGAGATTGAGAACTTCACTTTCGCGGGTGAGAATGCCAACCAGTTTGCGCAGTTTATCGGAGGTCGAATTTAATTCAAGGATTTCCTGAGCATCTTCCACTTCCATCCTCTGCAAATTGGCAATGTTATAGACGGTCTGCAGCGGGTCTTGCAGGGAATTGATGGATGCTACGATCTCACCCGGTATGGAAGGGACCAGTTCTGCGATCTGGATGAATTGATCGCGAACATTTCGTGCCAGCGCTTCGATTTTTAATCCGCGTTCGATCTTTTCGGGTTCGGCTTTAACCAGCGCTTTAAGAAACGGTTCCGTAGATGTGTATTCTTTGATCCTGAAACGTGTTGAACCCTGTACCAGTAGACGGATGGTGCCATCAGGGGCGCGAAAAAGGCGATGGATGACAGCCAGTGTTCCGTACCGGTAGAGCATATCTGCCCCCGGTTCATCAATGCTGGCGTCTTTTGATGCTACCAGACCCACCAGGCGAGTGGTTTTTACAACTTCATCAACAAGACGAATAGATCGGGGTTGTCCGATCGTGAGTGGTACAGCGGTTTGTGGAAAAACCACCAGACCCCGCAGAGGCAAGATCGGAACCTCTTCAGGAAGGTCATCTGATTTTCTCGACGTGTTTTGTGGGTCTTCTTCGATTAAATGTTCATTGTTCATCAGGTCATCCATGTTCATGGTCAATACCATTTGATTAAAATCTCTTTCTTCATCGGCAAACATCTCGAGAATTTCGAGAATATCTGTTTTCCAGCGTGATGCAGGCATTTTCTAATTTACCTTGATCTTGTGGGTTTTCGCTTTTGGCAGAGTGATGTGTAAAAATCCGTTCTCATAAACTGCTGTGATGCTGCTCTCTTCAATGGGAGAAGGAATGTCAACAGAAGTGAAGAAATCACCGCTGGAAATTTCCATCTGGTGAAAAGCACAATCCGGATAACTTTCCCAGCGAGTGCCTATGACAGTCAGGATGGAATTTTGAAAGTTGAGGGTGAAATCATTTACATTCATACCCGCAATTTCCACCCGAACAATGAAATTCTCATCCGTTTCTATAAGGTCGGTGGGCGGGCGCCAGGCATGCGGTTTTGCTGAAATATGCCAGTGTTCAATGCGTGCATTGAAATTCAGATGATTTGTGTCATCAAATTGGGGTGGATCGGCAGATAAAAGTTGAATTTGTATTCTTTCCATAGTACACCTTTATATCCTTATTTGAGGATATTTAAACCTAATTTTGCCCTGTTTTTATTATAAGGGATATAAGAACTGTGTTAGACGTGCATTAAATGGTGATGTGAAGCAGCCGCTTTATACAGGCATGCTTCACATCAAGAGAGAAGGGAGTGAGAAAACGTGATGCTTATGTGGTTTTATGAACGATCAGAAAGGATGGGGGGAAATATGATCCCCCCGGCGCAACAGCACGAGATAGGAGGAGTCTAACTGTGTATTGCGTATCCAGTCTGACCTGGGCATATCCCAGAACATTGGAGAGTTCGATGCGTTCAATGGGAAACATTGTAAAGGAGGATGTTCGTAAAGGCATCAACCGCGGGTTTGAAAAAAGATATCCCTGCAGGATGAATATCCGGGAGCTTTTCTCCTCCTGTGGATCGAGTGTCTGGTTGGAATGTATAATAAAATCATTCCATACATCGGAGGGATAGCCATGCAGAATGAAATTACCAGTACTACTGAATTGCTCAATCATGATGGAAGTTTAAAGCAGATAGGGTGGGCGCGCAGCCAAAATCTGGACTGCAACCTGGAGAATGCTCGCTTCTATGCCCTGAAAGCCTTCCAGACCTTCCGTATCAAACGCTGGGACTATTATGCAGTATTTACCCCTGAATCCTTCTTTTCAGCCACTGTGGCAGATCTGGGCTATGCAGGCAACGTTTTTGTCTATACTCTTAATTTTAGGAGCAATGAACTGCATGAGGAGGGACTGGTTGCTCCCTTTGGAGCCGGGATAACGCTGCCTCGCAACAGCACACAGGGTACAACCGAATTCAAGAACGATAAAGCGACCCTGCGTTTTGATGTCATTGACAACGTGCGTACGGTTCACGTTGATTGGCCGGATTTTCATGATGGTAGAGGGATAAAAGCGAATCTGATACTGGAAGATAAACCAGACCACGAATCCATGAACATCGTCATTCCCATTGGCGAAAAGCGTTTCTATTACAATCGCAAGATCAACTGCATGCCGGCGCAGGGAGTGGTGCAGTATGGTGACAGCACGGAGTTTCTGAATCCGGAAACAAGCATTGCTTCCCTGGATTGGGGGCGTGGAGTGTGGGAGTACAGCAGTTTCTGGAATTGGGCGAGCGCTTCCGGTTTCCTGCCCAACGGCGATACCATCGGCTTGAATCTGGGCTGCGGTTTTGGAGATATTTCGCGTGCCACCGAGAATGCGGTTATTTTGAATGGCAGGATCCACAAGCTGGACCAGGTACCCTTTGTGTATGAACCGCAGGATTTCATGAAGCCCTGGATCTTCAAAGATAATCAGGGGCGTCTTGATCTGACTTTCACTCCATTCAAGGAGCGTATCGCAACGACAAAAATGGTCATCATTGACAGCGAAGTGCACCAGATGTTCGGGCATTACAACGGATTTTTCATCACGGATGAGGGCAGGAAAATAGCGATCAAGGATCTGATCGGATTCGCCGAAGACCATCATGCCCGCTGGTAAAAATCCAAGTAGAGTTTTGGAAGGTATTTGATGAAATTTAAGAAATATTACCCCTATCTGCTCATTGTGTTGATCGCTGCCATTGCCTATCTCCCTTTTCTGGGAAAACAGGGTTTCTACCGCGATGACTGGTATCAGATTTGGGCTGGCACAACGCAGGGAGAATATACCTTAATAAAAATGTTCTCCATAGACCGTCCTGGTCTTGGGTTAATGTACGCCATCACACATCGAGTATTGGGAAGCGATCTTCTATACTGGCATCTGTGTACCTTCCTGGTCCGGGTATTTTTATCTTTCCTGGTATTTCATCTGGTAAAGAAAATGCTGCCTGAGCATGATCTCCCTGCTTTATTGACCGCTATTCTGGTGGTGGTTTACCCGGGCTTTTTAGAACAGCCATTTGCAGACACATCACTCAGTTTGTACATTGCATATGCTTTCTGCATTCTGTCCATTTATTTCAGCGTGCTGACGTTCGATGCAGAACGGAAGCACAGCAAGATCTCTTTCACGGTACTTGCGCTTGTCTTTGGGCTGTTCTATTTATTCGTTTTCGAATATTTCATCGGGATAGAAGTCGTGCGCATCTATCTTTTATGGAGGGTTCTACGAAAGAAGAACAGGAACGATGGATTCTTTCCTGCTCTTGTTAAACAGGTCATCCCATATGCGGGCATGCTTCTGGTATTTCTAGGATGGAGATTGTTTGTCTTCAAAAGCGCACGCAGTACTACCGATATCCGTTCCGTATTGAGCCTTTATAAAGCTGCTCCTTTCGATATGCTATTCAATACTCTCAAAGAATTCCTGACTGGAGCCTATAACTCCATCGTACAGGCATGGGCGATACCACTCTATAACCTTAGCATGCGTCTGACTGCTCAGGAATTCGTTCTGGTCCTGATCGGATCCTGCGCTGCCGCAGTTATTATATATGTGGTCATAAAGAAATTTGATTTTGAGGATAGCACCACGGTTGCCTGGGGAAAGGATGCGATGAAAGTGGGATTGGTGATGGTGCTCTCCATCACCTTACCGCTGGTCCTGCTCAACCGCAAGGTGAATTATGATAATGCCTATGTTCATTACACCTTCCCGGTGATGCTGGGCGCGGTTCTGATCGTGATCGGATTCGTGAATTCCTGTATACAAAAACAAAAAGTTCGGATCATCCTTTTCAGCATGTTAACCGCTGTGGCTGTTTTCACGCAAATGGCGAACGGCATTCATTTCCAGAAGCACTGGCAGATCCAGCGATCTCTGTGGTGGCAGCTTTCCTGGCGCGCCCCGGATATTAAAGAGGATGCAACTGTGGTGGTATTTACTCCTGCAAACTACCGGCTGCAGGAGGCATACGAGATCTGGGCTCCGCTAAATCTTATTTACAATCAGACCGAAGAACCCATTCTGATATCCGCCGAAGTGCCCAATGACCAGACAATACCGATGATGATCTCGCAGGATTCCTACGGGGAAGAATTGCGCCGCATTGCATATGTGGTGGATTTCAAGCAGATGCTGGTTGTAAGCGTTCCGTATGCAGGTTCCTGCATGCATGTTTTTGACGGAGCGAACATGGAAATATCGAGCCGGGAAGAATTGGAAGCGCGACTGGTTTACCCTTTATCGAATGACAGCCTGATCGATGTACAGCAGCAAACTCATACTCCATCAACAGCGATTTTTGGAGCAGAACCGGATCATGACTGGTGTTATTACTATCAAAAAGCCGCGCTGGCGCGTCAAATGCAAGACTGGCAGACCATCGTTGACCTGGGATCACAGGTCATGGAACTTCATCTCCAACCAGCTGATCTGTCAGAATGGATGCCTTTTTATGAAGGCTCAGCACGAGCCGGTCATATGGATATGGCGAATGAAACAGGCGCGCTCATCAGACAGGATGCCGGCTTCATTTCGAATTATTGTGATGCACACCCATCAGAGGAACTGCTGGAAGCAGATACGATCTCACAGTTCCTTGTTAATAACTTATGTGGTATTGCTGAATAGAAAATGGTTTAATCAAAAATGGATTTCTATCAATTCAGCTTTCACAGCCAATTCCATCATGATCTCTATCAAAGCCATGTGGATCGGGTGGTAAAACACGGAACCTTCGATAAGGGATTTCATCACAGTCTAGATCGGGGGGTGGATATGGAATACACACATCTGGATAAGATGGATGGCAATTCAATGCTGGAACACTTGTGCTTGTGGGAATCATCAAAGTATTGATTGCACGTAATGTTGCAGTTGAAGTGGGAATTGCCCAAATTCCTAATTGTGATTTTTTTGCCAAATTTTCAGCTTCTATAAATAGAGAAGAATAAAATAACGCATCATTTAGACTAGCCATAAAAAGCCCTGAATTGACCATTTCCAGATTTACAAAAGAATCCGTGGTAAACACGTATCCGAATAGGTTTCCATTATTATCAGTAGAATTATCAGATAAAACCATGATTTCCCGTCCAGACACTAATTCTTGATTTTTCAGCAGTGCGGCTAATTGAGCTTGAGACGTTAGAGAAGATTCAATATCTGTAGAAGAATCTAGACCTAGATAACGAATCGTTTTATATACACCATCGGTTATCATTTCAACCTTATCCATATCAAGTACTTTCGATACCTGTCCCTGTATTCTGATGAAGTCAGGATTATCGCAAGGATATTTCAATAAAACATTTGTAAAAAGGTCAAGGGTGGGTATAGGTGTATAGCATACATTCGGTGTGATTTGAGCAAAAATGGTTGCGGCTATTTCCGTGTGCATATATATCTCAGCATAGATGGTTGAGGCAATTTCTGTATGGTTTAAAGTTAGAGTATCCTCATTGATCTTTCCAGAGTTGGAATTACTGCATAATGCCAAAAGAAAAATAAAGAGGAATGAAAAGCAGATCACAAAAACCGTAAAAATCTTCTTATTTGAAAACGTTGAGAGCCATGAAGTAAAAATAAGCTTGATTTTATAAAATAAAATACCCATGAATTTCATCATATATAACCCTGTTTATTTGTAAAATGGGTCGGGTGAAGATGGTTGTTAAATACATTGATACTATAATGATTGCACTGAAGATATTAGGATAGATGTAACCAATACCACTCGTCGCACAACCTTATTCTGAATTTTAGGTATTAAGAGGATTCCAACCTTCCTTATGTGTTCGATAGCCATCCCTAACCTCTAATTATTTCAATTTCAATATCTCAAGTAAAAAATATGGTTACTAAACATTATAGGTGTTTACAATGTTTATTCAAGATATATAGGGTAGTTCCTTGGAAGTACTGTTTAGATATACTGTATTTTAAAATAGAAAGTGTGTTACCAACCATAGGGTATTCTCGGATATAAGAGATGCCTGTGATTATAATTATCTGGGTTATTCTAATGTTGGGAGGCTGGGATCATGGATATTCAAAACATTATTTCAAAGTTGACTTTAGAAGAAAAAGCAGGCTTGTGCTCCGGGCTGGATAACTGGCACACCAAACCGGTGGAGCGCCTGCAGATCCCCTCCATTATGGTGGCGGATGGACCGCATGGATTGCGGAAAGAACAGGATTCAGGTGATGGACAGAATTTCGTTCCCTCCTATCCCTCCACCTGTTTCCCGACCGCATCCGCTCTGGCGAGCAGCTGGGATCGTGACCTGCTCTATCAGATCGGTGAAGCGCTGGCGGAAGAATGCCTGCAGGAAGGGGTGAGCGTCATCCTTGGTCCGGGCGTGAATATCAAGCGCTCTCCGCTGTGTGGTCGCAATTTTGAATATTTTTCCGAAGATCCTTTTCTTTCCGGGGAGACCGCAGTGCAATACATCCGCGGCGTGCAGAGCCGGGGAGTGGGCACCTCACTGAAGCATTTTGCTGCCAACAATCAGGAATACCGGCGTATGTCCATCAATGAAATGGTGGATGAGCGCGCCCTGCGAGAGATCTATTTATATGCTTTCGAGAAAGCGGTTAAAGAAGCCAATCCCTGGACGGTAATGTGCGCATACAACCGTTTGAATGGGGAGTACTGCAGTGAAAATAAATATATCCTGAACGATATTCTACGGGAGGAGTGGGCTTACCCCGGATTGGTGATGTCGGACTGGGGCGCAGTGAACGAGCGCGTGAAAGGCTTGATCGCGGGTCTTGATCTGGAAATGCCGGGCGGAAATCTTGACAACGACAAGAACATCGTGCTGGCAGTCAGGAATGGGGATCTCGATGAGGAAATTCTGGATAGATGTGCTGCCCGCATACTAAAGCTGGTGGAAGCGGGGATCAGGAATAAAAAAGAGGGTTTTCAATACGATGCCGATCAGCATCACGCACTTGCCAGAAGGGCGAGTGCCGAAAGCATCGTTCTTCTCAAAAATGAAGAGGAAATCCTTCCTCTCGAACCACAGCAGAAAATAGCCGTCATCGGCGATTTTGCCAAGATCCCACGCTATCAGGGCTATGGCAGTTCGGTGATCAATCCATCGCGTTTGGATTGCGCATTTGATGAAATGCTGAAATACGCCTCTCATCCTGAGAATATTACCTATGCGGTGGGCTATGAGCGCACGACTTCTGCAATTCGTGAAGAGCTGGTGCAACAAGCTTGTCATGCTGCCCAACAAGCCCAGGTAGTAATTCTATTTTTGGGACTGCCGGAATCGCATGAAACGGAGGGCATTGATCGAAGTAATTTACAACTGCCTGAGAATCAGAATCATTTAGTGCAAGCTGTAAAAAAGGTCAATCCCAACCTCGTAGTAGTGTTGAGCAACGGTTCACCAGTGGAAATGCCGTGGGTGGATGATGTGAAAGGGATCGTGGAAGCATATCTGGGCGGGCAGGCTGGCGGGGGCGCCATTGCGGATATCCTGTTCGGCAAGGTCAATCCCAGCGGAAAGTTGGCGGAAACATTTCCGCTGAAACTGGAAGATACACCCTGCTACCATACTTTCCCCGGCGGACCGATCACCGTTGAATACCGCGAAAGTATTTACGTGGGCTATCGCTACTACGAAAAAGCGAATCGTGATGTCCTTTTCCCGTTCGGCTATGGATTGAGCTACACCAGCTTTGCTTATGAGGATCTGACCATCAAGAAGACGAAGGTCAAACCGGGCGAAAAAGTGGAAGTGCGCTGCACCATACGCAATACCGGAAAACGGGCTGGCAAAGAGATCGCACAGCTTTATGTCGGTCATTGCGAGCGCACCGGATTCTACCCCGTCCGTGAATTGAAGGGATATGAAAAGATCGCACTTGAAGCGGGGCAGAGCAGTCAGGTTGTCTTTCAACTGGATGAACGATCCTTCGCCCATTATGATGTGCAAAAAAGATCCTGGATGGTTGATCCCGGGGAATATGAGCTCTCCATCGGCGCTTCCTCCCGTGACCTGCGATTGAGCGGGACGGTGACGATCGCTGGTGATGAGCAGGATGCCATGACAGCCTTAACTGCCTATGAAACGTTGCAGGGCAATGAGTTCGAGCAACAGGCATTCCAGTTGCTGTATGGCAAACCTTTACCGCAAAATCAAGCTGCACAAAAAGCCAGGCTCACTCTCAATACGCCGCTGCTGGATTTCAAGAAAAAGCTGCTTGGAAAATTGATCTTTGCCATTCTGAAGCGCGAGATCACGAAACAAACCAGCGGGGGTGTCAACGCTCTGCATGACCAGATGATCGAACAATCCATGCTGGAAATTCCACTGCAGAACCTCACCAATTTCAGCAATGGGGCGCTTTCACAGAAAACCGCCCGGGCACTGGTTGATCTCGCCAATGGAAAGGTCCTGTCTGCTTTGAAAGCTCTTCTGTAAACCTGATTCCGCTGGGAGAACCTGCAGGGCAGGTGCAGGACGTTTCATCACATATTTGACAATATGTTTCAGCCGTACTGTGTTCCCTTGTCGTAGTAGAATATATGTTCTATAATAAGAGCATGGATGCAATACAGGTTTTTTCACGCAATCAATGTGCCGCGCTGCTGCTGTCGCGCCGCCAGACGGGTGATCTGCTGTCGCTGGTGGCTGATCTGGCGCTCAGCAGTCCTTTGCGGGTGGTGGATGGGGGCAATCTTTTCAATGTGCTCGTTCTCAGTCGTACGCTGCGCCGCAAGACCAGCCGGGTGGTGGAGGCGCTCAACCGCATCTACATCTCACGGGCGTTCACCTGCTACCAGATGGAAGCCATGCTGGCGGAACCCAGTTCCGCCAGCGCTCCGCTAGTGGTGCTGGACCTGCTGGGCACCTTTTACGATGAAAGCGTGAATGACAGCCAGAGCCGGCGCCTGCTGGGGAACTGCCTGGCGCACCTCAAGCGCGTCAGCGCTGCTGTGCCGGTACTGGTGAGTGTTTTTCCGGCACGCCAGGCGGGAAAACGTACTTTTTTACTGGAAATGCTGCTGGAGGGGATCGATCAGGTATGGCAGTGGGAATCACAGCAGAATGCCATACATCAGCCGACTTTATGGGAGCAGAACAATGGGTAGAACAATTCCTTCCGCCAATCAATATCTCATTCAGGAGCAGGAAACCTTCAATCGTTTCAAGCGCGCGCTGCGCCGCAGCGACCAGCTGGTTCTGGATGAACTTTTCACGGCGGCGCGCAAACATGCCGCAGCTATGGCGTATGCTTCTCATGCGCTGCCTTTTGAAGTGGCGCTGCTGGCGATGCTGCTGGAAGAACGCAAAGAGGTGCAGCGCCTGCGGCAGATGATGGCGGAGCTGGCGCCGAAAGATGATGCGTGAGTTCACAGGCTGGCTGCTGGACCTCTTTGAAGACCCCGGCGGCGGTATTGTGCTGTGGTTCATCGCAGAAGAAGGGCAGCGCATACGCCTGCGGCAGAAATTCCCGGTCACGTTCTATGTGGCGGGGTCCGAGCAGAACCTGAAAGCGCTGGCAGTTTTTCTGCGTGCGCAGTCCATTCCCCTCAAACTGGCATACACTGCCCGTCGTGATCTTTATAAAACACAGCCGCAGCCTGTGCTGGCAGTGCAAACGCAGCCAGCCCACATTGCAGCGCTGGTGCGCCGCGCTGCCAGACGGTTTCCCATGCTGGATTTCTATGATGCCGATATCCCGCTTGCCATCCGCTACGCGGCGCGCTACGATACTTTTCCGCTGGCGCGCTGCCGGGGCGTTTGCGAGGGTGATGTTTTACAGGATTTGCAGACGCTGAACACACCCTGGGAGCTGGCGCCCCAGCCGGTGCCCCTGCGCACACTGGAACTGGAGCTGGATCGCAACCCGCACTACGGCGAGCCGCAGGTGCTGTTCGCGCGCTACGAAGGGCGGGAACAGCGCATTCAGCTGCGCTACGCGGCTTCTTCCCTGGTGCGCCTCAACACCATCCTGAATACTTATGACCCCGATCTGCTGCTGACCACCAGCGGCGACACCTGGCTTTTCCCGCATTTGTTCGCGCTGGCTGAGCAGGAACGCATCCCGCTGCAGTTGAACCGTGAGCCGAACCGAGACGTGCTTATCAAAAAAGAAGGTTCGTACTTTTCCTACGGGCGCATCGTGTACCGCGGGCAGCAGGTGCTGCTGTACGGGCGCTGCCATATTGATGGCAGGAATGCCATGCTGTGGCAGGAGTATGAGCTGGCGAGCGCGCTCGAGATGGCGTATGTCACGCGCCTGCCCATCCAGACCGCCGCGCGCTGCTCGCCGGGAACAGGCATCAACATGATGGAGATCCACACCGCGCTGCAGCAGGATATTCTGGTGCCCTACCAGAAAACGCACGGGGAGGAGATCAAGACTGCCTATGACCTGCTGCGCAGCGACCAGGGCGGGCTGGTCTACCAGCCCATTGCCGGAGTGCACGAGAACGTGGGCATGATCGATTTCATTTCTCTTTACCCCAGCATCATGACCTACTGCAACATCTCGCCGGAGCTGCCCATTCCAACCGATCTGGGCAATTCGCCGCACCCGCCGGGTTTGATCCCGCTCACGCTGAAGCCGCTGCTCGAAAAGCGCGTGGCGCTTAAACAGCAGGCGCTTTCCCTGCCGCCGGATGACCCGCTGCGCGCGGAGAGCAAAGCCAGGTCTTCCGCACTGAAGATGCTGCTGGTGTGCTGTTTTGGCTACCTGGGCTACAAGGCTGCCAAGTTCGGGCGCATTGAGTCGCACGAAGCCATCTCTGCCCTGGGCAGGGAAGCTCTGCTGCGCGCCAAGGAGGCGGCGGAGGACAGGGGCTTTGAGGTGCTGCACATGTACGTGGATGGCATGTGGGTGAAGAAGGAGGGTTGCCATCAGCCGGATGATTTTCTGCCGCTTCTGAACGAGATCGTGGAGCGCACCGCGCTGCCGATCGCGCTCGACAGCGTGTACAACTGGGTGGCTTTCCTGCCGGCGCGCGCCGACAGCCGCATGACCGTCCCCAATCGTTATTTCGGCGTGAAGCGTGATGGCAGCCTGACCGTGCGCGGTATCGAGATCCGCAAGCACGACAGTGCGCCCTACGTGGTGCGCATGCAGCAGAATATGCTGGATATGCTGGAGAGCGCCCGCACTGTGGCGGAACTGCACGAACGTGTGCCGCAGGTGTTGAAACTGGTGCTGCGGCGCTATAAGAAGCTCAGAGCGGGCAATGTGGCGCCGGCTGACCTGGTGGTGCGCAAACGCATGGGCAAAGAGCTGGAAGCCTACCACGTGCCCTCTCCGGCGGCGCTGGCTGCGCGCCAGCTGCAGGCGATCGGCTGCCCGGCACAGTCAGGCAAGCGTGTGCCGCTACTGTACACGCTGGGCAAACCGGGCGCCACCGCCTGGCACGAGCGCATCCCGCTGGATGAGAACAGCATTGACCATGCCTACTACTGCCGGCTGCTGATCCGCGCTGCCGAGGCAGTGCTGCAGCCCTTTGGTCTGGATGAGCGCGCCCTGACGGAGTACCTGCTGGCGGATGGGGTGGTGCAGATCCCGCTGAGTGAAATATCATACTAAATTACAAGTAAAAGGTAGGTATTAGTATCATAATATTATACATAATAATATATTATGTGTTATAATATTTATATGGATAACGAAATATTAATAAAAGAATTGAAATTGAAGCTCGAGATTGTACAAGAAGATATTAAAAAACTCCAGCAATTGGTAAAAGACTCACTTGATAGTATCAACGAAAAGCAAAATATTGCAGAGAATATAATTGAATTGCTTAAATTCGAAGGAGTAGATATTTCAAATCTAAGTTTCAATTCAATGGTAAGTAAATCAATTCCAAATATTGTCTATGAAAAAATGACACAATTAATGGAAAAAAAACCTTTACATTATAGTGATATCTATAAATTATTAGTTAAGAATGGGATTCCTGTTCCAGGAAAAAATCCAGAAGCCAATCTTCTGACCCAGATATCACGAGATGAACGTTTTGTCAGAGTTTCGCCAGGAACCTATGGATTAGCAGATTGGGGGTTAACTCCAGTCAAAAAAGTGGTTCGTAAGCGAAAAAGAAAAAACTAATAATAGGAGGGTAATATGGATAATAAAAATATCTGTTTACGATTACTAAAAGCGGAAACAGAAGAAGAAGTAATTTCAATTCTACGAGAGTTAAAATATTGGGATGATTTGTCTGCATGGCAACACTATGGAGATATGGAAAACAATTGGGGAATAATAGGCAATCAACAATCCAAGCCAGAATCTGCTCTAGTTGAGAAATTAGTCAATTCAGTAGATGCAGTAATAATGAGAGAATCTCAATTATGCAATGTTATTCCTAATTCTAAAACGGCCCCTAAAACCATTTCTGAAGCTGTCGAAATGTTTTTTCAAGTCAAGAATGGAAATTTAGCATTAATTAGTTCTAAAAGACGAACTGAATTATCTAAAGAAATAGGTCTGGTTGCTACAGGAAGTAGAAGTAAACCCAATTATATTATTTTTGATCGTGGTGAAGGTCAAGAACCGAATGATTTTCCCGATACATTCCTATCATTAAACAAATCAAATAAACTAAGAATTCCATATGTTCAAGGTACATTCAATCAAGGTGGTACTGGTGTTATTAGGTTTTGTGGTGAGAATAGAATCCAAGTTATCGTTTCACGTAGGCATCCAAAACTCTCAAAAAATAAAACTAATAATTGGGGATTCACTGTTATTAAACGACAAGATCCTTCCAATGGGATGAAGCATTCTGTTTTTACATATCTTGCACCTAAAAATAATATTCTATGCTTTACATCAAAATCAATAGAAATTCCTTGTGGAAGCAATGGAACCCAAGAAATTGAGCCAATTGAATGGGGAACAATAATCAAACTCTACGAATATAACATGCCGGGTGGTTTGAAAACAAATATAAAACTTGACTTGTATTACAAAATTTCTCTTTTACTACCTCGTGTAGGATTGCCCATACGTTTTTATGAACGGAGAGGATATGAAAGTCACTCTTCGGAAGCAACTATGGCTGGATTGTCTGTCAGATTAGATGATGATATCAAAGACAATCTAGAAGAAGATTTTCATACATCATCCTTTTTTTACGTAGAAGGTCAAAAATATAATTACTCAATATATGTTTTTAAAGAAGGATGTTCTTCCAAATACAGAAAAAATGAAGGAGTAATATTTTCTTATAATGGTCAAGCTCATGGTTTTCTTAGTACATCTTTTTTTGAAAGAAAAACAATCAATTTAGGTTATATCTCGGATTCTATTCTAGTTATGGTAGATTGTAGTGAAATTAGTCAGAAAACTCGAGAAGACTTACTAATGAATAGTCGAGACAGATTAACTGAAGGTACCCTTAGCAATGAAATAGAATCAGAATTAATAGAAATATTAAAAACTCACGAAGGTCTTAAAAATCTCAACCATAAACGTAGGGAAAAACTGGTTAATAAAAAATTAGAGGATTCACGTCCACTTAAAGAGGTTTTAGATATCATAATCAAAAAATCGCCATCTCTGGAAGCGTTATTTAAAAATGGTGGAGATTTTAGTAATCCATTTGGTTTTACATCAGGAAACGAAGCACAGAATTTTTGTGGCACTCAATTCCCAACATATTTCCGACTACTGAAAGGTCAAGAAAGTAGAGAATGTCATTTGGGTCAAAGATTTCGTGTTCAATTTGAAAGTGATGTGGTTGATGATTATTTTTACCGAGAAGAATATCCCGGGACATTACATTTGGAAATTAATGAAGTAATAAACAAATCCTACCGATTGAATTCATGGAAAGGTATTCAAAATTTAAATATTATTATCCCAGAAGGAATAATAGCAGGGGATATTTTAAAATGTAAAGTTGAAGTGACTGATGATACTCAGATAGATCCCTTTGTTTGTGAATTTAAAAGATATGTACACGATCCGATTAATATTGGCGGAGGAAAACCAGGAAGAAGAAAGAAAAGTGCAGAGAAAGGGGAAGGAGATGAAAATACTCAAAATGGATTGTCCTTACCTCGAGTGGTAGAAGTATATAAAGATGGTTGGGAGCAACATGATTTTGATGAATTTAGCGCACTGAACGTAATAACAGCAGATGAAAAAGGATATGATTATTTTATTAATATGGATAATAAATATTTGTTGTACGAAATAAAAAGAAAACATCTAGAGTCTGATTCACCATTGATAAAAGCTAAATATAAATTTGCTATTGTGCTAATTGGAATGGCATTATTGAAGGACAAAGATATACTAGAAAATAATTTACAAAAAAATCATGAAAATCACTACGATGAATACATTTCAAATGAGATGGGTTTTAAATACATAATAAGATTTGTAACAAAATCTTTTGCGGCTGTAGCAATTCCAATGATAGATTCTCTTAGTGATCTTAATATTGAAGAAATTACATATGGAGAATAAATAAGCGCCCCCGGTGAGACTCGAACTCACAACCGCCGGATTAGAAGTCCGATGCGCTGTCCAATTGCGCTACGAGGGCATGTTTATCTTTGCGCGGCTATTATACCGCAGGTGGGGTCAATCTTGAAGTGGTCTGATGCCTTTGAAAACCTGGGCGCCGGTGAAGGTGCGCAGAATGGTCATGGCTGATTTGCCGGTCTGTTCTGCCAGCTGCTGAGCGTTAAGCGGTTCATTCCCATTCGCCAGGAATGTTTTAAAGATAGTGTTGACCAGCGTGGTGTTGCCGGAGATGAAATCTTCCCGTTTGGCACAGTGCGAGACCAGCGTGTGCAGCAGCCCATCCACACGTTTCACTTCCGCGGTTATCGGATCTACGGAATCGATCTCGATGTTTTGATCTTTCTCAACATAGATGGCGTGATGTTCATCACATAGAAAATCGAGCAGGAAAACCCGCCAGTTGGCATCATGTTCGATCCACCAATCAAAATCGATGTGAAAAGGGGTTTCTAAGGTGGGTTTCACCAAACTGAAATGACTGGTAGGATTCATGGATCGCTAGTTTACTCCTTCTTTAAGATGAAAGTACAGGTCACCCAGATGCTGGATGGTAGGGCTGGTCAATAAAAAGTTCATAACCGGAGTGGGTGGGCAGCGGAAAATGACATTGATGGCGGCATACATCTCCTGAGCATGGATATGACCCTGCGGATTTAATTTTGCCAGCTCGCGCGCGATTTGCAGGAATGTTTTCTCAACATTGACTTTCTCACGTTCCTGCCACACCAGATCCACTGAATCTTCATCAGGAATGGCAATCGTCATGCGTTCGTTGAAATCCACATCAACGGGATGTTTGAGCATGGCAAAAACAATGCCTTTATCAGCACCGATCAGCACGGTTTTCATCCATTCCTTGTTCTGACGGCTGCGTTCGGAATGGATCAATATCTCACCTGGTTTCTCCGAGCGGCTGATGGTGATCAGCGATCCGGGAATAATGCCATTTTGTTCGTACCAGTCTTTTAAACCATAGACATAGCGTTCTTTGCGCACCACCCAGCCGTTGAAGGTCTGGTCTGTCTCTGCATCGCGGAATGTGAAGCGAATGCGAGGTGATTCGATGGCGGTGGGGAAGATATGCGCCACAGCATTGGATAATGGCAGTGTGCCGGAACGCCAGTGTGGAAAGAGTAAACTGAACTTGACAGAATCCTCATCGCTGGCTGGCTCCGTCTGTTCCAATTCATCCAGGATGGTTCCTTCAAACAGATCCAGGTACTGCCTGGTTTCTGGGTTCTCAACATCAAGGGAATGATATTTCAGGAACAGGGGTTGATGTTTCACGTCTTCCGGTTCCATGGCATGTAAATACCACAGCACTTCACCCGAAGGACCTACCTCATCGAAACGGCTGTCTTCCTGCAAAAAGAGATTCAGGGAAAATTCGGTCAATTTCTGGTTTTCGTTGGTGTTCAATTCGATCTGCGCCATCAATGCCGGGGTCGTCATGGGTCCGCCGCCTGATTCCTCAAGGATGGCTTCAATCAGATTAAGATAACCTCCATTGACATCCACCAGCAGTGCGCGCGGGAACCATGCCCCTGCGATCTGCACCAGGTCTTCATTCTCTGCCAGTGTGTCCTCCAGACGAGAAAGGAATTCGCTCTGGTGTTCTGAAAGGATCTTCTCTTTATCAAAAGCGGGATCATCGCCGATCAGATCAACAGGAGTATTGAGAGTATGGTCGCCCAGAGAACTGGCAAGTTCTTTGACCGAACCATCTTCAAATTTGACCTTGATAACCTTGAATTCTTCCAGCTCTGGGTTAAAACCATCTCTAATCTCAAGGATTTTCCCATTCTTCCAATCGAAACCCGGGAAAACCAGCTCTTCATTTACTTCATAAGAATCTTTGGGAAGGTAGATCTTTCCCTTTCCTTTTGTTTTTTTAAGGAGAGCTTCTTTTTCAGATTTGATACGGTTGACGATCACCGCTTCCAGTAATGCTTCAGCGGGCAGCGGTATCTCCTTTTCAAGGAGAACAGAGTATATGAATTCGATATCGCTTTCATCGAGATGGAAATCGTCCCAGGCGTTTTTTAGTGAAGTATTGGATAAAACCATATGAAATTACTGCATTCCTTTCAAACAGAATAATTATACCTTAGCAAGGTTATATTTACGGATAAGAGTTATTGATCCAATCAACCGGATTGACTTGAACTCCATTTGCCCAGATCTCCCAGTGTAAATGTGGTCCGGTAACTCTGCCTGTCCCACCAATGATACCGATCAGATCACCGGCTTCCACCCAATCACCTTCTTCGACTAGTATTTCTGCCTGATGGAAGAATCCACTGAAAATACCCTGACCATGATCAATAAAAGTGGCACCGCCGCGAACGGTTAAATTGCCGGTATAAGCTACCACTCCGGCTGCGGGTGTGTAAATATTGAGACTATTTACATACACACCGAAATCAAGACCGGTGTGAAAATAGATGTATTCACTGCCGTTATAGGAACGACGGTTTCCATACGTTGACATGAATCCGATCGTGTCATCCGCAACTGAACCATCCACAGGATAACGGAATGTACCCTGCCAGTATCGTTCTGGCGTAATTTGAGAAATGATCGATTTAACCAGTTCCTCTTCCGGCTGCGTGATGGCAGGATCTACTGTCTCATCCTGAACATACAGAGGTGGATCCTGTATGAAAACACCTTCTTCCTGCAATAACATCTGGTCATAACTGAAAAGGGATTGTCCGGCTGCACTTCCGCTCAGGTTGAAATCAACCAGACCGGGATCAGCCATGGCATGGATTCCCTGAATAGCGTAGTAGCTGTTCTCCTGGTCGCTGCTCGGAAAGAAATGCAAAACATGACCATCTATGGTTCCGCCAAGGTCGAGCGCTTCGGTAGTCTGTACCGTGAGTACAATGGTATTTCCCTGTTCGAGGGGCAAAGGGTCAATAGTGATATCTTTCAGATACGGTGAGATGCGGCTGACGGCTTGATCGGCACTGATGCTGGCATACAATGGTGTATTCGCAATCAGTAAATTGCTGGTTCGGATATCATTCCAATCAAGGACGATCCACGGATTGGTTTGCAAACGCACTGCATTTTCAAGGAGAGTATCCTGGTTTGTCATACGATGAGCAACATACAGTGCATCGCCTTCATCGGCAACAGGAATGATAATATTCGTTCCTACAAAAACCTCATTGGGTGAAGTTATCTTGTTAAGGGTCAGTAATGTTTGTAACGAGATATTGTTGGCGTGGGATAGGTCTTCTAGTGTTTCTCCAACATTGACCGAGCGTGTAAGCAAGCGACCGCTGATGCCTTCCAAGCCCGGGATAAATAATTCCGTACCCTCCGAGATCAAATTAGCGTCCACGATGCCGTTCACATTGATGATCTCATTCACGGTGGTATTGAATTTCTCTGCAATGAGCGTGAGGGTTTCGCCGGGTTGAACTACGTACACCGGATATGTAGGTGCATCCTGCGCGTAAACCGAATTTTGATTACACGAGAGAATCAGAAGGATTGTTATGAAAGATACGAATAATTTCCTGTGCATATTTTTGTATGAAAGCTTCCAATCTGCTACAATTAACGTTGGCATAGAAGCCGATTAAGTTTACCACAGTGAAGAATGATGAAAATTACCACATGGAACGTCAACGGAATTCGAGCGGCACTGACCAAAGGCATCTTGGATTGGGTAGGCGATTTTAAACCAGATGTTTTATGTCTGCAGGAATTAAAAGCAAAGCCAGAACAGGTTGATTTCCAACCGTTCACAGAGCTGGGATATTCTGTCATATGGAACGCTGCTGAACGACCGGGATACAGTGGAGTGGCTACGTTAACTCGAACAGAACCAGTGCATGTAAAGCTTGGCATTGGTATTGAGGAATTCGATGTCGAGGGCAGGGTCATCCAGACCGGTCACTCGGATTTTGAACTGTTCAACATTTATTTTCCCAATGGCGGGCAGGAAAATAAGCGAGTACCGTATAAATTAAAGTTCTATGAAGAATTGTTGAATATCTGTGATACGCTTCACAAACAGGGGAAAAACATCATCATCACCGGAGATTTCAATACCGCTCATAAAGAGATCGACCTGAAGAATCCAAAAGCCAATGAGAAAAATACCGGTTTCTTGCCAGAAGAACGGGAATGGATCGATCGCTATCTGGAACATGATTTTATCGATATCTTTCGAAAGCTCTATCCTGAAAAAGAGCAGTATTCCTGGTGGACCTACCGTTTTAATTCTCGTGCTCGAAATGTAGGCTGGCGTTTGGATTATTACCTGATATCAACGCCTTTAGCGGATAAAGTTAGGGATGTGACGATACATGATGAGATCCTGGGATCTGATCATTGTCCAGTAACACTGGAAATTACAAATTAACGAATATGGAGGTTTGATGCCGAAAAGTAAGATCATGATTGTAGACGACCACGAAGTCGTCAGATTGGGTTTGATTTCATTGCTCGAACAAAATTCACAGTACGAGATCATTGCTCAATCAGATAATGCAATAGATGCGATCAAAAAAGTAGAGACCTATAAACCCGATATTGTGCTTATGGATATCCGCTTACCGGGTATGTCGGGAATTGAAGCATGCGAGCAGATCAACAAAAAATACCCCGATACGAAAGTGATCATGCTGACTTCTTACGCAGAAGATGAAATGCTGTTCTCTGCGATCAAAGCCGGTGCTTCGGGATATGTTCTGAAACAGATCAATGCCAAAGATTTGATCAATTCAATCGAATCGGTCGCTCGCGGAGAAGCTTCGCTGGATCCAGCCGTGACGCAGCGAGTTTTTCAAGAGGTGCGCAAGGCAGTCCGTGAAGAAGAAGCTTCAGCCTTTTCTTCTCTAAGTCAACAGGAGAGGATGGTTTTGAAGCTGGTTTCGGAAGGGAAAACGAACCGCGATATAGCCCAGAACCTCTTCTTAGGAGAGGGCACCGTTCGTAATTATGTCAGCAGTATTCTTTCAAAATTGAGTGTCAGCAACCGTGCTGAAGCTGCTGCGTATGCGGTCGAACATAATCTGAAAGATTATCTCAATTGAGAAAAAAAGCGATGGAAGCACTCCATCGCTTTTTCTGTTAAAAAAGAGCAAAGATCTTTGGCAGGTAGATGATCGCTCCAATAATCGCTGCAGTAATAGAGATGAAGAGCACTGCCGCCGCGCTGAGGTCTTTAACGGTTTTTGCAACCGGATCATATCGTTCTTCTATCATATCAATGGTTTTTTCAATAGCTGTATTCAATATTTCTGCAACGATCACCAGACCGATTAACAGAAAGATGATCACCCATTCGAGTCTTTGCATGGGGAGGAACGTGGAAACAAAGAGCACAATAATCGCTGTGATCAATTGCAGTCGTAAATTCCGTTGGGTTTGAATGGCATAATGGAATCCCTCGAACGCAAATTGAAAAGATTGTTTAACGCTAAATCTTTTATTATTCATCATTTTCTGATATTACCTGCTTGAAAATAGAATCTTGTAGATCGAACATGACCTTTTTTTCATCCTTTGCGGCGTGATCATGACCGATCAAATGCAGCAATCCATGGATTGCCAGGAACGTCATCTCATCTACCACGGCGTGTTCATTTTCTTCTGCCTGCCGGATGGCGGAAGGCAGTGAAATGATGATATCTCCCAGCACGATCTGATCCAGTCCGGGATCTTCAAAATTCATATTGAAGGAAAGCACATCGGTCGTATCGTCAATATTGCGATACTGTTTATTTAAACCGTGCATTTCTTCATCATCACATATTTTGATCGTGATAACCTTATCATTCAATTCCAATAACTCAATGGCATGCAACACGCGCTTTTTGAAAAGAGCCGGCTTGGTCCTGGATTTTAAAGTGGTCGCATAAAGGATATCGATCATTTTGGGTACTTTATACGCGGGTGATAGGTGTTCTTTAGCGTTGTGAAGAAGGATGCTTTGATAGTCTGGATGTTCTTCAGCGTTAGGCTGGTATTGTCCAAAAATCCCTCACGCAACAAAACATCAATTGAAGAATTGATGATCTTCAACAGAGCTTCATCATCTTTGGGAAGTTCTGCTCGGGCACGCGCCTCAACTTTATCTGCCATCATCAATATGGCTGTTTCTCTTGAATTGGGATTCGGACCGGGATATTCGAACCTGGAAGGATCCAGCGAATTGTCGTTTTCATGGATCTCTTTGGCTTTACTCAGTTGATACTTGGTAACTGATTTTCCATGATGTTCGGTGATGAATGCCTGGATCTGCGGCGGAAGGCGGTACTCGCGCGCGAGTTTCACGCCGTCATCAACATGTTTGATAATGATGGATGCAGAGTCTGCCGGATCGATATCATCATGCGTGTTTAAACTTCCCGACGCCTGATTCTCAATGAAAAAGGCAGGGTTTAATGCTTTACCGGCATCATGGTAGAGTGCTCCAACGCGAGTCAACAAAGGATCCGCGTCAATTTTACGGGCTGCCTGTTCAGCCAGATTGGCGACCTGCAGGCTGTGCTGGTAAGAGCCGGGAGCGTTGGTCATGATCAACTGCAGTAAGAGGTGATCTGGGCGGGAGAGATCCATTAATTGCAGAGCGGTTGTCTTTCCCAGTATTGCAGCAACCAGATATTGAAGGACGAGTGTAATGCTGATGGATGCCATCCCGTTGAGGAAAGCAGCACCTGCCAGTGTGAGAATACCCTCCATGTCAAAATAGGCGGAAATGAGCCGATATGCTACAACGACTGTTGCGCCAGCCAATCCCATGATCAATCCGGTATAGAAAAAATCTGTGATACGTCTTCCCCGCTGCAGTATAAAAATAGCTACGATACTGCCGATGATATAGAACAGGGTGAGTTCGACAGAATTACTCTGACCGTATGCTGTTAAAGTGCTCAATCCAATAGAAAAAATAATGCCCACTTCATAGTTGATCAGGCTTGCCACCACTAATCCGAAAGCAGCGATCGGGAAAATGTAGGGCATTACGGCTCGATTGAGAATGAAAATACGTGCCAGGAACAAAAAGATCAAATAAAGTCCCATGATGGTCAGCAAAGCCTTGAAATCACTTTGCAATAAACTGCGGCGGTGGCGCATGATGTAGGAATACTCCATCAATACGACAGCAAACACCAGCAAACCGGCAGAGATGTATTTCAAAGCGGCGCTCTGCGGTGAGATCAAGCCCAATTCCTGCAGTGCTTCCCAGATGATGGGGGTGATGACCTGCCCGGTGGAGACGATCGTCTCCCCTGAAATGTAGGTTTTTGTAATGGGTTCTACTTCATTGCGAGCCTGCTGAATGGCTTCGGTTGTTTTTTCGTTGCTGTACAGGCTGTTCGCTGACACCATGGGGGATACAAGTGAATTGATGATCTCTGTTTCCGCTTCAGAAAATGAATAGCTGATGAGAGGCAGCACACTGCGCTTTGCCTGCGTTATCTGATCTTCACGAATGGTACTGCGCATCACCTCTTCAAGAACGAAGAGCGCTTCATTCTGAATATCCTGCCATTTTTCTTGGTTGAAAGAAAGCATATTAATGGCTATTTCAGATGTAATGGTCACATTTTCGATCGCCTGCAGGTCGTTAATTTTCTGTTCTTGAGAAGCGAACTCATCGCTTCTCACTGAACTGATGTATTTCAAAACACCCTTCATTTTCTCGATCTGCTCTCTGCTGATGGCAGGATCTGCCGGCAGGTAAACGGGAAGCACAGCCTGTTCTGCTTGATCTTGAGCAGATTCTGTCAGGGTTTGGCTGACAAACGTGAAGGTTTGTGGGGCACGAATATCCTGCGTAGAAACACTACCCACACTCAATGAAATGGAAGATTGACGATAAGTAAAAGGCAGGGTCAGTGTGGCATAACTGAGAACAGCAAAAAGAACAAAAGTGATACCGGTCTTTAAATTAAATTTCGAGAGCAGTTTTTGCATACCTCATCCTGCCAGATGTTTGCGGATCGCCTGGCTGATGACATTATTTGGGGCACGACCATTGACCAGAGTGATCGATTCTTGCATTACTTTCCCCATATCTTTCATGGACTGAGCGCCGCTTTCCCGGATAACCTTCTGAACCAGTTCATCCAGTTCCTTCTCCGATAGAGGAGCAGGCAGATATCGTTCCAGGAGTGAAATCTCAGCGTTATTTTCATCAACCAGGTCCTGGCGATCTCCTTTTTTGGCATCTTCGATCGTTTCCTGGCGCACCTTGATCTCTTTTTGCAGTACAGCGATCACACCCAGGTCATCCAGTTTTTCCTTCTTTTCTTTTTCGACATACTTAATCGATGACATCGCTGTTCGCAGTGTACGAACAACATCTGCATTTTTCTCACGCATGGCGCCAACCAGGTCCTTTTCGATATTTTCAACAATCGTCATCTTGTAACCTCATCCTGTTGTTTCATTAATTATAAGAACTTTTATGGTTGTTTTTCGAGGATCATCAAACGAGAAAGAGCACTGATCGCTACCTCGACCATATCATCACTGGGTTCGTTGGTGGTTAATTTTTGGAGAGCGAGGTTTGGTTGGGCGAGAAATTTAGCCCACCCCTTGTTCTCATATTTTCCAAGCAGCCGGATGATCTCGTACGCGATCATGGAAACGACCGGGACGAGAACAATTCGACTCAGTATACGCAAACCGATATTCGGCGTGGATACCATCGCAAAAATGAATATGGAGATGATCGCGACGGTGAGCAGAAAAGAAGTACCGCAGCGCGGATGAGCCGTGGAATATTTTTGGATGTTTTCTACCTCAAGAATTTCACCATGTTCGTACGCTGAAATGGTCTTGTGCTCAGCGCCATGGTAGGAAAATACCCGCATGATATCCTTCATTTTTCGTATCAGGGAAAGATATGTGATGATGATACCCAGGCGGAATACCCCCTCAATGACGTTGATGAGGAAATTGGAGAGATTTGTGTATTTATAGAGTAGCTGCATCAACAGGGTAGGAATGAGGAAAAAGATCACAACGGCAATGATCAAAGAAACTGCCAGTGTGAAATACAGGGCTGGTCCCTCAATTTTTTCTTCTTCCTCAGGCAATTGATAATTGGATGAAATGGTGAGGTACTTCATGCCCAGTGCAAGCGAATCCCATAGAATGATCAGACCGCGGAAGAATGGGAGATCCCTGATCTTATTCTTATAAATGCCGGTCAATTCCTCTTCCACCACCTTGATCGATCCATCCGGCAGGCGGAAAGCAGCCGTGAGATAGCGTTGACCGCGCATCAGGATCCCTTCAATCAAAGCCTGACCGCCGTAATTTTTCATTGTATCCGCCTGGTCTTGTTTTTCACTCATTGCAGTCTCCCAGGTTGTAGAAGAAGCGAATGGTTGCTTCCACACCTTTTTTCCAGGTGGGAATGTGTAAATGTTCATTTGGACTGTGAATGAGATCTCCGGGCAGGCAAAAACCGCTCAAGACGGATTCGATGCCAAGTATTTCTTTCATGTGAGAAACGATCGGGATACTGCCTCCTTCGCGTTTATAAACAGGATCGGTGCCCCACACCTCTTTCAGAGCCTTTATAAAACAGCGGGTGGCAAGATTGTTGCGGTCAGCTACACTGGCGGGATCACTGGAGAGCTGTGTTACTTCCCATTTGACCTCGCTGGGTGCGTTTTCCTGCATATACTGCATCAGCTGTTCTTTTACCATGGCGGGTGTTTGATTGGGTACCAGACGGGTGGATATCTTTGCCATTGCTGTTGATGGGATGACCGTTTTGGGACCTTCGCCAGTGTAACCGGAACTCATACCGTTCACATCCAGCGTTGGACGTGCTCCCACTTGCTCTACAGGTGTATAACCAATTTCTCCATATAGTTCCTGTACGCCTGTCTGCTTTATATAAAATGTTTCATCTTGACCCAGACGAGCCAGTTCCTGGCGTTCATCATCATCTATTGGAACAACAGCATCATAGAAGCCGGGAAGGGTGATCCGACCGTTTTTGTCTTTCATGCCTGCAATCAATTCTGACAGCGCCTGTGCCGGATTGTAAACAATCCCCCCAAATAAGCCCGAGTGAAGATCGTGGTCGGGTCCCTGTACGTAAATTTCAAAATAAGCCAATCCCCGCAAGCCATATACAATGGTGGGGGAATCTTTCCCGATCATACCTGCATCCAGGTTTAGCGCATAATCTGACGCTAAAAGGTCGGTGTGGGTTTTGACGAAATTGACGATGGATGGCGAACCGATCTCTTCCTCCCCTTCGTAGATGAATTTCAAGTTCACATCTAATGATCCCGTTGCTAAAATAGAGTCAATTGCGTATAGCCCAGCAACAATTTGCCCTTTCATATCCGATGTGCCGCGTCCCACCAGATACTCACCCTCTACAGTAGGTTCAAACGGGCTACTTTTCCATTCATTCATCGGGTCGGGGGGTTGAACATCGTAATGACCATAAACAAGGATGGTGGGTTTGTCTTTTCCAGCTTTTAAATATTCCCCATAAACAATAGGGTGTTTTCTGGTTGGATAAACTTTTACCTCTTCCATTCCCAGTTCGTTGAGATATGAGGCGAGCCATTGAGCCGCTTTTTCAATATCAGGGTTGTATTTAGAGTCCGCCGAAATGGAAGGTATTCGAACGAACTCTTCAAATTTCTTAAAATAAGAGTTGTAGTTCTTCTCAAAATGTTGAATTGCGTTATTTAGATGGGTATTGTTTTTCATAGTTTTCTCCGTGCAGCAATAGGCAGATTATATTACAGAATGATGAATCTGGTTTCCATGCGCTATGCTACAATATTTCAACAATAGAAGATGAGTGAAAAATGATCATAAAAAACGCAAAAATCATAACCTGTGAGAATCCCAACCAGATCATTGAGAATGGAAATATCCATATTCAGGATGACACGATCACAAAAGTCGACTGCGAACCTTTACAGGGTGAGTTTCCTGCTGGCGAAGAGATCATCGATGCAAACGGTCAGATCGTAATGCCCGGTTCGATCTGTGCACACACCCATTTTTACGGCGCTTACTCACGTGGAATGGGGATCCCGGGGAAACCTGCCGCGGATTTCCCCCAGATACTGGATAAATTATGGTGGAAACTGGATAAAGCACTGGATCATGAGGTGGTATATTATTCAGCGCTGGTTTGCATGCTGGATGCCATTAAACATGGAACTACCACGTTAATTGACCACCATGCTTCCCCCAACGCTATAGAAGGATCACTGGATGATATTGCTCAGGCTGCCCTTGAAAGCGGCTTGCGCGTATCCACGTGTTATGAGGTTACCGATCGCGATGGGAAAGAGCGTGCGAAAGCAGGCATAGCGGAAAACCTGCGTTTTATCAAACGCTTTCAAGCAGGCGATCTGCCAGAGCGTATTTTCCCTACCTTTGGACTGCATGCCAGTTTGACGCTGGATGATGATACGCTGGAAGAGTGTGCGTCCCAAATTCCACAGGGTTTTGGCTTTCATGTCCATGTTGCTGAACATCAGGTAGATGAGTTTGACAGTCTCTATCGCTCTGGGATGAGGACCATAGAACGATTGAATGCCTTTCACATCTTGAATCCTTACACCATCATTGTGCATGCTGTTCATATTGATGCTTCCGAGATGGTTTTAATTAAAGAAAAAGAAAGCTGGGTAACACATCAGCCCCGCTCTAATATGAATAACGCGGTGGGTTTGCCGCAGGTAGAATCCATGCTGAATCTGGGCATTCCGGTCTGTCTGGGAAATGATGGTTTCTCGAATACAATGTGGGATGAATGGAAAGCAGCATATCTGGCTCATAAATTATGGCATAAAGATCCGCGCCGTATGGGGGCAGACCGCATTGCAGCGATGGCATGGCACAATAATGCAGCCATGCTGCAGAAGCTGTCAGGTACGAAAGTGGGAGCGATCAAACAGGGTGCCAAAGCAGATCTCATTTTTGTTGATTATGAACCCTTTACTCCACTGACCTCAGGAAATGTACCATGGCATCTGGTGTTCGGGTTTCAAAACAGCATGATCACAACTACCATAGTTGATGGAAAGATCCTTATGCGAGATCGTGAAATCCTAACCCTCGATGAGGAAAAGATCACGCGAGAAGCGCTGGCACTCGCACCCTCCGTGTGGGAACGTTACAACCAGTATTTTCAGTAGAAATGAGGAAACAGCCTATGAATATCGCCATCATTGGTGGAACCGGGAAAGAAGGGAAAGGACTTGCCTATCGCTGGGCAAAGGTCGGGCATCAGGTGATCATCGGATCGCGTGAACAGGAAAAAGCACAGCGAATTGCAGCCGAACTGAACGCCGCTTACCCAGAAATCACTCCGGTTATGGGTGAACAAAATCCGATCGCAGCCAAAAATGCAGAGATCATCGTAATCACCGTACCCTATACCGCGCATGCTGCAATTTTGGAGTCTATAAAAAGCACAGTACAGGAAAAGATCGTGATTGATGTGACCGTGCCGCTGGTTCCACCCAAAGTATCCATGGTTCACATCCCTGCTTCGGGTTCCGCCGCGCAGGAGGCGCAGCAAATATTAGGAGAGGATGTTAAGGTTGTTTCGGCATTTCAAAATGTATCCTATGGGAAATTACTGGGTGAGGATGTAACACTCAGTGATGTTTTGGTTTGTGGAAATGACGTTCAGGCGAAACAGTCTGTCATTGAGCTTATCCAGCAGGCTGGCATGAAAGGGTTCGATGCCGGTCCCATCCAAAATTCCATCGTAAGTGAAGGATTGACATCGGTATTGATCAACATCAATAAAAAATTTGGTGTTCATTCCGCAGGTATTCGAATTATCGGCATTGATCAATAAGTTTTTATTCGATGAAACGTGACCCTTTGATCCTTACCCCTCTGGATATCCTCCCCCTGGTTGAACCAGGTATGAATCTGGCGGAAGTGTTATTCAATACACTCCAGTCCATCTATTTACCGCTGGAAGCAGGGGATATTCTGGTGGTCACACAGAAGATCGTTTCAAAGGCAGAAAATCGACTCATCAATCTCACGACTATTACTCCTTCATCCGAAGCTGTCAAGCTGGCTGAGATATGCAAGAAAGATCCCAGGCTGGTGGAACTGATCCTCTCTGAAAGCAAGGAAGTTGTTCGTGTGAAAGAAAATACGCTGATTGTGGAGCATAAGAACGGTTTTATTTGTGCCAATGCGGGAATTGATCATTCCAATGTGAAAGGTGATTGGGGGGAAGCAGAAGATTGGGTTCTGCTTTTACCGCGGGATCCAGATCGATCGGCACAGACCATCCGCGAGTATTTCCTCCATAATTCAGGATTGGATATCGGTGTGTTGATCATTGATTCTCATGGTCGCGCCTGGCGGCGCGGCACCGTTGGTATTTCCATCGGATTGAGCGGAGTACCGGCTATTGTGGATATGCGCGGTAAAGAAGATATCTTTGGTTTTCACTTGAAGATCACGCAAGTTGCCGCAGCAGATGAATTGGCAGCCGCGGCATCTCTGGTGATGGGGCAGGCTGATGAAAAGATCCCTGCAATACATGTGCGTGGTTTTCCCTATCCGTTAACAGAATCTGCTTTTCGTGATGTACTGCGTGATAAAAAGGATGATCTGTTCCGATGAAAAAGAAAATGAAGATCGTGGCGCTGGCGGGTGGAGTAGGAGGAGCGAAACTGGCAGATGGTTTGGCACAGTGCCTAGCTCCTGATCAATTATCGGTCATCGTCAATACAGGAGATGACTTTACCCATCTGGGTTTAGCCATCTCGCCTGACCTGGATACCGTGTGCTACACCCTGGCAGGTCTGGCAAATCCACAAACCGGTTGGGGTAGAAACGATGAGAGCTGGAGGACATTAAAGGAAATCAAACGTCTGGATGGTTCTGACTGGTTCAATCTGGGCGATCTGGATCTGGCGACGCACCTGGTGAGGACGCAGCGTCTACGTGAAGGTGACACGCTTTCACACATCACGGAAGAGTTTTGCAGCACCTGGGGTGTACCTGTGCCGGTATATCCTATGAGCGACACCTCTGTTCGCACCTTTATCCATACCAGAGATGGTAGACGTTTGCCCTTTCAGGAATATTTTGTAAAAGAACAATGCCAGCCTAAACTGGCATCCATCGAATTTATGGGTATTGAAGATGCGCATGCGCCTGAAAAAGCTATAAATGATCTGCAGGATGCAGATTGTGTCATCTTTTGTCCATCCAATCCCTTTGTCAGTATTGACCCGATTCTCGCAGTGCCCAGCATTCATGAGCTTATTCAGCATAAGAAGATATTAGCGCTTTCACCACTGATTGGAGAGAAAGCGCTCAAGGGTCCGGCTGCAAAAATGTTCCAGGAACTTGGATTCCATTCCAATTCCACACAGGTCGCAAAGCATTATCTACGTATTTTGTCATCTTTCATTCTGGATAAAGAGGATGAAGAGCAAATACCTGCCATAGAAGGGTGGGGTATAATGTGCGAGGCAATGAATATTTTTATGTCAGACCGATCAGAACGCAGAAGACTGGCTGCAGAAGTCTTATCATTTATTGAAAAAAATATATAGAGAAAATCCATGTCGCTTTGGGCGATAGTACCAGTAAAATCACTACGCACAGGAAAATCCCGTCTGTCTGGCGTCCTGACCGACGAGGAACGATCTGCATTAAACCAGGACCTCCTCATAAAAACACTAGTGTGTTTAAAAACGATCCAAAAGATCGATCAGATACTGGTGATCAGTTATGACCCGGAAGCACTTTCTAAAGCCAGAGAACTGGATGTCATGACGGTGCAGGAGGGTTCGAAGACCAATATCAATAATGCGCTGAGGCGGGCTACAGTGGCTGCCAGAGCATACAATGCCTCCAAAGCCATCATCATCCCCGCCGATCTGCCCTTTATCAACAAAGAAGAGGTAGAAGATTTCCTTGCTCAGGAGGGGGAATCACCTGAGATCATCATATCCTCAGATCGTCATTCTGAAGGTACCAACGCTCTTTTTATCAATCCTATCGGTATTCTCGAATATAACTTTGGACCCTGGTCATTTAGAAAACATATCGAACAGGCGGAACGGAAAAAGATAAAAGTGAAGATCAAAAATATGGAATCTCTCACTTTTGACCTGGATGTTCCTGAGGATTTGGAAATCTTCATGAATGCCAGTAAAATAAATAAATAAAGCGATCCAAGGAGTGAATATATGAAAAACAGGGTAGCCCTTTACTTGCAGGATGCACATGATCTGCGAGATGGGTTGGATTATGTTCAATATGCCGAGCAGAAAGGTTTTGAAGCAGTTTGGCAGGCAGAGAGCCGATTGGTCCGTGATGCCATTGTACCCATGGCGGCTTATGCTGCGGTGACCGAGAAATTGAAAGTGGGCTCGGGTGTTATCAACAACTGGACCAGAAATATTGGGCTGCTCGCTTCTACCTTTCTGACGCTTGATGATCTCGCTCCCGACCGTATAATCTGCGGTATTGGCGCCTGGTGGGACCCCCTGGCGAAGAATGTGGGTATCGATCGCAGTAAACCCCTCACTGCAATGAAAGAAACGGTTCTGATATTTAAGCGGTTGCTGGCTATGGAACGGGTTAGTTTTGATGGTGAATTTATCCATGTCAACAATATTGAGCTGGATGTCGTTCATGGTCGTACCGAACCCCGCAACGTACCGGTTTATATCGGCGCTACCGGCGATAAAATGCTCGAATTGAGCGGGGAGATCGCCGAAGGTGTCGTGTTGAATTATTGCGTACCTCCCGAATATAATCTTAATGCGCTCGAGAAGATCGAAGTGGGCGCCAAACGCGCCGGTCGACATCTGGATGATCTGGACCTGCCGCAGCTGGTGGTGTGTTCGGTCGATAACGACCACGATAAAGCCATCGATACCACCCGCGGATTATTAACACAGTATCTCGCCCAGCAGCCCCATATCGCTAAAGCATCCGGTGTCTCCATGGATATCGTGCACGAGATCCAGTCCATTCTAGGCTGGCCTGCCACCCACGAACAGATCCAGAAAGCCAAACATCTGGTGCCCGAAGAATTGATCCATAAGATCACAGCCTCCGGAACCCCCAGCGAAGCACGTGCTAAAGTGAAAGAATATATGGATAATGGCTGCACCTGCCCGATCCTGTATCCTGTTGGCGGAGATGTGCATTTATTGATCGATACGTTTGCGAATTAGGAAAGTGAGACAATGCGATCACCAATCTATGTAATCGGACACGTGAATCCTGATACGGATTCCATTGCGGCAGCCATAGGCTACGCCTGGCTGCTGCATGAACGTGATGGCAAAGACGCCATCGCTGCCCGTTCTGGCGTGATCAATATGCAGACCTCATGGGTGCTTGATTTTCTTGGAATCAAAGCACCTTATTTATTGAATGACGCTTCTCCGAAATTTGGCTCTGTGGCAGTTCGCCTCGATACGACCACCCCTGATAAACCGCTTTCTGAAGCCTGGGGTATTGCCAGCAAGACCAGCGGCGTGGCGCCCATCGTTACTGATGACAATAAACCGTTCGGATTGGTGACCGGTGCCAGCCTTTTTCGATTGATGGCTGATTACGTGGGTCCCAATGCTACCGCCAACGATATTGCCGTTAATCAGATCCTGGAATTACCCTGCCGAGAAGCTGCCGATACCAGCGTACCGCATTTCAATGAATCAACCCGCATAAAAGATCTCATACGAAAAGTACTGCGTGAAGAAGGGGATGATTTCTGGGTGGTTGATGATAAAGGGCGCTATGCCGGTATTGCCCGTAAGAGCGATCTGCTGCACCCGCCACGCATCAAACTTATCCTGGTAGATCACAATGAAGCACAGCAGGCGGTCTCGTCTTTCGAAGAATCAGAATTACTCGAGATCATTGATCACCATAGATTGGGGAATCTTCCCACGAATGCCCCCATCCACTTTACTGTAGTGCCTGTTGGCAGCACATCTACTCTAATAACGGAGCGCATAGCTGAAGCAGGTTTGGCGGCTCCTCCAGAAATTGCAGGCATTTTACTGGCAGGTATCATTTCAGACACTCTTAATTTGATCTCACCGACAACTACGGAACGGGATAAGAATGCGGTAAAACGATTATCACGCTGGTCTTTTACCGGTGATTCAGCTCTGGCAAAAGAAACGATAGATTCTTATGCGGAAAAGATACTGGCTTCCGGTTCCGGGTTGAGTGCACGTCCGCCGCGAGAGATCATCACCAGTGATATTAAAGCGTATGATGCCGGTGAATATAAATTCTCAATTTCTCAAGTTGAAGTAAGCGACCTGTATGAATTGGGTGAGCATATTGAAGGATTAAAGAGCGCACTGGAAGAGTACCGTGAGAGCAAAGGGAATAGTTTTGCAGTATTAATGGTCACCGATGTGGTGCGTGGTTCAAGCCGAATATTAATGGTCAATCCTCCGGTGATCCTGGAAGATCTACCATTCAATCCAACCGGGGATGGTACATTGCTGGCGGAAGGTATGGTATCTCGCAAAAAACAACTGGTACCCATCATATTGAGCCAGCTGGAAGTTTAATATTCTTTTCTAAGCCTATAATATTTAATACTATATGGTGTATGAAAAACATTGATATGAATAAAATTATAGGTAGATCTATTATTCGTGAAGATGGGATCAAGAAGGTCACAGGAACAGCCATGTATCCGGATGACTTTTGCTTCTCCCAACAGCTCGTTCTTAAAACTGTTTTTTCCCCTTCATCACATGCCATCATTCAATCCATTGATATCGAGAAAGCACAGCAGGTGCCAGGTGTGCTATCTGTTCTCACCGCACAAGATGTACCCTGCAATGAGTACGGTTTGTTGGAAAATGATCAACCTGTACTTTGCGGACCGGGATCAAGTGCAGCACACAGCGACCGTGTCCGTTCCATCAGCGATCAGGTCGCGCTGATCATTGCAGAAGATGAAGAAAGCGCACAAAAAGCTGCTGGATTAATCGAAATAAAAAAAGAACAATTACCAGCTCTTTATAACGCTAGGGATGCAATTAAAGAGACCAGTATCCTTATCCACCCTGAGAAGAAGAACAACATCTGCAGTCATTATCAGATCCGCAAGGGAGATGCGCTGACAGCATTCAAGCAGTCACATGTGATCATCGAAGAAATATATTTCACTCCAGCCCAGGAGCATGCCTATTTGCAGCCCGAATCGGGAGCAGCTTTCATCGATGAAGAAGATCGAATTCATGTCATCAGCGCTGGGCAGTGGGCGCATGGCGATCGGCGGCAGATTGCGCATGTATTAAACATACCTGAAGAGCAGATAGAGGTTGAATATGCCGCAATTGGGGGGGCATTTGGCGGGAAAGAAGATATTTCCGTCCAGATCATCCTTGCGCTTGCTGTGCAGCACCTGGCAAAGCGGGGCATCCGCAGACCGGTTAAAACGACATGGAGCAGAAACGAATCCATTGCCGGGCACCATAAAAGACATGCTTTCCAGATCCACGCCAGATGGGGAGCATTGGAATCAGGGAAGATCAACGCAGTACAGATGGATATCCTGGCTGATGCAGGGGCATACGCCTCCTCAACGGATGTGGTGCTGAAAAGCGCCGTAATCGCTGCAGCCGGACCGTATGATATCCCCAACATCCATGTGGATGCGGATGCTGTGTTCACGAATAATATTACAGCGGGCGCATTCAGGGGCTTTGGTGTGCCGCAGGCATGTTTTGCTGTGGAAATGCAGATGAACAAACTGGCTGAAGCACTGCAAATGGATGCTGTCGAATTTCGTTTACTGAACGCGGCATCAGATAGCAGCCTTTCCATAAACCACACTTCCTTGCCCGGTGGCGTGACCATCCGCGAAGTTTTGCACGCCTGCGGGGATGCGATAAAGAAAGAACATTATTGCATCACAACCTGTCAAAGCGAAATATCAGAGCGCTACGCCTACGGAACAGGTTTTGCCGCCGGTTTCAAATCTTTCGGCATTCCTCCGGATGAATGCCGGGCAAAGATAAGTTTGCATGGCAAAGACAGCATCGAAGGAGCTGTCGTTTATCATGCTGCAGCGGATATGGGGCAGGGAGTCCATTCTGTGATCATGCAAATTGCAGCACAGGAGCTTGGTATTCCATTGGAAAGAATTAAACTGGTGGCAGGTAATACCAGAACATCTAAAGATTCGGGTAGCGCTTCGGCTTCAAGGCTTACCTATATGGCGGGCAATGCTGTCATCAAGGCGGCGGCTGCAGCCCTCAAACAGTGGGCAAGCGGAGAACGTCCGGCGATTGGTGAAGAGACATATCATTCTCCACCTACAACAGAAATGGACGCACAAAATGGATACGGCGTGCCAAATTTTGGATTCGGGTATGCGGCTGAAGCTGTTTCTATTCGGTTGGATAGAAAAACGGGCGAAATTGAGGTGTTGAATGCGATCTGCTGCAACGACGTTGGAAAAGCCATCAATCCCATTCAGGTGCGCGGGCAGATCGAAGGTTGTGTCATCCAGGCTCTGGGGTATGCCATGATGGAAGAATTCCTGCAAAAGCAGGGCATGGTACTGACGGATAGTCTTGCTGCCTACCTGATGCCAACCATAAAAGATATTCCCCATACGTTTGAGAGCATTATTCTTGAGATACCCGATCCGAATGGACCGTATGGCGCAAGAGGTATGGGGGAGATTCCATTCGGACCCTTTGCGCCTGCCCTGTGTGCGGCAGTTCACGATGCCGCCGGTGTCTGGATACATTCATTACCATTAAAGCCTGAAAAAGTACTCAATGCGCTGGAATCGAAAAAGAATACTGGTAATATTAATTAACATAAACCATACATATGAAAAAGTTTTATTCATGGCAAGAGGATCGGAGGAATTATGTGGAATAAGTACTGGACGGTGACATCCGTTGAAGAAGCACTGAAAATCCTGTCAGATGAAAAAGGGAAAGCGAGGATCATCGCCGGCGGAACCGATCTGGTGCTTGAATTGAAGCATGGCGCACATTCTGCGATAGAAACTCTGGTGGATGTCAGCCGCATGAAGATGGGAGAACCGGTCTATCAGGATATGGATGGTTTGATCCATATTCAGCCCACTGCCACGCATAATCACTGCGTCATATCTCCTGTTCTGAAAAATAAAGCTTTCCTGCTAGCTCAGGCGTCTTATTCGATCGGCACTCCCCAGATCAGGAATATGAGCACCATCTACGGTAATGTGGTCACAGCATCACCCGCCAACGATACCATTACCCCACTGATCGCGCTGGATGCGCAGTTGCAACTGCGCTCAATAAAAAATACGAGGAACGTTGCACTCCAGGATTTCTATCAGGGGGTTCGCAAGATCGACCTGCACGCTGATGAAATGGTCACCGATATTTTCTTCAAGCCCTTACAGAAGAATCAGCGCTCTGTATTTGTGAAGTTCATCCTGCGAAAGATCCATGCCATATCGGTTGTTAATGTAGCCATTATCCTGACATTTGATGGCGATATGGTTTCCAAAGCGGTGGTCACCCTGGGCGCGGTTGCTCCCACCATCATTCATGCAGCGAAATGCGAAAACTACCTGGCAGGAAAGAAATTATCCGCGCCGGTCATCAAACAGGCTGCCATGCTGGCTACTGAAGATGCCACACCCATTACGGACATTCGCTCTTCGGATGCCTACCGCAGTCGTTTGGTTGCTGTGCTGACGGAAAATGGATTGAGTGCTATTGCAGCAGGCGAAGAGCAGAAAGATTTCCCGCAAAACCCCGTGCTGTTATGGGGAAAGAATACCTATGAGCCAAGCCATGTGGATTCTGCCACTTTGCACAACCCTGAAACACCCATTCAAACGACCATCAACGGTTCTTCCCATATCCTACATGATTTTGAGGATAAAACACTGCTGAAAATGATCCGGGAAGGTGCTGGATTGACCGGTTCGAAACTGGGATGTGGAGAGGGGGAGTGCGGAGCCTGCACCATGATACTGGATGGCATTCCCGTATTGAGCTGTTTGATCCCCGCACCACGGGCTCACGCTGCAACCATACAAACCATTGAAGGGGTTGCGCAGGAAGGGAAACTGCATCCCATCCAGCAAGCTTATGTTGAAGAGGGGGCTGTGCAGTGCGGTTTCTGCACCCCCGGATTCATCATGTCCACCCTGAAACTGCTGGAAGAATTCCCCGATCCCTCCAGAGAAGAGATCGAGGTTGGTCTGGCTGGCAATATTTGCCGCTGCACAGGATATTACAGCATCATTAAAGCAGTCGAAAAAGCTGCGGAAACCATGGCTGAATAGAGCGGAGGAAATGATGACCGATTATCTTGGAAAGAACGTCCCCAGGTTTGATACCATCGATAAAGTGACCGGAAAAGCGCAGTACCCCAGTGATTTTTCTTTCAGCAACCAGAGCTATATGCAGATCGTATTTGCCGGGCGACCGCATGCAGTCATCACTGCCATCCATACAGAGCAGGCGGAAGCGCTGGAGGGTGTACTGGCGGTATTAACGGCAAAAGATGTCCCCTGCAACGAGTATGGCTTGATCATGCCCGATCAGCCTGTTCTGTGCGGACCTGGTTCTACCAAAGTGGGGGCAGATCATGTGCGTTTTTATGGTGACCAGGTAGCGCTGGTTATTGCAGAGAATGAACAAATTGCGAAAAAGGCAGCACAACTGATAAAAATTGATTTCCAGGATCTGCCGCTTATTACTGATCCAAGAGAAGCCATGCAGCCAGATGCCTTCCTCCTTCATCCGGAAAAAGAAGACAATATCGTCCTGCACTATAAGATCCGTAAAGGGGATATGCAGGCGGGATTTGAGGATGCACAGGTCATAATCGAGAGTGATTACACCACCCCTGTTCAGGAACACGCATTCTTGCAGCCAGAGGCAGGTGTAAGCTACCTAGATGAAAAAGGACGGGTGACGGTAGTGGTCAGCGGACAGTGGGTGCATGAAGATCAGGAGCAGATCGCACATGCATTGAACCTGCCCCTGGAGCAGGTGCGGGTGATCTATCCGGCGATCGGCGGCGCATTCGGCGGTCGCGAAGATATGTCTGTTCAGATCGCCCTGGCACTGGCAGCCAAATACCTGTCAGATAAAGGCATCAACCGACCTGTTAAAACAGTCTGGAGCCGCGAAGAATCCTTCTTCGGGCATCATAAACGGCATCCCTATTACATTCATGCCAAATGGGGGGCGGACAGGGAAGGCAAACTCACCGCAGTGGAGATGTCCATGATCGCGGATAGCGGCGCCTACGCCTATACCTCCACCAAAGTGCAGGGCAACGCGACGCTGCTTTCCACAGGACCCTACTTTGTGCCTAACGTGAAAGTGGATTCTTATTCCGTATACACCAACAATATTCCCAACGGAGCCTTCCGTGGTTTCGGTGGACCGCAAGCCTGTTATGCGGCTGAAATGCAGATGAACAAGCTGGCTGAGGCTTTGGATGTCGATCCTGTTGAAATACGCATGCGCAATGCGCTGCAGGAGGGTCAGGCGACTGCTGTGCGTACTGCCCTGCCCAAAGGCATCACCATTGAGAAAGTGATGGAAGAATGTGCCCTGGCATCCGGGTGGGAAAAGAGTGAACAGGGCTGGCGCAAGCGTTATGAGAAAAAAGAGAATGACACCGACCTGGTAGGAATTGGTTTTTCCGCCGGGTATAAAAATATCGGCTTTTCCTTCGGCGCTCCTGAAAATTGCTGGGCAACCATAGAGCTACATGGAGATAAAAGCATTGAAAAAGCCATTTTACGGCATGCGGGGGCGGATGTCGGGCAGGGGGCGCATTCCGCTTTCCGGCAGTTCGCGGCATCTGCGTTGGATATTGAGCTGGAAAAAGTGGAATTGATCGCTTCAGATACCGCCGAAACCAATAATTCAGGCAGCGCTTCTGCTTCGCGCATGACCTTTATGGCGGGCAATTCCATTATTGGAGCAGCCAGAGAGGCTCTCAAGAAGTGGCAGGCAGAAGAAAGACCTGCGATCGCCACCTATACCTATATTCCTCCCGTCACCACTCCTTATGATCACGAGACCGGGGAATGCTACCCTAATTTTGCCTACGGCTATGTGGCAGAATCGGTGGAAGTATCCATCAAAAAGAGCACCGGGGAGCTCACCGTCAAGCGGGTGGTGTGCGCTAACGATGTGGGCAAAGCTATCAATCCACTGCAGGTGAGGGGTCAGATTGAAGGCGCCATTGTACAAGCGATGGGCTATGCCAGTATGGAAAAATTCATCCAGAAGGATGGGATCGTGCTCACCGGCGGACTTTCCACCTATCTTGTGCCAACCATCAAGGATATACCTGATGAAACGGTATCCCTGATCGTGGAAGAGGCTGACCCCCTGGGACCGCAGGGCGCGCGCGGGATGGGGGAGATGCCCTACATGCCGTTTGCTCCTGCTCTATGCAGTGCCGTACACGACGCTGCCCATGTGTGGTTCAACGAATTTCCGCTCACGCAGGAAGTGATCTTGCGGGGTCTGGGTGAACTGTAAACAGATCAGCGCAATCGTTTTGGCAGCCGGTGGGTCTTCCCGTCTGGGAACACCCAAGCAGATGGTTCCCTGGCAGGGAACAACCCTGCTGGGATACACTCTGCAGCAAATACAGGCAGCAGGATTGGATGATATTGTACTGGTGCTGGGAGCCTTCGCTGAATCCATCCAAAAAGCCTTAAATAAAGAGCAATTGCGTATAGTTATTAATAATTTGTGGTCTTCCGGCAAGGCGAGCACTATTCAGGCTGGGTTGAGCGCTGTTTCAGAAGAACAGCAGGCTGTGATCATTTTTCTGTGCGACCAGCCCTATCTGACCACAGAACTTATCAAAAAAGTGATCAACGAAGCAGAAAAAAAGGAGCAGGCTGATATTATCGCACCGATGGTCGCTCAGCAAATCTGCAATCCGGTTCTATTTAAAAGAAATACCTTCCATGCATTCCAGTATTTACAGGGGGAGCAGGGCGGCAAGCAGCTGTTTTCCCAATTTAAAATGCACACATTCAACTGGAGTGATGAACGCATTGCCTGGGATGTGGATACCGCAGCTGACCTTCAAAAACTGCGTTAATCCGAACCTTCAAAAGCCCCATTTTCATACTGACGGATGAGTTCGCGCGCAGTTTCGAGGTCATCTTTTTTCACCATCACTTCGACCTTCCCGATGGGAGTGCTGGTTAGACCGTAGGTTGTACCAATGCTCTCACCCAGCAGAATGCTCTCCACGTTGTGCGCTGCCAGAAAATTCTTCATCAATTCCGCATCCAGATGCCCTGACGCGCTGTACACGCTCTCAAAATTCTCAATTTTCGTCATTTTTCTCCATTTTACTCATAAGTCGGGCGGTTCGTTTCTCCAGATCGTCTTTGACCAGCTCGATCTGCTGTTTTTCAGCTCTTTCCATTCGTGCCAGCCACTGCATGGCTTGAGCGGGGTCCTTCTGCTGGTGCTCGTAATATTTCGCTATCTCTATTATAGACGCAAGATGATCCATTGCGGCAGCCTGTGACCATAATTTCAGCGCTTCCGCCCAATTATCCCTGCGCCTGTGCAGCCAGGCATAGTCGAACAGCACCTGTGGATCTGCATTATCGCCGCATTGCATCACATAGGCGTCAAAATAACGGGCGGCTTTTTTAATACTGCCTGTCTTTTGATGGAAATAGGCGAGCGAAGCCAGGTCCTGCGGCTGGTCAATGATCATTTTTTCATTCAAGAAAATGCCAGAAAGGAGGATGTAAAGCGCCGCCAGGGAAACCACATCCTGCTCGTTGTGGTAGAGCACGCCTTTTAACGGAGTCGGGTCTCCTTCTCTGAGATAATCCTGGTACAACAGGGGCACCAGGTAGCCGGGAACCTCCTCTTCATCGCGGTCCAGCGACAGGATATGCTGCTCCACGTCCGCCAGGCGGCAGGACGCCAGCCTGCGCTTCCACAGCGAGCGCGCCACGAACAGCAGGTCAAGATGCGGTTTTTCAAGGCTGTCGTCTTCCATGGAATGCAGCAGCGAACGGTTGCGCAGCATCGGGACGTCAAAGGCTTTCCCGTTGTACGAGGAAAGCACCTTAAAGGGCATTAAAAAGGATTGAACGGCATAGATGAACGCCCGTTCTTCGCAGGGATGCGGCATGAAGAACTGGTCAACACACACCCCGCCGACTTCGTTGAAATAGCTGAAACCGCACAGGAACGCGAAAGCGCCGCTGCCCAGGTTCAGGCTGCTGGTTTCGGTGTCGAAAAAACACAGCGAGCGCTGGTTGAAGCCTTCTTTTTGTTTCGCTGTGAGCGGCAGATGGAGTAGATTGAGCAGCAGTGGCGTATCGCACTGGTACTGCAGGCTGATAGACCCGCAGGTGGCGCCGGGATCGTATTCCTTATGGATATGCAGGGTTTTACCATAGGGGTTTTCCTGCCATGTCCCTCCCAGTATCAGGGCAGGGTCTGCGGAAGATTTGGTTTTATAGCCAGTCTTGTCCTTCCCCAGCTCGACACCCAGCGATTTCAATTGCTCTAACAGGTTATTCATAGAACGTATACCCTATTTTACATGATAAAGGAGAATAGAGCAGGGGACTCATAAGAATTCGGGACAAATTCAGTTTTATAATCTTATTGGGTACTGGTTTGCGAGCTAAGGTGCACTAATTATCGGTGTACATGGAAAATGTTTAACTTATGTAGATTGAAAGTTATTCAATAAGGAGGGCGGATAAAAAATGGTTTGGAATATAAATCCTCGTATCCCTTTAGGAGTTTATTCGCTATAACGATGCTCAGAAATGGAATTGATGTGTTCTCTCTTCAACTGCTGATAGGTCATGTGGATTTGCAGATGTTGGATCTGATATGCAGAAGGATCAAAACCAAGCCAGTTCTGTATGTTAATGGAAACAATAGAACTTAATAATATATATAATTTATTTAATTGCGAGAAAGGAGATACAGATGGCTTATTCAGGTAAAGGAAATTATAAAGGAACTAGCTGGAAAGTCATTCCTTTGGGACATCATCGTTGGTTAAGGTGTGGAAGATGGGTGTTTCCATATTTTGTTGGAGAAAGAGTAAAATTCAAATTAATAGTTGAGCCAACTCAAGATATTAAACTAAATAATTTTCCATTATTTGTCAGATATACTGAGCCAGAATATATTGTACGACTTCAAGAGCCAACAAGATTACCTGATTTAGAGAATACGATGATGCAAACCGGAGCAATTATATCCGGACAGAAAACAATTGAATATTGGATTGGAAATCCGAATAGAGTTAATTCTCAATTAATATTTGGTGAAACAGGAAACTACAACGATAAAGTTATACTTGATATTCTTCTTGGGATACTTTTAGCTGCTATTGGCTTTATTCTAGGGCTAATTTCCACTTAGATTATTCCTAATTGCTATAATAAATTTGACTGTAAGAGCATCTTGAAATGTATCGAAACAGGAGATTCTACCTAAGGGATTGGTTAATCTAAAATATTACTTTGAAAAAATTCAAACAATCGGTTTAAATTGCTATGCTTAACTCTGCCCACCAAGGTTATATTTATCAAGACATTCTAGGAGCTTATTTTGTGGCTCAAGAGCTTGCTGTTGGAAAAAAAACAACAAAATTTCATTTTGATTATAAAAAAACATCAGATGGAATTCCTGATAAGTTTGATGACCTAACAATCTATCGTGAGGGGTCAACTTCATTTATACAAATAAAATACAGTAACGATGTGCATCGGCACGTATTAACCAAACAAGATTTTTCTTCCTCTTCAAATTATGATTTAGCATTGTTTGATCTCTTCGAAACATGGAAAGCCCTTCATCGTGAAGGGTATATATGGAGAATATGCTTAGCGTGGGACATGCCACTACCTGATGACGCTATTCGATCTGTGCTTATTCAGCTCCCCGATAGTGAAAGTCTTATACCTGGAACTTCGTGTTTTAAATTCAATTGTGATGTTTTGTGGCCAAAGCATGGAGACGTTTTGCCTTCATGGAGAGCATTAAGAAAATGGTCAAATACAAATAATCGGAATGACTTTGAAGCATTTTTAGATTGTTTGGTTATTGAAGTAAACTGTCCTAAATCAACACTTTTACAAGATTATTCTAAACAACTCGAGAGGCTTTTAGCTCGAACAATTGAGGAAATAGGTGTTGGTATTTATCCAAATGACCATTTAAAGGTTCAGCAAGTTGCAGAGAGTCTTTGTACTATCGTAAAAAGAAGAAGAGCTACTAATAATAACAAACCAATTAGCTGCGATGAAATTGCTAAAGAGATCAACATCAAACAAAATTATGGGGGAATTGAACAGATATTTCCTATTGATAAAAATATTCTAGTTGATACTCCTGATCGTATAGATCAAGTGATATCAGCTTTGGAAGATCATCATACAGTAATATTGACTGCAGAACCCGGAGCTGGAAAATCATGGTTTATAGAAAATTTGCAAAACCATCTGGAAGAAACAACGCAAGTTATTAAACATTACTGTTACACAGCCCTCGACGACCCCTTAATTTTAGATAGAATAACTATTAATGTCCTATATGGAAGTCTTATCACCCAAATCCTAAAAGAAAATGAAGAGTTAGGTTCTTATCTACCAAAGAGATACGCATCTAATCTTGGGCAACTGAACATTCTTCTAGGAAAAATCAGTGAGAGAACACTTCTAATTGTCGATGGGATAGATCACATTTGGAGAGTCTACCAGAAGAATGGGGGAGGATTAACAGAAGATGAAACAAGAATAGTTGAAGCTTTATCTAAATTAGATTGTACAAATCCCAATGTTTATCTCCTAATTGTTTCCCAACCAATAGATCAACTAAAAGTACTTAGTAATTTCTACCATTGCACTCTCACTCCGTTACCAGAAGGATTTGTTCAAGAGCTTCTAGAAAGACACGCAATTAATAATATTATGGTGGAAGATAAATCACTTTCTCAAGTGATTCATGAAAAGAGTAATGGGAATGCTCTTTATTGTAAATATCTTATCGATCACGCTGTAGTAAACAAAACACTAAATTCTTTTGAGTGGATTGATTCACTTCCATCGTATGATTTTAACCTTTCTGGTTATTATGAATATTTATTTGAACAAATTGATGATGCTGCGAGTGTTCCACACGCATTGTGCGGAGCTGATTTTTCACTGACTGAGAAAGATCTAGAGGAAATAACACATTTAGGTAGTATAGTTTCTAAGCAACTCAACTCACTTAGACCAATATTGAAATATATACCGGCTTTGGGATATTCGATCTATCATGAAAGTTTTAAACGTTTTGTTGTTGAAAAGATCAAATCCCAGGGAGCATCAATTAATGACCTTATTTATTATCCAATTATTGTATGGCTCGAGAAGCATACTTTTTTTAAATCGATTAAGGCTTTTGGTCATTTATTGAAGCTTTACTTTGAAGTTGATAACTACGCCGCAATAGCACAAACGATCTCGGAAGATTTCATTGAAAAAAGTTTATTTAATGCTCAACCTTTTCATAACATAAAGCAAAATCATTATCTCCAAAAGGCAATTCTTCATTATGTCGATGATTTTACTCCGATGATTATTATTGCAGAACAAGCAAAAATCATCTATGAACTCGAGCACAATATTAATGATCAGGTTCTTATTAGTTACTTAAAGGCTATTCAACAAATTCATGGTAATGATGCGATGTATCGTGTTCTTTGGGATGAAGAACATTTATTAGTTGACACGAAAGACGCACTTCTCTTTCTTGCTCAACAAGCATATCAAGGAAAAGAAGATGTTCATTGGTCGATTATTCCACATCTAGAGAGTATTCCATACGATATATTGGGTTTGGTTTCCGTAAAGCTTATTCATATGGGGCAATATGAAGAATTCGATAACCTCGTAAAGAGTGTGTATGAAAATCCCAAACACAAAGAAGCTTTCGCTGGAATTCTTGACGAAGTGGAATGGCTATGTCTCTACAGAGGTGATGATTGGTTAAGGGAGACACCGTATTTTAATAAAATCATCACTAGATCCGATCCATCTGTTTCAACTCTTGGGGAGGCGATAGAACAGATTCTATCAAGTGATAGGTTTATTTATGATGATCATTGGAAATCTTTGATACAAGATGTCGTTATATTAACAAGATCAGCAAGTGACGAGGAGATAAAAGAAGCAATACATGTCCTTTCAAATTACAATTGGTTTCGCAATTGGATAATTTTTTTAATCAAAATCACTGTTCTTTCTCAAAAAAAGTTTAGTGGAAAAAGTGTTATTGATGCTTTTTCCTACCTTGTGCGTGATCTTGAACCGTTTAAAGGTGAGCCTAGAGCTTGTGATTTATTTAAGCAATTACCTTACATAAAGAAATCCTTTCATCAGGGATTGTTACTGTGTAAAGGAAATTCTGAGTTGCTTATTCAATGCTGTGAACTACTTGAAAAAGTGACGAATCTTACAACTGGTATCCAGCGATCGTTTAGCGGTCCATTAACTGAAGAAGAATATTTAAAACTTATTACCTTCTACTTACCCGGAGAATATGTAGTTAATGAATATGCAAAACACTATAATCCCTTAGGTTCTAGAAGAATCTATTCTGATGTTGCAGAAATTGCATTTAATTATGCATATGCATTGAGTATCGCAGGGCAAAGTGATGAAGCAAAGAAGAAGTATATAGATGGAATCCAAGCTCTTACAGCGTATGGGTTTAGAAAAGATCGCACACTTAGCGAAGTAATAGATTGTTGTGTTTTATATCATCAAACATATAAAACATTGGATGTCGAGTGGTTTTATGAGCTATATAAAATGGCTATGACCGTAGTCACTCATACAGATGGGAAATCGACGAATCATTATCCGATTGAATGGTTTGAAGAGTTTATTAAAGTTTATCCGGATGAAGCATTGAAATTTCTTGTCAGTGAAACGATTGAAAACAGTGCGGCTAATTGGTATCAAGAGGAAGAGTTCTACTATGTTTTGCAGGAGTATGCTTCGCTATTTAATCCAACGCAATGGTTTCTGCTATGTCGATCGTTGCCATTGGCAGCGTCAAACGAGATATTGGCAAATGGGCTAGAGTTTTTAGATCAAATTGATAGCAGATTAAAAGACACCTTTTCGAGATGGCTCCAAACTCGCCCAAATATTCATACTAACAATGATGAGGAAACATATACAAAAGAGACTATTTCGCAATATGAAACAAAATTAGAAATTTCTCTGAAAAATAAGAAAGAAAATATCACAGAAAACACTTCTGGTTTTGATGAATATTCACCATCATCTCCTTTTCCCATTACATCCGGGGATGAAGCTCTGGCATTTTTAGAATCTAATGCCTTTAAAGAAGGACATGTTCAACGTTTTCAGCAACTGCTTTTATTAATAAGGGACATGGAAGAGAAGAAGAAAATACTTCGTCAAGCTGCTATGAGTTTTTGGCGCGAGCACGAAGTTGGAACTTGGGTAAATAATCTTTTTAATCCACAAAGTTACGAATGGTTATATTTTAATATTTGCTTGTTTGTTTTTATAACAGATGGTTGGTATCATGGGCTTTATCATACCGATTATCTCAAGCGTGCTTATAAAGTAGATCCTTCAGAGACAATAAATATTCTGAAAGAAGTTCTTGGGTATTATCTTTCCTCAGATAGTTATCATAATCTGGTTTCCTGTAATCTTATCAATGCTCTTTCAGAAATCAAAGTCGAGGAAACGGTAGCGAAAGATATTCTACAGACCATCTATCAAATCGTTAAACGACGCCTTCCGCATCCTCCAAACTCTGAGATAAATATGTCACTCTATCAAGGGCTAAATGGTTTAAACCGCGATGAAATGGTTGTAGCTCTCCTAATTGCTAGACTTAAAACTCTGACTACTGAAAAGAATCAAGGTGTTATATGGTCATTAGTTTTTGTTGCGCAGACAACTCCCAAAGACTTGTTCAAACCATACTTGTGGGCTTTTTCACACACCGAATTTTTATTACCAATTCATAGAGCAGTACTATTACAAATACTGAAAGATTATATTGATCAAAGTTTGATTCCAGATGAACTAATTGGGCAACTTTTAAAAAACTACCCAACTGGATTCTTTCTAGAGGATCAATATATCCGCTCTTTTATTGAGTACAGGACAGAACTTGATGAAAGTTCAGCTAATTTTATCCAATTTACAGCTCATCAATATGACGAAGGTTTTTTTACTTATATTCACCCTAAATACAGGACTCTTAATGAACATTTAGGACCTCTTAGGGGAACGTATAAAGCTTATGTTTACAGAAGAGATAAAATTTCTAAAGAACAAGATTCTTATTACATACAGACTAAAGGAGTATTTACACCTATTGTTTCAAATGCTAATGCAGTGTATGAAATTGTAAATGGGCAATACTATGGTAAATTAAAACAGCTAACAAATATATATCAACAACCATATATATGCAATCTTAGTTTTCGATTAGAGGAGATTATTCTTCAAGTTGGTGCATTATCAAGGAGACCTTCATATTTACCATCACCTGAGGAATTGCATTCGTTGGTAGTGCGTGATTCATCTAATCCATATGGGAATGATAATTGGATAATTGTAGCAGTAAGAGAAAGAGAATTGTATGGTGAAGATTATAAACCTGCGAAGAGTCGTACTACAGAATTAGTATTAACAACAAATAAGTCTACCAATGATGATAATTTATATGCTCGTTACCTTTTCAATGTTGAGCAATACAAAAAAGAAAATCTTAACAAAGCTTTATTTGATCAACCAATATGTGAGCTTACAATTTATGACATGTTAGAACGTTCCTCTATTATCTATGTATCTCCTTTTGTTGTTAAAGGGTTAGGTTTGAGAATTGATTATTTTCTTCACAATGGTTTTCAATCGTGTAACGATAAAGGAGAAGTAATAATAAAGACAATAACTTGGAAGGAAGAATACTACGGTGAAATCGCAATAGGCACAGAAGTTCCTCGTTTTGAAGGAACAGCAGTTATGGTAAGAGATGATTATTACGAGCAGATTTTAGCGCTTTATTCAAAAAGATGCGGATTTGTTCTAAAGACTTATAACAAAAGCGACCATAAGTAGTATAAGTTGAAAGATCTGAAATTATTCTTTTAAAAGAACATGGCAATCCACTTCTATTCAAATTGAGAATCAATAGAAAGAGTGGATTTTATGGATCTTTTTTTTAGATAATAAATATTAATGACAACGGTTAACAAATACAGGAATTCATCCAATGAAACTCCACATATTTCGCCTGCACCCCGGGCAGGACCTCAAAGCAGAGATCGATAGCTATACAAAATCACATGCAATACAGGCTGCTGTGGTCGTGTCCTGTGTGGGCGCTTTGATCAAAGCCACCATTCGCATGGCGGGCGCGCGCAAAATGAACACCTATGAAGAGGATTTCGAGATCGTCTCACTGGTGGGAACCGCGGAGAATGGGTACAGCCACCTCCACATCGCTTTTTCCAGTGAAGAGGGGCAAACGATCGGCGGGCATTTGAAAAGCCCATCCATCGTGGGCACGACTGCCGAAGTGGTGCTTGGGGAAATTGAAGATCTGACCTTCGAACGGGTTTTCGATGAAGAGACGGGCTGTAAGGAGCTCGTTGTAAAGCAGAAAACCAGATAAAACAACCGATACTAAGACGCTGTTTATTCCATAATTTCTTTCAGCAACGCCAGGGTGGCGTCCTTGGGGTCGAACAATTCATTGTTCACCGCGCCCACGCACGCCGGGCAGCCGCTGGCGCAGCCGCAGTTACGGATGACATCCTGTGCGTTCTGTAAGATCTCTCCATATTTATGAAAAAGTGATTCCGATAACCCTATACCGCCCGGAAAATTATCATACAGCAGGATGACCGGCATATTCCCGATCGCCTTACAGCGTGGCTCGATGAAAACGCCCAGATCGTGCAGGTCGCACATCAGGTAGAGCGGCGCCAGGTGCGAGAAAAGGTAGCCCAGCCCGCTCAATGCTGAGCGGATGCGCACGGTCTGTTCCACGCGCTGGTGGCATCTTTCGCACAGCGTGATCAGATTGGAGGGCTGGTTGGCTTCTTCCTGACTGCGGAAGGTGCGCAATGGCACCTTGTGATGGACGTGCAGTGCGGAAAGATTGTCAGGCTGCAGCCTGCATAAGCTGCAGCGGTAGCCATCTCTGTGAAGAATAGTCTCCCGGATATGCGCCCAGTGTTCCCCGTAATCATTGGCATCCGCCGCCCATAGAGCGCGTTGGCGCAAATTTTCGATGGCTGCTTCGCTGAACTGCAGCCAGAAAGCCTGCGTATCCAGGCGTGTGGGGGGCAGCTCCAGTTCAATGGTCTCAAGCACCTCATTGCCGGACCAGTTCAGCTTCTCGTACGCCACCACCTGGCTGCTGGCGAGCACGTTGCCGGTGCTGAACTGTGCTTTAGCGGGTGCTGTGGTCTGCGTTTTCTCTACGATCTCGATTTCCAGCTGCTGTTTGGCTTCGGTGTAATACGGGAAATCCCCTCTGGTCAGAAAAGCCTTATGTTCGTCCAGGTTGAGTTCGTCCACATGGTAGCTTTCCCCGGCATGCAGGTAGATGGCGCCCGGATGCACCATCCACAGCGCGCTCTGCCCGTCCACCTCGCCGATCCTTTTCAGCCTGCCTTGCTCGTTCTGGTACAGGGCAAAGGGCTCGGCTGAAATAGTGCGGATCGAGATCTCCGCAGAAGGGTACTCTTCCCCGATCCAGTAGTATTTTCCATCTTTTTCTGCCAGGTCGCCCGCAGCCTGCAGGATCTGCAGCAGGTCCTGCAGCGTCTTCGCATCCAGTTTCCCGAAGGTCTCACCTGTAGAAAAGGGCAGTTCATAAGCGGCGCAGCGCAACTGGTTGAAGAGGATCAGCAGGTTGTGCGCATTGATGAGCGGCTGTTCCGGTGAATTTTCCAGGATATAGCCCGGATTTTGCAGCAGGAACTGGTCAAGCGGGTCAGCCGAAGCGATGAAAAAGGCAGTGGAGCGGCGGCTGGTGCGACCGGCGCGCCCGATTTGCTGCAGAAAAGAGGAGATCGTGCCCGGGTAGCCCAGCAGCATGACGCAATCAATGCCGCCGATGTCAATGCCCAGCTCCAGCGCATTGGTTGCCACCACGCACTGTATGGAACGGTCTTTCAAGCCATCTTCGATGGCGCGCCGTTCTTTGGGCAGGTAGCCGCTGCGGTAGCCGTAGACCGCTTCGCTGGGGAATTCTTCTCGCATTTTGCGAAGGAACAGCTCCACCGCTTTCCGTGAGCGCACGAAAAGGAGCGTCTGCACACCGGTTCGCAGCGCTTTCGCAGTGAGTTTCCTTCCTTCTTCCAGCATCCCTTTGCGCACACCCAGCTCGCGGTCTATCAGGGGCGGGTTGTAGAAATAAAGCTCTTTTTGCCCTGAGCCGGACCCATCTGCGCAGATTGACACAAAAGGTTTCTCCACCAGTTGTTCGGCAAAAGCGCCCGGATCATGGATGGTGGCGCTGTTGCAGATGTAGAGCGGGTTCCCGCCGTAAAATTTGACAATGCGATCCAAACGGCGCAGGACATTGGCAAAATGGGAGCCAAACACGCCCTTGTAGATGTGGATCTCATCGATCACAATGTACTGCAGGTTGGCGAACAACCTCTTCCACATGGGATGATGCGGCAGAAAACTCACATGCAGCATATCCGGATTGGTTAGCACAATGGATGCGGTATTGCGTATAGCTATTCGATCCTTTGAAGGTGTATCCCCATCGTATATAGCTGCTTTCCCCCTTTGTGTTTGTGGTGAAAGATGCTCTTGAAGAAAGTCCTGCATGGCTTTAAAAGGTTTCAACTGGTCGTTGGCAAGCGCCTTGGTGGGGTAGAGCAGCAGGGCAGTCGCATTGGGGTTGTTCAGCAGGCTCTGATAGATCGCCAGTTGAAAGACAAGTGACTTCCCACTGGAGGTGGAGGTGGAAAGAACCACATTTTTCCTGGAGGAAAGGGCATTGAAAGCTTCACCCTGATGCGAGTAGAGTTGGCGGATATTGTTTTGGGTGCAATACCGGATCAGGGCAGGGTGCATATAATGCGGAAAATCACAGAAAACGGGTCCTCTGGTGGGAAAGCTATGGCGAAAAATGATATTAGAAGAAATATCTCTTCGCGTTAGGATGGTTTTTTTAAACACATCGATCTCTGAGTGAACACTATTGATATGAGGCATGATAAAAAGTATTTTGTTTTCTTTTAGTTTAATATACAATACAACCAAGCGGGAATCACGATTATGCCTTTATGGAAAACAGATCAAAATCATTCACGGAGAAAACAATGACATCAAAAACGAAAACCACCAATAAAGTCTTACTGATCGTAATTTTATTTACTTTTATGCTGCTGCACCAGATCGATAAATTGCTGATCAACCCCATGGGAGATATGGTCATCGAAGAATTTGGATTGACCGACACGCAGTGGGGTTCGGTTGCCACCGCCGCATTGATCGTGGGAGCTCTTTTTTACCCTATCTGGGGGTATTTATACGACCGCTTCCCGCGCGGCAAGCTGCTGGCTCTGGCATCTCTCATCTGGGGTTCGACCACCTGGTTGAGCGCTATCGCCCCCACGTTTTCCCTTTTCATCGCTTCTCGTGCTTCCACCGGTATTGATGATTCCAGTTATCCCGGTTTGTACAGTCTGATCGCAGATTATTTCGCGCCCAAGGTCAGGGGAAAGATATTCGGGCTGCTGCAGATCACCATGCCCCTGGGATACATGGCAGGACTGGTGCTTTCCATGACCGTGGCGGTTGGAATTGGCTGGCGCAAACTGTTCTATATAACCGGCGGACTGGGCATACTTCTTTCCATCATCATCTTTTTCTTCGTGAAAGATGTCCCGCGCGGCACCAGCGAACCGGAAATGCAGGATATCAAGGATGTGCCGGAACTGCAGAAATTTCATTTTGAATGGAGTAAGGTTAAAGATATCCTAAAAAAACCCAGTTTGATCTTCATGTATCTGCAGGGTTTCTTCGGGGTCTTTCCATGGAATACCCTTGTCGCATTCATTTTCATCTATCTGGGGCAGGAGAGAGGCTACAGTGACACGCAGGTCCTGATGACCATGGTTCCTACCATCCTGATGCTTGCGCTGGGTTATCCGATAGGCGGCATGCTGGGTGACCATTTCTTTGGCAAAAATAAAAAAGGGCGTGTGTATGTTTCCATGATCGGTGTGCTGCTGGGTGCAGTGATGCTTTATATCACACTGAACGTACCTGTTGAAAACACAGCTCTATTTGGAGTCATGCTGGGCATAACTGCCATTTTCATTCCATTTGCATCACCAAATGTCACTTCCATCGTCAATGATATTACCCTCCCTGAAATGCGCAGCACAGCCATGGCAATCCAGTATTTTATCGAATCCAGTGGGGCAGCATTAGCGCCCTTGCTCACGGGCATCATCTCCGATGCGCTGCGGGCATCTGGCAATCCTTCACCAAGAGGAAATGCCATGTTGATCATCTGTACATCAGCGTGGATATTATGCGGCATTTTCTTCTTCATCACATCCAAATTCATCGGCAAAGATATCAACAGCCTGCATGAAACTCTTAAGGATAGGGCGGATGCAATCACAGCCGGCGAGGGGAATTAATAATTGATAATTCTCGGATAAAAACAGAAAGACGGGTGGATGATCGAAATCTTACCCGTCTTTTTTCTACTAAATTATTTCAGCCCTTATGGAAATATGTTTCCCAGCCAGTACGCTACGATCTCTTCCGCCGGCTTTCCATGGATTGAAGATGAATAATCATATACCTTAAGCGGTGTGTAATACCCTGTAGTTACGAATCCCGCGATCCACGATCGCTGATTGATTGCCCTCAGTAATGCCAGGTAGATATCTGCCTGCTCCTGAACATCAACAGTGTAATTGGTAGCAGGGATAAAACCATCATCCAGATTGGCATAATCATCACAGTTGAGATCGATGGAAAGACAGCCGCGCGCCGAACCGTCAATGGCAGGTGCATTGATGCCAAGAATAATGGGTTTCTGGATGGATGTGTAGAAATTATAAATTTGAGAGTCCATGATGGATACCGCGTTTTGGGTCAATTCATCAAGTGTTGGATCATTTGAAGCAGCCAGTTGAGGTGTGTACTGGATGTACATAAAATCCGCCTCATCAACCCAATCCGGTAAGTTAGCAGGGTCAGATAAGAAGGGAATAGCAATTCCCAGATCTCCTTGATATTTTGACCGAATTTCCGCGATCAGTTCAGCCATCTTGGTTTCCATATCTGAAGGCAGATTGTATGATCCGGGATCGAGAAAAGGTAACAGTTCATCCCCGCCGATGATAAATGCATTCACATTATTTTGACCGGCTAATGCCGCAAAATGGAGGATGAATTGACGGTATTGTGTAAACCAGGAACCCCACCAGTAATAATCTTGATAATTCGCTGCAACAATTTCCTGTACCCCTGTGTCGAGATAATGAATCTGGGGATAGAGAGCCACATTCAATCCAGTGGAATGCGCATAGTTTATATTCACGCTGTGGTCAACCCAGAAGAGATCATGTTGAGGATCAAATGTAATGCTGTTCTCTTCGTCGTTAAATGTCCATGTGGGTTGGTAATAAACCCAGTTGAACTTTGTCACACCCACATCAACAAAAGCCCAGCCAGAGTAGGGTTGCCAGGCGGGTTCTGCATTGGGATTGAATTCTGCGCCGGCGATAAAGCTGGAATTCTGCTGGATGTTTTCGATCCTGAGATCGGTTGACAGAGAAACAGGTTGGTAGCTATCCCAAAGGAGGATTTCATCGGAAATTCCATTTTCCAGATTTGTTATCGTAGCAATTGTGTTATCGGATGATTGGATGAGTCCTTCGGAAATCTCACATTGTTCATTCCTGCAGTAGCGATACGAGGAACCGGGCAGGATGTCTGTTGGGCTGTAGATGGTGAGCAGCCAATCATTATTCCCCAGCGCCCACATAGGAATGGGTTCCATCCACACGTACGGATTGATCTGGAGGGAGATCATATCCGAAGAGGGTGTGGTATCGGGCACATGTACGCGGATCGTGAGAGGATCCTCATCATTGATCAACCAGGTTGAAATGCCATCGTTAACCATGATATCGTGATCGGGAACAACCAGCTGCCGTATCCGCAGGCTGCCGTCTTTCTTTCGTTCTGCATTCCAAAAACCATCTCCAAGGGAGTATTTATAGCGCAGGTCAAGACCTACCGGCAGGCTCATAGTAAGCGAATAGGAACCATCTTCATGGTAAGTCATGACAGGCGCTCTGGATGCGATCATACTGCAGCCGGCATTCAATTCAGAAAATGTGTTGCCCATCTGCAGGATATTTCCCAGCATCCGTAAAGGAGCGCCTTTGATGGTATTGGTGGGAGTGGATACATTGAATGTCACGTTGACAAAAGAAACGGGCTGCATTGCAAAAACAGCCGGTGTTTGCACGCTTTCAGCGATGACAGCTTTTTGCTGGAAAACCACATATTCACCTGTAGGGGAATATGCCAGAAGATTATGCTCCCCGACAGGAACGTTGTTAATGGTAAAAGATCCATCCGCAGCGGTGTAGCCGGATAAGCCTGCTACAGTCACCAGGATGGATGAAATGGGTGCATTATTGGTTGCATCTACAATAGAACCTGTCAGCGTGCCTTTCTCGGACGCTGAAGGTGCTGCCTGCCATGTTGCTACACGGTCTTCAATGACCATGGGCTGGTTGATATTGACCATGCGATAGCGGACATCCCTGCCGGAAAGATCTTTTTCCACATTAATTACAGATGAGTTCAAGATATAGCGATACTTGACCACAGAATTGATCGAGATGGGAATGCGAACGAAGTAGGTTGTTTCGCTCTTTAAACTCATTTCATAGCGCGTTGGATTGAAATTTAAACAGGAGACTTCATCCAGTATCTCCAACTGGACTGTTGTATTTTCATCCACAACCTCAGATAAGGTAGTCTCAAAGACGACCTCTGCAAACACCGATTCCGGTTCATATCCGGGTGAATACGCCGTACAGGCACTTAATTGCAGCAGAAAACCAGCAAGTAGTAAAAGAAATAACCACGGAGACCTATGATTTCGTTTCATGTTGCTTTCCCTGATAAAGTATTATTCTTTTATTATAGTATTGTCACTGGCAAAGAGATTACTTATTTTTTCAACTTCAGTTGATAAAGTTCCTAAAACTCCATTCACAAAACGAGGCGAAGAGTCCGATCCATATACTTTCGCTAATTCAACAGCTTCGTTAATCGCCACTTTTATAGGTGTGATTTTGGAAACAGCAAATTCCCAGAGGGCAATTCGAATAATATTTTTATCTATGGAGGAAATTTGATCGAGGGGCCATTCAGGTGCGTTTTCAGCGATCAACCGATCTAATATTGCACTGATCGGAATAACTCCGGTGATGATTTCACTTGCGAAAGAAACCATCCCTTCATCTTCGGGTTTTTCTTGCATGTGGTTCATAAGGATATCTCCGGCAGGGTGTCCGGAAATATCATATTCATAGAGCACTTGTAAAGCCAAACCTCTAGATTCTGTTCTGGGTTTCATAATAGCTTTACGCTGTTTCTGTTTTACGAAACTCGATGTCCTCTATGTGTACGTCAACGCGACCTATATCCATTCCTACCATATCTTCTATGGCTCGGCTGATTTCTTCCTGTACCTTTCTGGCAACAGCTCGTAGATCTGCATCCAGATATATCACGAGGTAAAGATCCACATAGATGGTGTGGTCTTCCACATCGATTTTTACTCCATCTGAATAGAACTTTTTTACCAGATCATCAATACCGGCAGGTCCAGAGTCCATTCTGCAGACACCGGGTACTTCCAACGCTGCCAAACGGATGATAGTCAGAATCACTTCAGGATCGATGGTCGTATTTCCAATTGCGTCTTCGTTTGTTTTCATAGGATCTCCATTTCTGGATAAGCATTCCACCAATTATAACCCGGTTCTCTCAAGAAGGTTCTCACCTATCCCAGGTTCGGAACTGTCAAGCCTCCATAAGGCAGGACTGCAATTTTCCTTCCAGAGGATACTTCGATATTATCCAGCGCACATTGTAAAGAGGTGAGGGGAGTCATGAGCATGGCTTGAACTACGCCTTCATCCATACTCGATTTCAAGGAAATTCCGTACTTTAAGCCCTGGCGGGCTAACAGGTATGCTTTATGCGGTCCAATCTCAAAAGGAATATGAGAGAATTCGTCGATAACCTCTGAGAAAGTGTGTTTCCCCTGCATGAATTGCAGGAATCTCTGATTGCCCGCACCTTCGCGGCATTCTGCAGCGAGGATGATCTCAGCTCCATCCTTACAGATCATGCAGGCGTTCGTGATCGCTTTTTGTGCCTGGTAAAAATTGATGTCCTTGGGGAATCCGCCCGCCGATGTAATAACAAGGTCATATTTATCAGGTACCATGACCTGGCAAACTTTTTTACTCCAATCAATCCCTTCCAGCATCACTTGCCTGGGTTTTCCCCACAATAATCTCAGAACGTTCTTATACTGGTCCATAATGGCGTTAAAACAGATGTCAATATCCAGCATATCCCCGATCTCTTCTACATCCATACGCATTGGGTTAGCGATATATTGAGCAGTTTCTGTATGAGGCTGCAGCAGCAGATGGTGATTTTTCACGATTGTTTCTCTGCCTGCCATACCGATCGCTGCGGTCTTTGATCCCCCTGAAAACCCCATAAAATGATGTGGTTCGATAGTGCCTATTGTTATTTTGAGATCGGATGAAAAGAAATCTTTATTAACCCAAACCGGTGTATCGCGGCTGGTTCTGCCAAGATAGACAAGATTTGATGATTCGTCACAATCGTGTGAATGGATGCGATATTTTTCAACAATTGCGGGAGGAATAAAATCTTCATAGGAAGATTTCTCAATGGGAGTGTGCGTACCGGATGCAATCCAGATATCTATGCGATCTGAATGACAATTATGCTTTTCAAGATGATGGAGCAAGCCGTTCAGAAGCAGGTCGTATCGATTTGGTCGAGTATTGTCATTGATAGCGATCGAAATCGTGCCTTGTTCTGGTATCTTTAACTCTTGCTCTTCTAAAAATGCATGAACATCCGTATCATTAATGGGTTCCTCATCAGAGGTGGGTGGGTAGTAAATATCAATTTTTCCAATGTAATGCGAAATATCCAGCGCGATGTGCTCTGCTCCATAAGGAATATGTACTATTTCCCCTGGATTATCTTGATAATTTACGTTATTTGCGTATAGGTTATCGTTTATTTTCATAATATTGGCATGATATGTTCAACTATCTGCAATTCTAACCCAGAAAACAGCGTGTTTTATATATAAAAGCTGATACTTTATAAATCGATCAACCCATTTCAACGCTTATTTGATCAATATCTGTACCAAGTTAGTGTAGCAAATTTTCTGTAAATTCAAAAAAGTGTAGATCACGGTATCCTTTCAGAAGTTAAGCAATAACCAAGAAAGGATAAGAGCCATGATCTACAAGAGTGATTGTACATTAACAAGAGAAAATCTGGAACAGTTATCGAAACAAGGAATGGATGGATTACCTGATCTTGTACGAGTACTGGTGAACGAAGCCATGCGCATCGAACGGGAGAACTATCTGGGCGCCAAGCCTTATGAGCGCACAGAAGAAAGGCAGGGGCATGCTAATGGCTACAAGCCCAAGACGGTCAAGACCAGAGTAGGTGAAGTGACCTTTGATATCCCGCAGGTGCGCGAAGGTGGTTTTTATCCCCGCTCATTGGAAAAAGGCATTCGCAGTGAACGAGCTTTGCTGCTAACACTGGCGGAGATGTACGTTCAGGGCGTATCCACGCGCAAGGTAGCAGCTATAACCGAACAATTGTGCGGCACACAGATCAGTGCCAGTCAGGTCAGCCGGGCAGCTCAACAGCTGGATGAAGAACTGGAAGCCTGGCGCAACAGACCTTTAGGAGAAGTTGTTTATTTGTACCTGGATGCGCGCTATGAGAAGGTCAGACAGGCGGGCAGTGTACAGGATGCGGCTATTTTGATGGCCAGTGGAGTGAAAAGGGACGGGAAAAGGACTATTTTGGGTGTTTCCGTGTCACTAAGTGAGGCAGAAGCCCACTGGCGGGTATTTCTGGAAGGGTTGGTCAAGCGTGGATTGCACGGAGTGCAATTGATCATCAGCGATGACCATGCAGGCATGGAGGCTGCAAGAAAAGCCGTATTCACAGGGATCCCCTGGCAAAGGTGCCAGTTCCACCTGCAGCAAAACGCACAAGCGTATGTCCCCAGAGTTAGCATACGCAGGGAAATGGCAGAAGATATCCGCACGATTTTCAACGCCCCAGATCGGGAAACCGCGGAAAGCTACCTCAAGAAAGCGGTGGAGATATATGCGGACATTGCGCCCAAACTGGCGGACTGGATGGAGGTCAATATACCGGAGGGATTCACAGTATTTGCCTTTCCGAGAATACACCAAAGACGTTTGAGAACATCCAACTATATGGAGCGACTCAGTCAGGAGGTTAAACGCAGGACCCGCATTGTGCGTGTGTTTCCCAATGAGACTTCTTGTTTACGGCTTGTTTCAGCTATTTTGATGGAATTCAATGAGGAATGGGAGTTTGGCAGAATTTATTTGAATATGGAGTGTTGTTAAGGTATTATCAAATTCTGAAAGGTTCCGTGCCTGATTTTACAGAAAAGATGACACACAATCTGTACCAATATTTTCTAAAAGGGGCAGGGGTTGCTAGATAAGATCCCATTTATGTATAGGTATAAGCAAATCAGAAATATTGAAGGAAATTGTATCGTAGGAACAATAAATTTCTATCGTAGTTCCTGCAGAGTACCCTTGTGGGGGAGAGAAATTCATGCTAAAATATTATTGCTTGCGATAAGTACTATTATAACAAACATAGGTAAAGTGTAAGGAGAGGTAAAAGATGAACAAATTCAAAACAATAGCAGAAGCTATTACGGCTTATCTGGATACCGTACGTCTCGCACGATCGCAGCACACCTACACAGCTTATAAAAATGCGCTGAATAATTTCCAGGATTGTCTGGAAAAGAACAACATACAAAGCTCAAAAGCAACTCTTGAAACATTGAGTGAAGATGCCATTGCATGGTATGCGACCTATTTGAAGAAATACGCGCCCACAACAGAACAGCTTTACCTTACCGCAGCTAAAGGTTTCTACGATTTTCTCGCCGCAGAAGAAGCACTCGATATCAACCTTCCCAAAGTTAAATTATTAATTAAACAACGTTCCAGGAGATCCGGTCAGAGAATTCCTCAATTTCCTGCTGACGCCATTAAAGAATTATTGGAATACTATGAGAAAAAATCAATGAATATAGTATCTGATCAAAATGATAAGCTACGCGAATTAAGAGACAGGGCTTTCCTGATCACCCTCGCCGATACCGGACTACGTGTACATGAAGCCTGCCAGCTGCGTCGTGGAGATATTGACTGGAATGAAGGTAAAGCCCTTATCATTGGGAAAGGAGATAAACAAGCCATTATTCGTTTCTCCAGAAAGTCCCTGCGTGCAATGAAAGCTTATCTTCAGGAAAGATCTTCACTGGATGGCTCCTGTGGAAGACCCCTCACCTCCCTGCCCGTTTTCGCACGTCACGACAAAGGCGCGGGGAAAAAAGTGAAACCGATAACGCCCACTACAGGAAGAAATATTGTGGCAGAACGTGTGGCAGAAGCTCTTGGACCGCAAGCTGTTGGTACCATTACCCCTCATTCATTCAGGCATTATTTCGTCACGCGTGTTCTAATAACCACCGGGAACCTCAAACTTGCGCAAAGCCTGGCACGCCATCAAAATATCGCTGTAACACAACGCTATGCCCATCTTGCAGATGATGCTCTTGATAGTGGATACTGGCAGGTATTTGAAGAGGAATAGTATACAATTCATGTTCACCTTATAAATCATTTCGGGAGTAATTAACTATGACGAATTCCATTTTTCGAACCCTTTTCTTTTTAGCGCGTCCCGCAGCGGGAAAAAGTGAGATCATTCATTACCTTGAAAACGTACCTCTTTCAGAACGAATGGAACGTTTTCATGTGGGTAAAATGATCCCTCTCGATGATTTTCCCATGCTGTGGTCCTGGTTTGAAGATGATGATCTGTTGGTTGAGATGGGAAAACCACGTCTCCATACCGATGCGGAAGGATACTTCAAGTATCCATATTTATGGGATCTACTGATCAAACGATTGGGACTGGAATACAAAAAATTACAGCGTGATACGAATCTTGAAGATGCTACCGTGATCATAGAATTTTCAAGAGGGAAAGAACATGGTGGTTATACTTCTGCTTTCAAATACATGGATCCGTGGTTGGTCGAGAGATCAGCGATTATGTACGTAGATGTATCATGGGAAGAATCGCTTAGGAAGAACCGCAGGCGATTTAATCCGGATAAGCCGGATAGCATACTTGAACATGGTATTCCTGATAAAAAACTGGAACGTATGTACGCGGAAACAGATTGGTTTGAGATAACGGAAAATTCAAAGGAATATCTATCTATCGCGGGGAATGATGTACCATACATCATTTTTGAAAATGAAGATGATCTTACCAGTACTATTGACGATGTTTTTGTAGAAAGATTGAAGCGGCGCATGGACAGTCTGTGGGATCTTTACGAAAGGGTTTCTTTCTGACTTTTGCCGTTTTGAAATACTGATTTTTTAATTTCTCTTTCTTCCAGCACAGCATTCAAATGAGCACCGATTAGCGTGATAAAACTGATAAGATAAATCCAGAACATCAGCGCAACGACTGTTCCAAGAGAACCATAGATCAATTCATACTGAATATATCCAAAATTTATCATCCATGAAAATATTTTTGTTGCTACCTGCCAGCCAATTGCCGTAAAGGTGGCTGCGATCATCACGCTTTTCATCCCAACTTTTTTCTTTGGGGTAAAGCGATATAAGATCAGGAATAATACCCATGAAACAATAACCGGAATGATCTTAAGGAAATATTTCCAAAGGATGGTATCTTGCAGAAGCGTTCCATCCCATAGCCGTATATCAAACTTGGGCAGTACTGTTACCAGTGTGTTGGATATCAAAGAAAGACCGAACATCAATGCCAGAAGTAGCACAATTCCGATGGCTAGAGCTCTATCCTCTAGAAAATTGCGCCTGGGAGCATTCTGAGCGATATTTACATTTCTTGTAAGAATTGAGAAAAAAGATGAACTTGACCAGATGAAACCGATGATACCAATTGATCCGGACGCACCCCGTAATTCAATAACTTGTTGTAGATTTGCTTCAATAAGTCCAGCCGCCGTAGGAAGAATTTGTGTGGCAATTTCGATAACCTTATAATAGGCTGATAAATTATCCAGCCAAAAACTACCAATGCCGATAAGCAGCAACAGCAAAGGAAATATAGAAAAGAAGGCGTAGAACGACATCGCTGCAGCAGCCTGGGCAGCCTGGGTCTTCCCCAACCTATCCAGCACAATACGAATGATACGAATCGTTCCGTTGGAACGTTTATTTAACTTGATATAAGCTATGCGCAACTTCACCATGAACTTTGAATATTCAAGTTTTTTGGGGGAACCATCCTTATTGTTCTTTACATCGGCACTCATTTGATTTGTAATTATAGTACCTAACTGAGTTTGCTTGCTCAAAATGAATAAATTTCTAGCTGAGAAAGCCTAGAAATTTATTCATCATCTGACAACTATTCCCTATTTGTAGCGCTCTCGAATTTCCGCGCTTACATAATCCAGAACCATTACTGTGAGAGCAATGAACCATACCGCAAGACCTGCTGCGCGATAATCCAACAGACGAATCCATTGCTGCAAGAGGAAACCGATACCGCCGCCGCCTACAAAACCGATTACCGTTGACATACGGATATTGATATCCCATCGATAGATCGTGAAGCTAACGAACGGTGGAACGATCTGGGGAACGACCGCATACATAATGGTCTGCATCCAGTTTGCTCCGGTAGCCTGGATAGCTTCAATGGGTCCGGAATCAATGCTTTCAATGGCTTCAGAATAAAGTTTTGCTAGCGCTGCGATAGAGTGAACCGTCAGAGCGATGATGCCGGCAAATGGTCCCAACCCTACCACAATGGTGGCAATGATCGCCCAAATAAGCGGTTCAATAGAACGGATCACGTTCAAGATCGTTCTTACGATGTAGTAAATGATCTTCGTAAAGAGGTTTTGAGACATTAAATTCCGGGCTGCTAAAAAGCAAAGTGGAATTGCCAGAACAACACCAAACAAGGTAGCCATCATACCAATAATGATCGTTTCGATCATTTTCTCTACAGCTAAAGTGAACTCTTCACTTAATTGAGCCTCACCGACGCTTAAAAGCTGTCTGGCTTGAACTTCCCACAATGTCGGTCCTTTAACAGAAGATGAAGCAATGAGACGATATGGCATGATAATGGAGATGTCAAAACCTCCTTCACTATCAGGCGTTACTTTGATATATTCTCCCCCCTGCCTTTGTCTGAATTCATTGCCATTTCCATCTTTCCACCAGATCTCTACTTCCTGATCTGTATTGAAATTACCACCGATCAGATGATATTCGGTACCGGGTGTTCCATCTACCGCAGTTGGTTCACCACATGTTGGCGTCACAAGCAGATATGGTTCATCTTCAAGTACCTCGGCAGCAGGGAATTCTTCATCGGTACAGGGTGTTTGGACTTCTGTGGCAATGGTGAGGATATCTTCAGGACGTTCGATTGCCTTTTCCCATGGCCATAATAATCTTCCTATGGTAGGAACTGCTTCGTCAGCTTGCGAGACCAATTCTCCGATATTAATATCGCCGATCTGCCAACCAAGTAAAAAGAAAACAGCCAGAACATAAAATAATAGACCGGAGCCATATGAACGGCTGCCCTTATTGCTTTTTCTGGCACAGAAGAAAGCATCCACTATGATCCACAGGTATAGCAAAACCATCAAAATAGCGATCGTTTTAAGTATGGGAGATAATTGAAATGCTTTCGAGATAATTTCCATTATCTCTTTATAACGTCTTCCTTCAGTATAAACACGCCACCCCAATAAACCTCCCATTGTTAAAAAAGTAGCGAGTAAAATGATCCCTCTTTGATATGCTCGGGCTAGAATTTGTCCAAGACCTGGGATAATGGCTGAAAATATCGAAGCGAGGATTGGAGGTACAAGACTTCTCTTTTGGGGTTCTTTCGTCTTTTGGGTTTTTTGTGTCATATTTACCTCAATTATTACTTGATGTTTCCTTCCAGGCTGCCGCCAACTCTTTCGGCTTCTTGCCCATAGATTTCTTTAAACTCTTCATCTGTCATTGCCTTGATATCTTCTTTCGTTCCTTCATACACGATTTCCCCTTCTTTAAGACCGATCACGCGTGTACCGTATCGCTGAACAAGATCAAGATAATGCAAGCTACAAATAACTGTCATTTTATCTTCTTTGTTCAATCGTTCTAAGTTTTGTAAAATGGAATGAGCCAGAACAGGATCCAGGCTGGCGACAGGTTCATCCGCCAATATCATTTTCGGATCTTGCATGAGAGCACGTGCAATACCGACTCTCTGCTGCTGTCCACCACTTAATTCGTCAGCACGTTTGTAGGTTTGGTCTTCAATATCCAAACGATCTATGATCTTTCTTGCTTTTTCACGATCTTTCTCAGAAAAATTTCCAAAAAGACTTGGGAGTGTTTTAGCGTATCCTAATCTACCGGACATTACATTTTTCATGACAGTTGAACGTCTGACTAGATTAAAATGCTGAAAAACCATTCCGATCTCACGTCTGTAACAACGTAAGTCTTCGCCTTTTATATGGGTGATATCTTTCCCATTCCAGATGACCCTGCCCTCGGTAGGTTCTATCAGTCGGTTGATACAGCGCAGCAAGGTAGATTTTCCTGAACCGCTGAGTCCGATCACGATTAGAAATTCTCCATCTTGAACTGAAAAACTGACATCTTTTAATGCCTCAGTCCCATCGTCATAAATCTTTGTAAGGTTCTTGATCTCTAGCATAGAATTTATCTCCGCTTTTTAATAGAATACCTTAGAAAATTATATCCTTAATATAATTAAAAAAAGAGAAAGGAAGAAAAAACCTTTCTCTTTTTTGTTGTTACTTTTCTTCTACTTTATTAATTTGCAAGATCTGCGTAATCAATTCCAGCAGCATCCAGGATCTGGCGGAATGCATCATAGAATTCATCGCCATGCGCTTCCATGCCGGTGTACTGGTAGGCTTCGTTCATGGCTGCAGCGCCTTCTTCTGTCTCAAAGAGGTGTAAGAATTCAGTTACCAGAGTTGCCTTGATATCTTCTGGGAAATCTGGGCGGAATTGGAAACCATCATTGGGAATATCAGGTTCCAGAGCAATTACAACTGTCTCGTCCATGATATCAGGATAGGTTTCTTCTACCGTGCTGCGGGCATCTACAAATGTTGTGCCAAAATCGCAATCGCCATTATACACAGCGGCAGCAACAGCATCGTGTGAACCTGCGTCTACGATACCAGCCAGATCCGTATCGGGATCAATGCCGGCAGCTTTGAGCATGATGGAGGGAATGATCCAGCCACTGGTGCTGGTTTCATCAACACGACAGTATGTTTTCCCAGCCAGATCTTCAAGGGTTTCAATACCACTATCAGCGCGGACAAGGAATTGTCCATTGTATGAAGCGCTTCCGTAGCGGGTTGAAACCAGAGCGGCATCTGCACAGCCTTTTTCATGAGCTAACACATAGGAGAAGGTTGCTAAAGCGCCCATATGTGCCTGTGGTACTTCAGCGCACATCGCCTCGATGGCAGCTGCATAGCTGGTTGCTACAAATGGTTCGATGATCAAACCGGTATCAGCATAAACCATATCTGCGACTGCAGTGAAACTTGCCAGTACGCGTTCGGTTTCCCCTGATGGAACTGCAACGAAAATGATCGGATTCTCTTCTGAACCGATATTTTCCCAGGGATCTGCTTCAGCCTTACATGCGGTTAGTGCTAATGCTGCAATGATTAACAATGCACCTAAAGCGAAAAACCTTTTCTTTGACATTCTAATCTCTCCTTCCGAAATTGTGATATATCTCATCATATATCACAAACCCGCTTTTTTCAAATCATTTTTCTTAAAATTTACTTTTTGTCTTAAATATTGGTGCTTTTCCCCCTTTTTTATTGTCGTTTTGTTTCTTGACTCAATCCCCTTTTTCGCATAGAATCTTCAATTGTTGTTTGGGTTTCCAGGCGAGGGTAACTCAATTAAATATAAGAGTGAGAGGCGCAATAAAAATGGATAAAATTGTATTAGAAGCAAGTAAACGGGAAATCATTGGCAAGAAAGTTAAGAACCTTCGTCTCGAAGGGAAGATACCTGCCGTCATATACGGTCATGAATTTAAAGATACCCCCATCGTTCTTGACGCACACAGTACTACACTGGCTATGAAAAGTGTTAGTGAGTCTACCATTCTCATCATTAAACTTGATGGGAAAGAACATTCCGTTCTGGTTCGTGATCGACAGATCGATTTTATTAAAGGCAACATTCTTCATCTTGATTTTCAAGTTGTTTCTTTAACAGAAAAACTTCGCACCAATGTTCATATCGAACTGGTCGGTGACTCACCTGCTGTGGAAGATTTCAATGCAATGATCGTAAACGGTATCACTGACATCGAAGTGGAAGCACTTCCACAGGATCTTCCCGAAGGAATTGTCGTTGATATTTCTATCCTGGATGAGATTGGTAAGGCGATATACGTAAAGGACCTGCCAGAAATAGCTAATGTAGAGATCCTGACTGATCCTGAAGAATTGATCGCGATAGCATCTGCCGTGAAAGAAGAAGTCATTGAGGAACCTGAAGAGGTTGAGGAAGTTGAAGAAGGTGCAGTAGAACCTGAGGTTATTGAACACGGTAAACAGGAAGAAGAGATCGAAGAATAGATTTCTCCAATCGCACAATATTAATAAAAATAGAAGCGTTTTTTGATACGCTTCTATTTTTTTATAATCTCAATAAAATTTTGAAGAATTCCAGCCGTCATTCCCCAGACGGTATACCCGTTATAGGGTTGATAGAAGATGACTTCGCGTACTGTGTTCTCACTCCTGTAATTTCGTAATTCCCAGTTCCTATATTCCATCAACCAGCACAGGGGGATGGAAAAAATAGCAGTAACTTCCTCATCAGGACGGGCTGATAAAAAGGTTTTTTCATCTATTGAAGCAATATAAGGAAATATCTCCAGGTTATAGTGGGTTGTGAATGGATCAAGCGAACCGATAAACTGAACTGCGCTGGAACACACTGATATTTCTTCACATGTTTCTCGTAATGCTGTACGGTAGAGTGTGGTATCTGCCTTTTCGTAAGCGCCCCCTGGAAATGCTACTTCATTTTTATGGTTTCGTACAAAAGCGGAGCGTTGCGTAAACACAACTTCAATATTTTGCTTTTCTATAAGTAAGATAAGCACTGCTGCAGCTGGTATGTTTGTTGGCAAGGCGTGAGGTAGTGTTTGATCGAACCTACTCTTAATAGTCGTTATTAATAGTTCAGGCGCAATTCCTAAACCGGTCATTCCTTCTCGATCTTCCTGATAGAACGTGCAAAGATCAAATATCCGGTATGCGCCACCATTCTATCGGTTGGACGCAAGCGATCTTCTTCCGGTTTATAGAAACGCAGTAGGATCTCACACACATCAATAAAAGAGAATTCATTTCTTCTTAATGCGTTTAATAATTTTGATACTTGATTGACAGTCGGTAAGATACAACCGAAACTTCCTCCTGGTCTTAGCGCTGTTTTAACCTGCTGCATATAATCATGGGGTGTGGGAACATCTAAGAACAGAGCATCTACATTTGTTTCATCAAAACCTTCGAGAATATCTCGTAACTTAAAATCAACATGATCACTCAATTCGAGCAGTGCTACATTTTTCTTTGCGAGGTTCTGCATTTCCTCTCTGGCTTCGTAACTGTAAACATGCCCGCTATCACCAACGTAATAGGCTAATGCCTGGGTTAATCCACCTGATCCGGTTCCTGCTTCAATTACTTTTGATCCCGGACCTATTCCTAATGTGATCAGAATATAACCGATGTCTTTGGGATAAAGGATCTGTGTATTTCGCTTGGTGTTGAGCAGCATACTGCTCAACGTGACGGGATAAAGGTAAAATGGTTTTTCAAGGTGGCTTAATATTTCACTACCCCATTCCTGTCCAATCAGGTCATCATGTTTGATCACTCCTCTATGGGTTTGCAGTTCTTTGCCTTCTTCCAATCGAAAGATAAAAAAACCACGACGTGATCCGGTTAATTCCACCAGATCCCCCACCCTTGCACATTTTTCATATTGAAAAGCCAATTTATTCTTGCTCCTTTGTATTTTCGTTATCTTCAGAACCTTTATCAATCCAAAATATCAAACCCAGAATAGTTAAGCTACACGCAATATTAATGCCCAGGTCAAAGATACCTACACTCCAAATAGAAAATGCTATTCGATTGCTGATATAGTAGCCCATCCAAAAACCAAACCAGGCAAAGAAAAGGTAGGTTATGTATTTACTTAAATTCCCGCCTGCTATCAGGTGGAAAAGTGAAGCGATCAAGATCGCAATCAATGATCCGAATAAAAAAGCTGGAAAAGTCATAGCCTAATTATAGTGAGATTTCTCCGGCTGCAATGACAGATTCACCATGATACAGAACCGCAAATTGACCGGGTGTAATGTCACGCAGTTTCTTGCGAGTTTTTATCTCAAATTCTCCCATTTCTGGATTGTATTTTGTGCTTGCCCTAACTGGTTTGGCTCGATAGCGTATTTTAACGTCGTACTGTTTTTCTTTGTCATCACACTCTCCTGAAACCCAGTTGATATGCTTGACCTGGAAATGATCTCTGCCAAGATCCTGCAAAAGCCCTACCAGCAGTACGTTGGTATCACTATTCTTCTGGATGACATAGTATGGTTCATTGCCTGCTATTTGCAGCCCTTTGCGCTGTCCGATCGTGTAAAAAGCCAGACCCTCATGTCTGCCGATAATTTCCCCGCTGCAATCCAGAATATCACCGGGCTGCCGGCTTTCAGGAGCATACTTTTGAAGGAAAGTACGATAATCGCGACCGGATAAAAAGCAGAGATCCTGGCTTTCGGTGATGTCAGCCAATGGGTCAATCTCATTTTTATAGAGTTTCTTTACATCTCCTTTATGAATATTGCCAAGTGGAAAAAAGGTTCTCCGTAAAGTTTCCTGATCTAACAGGGCAAGGTAATAAGATTGATCTTTTGTTCGGTCCAACCCTTTTAATAACAGTGATTTTCCGTCTTTTTTTTGTCTGGTACGTGCGTAGTGTCCTGTTGCAATATAATCCGCGTCCATTTCTACCAGTGTTTCAAACAATGCCTGAAATTTCATGTGTTTGTTGCACACAACACATGGATTCGGAGTTAATCCATCTTTCAGAGAAGATAAAAAATAGGTGACGATCTTCTGATAAAAAAGTTGTTTTCTATCGAGCACATGGATCGGGATTGCCAATTCATCGGAGAGTTTATCAAGCTTTTCACGTGTCTCAATCTCTGATCTCAGTGTGTTTTCATCATCCGAAAATCCCTTCCATAGATCAAGATATACACCAACAACCTCATATCCTTCGTGTATCAATGAATAAGCTGCTATAGTGCTGTCCACACCGCCGCTCATTGCTATTATTACTTTCGGTTTTCCTTTCATGGTTCGAATTGTAACAAGTTTTTATTATTTGGTATGCAGCACAATTGATATAATGAATTCAAAATACCACGGTGTGTGGAGGTTTGATGGTCCAGAAAATAAAATTCGGTACGGACGGCTGGCGTGCGAAAATCGCAGATTCGTATACCTTTGAGAATGTTCGCCGCTGCGCTCAGGGTTTTGCGCTGTATCAAAAGCAAATATCACCTGAGGGGTCATGGATTGTTGTTGGATACGATAAGCGCTTCCTTTCAGAAGATTTTGCTATAGCAGTTTCAGAGATTCTATGTGGAAATGGGTTTCGTGTGTATTTGACACAGGATGCAACCCCTACACCTGTCATCTCTTATTCCGTCATTGATAATAAAGCTGTAGGGGCAGTGAATATTACAGCATCTCATAATCCACCATCAGATAATGGTTTTAAAGTGCGTGATCACAACGGAGGAGCAATAGACCCCGAAGGATTAGCTGTTATTGAATCTCTTATACCTGATGCAGTCGAAACCATTTCATCAATTCCCTATTCAAAAGCGATTGAGAGCGGTGTACTGGTGCGATTTGATGCAGCACCGCACTATATTGCGCATATCAAGAACCTGGTGGATATTGAAGGCATTCGCAATGCCGGTTTTAAGATCCTGGTGGACGCAATGTGGGGCAACGGCGCCGGCTGGTTCCCAACCCTTTTGAATGGATCAACTACCGAAGTTGTCGAGATCCATAACACGCGTAATCCAAGTTTCCCGGAAATGCAGCGTCCTGAACCCATCCCCCCGAATATTGATGTCGGATTGCAGAAAACAACGCAACTAAAGGCTGATGTGCTTGTGATCAATGACGGTGATGCGGATCGAGTTGGTTTTGGTGATGAAAAAGGAAATTTCATTAACCAGCTGCAAGCATATGCTTTACTGGCATATTATTTGCTGGAAGTGAGAGGTGAGCGTGGTCCTATCGTGAAAACTCTGTCGACAACAAGTATGTTGAACAAATTAGGAAAATTATATGATGTACCCGTTTATGAAACAGGTGTTGGATTCAAATACGTAGCTCCAAAAATGATAGAAACAGATGCCATGATCGGTGGTGAAGAATCTGGAGGATATGCTTTCAAGGGAAATGTTCCTGAACGTGACGGCATCCTGGCAGGTCTCTATTTCCTCGATATGATGGTAAAGCTCAAAAAGACTCCTTCTGAATTGTTATCGCTGCTTTTTGAGAAAGTGGGACCGCACTATTACGATCGAATTGATACCCTCTTCCAAGGCAACAAGGAAGAAAAAATCCAGCGCATCCTGAATGCGAATCCTGAGAAGATCGGTGGATTAAAGGTAACAGGTCTCAACACACTCGATGGGTATAAATTTAACCTGGAAGATGGAGGATGGCTGCTTATCCGTTTTTCCGGGACGGAACCAAAGATCAGGGTTTATTGTGAAACCACGCATCATGAATCTATCCCGGCTATATTGAATGATGGTTTAAAAATTGCTGGTTTAAAATAATTGATAGGTCTATTTGATTCACACTGTCATCTGTATGCTCCTCAATTTGCTGAGGATCTCGATGATGTCATCCAACAGGCACATGATCTGGGTGTGACATATATTCTTGTGCCTGCTGAAGATTATCAAAGCAGCGTTCATACGCTAGAAATTTGTTCCGCCCATAAAGAAGTAGACATCTATGCTGCCGTTGGTGTTCAGCCGCAAAATGCCAATTCGAATCTATCAGCAAATGTGTATACACATATAAAGGATCTCTTGCGTGATCCCGGGATCGTGGCAATTGGAGAGATAGGACTGGATTATTACTGGACGACAGAAAATAAAGCATTGCAGAAAAGATATTTCAAACAGGGATTGGATCTTGCCATCGAGTTTGATAAACCAGTTGTCCTGCACAATCGGGAATCCACAAATGACATGCTTTGTATGTTGCAGGAGTGGCTTGATCGTATTCCCGATGGAAAAAATATTTTCACATCCCCCGGTGTTTTTCACGCTTTCAATGGGGATCCATTGATCATGGATTTCGCGATGCAACATTTTTTTTACCTCGGAGTGGGAGGAGTTGTCACGTATAAAAATGCGAAAAAACTTCAGGAATGTATTCCACACATCCCGAAAGAGCTTCTTCTGGTCGAAACGGATGCTCCCTACCTGAGCCCTCATCCCATGAGAGGTAAACGAAATGAGCCGGCTTTCATCAGATATACTGCTGAACGATTGGCGGAGCTGCTTGGGATAAGTTATGAGGAAATTATTAAGAAATCACCACAGAAAATGCAAAGCGTTTATTTAGAATTGATGTTAAATAGAGAATGCGCTGGGGGGGAGTTGAACCCCCACGCCTTGCGGCACATGGCCCTCAACCATGCCTGTCTGCCAATTCCAGCACCAGCGCATTGCGAATGCTATTATAATCTGGTACAAGCACCTGTCAAGGTAAATACTATTAGTGTGTGAATCAACCAGTAAAAATATCATCCCAAAATTACGGGTAAAAAATATCACCATATTGATGAAACGAAAATTTACTATTGCATCTTCAAAGAAAACTTTAATATTTAGGAGGTAATACAATGGATTTTCCGATCTTTCTTGTGATTATTTTAGCGGCTGTTGTTTTGCTGATTGTCACGCTTGCGGTCTATGTTCGGTTGTACAAACGAAACATGGGTAAGACATTAGATAATAGCGCAGGCACTCACGCTTCGATTATTCCGCTGAATAAAGCTGCAATCGTGCTGACAATTGTGTTTTTAATTATCGTTATATCGATAAGCTACTTTACAGGGTATAAAGTTGCCTATGATACGTATGAGGAGAACTTGTCGCAGACATCAACTTTTGATATTCAAACCTACTTTGCCGAAGTAAAAGAGATCAGCGGCAATGCTTTGTTAGTTGAAGGTATTTCAATCAATGATGAAGACTATCGCGGTGAGTTCAGGTATGATGTACTGGAGGAAACAAAATTAGAGTGGCACGATAATCCCATTAGCCTTTCCGACATAGACGAAGGTGATCTTGTTTCCATTACTCTAGTAGTTGATCAGACAGGAGTTGAAGATATATTTAAAATCCAGCTTTTAGATGATGAAAAGTAATAGATATGGCAAAATTAAAATGGGAAGTGGACGCTATCATTTGAATGGTAGACTTATTCAAGATCATTCAAATCAGAAGAAGTGACATTTTCATTGATGGTTGAAGATGCCTTTTTGCTGGTGAATAACAGATAAATACTATCAGGAGTGGAATTATGACAATTATTTTGGATGCAATGGGAAGTGATGATTATCCGCACCCAGAAATTGAAGCAGCGGTAAATTTCTGCAAGCGTGAAAAAACAAAGCTGATTCTTGTTGGAAATGAAGACCTTATTCATCAAGAGTTGATGAAATATGATTATCAAGAGAATTCATTTGAGATCGTCCACGCTCCAGAAGTTGTGGAAATGTGGGATAAACCAGTTGAATCTGCCCGCGCTAAACCAAACAATTCTATGGCGATCGGAATACAGCAGTTGAAGGATAAAAACCAGGATGCTTTTGTAACCGCAGGGAACACCGGTGGAGCTATGTTTAATGCTATTCGCACCCTTGGACGCATCAAAGGGGTCGAAAGACCAGCTCTGCCTGCAGTTATTCCTACGAAAAGCGGGAAAGCTGTGGCAGTGGATGTGGGTGTAAACGTGGATTGCAAACCTGAGTTCCTGCTTCAATTTGCACTCTTCGGCAGCACCTATGCCGAGATCATGCTTGGAATAAAAGAACCGCGCATCGGGTTACTGGCAAATGGAGAAGAAGAAGGCAAAGGAAATGCCCTGGTGAAAGAAACACACCAATTGTTGAAAGCAAGTAAACTCAATTTCATTGGCAATGTTGAAGGAAAAGAAGTTTTTGGTGGAAAAGTGGATGTGGTCGTAATGGATGGTTTTGTAGGAAATGTGTTTCTTAAAGGCAGTGAAGCTGTTGCGAAATTCATGTTCGACTCATTGAAGGATGAACTATATTCATCAACACGAAATAAAATTGGTGCAGCCATAGCAAAACCCGCTTTTCGAAATCTCAAGAAATTGATGGATCCGGATGAAATTGGAGCTCTTCCTTTGCTGGGAGTAGATGGACTGGTTTTAATTGGTCATGGTCGCTCTAACGCTCGAGCGATAGAATCTGCCCTTGCACAGGCACAACGTTCGATCAACGCAAATCTTATGGCAGAAATGACAAAAACCCTTCAAAAAGAACTCAGAAAATAGGAAAATAAAATGAAGATTATTAGAAATGACAAACTTATTGCACGAAATGCAAAAATCAGTCAATATGTCCTGTATGCAGCATTGATTTGCCTTGTAGCAGGGATATATATAACATTCACGAATAATTCTGCTGAAGAAATTGGTACCGCCTATCTCTTTCTTATACCCTCGTACGTTTTAGTCCAATTTTCCATTTCAATGGGCAATAAGTGGAGTCGCTCTCCCCGACCTGATGAGGTTGTTACTCAATCCTTAAAGGGTTTGGATAATCAATATTATCTTTATATCCATACAACAGCAGTCCCTCATCTGCTCGTTGGACCTGCTGGTTTGTTGATCATCAAAACATACCATCAGGGTGGCAGAATTTATCTCGATGAAAAGAAGGGCGTTCTCAAGCAAAAAGGAGGCGGTAGTTTTATCACCAAAATTTTTGCCAGCGAAGGAATAGGAAATATCCAAAAACAATCACAATTAACCAACGATAAATGCAAAGTATATTTAGAAAAACAGGGAATCACTCCCCTGACAGAAGCAAAAATCGTCAATGTCTTTATAAACGAAGATGTTGTGTTAGATGCTGCAGAATATTCTGAAGTATTACTTACGCCTGATAAATTAAAGGATTTTATTCGAAAAACTGCGAAAAAAGTCAATTTCCCGGTCGAGGAAATCGAAAGGATCACGACCAACCTTCCCACCCAGCAATAAAATAAAGGACTCGCTCAGACGAGTCCTTTTTTCAATTCTTTTATTTCTTTCTCTGTCAGGTAACGCCACTTCCCTTTTGCAAGATTGCCAAGTTCCAGCGTACTTATCCGAACACGAATGATCCGTTTGACAAACAGACCAATTCGGGCACTTGTTTCGCGGATCTGTCTTTTACGACCCTCTTTAAGAATGATATTGAGCCAGCAGCCTTTATTATCTATGCGCATAATTTCAACATCTGCTTTTCCTGTTCGCTTACCATCTTCTAGAACAACCCCATTTCTCCAGGCTTTCAACTGTTTGTCATCCGGAGTTCGATTGATCAAAACCTGGTATTCTTTTTCGTGTTGATAACGAGGATGGGTAAGAACATTAGCCAGATCACCATCATTGGTAAGAAGCATCAACCCTTCACTATCTTTATCTAATCTCCCTACAATAAAGACGTGGTCAGGGATGTCGATATAGTCTCGGACGATCTTTTCTTCGCGTGTCTTTACAATATCAGAAAGTACCCCGCGTGGTTTATGAAAAGCTATGTAAAGCATTTTCTGCTTTGTTGGTTTTAGAAGACGACTGCCGATCTTGATGGCGTCTTTTTCTATATCTGCTTTTTGACCAAGTTCCGCCAATTTGCCATTCACAAATACTTTTCCCTCACGAATCAAATTTTCTGATTGCCTGCGCGAACCGTATCCGTAACGAGAAAGTATTTTTTGCAATCGTTCTTCCATATATACCCTACTGTTTTAATATAGTTGTATTCGGTTTTCCACCAATACCTGATAGCAATTCCACTTCGGGCATTTCCTCTATCGATTGGAGACCAAAATAGTGTAAAAAATCTTCCGTTGTACCGTATAGAATAGGTTTTCCAACACTTTCCGCTCGTCCTTCTTCCTGGATCAAACCTTTGCTGAGAAGCGTACGCACCACGCCATCACAATTTACACCTCGAATTTCATCAATTTGCGGTCTTGTGATTGGCTGTTTGTAAGCAATAATCGCTACCGTTTCCAATGCAGCCCGGCTCAATGTCGTGGTAATTTCTAAGCCAAGAAATTCTTCTAGCTTTGCGGCTAAAACCGGATCAGTTGTTAGCTGTGCACGCTGGTTATGAATCATGATCCTCAATCCATGGTTCTCTGAATATGCTTTGTTCATTTCATCGATCAGAGAAAGAAATTCTGAATTTGTCAGGTCCAGGAATTTGGATAGTTGATCAAGAGGTATCGAACCGGATGATACAAATAAAATTGCTTCTATTATTTTTTTGTTGTTGGTTCGGGCTTCGTCCATATTCTCTCTTCCCATGCTATAATTCTATGTTCCATTGAGATAGACATTATAACTGAAGATTATTCACTAAACAAAAAGTTAACACCGATGAAAATATTAATCACAGGCGCAGCAGGATTTATTGGATCGCATCTTTGCGATGCTCTTATTTCTGCCGGTCATTCTGTATTTGCGATGGATAATTTCATCACTGGCAGCCCTGAAAATATTGCCCATCTCACAGGTAACAAGAACTTCACCTTTATTCTGCATGATGTTTCCAACTTTATTGCTATGCCTGAAAAAGTGGATGCTGTTCTGCATTTTGCTTCACCTGCCAGCCCTAATCCCGAATCACCTTACGGATTTCCTAATCTTCCTATTCAAACGATGAAGGCAGGCGCCCTTGGAACTCATAATACTCTTGGGGTGGCTCGTGCCTTTGGTGCGCGATACATTCTTGCTTCTACATCTGAAATCTATGGTAATCCCAGAGAACACCCTCAAAAAGAGAGTTATTGGGGCAATGTTGATCCTATCGGATTACGTTCTGTTTACGATGAGGCAAAACGTTTCGCCGAAGCCCTTACAATGGCGTACCACCGCTATCACGATATCAATACCGGTATCGTTCGTATTTTCAATACGTATGGTCCACGAATGCGGCTGGATGATGGACGCGCCGTTCCGAATTTTTTATTACAGGCTATAAAACAAAAACCACTGACAATTTATGGGGAAGGCAATCAGACACGAAGTTTTTGTTATGTGGATGATCTCGTTGATGGGATCATACGTCTGTTGAATTCTGAAATACACGAACCAGTTAATATTGGGAATCCACAGGAAATTACCATTAACGAACTGGCAAATATCATCAACAAAATATTCGCTAATTCAAGCGGGGTTGTTTATCTTAAAGACAAAGTCGCTGGTAAGGATCCCGATCGCAGGCAGCCTGATATCACACGTGCAAAAGAACTTCTAGGCTGGCATCCAACCATTGATCTGTTAGAAGGGTTAGATAAAACCATTCCTTACTTTAAACAAAAGATCGATCAGGAGGATAGTTGAATAATTCTCAAACGAAGCGTTTCATCAAATTCGCTGTGGTGGGTTTGAGTGGAACCGTTGTTGATTTTACTATTTTCAACCTTTGTATTAGTCTACTTCAATTCAATCCGGTAACAGCAAGTGTGTGCTCATTTACACTGGCAGTGGTCAATAATTTTATCTGGAATCGCAATTGGACGTATCCTGAATCAAAGTCTACCCCTGTTGGACCTCAATTGATAAAGTTCAGTGTGATAAGTGTGATCGGTCTTATCATTCGTACACCTTTATTTTCATATCTTGAACATCCAATTATAAAGTTGGCAGAAAACACGGTTAACCCTGATTTTTTCCTAACACCTGCGACAATTGGGCATAATATTTCCCTGGCGATTGCCATTGTAGTGGTGCTTTTTTGGAATTACTTTGCAAATCGTTTTTGGACCTATAAAGATATCAAGTAGATCTTCTCGTTTGCTAGGAGCAATATATGGCTTCTCCCAGGATCATCTCAGGAACTGCAAAGGGATTGCGTTTAAAATCTGTACACGGCGATTCAACCAGACCCATTACTGATCGTGTAAAAGAAGCGCTTTTCAATATCCTCGGAAATGATGTGCAAGATGCCACGTTCTTGGATCTTTTTGGGGGGACCGGAAGTGTGGGCATTGAAGCGTTAAGTCGTGGTGCAGCTTTTTCTACTTTTATCGAAAAGAATCGGAATGCTTTCCAAACCTTAAAAATCAATCTTGCCTACTGCAAGGTCGATCAAAATGCACAGGTTTTTATGGAGGATGCATTCAGCTTTCTTCAAAAAACACATCCGCAGGGATTCGATTATATTTTCATTGCCCCCCCACAGTATATGGGATTGTGGGAAAAAGCTCTTTTAATGGTTGATAGAAATCTTTCACTTCTCAATGATGATAGCTGGGTTATTGTTCAGATCCATCCGGTAGAAAACAAAGATGTTGATCTGAAAAATCTGGAATTGTTTGATAAACGGACTTATGGGAGTACTCTATTGCTATTCTACCAGATTCAATTAAATGATATGGCGGATAGTTAATTCTTTTTCTTGATAGATGTATTGCAAATACTTGATCTGACCATCTTTTTTGGATTCATCGACCATCTTCAATAACATGGGAATATCTTTAATAACAGATCGTTTGTGAATCTCGTTCTTTTTTACCCATAACAAATCACCCTCGTCAGATTTCTGCAAATCTCCACCAGGATAAAGTGCTGAAAAAACAAATACATTGATTCCCTGGTTGCTCTCTATATCAATAAAGATTATTGCATGTAAGGTGAAGTCATCGATGAGTAATCCACTTTCTTCCAGTACTTCCCTTCGAATAGCAGTAAGTGGATCCTCGCCTTTTTCAATGTGTCCTCCGATGCCGTTCAATTTTTGATATGCGAAAGCATTCTTTTTTAATCTCTTAATGAATAAAATAGCATCGTCATGCTCAATGAAAGCCAGAACTCTGGGAATTACGGTATAGGTGTTAGGGCGTTTTACGACTTGTTCATCCATATTAATTGAGAAAAAGGCGGGATAATTATCCCGCCATCATTTTATTTGAGGAACATGGGGTGTCCGAGAACATTATTCACACGCGGCTTATAGTTTTCTTTATCATAATAAGATTCTACATCCACAGTCTTTTTCCCATTTGTGACCTGGTCCAGTGGGAATGTTGAATATTTCCCTTCCTTGAGTGCAGTCATCTTTCCAAAATCGTTATTCTTGATCAATTGGAAAGCCAGCGTCCCAAAGCTCATGGCTACCATTCTATCCAGCGAATCCGGTGGACCGGAGCGCATGAGATAGCCCAGCTTTTGATACATAGTATGTTGACCGGTGATGCGCTTGATCTCTTCAGATATGATCTCGCCAATCCCACCCAATTTACGGTGTCCATACGCGTCTGTTTCACCTGTTTCGATGATCTCGCCACCCTTGAACGTAGCGCCTTCTGAGACTGTCATTATAGAATAATTGGATGGACTGTAGCGTTTGTCTTCTAATAAGAAGTTCGCCAATTTATCCATTTCAAATGGCACCTCTGAGATTATTGCTCGATCTACATGTGCTAAATAAGCGCTTATCAAACTTGTCTCTCCAGAATTACGACCAAATAGTTCTAAAACACCTATTCTTTCATGAGAACCAAGAGAGGTACGCATATTGGTGATCAATTCTACGCTGCGTGTTACCGCAGTAGAAAAACCGATGCAGTAATCCGTCCCGTAGACATCATTATCCATCGTTTTAGGAATACCAACAGTTGGAAATCCTTCTTTCGTTAATCTTGCTGAGTAGCTGAGTGTGTCGTCTCCGCCAATAGTAACAAGGACATCAATGTTGAGATGATCAAGTACCTGTAAGATATGTTTCGTAAAGTCATATGTTCCATTTTCGAGATTTACACCCATGGGAGAATCATGCAAGAAATCAGGTATATCTTTTTCTTTAACTTTTTGGGGATTCGTCCTGGAAGTGTGTAAGAATGTGCCACCATTTCTATCTATCTTGCGCACATCAATTTCATCCAATTCATTGACGTAATACTCGTGTGTGGATGGCTCGTCAAAATCATAATTCAACAATCCCATCCACCCACGGCGAATACCCATAACTCGATATCCCGCTTCGAGTGCATTTAGTACTACCATCTTCATTGCAGGATTTAAACCCGGTACATCACCTCCCCCGGTTAATATCCCGATTGTCTTTACCATACGTGCCTCCATAAATGCGTGTTGAGATTAACCGGAGAAAGTATAGCATAAATTGGATATATATCATGCAAGTTCTATGTAATTCTTCATTTCCTCCTGTTTCAACCATCCGCGGATCCAATACATGCTGATTAACACGTGGATTGAAGAGATTATATAAATTATTTCGGAGATGTGCTGTTGGTTAACCAGTGATTCTTGATTGGTAAAAAGAAAGATACCCGATAGAAGTAGATAAACACCAAGATTAATATAACTGATTACTTTTGCACTGTTATTTCGACGTTTGTTCCATTCTGAAAATATTTCTATCCACGCGGGAAGAGTTAATAAAAAAGCTTCGGGTTTCAATGGCATTACGATGATTGCAAACAAAACAAGGCTGAGGTTGAAAAGCCATTTATTATTCTGTGGTCTATCTATGCGTGCAAAGGTACGTATCCATTCAATCACAAAAATACCAATTGGGATAATGGTCCTGATAATTTGGAAAATATTGAAGGATTGAATCTGCAAATACTCTGGTATCGCCCGTATCGTAAGGATTACGGTTTGTAAATATTCTACCGTCCAACCAGCTTGTAGAATGAATCCTGAAAGGATCAATAACATAGTCGTGATGACATACCAGATTAGTACTCCCCATTTACCTTCTCGAACACTAAATACACTCAATAAGATGACCCAGGCTAATGCTAGTACTGGTTGAAAAGTCGCCAACCCGCAAAATATGCCAGCCAGCTCATAATTGCCTTTTCGAGCATGCTGGAGTGCAATCAGGATTAAAGTTAGAGCAATGATCAGAATATCACCAGATAGCACCGTAATGATCGAGAAAATGTTGAAAAGAATGAATGCCAGTAAAAAGTAGCCTGTTCCATTTTTTGTTGGCCATTGGAAAACATTTTGCTCTTGCTGTTTCATCCCAAAAATCAAAAGAATAATGCAAACTGTCATCCATAAAGACCGTGCCAATTCAAAATCTTGTATTAATGCAAAAGGATAATACAGAAAAAGTGTAAAAATTGGCGCCGTAAACCGATTGTTTTCGGGCAATTCAAAGAATAAAAACGACTCGTCATCTTCTGTGAGAGAGTCTTGTACTGCCTTACTGTAAACACTATCCTCTCCAGTCTGGATAGCTCTGGCGCTGCTCCATTTTACGTAGAAATCTACACCACCTATTGTATTTTTCGCTACGAGCAAACTAAAAGAAAATATGAGTAGAATTGCGAAAAAATATATGGCATATTGTTGAATGACCTTTTTCCCTGAATGTAATTTATCCCACCACTTTGTTATTTTAAATGGATTTTTTTGCATACTATGCTTTCTAAATTGAATACACATATTCTACATAGAATAGAACACTAAGTTCAATGATCTTATAAACGAAATCTCTGTTTTATGCTCGCTAAGCAGGCTACCTTAATATACGAATATATTTTTCCTTATTCGCAGAGCGAGCAATTTTACCGCTGCTGGTTTTAATCAGCCATTTTTCATCCACCAGCAGTACGTGTCGCAAGGCTATTGCAGAATTTCTGGTTACTTTTTCTTTTATAGCCCGACTAATTATTTCTTTCTCTTCCTCAACTTTTGTATCCGTTTCCGCGATAAGAACCACTTCTTCTGTCCCACTGGATTCATCGTACATACCAAATGCGACTACACGCCCGGGATGCACTCCATCAACCTCATTTGCAAGAGCTTCCAGGTCCTGCGGATAAATGTTCTTTCCCCCCACGATGATCAGGTCCTTTTTTCGTCCGGTAATGAAAAGCTCTCCATCAGATAGATAGCCATAATCACCGGTGCGAAACCAACCATCCATGAATGTTTTTTCTGTCAGATCAGGACGATTGTAGTAACCGGTAAAAAGGCTATCGCTTTTTATGACCACTTCACCTATATATCTATCATCAAGGAATTGATTTTTGTCATCAAGTATAGCAATATCAACACTTCCAACAGCCTGTCCGGTTGATAGCATAACCAGCGATGGTTCGTTTTCGACGGCAGGTACGGCTCTCTTTTCTGTTTGAAACACGTCACGATTAATAATGTCTTTCACAATTGGTAAATCAATGCCGCCCTGAGTAACAGCAAAAACATTCTCTGCCATAGCGTAGCTTGTCGCCAATACGCTTTCTTTCAAACCATATGGTTGATATCGTTTAATAAATTCTTGATGGCTTGTATCGCGCATCGGTTCAGAACAATTGATAAATGCTCTCATTGTAGAGAGGTCTACATTTTCAAGCTGACTGTTTCGTACTTTCTTTGCACAGAAGTTGTAGGCAAAATTAGGAAGCCAGCACAAGGTGCCCCTGTACTCAGTGATGGCGGTCATCAAACGATATGGTGCTTTCACCCAATCGAAGGGTGACATCATAACCAGCTGCGTACGATAAAGAATAGGCAAGAGATAGCAGGCTATCAATCCCATGTCATGGTAGAGAGGCAGCCAGCTTACAATCACATCCTTTTCAGCATCAAGTTTGATTGCCTTTGAATACTCATCTAACTGGTTGAAAACTGCCTGATGAGATAATGCCACTCCTTTTTGCAGCCCGGTTGAACCGGACGAATGCTGTAAAAGAACAATACTTTCTTCATCTCGTAATAAGCCCGGGATCTCATCTGTTAACTGTTGTCTTTCAAGCACTACATCATCACAGAGGATGAGGTGTTCTACCTGCGGCGCTTCATCAAATTTGTCGAAAACTTCCTGTTTAAATTCAGAATAAGTGACAATCGCCTCAGGATGGATGATGGATATGAGCGATTGAAAATCGCTTTGATATTTTTCAGGAATGAGTTTTTCTGTCAGGAATGGCATCATGGATGGTACTGCACCGGCTAAAATTGCACCAAAATAGGAATAGATAAGCTCCAAACTATGCTGCAGTACCAAAATAACCACATCTCCCGGTTGAATACCTCCCTGCATGAATTTGCTGGTGTAGCAGTAAGAATTTTCCAGCAATTCTCGATATGTGATCGGTAGATCTGGTCTGCCTGCACTTTTAAAGATCAATACGGGGAAATCAGCATCGTTTTTATAATGTTCCAGCAGGACTGATGAAAAATTTTGCATTGTTTACAGCCGTTGTTGAATCAAGTCTGCTAATTGATCAAGGGTATCGAAAGTATCAGCAGAAAGTTCAGCATCATCAATCTGTACGTTAAAAAGATCTTCCACGATCAGCGCCAGGTCAACCAGTGAGAAGGAATCAATTAAACCACTGCTGATTAAAGTCTCTTTTTCGGATACTATACGTCCGGGTTCTTTGAGAATATCTTCCACGATTTTCTTTGCAAGCATCTCGATGATTGTATTTTTATCCATTTTCGCAAAGTCCTCTTTCTTTATTGAATGTCTCGCACAAAACGCCAGACCACATCCAGTGTTTTAAGTGCGTCATAGCTTCTTTCTGTCCAGGCAGTAGCTGAAATATGAAAGCCATCATTTCGTTCAGGATCCATCCCATTACCCTGCATAGTATGTGCTGTATACCACCAGTTAACCATAGGAATATCATATTCATAGGACAATTTTGCAATGGTAAAGTTGATGGAATCATCCCCTTCGGTATTATCAGCCTTCGTAAGTAAAATCGGTACGATACCCTGTGAAATAAGGTAATCTAAAACCTGTCTGAGGTAGCTCTCATAATTCTCTGCTGAACGCCCCTTATACCATAATTCAAAACTGACAAAAGCAAAAGCTGGATTGTTATTTCTTACTTCGCACATCAAAGGATTCTCATCTGGTTGGCAGGAAGCTGGATCTGACATTAATGGATTGAGGCTGGAAGGAGCGTTTAATCCTCCCTGAACCGCGAAACCATCTCGATTGAAATAACCTCTAAAGTTATCTATTGTTTCCTGCAAATGCTGCTGATTCTCTGCAAGATATACATTTTGACGATCAAAAAAGCCAAGGAATGCTTCTTTTATATTTTGACAATCTCCGATCTTTGAAAATGCATTCGGATTCCTTCCAAGTTCTTGACCATGATCATAGATATCTTTTACGGTCCCTGAAATGTGGGGAATAACCTGCCATCTTTTCCAATCCTCTGGAGCCATTCGCTCATCGGGGGTGGGAGTAAATGCGGGCGTTTCGGTTGGCGGTGTAATTTCTTGAACAACTTCTGGTGTTGCAGTTGCCACCTGTGTGGCAGTACTGTTAACATCATCTGTCTGATTTGTCTCTATATTAGTTGTTGTGGCATCTTCTACGCCGGGTTGTGTACAATTCGAGAGTACCAGTGCGCAGCACAGGATTAAAACAAATTTACTGTATTTCATTCGATTAACGATATTTCCTTCTCTAATTTAGAATACAGGGCATCAACAAGGATGTCAGCACCCTGAGCATTATAATGGATCGCGCTATTAGTGAAATACTTTTCAGGTACGCTATCCCATAAATCGATATATTTTATCCCCATTTCATCGAATTTGGTTGCAATCAAAGTTCGATATTGGTCATAAGCCCATCGTGGATAATAGAAATTGTAACGAACATCACTATTCACCCCTTGGCTGATCAGGATTGGTTCATTCACAATGATCACTTCTACACCTGGGTTTTTGCTTGATGAAAGCCGCTACCACCTCTAATTCCAGATCCTGTTCATTCAGTTCATGATCCGTGATGCCCAAATAAGAATCATCATCTTCAAGGTCGCGAGCGGCAGAATTGTATTCCTGGGGAATGAATTGATCTATCCCGGTCGCCCCCCACATTGCTGCAAATAATTGCAGTTGTATACGATCGTGAATATTCCGCCTTTGATTGAAAAAGGTTTTATCGAGAAAAGTTCTTTCTGGTAAAAGAGGTATTGACAAATCGTAACCGGTAATAACGGCATTGGTCTTTTCAGGATTATTTATGAGGATAGGCGCATCTTTATGAGCATCCCGTATTAGTGAGTTGAGGGTAATGAACCAGATAATCATATCGGGTTCGCAGGCGAGGCTTGCGTCCAACAGGACAAGGTCTTTCAGAATCGCAGTAGTTGGGTATCCCAGGTTATAAACATGGACATTTTTATCAAGGAATTTTTGTTCAAGTTTAACTGAAATCGTATCCTCATTTTCCAGCAGTGTTCCCCATACAGATGAATCACCACCGATTACCACTGATAAGGATTCATCGGCTGAACGTTTGCTGATCTCATGAGAAAGCAGCATTGCATCTAAATCATTCATCGTAAGATTATATGCCTGTTGAGGGTTCTCACCGAATGGTAAGCGCTCTCTCCCCCTGACGATATGATTGTACAGGGTTATTTGCTGTACGGGCATTTTCTCGATCAAAGGGAAGGCAAAATTAAATATCAGCAGGATTAATAATGCTTTAATCATGATACGGAAAGGGTTAATATTTTCGTTTTTCATACTTGTTTAACCTAATCCCAATAATTTTTGGAAAATACGAACAGCCTGTGAAACAGTTGGGCTCAGAAACCATACCCAGCCCAAAGAGACGTATGTAAAGGTCAATAATGTTGAAAGAATAGTTCCAAGCGTATGTGCGAAACGTGACTGTTTCCCTTCGTGATTGTATTTTTTCAACCAGGTGCTCCAACGATTTTGGACAAATAACCCGATCCCATGCCACAAGCCCCAGATAGCAAAGGTCCATGTAAACCCATGCCATAGTCCCGATCAGCAGCATGGTTGTCACCTGCAAAAAGAAAAGGAGTGATACTGGTGATCTGCCTATCTTTGTTTTCCGAAAGGAGCGATTAACTGGATTGAAATAATATGCACGGATCCATTGTGACAGGGTTATATGCCAGCTATCCCAAAACTTAGTCAGATTACTTTTCAGATAGGGTTTATCAAAATTTTCAGGCAGTTTGATTCCCCAGAAATATCCCAGACCCGATGGCAATGTCGGTATAACCACTGAAGTCAAAGTAGATTTGAAAAGAGTAGAAAATCAATGTTACCCACATCCAACCAATTTGATTAATTTGACCTGCATTGGTGGAGTTCAAAGCCAGGATTGCGATACTATCCGCAATGACAAACTTCTTGAATAATCCCATGAATAAGCGTTTTCCACCTTCCAGGAATCCATCCTGTATTGATAATTCCGGATTGTCTATTTGCTTTGAAAAAATCATCATAGCGATTGATCGGACCGGCAGTTACGGCTGGAAAGAACAAACAATAATTCATAAATCGGATCAATGAAATATCCCTTATGCGACCTTTTTGATATTCGCGTATGACATGGATGAGACGAAATGTAATATATGAATACCCGATCCAGCGGATATCCAGTGCAGAAGCGAGACTGGTGTTTTGTTGAAACATACCACGCAGCACGCCGCTGGTAAGAGTTGTTAATGCAGGTTGTTTCAGGAATACAAATATCAACAGGACAATAACTAATACAAAGGGTAAGAATGCTTTGTTTGAGCGCAAAAGATAAGAAATACCTAGCAGGATTCCACCATAACCGAGGAGTTTTAACAGGATCTGTACATTTAAATGAATATCAAAAAAACTGGATTTTAAAGCTGGAATTATTTCAGAAAATAGAAAAGGTAGAAAGCCAAGAAGGCAGAGCATGCATAGCAGAAATATTTCTTTCTTGTCTGTTTTTGCTACTGCGAATCCGCTGCCCATAAGAATAAAAATCATAATCCAGGGCAGAATGAAATTAAGATATCGAATGGATCCCCCGGGTTGAATTAGAAATAATAGGAATATATTGAGCAGAAATATTATTTTTTTCTCGCTGCCAGTTTTTTTCCCACTAACCGATAAAGAATACTTCCCACGCCTACAAAGGCAATCTGTGTAATGCTCATCTAGAAACCCTGATAGATCCAAAGTGGTGATATATCCACGCTGAAGATCAGAAGCCCGATCGTAATAATTACGAATATGAGAACCAGCCAGTTTTCAGAGGTTTTCTTTTTTTTCATTATCTCAGCTATGAATATCCACAGATCTTCTAGTTTGTGTTTTGATTAACCAATTTTTTCAACATTCCAATAAAATGATGCAAATTCGCATCACTTTCTACTCGCATTATTGTAATGCAAGTTGATAAAATCACAACAAAAAAGGAGATGCTGCCTGTAGTGCACCCCATTTATTGGACAAAAGTTAAGTAGAAATAAAAGACTGAGTACGAAATTGAACAGGACTCAGTCCTTTTAGTTTAACCTTGATCCTGCGATTATTGTAGTAATCAATATACTCAGATAACTCTTTTTCAAAATGCTCAGTTGAAGAAAACTCCTGGTTGTGATAGAACTCGGATTTGAGAATGCCAAAGAAGTTTTTCCATGACGCTGTTATCATAACAATTCCCCTTTCTGGACATGCTCTGCCGTATGCCTTTATCCCTGAGCATCTTTTGGTAGACTTTCATCTGATACTGCCAGCCCTGATCCGAATGCAGGATCAATTTGCTATTGTCAGGGATTTTACAGAAGGCATCCTTCAGCATTGCAGTGACCTGGTGGAAGTTTGGACGCTTGGTCAGGGAATAACTGATGATCTCACCATTGAAGAGGTCCATGATGGGGGAAAGATAGAGTTTTTTGCCCCATCAGTTTGAATTCGGTGATGTCGGTTGCCCATTTCAAGTTGGGTTTTTCAGTTTTGAAATCACGCTGCAATAGGTTGGGAGCAATCTTCCCCACCTCACCCCGATAGGAACGATATTTCTTTTTCCGCAGCGTACAGGTAAGCTGTTCCTGCTTCATGAGCTTCATGACCAGTTTGTGGTTGGTCTGAAATCCCCGCTGTCTCAATTCAAGTGTGACCCGACGATAACCATAACGACCTTTGTGCTCGCTGCAGATACTTCGGATCACCTCTCGCTCTTTGAGATGCCTGGGCGGCTCACAGAGCTGTTTCAGGTGATAGTAATAACTGCTTCTGGGGACACGCGCTATGATCAGAAGCAGCGCCAAAGGGTATGTATGCCTTAGTTCAGAGATAACAACTACTTGATCCCTCGTTCGCGCTTTTCCCGCTCTGCAACCAAGGCGTTCAATTTTTTTTAGGTATTCATTCTCTGCTCGCAGATACAGATTCTCTTCCAGCAGTTCTTCTTCCCTGGTCTTCGGCGGTTTAGGCTTTGGCGTTCTTGGCTTTCTGCCCTTCTTCTTATCTTCTAATCCCTCAATCCCTTTTTCCAAGTATCTCTGCTCCCATTGCCAGACTGTTGATGACCCGCTTATCCCAAATTGGATGCCCGTTTCTCTACATGATAAGTAGTTCTCATGCATGTATTCTAATACGCTGTACTTCTGTTCGGCGGTCCAATTGTAGGCTGGGTTGCTCGCTCCTTTATCTCCGTGTTCTTCATAATGTCTCAAGCTTCGACTGACTACCGTGGGACTCATTTGGTATCTCTTGGAAACACTGGCGATGCTCTCCCCTGCTTCTACTGCTTTGGCTGCTGCTATTCGTTCTTCTTTACTATATTTGGTCATTATAAAACTGCACCCTTTCTGTTGGTTTTGGTGTCCAACTTTTGGGGTGCAGTTCAGCCATCTCCCTTTTATTTATCTAGATATCTTTTCCAAATATGCGGTGGTTTTTATACGGTTTCACCCCCAGATTTTCAAGATCTTTCCGCATTTGCACCGCCGTCTCAGCAATATTGGTTAATTCCCCATGAATAAAGTTGTGGCTTTTTGCTGTTTTTTCTATCTCATCGAATAAGAGTGCGTTTCCACCAAAACCCTGATATTCAGGCAGCACACCTACACCGTTGAATTCTATCCATTTTGACTTTTTCACTTCGCGCATGATATCGATGATAGAAAGTGGTGTTAATGAACCATTATGCCGTTGAAAGGCAGCAGAAATATCTGGAAATGCCAGCAGGAAACCTACTACTTCGTCATTGTATGTGATGATCTTGATCAAATCAGGTATTGCTACAAGTGTTAGATCTTGAAAAGCCCAGTCTACTTCCTTTTGGGTTAATGGATAATATTCCCAGTTATTTACAAAGGTTTTATTGTATGCCTGTCCAATAAAAGGCACGTATCGCTTGAGTTCAGATTTTGAAGAAAATTGATGAACTTTAAATTTTCCCTGTTTTCTCACTTTATCGGCGACCAATCGTATTTTTTTCAGGCATATTGAATTTTGCGATCTCAACATAACTTGAAACCCAATCAACCACTTTCGTAAATCCTTGATTTTCCATGAATGCCGGATAATTTGGTTTGTTGTAGTTCATCATGGTCATCATCTGACGATGTTCAAAACCTTCCACCACAAATCCATAACCATCAAATGGTGAAAAAACCCTTCGGTCCAATAAAATAATTCAATCCGCGAGCATGAGACCAATCAAATGCGGCTTCAAATATTTTTTTCTGCTACTTTCTGGTCATCAACACTTTCATATAAATAGAAAGAGGCTTGTTTCTTATCATGATATTTGTTATAGACCTTATTCTCCAGCACAGCAATTCGTCCGACTACCTCGTCGCCATCTTTCGCCAGGAAGAAATCTGCATCTGAATGTTCATAATAGGGATGTTTATTCCGATTTAACGTATCTCGAATTCCACCCTTAATGGGAGGAACCCATTGTGGAACGTCCTTTATACAAGCCAAAAGGGAGTTGTACAAAGTCATTTACTTCTTTTTTATTACTGGTATCAATTTTATGAATAGTAATCATAATTTCACTCCGGGGTAGAATAAATTTAGTATACTTCAGTTTATCATTGCGGTTATACTATACCATTGTAAACACGATTTGTTCAAAAAAGTGATGGATAAAACTAATATGGATCAACTTTTTCAAGAGATAAACAACAACAACCAGCTGCTGCTACAACACTAATCAAAGAAGAATTCCCCAACATCAAAGAAATTGTCCAGAAGATCAATAAAGATTTCAATTACGTTTTAATTGCAGCGCGGGGCAGTTCAGACAATGCCGGACGTTATGCGCAATATCTTTTTGGGAGCAATAATCGCTTTCCTGTTGCTCTTACTACCCCATCTCTTTTCACATTGTATGGAACTCCCCCGAAATTGGAACGGGCATTGGTAATTTCTATTTCACAATCAGGCATGTCTCCTGATATTGTTGAGACGGTTAAGAATGCTAACTCACAGGGTTGTACTACCATCTGCATAACAAATAACGCACAATCTCCACTTTCAGCCGAATCAAAATACACCATCCCAATCCATGCTGGAGAAGAAAAAGCCGTAGCAGCTACAAAATCGTATACAAATTCCCTGATCACTTTAGCCATGCTTTCTGGCGCTTTTTCTGGGAAACCTGATTTCATTGAATCTATTTCAAAGATTCCTCAATGGCTTCAAAATACAATAGATTTTTCACAGGATAAAATTGACAGCATGCAACGGTATCGGTATGTTGAATCTTGCGCTGTTTTATCACGTGGTCTTAATTATTGTACAGCTTTCGAAATTGCTTTGAAGATCAAGGAATTGACCGGTATAAATGCGAATCCCTACTCATCGGCTGATTTCAAGCATGGTCCTATTGCTACTGTATACAACGGATTTCCCGTTTTTATTATCGCACCTCGTGGACAGGTGCTCATGGATATGAAACAAATGGTGCAAGAACTTGTACAACGTCGAGCGGAAATCATCAGTGTTAGCAATGATGAGGATATAATTCAAGCCAGCAAACTTGGGTTCCGTATACCCGCTGATATTCCTGAATCATTTTCACCTATTGCATGCACGATTCCCGGACAATTTTTTTGGTAGACAAATCGCTATTGAACGTGGATTAAACCCGGATAAACCAGAGGGTTTAAATAAAGTAACTGAGACTTTCTAGAAAGTATGAAAATAATTTCATTGATGGAGGTTGTGTGAATGGATAAGTTCATCATTGAAGGTAGTGTTGCCCTGAATGGTGAGGTAACACCATCTGGAAATAAGAAACGCCGCTCTTCCGATCCTTTTCTGCCTGTATTTTGACAGATCAACCCGTTATTCTTCACAATATTCCTGATATTCTGGATGTGCAAACCATGCGGGCGCTGCTTGAAAGTCTTGGTGTGAATATCAGGATAATAGATGTGCATACCTGGGAAGTGACTGCCGGTGAAATTCACCCTGCCGAAACTTGATCCGGAAACTCTGCCGTAATATACGCGCATCGATCCTGCTTGCCGGTCCTATGCTTGCGCGAGCTGGCTATATCATCCTTCCCCCTCCAGGTGGTGATGTCATTGGTCGCCGCCGTGTTGATACTCATATTCTGGCTCTTCAAAAAACTGGGGGTCAGCTTAAAGTACAACCGTACCTTCACTTTTCGATGTAAAGAATTAATTGGGGCGGATATCTTGCTGGATGAAGCCAGTGTTTACCGCTACCGAAAATGCTATTATGGCATCTGTCCTGGCAAAAAGGTACATCAATTCTACGAAAATGCGGCTTCAGAAACCCCACATTCAAGAATTATGTTTTGTTCTTGAATGGATTGGGGGCAAATATCAAAAATATTGGATCAAATACACTTGAGATCGAAGGAGTTTACGAGTCTTCATGGGGGAGAATTTTACAATTGGACCTGATTACCTTGAAGTGGTTAGTTTTTATTGGAGCTGCTGCGATTACAAAAGGATCCATTACAATAAAAAAATGCTGGATCAAAATATCTTTCGATGGTTAAGTTTAGTATTCAAACCGCATGGGTGTAGATTGGGATATCCATGGCGAAGATATCATCGTTCCATCTGATCAATGTTTATGTATTGAACCCGATCTTGATAATGCTATTCCAGAAAATAAGCGTTATGCCGTGGCCCGCCTTCCCGACTGATTTGATGAGCATCGCCATTGTGATTGCCACGCAATCGAAGGGGTCTGTTCTTTTCCATGACTGGATGTACCCAAGCCGTATGTTTCTTTACCGATAAACTGGTGAGTATGGGAGCTCAGATCGTATTATGTGATCCTCACCGCTGTATAGTGCAGGGTCCGACCCGCTTGCTTGGTGATGATATGGCTGGTCCGGATATCCGTGCGGGAATGGCGTTACTTCTGGCTGCATTATCCGCTGATGGTGTCCTCAACTATACGCAATATACGCCAAATTGATCGGGGTTATGAGAGAATTGATGAAAAATTAGCCGGATTAGGAGCTTCCATTAAACGCTGTTAAACAAAAAAAGGACCCTAAAGGGTCTTTTTTTGTTATCTGGTATTTTAGTTAATTTACTCTTTATTTTCTTTTATTACACCAAGAAATTGATCTACGGTCTCTCTCAGCATACCCTCGGGAAACTGCGCCAACCTGTCGGTGGATAACTTTACCTTCAGATATGAAAAAGCATTGTTGGAATTCCCTGCACTCCATAACGTGATGCCCATTCCTGGTTTTTCATCAGTATTTACTTTTGCTACGGTTAATTTACCATCATAATCTTTGGCAATTTTCTCAAGGGCTGGTGCTACCATCTTACAAGGACCACACCATGGAGCCCAAAAAATCCACGATCACCGGGATGGTGGATTCAAGCACAGATGTTTTTTGAAAGCTGCATCTGTTTACATGTATCGGTTCGTTCATCTATTTATCTCCTATCATTCTTTAGAAAATTCCGAAAATCTTTCCGTCATTGTACAGGATTTTTCAGTTTCGGAAAGGTTTTCTTTTTATACTTATAAAATTCTTATCTTTATCTTTACTTTGCCTTTACCGTGATGGTCCTGGGTTTAATTTCTTCCGCTTTCGGCAAAGTCAATTTAAGAATACCATTTTTGAAATCGGCATTTGCTTTTTCGGCAATCACATGTACTGGTAGCGTAATAGAACGGCTAAAAGTACCAAATCGTCTCTCACGGATATGATAATCTAAATTCTCGCTTTCATTTACCTGTTTCACTTCCCCTTTAATGGTCAGTACTTCACCGGCAATAGAAATATTGATCTCTTCAGGATTTACACCTGGAATAGATGCTTCAATCACTACATCGTCATCTGTCTGGTACATATCCATATCAAGAATTCCGTATCCTTCAAAGGATAAAGCAGAATGACCAAAATAATTATCCAGCATCTTATCCATCGTATTTCTCACGTTCACGATATCTAAAAATGGATCACTTCTTGTTATTTTTGTCATTTCGACCTCCTTTATCGTTTAATAGAATACAGCGTTCGCATAAAAATAATACAAAACGCTGTATTTGAAATATATTAAAAATAAAAACAACTATTTGCTTCTGCGATAATCGAAGAAAACGATAGCCAACACCTCGTTCTGTAAGAATATATTTAGGGTCGGACGGATCTTTTTTCTAGTTTTCTGCCGCAGGTAATTAATATAGAGTCGTACGTAATGTGGTTCATCACGGTATTCGTAACCCCATACCCTTGATAATATTTGATCGTATGTTTAAAAACCCAGCCTGCATTCTGCACGAGATGATACAGCAGTCGATATTCTGTGGGGCGCAATTTTACTAATTTTCCCCTCGACCCATATCTCGCGGCGGTTGAAGTCGATCTTCAAGCGATCATCCACTTGAATTACGTCATCAGAATTAACACCTGAAGATTCGATACGACGTAAAAACTGCCTTCACACGACTGACCAATTCTCGTGGACTAAACGGTTTTTGTAACATAATCATCAGCGCCAAGCTCCAAACCGCGTACTTTATCTTCCTCTTCACTTTTGGCAGTAAGCATTATGACTGGCACATTATCTATTTCTCGGATCATTTTCAGTAATTCAAATCCATCCAGATCAGGGAGCATGACATCTAACAGTATCAGGTCAGGCATGAATGTGCGCAATTTATCTAACCCTTCTCTGCCATTCAATGCTTCGCTCACCTGAAAACCATCCTGCTCCAGATTCAATCGGACAAAGCGCGCCATTCTCTCTTCATCTTCAATAACGAGGATCTTTGTGTTTGATGAATCAGCCACACTCATGATGTGTTTCCTCCTGCTCTTTTCTTAACTTGATTATAAGATTGCATGGTAGTTTTTTACAATGTAAAACTACTACGTGTTATCATATTGCACATGAGATGATGGAAAATATAAAAAACAATATAAAAACATTCCATTACCAGAGTAATCAGATGAACCTGACCAATTTGTATGAACTGCAATTGATCGATACCCAGCTTAAATCTATTTTTTGAGGAACTGACCAGTATCGATGAAAAGTTGAGACAAGATAAACTTGTTCTTTCAGCAGCAAAGAAACTTGAAAATAAACAATCAGTCCGTAGAATCTGAACAGCGGGTTTTTAACAAAGATTATTGATGAGATCGAGCAAAAGAAAATCAAGCTTTCTCAAAGTGATTCAATGCTTTACAGCGGTAAAGTCCAAAAATCCAAAAGAACTGCAGGACATACAACTCGAGATACAATCCCTGAAAAATATTATTTCGAAACTGGAAGATAAAACAGCTTGATCAAATGATCCGCTTAGAAGAATCACAAAATCAGGTTGAGCAGGCTAAGTCAACCTTTCACTCTGTTTTCCTCACAATTCGAAAACATCCAAGTCTCAGTTAACCGCCCGAAAAAGCAGTTTTGACTTCTGATGAAAAACATGCTTCAAAGAAAAAGAGCTGTTGTTTTTGCAATCAATCAGTCCCTGATTTATTAAAAACAATACAATTTGTTAGTATCCCGAAAAAAAATGGTCTGGCAATTGTGTTACTTGAGAATGATGCCTGTGCAGCCTGTGGTACACAGATCACTCCCAGTGAACGGCAGGAAGTCCCGGGTTTAACCAATGTGCTTTTTTCATTGTCCCACCTGTGGGAGGATCCTTCACATCAAGTAGCAAGGCATCACTCACGCAATAAACAGGAAAACATCCTTCATAGTACAGGTTATGCGAACTTTCTTTAAACGAGAAGTTTTTTCCTGAAATTATTTCGACAGCCTCTTTCGGCACATCAAAGGTTTTTTTCTAGAAATTTCATTAATTCCTGATTTGCCTTCCCTTTTTTCAGGTGGAGCACAAATTTTTATTTTGATCACACCGTTATCCATTTGCCCGACCACTTCAGTTTTTGGGTGCATTTGGGATGACTTTGATAGTTAAATGTAGTTCATTCATGGTTCATTGTTAATACTGCAGCAAAAACGTCCGGTTGATCCTTTTTTCAGCGCGATGGGAATACCAATTATTAATATCACATGCTGTACATAATCCGGCAATTTCAATTGAAGCGACATTCTCCTGCTCTAGAAGAAGTTTATTAGCCTGCCACATATCAAAAATAGATCTTATCTTCTTTTTTCTTAAGAACCATATCTTCTTTTTCATAAAAAACTGGCAGCGACTTCTCTGGCAGTTTTCCTCACCTATCTCATAGTGATCTACTCCAATCGAAGGTCCGATGCCGGTGATGATATGTCTGGCTTCTGAATGGTATGTTTTCTTTCATCATTTCGATGGTCCTGCTGGCTATATGTTTTTAATGTACCCTGCCAACCGGCGTGGGCAATAGCAATGACCTTATTTTGTATATCATAGAAAAGAATTGGAAACACAATCAGCAAAACACCATCATCAATGCCACATCTGGATTGGAAGTCATCACTGCATCTCCCTTTTTATGAGGTTCGCTGATCGGTCTGGGTAATTCAGAATGGAGCACAATATCACTGTGCACCTGCCATGTATCGAAAATGGAATCGTAGCTTTTTTCCGAACAATGCCATAATTCGGTTGCGATTTTTCGATCACATTCTCCCGGCTATCACCAACAGAGGTAGCTACATTGAGAGAACTCCATGGGATTGGACTAACACCACCCTGGCGTGTAAAAAAAACCGTGTCGTACACCCTGTTCGTCAAATGTTGAAAGTGAGAAATAGTACAATCCATTCTGCTCATGAAATGGCATTATTTTTTCCTCACAACGGTGGTTTTATTTTTATGATCTTCATAACGTTTTTCTAGTTTCGGAAATAAGTATAAGCCTGTGGTAACACCAAATAATAATCCGGTCAGTGTACGCATGGCAGGATTACTCTCACGAGCTGATATCATGTTGAAAAAAGGCAGATTGCTGCCACCCAATTGACTGATACCATCCAGAAAGATGGGCATCACACCCATCACAATCCATAAAACCACGGGTATAGGTTGCCATTTTCTCTTCCATATTACAAATCCCACTGCAGGAAAAAGCAGCCCTGTAAATATTGCAATATCACGTTGGCAAAGAGCAATTTTATAGCCCATATCCGCATTGCCTTTGAACTGGCGGGCAGATTCAATATCTTGTGGGCTATTACCTGATATTTCTTCATACGTACTGTCGGCTTGTACACCTGCTTTATCTAAAGGATAAAACGATTGATCGCCAAATAAAAACCAGGAGCGAAAGGCAAATTGGTGGCACACAGTTCTGTAAAAACGATATCCAATATTAGCCGGTATGTTTAACCCATAATATTGAAGAACGGGAACAAGAAATGCGCCTGCGATATACACCAGAATTAGTAAAATCGCCAGCAGCATATAATTTCGATAAACCCAGCACCAGGAGTTATTCATACGATCAAATTAATCGAATCTCTTTAATAGAGGGGCTCGATGACATTTATCACTGTTCCGCTGTAATCAGTGGCTGTTAGATCACCGGGGTATAGACCACAATGTGGGGTTGTCCAGCGGAAAATCCATTTGGCGTCTTCCGGACTGGCATTTACGCAGCCATGGGAACGTGCAGTGCCAAAATCATTATGCCAGAAAGTTGAGTGAATAGCGACACCCGTTCCAACGAAAAGTGATGTCCAGGGAATTGCCATGGTATCCCATCCAGCACCTGTTCCACCACCACTCATATGCAGCGAAATTGTTTTACGCCATATCCAATGACTTCCGACAGGTGTTGCCCATTCATCTACGCGCAGCCCGTACTGATCGAATTTTTGACCGGTAGATACCTGGCAAAAATAGACTTCGTTAGTTCCTTCTAAGCAGGAAAGGGTTTGTTGATTCACGTTCACGACGATTTTTTTATCGCCAGCTTCGGGATGTATGGGAGATATCTCCTCTTCGGTGATCGGTCTGAATGCAGATGCTTCTGCCCAGAAGATATCACCGTACCCATATCCATGTCCATAATCTTCGTTCACACGATAGTAGACAATTCCATCTGCATCCATGCTCATCTGATCAATCCAGACAACCTGGCTGTAGTACATACGCCACAGATCTGTAGTTACATCATTAAGCCAGGGAGCACGGGCAGGCGGATTCTCCAGGGTCATCCTGACATAGGGCACAGTAACTTCAGCCCACATGCCGGGTCCACTTTCCGTTTCCGGGATCTGGCTGACCGGTTGGCTGTTGGGCAGATTACGTACTTTTTGAACACTGGGAAGATACACATATCCTTCCGGTGTTTCAACCCAGCGGTTGTTGCTGTTTCTTCCCAGCGGTGCTTCACCTACCACAACTCTATTCCATGGAAGGCATTCATCTACTCCCATTATCCTGACAGTACTGGCGTCAGTTGATGGTTTTGATCGTAACGGTAGAGTGTTAGGCAAATATACCGTATTGCGGGCAAGATATTCGCTTTCAGCGAAACCATCCAGATAAGAATGCTTTTCTTCTAATTTAGTTCGGGGACGATTAGCCCATAAAGCAAATCCGCCGACACCCATCAGGGAATTTTTTAGAAAATCTCTACGAGAAATATTCTTGTTATTTGCAGCCATCTGGGTAAGCTTACCAATCTACGATTAAAAAGTCAAACATCATTCTTCAGACTTTGAATAAACCATCTTGTATAGATTCTGACAATTTGTTGATCTCCTCACCCCATAAATTCTCATGTTCTTTAAAATCCACGATACATCTTATTTTCTTGTATAGGTCATAGGTGCCATCCGCCATTTTACGTTGAGGATCGTTCTTCATCCGGATATCCAAAGCGTGTGCCAGGCTGTATCGTTCGATGGTAAGGATCTTTAATACATTTTTTGTAATTGCTGCTGTATGACGGGCGGCATTCAGTGAATTGGAATTATGGTCTTCTTGATTCGCCGAAGTTGGGATTGAATGAACCGCGTCAGTATTGGCAAGATGCTGGTTTTCCATTACCAGTGATGCCGCTGCATACTGCGGTATCATCAATCCTGATTCCGTTCCTGCTTTTTCATTATCCGCGATCAGCATTAACGGCAATCCATTATTCAAATTGGAGTCCAGTAATCTGAAGATCCGTCTTTCTGCTATTGCTCCTAATTCAGCCAGTGCGATTCCCAGAAAGTCCATGATGAAAGCGATCGGTTCACCATGAAAATTCCCACCGGATATCACATCTCCATTGTCAAAAAGTAATGGGTTATCGGTGGCGGCATTTATTTCTTTGAGAATGATATTCTCTGCATGCTCTACTGTATCCCATACCGCACCATGCACCTGTGGTGCACAGCGAACAGCGTATCCATCCTGCACATGATGAGTACTGTTCACAAACTGACTGCCGTTTGTTTTTTCCCAGACATAATTTGCTGTTCTTATTTGACCATTCATTCCTCTGGTCTCATGTAAACGTGGATCAAATGCTTCTCGACGCCCGGCTAATGCTTCCAGAGATAGCGCCAGGTTTGAATCTGCTAACAGACACAGTTTTCTTGCTGACCAGCAGGAGATAACAGCTATTGCTGCTGAAAAAGTTGCCCCATTGATCAACGCTAATCCTTCTTTCGGCTGCAATACAATACGTGAGATGTTTGCCGCATGCATTGCGGCTTTTCCACTCATCAGCTTTCCTTCATATAAAGCAATGCCAGATTGTTCTTCCGAATCATTTACATCGGTGGTTAGAACAAGCGCCATTTGCGCCAGCTGGCACAGATCTCCTGATGACCCCATTGATCCCTGCTGTCTTATCTGCGGAACCACATTTTTATTCAACATCTCTAACAATGTTTGGATAATTTGCACGCGGATGCCGGAGAAGCCTTTTGATAATGTATTGGCACGTATGAGCATGGCTGCCCGAACGGTATTTTCATCACATAATTCCCCAAGAGAGATAGCGTGGCTAATGATGAGATTACGATTGAGAGCGGCTAGTTGATCAGATGATATCTTCTGGTTATGAAAAATGCCATATCCTGTGTTGATGCCATAATAAGGAAAATCCTTTTTTAGGTTTTGCAGTAGGATCACATGGGAAGCCTCAACACGTTCTCTGGCTGATTTGGAAAGATTCACTTGCTCTCGATTACAGGCAACTTGAATGACTTCCCTGATGGTCAGATCCTGTCCTGTGATTTCGATCATTTTTTATCCATCTCCCAGATTATATTTTTCTGCTTCGGTCTAGATCTCTTTTCATATCTCGTTCTGCGATATCTCTACGTTTATCATATAACTTCTTGCCACGAGCTACTGCAATATTGATCTTCGCTTTTCCATTTTGCAGGTAAATTTCAACAGGAATTATGGTCAATCCCTTTTGTCTGACACTATTCCATAACTTCGTTATCTCTTTTTTATGAAGCAGTAATTTCCGTTTTCGTTTTGGATCGTGATTCATGCGGCTGGCAGGATCATACGGCGCAATGTGCGCATTGATCAACCACACTTCTCTGCCATCCGTTTGAATATAAGCTTCAGCTATACTTATCTGCCTGGCACGTACTGATTTGATCTCTGTTCCCAGCAGGGCAATGCCTGCTTCATAAAATTCCAGAAGGTTATATTCGAATTTTGCTTTACGATTTGTTGCAATGATCTTTTTATTCATACGATTGATTTTAATGGAGTTTTCGTCCTTGATAGAAACACTTTCTTTTGTTAAGTCAATTTATTGATCGAAAACCACCAAATGTCATTTATTATTCTTACTAGAAGACTGATTTTCTAAGAATGGGAACATTCTGCTAAACTTAAACATTGTATTTACTTGTTAACATCGAGAACAGAGTTATCTATTAGTAAAAACAGAAATCACTGCAATCAATGCACCCAGACCACCAATCACAAGTATGATCAACCCTATGGGGATATGTTGAGATATTCCAGAGGTGACTTCATCAGCGAAAGTTGGGACAGTCTGAGGTGGTGCTGCTGTATAGGTTGGTAATCTTGTGGATACCGGGGTTGTGATAAATTGTGCTGCCAATGTTGCATCTATCGTACCCGTCACAGCTGGCGTCGGTGTAGAGGGAGGTTCAATAATTGCTAATTCTTCACCGGATAATATTATTAGTGGTGAATACACCCATCCAGATCCCTCTTCAACACCTGGATATTCTACTAAAACCCAATCTCTTCCTGCCGACCGTCCCAGCGCGGTTACTTCCTGCCCGGGTAGTAAAACACCAATCAGATCGTAGAATACGCCTGGACCTGATCGTACATTAACTGGATCTTCCTGATCCAGTCGAACGAACGCAGTGGCTTTTCTGGGAGTTCCTGTCACTGTAGGAATCGCAATGGTTGGCTGCTGGAAACGAAACTCAGCATTTACCGTATTATTATAGAAACCTAACAACACGACAGTAAAAAAGAGCGCAAATATCAATATCAGTTTTTTATGCATACATTTTTCTTCTTATTAATATTTTTTGATTATAATGCAATCTAATGGAACAAAGAATCTTTCACGGGAATTTTACTTCTGACGAGTTAGCCGAGTGTTTGCAGATCCATTTTAATCGTGGGAATCTGCTGGTACAGCGTATTGAATATGAAGATGGCATTGGCATTCAGATCAAAACGCGGACGCAGCCATCTTCAGGTGGAAATACTGCGCTTGGCATACATTTCAGGGAAGTTGAAGATGGTATTTCAGTGCAGGTAGGTCAACAAACCTGGCTGGGGATTGCCGCCAGCCTTGGCTATTCTGCGCTGGCAACAATTCTCAATCCTGCCAATCTTCTCCATCGATTAGATGATATCGCACAGGATGTGGAATACTTGCAGCTTACAGAAGAAGTCTGGAAGATCTTAGAAACCAATGCGCGTTCTCTTGGCAGCGGTTATGAATTGTCTGAACGCTTGAAGCGTATTCAATGCGAGTACTGCAATGCCGCAAACCCAAGTGGCGCCCCAACATGTGTGGCATGTGGCGCTCCAATGGGTAATTTACAGCCTCGTTCCTGCCCCCACTGCGGATATATCATTGTTGATCATGAAAAAATCTGCCCAAATTGCAGAAAGAAAATCTAAGTTCACGTCGGATTCAGCCATTTTCTATTATCTCGCTCAATGAACTCATCTGCTCCCTCCGGACCCCATGAACCAGGAGAATAGGTTGGAAGCTTATGGAGAGGTTCCTCTTGCCAGGCGAGCATGATATCGGTTGTAAAATCCCATTGCGCTAACGCCTCATCCGAACGGGTGAATAATGTGGCATCACCGACCATACAATCCAGTAATAGTCTCTCATACGCCTCGGGTGGTTCACTGCCAAAAGCATCTTTATAACAGAATTCCATATTAACCGGTGCAATTTCATTGAAGGGTCCAGGTACCTTTGCTCCAAACGTAAGGGTGATACCTTCATCGGGCTGCAGCCGCAACCGCAGCACATTTGGGGCATCGCCAGCCATGTTATGCCAGTTGAATAATGGCAGGGGAACCTGTTTGAATTGAATGGCTATTTCAGTCGTGCGTTTCTTGAGTTGTTTTCCGCAGCGCAAATAAAATGGGACTCCTGACCAACGCCAATTATCCACATATAGTTTTGCCGCCATATACGTTTCTGTGAGCGAATTCTTTTTTACTTTATCCTCTTCAATATAGGCGTTGATTATTTTGTCATTTCGTATCCCGCTGCCGTATTGCGCACGGTACGTGTTGATAAGAGCATTCTTCCCTTGCCAATGACGCAGGGCTTTTAATACTTTCAATTTTTCATCACGAACAGAGCTGGCATTGAATGCGTACGGCGCTTCCATGGCAGTTAGCGAAAGCAGCTGCAGCATATGGTTTGCAAACATATCCCTTATAATGCCTGAATCATCAAAATATCCCGCACGAGTACCGACACCCATTGTTTCTGCAACTGTGATCTGGACATGGTCAATGTAGTGACTATTCCATAAAGGTTCAAAGATCCCATTTGCAAAACGAAAAACCAGGATGTTCTGTACGGTCTCTTTCCCTAGATAATGATCAATTCGATATATTTGATCTTCCATGAAACAAGTGTGGATCTTTTTATCCAGGTCCTTTGCGGTCTCTAAGTCCTTTCCATACGGTTTTTCGACCACGATACGTGACCATTCATTTTCATTTTCAGATTTCGGATACTGACAAATATGCAGATTATCCAAAATATCGGCGTATGAATCAGGAGGAGTAGCCAGATAATAGATCACTTTTTTGATCCCTTCTTCACGGATCAAATTTTGTAGATTCTGGAATCCCTCTGGTTTTTCAAACTCTCCCTGCACATAGCGTGCATTTTCCAGTAGAACGGAAATAACTCTCTCATCGATCGGTTTTTGTCTGGCAAATTCTTCAATTCCACTCTTGAGGATTTTTTTGAGATAATCATTGTTCCATTGTCTTCGTGCAAATCCGATTATTTTGATCTTTTCGGGCAAATTTTGTTCTCTAGCAAGTTGATACAGTGCTGGTAAGAGTTTTCGACGTGTAAGATCTCCTGTCACACCGAAAATCACAAATGCTATCATCTGATCGCTTGAGGTATTTTTACTCATTCACCCTTCTTTTCTTTGATCGAATGACCTCCAAATTTATTGCGCATGGCAGCCAGGGTCTTCAATGCGAAGCTGTCTGACTGGCGGCTATCAAACCTCCTGAATAATGCATCCGTAATCACGGGAGTTGGCACGCCCAGATCAATCGCTTCATGGGCTGTCCAGCGTCCTTCGCCTGAATCATCTACCCAGCTTTCAATTGAGGATAGTTCATTATCTTCTGAAAGCGCATCATGAGTAAGATCAAGCAGCCAGGAACGGACAACAGATCCATTTTGCCAAATACCGGCTACCTCTTCCAGATTAAGATTGAATTCCTGTTTGGTGTGCATAATCTCAAAACCCTCTGCAAGTGCTTCCATCATGCCGTATTCAATACCATTATGAACCATCTTCACAAAATGACCGGCTCCATGTGGTCCTACATAACCCCACCCTTTTTCTTTTCCCGGTGCCAGAACTTCAAAAACGGGTTTTAAATAATCCGCAATTTTTCTTTCCCCTCCGATCATGAGCGAATATCCTTCCTTTAATCCCCAAATTCCACCACTAACACCGACATCGAGAAAATGGATGCCCTTCTTTAAAAACATCATTGCCAATTCCATAGAATTCTTATAGTAGGAGTTTCCACCATCAATAAAGATATCATCGACATCCAACAACTCATAGAATTCTTGAGCTACCAACCGGGTTGTCTCTCCTGCTGGCACCATTGACCAGATTATACGAGGTTGATCAAGATAAGAAATAACCTCTTTATAGCTATACGCAGGCTGTAAACCTATTTCTTCTGTCAGCTCCTGTGTTTTTTCAGGTGTACGATTGTATGCTACTACCTCGATATTTCCAGCCTGCAATCGGCGAGCCATATTGCCGCCCATTTTTCCAAGTCCGATTATTGCGATTTTCATGTGAAATCCCTTGTTTCAAATTAATCATATCTTACTATGCAGATATTATTATGGTACAAATGACAACCTTTACTTATGGAACATTAATATTCAACCCAAGAGTAAGATAACCTGACGCGAATATCAACCACCCTGGCAAAGTTTGAAAGCCAGTATAAACATTTCCACGTTAAAATAGGTATGGCTATTACGAAAGGAGAATGTGATGGCATATAAAAAAGCTTGTATTACGGATATGGATGATTTATTGATCGGGCAGATCAGTGATCATACAGCCTGGACGGGATGCACAGTTCTCCTGTTTAAAAATGGAGCAGTTGGTGGCGTTGACCAGCGAGGTGGTTCTCCAGGCACACGGGAGACGGATCTATTGAGACCCATGCACATGGTTGACAGAGTGCATGCTGTAGTATTAGCAGGCGGTTCTGCCTTCGGATTAGATGCTGCTTCAGGTGTGATGCGTTATCTGGAAGAACACAAGATAGGATTCGACACCGGTTTCGCAAGGGTTCCGATCGTTCCGGCTGCCATTCTTTATGATCTGGGAGTTGGCGATGCCTCAAAAAGACCGGATAGCGAGATGGGCTACCAAGCCTGTTCACAGGCTTCCAGTGATAAACCACAAAGCGGCAACTTTGGTGCTGGAACAGGCGCCAGCGTTGGAAAAATACTCGGTATGGGGCAGGCGATGAAATCTGGTATTGGAAGTGCAGCAGTCGAGATTTCGCCAGGTCTCTATGTTGGCGCCATTATCGCAGTCAATGCTTTTGGAGATGTGGTTGATCCTCATACCGGAAATATTTTAGCCGGCACACGTTCTATTCAGAAAGGACCCTTGAAGATCGGGGAAGAGAAATATTTCGCGAATACCCAGCTGGTCATGCTTTCCATGATCGGAAAAACAGCTCTGCAGTTCGCCTCCAAATCCAATACGGTGATCGGAGCGGTTGTGACCAACGCATCTCTGGGTAAAGAAGAGACGAACAAAGTCGCACAGATGGCGCAGGACGGATTGGCAAGGGTGATCCGACCCGCTCATACCATGTTTGATGGTGATACCATTTTTGCGCTCTCTACTGGCAGAAAGAAATGTGATGTCAACACAATCGGAGCTTTTGCAGCGGATATGGTCGCGGATGCAATATTAGACGCTGTCAAGTCAGCTGAATCCATCCCACAACTGCCTGCTGCCAATCAATCGCAGTAGTCCAGCATGTTTAATCAAGATCAGATCGGCATATTCTTACCATGAACTCATAAATAATTGAAATCAATATTCTTTTTATGAGTTCATTAATATCTCACGAAGATCATTCGCATCCAACAGTACCGGATTTCCCTTCATGCTGCTTGAAACGAGCGCTTTAGTGATGATCGCATCAAAATCTTTTTCTTTAATCCCAAGCTGTTTCAGTTTCGGAATAGCTAATTCCTCATTCAACGAGATGAACCATTCGACTGCATTGTTAACTGTAGGATCATCTTCATTCAATATCCATGCAGCAATTTGTTGAAAGCGTTCTAACAGCGTGTAATTCTTAACATCCATTAATTTTATAAAGTTCATTCGAAAAACTTGCGGAAGCAGACAGGCGCAAATAACCCCATGTGAAATATCAAACATTCCACCTATAGGTCCCGCAAATCCATGAACCGCACCTAATTTGGCATTTGCCAGAGAAAGCCCTCCCAACAAACTCACCCATGCCATCAGCGTTCTTGCATTTTTATCTTCTGGATGATGATATGCAAATGGTAGATTCCTGGCTGCCAGCGGGATTCCTTCTCGGCAATAAAGATCTACCATTCTGTTCGCGCTCCACGAACAAAATGGTTCCAGCACCTGCACAAATGCATCCATTCCGGTAGAAGCAGTGATTGCTGCCGGTACGCTAAGAGTTAATTGTGGATCTATCAAAGCAATTTCAGGGATCATAGCCAGATTACGCATGCTTACTTTTACATTTTGATCAGTTACTTTTATAACTGCATTTTTTGTCACTTCTGTTCCAGTGCCTGATGTAGTCGGTAGAGCAATAAATGGACAGGGTTTCTTCTGCAATGGCAGCCCTTTTCCAACTACTTCCAGGTAATCCAACAGTTCGCCAGGATTGGTTAACAACGCAGATAATGCTTTCCCGCTATCCAATACGGAACCGCCGCCAATGCCGATGATCACATCAATTTCTGCTTCACGATACCTAGTTGCAAGTAACATGAGTTTTTCATCAGTGGGCTCTCCGGTAAGTGCCTCTTTCATGAGGATGATATTATTTTGCTCAAGTCCAGCAATTATCTTATCGATTTCTCCGACACTTTTTGAATAAAGCAATAAAGCATGTCTACCAAATGCTAGAACATGTCGAGATAATGTTTTCCTTAAACCCCATCCAAAATGGATGGTGCCGGCGGTGGTAAATGAAAATGTGTCTAATTCCATCTAAATAACACTTACCATTTCTCAGCGGGTGGATAGATTTCATGATACTTGATGCTGTAACGAGGTTCTGCCATCATATCGGCAACATCATTCTTCCATTCTTGATAATGTGATGTTAGTTTGTGATCAGAAACGGCTTCTTCCGATTGATATACTTCCATCAGAATGAAACGTTCTGGATCATCAATCTGTTGAATGAAATCAAAACGAACAATGCCTTCTTCCCTGATACTACTCTCAGCATTTTTCTTCGTTGCTCTAATAAAATCATGAATGCAATCTTCTTCTACATGAACATGTACAATTACAATTAGCATTTCGCACCTTCAGACAGATTTATTTAATATGATTATAAATCAGGCAGTCACAGATGAATAATGTTTTTCCTTTAAAACTTTTATTTTTGATAACGATATCCTGGTGATTAATAAACCTGCTGGATTGAGAACCATTCCGGATGGCTATGATACAAAGCTGCCCTGTATCCGGAATATTCTTTCTGAGGAATATGGAAAGGTATGGGTTGTTCACCGCCTTGATAAAGATACGAGTGGGATACTTCTTTTTGCACGGAATGCTGATGCTCATCGTTCGCTGAATTCGCAATTTGAACATCGTACGATCCACAAGGAATATCAGGCAATTGTACATGGCAGCCCCATGTGGGATAAAAAGGTTATCAACACCCCGTTGTTGAAAAATGGAGATCGGTACCACCGTACCATTCCAGACGATATGCAAGGGAAAAAAGCTCTTTCAAAGATTGAGGTGCTAACAAGATATGAAAGAAATACATTTCTTTCAGTTATCATCGAAAGTGGAATAACTCATCAAATCCGTACTCACCTTGCGCATTATGGTTTTCCAATTGTGGGCGACACTTTATATGGCATGTTTCGCGCTTTACCCTCCCTGAAGACCCGTTTTATGGAATCAAATCATTTATTGCTGCATGCACAGAATATCAAATTTCTTCACCCCAAAACAGGTGAGTCTATGCACATACAGTCATTACTTCCGCCATATTTTATAGAATATGTCAAAAATATATAATAAATATAGATTGGTTGTTGACTTTTACATACCAATTGTGTATATTAAGACGTTGCGCAGCACGCAAATTTGTATGTTTTTTCTATAAAACGAAAGTAGTATTGTATTTTGTTTTGAAAACATGTATGCTCATAAAGAGTATTTATTTTTGCGTGCCATAATTTATTTTTTATAAAAAGGTTGTGATCGTTTATGGCAAATAGCAAAATCAGTGTTCTTGAAGAAGATGAAGATGTCATTGGTTACTCCGCAATTGCTCGACTTATCGAACTTGGTCATCAAAAAAATTACGTAACCTATGATGATGTTTTGCATTTCTTCCCCGATGCTGAACAAGATCTTGGTCAATTAGAAGAAGCTTTTGCCTCTTTAATGAGTGCCGGCATTCCTTATATTGAGGATGATGACACTATTCCTGAACCCACCGAAGAAGAACTGTTAAAAGACGAAGATCACGATGAAGATGAAGTTGAAGCTGATGTAGAAATTGATGATCTACGTCATATTGATACTGATGATACCATCGGTTTATATCTCAAAGAAGTAAGTCGTGTTCCACTGTTGACTGCAGACGAAGAAGTAGATCTTGCCCAGCGCATCGAGCGCGGTAGAATGGCACGTGAAGAATTAGCAACTGGAAGCATTAACAGTACCCGCCGTTCTGAATTGCGAGATCTCATCGAAGACGGCTGGGCGGCACGTGAACACCTGGTCACTGCCAATTCACGCTTAGTAATCAGCGTAGCCAAGAAATATATGGGTCGTGGTGTTCCATTCCTTGATTTGATCCAGGAAGGTAATATCGGTCTGATTCGTGCCACGAAAAAATTTGATTATCGCCGTGGTCACAAATTTAGTACCTATGCCACCTGGTGGATTCGTCAGGCAGTAACTCGTGCTATTGCTGACCAGGGGCGTACCATCCGTGTTCCTGTTCATATGGGTGATCAGATCAATAAACTTTTAAGGATACAACACCAACTTACCCAGAAACTGGGTCGCGACCCAACCATCGATGAACTTGCTGAAGCGTTAGACGTTACTCCTAAAAAAGTGGAAAACATGATCAAAGTGTCCCGGCGACCGCTCTCACTTGAAACTCCCACCGATAACGAAGATGACTCTGTTCTGGGCGATTTTATCGAAGATGATGAGATCCCTGCTCCTGATGAAACCGCTACCTACAATTTATTAAAAGAGCATCTTAATGTAATATTAAATACACTCCCACCTCGTGAAGTGCGGATCCTCCAGTTACGATATGGACTGCTGGATGGACAGGCTTACACGCTGGAAGAAGTTGGTCGCAAAATGGGCGTAACTCGTGAAAGAGTCCGCCAAATTGAAGCTCAGGCGTTAAGCCGTTTACGCCATCCGACCATTCGAAGGAAATTGAGAGATTATCTGGGAGAATAAATTTAAGGATGGTTCATCATGTCAAGGATTCCGTTACGAAAGTACGTTCAGGAAAATGAAGTATTCATCCAGAATGGAAATCTTGACGAAGCGCTGAAGCATTGCTGGTTCATCCTAAAAGCTTACCCCAAACATATTGAGACGTATCGCTTAATTGGGAAAATCCTCATGGAAAAAGGCAATTATGAGGATTCCTATTATATTCTCAATAAAGTTCTTGAAGTTTATCCAGATGATTTCGTCTCTCATATAGGGTTGAGTTTTATTGCCGAAGTCAATAATCAACTGGATAGCGCAGTGCAGCACATGGAACACGCATTTGAAATACAACCCACTAATGCAATGCTCAAAGAAGAATTGAAACGCCTCCATTTGAAAAAAGATGGTGTGGAACCCCAGACCATTCGCTTAACGCGTGGAGCATTAATAAACATGTATCGCCGAAGTGGTCTTTATCCACAGGCTATTGCAGAATTACGTATTGGTCTGCAAACGAACCCCTCACGGATTGATTTCAAAGGATATCTGGCATATGCGCTACTGCAAACCGGTGAACGTATTGAAGCTATTCAATTATGTATAGAAATTCTCGGTACTTCCCCCTTTAATTTTTTAGCAAATCAAATCGTTTTCGAGGTTCTTCCCCATACATCGGATGCACTTGATACGGAAGCTTTCCATCAGCGCTTAATAGATATTGATCCTTATTATGTTTATGTAGACGAAAAAATAAAAGTTGTGGAAGATGTGCCAGATGCAGCTATCAATATAGATAAATATAATGGGAAAGTTCCCGACATAGATCTGAACGCGATTGCCTGGCAAGAAACGATCGCGCAATATTGGGAACAAGCAAGTGAATGGGATCAGGAAACTTCCATTGATTCTGATATTGATTGGGATTCCATAATTGATGATCGCATGACGACACCAGATATTGAGCTTCCTGCACAGGATACACCTCCACTGAAGGTTGAGAACGAACCAGAGCATCTCATAGAAAAAGATTCACCCATTGTTGAAAACCTTGCGCTTTCACAGGAAGAAGTCATTTCCGATATCCCCGGCTGGATATTTGACGATGAAGAAGGCAGTAATGAAAGCGACCTTCCCTCATTTGTGCAACCTGAAGAAGAAAAGATCTCGAGTATTGATCACCACGAAAATGATGAGACTGGCATGGTAGATAATGAAGTGCCAACAATCTCTGAACCAGAATCAGAAGCGATCTCCAAACACTGGGTAAAAATAGAACCTGACATGAATCTCCCTAAAAAAACACTTCTAGAAGATACTCAAAAGATCACAGATCACGAAAATCATGGTGAAATACTGCAAACAGCCATTAATGCTATTGAAGATAAGAATTACAGCTACGCAATCCAAAAACTAGATTACCTGGTAGAAAAAGAATTCAATCTTGAAGAGATAATCACCATCATGGAGAATACACAACCCTTATTAACTCAAGAATCAGATGCCTGGTTTATACTTGGTAAAGCTTATTTGAAAACCAATCAGAAAGAAAAAGCGTTGCAGGCATTCCATAACGCAGAAAAAAAATCATTGCTATAGAAAGATAATTCATGGAAGAGAACTTTGAGAAGACACTCGTATTGATAAAACCAGATGGTGTTCAACGCAAATTGATCGGTGAGATCATAGATCGTTTTCAAAACCGAGGGCTGCAATTAGTAGCCGCAAAAATGGTGCTGGTCAGCCGCGAATTAGCAGAAACTCATTATAAGGAACATATAGGCAAGAGTTTTTATAATGGTCTGGTGAAATACATTACCTCCGCTCCGACGATGGCGATGGTATGGGCAGGTGAACATGCCATTGAGGCTGTGCGTCAAACCGTAGGCAAGACCAATCCCCTGGAAGCCGCCCCGGGAACCATCCGTCATGATTATGCTTTATTGACCAGCCGTAATCTGGTACATGCTTCCGATTCACCAGAAACCGCAGAGCGAGAGATCGCATTGTGGTTCAGACCTGAAGAAATCTGTGAATGGAGCGATCAACATCACAAGTGGATATTTGGTAAAAACTAAAACTTGACGTTGGTTTTATCCTGTGTTAAACTCTCTTCCACATCACGGGGGCGTGGTGTAGTGGTTGAACATGCGGCCCTGTCAAGGCCGAGATCGCGGGTTCGAATCCCGTCGCTCCCGCCACAAACACTCCTTCTTCCCATGAAGGAGTGTTTTCATAATTGAAATAACCTTTCTGCCGGAAAAGAAATGCCATTTAAATTTGGTTTCACATTGAATAACAATAATCCCCATAAATCGAGACGGTTGTTATTAATAATTCCGTATAATTAATAAAGACAAATTTTGGAGAAGAATATGAATCTACCGATTGCCTTTAATGAAACACTTGAAACAATACATCACAAACAAACGCTCCCCACTATCCTCATGCAAATTCTGGATTCCATACCCATGCAGGAAAGATGTGAAACTTCCCTGCTGGCATCCCTGCGTGCCAAAACTACGTTCAACGAATGGGTAGCCAGTTTGCTTGTGATCAATCCAAAAGCATTGCTTAAAGATGGTACTTGCCTGGATCTTTCTGAGCTCATGAACGGTGCTACTGCATCCTTGAAGGATCTGCAGCAAATAGAAATCGCTCTTGGTGATAATGAGTGGGCTGTTATGAGAAAAGTGACAAACACTCCTGGTGATCGATCGATCGTATCAAATCTGGTGTACATCCAATTACAGGGCAAGGTCATCAAACAGGCACGTATCGCATTCACAGGTGTATCCAGCGCACCATTCGAAATGTCGACTGTATCCCAATTCATTACTGGGAAAGAACTCGATCAAGATCTGGTAAATGAGGTCCAGATAAAAATTCGGGAAGAATTCAATCCACCTGATGTCTTCATCGCCACATCTCTCTACCGCAAAGAAATGGCTGCCGTTTTGATCAAACGCAACCTTGAAAAAATCATGCATGGAGGACACTAATGGAAAAAGATTTCAGCCTTCACTTCAAATTGAACGATGAATCATGGTCAGGGGATGTTGATCCAAACCAAAGCGTTCTGGATTTCCTGCGCTCTTTGAATTTATCCAGTGTCAAAGCCGGCTGCCGCGTAGGGGATTGCGGCGTTTGCACGATCTTGCTGGATGGAGAACCCGTTCGTTCATGTATGTTGAAGATCAAAGACATTGAAGATCGTTCTGTTTTTACCGTTGAAGGCTTATCAAAGGATGGCAAAATTCATCCCTTACAGCAATCTTTTATTGAAACCGGAGCCATCCAGTGCGGATTCTGCACTCCTGCACAGATATTAACAGCAAAATCCTTTCTGGATAAAAACCCCAATCCCAGCGATGATCAGATCCGTACTGCCTTGAAAGGCGTGTTGTGCCGCTGTACAGGCTATGTCCGCATTGTGGATGGGGTTAAGCGAGCTGCCGCAAAATTGCGCGGTGAGCAAGTAGAGGCGTACGGTCCTGTCTACTTGGAATTACCGGAAAACATTGCGAATATCAATATTCCGGAACCATTTTTCCGAAAAGGTAATGAGCAATATAACCTTCCGCCACTGGTATATACACCAGTGTCTATGCTGAAAACTACGGTAGTCAATAGCGCCGAAAAGAAAGTGGATGCAGAGAAGCTTGCAGCGGGTAAACCTGCTTTTACCGATGATTTTCGTCCGCAGGATATGTTGTTCGGTGCGCTTCTTACCAGTAATGTAGCACACGCGCGTATCCGCTCGATCAACACGGAAAAAGTCAGAGCATTACCAGGTGTACGTGCTGTTCTGACCTATAAAGACCTTCCTCGTGTGAAGTACGCTTCTGGTGGACAAAGTTACCCACAACCCTTGCCTTATGACCAGGTCAGTCTTGATAATAAAGTTCGTCACGTGGGCGATCGGGTGGCAGTGGTTGCTGCAGATACACAGGAAATAGCTGATAAAGCATTGCAGTTGATCGAAGTGGATTACGAAATCCTGGACGCTGTGGTGGATCCACGCGACGCAATGCGTGATGGCGCTCCGGTTATCCATGATGAAGAGGATACCGAGGGCATTCACGATGCCAGACATAATATCGTACATCACATAGAAGCACAAAATGGAGACCCCGATAAGGCTTTTTCTGAAGCAGATCATGTGTTTACCGGCGATTTTCACACCCCCAAACAGCAGCATGCTCAACTGGAACCGCATATTTGCATTACCTATTTTGATCCTGATAACCGCATGGTGGTTCTTTCCAGCACGCAGGTTCCTTTTCATGTGCGGCGTATCATTTCTCCATTGATCGACATTCCTATCAAGGATATTAGAGTGATCAAACCGCGCATTGGCGGCGGTTTTGGCGGGAAACAGGAAATCTTACTTGAAGATCTATGCGCACTACTTACCAAGAAAACCGGCAAACCGGTGCGCATTGAATATACGCGCCGCCAGGAATTCACCAGCGCACGCACCCGTCACCAGCATTTCATCCATTACAAGATCGGCGTCAAAGGCGAAACCGTTACTGCTGTGGAATTGAAATTGATCGGAGATACCGGCGCATACGGCTCACACGGACTGACCGTAAGCATGGTGGGCGGTTTTAAAGGACTGACACTCTATAATGCTCCTGATTCGCGCTTCATCTGCGATGTCGTTTACACCAACACGCCACCTGCCGGAGCATATCGTGGTTACGGTACCATGCAGGAACTCTTTGCGCTGGAAGTCATGATGGAAGAGATCGCGGATGAATTAGGTCTGGATGTAGTGGAATTCAAGCGCAAAAACTGGCTGAAGATCGGCGAAACGATGCACATGGCGAAGAAGTTAGGAGAAGGACGTGAGGGATTCGATCAGTCATTAGCCACTTCCGGTTTAACTGAGTGTGTGGCTATTGGGTTAAAAACCACCGATTACTATGAAAAACGCAAAAAGTATCAAAAACAGGATGGCAAGATCAAACACGGTATTGGCATGTCCATTGCCATGCACGGCAGCGGTATCGCCGGTCTGGATATGGCTTCTGCCACCCTTAAAATGAATGATGATGGATCTTTCAACCTGCTGCTGGGCGCTACTGATATCGGTACAGGATCAGATACAATCCTGGCACAGATCGCCGCAGAAGTACTGGGTATTCCCATCTCTGACCTGATCGTGTACTCTTCCGATACAGATTTCACACCCTTTGATAAGGGTGCTTATGCCAGTTCCACCACTTATATCAGCGGCGGCGCTGTCAAAAAGACTGCCCTGGCTATAAAAAAACAGATCCAAGATCACGCAGCGCTCATGTTGAAATGGGAAAAACCGGAAGAATTGGAACTGTGTGATAAAAAAGTGTTCACACCCGATGGCAGATCTGTTTCATTGAAAGATGTGGCGTTGAGCAGTTTACATCAGATGAATCAGCACCAGATCATGGCTACCGAATCACACCTCAGTTATGTCAGCCCTCCCCCCACGGCTGCTCAATTCGTGGAAGTTGCGGTGGATACTGAAACCGGTGAGATAAAAGTGGAACGCCTGCTGATGGTAGTGGATTGCGGGCGGGTCATCAATCCAATCACGGCTGCCGGACAGGTTGAAGGCGGTATGTCTCAGGCGCTGGGGTTCGCCCACTGTGAAGAGACCTATATTGATGATAAGGGGCAGGTTCTGAATGCGCAGTTCAAGACCTACCACACCTATCTGCCGGATGAAATGCCGCCCACCGATGTGATCTTTGTGCAAACCGATGAACCCAGCGGACCGTTTGGCGCAAAATCCATTGCTGAAATCTCCATTGATGGCGTAGCCCCCGCTATGGTCAATGCTGTTCATAATGCTGCTGGCGTATGGCTGCACGACCTTCCGCTTACTCCCGAAAAAGTATGGAAGGGATTGCATCTAGAAATCAAGTGAATAAAACAAACAAACTATACGAAATCGCTGCCCTTTTTCTAAAATTGGGGACCATCGGATTCGGTGGTCCCCCTGCTAATATCGCTTTAATGGAGCAGGAGACGGTACAAAAGAGGAAATGGGTCAATCAAGGTTATTTTCTTGATATGCTGGCTGCAACCAATCTGATCCCCGGTCCAAATGCCGCAGAAATGGCGCTCCACCTGGGATATGCTCGCGCTGGTGTGGCGGGAATGTTTATCGCGGGTGTTTTTTATATCATTCCATCTTTTCTGCTTAGCCTAGTTTTAGCGGTTTTATATGCACAATACGGTAGTGTTCCACAGGTAGAAACGATCTTTTATGCAATCAATCCCCTGTTGATCAGCATTATCGTATCCTCTGCGTATCGTCTCGGAAAAGGTGTTATTAAAGATTTAAAATCCAGTCTGGTTTTTGGTGCTTTTCTCATCGCATCGTTATTAGGATTGAATGAAACCCTGGTTATTATCCTTTCCGGTGTGTGCTGGGTATTGCTTCATCTTCCCCCTGAAAAAAAGGATCGTCTGGCAATTCTAATCCTCTCTCCTATTACCCCGATAGGAGTACTATCCATTACCAATACTTCGGTCACAGGAATCTTTCTCTATTTTCTCAAGACCGGTGCCGTTATGTTCGGCAGTGGTCTTGCTCTGCTGGCTCTTATTCAGAATGATGTTGTGAATGTGTTCCACTGGATGACTCAGCGTCAGCTAGTGGATGCCATTACGGTCGGTCAGATCACACCTGGTCCGGTGTCTTCTTCTGCCACTTTTATCGGATATCAGATTGCAGGCTTGCCCGGCGCTGTTGTGGCAACGCTTGGAATATTTTTACCCTCATTTCTGATCGTGATCCTCACCAGCAAGTGGCTGCCTACGATTAAAAAAGATGGAATTATTCATTATTTCTTACAGGGTATCACTATTGGTGTAATAGCGCTCATTTTAGTGGTGGCGTATCGTATTTTATTAACAGCAATAACAGATGTACTGACGTTGGTTATCGCGCTTGTCGGTCTGATTTTGCTGTGGAAATATAAAGTGGAAACTATCTGGCTTATTCTAGCGGGTGTTGCCATTAGCCTGATAAAATTCTATGTATTCTAGCGAAGAAGGATCTTATGGACACAATCGATTTTAGAAATTACATTAATACGAAACATGTTCTGGTATCGGATGGAGCAACTGGTTCCAACTTACAGGCTAGAGGCTTGGATAGAGGGAAAGCTCCAGAAGTATGGGTGCTGGAAAAACCGCAGGCAATTCTTCAACTGCATACCGATTTTCTGCAGGCAGGTTCCGATATTCTGTTAACCTGCTCATTTGGAGCCAATCGCTATCGCCTTGATCACGCCGGTCTGGCAGATAAAGTACAGCAGGTTAATACCCGTGCAGTGGAAATAACTCGAGAAGCCATTGGCGAGAAATCCACGCTGGTGGCTGGTTCGATGGGACCGCTCGGTCAAATGATGAAACCCCTTGGTTTGTTGGAATTTACAGAAGCACAGCAAGCTTATGCCGAACAGGCACGTGCCCTCTCAGAAGCCGGAGCTGATCTGCTGGTCATTGAAACGCAGTTCGATCTCGAGGAAGCCAAAGCAGCCATCCAGGGCGCCAGATCGGTCTGCGAGCTTGCCATTGTCTGTTCTTTCAGCTACGATCGCGGCGTGAAGACCATGATGGGCGTTTCTCCCACCCGTATGGCACAGGAACTGGCAGAATTGGATCTTGCAGCGCTGGGGATCAACTGCGGCAAGAGCCTGGCTGATAATCTGGCATGCTTGCAGGAATTGAAGCAAGTCAGCGACCTTCCCATCTGGTTCAAACCCAACGCCGGGTTGCCCAGCGTGGATGCCATGGGTGACGCCGTCTATGACACTACACCCCAGGATATGGCAGGTCACGTGAGTGAAATGGATCAATTCCGGCGCAGTCATCATTGGTGGCTGCTGCGGTACCAGCCCGGAACATCTGGCAGCCATCGCCGCACAGGTAGTAAACCCTTAGCTGCATGCATTGCTTGATGCCATGAATTGCTCTGGTTTTACCTTCGGGAATATTAAAGTACAGGGCGCATTGGTTGCCGCCCCGATGGATGGTATCAGCGACTCTTCCTTTCGAAGACTGCTGCGCAGACATGGCGCTTCTTTATGCTACAGTGAATTCATCAACGCTATTGACGTGGTTAATAACTCCATTTTGTTTGAACGCAAAGCAGCTCTGGTGCGAGATGAGGAACGACCGATCGGTTTTCAAATCTATGATAACGATCCAGCCAGAATAGAAACTGCCGTAAAAAAGCTGATGGCATACCAGCCTGATTTCATGGATATCAACATAGGCTGTTCGGTGGCTCGGGTTGCGGGACGCGGCGCTGGAGCCGGTTTGCTTCTGGAACCCGACAAGATCGTTGAGATCTTCGATCGTTTGAGTGATGCGCTGCCCGTTCCCCTGACCGCCAAGATCCGTTTGGGCTGGGATGACCAATCCTATAACTATCTTTCCATTTCCAGACTCATCGAAGAACACGGCGGTGCTATGATCGCCGTGCATGGACGCACCCGCCAGCAGGGTTTTGGGGGACATGCCAACTGGGATGCCATTCGCGCGATCAAGGAGGAAGTGTCCATTCCCGTGATCGGGAACGGCGACGTGACCTGCGTGGAAGATATCCGTCGCATGCAGCAGCTCACCCACTGCGATGGGGTTATGATCGGTCGTGCAGCCATCTCCAATCCCTGGCTTTTTGAACTTCGTGATCGGCAAGATGTTTCCGACCGGGAAGTGTTCACTTTGATCCAGGAGCAGCTTGATCTGATGCTGGAAGATTATGAAGAACAGGTTGCCCTTATCTTGTTTCGCAAGTTCATCAACCAATATCTGTCTCCTCTGCAGCTCGACCGCCAGCAGAAAATTGCCCTGTTTTCGAATAAAGAATCAAAAAGATTGTTGAAGGCGATCGCTCAACTGTTGAATTTGTGACGAATCTCATATTAATCACCTGACATTTATTACCCTCTTTTGCGTCAATTTATTTGTATTCTTTAACTGGTAAGACCACTTACCTGTTGATGATCATGAATTGGAAACCACCCGAGAAACCTACTGATTTTGCCGAAAAAAGGCTGATCGAAGCCATTTTGAATGGTGATTACCCCATTGATTCCAGCCTACCATCCGAACGGGATCTGTGTGAGCAGCTGGGCGTCACTCGCCCCACCCTGCGTGAGGCTTTACAGCGCATGCGCCGTGATGGCTGGATCGAGGTTCACCAGGGCAAAGCCACCCGTGTGCAGGATTATTTCAAAGAGGGTAACTTAAACGTATTGAATGCAATTGCCAATACCGATGCGCTCATCTCCCATTCCATCGTCGAAAATTTGCTCGAAGTACGCTTACTGCTGGCACCTACCTATTTTTCCCTTGCCTGCCAAAAACAACCACTTACAATGATCGAACATCTGAATGATCTTATTCCGATTTCTGATGATCCTCATCAAATCGGGAAACAAGATTGGGATTTACATAAAACTGCTGCTTTATTATCCAGCAATCCTGTATTTCTTATGATCTTGAACGGATTTGAACAGGTTTATCTTCAAATGGCAACCAGATACTTTTCACAGGAATTGGCGAGATCATCATCACAAGATTTTTACCGGCGAATTCTTACTGGTACAAAAAATGGGGATTATCAGGCTGTTTTTGCGTGTACACGTGAAATCATGCAGAACAGTATCACATACTGGAAATCATCTCTGGATATAGAGGAGGAAGAATGAAACGCTGGAATGGATGGGGAACAGAAGATTACACGTATCATTTCGCACCAAGCGCTCAAGCATTTGTGGAGCGCATTGTTGGCAAAGGGCAAATTATGCAGGATGCCAGTCTGGAAACCGTTTTAAATAAGGTTCCTTCAGCTCGCCTACCACAGCACGCGCTCCTCGATCAGGATGGTGAAGAACGTTTGCGCCGTGCCCGTGGACAGAGTTTTCCTGACTGGGTCGCCATGCGCTATGGCACGGTCAATTCTTTCCCCGATGCCGTAGCATCGCCCACCAGCCAGGAAGAAATAGAAATACTACTGGATCTTGCAAAGAAACATCACTTTTCTGTTATTCCTTACGGTGGAGGTACTTCAGTCGTAGGGCACATCAATCCAGAACAATCTGATACTCCGGTTTTGACCGTGGATATGGGGAAATTCAATCACCTGATCGATCTGGATGCCGTTTCTCAGCGTGCCACCTTCGGCGCGGGAGTACGTGGACCAGATATGGAAGAAGCTCTGGCAGAACATGGTTTTCGCTTTGGTCACTATCCGCAATCGCATGAATTTTCCACACTGGGCGGCTGGATCGCCTCCCGTTCGGTGGGCACGCAGTGCTATTATTATGGTCGCATTGAGCAGCTTTTCCTGGGTGGAAAGCTGCACACTCCCCAGGGAGAGGTATTCTTACCGTCTTTTTCCGCTTCCGCCGCCGGACCGGATCTGCGCCAGTTTGTGATGGGATCGGAAGGTCGCATGGGCATCATCTCGGAAGCCACCGTTCGTATCGCCCCTATCCCGGAATTTGAACATTTTTATGCCGTTTTCTTCCCTGACTGGGAAAGCGGTTTTTCTGCCCTGCGTGAGATCGTTCAAGCCAGACTGGATGTTTCCATGCTGCGCCTGTTGGATAAATTTGAGACAGAAACGACCCTGCAGTTATCAGGCAAAGAGAAATTGGTGAATTTTGCCGATAAAGGGCTGCGTTTGCTCAAAATGGGTGATGAACGCTGTATGATGCTGTTCGGTCTGACGGGTTCAGAAGCAGTTGCACGAACCACATTGAAGCAGATCAGACATATCACCGGTCAGCATCATGGTTTTCTGGAAAAAAGTTTCATCGGGAAAATGTGGTATGACTCACGTTTCACCACCCCTTACCTGCGCAATAATCTCTGGGAATGCGGTTATGCACTCGACACGCTTGAAACCGTCTTCCCCTGGTCGCAGGTTGCGGACGTTAAAGATGAAGTTGAACACGCGTTATTCACTGGACTGGAATCGGAAAATGAACAACTGATCGTGTTCAGCCATCTTTCTCACATGTATACGGATGGTGCCAGTTTATACGTTACCTATCTTTTCAGGCGGACAGCCGATGCCGATCAAACTCTGGAGCGCTGGAAGAAATTAAAGAAAGCAGCCAGTGAAGTGATCGTAAAGAACGGCGGCACTATCAGCCACCAGCATGGGGTGGGCATAGATCATCGCCCCTATCTACCTCTTGAAAAAGGAGAGCTGGGCATGCTTTCCATGCAAAATTTTTATCAGACATTCGATCCCGATAAACTGATGAATCCGGGCAAACTTTACGAGGAGCGCTAAAATGGGCTTGCCGCAGCAGTTTTCATCCCGTCTGAATGATCTGGAAAAGAATTGGGATGCCATCATTATCGGGGGCGGCATTACCGGAGCGGGCATTTTTCGCGAATTATCCCGTATGGGATATCATATTCTGCTCCTCGATCAGGCAGATTTTGCGTTTGGGACCTCCAGCCGCTCTTCCAAGCTGGTGCATGGGGGTTTGCGCTATCTTGCCAACGCTCAATTCCAGGTTACCTATGAATCGGTTCGCGAACGGGAACATTTGCAAAAGGAATTTCCCAATCTTGTCAAACCGCTTGAATTTCTCATCCCCATCTTTGAGCGCTATAAACATGGAACTGCTTTTTTCAACATGGGTTTGAACGTATATGACATTTTTGGAAGCAAATGGAAACACGGCAGGTACGCTCTGGATGAATTGGAATCGTTGTATCCTTCGTTGAACAAACAGGAACTGCAATCTGTGCTGTACTACTATGATGCAGAAGTGGATGATTCCCGCCTGGTGATACGGGTGATCAATGAAGGAATGGCATTCGGTGGGAAAGCCATCAATTACTGCAAAGCAGTTGGGCTTCTACGCGATCACAGTGAAATGGTGCGGGGGGTCCAGGTCCAGGATGTTCTCACAGGCGAAGAAAAAGAACTGTTTGCCTCTGTGATCATCAATGCCACCGGTCCATGGACCGATGAGTTGCGATCGCAGGTGATCGATGAATCCGTCATCCGAAAATTAAGGGGCAGTCATCTTCTCATACCGCGCGAACGACTGCCGATTGATCATGCTTTCACCCTCTTCCACCCACGTGATGGCAGGGCATTATTTCTCATACCCTGGCAGGGTATCACCATGGTGGGAACCACCGACCTTGACCATCCATCCTCCTTTGAAAGAGAAAAACCCGAGCCTTTCATGACCAATCAGGAAATGGAATATCTTCTGATGGCGGTTAATTCCATTTTCCCGGGTGCAGAGATCCAGGCAGCCGATATCCTCTCTTCTTTCGCAGGTTTGCGTCCCATCGTCACCATGGGTGACATGGCGCCTTCCAAAGCTTCTCGTACCCACCGTATCTTTGAAGATAAAAATCTCTTTTCCATTGCGGGTGGAAAATTGACCACTTTTCAGCGTATGGCTTCCGACTTGATTCCAAACGTTCTTCCGCTTTTACCGTCCCAAAATGCGTCTGAACCATCCTTGAGAGATATAACCCCGATTATTTCTCATAAAAAAGTGGATAAAAAAACATTTGCCCGTTTTTCAGGAATTTACGGGCATCGTGTTGTAGAGTTTCTTGATGCAGCCTCACCTGAAGAATTAATACCGCTCAATCCCAGCCCTTACTGTCTGAGTGAGATCCGCTGGGCTGCCAGACACGAACAGGTTCATCACCTGGATGATCTGTTGCTGCGTCGGACACGGCTGGGATTGGTAACTGAACAGGGAGCTGCGAATATTCTCCCGGTCATTCGACCAATTCTTGAGCAGGAATTAGGCTGGGATACCGATAAATGGGAAAAAGAGAAAACAACGTATCTGAAATTGTGGAAAGACTGTTACTTTTTGCCTGTTTCATAATCTATAATTGATATTGTTCCACCAGGAGGTACAGGTATGGCTGCTGATCTATTGCTGGTTATTGATAATGGCACACAGAGTGTGCGCGCACTGGTCTTCGATTTGCAGGGAAACATCGTTGCAAAATCTCAGGTAGTGATCGAACCCTATGTCTCTCCTGAAAACGGATGGGCAGAGCAGGACCCCGATTATTACTGGAAGTCCCTATGCGAAGCATGCCTCAATTTGTGGCAGAAAAACAAAATCGATAAGAACGCCATTGCAGGGCTGGCGATCACCACCCAGCGCAGCACGGTCATCAATCTTGATAAAGAGGGCAATCCGCTGCGCCCTGCCATTGTCTGGTTGGACCAGCGCCGCACCAGCGGTCTGCCTCCTGTGAAAGGGATATGGGGCGCACTCTTCAAAGTAGCCGGGATGACCGACACTGTACGATATCTGCAATCAGAAGCGGAATTGAACTGGCTGCGCACCTACCAGCCCGAAATCTGGGCAAAAACCTACAAATATGTTTTTCTTTCCGGGTATCTGAACTACAAATTCACCGGATTGTTCCGCGATTCAGTTGGCAGTCAGGTGGGATACATTCCCTTTGATTACAAAAAACAAACCTGGTGCGGAAAAAGCGACTGGAAATGGCAGGCTGTACCCATCGAAAAAGAGAAATTGGTGGAACTGGTAAAACCGACCGAACAAATGGGCGTGGTCACCCACCAGGCTTCCCTTGAAACCGGTATTCCTGAAGGATTGCCGGTGATAGCTGCTGCAGCTGATAAAGCCTGTGAGGTGATCGGCAGCGGCTGTCTGGATCCACATATCGGCTGCCTGAGTTTTGGCACCAGCGCTACCATCAATACGACCCATACCAAATATACCGAGGTAATCCCGCTCATCCCACCCTACCCGGCTGCAGTTCCAGGCATGTACAGTTTGGAGATCCAGATCTTTCGTGGCTTCTGGATGGTGAGCTGGTTCAAAAATGAATTTGCGCACAACGAACAGCGGGTAGCCAGGAACCGCGGTGTGCAGGTGGAAGAGTTATTTGACGATCTGGTAGCCTCCGTCCCACCTGGTTCGCTGGGATTGACCTTGCAGCCCTACTGGTCACCCGGTCTGAAGAATCCCGGTCCAGAAGCAAAAGGCGCTATTATTGGCTTTGGAGATGTACATACCCGCGCTCATTTTTATCGCGCCATTCTTGAAGGAATTGGGTACAGCCTACGGGAAGGTGCCGAGCGTACCTCCAAACGCACCAAAATCCCTATCACAGAATTACGAATAGCCGGTGGCGGAAGTCAGAGCCCGGCTGCCAACCAGCTCACCGCCGATATCTTCGGGCTTCCGACCTCTAATCCTCACGTGTATGAGGCTTCCGGTCTGGGAGCAGCCATTGATCTGGCTGTGGGGTTGAAACTGCATCCTGATTTTCAGACCGCGGTAGCGGAGATGACCCGCATCGGTCAAACATACGAGCCCGATATGCAGAATCATCATATTTACGCTGAACTGTACAGCAGGGTCTACTGCAAGATGTACGGTCTGCTCAAACCACTCTACGAAAATATCCGCGACATCACCGGTTACCCGGCAGATTAGATTGTCCACGATCGATACCTGCATAACCGCTCTTGCAGGTTAGGGCAACATTCTATTATTAAGTGATCAATTCTGGAGGGATGAAATGATGGCGGTTGATATAAGGTATCTGGATATATCCCTCTTTGAAATTAAATAACGAAACAGAGCAGTTCATCACTTCGAACCAGGCAGAGGATTCAACAGGAATATCAAGAATGCTGCGGACCAAATGGTTGAAAAACTCGGCATGACTCACCAGAATGACCACTTCATCAGGATCACTATGCTTCAATAAAAGATCATCCAGAACCATGCGTGCTCGCAGGGGTCGTTCTTCGCGTGCTTCATGAGGTTTATTCCACCAGCCATCATCTGGAACATCCTCAGGATATATTAATAATGGGTAATGTTCTGCGAAATATTCTTTGCTCTTTCCGGGCAAGCCTATGCGCTCTCCCGTCTCATCATTTTTAAGATAAATACCACCTGCTTCATGTATATGCGCATGCCCTATTAGGGGTATATCGCAGCGCTCGGCGATTGCAGACGCAGTTGCGACAGTGCGCTGCATGAGGCTGCAGTACAGCGTGACCGGCACATTGCGTGGATTGCCCAGCTCATCCGTCTGTACTTCTTGAAGCTGCTGGAAGATAAAATTCGCCATGTATGGTAATTGCTTCAATCCGGTTTTCGATAGAGGAGGATCTTCGTTTCTTCCCGTGTAGGAACCTGTTTCCAGATAAAGCGCGTTGTTGGCAGACTGTGCATGGCGTACGTAAAACAAAAGCATAAGAATAAATCTCCAGTTGATTAAGCTGCAGTAATTGTAAACGAAAGATAGCTTATTTATCGATATTTCTGATTTACTTTAAATATGATTCTTATAATGAATACATGAGTAATGTTTTAATTGATTCTAATCAATAAAAGAGTGATTGCTTATACTTTCTCCCACATCCCCCATTTTTTTAGAGAATTAATTTCTTTTAAATCAATTATTACCTCGTGCAATACTGGTAGCCACTCTTTTTCAATATGACCATCTTCAATAGCCACTTCTACATTTAATATCAGAGCCTCATAACTAGATCGTTCTCCTCGAGTTAATAATTCTTTTAGAATCTTGAGTGATTTATCTTTCGCGATTTTATCACTATGTAAAAACGCATAAAACCATAATTCCAGTTCCATTCCTAAGTAATATTCTTTTCCTTCCAAATTCAAAGTGTACTGTAATTGTTTTTCCGCTTCTTTATTTTTTCTATTACTAAATAAAAATCCTGTGTAATTACAATTATTGTTCGGGTTATTCGGATTAATTAACAATGATTTCTTATAATAATTGTTAGCTTTTTCATAATCTTTTCTAATCACATGAAGGAAAATTGCATAGTAACCAAAAACATCTTCATCAGATTCGTTGTATTTAATTGCTTCTTCGTAAAAATATTCTGATTTGTTGTAATCTTTTCGCTGCGATCTCAAAAATCTTGCGTATGTTATCAAAAGATATGAATTCTTTGGGCTTATTTCGATTGCTTTCTTATAGTAATTTTCTGCCATATTGTAGTCTTTATATTTCTTTTCATGGAGAGATGCATAATTACATAAGCAAATTGCATTTTTATTGTTTATTTGAAGTGTTTTTTCATAATATTTCTCTGCATTATCATAATCTTTACAATAAAAATGTAAAAACCATCCATAATTTGCGTTATTCACTTCATTATCTGGATCTAGTGAAAGTGCTTTTAAATATAAGCTCTTTGCTTTAGGAAGATTTCTTTGTATTCTATGCGCAAACACAGCATATTTTCCGATAAGATCTTGAGAGTTTGGATAATTTCTTAATCCATCCAAATATATTGATTCTGCTTTTTTAGCATTTACTTTTTCGAACTGACTTGCATTCATATAATATGTATACCACCCCGGTAAATTTTCATCAGCTTTCATTAAAGCATTTTTTAATGCATTATCCTCTTCCTTATTATCTTCGTTTGCAGAAAGAATTTTTGTTCGAAGATCTTTATACACCGATAAATAATTTTCAAAAATGTCTTCCCAAATTTTTTTTTCTGGATGATTAATATCAAAACTATCTTTCATTAATAACATCAACTCATCAAAATCTCGATTTTCTACCCAAATCGCTTTCTTTTGATAAAGAAATTCATTTAACATACAATTTGGTTCATTTTGACTAATCCAATAAATGGGGAAAGGTAATGCATTTGATGGTAAGTTTTCTAGCATATCCTTAATACCCGAATCATTTCCTCCATATCCGATAATAATCAATCCTCTATCTGCAATTAATGTCCGAGTTTGGTTAATATATTCGGTTTTTATGTTCTTTATTTCTTCGGGTATATTCAATGGAGATAGATGATAATCGCCATGCAATTTTACAATTAAAGGTCTGGTACGCGTTGGTCTTATATATGAGGCAAGTGATTCATGACTAATCACTAATGGTCGAACTCCTTGATATATATAAAGTGAATCTGCAATAAGGTCATCAAAATTCGTTGTTAGAGCAATATTAAATTTTTCACTTTTATTCAGTATCAGATTGGATAAAACAGCATATCCAAATCCTGGATATTTATTACTACAAATTCTCTCTATTTCTGCTTGTCTATCACCTTGACTGTGAAATCTCCTTTTCATTAGAGGTCCATAATAAGTCGCTGCGTTTTCTTCCCTAAATTCAGGAAACTCTTGTTTTATCCATTTCATATAACTTATTTTATTTTCATTACTTAGATCATATAATTTTTCTAACCACTCTTTAACAAGACTAGCAGCATCTGGTATTCCTGAAGAAACAGAACATCCAGCTCCAAGAAATAACGCATAATTTTTATCTGGAACGTAACAATCTTCTTTTACTCGATTGACAAATTCAAGTGCACTTATTTTCTGCAGATTTGTTTTTTTTTCATTCATATTTCAAATAACCGCCCTTTCTTTTATATTTTATTCTATTCTATTCAACAATAAAATATCAATATTATTATATCGATTACTTCGATAAGTATATTATTTTTATCTAATTATGCATGGTAAAATGGGCTGGCATGCTAAATGTCCCTGTAGCTCAGTGGATAGAGCGCTGGCCTCCGGAGCCTGAGGCGGGAGTTCGAGTCTCCCCAGGGACGTTGTATTTTGATAAAGAATTGAACTGATTCTGTTATGGATCTCTACAACCCGCTCATCCTTCTACCTGTTCTTACACTGTCTGTCATTTTGTACTATATTTTGCCGAAACGCTGGCAGCAACCTTTCTTATTGCTGTTCAGTCTTGTCCTGTTATATTTGCTAAGTCCGCATGGGATGGTAGTTCTGCTTCTGCTGGCTGGCATCAATTTCGGATTCGGGCTTTTATTGAAAAAGACAGGAAATAAAACAACCCTACGAACCGTCGTCATCATCTTCAATCTTGCCGCTTTCGCGCTCCCACGCCTGCTTGCCCTCGAAATCAGCACTGCCCTTCCTGCTGCTCTCGATTTTCTGTTCCCGGTTGGTCTCGCCTTTATCACCCTGCAGAACATCGGCTATCTGCTGGATGTCAGCCGCTCCATCATCCCTGCTGAAACCAGCTTTTACAGATATCTGCTCTATCTGCTCTTTTTTCCCAAGCTAAATGCAGGACCGATCGAGCCGGCGCGCCGTTTTCTTCCTCAAATGAGCACTCCGAAGAAATATGATCCGTATACCATCCAGCGCGGCATCTTGCAGATCTGTATGGGTCTCTTCAAGAAAGTGGTGGTGGCGGATCGTCTGGCGTTTATCGTGGATGCGGTCTTCGACCAGCCTGGCACGTATTATGGATTGACCGTCATCACTGCCATCGCATTCTATTCCTTCCAGATCTATTTCGATTTCAGCGGATATACCGACATCGCGCTGGGCATCGCCCGCATGTTTGGCTATGATCTCTCACCGAACTTCAAAAAGCCATTTCTGGCAGAGAACATCAACGAGTTCTGGAACCGCTGGCATATCACCTTTACCGGCTGGCTGCGGGAATATATCTTCTTCCCCCTGCGGCGATCACTGCTGCGCAATCGTGCTTCTTCCAGCCAGTTTCTGGCTCTGTTCATTCCACCACTTACCACCATGCTCGCCAGTGGTTTGTGGCATGGTTTTCAGCCGACTTATCTGGTGTGGGGGCTGTACCACGGTTTGCTTTTGTATGGTAATACTGTATACACAAAGAAAAATAGATCCTCTTCAACCCGTTCACCCTGGATTAGCCGAATCCTTACATTCGCTCTGGTCAGTTTCGGGTTCTTATTCTTCCGCTCTGCCAGCCTGGCGGATGCCGGAATTCTGCTGCAGAGCATCTTCGTGAAAAGCACCACCTATCACGATCTGCTGCTGAACATCTCCTCAATAGATTTGATGCTTTCCTATGCAGTCATCATTCTCATAATGGGATTTGAAACCTATCTGCACGATCGCCAGAAATCATGGAACGATCTTTCTTTTCGCGTACAATGGGCTGTGATCCTCATTCTCCTGCTCGCTATCAGCATTGTGGGTGTGTACCAGCCGATCAACACGGAGTTCATCTATGCAGCCTTCTAGTTCCCTCTCAAAGCAAAAGAGAATTTCTGCCGTTGTGGCGCTCCTTATTGTGCTGCTGCTGGTCAACGGAATCCTGCTGTACGCGATCCATGTGCGCAATCAACAAAGCTACTATGCAGCCCTGACCGATAAGATCGAAATCCTCACGTCCACCGAAAGCCCACGCATCATCATTGTGGGCGGTTCCAACACCGCTTTTGGCGTTGATAGCGAACTCCTTCAGAAGGAAAGCGGTTATAACGTTGTTAATATGGGTTTGAACGGAAATTTGGGGATACGCTTCATGCTCCATACCATCGAACCTTACTTACAGCAAGGTGATATCGTGCTCATCATGCCGGAATTCGACTCGATCCTGGGTACTAATGAAAGCATCGGACCGGCTTATGTGCAGGTTCTGCTTACCAACCCCAACCTTGCCCAGTATATCCACTCCCCGCAGGAGGTTTATTATTTTCTGAAGCTTTTCCCTTACACTTATACGGAAGCCATCAAAACAATGGTCGCCGATTATTTCGAAAAGGGCTGCATCGTGTGTGAAAATGAAGAACGCATTTATTATCGTACTGCCTTCAATCAGTATGGAGATATCGTCAGTCACGAAACCATCCATCCCATCTGGGAAATCAGTCATGTATATCTCAGCGTTACAGAAGATGATCGCAATGTGGAGCGCTTCATTGACATTCTCAACGATTTTGCCAGACGAACCCTTGCAGATAATATTACCGTCCTGCTGGCATATCCCTCCACCCCATCGGCAGGCGACCAGAGGACGATGAATATGATAACTCTTCTTGATACAATATTGACATCGCAACTCCACATCGAAGTGATCGGCAAACCTGAGGAGTCATGGTATTCGCGTGCTCTCTTCTTTGACAAACCTTACCATCTCAATATAGAAGGAAGAGAACTGAACACACAGCGCATCATACAGCAGATCTCGCCCTATTTAACAGGTGCAGGGGAATAAAATGGGATTTCTCGCGGTATAATCACGCTCGGATTTCTTTTTGAAGGAGTTTTATAAAATGAAAATATATATCAGTGGCATCAGCGGGTTTCTCAGCATTAACCTGGTGCGTTTTCTGCTTGCTAATGGAGTTAAAGATATTTCCGGAATCGATCTGGTCCAGTTTGATTATCCGGAACACGACAGGATCGCTTTTACGCAGGGCGATATTCGTGACAAAGAAGCCGTTCGCAAGAGCATGGCTGGCGCCGATATGGTCATTCATACTGCCGCCGCGCTGCCCCTTTATACACCGGAAGATATTTACACCACCGATGTGGTTGGCACCCGCAACCTTCTGGAACAGGCCAAGGAATTTGGCGTCAAACGCTTTATCCATATCTCTTCCACAGCAGTATATGGTGTGCCGGATCATCACCCGCTGTTTGAAACGGACCCGGTAATGGGAGTAGGTCCTTATGGTGAGGCAAAAGTACAGGCGGAAGCGGTCTGTGAGGAATTTCGACAGCAAGGAATGTGTGTACCCATCATTCGCCCGAAATCTTTCGTCGGTCCGGAACGGCTGGGTGTGTTTGCCATCTTCTATGAATGGGCTTCCGATGGAAAGAATTTCCCCAATATCGGCAACGGCAAGAACCGCTATCAACTGCTGGATGTGGAAGATCTGTGCCGGGCAATCTATGCCTGCATGACCCTTCCGGTTATTAATGTAAATGATACCTTTAATATCGGTGCGGCTGAGTTCACTACCATGCTCGAAGATTATCAGGCTGTTTTGGACGAAGCAGGATTTGGGAAACACATCGTTCCTTTCCCTGCTAAACCTGTTATCGCGGTCTTGAAAGTCCTGGAAGCGCTGCATCTTTCACCACTGTATCCCTGGATCTATGAGACCGCCGCCAAAGATTCGTTCGTTTCCATCGAAAAAGCCCAGCAGCAGATCGGATTTGATCCCAGGTATTCCAACAAACAGGCTATGATCCGTAATTATCGCTGGTACCTTGAGAACAAAGACCAATTCAATGGTGATGAAGGTTTCAGCCATCGCGTTCCTTGGAAGCAGAAAGCCCTCAAATGGGCGAAGATCTTCTTCTAATAATTATATTGAATGGGGTTCAATTATGAAACCAGTTTATCGATCTCCCATTTATTATTTCTTAACTTACCTGCAGCGCAATAACAAAATTATTGCAGGAAAGAACACAATTCTGGATTGCGGCGCAGGTGGTTCGGTTCCTCCGCTTGGGCTGTTTTACGAACATGGCTTCACAACGTATGGAATTGATATTTCCGACGATCAAATAGCACGCGCGCATGCCTTTGAAAAAGATCAAAATATGAACCTGAACATCCAGAAAGGAGATATGCGAGCGATCCCATTTCCGGATGATCATTTTGATTTTGTGTTTGAACTCTATTCCATGGTTCACCATTCCAAAAACAACATTCAAATCGTTCTTTCCGAGATGTACCGGGTTCTTAAACCCAGTGGAGTTTGTTTTGTCAGTTTTATGTCAGAAGAATGCTGGCCCATGGATGGAATAGAAGAAAAACCAGGTGAATTTCTTTGCCGGGAGCACGGTCAGCAGGTGATTCATTCAATTTTCAGCGATTCGGAAGCACTGCAGTTTTGTGCCAACTGGCACATTGTGGATATGGTCAAACAGTCCATTTTTTCACCAGAGGATGTTTCTCAGACAACTCTCGCAGAATGGAAAGAATACTATATCGATAATAAACCGGCAGTTGAGCAGCAGGAATGGATACAGCTATATCCTCAACGAATGGAACGTTGGAAAAGTGTTCACCTCTTTTTCATACTGCGAAAATAAATCATTGGTCAGTTTTGGTTTATGAATAGAGTGGCTTATCCCACCAAACCAAAAACCATCATCACTCCCACGATCGAGATAGCGGCGCCAATGACCGCCCGCCAGGTGATTTTTTCTCCCTGCATCGCCGCTATGGGCAGGATGAAAATGGGTGTGGTGGACAGCAGCGTTTGGATGATGCCGGCAGGTGCACCCTGGATCGCGATTTGCTGCAGCCATAAACACAGATAAGTTCCGATAAAAGCGGCGACAAACAGCAAGCCCCAGGTTTTCTTGGCTTCATCGTTTCTCATCCAATCGCCGTATTTTTCCTTGAGCACGATCTTCCAGATGATGATGAAGAGCACTCCTGCGATCAGTCTTAAGGCAGCACTTTGCAGGGAACTGACCCCTTCGTTCGTCATCACCGATCGTGAAAGTACCAGCCCGATCGCCTGCCCCAGAGATGCCAGCGTTCCAAGCACAATCCCCCTTGTTAGAACTTTTTTATCCTGTTTACTTTTTTCCTGTGGAGTTCGTTCTGTTACCACCCAGGCAACCCCTCCCACCGTGATAAAGATGCCAACCCAGGATAACAGCGGCAATGTCTCCCCCAGGAACATCCAACCAATGAGAGCCGTCATGGGCGGCGCCAGGGCATACAATAGCAGTGCACGTCGTGAGCCGATATCCTTCAATCCGTAAAAGTACGCCGTATCCCCCAGTCCAATTCCGACCACACCGCTTAATAGAAGTATTCCCACAACCTGTGTGTTCAACCCTGCCAAATCCTCACCTAAAATGAATGAGGTCGCCAGCAGAAGAACGATGGCAATACTGCCCTTGAATATGTTTAATTCTCTTGGGGAAATTCGATGCGCGAGTTTTTCCAGCAACGAGGCGGAAATTGCCCATAATAAGGCAGCAGTCAACGCAAATAATTCACTTCGCAATGGATCCATGATGCTTTCTCCTGAGGAAATTATCGAGAGAGTATATCATGGATCATTCTTATTTATAGGAACCAGCTACTATCCTTCTTTATAATGCTTCAAGCTGCATCCCCGCAATCGTTCGGCTGCTTCTTCCGGGGTGATATCCCGTTGCGGCATGGCTAACATTTCGTATCCAACCATAAACTTTTTAATTGTGGCTGACCGTAATAAAGGTGGGTAATAATGAATATGAAAGGTCCATTCCGGATGTTCCTCTCCATCATTAGGCGCCTGATGAAGCCCCATGGAATAGGGAAAGGATATTTCAAACAGATTATCATAGCGGATCGTTATCTGTTGCATGATCGCCGCTAATGCATCTTTTTCTTCTAGCGTACATTCATCCAATCGATGAATATTTCTGTGGGGTAGTATCAGGATCTCAAATGGCCAGGTTGCCCAAAACGGAACCAGGGCAGTGAAGGATTCATTTGTGTCCACGATTCTTTCTTCTTTATTCTTTTCCTGTTCTACATAACTCAATAGCATCGGTCGTTGGTTTTGACTGAAGTATTCCCATTGGGTATTCAGTTCTACAAATATTTCATTGGGAAGTTCTGTTTGCGCCCATATCTGACAGTGCGGATGAGGATTGGAGCAACCCATTAATTCCCCTTTATTCTCAAAGATTTGAATGTTCTTTATTTTCGGGATTTTTGAGATCCTCTCATATTCCTTGATCCATGCCTCGATAATATTCAGGATCTGGTCATGCCCCAGTTCTGGAAATGTAAGGTCATGTCTTGGTGAAAAGCACAATACCCTGCATATCCCATTTTCGGACTTATAGTGAAAGAAGTCGTTTGATTCATGTACCCTTTGAGAGTTTTCAAGCGTCAATGCGGGGAAATCATTATCAAACAGAAATACTCCTTCGTAATCAGGATTTTGTATTCCATTTGCCCTTGGATTCCTCGGACACAGATAGCAATCATCTTCATACGGTTTTGTCTGGGCCCCGTTATTTTTATGGATCCCTCCCAACCACGGTCGTTTCGTGCGCTGGGGTGAAACAAGCACCCATTGATTTATCAGTGGATTAAATCTTCGATGTGGATTTAACATTCTTTTCCTTTTGTATCTTTTCTCAAATGGTTAATAAAAAATCCTATTCTCTCTCTTGACAATGTAAATTTATTTTGCTATAGTCATGTTACCGGTCACATGACCGGTAACATCATTCTCTCAAATTAAGGACTTTATGTCAAGAAAAAAATCTACTATTCGCGATGTCGCATTGCTGGCGGGCGTTTCTCATCAAACGGTTTCACGCGTCATCAATAACTATCAAGGGGTAAATCCAGAGACACGTCAAAAGGTCGAACAAGCCATTTCAGAATTGCAGTACCGTCCCAATGCAATTGCTCGCTATATGGCGAAAGGCAACACCTGCACTTTCGCCTGCATCGCCCCCAACCTGACGGATTATGCTTTTTCAAGTTTGATCGATGGGGCGGAATCATTTGCGCGAGAGAATGGGTATTTTCTGATCAGCGCATCCGCGCCTGACGCAAACTCTTTTGCAACCCTCATCGAGCAGTTGATCGATAGCGGTCGAACCGAAGGACTGCTTGTCATCAACCCCTATGCTGATGACCGCCATCTGTATATACCGACCGATGTTCCAACAGTATTCATGGGAGCCAGACCCAGGTCTCAGGGCTATGCTTCCGTGGCTTTGAATGATGTAAAAGGCGGGTATTTAGCTACCAGACATTTATTATCGCTGGGTCACCGTCAAATAGGGCTGATTACCGGTCCCACCGGGGAAGATTGCAGCCACGATCGTTTGGTCGGTTATCAGCAGGCTCTTTCTGAAGAGAATGTCCCCTTTGATCCAGCGCTCGTATACACAGGAGATTGGTCGGAGTCTGGTGGTCAGGAAGCGATCAAACATTTCAATACTATTGGTGTCAGCTACACCGCCCTGTTCGCCGAAAATGACCGCATGGCAATTGGCGCAATCACTCAATTAAAGCATCAAAACTCTCCTGTTCCCAATGATATCTCCGTTATTGGATTTGATGATATGCCGCTTACTTCTTTCTATGATCCTCCGCTCACTACCATTCATCAGGATATTCCCTATATCGGGAAGGAAGCTGTACGATTGTTGATCCAGGCCAAAGACACTCCCACTATGAAAGCGCAGCATTTATTATTCGATCCCGAACTCATAATTAGAGGATCAACCAAACATATATAAAACAGGAGGTGAAAAAAACAACTAATTTTGTAATCTCTATAAAAAATCTAAAAGGAGAGAAAAATGAATAAAAGGACTACATTAACAGTTTTAAGTATTCTTCTGCTTGCTGCATTGCTTTTCTCTGCATGTCAATCCACGCCTGAAACAAGCGCAGCAGTTGAAGAACCCGCCACACAATCTGAAGTCGTTGAGGAAGAAGAAACCACCGAAATGGTTACCATTCGATGGAGAACTCGCCCTGATAATCAGTCAGAGCAGGATGTTTACCAGCAAATAAGCAACACTCTTTCTGAACAACTGGCATCTGAAGGCATCACTCTGCAGTACGATCCTTCACCCGTCACAGGTTATGAAGACAAATTAAAAGCAGAGATGTCGGCTGGTAATGCACCCGATGTCGTATGGATTCCTGGAGCCTCAACTGCGGATTATGCAAATCTAGGCGCCATTCTCGATCTGAAGCCAATTGCGGACGCAGATTCTTCATTCAGTATTGATGATTACTATGCAGCTCCGATTGCCGAATTAACGAATGAAGGACATTTATGGGGCATCCCGCGCGACATCTCCACTCTTGTGATGTATTATAACAAAGATCTATTTGCCAAATACAATGTGGATGATCCGGCAGATCTCGCAGCACAGGGGTTGTGGAACTGGGAGAATTTTGAACGTGTCGCAAAAGAATTGACCAACGAACAGGAAAACACCTACGGTTTTTCCATGAGCAACTGGTGGGGACTGTGGGGATACTTCGTTAATGCGGGTGGCGGGAGTTTATTCAATGAAGATCGTACAGCATGCGCGATGACCGATCCCGGATCCGTTGCCGGTCTTGAATTCATGCGAGCTCTGTTCCTGGATGACAAAGTTGCTACGGCGCCCGGTGTTGAGGGTGGCGTGGGTGAAACAGATTTTTTGGCTGGCAATGTAGGAATGTTCCCCAATGGTCGCTGGATGACCCCCACAATGCGTGAAAATGTTCCTTTTGATTGGGGTGTTGTTGAAATGCCGGAGGGATCTGCAAAAGCTTCCTGGCTTTTCTGGGGTCCTTATGTGATCAGCGCAAATACCGAACATCCTGAAGAAGCTTTCAAGGTAATCAAGGCTTTAACTTCACCAGAAGTTCAGGGGCTGGTTGCTTCACTGGGCTCCAATATTCCTTCCAACAAGAGTCAGGATGCAGTGGATGCATTTCTCGCATCGACACCTCCGGATGACAATTCCCCCTTCATCAACAGTGCCGATTATGCTTCGGCAGAAATTCCTCTCTACACAGGAAACTGGGGTGACATTGTAAATGGGATTTACCAACCCTATATCGATAAGATCTTTGCAGGTGAACTAACCGCGGAAGAGGCTGCTCAAGCAATATGCACGGAAGCCGATCCACTTTTCACCAAATAATTTAGCACCATGATCTGCCATATCTTCATCAGGAGATATGGCAGATCTGTTTCCAGAAGGGAATTGCTGTATGTCCAAACAACGAGTTCGTGAAGCTGTAAGTGGTTATTTGTTTCTTTTACCGAATCTCTTGGGTTTCATCCTTTTCATGGCGCTCCCCCTTATTGTCTCAATTTATTATGCCTTCACCGATTACAACCTCTTTTCCACACCCAATTGGGTGGGTTTTGCAAATTTTGGGAAAGCGCTCGGTTTGCATTTCGAGACCGCTAATTATACAGCCGCACGCGTTGATGGTGAAAGTGTTTTTTCGGCTTTTAAAACCATCATCATTGCGAATGATCCGACCTTCTGGGTCGCTCTTGGAAATACATTTACGTATGCTTTTGGGGTCATCCTCCTTTCTGTTATCCCTGCTTTCTTGCTTGCATGGGTACTGAATTCCCATCTGCCCGGTATGGGTATTTATCGTGCTATTTTCTATATTCCGGTAGTCGCTTCAATTGTTGGCAGTTCTTTGGTCTGGTTTTGGATCTTTCAGCAGCAAAACGGGGTGTTAAATACGGTTATCCGAAGTATAGTTGCCTTTCTTAATCAAATTCTATTCACACGAATTGGACATCCCATAGCAAACCCCTTAATTGGTTGGCTTACCTCGCCTACCTGGTCTTTACGGTCGTTGATCCTGATGACATCCTGGTCCACAATTGGGTATGATATGGTCATTTTCCTGGCAGCCTTGCAGGGAATACCTGCTCATCTATACGAAGCAGCCATGATGGATGGCGCTTCAAAAGGTACGATCCTGAGAAAGATCACGCTTCCTCTCATTACACCAACCATGTTTTTTGTACTGGTAACGAATACCATTTCCACGCTCCAAATATTTTCTGAACCTTTCATTATGACCCAGGGTGGTCCTGCGAACTCCACTCTTACGATCGTATATTATCTGTATCAAAAAGGGTTCCAGCGCTTCCAAATGGGCTACGGCTCAAGCATTGCCTGGATCGTTTTTGCCATCATATTCATAATCACAATAATTCAATTTAAAGTATCCAAACGCTGGGTTTTTGAGGAGTAGAAGTATGTTCCGTCAAAATGAAAAAAAATCTCTTTTCAAGAAGATCATGTTTTATCTATTATTGACTCTTCTAGCCCTGATTTTCCTGTATCCGTTCATTTTTATGGTCGCGACTTCTTTAAAATCCAGCCCCGAAGTCTTCCAGAATATCATGTCACTGGCTGGTGAAAAACTCCATTTCGAGAATTATCTTATCGTCCTCAAGACCGTTAACATGGGAAAATACATGTTGAACACTGCCCTGGTCACAATATGTGTAACGATTGGGCAGATTGTGACGTCTCTTTTAGGCGGTTATGCCTTTGCAAGAATCCGTTTTCCAGGAAGAGGTTTTATTTTCAAACTCTATTTAGGCACCATGATGATACCCTTCACCGCCATTATGATCCCAATGTATAAAATGATGTTGACCATTGGGTGGGTAGATAAACTGGTTTCTCTGATCATTCCCTGGCTGTTTACTGCCTATGGTACTTTTCTGATGCGCCAGTTCTTCTTGGGAATTCCAAAAGAATTGGAAGAAGCCGCCCTGATGGATGGCGCCAATCGTTTTACCATTTTATGGAAAATCTTTGTTCCTTTATCCAAACCTGCTATTGCTACACAGTTCACGATCTCATTTTTATATGCCTGGAATTCCTTTATATGGCCCTTGATCGTGATTCAATCAAAAAGCAATTATGTGGTCACACAGGGTCTGGCAGATATTCAGGGTGGTTATCACGCCAACCCCCCTCTTGTTTTGGCAGGTGCAACACTGGTGATAATCCCAACCGTCATCGTCTTTCTGTTTGCACAAAAGCATTTCATTCAGGGAATCTCAACAACCGGAATGAAGAATTAATTCATACCCTTGACTGAGCTATCTTGTTCCAGTCATTATTCCATTTTTAGGAGATCTTTTTTTCATGGAAAAAATCAACGGTAAATATCAGGTTTTCGATAATCACATCACGAAAGCACAATCCAGGGCAGCCGATAGATGGAAAAGCATGCTAGCCCATAAATTTCATTTTGACCCGGATGAAGTTTTCACCATCTCCGTCAAGGATAATGAATATCTTGGTAATATTTTCGGGCTTAAGGAAATCATTCGCGGTAACGAAGGTGACCCTTTCGATCCTGCCGGTGCAGTGGTTGTAAGCACGATCAGAATGGGATTTGGTCATTATCGAATTGCCATGGCAGGTGTATCGGCTGCAAAGGCAATGGGATTTACTCCCTACTGGCTTGACCTTCTTGCAATACCGGGTATCACCACAGATGTCATCGAGTGGTGCAATAAAAACTATAGTTTTTTTTCACGCGTCTCACAGAATTCCGATTGGTTCAATAAATATGTATGGGAATGCCAGACAACTGGAAATTCAACAAATTCCATTCTGAATTTTCTGTTTCATAATTGCGTGGCTACATGGCCCTGGCGTTTTCTGAAAACCGAAGTAAAAGATTATAAAATGAGCGAATTATTTAAAAATCTTTACAGGGCATTACCTTCTGATGTGCCCATGTTGACATCGCATATGTGGAATTGCATGGGAGCTGTTTCTGGTGGAATGACCAATGTTGTCGATATGATGTTTGACAATTGGCCGATGGCTTTCCAATTAACAGAAGGCGCAAAACATGCGGTTCAATCACCATCCGGTTATTATGGATTCAGGGTCATGCACGGATTTGACGACCATGGGAAAGTATTGAATCCCATCCCTGTTGATTCTATCCACTTTACCGGACATCATGTCGACCATGAAATTGTGAGTAATATTGAAGGAGATTGTTCAGCGCGGTTGAGGAGAAATGCAAATAAAGAACCCCGCAGAATTCTGGTCACTATGGGCGGAGCAGGAGCTCAAAGAGACCTTTTCAAAGCCATCATTGAATACGCCTTGCCCCTGGTTAAAAAGAAAAAAGCCGCGCTTTTCATCAATTTAGGAGATCATAAGAACAACTGGGAATGGTTATCCAATGAATTAAAAGAGTATTCAGATCTTATCAGCACCCATTTTACCTGGGAGGAAACCAGAGAATTTACAGATCATATACGCGACCATGAGGTTGAAGGGCTGCATGTTTTTCTGTTTGACAACACTTTCTATGCAGTATACGCAACCAATTACCTGATGCGTGTTATGGATGTGATGATCACAAAACCAAGCGAACTGGCTTTTTATCCCATTCCCAAGATTTTCAATGCGCGGGTCGGAGGTCATGAAATGTGGGGTGCCATTCGAAGCGCAGAAATCGGCGATGGAACAATTGAAACCCGGACAATTCCTGAAACCTTGCAGGCAATTGATCTCTTCGTGAATGACGATGATCTCCTATCCATGTACTGTGACTGCATTGTCAAGAATAAACAGATAGGAATTTATGATGGCGCTTACAAGAGTGTAGAACTGGCAACCGGAAAGAAGTGGGAACGAAATAAACCATCTTAGGTTTTCCATGTTTTATTGTTGCAGCAGATAAGTGGCTTCAGATACAGGTTGCTAATAATATCGAATTGGAAGATCCATTATGGCTCGATATGGATCTCTTTCAATACGCTGCTTTTCCCTTCCAGTTCCATTGGGAAACCTGTTTTCATCCATTCATGCCCGCTTCTAACAGAAGAAATACCCTCTATTCGATATTTGTTATCGCTGTTCATACCGTCCAATTTCACATGGATTTGACTCGTACTTGAACTGGTGTTGAACACAAACATCACGCCATGTTCTTTCTCTTTATCGAGATAGATCAACGCATTTTCATTTGACCGGTATTGATCACCATCTGTGATGATCTTGCGAACCTTTTTATACCGTCCAACCCAGTATGCTGCTTCTTCGATCTCTTGATCTGACCATTTTGTGATATCTGCGCCAATTCCTAAAATACCGCACATACTCACATGGAACCTGAAAGATAACGGAATTTCCTTCTTGTTTTCATCGGTAACCCAAGATTCCATCACACTGGCAGGGTAAGCGTGTGAAAACCCATACTGGATCTTCAAGCGATCCATAGCATTCGTATTATCGGAAACCCACACCTGATCAGCGAAATGGAGAATGCCCGGGTCAACACGTCCCCCACCCCCCGAACATGATTGCCAAATAACTTCAGGATGTCGTCTCTTCAATTCACCCCAAACTGAATATAGACCCTCAACATATCTCAGCCAGATTTCCTTTGAATGATGGTTCTGTTCCCAGCCGGGTTCGCTGACATTACGGTTCATGTCCCATTTTATAAATGAGATTTTATTTGTTGATAAAAGAGTATCTATTTTATTTATGATGTACTCTTGTACTGCTGGGATAGCAAGGTTAAGCATGAGCTGATTTCTTGCAAGAGTTGGTGTACGAGTTGGATAATGAAGTATCCAATCAGGATGCCTGGCAAATAAATCACTGTCATAATTAACCATCTCGGGTTCGATCCATATTCCAAAGTCCATTCCCAGTTCGTTCACATGGTCGATCAATGAATGTAAACCCAAGGGGAACTTTTTTTCATCTGCCCACCAATCCCCCAATCCTGCTTTGTCATTATTTCTTTTATGAAACCAACCATCATCAATCACAAAAAGTTCGATACCGATAGATGCGGCTATGTCAGCCAATTCCATTTGATTGGTTACATTCACATCAAACTCGGTCACTTCCCATGAGTTGTAAATAACTTTATGAATGCTGTTCTTATGTGGGACGATATTTTCCCGGATGAAATCATGGAACTTCCTACTCGCGTCTCCAAAACCATTTTCAGTGAATCCTGCGAAGGAAGATGGTGTTTGGAATTTCTCTCCTTTGTTTAGTTGTAAACAGAAATCCCAATCATTGATACCGATTCCAATTCGAGTTGAAGCATAATTCGTTACGTCAGCCGCAAATTTCCAATTTCCGCTCCAGGCTAAAGTGCCAAACCAGACATTTCCTGAATTCTCGGTTGCGTACCCATCATCGATATTGAACCATGGATTATGCTGATGGCTGGTTGTTATTCGCCTGCTTTCAAGGATCTTTGTTCCACTTGATAAAGGTTCACGTATAAGCTGAAATTCTGATTTCCATTTTCCAATGAGATGAGAAAGATAATACTTTCCTCCACCAGGAAGATTCCATTGCGCGGAGAAAGCCTTTTCAATAAGAATGGGTTTTATGTCTTCATTTACGATCACAACCCATCTTTCAATGATATCAAAAGAAGAATGTATTCGATAATGAATTTCTACTCGCAGCGGATAGTAGCTATCTCGTAAAATAAGGACAGTTTCATCGTCTGTTTGAAGGGTTGACTCAAATTTCAATACCGTATCTCTGACTCCATCTGCAAATGTCAACTTCAGACAGACTTCATCATAGCTCATACCTCCATGAACAGGATATTCTTCATTTAGAATTTGCTGTGGACCATCAAATGAATTTATTTCACTATAATCAGTGAGTGTCTGATAGTCTTTAATGGCAGATAATTTCTTTCCCCAGTAGGTATTTACTAAAAAGTTCTGAGAGTTTAAGACAAATGCGTAACAAGAATTTTGTGTTTCAAGGATCCATGATCTATTCATTGTCATTTTTATCTTGATGGATATTTTCCTTATATTTCTATCGATTATAAATGAGGCACAATATTTTTATTCCATTGTTAATTGTGCATTTGATAAATTTAAAGCCGGAAATATTTGTCCCGCTATAGGAGGCATAGGGTTGTACACCCAGTCCACTTCCAGTACTCCGCAGTTCACTCCGCCCACTCGTTGAATTCCCACATACGTTCCGCGCGTTAGCACATCTTCCATATCGAAACTCATCCCCAGCATGGCAACCTTAACACCCTGTGGGATTGTCTTGATCTCTTTGCCGTACGCTCCTAATGCAAAAATCAGATGCCCTGCATCCAGAGCCTGCAACTGCACAACAGGAAGTATCTGTGGAAAGCCATCTTTATCAATATATCCCAGGAATTTGAGGTTATCTACTTTGTTGAGAAGAGATTGCCCCCATACATTTAAAGCTTGTGCTTCTTTGTCTTTCTTCCCTATGGTATGTGCGATCATGGTCTTTACTGCAGAGATAACTACACTGCTCATCGGCAGCGCTTGTCTCCCATACAGCTCCACCACATCCATGTAATATACAGTATGAATGCCAAAGTAAGCGTTATAGCGAAACATTTTCATGTTGTTATAATTATCAAATTCCGCCCCATCTTTCCGTTTTTCCCGGTAAATAGCTTTTCCGTGCCATAGCTCTTTTCTGAGGTTCATTATCAGGAATCCTGTTTTAGGATTTTCGAGGATATATTTTTTACTGTTCCCTTCTGTGAATTGACCCCAGACCACCGTATCAGCACTGCAAGGCTGCAATGTTGATAGGAGTGTGAGGTGCGGCAGCCCTTCCGGCGTAACTGTACCCAGTATCCCTACCTTCAGCTCAACATTCAAGTCTTGAATATCCTGCCTGGTGAATTTCTCTGATGGTTGTATTTCACGGTTCATAATTTCCATCCTTTATTTTTCTGAGCGGGCAGCGCCGCTGATAAAAACCGTATTCGGTTGAGCATATACTGCTTTTGCCCATTGTTCACATTCCAATAGTTCTTCGGATCTCATCAGGGGCTGTTCATCATAATCCCAGTGTAAATTTAAGCGATTGTATTTATCGCGGCATAGATTATTAAATGCGCACAGTTCCCAGCGTTCAATTTTGTGCTCAATTCTTTCATTAAGAAAGTCCGCAATTGCCTGAATATTCTGCATGGTAGCACTTGCTCCCGGGATGAGAGGGGTACGGATCCATAGTTTTACTTCAGGGTATTTCTGGTTCAAGAATTCACTCAACCAGATAAGGTTTTCCAGGATTCTTTCGTTTCCAACACCGGTGAATCGTGCATGTTCCTGCGAATCCATGATCTTCAAATCGTATAAAACCAGATCGGTAAAGGGTACGATCATAGCAAGGTTTTCTTTTTTCACATTTCCGCAGGTATCGAGAGCTGTATGGATATTCTTTTCTTTTAATTCTTTGAATAATGCAGCACTGAATTCAGGCTGTAGTGCAGGTTCTCCACCTGAAAGGGTTACTCCCCCATCGGATTGCGTGAAGAAAGAGATATCTTTCATTAATTCCTGCATCATTTCTTCTACTGTAATCTTTCTTCCAAGCAATTCTAGAGCGTTTGCCGGGCAGGCATTGACACATACACCACATGTGCGGCAGCGTATTCTATCTATACGCAATTTACCATTTTCCATGCGCAGGCTTTCATTCGGGCAGGAAAGAACACATGTCTGACAGCCGATGCATAACCGTTCCAGCCATTGCAGGTGGGGCTTGATGGATATGCTTTCCGGATTATGACACCATGCGCAATGCAGAGAACATCCTTTTAAGAAAACCGTAGTGCGTATTCCCGGTCCATCTTCTGTTGATAGACGCTGTACATGCAAATAATTCGCTGTGATGGTATCCATGATTATTTCAGCCATAGGCAGCACCTTTTTTAAATATGATGTGTTTCCCGTGCAATGATCTCATCTTGCAGTTCTTTTCCAATACTGGTGAAATAGGCATTATATCCTGTCACCCTGACCAATAGATGCTTATAATTGGCAGGATTTTTCTGTGCATCTCGTAATGTTTCCGCATCGATCATATTGATCTGTAAGGCTGTTCCGCCGTTTTCTATATATCCCTTTAGAAATCCCTTAAACTTCGATCTATGTTCGGGATCACGCACCAGGGAGGGGCTGAACGTCATGGTATGGCTGCCTCCGTTCGGAAGTGAATTGTAGAACTCCTGCCAGTCACCTTTTCCATTCCGTGCCTTGCCACCCAATACTTTCCCCACTGAATTGACATTGGCAGTAGGTCCCTTAATATCGGCTCCATTGGAAGGGCACAGCGCGTTCGAAAGAAATTTCCCTTTTGCACGACCATTGGGACTGGCTGCCAGCAGATCGCTGTCAGCCACCCAGTAATTCCAGCTTAACATACCGGGGCGGAACTGACGGCAGGTGAATTTGGTCTTATGTTTCCAGGTTTCCTCTGTCCAAATATCCATTACCGCTTTTGCGATCTCATCCGCTTCATCGTCATCTCTTCCATACTTAGGTGCCTTGTTGAGGGCGCGCGCCTGCAGTACCTCATGCCCTACCCAGTTATCACGCAGTGCCTGGATCAATTCCGTCATCGAGCAGATTTTTTCATCGAAAACCAGATATTTCACTGCCAGCAGTGAATCAACCGTTGTGGCATACGTAACTGCTTCGATCGTAACAAAATTCAATTCTGCACCACCCTGTGTTACATCCATTCCTTTGGCTGCACATCCACGCACCAGGCAGGAAAGATAAGGAGTTGGTGAATATTTGGCACGATTTGCATCACTCATCTCATATTGATCTACGATCCTTTGGATGATCCCCCTGGTTTGTTGTATATACGCTTCCCAAAATTGCTCCCACGAATCAAATCCGGATGCATCGCCTGTATCTACTCCCCAGCACTTTTGTTTTTCTATTTTCCCGGTCATGGCATCCACATAAGGGTTCAGGTCATACCCTCCGCTAAGTGCAAGTTCGACCGCTTTCAACAAATTGAGATTGGCATCAACCGTCCCTGAACGATCGTTCCCAACCATGGTATTTTCCAGGCAACCCACCGGTGCATAATCATGAACGTTCGTCGCATTGATCAGCTCTTCCACCCCTGCACGTCTTGCTTCCAGCATCATGCCTGCCATTGAGCGTTCATCGAAATTCAACAAGAATGGCGCTCCCTGACTGCCGGCGACCATATCCACAACTTTATCCAGCAGTTTATCTGGAGAACCGCGATGCAGTCGAACATTCGGTTTTGGCTCCAGGATAGGTGACATTTCATCTATCACTTCTAAAATAGCATACGTCAGGTCATTGGAACAATCTTTCCCGTCTGCTCCCATCCCAGAAATGGTGAAGAGTTGACCATATCCAGCAGTGATTCCCTGGTTACCGCCGGTGCGGATCATGCCATCGTACGCAGTATTGGCGTGTATCCAGAAACATTTCATGATCTCTTTACAAAATTCCCTTTCCATTCCGGCATCGAGAGAATGCTGATAATACGGATAAAGATACTGATCAAGACGTCCAAATGAAACCCCTGGTCCGGGGTAATTTTCATCACTCATAACCAGCATATGGGTTAGCCATAAAGATTGGATGGCTTCCCAGAATGTATGAGCTGGTTCCCATGGGACTCGTATCAAATTAGCAGCCATCTGTTCCAATTCAGCCTTACGGATCTTATCCTGTTCTGCATCTGCCATCTTCTGGCAGACATCAGCATATTCGTTTGCCAGGTCACGTGCCATACTTGCCGCCGTTAGCATTGCTCGATACTGCTGTCCTTTGGCAGAGTGTTTTTCCTGGTCATCAAGTGCCAGGTAATACGATTCGATTTCAGCGTGAATACCTTTCCAACCTTCTTTCAACACACGAGCATAATCGGGAATGATGTGACCGCTGGTCGCGCCGCTGTTGCCATAACCATGATTATGGAACCAGAGCAGTGTCTGTCGCGCCCCATTCTTCCCGAAAATGTTCTTTGCGTATTCTCTAGCTTCTTTTTCGTTCAAACAGGTTGAGGTCATCACGTTGAACCGTGCACCTGCAATGAGATCTCCCGGCATGATTTCCTTTGGAAGATACTTCACCATGACTTCTCTGAGAAACCATGCTTTTCGTTCAGCGATACTCCATGACCAAAAATCGTGATGTAACTCTACCGGACGGGCACTTTGCTTGAACGAGGAGCGAAAAGTCTGTAGGAAACCAAACGTTTCAGGCACGATATGGAAGCTGATCTCCTCATATTGGAAATCCCAGGTTGTACCAGTCGTCCAGGAGGTATATTCGTTGTTCCAGGCACGATCTACACCCTGAAAATAAAAATCCCGCAGCCATTGAATACGTGAAGAAAGGTTGCGGGGTTGTTTTATTGATGAAGCCCTCTTTTCTGTTGTTAGGTTTGTCATTATTCCTCCGACAATCATCTTATTTTCCGAAAAGAATTCGATTTATATTTTCTTCACCATGTCTTAGCAATTGCACCATTGTTTCACCTGCTCCAAGTGCGTCCTCTATTGCTATGCGATGTACTAATTGCTGGTGATAATTCAGCACCTGTGCAATGGCAGATGTACCATATATATCATGATAAAATCTCCCAGCCAGGTTGCTGTGAACTCCCCGCAAAGAATTAAGGATCATGGGATACATCTGATTGTCCGAAGCGAGTGCAATCTCCAGGTGGAAATCAAAGTCATAATCAGTTATTGCCTGTGCCGATTGCCCTGCAGCAGCTCTCCCTCTCTCAAGCATAGATCGTAAAGCATCCACCGCATCGCTTTCGCACCGTTGCGCAGCAAGGCTTGCCGTTTCCCGTTCAATCAACACTCGTCCATCCATCAGGCTGGTAAAAAGTTCAGGGGCAAAATCACCCTGTTCATACTCCAGCAGGGTATTTATCAAAGCAATGGAGGATTCTTTACGATAATCGCGTACGAATACACCACGACGTGCTTCAATTTTTACCAGTCCCTGGGCATTGAGAGTAACAATGGCTTCATGTAATACCGGTCTGCTCACTCCCAGTTGACTTGCCAGGTCTCTCTCAGATGGCAGGCGTTCTCCAATAGAAAACGTGCCTGATAAGATCGCCTGCTGCAGTTTCTGGATACAGGCTTTTTTTAAACTGGGAATATCTAATTGTTCTAAGCCCACATCATGACTCCTAAACTGGTAATACCACCAGCCATCTTTACTATAGAATTAATTTCACTATAAGTCAACAGGAGATCTATCATAAAAATAGTTAATACAGGTTTTACATTCATTTTGTAAAAGACTTTTATAATAGGAACAAAGAATAAAAAGTTGGAGGAAAAGGTTATGTATTTAGGTGGTTATGGATTATATCTTTTGATCTCACTGCCCGCCCTTATTCTTGGTTTCTGGGCGCAGTCAAAGATCCGATCATCCTACAATAAATTCTCAAAAGTACGCACCAGCAATGGCATGAGTGGGGCAGACATCGCTCGTCATATTCTGGATGCCAATGGTCTTTCGGATATAAAGATCGACCAGACGCGTGGATCACTTAGCGACCATTACGATCCCCGCAGTAAAACTCTCAGTTTGAGTTCTAACGTATTTCAGGGAAATAGTATCGCTTCAGCCGGAGTGGCAGCACATGAAGCCGGACATGCCATTCAGCACAAAGAGAAATATGGTCCCCTTAAACTGCGATCCATCATGATCCCAACAGTTCAACTGGGCAGCTGGTTAGGACCGATCCTCTTCTTTCTGGGATATTTTTTCGCGAATGACAACCTGTCCTGGATAGGGGTTATCTTATTTGCGGGTGTGGCTGTCTTTTCGATCGTTACCATTCCTGTCGAGATTGATGCTTCGAAACGTGCCAAAGCAATTTTAGTCAACGAAGGTATTTTATACAGCGGTGAACTGACTGGAGTCAATCAAGTACTGGATGCTGCAGCATGGACCTATGTTGCGGCTGCCACACAGGCTATTTCCAATGTGTTGTATTATGTTCTTTTGTTGAGTGGACGAAGCAGTCGTCGAAAATAAGATAATTTCTTCTTGATTAACAAACATAAAAAACCGGCTAACGCCGGTTTTTTATGTTTTCGGTAAAGAACGCTTTAATTCATCCAGCATACCGATTGCCCTTGAAGCGCCTTCCGCTGTACAGGTGGTAGGATTGTCCACCAGATACACCGGGACACCCAGCTCTTTCGTTAGATAACGATCAATTCCACGTAACTGGGTACCTCCTCCGCAAAGAGCTACTCCCCGATCCATAATATCTGCGATCAATTCAGGAGGAGTCTTTTCCAGAGTGCGCCGAACCAGTTTCACTATGGATTGCAGTGATTCCTGAACAGCATCCACGATATCGCCTGTACGAAGTGTGGTTGCTCTTGGTAAACCGGTCACCTGATCCTGTCCCTGCACTTCCATCTCCCCTTCTTCAAATCCTTCGATAGCAGCTCCGATTTTAATCTTTACGACCTCTGCACTAAATCGCGAGAGTATTATGCCATACGTGCGACGTATGTGGTCTATGATTTCCGTATCCATTTTATTGCCGCCACCCCGCTCGATCTCGGCGGAAATGATGCTGTTCATCGCCAGCACGCCCACCTGATTAGTTCCTCCTCCAAGACATATGACCATATTTCCTGAAGGTGGTGCGATAGGCAGATCAATTCCAAGAGCCGCCGCAAGTGGTGCTTCAATGAGCGATACTTCACGTCCCCCAGCGCCAAGACCCGCTTCATGAACAGCACGGCGTTCCACGCTGGTAATGCCATAAGGAACAGTAATCATCAAATTGGGTCTAAAAAGCAACATAGATCCTACGATTTTTCGAATCTGGTATTTCAGAAAATTTTCTGTGATCTCATATTCTGCGATCACACCATTTTGGATAGGAAAATACACTTCAATAGATTCGGGTACTCTACCGGTCATTTCTTTGGCAGCTTTACCTACTTCGATCATTTTCCATTCGTCTACTAAAACTGCAACAGCAGTCGGTTCGTTTAATATTATCTGACCACCTTCAACAAAAGCTGTATTGGTGGTTCCCAGATCAATTCCTAATCCTCTACTAAAATTCGCCATTCAAAATACCTCAATGCATTTTCAAACCCTGAATTCTAACATATCGCTGCTCTTAGGCGGTGAAATATTGCAATGCAATACGCAAGCGTTCTTCGAGATCATCATCTGAATCTCGTGGAATTGAAGATACTGCTTTTTGAGCTTCCATCAAAGAGTAACCCAATCCTACTAGAGCCTGCATTACATCTGTGTCGGAATCTGGAATAGCTTCCAATCCATATTCTTTCAGCAGCGGTTTGATTTTATCTTTCAACAACAGCACAATCTTCTTGGCTGTTTTTTCACCGATACCTGGCACGCGGCTGAATACTTGATCTTGATCGTTCATAACTGCTCGTTGAATAGCCTCTGCAGATAGTGTAGAAAGCATACTCAAACCCAATTTTGGACCAATGCCGCTCACACTGATGATCTGGATGAACAGATCGCGTTCTTCGATTTTTTCAAATCCGTAAAGGAACATACCATCTTCGCGAACAATGTGATGAGTATGAAGAAATAATGAATTTCCTTCTACAGCCGATGCACACGTTTCCAGCGTACAAAACACTTTAAATCCGATACCACCTGTTTCAATGATCAGGTAGTTATCATTTTGATATGTGATAGTTCCTTTTATTGATGCGATCATTTCTTCACCGGATGGTGCTGATTAAATATTTCATAGAGCAAAATCGAGGCAGCATTTGCCAGGTTGAGCGAATCCACACTGCCTACCATCGAAATAGTGATCAGGTCTGTACATATTTCCAGCGCTTGAGTGGATAAACCTTTTTGTTCGCTACCCAAAAATAAAACCATATCTTCAGGATAATTATAGTCGCGATAGTCAGCCACGTTTGCACAAACTGATCCAGCGATTGTTTTCATGTGTGTCTGATGCCATCTATCCAGATCCTTCAGGTCGGTTTGTATTAATGTTAACGTGAATATGGCACCCATGCTGGCGCGAACGCTGGTGGGATGATAAGCATCTGTCCCTTCACCAACCAGAAGCATTCCCCTTCCGCCAACTGCGTCCAGAGTGCGCAAAATGGATCCCAGATTACCCGGATCCTGCACTCCTTCTAATGCCACCCATAATCCCTCCAGGGTATTTTCTAGTGATAATTTAATACTATTCTGTCGAACAACTGCACACAATCCTTGAGGTCCTTCTTTATAACTGATACTCTCAAAGACATTTCTACTCACTTCTAAAATTGTGATCCCTTTTTTATCTGCCTGGTGCAGTAAATGTTGACCATACTCACTCTCCAATAACTCTTCGCAAAATACTACCTGCTCGATATCAGCATTATGATTCATGGCACTGATGATGGGGCGCAATCCTTCTACATAAAACAAACCGCTTTCGCGTCGATATTTTTTATGTGAGAGTTTCCTGATAGCTTTGATATATTGATTTGCGGTACTTGTAATCATGTTAATTTCCCAGTGAGTTCAGTTTCGCACTATGTGCATGGCAAATTGCGACAGCCAATGCGTCAGCCACATCATCAGGTTTGGGGACGTCCTCTAAATGAAGTAGTGCCTTTACCATCATCTGGACTTGCATTTTCTCCGCCAGCCCGTAGCCGGTCACTGCCAGCTTGACATCCATAGGATTATATTCATAAACAGGAATGTTACATTGTGCTAACGCCAGCATGATCACACCTCGTGCCTGACCTACATGCAGTGCAGTGCGCACATTACGTGAAAAGTATAATTTTTCTACTGCAGCACAATCTGGATGGTAAGTTTTCAACAGCTCTGTTAATTTTTCGTGCAGGATATTTAAGCGATCTTGTGCGGAGATTTTCGCAGGAGTGCGGATGGCACCGCACTCCACCATTAGCAATGTTTTATCAACCTGTTCAACGATGAAACCGTAACCGGTAATCGCTGTTCCAGGATCAATCCCGATTACCAGCATGGATCATTCTTCTTCCATAGCAGCAAGAGCCTCTTCGCTAACCTCCAGGTTCGAGTACACATTCTGGACATCGTCCAGATCTTCAATATTCTCGATCAACCGCATGACTTTTATCGTTTTTTCCTTATCAAGACCGATTTCCTGCTTAGGTATCATGCGTAATTCTGCTTCATCAATGCTGATCTTTTTATCTTTGAGAAGATCACTGATAGTTTTAAAGGTGTCTACAGGAGCAAATATTTCAATATAACCTTCTTCATCCTGTGTAATATCATTTGCGCCGCCTTCCAGCGCCAGCTCAAATACTGTGTCGAAATCAACACCATCCCCTTCAATCCCAAAATAAGCAATGCGATCGAATTGCCAGGAGACCGATCCTACTTCACCCATGCTGCCACCCGCATGTGTAAGCGAATGACGCAGTTCTGAGACAGTGCGGTTGCGATTCTCCGTCAGACAATCGATCATTAATGCAATACCATGAGGACCATACCCTTCATAGGTGATCTGTTCGATTTCTACTCCATCTTTGTCTTCCCCCGTTCCTCGCTTGATGGCTCGATCTATGTTCTCTTTGGGCATATTCAATCCGCGAGCACGCTCAATCGTAAGGCGTAATCGAAAATTTGCATCCTGATCCCCCCCGCCCTCGCGAGCAGCAATTGAGATCTCACGAGCCAAACGTGTGAAAAGCTGACCACGTTTTGCGTCCGCAGCACCTTTCTTTCGTTTGATAGTAGACCACTTTGAGTGACCTGACATTTTCTTTTCTCCTTTTAGTATATAAAAAATTGCAAATTATTCCTGTGGAAATATTAATTATAGCATTTGGATTTCCGAAAAAATCCAGCTGAGATCTCCTTCTGCTTACGGTGGAGGGATGCTTGATTGAGAGGTTACCGCATTGCGCAGAATCCCAATTCCTTCAATTTCAGATTCAAGCAGATCCCCATCATGGATCTCACTAACTCCAGAAGGCGTTCCGGTTAGAATGATGTCCCCCGCATCAAGCGTCATAATCGAGGATATAAATGCAATTAATTGCGATACGCTGAAGACCATTTCCTTGGTAGAAGACATCTGGCGCATTTCCCCATTCACGCGGCAGGTGATCAACACATCGGAAATATCCAATTCCGTTTCTATTACCGGTCCCAGCGGACAAAAAGTATCAAATCCTTTCGATCGTGTCCACTGGTGATCGCGCTGCTGCAGATCGCGCGCGGTAACATCATTGGCAATGGTGTAACCGAGCACATGCTGCAGTGCCTGTTGGGCACGGATCCAGCGACCGCTTTTCCCTATCACAACTGCCAGTTCCACTTCATGTTCAATCTGTTGTGATTGGGGTGGCAGCTGGATAGCTTCGCCTGGTCCGATCACCGTTGAAAGTGGTTTTAGGAAAATAATGGGTATTTCAGGAATTTCAGCGGATTGTTCTTTGGCATGCAGGGGATAATTCCGTCCAATTGCTATGATCTTGCCCGGCAGGATCGGAGCAACTAAATGCACCTGATCTACCTCCTGCTCCAGTTCAAGACGCCGGTACACACCTAAAGGGGAATCACTCAAAGGACCTACCCTGCCCTCTGATTCCCAGCCGTAGATCGGCTCTTTATTTGCGATTTGGTAGCGTACGATGCGCATAAGACTTCGCCTAATTATATCTGGGTTTTGTTTGTTTCGCGACTTTCGTCAATCCCCTTCGCATAATGAGATAACTCATGGTAAAATCCAAAAACCCGGGCGGATAGCTCAGTTGGTCAGAGCGCATCTCTTACACAGATGAGGTCGCAGGTTCGAGCCCTGTTCCGCCCACTAGACATATCATCTGTACACTTAATCTCATAGATAGTGAACTCCGGTTCAAAAATCAGAATACCGGAGGTAACATCTATGGAACTCAAAAAAGCTTTAGAAGGTCTAATTATTTCCCGAAGTGCTGATGGTGTAAGCCCCTACACTATCCAGGTTTATTGCTATGGAATTAATAAATTGAGCGATTACCTCAACAATCCTGAAATTGAATCCATTAAAAAAGAAGATATACAAAATTTCTTTGTACATTTACGGGAGCATACCTCACTAGCTGAATCATCTCTTGTAAATATCCGTAGAGCAATTAGTGTACTTTTTAACTGGGCTGAGAAGGAATTAAATCTCAAAAAACCGGATGATGGAATTGCTTATCCCAAAGCCCCAATAAAAGAGGTAGAGCCTTTCAGCAGTGATGAAATCCGCCGGCTGATATCCGCCTGTAATTACTCGAAAACTTCGAAAACAAATACAAGAAATTCCTTTAGGATGAAAAGGCCCACCGCCAACCGTGATAAAACCATCATACTTGTTTTACTGGATACTGGCTTGCGGGTAAGTGAATTGGCAAGATTGCAATTAAAAAATATAGATATTGAGACTGGTGAAATTCATGTTCATCCATATGGGTCAGGCTTAAAGAGTAAATCCCGCTCAGTTTTTATTGGAAAGCTATCAAAGAGCACTCTTTGGAAATTTCTTTCTGGGAAATATCTTCAACCAGAAGATTATATCTTCACCACCATGCAGGGCTTTCCCATGAATCGAACCTCTATCCGCCAATTGTTGAAGAGAATTGGGAAGAGAGCAGAAGTTCTGGACGTATATCCACATCGCTTCCGGCACACATTCGCAATTCAGTATTTACGAAAACGGTGGAGATATCTTTACCCTACAAAGATTATTAGGTCATTCATCATTGGAAATGGTAAGAAGATACTTAGCTATAGCAAAATCGGATTGTGAAGTTGCCCATAGGAAGGCGAGTCCAGTAGATAATTGGAGATTATAAAAAAATTTTTAGGTCAACAATGTTGAGTTTAAAGTTTCTCTAAAAGCATTTTCATCTTCATTGTTATAAAAAGGAACACCAATTAACCGATAGGTTGATTTATTACCAAACCTTAATAACTTATCTCCATACTCTTCCTTGATTTCTCTCAAGAATTCTTCTTTCCATTTGTCATGTTCTGTGAGGAAAGCTCCTTTAGGTTCGATGAATAGTTGGTATGTAATAGACTGACCATTTTTCTCTCTTAGAAATAAAACAAAATCAGGCTGGAAGGTCTGCCCATCAGAAAATTTATAGATAGAAAAGTGTCCTTCATTACGAATCAGATAAATATCATCGTATTGTTCGCCCAATTTCTCCATTTGCCTATCAAGCATTCGGACAAAAGCCTTCTCTTCACTTGTCCCATAGAGTGTATTAAAAACAAACCAATCTTTTATTGAAACGAACTTCTCGAACTGATTATCATCTTTCCCACGTTCATTATCATTTGAAAATTTTAGTGTTTTGTTTTTGAAGATTTCATGTACTCGAGAAGGTGAAAATTCTCTTGAGCCTTCATATTCGCCGGTATTAAGGAGTTTGATTTCTCTCTCAATAGTCTGTAATAACCCTAATACAGCATTCAACTTTTCGATTTTATTTTCATTTAGATTATAAAGATTACCCTGAAAAGTAATTTCTAAACCGCCAAGATAATTATCTGAACCAATGAATTCATTCATCGATTGTAAGTTAGGGAAATATCGTCTGATTGATTCAAAAGTATAAAATGGATTTCTTGCGATTGCAGATTGGATAATATTTTTTTCAATCTCCTTAACAGATAAATCTCTTCTATCCCCTTCTGTGATGACTAAAGTCTTTTGCTCATCATCCAACGCTATACTTGAGCCTCCCCTTCCTGAAGCAATAATATGAACAATATTCTTCTTTTTTATACCCAAATCTGTGAACGAGTAAATATCTAGAAAATCTTTTTTTATCTTTTTATTAGTGAATATAAGACCATACTTGTAAAATTGTGTTCTTTTGAAAGTTTCCTTTATTTTTATTTCTCTTGTAACTTCGTTTTCATCCAGCATACCCTGTTCAATTAAGGCGGTTCGAATTTCGGATATATAACGGGAGTCATTGATACTATGATAGTGCAACTCTTCTATTACCCTAAGTTCATTATTGAGTTCTCTATCGAATTTTCTTCTATATCTGTCCTGGTTTTCCGTGATAGTAAAAGGAAAATATCTAGCTCCCCTACCAATCAGTTGAGCTTCCGAAACTGTAGTTTTGCCAATCTTGCCTTTTCCTGAATCCCGTGTTTCATAGCAACGGACAATATCAAACAAATTTAGAACATCCCAACCCTCATTCAATTTTTGGACCGCAAATATCGCTCGAATACGATTGTTTTTGTCCTCTAGCGTATTGACTAATATTTGATAATTTTCTTTTTCTTTCTCGTCATTTACAGAAAGGCAGAATTCTGGTCGGAATTCTCTTTTCAACCTTTCAACTAATTGTTCATCCGAAATATTACTTTCTGAGAAAAATTGAAAAGCTTGCTTGACAATCGGAATGTTTGATTTTCGAATATTATTAATTTGCCTGCTATTCAGTCCGTCAATAATTTTGTGAAAGTTTTCTTTATTTTCCTTTGATTGCGCAATTGTTCTTTGTGCCTTGAACAAAATAACAGGTTTTAGGTTAATACGGTATTTTGCAGCGATTTCTTTTTTATATTGATTGAGGATGATTGCCTGAAGTATCCGGTCCTTCAAATCAAAATCGGAATAAACAAGCGTAATATCTTTCGAAAAACGGTCATTTCGGAACTCTGGTAAATCATAGCGAAAGATAACTTTATTGTGATATTTGTTAATCATTTCTGGAGTAGCAAAATCATGGGTGGCGGTAAATTCAAGCAGTATATTCTCTCTATTTTGTTCGAAAATTTTCTGGACAGTATTTTCCCAACTTTGAAAAAGCTCCATTTGAGACTTGGTATTTACATTCATGTGATGAGATTCATCAGCGATGAGGATTATTTTATGTTTACGAAAATCTTCATAGGTGATTGAATTTTCTTTCTCTATAGAAAGGTCGGAATGTAATTTTTGAATAGTAGTAAAACAGAGATTAATTGCATCGTGATTTACCCCTTCAAAATTTATTACTGGTTGTATATGAACTCGTTTATTCCCAATAGTAATGTCCTGATTAAAAAGATACTTAATTGAACTTTGGTTGAAAAAATTATCTTTTGTTTTTTCAATAATATTTGTTGAATTGACGAAAAATAGAAAATTTCGAAACCCTTGCTTAAAAAGATATAAAATCAGCCCTGCCATGATAAGTGTTTTGCCACTTCCAGTTGCCATATTAAATAAGAAATGTAGCGGAAATGTTTTATTGGGAAATTCATTCTTATAACAATGAAAGAAACGGGCAAACGCTTCTATCTGATATTCGCGTAATTCAAATTTCGGATTGAGATTCAATTTAACGGAATCAGGGATTTCTTTCTTGAGAAATCCCATACTGGAAACAGAATCCAAAGTTTCATAAAGGAAATTATCAGTTTTCATAATTCTTGATAAAATGCCTTGTTCAATTGCTTATCCTCTTCACTAACCGCAAAACGCCTATCATCAATTTCTGATAGATTGACATACAATTGATTCTTATCTAGCAACTCCATGAGCAATTTCTTTTGGTTCTCTAGCCCATGCTCTTCTTTTCCAATTTCCATAAAGTTATTAATTGCTTCTTGAGGCATTGTAGGATTGACATACCATTTCAAGTATGAGAATTCTGATAATTGCTTCCATATTTGAACCAATCCATCACTATCTCTTGCTTTCATAATTTTTTCGATAAAAGCTTGATTGGATTTCATTAGTTCGCAAGAGATAAAATCCCCACCCCCTTTCCAGTTTTCTGATTCTGAGATACCAGTTGGGTCGCCATTTATCACATTTTGCAACCTTATAAGACTATCATTTTTTCCATAACCTAGTTGTTCGATACCAATATATTGAAGGCCTATTTTATGTGCGACTGCAACAGTTGTTCCACATCCCATGAAAAAATCTAGAACAATATCGCCTTTTTTTACAACCATTTCAAAAATTCTTTTTATTAATTTTTCAGGTTTTTTACCGGATTTCAATTCAACTCCACCCTCATTCCTGCAATTACCAAAATCTGCTGCCATCAACCATAGATTTTCAATCGATTTTTTTTCTTCAAGTTCTTTGTATCTAAATTAATTCTATCCAATGGGATTCCTTGATAGTATTTTCCTTTGGTTGCGCTTTTTTTCTTTGGTCCAATAAAATATCGAAATTCGTTATTATCGTTTCCAATTCCATAAACTTTATACAAAGTTCCCACTCCATCCAATATTTTTCTTCCCATTAGATAATCTCTAAAAAATCTGCCAGATGAATTAATATCCAAAATTGTGCCTGAAGCCCAAATTTCTTTTAGACCATCAGCAGATGACTCTCCTTTAGATATTTTAAAATCTCCCTCCTTAAAAATATCAACTTTTTTACCACCTAGTTCAATGCTTTTTATTGGTGGTTTTATTTCTTGGATATACCAACAAAATTTCTCAAAACTATATTCTTCGAATTCTTGAATTATCTTCACTTTATCTGTTTTTGAATAAATCAAAATTTGTTCAACTTGGTCATGGAATACCCTATCTTGCTTCAATGTTTTTTCTGGATAAACAGTCTCAATATAGAGAATTGCTCGATAATTATTAGAACCAAATACTTCATCCATTAATATTCTAAGATATGCTTGTTCATTATCATCACATTGAACAAAAATCACACCATCTTCCGTTAGCAATTCTTTTGCACAATTGAGCCGATTCTTCATGAACGTCAACCACGTTGACTGGTTGAAGTTATCATTATATTGAAAAGAATCACTTCCAGTGTTATAAGGTGGGTCTATGTAAATTAACTTCACCTTTCCGGGAAATTGGGTCTTTAGAATATGTAAGGCTAACAGGTTATTACCTTTTAATATTAGGTTCTCACTAATAATCCCATCTTCTTTTCGTTTTATTTCTTTTGCTTGTTCTTTACCATTCGATGTATATCGAAGAAAGTTAGTTAATACCTTAGGGTCAAGTAAACGATTAATTTCATCTTGAGCTAAAATCTCGTTGAAGAAAATCTCTTTCCGTTTTTCTTCTTCTTTTGTCTGCCCACCTTCAAGAACACAATCTTTATATGGCCATGCAAGCGCAACCTCTCCTCGCTCGCCGAGATATTTTCCATTAATTGTTAATCCAATTCGGTTTCGAAAACGAGTATAGGAATTATCCAGAAAATTCTTCTGTGAGATATATTCGATAAAGGTATTTAGATTGAAAAGCCAATAACCATCAATTTCATCAAAAAACTTGGCCTTGATTTCTCCATCATCTAATAACAACTTTATTAGGTCATGGTCTAGTTTCCATGCATGGTCTTGGATTGCAGTAAGTAATAATTCGCCCTCTTCATCAACAAAATTCGGATTTGTTTTCAGAAGGTCGATGAGCTTTGAATTGAATGACATAGTAACTCCCTAAAGAATATTGATGTAATTATACAGTTTCATTTTTTTAACCAGGCTACGTTTTATTTATGCACATATTTTTCATTTTATACATTCCATCTTTTTCCTGCTCCATGACTTAATGCTCTCATAATCCCAGCCAGAATATAATTTTTCTTTCAATTTCTTACCCCATCCAACCAATTTAGACCGGTATCTTCCATCCTTCGTATCAGGGACAAGTAACCTGTATTCTCCAAGTTTTTCTAATTCATCCTTTGTTAACCCGCTCTGCCGGCACAATTCCTCAGCAGTCAGATATCTTGCTAATCGCTCTTTTTTCTTCCGCTCTTTTTCTTCCAATTCCACAATTCTTTGATGGATTGCTCCAAGAGCGCTTTTATTACTCAATCTTTCTCTTGGTTCTTCCAGTATTCGTTTTACATTCCCATAAGTCAGGCCTGGAATGGTTTCATTCATACCCAAAGCAAATTGTTTATAGAAAGAGTCATATTTATGTGATTCCTGACAACTTGTATATGTCAATTCATAACAATGCCGGCAGCCAAAATACATATAACCTGGAGGGAGATATAATTTTCCTACTCTGTGATTGCATGGAATTCCATTCTTTACCAATGGGCAGATAAACCACCAGCGTTTAGCTCCCCATGAAAGAACGGTAAAGGTTAAAGAAATCGGATAATCCATCTCTAAGCCGGATTCAGTAAATTTGTATTGAAGTCTTGCTTTGAGATAATCTTTTTCAGAATAAATCAGATAACCAATATTGCCGGTTGATTCACCTCTACAAGACCAGCTAACGCTTCCCCTATATTTCTCACCTGGATTTTCAACTACATGTTTAATAGCTTTTTTCAATAAAGATATTGGAAGTGTCTTACATTCCTCAACCGTTGTCTTTTTATAATACGTATTCCAGCGTGTACTATTATAACCGCCCATATTAACCTCTTTTTACTAAATCAATGGACTTTTATGCATTTTCCCAAGAGAAAACCTGTTATCGTCAAAAATGTCAAGTTGTTGAGTATTGTTGAGTTTTGTTAGTTTTTTTTCAGGTTTTTTAGACAACTTCTTGGTTTTTTCTAGTTATTATTCTGTTATGTTCTTCCCTCTCTCTGATATGGCGCTCTTTTTGCCTTTCTCCCATTCCCTTTGTACCTAACAATTCAGCTATATAATCCAGGTCCACATCCTCTTTCGCTTGAAAATTTTTCCCATAAATACTAACCATAGAAACTATCTCACCGGTTCTTATATCAATTATGTTACTCATTTTCTCTAATTTACGCTTAATGGTTGTCCTATGCCGGCCAGTTTCACTAATAAGCTCTTTTATTGTCTTTGGACCATCCTGGAGAGCTTTCCAGACTTCACAGCCGGATTTACCTAAACCATGAAATCTAAAAACATCATGGTTGTGCAAACCTTTACATACCCTCAAAGTAATAATGTGAGAGTATGTATAACTTTGCACAAGAGAATAGATAGAGGCCAGATTGCAGGTTGAGGATTTTACTTTTTCAATAAACCCTAAATCTTCCAGTCGTTTGTTTGCGCTACTAACACCCATAATGCTCATGCCTGACTTTTCCGCTAGCTCCCTGCATGAAGCCCGATATTGAATTTTTCCAGATTGATAAGCCAGTTGGGTATGAGCTAGAAATACGGTCTTATTGAATGAGCCTGTTCTTCCTTTCCATACTCTAGATTCAGCCCAGCTCTTAGCTTTTATTGCTCTATCTCTCCCTTTTGATATATTATTCTCTGCATATTCCTTTGCGTTTTCGTAAGACCTCAGTAAATAGTTAAATGCCTGTTTTGGGTTTTTGAAATATTTCTCTTTGAATTTCCCGCCGGCTGGATATCTAATGAATAGCATTTGGATTTCTTCAAACTCTAATCCAGAATTGATACAAGATAAAATCAAAGCCTGTTCATGTTCTGACCTGCTGGGATATCTTTTTTTATTTTTATCAAATAATAGGCTTATTGCATATGGACTTATTTTTTCTAGAAGATTTTCACAATCATTTTCTTTTCTTTGATAACGATTTATTAATGGCTGAATATCCCGAAATTCTATTTCAGGCCGGCAGGATAAGTCCCCCTCAATAATTCGGTAAATTCCAGCATTCTCTATTATTGAGGGAGGAGCAACAACATAGCAACTATCAGAATGGCGAACTTCGCCACTTCCAAAATCTGATTTGATTTTTCGATAACTTCCTGATTGTGCATTATTGCATTTCAGGTAAATATGCCGGCCAATTTGAGATGCGGTTTGAATTAATGGATAATCGTCAATCCCTAAACCTGAAAAGTAAAAAGAAATGTTTTTGAAAGTCTGAGGATTGTCTTTGTTATCACAATCAATCACTAACAGATTAGCTTTTCCCCCACATTTTATAGCGATATTGGAATCAGCCGGCGCAATTCTCCATAATTTTTCTGGATTCTCTCTCGTCCACGAAATCCCATCTAGCGGTTCTTTACTATTTGGTTTGAGAGGAAAGAAGCAAAATTCAAGGTCTGAATATTGCTCTTTCCATTGATTATTGTTCATATCAACCACACCCAAACCAGCAATTTTTAGAATAGTCTTATCTGAGGATTATCTTCTTCATCCGTGGTCCAGTAGGCAATCGGTAAAGCAATTTGCTCTCCATAACCACGATTGATTAGAATTCCATAGACATGAAATAGGGATAAATTTGCTATATATTTAGTACCAGTTTCGATATCCGTGATTTCAGATTCTGTTCCCCCTAATTCTTCAGCTCTTTTTATTACTGCTTCATCCCAAGCCCAACCTGGAGGCTTTCGGAGCTGGTGAACGCTCCCTTTTACTTTTTTCTGAAGTGTTTTTCCAACTAACCGGCCAATAACTTTTCCCTTTTGATTGTAGAAAATATTGTCATTCGTTTTATTTTCGATATAATTAGACATAGGTATACCTTTCATTTCCGTGATGGGTTTATCTTTCTGAGAGCTTGCTCTGACCAGCAGGCTCTCACAGTAAAGTATCTAAATCATTTTTCATTTCTTACATAATTCCCTCCTAAAAATCATTTCCCGTTTTTCCGCTTCGCACAACAATAACCAGAGTAAGAAATCCGCTTCAGTTCGATAATCTTCACTTGCCATAACTACTAAACATTGCCAAAGATATTTTGGAATCTTCAATTCAATTTTGATTTGATTCATAAGACCTCTTTTTAAAATAATAAAAGCTTACAATAATAGTAAGCCCTGTATTTGACTTATTTGGTTATAAATGGATAAGTTTGGATAGGTTTGGTTATATGGTTTTATTTACCATAGGCTTCAGGGGATTTGCTAAACCAAATAAGTACATGAGATACTTTATGTCTATCAATGTTAAGTTCTTTCGCAATTTGCGTATAATTTTTACCTTTATCAAAGAGAGGCTTGATTCTGGGATAAAGCCTTTGATACTCCAATTTCTTTTTATCATTTATTGGCCACCATTTATATTTTTCTTGTGGAGTTTGAGGAATTCCATCTGTACTTTTATCGTGCTCTTTTTTCCCATCGTTAATCCAATTTTGCTTAGTCATCTCCCGGATGATATATTCTGTAACTTCATTACAAGGAGTTGGTATCGAGTGATTAATTGGTTGAAACCTAATCAATGAATATCCATTTGGTATTTTCTGAATACTGATTTTTAGAATTTCAGGGAAAGTATGTTATTCCCCAATGTTCTTTATAAGGATGTGTTTCCCATTCAATAATCGCTATTACCAATGGCGAGCTGTCATTAATTATTGGGCTTTTAGTCAATTCATCACGAATTTTTATTTCGAATAAATAAATCTTTCGGAATATTCAAATTTCGCAAAAAATCCTGCAATTTCAAATGGAAACGCTTTTATTGTTATTTCTTTATTCATGAATTATTGTCTTGTGGTTAAATAATATTATTATACAATTGAGCTCAAAGTTTTTGATAACCTGAGCAGTAAAATTAAATACATATTTTTATAGGAACACCAATTCTTTCTAATTAGAGGATAATCAAATTCCTATTATCAATAGAATTATGAAGCTCAAAGAATTTAATAAATGTTTGTAAATTTTATTGTCTTACTAGTTATTGATTAATAAAAATTATTTTGGTTCTAAATTTGATAGATTAGAATGCTAGAGTTATCATCTATTGGCTATAATATAGATGAACCAGAGATAACTATCTATGGGAAAACAGGTCAAGATGAGGTTTATAGCTCAGTTGGTCAGAGCGCATCTCTTACACAGATGAGGTCGCAGGTTCGAGCCCTGTTCCGCCCATTCATTGCTTTGTCATCCGTTTTTTTTCCAGTTCTGCATGCGATTGATCCTATAGTAAAATCTTTCATAGATAATACTCCTTCACTGCTGCTTCGTAATTAAAACTCATAATGGGACAAATAAATGAAGAAAAATATCAACCGCATTCTTGGTCATCATTGGAGCACTCCTTCTTATCATAGGTTCCAATTCGATATGGTTCAACCAGTATTTGAATTCCGATTTTCAAGGATCTGTTAGGGGCATAGGTCGTTCTGAGGGGAATATTTTTTTCTATGGTGGAATCGTTTCTCTTGTGCTTTCATTTTTCATCAAACGGTCATCGGGTAAACCGTATTCTTACTTTTTTGTCATCCTGGGACTATTATCCAGCTTCTATTTTATGAACCTGGCAAATGCATTACTTCCAAAAGCGGTAGAATCTAGTGTTGGTGTAAAAACAATTCCGACCATCTGGTTTTATCTTTTATTCTTTGGATCAGTTTTGATAGCACTTGGGGGAATCATGAAAATCCCTGTGGAAGGAACCCCCATAAAGAATATATCTTCAGATCTCAATAAGTAATTTCCAGCAATCCTCCCTAAGGTTGCCTTGAAACAAAATGTCGTTCAACAACTAGATGTAAGAAATCTTCTCAAAGAGTTATTAGCCCTCAAGCAAATCCGTACGAATTCAGGCGCGTACTGAAATGGATGATTGGGGTTTTTTCTTCATGTTAATCCAGTATTGAATCCAACGAATTTTGTAATTGTCAAGAAAAGATCACACCTGACAATCATCCTACCCTCGAATTCAGATTCCTTTTTTGTGATAGATGACTGTATTCATAGACGTGGACGATTTCTTTCATGCTCAGGTTCTATTTCAAATTCGAAATCCCAATTTTCTTGAGTCGAAAGAAAAAAAACGGTTATAATTATTACCTCTTCACATAGGTGAAGTACTTGTTAATTTCTTCGAAATGCGTGCTGCATTTCTTTAAAAAAACCTGTGGCGCCCTTGCCACAGGTTTTTTATTAGATGGTTTTTATCTATAAATTAGATGGCAATAATTTATAGTTGCTGTGTTAAACTTCATTAATAGGGAATGTAGGATAATAAACAGGGATATGGCTATTAAGATCAACCTTCTTCATACAAAGTTTTTCCTTCCAAAAGTCAGGGAACATCTCATTCACCGCCCCAGATTGACACATCTTCTTGAGGAAAGTATTCAAACACGCGTTGTGTTGATATCTGGCACCTGCTGGATATGGAAAAACAAGCTTGCTGGCAGATTGGAATCAAGAATACCAGCATCCTGTTGCCTGGTTAACTGTCGATGAAAACGATAATGATCCTACTCGCTTCATCGAATATCTACTCCATGCTTTCTATGATTGTGGTTATCCGCAATTACAGGAAATATTAACTGACAAAAAAAAACTATTTCAAGGCAACCTGCGCCAGGATGTAAACATCCTGCTAAATTGTATGCTCTTCTCGCCCGAAAAATATAATTCTCACTCTCGACGATTATCATTTGATCCATAATGCGGTAATTCACGAAAACATGAATTTTATGATCGAGAACCTGCCGGAGAATGTTCATATCATTCTGGTAACACGCGCTGACCCTCCATTCAATTTACCAAAGTGGCGCGTCAATCGATGTCTTATGGAGATAAGACGCGGAGACTTATGCTTCACACAACAAGAATCAAGTGATTTTTTTGCTAAGCCTCTATTGGTCATTTCTTCTCACGTCGAAACATACGCACTCTTACTAATAAAACAGAAGGCTGGATCGCCGGAATGCAGCTGGCAGCTTCAGCAATACGTTCGCTGGATGACGACGCTAGTATTTATCAATTCATCGAATCATTCAAAGGTACCAACCGTTATATTCTTGATTATTTAGTGGAAGAAGCCTTAAAGATGCAACCCGCTGATGTACGTGAGTTCCTTTTATACTCCATCAATTCTTGATCGTTTCTGTGCCCCATTATGTGATCTGATTCTGGGGAAAGATAACAGTCAAGAGATGCTGGAGCTTCTTGAGCGTCATAATCTTTTCATCATTCCCTTTGGATAATCAACGCACCTGGTATCGCTATCACAATCTTTTCGCCGAACTTTTACAGAGTCAAATTCAAAAAACCGATAACAAGAAGATCATAGAAATGCATATGCGAGCCAGTGAATGGTTTGAAGAAAATGGAAATCTTTCTGATGCTATTGAACATAGTTTTCGTGCAGAAGATTTTCAAAGAGCTGCCGATCTGGTGAATAAACAGGGAGAGTATGCTCTCAGTCATGGTCAATTTTTAACGTTCATGAACTGGGTAAGAAAAATTCCAACTGAATTTTTGTATCAAAATCCATCTCTATGTTCATATTACGTGGTTTGTTTAATCCTTGAAGGTAGCTCATATCGTGAAATTCTATCTCTGTTAGAGATCGTTGAGACAAATAGAGGTCATAGGTCTTACCAGCCAGCTGCTCTTAAAGCGCTCTTATGTATCCTGCAGGGCAAACAGCAAGAAGCTGCTATGCAGTTGGAAATCATTAATCAAAACCCGCCTGATGACGAGTTCTTTGCCGGATTATTTGATTTATTGCGGGCACTCTATAATTATGGAACTATTCAAGATACCATGGGACGATTGCGTGAAACCTATCAGAAATCTCGGGTAAATGGAAACCTGCTCATCGCAATCGTATCTCTTTCGTATATTGGTGATCTTTATAAGTATCAGGGTAAGTTCAATGAGGCATCTACCACATACAATGAAGTGCTTGCCATGTCTGAGATTGGCAAAAATGAATTTCTATCTGCACAGTAGTGTTGCATTTCCTCGGTCTTGCAGAGATCGCATACAAACGCAATCAACTGGAAGAAGCGAAACGATTGCTGCTGCAGGGCTTGAATATGAGCTTCGATGGGAGATCAGTCATTTCTTTGGTCTCTCCACTACCCTTGCCAGAGTGCATATCGCCATGGGTGAAGTCCCAAGAAGCAGTAGAAGCAATGCAGAGAGCAGAAGATTTGGCAATTCAGTTGACATGACCGAAGTAATGATTTTGTGGTCGCCTGCCATATCATTCAATTGAAACTGCTGATGGGGAACATTGACGAAATTGAAGAATGGGAAAATCAAATTGACCTATCGAAATTAAGTACCGCTAAAGATCTCGCTTCTTTTTCATTCTTCTTTTCCAGCGTCCCAGATTTGTATTCTTTTTCGCATGCATGGTTCCTCCTTTATCAGGGAGAAGTTGAGGCAAGCGATCACTATCCTGCAGAATCTGTATGAAAACTCGACTAAAGAACATTTGGATGATTTCACTATTCAATACGCTGTTCTATTGTCTGTGGCATATGATAAGAATAAGGATCGTCAAAAAGCCATGCATTATTTACACAAAGCTCTTGATCTTTCCATACAAGAAAACCAAATCCAGGTATTTCTGGAACAAGGTACAGATATCCTTAATTTATTATATGAAGCTGCCAAACAGGATATTCAACCAGAATATGTTGGGAAATTATTAACGCTTTTCCCTCAACTCGATTTGGAAAAGGATAAAGAAGAATTAGTTTTTTTTCGATGGTGAAGTGATCGAACCGCTCAGTAATCGGGAAATCGAGATCTTACAGTATATTGCGGAAGGATTATCCAATCAGCAGATAGCATACAAATTACATCTCTCGTTATCAACCGTTAAGGTACATTCCTATAATATCTACCGCAAACTCAATGTCCACAGTCGGGTTCAGGCAGTATCCAGAGCAAAAGCATTATCTATTATCCCCTAATAGATATCCATAATACCTGAATAATACCTTTTCTCGTTGTATCTTCCTCCCTGGAAAACGTATAGTTAAGAGAGTTTGAAGATGGGGATTTCATCGATGCATGACAATAATGTTATCTACTATCACATATATATCCAGGGGCACCTCGGCGAGAATTGGTCAGATTGGCTGCAAAATTTTCAGATCCATCAAAATGATAACGGCATCACAATTCTCAGAGGTCCCATCGTTGATCAGGCTGCCCTGCGTGGTCTACTGGATCGTTTGTTTGATTTGGGTATCTTGATCCTTTCGTTACGATGCGAGGGATTTCACCCACAGGATTATTCGATTCCCTATCCTACTGAATTCCACGATGCAGAGGAGAAAAAACAACATGAATAAAACGCTGCTTAAAATGGGTGTGAACTACCTTGGGAAACACGGATTATCATTAGCCTCTAAACCTAAGATCCGCAATTACGCGATCAAGAAAGCATTAAAATCTGCAGATCAGGGCTACCAGAACAATCTTGAACAAGGGAGATTTTCACCCGGCGAGTGTAAAGATCGTTACATCATCAACAAAGCCATTATAGAAAGTGCCAATCGTCTACTTACCAGCGATCATCAAATATCGCCATCGTATTTGGAAAAGGTAGCGGATATCATGGTCAAGAGCATCATCATTGATGGTGGTGATGTACAACGACAGCAGAATTTTAAAACTGCACATGGTCGTCGTCCCCCCGGTTTACTTGTCATCAGCCCAACAAAAGCCTGTAATCTTAAGTGCAAAGGATGCTACGCTAATTCATCTGGAGAAGATCATGAAAAACTAAGTTGGGATGTCTTTGATCGCATTCTTACCGAAGCACGTGATATTTACGGAAATCGTTTTGTGGTCATCAGTGGAGGGGAGCCTTTCGCATATAAAGATCAGGGGAAAAATTTGCTTGATATGGTTGCAAAGCATGATGACATGTTCTTTATGGCATATACCAATAGCCTGTTGATCGACGATGATACAGCAGCAAGATTGAGCGAGTTAGGGAATTTCACACCCGCTATTTCAGTGGAAGGCTTTCGTGAAAAAACCGACGATCGTCGTGGTACAGGTACCTTCGATGGTATCCAGCGCTCGATGGAAAGACTAAGGGAACATGGTGTCCCGTTTGGCGTTTCTCTTACGGCAACGACAAAAAATTGCGAGGAACTTTTCTCTGATGAATTCATGGACTATGTTTTCTTTAAGCAAGGGGCTTTGTACGGTTGGATCTTTCACTATATGCCCATTGGTCGTTCTTATACCCTGGATCTCATGCCTACAATTCAACAACGACAGTGGATGTGGAAACGCTCATGGGAATTGATCGAAAATAAAAACATATTTCTGGTTGATTTTTGGAATTCCGGCACACTTGTTGATGGATGTATTGCGGGTGGACGCAGTAGTGGTGGTGGGTACCTGTACATCAACTGGGATGGGAAAGTGATGCCCTGCGTTTTCGTTCCTTATTCTCCCGTCAACGTCAATGATTTCTATGTCCAAGGCAAGACACTCGCCGATGTATGGGAAGAATCTTTCTTTGAGCATATCCGCTCCTGGCAGCAGGATTATCTGCATGGGAATGGGCATCGCGGCAACTTACTCAGCCCCTGCATTATTCGTGATCATCATGATGCTCTTCGCCAGATCATAGCAGAAACAGAACCGGAGCCTGAGAACCTTCAAGCACGTGAAGCTTTACTCGATATGGATTACATGAAAGGTATGATCAAGTATGGTAGATCCTACCAGGAATTAAGTGATCCGGTTTGGCGCTCACGTTACTTGAAAGAAGAACAAACAGATCATTAATTCTTCTACCTGCTCTATCTTGATGCGATTATAGAAATAATTGCTTGATGGTAGAGAAGTAGTCAGGAAAATGGAGCGATAGTACAATAAGCATAGCTGCCATCAATGGATTGTTTTAATGCAACGTTTCCTTGATTGGTTTCCAAAGCACTATGTTCAAGTCATAAATCCTCCAATCTTTTCATAGCCAGCGGTAATACCAGAATAATACCTTTTCTCATTGTAGCTACTACACATGATGGAGTATCTTTTGATTAATCAATTATCAGGAGAGTTGTGTGACAGAAGGACAGAGCGATTACTATCAGATATACATTCAAGGGTATCTTGGTAAGAATTGGTCAGAGTGGCTGCAAGCCTTTCAGATCCAATACAAAGATAACGGTATTACTGTTCTTACCGGACCCAGTAATTGATCAAGCTGCCCTGCGGTGGTTTGCTCGATCGTTTATTTGATCTAGGTATCTCTATTCTCTTCCTCAGACAGCTTGGATTTCATCCTGAAGGGAAAATGATCTTTCCTTTGTAGTTTTTTTTAGCACCAGGTGAAAGGAGCTTTTATGGCATTGAACAAAACTATCTTGAAATGGGGTGTAAATTATATCGGCAATCATGGTCTGTCATTGATGCAAAAAACCAGGTATTCGTAAATTTGTGATCAAGAAAGCAAACACAATCGCAGAAGAAGGATTTCAGAATAACCTGAAGTTCAATCGTCATTCGATTGGTGAATGTGAAGATCGTTATGCCATGAGCCAGGCGATCATTGATACGGCTGAACGGATCCTGACCAGTCCTTATCCCATCGCTCAAACGTACATCAAAAAACTATCAGAGATCATGATTCAATCAATCGTGATCGAAGGGGGCGATGTCAAGCGGCAGCAGGAATTTAAAGCGCTTCATGGTCGCCGTCCACCAGGTTTTCTTGTTGTAAGTCCCACCAAGGCATGCAATTTGAAATGCAAGGGCTGCTATGCCAGTTCTTCCGGGGATTCGCACGAGAAACTGAGCTGGGATGTCTTTGACCGCATTCTCACCGAAGCGCGCGATATCTTCGGCATCCGCTTCATCGTCATCAGCGGCGGTGAACCCTTCGCCTACAAAGACCAGGGTAAAGACCTGCTGGATATGGTCGAGAAGCACAGCGATATGTTCTTCATGGCTTATACCAACAGCCTGCTGATCGACGACGAAAAAGCTGCCCGTCTGGCTCAACTGGGCAACTTCTCACCTGCCATCTCGGTGGAAGGCTGGCGCGAAAAGACGGATGACCGCCGCGGCGAGGGTACCTTTGATGGCATCCTGCAGAGCATGGAACGCCTGCGCAACCACGGTGTGCCTTTCGGTATCTCGCTAACCGCTACCACCGTCAACTGCGAAGAGCTGTTCTCCAATGAGTTCATGGATTTCCTGTTCTTTGAACAGCACGCTGCCTATGGCTGGGTCTTCCACTACATGCCGATCGGTCGTTCTTTTACACTTGACCTCATGCCCACCATACAACAGCGCCAGTGGATGTGGCAGCGCTCCTGGGAATTAACCAAAGGAAAGAAGTTGTTCCTGGCAGATTTCTGGAATCATGGCACACTGGTAGATGGTTGTCTGGCTGGCGGGCGCAGCAGCGGCGGAGGTTATCTTTACATCAACTGGGATGGCAAGGTCATGCCGTGTGTTTTCGTACCTTACTCCCCCGTCAACATCAATGAAATCTATAAAAACGGCAAGACCATCGCCGACGCCTGGGAGGAATCCTTCTTTGAGCGCATTCGTGAATGGCAGGCTGATTACATCAATGGCAACGGGCATCGCGGCAACCTGCTCAACCCCTGCTTCATCCGTGATCACCATGATGTGTTTCGCCAGATCATTTCTGAAACGGAACCCGATCCGGAGAACGAGCCCGCACAAGAAGCCTTGCTGGATAAAGAGTATATGGAAGGTATGATCGAGTACGGGAAAGCCTATGCAGAATTATCTGATGAAATCTGGAATAAACAATACTTGAAAGAATAAGGGTGTAAACATAGATATTTGATTTTGAATAATGGCGGGTGGCTGGTATTCTTAATATTCATCAAAGACAATCACCATTGGATCACCATCATTATGGAAAAGATACATCACTGTGATTCTTAAGAACCAGCCACCATTTTAATAAATCTGACACCGGGTTAAAAGGGATATAACCCATGTCGCTCAGAAAAGGGCTTTTCTCTACCAGAGCCCTTTTCCTGTTTTATATTGCAGATACGCATTTATCACATTTTTGTTATGCGGATTTTTAAGCTAATTCTTGGCTGTATGGAACCTTTATTCAAATTTCTGCTTATTTTGGCAGAGTGACAATAAAAGTGGTCCCCTTTCCTTCAACGCTATTCACATTAATTATCCCATTATAAAGTTCGACGACCCTTTTTACAATCGAAAGACCTAACCCCAAACCCTGATTAGAATAAGCTGTTTTAGCCTGATAATATTGATCGTATATATGTGAAATGTCTTCTTCGTTCATTCCAATACCTGTATCCGATATTTCAACAGTAATTTTATTCCTTGTCTCTGATGCTTTTATTTTTATACTTCCACCTTCTGGGGTAAACTTTATTGCATTATTTATTAAATTGATCCATAAATGATGCATCAATTCTTTATTGCCAAAAATTACTATCGGTTCAAGTTCTCCTGTAAATTCAATCTTCTTTTTAGTCCACTCGGGTGATAATAAGATCACACAATATCTTATCTGTTCGTCAAGCCAGTATGGTTTTTTATCGGGAATAATCTGTTGTGCATTTAGTTTTGATAATAGAATTGCGCTGTCTGCCATCTTTGCCAGATGGTTAGATTCATCATAAATTATTTGAAGGTATTGATGTTTTTCTTCATCAGACACATCTGTATCAAGAAGCAATTCGGCGAATCCATTAATGGATGTTATGGGAGTTTTAAATTCGTGAGAGTAATTATCAATGAAATCATTACGTAAAGTTTGAAGATTATCTAATTCAGCAGCCATTTTATTGAAATTCACATAAACTGACAAAAATGGTCCTGCTTTATCAAGATCTAATTTAGTTTTAAACTCGCCATTTGCAATTCTTTCTATACCTTTCATAAGTAATGTCACATATCCGTAAGTCCATTTAGACATTATATGGTTCATGATACCTAAGATGAGTGCCATTGGAATAACAAGACCTAAAGCGCGGTAAATTAAGTTTGTATGTGAGCTGCTGTATTCCAGATTGGCTTCATAGGTAAATTCAACGATGATAAATGATAACAACGCAGAAATTATTATGAGAAATGATTCGATGATCAGATAAACATTAATTCTACGGTCTCGACTTTTATTAATTCTTCTCTTCATTTTATTTCTCTTTGATCTCGACTTTATATCCTAATCCTTTAATTGTCATGATTTCAAAATCATTACATTCATTGAATTTATTGCGAAGTCGGCTGATATGAGTTTTTAATGTGTCCTCGCTACTTTGAGAATCAAATCCCCAGATATCATCGATTAGTTGTTGTTTTGTAAAGATTTTGTTTGGATATGATAATAGCTTGAACAATAATTCGAATTCTTTTTTTGGAAGTTCTATTACCTGGTTATTCATTAAAACTGTATAAGTCGCAGAATCAACGACCAGTGAACCGATAACTATTCTTTTTTCTGTTGCGATCTGTGCTCGTCGTAATAATGCATTTATCCGCCACATTAATTCCTCATAATTAACTGGCTTCGTCATATAATCATCCGTTCCAGATGAAAAACCTTCTTGTTTATCTTCAAAGGATTGCTTTGCGGTTAATAGCAATATTGGTATATCATTATTTTCTTGCCGTAAAGTTCTCAGTAATGTGTATCCATCCATGTTCGGCATCATAACATCAGCAACGATCAGATCAACCTTTTTCTGGTACAGAACATCTAAAGCCTCCTGCCCATCGCTTGCGCTTACCACATCGAAATAGTGTTTTATCCGTGCGACTGTTAGAAGTCTTGTATTTCTATCATCTTCTACAACTAGAATAGTGCTCATTCAAATGATCCCTGTCCATGATTTTCGTTTATCCAAATACTAAAGGATATATCACAGCTTACCATTCGAAGATAAACTTAACGTAAACAAGTATCTAAATTTACGACCATGTTCTTTTCAATTTCGTAACACCTGTTTCCCTTGCGCTAATTCACACCTCATTATTATCCAATCATCACAGATACAATCCCTTGTAGTGGGCAATGGATGTAGTTGCTCATCTTTAGCTTCACATTGATCGTTAAATTTTATCCCGTTTTCCACATCAGGAAAATCATGCATGAATCTGGTTATGAATTTATGTAAAGTTTACGTTTAATTTACCTGGAATCTATAAACTATGTCCATAAAACAAAATAACGAAAGGTTGTAAAAAATAATGACTGATAGTGGTGAAAATAAATTCGTAGCTTATGAATACATGTCAGTTCCCGTGAATCAAACCATGGAAACACTATACATCGATTGCTACAAGTCTTTTGGATGGACACTTGACAGTTCCTTACTCAGTTTATCAAATCCGGGTGCAGTGGTTTTGAAATTCAAGAGAGACCGCAGGATTAATAATCGGACAGAAGTAAGTGAACTTCAACGCAAATGTGAAAGTGCATTGACTTCGCTTAAGAAATTAGAAGATTCCAAAACCTCAACGGCAATGATGACATCCATAATAATTGGGACACTTGGTGCTGGATCTCTGGTCGGTGCTTTTTTCAGTTATCAAGCTGAACTTATATTCCTATTTGTGCTTCTGACCATCATCGGATGTATTGGTGTGACGTTATCGTATCTCAGATATAACAAACTCGTGGATAAGAAAACCAGTGTTGTAACTCCCTTGATCGATCAGCAATATGAGATCATCTACGACGTTTGTGATGAAGCAAATAAGTTAATCGTTTAATCCCATTTATTGTTTAGGAAGGAGGTGAGAAAATCATGAATGTACCAGTTATCGCAGCAGTAGTGGTTGTGGTTGTGATCGCTATCATTATTTTCATCAAACGGAAGAAATAATGATTGCCAACCTGCTCCAACTGATTTTCTTGTTGTTTTACGGCAACTGTTGGAGCAGGTCAACCATACTTATGCATTAATTATATGTTTCCCCGGTTTCCTGTCCAGTCATCTATCGTATCAGGTCACCGGTCGATTTTAGAAATCAATTTTTTATTACATTTTCTGGTTCCCCATACCAGTAGGAGTCATTTATGGTAAACAAAAAAGCAATTAGAAAGTTAGCGAATTACATTGGAGATAATGGTTTATCACTTGCTGCTAAACCAGCTTTTCGTAAGTTTGCGGTCAACAAGGCTCTAAAAATGGCTGAGGAAGGTTATCAATCGAACCTTGAGAAGGGTATTTACGCACCTGGCGAATGCGAAGATCGTTATGCCATGAGCCAGGCGATCATTGCTACGGTGGAACGGATCCTGACCAGTCCTTATCCTATTGCTCCAACCTTCGTAAAAAAGTTAACCGATATCATGGTCATGGATATTGTTATTGAGCATGGTGACATTAGTAAACAACAGGCGTTCAAAGAGATCCATGGTCGCCGACCCCCGGGATTCTTAACCATAAGTCCCACCAAGGCATGCAATTTGAAATGCAAGGGCTGCTATGCCAGTTCTTCCGGGGATTCGCACGAGAAACTGAGCTGGGATGTCTTTGACCGCATTCTCACCGAAGCACGCGATATCTTCGGCATCCGCTTCATCGTCATCAGCGGCGGTGAACCCTTCGCCTACAAAGACCAGGGTAAAGACCTGCTGGATATGGTCGAGAAGCACAGCGATATGTTCTTCATGGCCTATACCAACAGCCTGCTGATCGACGAGGAAAAAGCCGCTCGTCTGGCTGAACTGGGCAACTTCTCGCCTGCCATCTCGGTAGAAGGCTGGCGCGAAAAGACGGATGACCGCCGCGGCGAGGGTACCTTTGATGGCATCCTGCAGAGCATGGAACGCCTGCGCAACCACGGTGTGCCTTTCGGTATCTCGCTGACCGCCACCACCATCAACTGCGAAGAGCTGTTCTCAGATGAATTCATGGATTTCCTGTTCTTTGAACAGCACGCCGCTTACGGCTGGATCTTCCACTACATGCCGATCGGTCGTTCTTTTACACTTGACCTCATGCCAACCATACAACAGCGCCAGTGGATGTGGCAGCGTTCCTTGGAATTGATCAAGGAAAAGAAACTCTTTCTGGCAGACTTCTGGAATCATGGCACCATGGTGGAAGGCTGTTTGGCTGGCGGTCGCAGCAGCGGTGGAGGCTATCTCTACATCAACTGGGATGGCAAGGTCATGCCGTGTGTTTTCGTACCTTACTCCCCCGTCAACATCAATGACATCTACAAAGATGGCAAGACCATCGCCGACGCCTGGGAGGAATCCTTCTTTGAGCGCATTCGTGAATGGCAGGCTGATTACATCAATGGCAACGGGCATCGCGGCAACCTGCTCAACCCCTGCTTCATCCGTGATCACCATGATGTGTTTCGCCAGATCATTTCTGAAACGGAACCCGATCCAGAGAATGAATCTGCACAGCAGGCTCTGCTGGATGCTGAATACAAGGAAGGCATGATCGAGTACGGCAAATCTTATGCAGAGATTTCCGACGAGATCTGGCATAAACAGTATTTAAAAGATGATGAAAAGAATAAAGGTTAATGAATTATGAATATTGGCGGGTGGCTGGTATTCTTAATTTTCATCAAAGACAATCACCATTGGATCACCATCATCATGGAAAAGATACATCAACGTGAATTTAAGGAATCAGCCACCATTTTAATGAATATGATAATGGGGTAAAAAACAAAATAGTGTCGTTTGAAAAGGGCTTTTCTCTACCAGAGCCCTTTTCTTGTTTTATAATGCAGGTATCAAATTTATCAGGTAAGAAAAATGAATCAAAAAGATAAAGATCTCTCTAATGGCGTTTTGTTCACCGATCTGTATCAACTGACCATGGCGCAGATCTATTACCGTAATGGAATGCGCGATACTATCGCTCAGTTCGATTATTTTTTCCGCAGCTATCCCGATTACGGATCACACCAATCCGGATATTGTATTAATGCCGGACTGGAATGGCTGCTGGACTGGATGCAGGAAGCCCGCTTCGGTACGGAAGAAATAGCGTACCTGCAAAGTTTGAAAAATGCACATGGTGATGCTCTATTTGCTGAGGATTTTTTGCAGTGGTTGGAAGGGGATCAACCTTTCTCGAATATTACCCTGAGAGCCATTCCTGAAGGGCGTGTCATTCACCCGAATGTTCCCGTGGCGGTTGTGGAAGGTCCTATCATACAGGCACAATTACTGGAATCATCTCTGTTGAATCATTTGAATTACCAAACCCTGATCGCCACTAAAGCATCCCGCATCCATGAAAGCTGTCATGGACAGATGGTGCTGGAATTTGGCTTACGGCGAGCGCAGGAAAAAGCTGCCAATGCCGGTGCGCGTGCTGCTGTTATTGGTGGCGCGGACGCAACTTCCAACGTAGGAATCAGCAAGCACCTGGGTATTCCACCAAGTGGTACTCATGCTCACAGCATGATCCAGGCTTTCACAGCACTGGGAGGGACGGAACTGGATGCATTTCGTGCCTATGCCACAGAATACCCTGATAATTGTATTTTACTGGTTGATACGATCAGTACACTGGATAGCGGCATTCCAAATGCAATCAAAGTCTTTAATGAATTGAAATCCAAGGGGCATAAGCCAATTGGCATTCGTTTGGATTCAGGCGACCTGGCATACCTGAGCATCCAGGCAGCTAAATTACTAAACGAAGCTGGTTTTGAGGATGTATTGATCGTCCTTTCTAACCAACTTGATGAACTGGTTATATGGCAGATCATCACCCAGATTCGTGAAGAAGCCGGTCGTTACGGATTGGATGCGGACGCATTGATCAATCGTCTGGCGTATGGAGTTGGCACGCGTATGATCACTTCCAGTGGTGATCCGGCACTAGACGGAGTATATAAACTGGTATCAATCAAGAACGTAGATTCATGGAAACCGGCGATCAAGATTTCCGATTCTCCTGTAAAAACCCTTAATCCCGGTAAGAAACGCGTATGGCGCCTGTACGATTTACGCGAAAAAGCTATCGCTGATTTAATCGCACTGGATGAGGAAGAACCACAGCAGGCAGAAGCTATCTGCCTTCACCATCCTTTTGATCATACTAAATCACGCACTTTAAATCATTCGCAGCTCTCTAAGATCGAGCCTCTGCTCGAGGATATTATCGTCGATGGAAAGATCGTTTACACTCTCCCAAGCCTGGAACAAATCCGCAAAACCCGTGAAAAAGACATGCAGTGCCTTTATCCGGGAGTAAAACGACTGGTTATCCCCCATGATTACCATGTTTCTCTTTCTCAAAAATTATGGGATCTCAAACATACATTAATCCTCAAGAATACCAATGGTGATACATAATCTCAACTCGTATGAAAATCTTTGAGCCGCTGCATTCTGATTTTAAGGACCTGGTTGATCTGGATTCAACCCTTGAATTGATCGAGGAGGGATTTCAATTCACAGAAGGACCGGTATGGCATGCTCGTGAGAACTGCCTGTATTTCTCTGATATCCCGGCTGATACCCTGTTTCGCTACAGCGCCTCAAAAGGCATCGAATCCATCTATCATCCCAGCGGATTCAGCAATGGTCTCACACTTGACACGGCAGGAAACATCCTCGCCTGTGAACACCAGACACGTGCTATAACCACGTATAAGTACGGAAAAAAACAGGTATTGGCAAACCACTACCGTGGGAAAAAACTCAATTCTCCTAATGATCTTGTTCTTTCCACTAATAGGATTCTGTATTTCACCGATCCCATCTATGGATTACGCGCCGGAAATGGTGGACCGGCAGAACAGGAACTTGCTTTCCAGGGATTGTTCAGTTTTCAACAAGGCTGGACTCAACCATATTTGGAGAGTTCTGATTTTGATCGCCCGAATGGTGTAGCTCTTTCGTACGATCAAACGACGCTTTACGCAATTGATACGGTGAAACAGCATGTTCGCCAGTTCATCATCGCCAACGATGGTCATTTGCAAGGTGGTCAGGTCATCATGGAATTATGGGGAGCGGGTGATGCAAGACCGGATGGCATGAAACTGGACCGCAGCGGTAATTTCTTCGTCACCGGTCCAGAAGGTATCTGGGTTTATCGAAGTGATCACACCCTGCTTGGAAAGATCCATTTGGCACAAAAAACTGCGAACCTCGCCTGGGGTGACGAAGATCGCAGATCTTTGTACATTACATCCAGCCACAGCCTGTATCGACTCCGGTTGAAAACTATCGGTTGGTCTCCGCTGGATGGTTATCTCTAGTTCTTCTTCTTATCGCGGTACACGACTTCTTCAATCCATTCCCGTGATTGCTCCGGATCTGCTTTTTTTATGCTTTTTTTGTTGAATATTACCTGAAAAAGGGATTGCAGGCAGGGAATATTTTTATTGTTCGCAGGAGTATTTGGTTCAACCGGCGCCGTTTCGTTTTCATCCTGATCGGAGGGTGGTGTTGTTATTACTTCTTCCGGTTCGTTATTATCTTCTTGCGGAGGATTTTCTACAATTATGGATGGTGGTTCTTGCTCTGGTTCATCTTCATCCGGTCTTTCGGGTTCACTATCAATAACGATCTCTTGCGGCTCTTCTTCTTCAACCACCACGCTGCCTTCCGGCAGGAATCGTTCTCGCAGATCATCCAGCGAACCAGCGAACCAGTTCAGATCCACATTCGTCTTGATACCGGGTAGACGACCATGATCGCTGTATTGCCAGAAATCCCATCCACTCCACGGGTAGATCGTTCCAGGCCACTGACTGGTATATCGCGCTACCCATAAAGGAAATTCAACAGCCCAGTCCACATCCGAACTATTTTCATAAGTCAGAAATGGTCTCCAGAATCCTCCGCTGGTATAGATGATGGGTTTACGTCCGGTAATTTCGGTGACCGTATCTACAAAACTTTTCACCTTGCGTGCTAATTTGGTACCCTTGCATCCAGCCACTTCAAGGTCAAGAACCAGCGGTAAGCATGAAACCTCCCCCACAAAATTGCAAAATGATTCTGCCTGATGGATAGGATCAATGTGGGTTCGAAAGAAATGGTAAGCTCCCCACAGGATACCGTTCTCAATACAGCCCTCACGGTTAACTAAAAATTTTTCATCCTCGTACATCTTGATCTTTTTATCAGGAAATTCAGATGCCTTGAGGAAGGCAAACTGCACCCCCGCTTCAGCAACTTTTCTCCAGTCAATATCGCTTTGCCAGTGGGAGACATCAATTCCAGGTATCATAGCTCACCTTTTAAGCAATCCTTCTTTGGCAAGGTATTTCAAATCACTTACATTGCCATTGAACCAGTTGCTCCCAACCATACCACTAACACCGGGAATTTTGGATTGGTATGAGAACTGCCACAAGGTCCATCCGATCCAGGGATACAATTGGGCAGGCCAATCGGCACTGGGTTCATCAATCCATAGAGGGTATTCGGCAGGCCATGTAGTTGTTGCCAGATATTTACGCCAGTAAGTGCGGGATGTGTAAATAATGGGTCTCTTTTTACAGCCAATTTCCACGGATTCGAGCACAGTTTGAAGTTTCGCTTCCAGAACTGAACTGGACGACGTATATAGGTCCAGGCAGATCACGGGTGGCAGGTCATCATCTTCGATCGCAGCGGATTGAAGAAAATGCTGCACCTGGGCTTCTGCATCCTGAGCTGGATTAAGCCAGTGATAGGCTCCTGTTAAAATGCCCTGCTTTTTTGCGTTGTTGTGGTTTTCAGTATAGGAATCCACCATAGCAGATAAACCATCTGTGCATTTCAGGAACACATAACGGACTTGGTTCTTGGCAATGTCAGACCAGGATGAGACACTGTTTTTTTCTGAGAGATCTATTCCGATTATCATATAGTTATTATTGCATATTTTATGCCAAATAGCTCAAACATTTCTCTCAATTTTGATGTTTTGTTTATAATTAACTATTATAATAGAGTTATATTCGGGGATGATAGGCTTCGACGGAGGAGGCTGAACCCGGACTGCGAGCTGAGAGGTACCGACCTCATAAAATCAGTACACCAAACAAGTGCCAAACGCACAAATTATGCAACCCTTCCTTTAGCTGCCTAGCAGTTGAACAGGGTTCATGGTCTCTAAACAGACCACGTCTGCCCATCCTGTTCTCCGGTCAGAGATGGAGCAGGCGTTACAAGACCGGAGTGCCGTTTGGATAGCCACGCTCCAGGCGTAAGGGAGCTTTCGGGCTCTAGTGGCTGGCTGCTGGTCTGGTTGGGTGATTTACCATCCTGCAGCAAGAAAAACAATCACCTACGCTCGTAGATGTTCGAGGCTCTATTCTTTCGGACGCGGGTTCGATTCCCGCCATCTCCACTGTTATAAAAGGCTTCTTCTAGAAGTCTTTTATTTTTCAATTGGCAGTAAACATCTGTTTTTACACTATTCTTAACGAAAATAAATTGTAGAATAGTAATATTGTTTAATATTCTTTTTACTGAACAGCAGGACAAAAATGATTACCCTTAGAACATTCGATTCAAGTATATTGTCATTACTCGTTCTCATCATCATGTATTTTTACGCTCACAGTCGGCTGGAACGTAAATTTACACAGTATCGCTTATTCATGGATCTGGTTTTATTGAATATGGCTCTTATCTGCATCGATCTGACCACCTGGTTTGTCAATGGAGTGCCTGGACTGCAAATACGATGGATCGGTTATGCCTCAAACACTTTATTGTTTGCCCTCGAACCCATGGGGTTAACGTTGTGGATCATGTATGCCAACTTTCAGATATATCATGATGAAAATCGTATTTTTAAACTCAATAAGTACTTATCGATCCCACTTGTGATAAATGGCATCTTTTCGTTCCTTAGTATTTTTACTGGATACTTTTTCGTAATCAACAAACAGAATATTTACAGCCGCGGTGATCTTTACTTCCTTCATCTTCTCCTTTGTGTAGTTCTTCTCCTATTTCCTTTTCCTACTATCTTCAAGAATAGAAACAATATTCCCCGGAAGCATTTCGTCTCTCTGCTGTTTTTTCTCATCCCGATAACTATTGGAGCAGCTCTGCAGGTTCTCTTTTATGGGGTTAGCTACACCTGGTCAGGAATGATGCTGTCGCTGCTCATCGTCTATCTTAATATCCAGGATCGTGAATCATCCACAGATTTTCTAACCGAGGTAAATAACCGCAAGCAGCTTGATCACTATATTAAAAACAAGATCAATTCTGGTAAAAAGCAGGAACCTTTTTCTATCATTCTGCTGGACCTTGATCGCTTTAAAGAGATCAACGATAAATTCGGTCATGATGTCGGGGATGAAGCTCTACAGGATGCGGTGAAATTACTACGGGAATGTTTGCGTCAAAATGATTTTTTAGCACGCTTTGGCGGCGATGAATTTCTTATCGTCATGGATATCACTACACCGGAAGCATTGCAGAAAACCATCCATAGAATCAAAGATTGCTTTGAAGATTTCAATCAAAAGAGTCAAAAACCATATTCGCTCAGCTTTAGCTATGGTTCTTATCTTTACAATTACAGCTTGAATCTGGATGCCGATCAGCTATTAAAACATTTGGATGACTTAATGTATAAGGATAAGGAAAAGTTCTACTGGTTAAAAGAGAATTAATCTTTCATGATTTCTTCATAATATTTTACAAATAAAACCCTTTAAGTATTCCCCTTCTGGAAAATGCAGGCTGGTAGTGTGATCCCTGCTCTGGAATAAACGCTCCTCTATAATTACATGTCTATCTGCATCGGCTGCGGCACCGCTCAGGATCTTTTGGAAGAATTCCGCGCTGATGCCACCCGAACAGGAAAAAGTGATCAGTGTCCCACCTTCTGCCAGTAATTTCATTGCCAGCAGGTTGATATCCTTGTAACCACGGGCTGCCTTTTCTGCCAGGCTGCGCGTGGGTGCAAATTTGGGTGGATCCAGAATGATCACATCATACTGGCTGCGTTGATCGCGCATTTGTCGAAGATAGGTAAACACATCCGCTACCACCCATTCCTGCCTGGAATAATCCGGATAATTAAGAGCGCTGTTGATCTTTGCCAGTTCAATGGAATCTGCAGATGAATCTACCGATAACACATGGCTGGCGCCACCCTGTATGGCATAAACACTGAACGCGCCGCTGTAACAGAAGCAGTTCAGAACATGCTTGTCTTTTACATAGGGTAGAGATCTTTCTGCCTGTTCTCGCGCTGATCAAGATAGAATCCGGTCTTTTGTCCGCTTTTCACATTAACCAGAAAACGCAGCCCGTTTTCTACGATTTCTATCGTATCAGGAGGATCCTCTCCCGCCAATACCCCACAGCATTCCTCCAGTCCTTCCAATGCACGCACATCCATATCCGAACGTTCATAGACATTGGGTATGCTGGTTAGTTCGGTCAGACAAGCGGTGATGGTCTTCTTCCAGTATTCCACTCCTGCTGTCAGGCTTTGCAGAACCAAGGTGTTGGCATAGCGATCCACCACCAAACCGGGAAGATGATCTGATTCTGCATTAACAAGGCGATAAGCATTGGATGATATGTTTTTACGTAAGGAAATGGCTATACGCAATTCGTTTCTAAAAAACGATTCATCTATTATTTCGTTTTCATTCCAGTTCCACATGCGCGCGCGGATCTTGGATACCGGACTGTAAGCCGCCCTGCCGATAAATCCTCCATGTGTATCTCGCACAACGACCGTACTTCCGGATTGCGGAGTTCCGTCGATCTTTTCAATGGCACCCGAATAGATCCAGGGGTGTCCTTTTCGTACAGGTTTATCGCGCCCTTTTTTCAAGATGATGGTCGCTTCACCCATTGCGCTCTACCATTTCCTTTAATTTTTCTTCAGAAATAACAGGAACCTTCAATGTCCGCGCTTTTTCCAGCTTGGAACCGGGCTCTATCCCGCACACCACATAGCTGGTCTGGCTGCTGACCGAACCACTGACCTTTCCACCTTGTTCTCGAATATAAGCAGTCGCTCTATCACGACTAAAAGTTGGCAATGTGCCCGTAATCACAAAGGTCAAACCATCCAGGGGCATCCTGGTATTATCTTTTTCCTGTTCCACCGACCATATTCCAGCATTTTTTAGTTTCGCTATGAGTAACCGATTTCGCGGATTGGCAAACCAATCCAGGATGGCCTGGCTGATGTTGGGTCCAAAACCCTCTATTGCTATAATGGATTCATAACTCGCATTTGCCAGTTCATCCAGATCGTGAAAATGAGCAGCCAGCTCGATAGCAGCGATCTCACCCACCCCACGAATCCCCAGTGCGGTGATAATGCGCGCCAGGTTCTGCCCTTTCGATTCCTGAATAGCATCCAGTATATTGCGGGCTTTTTTCTCGGCAAAGCCTTCCAATTGCAGCAGATCCTCTTCCGTAAGGGTATACAGATCAGCCACGTCCTGCACCAATCCATGCTGTACCAGATCCTCCACGATACGGATGCCCAATCCGACAATATTCATGGCGCCTTTAGACACGAAATGTTCGATATTTCGAATTAGCTGCTCAGGGCAGGCAGCATTAACGCAGTACCATGCCACTTCCCCTTCAATATGTTCAGTCGGTTCACCACAGCTCGGACAGGAAGCAGGTGGAATGAATTCTTTTACACTATTTTCACGTAGTTCAGAGATGGGTCCGATCACATACGGGATCACATCTCCGGCGCGTTTGATACGCACCCTATCCCCAATACGGATATCTTTTTCTTTTATGTAATCAAAATTATGCAGGGTGGCTTGTTTGACGGTCACCCCACCGATCACCACTGGTTCTAAAACCGCATAGGGTGTCAGCACGCCCGTTCGCCCTACATTGACCTTGATGTCCTGAAGCTCAGTTGTGGCTTCCTTAGCCGGGAATTTCAATGCAATCGCCCCGCGCGGATCTTTGCCGACAAAACCCAATGCTGCCTGCAGTTCCAGATCATTCAGTTTGATCACCAGCCCATCGATCTCATAGGGCATGCTGTCTCGTTGATCCTGCCAGTTATCGCACACCTTTAAAACCTCTTGGATATCTTTGCAAAAACTGGTATGTCGTGAGACCGGAAAACCCAGCTCTCGCAAATACGCCAGCAATTTCCATTGTGTTTGAGGAATTGCACCATCACTATCCACCACTGCATAGGTTAATAAGGTCAGAGGGCGTGCTGCCGTCAGGCTGGAATCCAGCTGGCGCAGCGATCCGGCTGCTGTGTTGCGCGGGTTCTGGTAGGTTTTCAATCCCTTTTCTTCCAATTCCTGGTTCAATGCTTCGAAATCCGCCAGATTGATGAAAGCTTCACCGCGCACCACCAGATGAGGCGGCACGTCGGGTCCATCATTTTCAACTGGAATAAGCAAAGGCAGTGCCCGAATGGTGCGAATGTTATCGGTGATATCTTCGCCCACTTCACCATCTCCGCGTGTTGCACCACGTACAAACACGCCATTTTCATAATGCAGTACCACCGTCAATCCATCGATCTTGGGTTCGACAACAAAAGCGCTATTGTGCACCCGTTCATCCAGCCTGGCTATGCGTTCGTACCAATCCAGAATGTCCTGGTTTGAAAATGCATTTGCCAGACTTAATATGGGATGTGGATGAGTCGTTTTTTCAAATCGCTCAGCAGGCGCTGCTCCGGCACGTTGTGTTGGAGAATCTGCAGTCACCCATTCTGGATGGGTGTTTTCTATTTCTTTTAATCGCTTTAACATCTGGTCAAATTGTGCATCACTGATCAATGGATCATCCAGTACATGATAACGATAGTTATGGAAATGGATATCCTGCTTCAGTTTTTCCAGTTCTTGCTGTAGATTTTTTTCATCCATGATGCGTATTATAGCAACGAATGCCAGTGCCGGTCAGGTAAAACTTTTTCAATTCTTTTCCGTATATAATAAATGACGATAAACATAGATAATATTAATCGGAGGTATTATGAAAGCAGGCAAGGTAATTCTTTTTGTGATTGCTGCAGTACTTATTTTTTTCGGCGTCATCTTTCTTCTCTCCATCTCCGCTAATGGTGATATGGGTCTGGTGACCTATGCTGTGGTATTTTTCGGCATCGCTTTCATTTTAATCTTCTTTGCAACCCGAATGAAGAAACCATCAGAAGAGACCACTAATGTGACTCTCAACATCGATCTGCCCGGGGGCGTATCAATGGACACTATTAAATGTAAATCGTGTGGTGCACCCCTCTCGGAAGAGGATATCAAGATGGTCAACGGTGCTCCAATGGCAACCTGTTCCGCCTGTGGAACCTCATACCAATTAACAGAAGAACCCAAGTGGTAAGTATGATAGAAAGGATCGGTTCGATGAAAAACATGAAGCCTGGTCTTTTCGCGCTCATTATAATTGCATTATTCGTTGCAGTATCCCCTGTCTATGCGCAGGATTATTATTTTCAGGTACCCGCACTGAGTGCAGATGTGTATATCAATGAAGATGGCACTGCGGTTATCGAATACTTGATGACCTTTCAGAACGAACCCGGTGCACATATTATTGATTACGTGGATATTGGTATGCCGAACGATAATTATGATATCGGCAGCATCACCGCTACCATAGATGGTCAGCCTATCACGGATATTGAATCTTCTCCTTATGTCAAATACGGTTTTGCACTCGGTCTGGGCGCAAATTCCATCCCCGCCGGTCAAAGCGGCACCCTGTATGTGCGTGTCGGAGTAGTACGTGACATGCTGTTTGTGGCTTCATCTGAGGAGGAGGAACAGTACGCCAGCTTCAACTTCTCACCTACCTGGTTCGATAAAACCTATTCCACCGGTTCAACCGATATGACTATTACCCTGCACATGCCTCCCGGTCTCACAGATCAGGAACCACGCTATATTGAACCGAAGAAATGGACGGGTGAAAGTGAGCCGCTGGCTGGATTCGACGAACAAGATCGTATCGTGTACCAGTGGTCATCCACCAGTGCCAACCCATACACTCAATATACTTTCGGCGCCACCCTGCCTGCACGTTATGTACCGGCATCAACAGTGTCTGAAGATGCTGTGGTCACCTTTGATTGGGGAATGCTCGTCCCGATCTGCTGTTTTGGCGGATTCATCGGTCTTTTCATTCTGATCGTGGTCGTTACCATCAAGGCTTCCAAGAAGCGCAAGATGAAATATCTGCCCCCCAAGATCTCCGTGGAAGGATTGGGAGTCAAACGCGGTCTCACTCCTGTTGAGGTAGGTATTCTAATGGAGCAGCCCATGGATAAGATCCTCACCATGATCCTGTTCTCCACCATGCAGAAAGAAGCCGCCCAGATCGTCTCTCGCGAACCATTGGAAGTAAAAGTTGAAGAGACCCTGCCGGAAGACTTGCGCCAGTATGAAAAGGAATTCCTGGAAGCTTTTCGCCTCAAGGATGCTCGTGCTCGCACACGCGCCCTGCAGGATATGATGGTCAATCTTGTTAAAGCTGTCTCTGAAAAGATGAAAGGATTCAGCCGCAAGGAAACCATCGCTTATTATAGAGACATCATGCAGAAAGCCTGGCAGCAGGTAGAAGCTGCCGATACACCTGAAGTACGCGGTGAACGCTATCAGGAGCAGATGGATTGGACCATGCTTGACAAAGACTACGAACAGCGCACCAGCACCGTTTTCGGAAGTGGTCCTGTCTTCATGCCCTGGTGGTGGTGGCGCGCTGATCCTTCCGTTTCTCGTCCATCTGTAAGTGCTGCTTCTGCTGGAAAATCTGTTTCAGCTGGAAAAATATCCGGCGGCAGTAAGAGTACTACCAGCACCATTCGCATCCCCAACCTGGCAGGTTCCTCTGCCGCCGCTTCGGTGGTGGGTACCGTACAGGCTTTCTCTACCGGTGTTGTCGGAAATCTGACCAGCTTCACCGACAAGATCACCAACAAGACCAACCCTATCCCTCAATCCACCTCATCAGGTAGATCATTCCGGTCAACCAGCGGTGGTGGACACATTTCAGGTGGCGGCTGCGCCTGCGCCTGTGCCTGTGCCGGCTGTGCCTGTGCCTGTGCCGGCGGCGGTCGCTGATCAAGGATTGATGTGCGTCCATGATATTTAACAAAAATGAAATCTCTTCTATTGCCAAACCAGGTATTTACCATTACCTGCGCACAAGTGGAGAAAGCAAAAAACGCATTCACCTGCGTATTGACCCTGATGGCTTCGCCACTCTGCTGGTCAATGCCAATCGTGTTTTCCATTTCAATCCCAGTGCAGCACTTATGGCAAAAGCCTATCTGGATGAACGCTCAGAAGAGGATATCCTGCGTGCCCTTGCCCGTGTTTTTCAGGTGAAAAAGAACGATGCTGCGCGGGATTACATGGATTTCAAACAGCAGCTTGAACTGATCGTTTCCCCCACTTCAGACGCCTGCCCGATATGTGATCTGAACGTGGAACTTGATGTACCTTTTTCGAAACAACCTTCCGCGCCCTATCGCATGGATCTGGCTCTGACATACGCCTGCAACAACGATTGTGCACACTGTTACAACGTAAAACAGCGTAATTTGCCGGCTCTATCGCTTGAAGAGTGGAAAACCGTACTGCAAAAAGTATGGGACGCCGGCATTCCACACGTGGTCTTCACCGGTGGAGAGCCGACCCTGGTGCCCTTTCTTCCACAGCTCATTCAGCACGCCGAGGAATTGGGGTTAATCACCGGATTGAATACCAACGGTCGTCTTTTACAGGACGAGATTTTTGTAGAAAAACTGCTGCAAGCCGGGCTGGATCACGTGCAGATCACGCTGGAATCACATAACGCCGTCATACACGATGGCATGGTCGCGCACCCGGGCGCCTGGCAGGAAACCGTACAGGGTATCCGTAATGCTTTGAAAACACGCCTGTTCGTGATGACCAACACCACCCTCATTCACAGCAACAGCGCTTTTCTACACGAAACTCTGTTGTTTTTGTCGGAACTGGGGGTGCCTACGGTTGGGCTGAACGGTATTATCCACTCCGGACGCGGACAGCATTTTGGAGAGGAACTGCATGAAAGTGAACTGCCTGCCCTGCTGACCCTTGCGCAGGAATTGACGGCGCAGAACGGGCAGAAATTGATCTGGTACACCCCCACCCAGTACTGTCATTTTGATCCCATCCAGATGGGTCTGGGTGTGAAAGGCTGCACGGCTGCCCTGTATAATATGTGTGTGGAACCCAATGGGGATGTTCTACCCTGTCAATCATATTATAGTTCTCTCGGAAATATTTTAGAAGAAGACTGGCAGGCTATCTGGGAACACGATCTGGCGGTTTCTATTCGAGAAAGAAGGTATTTGCCACAGGATTGCCAATCCTGCGCAATCCTTTCCACCTGTGGCGGGGGCTGCCCACTGGCGCTAGCGCAAAAAGATGCGGTTGATCCACAGTATGCCGTACAAGTGTAGAATTATTGGGAGGGTTTATGTTTAGAAAAATACAAGATGCATTTGATAATTTTCTCAGTCCGGTTAAACCGGTCCCGGTTGGATCTTACCAGTATCAGGGCAACCAAGATAGTCAGGTTCCTTTTCGCCTCAACCTGCGGGTAGAGCCGAATGGTGAGGGTATTCTCATTCTCAATGCCAGTACCGTCCTGCATCTCAACCGCACCGCTGCTGAATTTGCCTATTACCTCATCCAGCAGACTCCTCTTGATGAAGCCGCACAGCTTATTTCGGAACGCTATGAAATCGGTGTAGAAGATGCAAAAACAGAAATCGAAGATTTCATTGCGCGTCTGGAAACACTCATCAATACTCCCGATCTCGATCCCGTCACCTATCTTGATATGGAGCGCGTGGAGCCCTACTCCAAGAAGCTCAGCGCCCCCTATCGTCTGGATTGTGCTCTCACATATCGCGTCTCGGAAAAAGCATCGCAGGCAGCTGCACCCAGTGAGCGCGTATCTCGTGAGCTAAAGGAATCAGAATGGTGTGCGATTCTCGAAAAAGCGCAGGCTGTTGGCATCCCGCATGTGGTCTTCACCGGTGGGGAACCAACGTTACGTGATGACCTGCCTGCCCTGATCGCGAAAACCGAACAGCTTGGCATCGTCAGCGGATTGTTGAGCGACGGGCTGCGCTTTTCAGAAAAGAAGTATATGCAATCCATCCTCAATACCGGATTGGACCACATTATGCTGCTGGCAGATCCGCAAGAAAAACGCTTCTGGAAAGCGCTGGCTAACCTGATGCCGCAGGATATCGCGGTTACTGTTCATTTCACCCTGACGAAAACCGATCGGGCAGAAGCGGTGCACACCCTTCAAAAACTGGCAAAAGCGGATGTCCATTCCCTTTCTCTCAGCGCAGAGGACATAAACACACAGGAAGAACTCAATGACCTGCAAAATAATGCGGTTGATCTGGGATTCTCACTGGTGTGGGACCTGCCCGTGCCGTACTCACAGTACAATCCCATTGCTCTTGAACTGCAGCAGGGCGGTGAACGCCTGGCGAAAGGAGCCGGCAATGCCTGGCTGTATGTCGAGCCGGATGGCGATGTACTGCCCGCCCAGGGTATCAATCGCGTAATGGGGAATTTGTTGAAGGACGACTGGTTCTCTATCTGGAAGAAGAGGTAGGAACCGGCGGTGGACTTCGATCCGCGCTTCTGGCACAAACGCTTCACCCAGCAAGCCGGGTGGACCACACAAGTCCGCCGTTACATCCTGCAAACCCTGCGAGTTAACCCGAAAGCCCCCATTCTGGAGGTTGGCTGCGGCACAGGCGCGGTGCTCGAGCGCATCTATCGCGAAGGCTATCATCGTCTGTATGGGGCGGATATCGCGTTCCCCGGATTGCAGTATGCCCGCCACCGCGATGCCCGCCGCCGCCTGGTGTGCGCGAACGGTCTTCAGCTCCCATTCCGCGATGACCGTTTCACCATCAGTCTCTGCCACTATATGCTGCTATGGGCAGGCGATCCGTTCTCCATTCTGTCAGAAATGAAGCGTGTTACCGCTTCCGGCGGCTACCTGGTGGTTCTGGCGGAACCTGATTATACCCAGCGGCAGGATGAACCGTCCACCCTGCGCAAACTGGGAGAGCTTCAGAACATGGCGCTGCTTTCCATGGGTGCCCATCTCGACATCGGGGCGAAAATTCAGTCCTTTTTCACACAACTGGAATTGCAGGATGTCCATGTCAGCATGCTCAAGCCCTCCTCACCTCGTTATGACCCCAGGGAAGCAGCGCTGGAATGGCAGGTGATGGCATACGATCTGCAGCACCTTGTGGATCAGGGGCATCTCAGCGCGGAACAGCTTGAACACTATCATCGGCTGGATGGACAGGCTCGTATTGAGGGGTCGCGTGTTTTGCATATACCAACCTATTTCGGCTGGGCACAGGTGCCATGAATCTTTTTTACAGAATCCCTTTGTGTTCTGGAAAGATGATGTTATAATCTCTCTCGTTCGGGGCGTGGCGCAGTCCGGTGTAGCGCGCTTGCATGGGGTGCAAGAGGTCGGAGGTTCAAATCCTCTCGCCCCGACCACAAAAACCTCACACCTGTGAGGTTTTTTTAATATTTATTAATATATTTCTAAATTTGTCGCGGGTTCCCCTAAAGAGACTATACTGCGCCTGTTCCTCTCCGCGATATTTACCTGAAGTACCTTCACTCCAATAAACGTTCGTTCTGAATAAAAGATATTAATCTGCTTGAAAATCTTGCAGGTATACATCCACCGAACGGTTCATCTCCTTGGCAAAATCTGAATTGTACTTGCGGGTACAAAACGCCTGGAACCATGTTTCATAGGTATGATCTCCTATTTTCGTTCCAAACATTTTCCGAAGCTCAGTTCCATTCATGCGATGATAGCTGTTTTCCTGAACAATGTATTGCAGATCACAGCGAGCAGGTTTTTGTCTATTCTTCTGTTGTTCAGTGGGATAACCAAATACCAGCATGGCAGCCGGAAATACATACCTGGGCAGGTTTAGCATTTCGCGGTGCTCTTCACACTGTTCCATGATGTCTCCGATGTAACAGGAGCCAATCCCAAAACTCCATGCGGCTGTAACAGCGTTCTGCGCAGCGATAACGGCATCCTCCACCGCCAGCAGGAGATCACCTGCCCCGGGCATGCGCGGCTGGCAGCCGCTGTCGGTAAATGCATCAAACCACTTTTGGATGTCGGCGCAGAAGATCAGCACCATGGGGGCTTGCGCAATAAATGGCTGGTTATCACAGGTGATTGCCAGGCGGTCTTTAATATTCTGATCGGTGATATCCAGGATGGTATACAACTGCTGATTTCCTGCAGTTGGGGCAGCCATGGCTGCCAGCAGGATCTCTCGCTTGATATCCTCGGGAACAGGCTTTTCTTCATAAGCACGCACCGATTTGCGATCATGCAAATTCTCAATAATGGGATTCAAAGGTTCCTCCTCCTTTAGGTTTTCTCTGGCAAAATTGTAACACTTTGCACTCATGCTGGACCTGGTGACATAATGGATGCCATAAAATGCTATGGACACTTTATTACTCGCATGGAATGCAGGAAATTGCGGTCTTAATTCCTCTCGCCTCTCCAATTATTGGGTTTTGTGATCACGAAAGCTGGCAAATGGTATACTTCTCGCGTTGATTCTATGAGGAGTTGGAACTATGCTGGTTATCTCGGATTTTAATGGAACGCTTTCACACGGCTCACCGATCATTGGACTTGTTCGCTGGGTTGGCGAGATTCAAAGTAAATTACGAAAAGATCTGTATATGGCAAAGATCATGCCATCCTGGCTTTTAGCAAAACATGGTTTGATCGACTGGAATACATGGGTCAATGATACGTTCATTAGCTGTATGCCTGTATTGAAAGACGCAAGCCCGGAAGTATTTGAAGAAGTTATTGCATACACAATGGAAACACAATTATGGGCAAAACGTAGACTTGATATGATCGAACGAATTAGCAGGCATGTTCAACAAGGGGATGAAGTGTATATCGCTACCGGCATGTGGCAGCCGACTGTAGCACATTTTGCTGCACATATTGGAGCAAAAGGACTGGGGACAGAAATCAAATTTGAAAATGGGCAGATGACCCTGGCTGAACCGATTGCGCATGGGCAGGAAAAAGCAGATAAGATCAGAAAGCATCTGGGTGTGGATCGTATTGATGTGGCATACGGCGACACTTCAGCGGATATCCCCATGCTGGAAATGGCACGTCAACCTGTGGCAGTTTATCCAGACACCAAACTTAAAGCAGTTGCACAGCAACGTGGTTGGGAAATCTTTGGGGATAGAGCAGATGATTGAGATCACTTTCCGGAGATGAAACAGGCAGCGTGACAAATCGCGCAAGAGGTCTACGGCACGAATCTTCTCACTCCAATTGTTAATGAATGAGTATCTGCGTAGTAACTCTTTTTAATCGGGCTATTAACCCTGAGTCTTTATCATTCTGATACCCTGAGAATGTGTTTAAGTCCTGTCAAATTATTTGAGTATTGTTTTTTCTCAGGGTGCAGATTTCTTATCACTCATAATAAGAAAGACAGCAGAACTATTTAATCATTCCTTCTGCTAAGGTATAAATAGTTTTTTTGTATTTACCTTAATAACACTTAAACGAGAAGCATCTACTTCAACAAAATAAATGAGAGTTTCTGTAGCGTTGAATTTAGCATCATGTGCTCCGCACAAATTTCTTACCAGGACGACTTTCCTCGTAGCATCTGCAGGTTTTGGGTTGAGATTAATGGCACTGATGCTGCCGTTGCATTCACCTTCATTGCCAAATTCAGAAATCAAAGCAACAGTTCCTTTGCTGTTTAGTGTAATACTACCTGCACCTAAAACCACTTTTTCAAAATGCTTTTCGATTTTCCCAGATTCCAAATTAATTTGTAGCAAATCTCCTTTTGGAAATTTCCCTTTTCTGGCTGGTTCTGTCAGAATGTAGGCATTCTCTTCTTTTTTATCTAATGCTATGGGAAAAGGGCTTGTTATTTTTTCTTTATTAATAACCGTAATCTCTTTGCTATCGAGACTGATTTTTTTTAAACGACCATTTCTCATATCCACGACATAACAGCTTTTTTCATCCTGACTAAGTATGACATTCGTAGGATGACCGAGCTGATTGTTTAATTCTGATTTCGTGTTAGTTTCGAGATTTATTTGCCAAAGTTTTTCTTTGCCTTTATTATCGTACCCATTTTCAGTAGTTACGTATGCAATTTTTTCAGTTGCATCTACATCTAGATCGGTTGGTCGTAGCAGCCCTTTTACTAAAACTGTAGCTTTGCCAAAATCAACAGATGATGGATCGATATCTACTTTACTTAAATTAGCAGAGAACTCGCTGACGATATAGGCTAATGTATTCTTCTCATTAACAATCAGCGCTCGCGCACCGGAAATAGCCGAATCAGTGGCATTGATGATAAACGGTCTGCTAGCAACTCCTTTAAATGGTGAAGTGAACCATTCTTTATATTTCTCATTCTCTGACTTTTCGCGCTCATTCGCTAAATTATTCACTTTAAATGAGTTCATAGAATCATCAACTTTCCAATCATTTCCGCAACAAATACCTTTCATTATGCGTAGTTTCGTTATTGTAAAATTTTTCTTATTTTCAATTAGAGAAATGGGCATCTTAAATTCAATAACTTTCCCTTCTGCATAATTGTCTGAATTGAATTTTCTATTGTATTTTTCTTCTTCAGTTTTTTCAGTATCAGGTTTTTCATTCCTCAATTCGCCTTTGTGAGTACGTGGTCGAAATACAGCCATGTAATCCATTTTGCCATCACCATTCACATCAATATCCAAATCTATCTGCACATACTGACTTTTCTGAATATCATTATTCGCTTCTATCATTAGGTAAAAGTAACGATCATTTGTAAAGGCTTTAATCAATTTAATATCAAACTCAATGGGTTTTGTATCTCCTTTATCATCATCTATCGTTGTAATATTTTTATAATTATTCCAATCACTATTATCACCATCCATTTTTATTTTCGTAATATTTGATTCTTGACCTGGATTTGTTGAACCTCCATTTGTTTTACAACTGGTTAGTATAAATCCCAACAGTAGTATTACTTTCACAAAATTGTTCCTTTTTTTCATATTCCCACCTCACAATTACTTTTGAATTCATTGGATGAATAGTTACGTCATGGTTGTCGTGCGGAAAACCACAAAAGTAATATTGAATACTTTTTTACTTCGATGATATTGATGCTTTAATCAGCAACCGAAAGTTTATTGCCAGCTCTGAGAAATCGGTATTTTGAGTATGATGAATAGTTATTTCTTTAGCAGAACTAAGAACTCTACGTTGAATATCGCATCAGTCTTCTTTCCCCAATGAAATGATGATTAACAAAGCAACTATTAACTCTATTATATACAATTGATTGATGTAAACCAAATCTATGATTAATTCTCTTGCCCTTTCCATTTTCACGTATGTTCCTATAGAGTAAAAATAATGGGTGTTTGAATCATAGTAAATACTTGCGCGCTTGCATTGGATACAATAATTCGCGGGCTCAAATCCTCTCGCCTCAACTGTTGTGGATTGAGATGCTGTATGGCAGCTCTTTTATATTTGAGTGTTTACGAATTAACCCTTTTTTTATCGAGCATTTTTGAGTAATTCTCTCTTACTTGTAATTAGTCTATCCAATGGCAAGAATTCGGACATGTTTTTTTGATATCTTCAAAAGTCAGCCAGCCAATTCGCGAAGAAATACTTCTGCATACTCTTGGATCACGATGCATAAGATCGCGAGAAAGAGTATCTGGATTTGTTCGATACTCCTCCATTAAGTATCCATACAAACGTGTCCATGGTTTTTTACGGAATACCTCTAGTGTGAGTAACAAGAATAAAGAATTCTCAGGACCCCTTTTTCCAAGAGCTTTATGAAGATCATTATTATCTTCTAGCATGATATCAATGCAACGTGCAAGCTGGTTGCGTGTGATATCAAAAGTCACCTGTTTAGAAATATCAGAAAGAACTTTCGATTCAAATAACACTGAAAATCCATTATTACTATTAATTTATGCTGCATCGAGGTGAGTTGGACCCTCCATTAGTCACCGCGAGTCTCTTCCAGCCGCATCCAAAATATAAGGAATAAAATGAGCGTCTGAAATATTCATGCTAAGCCATTCCCGATATTTCTTTGGCGATGGAGTTTGAGCTTCAAAATAAAGATGTAGTTCACCAAGTAAGCATTCCACCCAGGTATTCATGCCTGAGATGGGGGGCTTCTCTCCAAATTGTTCGTTTAATACATTCACCCAGATATTCAAACTATCAGGGTGATCGTAGATAGCTTTCAAGGCAGCAACTGTCCAGAATCGTTCATCCTATTCAATCTGACGTTGATTCCTAGATCTTGAAACCGAGATTCCATTTAGATTTGGATTTGAAGCAAGATACTCATGATACCTATTAGCGCTTTTTATAAAGTAATCAATTTGTTTTTCCGCATCAACCAAGAAATGCTGGTAGAGTTCTTTCGGTTCAAATGGCATATAAGTACAATCAATCATTGAATTGGTTTTCTCCTGATTTTCAATGTACATGTGAAATCTTTAAATGCATCGAAATAGACCTTACTTTGCTACATCTGGATAAATCTTGATACATCTAGAAAATATGTGGGGTATATTGTCCCTCTTTCACCACCCGTAAATAGCCGGATCATCGCCAGTCCAACTTCCGGCAAAGATCCGCTCACATAGTTCGGATGCAAATAGATATATCCCCTTATTTACTATACGCAACTACAAATAAAAAACGGGATATATAATAGAAAGATGGATAGGGCAATTTCGGGGACTTATTATGGGACATGATGTTTTTGTTAGCTATTCCAACAAGGATAAAGTGGTTGCGGATACAATTGTTGCTTCATTGGAGAAGATCGGTATCCGCTGCTGGTATGCACCGCGCGATATAAAGCCAAGCGAGGATTGGGGGGAATCCATCATTAATGCGATTGAAAAAAGTAAAGTTTTCCTTCTAATCTTTTCAGAAAACGCAAACAAATCCAGACATGTTTTAGACGAGTTGATCTTAGCAATAAATGAAGAGAAAACCATACTTCCCTTCAGGGTCGAGAACCTCGAACCGAAAGGCGCTATGCGTCTGCATCTTTCATCATGGCATTGGCTGGATGCTTATGATCCTTCGTGGGAAAGCTATATCCAAAAGTTAGCTCAAACTGTTAGTGCAAATCTGGATATTTCCATTGATGAAAAAAGTATGGAAAAATCCATACAGGATAATCGAGCTCCTCATAGAATAGTAAAAAAGAAATTTTCCAAATTATTTGCAGCGACAGTGATCAGCGCAGTTTTAATCGCGGCAGGTTGGTTTGGCTGGGACAGTTTTTTCCGTGATAATTCCGAAAACCTGAATGAAATCCCTGCGGTCAATGAAGATTATCAAGAGAATGACGCCCTTGGAGAGTGGAATGAAGGATGCCGTATCGCCTATGTCTCTCACCTGGATGATTCTTTTTCCTTATGGCTCATGAAACCTGATGGCAGTAACATAACCTCCATCACAGATGGTCTATCTGATGATATTTTCCCGAAATGGTCCAGTAATGGAGACAAGATTGCTTTTCTATCAGATCGCAATGATCTGGGACGTGAGAACCATGAGGTTTATATGGTTGATGATGATGGAAGCAATTTAGTTCGTTTTAATGAATACAGTAATGACAGTGAATACTATCAGCAATTCATCTGGTCGCCGGTCAATGATCAGATTGCTTATGTCTCAGAAGAGAAAGGAAACGCAGATATCTTTGTCGGAGAGTTAGACAGTTCCCTGGCGATCACAACCGATCCAAACAACGATGTGAATCCAGCTTGGTCTCCGAATGGAAGCCAGCTAGCATTTGTGTCTGATCGCGAAGGGAACAAGGATATCTTTGTTGTTGATGCAAACGGCGATAACCTCATTCAATTGACTACCAGCACTGCCAGCGATATGGATCCAAACTGGTCACCAGATGGCGAAAAAATTGCATTTATTTCTGACCGCTCTGGCAAATTTAACATCCATATCATGAATGCCGATGGCAGCGGCATATCTCAGCTTACTGTTCTTGGTAACAATCACCATCCTACCTGGTCTGGCGATGGGAATATGATTGCTTTTTACAGCGATCGCACGGGTACCTATGATCTCTATAAAATCAACCGGGATGGAAGTGAACTCACAAAGCTGGTTGATTCGGATGCCATAGATTTACCTGATAAACCTAGCGATCCATATTTTTCCTGGTCGCCAGATGGGACAGAGATTGCAGTTAGTATGGACAGTAAAATCTACATTATCATACCTATTCATAACGCCTATTACTACGATTATGAAGTACTGGCTACAGGCTGGTATCCTAGCTGGTCACCGACCTGCCGCAGGTTGGAAAAATGAAGGATTCCATTATAGCGGCGATTCCTTCTTCAATTCGATCACCTTCTTCATCCAGCACATCCCACTGCAACGTGCCATGACAGACAGGACACTCGAGCATTTCCATCAAATATGTATGCATATGACCCTCCTTATTAGCCGTGAATGCGACCGATAGAATGGATCTCGCTCCCATGAATTCTGCTTTTCATAATCTTAGGGAAAAGACAACCTTTTCGGAAGGCAAATCCCATTGAATTACAGTAGTAACATGTTAAACATAATTTTTTCTAGCGATCAAATAATTCTTCCATGTTTACCTTTATAACACTTATACGAGAAGCGTCTACTTCAACAAAATAAATGAGAGTCTCTGAGGAATTAAATTTTGCATCATGTGCTCCGCATAATTTTTCCAACAGGACGATTTTCTCTGTAAAACTAGGTGAACCCGGATCAATATTCACAACGCTGAGTCTGCCATCGCAACCTGCTTCATGCCCAAACTCAGAAATTAAAGCGAGCGTTTCATTATTGTTAAGAACAATACTACCCGCACCGAGCACCACATCTTTAATGAGTGTATTAACTTTAGAAGTCTGTAAATTGATTTGAAGCAAATCGCCTTTTGGATAATCCCCTTCTCTTGCGGGACCGGTTAGTATGTAGGCATCCGTTTCTGCTTGATTTAGAACCGCTGGGTATGGATCATTTAATTCCTTGCTAAGCGTTGTAATATCCCCGGATGCAAGATTGATCTTATAGAAACTTCCGTTTCTCAGATCAACAATATAGCCTTCAGTTTCATCCTGACCAATGATGATATTCGTAGGATGACCTAGCTGATTGCTCAGTTCTGTTATCTCATTTGTCTGTAGATCTATTTGCAGGAGACTTTCTTTTCCAGTTTGATCAAAACCGCTTTCAGTGGTTACATATGCAATAGTCTCAGCTCCATTTACATCAAGGTCAGTTGGTCGCAGCAGCCCTTCTGCTAAAACTGTAACTTCTCCAAAATTAGCAGAAGAAGGATCAATATTGACCTTACTCAATATAGCAGAGAACTCGCTGATAATATAAGCTATGGTATTCTGCTCATTCACTATCAAGGCTCTCGCGCCAGAAATAGCAGGATCAGTATCATTGATCACAAATGATTCGCTTGCGCTTCCTTCAAAAGATGAAGATAACCATGTCGTATATTTCTCACTCTGCGCCAATTCACGTTCTTCTAAATTCTCCACTTTAAATGAACCCATAGAATCTTCAAGCTGCCAATCAGCATCGCAGCAAACACCTTTCATTATGCGCAGATTCGTAATTGTGAAATTATGCTGATTCTCGATTATAGAAATCGGCATCTTAAATTCAATCCCATCTCCCTCCGCGAAATTGTCTGGATTGAATGTGACAGGATTTTCTTCATCAGCATTTTGATTCATTAGAATACTATCATCCTCAGTGCGGGGTCGGAAGACAGCCATGTAATCCATTCTGCCATCACCATTTATGTCAATATCCAAATCTATCTGCACGTACTCCCCGATTCGTCTAGTAGTATCTATCATAAGGTAGAAATATTGATCATTAGTAAAAGCCTTTACCGATTTAATGTCAAACTCACCGCTCTCTGAGTCCCCGCTTTCATCTTCGGAAAGGATTTCATAATGAGCCCAATCATCAAGTTCGCCATCTATTTCAATTTTCGTAATACCAATCTCTTTAGGAGTTGGGGAAGGAGTTATTTGTGGTTGCGTTGCTTGTATTGTTGGTTCTTCTGATACTGTGATTTCTTTTTAATTACAACAAGTAAGTACGATTCCCATAAATATTAATATTTTCACAAGTTTGTACTTCTTCTTCATTTTTCCACCTCTTGATTATGACTAAACTCAACGAATCAATAGTTGCCTTATAGTTGTCGCTTAGGGACTTACGAGGTTAATACAGAATACTTTTTTTGATTTATTTATATGATATTCGTGTATTTGCTCAACAACCAGCAGTTTATTGACAGCTCTGGGAAACCGGAATTTTAGGGTGTGATGAATGGTGTTCTCTTTGGCAGAGTTAGGAAATCTGCGCTTACTACCCCATCAGTCCTCTTTTCCCGATGAAATGGAGGAATAACAAATCCAACCATTAAATACATAATATACAATAGAATAAATTAATATTCAATTTTTTTAATCAATTAATTCGTTCGCCTTTCCCATTTTCGTGTGTAAACGGGGTGGAAGAGGTCAGATGTTCAAATTCTCTCGCCCCGACCTCTATCGATTTAATGGTTTGATTGACTTCCCCCAAAATATATTGTAGGATAAAAATGGATGCAGGATATTTTAATCATTGTGTTTGCATTAAACATATGGCGTAACGACCGTAGAAACCATCATTTTACAGCCGTTATATAAGATAAGGGGCTTAGAACGACATCTTTACTGTAGCCAAATCATTATTTCTTATTTACAGGACGATGTAGATGATGATGTCTTCCGCCTAATTTATTACGGACATCTAATTTTTTTATGGACAGAGCGAAAAAGGAGGTTAAGAAAAAATGTCTAAAAAGATCATATTGTTTTTTACTCTACTCATCATATTCGCATCGAGCATCCTGGCTTGCACGTCTCAATCAGGTGCAGCACCAGGGGAAGATATTACGACATCAGTACCAGAAGGTGTATTAATAAAATGTAAGGACTGTAATGATTGCCTGAGTTCTCCTTATTGCGTTGATAAAAATGTCGGTTCACCTTGTATGGACGATAAAGGTACCTGTAAATGTGCAAACACATGCACAATTGGTACTTGCTGCTGCAAGTGTGAGATATCAGATTAATCGAGCGTTATCGTAAACAAGGGAAGAAAAACTCACAGACAAGTATCTGCATTACTCTTCAAGAGCGTTTTCTATTGAAAACCATCCTTTAGCTGAATCCTGACTCGGAAATAAATATTTCCAGTGATACAAACAGGATTCAGCTATAAGGTCGTCTTCTACATTAGTTTAGCTTACTGGTTTTCACCACTGCCCTAGTTTTCCATGTCGGTGAAGCCGTCAAAGTCCATGATGAAATATTCTTTTATATTCAAAGTCTGGTTTGGACCGAATCCAATTGTCAGGTGCCAGTTACCACCCTTGTATTCCGGGTGCCAATCACCCATATTCTCCCCACAATATGCGTTGTTATCAGCGTTTTGATCTTCCCAAACGAGTGAACGGAAGTTCCCTTCCGCGTCCATTGCCATGATCGCCCAGTACCATGTATCGCTCTCCAGAGTAAGGTTCGTGTCTCGGTAATCAGAATACGGCGCGTTGTAGTTATCATTGATATGCGTGAAGAAAGGTTGATTGTCCGGGAAACTTAAAATGATCTCTCCGTTGCCGAACAATGTAAAGAAAAGACCATCCACGCTCTCAGGTTGGAACTTGATCATGACTGCCTGAGCGTTTCCTCTGAATTCACCCACATCAAGGAAGTTCATATTGCCTATCATATACGCCCCATCGATATTGGATATGAACTGGTAATACTCTCCACCTTCGCCAAGCTGTTTGATTGCCACACTTCCGAAATTTGCAGCGGTGTTCTCATCCATCATGGCAGCATCTTCCTGAAAGATGACCATTGGATCATTCAGAACTGTTTGCGCCATATCCATTGGGTCAATGGAATCACCTTGTTGCTCTTGCGCTTGAACATCATCAGAAGTATCGGTTGCTTGTTCGGCTTCTTGATCAGCTTCTTGTTCGGCTTCTTCTTCAATTATTTGTTCTTCTTTTTGTTCTTCAGGTGTGGGGGTTGGCTCAACATTCCCTTTACTGCAAGCCGAAATTAATAGTACTAGAACCAGCAAAAATATACTTTTCTTCTTCATCATTGCTCCTTGTTATTTCATCGTATCCGTTGAAGTTTTTGTGTAGATCCAGTATTGAGCATCACTGAAATATACCCCATCTATCAGTCCGGCAAGGCAAGTATCAATTTGCTTCTAACCTTGAAATCAAATGGAGTGATTCCTCGAACAGCAATATCAGGATCTATCCGGTTTCCATTATAACAAAAGGTAACGGTTTTAATACGGAAAACGTATCATTTTTTCCACAATGACCAGCAAAAAGGATTTTCTCCTCCCTTTTTATTGCAGTAATTTTCTACAGCAGTTAATTGGCAGTACCAATTACACGATTTTTTCCACAATGAGCAGGAACACTACTTTCGAGGTCGCTCCCATCCCCTGAAATGTTGGGGAAACATAGGGTACGATTGAAAGCACTTCCCCCTCCAACCGGTTTAGGAATTGCTCCAGTTTCTCCTGAGCATCTTCCTGTTTTATCTCCAGACGATGCACTCGATATTTCATCGGATCATCCTTTTTCTATTATTTTCATTATAGAGAAAATATTCACGGTCAACAAGATAAAGAAAAGTAAATAGAACCCATTGATCCCCACTCTTATTACAGGCATCTACATATATTAGTCGTATATCTTCTTCAAACCACCATCCCCAATGAAATATTCATAACAATTCTTTCTACGACCTTTTTCATGTCTCGGTAAAACAAGGAGACCTATAATAGAAGAAAAGGATGAAAGCATGAATATCTATGCCAGAATTATGCTGATCGTCTAGCTAGTAGTAACCATTACAGATGTGGTATTTTACCTGCATCATAAAAAGCACCCGGAAAATTTGACTATTCCACTCCTGATTGGTGTCATTCTCATCACTATCAACCCCATCGCCATTAATATCTGGGTACATCTGGGCAAATTGCTTTAACTGAATAAATAAACAGCATTCCAGAGATGTTCCCGTAATAAAACATCCTCACGTTTCAACAGGATCGTTTAGTATGATTTCACACTAATCGTTCAATCCTTTTCCAGCGAGAATTTGCTGTCGATATTTTTCTATTCGAGCCATGCGCGTTTTTGCCTGTTTGGGTGCAGAAAAATAGAGAAGATACGCTCTCTGCCGTCCCGGCGTCAGGGCTGTAAATGCTGCCTGCAGCGCAGGATTTTCCTGAAAAGCCTCTTCCAGTTCTTCGGGAGGCGGAAACTCTTCCGTCTTCTTGTATGCAACTTTCAGCCCTGCTTTTTCCACTTCAATGGCTTCCAGAATATAGTCTTTCAGGATTGCTTGCAGCACCATGATCTCATCCGTACTGGTAAACCGTATCTGCCTGGCAGCCTGTACATGTTCTGTTTGCCTGATGAGGATATCTTTCGGATCATGCAGTAAAGCTCCTTTGACAAACAACAGCGCACAGTACTCCTTGAATCCCTGCATGATAACAATATTGCTCGCCTGGAATGTATAACAGGGTTTCCCCCATTTTATTTCTTCCTCTAATGAACAGTCCAGCAGGATCGTTCGTAACTGGCGAAATTCTTCCTGCCACATACTGGCATGATCGATAAAATTATCAAACGCTTGTTTTCCATCCATTTTATTATTCCTTATTAAGGCTAAGGGTTCCAGCCGGGCAACGCCGCCGCCTGCTGTATCCAGCTTGACAGAAGATTCTCATCAAGCTGATCATCTTCATAGATATTCAAGTAGCGTACTCCTTTGCTCTTGGATTCATCCGGTGGAACAGGTTTCAGCGATGTACCGCTGAAGAATGCTACTTTCACATATTTCGTAAGACAGTGAAAACTGAGGAACCAGCCCTGTCCCTCGACACCGTAAAAAGGCGAGTTCCATTTTACGGCTTTCTTCACATCAGGCACATTCTGTACGATGAGTGCATCCAGAAAACGCCCTACGTCCCCTTTCCAGCCGGGCATGGCTTCAATATAAGCCTGTACAGGTGCTTCTCCTTCCCCTTTTGCGATCTGGGGATTGCCACCTGACAGAAGGGTTACTTTTTTATCCGCACTCTTTTGCATTTTGGGCATGAACCGATATTCTCCTACTTAATAATTCTGTCTTTTTCCATCGTTTTCATCATTATCATGCTGGTGAATCTCCTTAACATCAATGTTAATACTTCTATAAGATGAAGCCAACCATCACCAGCGGATGCCTCTTATCAAGTAGAATTACAGTCAGAATGTTTTCTTGATGCATTTCGTACAAATCAGAAATGCTAGAGTTTAGATAAGTTGATAACCAGATTCGGAGACTTTCAGGAGGGTATATGAAACAAAAAATCTTGCTGATCGGCGGTACCGGAACGATTTCAACTCCCATCGCGCTCCAATTGGATACCGATCCATCGGTTGATCTCTACATTTTGAACAGGGGTAAAAAGAAATCGCATGATCCCGCTTTCGAGAATGCCAACGATGTCTTTCAAAATGCTGAATTTATCTCAGCCGACGCATACGATCTCCGATCACTGCAGACTGCTGTCGCTCAACTTCACTTCGATGTGGTCATAAATTTTGTGATCTATTCCCCTGAGAACGCACGACAAAATATCGAGGTATTTCGAGGAAAAACAAAGCAATTCATTTTCATCAGTACGGTTGCTGCCTTGAATCACGAGAATTCATGCAACGTGGACGAGAATATGCCTTACGGAAATCGCTTCAGTCAATATGGGCAGAATAAAGCTGCCTGCGAGCAGGTTTTCCTGAAAGCTTGCAGCGATGAGGGTTTCCCTGTGACCATCGTTAGACCTACCCAGACCTATTCGGAAAATAGAATTCCTTTAAGCGTTAAAGGGAAGGAGTGCTGGTCTGTCGTTCAGCGCATGATCGATGGCAAGGAAGTGATCGTGCATGGCGACGGTCAAACCGTGTGGGCGAGCACGCATGCCAGAGACTTTGCCAGGGGATTCCTTCCCCTGATCGGGAATCGGGAAACAATCGGTCAAATCTATCAGATCATGAATACCAAATCCCATACCTTCGATATGGTCTACCAGATCCTTGCCAAAGAATTAGGCGTCGAGTACAAACCGGTCTACATCCCCAGTGATGTGTTGGCGCACAGCCGCCAGTATGACTTAATGACCTCCATACAGGGAGATAAAAGGGCATCCAACATCTTTGATTGTTCGAAACTCCGTACGGTCGTTCCGGATTTTCAATGCGAGATAGATCTTGAGGAAGGATTGAAAGAATACCTTGTGTATATGGATGCACACCTACAATTGAAAGTGGAAGAACCGGAATTTGATGAATGGTGTGATCGGGTGATAGCGCAATATAAACAGGCAATTGAAGGATTGGTTGGGAATATTTAGAATTTCCACAAACAACGTTTTTTATAAGACCAGTGCAGTATCGTTTCCTTAGTTATTTGTTTTTCGGCAAAATATTGATGTTGCTTATTATTATTTCACACCATACAGCATTGCTAAGGTGCCTACCATGAAAGGCAGCTTTACGAAACCTGGAATAAAATCTTGATCACAAGTGCGAATGAAAACAACTTGAGACACATCCCAGCTCTTGATTGCATCGAGCATTTCCTGCGGTGTGCCGTAGTAAGCTCGCAACAAGAATAAATCTTGCAGGATAAAAGTACCGCCCGGCTTGAGGACACGCAATGCTTCTTTCACCAAAGCTCGTTTATCACTGCTTCCCCTGACCTCGTGGAAAACCAGGTTACTCAATACAACATCAAAGCTTGCGTCTTCAAACGGCAAACTCTCCACACTGGCTTGTCGAAACTCCACACGATCAGCCACACCTGCAAGTTCCGCGTTCTTCTGGCATACTTGCCTGGAATAATCCCAGTTCTTTCCCCACAGGTCGACCCCCATAAGTTCAGCTTGTGGAAGTCGTTCAGCAGCCCCGATTGTTAGGGGTCCATTTCCACATCCGATATCAAGAATACGAACTTTTTTGTTTTTTGGGATTTCTAGCTTTTCAAGGATCAACCCTTGCACTTTTTCTTGTAGGTTTTTACCTTTCCGTGAGAATATTCTATGAGAAATAGCAAAATATACAGCGATGATAGTAAAAATTACAGTGCCCAACAAAAACCACTTATTCACTGCTAGTAGAGTAAAAAAAGCCAGTGCTAATACAGCAGGCACAATGATCATTTTCTTAGGTACCCAATTGGCATATTCCATATTTTTCTCTGCTTTAGTCATTTCCTCATCCCTCCTTGATTCAGTTATTTCCGTTAGGTGTATGATCCATAATTTATGTAGAAGTCATTTCTTATATCAATTCAATGCGCTGCACGGTTTCCTGCCATAATCTTTTCCCGATTTTTCTATCCATCACCCGTTGGTCCGGCAGCTCGAATTCTCTTTTATGCATATACCGCAGCGTTGTTCCCTCTACTTCTGGCGCGGTGGCAAGATGGATGGCAGGATAAGCTGCCCTTTCCGCGCTGATAGGAATACAAGCCATTGCCAACCTGCCGATCCAGCCGGCTCCTCTTCCAATTCCGCTGCGGAATGGTCCCGGGCAGAAACTGTGTACGCCCACTTGCGGTTTCCCCGCGACCATCAAACGCCTTCCCAGTTCCCAGGCAAAGGTCATCAAATACAATTTACTGAGTCCATACCACTTGAACACTTCCGACAGATGGTATGCTTCGAAAACGCCAAATTTCTCTAAATCTATATCCAATTCTTCCCGATGTCGCGATGAGGATGTAAGGATTATGCGAGGGATGTGAACAGAATCCGTTTTCTTTGATGAAAAAACTGTATTAGAGATAACATTATCCTGCAGCATACGCAGCATCAGCACAGCATTTGAGAGATAATTGACCTGCCACAGCAGAGAATAGCCATCCCCAGTAACAGTATTGGCGGATGAAGCAATACCGGCGTTCATAAAAGCCACATCAATGTGAACATCATCGTCACGCAACCGGTCGCAGAAAGAGCGTACGCTCTTCAGGCTGGAAAGGTCCACTATGCGCAGGGTAACATTCTCGTTCTTCGATCGTTCTTTGATTTCCATTTGTGCATCTGTATACTGTCTTCTGCACGCCATGATAACAGACGCACCTCTGGCAGCCATCTCTATGGCGATGACTTTCCCAAGCCCTGAATTAGCGCCTGTGATCAGGCAGGTTTTTTCATGTAGATCAAATTCCTCGTTTGTCATCTAAGGTCTTTTCCGCTTTTTTTGTATGGTCATCCCTTGATTCACCAGGATTGCCTTCCAATCATTACTGACTGCCAGCAGAATATGCAGCACCAGGGGGATCAAGATGGATCCGGTCTGGTAAGCGATTACACAGAATAAAATACCCAAAAAAAAAGCTCCAAATGCTTCCCCGGCTCCTTTGGGGATATGAGAAATGCTGTAGATTGCGCAGTTGATCATGATGGCAGGCAATAAACCGATAGCATCCACCAGTGGGAAGAATAAAAAGCCGCGAAAAGCGATCTCATAACCGATAAGATACACAGTCCATGTCACTCCGTTCATGACCAGATTACCGATAGACCATGTTTCAAATCTTGCCTGCGGGTAAAAGTTTGTATTGATATTTTTCCCTGACCGCAAACCAATCCCGAGCAGGAACAAAGCTATTGGAACAAGCCACCAGAACCCTGCATGATTCCCGGCTGGCAAACGAAGTCCCAGATCCTCTACAGGGACTCCTCCTATACCGGAATAGACGATTATTGGAATGAAACCCAGCAGGATGAAACCAAGAAAGCGTATACAATAGATGAATGGTATTTTATTGTTCTGAACTATGGACAGTCTCTCGAAACGATCCTTTAACGCTGTAGCATGCAAAGAGAAAAAGAAGATCAGATAAGCAAGACTGAAGTATCCAAAAGCGAATGCCACTTTTAAAGATAGGGTATCTGCAAAGGAAAATCTCATAGTATTATCCATCATACCAAAAATCCCGGGAAAATAACTCTGGAAACGGAAATTCGATGAAAAAAAGATTACTGGTAACCGGCGGGGATGGTTTTTTTGGGGAGCCATATCGTGAGAGCAGCTCTCGAAGATGGTTATTTCGTGAGAGCGTTCATCCAGCGCGGCAGGCAGTTGAATGTGCTGGATGGATTACCGATCGAGCGATTCGAGGGTGATCTGTTAGAAATGCAAGATATACAACGAGCGTTGCAGGGCTGTCAGATGGTCATTCACACTGCCGGAACGACAGCGATTTACCCATCCAGAGCAGATTGGATATGGAAGATCAATCATGGTGCGGTGGTTGATCTGGCAAAGGCAGTCAGGGCAGTAGGAATCACTCGTTTTATCCACATCAGTTCAGCATGTACATTCGGATATGGAAGTAAACAAAAACCGGGTGATGAGAACAGCCCCTATCTGGGTGCGAAATTCCATCTTGATTACATGGATTCAAAATGGCAGGCACAGGATTACCTGCTGAAAGAGCATGCTAAAAATGACCTACCCGTGATCATCATCAATCCTACCTATATGATCGGTGAATATGACACCAAACCAGGTTCAGGGCAAATGGTCATTTCCGTGGCAAAACGCCAGGTTCCCGGTTATACGGCTGGCGGCAAGTGCGTGGTCTATGTAGGTGATGTTGCCCGTGCAGCCGTCAATGCCCTGAAGATGGGGAGACCGGGGCAATGTTACATCACTGGCGGGCAGAACCTCTCGTATCAGGAATTCTTTTCCCTCATTGCACAGGCTTCCGGTGCACGTGCATTGACAACGAAATTGCCGCGCTGGCTGGCAGTAACTTCCGGATTCGTCATGGAATATCTGGCAAAGCTGACCGGAAAACCGCCGCGGTTGACCGGTGTGATGGCACGCATGTCTTCTGATGGGCATTACTACTCTTCAGCAAAAGCCATCAAAGAACTGGCACTGCCCCAGACATCTCCGGATGTTGCCATCCGTAGAGCAGTTGCGTACTTCAGACAGATCGGATATTTATAAGCAGTCTTTGTTTCGGGTATCCTCCTTAGACATCTTCATTCAGGTTCTGCAGCACCGTCTGCAGAGTAAGGGTATCTGTATCATACCTGGGTAAACAGTAATAACAGCCATTGTAGCCATTATTTTCGATGAGCTCTGCCACATCTACCAATTTCTCATAATACGCTTTGTGGTCCGCAGACATGAGTGATACCCAGAAACAATTCAATTGATGGATCTCTTTTGAATTCGTATTCGCAACATACCACAGTGGATCGAACTGATACAGGTACTGAATGGTCACCGTTGATTTGTCGGCGCTGATATCATTCACACGGAAGAAAATGTACCCGCCCACTTCTCCTTCTTGAGCTTTGGAAACATAAGTATGTCCGCTTACAGCGTTCACTCCAAACTGGGTGAACCCTGAAGTGGGGATAGTGATGGTTGATAGATCGGTATTTCCTATATCCCCCAGGTCTTTCACGCCTTTTTGGTGGTAATTGTTCGCCCAGAATTTGCCCTGATAATAATAGAGATCGCCTCCTGTAACGTTCCCCAGTGTGTTTGTGGAGAAATCATAGCTATCACCATCTTCCAGGACAGCCTGAAGGAGAGCGTGTGCATGAAAAGCAAGCTGGATATCCATGAAGTAGGGGAAACTATTCATTAGATTATTATCTTGATCTGCAGCCCGGTAGAGCGCCGACAGCAGATTGCTTTCATGCGGGTCGGAAAAATAATAATCCCTTGGATAGCTGGAAAGAATCTGGTGCGCTTCCAGCACAAGTTGATCGGCAACTCTCCGTCCCGGCGCACCAAGCTGGTTGGTCAGCCGCTGCCGTAGGTTCCAGCAGGCGCCCCCAATGATCGTTCCTCCGGTATGTCCTTCGGAATTGTAGTTTTCTTTCCCCACATACTGGCGTGAATTGTCCAGATCTCTGGGATTTGCGCTGTACCCTTCGCCCATTTGTGAGTCATTGGTGCAGGCGCAGGCAAAGTAATCCGCAAACCCTTCGTCCATGGCATAGGCTTCAGAATATGCATCCGGCCAGCCGATATAATCACCATACTCGTGATGCAGGACATTGTGCGTGCATTCATGATAGATCACATCACTGCTGCGCGCGAATTCGTTGTTGCCAAACTGCATGGGATCACCGGCATAGGCATTCCAGAAGTTATAGTTGACTCTGGCATTGAAACAGCTTGTTCCATCGAAATTGACCCAGGCATATCCCAGTTCTGTTTGCAGCCAATCATGAAACCGATTAAGGTGATAGAACATATTGATATGATCCCTGTCTGCCGCCGTCCAGGTAAGGTTGCAGGGTGAACTCGTATTGCACTGCCTTGATTCGGTATACTCATTGCCATTGTTATCCTGCACATGAGCATAAGGACCATCCAGCGAGAAGTCTGCCCATTTGGGAAATAAGAACAATAACGGCCAGTACCATGGAACAGACCTGGAATAATAGCCGGCATGATTGGTTTGTGTACGCCCTGCAAAATGCACATACACATCTTCATGCTGCATCGGCATGGTGCTGATCGCATCGGTCGGATTTGCCGGATAGATCTCACCCCGTACAGTACCGCTCACATCTGCACCTGGAAATCTGGCTGTATAGGAACGAATGATCTTGCCACTTGATGGCATCCACAATGAAATATTTTTCGATCTCTGGGTCTGGTTCTTCTCCTACTATCTCAAACATCCAGGCAAGATGATATTTATATGTATCTTCTTTCTTTTCCGGGTAGATGATTAAACTATCATCCTTTGCCTTCAATCTGGACTGATCCTGTTCCTTATAGGTTCTTTTCGCCGTTTGGATGGCTTCATCCAGTTGGACCTTCGGTTCGGTAGATACGCGTATTTTGGGATGATACTTCGCTGCATACGAACCCACCCTGCCCCGATCAGAAGATTCCAGATTCACGGTTGCATGGTAAACAGGAATGCCCTCATAATACTGCTGGTATTTCACAAACCATCTGTTACGGATGTTCTTGGCAGCGATCAATTGTAGATCATCTGCTTCAATTTCGAACAATTTCCGGTTCTCTTTTATGAAACTTTTAAAAGTCGGCTCAATTATTTTTTCAGTGAGGACGATATCCCCTTTTTTCATACTGGCTGGGTAGAGCTCTATCCCCAATACCCGTTTAGGGATCTTTGTCATGCGATCCCTGATGATGCGAATTCCTTCCGTTACTCGTTTTTTCTCTTTTTCATCTTTATCTTTCCCGCGATATATATCCATGATTCAAACCTCCCAATATTCGATTACCAAATAGGTGGTTGCTTTTAAATTGGATTCGATTCTTTGATGAGAAAGTTTTGATAAATTGGATAGTTAAAAAACAATCGCCTTTTCCGATAGGCGGTTTTCAGTATTATTCACACTACCACGCTGGTTTTCAATAACCTCCGCTATATACCCATGTGTGAATCCACATACAGTATATAGAGATAGAAAGGTTAATTCAAGTGTTCCAATTTATTTCGTTTATAATCCTACTTTCGACAGGTTTAATATCTGTTTGCTTCTGCAATATTATGAAAAATTTAACACATGAACAATCAACAATCCTTCCTCGAGATCCAATCCCTGCTGGATAGCGTACAATACGACAGTGAGCTGTTTGTGCAGGCGCTTCATGGTCAAGATCTGCCCTATCTCAGCTACAGCCAGATCACAACCGTAGAATTTTGCCAGCAGCGTTATTCCCTGCAGTATATCCTGCACCGGCAGCCCGAACCTCTGCCTGACTATTTCAGCAAAGGCAAACTGCTGCACCAGCTCATCGCGCATGATTACCAGGCACAGATGCAGGGGGATAATCTCTCGCTGGATGATCTGATCGCACAATTGGATGCGGCTGACCTGCAGTGTGATGCGCAGCATCTGATGAATGCACTGCACCTGCACCAGCAGCAGCGCTGGCACCATCAGCGGGTGCTGGCGGTCGAGCATCCCTTCGTTTTTGCGCCGGCGAATGACCTGCCGCCCCTGGTGGGAGTGATTGACCTGATCCTGCAGGACAGCGATGCCATCATCCTTGTGGATCACAAGACCGGTCGTAATTTTTACCCGTACGATGAGCTGCAGGTCGCTATCTACGCGCAATATATCCAATCCATCTACCCCGATTCTATTTGCCGGCTGTATTACGATCACTACCGCTGGGTCAACAATCTAGATCGTATTCGCAAACCAGCCTTCCAGCGCACATTAGTCGAGGTGCAGCCGGAACACGCCGCCCTCTACCGCCAGCGCATGCACAAAGCCGCGCAGGCGATCTTCAGATTGCAGGATGGGGCTGTGCCAGCGCATACAGGTGCTTGCTTTCGCTGCCCGTTTCAGAAGAATTGTGAATATAGTTATCGTAAAGAAACTTAACTATTACCTTTTCGAACTATATCCTGACCTAGACCAGTTTATAAATACCAATATATAATTTAGAAAACTGGGTATTTTCTATTAGGAGGGAAAGAATGACTATTAAATTGTTTGATTTAAACATCGAAGAAGTTTTAGAAAATTGGGATATTGAACACGGTTTACGTGAAATTATCTCAAACGCTCTAGATGAACAACAAATCACGGATTCTCATAAAATAGAAATAAAAAAAGACTTGGTTGGTGAATGGCATATTCGTGATTTCGGCAGAGGTATCCAGATTGAACATTTTACTTTGAACGAGAATCCAGAAAAATTAAATTCGGAGCTCAATTTGATTGGAAAATTTGGAGTAGGCTTAAAGGATGCTCTTGCAACATTTAATCGTCGTGGAATTCTGGTCATTATAAAATCTAAGTTTGGCTCTTTTCAAATAAAAAAATCACAAAAATCTGGTTTTTCTGATATTCTCACTCTCCATGTCGAATATAATGATGATCCAATAAATATAGAAGGTACGGATTTCATTTTTTCAGGAATTTCTAATGAAAAAATGGATCTAGCAAAGTCTTTTTTTCTTAAGTTTAATGATGAATCTTTACTAGACTCCACAATGTATGGTGAAGTATACAGTAGAAAATCAAGTGGTGCAAAAGTATATATAAATGGGGTTTTTGCTGCCGACGAGCCTAATTTTATGTTCACATATAATATTACAAATATTACGCAATCAATTAAAAAGAAATTAAATCGTGAAAGATTGAATGTAGGAAGATCCACTTATTCTAGTAGAGTTAAAGATATATTGTTATCTACAGATAACAACCAAGTGCAATTTGAACTGATTGAACAAGCACGTAATAGGTATTCTGGAAATTTATATGATGAGTTTTCTTGGATTGAAATAAGTCAAAAAGCTTTTAACTTGTTAAATAATTCACAACATGTTGTTTTTTTAACCGAAGAAGAAATAATCCATAGTCCAGAAATTATCGATTGGGCAAAAAGAGATAGATATGAAATTATTACTATTTCAGACAAGGAAAAAGATAAACTAGATTCACAAATGAATTTAGGTGGACCTGAGATCAGGACTTCAGATGTTTTTATCAGTGAGATTAATGATAGTTTTGAGTACAAATTCATAAACCCTCAAGATTTAAACAATAAAGAAATGGTTATCTATAACTCATACCAAAAGATTGTTAATTTAATAGACCTTCCTAAGTGGCAAATACCTAAGCTACTTATTTCTGAGACAATGCGATTAACAAATGATGATACATGTGGAGTTTGGGATTCTTCTTTAAATGCCATAATAATTAAAAAGACTCAGTTAGCAAATGAAATTTTATTTGCTGGAACAATTTTACATGAGCTAGCTCATAAAATTTCAGGTGCACCAGATTGCACAAGGGCTTTTGAAGGTAAACTTACTGATTTTTTAGGGATAATTACCGCTAGAGATATATAAATATATATGTTAGACTCCATACTCTTTTCGAAATTATATGAATTGTTCATAGTCTTTTCTATTAATCTATCGTACAATCAGTTCCATACTACCACCTTCTCAGGAGTACAGTATGCCGAAAAAGAAACTAAACTGGATCACCTATGAAACCGATCACATCAGCCTTTCCCTGCCTGAAAGCTTCATCGCCGGGCACCCTTCCATGGATCGCAAAGCGTTGAAAGCCGAGGTGGATGCGCTGCCCAAGGAGATCCAGTCCATCTATAAGAATTTTTTCATGCAGCGTAATTTCGTCTTCATGGCTGCCGATCGGGATTTCAATAACGATATGACCTCATTAACCTGCCTGGTCGTTCTTCCCGAAGCCATCCCGCTGTTTAAACGCAAAGCTGGGATTGATGAATATGCCCGCCTGGTCAAGAAGAACCTGGGGGCGCCATTCGAGACCGTCTCAGAGGATTATATAGAACTGGCTGGCTACCCTGCCGTGCGCCTGCTCTCCGAGCAGCACACCCGCAAGACGCGTAAGAATCCTGAACCGCAGGTTTCTCGCAAACATCTCATGATCGCTTTCCGCCTGCCGAAGAAATACTGGGCGTTCGATTTCATCGCCGATGCTGCCGTTTTTGATGCTTTCCTGCCTGTGTTCGATGAATGCATCGCCAGCCTGCAGTTTAAAGAGAAAGCCAAATAAAGGAAACACGTGAGCGGTTCAGCTTTCACCATCCGCCCCGAAAACCACTCTGATACCACCGGAGTGTATGCCGTCAATACGGCAGCTTTTAACGGCACGAATGAAGTCAAGCTCATACAGGATCTGCGCGCACAGTGCGATGATCTCATCTCGCTGGTAGCCGTTGATGATGAGGCAATTGTCGGTCACATTCTGTTCAGTCCGCTCACCATCCACGATGAGCAGAAAGTTACACCTGCCATGTCGCTGGCTCCTCTGGCGGTGCTGCCCGCTTATCAAAAAATGGGAGTTGGCAGCCAGCTTATTTCTGTCGGTCTGGAAGCCTGCCGCGCTGCCGGGCATTCCATCGTGATCGTGCTGGGTCATCCCGGCTACTACCCGCGCTTTGGCTTTCAGCCAGCCAGCCGTTTCGGCATCCGCTGGGAACATGAAGCGCCCGATGAGGCTTTCATGGTTGTGGGATTGCAGCCCGATGCACTGCAGGATGTGAAAGGCATCGCACGTTTTCATCCGGTGTTCGATCAATTCTCGTGACCGCTGTACCAATCCTCAAAACTATGCCATAATTTAAGAACAAAGTAGTCCATCCACAAAACCAGGGAATTCTCCCAGAAAGGGTCTTGCGTGAAAAAAAGGCTGCTGTACTCCCTCCTGTTCATTGTTTTCCTGCTGGCAATCGCCCATATCGTTTCACCCTCCATCTCCCCCGCTTTTCGCGAAAAATTCAACCTCGATCAGGAGGGCAACATTCCCACCTGGTTCTCCACCGTGCTGCTGTTCTGGATAGCGCTCAACTCGTACCGCATCTATACAGCGCATACACCGGTGCAGAACACCGTCCGATTGAGTCAGATCTTCTGGGGTTTGATGAGCGCCGCTTTCCTGTTTCTCTCTCTGGATGAGGGCGCTCAACTGCACGAATTGTTTGCACAGCTTCACCTGCCCCACTGGTTCCTGATCTATGCCCCCTTCATCATCCTCTTTCTGTTCCTCACCTATTATTACCTGTTCTGCGAAAATTGCGGTCGTGAACTTCGCATGTGGCTGGGCTGGGGATTCGTGTTATACATTCTGGGTGCTTTTTTCTTTGAATTGATCACGTATCTTCTTTCTCCACTTTCACCTGCCCTTATAGAAGCGGAGTTCGTGGTCGAGGAAAGTCTGGAGATGATTGGCGCCATCCTCATTCTGGTGGGCACTTATCAGCACCTGCAGCAGATCGAAGAGCATCCCACCTAAAGATCCATCACTATCCCTTCCTCATTCTGCCTTCCGTTATGTTTGAATTCTATATGCACACAGTCTATTGACTATTTGCATATAGTATGATATTCTTCTTTCTGTTGGAGGAAATATGCCGGGTAGAAATCATGGTCGCGGTATGGGACGGGGGCGCGGTATGCGTTTGCGCCTGGTTGATCCCATCATTTTACTGGCGCTGCATCAGCAGCCCGCGCATGGCTATTCTCTGGTGGAAACACTAAATGACTATGGCGTAATGAACATGGATATCAGTATCCTGTATCGCGCGCTGCACCAGATGGAAGACATGGGCTGGGTAACCTCCAATCAAGAACAGGAGAGCAGTCAGGGTCCCCCACGACGTGTATATCACATCACCAAAATGGGAGAAAATGTGCTCGCCGAGTATATTTCCGACCTTGAATCTCGGATGTCCAATATGCAGCGCATCATCCAGGATTACAGGGTACATATGGATAATCATCAATCACATTGAAAGGAGTACGAAATGCCAGCAAGAGATCAAAGTGGTCCCCAAGGTGAAGGACCGATGAGTGGAAGAGGAATGGGAATTTGCAACGGTTATTCTGACACATGGGCATCGGGTCAGGGAATGGGTTTTGGCAGATGGCATGCCTTTGGAAGAGGGAGAGGTTTTCGTAATCGTTTTTTCGCCCGCCCTTATGCAGGCAGGATGGGAATGTACCCCACAGCGGGTCCCATGCAATCACCCGATCCAAAAGATGAGGAACAGGTGCTGAAAGGACAGGCTTCCTGGCTGCAAAACCAGCTGGATCTGATCAATAAGCGCATCACGACACTTCGAGAAGACCAATCTGACAGGGATTGAATCTACATCCAACGAGAGAGATTATGAAAATTTGCATATGTTCAGATGGAGAAACTCAACAGTCAGCGATCAGTACAGTCTTTGGAAGATGTACTTTCTTCGCTCTGGTAGAGGATAATGCAGAAAAATATCAATTCTTGCCGAACAATGCCCGCAATGAAAATCATGGCGCCGGCATCGCAGCCGCACAAGCCATGCTTGATTGGCAGGTAGACGTTTTGATCGCACCAGCTCTTGGTCCCAAGGCAAGTCAGGTATTACAGAATTCAGATATCCTGCACTATCTTCCACAGGGCAAAACGATCGAAGAAGCCCTTACGTTCTATCGTCAGGGAAAATTACAAAAAGGGAATATATAGAATTGGAGAAATGAATGAAAATTGCAGTATCTTCCGACAATGATCAAGGCTTGCAGAGCACCGTCAGCGGGCATTTTGGACACTGCCCTTTCTTTACCATCCTGGATGTTGAAGATAAAAAAATAATTCGCTCTGAATCGATAGCGAATCCCTATTTTCAAGGACACCAACCCTTTGAGATTCCCAATTTTCTGAAAGAACAGGGTATCAATGCCATCATCACACAGGGTATGGGCGGGCGTGCCATCGGTTTTTTCCAGCAGAATGACATCGAACCTGTTACCTGTCTTTCAGGATCCGTTGAGGATGCTGTGAACATCTATCTGTCAGGGTCTGCATCATCCGCTGCTCCCTGTGCAGAAAGTGTTGCTCATCAGCATGGAAATGGAGAAGCCTGAGTTCCGGCAGACCTATCGTCCATGAATATCGTTGTTGCAAGCGGGAAGGGTGGAACGGGTAAAACCAGCGTAGCGGTAAACCTGACAGCGGTCGCCGCGCAGTTCGCCCTTCCCGCGTTTTTGTATTTTATTGACTGCGATGTGGAAGCTCCCAACGCTGCCCTCTTTTTCCATCCACAGTTTACCTCAAGCGCCACGGTCGAAAACAGGGTCCCGTCAATTGATGAACATATCTGTACACATTGCGGGGTTTGTGCGCATGCCTGTCAATTTCATGCCCTCTCTGTCACACCACAAAAGGTGCTGTTCTTTCCTGAATTGTGCCATTCCTGCGGCGTTTGCAGTGCAGTCTGCCAGGCGGGTGCCATCCATGAAATTGCCCATCCGCTGGGTGTCATAAAAACAGGAAACATAGGAAATGTTCTTTTCATGCAGGGTGAAATGCAAATCGGGAATTCGAGTCCGGTAGCCATCATCAATCAGCTGCTGAAAGAATTGTCTGAGCACTCACAAAACACAGCGGAGGAAGGGATTGCAATTATTGATGCGCCCCCGGGAGTCTCCTGTGCTCTGGTTGCCAGTCTTCAGGGCGCGGATCTGGTACTGTTGGTAGCAGAACCCACCCCGTTTGGATTTCATGATTTTCAATTGACCTTCCAGCTAGTACATGAGGAAATGCAGCTTCCGGTTGCCGTTATCATCAATAAATATGGCATGGGTGATTCTCAGGTTGAAGATTTTTGCCAGGCAAACAATATCCCAATCTTTCAGCGCATTCCTTTTTCCCGCTCCATCGCAGAGAGCTACGCCAGAGGAGAATTGTTAGTCGAAACGAATGCACGCTACAACAACGATTTCAAGAAAACCTGGCAGTATATCCTTGCTGCAAATGGTTTTCAGGGAGCGCACGATTGATCACACAGATCGCTATTCTCAGTGGAAAAGGTGGTTCCGGTAAGACCTCCTTCAGTGCCGCGCTGGCTCCCTTGATCACATCCAGGCATAATCTCGTGCTGGTAGATGCGGACGTGGATGCCTCAAATTTACATCTGGTCATTTCCCACTCCGTGCAAACCCGCACTGCCTTCTGGGGAGGGAAGAAAACCGTCATTGATCAAAATCTCTGTACGCAGTGTGGTTTGTGTGAAAATATCTGTCACTTCCACGCCATCCAGAGCCAATCTGGTGAAGGAAAATCTTCCACCCTGTTCACTGTGAATCCCATGCAGTGCGAGGGCTGCACTTTGTGTGCGCTGCAATGCCCCACCCAGGCGATCCACATGGAACCCCATCAAGATGGCTGGTGGTATTTTTCACAAACGAAATTTGGGGATTTTTTTCATGCTCATCTTTTCCCCGGTCATGAAAATTCAGGAAAACTTGTATCTACCATCATTGACCAGGCACGCAGTTCCGTGGGCGGAGATCACACCATCCTTCTGGTAGATGGTCCACCCGGGATAGGGTGTCCGGTCATCGCAGCCAGCACCCAGAGTGATATCGCCGTTCTAGTCATTGAACCAACCTTAAGCGGCATCCATGATATGCAGCGCATCGCAGATACCACTCGCCATTTTCACATCCCTTCTTATGTTGTCTTGAACAAAGCCGACCTGGATGAGAACAATGCTGCCACCATCCTTGAAATTTGCGCTCGATCCGGCATACCTGTGCTGGGGAATATTCCGTTTGATGAAACCTTCACCGAAGCAATGCTGCATGCGCAACCTCTCACGCAGTACGCGCCCGACAGCCTTTCCAGTAAAGCAGTACAAAAAATATGGCATAATCTTGAACAGGTATTAAAATCAAGATAAGCCGTGTACCTTTTGTGACAGTTATATACTTCAAAAGCTCAAAGGTTTTTTAGTTGGGCGATTAACATAAATATATATTTATTAGAAAATATTATTCAAGAATTTATTTTTTACATTTTACGATGAAGTAAAAGCAATAATGGAATCGGTATCCAACATTTTGATACCTTCCTAAAAGCAGTGTTTTTACCAATCTTTTCAATACTTCATCAAGAGATAATAAATAAGGTGAAATCGTTTTTCACTTGTTATTTTTCTCTATTTTATCTATCTTCTTTTTGTAATCTTCCTCTTATACTGATTTAAGTTCCTTTTTAAGTCAATATTAGCCCAACAATTTTGGGCTAAATCAATCCCATCAGGGGGGAAATATGCATTTATTACTCTATATCCTTTCGATGATAAGTAATTAACAACAGGAATGAAATCTCTATCTGAAGAAAGTAATACAGCACTATCAATTACACCGTCCCACATCATGCCCATCATGTCACAAACGATTTGTGAATCAACACCTTTTTCTATTGTTTTCTTAATAGGTTTTCCACATGACGGACATTGAGAAATTAGGGATCTACATTCCGGACATTCAACAGGACCCTTTGGTTTTCTTTCTTTTAAATCAATCTCGATTCCTGGAAATCTTGAAAGAGTGTCTTTTGCCCATTTTGCAAGCGGTTTATCTTTATCAGAATGTGAGTTATATGAGATATATACTTTTGTCTTTAAATATTTAACAGATTCTTGATTTATAAGCATTTTTACTTCATTAACAAGGAAATTTGGAAGTTTCTTCCAATCCACACTATATCTATTACTTGTTATGTCTAGTACAGATAATTGAAAATTCCAAAAATCCACAAATATTGAAAAATTCGCCATATCCCCTCCATATAACATACAGGGAGTGTTTGCACACTCCCTGGGACTTTGTTAGCATTGAATACTTGTTCAGGCACCTTGGTGACCGGTATTCAAAGCGGACTATGTTATTGCTATTATAACAAATTGACACTCCTTGTCAATTCGCTTGTATTAATATTTTGTATGAGAGTTTCCTCATACAAAAGTTTCTTTTATATATATAAGAATGTACTCTTTACAGCACGTTTCAGATGAAAGAGCCAATGTTCTTGCGTTTTCTACCGATATATGACTTCAACATTCCCTTGTAAAAAACATCGTGGATCCTGGATCATAGATTCTCTAATCCGGTGACACATGGACCAAGTAGTTTTATAAGTGATTCCTAATTGCCTGTGAATTTTATGAGCCGAAATGTCCTTCTTGTTGTTACATATTAAGTAGACAGCCAATACCCATTATTTTATGGGTATTCTTGAACCATGAAAGATTGTCTCTATAATTAATAAGAGCAATCAATCCCACCCTCACCCCAATGAATATTCTCTAAATAATCTCTAACTTGCTCTTCTGTAATTCCTCCTATTTCTAAAATTTTAGTTTTTATTATTAATTTATTTATGTTATCATCAAATCGGATAATAGCACAAATGTTTGTGTTTGCCTAATAGATAGGTCTTTTCTGTACATCACACCATTCAGGATGTATTCATGAAAAAACTCACCGTCTGGTTTCCTCATTCGTATGACACTCACCATATTGCGGTTATGCGTTCATTGTTAAATGCGGGTATCGAGCTGTTCGTGGGCGAACCGATCCCGCTTAAACTTGATATCCTGGTGGATGGCAAACCAGATACTGAAATGCTTCGCGCTCACCCCGAACTGCAGGCGCTCATCATCCCCTATGCAGGTATGGCAGAAGCCACCCGCACACTCATGCTTCAGTATCCGCACATCCCTGTGTATAACCTGCACCACAACGCCGATGCGGCAGCGGAATATACGCTCGCATTGCTGCTGGCTGCCGTAAAAAGGATCATCCCTCTGCACAACGCGCTGCGCCGCGATGACTGGTCTCCACGCTACCAGCCAGACGTAAATGGAATGCTGCGAGGGAAGACCGCCCTCATTCTTGGTTATGGCGCCATAGGGACTGCCATTGCACGGCTGCTCATCCCTTTTGGGGTGCAGGTTCTGGCTGTTAAGAAACATTTGCCTATGCCTACTCAGGATGAAGCGGTTGTTTTACACAGCATGAACGAGCTTCACTCTCTGCTGCCCAATTGCGATTTTTTGATCCTGTCGCTTCCCCTCACTCCACAAACCAAAGGCGTTATCGCTGAAAAAGAACTGGCGCTGCTTTGCCCCCAAGCTTTCATCGTAAACATTGGTCGCGGTGACCTCATTGACCAGCATGCGTTGTATACCGCTCTCAAAGATAAACGGATCGCCGGTGCAGCGCTGGATGTGTGGTATCACTACCCCACTGATATAGAAAGCCGCTCCCATACTCCGCCTGCTGATGAACCGTTTGGAGAGCTGGATACCGTTATCATGAGTCCGCATAAAGCGGGTGGTCTGGCAGTAGATGAAGTAGAGCAGGAACGCATGCGCGCCCTGGCTCGTTTGCTGAATGATATCGTTCAAAAAACCATGCTGCCTCCCGGTATCGACATTAATGCCGGGTATTAATTGCCTATACGCAATTCTAAACAGAAAGGAATTCCATGTCTGCTGAACGATCACCCTCTGGAATCTGGTGGATTCGCCGTGATGTGCGCCTGCATGATAACCCTGCCCTGCAGGCTGCCCTCGAGCACGCCGAAACAGTGATACCGGTTTTCATTATGGATGCAAAACTGCTGTCACACTCCAATCCTCGTCGTAACACTTTTCTGTTTGAAAATCTGCGTCAACTGGAGAAAGAATTACAGCAGCTCGGTTCTCATTTGATCGTGCGGCGCGGTAATCCACGAGATTGCCTGCAAGAGATCCTGCAGGAAAGCAATGCGCAAATGGTCTTCGCCCAGCGGGATCACAGCCCCTACGCACAAATACGGGATGCGGACATAGCCGCTGTCCTGCCGCTCACACTCACTGCTGGCATCACTATCCAGCCAGAATCAATGATACGCAAGAAAGATGGAACACCATATACCATCTTCACTCCCTTCGCACGTGCCTGGATGGAGCATCTTGATTCCATTACTCTTTTTGACCCTCCCACCCGCTTCCAGCCCGTACCTGACCTGCGTTCCGAGCCTATTCCTCTTTCTCAGCCTGATACACTGTTCCCGGCAGGTGAACAGAGCGCCCTGCAGCGTCTTCGTTCGTTTTTATCAAGTCAGGTAAGGTCCTACCACCAAAACCGCGATCTCCCTGCAGAAGCAGGCACTTCCTATCTTTCCCCTTCCTTTCATCTTGGTGTTCTTTCCAGCCGCCTGGCTTTCCATGAAGCACAGAGCCTTGCTCTGAGTGTACCCGAGCAGTCCGATATAGGTACCTGGATCAATGAACTGCTGTGGCGCGAGTTTTTCATCATGATCCTGGCTAATTTCCCGCGGGTTGCAAAGGGTCCATTTCGGGAGAAATTTACCAGTCTGCAATGGAACAATGACGAACAGGGTTTTTCAGCCTGGAAAAAGGGGTTGACTGGTTACCCCTTCGTGGATGCAGGCATGCGCCAGCTTCAAGAGATAGGCTGGATGCACAACCGTGTACGAATGGTGGCTGCCTCCTTCTTATGCAAAGATCTTCTGGTTAACTGGCAGTGGGGAGAAGAATGGTTCTTACAAAACCTGATAGACGGTGACCTGGCAGCTAACAATGGAGGCTGGCAGTGGTCAGCTGGTACCGGGACGGATGCTGCACCCTATTTTCGTGTTTTTAATCCCATCACCCAGAGTAAACGCTTTGACAGCGATGGGAAATACATTCGCCAATGGCTGCCGGAACTATCTTCCGTCCCGGCGCAGTACATCCATACTCCCTGGAAAATGCCGCTGGATGTCCAACAGGATTGTGGTTGTATGATCGGAGCTCATTATCCCCCGCCGCTAATCGACCATGCAACAGCCCGTCAGCGCATTCTTTCAGCTTACCGACAGATGAATGCCTGATTGCATTATTTCTCAATCCAGGAATTTGACCTTTTTTATGTGTTTCTTACCATAGACAGCATGGTCAGCCCATGCCATCCATTTTTGATGACTTCCTTTACAGCTGGCAAATTCCGCCATTGCCTTATGGAAGAGAGTGTTTGGTTTTGTCCACGGACACACCGACATACACATCCCGCAATCGGTCTGATTGACTGCCCAGTACCCATAGCATTTTTTCTCATCCAGTTTCCACTTCAACACCCCATTGTGTTCCCGCTTTGGACCGCTCGGTATGGCATGTACCGGACAATTTTGCGCACACAACTGGCATTGCTCGCAGAAAGATTGCACACCGATGTCAACGGGGTTGTCGCATGTGAGCGGCATATCGGTTGTGACCACAGCTAGACGCAATCCCAGCCCGAACTCTTTTGTGAGTAAATAACCCGCGCGAGAAAGTTCACCCAATCCCGCATCCACCGCGATCGGAACCGGCAAAACCTGGTAGTTGCCAAAATGATGGGCGCGCGCTTTATATCCCCACTGGCGGATCATGGTTGCCACTTGAATCGATACCCATGCGCTGCTGGCATATCCTTTGGCAGTAGCCAGCATTTCAGGAAATTGCGGTCCGTAGGACATGAAGGTGCGATCCATCTGAAAACCCAACGCGATGGCATGCGTGTGCTGGCTCAGATCTATTTCACTGCCGTGTGGATCAAAACCCGGTTGATCTCCATTGGTGCTGCTTACATGGCTGTACACCCATTCCTGCTGCAGGGGGGCAATTCCCACCAAATCTGCGCCTAGAAATTTTGCCATTCCTTTGATCTTTTCACTGGCGCGAGATGCTTCCATGTTGTCCTTTTGTGGAGCGCTATCACCATCCACAAAGGCATTGGTACTGATCATATGCAAAGCCCAGAATTGGGCAGCGAAGAAAGGCATATCCCCCTTTCCGGTGCTGCCAAGCATTAATTTTTTGTTTTGTGTCTCGTAGAACTTCTGCAATTCAGGATGAACACGAAAATAGTTTTGAAATTCCCTGGAATCCTCTCCAAAAAAGCGGATCAGGTCATGCACAGCAAACACCATCTCGCGTTCATCAAAACGCTCGATGGATCCAACAATATCCTGTACATAAGTAGGTTCTTTAATATACTTTTTCATATTGTGTACCTTTTACTATTTGATGATCATGCGTGAATCCAGCGCAGATGCCCCTTTTCCTGCTGCGAACACCTTGAGTGGATTAATCTCGATCTCTTGCATTTCAGGAAAATCCAGTGCTAACCGGCTGAGCGCCAGGAGTGTTTGAACAACGGCATCGCTATCATACTGGATACCGCGCAGTCCGTTCAATATTTTCCCGGCAGCGGTTTCTGCGATCATTTTCCGCACATCTTCTTCGCCAACGGGGGCTATACGAAAACTGACATCTTTTATCGCTTCCACGTAAATTCCACCCATGCCAAACATTATCAGAGGTCCGAAATTGGCATCGCGTTTCATGCCCACGATCACTTCTTCACCGTGCTTCTGCATCTTTTCTACCAGCACACCTTGAACCGCAGCTTGAGGAACGTTCTGTTTTACCTGGGTCAGCATATCATCGTAGGCAGCAGTCAGAGCTGCATCGTCTTTGATATCAAGACGAATACCACCAGCATCCGATTTATGCAGGATCTCATCCGAAATGACCTTGAGAACCACCGGGTATTCCATTTCCCTGGCTGCTTCCTGTGCTTCCAGTAAAGTGGTGGTTATTTTCCCTTCCACATTTTTCACACCGTACACTTCCAGCAATGGACGGGTCTCGGCTTCTCCGTATTGTTTCTTATCAGATAGGTTATTGAAAACATCACGCGCTTTCTGTTTCTGTGCTGCGCTGGATACTTTCAGAGCTTGTATTGGGGCATCGAGATAAGCTTTATAGCGCAGCATACCTCCCAGCACCTCTCCCACATCTTCAGGGTAATCCAGCATGGGAATATGGTTTTCATGCAGCAGCAATTTCGCTTCTTGAATGCTCTGTTTACCAACCATGCAGGAAATAGTTGTTTTTTTACTACCCTTCGTTTCTTTTATGAAAGCGTTCGCCACCGCCACGGGATCCACCAGCGCCTGCGGTACCAGCACTGGAAGTAAAATAGCGGCATCGCTGCTGGTTTTGACTGTACGCAGTGCGTACGCATATTCTTCTTGTGTGGCTCCTCCCAGCATATCCACCGGGTTCATAGTCTGTGCAGCAAGGTTGAGTTCGCTCGCAAGAGTTTGCCGGGTTGTTTCATCCAATTCCGCCAGCTTCAAACCATGTACTTCCAGGCTATCCGAGAGCAGCGCAGCAGGACCACCGGCGTTTGTGAAAATGACCGCCTCATTATTCTGAGGGAGCGGCTGCATATCCAGCGCCATGGCTGTCTGCAGCAGAGTGCGCAGGGATGATACTTCGATCACACCACATTGTTTAAAAGCGGTGGCGTAGGCGGTATGTGAACCTGCCAGAGAACCGGTATGAGATGATACAGCTCTGGCGCCTGACTCACTTTTACCCGCTTTAAGCAGCACGATCGCTTTCTCCCTGGAAACGCGCTTTGCCACCTCCATAAAATGAGATCCATCTCGAATGGATTCCACATAACACGCGATCACATGCGTATTTTCATCGTTTGCCAGATAGTCGATCATATCTGTTTCGGTCACATCCATTTCATTTCCCAGACTGATCAAGTGCGAAAATCCGATCCCCTCCTGAACAATATGGTCCACTACTCCACCACACACCGCACCCGATTGAGACACGAACGCAATGCCCCCCTTGCCTGGCATACCTTTAATGAAAGTGGTGTTCAGACCCGAATAAACATTCGCATTGCCCACACAGTTTGGTCCAATTATGCGGATGTTATACTCACGCGCTTTTCTTTCCAATTCCTGCTCGCGCTTTTTTCCCTCTTTCCCTAATTCCTTGAATCCCCCTGAAATGACAATACATGCCTTTACCCCCTTCTTTCCGCAATCCTCTATCACCTGCACGATCATTTCTGCAGGCAGGATGATCACTGCCAGATCTACTTCCTCCGGTACATTCAGAATGTTGCCATAACATGGAAAACCAAGGATCTCGCTGCTTTTCGGGTTGATGGGATAGATGCTCCCTTTATAACCATACTGACTTATATTCTTCAAAATGCCATAGCTCAATTTACCAGGGTTCGAAGATGCTCCGATGACTGCTACACCGCGAGGTTCAAAAAAATAAGAAAGATTATCCGGCATGCCCATTACTCCTCTTGATCGTTGTGTTCATTTAACCACAGGTTCAAGGATTATGCTAAGTCTGATAGAAATTTTCCCGTTGACGATTGTCCTGATTTTCAGAAACCGCATGTATTTATAAATAAAGGTTCGTGTTTGTGCAGATTATTAATGGGTAAACAATAACCTGCCGTCTCTTATTACCCATAGCTGACCATTCTGCCTTCACTGGTTGTTTTCTGCACTTTGTGTTAAACTATATCCTGGTTAGTTAGTTAACCATGTGTTAACTACCTTTCCGCTCTTGACAGAACCAACGGTTTTGATCGAGGGCATACCCATGGAAAGGAGGAATCCTTATGCGTACATACGAACTGGTCGTTATTATTCATCCAGATCTTGATGACGAGGCTGTTAATCAATCTCTGGATAAGATCAAAGGTTGGATCGAAGCTGGCAAAGGCAAGATCGCTGAAGTACATGAATGGGGAAAGCGTCGGTTAGCATACCCGATCCAGAAACAATATGAAGGGTTATATTACCTGATGGATCTGGAGTTGGACCCCGAAACCAATGCTGAATTGGAACGCAATATCCGCATTCTCGAACCGGTCATGCGCTACATGCTGATCGCGAAATAGTAGAAAACGGAGTTAGGAATGAGTCGAAGTCTTAACAAGATCATGATTATTGGTAATCTAGGTAGAGATCCTGAAATGAGATATACATCTTCAGGAAAACCAGTAACCACATTTTCGGTGGCAACCAATCACGTCTGGTTTGATACAACCGGGCAAAAACATTCAGAAACCGAATGGTTCAACGTGGTGAGCTGGAATAATCTTGCTGAAATATGTAATAGTCATCTCTCCAAAGGAGATCAAGTTTATATTGAAGGCAGATTACAGACCCGCCGCTGGGAAGATCCAGAAGGAAATCAGCGCACCAGCGTGGAAATCGTTGCGGCTGAGATGATGATCCTTGGTGAAGCCTCCACAAATGCAGATGGAATTGCAGATACAGACTATGACACATTCCACGAGATTGATGAATAGCAAGTGAATTATAGAAAGGAAAACCTATGGCTGACGAACGAAGAGAATCTTCGGAACAGAATCGTGGTTCAAGATTTCAACGTGGGAACCATCGTTATATTCCCCGCCCAAAATATTGCCAGTTTTGTTCAGATAAAACTCAGGATATCGACTACAAGAATACTGAATTATTGAAACGCTTCATCACTGAAGAAGGGAAGATCAGACCACGTCGACAAACCGGCACCTGTGCAAAGCATCAACGTGCCCTGGCAACTGAGATCAAACGCGCCCGGCACATTGCCTTACTGCCTTTCATCGGTGGTACCTGGCAGAAGAATAATCGCTAGTACAACGGAGAGTCATTATGACAACCAAAAAGAAACCACAGGAAGAAGTCCGCAAACCGCATCCATCAACCTTGAAAGACCAGAAGCAATCCAAACAATTGGTTATTGGATTCATCATCTTCGCAGTCCTGGTTGTTGGTTTGATCGGTTACGCTTTTTTGTATGATAAGGTCTTGAAATACAACAAACCTGTGGCATTCGTTGAAGATCACAAGATTAATGGGAAAGAATTCAATCAGCGAGTGCGCCTGGAGCGAAATTCTTATGTTATGCAGTACAACATGATAGCCGCTCAAATGGTTCTACTCGGAGATAATGAGGATTACGTTGCTTATTACACAGAGCAATTAACTCAATTGCTTTCTATCCTGGATGACACTGATTATTTCGGTGAATACGTTCTGGATAATCTGATTGATGAGCAGATCGTTCAAATTGAAGCTGAGAAACTGGGTATCACCGTTACTGATGAAGAACTTGAAACACTCATGCAAGAGTTGTTCGAATATCTTCCGGATGGAACAGCAGAACCCACACCAACTTATGCGGTTGAACCTACCTCTACCCTAACCAGCTTCCAGGAAACACTGGTTGCCGTTACAGTTCCTACCGAAGCCCCAACATCAGAAATGGAAGTATTGGAAACAGTTGAGGGAGAGATCCTGGCTGAAGACCCGCAAGAATTTGTGGTAGAAGAAACCACTGAAACTGTAGTGGAAGCGACAGCTACGGAAGAAGCTGCCCCCACAACAACCGGGGCAGAACTCACGCCCACCAGCAGCGAACCAGCTGGTACAGCTACACCCTATCCAACTGCGACAGTTTACACGGAAGAGATCTATCAAGAAAATTACCAGGAATATATTACAAATTTGGAAGGTATAGGCGTTGAGGAACAGGTCCTTCGCAACTACATCAAAAATTACCTGCTCTCGCAAAAGCTCTATGATGCCATTGTTGCCGATGTTCCACGCATGCAAGATCAAGTTTGGGCACGCCATATTCTGGTTGATACCCAGGAAGAAGCTATCACGGTCTTGAATCGATTAGCGGGCGGGGAAGATTGGAATACCATATGTAATGAATTAACGCTGGATCAATCAGATCAAGATAATTGTGGTGATCTGGGTTGGTTCTCCAAAGGTCAGATGGTAGAAGTATTTGAGACCGAAGCTTTCAACCTTGATATTGGCGAAATCAGCAATCCTGTCGAATCATCCTTCGGATGGCACATCATCCAGGCATTAGGTCATGAAGAACGCGCCATCGAAACTGATTATGACTACCAGCGCCTGCAGAGTAATTTCTACGACCTCTGGTTCCAGGATGTATCCGCCAATCTCACCATTGAGAAGAGTGAAAATTGGATCGATCACGTTCCTTCAGAACCTACCGTCGCATATGACATGCGCATCAATTAAACCCAAAAGGAGCTGAGAATTCAGCTCCTTTTCTTTTATATTTCACATAGCAAATTTACTCTACCAGATCGTCTGTCACTTCTTCCAGCTTTAAGCTGATCAACTGACTGGCTGAGTCTCGTCCCATCGTAACTCCGTAAATAACACTGGCTAATTGAACTGTATTACGGTTATGGGTGATGACAATGAATTGTGTTCGATCACTTAATTCCTTCATCAACTGACCCAACCTGACAACATTCGATTCATCTAGCATGGCATCAACCTCATCCAACACACAAAATGGTGTCGGAGAGATCTTCAACAATGAGAATATTAGCGCGATGGCTGTCAAACTTCTTTCACCACCTGATAATAAAGCCAGCTCTTGCTTTCTTTTTCCTGGCAGGGTGGCTTCGATCTCAATGCCGGTCTCGGTGATATTTTCCTCATCCTCTATGATCAGTTTAGCGCTGCCTCCGCCAAAGAGTTGTTTAAATATCTCCGAAAATTCATCATTGACCGCTTTGAAGGTATCTTTGAATTTTTCTTTAATGATTTCCTCTAATTCCACCACTACCTTGCGCAGGTCTTTCTCCGCCTGCTCCAGATCATTGATCTGGCTGGTTAGGAATTCATAGCGCTCTTTATCATCGTTGTACTCTTTTTCAGCTTCCGGGTTGACCGCGCCAATTCGGCGAATGGCTGATTTTAACGATTTGATCTGGTCTTCCATATCTGGCGATATGGAAGTTATTTTTGGTAAGCTGGCGACCATGCCATCGATCGGAAGAGGTTTTGGTCCGATCATTTCTGGCTCATAATCATAAGAAACGAGACCAAAATCATCAGAGATGCGTTCTTTCAGAGCCTCCATCTGTGTGTTGATCTTTTCTACCCTCATTTCCAACTGGATATAATGCCTCTCAACAATACTCTGGTTCTTCCTCAGCTCTTCTGAGTTTTCTTGTTTGTGATCAATTGCATCATTGATGATATTGATCTCAGCATCTATGGGCGAGCTTTGCTCTGATAATTTTTGAATCTGCCCATTCAATTCTTCTGAGCGTTCTGTTGATTGCTCATATTTTTTCATCAGGCTGCTGTGTTGATTCTCTAAAGAATTCAATTTTTCCTTGAATTCAACACATTGTAATTCCAACCCCTTGATCATGTTGAGGGAATCTTGCAGACGATTGTTCGAACTCTCAAAACTCTCCTGAATGACTGCATATTCCGTTTTCTTCTGGTAATAATCCTGGTTAAGATCTTCCAGCAAGATGGTGTCTGCCAGTTTTTTCTGTTCATCCAATTGCAGTTGAATGGTATCTGATCTTGATTGCAGATCTTTGAGCGTTATTTTTAATTTTTCCTTGTTTTCAATGGCTTCCTGAATATCAACAACCAGTTTATTAATCAATTCCTTGTTCAACCGCATATTTTGAGAGACTTCTGCTTGTTTTCCCTGAACTTCTTTTAACCCTTTTTGGATGTCGGAAAGCTCTTTCTGCATATCGGTGATGATCTGCCGCTTTGCATCCATTTTCTTCTGCATATTTTGAGAATTAACCTGCTGTTTTTGAAGATCAGCCTCCAATTCCTGTGCTCTTGTGGTGAGGGAAAGGATATTTTCATTCAGTGCATCAATTTCTTTTTCACGTTTGAAAATAAATTCGCTGGTGGTTCCACCAACTGAGATGATGCCGTTGCCGTAGAAAATGCCACCATCCTTGAGAACCACTCGCTGATTGGGTTCCAGTTTTTGCAGTACTTGTTCCAACATCTTCGCATCTTCCAACACATAGGTATCTGCGAACAAAATGTTCATGATCGTTTGATATTCTTTGGTTGCCTGTATAAAATCACTCAGCAGTCGGCATCCCATCATCGCGTTTTTTGCCGCTGCTTGTTTCTCTTTTAACAAGGCTTTCGGAATGATGATCGAATGTGAATCTCCTGCATCCTGTATGATAGAAAGCACATGTTGTAGATCAATGGTAGAATCCAACACCAACCCTTCCGCCGCGTCTCCTAGAATGGCAGATACTGCCTTTTCATACCCATTATCCACACGCAAACAGGAAAGTAATAACTCGAAGGAACCTGGCAGCTTCTTCTGCTGGAAGGAATTGAGGATCTTTTTCGTTCCCGTTTTAAAACCTTCCAGATTTTTTTTCGCTGATTGTAGAACCTCGCGCTGCGTTTCTTTTGCAGCAATATCGTTGCGGCTTTTCTGCATTTTTCCATCAAGATCACGAATTTCTGCATCCATTCTCTCTTTTTCATCGAGTAATTCTTGCAGTGAATTCATTTCTTTTTGGATTTCAGATTGCTTTTCCTCGAATAAAGCTTCAATATCTTTGACATCAGTATTGATTTCTTGAAATCTTTCCTCTTGATCTTTTCCAGAGTTTTCCAGCTCTGTTCGTCTCTTGATCAGAATCTCCATCCGTGTATCGAGATCAGTTATCTTTGCCTGGTTTCCTACCACATTACGATCGATGGTGAGTTTAGTTTGCTGCAGCTCTTCTATCCGATCCTGGATTTTCTGTAGATCAGTTTTCTTATTATTCAGTAAATTTTCCAGCGTCAATAAGTCGGCTTGAATCTTTTTTAGATTCGATCCATGCTCGTTGTGCTGTTTTTCTAATTCGGCTTTTTGTTCAATACGGTTCTTCAATTCTTCTTCTGCGTATGCTAGAGAAGACCGCAGGGAATCGCGCTGTTCTTCATATCCTTTAAATCGTTCTTCGATGATCGCTAACTCACGATTGATCGTTTCTTTTTCCCTCTGTATAACAGAAAGCTCATTATTCAATTTTGTCAGTAATTCTCTTTTTTCCTGCAATGTCCGACGACTTGTCGTTATCTCTTCATCACCGGTATAAACGCTGGTTCGGATAGAATTCAATTCAGATTCTTTTTTTATCTTCGCTTCCAGGCTCTGGCGATAATCACGCTGCAGTTCGTTCCAGCGATACCCATACCAATCTTTCAGCAATAAATGCAGATCGGCATTGACGCGATTGTATTCTTTCGATTTCTCAACCTGTTTTTCCAATCGCTGCATTCTCGGCTTGATCTCATGTAGAATATCATGTACCCGTGCCATGTTATCAACCGTTTTATCCAGTTTTCGGATCGCTTCTTCCCGCCTGGCACGAAAGAGACGTATTCCAGCCGCCTCTTCAAAGAACAACCTTCTATCCTGTGGTTTTAGGGATAACGCGGAATCCACCAACCCCTGACCGATGATTGTATAGGTCCTTTCTGCCAGACCTGAATTTGCCAGCAGTTCCTGAATATCACGTAAACGTACTTTCTTTTCATTGATCAGATATTCATTCTCACCACTGCGATAGGCACGTCGTGTAATATTCACCTGTTCGAAATCGATCGGCAGCCAGCCATCCTCATTATTGAAACGGATAGTAGCAGAAGCCATCCCCATCTTTGCCCGCTGTGCAGATCCTGAGTAAATCATATCTTCAGTCTTTTTCCCTCGCAGCAGGCTGTATGCCTGTTCGCCTAACACCCAGCGTATAGAATCTGCAATATTGGATTTTCCCGACCCGTTTGGACCCACAACCGCCGTGATCATATCAGGGAATATAAAGGATGTCTTTGATGCAAATGTTTTATACCCGTGTAATTCTAAACCTTCTAGTTTCTGAGTCATAAAATGATTAATCCCTGTGGATCCTTTCCAGTGCTTTTTTCGCGGCATCCTTTTCAGCAGCTTGCTTACTTCTTCCGCTGCCATTAGCATAAGCTTTTTTATTAATAAAGACTTCTACTTCAAATAATTTTGAGTGATCCGGTCCGGAGGCTTTTAAAGTGATATATTTGGGCGGTGCAAAACCCAGCGATTGTGACCATTCTTGCAGCTTTGATTTTGGATCCTCATTCTTATGTTTTTTCATAATATCTTCCACTGCATCTTCCAGCAATGGAAATAAGAAAACCCGAATAGGAGCTAAACCCTGATCAAGGTACATAGCACCAATGAAAGCTTCGAATGCATCGCACAACAAGCTGCTGCGAGTCCGACCTCCCGTCTTTACTTCCCCACGACCAAGTCGCAGTGCATTCCCTAATTTTATAACTCTGGCAAAATCTGCCAGTTCTTCTGTTTGTACAAGCGCGGATCGCATCTGCGTGAGATCACCCTCTGGCATTTCTGGATATTTATCATACAGCCATTCTCCCACCATAAAATCTAAAACTGCATCGCCCAGGAATTCCAACCGCTCATTATCTTCGATTGCTTCAGGATTTTCGTTAAGATAAGAACGATGTGTTAGGGCACGCATTAATAAAAGAATATTATTGAATGACAAACCCAGTCGTTTTTCAAGGTCTTGCGGTGACTCCACAACAAAATCCGATGACTCTTTCAAGATACCTCCATGAAAACAACAGTATATTATTGCAGTATTATTTTACTATCTCATAATCACTATTGCGAATCAGAAACCCCCTGCTATAATTCAGGACATGGAAATTCCCTTTTTAAAACAGGCAGCCAGTAAATATACCATCGAAACTGATGTGTTCGAAGGCCCACTTGATCTTCTTTTACAGCTCATTGAAAAAGAAGAGTTGGACATTACCCAGCTTTCACTGGCAAAAGTGACCGATCAATACCTCAGTCACCTCAGTCTCATTCATGATCGGGACCCACTTGAGGTTTCCGCATTTCTGGTGATTGCAGCACAGCTGGTTTTAATCAAATCGCGTATCCTGCTCCCTGTTGAATCTGAAATTTTCTCTGAGCTTGAAATTGAGAGCGGAGTTGATCTGGTTCACCAATTGCTCGAATACAAGAAATTCAAACATGCCGGTGCCTGGCTGCGAATCCGAGAAGACAACAAACTACGGACTTTTTTCCGCAGTGCTCCACCTCCCAAACTTCCGGAAATTCTTGATCTTTCCGAACTTACCAAATACGACATAGCCGCCATTTACCAGGAGGTTATCTATACGCAAGATATTCTCCAACCTATGGATACAGTAGTATCCATCACGACGATCACCCTGAAAAGACGCATCCACTCCATCATAGAACAATTCAAGACAATATCACACCTTCAATTTTCATCCCTAATTGATCAAAATACCAAGCTGGAAATTATTGTTACATTCCTGGCATTGCTTGAATTGATAAAAAATCATCTCGTTGACGCCTCCCAGCCAGATCTTTTTGGTGAGATCAATCTCGAACCGGCAGGAGACCTTGATAAAGAAATCGAAACGGAATTTTAAACATCCACTATTAATCTATGAGCAAATCAGACGTAACTCCCATTCGAAAACAATATCTGGATATAAAGAGACGGTATCCGGATACCATTGTTTTTTTCCGTCTGGGTGATTTTTATGAAACTTTTGATCATGATGCTGAAATTACCTCGGAACAGCTGGATCTCGTTCTCACTTCTCGCGCGGTTGCCAAGGGGAATAAAGTTCCCATGGCAGGAATCCCCTATCACGCCGCAGAAAACTACATCTCTCGTTTGATTAATAAAGGCTATCATGTTGCCATCTGTGAACAGATCGGTGCGCAGCCGGCAAAGGGTCTTTTTCCGCGCGAAGTAGTGCGTGTGATCACTCCAGGTACTTTAGTCGAATCATCTTATTTAAATGCAGAGAAAAATAATTATTTATGTGCTGTTTATCCATCTAAAGAAGCAACCGGGCTCGCTTACATCGATATTACAACCGGCGAATTTCTTTGCACAGAATTTTCCAACGGATTCACGAATCTGCTGTATTCCGAACTGGCTCGTATACAACCTGCAGAATTAGTGGTGCCTAAATCAGTCAATGATCCACACCTTGAACAGTATCACCGTACGTTTAAAGAAGACTGGTTCTTTTCAATTAACCGCTGCCAGGATGCACTGAATAATTGTTTTCAAGTTTCCACGCTGGACGGTTTTGGTTTAAAAGATAAAGTTCCTGCTATGTGTGCAGCCGGTGCTATCCTTCAGTATCTTGAAGAAACGGATGAGCAGTTCATGAAGACCATCAAGACCATCCATTTCTATCATACACAGGATTATATGATCCTTGATCCTGAAACACGACGCAACCTCGAATTGGTGGAAACCATCCGTGATGGCAGCGAAGAAGGATCTCTCTTAACCATCATCGATCATACCGTCAATCCTCTCGGAAAACGGCTGCTGCGAAGCTGGTTAAGCAAACCACTCATTGATCCCGCTCAGATTCAGCAAAGGTTAGATTATGTGGAGTTTTTTATTGTGGATGGGCTGTTGCGTAAAGACCTGCAGAATCAGATTAAAAAGATTTCTGATCTGGAACGCATCGTGACCCGCATCACTTCCGGACATGCCCTGCCTCGCGATCTGGTTGCAATGCGCAGCTCACTGGAATTACTTCCGGGTATCCGCTCTTCTCTGACCACTGTTCCGGATTTTCCTCTTGATCTCATTGAACACATTCAACCCTGCTCCCAGGCACTTTCCCTTCTTCGTATCGCAATCAGCGATGACCCACCTGCTACATTGCAAAATCGCGGCATCATTAAAAAAGGGTATTCTAAAGACCTTGACTCCATCTATTGTTCTTCAAAAGATGCACGCACATGGATCTCGAATCTTGAAAAAAGCGAAAAACAACGCACAGGCATAAAAACTTTGAAAGTCAGTTATAACAAGATTTTTGGTTACTATATCGAGATCTCCAACAGTTATTTAGATCAGGTACCTGAGGAATATATTCGTAAACAGACGCTGGTCAATGGAGAACGTTTCATCACACCTGAAATGAAGGAATATGAATCCATCGTACTCAATGCTGAGGATCGTATCCATCAACTGGAAGTTGACCTATTTCGAGAGATTTGCCTCAAATTAACATCACATATTGAAGAAATTACCGTGACAGCACAGGCAATTGCCACCCTGGATGTATTCTTAGGACTGGCAGATGCTGCTGTTTTTAATAAATATTGCAAACCCATTATCAGCGAAGAAAAGATCATCTCTATAAAGAACAGTCGCCATCCGGTTGTAGAGCGCACTCAGCTTGCCCGTGCGTTTATTCCCAATGATATCTCTTTTACACAAGATGAGTACATCAAGATCATCACCGGTCCCAACATGAGCGGTAAAAGCACGTTCTTAAGACAGGTAGCTCTGATCGTTCTTATGGCACAGATTGGTAGTTATGTTCCGGCAGATGAAGCTGCTATTGGAATAGTCGACCGCATCTTCACGCGGATCGGAGCACAGGATGAGATCCATGCCGGGCAATCTACTTTCATGGTTGAAATGACCGAAACAGCGAATATCCTGCATAATGCTTCCTCACGCAGTCTGCTGATTCTGGATGAGATTGGTAGAGGTACCAGTACTTATGATGGGTTATCGATCGCATGGGCTGTGCTGGAATATATTCACAACCACCCTGAACTGCATGCACGCACATTATTTGCCACTCATTATCATGAGCTGACACAATTAGGCGATACACTTCCTAATGCTGTAAATTACAATGTGGCTGTTTCTGAAAGCGATGGTGATGTGGTCTTTTTATACAAGATCATTCGTGGCGGTACTGATCGTTCGTACGGTATTCATGTAGCACAGCTAGCAGGATTACCTCAAACAGTAATCTCGCGTTCTTTCGAGATATTAAAACAACTGGAAGAGGATACTGCCCATACTCGCAGTGGCATACCTGCCTCTGAACAGATGTCCTTTTTCCCAGAATCCAATCCTCTTGTGGATGATCTTCAAAAGATCGATCTTAATCAGATATCACCCATCGAGGCTTTGAATATCCTTTATGAATGGAAAAGAAAGTATATTAAGAAAAAGGAGTGAGAAATCCTCACTCCTCGACCTCTTCTTCTGATACTCCTTCACTCATCTCTCGTTTCGTTTCGAGTATATCCTCTACCGATTCTTCCAAATAGACATCTTGATCGACAACTGTACTCTCTGTCTCTTTTTTAGACAGCCTGTTCATAAAATGGATCAAAAGTCCGATCACCAGCATTATTCCAGCGCTGGCTGCCATCCATAACAGAGATTGATAAGTGATGGATTGCAATAATTTTAGTATAAGAGTTCCAAACGCTTCCTGCTCAACTGATAAAATGCTGTTGACAAGAACTGTTGTAAATTGTTCCGATCCGATCAGCAATACCATGATCACGATCAAAGACAAGAGCGCAGCGATAATGAGCAGCTTCCCTATCCATGCTCTCATTTCCTGTTTATTTTTCCGTAGACACAAAACAAGCAGGATCAGCAGTGCTGCCAATGCAACCGGCAGTAGACGGAAAACCCACCTGAAAATACTGTAAGATATCAATGGATCTTTTAATCCTGCCTGGACGAGTTGTTCAATATTGATACTATATTGATTTGGAATTTGATATAAAAATCCTTCAATGTATGTAGAAATGATTTCAACAGTCTTTGCCTTTAACTCTTGCGGTGGATTACAGGCAGGTAAATTAGCGGGAGATACCACTCCTCCGGCAAGTGTTTGCAACTCCTGCATATCGCACGCTGCGAAACGAGAAAGTAGGCTCTCTACCAGGTCCTCTCGACCAGCAAGAACATTTTCTTTCAATTCTGTTAGGTCGATATTAATGATCCCAAAAGGTTGTTTGAAATTAAGGAACTCCAGCAATTGATCCATTGCACTTATCAGCCTACTCTGCACCCATTCTTTGGTAATATATGGTTTGAGAATCTCCGCGATCATTTCTGTATCGGCAAAAATCGCAGGCACCATCTCGTTGTCAGATGGTTGGTTGAGTTGATCGGCAATGATTGTAGAAAACGCTTCCTGTCCAATGGTGAGAGTTACATCGCTATTAAGTATATTGCTGTAGGTTTCATTCTTTAAAATGATAAATTCTAAAGGCGCAGAAAAAGTAGTGGGAAACGCCATCACGATTATTAAAAGCGATAAAATAAATGCCAGAGTTTTTCGCCAAAAAGAATTCTTTTCCATCATTCTTTCTCCTTTATTACTACAAAACGATCATCTAATTGTATCAGGCTCGCACCACTATTTATTAACATCAGTACCCGCGATCCCGTAACGCTGTTTGATAGATTTTATAACAGGCTATTCGATCTTCTTTCATTTCTCCAGCCAATTTCTGGCTCCGTTCAAATAATTTTTCCCTGAAATTGGATTCCTGCCAGGAATTTGTACCTGTAGCAGTTTGAGTGCTCCTGATTTTGTTCCCATTACTGGATATTTCTCCAGTATTCCTCTCTCACCTGTTTTCAAGATCACATTTTCTATAACTTCTGCACTTAATACCTTCAGTATTGTTTCATCCCATTTGATAAAAGTCCCCGGCCAGGGTTGATACGCTCTCACCTTCCGCTCCAATTCAATGGCTGTTTGGTTGGGGTTTAATAATCCATCTTCTTTTTTGATGATAGGTGCATATGTAGCTTTATCATCTTCCTGTTGAATTAGTTCAAGATCATATGCCAGGTAGTCAGGCAGCGTTTCCATCAAAAGATCTCTACCCAATTTACTCAGTTTCTGTGATAGATCGCTCGTTGTATCATTGTCAGTAATTGGGATTGTTCTTGTTTTTAATAGTGGTCCAGTATCCATCCCTTCATCCATCTTCATAATTGTCACCCCTGTTTCGGAATCACCATTTAAAATTGCAGCCTGAATTGGTGAGGCACCCCTCCAGCGCGGCAGCAGAGAAGCATGGACATTTAAACACCCTCTTTTCGGTATATTCAATACTGATAGCGGCAGGATTTGTCCGTACGCAGCTACAATAAAAATATCGGCATCCAGATCTCGTAACACTTGAATCACACCAGAGTCTTTCCGCAGCCGGTGAGGTTCAAGGATCGAGACTTGATGAGCAGCTGCAAATTGCTTCACCTCTGAAGAAATCAATCTTTTCCCTCTCCCGGCAGGTTTATCGGGTTGTGTTAGAACCAAAACCAGATCTGTATTTTCATAGAGAGCCGCCACGATAGGAACCGCAAACGCAGGTGAACCCATGAAAACAACCTTCACATTTTTTAGGTCTTGTATTTTCAACATATCCCTTTCTTACTGATAAATATTCTTATGTTCATTCATTGAATACAGATAATTCATTACATCATAATCCTGAGTATTTGATCCCTGGTCATTTGTCTTTTGAATGGAAAAATATTCTTTTAACAAATGACCACAGCAGCATTCCACTGAAGAAACCTAATAAAACCAGAGTTAGATAATAGAGAAATTTCTTGTTCTTTTCCAGATAGATTCTTTTCCGAACATGTAATTGTTCGCTAAGATTTCTAATGAAACTATCATCCGGTTTTACCTGTACGAACTTGCTTCGCAGGTTATCTTCAAATTGCTGTGAATTGATTCCCTCTTTTGTCATTTCAGGTCACTCCTGTTATTCCATTTCATCCATTCGATTACGCAGCTGCAACAATGTGCGATGATAGAGGCTTTTAATGGCTCCTTCACTCTTATCCATGATTGCAGCGATCTCACTATTTGTAAGATTATCCACAAATTTTAATATGAGTAATAATTGTCGATCTGGCGGCAGTGTTCGAATATGTTCCATCAGGTGTCCAATTTCCTGATTTTTTATGATCGATGATTCAGGTTGATTGAATCCCTGTGCTTCAATGATGACATCATCAATCGATATTTCCTTCTTGCGACCTCTATCACGATGCCAGTTGGCAACCAGATTATGTGCGATGCGGTATAACCAGGCTGAAAAAGGCACCCCTTTGTCTTCATAACGCTGGATATTGTTCAATGCTCGTTGGAAAACACGAGCTGTTAAATCCTCCGCGTCATGTTTATTACCTGTTCGATAATAAATGTAATTATAAATACGCTGTACATTTTCGTTGTATAACACGGAAAACGCATCCAGGTCGCCCGCGATAGCTTTTTGTAATACATTTTCCATGGATTGATCTTGTTTTTCGTTATTTGACATATAATTGAATGGTTTATTTAATCTTATCATCAATGGATATAACCATTCACAATAATATAAGATTCGTTTAGGAGGATATTATGAACCATCAAACCTGGGCGTGGGAAACTTCTAGCAAAGGTAAAATGTTCGCACAAAAATGGACCCCTGACAGATCCATAAAAGCTTCCATTATCCTTATTCATGGTTTTGGTGAACACAGCAGCCGCTATAACAATATGGCAAAATTCTACTGTGATCATCATATCCAGGTGTTAGCTTTCGATATTTATGGACACGGTCAATCAGAGGGCGTACGCGGGCATGTTCCAGATCAATTTACTTATTTCAATGATCTCGATGATTTTGTAAAACAGACAAAAAAAGATGTGCTCGAAAAACCTGTCTTCCTGTATGGTCACAGTATGGGTGGTATGATCGTTCTTGCCTACGTTCTGAAAAATCACCCGGATTTTACAGGCGTCATTACCACATCGCCATTGATCGACACTGCCAAACCGATGGACGGTTTCACTAAAACTCTGGCAAAAATTATGAATGTCCTCGCACCTCGTATGGTGATGGACAGCGGTCTCGATAGAAACTATCTTTCACGTGATAAAGAAATAGTGAATGCATATAATGCCGATCCTTATGTTTTTGGGAAAGTATCTACACGTTTGGGTTCATTCATGATCGATACAGAAAAGTTTATTCGCGAACATGCCGCTGAATTTGATAAACCATTATTGATGATGGTTGGCACAGACGAAAAAATTGTAAGCAAACCAGAAATTGATGCTTTCATGCAGTCAGTTCCGCAGGGAACTTATAAAATTTGGGATGGTTATTATCATGAATTACATAATGAACCGGAGAAAGAAAAGGTTTTTGAATATACTCTGGCATGGATGAAAGACCATATGTGAAATATTTGTGATAGATTACCAAAAATCTTCTATAATCTTTACTTGACCATCAACCCTGGAGACTTTAGAATAATGATTGTCATGGTATTGCTATCCATATTGTGCATTGATATCTGATAAAGAGATCAAAAAAACGCTTGTCTCTTTCTGTAAAGACAAGTGTTTTTTTATAAGATTTTAGGAAGGATTAGATATATGGAAAAGAACAATCTTGATTTTCTCTATCGCGAGGATCTGAAGTCAATTGATCCTGAGGTACAGCATTTAATTTCCCTTGAGGAAGAGCGGCAGGTTAGAAAACTGATCTTCATCCCAAGCGAAAGCACCGCTCCGATCAGTGTTCGTAGCAGTCTATCCTCTGTATTGCAGAATGTATACGCAGAGGGTTATCCTCCAGAGTATATGCATTCGCAGAATGAAGAGCAGATTCTTGATTACGAACAACAATTAGCCATTTACAAACGTTATTCTGATCCACGTTATTACAAAGGTGTGGAGTTTGTCGATGTGCTTGAATCGCTGGCAAAACGGCGCTGCGCAGAAACCTTCTGCCCTGATTTCCTATCGCCTGAAGATCTCTACGTGAATGTACAGGCACTCTCAGGGGCTCCAGCAAACAATGCCGTCTATCAAGCGCTGATCACCCCTGGCACAACCATCATGGGAATGGATCTTTTCCATGGCGGGCATCTTTCTCATGGCTCCCCCGTGAATCGTTCCGGCAAACTCTATAACGCGGTCCATTATTCCGTTGATCCTGACACAGAGAAGATAGATTATCAGCAGGTGCGTGAATTAGCCTTACAGCACCAGCCCAAGATCATCATCTGTGGTTATTCTTCCTATCCCTGGATCCCAGACTGGCAGGAATTTCGCAAGATAGCAGATGAGATCGGTGCATATATGTTTGCCGATATTTCACACATTGCAGGCTTGATTGCTGCGCACGTCGTTCCCTCTCCGGTCGGTATTGCCGATGTGATCACATTCACTACCCATAAGACCTTATGTGGTCCGCGTGGAGCATGCATCATCACGAAAGATGCTTCTCTTGCAAAAAAGATCGATAAAGCAGTCTTTCCGGGTGAACAGGGTGGTCCACATGTTCATGTATTTGCCGCCATGGCAACCACATTTAATATTGCACAGACCAAGCAATTCCATGATTTACAGCAGCAGATCTTATTGAACTGCAAAGCTATGGGTGATCAACTTCAAAAACGAGGTATCCGTCTGGCATTCCAGGGAACAGATTCACATTTGTTGAATATCGATTGCAAATCCATCAAAGGTAAAGACGGTGCAGTTCTATCCGGTGATATCGCCGCTCGTATTCTTGATTTGATCGGGATTGTTGCCAATCGTAATACTATTCCAGGAGACGTGTCTGCTTTCAAAGCAGGTGGTGTACGACTTGGTACACCCTGGGTAACCCAACGTGGTTTAAAAGAAGATGATCTGCGTGAGGTCGCTGATATTATCGCCGATACTTTACAGGCAATTCAGCCTTACTTTATGCTCGGTGGAAAGAAAAGTATGCGCGCCAAGGTGGATTTTTCTACATTTGAAAGCGCGAAGATCAGGATTCGTACGATTGCTGATAAAGCGGGCACTGATCTGACGATTGAACGCCATGGATATCCCTTCTTCGCTTATCTCGATGATTATTCAAATGATAAATCCAGCGAAATCACTTTTTCTTTACATGGAGAAAAGATACGACCCTTCCTGAATTATGCAATGGTGGATGATATCGAGCAGTTGACAAATAACGAGGCAATGCCTACCAGCATTATGATTGATGGGAAAAATATATCTCTAACACTGGCTATGGGGAATACACCTGATGAATATTTCGCGACTCTTTCCACCCAGGATGCTGGTATATTTGCTGCCTGGCTGCGTGATCTCTCTGACGGTTTTATCCATTTTGATCCCGATTGGATGCGAAAATTACCCGGACCGATCGTGGTTCACGAATCCATCCTTCCCGATGGGATTAGAACAATCAAACCCAATTCTCTGAATTTGAAACCGTATTACATCGGTTCTGAATCGACAGTTCATGCTGATTCTCTTCCAGAATTTATCTGGAAAGAAAGGGAAGATGATAATCTGAAACGAACCTGTCTTTATCAGCAGCATATTGGAGCAGGCGCAAAGATGGTGCCCTTCGCCGGTTGGGAAATGCCGGTATGGTATACATCAGTTGTCGAAGAACACAAAGCTGTACGAACCAACGCCGGTCTTTTTGACGTTTCCCACATGGGTGTCTTCATGGCTGAAGGCATTGATGCAGTTGCCTTTTTAGATAGTGTTTGTGCAAATGAAATTGCAGCTTTAGACATCGGCGAATCCTGTTATACCCATTTTCTCGATGCAGATGGAAATGTTATCGATGATACCATCGTATATCGTTATGCGCAGTTTGAATATCTGGTCGTTGTGAATGCCTCCAATGAACAAAAAGATTGGGCATGGTTCCAGGCAGTTAAGAATGGGGCTGTACTCATTGATCGCCAAAAACCATGGGTGACTGCTTTCGGAAGAAACGTAGTATTGCACAATCTCAAAGATCCTGCAGAAGGAAAAGGGATGCGTGTTGATATCGCTTTGCAGGGTCCCAAATCAAGGCAAATTCTCGCAAAGCTTGGGTGGGATGAAGCTACTATGAAGAAAATAAACGGTCTGAAGCGAACACAACTCTGTGTGGGCATGTGGCAAAATACCAGTGTTATTATTTCACGGACCGGCTACACCGGAGAAAAGATGGCTTTTGAGTTATTTATCCATCCTGATAAAGCACCACTTCTCTGGAATACTGTACTTGAAAAAGGAGCTGACCTGGGCTTACTGCCCTGCGGTTTGGGCGCCAGGGATTCTCTACGAACAGAAGCCGGTCTGCCTCTCTACGGTCACGAGATGGGCGGGGATCTCAACCTGGGAGTCAATGAAGCTGGATTTGCTCTATTCGTTAAAGTTCACAAACCCTGGTTCATCGGGCGTGATGCATATATCGTCTCCGAAAAGAAACGCAAAGGGATCGTGGTCCGTTTCCGTTTCGACCAGCAGCGAGTAAAAATGGCGCACTCCGGTGACCCTGTCATGGATGAACGCGGGAAAGTGATCGGTGTTGTGACCAGCTGCGCCATAGACAAGGAAGAATATCTTACCGGACAGGCATTTGTAGATTCCAGGTTCACTAACGAAGGCACATCCTTATTGATCTATCAGAACAAGAATAACCTTGAGGATGTATGTTTTGATTCCATGAAGACCGGCAGCAGAGTTGCACTTCCATCATCGGCAACTGTTGTCAGCCGTTTTATGAAATAAAAACGAAGTATCAAAGGAGGAATACTCCATGACAACATCATGGGACGACCGTTATGCACAGAGGACTCAGCGTATGAAGGGGTCAGCTATCCGTGAATTACTAAAATTCACAGAAGATCCTGAAATTATCTCATTTGCCGGTGGTATGCCAGCTCCCGACGCATTTCCTACCAGGGAATTCACTGCAGCATGCAACCTCGTTTTGCAGGAACAATCTGAACAGGCGCTTCAATATGGCTCCACGGATGGTTACTATCCTTTACGCAGTATGATTGCTGACAACTCACGTCGCTATGGCATTGAAGTCACACCCGAAAATATCATGATCACATCCGGATCTCAACAGGCGCTTGACCTGCTGGGAAGGATCTTCATCAATCCTGGTGATCGCGTCGTTGTAGAGAATCCAACATATGTGGGTGCACTGCAGGCATGGAATGCCTATGGTGCCGAATACATCCCGGTTCCCTTTGATGAAGAAGGAATGATCACATCAGAACTCGAAAAAAGTTTACGCAGTGGCCCTAAATTTATTTATGTTCTGCCAAATTTTCAGAATCCTACCGGTGTTACTCTATCGTTTGAAAGAAGATTGCAGCTAATAGAACTTTCTGAAAAATATGGGGTACCGATCATAGAAGATGATCCCTACGGTCAGCTTCGTTTTGAAGGTGAGAACCTGCCCCCAATCGAAGTTCTGGATAGCCAAACAAGAGCGCAGGATGGCTGCTATTCAGGGAATGTGATCTATACCAGCACTTTTTCAAAAACACTCGCTCCAGGGATTCGCCTGGCTTGGGTCATCGCTCCTCCTGAAGTGATCCAGAAATTGATCACGGCAAAACAGGGTGCCGATTTACACACCTCCACGTTCAATCAGATGATCGCTTATGAAGTTGGGAAAGACGGATTTATTAATGAACATGTTAAAACTATCCGGAAGATCTACCGTGAACGTCGCGATGTGATGCTAGATACCCTGGAAGAACACATGCCTGAAGGAGTTAAATGGACCCATCCTCATGGTGGGCTGTTTCTATGGCTTACACTCCCCGATTGCGTCAATTCTCAAGAATTGCTGCAGCAGGCGCTAAAATGCAAGGTAGCTTTTGTACCGGGTGTGTCATTCTATGCACATGGTGGACATGCCAATACAATGCGCTTAAACTTCTCTTATGCCACTCCCGAGATGATCAATGAAGGTATAGGTCGCCTTGCCAAGGCTATCAAGCAATTTATCGCTGACGACGCAAATGAGCAACATCACGCATGATTCCAGATCTTGAATTCGGATAGAATAGACCCCCCGATGAATTCCCGTAGAATGGAATTATCAGGGATCAGATCTTGGTCTATATCAATGAACCAATTCATGAATGCCAGTAAGCGTTTCGCTTCGCGGTATTCATCAGTGCCGAATGGGATCTGCCGCAGAAGTGGTTCTGCAAATGGCTTCATTGCAGCAAGTTCATACACCAGAGCAGAATTAAATATCGCATTTGCGTTTTCCTGGTAGGGGAATATGTTTTCTCTTTCACCTCTTCTCACCGATTCCCAGAGGGAGATCGTGCGTTGAGCGGAAAACCCCCTCGCCCAGGAATCTCGCACAATTCTGCGCAACATGCGCGTATCCGTTGTTGAAATACGGTTGAAACGGTCTAAGTTCAACTGTGTCAGGCAGGATATGTAAATCCGGAAAATATACTGTTCGGGGAAATTAGTTAACAGGGCAGTATTCAACCCATGAATTCCCTCCATTATGACTATTTGCTCTTTGCATAGCGCTACAACCTCTCCCGGCTCACTTCTGCCTTCGTGAAAATTGAATTTTGGTAATTGAACTTCCTCACCACGCATCAACCCTAATAGATCCTGTTCCAGAGCAGTTCTGTTGATGGCATCAAAGGATTCAAAATTCAAGCTGCCATTTTCATCTTTTGGCGTATTTTCTCGATCTACAAAATAATTATCCATTTCCAGGGCAAATGGTTGGATGCCGTGTGTTAACAATTGGATAGCAAGTCGTTTAGAAAAAGTTGTTTTTCCAGATGATGAAGGTCCTGCTATTAACACTAACCGTTTTTTATTGCCATCGTTAGCGATTTGTGTTGCGATTTCAGAAATCTTTTGTTCATGCAGGGCTTCTGAAACCAGGATGATCTCATGGATACCATGGGCAAGAACTGCATCATTCAACGAACCAACACTTCCTATCCCCAGACTTTCCAGCCAATCTCCGTATTGGTGAAACACTTCACGAAGTTTGGTATACTGCGGCATGGGTTTGAGCATATCGGGTGTTTTTCGCCGTGGATATTGCAGAATAAAACCATCTTCAACTGGAACCAGATCAAACACAGTTAAAAAGCCAGTCGATGGCACCATATAGCCGTGGTGATAATCACGATGATCTTCAAGCTGGTAAAGCACCAAATCAGGTTTCTTGCGATATTTCAACAGCTGTAATTTATCCATGTAGTTCTTTGAGGCAAAGTAGGTTCGTGCTTCTTCCAGATTAACTATTTCTCTTTTGATTGGAAGATCCTGTTTCACCAGCAATCTCATCTGTTTCTCGAGCTTTTCCACCTCAACGATAGAGAGAGGAGAGTGATCGATCACCCGACAGAAGTACCCGCCGTTTGGTACAGAATAGTCAACCGAAAGTTCCATTTCTGGGAAGACATCTTCAAATGACGCCTGCAGTAAAAACACCAGTGAACGGCGATAGATCTTTGATCCATCCGAATCCGAAATATTGATGGGTTTTACAATGGTATCTTTTTTCACCGGATAGGTTAACTCGCGTAATTCTCCATCCATAACCGCACCCACGATCTGCGGATCGTGCCACTCCGGTAATGCTTTCATAAAGTCAATTATGGGAGTATATCGTTTTCCCTGGTAGGTGCGCCCGTCTGGAAGGTAGATCTCCACGATATCGCGCGGGATCGTAATTTGTTGAATTTTATTATCTGTCATGGTTTTTCATCTTTTATAAAGTAAAATCGTATCTTGATTATAATCATTTGGCAGTAGATATGGAAACACAATCATGGCGATTAATCATTAATGCTCCGGCTGAAGGAGCCTGGAATATGGCAGTTGATGAGGCGATACTGGAATCAACTGCCAGTTTCCAACAACCCACTACTCTGCGTTTGTATGCATGGAATCCAGCCTGTTTGTCATTGGGTCAGGCACAACCTGTCTCTGATGTCGATCAAGAACAGCTCAAGGTTCTTGGCTGGCAGCTTGTACGTCGACCGACCGGGGGAAAAGCGATCCTGCATGCCGATGAATTAACGTATTGTATTTGCGCATCCAGAAATGATCCGCATGTTCAGGGTTCGGTATTGGAAAGCTACCAGCACCTTTCTCAAGGCTTGATCTATGCCATGCAGTTAGTCGGTCTTCAAGTCGTTTCAGAACCCCATAAATCTCCTGCAGATCGCAATACTTCCAAACCAATATGTTTTGAGGTTCCCTCTGATTATGAAATCACACTGGCAGGGAAAAAGCTCATAGGAAGCGCCCAGGCACGTAAAAAGGATGGGGTTTTGCAGCATGGTGCCATTCCATTGTATGGCGATATCACTCGTATCACCAGAGCTTTATACTATCCAACAGAAGATGAGCGGATTCATTCTGCTGCATTCATGAAAGGACGAGCTGCCTCTCTTGAAGCTTTCTCTACCAACAAGATCACCTGGAAGGCAATGGCACACGCGCTTATTTGCGGTTTTGAAAAAACGCTGGGCGTAAAAACAACTATTGGTCGATTGAGCGATTGGGAAAGAGAGCGGGCAAAGAAACTGTTGGAAGAAAAATATGCGAATGATGATTGGACAAAAAGATTGTGATCTTTTCGATACTAAGTCGCTCATGGTTCATTTCTCTCACAGTTATCTTGATCTTTATATTGATCGCTTCACGCATTCATCTCGTTCATCGCACAGCCCCACTGATCGTAACAGAAAATGATACATCTCCCTATCGCACCGCGATCGTATTTGGGGCCGGCATAAATCGAAACTTGCAACCAACAAAGGTTCTCAAAGATCGGCTTGACACAACACTTGAACTCTACAAAAACGGGTATTTAGGTCAAATTCTGCTGAGTGGTGGGGAATCCCGTACAAGCAATGAAAGTATCATCATGCGCGATTATTTGATCAATAAAGGAATTCCCGCAACACTACTAATCATAGATGAAGGGGGTGTATCTACCTACGATACCCTCATGCGAGCTCAATCCAGGTATGGCATCCAAAAGGCAGTTCTCATCACCCAGCGTTTTCACCTTCCACGTGCACTCGCCTCAGCTCAGATGCTGGGTATGGATGTGGTCGGGGTCGCGGCAGATATTCAGCAATATCGAATTAATTCACAAATTTGGTGGAATTTCCGCGAGCTGTTCGCCTGGATGTGGACAATCATAAAAACATCTTTATAATTCAGGTACATATCTTGCAACTATCTTATACAGAGAATAAAACTGAGAAGGAATATCTATGTCCCTCTACGGAAAAGGTTTTTATATATGGAAGATCCCCAGTTGCGAGGGAGGTAACCCTGCCGCCATCGCTTCTACCGCAAAAGATGCTGGAGTAGGACATGTGATCATCAAGATCGCCGATGGCACTTATGATTACAATTACAATACCACCACGAAAGCAGATCTGATCGCACCAGTTGCGGAAGCCCTTCTTCTCAAGGGGATTCGTGTATGGGGATGGCATTATGTGTATGGAGATCTGCCGCGTGAAGAAGCTAAGGCTGCCATTCGTCAGATCAAAAAATTGCCGCTTGATGGATATGTCATTGATGCGGAGGGGCACTATAAAGATAAAAACACCTCCGCTAAAATATTCATGAATGAGCTGCGTGCTGTATTGCCCGATTATCCTATCGCATTAAGCTCTTATCGCTATCCTTCCTACCATCCGCAGCTTCCCTGGACACACTTCCTTTCAAAGTGTGATTTCAACTTCCCTCAAATGTACTGGGAACAGGCGCATAATCCCGATGAACAGCTCATCCGAAGTTATAACGAATTCCTTTTATTAAATCCGGTTCGACCTTACGTCCCTACCGGTGCTGCCTATGCCTCCGGTGGCTGGATACCGACCACATCGGACATCAAGAAATTCCTTGATACTGCTGTATCCTTGAAATTGACTGGTGCCTCTTTTTGGAGCTGGGATTACTGTCGCTTGAAATTACCCGAAATCTGGCAGGCAATTGCCGACTATAAATGGACGGGCACGCCCCCACCGCAGCTACAGTTCTACGACCTTTTCATCAACTATCTGAATGCCCGTAATATCGCCGGTTTGGTGAATTTGTATGCTGATAATGCTGTGCTGGTCACTGCGAAAAAGACCATTCAGGGGAAGAACGCATTGACAGGATGGTTTACCGCCCTGCTTAATACTACATACCCAACTGCAACCTTCGCTCTTGAAAGCTGCTCTGGATCAGATATCACCAAGAAATTACTCTGGAATATTTCTATCTCTGGGAATGAAATAATTAGAGTTGAAGATACGTTAGGGTTGCAGGCTGGCAAAATTGTGTACCATTACTGCGCGCTGCATTAGAGTCCATCCTTTTCTCTTTTTTACATTCGTTCCTGTATTGATGTTATCTTTATGTTTATCATGAAAAAAGCCGAGGAGTAACTCCTCGGCTCTGTTGTTTATTCTTCGTCTGATTCCACGTCAGGTTCTTCTTCGATCTCTTCTTCACTTTCAAGATCGCTCTCATCAGTTGGTATTATCATGACACTTCCATCCGCGCGTAAACTATGCGGTTCATCATTGGCGATGGATTCGATCAGGGATATTCGTTTTTCTGAAAAACCCGTTCCAGCAGGGATCAGCTTACCGATAATGACGTTCTCTTTCAAACCATAGAGAGGATCTTTATCCGCTGAAACTGCTGCTCGTGAGAGTTCTTTGATGGTGTGTTGGAAAGAAGCAGCGGATAAGAAAGATTCTGTATTCAGTGATGCTTTCGTCACACCAAGTAATACATCAATATAGCGCGCTGGTTTCTTCCCTTCTGCTATCATGTGTTCGTTGATCTCTTTGATCTCAAGGCGATCGATCATTTCGTTCGGCAGCAATTCGGTATCTCCGGCATTAATGATCGTAACTTTACTGATCATCTTACGGATGATAACCTCAAAGTGTTTATCGTTAATATTCTGCCCCTGTGCGCGATACACGTTTTGTATCTCTTCCAGCAAATAATGGTAGCAGGCGTCACGTCCCTTTAATTTGAGGAGTTCATGCGGATTAATGGAACCTTCGGTAAGTGGTTGTCCGGCTTCCACATCCTCACCATCTTTTACAGTGATGCGCAGGGTAGAAGGAATATCTTTCTCTTCTTCTTCAACACTATCATAGCTCACCACCACAGTACGGTCTTCTATTCTGACCCTTCCGGCGTGCTGAGCATTGATGGTTAATTCTTCATTCTTTGCCAGAACGTCTCCGGCAGCTACGGTCATTTCTTCTTTTGCCAAAATCTCCCATTCCTCTGGAACGGTATATTCATCGTGAACGATTTCACTGTAGGTAATTCGAACACTGTTCTGGTCGCTGGTGTTGTTTGCGGAAATAATAGACACCTTGCCGGTGATAGGTGCAATGACAGCCTCACCTTTAGGAGTTTTGCGTGCTTCGAAAAGCTCTTCAACTCTGGGAAGACCTGTGGTAATGTCGGTCGTTGCAGCCACACCACCGGTATGGAATGTACGCAGTGTCAACTGTGTACCGGGTTCACCAATAGATTGGGCAGCAATAATTCCAACCGCGGTTCCTGGTTCCACCATTTTCCCGCGACCCAGATCAATGCCATAACATTTTGCACAAATTCCATGATGTAATTCGCAGGTCAGAGGAGAACGAACCTTCATCTCTTCGATGCCAGCAGCTAGTAGCGTATTGATAAGATCGAGTGTTAACAGATCATCATGGTCTGCAAGAATCTCTCCGGTTTTCGGATCGGCGATGGCATCTGCCAGGAGTCGCCCTTTTAATCGTTCCTGTATGCTCTGACCGGCAACATCATCTGATGTTCTGATCCAAAGTCCTTCTGTCGTTCCACAATCATCTGCATTGATGATGACATCCTGTGCGATATCTACCAGACGTCGTGTCAGGTAGCCCGCATCTGCCGTTCGTAGAGCAGTATCAGCCAGACCTTTTCGAGCGCCATGTGTTGAAATAAAGTATTCCAACGCTGTCAAACCTTCACGGAAATTGGATTGAATAGGCAGTCGAATGATACGTCCGGCAGGGTCTGCCATCAAACCTCGCATTCCAGCCAGCTGTGAAATTGGACCGAATCCGCCTTTGGTGGCGCCAGAATTCGCCATGGTTGCCAGGTTCCCACTCGGATCAAGGTGTTCTTTTACAGCATCAGCAACTTCTTTGGTTGTATCCTGCCAGACCTTAATAACCTGTTCATCCATTTCCAATTCGGTCAATAAACCACGTCGATAAGATTTTTGAATGGCTTCAACTTTTTCCAGCGATTCGGCAAGAATTTCTTCTTTCTTGGGAGGAATGGTGATATCTCCTACTGCTATAGTTGTGCCCGATAACATAGCAAATTTAAAGCCGATATCTTTGACGTCATCTGCGATACGAGTCGTAGTATCTTCACCACACAAATCATAGATCGTTGCGATCAGATCCTTAATAGCACCTTTTTCAAGTGTTCGGTTCACATAAAGTACCTCATCCGGAAGGATCTTATTGAACAGTGCACGACCCACAGATGTCTCGATTATCCTTGTCTCAGGCTGGGGCAATCTTTTATTATCATCATCAAACCAGGTTGTCACACGTAATTGGATAGCTGTATGAATTTTTATCTGGTCTAATTGGTATAACAATTCCACCTCATCGATCGAGGCAAATGTCATTGGTTCTTCGTTTTTCTTTCTTTTTTCAGGTTCCATGGTCAAATAATACACGCCCAGCACCATGTCTTTTGAAGGAGAAATGATCGGCTCGCCATCTGCAGGTTTTAGCAGGTTTTTAGAAGCCAGCATTAAATTGCGTGCTTCCCATACTGCTTTTTCTGAAAGCGGCACATGCACAGCCATTTGATCACCATCAAAATCAGCGTTGAAAGCAGTACATACCAGCGGGTGTAGTTGAATGGCACTTCCTTCAACCAGGATAGGTTCAAAAGCCTGGATGCCCAGCCGGTGCAGCGTTGGAGCACGGTTTAACATAACCGGTCTGTCTTTGATAACCCGCTCGAGAACCTCCCATACTTCTGGGCGGTTTCGTTCAATCAGACGGCGTGCACCTTTTACATTGGCTGCATATTCTCGTTTTACGAGACTTGCGATCACAAATGGTCGATATAATTCCAATGCCATGTTTTTTGGTAAACCACACTGGAACAACTTTAATTTTGGTCCAACCACGATCACAGAACGTCCCGAATAATCCACTCGTTTTCCAAGCAGGTTGCGGCGGAAACGACCTTTCTTTCCTTTCAGCATATCGCTGAGAGATTTCAATTCACGTCTACCGCGTCGAGAAAGTGCTTTTCCACGCTGTGAGTTATCGATCAGGGAATCGACAGCTTCCTGAAGCATGCGTTTCTCGTTACGTACAATTACATCAGGTGCGCCTAATTCAAGCAATCTCTTGAGTCGATTATTACGATTGATCACTCTGCGATATAGATCATTCAAGTCAGAAGTAGCAAAACGACCGCCATCCAATTGCACCATAGGGCGCAAGTCTGGAGGAATGACCGGTAGTACCTTCAAGATCATCCATTCAGGGCGATTTTTTGATCGGCGAAACGCTTCCACAACCTTTAAACGTTTCGTTGCTTTTTTGCGTTTTTGTTTACTCTTGGTAGTGCGAACTTCAACCCACAGCTCTTCAGATAATTTTTCCATATCCAGGCGGCTGAGAATGTCATAAAAAGCTTCCGCACCCATATCTGCACGGAACACCTGCCCATAATGCGAGCGCAATTCACGATATTTATTCTCACTGATGAAAGATAATGGTCGTAAACTTTCTATCTCATCACGACGGGTGTCAGCTTCTTTATCAATTTTTATGGTCAATTCTTCTTTTTGATCCACCAGTTTTTGAAGTGTCATCTCTGCTTCGGCATTCACCTGCTCTAACAGAAGATCATTCTTTTCTTTTTCATGTGCGATCTCGATGCCTATCTCTGCTTCGATAGATTCGAGAGCCTGCTGAATGGATTTTTGCATGGCGCTGATCATCTTGTTAGTGACTTCTTCGCCAGCATTGGCAATGGTAACATCTATCGTTTTTAACTTGATATCACCACGAGTTTTCTTACCCACTTTTTCACGAATCGATTGCTCCAGGTCTTGCCCTTCTTTGATAATAGGGGCAACCTTTTCTGCGACTAATTCATCTTTCTTTATAGATAATTCCGCATTCTTGTTCTTGATCTCATCCATGCGGGATTTTTTATCCAGCTCTACTTCTTCAATACGCGTATTTAAATCACTGATTTGGTCGCTGTATTTTGTTGTGACCTCTTCTTCCACACGATTCAACGCTTTCTGCTTTGAATCCTCATCCACATAAGTAATGATGTATTGCGCGAAATAGAGAACACGATCCAGGTTTCTCCGTGATATATTCAATAATGAACCGAGATAGGAAGGTACTCTACGGCTGTACCAGATATGCGCCACCGGTGTAGCGAGTTCAATGTGCCCCATCCGTTCACGGCGAACAGAGGAACGTGTTACTTCTACACCGCATTTATCACATACAATTCCTTTATAACGGGGATTTTTATATTTTCCACAATAGCATTGATAATCTCTAGTCGGACCAAAGATTGCTTCACAAAATAGACCGTCTTTTTCTGGTCTTAGTCGACGATAATTGATCGTCTCGGGTTTTGTTACTTCCCCATAAGACCAACTCTTGATTGTTTCGGGAGATGCAAGTCTTACTCGGAGTGCCATCAGACTTTTTGTTTCCACTTATTAGCCTCCTTAGATACGTACCTGTCTGGTTAAATACAATATACTTGGATTTGTCATTTATCAAAACAAACTTGCATTATATCATAAAATCCAATTATTATGACCTATTTTATATGATTTACAGCTGGTATATTCAACGTAAAGGTAGTACCCTTCCCCAACTGGCTATTTACTGAAATAGTACCATGATGTGCTTCTATAACAAATTTTGATATATATAAACCCATCCCTCCTTGTTTATCATATAAACTCCCATTCCCTTTCGGATGGTAATACTTCTCGAAGATCAATGGCAGGTCTATAGATGCTATTCCTGGACCATTATCTTGAATTTGGATAATAATCACCTCTTCCTTTTCTTCTCCCATTATTTTTACAATACTGTCCATTTCGGTATATTTCACAGCATTACTGATCACATTATAAAATGCCTGTTTGATGAGTATTGGGTCTCCATTTACCTTTAGTTCTTGTGAAATTCCTTTCATTTCAATCGTAACTCTTTTTTGATTTGCCAGAGAATCTAATTGCTTTTTAATATCACGGAGAATTTCTCCCAATTCGATATCTTCGGGGATTATTTGGATACCATTCTCGATTCTATCTTCCAGTAATATTCCTTCTACGAGGCTTGAAATTATCTCCAGTCCGCTCTTGATCTTTTCAAGGTAATCCTGCTGGGTTACATTTAATTCCCCCACCATCGGCATCATTTTGGAATAACCCTGCAAAATCGTTATTGGTGAGCGCAGATCATGGCTGAGCATCGTAACGAAGTCGCGCGTAATCTCCTCTCTTTTCTTTTCGCGGGTAATATCCTTAAGCAGTATGACTGTGATTTTCCCAATTTCTGGTTGTTCTTCGTTCAAGATATCGATCTCAAATTTCGAACCATCGCGAGTTTCTCTTGTCAGCACACTATGATCCTGTGAATAATTCTTCAGCATTAAATTGTATATTTCGTTCTGTTGAACACGTTTCTCAATGCTGGTGTGTTCTTCCGTCTCATCAAGCATAAGAAAATCATTCGCAGCTTTATTTCCATACAAAAGAATCTTGTTAATGAATATAAAAAGTGGGAAATTAAGATCGTCAAATAACTGTGAAAGGATATTCTTCTCCAGTAACCTTTGTTGTAATTGATCGATTTTTACCAGTTGTCTGCTGAATTCATTCGTTCTTTCAAGAAAATCTTCTATGAAATCTGGTGAAAACTCCTGCGCATCCCGGTACGCTATAAATAGGAGGGCACTACGCGCCTTATCCATTGGGATTCTCTTCAAGATAAATGCCTGGGGAAATGGTTTTCCCAGCGCTCTGGTTAATTGATGAAATCGACCAGTATTCCCCACCACCAGTTGATCCTGCTCTTTCCCAAGCAGGAGGATCTGTTCATTTAAGTAAGTAAAATCCTTTATGTTTTCAACTTCAGCATGGGTATAAATTTGCGGAGTATCTTCACCTATGCGATTTTCGATAAAAAGTCTAACATAAACAGAATCCTGTCCGGCAAAAAAAGCAAGCGCAGCTTCGAGTACTGCTCTGAAAGATTCCTTATCATCGTGATTGTTCCATAGGTTGAGATATGTCTCTGTCTTCTGATGATGAAATTCAATTTTTTGGAATACATTTTTCAGTACATCTAAAAAATCTACGACGGAATCTGGATAAGAATTCAATCGTTGTAAATTCCCATCAACATTAGAAGCAGCAGAAAAACGATTTGTCAGGTAGGTAAGTGATTCCTCAAGTTTTGCCCAGCGATAAAAAAATAAACCACCAATGAAGATGATTCCTGCCAGTGCTAAAAAGAAGGAAAGATAGATTTGATTGAAAAATTCTGCCAGAAACACGTTCTTACCCAGTGTCAGTTGTGTACCCCATCCATCCAGGTTCATCGGTACATACGTTGTTATCGCTGCACTGAATTGCTCATTTTCACCATCTATCATCTCTGTCCAGGGTATATGGATATCGAATTGTGTATTCACAAATTCCAGACGCATTCCATTTCTTTCATATTCAGACAATAACGTGGAGATAGCGCTGAATGCAGGATTTCTGGTCAGGTCCATTCTTGTTAAAACAATCCGCTGAACCGTATCTTCGTTATCTATGATCGGGTACAGAATACTCATAAATAAGCTGCTCTCTTTTCCTCTAGAAAAAGAGCCCAGAATCGTTTTTTCGGATAACACATCCTGGTAGATCAAGATCTCCTGGTCAGAGATTTGCATTTCTTCTTCGCTGGTGGAAGGATACGCGTATACGAGGGAACCGTGGTTATCAAAAAGATAGAATTCATCCACATTCTGAACCGGTTGAAAGAGTGTCTTAATTTCGGCGTTCATCTCACTTGCCGTACCCTTTATCAACGTGGTTTTTGATAATTGGTCAACACGTATGGCATTTGTCGTGAAAGGAGATGTAAGGGATGCATTGATATGTTCAAGGCGAGTATTCATATCCTCTCGATATGAATTCAATATATTTATTCTGGATACATTCCACAATACCGTTAACATCAACAACATCAGGTAGAACAAACTAATCAGATGCATTGTTTTCTTTTGTTTACTACCCATACGTTCATTTTGAATTTCTGAAGTATGCTTATTTTTTATGGATCTTTTTTGAATAAGGATTTCCGCAAAGATTCCGGTTATTAGTAATTCGCTAATGCGCGATAAGTAAAAAGTCCAACCTTCATGAAAACTTGCATCCAGCCGTAATGCAATTCCGCCTCTTGTAGATGCGAATTGTTCAATATAGAACAGAGGTATTGCAGCCACAATCACCAGGCTGATCAATATGATGGGATGCTGTTGATATGGTTCAAGCAGTTTGTTTGTACTGCGCAGGAATACATTAAAAAGGTAACCGATGGTACTGAACAAAAGAATGGTGAAAACACTATGTCCGTAGAAACCTGTGAACACAATACTGCCTGATAAAGCCAGCGCAATGCTTAATATTGGTTTCCCAAATACTGCAGCCGCGATCCACGGCATTGCTTGAAGAATCAGAATATAGAAATCGCTATTTTCAGGTATAGCGGTCGGAAAGAACTGGAATTGAATGGGGAATGCTCTCACGCTGAAAAGCAAAGAGCAGATAATTGAAAGGAAAATATAAAAGATCCAGTTGGCAGGATTTTTCTCTTGAATTCGCTCTTTTTGATAAAAATGGTAAACAAGAACCGCCAGCAGTACCGTCCATCCGAAGAACAGGATCCACTCTATCCAGCCTTCAGGAATGTGTATCGCATAGCTCGTGGTAATCTGCTGTAGTAATAAATCCATTATTTCATCATTTGTTATTCTTCTTTATTTTATACCTGTATCCCTGCTTTCGCGTTATTTTTTTGCCAGTATTTTTTGTAATAGAACGTATTCTTATGTTGTGAAGAGAATTCAGTAAGCTGATCCAGCCAGATCGGAATTTGTTTTCTTTCCATCTCAAACGCACTCTGACTGATATCGAAATCTGTACTATCATTACCATTTTTCCGCGGTAATAACATCTCCGTGATCTTTTTTTCTATTTGCTCAATCTCAGTTTTTAGTGTGGCATGTCGTTGGTGAAATTCATTTAATACTGCTCTATGCAGCAGCTCATGCTGCCACCATAAACTATCAGCATCATAGGATTCACCAGGTAATGGTCCCATTTCAGGCAGACCCGCTTCCAGCCAAACCGGTTTAAAAATAGACAGGCAGGGTGCAGAAGTGCCGGTTACCCAGTGCGTGATTCCGTTGTTTTGATATTGTGTAATGAGTGACCCGACCGTTTGGCTGTTGCGAATAGGTCCGGGAGCAGCATGCATGCAAACATTCCAGGCTGTCAATGAGCGATCGGGGAAGGATGGTTCAGGGTGCATGGCATGAGAACGCAGAATGCTTTTCATATAATCAAGGTCAATGGCACCTCTTTTTTCAGCCAACCATTCCATCACGAAATTTCGCCGCTCACGACCCTGGCTGAATCTCGTATAAATGGAATCCGAAAACGCTCGTGCGAAATTAAAATCCTTTTCACTTGAACACCACTTCTTTTCCACAGCAAATTCGATCAGATCATCAGAGATCATATCCCATTCTGTCGTAATGCTGGGGGCATTCGAAATGGCGTAGAAATCCACAACTCTTTTCGCGATCCACATCTTCTGAACCGTTTCCAGCACAAAGGCTTCATGGTCGTCCATGATGAGAAAACTATTGTGATAATACAAACCATGATCTCGGCTGCAGTTTCCACTCTGCCCATAGGTTTGCAAACTATTGGTGATGGTATCCAGCGCGGAACGAGCTGTACTGGAACGTTCCAGTGCCAGACGCAGGTAATCCATCCCGATCAAACCTGCTTCTTTTTTCGCGGGAACCTTGGTAAAGATCGCCTCATTGCCAATAACAACACCACATTCATTGGCGCCCATTTCAGCGCCCCACATCCAGTAAGGTTTCGACAGTAATACCTGGTAGGTATGTTTTACCTGTGGGATTTCTACATAAGTGCACCGCAAGCGAGAATGCGGATCATGATCTCGAGCAGGTAGAAGTACAAGCTGCTGCGCCTCATTTGGTTCTCTGTCGGAATTTTTGGCAAAAAAAGATTCTCCGAATTTAGTGACCGATGGTAATGCTACACAAGTATCGCACATTGGATTATTCCTTGATTGAGCATAATATTTCCTCTACGACCTCATCAACAGTTTTGTGATCTGTTTCTATCACAATGGCATCCTCGGCTGGTTTGAGTGGAGCCAGCTTGCGAGAGGAATCAATCTTGTCGCGTTCTTCCAGTGAACGCTGGATATCTGCAAGAACAACATTTTTGCCGCTGGCTTTATCTTCGATATAACGTCTATTGGCTCTCTCTTCAACGGATGCCACCAAAAAAAACTTGTATGCTGCGTCTGGTAAAACAACGGTTCCAATATCTCTCCCTACCATTACGATCTTCCCACGTTCACCGATCTCTCGTTGTTTGTGGGTTAAAGCTTGCCTGACGCGTTGATATGTAGAGATCAGAGAAACATTATCACGGACTACATCTTCGCGCAGCTTCCAGGTTGCATCTTTTCCATCTACAAAAACATCATACTGGCGACCGTCTTCCTGACTGGGAGGGAATATTTCTATTTGAATGCTCTCTGCCTTTTGACTGACCAGTTCCTCTTCCTTCGGATTGATTCCTGCTTCTACAACCGCCAGGGCAACTGCTCGATACATAACTCCGGTATCAAGAAATTGAAAACCCATTTTTTCAGCCAATTTTTTTCCGACTGTAGTTTTTCCGGAGGCTACAGGTCCATCGATCGTTATCGCATTATCTAGTTTCATCAATTCATCACCATGTTAAAATTTAAACCACAGAGTAAAGTTATGCAGTTCCAGCGTTCCTCTGCGGTATATTATCCATTCTAATATTTCCTTTGGCAGAAATCCAGAATAATCTCCCTTAAATATCTTAACATTGCTGACCAGAGCCATTGATTGTTTATAAGATTCTGTATATTCCAGTGGATTCTCCCCCTCAACGATGATCACATCATAATCATGGTTGTTTGTTTGAGGTAACTCCTTGATCGCTGCTACATTGTATTCGCGCAGCAGCCATTCCAGGCTTTCCATACGATTTGAAGGAGCCAGCGCTATTCTAATATCTTCTTTGAAAGCCCCCTGTGTAATGCGGTACTGTTCCAACTCATTTATAAGAACATCTGCATTATGGATAAAAACCTCCTGCTGGAGCAGCTCATATTCGCCAGTATCGGTCAGGTTGGCGGCACGATTCGCATTCCGCCATAATCCAAAGAATCCACAAATCAAAAATAATACTGTTACTACTTGCCTGGCGAGTTTCCCCGACCATCCATAAGCATATAGAAAGAGGAATAGGACCACAAGCAGCAGTGGGATGAACAGTAAATAGATATTATCTTGAAAGTTCATCCCCACCGACAATAGATAACGCAATCGAACAATTTGAAGGCTCAGGTAGATCAATATCGTAATTCCCAGCAGAGATGGGATGAGCAAACGTTTTCTTTCAGTAAACACACGCCCTGATAACTGCACTATCTCACCTGCTGCAAAAATCCACAAAGGCACCAGCATCCAAACAGATTGTGAGAAAGGTATGCCAGGAAGAAGGAGAATAGTCAATCCCAAGATCAGCCAGACGATCAAGAAAATCTGTTTTCCCGATAAACTGGTTCTACCTTTTATCAGAGCAGAGATGCATAAACATATCCCAAATGCGGTATACAGTACCAGCCCGCTCAATTTTATACCTGCAGGTATCATGATTCCGGCGGCGAACTGCCATGTGCCGGTTATCAATGCTGCGATTGTTTGAACAGGAGACAATAATCCTGTCAGGTACGTAAAGAAATGGGTGCTGATGGTTATCCATAACATTATGATGACCATGTCTGGATAATAATTTTTCGTTTCTTTGGTGAATGGGCATTTTAACAGGATGTTATCTGTCAGATCCTCTTTCTTTCTCCCTGCATAATATCGAGTCACACCATAAGAACAAACCAGAAGGAACAACCCAATCCAAAAAGCCGGTCCGCTTAACATCCCGAAAAGAAAGAGAACGAATACGGTTTTGTGGTCTTGCTTGACTATGAAAACGATCATATACAGGATAAACGCAGCCGCGATCATAGTCGCATCCGCAGAACGAGAAACCTGGATCAAGATTGGATCCAGTGCCATGCACAACGCCAGTACCAATCCTGTCTGTTTATCAAAGTGGTTCTCAAACATTAATGGGAGTAACGCTAGCAGACTACCTGCAATAGCAGGCAGAAGTCGGCTGGCAAAATTACTTTGACCAAATAGATGAAATAATACATTGGTGATGAACCCATACAGATTTGATTCACCTTCACACCCAGCTCGTTGTATATCTACGGCGCAAAGCACATGATGTGCCTCGTTTTCTGAGAGAGGGGGATTGTTTAAATTTACCAGCCGCAACAACAATGCCGCACAAAAAATAAGCATATAGAGGATCTGGATGGTTGTTAAGGTTCGTATTTTTTTCATGGATCTTCCTCTATGGGTATTGATACAAAGCAGTATTGCCCGTTTGCATGAGCAGGGTTAAATACCGGGTAAATTTTTCTTCATCCACATCATACGTGGTGCGCTCATAATTTCCAACCACCACATATCGAATGTTATATCGCTCCAGGATCATTTCTGCAAGAGACCACTCAGGAGTTTCATAAAGATACTGGATATCCGATTGACGCAAGCCCATTTCTGTCACCCCGCCACGCCACTGCATCTCGTGACCCGGCCAGCCTAATACCGTGGGATAACCGCTGTTGGTAGCAATGCGCGCATATCCGCTGTAGCTTCCGCCCACCGCTTCAGCCACCACTCCATACGGCAGCGTTTGCAGGGTTTGGATGATCTGTAAATCGCCGGGATTTGAATATTCCAGATACGCCGTTCCATCCAGCGTCCATGTGGTGTGATCCGTATTCCGGATGCGATCACGATACAGGAAGAATGGGTACACGCAGGCGATCAACAACACAACGATCATACACGCTTTAAACAGAATTCCCTTCCACCCTTTCAAGGCGTCCCATAATACGACCAGTGCAAATGAACCTGCGATTGACCACAGGATCCACGCCTGGAAATAGAACTTGAATATTGTGTTCATGCGCGTTTGGAACACATCCCCCAGGAAAATGAATTCCGGTATCAGGCATAAGCCAGCTCCCAGCAGAATGAGGAAATTCACAAATTCATGAACAGGTTTTTCGGTATTTACTTCTTCCAGATTCGCATTTCCTTCTTCTTCTTTCTTCCTTCGAAAAAGATAGCGAACAACGAGAAAGATACAAACTATTAACAAGATGACCGTAGTGGGATCCTGCAGACGGCGCTGTATGGTTTGCCGCATCAAGCTTGGAATATCCGCGGCATTATAGATTGCTGCAAAGGATTGCGCATTTTGCATTGCCTGCGCCAGCTTGGTTTCGAATCCTCCGAACAGAGACTGCATGCCATTCCAGAATCCAACTGCAATTTGCCGTGAGAAGGGGAAAAGCAGCATAAAAAGGATCAACACCAGCAGGAAAACAAAAACATAAAGTGCAATCTTCCTATCAGGGGCTGCTTTCCGTCGGTTGACCCAAATAAGATAGATAAACAAGAGCGCCAGGAAGGGGAAAAACATCACTCCGAACTGTGCGCCGCGTGTGGAATACAGCAAACTCGGGAAGATGCCCCCTGCCTGCGATGCAAAACCCAGGAAAAATGGCAGGTACAGCAAAACGCAGCCGATTACAAGGAGGATCACCTTCCAGATAATTTCCAGGAGTGCCGTCCAACTCCACTTTGTCTGTTTGAAAACCATCAACACGAAAACAAGGATATATAAGCCCAATCCTGCCGGGAAATCCCACGTGTTCATGAACAAGAGGGAACCAAGGATCAGTGTGCTGATCCAGTATTGATGGGTATGCAGGACGTCTTTCCAGCTTTTGCTTTCAATAAGCCATGCACCGTCATCCATGAACAACTGCAAGCTAAGAGCGATACATAACAGGAAAAAGGGGATGGAAAGCACGTGCGGATGCAGATCAGCCAGATAGAACGTGAATGCTGGGAATTCATCGATCACCTCCCGGAAGTTCCCTGCACCATCGTAATCACTGATCACCCGCGAAGCACGCCACCACCAGGTGCCCCCCGTTCGCTGCGGCTCCCACTGTTCATTTACGGCAGGAGGTTCATTCAATTCCTGAATATCCAGCCATTCCCAAAAGTCGGAATGCTGCACTCCCTCGGCATCAGTCTGCCAGAAAGTGCCCGAAGCATGCAGCATTTCCAATCCGCCTTCTGCATTGCTTGCCACCAGCAGCAGGAAAGGAGCCAGCAGTGCAAACCAGCCGATCTTTTTCCTGATGCCACGTTCATTTTTTTTTCTATGCGCAAAATAGGAACATAATAATTCAAATGCAATGCCAAAAGCCGTGATGCAAATCAAGCCTACCCAGGCGGAGATCGCCAGATTGAATGCAATTCCCCCGCTTACACCGCTCAATATTGCCAGCATCGCCACCTGGAGATAGCCAAAGTAATAATAGGAGATGGCATAGCCTGAAAGCCATGGATCACCGGGGGGAAACTGCGGTGTTTTTATGATGGCATTGATAAATGCCAGTTCCATCGGTTTTTCCGTGCCGGTCAAATTGGGTGCCATGGCACGCGTCAGGCAGGTGACCACAAAAGCTGCCAGGAACAGCACTTCTATTATGAGATAAGTTCTCCCGTTTTCCTTGATCGCTTGCTTAATGGTGTCCTTCTGTTTACGATACAAAGCAGCGTTGATCAGCACCACCACCAGCAACGCGCTGACCACCCCTACCAGTGTGTTCGTCAGGAGACCAAAAATGTTCGTGATCCAGTACACATATCCCCAGCCCAGCAGCCCGACGATCTTTGAAAAGGCAAATCCCTTATTCTGCTGTTTGGAAAAGATCAATGAAGTCAATGGGAAACTGACCAACCCCAAAAACAGGAAAATGCAGTACCAGCTTAGCATCTGTGCGATCATATCAATCCATCACTTTCAATATAATCGTATCTTTATAGGAAAAAACAGTCTGCCAGTAGATTCCTTCATACGTGCTGAACTTTGAGAGACCGCTCTGGTCGTACACAATGCGCTCCAACTGCCCTACCACAATATACTGTACATCATATTTCTTCAGGAAGGATAGGGCTGTTTCAACATCGCTGATGCTGTAAAACTGCTCCACCTCCGCAATTCGATCTATCACCCAGTTGGAGGGCAGGGTTTGTTTTTGTTGGCGTTGGTGCCAATCCCATCCGATCACGGTTGGAAGACCGGTATAAATGGAATAGCGACTACCCCACTGGTAGAGAGAGACATTGCCTTCCACAATTACAGGTGAGCCTTCGATATGATCCTGCATCCACTGGATAGCCTGGTAGTCCTGCTCCAGATTCATCGTGACATCATCCTGCCAGTATGTGGAGGTCTGCATAAAATCCATTCCATCCAGAGTCAGCGGTACATCATCCGATATGCGATCGGTGATCTTATCGGTGGTTGCAAACAGCGGGAACAGCAATCCACAACCCAGCAGAGCAGAAGCGATCACCCGCCATGCCTGCTTCCATCCTCCCCGTGTAGTACTGATGTTCAGTCTCTCATAGAGATCAATACCTCCAAAAGCGGCGGATAGGGAAAGCAAGGTCCATGCCTGTAAATAGAACTTGAAGACCGTGTTCATGCGACCCACATCCCCGCTTAATACGATCACCTCTACCATCAGGATCATGGCAAGACCTGCCAGAACAAAGAGCAGCAGGATGCGCTCCAGCAGCGGCTGTTTCTTAATGAATAGCAGCAAGCCAACCCAGATCATTAATGGAACCACAAGGATCGCAATGGAAACACCACGCGCCAGCAGCCAACCTATCATCGCTAAAACCAGAACTGCACCTGTCAGTACCAGCGACCGAGAGGGCTTGATTTTCTTCAGAAAAGTGATGGGGGTTGCCGACAGCCAATCTCTGGTTTTGATGATCAGCCATGACACGATGAAAAACAGGAAGATACCCCAGTGAACCAGGAAAGAAGAAATGGGTGTATGTGTTCCTTCCCAGGCATGCAGACTGGTGTATCCCGCAGCATAATTACTGTGATAAGGATAGAAGAAAAGATACGAACACAGGATAAAGATCCCCGCGGACAGGATGAAGGAGAATCCAACGCGTATCTTCTCAGACGTGTTCGGTAGTACCTTTTTGAAATATCGCCTGCGGTGAAAATGTTCATAAGCAATAGCGATCAATCCCAGCAGCAACTGCATCGGATAATCCCATGTATTGGTAGCAGCCAGCACTCCAACCATCAGGCTCGCCCCCAGCAATGTTACTATCCATTGCCAGTCCTTGTGAGGTTCAGCTCCATCATCCCGCAGAATAATTGCAAGGAAGAATCCTATCGCCATTAATGTCAGAGGATAAGCAAACAAGTGGGCATGCGGATCAGCATACAGGAATGTGAAATACGGGAACTCGGTGATCGCTTCACCCGGAATGGTGCGACTGGGAATCCAGTACCAATCGCCGGGGTAATAGGTGAATTTCGCCCCTTTGACCACTTCGATCAATCCTCGCACCCAGAGAACGATGGTCGAGATCAATCCACTGCCAGAAGTCATACCCGCATTGATCGCAATTTGCTTCAAACCATTCAACAGCATGACTATCGTGCCCAGATTTCCGATGATGAGTACAGCCGCAGCACAGATCAATCCGGCGCTTACAGGCGATAGCCGTTTCTTCGATTTTTTTTTCTCAGAAATGCGTTTATGTTGAACATTCCATCCAATTCCGTATGCTGCGCTTCCGACAAAAGCGAAGAAGGTTGCCAGGGTGAAGTTGTATGCAATCGATGGGATGATCCCCAGCCACTTGGTAAAGATACCCGCCATCAAAGAGCCGAAATAATAGTAATTAATATATCCTCCGGCATACCAGGGATCATAGGGCGGAAAGGTGCTGCTTTTGATGATCGCATTAAAGTAGGCGAAATCCATCGGTTTTTCGCCGCCCTTATAGGCATGCCACAGGTCAGGGTTTCCCAATCGTACCAGGATGAAAAATACGAAGAAAACCAGGAATACTAATTCAAATTGAAGAATGTATTTCTTATTCTCTTTTACTTCCATTTGGATCTGTTCACGATCTTTCTGGAACAACCACAAATTCACCCCCATCAAAGCCAGAAATACCAGCGTGATCAACCAGCGCTCCACCGGGATGGATGCTGAACCAAGTATCCACACTCCGAAGGCAAGCAGCAGCAGACCCAGCAAACGAGAAAACGCGTAGCCTTTATCCGTCAATCCCTTGAACAGAATTCGCGTGGTCGGATAGACCACCACCCCCAGCAGAAAAAGAACGCTATACCACAGCAGCAATCCAAGACCCTGGTGCGTATTGAACAGGGAATCACGTGAGAACAGCTCCGACCAGGTGCCTCCATTTTGCTGAGTTCCTTCATCCGTATAGGAGAGCATAAGATCTCCAGGTGTCTGGCTGGCTTGCGCCGGAGTCAGGTTAATAACTTTTTGTAAATCAACTTTCCCCAATACGGACCGTACTGTTTCCATATTGAAAGCATCGGTCTTCTTGAATATAAACACCTTGGGATGGTCGTAAACGGTAAAGGCTTCTTCCGCATACTGGGTATTGATGGTTTTCCCTGCTATTACCGGCTCAGACTGGAATACTTCAACCAGTTCAAATCCGAGTTCACCGGAATAGGTTCCGACCCGGGCATCACGGTAGCAATCCTGCAGGTCTTCCTCCAGCGAGCAGCCCATCAGCGCACGATAGTATTCCATGGTCAACGGATATCGTTCCGGGATCTGGGTAGTGCTACCCCACTGCCGGTTGGAGGTAATGTAGATATAGTCTGCTTTTTCCAGCGAGGTGTAAAAGCGCTCCAGCTTTGCTTCGTTATCTTCCCAGTACAGTTCCAGATTCAAGTCGGAATAGAAGACACCCGAATTAGTATCATAGGGATTGTAACCATACATATATAGCGGCAATCCATCATCCCATGAACTCTCATTCAAGCGTTTGCTGCCGTAGATCGCCACATAACCGCTGCGATCGGTCGTTTCCAGCGTCACACGATAGGTCTTCCCTTCCGTCAGGATGATCGGCTCGTTAAAAGAAACCGAATACTCGGACCCGCGAAAATCAGCTTTCCGTGTAAAGGTACTGGACAGGCTGGTCTGCGCCAGAATGGCATCAGGGTCATCCATGGCTCTGACTGTGATCCTGATTTCATGATTCTGACCCAGTCCATACCAATCTACTACGCGAAATAAAGATATGCCTTCCAGAACGCTGTTCTCGAACGGCATGAACTGTATATCGTACGCACCTGTCTGAGAGAGAGATGGAGCACACTCAAAGATCGTTTGAGAAACAGGTTTCCCGCCATCGTCATACTGAGCAGTGATAAAACCAAATAAACGTAGAGATGCTGTCTGCCCTGTGGGCGTGATCCCTATTGCATATTCATTCCCATTCTGCAGTATAGGGAATGAGTCAAATACGATCATTTGTGAGGTTAACTGTCCATAATCATCCCAGTTATCCAGGGCAAGATCTATTTCCTGAATAAATTGGTAATCGTCATTCACTATTTCATATAAAGTTACATTGATTGTTGAATCCATCCAGTCTTCAGCAAAGTTCTGCATCTTTTCGATCGTGAAATATTGCAGGGATCCGCTTTGTGATGCGTTAAAGCGAAAAACCAGGGGGTCTTCTCCGGTAATATCGATGTAGTGTGGGTATGCCAGGGGTTGGCTGAAACTGCCTTCATTCCCCCTGACCAATAAATTAATGGGACCTTCCACATTTTTATAGATCCACTCCGTGGCAGCCACGCGCGTTACCGGACAGGTGTAAATCTCCGAAAAGCCGAAAGCCCACGCCATGCTGCTAACCAGCACGATGCTGATCACGATGATGGCTAGTACTTTCATGAGAATCTTCTTGCTCACAAAGAGTTTACTGACAACTTCTTCCACCAGCCAGCCCGCGCTGATCGCCAGCATAGGATAGATAAATAAAAGGTAGCGCATGGTGGGATTCCATATCATGCTCTGCCAGCCGCCGTACAGAACGATCCATCCAAACAGCAGCCACAATTTCTTCCCTTCACCCCGGATGATCTTCCATGCCATCCCGAGTAATCCCAAGATCGTCGGTATACCGACAGGTAAACCAAAACCCCATGTTATCAGGTTCTGCCAGGCAAAAGTAAAGGGACGTCGAGCCCACTGCAGAGAAGGTGGATAATTGCTGTCGCCGGAACTGAGAATCGATAACTCTCGTAAATTGGCAATCCATTTGGGATTCGGAAGCATTCCAAAGAAACCGGGACCTTGAAACGCATACGGCTGGAAAATGCGGAATGTGATCAGGCAGAACACGGCTGCCGCCAGCAAGAATTGAAATATTCGTTTGCGCCGTTGTGAGTCCGCTTTCCATTTTTTGAAATCACGCAGAATACCAGCTGCCGGGAGCAGGATCGCGCCCACCATGGCATTGATCTTTGATGATGCTGCCAGCCCGATCAAAACTCCAAATAGAACATGATTCCAGAAATCCCTGCTGTGAAGCAGTTTCTTTTCCTCTTCCTTTTTTGCACAAAATATACACACGGCGATATAAAAAGAAGCAGTTATAAAAAAATTGGTGAATGTATCAACCGTAAAAAAATGTGCCTGTTGAATGGGCAGGCTTGCCAATCCATAGAAAAAAGCGCTCAATAGTGATGCAACTGGCTTATTAAATAGTTTTTGAGTGATCAGATATACCAGAAGCACGATGCTAATTTCAAAAATAGCAGAGATATAACGCCCAACCAGATACACCTGAGAATATCCAGTTTTTTGAACTAGCTCAGCCACATAGCGCACTACAAAGATCGGAAATGTACCATACACATAAAAGGTCTGTCCGACATTATGCGGATTGAGCGTCGAAGTGTCTGTGTCAAAATAAGCATGAATTGATTCCACCGGAGTGATGTTTGTTTCTACCTGAGTTAAGAAACGTTCATCCGGATGGAGATGATAATTATCATCCCAGTCGATCCCCCGCAGCCGCAAGAAACCACTCAGCACAAGAATGAGCAGCAGCATGATTCCCTGTATTGTTTTAGATGAATGGTTATTGTTCATGGTTTCGTTTGCTACTCTTTATTTTATTACGATAATCTCGATGAAATCTTTACCCGGGATCTCTGAAAAATATTCCGTTATGGTATTGTTCGGAAAACTTGTCTGTAATAGATCAATATTTTCAATATCCTCCGGTTTCAAAATAAATAGATAGATACCTTCCTCTTCTGTCACCTTTCCAATGTCTTCCATTGAGACAGCATAGTCCTTATGCGGCAGACCCGCATTGATGCCAACCAGGCGCGTATCTACCCAGTAAGGATAAGGCACAACAAAAGCATGATCCTGTTCTCCCCCATTTTCGTAAAAATGTTGGATTTCCTCAGCGATCTCGGAGGTATTCCATGCTTTCAGGTCATATTGTGCACGATACTGGTTGAATACCAGATCATAGTTTTGCCAGCCGCAGCCAACCGCAAGGATTAGTGAGATCATCGGAAGCAGATATTTTTGTTTTTTATTTTCATATCCCTTCAATGCAATCTGCGCCAGACTAACCCATCCGTACCCTGCCAGCACAAAAGCCAGTACGTAAGCTCCACCCGGACGGTTAAGACTGGGATTCTCCGCCGGAAATACCAGTGAAAGAATGGAAGGCATCAGCAATAAGGGAATAGACACCAGTATTGCAGCTGCCAGCCAGTCTTTCTGCTTCCATGCGCGCACCATGCTGAAAGCTATCCCTACAAAATAGAACGCAGCACTTACCAAATCCAGCGCAGGGCGGTGAGGAATAGAATGAACCCAGATTTCTCCATTATCATAGAAGAACATAACCAGTGCCTTCCAAAAATTCTGGAAAAATATAACTGCTGGATTGCCCGGATAAGCCTGTTCGACAGGGAGTAAACGCGTGGATGCCCGATAGCTGAACATGCTCGGGTTTTCCAGTATATAGCGAAAAAGAGGAAGAAAAACAAAAAAAGCTGAGGTCGCCACTAGCAGGAACATCCACAGCAGTTGATTTCTCTCTTCTTTTGTTTTTAACTGGAAAGAATAGATCAGAAATACAGCACAAACCACAATAGGCAAGAAACGCGTTGAACTATAGCCATGTAAACCCAAACCTAATAGTAGACCGGCTATCAGAAAAGCGTTTCTGTTCTTCGTTCGCAGCCCTTTGATCACGAAATAAAACGTAGCAGCAGTGAACAGCGGGAAAAAAGCATAGCGCAGCGCTACTCTCGAAATGACGTTGGGCCAGTAAGCAGCTCCCGCCATGAACAGCGCTGCCAGCCCGCTCCATTTTCCTCCCAATTCCTTACCTATCAAATAGATGAACGGCAGCGTCAGCAGTCCAGCCAGGACGGTTCCTATCTTTAAGCTCAGAAAAGTTATTTCAGTATTGAAGATATTAATGATCGCTGCGGTTAAATAAAATTGCAGCGCTTCACGCCCGGTATTGCGGGTAAAAAATATGGGGGATTGCCCATTTAATACATCTGCCACATCCAGCAGTTTTTCCGCGTGATCACTGAACATTTCGGAAGGAACTTCCTGCAGAGCGTGAATGCGGAAGAAAATAGCGGCAAGCGCTGTCACAATGACCAGGATGGTAAACCAATCAAAATGGAATCGTCGTCTTTTCTTTGCTGTCTCCGCTTTTTTCCAGACCGCCAGGATGAAGAAGACCAATCCTGATATCCATAATCCCAGATTAAGTGCTGTAAACTGATTATCTTGAAAAAACCAGAATGCGGCTGAAAACAGGACTATGGAAGGAACCAGGAAACCGATTCGTACATCCATCGGCACGTTCCAATGTTCACTGTGGCTGTTCTTTCGGGAGAATATGTCTGGATTGAGATAAAAGAAAATGATGAGGCTGATACCTGCCAGGCAGTAAAACAGGATTCCAGCGGCTATATTTTTGTACTCTGGTTCAAAGAATAGCTGCCCCCATAGTGCGAACAGCAATGCCAGCAAGGCGGTTACCCCGTATTGGATAGTCTTTGATGATTCCTCTTCGGGTTGCGATTGGGGCTGAGATGATTTTTGCTCTTCTCTTTCATCCAACCACTCACGATATTTATGTGGTTGTAATTGGATCAAGGAGCGCAAATAATCCAACAAGCTCGGTTCTTGTGCAGGCATGGTTCAATCCTTCCTGGTGATATAGAAAGTATAGCTGCCTTCAGGATGAATCGGTTCCTGGTTGTACTTCTTTCGTAGAGATCGCTCTGGAATAAAGATATTCCCATGAAAGGGGAAGAGCACCCATTTCTCAAATATCTTTTTATTGAACAGAGAATGCAATCCCCGGTAATGTCCCCATTCCAGCGTATGTAGGTCATCAGGGCTGAAGTAATTCCACCACTTCTCAATGTGAAAATGATGATCCTGCAAACGCTGCTCCCAGACTTCAAATGGATCAGCGTGCTGATGGCGCGAGATGGTGTTGAAAAAACTGCGATAGACATTGGCTAACTTATGCAGTTTTATTTTGTCAAGAAAATTACTTATGGAAAGGTTCTTCAGCAAATTATCATTCGGCACACAGAAAATAAACTGCCCGTTCGTTTTAAGCACACGGTAGACTTCTTCGATCACTTCATCCAGCATCGGAATATGTTCCAGTACAGAATTACTGATAACAGTACTGAAATATTCATCTTCGAATGGAACTGCCCCGCCTCCCGCGCAGAGAATATTTTCATAAGCGTCCTCATCCGCTGCTTCACACAGTATGGTGAATGATGGATCGAATCCCAGATTCAGTGGTTTTTCGAAAGTGATCGCTGAAAAAATCCCATCCCCACAACCCACATCCAAAACAGGTTCGACCAGCTCAATATTTTCGTAAAATCTACCTTCAACTGCGCGTAAGAATCCACGAAAATAAGGTAATTGTTTTAAATTCTCCCACAGGTAATCTTTCTTATTGTGAGAGCAAAGTTGATCTTCCATCTCACCTGATCTCATTTATGATCTCATTAAAGAGTTCTTCATACTCAAAGGCAATAGAATCAGGAGCATACATTTTCTTGATCGCAGCAATATCCCCTTGAAAAGTCTTTTTATGCTTCATGATCTCAATCACTGCCTGTGCCAGCGCTTCCGAATCCCCAATAGGAATAACTTTTCCCATTGCGTGACGTTTCACCGGCTGGCGAACTCCCGGTAGATTCGCTGCAATACTGGGAGCTCCGTTCAGCATGGCTTCGATCTGAACCAATCCAAACGCTTCTGTGGAATTTAAACTCGGAATTACCAGCAGGTCTATATTCGGATAAAAAGCTGCCATTTGAGCCGGATCAAGCGAACCCATGAATTTCCAGGCGCCTTGTTTTTGCAGAGTTGAGATGGTCGGCTCTAAGCGCTGAAAATAAGTCTCTTCACCCATGATATTTTCATACGGACCGGCAAACCACACCTGCGCCTCCGGCAGTTCTTTCAGAATACTGGGCATGGCATTCAACAATACTTCCACCCCTTTTTCTGATGCAAAACGGGCTGCCATCCCGATGATGGGATGCTTATCTTCCTGATTATTTTTTTCTTTGAAATTCTCGACCTCTGCGTGGGTAATTTCGGGTAGTTCTACTGGAGGAGAAATAATGCGGATCTTCTTTTTGAACCTGCGTAGATAGGGAGAATGATCAGCATAATCCTGAGTGTAGGTCACAATGCGATTGGTGAACAGGGCAGCCAGATTATTCATGATATGCACTCCCTGGTTTGCCAGCCAGCTTAATATCCCGAGCGGCATGCGCAGGTCACAGTGATAGGTGATAACGGTAGGTTTCCTGAAAAGCCGTCCACGTATGGCGATACCTGCCGCATCAATCTGCGGTAAATGCAGATGGATAACATCATGCTGTTTTACCATCCGCCAGGCTACCCAGCCCAGAGAAGGCATGATCACACCTTTGCTGATGCGGAAAAGAACCGGTACGCGTACCACATGTACACCATCCATCCATTCGTCGCGAGGTAAATTCTTCTCGAATTGAGAAGTGAGAACAGTTACTTCATGTCCACGTCGTACAAGTGCTTTAGCCAGGCGTTCAGCATAGATGGTCAAGCCGCTGGTGTGTGGGCGGTAATATGTCAGTTCGATCAATATCTTCATAGCCAGTAATTCTATTCTATCTGCTTAACCCAATCTACCAGGTTTGATATTCCTTCATCTACACTGATTTTCGGCTGCCATTTCAGAATATTTTCCGCTTTGCGAATATCTGAAACATAGATTTTTTGATCTCCCGGTCGCCAATCAGCCTGTTCGGTTGGAATACGCTTCCCAATCTTTTCTTCAAGAAGAGGAGCAAATTCACGCCATACCGAAATGGTGTTCTGCGGTCCACCACCCACGTTGAATATCTCACCGGCTGAGTTGTCAATATTCATTACAGCACTATCGTATGCATCCAACAGGTCCGTTACATACAGTACATCACGTACCTGTTTGCCATCTCCATATATGGTGATGGTTCGACCCTGCGTAGCCGCGATTGCGAACCATGCCAGCCAACCCTGGTCTTCAACCCCAAATTGACGGGGACCATAGATACAGCTCTGGCGAAATACAACAGTACGCAATCCATACATGCGATAGTAATCTCGCATATATTGATCACCGCTGCCCTTGGAGCAGCCGTATGGAGAATGAAAATCGAGTGGATACAATTCATCAATTCCCATGGGATGATCCACATAAACATAGCGTGTTTCTTCTTCCCGTACCCGAATATCTTCCATCCCGCCAAAGACCTTGTTGGTTGATGCATACAGTAACACCGGCTGTTTCCCTGTTTTACGGGCAGCTTCAAGGACATTGAACGTCCCTCCGGCATTGATCTCAAAATCTTCTCTTGGGTCTGTTACAGAGGTAGTTACAGCCACCTGAGCAGCAAGGTGGACAATCACCTGTTTGTCTTGTAATACCTTGTCAAGTGCTTCGCTATCCCGAACATCTCCTTTAACCAGATGAAAAGCATCTCTGCCAAAATCTGTTTGCAGCCACTGGATATTCTTCTCTGATCCCGGGCGCGACAGGTTATCAAAGATGGTTACATCCTCGCCACGATCCAATAAACGATGTACATAATTGGAACCAATGAAACCCGCTCCACCCGTGATTAAATATCTATTCGTCATTTTCGCTCCTTCGAGTACGCAATCGTTGGAGGACCGAATCCACCAGGGTGCGCAAAGAATTCCCCTGATTCACTAAACTGCCTATTCCGAGTATGGCAATTGTGATTAGTTGAATGACATGCATGATAATGGCAAAGCTCAATGCCACTTCATTATCGATCTGGAAAACAGCCAGTGCTGCAACTAAAGTTCCTTCATACACTCCCAATCCTGCGGGGGCAGACGGTAGAGCTATACCGAAAGCCAGCACAGATTGGATGAAGATTGCCCACCACAAGGGGAATGCTCCGATAAATCCATACAGCAGCAGGTAGGTAATTGCGATCCAAAGTACCCAGGAAACCACGATCCACAGGATTGCTGAAAGAAAATGGTTTCCTTCTCGTATGATTGCTGCTCCATTGATAAGCGCCTGCAGATTGCTTGAGATGTATTTTTTGAAGAATGGTGACCGTACTTCCATTCCAGAACACCAATCTTCTACTTTATCTTTCTTCTTGATTGCCCATAACAGAAAAAGGAAACCTGCTATTACCACACACAGTACAGAGATGGCTACCGGTACAATCCATTCCAGCGCCACTGCCCGCCCAATAGTAGCCAGGAACAGTACCGCAGTGATGATCAGATCCATTGCCCGTTCTATTAAAATGGTCGAGAATGCTTGAAAAAAGTTCATATCAATCGCGCTGTTGACCAGCAATGCCCGACCGACCTCACCTGAGCGAGGAATGATCTGGTTAAGCAGGTAGCCTTCATTGACAATACAAAAGGTATCTTTTAGATTGATCTTTCTCCCCAATAATTCTCGCCATGCACATGCTCTCGTAAGATTTGCAATCGCCAGCAACATGAATGCTACGATAATGTAAAAATAATTTGTGCGTTGAATTGCAGCCAGGAATGCATCTATATTGATCAACTGAATCAGAACATAGATAATGATTACGCTGACCAGCATGCCCGGCAGCCAACGCTTCCATGTTGTATTCTTCCGCTCTGGCAATTTACTCATCCTCCAATTTTAGGATAGCCATGAATGCTTCTTGAGGAATTTCCACATTCCCGATCATTTTCATGCGTTTTTTCCCTTTTTTCTGTTTTTCCAATAGCTTTCGTTTTCTACTAACGTCTCCCCCATAGCATTTCGAAAGCACATCTTTTCGCAGCGCCTTCACAGTTGCGCGTGAAATGATACGCCCATCAGAAGAAGCCTGGATAGCGACATCAAACAACTGCCTGGGGATCAATTCTTTTAATTTCGTAACCAGACGCTGTCCTTTATGATAAGCCGCATCACGATGCACAATGCTGGCAAGCGCATCTACCGTTTCACCACCGATCAACACTTCCAATTTGACCAGATTGCTTGCACGGTACTCTTTAAAGGAGTAATCCATCGAAGCATAGCCTCGTGTTTTCGATTTCATTTCATCGAAGAAATCTACAATCAGTTCCGAGAGTGGGACTTCAAAATTCAATTGCACCCTGTTTGGCGATGGGTAATCCTGATCAACATAAAAACCCTGTCTGCGTTTGACCAGTTCCATCACAGCGCCATAATATTCTGTGGGAGTGAGGATGGATACATTCATCCACGGCTCCTGGATCTCTTCGATGGTTGATTCATCCGGCAGCATGGCAGGAGAATCGATCAAGACTTCTTCACCTCCACGCAAGATCACCTTATACTCCACAGTTGGGGCGGTTAATACGATATCCAGGTCATATTCACGTTCAAGACGCTCCTGGATGATCTCCATGTGAAAGAGCCCTAAAAAGCCGCAGCGAAAACCAAAATTCAATGCCTGTGATGTTTCTGGAGTATAGGCTAGAGAAGCATCATTCAATTGCAGTTTTGATAATGCTTCTTTCAGGTCATCATAATCCCTTCCTTCTACAGGGTAGATGCCCGCGAAAACCATCGGTTTAGGATGGATATAACCGGGCAATGCTGAACGAGCCGGATTCTTTTGATCGGTCATCGTATCGCCCACCCGGCATTCCTGCACCGTTTTCAAACCGGTTGCGATGTAGCCCACATCACCAGCGTAAAGTGCCTTGATGGGTTTCATGTTAGGAGCAAAGACACCGATTTCGATCGGCTTTACTTCCGTATTCGTTGACATCAGGTGAAAATCACCCTGCATGGATGCAGTTCCCTCAAACACACGCACATAAGCAATCACACCTTTGTATGAATCATAATGTGAATCAAAAATAAGTGCCTTGAGAGATTGTGCTTCATCGCCAGTGGGTGGAGGAATGCGTTCGATGACAGCATCTAACACTTGATCGACATTCGTTCCCATTTTAGCAGAGATACGGATGATCTCATCAGGATCAACTCCCAGTAAATTGCCGATATCTGCCGCCACCTCCTCAGCATGAGAAGAGGGTAGGTCTATTTTATTCAGGACTGGTATTATCACCAGGTCTGATTCGATCGCCAGATAAAGATTTGCCAGTGTTTGTGCTTCAATACCCTGTGTAGCATCCACCACCAGAATTGCGCCTTCACAGGCAACCAGTGAACGGCTTACTTCATACGAAAAATCTACATGTCCGGGTGTATCAATTAAATTAAGTTCATAGTTCATACCATCTTTGGTATATTCCATTCGAACTGCGGATGCCTTGATGGTAACGCCTTTTTCACGTTCCAGATCCATATTATCCAGCACCTGGTTTACCATCTCACGCTCCGAGATCAAACCCGTCATCTGCAGCAGACGATCTGCCAGGGTGGATTTCCCATGATCAACATGGGCAATAATGCAAAAATTACGTTTTTGTGTTAATTGCATAGCAACAGATTAGTATAATCGATTTTCTTTCCAGTTAGACTTTCAGGTCATTCATCGAGCTGATGTACCCTGAACACATTCGCAATCAATGCATCAGGAAAGTACTCCCCAGGATCACATTGAAAATGCGCTAAAAATTCGATATTCCCCTTTGGACCTTTTATTGGAGAAATAATCAAACCCCTGGCATACAGTCCTTCCCTGGAAGCAGCATCCAGCACGGAGACCAGTACAGCTTTATGGACTTCACTATCACGAATCACACCCTTCCCTCTAGCAGCCTCCTCCCTGCCAGCTTCGAATTGAGGCTTTATCAATGCAACCAGATCGGATGATCCTTCCCTCATCAACCTTTTCAATATCGGGAAGATCATTTTCAGCGATATAAAAGAAACATCTACTACCACTATATCTGCTTTTTCCGGTAGGTTTTTAACATCACGAATGTTCGTTTTCTCCATCACAACAACGCGCTCATCATTTCTCAATTTCCAATGCAGCTGTCCATATCCCACATCCAGCGCATATACTCTGGCAGCACTGTGCTGCAGCAAACAATCTGTGAAACCACCCGTAGACGCACCCACATCCACACAGGTAGTACCATCCAGCTCTGTGAGCTCAAATGCATTTAATGCGGCTTCGAGTTTTTCACCACCACGTGAAAGAAATGGTGGAGCTTGTTTCAACCGAATCTCAACAGTATCCAAATAGGTCTCTGATGGTTTGATGGCAACAGTACCATTCACCCACACCTCACCTGCCATAATCAGGCGTTGAGCCAGGTTTCGGCTTTCTGTCAGATTCTTTTCTACCATAAGAATATCAAGCCTTTTTTTCTTCATAACCTCATTTTACATCTTTGCATTACAACAGAAACGTTTAATGATATTATTCGTTTATGTTGAAAGCCATTATCCAGAGTATGCGACCTAAACAATGGGTCAAGAATGTTTTTATCTTAGCTGCACTGGTTTTTGACCGTCAGCTCATCAGCTGGGAAGCCAGTTTACGTACTCTGGTGGGGGTATTTCTTTTCTGTATGTTATCCAGTTCAGTCTACCTGATCAATGATGTAGCTGATAAGGATGCGGATCAAAACCATCCTACCAAGAAAAACCGCCCCATCGCCTCTGGTAAACTCTCTATTCATACAGCGCTGGGGGTGTCCATATCGATCGTTGTAATCTCGTTGTGGCTGGCTTTTCGCTTATCCACACCCTTTGGCATAATCAGCAGTGTATATTTTCTGATGAACCTGGCGTACTCGTTCAAACTCAAGCACATCCCCCTTATTGATGTCATGGTCATCGCTGCCGGATTTGTGTTGCGTGTGGCAGCCGGCGTTTCACTGATCGAGGTAGAACGTTTCTCACCATGGTTATATGTATCCACCACCCTGTTGGCACTTTTTATCGGTTTTGGAAAACGCCGTGCCGAAATCTCTTGCTTGAATGAGAACGCCAAACAGCATCGCAAGGTTCTGGATGGATATACTCTGGAATTTTTAGACCAGTTGATCACTATCGTTTCCAGCACTACCATCATGACTTACAGCCTCTACACTTTTTCAGCGCCCAACCTGCCTCAAAACAACTCGATGATGTTGACCATACCTTTCGTGTTATACGGACTTTTTCGCTACCTTTACCTTGTTAAAGTACAGAAATCCGGAGGAGCACCGGAAGAATTGATCCTCTCCGATAAACCGCTGCAGCTCTGTATTGTCGGTTGGGGAGTCAGTGTCATTCTCATCTTCTATTGGTCAAGTATTATCAACCTTTTTTAAATAATAATGCCCGCTATCAAAGTCCATGCCATTGGTAAATCCATCCTCTTCGGTGAACACGCTGTTGTCTATGGATATCCAGCCATTGCTGTTCCGGTGAGTTCTCTACATACAAAAGCCGTTATCACCCCGGATATTCGTGCAGTGCGAGGATCGTATTTTTTACAGGCACCGGACATCCATTACACAGGTTCTTTCGAAGATATTCCCCAGCCGAATATTTTTATGCGAGCTGTTCAAATATTCAAAGATGTGTATCATCTGGATAATATTCCTTCGTTCAGGCTGAACATCTCATCACAAATACCGGTGGCATCCGGTTTGGGCTCCAGCGCCTCCGTTGCTGTAGCGCTGACCAGGGCAATTTCACAGTATCTGGGTTTGAAACTCTCTGAAGCGAAGATCAACTCATTTGCTTTTGATTTGGAGAAAGTCACACATGGCGATCCCTCAGGTATTGATAATACCGTCATCACGTACGAGAAAACACTGTACTTTATCCGTGATGCTTTGCCACTATTCTTACAGACCCAACATCCCCTCCATATTGTATTGATGGACAGTGGAATTCATTCTCTCACCTCTGAAGTCGTTGCAGACATTAAAGTAGCCAGGCAGCACTCACCGAAACGTATGGATACTATCTTTGAGCAGATCGGAAAGCTTACAGACCAGGCAAAAGATATTTTAAGCAGCGGTTCTCAGGAAGAATTGGGAGTGTTAATGAATGAAAACCATATTCTATTACAGCGAATGGGTGTATCCACCCCTGAATTGAATAGATTGGTAGATTTCGCCCTTAAGAATCATGCGCTGGGCGCGAAGCTGTGTGGAGCTGGTCGTGGTGGAAATGTGATAGCATTGATAAACGAAGAAACCATCCCTTCATTCACAGAAGCTTTGGTCAACCAAGGGATCAAGAATTACTATCTTACTACCATCGAATGATATTATGCTTACTTTCATAAAACTAGGCGGTTCTCTCATTACGAACAAGCAGCAATCTTTTTCTGCCAGGCAGGAAGTCATCACACGTCTTGTTCATGAAATTCACCGAGCGCAGATGGCTGTTCCTGATCTTCAGATCATACTTGGACATGGTTCCGGTTCATTTGGTCATACAGAAGCACAGAAATATCAGACTCACCTGGGAGTTCAAAGTACCGAGGATTGGCATGGTTTTATCCAGGTTCGCAGGCAGGCTGATGTACTTCATCGTATCGTCATGGATACCCTGTGGACTAATGGCTTGGACGCTATCAGTTTTCCCCCTTCTGCGATGCTGGTCACCAATGACCATACGGATATTCGTGTGGATCTGCAGGCGCTGCAGCTTGCCCTGCACCACGATTTACTGCCAGTGGTTTTTGGTGATGTTGTGTTTGACCATTCAACAGGAGGAACGATCATATCCACCGAACAGATCCTTGCACATCTATGCGATCAACTTCCCATACAGCGCATACTTCTAGCCGGAATGGAGAAAGGTGTATGGAAGAATGCGGATGATCCTCATACCATTTTTAAGGTTTTAACACCAGCTGAGTATTCCGATCATGCAAAGGATATTAAAGGCTCGACCGCAACTGACGTCACTGGCGGCATGCGCACCAAGGTCAAGATCCTTTTTTCCATTCTTCATAAACATCCTGATATAGAAGCTGTGATCTTTTCAGGTGAACAGACAGATAACCTTTTCTCCAATCTTACAGGCAAACCTGCCGGTACGCTGTTAAAAGATTCTTAAACCCTCTTTTTTATAGTAAAATTTTTTTTCGATCGAGGTATTAACATGCTTGAAACAATATATTTAACCGCTGATGGTGTAAAAAAACTAGAAGCAGAACTTGAGCAATTAAAAGGTCCGGCTCGTATTGAATTATCCAAACGCCTTAAGGCTGCCATTGAACAAGGTGATCTCTCGGAGAATGCAGATTACAGTAAAGCAAAAGAAGATCAAGGGTTTTTGGAAGGCAGGATTCAAGAGATCGAAGCTATGCTGAAGAACTATGTCATTATTGATAATAGAAAACGCAATCATGGATTTGTGGAAATAGGTGCAACCGTTACCATTCAGGAAGGTAATGATGAACCAGAAACATACTACCTGGTAGGTCCTGCGGAAGCTGATCCCGTCAATGGAAAGATATCTTTCGAATCACCAATTGGCAGCGCCCTTCTTGACCACGCACCTGGTGAAACCGTGGTTGTCTCCACACCGGGTGGAGAGATACATTTCAAAATCCTGGAAATTAAATAAAAACTGCCCCTCGGGGCAGTTTTATTTTGATCTTTTTTTACATCTTATTGAGAACGGATATTTCCAGCGTCAATCTGGAGAAGTGACTGTTCTCAGGCATGGCGTCACGCGCATATACCATATCGACAACACGAGCTTGCAGCTGTAATGTGGCAGTTTCCATGATGAAACGCTGCCCGGTTTCCACCAGGATCGTCTCTCCTTTCGCTGAGAGCCGCTGCCGGGTGTCAGGATCATTGAAGGAATGTTCACTCATTAATACTTTTGTGATGGTTTGAATATCATTTTTATCGAATAGCCAGACTTCTAATGCATTCACTTTCTTGGGATCTCCCACTCCAATGGTCTCCGCAATACCCACTCCACATTCACCTAAAAATTCTCCTGATGGTGAATCAATACTGAATGAATCATCATAAAGATCGTCACCAAGACGGAAGGTTGTCATAAACTGGGCAAGTGGTGGTTCGGTATTTTGCTGGGCGCTCATATCACCTGCAAGGGTATCTTCCACAAATCCATCACTTTTCACAACGCGTTTTGGCTTTTTGGATATATTGAGTTTGAAATTAAGCTTGCCGCGCTTGAGAAGAATCATATATGCAGCGCCACCTACCAGAGCAATTCCTGCTACATAGAGCACCACTGTAATGAAAGATGTTTTCTTCGTCTCATCTATCTGCTCTCCATTCAAAACGGCTGCTTGTTCTTCCAATATTTTTTCATCAGTTGTACCAGCGGATGCGGTGAACTTCAGAGCTTTAAAATTATCAATTTCCTCTTGAGAGGTAAATTTACATAGTGCCGGTGTCAACATATTCACATAATCTTCTACGTCCTCACCAAGAGAAGCCAGTCGTTTATTTACCAGGTCTTCATCATGATTCCTGACATAGGAGTCAATCACCATGCATAGATAATCTCTTTTATATTCATTCTGCATTTGTGATGGTGCAGCATCCACCCACTGTACAGGCCAAATACCCCATCCTAAGACGACCAGACCGATAACTAGACCCGCGATCAGTGCAAGTATCGGTAGGAAAAAAGGGTTTTTACTCAATTTTCGTAAATTATTCATGGTATCTACTCCCATCCGGTTTTTCCATTATTCATCTACTAAAGATATAGCAAGTTTCATGCCAGTTCTTCCCGTTTTTCCAGAATAGTTGTAGAGAAAGTATTTCCGCAATCTGCACATATCAATTCTTTGCTGTTTTTAATAGTAAGGAGTCCTTTACAAGCCGGACATGCCATTGAGACTGGTCGTTTCCATGATGTAAAATCGCATTCAGGATAATTTTCACATCCGTAAAAAACACGCCCTTTGCGAGTTTTTCGCATCACGATCTCGCCATGGTCTTTAGGGCAGACCACCCCAATTTTTTCCAGATATGGTTCCGTATAGCGGCATTCCGGGAAATTGCTGCAGCTAATGAATTTTCCAAAGCGTCCCCAACGGATGATGAGTTCATGACCACATTTCGGACAATCTCTACCCACCTTCTCGGGTTCTGTGTTTACCTCTGGCATATCTTCTTTCGCATGTTCGAGACGAGGTTCAAACGTGTTATAGAAATTTTTCAAGACTGTTACCCATTCTTGTTTTCCGTTGGCAACATCGTCCAGATCTTGTTCCATTTCAGCAGTGAAATTTACTTCGAGCACATCCGGAAAATATTCAACCAGCAAATCGGTCACAGTGAATGCGATTTCAGTAGGAATCAATTTGTTACCATCTCGATCAACATATCCTCTTGCCTGGATGGTGGATATGATAGGAGCGTATGTTGATGGACGACCAATTCCGAATTTTTCTAATACCTGAATCAAAGTTGCCTCAGAATAGCGAGGAGGGGGTTGTGTAAAATGCTGCTGCGGATTGATGCCGACCAGGTTTTGTTTTTGCCCCTCAAAGATACCATCAGGGATCTTTATATTCTTCTCTGCCTCTTTGGAATCTTCATCTTTGACATCTTCATACAGTGCAAGAAAACCGGGAAATTTCACACTCGATCCAGAAGCACGCAGCATATAAGCGTGTTCACTACCTTTCCCATCAACCTGAATAGAAACTGTGTCATAGACCGCATTTGCCATCTGAGAAGCCACAAAACGTTTCCAGATTAGTTGATATAACCTGTATTGGTCACGACTTAAAACGGATTTGATCTTCTCGGGTGTACGATTCACAGAAGTCGGTCGTATCGCTTCATGTGCTTCCTGCGCAACAGCGGCACGGGTCCGATAAAAACGAGGTGAGGATGGAAGGAAAGAATCTCCAAATTTGTTTTTAATGTACTGCCGTACTTCATTCAGAGCCATCGGAGAAACATTGGTCGAATCGGTTCGCATATAGGTGATCAGACCAGTTTGCCCTTCTCCATCCAACGCGATACCTTCATATAATTGCTGTGCAATCATCATTGTTCGCCTTGCCCGAAAATGGAGCTGGCGGGCAGCCTGCTGCTGCAGTGTGCTGGTAATGAAAGGAGCGGATGGCTTTCTTCTTCTCTCTCCTTTTTTTATCTTACTAATTGCATAATCTGCTTTTTCGATATCGTTTAATATCCGATCCACCGTATCTTTACTATTCAGAATCGGTTCTTCTCCATCCACCTGGCTCAATTGCGCACTATATGTATCTGTGGATTTTTCAGGGTTGAATTCCACTTCAACCGACCAGTATTCTTCGGGTTCAAATGCGTCAATCTCCCGTTCTCGCTCTACGATCAAACGGGTAGCTACCGACTGTACTCTTCCAGCAGATAAACGTCCTCGTACTTTTTGCCAGAGAAGTGGACTCAGATTGTAGCCCACCAATCGATCCAGAACACGTCTGGCTTGTTGTGCATTAACCATATCCATATCTATCTCTTTTGGATTGGCAAAGGACTCTTGAATCGCCGGTTTGGTAATTTCATGGAATACCACCCGCCGCAATCGCGCATCTTCGATCTCAGTGGTTTCCTTCAAATGCCACGCAATCGCTTCTCCTTCGCGGTCAGGATCGGTAGCAATGAAAACTTCTTCCGCTTTCTCTACGTCTTTCTTCAACTCCTTCACTATTGGACGTTTCTCATTAGGGACACGATATTTTGGTGTAAAGTCATTCTCTACATCTACTGATAACTGTGAACGCAGAAGGTCACGCACATGTCCAACCGATGCTTTTACTTTATAGCCTTTACCCAGATAATTACCAATCGTCTTTGCTTTGGCAGGAGACTCTACGATAACCAATTTCCCCGACCGAACTACCTTCTTTTCTTTGATAGGAGCCTGTAGACCCTCATGGGCGTCTGTTTTCCCTATGCGCACCATTTTCGTACCACATACACCACAGGTTCCTGAAGTTATCGGCGTTCCTCTCTTATTAAATCCAGGGGTTGTACTCTGCATTTCTCGCTTTTCTCTACACTTCACACAATACGCTTCCAAGTTGCTTGCTCCTATAGAAACTTATTTAATTTATTTTTCTTCAATTCATGAACGATCTGTCGTACCTTCTGAGATTGCCCTTTACGGCAAATCAACAGAGCATCTTTCGTATCAACAATAATCACATCCTCTAATCCAGCGGCAACAATGATCTTTTCAGGATCATCTATTTTTACAAGACAATTCTTATTATCCATCAGGATAGAAAGAGTAGAAAGATCAACATTACCATTCGGGTCTGATTCAACGATCTCAAAAAGCGAATCCCAGCTTCCCACATCACTCCATCCAAGACGCTCTGCTGGTAGAACTGCAACGTTCTGAGCGTGCTCCATAATACCATAATCAATTGTTTGAGGAGCAATTTTCAACCAGACATCATTCAATACCTGTTCATAATCTTCTGTGCTGTAATAATGCCCAAGCAGTTCCAGGCTTGAAAATAACGTCGGCATCTGATATTCGAATTCCTTCAGAATTGCGCTGGTTTTCCAGGCAAACATACCAGAATTCCAGTAATAATTCTCTGAAGCAAGATACTGCTCGGCATGGTCAAGATCGGGTTTTTCAACAAATTCTTGTACTTGAAATATGGGGAATGAAAAGCTGGAAATCCTTTTCCCCTGATGAATGTATCCATAGCCTGTGGCAGCATAGGTTGGTTGAATACCCAGTGTGATCAGATGCTCTTGTTGAGCAGCTATGTACGCATTCTTCAGAAGTTCAAGAAAACAAGGTTCGTTTTCGATGATGTGATCTGAAGTAAGCACTGCCATGGTTACAGACCCATGTTTCTGCTGTAATATTTCAGCAGCGTATCCCACAACAGAAGCAGTACCGCGTGGCATGGGTTCTATCAGATAGTTCTCCAGTGGTATTCTTTCTTCCAGTTCTCTTAATGCATTTACCTGATCAGCAACCGTTACAACATAGATATGATCTTCATTGAAAATTGGAGATAGACGCTCTACTGCTAATTGAAAAAAAGTCTTCTCCCCAATCAATTTCAAACACTGTTTTGGGTTGTTCTGTCGTGAGAGCGGCCATAAGCGCGTTCCACCACCACCTGCCATGATGATAGCATAATAATCGTCATGCATATCTCGCGTACTCCTCTTTCAACTCATAATTCGAAGTATATGTCATATTACCAGTATTTTTTATATATCCCTTTAATTCAAGCATAGTGAGTGCAGATGATATTCGAGCGATCGGCAGACCACTGGCAGCCTGTAGATCATCAATATGCATGCTTTCAGACTGTAATAATTTCATGACCAATAATTCCACTTCATCAGTCGGTACATCTCTCTGTAACGTGTGCTGATATTGTACATTGTGGATATCAAGCATTTCAAAGATACTATCATACTGGATTAATGGATATGCACCATCAAAGATCAGTTTATTGGTACCTTTACTTTGTGGAGCATAGATCGAACCAGGAACGGCAAAAACATCTTTACCCTGGTCAGCAGTAAACGACGCAGTGATCAATGCTCCGCTTCTTTCTCCTGCTTCGATGACAACCGTTGCCAGCGACAAGCCTGCAATAATGCGGTTGCGTGGTGGGAAATTCACACCTTCAGGCTGCGTACCAGGAGCATAATCACTGACAATAGCTCCATTTTTAATAATTTCCTGTGCAAGCTGCGTGTTTTCCGGGGGATAGATTACATCCAGACCACTGCCCAGCACTGCGATGGTTCTGCCCCCGGCTTTTAATATTGCCCGGTGTGCTTCAGAATCAACACCACGAGCCAATCCACTCACGATGGTGACTTTATTATCTGCCAGTAATCCAGCCAGGTCGCGTACCACATTTTTTCCATAGGACGTTACTTTTCGTGTTCCAACGACAGCTATCGCCTGCTGATCCTGCTTGGTAAAATCCCCACGAATATATAGAACCGGGGGAGGAGCAGCGATCTGAAGTAAATTTGATGGATAAGTTTTATCTTCAGTTGTAATTACCTTAATCTCTTTTTGAATAATGCTTTCATATAATTCATTCAGATCGTACATATTTCTGAATTTAATTAAATTGGCTGCAGCCTTCTCACCAATTCCTGCCTTATGAAGTTCCCCCACCGATGCATTCCAGGCATTTTCAAGATCATGAAAATATTGCTGTAATCGCTGAAAACGAACTGCTCCGATACCTTTTACATGGTTAAATCCCACCCAGTACTTCTTGTCTTCCATGTCATTTCCATTCTTGTAATTTAACTGAAATTGTCTTTTCCTTTTTATTTACTTCAAGAATCACTTGTTTAATAAACGGGATTAATATTTCTTCGTGCTCCTTTATAACAACCAGAACGTCATTTGCACCTGTTTCAAGCACTTCATTAACATGTCCAATCAAAATTCCATCTTCGTATACAGACATCCCAACTAATTCGTGATGATAATATTCATCTTCTGGTAATATCGGTACGCTGGCTGTTTTAATATAAACCATCTGATTACGAAATTGTTCTACATTTTCGCAGTTATCCAATCCATGGAATTTGATCAGTAAATGGGATTGGTGAGTTCGCAGACCCTCAATTGTATATTCTTTTTTCCCCCGCCCGATGAATACAACAGTTTCCTTTTTTATTCTTTCAGGAAATTCAGTGATCACTTCAAAAAGTACTTCTCCCCTGACACCATGTGGTTTTCTGACTTTTCCGATGATTAAAAAGATTGGCTCACCTTTACCAGGAGAGCCAGTCTTTGTATTTTGTTTTTCTGAAGAATCTTCCAACATTAGGGTTCAATTACATCGAGAGATGCTCGTTTACCTTCGCGAGCAGCAGCTACACGCAAGAGAGTTCTGATCGAATTCGCGACACGTCCACCCTTGCCAATGATCCGTCCCATATCTTCCTTTGCAACCGTTAGTTCAATGCGAACATGCTCGCCTTCTTCGGTGACAACGACATTTACCTGTGAGGGATCTTCTACTAATGATTTCGCGATGTATTCTACTAATTCTTTCACGTTGACTCCTTTGATAGAAAAATCTCTTTCCCTATGCTAACAAACCTATTTTTTTGTTTTGCGGGTTTCGTAATAGGTATTTGCTTCTTCAAGTACTTTTTCTTCTGCTTCACCCGCTTTTACCCGCTCATAACGATCAGTAAGACCAACGGTTTTAAATAATTGGGCGAGGGATTCACTGGGTTGTGCACCCTGGCGAAGCCAGTGGTAGACGCGGTCTTCTTTGACCTCGAACGTAAATGGTTCGGTACGGGGATTATAATTCCCGATTATCTCAAGAAAACGTCCATCGCGCGGTGATTCTTTTTCTGCTACAACAATCCTGTAGCTGGGTTGGTTCTTTAAACCAGTTCGTCGTAATCGAATTTTTACCATGTACTATACTCCTGCAATCTCCTGTATTTACAAATAGCGAGGTAGTTGACTGCGAGGGGCGCGAAAGGATGCGCTTTCTAAGTCATTCCTCATTTCTTTAACTAGAATATTATAAACGCGTTTCGATTAAATAAAGGGACTATTTTAATGATTAATTTCAGTAACTATGACAGAGGATGCGGGTTATAATTCTAGAGTCATCATCAAAAGGAGAGGTTATGTCAAAAGTCATTGTAGTTACAGATAGTACCCCTTATATTCCCGAAGAACTAGTAAAGGAATTGGATATTAAAGTAATCCCATTGCATGTCATCTGGGAGGATAAGGTTTATAAGGATAATGTTGACCTTAAGGCTGATGATTTTTATCCTATGCTGAAGAGCGCAAAAACCCTACCAACCACGTCGCAGCCATCTCCTCAAGAATTTATGGATGTTTATAAACCCATTCTTGATAACGGCGATAAGATCATCAGCATACATATTTCATCCGGGATTTCAGGGACCATTAACTCCGCTAACCAGGCTAAAGAGATGCTCGGTTCAAAAGATATCGAAATCATTGATTCAGGATCAACCGGGATGGCGCTCGGTTTATCCGTTCTCGTTACCGCCAGGTTAGCAAAAAAGAACGCCAGCCTTGAAGAGTGTAAAAAACTGGCACAAAAATCTGTCGAAAACAGCGAAGTATATTTTCTGGTGAACACACTGGAATATTTACACAAAGGTGGACGCATTGGTGGTGCTTCTGCTGTACTCGGTTCCGCGCTAGATTTAAAACCAATCCTCTACATGCATGAGGGTAAGATTGAATCTTTCGAAAAAGTGCGAACAAAGAAAAAAGCAATTCGCCGCCTGATCGAAATTGGTCAGCAGAAAGTTGGCGATAGAAGACCTGTTCATTTCTGTATTCTTCAAGTAGAAGCAGAAGAGGATGCTGCCTTCGTGAGATCAGAATTAGAAAAACTCTACGATCCAAACGAAATTGTGGAAATGATGGAAGTTGGATTAAGCCCCGTCATTGGAACACATACAGGTCCGGGCGTCATCGCAATCTGTTATCTTGCCGGTGTTTAACTCATTATCTTTGTCACAAAAAGCCATCACAAAAGATGGCTTTTTTTTATTAGGGCTGGTTTGGTAAAATAAAGGTCAGTACGTGGAGAAAATATGCCAAACGAACATTTAATAGCTTACCAAAAACCTTCTTTTTTGTTACCCGGCGAAACTGTTGACCTAGATAAATGGGCAATCATTGCGTGCGATCAATTTACCAGTCAACCGGAATACTGGCAGGAAGTCGAAAAAATAGTTGGGGATTCACCTTCAACGTATCGTTTGATCCTTCCAGAGGCATATCTAGACACACCACGCGCAGAGGAGCATTCACAGCAAACCTATCACTCCATGCAGGAGTATCTGACTCAGGGTATATTCAATGAATACCATGGCTATGTCTTCATAGAACGGAACCTTGGTGATACTATCCGGCGTGGCTTATTGCTGAATCTCGACCTGGAACATTATGATTTTAATGAAGGGTCTCAATCCCTTATTCGTGCTACGGAAGGCACCATTCTGGATCGCCTTCCTCCCAGGATCAAAATCCGAGAGAAAGCACAGTTGGAAATTCCACATATCATGGTTCTCATTGACGATCGGGAAGATAGATTGTTCACCTATTTACATGATCGGCGCACATCTTATCAAAAGATTTACGATTTTTCTCTCATGCAGAATAGTGGAAGTATTCAGGGTTTTCTGGTTGATCATCAAGGTGAACAGGAGATTGATTCTGTCTTTCAGTCGTTATGTGACCCCAATGCTTACTCGCAAAAATATCATGTAGAGAAAAACGTTCTTCCTTTATTATTTGCCGTTGGAGATGGTAATCATTCTCTGGCTACGGCAAAATCAATCTGGGATAAGATCAAAGATTCGGTACCTCCCAACCATCCAGCTCGTTATGCACTCGTGGAAGTGGTTAATATTCATGATGAGAGTCTTGTTTTCGAACCGATCCACCGCGTTTTGTTCAATTTTCATAATAATATCCAGGCGCTGATGAAGAAGTTCTATCAAGACAAATTACAAATTTTGGAGATCGACTCTTTTGAACAATTACAAAAAGAGATCCGTCAAGTATCCACTGTTCAAAAAATTGGGGTGGTTCAAAATAACAGGTTCTTCCTCATTCAATTCGAGGACCCATCCGCTACACTCGCTATTGGAACTTTACAGCCATTCCTAGATCATCTGATCGAAGAACATCGTTCCATTAATATGGATTACGTGCATGGCGATTCTGTTCTAGAGAAATTATGCACTCGTGATGAGAGTGTTGGCTTTTTACTGCCCGCCATGCAGAAGAATGATTTCTTTCGTACTGTGATCGTGGATGGCTCCTTCCCCAGGAAAACATTCTCCATGGGTGACGCTCGCGAAAAAAGGTTTTACCTCGAATGCCGAAAAATTCAATAAATCTACTTTCCTGGATAACAATGCTAGGGATACTGTTCTTTGCTGCCTGTTCTCCAATGACGACCACACAATCTCCAACCGAGACCATTACTGTTATCCCGCCAACCCTTACACCTACACAGGAACCAACCAGCACAAATACACCTTTTCCCCCCACGGCAACGCCGATCCCATATAGTCCGATCAGTTCTCCTCTCAAGGGTATTTCCCTATCTGAGGTAAATTCTGTAAATACCAACCCATTTGATCCGCCAGCCCTTGGTTTTGATGAACCACATCAGGGTATTGATTACAGTTATTACCGTTATAAAAATGAGAATATGGACGATATCGATGGGATCGAAGGATTAGAAGTTCTTTCTGTGCTTGATGGAACGGTTGCATCGCTGGTTTACGATCGCATGCCTTATGGAAATGCAATCATCATTGAAACCTCACTCAATTTGATCGACCCCGCTTTGCTTGCTTCACTTACTCTCCCTGAAATAGCGCCGACCCTCATACCCGATCCACGTCATAACTGCCCGGATCTCGTTGATGATCCATTATGGGATAATACAAACCGTTCGCTTTACTTTGTATATGCACACCTGCTGAATTACCCTGAACTGGCAATTGGAGATACCGTAAAAAGTGGTCAGGTGATTGGTCAGGTGGGAAATACAGGGAATTCCAGCAATGCTCACCTTCATCTCGAATTGCGTTTGGGTCCTGGAGGAGCTTCATTTACCAGTATGGCAAAGTATGATACTCGCGCCAGTCTGGATGAAATGGCTAATTACTGCACCTGGCGTATAAGCAACCGTTTTCAATTATTAGACCCCAATATGATCCTATTACAACCGTGATAGAGGATTTTCAATGAACGCCATTCGCGATCAGATTAAAACCTTTTGTCAATCTCTAGGTTTTGGTCCGGTCGGGTTTATAAAACCTTCGAAGTACAAGACATACCCTCACTATAAAAACTGGATCGACGCTGGTTATCACGGTGAAATGCACTATCTTGCATCAGAACGATCACTTAATTTTCGTGAATCACCACTCGCATTAATGCCAGATTGCAAAACCATTATTGTGCTAGCTTTTCGCTATCCGGGAGATACTTTAGCTGACAAGAATGATCAATCCGTTATCCCCCTGATTGCATCTTATGCGCGCGGTGTCGATTATCATATATTCCTTCCTGCTCACATGCAGCAGATAGTAGCTTATATTCAGGAAAGTTTTAAGCATGAAATTAACGCTCTTTGCTTTACAGATTCTGCTCCCATCCTCGAAAAAGAACTGGGAGTGCAGGCTGGTCTGGGGTGGATTGGAAAAAATTCTTGTTTGATCAATCCGAAGATAGGTTCTTACTTTTTCGTCTCCGAGATACTACTTGATGTGGATTTGTTCAGCAGCGATGGGGAATCCGAATCTCAGATCTCTGATCATTGCGGGAATTGCCGCCGCTGCATTGATGTTTGTCCAACACATTGCATTCTGGATGATCGGACTTTGGATGCCTCAAACTGTATTGCTTACCTGACCATTGAAAACAAAGGATCAATTCCCGATGAAGTGCGCACCCTGGTTGGGAACCATCTTTTTGGATGTGACCTTTGCCAGCAGGTCTGCCCATGGAACAATATGAACAACGAAAGAATTGAAGACCTGCCCGGTAACCGGCTTTTTTTCGAGCATCTCAATACAGCGATAAATGAACCCATAACAGAAAATAAAGTATTCAATCATTATTTCAAAGACACGGCATTATTCCGTTCCAAAAGACATGGTTTTTATCGAAACCTTGCTGTAACAATGGGGAACCTCCCCCTATCAACAAATCTTTCAGTATTAAAAAGCCTGATAAAAGATCCTTCACTGCTGGTACGCCAACATGCAATGTGGGCGTTGAATAATTTTCCTGAAAATGAAATCAGTACACTATTAAGGAATATCTTGAAAGATGAAATGGACGATAATATTAGGGGAGAAATTGAATTAATACTTAAAACAAAAGAAACCCAAAAGTAAATTTGGGCTCCTTTTATTCATTCTCCTTTTTTAAGAAGCGAGTGTACTGGTAGGTGCAAATGTGGGGGTAGGTGTTACCAGATTAACTCGAATGGTTATTTCGATACCGACAGGAATATTATCCTGATCTTCAATGGTGTCTTTATTCAGGCTGAGAATATCATCAATAGTAGTATTGAATTTACTGGCGATTGAAGCGAGCGAATCACCCGATTGGATGGTATAGGTGATCTTTGTACCGCCTGGAAGATCAGATGGTATATCTGTGGGTGTTGGCAGCGTTTGACCGGGGGCAGGAACAAGGATCTTTTGACCTGGAATGATTGGGCATTCTCCATTCTCAAAATTATTGATAGCTAATAGAGTCATGAAATCAACTTCAAATTCTTCGGCAATACTCCAACAGCTATCATTTTCCTCGACTTCATACTCAAAAGGTCCGGTTGGTGTAGGAGTAATGGTCGGCTCTGGAGTTGGTGTTTCAGTCGGTATTAAACTGGGAGTTACTGACATGATCGGAGTTGGTGGAAGTGTGTTGGTAGGAGTCGGTTTTTTTGCAAATAGCGAGCCTGAAAAACCGCCGCTGCTCAGCCATAATACGATCATGACAATTCCAAGCACCACCAGAACGATTGCCAGGATGGTCAGAACCATTAGTAGAGAACGTTTCTTCCCATTTCCGCCGCTCATCATATTTGGTTTTTTATTTTTATTCAGCATAGGTTTCTATTCCTTTTGATTTTACAATCATAGGTCTTTAATTGTACCTGATTTTGCCACTCCTAATTTCACCGTACGCCAAAGATAAAACTTTTCCATATTTCCCAATTTTCTATAGCAGAAGGTGTTGGTGTTGGAGTTGAATTTATAGAGGATGATTGTGCATTTGGTGTCAATGGTATGATAACCACATCCCCCGGCAAAGCCATATGAGCATCCCCCCTTGCCCAATCTTCAACAGCATTGTCACCAGACGCATATGCGATTTGAGTTCGAAGTGCAATTTCTGTACTCTGCAATGCGTATACTTCAGTAGCGATCTGATCACGTTGTTTTGCCAGCTTGAAATATTCCGATAAACGGTCATTCAATCCAAAGAGCAGGAAAAAGAAGAGTGCAATCAGGAAAAAACTCATGATCCGTTGCGTTCTCGTTGTTTTGCTCATAATTCAATGATACTCTACCAGAAAATGTTGTCAATGAAAAAAACCCTACGTTTGTAGGGCTTTATGCCGAAGGTGGGATTTGAACCCACATGAGCGTAATGCTCACTACGCCCTGAACGTAGCGCGTCTGCCAATTCCGCCACTCCGGCTTTTGATATGCTTGAGTATTCTATCAAAAGTAGACTTTTTGTCAACCCGAAATCTCCAAGTAGTGTCTTTCTTCCCATGCTATAATTTCTCCATTGATGGAAACCTTCCCTGAACAATGGCTTGTTTTTCTTAATAGCTCGACATCACAAATCGGGTTAGTCGTCGAGTCTCTTTTAATGATCATCATATCATTAGTGATGATCTCTCTATTTCGCGCATCGCGGATCCATATTCATGAAGAAGATCTCAAGCGATCGATCAATTCTTTTATCATCGTAATATTCCTCAATTTCATCTCGATTGTTTTATTGATTTCCCAACTTGCAGAAACATTCCTCTTCACAGAACATTTTTATCAGGCGTATTACCAATTAACATGGACTATCAGCTTGATAAGTATTGGGTGGTTATGGATCAAACCGTCCCAACAAACACATTTTTCTATGTTTAAAATGATCTTTCTTTTTACTTCCTTCGGTTTCTTTATATTAGAAGCTGGGCAGATGATAGAACTGATCTTTCACTCATCCACATTGATCATTCCCTATACTATCATCTGGATAGTATTTCAAAATATTGTAGGTTTGTTCCTTTTCTTCGTGCTGCTTGAAAATAGAGGGGATTTGTTGTGGTCGGGACTATTGTTTACCGTTCTCCAAATAATTGGACTGGGATTGGGATCCATTACACACCTGCCACATTTATTTTTGCAAAACGTCACACAAATCATTGCCTTCCTGTTTTCTTCTCATACATTAATTGCAGTCTCGATAGATCAAGCTGCATTAAAACAAATTTCTGCAGAAGAACCTATTGTTCTTTCAGAAAATATTGCTGCTATTCCTAATGCAGAGATGATTCGATCTTGGCTGCAATTAGATCATAAAAGCGAAAAGTCAGTATTACCATTTGCCTTATGCAGGGCACTGGCTACTACAATTTTTGCAGATGCATGTCTATTCATTCACATCAATAAACCCGATCAAGTAAAAATCATGTGCGGTTTTGCGGTTTCATCAAACCGTCAGATCCTGCCACTACAAACTTTTTCCTCTGAAAAGATAGTTATGCAGCAGCGTTCAGTTATCTTTCATGAAATGGAATCTTTTCCATCCTGGATAAAAAACATTATTAAAAAATCCAGACAATCGAAAATTCGATCAGCATGGTATATCCCTATTGGTATTGTTCCTCAAAAGTACTACCTCCTATTTTTATCACGCAATGTTTATTGGACTGAACAGCATATCACCTACTTTAAACAAATTCAGCCCTATATTGACCAGATCATCTGGAAGTATTTAGGTGATGAAAAATCAACACCACTACCTATTCATAAAGAAATAACAAATACCGCTAATCCATACCTTGACCTGATGCAAACTGAAACCGCCCCAGGCAAGGAAGTGGAATTATTGGAAGAAGAACTAAAATTAGCACTAGAGGAATATAATCGTATTCGAAATATTCTTGAAGAACGAGGAATAGGACAACAATAGTGAAAAATATATCATTGCGAAACAGAGGAATATTATTCTTTCTTATTTTTTCCATTGTATCTATGACGGGGTGTTCAGTTGTTGAAATCCTGAAAGGAAATCCTAATAATGATTATGAGGTCAGACTCCTGGCTGATCTGGATCCCTCCACGAACACACAACCTACGCCTTTTCTTCCCAATACCACCAGTATCAACCTTGAAAAAACACCAGTGGTGATAACCGAATCAAAGATACCGATTTCTGAGGCAATTAAACCAGAAGGTCAGATCAATATCTTACTGCTCGGCTCTGATTGGCGGGCAAATAGCGGATATCGTACTGATGTGATCATGCTGATATCCATTTATACGAAAGAGGAAAAAGTCAGTATTGTCTCTTTCCCTCGTGATCTATGGGTCACTATCCCAGGAGTTAGCGAACAGCGCATCAATACCGCGCAGGCATACGGTGGCTTCCCATTGACTCAAAAAACATTTGAATACAATTTCGGCGTTTCGCTTGATTATTATATGATGACCAATTTCAATGGTTTTCTCAGCATTATTGATACACTGGGAGGTATCGAGATCAACGCAGCTCAAAATTTGACAGATCGTTGTGATCTTTCTTACGCTCACGGAAGTACCTGCTCGATTGGACCTGGTGCCGCAACGCTGGATAGTGAGATGGCATTATGGTATGTACGTTCACGATATACTTCTGATGATTTTGACAGAACACGTCGTGCTCAAGAAGTCATTATGGGTATTCTAAAAAAGGTTATCAGTATCAACGGCGTAGCGAATGCGGGAGAAATCTATAATACACTTTCCAGCAGTGTCGTAACAGATATGACAATTGGGGATATCATCCCACTCATCAGTCTGACCGCCAAGATCATCAATGACCCCACCCGCATTAACACCTACGCCATTGGTAGATCTCATGTTACCTCTTATGTTATCCCATCCAGTGGAGCCAACGTTCTACTGCCAAATTACGATGCCATCTGGAGTGTATTGAAAACTGCTCTCTTTACACCTTGAGTTTTCCCAGGACTTGACGAAATTTAATTATCCATATACACTTTGTATACCTATACGCAACAGGAGGATTCCATGTCATTAAACGATGATACATTTGCACACATAGATCAAAACACATCTTTATACCCGGCAATTCAAGCCTGGATGATTTATTTACAAGATCAGAATAAATCAATCTATACTGTAAAAGCTTTCGAAGGTGATTTGAGATTGCTCACTGAATTTTTACCCGCCAACAAATCTATTGGAATGATCACCACCGCTGATCTGCAGCATTTTTTATCCTGGATTGAAAATGGTCGTGGAAAGAATATTTCCTGCAGTCCGAAAAGCTTAAGCCGCCGCATTACAACTGTAAAATCCTTTTTCAACTGGTTATTTTCAAATGGAAGAATCTCCGTCGATCCTGCTGAGAAAATTTTACAAAAAAGCGTGATTAGTCCCCTTCCCGAAGTACTAACAGATGATGAACTTATTCTTGCTCTGGCAGCAGCAGCTGAAATGTTAGAATCGGATAAACCTGATATACGCCCTTACACTCTTTTCAAATTGCTGCTTGAAACAGGTATCAAAAAGAATGAATGCCTGCATATTAAACTACAGCACATTGATGAGAGCGACCCTGCCAATCCCTTCCTGTTTGTTCGCTATCCCGAAGCGAAAGATCGCAATAAAGAACGCAAAATCCCCATTTCAAGCGCCTGGATACAGCACTACAAACAATATCTGGAACAGTATAAACCTGAAGATACTGTTTTCCCCTGGTCTCCCCGTCGTCTGGAATATATTCTAGAAGATATCAGTAAAGCTGCCAGGCTTGAAAAACACATTTCATTCAGCATGTGTCGCTGGACGTATGCTTTGAATGATTTCCGTAAGAATGTGGATAGCGATATTATCCGTCAGCGGTTGGGTATATCCAAGATCCAGTGGCGTGAGATCCACATGAAATTAACCCTGTTAGAAAAGCAAGCTATAAAAATTATGTAGCGATACACAGTTTGAGATAGAAGATATCTGTTGTGGTATCACACACGCGGCAGATATGTGAGGGTGCGAATCCTGGGATCCATATGATCCTTGATCCATCCACGATCACCGGCCAGGTTTTTCGAACCTGTGCCGGTATCTTTTTATTGATAAATAAATCTGAAATTTTAATGCTCTGTCCATTCATTCCCAGCGGCATATATCGGTCACCATTACGGACTTCACGGATTTGTAATGTTGAATTTTGGATACTGGCAGCATCTACATATGCTTCCCAGTAAAAACCGTCGGTAGAAATGAGTGGTTGGTAGTCATGCCTGGTTAAGAATTTCCCCTCCAGATCGTTCTCATCCCCAATGTGAATGTGAAACGGTTCGCTGAGATCGCATGAGTATACGTCATCACAATATGGATACTGCCTTTCCAGCGGGACAAAAGGTGTATGTGTAAGAAAGATGCTGTCGCCTTTACGAAAGGTATGAATTTGTGCTGATAGTTCGATGTGTTGTTTTTGTTTGCTTTGATGTACGAAATATAATAATCTTTGCACGGTGTGATTTTCAATCTCTGCATCTGTCTGATTCATCTTTATCAAGCATTGGTACAATACTGCTTTTTGAGATCCTAGCGGAAATTGTTTAAAATCCCTTGAAGAAAATTTCAAATAGCCTTTTTTGTTGTGCTCTACAATTCCATTAAAAACATTTTTGTAATACTGATCCAGAACTTCCCAATCATCTTTGACAATATCACGCATACGGAGGAGATTGTTTTTAAACCCAGCATTATAAGATTGCATCTCCGGGATTAATTCATGACGAATACGGTTGCGCACATATGTTTTATCCAGATTACTATTATCTTGTTTAGGGGACAGGTTATAATGCCGACAGTAATCTTCGATCTCCCCTCGCCATACATCTAATAATGGTCTTAATAAGGGGATTGTAGGATGAAAAGCGGTAATGGAATGAGATCGCATTCCCACCAATCCTCGTGTTCCACTACCTCGAAGAAGATGCATCAGGATAGTTTCCACCTGATCATCGGCTGTATGTGCAACTGCTACTGCGTGGGCTCCTATTTCCTGTGCAACGTTGAAAAGAAAACGATAGCGTTCTTCTCGTGCAGCCTCCTCAATTGTTTTTTTCTCCTCCTTTGCGATCTCTGCAATATCACCTTTTCCACAATAAAAAGGAATATTGTAATCTTCTGCTATTTGTTGAACAAAAGCTTCTTCCAGGCTGGATTGTGGTCGTAATTGATGATCAAAATACCCTAACGCAATCTTCCAGTTTAAAACATACAGTGCATGCGCCATCACTATTGAGTCGGGTCCACCCGATACTCCCAGCAAGATCAGGTCATTATTGCTGAATTGGCTAGCAGCTAATGATTGGTGTACGTTTTTTTGGATATCCACACTGCGATTATAGCATTATGGATTGGAATTCAGAGGCTGCCTCTACGACCGAATTGTTTTTCGAGCATATCTACAGTAAGGTGGATCATGGTAGGACGACCATGTGGACAGGTGCGCGGATTCTGGCACAATTCAAGCTGTCGTATCAGCGCTTCCTGCTCTTGACTGGAAAGAATCATCCCCCCTTTCACAGCAGTTCCCTTGCAAATGGAACGGATCAATATTTCCTCTTTTTCTTTTGTAATGGCATTCTTTCCTTCTTCAGAGATCTCTTGAATTGCATCGGAAATCACTTTCAGTGAAAAATTTCGGCGCATGAAAGATGGAACAGCTCTTATCGTGTATGTTTCAGGTCCAAAATCTTCAATTGTAAAACCTACCTGAGTTAAGCGCTCGCGTACCTCTTCAAATATGACAGCGTGTCGCGCTCCAGGTGAAAACATCAACGGTTCCAACAACAACTGCGAAACACTATTTTGGTCCTTTTTAGCAAGCATGCTTTCATACAATATCCGCTCATGTGCTGCATGCTGATCAATCAGGTATAAACCATCCGGTCCTTCTGCCACAATATAGGTAGCGCCTATCTGCCCTACTACCCGCAGCAGGGGCATAAACCCGTCCATTTCCAGACCTGGTTGGTTATCTTGATCAGGATGAAGAGCGTGGTTTACCTCCCAATTTCCGTTACGTATTGTAGGTTGCGATCCGAGTTCTCCATTGCTCTCTATGAGTTTTTGTTCTTGGTTTGGGAATGCCCAAATATTGTGATCTGGCATCGCTGCCGGATTGGATGAAAGCAATGCAAGGCGGATAGCACGCGCAACAATGCCGGTAATAGATCTCGCATCTGTAAAACGAACTTCCGCCTTGGAAGGATGAATATTAATATCCACCTCATCCGGAGGAATCGTAAGAAAGATAACCGCAATAGGATAACGCCCAACCATGATATAGGAATGGTAGGCATTAACCAATGCAGAAGTTAAGCCTGCATCTGTCACCAATCTTCCGTTGACAAAGAAATGGATATCCCTTCGATTGGAACGTGTAATCCCTACCGGGCTGCAGAATCCCTCAATATGCTGTTTTGGGGTATTCAGATCAACCGCCAGCATTTGGCGTGCGGTATCCACATCATACACTTCCGCTAGAACTTCTCGCCTGTCTCCGTTTCCCGAAGTCTGGAGAACTGCACGTCCTTCAATCTCAACAGTGAACCGTATATGAGGGTAAGCTATTGCGTATAAAACCACCATATTCATAATTCGGCTGCGCTCTGTTCGATCAGATTTTAAAAATTTCAGTCGTGCAGGAATGTTCATAAACAAATCACGAATTTCAAATCGTGAACCCTGCGGAAATGCTTTCCCGCTGATAGACTTGATCTTCCCACCTTCACAAATCAATTCACTTCCTTGCTGTTCACCTTTCGCTCGAGTTTGGATCTTCATATGCGATACAGCGGCTATGGAAGCCAATGCCTCACCACGAAAACCGAGTGAGGTAATGGATTGTAAATCTTCGATCACACTGATCTTGCTGGTGGCGAAGCGGGTTATAGCCAGTGAAGTCTCGTCTCTCGCTATACCATCACCATCATCACTAACCTCGATCAGTTCTCTCCCTGCACCCTTAATACGGATGGTGATAGTATGCGCTGAAGCATCAATCGCATTTTCCAGCAGTTCTTTCACAACAGATGCCGGATTTTCAACAACTTCCCCTGCTGCAATTTTATTTGTGACATTTTCTGCTAAGATTTTGATGGGCAATTATCACCTCTTTTGAAATTATATCCCAGGGAATCCTCCTTTTTTCGGTATACTTACCTGCATGTTTAATACATTCAAACTTTTACTGGTCGATGTGGACCGTACGCTCTATCCTTTTGAATGTCAGGTATGGGACGCCATAGGCGAACGGATTCACCTTTTTATTCAACAACAATTATCCATGTCTCACGAGCAGGCAAGTGCGTTGCGTATCAGTTTACGAGAGAAATATCCCACAACACTGCAGGGTTTACACCGTGAATATGGTGTAGATCAAGATGCCTACCTGCAGTTCGTACACGATGTGGATCTGACCACATTAATTCCTCCCAACCCTGATCTGTCTCCCATTTTAGGCAGTCTCCCCCAACGTAAAGTGATTTTTACAAACTCAACCCGTTTTCATGCCAATCGAGTGATGGATTTTCTTTCGATCAGACCTTATTTCGATGATGTTATTGACGTTACTATGATTGAACCCTATACGAAATTTGAAAAAGAGGCTTTCCCAATCGCTCTGGAATTGCTTGGTAATCCCTCGCCACAAGAATGTGTGATGATCGATGATGAAGATGCCATCATCAATAACGCTGCCAGTGCAGGGATACGGGGTATCCTCGTAAACAAGAATCCTCTGTTGAACAGCAACCATCATGTTCAGATTCCCACTATCAACCAGCTTGGAGAAGCACTGCAAGAATTGTCAGAAAAATATACGAACGCTTCATAAAAAGAAAAATCCGAATAGAATAGTAGCGAATGTATGCTCACAATCGAGGCTATATCATGAGTAAAATATTGAAAAAATTGTTTATTGTTGTTGTAGTTCTTTCCATTGCAACAGCCGCTTTCTACGCCGGCATGTGGGTTGGAGGGAACTTTGACCAGGAAGAGACAACCAGCTATCTTTCCAGCAATGATCCCGAATTGGGTACTTTGTTTGCTCCTTTCTTTCAAGCCTGGGATATTGTACATGAACAGTACGTCGACCAACCGGTTGATGATGTGAAATTAATGCAGGGGGCTATCAGCGGTATGATGGGTGGTTTGGGAGATATCCATTCATCATATATGGATCCAGAAACCTACCAACAAGCCAGTGCACCGCTGCAGGGTGGTTATACTGGTATTGGAGCCTGGGTTGATACATCCGGTGATTCACTAATCATCCTGGCACCCATGCCTGATTCACCGGCAGAAGCTGCCGGTCTGCAATCAGGAGATATCGTAATTGGTATTGATGGCGAGGATGTAACTGGAGTAGCCCCCGATATCGTCCTGCAGAGCATCCTTGGACCGGCAGACACACTGGTTGTTCTAACAGTCATTCGAGAGGGAGTGGATGATCCTTTTGATGTTTCCATCACCCGTGCTGAAATCGAGATTCCTGTCATGCAATATGAAATGCTGGAGAATAATATTGCATACATTAACCTTTATCAATTCAGTATTAACGCCGACGAAGAGGTACAGGCAGCGCTTGATGAGTTACTAGCACAACAACCTGTCGGTATCATCCTTGATTTGCGCGACAATACCGGTGGATATTTAGATGCAGCTTTCGATATAACTTCTTTCTTTATAGAAGAAGGTCCCATCATGATTGAAAAGTGGGGTGACGGTACTGATCATACCTATAATGCGTTAGGGAATGCGCCTGCTCCTGACCTCCCGTTAGTAGTGCTGGTGAATGGCGGTTCAGCATCTGCGTCAGAGATAACTGCTGGAGCTATCCAGGACCGAGGTCGCGGTACTTTGGTTGGAACCACAACCTATGGGAAGGGATCCGTTCAAAATTGGATTGAGCTGGATGGTGATAACGGCGCCATTCGAGTCACTGTTGCACGCTGGTTAACACCAGCCGGAAAACAGATACATGGTATTGGTTTAACCCCTGATGTTGAAGTCGAATACACCCAGGAAGATTTTGACGCAGAGATTGATCCACAACTTGATAAAGCCATCCAGATATTACTGGAAAGTGCAAATGGCAATTCATGACCCCTCTCCTTCATTAATTGACAGATGACAATGTGGAGAGTATAATGAACGACCGTTTGACAAAATAAACGGGAGAACAACCGAATGGAATCTACACTTGTAACCGATATCACAAAATCGGAAAACCTCGTAAGAAAAATGCATCTGAAAGGGAAAGTGCTGAAAACCAGCACTGCGGGTGCCATTTTGGATATTGGTGTTGAACAACCTGCTCTTCTCCATGTATCACAAATTATCACTCCCGATGATCAGCCATTAAAACGTGTATCAGATATTCTGCAGGAAGGTCAGGATGTTGAAGTGTGGGTGCGCAATGTGCGTAAGGACCGCATTGAAGTCACCATGAAAGAACCTCTTGAAGTTGAATGGCGAGACCTTGAAAAAGATAAAGTTGTAAAAGGCAAGGTTGTTGAAATCGAAAAATTTGGCGCTTATGTGGATATCGGTGCTGAAAAGCCCGGTTTGGTTCATATCAGTGAGCTCACTCACGGTTATGTAAAATCTGCCACTGATGTGGTCAAAGTAGGCGATGAAGTTGAAGTGAAAATTCTTGATTTCGATCGCCGCAAAAGACAGATCAAATTAAGTATGCGTGCACTCGAACCCGAATTGGATGCAATTGAAGGCGTAACTGTTACCCCAGCCCGTAAACCACGAAGAAACAAGAAATCTAAATCTGCTGGTGAGAACAAAGAACCCAACGCGCCGATCATCAACGAACCAACCGCCATGGAAATTGCCCTGCGCGCTGCCATGGATAAATCCGATGAAGAAATTCCTCTTCCACGCTCCAGTAAAACCAGAAAAGGTAAAGGGTTATCTGGAGAACAAGAAGATATTCTGAAACGTACTCTCGGTAGCCGCTAAAGAAGAAACCTTGAAATAACAGATGATTTATCTGTTATTTCTTTTTAACCATCAGATGTGAATATGGATAGAGTTTTCCATGCTATCATTAAGAAAAACTGAAAGATGAAACCAAAGAGCACAACGCAAACAATAGAAGGATATTTGCACTCCTAGGGAGGGTTCTTAAAACAACCCTCCCTTCTTCTTTTAATACCAATAGAAAAGAGAGATGATGGACAACAAGAAAACACAAACAAAATTTATCTTTTTCACGGGTGGTGTTGTCAGTTCAGTCGGTAAAGGACTGACCGCAGCCGCCCTTGGTAGATCTCTCAAAGAACGAGGTTTCAAGATCGGGGTACAAAAATTGGATCCATACCTCAACGTAGATCCAGGCACCATGAGTCCCTATCAACATGGAGAAGTGTTCGTACTGGATGATGGCGCGGAAACCGATCTGGACCTTGGTCATTATGAACGGTTCATTGATATTCCCCTTAATAAGGACTGTAACGTGACCACCGGTCAGGTTTATGCAGAAGTCATCAGCAGGGAAAGACAGGGCGAATATCTGGGAGGAACCATTCAGGTTATTCCGCATATCACCAATGAGATCAAGCGTCGTATTAATAAAGTCGCTGAATCGTCTGACGCTGACTTCATTCTGATCGAGGTTGGGGGTACTGTTGGTGATATCGAAAGCCAGCCTTATCTGGAAGCCATACGCCAACTGCGCAATGAGGTTGGACGTGAAAACACCTTCCACATCCATGTTACCTGGCTGCCTTACATCGGCGCCACCAATGAACTAAAGACCAAACCCACCCAGCACTCGGTACGCGAACTGCGTTCTATGGGGATCACTCCTAACATGATCATCGCACGTGCCGACCATGCCGTAGAAGAAAGTCTGTGTGAGAAGATCGCACTGTTCTGCGACGTTGAAAAAGATGCTGTTATCCCAATGCAGACTCTTGACTCTTATTATGAAGTTCCTGTGACCCTTGAAAAATATCATGTCGCAGAATACCTGCTCAATTACTTCCATCAGGACCTACTGACGCAACCCGATTGGCAGCAATGGGATGATCTGGTGTACTCCATTCACCATCCTGAAAGGGAGATCTGTGTTGCGATCGTCGGGAAATATGTTGAGCTTCACGATGCTTACATCAGCGTTCGTGAAGCGCTCAACCACGCCGCTCTCGCGCATCGCGCGAAACTATGCATCCAATGGATCCATTCCTGCGAATTAGAAAACAACCAGCGCTGGGATGATATTGAGAAAGCAGATGGAATTGTGGTTCCCGGTGGTTTCGGGCAGCGTGGTATCGAAGGCAAGATCATGGCTGCCCGTTATGCCCGTGAAAAACAGATCCCTTATTTTGGGTTGTGTCTGGGTATGCAGTTAATGGTGATCGAATACGCGCGCTTGAGCCTTGAAAACGAGAAAGCCAATTCCACCGAATTTGACGAGAATACTCCCCTGCCTGTCATTGATCTGATGCCCGATCAAAAGACCATCACCGATAAGGGTGGTACCATGCGTCTGGGATTATATCCATGCCATCTGGTGCCAGATACCCTGGCAGCGCGCGCCTACGGCTGTGAGTTGGTGCAGGAACGCCATCGCCATCGTTACGAATTTAATAATGCCTATCGTGAAACACTGGCTGAAAAAGGACTGGTCTTCTCCGGTCTTTCTCCCGATGACCGTCTGGTGGAGATCGCAGAAATCAAGGATCATCCTTTCATGCTGGGCACGCAATTTCACCCGGAGTTCCTTTCTCGCCCGAACCGCCCTCATCCTCTATTCGATCTATTTGTTAAGACCATCCTTGATGAAAAAGAATAGCTCTGTACATCGGATTTTTGAATGAACTATCCCATGAAGTATTTCGTATTATACTTATGGATTGGAACATAAACATTACTTATAAAGGATGAATGATGGACGCATATATTGAATCTATTAATGCGCAGGAGATTCTCGACTCTCGCGGAAACCCGACTATTGAAGTGGATGTGATGCTGGATGATGGCAGTATTGGACGCGCTGCTGTTCCCTCTGGAGCTTCCACCGGTATACATGAAGCTCTCGAATTACGCGATGGTGACAAATCGCGTTATAACGGCAAGGGTGTTACCAAAGCGGTTGATAATGTCAATGACATCATTCAGGATAATCTGATCGGCTGGGAAGCCACCGAACAGCGCGCCATTGATGCCGCTCTGCTCGAACTGGATGGCACACCCAATAAATCGAAACTGGGCGCCAATGCCATTCTGGGCACCAGCCTGGCAGTTGCCAAAGCTGCTGCCGCTTCGCTCGGTCTACCGCTTTACCGCTACATCGGCGGTGTGTATGCCCATGTGCTGCCCGTCCCTATGATGAACATTCTCAACGGTGGGGCACATACCGGCTGGCAATCCACCGACGCACAGGAATTCATGGTCATGCCTTTTGGCGCTCCCTCTTTCGCGGAATGTGTACGCTGGGGTGCTGAGATCTACCATGCCCTCAAGTCCGTCCTCAAAGAACACGGCTACATTACCCTGGTTGGAGATGAGGGCGGCTACGCTCCTCAATTGAAAGCCAATGTGGAAGCGGTGGAAGTCATTCTGGAAGCCATCGAAAAAGCAGGCTTCAAGGCTGGCACAGATGTCGCCATTGCGCTTGACCCGGCAGCTTCCGAATTCTATGACGAGAAAGAAAAGGTCTACAACCTGCGTCGGGAGGGCAAGAAACTTGACCCCGCACAGATGGTCGCTTTCTGGAAATCCTGGGTAGAACAGTTCCCGATCGTCTCCATTGAAGACGGTTTGGCACAGGATGACTGGGACGGCTGGAAGATGATGACCGAACAGATGGGCGACAAGCTGCAGATCGTGGGCGATGACCTGCTGGTCACCAACCCCGCACGCGTGAAACGCGCCATCGAAGAAAAAGCCTGCAACTCACTGCTGGTGAAGGTCAACCAGATCGGTTCGCTGACCGAAACCATCGAAGCGGTTACTTTATGCCAGCGCGCTGGCTGGACCGCGGTCACCTCGCATCGTTCCGGTGAGACCGAAGACTCCACCATTGCTGACCTGGCAGTGGCGCTCAATACCGGGCAGATCAAGACCGGTGCTCCCGCCCGTTCCGACCGGGTTGCCAAGTACAACCAGCTGCTGCGTATTGAAGCAGATCTGGGTGACAGCGGCACCTTCGCCGGCTGGGGCGCACTCAAAACCAAGCGCTAGATTTTTCTTGATAGGATATAGAGGCGAGCCATGTGGCTCGCCTTTTTTTATGCGCATGACAAAACGTGACAATAGGTGACAGTTTTGTATTTTTTAATGGTTCCCGGTAATGAATATCTATAGATAAGACCGAATTCTGAAAATATTCCTCACTGGCTGGTTTCATCTGATGGCTGAAAGTTGTAGGGTGGGTTCCGAACCCACCGTTTTCTTTCACAATACATCTTTCGGTGCGTTTCCAACACACCCTACATGAAGTGACTCTCAATCTTTGAAATAAATTTATTGAATTAATAATAATAATTTATATAATTGGATTGTGGGGAAATAATGCAATCATCAGAAATATCCCTTTTTGTGATTTGTATTTAATAAGTTTTTCTATATGCTTCTAGGAGGATAGATATGAAAAACGTGATTGGATTTTTGAATATTTTATTTGAAAAAACATACCGTTGTTTGTGTACCCATTGTAACCATAGTTGGACCAGTACATCAAAACCCGATAAGTGTCCTGAATGTGGTTCAGGACAAGTTATTTACACAGATTTGGAATAACCGAATTCGGGTTTCCTGCAATCTGGAAATAAATTGGTTCGTTTCCAACGCACCCTACCATAATTTTTTGTAGGGTGGGTTCCTGACCCATCGTTTTATTTTACAATCCATCTATCGGTGCGTTTTGAACGCACCCTACCTGAAATTACTTTATGATAATATTTCTGTATGTCAGAATATCGACGTTCCTTTATTGATGGGGGAACATTCTTCTTCACAGTAGTTACTTATCAATGGCAGCCAATACTGACAGATCCGCTATCGCGTGAGATTCTTAGGTCTGCCTGGTCGAATGTATCCAACCGTTTTCCATTCACAACCGATTCTATTTGCGTGCTTCCTGACCATCTTCATTGTATTCTCACTTTACACCCAGGCGATACTAATTACCCGATGCGCTGGAGGGAAATCAAACGTATTTTCACAAGAACATATTTATCCTACAGGAAAGAAACGATCAAAAGAAATATTTCCCATCAAAAACGTGAAGAAGCAACGATTTGGCAGCGCCGTTATTGGGAACATACTATCCGCGATGAGGAAGATTTCAATCATCATCTGAATTATGTTCATTACAATCCTGTAAAACATGGTTACGTTTCCAATGTCTCAGATTGGATCTGGTCAAGTTTTCATCATTATGTAAACAATGGTTTCTATGATACAAATTGGGGGAGTGAGATTAATATTGATTTCAATTTGCAGTATGGTGAATGAACTAATTGGTGCGTTGGAAACGCATCCTATTACTACGTCTTCCTGAAGTAGCAGCGCGACCGAATGATCTGTTCTTGGAGAGGCTATCCTATGTATACGGTGCAGAGTCCAAAGTTTGTAGTTTGTAAAGTGGGTTGGGAACCCACCTTTTTATTTCACAATACTCCTATTGGTGCGTTTCCAACGCACCCTATTACAGGTAATCATTTAAACCGAAATCATGATGGGGATTTTTCACACAACCATCATTATCACTAACAAAATATTGTGTCATGGTAGTGTTTCACATATAATTCGCAGATATCAATAAATCAAACAAGGAGACACGCAATGGAATTGGATTTGAACAAACTCAGCAATGAACTTCTCGGTTTACTTACGGATTATTTAAAACATGATCCAGAAACCCTGGCACGAATTACAGAAATAGGCGAACAATTAGATCAAGAAGGGGGCATGAGGTTAATGCGCCAGGTGGGCACCATGGTTCAAAATCAAGACCCATTAAAAGCCTCCTGGTTAAATAACGCGTGGGATGGGATCGGCTCCTGGATGTCGTGAGGAACTTATTAGAAAATCCCTGGTAGAAATAAGCCGGGTTTTTCAGCAAGTACATTGCAGAGTGGATTTATTATCCACCCTGCAATTATTTACTAGTTCTGGCTTAAATTTCTGCATCGTCCTGGTGAGTATTTTCACCCAAAGGATCTGTTTCTAGTGAGATAGAAATTTAGGTCAAATCGTCAGAGTCTCGAACTGGTTTTTCATCGACCTTGAAACATATCTTACCGGATGGTTTCATCTGATGGTTGACAGATGCTTCGCTGCGCTCAGCATGACATGGTAGGAGGATGAATTATTTTGTAGGGTGGGATTTCAACCCACTGTTTTATTTCCCATTATGTGATCTATTGGTGCGTTTCCAACGCACCCTACCTTTTTTTGTAGGGTGGGTTCCTAACCCACCGTTTCATTTCACAATACATCAATTTGGTGCGTTATCAACGCACTCTACCTGAAATTACTTTATGATATTATTTGTCCATGTCAGATTATCGACGTTCCTTTATTGATGGGGGAACATTCTTCTTCACAGTAGTTACTTATCAAAGGCAGCCAATACTGACAGATCCGCTATCGCGTGAGATTCTTAGGTCTGCCTGGTCGGATGTATCCAACCGTTTTCCATTCACAACCGATTCTATTTGCGTACTTCCTGACCATCTTCATTGTATTATCACTTTACACCCAGGCGATACTAATTACCCGATGCGATGGAGGGAAATCAAACGTATTTTCACAAGAACATATTTATCCTACCAGAAAGAAACGATCCAAAGAAATATTTCCCATCAAAAACATGAAGAAGCAACCATTTGGCAGCGCCGTTATTGGGAACATACTATCCGCGATGAGGAAGATTTCAATCATCATCTGAATTATGTTCATTACAATCCTGTAAAACATGGCTACGTTTCCAATGTCTCAGATTGGATCTGGTCAAGTTTCCATCATTATGTAAACAATGGTTTCTATGATACAAATTGGGGGAGTGAGATTAATATTGATTTCAATTTGCAGTATGGTGAATGAACTAATTGGTGCGTTGGAAACGCATCCTACCTTTTTTTTGTAGGGTGGGTTCCCAACCCACCGTTTTATTTCACTATGCATCTATTTGGTGCGTTATCAATAGCACCTACCATTTTTTTGTAGGGTGGGTTCCTAACCCACCGTTTTATTTCACTATGCATCTATTTGGTGCGTTATCAACGCACCCCACCTTTTTTTGTAAGGTGGGTTCCTAACCCACCGTTTTATTTCGCAATACGTCAATTTGGTGCGTTATCAATGCATCCCACCTTTTTTTGTAGGGTGGGTTCCCAACCCACTGTTTTTCATAATCTATCTGTTTGGTGCGTTTCCAATGCACCCTACCTTTTCTTTGTAGGGTGGGTTCCTAACCCACCGTTTTATTTCACTATGCATCTATTTGGTGCGGTACCAACGCACCCATTAGCTGTTGTATAATCTCAATATTGAAAATTCAGGAGGAAATCTGCATGACCAATCCCACAATTCCAATGAGTGGAGATGAGACAGAATCGCTCAAGCGCTGTATCGAACGAAGTCCTGCCCTGTGGAATGAAATGCAAAAACAGCCTTCTCGTTTCAGAGTGCTGACCGGGGAACGTCCAACCGGCGCTCTCCATATCGGTCATTATTTTGGATCATTAAAAAGCCGGGTGAAATTGCAGGAGTGGGGTGTTGAATTGTTCTTGATCCTGGCAGATTATCAAGCCATTACCGATAGAAAATCTACGGGAAACTTGAGAAGCAGCGTCCGGGATATCATCCTAGATAATTTGGCGGTTGGTATTGACCCCCAAAAAGTTACCATTTTCTGCCACAGTATGGTTTCCTCCCTCAATCAATTATTGCTGCCTTTTTTAAGCCTGGTCAGTATGTCCGAATTACAGCGCAATCCCACCGTCAAGGATGAGATCGCGCTTTTAGGCACACGTTCGGTCAGCGGCTTGATGATGACCTATCCGGTGCACCAGGCTGCCGATATTCTGTTCTGCAAAGGAAATGTGGTACCGGGCGGAAAGGACCAGCTACCACATATTGAGTTGACACGCTCCATCGCTCGCAGGATCAATCGAGATTATTTTCATGGGGAATCATTCTTCCCTGAACCAGAATTACTGCTGGGAGATGTCACTATGCTGTTAGGGTTGGATGGTCTCAAAATGGGTAAAAGTATGAATAATTCCATCCAAATCAAGATGAGCGCTGATGAAACCGCACAGCTCATCAAACGTGCGAAAACGGATTCTAAAAGGAACATTACTTATGATCCCATTCAGCGACCAGAAGTTGCAAATCTATTATTGATGTATTCCCTGTGCACCGGAATAGATCCAGCAACGATTGCCAGCCGAATTGGCTCGCAGGGTGCCTCCACACTGAAAAAAGAGCTTACAGAAGTGATCAATGGCTATTTCCAACCTATGCGCGAACGTAGAAAACGCTACGAACAGGATGAATCCTTTTTGTGGGAGGTACTGAAGCAGGGTAATATGAAAGCCAATCAGATCGCTGATAAAACCCTCCACGATCTCAGAGGCGCCATGCATATGCAGTATTATTAATGATCGGGTTAATAAAACTTCACATCAATCTTCTCAATGAATAACGCATTTCTGACATGCTATTCAATTGATGTGATCTATAATAATCTGAACGATATAGCCCAGCAGTGGGAGAATGAATCCAACACCAAGGTAAAAAAGATGAAATTTCAGTCTGCCCCTTATGAGATCTTAAAACACAGTATTCTCAGCCAGCCCCGCATGATGGGCACGGAGGGTGAAAAAGAAACCACACGCTTCCTGCTGGATTTCCTGCGAAAAATGCAATTAAATCCCTTTACTGAAGAGATCAGCTGGTCAACCGGCATGGTGACCGGACGAAAATTTTTATACGCTATGCTAGCTCTGTTCGTATTACTCTTCAACTGGGTGCTGCGCCTTGTGCAACCGCTGGATGGCTATGTGGGAATCTTCCTGCCCCTGGTCGCCATAATTTTTATTGTATTCTTTTTGAAAAGTTTAATGGATGGCAAAATGACTTTTTTTGGAAAAGCCTCCAGTGGTCAGAATGTCTTGTGTGAAATCGAACCACAACACAAGAAAGAGGATAATACCATCCTGTATCTCACCGCTCATTCTGACAGCATATCTTCTACTATGCCCAGAGCGTCCACTAAAATCATGATCGCAATGGTCATTCTTTTTTTGCTCATCCTGCTGCTCACACTGGCAGATGCTACTCTCAACCTGGTATCTTATTTCAATTCGGGTGTTTCTGTTATTGGTGCCATTGCTACCCTCAATCTACTTGTCCTCGTCCTTACTCTCATCGATATCATGCTCATCAGTATTTCGTTGTTTGTCCAACGCGTCAACAATAGCCCGGGAGCCTGCGATAATGGCAGTGGATCTGCTATTTTATTAAGCCTGGCAGCATATTTCCAGCGGAATCCGACCAATAACATACATCTGAAATATATCTGGTTCACCGCAGAGGAGTGGGGCTTGTACGGTTCTAGAGAATATATAACAATGCATAAAGAAGATATCGTTACAAACAAAGATCGCAGCTATATCATTAATGTGGATATGGTCGGTTCTGAGCTGGCTTACGTGGAGAAGGCTGGTTTTATAAAAAAGAAAACTTTTAATGAAAAGTTGAATACTGTTATCGCTAAGACTGCAGAAGAAAACCACATCGAAGCTCGTTCTTACAATACCATGCTGGGTAATAACAGCGATCATGCACCATTCAAGAAGCAGAAGGTCGAAGCCGCATTCTTTCTATCGAATAAAGACACAAAATTCATTCACAGTCCACAGGATACACTTGACAAGGTCAAACCAGAGAAATTGGATGATGCCGTAGCACTGATTATCAAGGTTATCCAGAAATTAGACAGAGGTGATTGATTCGTGTGTTTTGCTGGAGTGTGCCGCTGACCCATCATTTTGTTTTTCTCTTCCAGTATTTTCTTAATGTGGTTTTTAATAAAAACCCTTAATCATGTTCTCAATGCCGCTATAAGGGGAGGTAGCAACTGAAATGCCACACTAGTTCGATGTTTTAATAAAACCAAGGAGGATGTGTACGCTCATTTTCATTTCTCTTTTCTTTTGATGCCTGTTTCGTTGTAGCGCTTCTTGTGGATGTGATGCTTCGCTGCGCTCAGCATGACATGATAAGTTCGTAGTCTGCAGGGTGGGTTTTTAACCCACCTTTTTTTACACAATGCATGTATCGGTGCGTTTCGAACGCACCCTACTACTGCCCTCAGTATGACTATTTGGGGCGTATCGAACACGCCCTACTATTGAAGAAGAAAGTTTGTAGGGTGGGTTCCCAACCTACCGTTTCTTTTCACAATAGATCTATCGGTGCGTTTTGAACGCACCCTACTACTGCACTCAGTATGACTATTTGGGGCGGTTCGAACACGCCCTACTATTGAAGAAGCACGTTTGCAGGGTAGGGTTCCAACCCACCGCTTTATTTACAGTACATCTAGTTGGTGCGTTTACCAACGCACCCTACCACTGCACTCAGCAGGACATTATTTAGAATCATCAGCCTCTATTTTCCTATGCGCAATCAAGGCAGAAATTCCTGCTAATAGAAGCCCGAATAACGCCACGAAAATGCTCTGGATCAGAGAAAGGAAACTGACATACATAGAGCCAAATTCCGGCAGTGTCCAGGTTATTAACACTCCATTGCGATAGAAACTCCACAGCACTGGCAGCGCCAGCGCGAACAACACAGAGAAGGTGATGTTCAGGCTGTTACGAGCTGCATCCATCGTTGAATCTGTAGAATTCTTCTTGATGATCATCACCAGCAGCCAAGCAGCCAGCAACGCAATACCAGCATATCCAGCAGTTGATAAAATAAGATCCCCTGCGCTGACCAGTGAACTCAAGGAATAGGTCTTGTGCAAAATAACCGCATAAATGAGATTGAAGACCACAAGATAACAAATCGTTCCCCCTACAAGCCATTTCCAATTTTGTTCTTTCTTTTTGATCATGATGATCGGTGGAATTGCTGCCAGCACAATCGCGAGTATCAAGCGCGGTGTGCGTTCCTTGTCAAGACGCTGCGCTCTGAGCGAATCCATTTTGACATTAAATGGCTGGCTTACGCTATCTTCACTTCGCGGTTGAGCATCCACACCGATGGCAACCTGATACTCCTGCAGTAATTGTGCTTGCTGTGTTTCAAGCCCATCCTGAAGGAGAACCGCCTGATCCTCACTGATGATGAGCATTTCGGTCAAGATGCGTCCTTGGCTGCTGGCTGGAATCTGAATACCCAGTAATGCTGCCACCGTTGGTGCGATATCCACCATCTGGATATCAGAGTACTGTCCTGGAATTGTTCCTGCTCCCAGCATAAGGAAGGGCTCCACCAGCGTGACCGCTTCCTGCCCGCCATGACCACCCTGATCAATCTGCCCGTGGTCAGAGAAAATGAGCAGAGTATCGTGCTCCAGGTCCATCTCAGCCACAATCTCACGTAGCATATCATCCACTCTTCCGGCGGCAGCCTGCCACCCGGCGCCTATCGCCCCACCCTCATGATGCCCGGCATAATCCACCTGGTCCAGATGGATCAACACCAGATCGTACGTCCCTTCTTCCAGCCAGGGTAAGGCAGCATTCATGACATCCCGATCCGCGCTATCATCCTCTCCGGGGGTATAGAATCCCGCATCCACACCGGAATCAGCCAGCATATCCTCAAACCAGAAGTATCCAGATACGGCTGTATACAATCCGGACCTACCAGCCGAAGCAAAAATATCATCCTGCGTGAAAGTGCGCACGCTGTTCTCATCAGGTGGATTAGCAGATTGCCCATCGTTGATATCTGACCAGGCACCGGTCAGAATGGTAGTCCAGCCCGGCGCTGAGTATGAGGGGGTCTGGCTGTACATTGTCGCCCAGGCAGCCTGGGTACGCAGTTCGTTCAGAAACGGCATCACATCTGCATCCATGGAAGTATCCTCGCGCAGAGCATCCACCAGTACAATCACCACGCCTTCAGTGAGGGCTGCGCTGGTTTCCATCTGCGCAACGGGCGCATCAGCCGCAAGTGGAGAACGGTATTCGAAGAGGGAATCCATCAAGGCAGTCGCCCAGAAATAAGCCCCCACCACTACCAGCAATAAAGTGACCACTCCAACATACAGCCAATTCTTTTTCATCGGTCTGCTCCTCTGATTGTGTGATGTACTAAACCCCAGCTTTTATCAGGGAATAGAATTTCATTAATAATCTTAATACAAGTATTCCTGACAGTTGTCCAATCTTTACCAGCATAATTGATTTTACAATTTGTCAGGAATATTTTCATCAAACAATTCATGATCGACTACGGCACGGAGATATTATGTCACTTCCAAAAAAAATGGATGTTATTTCATTACCAATTCATCTACCAATCTAACAGCTTTATTCGCATCCGATGCATATCCATCCGCACCGATCTGCTGTGCGAATTGCTGTGTGACAGGAGCACCACCCACAACAACTTTAATATCTTTCCGTAAACCAGCCTCTGAAAGGGCATTGATCACATTTCGCATATTAATCATAGTAGTAGTTAAAAGTGCAGATAGGGCTATGATGCAATTTTTATTCTCTCTGGCTTTTTCTACAAATGCTTCCGGTGTTACATCCGCTCCAAGGTCTTCAACATCATAACCGGCTCCTCTCAGAAGAATAGCCACAAGATTTTTGCCGATATCATGAAGATCCCCTTTCACTGTGCCCATTACGACCTTCCCCTTGGAAAGGGTGTCACTGGATGTCAATACCGGCTGTAAGATATCCATCCCATTCTGCATAGCACGAGCAGAAACCAGCATTTCCGGTACAAAATACTCCCCATTTTCAAAAAGGTCTCCCACCTCACCCATAGCTTCTGTCATAGCATCTAAAATCATATTCGGTTCGAAATGTTCATCAATAGCTTGCTGCACAAGAGAGGAAACAGTATCCATCTCACCATCGATAATACCCTGTTTGATTAATTTTAGTTTTGTAGTATCCATACCGGTCTCCTTATTTTCATAAAAATAACCACTTGCTCAAATAATTTCCATTCCCATCTTGAATTCTTTTTTGGTTACTGATATAGTATTATATAACAGTATATCAGCGAAATAACTATGGAAAATCGTAACGATATTATTTTCAAACATCTTCAGGTTGATTTCAATGAGAAATGTTCTCTTGCCTCCCAGATTGCTGATCAAATCCGCTGGTTGATCGTTGTGAACGATCTACAACCGGGTAATGTGCTGCCTTCTGTTCGAATCCTGGCAAACCATCTCAACGTAAACCTGCACACCGTACGAGCTGCATATAAGGTACTGGAAGATTCCAATCTTATTACTACTCGCCAGGGGCTTGGATCAATTGTCATTGACTACGATCCTTATTCAATCGTTACTGCCAACATGCTGCCTACCAACACATTCGGTATCATCGTACCAGACCTGCAAAACCCATTCTATCCTGCGTTCTTAAGCGGCGCCGGTCGGATCGCCAGCGAGCAAAATGTCCTGATGATCACCTGTGACACTCATGAGAAAATCCCGACAGGGAAAGCTTTTTTTGATATGTTAATCACCAAACGCGTTGACGGGATCATTATATCTCCCATGGGTTCTTATCCCACCACATCCGATTTCTTCGACTCAGGTGAATTCTTTGAATTCCCCATCCCACTCGTTTTTGTTGATCGCCCCAATGTAAAGGGATATTCTGTGCTGCTGGATGGGCGGGGAGCAGGTTTTAAAGCCACCCAGCATTTGATCGATCATGGGCATCACAAAATTGCCATGCTTTCCGGGAATCTTTCCATTCCCACATTAAATTCGGTTTACATCGGATATCAGGAAGCTTTAGAGAAAAATAACCTGTCATTAGATAACCGTCTTGTGATCGATGTGAACGAATTCTCTTATCATGCCGGTTATCTTGCCACTCAAAAGTTGATCGAGGAAAAAATATTACCTTCGGCGATATTTGCAGCGGGCGACATGCTTGCAATCGGTGCCATGAAAGCACTTCGAGAACACTCCATTCATATTCCTGAAGATGTCGCCATTGTCGGATACAACGATATCAATGTAAGTGATTTCATTTCTCCCTCTCTCACAAGCGTTACCATCCTTTCTGAAAAAATGGGTGAAGAAAGCGCCAATCTACTTATTCAACTCATGAAAAAGAAAGAGACTTCACGACAGCCTATTATCATGCCAACTGAGCTGGTCATACGAGAAAGTTGTGGATGTACGACAAAAAGATAGAAGTATGGAAGATCACAAAGGAGGTGCATCAGAAATATTTTTTAACCGTAAATTGACAATTCTTATTACTTAAGGAAAAGGAAGAAAGAAAAAATGAAGATAAAATTACTACCCTTTATTGGAACTCTCCTCATTGCTGCTATGTTCCTTACAGCATGCGGTGGTACTACAGCTGACACAACAGAAGCTGTCGTTGAATCAGCCGCAGAGAGTGAAACCGTCACCGATGCCGAACCTGTGACAGTTGGTGTATTCGTTGCCGATTCTTTTGGCGATCGTGCTTTCTATGACATTGCGTTGGGTGGAATTGAATCCATCGAGACAGATTTTGGCGCCGTAACGCATACTTACGAAGGCAAGCTGGATTATGAAAACTACAAAACCCTGTTATCCAATGCCGCAAAGACCGATGACCTCGTCTTCGTTTTGGGTTTTGAAGCAATTGATGCCATGCTTGAAGTCGCTCCCCAGAATCCTGATACTCTGTACATCTATCTGGATGGTGTACTTGATTCACCAGATGTGGTATCTCTAGGCTATAAGGATCACGAAGGTTCGTTCCTGGCTGGTGCAATGGCAGGTTTGTTGACCACACGCACCGATGTTCAATATATCAATGAAGATCAGGTTATCGGTTATGTTGGTGGCGTCGATTCCCCAGTTATGCAGCGTGCACTTTGGGGTTACGAGCAAGGGTTAGCCTATGTAGCTCCCGAAGGTGTTATGGAATATATTTTCGTTGGTTCCTGGGTTGATCCTGCCAAAGGTAAAGAAGCAACTCTGGCATTGATGGAAAAAGGCTCTGACATTAACTTTATGTATGCTGGCTTGAGTGGTGAAGGCGGATTCAACGCTGCCAATGATGGCGCTGAAACCTGGATCATCGGTGGTGGATTTGACCAACGATGGCTGGCACCAGATAACACCGTTGCGAGTGTTATGAAAGCCTGCGACGTCTCGATCCATGATCTTACCGGAATGTACCTGAATGGCGAACTTGCAAAAGGTGATACTTTCAATTGGGGCGTCAAAGAAGGCGGTGTGTATCTGGTCATGTCAGAAGACATCGTACCTGCAGACATTGTGGCAACTGTAAATGAGTACCAAACCAAAATCGCAAATGGCGAGATCACAGTAACAGAATTTCGTGATCAATAACCAAGATTAAACATAAGATGTGACCGGGATCATTACGCCCGGTCACATCCTTTTCAATCAATCACAAAGAAACGCCTTATGATAAACAAAACTCTTCTACGCTTGGAAAATATAAATAAAACCTTCCCGGGTGGTGTACAGGCAAATCGTAATGCAAATTTAGTCGTCAAAAAAGGAGAGATCCATGCCATAGTGGGGGAGAATGGCGCGGGGAAATCAACGCTGATGAATATACTATATGGGGTTCAGCAACCTGATTCCGGAAAAATCTTCCTCAACGAACAGGAGATCTCTATTACGTCTGCAAGGGATGCAAAAAAATTTGGGATTGGTATGGTCCATCAACATTTTATGCTGGTCCCCTCTTTCACCGTCCTCCAAAATGTGATCCTGGGTTATGAGCCCAAACAAAGTCTTGTTTTTGTTGATAATAAACATGCAGAAAATAAAGTTCAGGAAATTTGCGAACATTACAATTTATCTATTCCCCTTCATTCCCTGGTTCAGAATGTCTCTGTTGGTATCCAACAGAGGGTTGAAATTATTAAAGCCATTTACCGTGGAGCTGAAATCCTTATCCTGGATGAACCCACCGCAGTCTTGACCCCTTTCGAAGCAGAAGATCTGTTCAAGATCTGCCGTGAAATGGTCGCCAGAGATAAAACCATTCTCTTTATCTCTCATAAATTAAAAGAGGTGTTGTCCTTATCAAACAAGGTAACCATTATGCGCAAGGGAGAAACCCTTATTTCTCTTGATGCGAACAAAACAACAGAAAAAGAACTCGCACGTCTTATTGTAGGTAGAGACCAATTATGGACGGTCAGGAAACAGGAAGCACATCGTGAAAAACAAACCCTGTTAGAGATCAAAGATCTATCAGTCTTAAATTCTACTAATTCCACTCTTGTGAAAAAAGTATCTTTCGATGTCAAAGCCGGAGAAATCGTAGGAATAGCTGGCGTAGAAGGAAATGGCCAATCGGAATTAATGGAGGCTCTAGCAGGACTCATCCCTGTTGATAAGGGAGATATCTTCTTCAATAGTTCACCAGTAACTCGGACGTCAGTTGCTGAACGAAGGGCAATGGGTATTCGTCTAATCCCTGAAGATCGCATTACTACTGGCGCCAGTATAAAAGCCTCCATAAAGGAGAATCTGGTGATCGACAAGAATGATTGCAAACCGTTTATCTCTAAACCAGATGTAATGAACTGGAAAGAGATCGATAAACACTCCATGAATCTGATCGAAAAATATAACATTGTTGCACAAGGTCCTGATACCCTGGTGGGTACCCTTTCTGGTGGTAATTTGCAGAAGGTTGTTGTGGCACGGGAATTATCAGGCGAACATAAATGTCTTCTTGTATTGCAACCAGCGCGTGGATTGGACATTGGCGCTTCTGAATTCATTTATCGACAATTATTAGACGCGAGACAAGATGGTAATGCCATCTTGCTTGTATCCGCAGATCTGGATGAACTTTTCCTCCTCAGCGATCGTATCCTGGTAATCTATGAGGGCGAGATCGTTGCCGATTTCTTACCCGATCAGGTTACTCCAGAAGAAGTAGGTCTGTATATGACCGGTGCCAAACGTACAACCCAACAAACAGGGAGTCCAACGTGAGAAATACCAAGAAATCAATCAACTCAATGATCTCTATTGTGGGTGTCTTTCTGGCAACCATGGTGTTCGGCGCCATCATCATGATCGTGATAGGGAAAAATCCCCTGCAGGCTTATGCAGCAATGTTCTCTTATGCACTTGGTGATGTGAGCGCTGTAGCAAATCTCATGAACCGTTCCATGGCATTGATCCTTTCTGCATTATGCGCTGCCGTAGCATCCAATGCAGGGATCTACAACCTGGGCGGTAAGGGTCAGATCGAACTCGGAGCAATTGCCGCAGCGGTGGTGGGATACAAGCTGATTGGTCTTCCAATATATATCCATCTTCCCCTGTGCATCCTTGTCGCAATGTTGGTGGGAATGATCGGCGCAGCTATCCCTGGATTTATGCGGGTGAAATGGAAAGTAGATGAGGTGATCTCTACCATTATGCTTAACTCAGTATTCTTTATGCTCACCAGTTATCTGGCGAATTATCCTTTCCGTGATATCACCCGCTGGAGCGGTACTACGCCACCGGTGGAAGAATCAGCGAAATTACCCTTCCTCGCCCAATCCATTGACCTGCGTTCAGGTATCCTCTTCGGGTTGGTCGCAGCAGTTGTGATCTACTGGATCTTCAACTACACAAATCAAGGCTATCGCTGGAAGATGATCGGACTCAATCCTCGTTTTGCCCAATACGGCGGCGTACAAGTAGGGAAAGATCAAATGAAAGCGATGTATGTGAGTGGTCTTTTATCCGGATTAACAGGCGCAGTATTAGTATGTGGGTCAAATTATCGTTTCTGGGAATCCATTGCCGGTCCATACGGTTGGGATGGCGTTTTGATCGCAATGCTCGCGAAAAACAATCCTCTGGCAATCGTTGGGGTAAGTTTTGTATTCAGTATTTTCAAGAATGGTGCACTGGGGATGGAACAGGTTGCAAACGTCCCGTCTGACCTCACGGGAGTACTGCTTGCAGCGTTGATCTTATTTATCACAGGTCGGGAATTTGTTTCCATCATTTTTCGAAAACGCAAACATATCATTCTTGTAGATGAAGAGGTGAGACAATGAGCCTGGATTATATCCTTGATGTAGTCAGCACTGGTCTGAGAATGGCTACTCCTTTTATTCTTGCTGGATTAGGTGGACTAATCAGCCTAAGTGCAGGAGATCTGAATATATCTCTGGAAGGATTTATGCTGATCGGTTCCTTTTTTGCTATTCTCGGTAGTTACTATTTTGAAAGCTACCTGATCGGTATTTGTTTTGCATTATTAGCAGCACTGATCTACGGACTACTTTTCGGACTTTTCACCATTAAATTAAAAGCAGATGTTTTCGTTGTTGGAATAGCACTTAATTTGCTTGCCTCAGAAGCGACAGTATTTTTCTCGCGTTTATTTTTCAACGTACGCGGCTCTTTTAGTGATCCCAGAATAGAAGGCATACCCAATATCCATATCGCTTTTCTTGATAATATCCCCATCCTTGACAGGTTGTTCAATGACCATTCCGCTTTTGTGTATGTTTCCTGGATCATGATCGTTATTTTCTGGTTTCTCATTTACCGGACACCGTATGGATTCTATTTTCGTGCTGCCGGTGAGCACCCTGAAGCATTGGAGACGACCGGTATCAGGGTAAATAAAGTGCGCTGGATCGCAAATATCATATGCTCGCTCATGTGTGGATTGGCAGGAGCTCACCTTTCACTGGGGTATCTCAAATTATTCGTCGAAGATATGACCGCGGGACGTGGTTTCATCGCCCTTTCGGCAGTGATCTTTGGGGGTTCGAACCCGATTACAATGGCATTCACTTCCTTGCTTTTTGGATTGGCTGAAGGGATCTCATTACGAGTACAAAATATGGGTATCCCCTCACAGTTCACACTGATGCTGCCTTATCTCACCACTATTCTCGCCCTCGTTATTCGTGCAGTTCGGAAGAATAGAAAAGCCGCTCTGTTAACATCAATCACCACATCAGAAAAAGAAATCAAAGGCGGATTACAATGATGACTCCCTACGAACGCCATCTGGCGGTCATTAACAATCAAGTACCAGACAAGGTAGATGTTGTATTTGCGCTTGGTTTACGAGGTGGACCCACCCACGGGATGGTTCGCCGTCTAACCGATCGAGGTATGGGCATCACTCACATTATTCCTCCATACAAACCCATGTTCTTTTTTGATCATATGATCAACCCCTTTCATAAAGATATCACCTACATTCAAAAAAGCTACTGTGTACATAACGTATGGATGATCCAGCATACCTTTGAAACCCCGGTTGGCAGCGTGGATTCGATCGTTGGTATCAATCCCGACGATAATGTATTAACCCACTCTGCTCACACCTTCTTTGTAAAGGAAGTAGAAGATTGGCGAGTAATTAACTATATTTTCGAAAAAATGCTTGATAGCATGGTGCCAAATTATGACGAGATGGAGGGTGATCAAAAGGATCTCGGTATGGGTGGTACAACTATCGCGGTGGTAGATAAAACACCTTTTCAACGAGCCTGGATCGAATTAGCATCGGTCGAAAGAGCCGCCATTGATTTTAAGATCAAGCCTGATCTTCTTCTGGAATATCTTGATATCCAGCATCGCTTTCATATAAAAGCCGCTGAAATCACAGCAGGATGTCCGGCTCAACATATCACACTTGTTGATAACATCACTAATTTTATTTCCCCTAAATACTATCGTGAGTATTGTATGCCGGTTTATGATCTGTATATTAATGCCCTGGCAGGCACAGGAAAAAAATTCGCGGTACATCACGACGGATTACTGCGTCATCTGGCAAAAGAAATCCACGAGTCGAAGATAAATATCGTTGATTCGTTCACGGTACCACCCATTGGGAATATTTCGCTTAGCGAGGCAAAGGAATTCTTTCCTGAAAAGATCCTTGCTGTCAATTTGCCACCCCACCTGGCTTATGCAAGTAAAAAAGAATTGCACGATGGATACGAAAAAATATTGCAGGAGCACGGCAAGAAACAATTAATTATCGAACATGTGGAAGATCTACCCGAGCAATCACTGGAAAATCATCTTTCTGCTGCGCTGGATGTTTGTGGGTACCCTTCTCATTAGAAGGATATATTTATCGGTTCATTTAACAGTAGAAAATACCCCCACAAGGGGTATTTTCTTATATGCCGACCGCGTACTGTTTAACGAATTGCAGCCATTCCCTGTGTTTTTCAGCATCGCACAAGCCCGTCTCGCCAAAATTGAACCATTGGATATTATCAACACCTATGAACTTTAGAGTCCCTTTGCAAAGAACCCATTCGAGTGCATTATTGAAATCCAATCGATGTTTTTCATCAGATACGGCTGTGGTAGTGAATATGGTTGCTGTTTTAATATTCGTCAATAATGGACGTGGTGGAACTTGCTGACTGAAGGCAAATCCGGGCAGGAGCACTTTGTCCATCCATCCCTTCATTCGTGCAGGCATGACCATCCACCAGATGGGAAAAATCAACACCAGATGATCGGCATTTTTTAATCGTCTTTGATACTCTTTAATCTTGTCGTTCGGAATTCCGCCCTTTTCATACATATCCAGTTCTTCTTTGCTCATGATCGGGTCAAATTGATCAACATTCAGATCAATGATATTAACCTCATGTTTTTCAGTGTCTATGCCCTGAAGAAACGCATTCTTTACCGCATGATTGTAACTGGTGGGATCTGGGTGGTCGATAATAAGGTGAATATTCATCGTTATGTTCCTTCAATTTTTATTAATCGCATTACTCTAACAACCTTCTTGCGGTTTTCCATATCCCATCAAACATTTCTTTCGTTAATCTGCCGGTCTGGGTATTCTGCCGGCTGGGATGATAAGACGCCAGCAGCCAGGGTGCATTCGTAAAGCGATAAAAAGCGCCATGTGCAAACTTCGGTTTTGATGGGAAAACGACCCCGTAATGTGTCTGCATTATTTCCAGCAGGTGCTGAAAAGCGATCCCGCCCAGAGCTATAAAACCCTGCAAATTTGGAAGCAGGTCGATCTCTTGCAGCAAAAAGGAACGGCAGTTCAATAATTCCTGTCTGGTGGGTTTATTCTGCGGTGGCGCACAGCGCCCCCCTGCCGTGATAAAAACATCCCTCATCTCCAATCCATCGTCACGCTGTGCGGCAGCAGATCGATTGCAGAAACCCTCCCGATACAGCGCCGGAAAGAGAAAATCTCCGGATGCATCTCCGGTGAACATACGCCCGGTGCGGTTGGAACCATGTGCGCCCGGCGCAAGCCCCACCACCATCACGCGGGCATGTAGATCGCCAAAACCGGGAACCGGTTTGCCCCAGTAATCCTGATTGCGAAAAGCAGCTCGTTTTTCCTGCGCCACCCGCTCGCGCCACGCCACCAGACGCGGACATTTGCGACAGCTGCTAATTTGCTGATTGAGCGTTTTCCAATCCATACTATTCACCGGATGAACATGGCATCCCCGAAGGAATAAAAACGATAGTGTTCCTGCTTGGCAATCTCATAAGCATTGCGAATATTGTGCCAGCCGGCAAACGCACTGACCAGCATGATGAGAGTAGATTTGGGCAAATGAAAATTGGTGATCATGGCATCCACCACACGAAATTCATAGCCAGGCAGGATGAAAAGGTCGGTCATGCCAGTATAAGGATGGATGATCTCATCTGGCGGCACATCCCGCGCCGCTGATTCCAGTGTACGCACTGATGTAGTACCGACCGAAATAACCCTGCCGCCTCTTTGTTTGGTTTCACGGATACGTTTCACACTTTCTTCCCCCACCTGGCACCACTCACGGTGGATACGATGTTCTTCCACATTCTCCTCATTCACCGGTGCAAAGGTATCCAGCCCTACATGCAGCAGCACTTCTGTAAAACCCACACCCATCTCTTGAATCTCACGAATCAATTTATCCGTAAAATGCAGCCCGGCTGTGGGAGCTGCCGCCGATCCTGCTTCTCTGTTATAAATGGTCTGGTAACGCTCAGGATCATCCAGCTTTTCATGAATATAAGGCGGCAAAGGAGTATTGCCAATGGATGGCAGATACTCTTCCACCGGCTCACTGAAAAGTATGGTTCTATTGGCGCCTTCTTCCTCTGCCAGGATCTGTACATCTGGACCTTGCGCGACGGTCAGGTTCATTCCTGCTTTCAGATGTTTACCTCCCAGCATTGCCAGCCAGGTGCCATCGCCATTTTTGCGCAATAACAGGATCTCCACTTTCCCTCCGGTCGGTTTGCGGGCAAAGATACGTGCCGGTATGACACGGGTGCGATTCAGAACCAGCAGATCACCAGGATGCAGATAAGCGCCAAGATCATGGAAAATTGCATGATGAATACTGCCATCCTCTCTGGAAAGCAGCAGTAATTTAGAGGAATCACGCGGTTCCAAAGGAGTTTGCGCGATGAACTCTTCGGGCAGATCGTAATCAAAAGAGGCAGTTTTCACGATTCGATCAGACTCGGCTGGGATGGATTTTCCCGATAGGGGTAGCCAAGATGCTCATAAGCCAGAACAGTCGCCACTCTACCCTGCGGAGTACGGCTGAGAAAACCAATTTGCAGCAAATAAGGTTCCACCACATCCATGATAGTATCCGGTTCTTCACTGATCGAAGCAGCAATGGTGCTCAGCCCTACCGGACCACCGTCATATTTCTTGATGATCGTATCCAACACCATGCGGTCGATCTCATCCAGACCCAAATGGTCAATACTGAGCAAACTCATGGCTTCCTTCGCCGCCTCATCCGTGATAGTGCCATCTGCTCTGACCTGGGCATAATCACGCACCCTGCGCAGTAAGCGCAGTGCCACACGCGGCGTACCGCGCGCACGGCGAGCGATCTCTTCCACCCCGCTCTCATCCGCACTGATCTGCAATTTACGGGCAGCATTCAGCACGATCCGTTTCAATGAATTCTGATCATAGTAATCCAGGCGATAGACAGCGCCAAAACGCGCCCTGAGGGGAGAGCTAACCAGCGCCAGACGTGTGGTAGCGCCGATCACTGTAAAGCGCGGTAGTTTCAATCGTATCGAGCGTGCTGAAGGACCTTTGCCAATGATGATATCCAGAGCAAAATCCTCCATGGCAGGATACAACACCTCTTCGACTGTTTTCCCGAGACGGTGGATCTCATCAATGAAAAGAATATCTCCCCCGCTAAGATTCGATAAAATGGCAGCCAGATCACCGGGACGCTCGATTGCCGGACCGGACGAAACCTTAATATTGACATTCATCTCGTTCGACAGCACATGCGCCAGGGTAGTCTTGCCTAGTCCGGGCGGTCCATAAAAAAGGACATGATCCAGCGCATCCGCGCGCTGCTGAGACGCCTCAATGAGGATCTGCAAATTTTCCGTGATCTGGTTCTGCCCGATCACATCCTTCAATAACTTAGGGCGCAGAGCATGATCAATGTGCTCACTGCCATCTGATTGTGGATCAACAATTCTGGGTGCTTCTGTATTCATAAAAAAGATTATACCTTTGGATAGCCAGCAGTTTCTGATATTATATAGGTTTGTAAGAAATAATTCTAATGGAGATACCATATGGAAAATGTATTTATTTCACAACACCCCCTGGTAAAACACAAACTTACCAAAATGCGTTCCACAACCACCGAGCCCAAAAAATTCCGCGAACTGGTCAGAGAGATCGCCGGACTGCTCACCTACGAAGCCACCCTCGATCTTGAATTGGATCCCTATGAGGTGACCACCCCACTGGAAAAAATGGAAGGTTCCATATTAAAAGAGAAGATCGGTCTGGTACCGATCCTGCGTTCGGGGCTGGGAATGGTAGAAGGTATCTGGGATCTGATGCCCTCCGCCGAGGTATGGCATATTGGACTTTACCGTGATGAAGAAACTCTCAAACCGGTGGAATACTACAATAAACTGCCCATCGAACCACGCGTATCGGTTTGCCTGATCCTGGATCCCATGCTGGCTACCGGTGGTTCTGCATCCGCTACCATTGATGTTCTCAAGCGCTGGGGAGTAAAACGCATCAAGTTTGTAGGCATCATCGGCGCCCCGGAAGGCATCCAGCTGGTGCACGACAATCATCCAGACGTGCCCATCTTCCTGGCAGAGGTTGACCGCCAGTTGAATGAACATGGTTATATACTGCCCGGGTTGGGTGATGCGGGTGACCGCCAGTTTGGTACGGGATAAAAAAACGGCTGAATTGTTTCAGCCGTTTTTCTTGTCATCATTTTAGTTAGTGGGTACGTTTTTATTGCAGGGTGCCTTCGGCTGCCTGGCATATCTTGATGAAATCATCGGCTTTTAAGCTTGCCCCACCGATCAAACCACCATCAATGTTCGGCATGCTGAAAATTTCAGCCGCGTTGCTGCCTTTCACAGAACCACCGTATAGAATGCGAATTCTATCAGCGACATCCGTGCCGAAGCTGTCAGCCAGACTGCCGCGTACGATTTTGCCGATGATGTCTTCCGCCTGTTCAGCGCTGGCTGTTTTCCCTGTTCCGATCGCCCAGATCGGTTCGTAGGCAACAACCAGTTTCTGAGCGTTGCTGGCATCCAGTTCTTTCAACCCTTCCAGCACCTCACGCTTCACGACAGAAGCTGTCATACCCGCTTCATTTTCTTCCAGCGTCTCACCCACACACACGATCGGTGTCAATCCTGCCGCGAAGGCTGCCTTTACTTTTTGATTGACAGTCTGGTCGGTTTCTCCAAAATATCCACGGCGTTCAGAATGCCCGATAATGACATACTCACAGAATTCCTTTACCATAGCAGGTGCCACCTCACCTGTATAGGCACCGGAGTTTTCCCAGTGCATATTCTGTGCGCCCAAACCGATATCGGTTCCGGCAATCATTTGCGAAATGACCATCAAAGAAGGAAAGGGCGGGCATAACACGCGATCAATCTTCTCGATCGTCTGCAAACCCGGCAGCAGATCTGCCACCAACAGTGAGGCTTGCTCGACAGTTTTATTCATTTTCCAGTTTCCAGCCACAAAAGGTTTTCTCATCGATAACTCCAGTTCTGAAGATTCATTGCAGCTATTATAATCGTTTCTTTTCCTGCATGATGGGTTTCCATTAATGAGCATGTAATACTTTCGTATAAATCTATTTGACCCCTGTTCTCATTCACGTTATCATACAATAGACCGGGTTGGTCGGGTGATAGCAGTGGAGGTTTCCTCCATTGAGGAAAGTCCGTACTCCACAGGGCACAAAACCGGGGAAATCCCGGGACGGGGCAACCTGTCGGCAGGGCCACAGAAACATACCGCCCGTAAGGGTAAGGGTGAAAAGGTGGTGTAAGAGACCACCGGCTGCTGCAGTAATGCAGTGGTCAGGCAACCCCTTTTGGGAGCAAGGTCAAGCAGACGCTGAAATCCATCGGAACTGCCCGTTCCCTCACTGTAATGCGAGAGCGTCGGGTAGACCGCGCAGATAGATTATCGCCCAGGTGTTCTTCACCAGACAGAATACGGCTTATAGACCGACCCGGCATTGATCGAGAATCATCCAATCAGGAGGACTTTTCATGTCAGCAGTAAAACATTTTCACCAGAAAAACAATTCTTTTCAATGGGATAATGTGACTCCATTAAAATTGGAAATCGAGGGCATTGAAGATGTCACCAAGAACATCCTGATCGGGACCGAGGACGGAGCCCCCAATTCCATCATGCGTTTCTTCTGGCTGGAGCCAGGCGGACACAGCATGCTCGAACGACACCCTCAGGAGCATGAGGTTCTTGTTCTTAAAGGAAAAGGGAGCGTTCAGATCGGGGAAGAGGTTTTCGAAGTGAAGCCATACGATGTGGTTTTTGTGTCACCCAATGAACTGCATCAATTCAAGAATATAGCTGATGAACCCTTCGGTTTCATCTGTGTCATACCGATCCTTGATGAATAGGAAGAGTATTACTAAAAGGAGTATTGTTTGGAAAGAATAGGCAAGATAGCAAAGATCATGGGGGTAGTCATTGATGTGGAATTCCCCAGTGGAGATCTGCCCGGCATCAATCAGGCGCTGGAAATTCTGAAGGATGATGGAAGCGCCCTTATTTGCGAGGTTCAGGAGCATATCAACACCAACACGGTACGCACCATATCCATGAGCAATACGGAAGGATTGCGCAGGGGTATGCGCTGCCGCGATACGGGGAAACCCATTTGTGTACCTGTGGGCAGGCAAGTATTAGGGCGTATGTTTGATGTGCTCGGGAAACCCATTGACGGCGGAGAATCGCTGCCAATCGATCAGTACCATCCTATCCACAAGCTCTCACCAAGTTTGCAAGCCAATGTAGAAGTAAAACAACTCTTCCTGACAGGTATCAAGGTCATTGATCTACTGATTCCCCTGCGAAAAGGCGGCAAGGTTGGTCTTTTTGGCGGTGCAGGAGTTGGAAAAACCCTGTTGATGACAGAGTTGATGCGCAACACCATTCATGAAAGATCGGGGCTGGTATTTTTTGCGGGAGTAGGCGAACGAAGCCGTGAAGGGTATGATCTATGGCAGCAATTACAGGAAAATGGAATTCTCGAAAAGACGGCGCTTATCTTTGGGCAGATGAATGAACCGCCGGGGGCGCGGCTGCGCATCCCGCTCACTGCATTGACGATGGCTGAATATTTTCGTGATGAGGAAAAGAGCGATGTATTGCTCTTCATTGATAACATTTTCCGTTACGTCCAGGCAGGGTCAGAGGTATCTGCTCTTTTAGGCAGGCTGCCATCAGAGGTCGGATACCAGCCCACCCTCGAAAGCGAAATGGGCTTGATCCAGGAACGCATCACCTCTACCAGTACGGGAACAATCACTTCCATTCAATCCGTGTATGTACCGGCAGATGACCTTACAGATCCGGCAGTCAGCGCAACCTTCTCACACCTGGATAGTGTGGTTGTGCTTTCACGAAAATATGCCAGCCAGGGGTTGTACCCCGCCATTGATCCACTGCAATCAACCAGCTCCTTCATGTCACAAGCCAGTGTAGGGAAAAGACACTATACTATTGCCAGCCAGGTACGTTCTATCCTTTCGCGATACGATGACCTGCAGGACGTGATAGCGATACTGGGTGTTGATGAATTAAATGAAGAAGATCGTCGTATCGTGCTGCGAGCCCGGCGCATCCAGCGCTTTCTGACACAACCGATGTTCATGGCTGAAAATTATTCAGGATTGAGCGGGAAGTTCATCTCGATCGAAGAAACATTGAATGGTTTTGAAAACATCATTCGTGGAGATCTGGATGATATCCCCGAAAGTGCGTTCTATATGGTAGGAAACATTTCTGATGTCCTTACAAAAGCTGAGTTGATGAAACAGGAACAGAGGAAAGATGAACCTTCAGTTTAGATCTGCCGACCGGACACTTTTCGAGCATAAGAACGTTACCTGTTTCTCAGCAACCTTACTGGATGGTCGCAAAATTACCATTCTGGAGAATCATGCACCTTTGCTGGCGATCCTCCAGGCAGGAGAAGTTAAAATCGGCACACTGGATCGTGAAGAAGTGATCACCATTCAGGAATGCCTGCTCAAGATACGTGAGAATGAGATCATTCTGTTTACACGATCAGAAATGGGTAAATTGGAGATCTAATCTGTCATGGATCATGGATTAATTGTATTGTGGACGTTTATCGGGATTTTTCTTGGTACACTGTATACCATATCCATCCGCTTTGAGATCACACAGGCGTTGAAACCAGAAAATAAAGGAAAACAACGCAACCCGCTAATCTCGATCATACGCATTCTGATCTGCAGTGGTATCCTGGTGATCGCTTTTAGAGCAGATATGAAATATGGATTTGTATGCCTGACAGCATTCTTACTATCAAAGTATCTTGCTTTGGTCATCACGATAAAAAAACAACCGAAAGGAGAATAAATTGGAAACCATCACACCCTATCCTGTTTTTCAAATTGGAAGCATCATCATCACAAATACGGTCGTTAACACCTGGATCGGGATGCTGCTTTTGATCACTGTCATTATCCTCATTAAATCATTTAAGCCCGATGCGATCACCGAGATCGTCGAAATGATCAGCTCCTTAATTAGCGATCTCATCAATGTTAAAAATCCAGCTGCATATATTCCCTTTCTGGGATCTTTATTGATCTTCATCTTTCTCGCCAACAATTTGAGTTTTTTCCCCGCTCTTGGATCTCCCAGCCAGGATATCAATACTCCCCTCACGCTGGCATTGCTGGTTTTTCTAGCAGTGCATTATTTTGGAATAAAAGAAAAAGGAATGCTGCGTTATCTCAAGGATTCAGCCAGCCCCATCATTGTCTTTCCATTTGAAATTATCAGCCAGATCAGTCGAACGGTTTCACTCACACTGCGTTTATTCGGTAATATCATCAGTACAGAGCTGATCGTTGTCATCATCAGTCAACTTGTTCCAGTAGGAGCACCCATCATCATGATCGCTCTAAGCTTGCTTACCGGTACGCTACAGGCGTATATCTTCACAGCATTAACAGGAACATATATTTCAAGTGCTGTGCAACAGAAAGAATCTTAAAAAGGAGTAAAAAGAATGTCGTCATTAAGCCCCGAAGTATATGTAACAGTCATCACCATCATCGTAAGCGGTGCAGGAATCGTAATTGGAACCATGATCCCCGCTTTGGTGGAGGGTAAAGCCGTAGTTAAAGCGCTAGAAGCAATTTCTCGTCAACCAGAATCAGCCAACCAGATCCGAACAACTCTCTTGATCTCAATGGCACTGCTGGAATCCACTGCGATCTATGTTTTACTGGTCATCCTGATCTTACTTTTCGCGAATCCTCTTCTGGCAAATATTTTTTAAGGACTTTTCATGTTCAATATTGATCTCACAACCATCCTGTTTCAATTCATCAACTTCGCGGTTCTAGCTGTATTGCTCTATTTCCTCTTGTTCAAGGGTGCTATGAAAAGCAGTCAAGAAGCAAGAGAACTAAAGAATCAGCAGGAAAAAGAGCTCAGCAATAACCTGGCGGAGAGTGAAAAATTAAAACAGAATTTGGAAAAAGAGTATCAACAGATCGAAGAAAAAGCAAGAGAGATCATTGAGCTGGAACGAGATAAATTTAAAAAAGAAGCAAAGGTCATTCTCTCCAAAGCTGAAGAGGAAGCCGAACATATCCGGTTGCAGGCGCGTGAAGAAGCAAAGGTCATTCAACAAAAATCATTTACTGATTTCCATGAACAGATCATTGATACGGTTATTGAAAGTTCTCGCATCATGCTTAACCATACCGCCCCGGATGAGATCCATCATTCGCTGGTAAAGCAGATGAACGAACGAATCTGGGAGTTGGGTCGAAAAGAAATGCAGACTGTGGAAACAATCCGCAAGTCATTAAAAGACCGCGAACCGCTGGTTGAACTTGTCACAGCCAAAGCATTGACCGTAGAAGAACAGGGCACACTGGTCCGCACTTTAAGCGCATTAGCCGATCGCAACGTACGATTAGAAGCCAGGGTCGATCCCAACCTTACCGCCGGATTACAGATCAGGCTGGGCGATCTGATCTTTGATAACTCTTATCAAGCCAAATTAATGATATTAAGGGAAGAAATAAAAAAGGAATTTGATCGTCTTTCATCGGAGGATGCGTGAGATGAATGTATGCTCACAAAAGTTAGTACAATCATTTGCGAATGTTCTAACCAAATTCGATGAAACACCTTCCAAAAAGGCAGGCGGCGAAAAAAGACAGCTCCTATTCCATTCCACAAAATGGATAGACAGCCGCGCTTATCATCTTAATAACACCACCGCTCTGAAACCAGAGTTAACGAAATTGCTCTCAACCATTCAGGAAGAATTCACCCGCAACGGTCAGAAAGTAGTCATTCACTCTGTTGGAACCGTACAGCACGTTGGAAATGGTGTTGCACACATTAGCGGGCTTCCCCACATTGCAATTGACGAACTGGTTATTTTTGAAAATGGGGTTGACGGTCTCACACTAAATTTAGGCACCGATCATATGGATGTCATCCTGCTGGGACCAGACGAAAATATCCATGGTGGCGACCTGGTTTTAACGCAGGAAAAACGGATGACCTTTCCGGTTGGGAATGATGCCATTGGTCGTATTCTGGATCCATTAGGCAATCCTCTCGATGATGGAAAACCTTATGAATCTCAAAACAACCTTCCAATTGAACAAAATGCACCCGGCATCGTACAGCGCAGCGCAATAGATACACCCCTGTATACCGGTACCAAAAAGATCGATGCGCTTATCCCTATCGGTCGCGGTCAACGCGAATTGATCGCAGGTGATCGCCAGACCGGTAAAACAACCCTTGCCATTGACACAATCCTGAATCAGAAAGACCAGGATGTTATTTGCATTTATGTGGCGATCGGTCAGAAAAAGTCTTCGTTGCTGCCGAATTTAAACCTGCTGGAAAGAAAAGGCGCCATGGCGTATACCACAGTCATCCTTGCAAGCCCGGATGATCCCCCCGCATTGCGCTATATCGCACCCTTCTCAGGCTGCACACTGGCTGAATTCTTCGCCTATCAGGGCAAGGATGTATTGATCGTATACGATGATCTCAGCAAACATGCTGATGCCTATCGTGAGATCAGCCTGCTGTTGAAACGTCCACCAGGTCGTGAAGCGTATCCCGGTGATGTTTTTTACCTGCACGCACGGTTGCTCGAACGTTCCGGTAAATGGAATGATAGTCTGGGAGGCGGCTCAATCACAGCCATTCCCATTGTCACACTGCAGCAGGGCAATGTTGCCAGCTATATTCCCACCAATCTTATTTCAATCTGTGATGGTCAGATCATTCTGGATACAGATCTCTTCAACCGCGCCATTTTCCCGGCAATTAATATCGATCTGTCAGTTTCAAGGGTTGGCGGCTCTGCACAAATCTCTGCCATCCGAAGCATTGCCAGCCAGCTTAAGCTGGAGATAGCCCAATTTGGAGAGATCGAAAAATTTGCTCAATTTGGGACAGAGATTGACGAGGAGACCCAGTTCCGCATCAATCGAGGCAGGATCATCCAGGCTGCCTTCTCACAACCTGCTCACCGACCATGCAGCAGTGAAGAACAATTTCTTTTTCTATACAGTCTGACATCAGGCAGATTATTTGATCTTCCCGCATCCGGTTTACATTCTTTTGAAAACAACTTATACCGAAAATTGCATTCCTCCCCTCCAGAATTCCTTACCTCATTGAGCAGTGAATCTGTCCTTTCTGAAGAGAATAGAATAGAATTGGATGAATTCATTGACATAGTGCTTTCGACTGGCTTTTAAAAAGGAGCCTATTATGAAAAAAATGATCATGGCTGTCATTCCCAGAGATGAGGCAGAGCAGGTTCTCGATGCGCTTATCAACGCCGGTCATACAGCAACTTTTTCTGAAACAAAAGGCGGTATGCTGCGACAATCTCAATACACACTATTTACTGCTGTTGATGAGATAGATGTTGATAAGGTTTGTCAGGTCATCCAATCCAATTGCACACAGAGTGTTGCAGTTGATGATGAACTGGAAAATGAACTGAATGCAGCGGCATCAGTAGATGACTCTGCGCGTGTAGGTGGTGCGATCGTATTCATCTGGGATATCGCAAAGGTCGAAATCTACTAATTTCCTGTTCTTATCTTGACATCCCCTCCATAAAATCTTATAATATAGCTAACTCGTTTTAGCAAATCGTGTTAGCATATGAATAAAAGAATAACAGCCAAAGATGTTGCAGAAGCAGCTGGGGTATCACGCACTACGGTTTCCTTCGTTCTGAACAATGTAGAAGGTATGCGAATCAGTGAAGAGACACGTCAAAAAGTGCTGGACGCCGCCGAATTATTGAATTATCACCCTGACGCTACCGCTCGCAGTATGGTGAAAGGAAAGACTTTCATCCTCGGTTTAGTGGTGCGACAGGAACCTGACAAAGCGTATGCTGACTTGCTGCTCCCAGAAGTGATGCGCGGTATCAGTGAAGTGGCAGGAGAACATGGCTACCACCTGTTATTCAAACCGGTTCCACCCGAAGATGAAAAGAACAGTCTTACCACATTGTTTCTGGAAAGACAGGTAGATGGATTGATCGTATCAGGACCATTATCCAATGATCAGGAAATCGTTGACCTGATGAACGCTAACGCACCCATCATCCTGCAAGGGCGAATTAATTTTCCCAACATCCCTTCGGTAGATATCAATAACCGAAAAGCGGCTGAGAAAGCAGTCAATCATTTGATCGGGCTTGGGCATGAACGTATTGCCATCATTACCAATGCCTCTCTGCAATATTCCAGCAGCAAGGATCGCTTGAATGGGTATCGTAGAGCGCTGGAAGGATCGGGATTGCCATATGATAAAAAACTGGTCTTTTTTGGAAATCGTACTCCTGATTCTGGTTTTCTTGCCATGAAACAGATCCTTGACTCAGGCGCCCAACCCACCGCAGTGTTCATCGCTTCTGATACCGTCGCGCTGGGCAGCTTGAATGCTCTTTACCAGAATTATATTCGCGTGCCTGAAGATATCGCCATTATGGGATTTGATGACATTCCCCTGTCTATGCATCTGGCACCTCCGCTTTCCACCATTCACATCCCTGCATATCAGCTTGGGTGGAATGCAGCCAACCTGCTCATCAAGTGGCTCGATCATGATGAAGTCCCTCAAGAAGATTGCATTCTTGATACCGAAATTATCATCCGCGAATCTTGTGGTTCGCGCAAACAAAGAGAAGAAAACAATCACAAATAATAAGGAGGTGATTTGGAGATATTGTATTCGTCAAGCAAGAAATTTAATAAATCGAGGAGAAAAAAATAATGAAAAAACGATTTTGGTTACTTGTTTCGCTTGTCACCGTCTTTGCGATGGTGATGACAGCCTGCCAACCTGCAGCCGCTGAAGAACCTGCCGTTGCTGAAGAGGTTGCACCTGAAGAAGCCCCGGCAGAAGAAGCAGTGGTGGAAGATGATCCATGCATGGGCGCACAGCCCGGTGACGAGATCACCCTGCTCTATCAGTGGTCTGGTGTCGAAGAAGAAAAACTGAACACCATTCTGGCTCCTTTCGTCGAACAATGCGGTGTAGTTTTGAAACCTGAATCCACACGTGATCAGGCTCTTCTGGATACCAAAGTTCAAGCCGGAACTCCACCAGATGTGGCTTTTTGGAATGTTGCACAGTTGGAACAATACAAAGACGTTCTTGTTCCCATGGATACCCTCGGCGCGCACGGCGACAACTATGCCGCTTTCTTTAAGGATCCCGGTACAATCGACGGTGTTTGGCTTGGTCTTCCTGTGAAAGCAGACATCAAGACCATCATCTGGTACAGCCCGGCAGTCTTTGAAGCAAAGGGCTATACCGTACCTACCTCATGGGATGACCTGGATGCATTAGTCGAATCCATGGTCGCGAATGGCGATGTTCCCTGGAGCATGGGCATGGAATCTGGTGATGCAACCGGTTGGACCGGCTCTGACTTCATTCAGGACATAATGCTGGTTCAGCAGGGTCCCGAATTTGTCATGGGTCTCATCTCCGGTGAGATTGCCTACAATGATGCAGGTGTCAAGCAGGCTTACGAAACCTATGGTAAGTGGGCAAAGGATGCTGTATATACCGTCGGTGGCGCAGAAGGAACCCTTTCAACCGGTTTCAATGACGCTATCTTGAAGGTTTACTCCGATCCGCCAGAAGCCATGATGGTAAAACAATCCGGTTTTGCCGGTGGCACGGTTGCTGAACAATATCCTGATATGGAATATGGCATTGATTATGACTTCTTCGCAGTTCCTGGAGCACAGGGTATGCAGGGTGGCGCTGACTGGCTGATGGCATTCAATGATACCCCGGCAGTACGCGCATTAATTTCATACTTATCCTCTCTGGAGGGTGGCGCGAACTGGGCAGCCGCTGGCTTTGATCTTTCTCCCAACATGGGCGCTGATGGCAACTACATTGACCCAGCCTTGATCAAAAAGGGTGCTGCACTCGCAAGTGCGACTGGTTTCACTCCTGATCTTGGTGATACCATCCCCGGTGGTTTCGGCAGCGCAGAATGGACCGCACTGGTTGATTACGTCAACGGTGGCGATCTTGATGCAGCTCTGGATGCTGTAGCGCAGGCTCAATTGGAAGCATTACAATAATGTAAACTCCACTCGGGTGCCTGGGAAATCAGGCACCCGATCTTTTTTAAGCAATCATTTTTCTTTTCATACTATATTTAAAATGGAGGTAAATAAAATGGCAAATAGCACCCCTGGAATTATGCGTCAGAAACCAATTACGCCATGGATGTACCTGCTTCCTGCCTTGCTCATCATGGCTACATTCATCGTGTATCCTGGTATCAATACCTTCTATTTGAGTCTGCGCAACCCCGAAAACACCGATTGGGCTGGTGTACGCTGCATCGAAGGACAACCCTGCTGGGGGATTTTTGAAAATTATCGCTACGCCATCACCAGCACAGTGATGCAAACAGCCTTCCTCAACAACTTAATATGGATCATCGTTATGGTATCCGGAACGGTCGCACTGGGGCTTCTCATCGCAGTACTGGCAGACAGAGTGAAATACGAAGCCATCGCAAAATCCATTATTTTCCTTCCCATGGCAATCTCCTTTGTCGGAGCGGGTGTTATCTGGAAATTTATGTATAACTACGGTTCTGGTCAGGTCCAAATTGGTCTGCTCAATGCTATTGTCACCGGTCTGGGAGGTCAGCCAATCTCCTGGCTGACTGAACCACAGGTCAACACTATTGCATTGATCATTGTAGGAGTCTGGATGTGGACTGGATTCTGCATGACCAACCTGGCAGCAGCACTGAAGGGTGTTTCTGATGAAATCCTGGAAGCAGCCCGAGTGGATGGAGCCAACGAATGGCAGGTTTTCTGGAAGATAACAATCCCCCAGATCATGCCTACCATCGTGGTGGTAGTAACCACCATGGTCATTAATGTACTAAAGATCTTCGACATCGTTTATGTAATGACCGGTGGCAATTATGGAACGGAAGTGATCGCGAATCGTATGTACATCGAAATGTACAAGAATTACGATCCCGGTCGCGCTTCAGCCATTGCCGTTTTGCTTATTATCATCATCATTCCTTTCATGATCATGAACATTCGCAGATTCCAGAAGCAGGAGGAAACGCGATGAAGAAGAATAAAGATTCGAAAAAGGGGTTAAAAAATCTACCGGTTCATATCATCCTTTTACTGTTATGTGCAATCTGGTTGATCCCTACCATCGGGCTTTTGGTTACATCGTTCCGACCGGTGCAGGATATCAATACAACCGGTTGGTGGACCATGTTTGCTAAACCGCAGGGGCAGGAAGAGTATCAAACCTATTGTGCCAGCTGTCATGGTGAAGATGGTTCTCTCATTAAAACCGCAGATCTATCTGATCCAGGGGTAGTACAGGATTACCGCAGATCTATCTCTCTGACCCCTTCCCTGACCCGCGAGATTGACGGCGAACCACACATGGGGGATATCCCCATACCTGATGAGGATACAACCGCTTCCATTGCCACATATATGCGGAAGTTATCCGGTATTGACACCACAACTAAAGTCACACTCGATAACTACATAGACGCTCTAACGGGCTATCGCGGCAATAAAACCTATCGTGCTGATTGCGCCAGTGGAACACAATCACTGGACCTGTATTGCGATATCCGCGACCTGGCAAATCCACGCGGGATGGGGCGCGCATTCTTGAACAGCATGGCAGTCACCATACCGTGTACAATTTTTCCCATCCTGATCTCTTCCTTTGCTGCCTATGCATTCTCATGGATGGATTTCAAAGGACGTCAATGGCTGTTTGCCCTGCTGGTCGGTCTGCAGGTGGTACCACTGCAAATGACACTCATCCCCGTTTCTCGTTTGTTTGCCAAATTTGGCTTGAATGGAACATTTCAGGGTATCTGGCTGTTCCACACAGGCTTTGGACTTCCATACGCCATTTACATGATGCGCAATTTCCTGGGTTCCTTACCGCGTGAATTGTTCGAATCCGCCTATCTGGACGGCGCTTCACACTGGACTGCCTTCACCAAGCTTGCCATTCCTCTTTCGGTGCCTGCTCTGGCATCGCTGGCGATATTCCAGTTCCTGTGGGTATGGAATGACCTGCTGGTCGCTCTGGTCTTCTTAGGAGGGGAACATCCCGTGCTAACCTATCAGATCGGCAATATGGTTACTTCATTGGGAAGCGGGTGGCATTTACTGACCGCGGCTGCCTTCATCTCCATGATCCTGCCAATGATCATCTTCTTCGCACTGCAAAAATATTTCGTGCGGGGTCTGCTTGCCGGCTCGGTCAAAGGCTAGGAAACACACCAGCATGAGTTCTTTACTGGATCTTCTGAAAAACAAGATCGATATTACCAGTGTGCCTTTCAGCCTTCCTGGTTCACGACTGACGATCTACCAGCATCCAGAATCCAGCAAACTGTATCTTAATCTTTCAGAACGATTGATACAAGTTTTTCCAGGGATCGAATCATACTCAAAACGGCTGCCATTCCTGGAGAATATCACTTTTCTTGATGCAGATCAGAAGCCATTATCATTTCAAGTTACTACACAGCCGCAAGCGCTTAGCTTCGATACCTCTGCGGGGGCTATTCAGCTCACTTTTCTTGATGAAAGCACTCTGTGTTTTCATTTCCCTCAAGACTGCACGATCGGTATGCATTTTGAAGTCAATGCCACGGAATGGTATTCAGAGCATGATGGAGGGCTGATCACTTCCTATCGCTTTATACGGTACGCATCGAACGCCAATATATTGCTCAACCGGTTTGCCAACAGCGAGGGAAATTCAGAATTAACACTGCTCCTTCAAACCGGTCAGAATGCAGCTCTCGTTCTTTCGATTGGAGAGAATAACACTAAATCAATATATTTTCCATCATGTGATCAAGCCCGCCTCAATGCCCGCCACATCTGGGAAGAATGGTTTAGCAAAGCACCTGATGTTAAAGCAATCTATCAGACTTCGTACGCTTATGCCTGGTGGGTGCTTGCTAATAATATGTTCTACCCCAAAGGGAATTTACACTACCGGGTCATCGCTCCTTCGAAAAAGAACTATATCGGTGCCTGGCTGTGGGATAACGCTCTGCACGCCATTGCGCTGCGCCATCTTGACCCACAACTGGCGCGAGATCAAATTCGTACATTTCTTGCCCACCAGCAGCCCGATGGCATGCTGCCGGATGCCCTCTTTGATGACGGCATCGTGACGGAGATCGATCATCCCGTACATGCGAAAGTGACCAAACCGCCTATTCTGGCGTGGGCTGCCTTGAAAATCCATGAAATTGAATCGGATATCAATTTCCTGCGCGAAATTTATCAACCTCTTGTTCGCTGGAATCACTGGTGGTTTCAGGAGAATGACGATGACGGAGATGGCTTTGTACAATACAACCACCCCTTCTCATCCGGATTGGATGATAATCCCACCTGGGATAACGGCGTACCGGTAGAGTCACCCGACATCAATACGTACCTGTACATCCAGATGAAGTCTCTGGCGTTCATCGCGCAGGAAATTGGGAAGATGGATGAATCCATGATGTGGAATAAAAATGCCGCCGATCTGCTGAAAATCATCATTGACCATTCATGGGATGAAAAGCTGACTCGCTTTAATGCACTGCATCAAAAAAAACCCATCCATGTATTCACCCCTCTGAACCTGTATCCCTTATGGACGGGGGCTCTTCCGGATGCGGTCAATAAGAAACTCATCGCTCATATTAAGAACCGTGATGAATTCTATGGTACATTAATGCTGCCTTCCGTCGCCCGCAATGATCCGAAGTTTGACCCTGATTGTATGTGGCGCGGTCCTGTATGGGCAAACATCAATTACTTTTTTGTGGAAGCCCTTCAGCAAGTAAATGAACATGATCTAGCCCAGGATATCCGTACCAAAACACTGGAAATGATCATGCGGAATGATGGAATGTATGAGTACTACAACGCCGAAACTGGGAAACCTGGCTTAAAAGCAGCGCCCGCTTTCGGATGGACGGCAGCAGTCTTTATTGATCTTGCTATTCAGGCATCTAAAGCTTAATGAAGACGAGCCAAAGGGTAAATTTTTTGATAAGGTTTGTATATGCAGGAAAATAATTCATCATGGTATAAAAATGCAGTTTTCTACGAAGTATCTACACGTGCTTATTATGATTCCAATGGAGATGGGATCGGTGATCTGAAGGGTTTGACCCAGAAATTGGATCATATTCAACAGCTTGGAGTAGATTGCATCTGGCTGCTGCCAATTTTTCCATCTCCATTGGTTGATGACGGTTACGATATTGCAGATTATTACGATATCCACCCTGATCTTGGTACGATTGACGATTTCAAAGAACTGGTGCAAGAGACACATAAGCGCGGCATGCGCATCATCGCCGATCTGGTGGTCAACCATACCTCTGACCAGTGCGAGTGGTTCAGACAGGCAAGAACAGATATCCATTCACCATATCATGATTACTATGTGTGGAGTGATAACGACCAGCTCTATAGCGATGCGCGTATCATTTTCGTGGATTCTGAAACATCCAACTGGGCATGGAACGAAGAAACCCAGCAATTCTACTGGCATCGTTTTTATTCCTGCCAGCCTGACCTTAATTATGACAATCCGGCAGTTCGCGAGGAAATGAAAAATATCATGCGTTTCTGGCTGGATATGGGCATTGATGGATTCCGCGCGGATGCTGTTCCGTACCTTATCGAGAGAGAAGGTACTACCTGTGAAAACCTGTCAGAGACACATACCTATCTTAAAGAGATGCGTCAATTGATCGATGAGGAATATCCGGGACGCATTCTGCTGGCAGAAGCAAATCAATGGCCGCAGGACCTGCGCCCTTATTTCGCAGATGGGGATGAGTTCCATATGGCTTTTCAATTCCCTCTCATGCCTCGCATATTTAAAGCTCTGGCGAAACAGGATGTATCTGCCATTGTTGAAATCCTGGAGATGACGCCATCCATCCCGGATAATTGCCAGTGGTGCACCTTCTTACGCAACCACGATGAGCTGACACTCGAAATGGTGACAGAAGAAGACCGACAATTCTTATGGCAGGTATATGCTCCTGTGAAGCGAATGCGTCTAAATTTAGGTATCCGCAGGCGGTTAGCTCCCCTGCTGGATGGAGATACAAAAAAGGTCGAGCTGCTTTATGCACTCCTTTTCTCTTTACCAGGTACGCCCATCATTTATTACGGAGATGAGATCGGTATGGGAGATAATATTTATCTGGAAGACCGCGATGGCGTCCGCACACCCATGCAGTGGAGTGCTGAGAAGAATGCAGGATTCTCTGATGACTATGGAAGATAACGCTTTACATCTTCCCATCATTAAAAGCGACCAATTCTCTTATCTGCACATTAATGTCGCCGAACAAGCGCAGAATGACAATACTTCTCTCTACAATCACGATCCGAAAGCTATTGGCTATACGCAAATCTAATCCAGTACTGGCTGAAGGGGAGTGTGAGATATTACATGATACAACCCACCCGGCATTACTGGTGATAAAACGCAGTGATCCACAGGAAACGATATTTTCCTTGCACAACTTATCTGACCAAACTACAGCCTACGGTCTGCAATCTCATCTTGGTCGGGGAGAAATCCTTTATAATCTATTGGAAGATGTGGATCTACATGAAAAATGCTGTCATTTGAAACCATACTCGTATACATGGTTGAAGATCTCAAAATCAAACTGAATTAATAACCGATCGATCAGGAAGGATCATGCTCGAAGAGACCAAAAAACGCCTGGAAAATATCCAAGCCATTGAACCCTATCTCAATGCGATGAGGAATACATCTCTTGGCAGCTGGAAAAAAGCATTGAATCGTATTCAAGCTATACGCCAGTATCGTGCAGATCTAGTGGATATCTTCACCACAGTATCTGCTGCATCCACTGTGGAAAACAATAATCCCGATCCATCTATCTATCATAAGCAGCAAATATGGCTTGTGATCGGCAGCCAGAAAGGATTGGTGAGCAATTTCAACCGCCGTCTCATAAAGCTGGTTGAAAAAGAAATTGAGCTCCTGCATACTGGTTTACGCTTCACTCTTCCACAAGTGTATGTTTTAACCAACAAATCATCCTATTACCATAAACTTCTTTCGGAAACAACATTTCAGGTTGATGTGATCCCTTTCGCATACGATTTCACTTTTTCAGATGCCATGAAATTACTGGATCAGATTCCCGCTGCCAGCGACCCTTTAAAAGATGTGTACTATTTTTATAATGTTTATGGAAAAAGCCAGAATTCAACAGCCATGAAACAATCCGCAGCAAAGAATCATCCACTTGAATCCGGTACAACCACCCAGGCAGTTTCTCAATGGCCGCCTTATATTCTGGATAGCGATGCGTCTACCGTCTGTGAGTGGATCCAGAACATGTTCACCTACCTGGAATTCCAGGAAGTACTCACGAATTCGATCGCCAGCGAAAACTCTTTCCGCCATCGCATCCTGGAAGAAGCCAAGAATAACACCGACCGCTTGATCCACGAATTGACCATCGAGATCAGTATGTCGCGCAAGAAAGAGATCACCAAAGAGATCCAGGAGCTGGCGGTAGCCGCCGGACTCATCCAGTAAATTTTTCATCTCCCAGATTCAAGATAACCCTCACCAGATGTTTGGCACTCTTTAAGATAATCACCAAGACGTATGTTTTCATTGGGCGAATGTGCTCCAGAGCCGGGATAACCAACGCCCAGTGATGCGATCGGAATTTGCAGAGCATCCTGCACGATGAAATTGGGTCCTGATCCGCCCGCCATGGGTACAACCTGCATAGGGGTTCCATATACATCTGTGGCAGAAGCGACCACCATTTCAATAAAGGGATCATGGGGATCTGTTTTAGAAGGAGCTTCTCCGCCCAGATCAACGATGCGAACATCGCTGAAACCATGTTTATCGAGATGTTTCCTTAGTAGCTTTACTATTTTCTGTGGTCGTTGGTCTGGGACCAGACGAAAATCGATCTTAGCAGAGGCTCTGGCAGGCAGTACTGTCTTTGATCCATCCCCCTGGTAGCCGGAGGTCAACCCGCAGATGGTGCAGGAAGGGCGGTACACTTCTTCCACATTCAACTCATAGCCACCCTTTATTCCTTTCAAAAATTCTTTTACTCCATAGCGTGTTTGATATTCTTCAGAAAAATCCGGAAGCTTTTTCAGCAAATCAATATCTTGCGATGAAATCGCCTGTACATCATCATAAAATCCATCAATAAGAATCTGCTCCTGTTCATTCTTCAGTGATGCCAGAGCCCATACCAATTTCCAGGCTGCATTGGGGAAAATTGTGCCGCCCAACCCTGAATGAACATCCTTCGAAGCAGTTTCTACTTCCAACTGCACATAGCAGATCCCGCGTAAACCGAGGTACTGCACAGGCACATCGCGGTGATCCACACTGCCGAATTCCCAGATGCATGCATCCGCTGCAAGGACCTGTTTATGGGTATAGACGAACTCTTCCAGGTTCTTGCTGCTGACTTCCTCCTCCCCTTCGATGAGGAATTTTAGTGTGCAGGGCAGCTCCCCCATTTCATTAAGCAGGCTATCAATGGCAAATAAACGGTTGACGATATCACCCTTGTTGTCACTGGTTCCCCTGACCGTACAGCTTTCCAGCGCGGATTTCAGGCTCAAAAGCGGGTGAATCCCATAAATCCAGCGGCTCGGGCGGTTGGACGTCGTAGTGATCATAAAAAAGCAGTGTTTTTGAACTTTTTCCTTTTCGTTCTGCTGTCAAAATAGGAGCGCCCCTGGTCTCATGGATGGTCACTGAAAAACCCCTCTGTTGAAACATATCAGCGATCATGTGAGCACATTCCGGTAAACCCTGATTTTTAGCGGAAACACTGGGTTGCGCTACCAGCTTCTTGATTTCTTCGATGCTTTCATCCAGATGTACCTCAAGAAATTCGTCAATAGCCTGCAGTGATGTCATGGTGAATATCCTTTCTACGGTGCAAAATAATTCATGATGGTAAAACCGCTGTATGAGAACAGCAGCATTTTTAATATTTTCCCGATCCCGCAAAACAGCAGGAATTTCCACAGGGGGATGCGCAGCACTCCCGCTGCCACACCCGCCAGGTCAAATAATGGGTTGGGGATAAATGCCAGCACTAAAATGATCCATCCCCCGTATTTACGCATGGCATTCATGATCCTGTCGTACCAGTCTTTATCCTCCACAACGAACTGCCCGGCTGCTCCTGCCAGATAGCCTGAAATCTCACCGATGGCAGCCCCACATCCAGCAGTGACAGCCACCCAAAAAGGATTGAATACCGCCCCCATGGCAGATGTGATCAGCACACCCGGCACAGGGAAGATGATGGTTGCGTTGGAAAGTAGAGAGATCAGGAAAATACCCGGATAACCGTAATGTCCCAGTTGTTGAATTTGATCGCGATTGTTGAATAACAATACTGAAAAAAGGATGAGAAGCGCAATCGTAAACACACTGATAAGGATCTGGCGTGTGTTCTTCTTCTCCATTCAGATCAGCCCTGTTTCATCAATAAAGATTCAATGCGGGCGATGACCATATCCATCGCCACCTGGTTCAGTCCACCTTCAGGGATGATCACATCCGCATAGCGTTTGGATGGATCTACAAACTCCATGTGCATGGGGCGTACTGTGCCGAGATACTGCTGAATCACCATTTCCATAGTGCGACCGCGCTCGGCGATGTCACGCTGCAGCCTGCGGATGAAGCGGATATCCGTATCGGTATCCACGAATAATTTCATATCAAATAATTTGCGCAATTCCGGTTCCGCAAAGATCAAGATGCCTTCCACGATGATGACACGCTGTGATTCCACATGAATGGTGCGATCGGTGCGGGAATGATTGGAAAAATCATAGATCGGGATATCCACCGCTTTGCCCGCTTTCAAATCCTTTACATGCTCGATCATCAGCTCTGTTTCCAGAGAATCCGGATGGTCAAAATTCACTTCCGCCTTGCGGGCAGGCGGTAGGTCGGTCAGATCACGATAATAGGCATCATGCGGTAAATAAGCGATACGATGCCGTCCAACCGCATTCAAGATCACATTCGCCACGGTGGTCTTTCCCGATCCGGTACCACCGGCAATACCAATAACAATAGGTTCATAATCGATAGGCATGTTGAAATTATACTTCACACCTCTTTGAAGCGCGATATAATTTAAACTCTATGAGCAATATGACTGAAATTAATGTTAAATTCTTCTCTCATTTGAAGGAAAAAGCCGGGGTGGATGCGATCAGTATGCAGATCGAGCCAAACAACACCATAGCAGATCTCAAACAGCAGGTCATCGCCGCCTACCCCGCTCTGGATACGCACCTTACCAATATCCTCATCCTCATTGACAGCCAGATCGCCATTGATGAAGATATTATTCCTGCCGGCAGCACTGTATCATTTATGACGCCTATTGGGGGCGGGTAGTTTTTTCTTATAGATTTTTACTTATTGCCTGCGCTGAACAAATAATCCGCACATATCGTGTCCGGCGGATAATTACGTGCCTCCGCAGCGCCTTCTGCAACCAGGCGGTAATTCACGAAATCGCGCGCGGTGAACACATAACGCAGCAGCCGTTCAAATTTGTCCCGATCAGAAACATCCCGCACCAGCAGCACATACTGCCCTTCCACCAACTGCCGATTCAGATCAGAAGCTGTGATCGCCGCATCTCTCTCATCGCTGTAGTATTCGGGAGTGTTCACTCCGATATAGCGCACCTGCTCCTGCACCCCATCCAACAGTACTTCGATGGAATCGCCATCAATCACGCGCGTCACATAGGCAACTTCTAGATCCGTGGCATCCTGCAAGCAGGCTGGCAGTTCAATTTCCACAAGAGAGCGCGCTTCCGCCGGCAGGGCTGCCGAATCCAGTTCCAGTTCGATGCGAGTGTTGTTCTGTTCTACAACCGCTGTGGTTGAGCTCCAAACACAACCGCTGCACATCACCAGCAGTATGATAGCGATGATAGCTCTTTGAGAGATCTTGCTGTGGATCATGCCTGTGGTTCTGTTCATCTATCCTATTGGATCCTCCCCATTCGTCCTTTATAATACAAAAGCCACCGAAGGGATTCGAACCCTTGACCCGTCGCTTACGAAGCGACTGCTCTACCGACTGAGCTACGGTGGCAACCACTGAATTATATCAGTGAGATAATTCTTTGTACAAGGATGCACATGAATATTGCACTCATCTCCTATCATACCTGTCCGCTGGCAACGCTGGGGGGAAAAGACACCGGAGGGATGAACGTATACGTACGCGATCTGACCCGCTACCTGGGTGAACTGGGCATCCACGCCGATGTCTTCACCCGCTCACAGGATGAACACGTACCACACGTACTGCACGATCTCGGTTTTGGAAATCGCATTGTGCACATTCCTGCCGGTCCTGAAACTCCCCTGCCCAAAGAAGAACTGTACAAGTACGTGGATGTATTCAGTGAGAATATCGCCCAATTCGCCGCCTCCAAGAATATCCACTATGATCTAATTCACAGCCATTACTGGTTATCAGGACTGGCAGCGATCAAGCTACGTGACCGTTGGAATACACCCATCCTGCAAATGTTCCACACCCTGGCTCATCTCAAAAACGAATTTGCCAGATCACCTGACCAAATGGAAAGCTCATTACGTCTGGATTCAGAGAAAAAAGTCGTTGACGAGGTGGATCGTATCATTGCTGCGACTGATATCGAGCAAGAGCAGCTGCTACAGTACTATACAGCGGACCCCCACAAGATCAATGTCGTTCCACCGGGAGTAGACCTGACACGTTTTTATCCGATCCCGCAGGATGAAGCCAAAGCGGTGATCGGAATACCCTCCGATGAGAGGGTCATTCTTTTTGTTGGGCGCATCGAACCTTTGAAAGGTATTGACAATCTGCTTAAATCCATCGCATTTCTGCGCCAGTCCGATGCACTCACCACCTGCCCCCATTACGTAGCGATCATCGGTGGCGATCCCGATAGACCCCGTGATCTGCTTGACAGGGAGATGCGCCACCTGCAGGATTTGAATAAGCGCCTGGGGCTGGATGATATGGTGGTTTTTTTAGGGAAAAAAGCACAGGACTCCCTGCCGTACTACTACTCCGCCGCAGAAGTGGTGGTGATGCCCTCACACTATGAGTCATTTGGGATGGTAGCGCTGGAAGCGATGGCATGCGGTACACCCGTTATCGCTACCCGCGTGGGAGGATTGCAATTGCTGGTCAATGATGGTGTTACCGGATTGAGCGTTCCTGATGATGATCCGCAGGCACTGGCAAGGCAATTAATGCAGATCCTATGCGAGCGGGGCTTGCGTGATACATTACGCCAGAACGGTCTGGAGTTTGCCAGAAAGTATAGCTGGTCTATCATCACTCGATCACTGGTAAAAATTTACGGGGATATGTTAACAACTAACGGTGTTGATCATCATCAAGATGCCATCCTCTCTTGATGACATCCCGCCCAAAACGTTTCTTGAGATCATCTATTGCATGCAGTAATTGATCTTCTTTTTGAAAACCGGTATCAAGGATCGATAATTGCTGTACGGTAGTAGTTAAATTTGCGGCTGCCACACCCAGCAGGCGCACTTTCTTTCCCGGTTTCCAAATCTCATATAATAATTTAACGATCGAATTGAATATGACCGTATCATGATTGGTGGGTTGTTCCAGACTTATCTGTCTGGAATGTGTTTCAAAGTCAGGCCAGCGGATCTTTAATCGGATGGTCTTCCCACATAAGCCCTGCGCTCGCAACCGGGATGCTACTTTTTCTGATAATGCGCGCAGAGTTCGAAGGATCTCTTCTTCATCAACAATATCCTTCCCGAAGGTTATTTCATTGCTGATGGATTTGATATCTCCTTCCAGCCCAACCGGTCGTTCATCCCTACCCAGCGCACGCAGTTTCAGGGCAGCCGCAAACCTGCCCACTTCCTTTTCGAGAAAATCATCTGGCGCCTTTGCCAGATCACCAATATGACGCAAACCGAGCTGCCGAAAGCGTGCCGCGCTTTTCTTGCCAATGCCCCACAATTCTTCTATGGGCAAAGATGCCAGGAACACAGCTTCCTGCCCTGCAGGCACCTCCAGAATCGCCCTGGGGCTGTGTTCTCCCTTATATGAGGATTTTGCTATGTTGGTAGCTATTTTAGCCACCAGCTTATTGGATGCGATCCCTATCGAGCAGGGCAGCCCTGCTTCCTGTGCAATACGCTCCTGCAGCATGTGCGCGATCTGCCTGCCCGTCTGAGGCATATCCGTCACATCAATAAATGCCTCATCAATCGAAATTTGCTCCACCAGCGGTGTTGTATCAGCCAGGATCTCCATGACCTGCACCGAATAATCATGGTATTTTCTGAAATGCCCGTGTATCACTTTCAAGCCGGGTACTCGCTGCAACGCGACCTTCATCGGCATGGCTGAATGGATCCCCAAATGTCGTGCTGCGTAGGAACAGGAGGTTACCACACCCCTGCTATCGGGTGAACCACCTGTAGCGAAAACAGTCCCTTTCAATGCGGGGTCGAGGTTTTCTTCCACCGAGCAGAAGAATGCATCCAGGTCAATATGCAGGATCTTTCGATATCGCATGCTAGTATATATGTTCTATTATACGCTAGAAAAAAAGTAGCCCACGGGCTACTTTTTCAAATTTCGCTTCAAATTATCCAGCGCTTCAATTGGGGTGGGATCAACTCCATACGACAATGCCAGATAATACGAGAAATAATCTCCGAAAAGAATGGCATCCCACATTTCCGTCAGGCGTGAATCTGCATTAAACTCAACGGAATCTACCGCTAAACCCGCGATCATCATTTCCTGTTTGGTCAACTCACTTCGCAGCACATTGCGGGGATGTGTTCGGCTGCCTGTCAGGAAAAGAGCCATTGTTTTTTCGAGAATGGTCTCTTCATGGAGAAGACCTGCCAGGGTATTATGGTCAGCTTCCGGTAGAAACTCAAACTGCGCCCAGGCTTTCGCCAGTTCATTGATCTGAGTTTTCCAGCGGCGAGCAACCGGTGCAAGATGATCTGCCCCAAAAACAGATACCTGACGCCCTATGGCTTGCCCCGCCAGACGTTTAACCGGATTTTTCACGATCGGTACATCCGCCCTGTATTGCTTTTGTTTTTCCACAAGGTGATCCACCGTTTTTTGCACCAGCTCTTGATGGGATTCTATTAATTCCAGGCGCTCCAGCAATGCCAGTAAAATCCCAAAAGAGAAACCAACCGCCGCGCGGGGCTGCCCGGCATGCTGGAAATCCCAATAGGGATATTGCCCTTCTTTTGCACGTTGTGCTAATTTGCCCCCGGTCGCAATCGCCAGGATGGGAAGTTTCGCCGCAGCTGCCTGATCAAAAACAGACAGGGTTTCTTCGGTGTTTCCTGAATGGGAAGAAGCTACCACCAGTGTGCGGTGTGTACATGCCCAGGCAGGCAGCGTATATTCTCTCAAACTGATAATGGGAACAGAACAAATGGGTGCGCAGTATGTTGAAAGCAGATCCGCGCCAATTGCAGAGCCACCCATGCCTGCGACAAGGATCAATTCTGGTTTCTGTAGATCATGCAGATCATATGAAAAACTGTGTTTATATGCCTGTTCAAATTGGTGCGGCAGCCCATCGATCTCTGCCAGCATGTTAAGAGAGTCAATGTTCTGAAATTCTTCGAAGGTGTCGAGATGCATGGAATTTCCTTTCTTTTTATGCAGTTTTTTTCATGACGTCCTGGATCAGATCCATGAATTCCTGCCACTCTTCAATAAAAAAATGCAGGGTGATATTGTTCAATTCGAGGTGGTAGATATCTTCACCATCCGGTTCTTCTGATTTCCATGCCATATAATTATCGGTTTCTGCGATGGTTGTAACAGTCGTTTTTTCTGCATCAGACATTTTTATTTTCTCCTAGTTACTTCGTTAATTTTTTCTCCAACTTTTTCACCAACCTGTTTCACACCGTCATGGGCTTTCTGATATGCTTTCCCAAAAAAGCCCGAAACGTTGCCGCTGTATCGTTGTTCTTCAATATCTTCCCAGGGATCAAGATCAAGGATCTTCCTGAGCACATAATGTAAAATGAGTTTGGCAGTAGCCAGAATCGGGGCAGCAAAGATCATGCCAAGAAATCCAAATAGCTCCAATCCTATCAACGCACCTATCGTGATCCAGGCGGGATGGAGTTTGAGGCTGCCTGCCATAACACGAGGGGTGTAGACATTATCATAGACGTTGTCTATCAGCCAGCCTGAAAGGCTGACTATGGCTGCGTACGGCAGCGGCTGCAAGCCAAACACGGTGCTGCCCTGAAAAACCGCAACAAGAAAATATACTGCCCAGGCAACTGCTACACCGATATATGGTATAAAATTGGCAAAACCTGCCAGAAAAGCCAGCAGCACAAAATAACGTACCTGCAGCACCCCTAATAAAACGAGATAAATACAAACCCGCACGATGAAGACTTTTGCCTGACCACGGAAGAAAGCATTCCAGATGTTGCTCATTTCTTCACGTATATGCCTGATATCTACTTCATATTCAGGGAGCATCGTAAGTATTGAATTGCGGTTTTGTTTTTGACTTTCATTCAGAATTAAATAGGCGATAATAATTGTCAGGAAGAATTTCCAGATAGCGCCTGCCGCCCCGCTGGCAATACCACCAATGGAATTTCCCAGACCTGATATGATGGGTTGGGCATATTCCAGAACTTTTTCACCCACAACTGTCCAATCGATAATAGAGAGATCAACATGGAATGGACCAAGATCGAATTGTATCTCGGATAGATTCTGGATAGTAGCTGAGACATCCGTTGTGATCGTGGATAAAAACTCAATCAAACCCTGGATTTCCTCAACAAAGGATACCCCACCCCAAATAAGTATTGCGATGATGAGCAACACCAGCAGAATCACGATTAATCCGGAAGCCAAACCCCAGGATATCTTTAATTTTTTATGTAGAAATCGAACGACCGGTTTCAGGATCACTACAACGATAAAAGCGCTGGCAACTATTGTAATAAGGTTTGAAAAACGGACTAGAATCGCTACAGCTATGACCAGCAAGATCACTACAATAATGATCTTTGCAGCAGGGGACCATTTCGGAGATGTAGTTTCTTTATTTTTCACGTGATGATTTTCAGTATACCTTCATTACTTTAGGGGCACACACCGGGTTGTATCTGATTAAAGAAAGTTCCAAACAGGTTGCACCACTGGTTGGTCCATTCAATGACCAACAAAGGTAGTACACAAAACACCAGCAGGAACAGGAGTATGATCACAAGAATGACCAGCCAGGTGGGCAGCGTTTTCATCCTTTCCTTAATGGATGGTCTTACCGATCCTTCTTTACTCACTTTAAGGGATTTTTCTTTTTTAGCGGGTTTGAGAACGCCGGCTTTCTTGACCGGCTGTTCTTTTTCGACGGGCTTCACTACTTTTAATTCCTTGGTACCTTCGGGCTGTTTTTCTACTTTCGCAGTATTTTCAACCCTCGGTGCAATTTCTTCAATTTCTTCGACCACAAATTCAAGTACGATACTCTTGCCCAGATTGATGAGAGTCCCATTCTTCAGTTGAAAAGGTTTGTTAACTTTTTTCCCTGATTGAAAGGTACCGTTGGTGGAATTCAAATCTTCGAGATAGAGCTTGCTATTTTTAACAAATATTCGCGCATGTTTACGAGATATCTCCGGATTACTGATGATCAAATCATTGATCAATTCACGTCCAATGATAAATTCATCCTTATCAAGCTTATATATCTTGCCAACTTCAGGACCAGATTTCATGATAAGTTTATTTATCAAAGTCATAACATCCTCCTCATTGTTCCAGTATTCAAGTTTATAACGAACTGATTATCTCGTCAACGGAAGTTTTTAAAAAAAGACACCCCACCATGCCGTGTGCTGCGTAGTTTTGAACCTGCTTGCGCAGGTCGGGCTCCTACCTGTTAGATCCGCCTTGGCTTGCGCCTATCGCGTTACAAACAAAAGATGAGAACCCATAATTTAAAGTGTTGGCTCAAAACATTGTGTGCCGCATCACGAACACAGCAGGGTAACGTTCTTATACCATTAATTCTTTTCTCTGACCAGCCTAGTTACAGCACTACTAATCATGAGGGTTTGATACAATTTCAGAGGAGCAAATACATGAATCATCGCGTTTTTTTAGCAATTGACATACCCCAAAATATCATCTCTGCCATTCAGAAAAAACAACAAGAGATGAAGCTGCATGCGCCGCCCATCATCCGATGGACGAAACCAAACCTTCTGCATATCACCCTTAAATTTGAAGGTGAATTAAAACAAGCCGATCTGGAACCGTTATGCCATAATCTCCATCACGCCTTCGTTTCTTTTAACCCATTCACACTGGAATATCAAACCCTGGGAGTATTTCCTAATCTGAGGAATCCACGTATTCTCTGGCTGGGGATCAACCACAATGATGCACTTTTTTTTCTTGTGCGAACCGTAGAATCCATCTTCAACACACTCGGTTATCAGACCTGAAAAACGTCCTTTCCAGGCTCATCTTACCATCGGTCGTTTTAATAACCAGCTTTCACAATCTGAACTACAAGATTCTTCCGCCTGTCTCAAAAGTCAAAAAGATCAATTCCATGCACAGCAAACGGTTGATCATGTCACATTGTATGAAAGTACGCTAACCTCGAGTGGACCGATCTATAAGACCATTCTACAGGTCCCCTTTAAAAGCGCAGGGACATGATAGAATTGGAAAATATCATCAAATTTGAGGTGAACACTGGGAACCAAGAAAACATTAACTGTCGCACGAGGAATTGTCGAAGCTCTTGAAGAGAAAAAAGCCGAAGACATCGTATTGTTAGACATCACCAATATCTCACAATTTACAGACTATTTCATCATCTGCAGTGGAACCAGCGAACGTATGCTGCAGAGTTTATCAAGAACCGTTGAAAATTCTGCCAAATCTCATTTTGGTCTTAATGGACTTGTGAACGGAAAATCAGATGATGGGTGGATCACCATCGATTATGGTGATCTCATCGTTCACGTCTTTTCCGCTCACAAGCGCGATTATTATCAACTGGAAGACCTTTGGGCAGAAGGGAAAATGCTCCTGCGTTTAAAATAAACGCTTCTTCAGCGTGCTGCCAGATCAGCGGTCAGTTCTGCCAGCTTTTTAATAGAGAGTTTTTCCTTACCCACAATATACGTTTCCAGTAGATCTCCGATCGGGTCCGCCCACTTAGCCGGCACGCCATTCATCACACCCAGCACGTTGCCAACCAATCCTCCATTGCAATCAACATCCATGCCAGCCACGGCAAGCAGCGATAGAGTTTTCGTGAAATCAGCTTCCCCGAGCCATAACGCAAATAGATCTGCTGTAATATTGGGATACGCATGGATCCAGTTGTATCGCTGCAGGTCATCTTCAATCGCATCCCAGATCTTGACTGGATCTCCCCCTGCTTTGATCTTGCTCAAGGCAGCATGTACGATGGCATAATACTGGCTCTTTTGAGGGATGAACTGCATGCTTGTTTCGATCAAAGAATGGATGTCATTGATTACAAAAGACAGGGAGGTCAATACTGCGGCAAATATTTCTCCGTACACCCCATTCTTTGAATGAGAGACAATGCCATCCACAAAAGCCAGGCGAGCCGCTTCCATAGGATCCGCCGGAGCGATCATTCCACACACCATCCCGCGCATCTGCGCCCCAATCCATTCCGAATAAGGATTGAACCATGCCCCGGAATCAGGCGGGAAAATTCCCATATTCAAATTTCTCAGCGCCACCCACTCAGCAGACCAGCCGAATGGTATTTGTTTTACCCACTCCATAGCGATCGCTTCAGAGGTAACATCTGCTCTCATCCGTTCATAGGCGTCAAGGAATGCCAGCTCGTAAACCACATCATCATTGGTCGTTTCGGGTTCGGTGATGTAACTATCCACCACACCATATACTTCTGCTATACGCTTTCCGGTATAACCTTCAATACAGGTGCCAAATGACCCACCCGCCAGCTGCCCTATCCAACCCTGATGGATGCGCTCACGGAATGATTCTTTCCAGCCGCTGTCGAAATTGAGTGGACGTCCAGCTGCCATGGATTTTTTTACGTCTTCCCATGTTTCTGGGTGTTCGTATTGATGGTACGCATCACCGGGGTCAAGGACAGCCTGTTTTAATTCATGTAAAATCCTCGCTGTCACTACACGCAATTCTTCGACTTTCCCCTGCGCATGCAAACGCATTCCTTCTTCAAGCAGCTTTTCTGCCCCGCTGACATCGTATCCTTTATTACCCAACGCCTGGGTCATTTCCACATAGGGGATTTCAGGGGCTGATGACCCCGGTACTTTTGACTCCCAGAACAGGTCAATCAAACCATCTCCATAAGGAGCCTCAAATCCAGCTTCATACCAGTTACTTGATTCCACGCGCCGGTCGATTGGTACTGCATTCACCCTTATTTCTCGATCAATCTCCCATGCTTTTTTCATAATGCTTTCTCCTTTTTCTTTCGTGATGAATATACAAATAGCGCAATCAATGTGGCTATATACGGCACCATAGAAGTGAATTGTGAAGGTAGATATTGCTGCAGCAGCAATCCGAAACCATCCGAAAATCCGAATATCAGTGAAATCAGGGCAATACCCCAGGGGTTCCCATTAACCAGAATAATCGCAGCCAGTGAGATCCATCCTTTCCCGGCTGACATATTTTCCGAAAATAAGGTCACATACCCCAGTGAAAGGAAAGAACCAGCTAACCCGCACAAAATACCGCACAGAACCACTGATGCTATTCTGATCTGGTCTGAGCGCACTCCACTGGTATCCAGACAATTTGTATTATACCCTGCTGCTCTTAATCGCAACCCAAAACGGGTTTTAAAGATCACATAATTACATAGAATCGTAGCGATCAATCCAACATATACCAGCAAATTATGTCCGCTCAGTATTTGACCCAGCACAGGAATATCCTCCAGGAAGGGGATATCAATATTCGGAATGGGGACAATACCCGGATCAGCAAATGCTCCTTTCACTCCAAAGATCTGCCTCAGAAGGTACGTGGTTGCCCCTAATGCAAACAAATTCAACGCCACACCAGTAACAAATTCATCTGTTTTCAATTTAATTGAAAAAAGGATAAAAATCAAAGCCATCAGCAGAGATCCCAGAATGGCGAATATAACTCCAACCACCCAGGATTCAAAATAATAGGAGCCAAGCACAGCGAAAAACGCTCCTCCCAGCATCATTCCCTCCATGGCGATATTAAAAATACCGGCGTAATAGGTCATGGTGCCACCCAGAGCTGCCAATAAAATGGGCGTAGCTCCGGTGATCATGCCATTGATAAGTCCAATGATGATATTCACTGCAGACCTTCCTTTGCTTTGCGCCGAACCGCAATCTTATCCATTAGCAGGTTAAAATAACTTCTGCCAGCTACAACCACCAGTACAATCACAGCCTGGATAACCATAATGAATTCACGAGGTACGTTGGTTATCAATTCCATCCCCAGCGCTCCAGTTTGTAAAATTGAGAAAAACAATCCGTACAACAGAGTTGCGATAATACCGTTATTTGCCACCATTGCGATCATCACACCATCCCAGGCATAATTGGCTCCCAAACCCTTCAAGAAACGATGCGGACCAGCCATGACCACCAATCCACCAGCCAGACCTGCCAGCGCACCTGTCAACAGCATCACTTTCATATAGTTTTTATCGATCTCACAACCGCCTAACCGCGCAAAAAGGCTGTTTTGCCCGGAAATCCGCCACTCATATCCGGCTACCGTCTTTTTTGAGATAAACCACACAACAACAAACGCCAGGACCATCACGATGATATTTGTGTTGAAACTGCCAAATTCCGGCAGCCAGCCATTGGGATTGATAGCAGGGGTCATTGGGGAATATGCTTCTCTGTCAAAAAAAGGGTAAGAGATTGCCCAATACGTAAAAAAATCGGCGATCATATTCAACATCAAGGTGGTAATGAATTCATCCATTCTAAACCACACCCGCATCAATCCAGCCAACCCTGACCAGAGCGCCCCGCCCAGCATGGCTAACATGAGCAAAACCGGAATCATCAAAATAGGAGGCAGATCAAGATATAAACCCCCAATGGTAGCAAGTAAGGCACCCATCAAGAATTGCCCCGGCTGCCCTAGATTGACCGGACCTGATGAGAACGCTAACGAGGCAGACAATCCCGTCAGTATTAACGGAACTGAATTACGCAGCATGGTAGTGAACGAAAATACCGAACCGAGCGAATAATTGAACAGCGCCGTATAGGTTTCAAGGGGCGCATATCCCTGGACTGCCATCACGATCGCTCCCAGCATTAAAGCGATCACAATTCCAAGCACTCCATTGATGAGTTTATTTTTCATGGTTCGTTCCTTCCAGCATCAGGTATCCAATTTCATCAATCGTTGTTTTTGATGTTATCAGATCTGCCACGATCTTCCCGCGATATAAAATCAGCAATCTATCTGCAATACGGAACAATTCATCCAGATCTGAGGAGAGCAGCAAGATCGCTCGATGCTGATCACGCATCATGAGGATCTGCTCGTGTACATATTCGATCGAACCCACATCCAGACCACGCGTTGGTTGATCTAACAATACGAATGGTGAACTCAACGAAAGTTCACGCCCCAGAATCACTTTCTGCTGATTTCCACCTGAAAGCGATCGAAAAGGAGCATCTACCTCACCCATACTTATTGAAAAGCGATCACGAATTTCTTCGGTGAACTTTGTTACTTCATGGAAATTCAATACCAAGCCCTTCCAAATTTGGAAACGTTCTTCTAGCTTATGATGTGTCATGATCATATTCTCGGAAATAGGGGCTGAAGGAGAGGAGCCCATCGTCTTGCGATCCTGCGATACAAAAGAGAGCAGTTTACGGCGTTCAAGAATGGGCTGTGCGGTTATATCTTTTCTCTGTACAAAGATCCTGCCGGATTGCGGTGAGCTCAATCCCATGATGGTATTAACCAATTCATATTGCCCGTTGCCCTCCACGCCGGCGACACCCACAATCTCGCCAGATGATACCGTAAAACTGATCTGCTTCAATCGTTCTATCTCATCTTCATCACGGTAACACAGGTTTTGAGCTTCAAATACAATATCACCCCGTTGAGAAGGTTTTTTCACAGAAGAAAAGATGACTTCACGACCCACCATCATTCTTGCCAGTTCTTTTTTTGATGTACGGTCGCTGTTTACAGTTCCCACCATCTTCCCTTTTCGCAGTACGGTAATACGATCGCTCAAATCCAGTACCTCATCCAGATGATGCGAAATGAACAGGATGGTGTGCCCATTATCACGCAATCTCCTTAATTCACCAAACAATTGCGGAATCTCCTGAGGGGTCAACACAGCAGTCGGTTCATCCAGGATCAACACAGAAACATTTCGGTAGAGAAGCTTTAGAATCTCCACTTTTTGCTGGGCAGCTACCGAAATATCTTTGACCAGAGCCAACGGGTCAAGGTTGAAACCTATTTCTTCGATCTTCTGGCGCACATCCGCGATCGCTTTCTTTTGATCCAATTTTCCCAAACCACGAGTAGGTTCTAACCCCAGCACCACGTTTTCCCAGATGGAATATTCAGGAATCAGCAGTATCTCTTGATGTACCATTCCGATCCCATTGCTGATCGCATCGCCGGTAGATTGAAAATGAACCGCTTGTTCGTTATAGAAAATCTCTCCCGAATTCATGGCTTCCATCGCGTACAGGATCTTCATCAAGGTTGATTTCCCTGCACCATTTTCCCCTACAATGGCGTGAATTTCTCCCTGTTTGAAATCCACACATACATCATTCAGGGCTATCACATCAGGAGGAAAGACCTTGACGATATGCTGCATCTTTATCAGAACATGGTTGTGGTTAATGTCCAAGATTGCTCTCCATATAAACAAGAAGCGTGAGAAATGACATCTTCAACGAAGTTTATCTCACGCTTCTTTTTGTTTCCTTTATTCTTTCAGTTTTTATTCGGGCTGGTAGATTTCAACGACCAGTTCACCATTGATGATCTGATTGCGCAGTTCATCAACCTTGTCAATGATGCTTTGCGGAAGCACCATTGTCTCAGCGTCAAAAACGACATCCACTGCACCGGAAGCCAAACCGTATTGCAGCACCTCACCCGGCTGGTAGGTGCCGTCTTTAATGGTTGCGAATACTTCTTCTATCGCTCTTCCGACATCTTTGATATCGCTGGCAACCACGAAGCCAGGAACGATGTCATTTTGGTTGGTATCCACACCGATCGCATACAGCTCGCGTTCACCAGCTGCCTGCAGCACACCCATTCCAGCAGCGGCTGCGATCTGGAAGACGATATCGGCACCCTGATCAAACAACTGCAAAGCAGCCTGTTTGCCCTTGGCGGTATCTTCCCAGTCACCCAAATATTTCTTTTCAACAACAACATCGGGGTCAATCGATTGGGCGCCGTTGGTATACGCAAAGATGAAGGCGTCAATAACCGGATCCACATCGCCACCAACCGCACCAATGATCTTTTCTTCATTGATATTGGGAAGAGCCGGATCGGTAGTTACCAATGCTGCTACGACACCAGCCAGATAGGCGCTTTCCTCTTCGATAAAATCGACAGACGTGATGGTATTCCCATCATTCTGAACGATTGTATCGATGTTCACAAAAACCTTGTCAGGATATTTATCGGCATATTCTTTTAACTGATCTTCAAAACCATACGAGATCACGAAGATCACATCGGCATATTCCACAGCAGCCTGCAGAGCCGGTTCATATTGACCCGCGTCAAAATTGGTTTCGATCGTGCGGGTCTCAACGCCATATTGTTCCGCAATTCTATCCATGCCCACTTGCCCTGAATCATAAAAAGCATTATCACCCAGAGCGCCATTGATCAGGTAAACGACTTTTTCCACATCACCACCGGTTGTGCTGGTTTTACAGCTGGTCAGGCTTGCCAGAACCACTGAAGTGATCATCAGAACGTACAACAAATTTTTCTTCATTTTCTCCTCTTTGTATTTCTCAATATTATAGGCGGATAAAGATTATTTTGTCAGCCGCATCGCCTCCTTTCATCTTTAGGGATAATTATCCCTTCCATTAAAAGAAGCAGCTTGGAAAGAATCCTTTCCAGGCATTGCTGTGTTTTGTTTTGATTATCGGCTTGTTTGCAGGTGGAAGATGTTCATTCTGCATATCCTCCTGGAGAAACGTGGTCTTTAAGGATCAATCGATTTTCAAGGGATCCACAAACAGCGAATAAAAACAACACTGTTCGTGGTTTCGAGTGGCATTTACTTGCTATAGCATAATTCTTCAATGCTAATCGTCGCCCATGTTTTTGTCAATCATTGTGAGAACACTTTCACAACTTTGCACTTTTTATAGATTCTTGACAACCTCCAGCACTTCTTTGCTGTGCTCAGATGGTTTGACACCCTCAAAAACTTTCGCGATCTCACCATTCTTATTTATGACAAACGTAGTACGCAGGATACCCATGTATTTTTTACCCATCATCTGCTTCTCTGCCCACACTCCGTACGCTTCACACACCGTATGTTCCGGATCGGATAACAGCGTAAAGGGCAACTGATATTTTTCTTTGAATTTCTTGTGGCTTTTCACCGAATCAGCACTAACTCCAAGGATAGTCACTTTTGCTTTTTCGTACGCACTGTAATCATCCCGAAAGCTGCATGCTTCGGTTGTACAACCCGGGGTATTGTCTTTGGGGTAAAAATATAGAATAAGCGGTGCTCCATGGTATTCAGATAATGTATGCGGAATTCCATCTTCATCCAATAAGTTAAAATCGGGGGCTTTCATTTTTTCTTGTATCATTTTCATTTCTCCTATGGATCTATTATAGAAAAGGAAAGAGAAATCTTGAATTAATGAATTATTAATACTACAGGAAAAGAAACGCGTATGCCATTAACAACAGATTGAGCCAAACCAAAGCGTTCGATAAAAAATTTACGAGAATCCAGTCCGGTTTGCTCCCATTGTAAATTCTATTCAGGTGCCAGATCAGATAAACAGCAAGCGGGATGCTGACATACCAGCGTACGACAAAGCGCCAGGGAAGTTTATTCAATCCCAATAACAGAATAAAGACGTATGAAATAGCAATAAGGTACATCGCAATTCGAAGTGTCAGTTCACTTCCATACCGCATTACAGCCGTAGTGCGGTATTTTTGTATATCAGAGGAAAGCGATCTATTCTCACTTATGTAGAGATGCGCCAATACTACAAAGAAAAGCGGCAGGCAAACATAAACCAGTGTGTAATGCAAATTTCCATTTGTCTGGATCGAGTACCCAAAAGTCGGAACAAGGAACGCAATCAGAAAAGTTTGCAATATCTCGCCATAACCCGAAAAGATCAACCGTGCCGGCTTTACCATAAACAGAAGGATGACCAGTACGATCCCTGCGGATATATACAGAGTCAGCGGGGCATGCAAATGAATGATAGAAAGGGTCATCCCAGCCCCTATCAGGGCAGCCGACAGCAGGAAGAAATTTAATTTATAGTTTTGATTTCCGAAATCAGAGATGAGCGATCGTTCCATTTCATTATCATCCAGAAAAAGCAAATTAAGAAATTCCATCCCCAGTAAATAAAAGAGAAGGATAAAGGCACCTGTTATGAGGTTCGGAACATCTATACGGTATCCCAGGTACAAACCATACACAAATCCAAATATATAGAAACCCAATGTCAATAGCCAGTGGGATACATGGTTATTTTTATAGTAAGACCATATCACCGACCAGAAAGTTGTTTTCCTTTTTTCTTCTTTCAATCCTGCTCTCCTCTCTGGTCAATTAAGATAAAATGTATTTATGCAACGCATCACGAAAAAGGTCCGTTCTAAAAAACACCCTTCACCAATACTCTCCATCATACCCTGGCTTCTCCTGGCAACTCTAGTACAAGGTATTATAAACATATTTTCTCAAGTGCACTTTTCTATCGTTTGGAATGATGTTCTTTTCGTTGTATTCTTTTTACTGATTTTTTCTATCACTTTCTATTTCAACCTGCCTGTTAATACCTTTCAAAACAAGCAGGTTTTTTGGAAGCTGCTTAGATGGACTCTTCTTGGAAAAAGTTATATCAATGTTCATCTCGAAAATGGCGCAATTTCATCCGATCTGCCATTAAAGAATCAGAGAAAACTTCTCTGTGTTGATCCAAACAGCGCCTTCGCAATATTCCATTCCGATCACAAACTAACCTTCCACAATGCCGGTTTTTACTGTCTGGAGAAGGATCAAACTATACTGGCTGTTTTCGATCTACGGATACAATCCATACTCATTCCTGACAATGTCATTAACAAAACGCCTGGAACGGATTCTGGAGATTCCATGATTGCGCCCCAGTCTGATCCTGTTTTTCTTACTGCCACCACCAAGGATGGATACCAGGTCGGCGCAGTATTCTGGATTATGGTTAAATATGATTGCGAATTTGGCTGTGGTGAAAATCCGTATGGTTTTGATGCAGCAGTGCTGGAAAAAGCGCTGGGGGAAAATCCCACCGGTTCATCCATTCTCATAGATCCTCAAGGATTGGTACTGGAAGAGCTCACGAATGTTTTTCAGTCGGTATGGCAGAATAATGTGTCACAATATGATCTACTGCAAATCATCCCGCAGGAAACTGATAAACCCACAGTATTGGAAAACATCGAGAATCAGATAAAAAAAGAGCTGACTCAACAGGAAAATTCCAATCCCATAACGCGATCTTTGAGCGAGAAAGGCTTACGCGTGTTGAACCTTGCGCTGCTTCAATTCTGGTTATCACAGGAAACAGATATTGCCGTTCAACACCACTGGCAGCCCAGTACCATGCAGACGATCACTTCTCTGCAGCAGGAAAGGCAGCAAAAAGCTCATATTTATCGTGAACTCGGAGAAATGCAAGCAGTGTATACATATCTAAAACAAAACGGAAGGATCGCATAATATGGGGCACTCCCTCGCTTCCGTGATCAATCGATCAACCTATCAAGAATATAAAACCAGAAAAAGAAGAAAATGGGGTTTCATTGTGCTGGCAGCTGCAGGATTTCTTGTGCTGTTTTATGTTCTTTTCTTTGATACCTCTTTAAATGCAATGGGGGTAGGTTATTACGAACTTACTCTTCCCGAACGCATCCTTTTTATGAAACAAATATTTAATCCAATTGGTGTGGGGGTTTGCATCCTGTGGATGCTGATCTTGACATTTGCAGCATATCATCATGCAACAAAATCCCTTCATATATTTAATAATAAAAAGCTTCAAGAGAATGACGAGCCAATAGATGATTTTGGACCTGCTTTTATCAGCGCGGGATCCCAGAGAATCGTTGTTTTAAAGAATTATCAGGGATTCCTGCGCATCCTCTTTCCCGTATTTCCTTCATCGAAAGATTATTTCTTCTTTGGTACAGCTGAGAAAGTAGATCAGATCATTTTATTACAGGAACAATCTATACGAACCGATGTAACCTGCCGCACCAGGGATGGTATTCCTATCCTCTTCCCGAACATTTCTCTTCAATACAACTTTCATACATCAAACCCAGTAAAGAATGATTCCTCTCTTGTTGATAATAAAGAGAACCCCGGAAGAGTGAAAAACTATCTTCTGCGAAAAGGAAATCTGTCAGCATACTCGTTAGTCATCTGCTCTTTGACCAGCACCGTATCCCACATACTTCGTAAAATAAACCTCGATGATCTCGAAGAAACAAGCCATCAAAAACCATTGACCACCACAAGGGAAGCGGACACCCATACAGGTACAATGCTCAAACGCTATAAAGTACTTTCTCTGAAAAAACACTGGGGAATCATTCGGCTGCGAATGCAGATGGACGCAGTCCACCGTTTAGCTTTGAAAAAGGACCATCCACCGCGCAGATCACGAAACGAGATCCATAGAACTCCATCAGGAGATCATCTTTTTTCTACGCACGTGGTCACAAAGACAAATGATGACATAACATATCACATTGATCTAGAGAGTCGTATCAAGCAATCACTTGCTAGAGAGCTTCAAAAATATCACATCGAACTGAATTCACTGCAGATTCATAGCTGGCAGCCTGTTGAACACGGTATCCAGCAGAAAATACAACAGGCATTCAATAAAAGCGCTGCCTTATTTTCTGAGGAACAGAAATTTGATGCGAGAATCATTCAGCAGCAGGCTAAAGAAGAACATCTACGTTTTCTGATCGCGCAATATGATTCGGCTGCGCCGATCTCACAACAAGAAAGGACTCTTGCATTGCAGCAACTTCAAAAACAAGCAGTACAATATGGTATTCCTATCTTATCGAATTCAATAGTAGAAGATCCGGAATACAATTCACAACAAAATAACGTCGACCCAACTCAGAAAGGTTAAACCATGTCTCTTCCCATTCAAATCCATCCACAAGTTCAAGCCCATCTCTCTAAAAATGATGTGGTCGCGCTTGAATCCACCGTTATCACGCACGGTCTGCCCTACCCTCAGAACGAAGAAATTGCCATCGCCTTGGAAAAAGAGGTCAGCCAGGAAGGCTGCCAGCCTGCCACAGTTGGGATGATGGCAGGACAAATTATCATCGGTCTGGATTCTGACCAGCTTCATCACTTAGCGATTGGGAAAACAGCACGCAAAATAAGCCAACGTGATTATGGAATTGCGATCGCCAACAAACTGGATGGTGGAACCACCGTTGCCGGAACCATTATTGCGGCACACCACACTGGTATTCATGTCTTCGCAACAGGTGGGATCGGCGGCGTACATCGCGGATCATATTTCGATGTTTCCGCCGACCTGGGAGTTCTTTCCATATACCCCATGATCGTGGTGTGTGCGGGTGCAAAATCCATTCTTGACCTTCCAGCCACCGTTGAGCGCCTGGAAACATTAGGCATACCTGTTCTTGGCTATCAAACTGATGAATTCCCTGCTTTTTACTCCACCAGCAGTGGATTGAGTGTAGACAAGAGAGTGGATTCACCTGAAGAAGTGGTGCGGATCGCCAAGCGTCAATGGGAACTTGGCATTCACGCTTCTGTATTAGTGGTTGTCCCACCTCCGGCTGAATTTGCCATGCCTTATGATGAAGTTGAAGCACATATCCAGGCGGCAGTACATGAAGCGGAACAACAGCATATCCATGGGTATCATCTCACTCCCTTCCTGCTGGAAAAAATGAATCAAATCACAGCAGGGAAAAGCTTACAGGCAAATCTGGCATTGTTGAAAAATAATGCTCATGTTGCCGCCCTGATCGCGAAAGTTTTTTCACAAGTGGATTAATCGTTCACGGTTCGGGGGTTTCTATCCCGCCATTTCCAGCAATGCGAAAAGTGCCGGTCTGTTTCCAGGTTTCGCCCACGAAGATCTGAACGGAATAATTTCCCGGCTGCCACTTATCCGCCTCCTGCTGGCATTCACTGTATCCATAACCCCCGGAGCCGCCATTCCAGGGCATTGATTCCATGCAGATCAACTCACCTTCCCTGAACCACAGAGCAGTCCACTGGACTCCGCGCAGCATACCATCATACGAGAATGCCGCGTACATCACCTCTACAGGTGCATTGAATTCCTCACCGGGTTCGATGGGTTGGTAGTTTTCATCCAGGTTCTTTGCAAAAATCAAAGGACTGAACAATGCATCCGGGTTAGGCGTGGTTTCAGAAGTAAACTGGCTGCTTATGATGATGGACAAAATCGGCGTCGGAGAAAACAGCGGAACCGGTGTGGCACTGGGAATGATCGTCGGGGTAGGTGTCAATGTAATCGTTGGAGTAAGCGTAATGGTTGGGGTAAGGGTCGCCGTAGGAGAAGGTTCATAGACACGGTAAATAAGAGGTTCAATATTGGAATTAAACAGCAACGCAGCGGCTAGAAGAATGACTGCGAATAACAGGATTCGAAAAGCAGCGTGTTGTTTCTCTTTGCGCTTGGCAAAATACCGTAAATTTCCCGCTTCTTTAAACTGAGAGAACGCACGGAAAAAGGTAAAAAGTGCCAGGAAGATCAGCACCACTACGATTGCGGTTACACCAGCTCGGATGTCAAGATCCATCGTTCATCAATCCGGACTCATTTCACCAGACATCGCCTTTCGACGTCGCTTTCGTGTGAAGTCCAATACTTTAGGCAGCACCTGCAGATACAAAAAATACAGGATTTTTCGAGAAGAGTAATCCCATGCCCCAGTAGTACGTTGTACCGTTCCCCCCAGCCCCTGCTTGAACCGAAACACTCCCCACAAACGATCGGATGGTTCAAATTCATCCGGAGCGCCCCACAGGTCATATGTGATAACACCTCTATTTTTCGCAAAACGCATTGCTTCCCACTGCAGCAGATAATTGGGCATTTTTTCCTTATGCCGGTCTGTTGACATGCCGTAAAAATACCAGGCTTGTTTTCCCACAAAGAACAAGAAAAGACCTGCCACTACTTCGCCATCTACCTCTGCAATGAAGGCTTGCGCCATTGCATGTGCTGTAAAAAGCTCCCATATATCCAGATAATACTGTCGTTCTCTGATAATGAAACCATCACGTAATGAAGTTTCCAGGTACATATCATACAAAAGTGAAAAATCTGCGGGTTGTGCCTGGCGGACGCTTACTCCTTTACGCTCTGCCAGACGAATGTTATAGCGTGTCTTCTGTTTCATGGCTGCCAGCAGATCGTCTTCTCCGGGTTCAAGATCAATCACAACTGTGTTGCGAAATTGGATCTGATCGCTGGAAAAGACCCATTTTCTTTTCTTCAGCTCTGCCTGCAAGGCGATTCCCTCCTGATGGATCACCTCATCCACATCGCCGGGTATTCCTGTGTAGGTGATGATTTCCGGATCTATCTTCAGAAATACTGCGCGCTGTTCTCGAGCATATTGCTGCAGGTCATCCAGCACCAGTTTTCGCGTGGCGTCGTCCTCTTTCATGAACAAAGGTCCGCGGGGGATATAGAGAACGCGGAAGGAGATCAAACCTTTTATGAAACGAGCTGTGCGCTTCAAGATCATGGCAGCAGCGATGATGGTATCCTGCTCATCACGCCACACCTTGAATTCTTTTTCCCAGCCGTATTTTTCTTTTATTTCACCCCATTCCCAGGTTTGAAGAAAATGCGGTCGTGGGAACATGCACACGATCTCATTCCAGCTTGTATTATCCAACCGGTATCCCTTCTTCTTTCTCTTTGATCCATTGTCTGATAGCCAGCGTGTGGCTGGCTCCGGCAAGCGGCATTTTTTTAATTGCTTCTATCTTGAAAAAACCTACATTCAATGTTTCACTGCTTCTTGCAAGCTCACCTGCTTTGCGGATAGCATTATACAGGATCAAGATGCCGTTTCCACGAGGATCATCCTGATACATACTCACACTTCGTAATCCGGTAACAGTTACCTGTAATCCAGTTTCTTCTTTTGTTTCCCGTTGGGCGCCGATTGCAGGGTCCTCATCCACCTCAAGATATCCGGCGGGTAGATACCATAATCCTTTCCAGGGTTCGATCCCGCGTTGGACGAGCAGAAGTTGTTCATTTTCTTCAAGAAGCACACCCGCAGAAACCTTAAGCTGCGGATAATAGATCCATCCACAGTGAGGGCAGGCTGCTCTGGTACGTCCTTCCAGTACCAATGGTTGTAGTTCTTCTCCACATAACAGACAATAGTTGCTCATGAAATTTTTTTCTTGTGTGTATACGCCTGGTAAGCTGCATACATAGCATGATGATAAACTCGATCCCATGCACCGGCAGAACGTTTGATCTCACCGCCAAAACCACGCTTGAATCGATAGACACCCCATAACCCATCATTCCGATCGGTGAAATTCTGTTCAAGTTCCTGAAAGGTTGCATCCGGGATTCCCCACAGATCATATTCTTCGCAACCATGTTCCTTCGCCCACTGCATCGCTTTCCATTGCAGCAGGTAAGTTGGCATACGGTTGCGCTCCACCTCATTCGAAGCACCATATAAATACCAGGCACGCTTGCCCCGTTTGAAAGCCATTAAGCCAGCCAGGGGGGCTTGATCGTAATAGGCAGTGAAAAGAGCGCACATTTCCCCAGATGAAAATAGATCAAATGCCCGCTGGTAATACGCATCGGCATGAATGCCAAAATCATCACGCTGCCCGGTGGCATGCATTAGCTCATTGAATATATCCACACGGTCGTCTACGACAACTTCGACATTTTTCTTTTGTGCCAGCCGGATATTATAGCGGGTCTTCTGCTTCATGCCTGCCAGCCAGTCTTCTTCTGTTCCTTTTAATGAAATCACGATGGTTTGTCTGGGCTGGATGTTGTGAGCGCTAGTCTTGAAACCAGGCAGGTTCTCGACGGCAGTTCGGCTTTCTTCTTCCCACACATCCGGTTCCACTTTTAGAAACACACAGCGTTTTTCGCGGCAAAACTCATCCACTTCACGCCACATACTAACCCAATCACACCCGAGTGGACCTTTGGGGATATATGCTATGTTGTACCCAAGAAAGATAGGTTTTACCAGTATCAGTGCAGCACACGTCTCGTTCTTGAAATAATACGGCTCCCATCCGAATTCAGATTTCAGCATTCCCCATTGCGCGGTCTGTAAAATATGCGCTTGTGGGTAGCGCTGGATATATTTTTGCCATTCAATTTCATTTACAAAACTCATGAGTCGATCGCCGTAATATTCAAGGATTGAGAATTATGCACCGATGCTCCCGGGATTGCCTGCTCTAACAACGTTAATATCTTTTCATTTTTCCCAACCTGTGCAAGCGCGAGCAGTTTCTCTACAGTATCATGCAGGTCTTTGCCGGATAGCTGATCCTGCCCTTCTTCATAAAATACATCCGGATGTGCTGTTTCATGAAATTCCCGACCGTGATTCCACAGGTCTTCACTGATTTTCTCCCCTTCGCGTACTCCTGTAAATGATATTTCAATATCACGTCCGGGTTCAAATCCTGAAAGGCGAATCAGGTCTTCTGCCAGATCAACGATACGCACCTGCTCGCCCATATTGAGCAGGAAAGTCTCACCACCTTTTCCCAGTCCGGCAGTCTGCAGTACCAGATACACTGCTTCAGGGATGGTCATAAAATAACGCTGCATATCTGGATGCGTGATGGTAATGGGTCCTCCTTTGGCGATCTGGCGCTTGAATAAAGGCACCACACTGCCGCGGCTGCCCAGCACATTTCCAAAACGCACCACCGAGTACGGTTTTCCGGACCTCTGGGCGCAATCAATCGTCATCATCTCTGCCATACGCTTGGTAGCTCCCATGACATTAACAGGCAGAATTGCTTTATCGGTTGAGATAAAGACAAAACGTTCCACGTTTGTCGCGAGGCAAATATCCAGCAAATTTTTCGTCCCACCTACATTGTTCATGACACATTCATCAACGTTGCTCTCCATCAAAGGCACATGTTTATGGGCAGCAGCATGGAATACAACCTGGGGTTTTTTCTCGTTAAAAATACGATCCAATCGATCATGATCGCGTATATCAGCAATCACTGTTTGAACATCCAGCGTCGGAAATTGTTCGTTGATCTCCAGATATGCCTCAAAAATGGCATTTTCGCCATGCCCCAGCATGATCAAAGTTTTTGGCTGCCAGCGCGCAATTTGACGACACAACTCACTGCCGATGGAACCCCCCGCTCCGGTTACCAGAACGACCTTATCTTTCAAGATATTACCTACTCTATCGTCATCTGTATGAGCAGGTTGTCTGCGCAGCAGGTCGGCGATATCCACTTCACGCAGGCGAGAAATATTGACCATCCCCCCCAACAATTCATATAAACCAGGCATGGTGCGAAAAGCGATATGGTGTTTTCGACACAAATTCGCTACTTCTCGAATCACTTTGCCGGGGGCACTGGGGATTGCTATGATCACTTCGTCAACACGACGGAAAGGAAGTACCTTGGGCAACGTCGTCAGGTCTCCCAGTATGGGAATGCCGTGGATTGTCTTGCCCTTTTTTTCCATATTATCATCGAGGAATCCGATGGGGTGCATGTTCAATTGTGGATTGCGCTGTAATTCTTTCACCACCATTGCGCCAGCATCCCCTGCACCGATGATCAATACTCTCTTTTTCGGTTCAGCTCTTTTTTCGTTTTTCGATTTTCCCCGCTGTTCTGAAAACACCCGCAATGATAAACGCTGCCCGCCTACCAACAGAATAGAAATGACCCAATCGATGATCAACACAGAACGTGGAAAAGCGTAAAATACCCTACCGTTCAATAGAAACAACATGGGAATTGCCAGAATGACTGAAGCAGTGGTTACCGCAACGATGATCAACTTGAGTTCCGGTACACTGGCATACGCCCACATACGGCGGTACAAGCCAAAGAGATAATACACAATAGGTTTGATCACCCATGCTAAACCAATCATCCATAACAGGGAATAATTGTAATTATCAAAAACCTCGAAGAACTCCAACCTCAATATATAAGACGCCAGAACTGAAAGGGGAATGATCAGGAGGTCTGTTAGAAGTACGTGGCGGTTGCGTAGCTTCAGATTGATCTTCACTCTACACTCCTCTTAATCCGATAACTTGCCCCATTGTTCTTAAAATGATAGTGATATCCAACCAGATATTGCGATGCTTGATATAGTACAGGTCATACTCCAGTTTGATGGCAGATTCTTCCACATTGGATGCATAGCGGTAATTGATCTGTGCCCACCCTGTTACACCGGGTTTAACAAATAATCGCGCCCTATAAAATGGAATTTCCTTCTGAAGTTGATCCACAAATTCAGGGCGCTCAGCCCGCGGTCCAACCATAGAAATATCGCCCTTCAGCACATTAATGAATTGCGGTAACTCATCCAGATGGCTCTTTCGCAGGAATTTCCCTACTTTCGTAACACGCTCATCATTTTCAACTGCCAGGCGCGCTTTTCCATCTTCTTCCGCATCCTGCCGCATGGTTCGAAATTTAAGCAGTTCAAACGGTTTCCCGCTGATACCAACTCTCTCCTGCCTGAACAGGATCGGAAAACCGCCATCCAGCATAATCAGCAACGCAATAAGAGGAGTAAGTAGAACCAGGGCAAGAAACCCAATACTAGCCACAAGAATATCAACGATCCTTTTCAAGGTATCGTATCCAGATGTCGATCGAGCATGATCTACAAATGATCGTAAGATCCAATCATCTTCTAATAAAAATATCGGTACACGTCCGATCAACTCTTCATACAAGATCGGCATGGTGGTTACCTCAATTCCATTTTCTTTTGCCCTCAGAATGGAACTGAATGTTTCCGGCTGCATTTCACCCGAAATGGAGAAAATCAAGTCTGTAATATGTTCTGATTCAATAGCGTGCAACAGTTTTTCGTTATCACCCAATACCGGCAGACCCTCGATAACCCTTCCTACTTTCTGTTTATCATCATCGATAAAACCGACCAGGTTAAAAGGAATGGGTACGCTATTTTTAATGATGCGTGCCATGGTGCAGCCTGACCGTCCCGCGCCAATGATAAGCGCACGCCGTAGAAAAGTCGGCGTTGTGAATACTTGAATATATGTGAAACGCCACAGAAGTGTTAATATGGATGCCGACCCGATGAAAAACGCCACTCCCCGTCGGGGTAAGGTCTTCGGCTCGGCGATGAAAAATATTAAAAGGTAAATGATACTGGAAACAACCGTTGCGATCAGGATGCCCTGCAACGTCTCTCGCCGGTTGCCTGCCTTGCGCACGTTGTAAAGATCAAGGATCAATATGATCCACATCGCCGGCATGGTATAGAACCAGAAGGGAGGACGCTCACGTAAAAATTGTAAGGAGAAACTGATCCATTGGTCTCTTTGTGCCCAGGCATACAATGCGATCAATAAAGCCAGAGCACCCGCGACGATATCACCGAAAATTAAAACAAATTTCCGTTCATTCGGTCCGATCAGCCAACGCCTGTTTTTTGTCTTTTGCATATCGAATATATATTGTACTCAATTATTTCTTAGTCAGTGCACTGATGAGAAAACCCGTGCCCCACGTAAAGTGCATTATCATGATAGCGGCAGGTAAATAGATCATCATTGCGGGTTCTTTTTTCTTGAGCGCTTCACGAATTCCGGTTGAAAGCAGGATAGAAAAATATAGAACCATAGCTGACAGATACAAGATCGCGATTTTGTTTAAAAATGGAAAAAGGATCAGACACAGCACATTTGCCAGCACAAAAACAGGAGGCAGCGCCTGCCTCCACCGTAATGTGCCGGGATAGCGTTTCAGCATCTTGAATTTCCAAAAACCATAACGCCAGTATTGTTTTGCCAGTTCCTTCAAATTTTTACGCGCAAAATACACACAGCGAATATGCGGATCAAACCAGATTTTCCCTCCGCGATTACGGATGCGAACATTGAATTCGTAGTCTTCATTAGCCAGCAAACTCTCATCAAATCCACCGATATCAAAGAAAAGGTCTCGCCGAAATGATCCGAAAGGAACGGTATCAACCTCACCCTCCTGATTGGAAAAACGATAGCGTGCATCACCTACAGCCAACGGGTTGGCTGCCGCTGCAGCGATCGCTCGTGCCATACCCGTGTCTGCACCGGGATGGATTTCCCATACCCCTCCTACATTCATGCCTTTCTCTTCCCGCAGGTCTCGAATACAGGTAGAGATGTAATTGGGATATGGCATGCTGTGCGCATCCAGCCGCACCAGATATTCCCCATCCGTTGCCCGGGCAGCTGCATTCACTGCAGCAGGGATGGTGCATTTCGGATTATCCACCACATGCACAATCAATTCGGGATGCGCTCGGGTGAATTCAGCGATCTTTTCCCTCGTCTTATCCTGCGAGAAAGCATCTGCGATCACCACTTCCATCTCTTGAATGGGGAAATCCTGTTTCAGAATAGAATCCAGTAATAATTGAATCGTTTTTTCTTCGTTATAACAGGGTACGATCACTGAAACGAGGTGCCTGGTTTTTTCCATTGTTGTCATCTCTTATTCATAAAAATAGGAAGCTTTACAAAGAACACGCTTCCCTCATCCGGATTATTTTCTACCCATATCTGCCCATGATGTGATTGGATAATTTCACGGGCTATCGATAATCCTAAACCAAAACCCTTCTTTTTTCCATACTTTCTTGCAGAGTCAACTTGATAGAACCGTTCGAAAATTCTCTCGTGTTCATCAAGCGGAATACCGATTCCGTTATCTTCAATTTGAATGATTATATCGTTTTCAACAGCATCTGCTGCAATTTCCACTTTTCCGTGTACAGGAGTAAATTTCAAGGCATTATCGATGATGTTTGAGAAGACCTGTGCCAGCCTGTCACCGTCTCCAAGCACAAATACATCTGGAGGCTCATTCAGCTTCAACTGTATCGCATTTTGTTCTGCCAGAATTGAAAATTTATCAACCATATTCTGAAGCATTGCTTTAACCGATACCATTTCAGTTTGCATATCGTCTGTGCCGGCTTCCAAACGCGCCAGTGTCAACAGATCCAACATCAAGCGATGAAGGCGATTGGTCTCGATCAAGATCACACTGGCAGCTTTGTTAATCTCCTTCTTCGTATGCACCGTCCCATCCAAAATCGCCTGTGCAAAGCCCTGAATGGAAGTAAGCGGTGTCTTGATCTCATGCGATACACTCGCAATGAACTCGCGCTGTGAACGAGCGCTGGCAGTGACCTGCTGGCTCATGCTGTTGAAAGTTTGTGCCAGTTGTCGTACTTCTTTTGGTCCCTGCATCGGTATATTGATCTGGTCACCCTGTGATAGCGCATCAGCAGATTCAGCCATGCGCCGTAACGGGAGGTCAATCCACTTGCTTAAGAACAGACTGATAAAGAAAGCAACCAGCAACACAAATAAACCTGCCTGGATCAGCGGACCCAGCAGCTCATCCTGCATCATTCGATAGTTGTACTGCGGTTTAGCGCTGGCAGTTAACAGGTACAACGAACCTGACAGGGGACTGACCTGATACAGCCATTCCTTTTCATCTTGATCTTCTACCAGCGCAACATCTGATTGACTTGCCTGCTGAAGACTGTTTTGTTCTTGAATAAATGAGATGAGATCTACATTGTTTTGAAAAGTGGAAGCAATAACATCTCCTTCGTTATCCAGAATCGCAGCCTGAACGGTCGCATCTGCTGTTTCTTCGAGAAACGCTGCCTGCAACTCTTCTGAATCCAGATCCAGTATCGGTTCCAGCCGTCTTACCAGCAAATCAGAAGAAACATTCAATTGATTGACCACCTGCCGGGACAGAAATGGACTCTGGCGCAGCCCGATGAATAATCCGATGGAGCACACCACCAGCAAGATGGTAACGATCATTGCATACGACAGCCACAAGCGAGAGCGAAGAGTATTGAACATTAATATGCCAGTTTGTATCCTATTCCCACCACAGTCTCGATCTTCACACTGCTTTTCGCGATCTTCCGCCTGATCTGTGCAATGTGCATATCCACTGTGCGGGTCTGCCCGTAGAAATCAAATCCCCATGCCAGGTTCAACAATTGTTCCCGTCGAAAAACTCGACCCGGGCTTTCAACAAGTACACGCAATAACGCAAATTCCTGCGTTCGCAAGAAGACAGGGTCATTCCCGATCCTGGCTGTATGCTGGTCAAAATCCATCTCCAGATCCCCAACCTTCAATAGACCTTGCTCAGGTGGATTCTGGTAATCTTCACGGCGTAAAATGGCTTTCACACGGGCTACCAGCTCATGTGGATTGAAAGGTTTCACCATATAATCATCTGCGCCTAATTCCAATCCCATGATCTTATCCGCATCTTCATCGCGGGCAGTCAGGATTATGATGGGAATCGGATTATTTTCCTTCCGCAGCGTATGACATACTGCAAATCCATCCATCCCGGGCAGCATGATATCCAGCACCATCAGGGCGGCTTTCAAATCTCGCGCAGCCTCTACAGCCTTCACACCATCGCCGATCCCCTGCACCCTGTAACCTTCCTGCTCCAGGTACATTCGTGAAATATCCTGGATATTTTCTTCATCATCCACTACCAGGATAAGATCGCCCGTTATCATTTATTCTCTTTCTGTTATTTCAACAGGGCAACTGCTTCAATTTCTACCAAGCCACCTTTTGGCAATGCAGCAACTTCAACCGCGGAGCGCGCAGGCGCATCTGTTTTAAAGAAGCCTGCATACACTTCATTCATGGCAGCAAAATCGTTGATATGCTGTAAGAATACGGTTGTTTTAATGACCAGAGAGATATCCGAACCCGCTTCGCTTAAAACAGCGCTCAAATTCTCCAATGCCTTTTTGGTTTGCGCCTGAATACCTCCCTCCACCAGAACACCACTTTCCGCATCCAGCCCCAATTGACCGGCGCTGAACACAAAATCCCCGGCTCTTACCGCCAGTGAGTACGGTCCTACAGCCTGGGGAGCATTTTCTGCTTTGTTGATCGTTTCTTTCTTTATGCTCATGATTATCGTTATGCCTCCTGTATCAATTACTTTCTTCATTATAAAATGGAATCCACAGACTGGTATAATACGGACAGGATTCCATTTGTGATCCTTTTTTTATGTATGGTTACCCAAATAATTAGTGAGGTGGTATGTTACTAGAAAGTCTCGCAGCAATCGAAACGAGATACAAAGAAATCAACGAACAGATCCAGGAAAATCTGGAAGATTATCAAAAAGTAGCCGAGCTGTCAAAAGAACGCTCTGATCTTGAAAACATCGTGGAAATAAGCGCGCGTTATCGTCAGCTATTAAAAAACCTGGAAGAAGCACAGGCTTTACTTGACAGCGATGATGCGGAAATGCAAACTCTGGCTCAGGATGACATCCAGAATCTCGAACCCGAAATTGAAAAGCTGGAACTCGAATTAAAGAATATGCTGGTTCCCAAAGATCCTCGTGACAAACGTAACGTCATCATGGAAATCCGCGCTGGTACCGGTGGGGATGAAGCCGGTTTGTTTGCCGCAGATCTGTACCGCATGTACACGCGCTATGCCGATTCGCGAGGCTGGAAGATCGAGATCCTTTCTCAAAACGAGACCGGTATCGGCGGTTTTAAAGAGATCATCTTCATGGTCAAAGGAAGAGGGGCATATTCACGCCTGAAATTCGAATCCGGCGTCCACCGCGTACAGCGCATCCCCAGCACAGAATCTTCCGGGCGCATTCATACATCCACTGTTACCGTGGCGGTTTTAGCAGAAGTAGAAGATGTGGATATAGAAGTCCCTGAATCCGATCTGCGGGTAGATGTGTACAAATCCGCCGGAGCCGGCGGGCAGAACGTACAGAAGAACGCCACTGCCATCCGCATCACGCACATTCCCACCGGCATGGTGGTTGCCTGCCAGGATGAACGCTCACAGCTTCAGAACCGGCTGCGCGCCATGAGCATTCTACGCGCCCGTTTATATGAGATCGAAGAACAGAAGCGCAAAGATGAACGTGATGCCACCCGCCTATCACAGGTGGGCAGCGGAGAACGCTCAGAAAAGATCCGCACCTATAATTACCCGCAATCGCGCGTGACCGATCACCGCATCAACGTTTCTTCACACAACCTGGCAGCCGTGATGGAAGGGGATATTGACATGTTCATCGATGAGCTTTCTCTGCGCGATGAGACCGAACGTCTTTCACTGGTAGAAGAACAGGGTGAAGCCTAAATTTACCCTGACTGCTTGGCTGGATCAGGCACGCATTGCCCTCCACAGGCAGACACCCCAGGAGCCTGTTTCTTCTTTGTACGCCCTGCTCGAAAAATCCGTTGACCAGCCGCGTGCATGGCTGCTCGCCCATCCGGATGCCATCCTCAATGAACAGCAGATACATACTCTTGATGAGGATCTGCAGGCGTTGCTGGAAGGGGTTCCGCTGGCGTATATCCTGCGATACTGGGATTTCTATGGATTACGTTTTCGCATCACGCCTGATGTGCTCATCCCTCGCCCCGAAACAGAATTGCTGGTAGAAACCGCATTGACAGTCCTTTCCATGAAACAGCATCCCTGCCTTATCGCGGATATGGGAACAGGCAGCGGGTGTATTGCGACAGCCATCGCAGCCCATCATGCGCAGGCTCGCATCATTGCCTGTGATATTTCATTCAATTCCCTTCTGGTTGCTTCCCAAAATTTTCAACTCCATACCCTGCAAGAGCGCGTTTTCCCAATGCAGTGCGATCTGCTGGCAGGTGTGGAAGCACGATTCGATTTGATCTGTGCCAATTTACCGTACATTCCAAGCCCTGCCGTGAACGATCTGGAGGTCAGCCGCTATGAACCCACCCTGGCGTTGGACGGCGGGGAAGATGGTTTGCGCATTATTGACAAACTACTTGAACAAGCTCAATCCCGTCTGGCTGCGCATGCCAGCATCCTGCTGGAAATACAGTACGATCAAGCAAATGCAGTACGGAAAATGGCTCGTTTGCATTTTCCAGAAGCTCAGATGATAATTAAAAAGGATCTGGCAAACCACGATCGCTTGCTGGTCATTCATCTTTGAGAAGGAGCACTGCTATGTTCACCGAAGTATTACCCATGAACCATCCCGAGACCTTGGATATCGCCATCGAAGAGCTCAACAAAGGCAGCGTCATTGCCATTCCTACCGATACGGTGTATGGTATCGCATGTCTGCTGGATAAAGAACAAGCCCTCCACGAGATCTACCGCATCAAAGAACGTGATGCTACCAAAGCCATCCCGGTACTAATCGGGGAATACGAACAGATCATCTGTGTCACAGATGAGGTTTCTGAGAACGCGCAGAAGCTTGCCCGGCACTTGTGGCCCGGCGCCCTGACTCTCATCATTTCCAAACGTATGGACATCCCCGATATCCTGACACCCTACCCGACGGTGGGGGTACGCATGCCAGACCATGGCTGGCTGCGCCATCTCATCCGCCAGACAGGAGTTATCGCTGCCACCTCCGCCAATATTTCCGGTGGGGAGAATCCCCGCACGGCACGCGAGGTGCTGCAGCAGTTGGATGGGCGCATCCCACTCATCGTGGATGGCGGCACCTGCGAGGGCGGCATCCCCAGCACGGTGGTTGACTGCTCTGAAGATGAGCCCGTCATTTTGCGGGCAGGCGGCATCAGCGAACAGCACATCATGGAGATCATTGACAAACACTGATGCGGCTATGCAGTAGATTGCTCTTTTAGTTACAACTAGGGGATTAATGAAGACAAACCTCAATAATTTCTATACAGTCAGCTTGCTGGGCGACCAAAAGGGGATGGAATGTATGGTTAACAAAAAAGACATGCAAAATGAAGTGGAGAGAGTTGGTCATCATAGCATTGTTAATCCCGAAACAACGCAACAAAACACCTCCCCCTTTGGAGAAAAGGGGGAGGCAGGAGGGGGATGTGACAGGCAACTCCAAGTGGAACGAGCCCGCGCCATGCGAAAGAATCCAACGGAAGCGGAAAAAAAGTTGTGGATGGTACTGCGCGGGAAAAATCTAGAGGGATATAAATTCCGCAGACAGCATCCCATTGGTCCCTACATTGTGGATTTCTGCTGTCTGAAGAAAAAACTGGTGATTGAGGTGGACGGTGGACAGCATCTCGACCAGCAAGACAAGGATCTTGAACGCACTTTGTTTCTCAAATCGAGAGGATTTCATGTACTGCGCTTTTGGAATGATGAAGTGCTCAACCGAACGGATGATGTCTGCAATACTATTTTGCAGATATTGAATGAGAGATAACCCCCTCCCTACCTCCCCCAAGAATTCGGGGGAGGGTAACCTAAAGGTTGATGTAAATGAGAAATACAATATCTATCACGGTCATTTTCATTACATGTATTACTACTTCTTGCATTCCATTGATATCATCCATCCCATCAGAGAACTTTCCCACGGCAACTCTCACCACAACTACATTCGAAAGCACAAGCAGCGTTCTTCTCTCTCAAATGCAGAAAACCTTCGTTGAAGCCTATCAAGACGTACGTGCTGAAGATTTGCAGGAGTTTGAAAACCTCGGTGAGTCCTTGATCAAAACTCTATGGTTCGATCAATCCACACTATGGTCCATTCAGGATCAACAGGTGGTCCTGCAGTCACCAGTTTACTGGTGGGCAACCAGATTGGTACAGCACCCGATGCATCTGTTTATTATGTTGACGTACCTTCATGGTTGGGAGATGCGCAGTATTATGCGGACGCGCTGGATTGGATCATCAATGAGAACAAAAAGCTGCCCGAGGAAGATAAAATACGGGTAGTATCCGTGTCAGCTGCGCCATCTGGTATTTGGTCAGAATTTACCAAGAATAATGAAGCGTGGGATGCAGCATTTACGAGAGCGATGGAAGCTGGTATTCTTGTTCTTGATTGCACTTTCGAACATGGGATCACTCTTGCTTGCACATATGTTCTTAACGATCCTGATAATGCTGCAGGCTGCATCCCCAATTGGAATCCTCCGCCGAAATCTCCGAAAGAACGAATAAACATACCCACTTCTCGAACTACTGCAACGGAAGAAGAGAATAATGGGAGAATCATTTTCTCGTACCAATTTACAGGGTATGGAGGAATAAGCTGGACCACGCCATATCTGGCAGGCGTACTCGCAATGGGCTGGCAACTCAATCCCGATTTAACCAACTCACAAATTCTGAATCTTTTATTTGACTCTGCTTTTATAACAGAAAGTGATGAAAAAATCATTGACCCCACAGCTTTTGTTGAGGAAGTAAAACTCACAATCAATAAATAATAGAAAGCCAGGAATCATTTATTGAAATCAGGCGTATAAAAAAACAGACGCCAATATAATTTGGCGTCTTTATGAAATCTGTCTTCTTTACTTTACGATATTCACCAGTCTACCGGGCACATAGATCACCTTGCGCAGCGCAACGCCTTTTAAAATTAATATGCCAAAACTATAATCTGCAAAGTGCCGCTTGAAGTGCCGGTCGACGTGAATAAGTGCTCTTAAGATCATCTAAATAGATTAGCCACTCATTTTTTCTGCCAGATAAACAATACGCTTTTTTCATTTTTAACAACCAACTTGCTGCAATCACATAATATTTACTCTGTGTTTTAGCAATTAACTCTTCTGCTTGTTTTCGACTAGCCTGGATAACCCAATCAGGTCGATATGGTAAAACCGCATCTGCTACTTTTTCGATTAAATCATATTGCCAACTTACAATGTTCTCGACAGTATCAATTGCTGCATCCCATTCTTTTTCAGAAAGATAAATATCTATCAATACATTTGAATGAGAACTTGTTTGGAACACTTGCATGAGGATGAACCGCAATTTTTCCCAATCTGGACCAGATAGTTTCTTAAGTACGTTGTAAAGATTCAGAGAAGGAAAGCTGATGAAAGCTGCCTGATAAGCTTGGATCGCCTGCTCATCCCGTCCTTGAGCTTCTTCGATTGGTCCCAGCCATTTTCCAAGTTCGTGTTTACAACCTCCAAGTGTTAGCCCTTTCTCCGCTAATCCTAATGCATCAGAAAGATAGCCAACATTATACAGAGCTTTGGCAATCATTAAAGCATCACTTGCTTGAGATAGAGTTTTCCACGCCACTTCAATTGCTTCTTCAAACCTTTTCTCTTCTACCTGCTTCAGTACAAAACGTTGATATTCTCCAGTTTCAAGGCATAATTTGAGGAATTCTTCCACACGGTTCTGTCTTTCTAGAACATTCAACTTCGCTTCAACTAAAAACATTTCGTTGATCATATAATCTTCTGCTTCATCCAATAAATCGTCCGACCAACCACGATTTAAAGCAGCCAGTATTAAATCTAAATCATCCATCCCATAATCGAGCAATGTTTGAATCACTGGTTTCAGTTCATCTTTCAACTTACATCTGTGGTTCTTACTAAACTCAATGCTCAAAATAGTTTCAGAGATGGGCAATGCTAATCCATTGAGAAAGTCACCTAATCTTCCCGCAGAATCATCAAACTGCTCAAAACTCTCCCCCACTTCAGTTAGAAGAGTAGTTAATATAACAAGCGCGCCTTGGGTATCTCCTGCGACCAAAAACTCATACGCGATATCCACTATTTGTTCCAATTGAGCAACCATATCGCCCATCATCCAATAAGCTTGTGATAACCTGTAACCATCCAAGCAATGTAGAATACCTTGAATCTGTTTAATGTATGCGTTTTGTAGAATCTGTGTTCTTTGATCGTTATGCATGTGGGTAAAATTGGATTTCACAGATACGATCTGAACAGAAGATTGCAGCCGAGAGAGTAAAGATGGATCTTTTTCCACCATTTCTTCGATAAGATGTAATAAGGCATCCCTATCCATATCGTTTAGCATTTCATCTATTCGCTTCTGTTCGATGAAGATTTGCGGATTATGAATATAAGTGAGTATTAAAGCAATGATATGTTTACAATAACCACCCAAGTCATAGGAACAAGTGCAGGAAGCATCCTGGATACCGACTTTTCCCAACCGAATACGCAATTGATAGAAGGGTGCACTGGTACCCATGCATTTTCCAATGAGGAGGTCGCACTGCTTCATGGTTTCGAAAACTGCGTCAGATAGATACAACTCATATCCGCGGGCAAAACTTTCAGAGGAGGATAAAGATTGAAGATATTTTTCAGTAACGATATTCATCACATAGGTTTTTCCACTATTAATTCTACTCCTGGTAATGGGTTGACTGCTCCGAAGAAGAGCCAACGATTTTACAGGCGGGTGGCATCAGTGAACAGCACATCATGGAGATCATAGCCAAACGCTGAAGCGATCATGCAGTAGATCGCTCTTTCATTTCCATCTCGGGGAAATATGAAAACGAATCTCACAAAATTCTATGTAGCCAGCTTCCTGGGTGGGCTGAAGGGGATAAATAGATGGTTATCAAAAAAGACATGCAAAATGCAATAGGGAGAGATTGTCATCATGCCATTGCTAATCCCGAAACCACGCAGCATAATTCCTCCCCCTTTGGAGAAAAGGGGGAGGCAGGAGGGGGATGTGACAGGCAACTCCAAGTGGAACGAGCCCGCGCCATGCGAAAGAATCCAACGGAAGCGGAAAAAAAGTTGTGGATGGTACTGCGCGGGAAAAATCTAGAGGGATATAAATTCCGCAGACAGCATCCCATTGGTCCCTACATTGTGGATTTTTGCTGTCTGAAGAATAAACTGGTGATTGAGGTGGATGGTGGACAGCATCTTGACCAGCAGAAAGAGGATCATCAACGTACGTCCTTTCTCGAATCGAGAGGATTTCATGTACTGCGCTTCTGGAATGATGAGGTGCTCAATCGCATGGATGATGTCTGCGATCATATTGTGCAGGCATTGCATGAGAGATAACCCCCTCCCTACCTCCCCCGAAAATTCGGGGGAGGGTAACATAGGTGAGTCATTGATCAAAACACTATGGTTGGATCAATCCACACTGTGGTCCATTCAGGATCAACAGGTAGCACAAAATATCTTGATTCAAGGTACAAATCCCGGACTTGGCATTCGTGAGATACATCAAAAAGATTCACAAATGAAGTAAAGGGAGATCGTCATCATACCATTGCTAATTCCAAAACCGAACAGCACAACATCTCCCCCTTTGGAGAAAAGGGGGAGGATCATTTAAAGGGAATAATTTTCCCGTCTATTTTACGGCACATAGATCACCTTGCGCGGCTCTGCACCTTCCAGGAATTTTTGCACGATCTCACTTGCCAGCGCCAGTTCCTTTGCTTCCAGCTCGCTGATATCCACCGGCACCACCAGCTTATCGCGCAGTTTTCCATTTACCTGCACCACCAGCGTGATCTCATCTTCTTCGGTGGCTTTCTCGTCCACTTCCGGCCAGGGCTGTGTATGGATGGAATAGGGCATACCCAGACGTTCCCACATCTCTTCCGCAATATGCGGGCAAACCGGCGCCAGCATACGCAGGTAGATACTGACCGCTTCCTGCCAGGCAGGGCTGCCATAAGCGCCCTGCGCACGGGCATCCTGCATAGTATTCGCCAGTTCCATTAATCCAGATACGATGGTGTTGAATTCAAAATCCTCATAATCCTTGCTGACCGCCTGCAGAGTTTGATGCAGCTTGCGTCGTAAAACCCTGACCTTTTTCGCGTTGTAATTGCCCGGTTTTCCTTCCTCCAGGAATAAATTCCAGATGCGGTTCAACCAGCGCTGCACCCCGGTGATATTGCCGGGGTCCCATGGACCACCCTCCGCCCAGCGGAAGCCGAACATCAGAAAAGCGCGCACCGTATCGGCGCCGTACAAACGCACCTGTTCATCAGGATCGACCACATTACCGCGCGATTTGCTCATGCGCTGCCCATCCGGACCCAGGATCTGCCCCTGGTTGCGCATCTGCAGCATAGGTTCATCACCTTTAGTGACACCCAGGTCACGGCAAGCTTTATGGAAAAAGCGGGTGTACATCAAATGCATGGTGGCATGTTCCACGCCACCCGTGTAGGTATCCACCGGCATCCAGTAATCGTATTCTTCCTGATTAAACGGTGCTTGATCTTCATCCGGGCTTAGATAGCGCAGATGGTACCAGGAAGAGCACATGAAGGTATCCATGGTATCCGTCTCACGCTCGGCTTTGCCGCCGCACTGCGGGCAGGTGGTGAAGCGCCAGGTGGGATGCAGTTTCAGAGGGCTTTCTCCGGTTGGTTTCCATTCCACGTCATCCGGCAGCAGCACCGGCAGGTCTTCATCCGGCACAGGCACAATTCCGCATTTCTCGCAGTACAGCACCGGGATAGGAGCACCCCAGTAGCGCTGGCGAGAGATCAGCCAATCGCGCAGGCGATAGTTGACCGCTCCCCTGCCAAATTTTTTCTCTTCGATATATTTAACCGCCTGTTTGAAGGCTTCATCCGCACTGGTGCCATCCAGTGTGCCGGAATTGATCATCGTGCCATGTGCCGGCACCGATTCGCTCATGCTGGCGCCATCCAGCGCTGGCATATCATCAGGCTGAATCACCACGCGCACTTCGAGCCCAAATTTACGGGCGAATTCGAAATCGCGCTGGTCATGGGCAGGCACCGCCATAATGGCGCCCGTGCCATAGGTCATCAGCACATAATCCGCCACCCAGATAGGGATCTTCTCGCCATTAACAGGATTTAATGCAAACCCTCCGGTGAATACACCGGTCTTTTCCTTTTCGGTAGATTCACGCTGAATCTCGGTCTGGCGGATCGCTTCTGCCACATAGTCCTCGACAGCCTGCTTCTGCGCAGCGCTGGTGATCTTTTTCACCAGCGGATGTTCAGGAGCCAGCACCATAAACGTCGCTCCCCACAGCGTATCAGGTCGGGTGGTGAAAATCTCGATCGGGTCTCCCTGTTCTGTATGAAAGATAACGGAAGCTCCTTCCGAACGACCGATCCAGTTGGTCTGCAATGTTTTCACAGGGTCCGGCCAATCCATCCCATCAAAATTGAGCAGTTCATCGGCGTAATTGGTGATGCGGAAGAACCACTGCTTCAGATCTTTCTTGATGACCGGGGTATTGCAACGTTCACAGTGGCGATCTTCGCCGACCACCTGTTCGCGCGCCAGGGTGGTATTGCACTGTGGGCACCAATCCACCAGCGATTTTTTACGGTATGCCAGGTCATTTTTCAGGAACTGAGCAAAGAACCACTGCGTCCAGCGGTAATACTGGGGGTCGGCTGAGATCGCTTCGCGCCGCCAGTCGAACATATTGCCCATGCTGCGCATCTGTTCACGCATATGGTCAATATTGGCATACGTCCATTCTTTGGGATGGATATTGCGGTTGATGGCAGCATTCTCTGCCGGCAAGCCGAAGGCGTCAAACCCCATCGGGAACATCACGTTATACCCGTGCATACGCAAATAGCGGGCACGCGCATCGGAGGGCGTCATGGCATACCAGTGCCCGATGTGCAAGTTCCCGGAGGGATAGGGCAGCATGGTCATGGCATAGTACTTCTTGCTATTCTTATCAATATCGGCATGATACAGTCCATCGGCTTCCCATTTCTTCTGCCATTTGGGCTCTATCTTGGAAGGAATATAACGTGGTGTATGTGTTACCGGCATAAAATCGACCTTTCCTGTTAAGTAAAAAATCCTTCATCCTCAGGGACGAAGGTTTTCTCCGTGGTACCACCCTGATTGTCCGCGTACGAACCTCTCAGGCAGCGCTAACGGGCTTATCCGGTCGCTGCTATTTTCCATTCACAACGACAGCTTTGCGATCTTCTGCATAAGAGGCGAGTTCTTCCTCAAGCGTTCCAGAGACGCTGTACCGGGGTCCCACCATTCTCGCCCGGTTCTCTGCTGGATGAAATACTACTCCTCTTCTCGCTTTTTAATCTTCTTTTCAACCAGTGGACCCAGAGAGATTCGAACTCTCGACCTTCTCAATGCCATTGAGACGCGCTCCCAACTGCGCTATGGGCCCTGTTTTTTATTATTACCCAAATGGACCTGGAGGGAGTCGAACCCTCGACCTCTTCAGTGCGATTGAAGCGCGCTCCCACTGCGCTACAGGCCCCTTTTTAAGGGCAGGAAAATTCTACCCAAGAGCCACCCGGCTGTCAAGCCATTGGTGATACCAGAGTATATCACAGGTATCTGCTTCTTATCCAGATACCTGCAACAGGTCTTTCAGGAGCGGGATGCATTTTTCTCGATCGGTATACCAGACCGTTTGCATTCCCAACTGCTGCGCCCCGGCAATATTTTCGGGAAAATCATCCACAAAAAGGGTTTTCTGCGGCTCTACCTGCATGGCATCCAGGATCAGACGGAAGAATTCCGGCTCCGGTTTGCGCATACCTGCCTCTGCCGAGAAGAAGCTGATCTCAAAGAGATCCAGAAAGGTATGGTATTCCTGCATCCATTCTCGTGTTCCCGGATACGCATTGCTCAATAACCCCAGTTTGTAATGTGGTTTCAGGGTTCGTACAAATGCCACCAGTTCCGCATCTTCTTCATCTTTGCTGAAATACTCCATATAGAAAGCGGTTGCATCTTCCAGCGGGATTCCCACCTGCTGTGCCATCCTCTCCAGTAATTCCTCTTTCGAGTACAATCCTTTTTCGGCATCTGCACTCAGCGAATTATGAAAGACGATACGATCCAGTTCCTTTTCAGTGATCCCATAACGCTGCGCCATGTTCTGCCGGGCGGAATGATCAAAGGTATTGATAAAAACCCCGCCCATATCGAAAATGATCGCCTTGATGGTTTGTGTCATGATGATTTTCCTTTACTTTTTACGTGTCTGCCTGCAGCGCTTCCCATTCCTCGCGCAGCACACCCATCATATCCATATCCCAGCGTTTGCCATCGCGGAACACAAAACCGCGCAGTGATCCTTCCACTTTAAAACCCGCCTTTTGATAGGAGCGTTTGGCGCGTTCGTTGTAGCCCAGCACCGCCAGCGAAACGCGATGCAGATTCCATTCCCGGAATGCCATGCGCAGCAGCAGCAGCAGTGCTTCCGTACCGTACCCTTTGCCCCAGTTTTCACGTTCTCCGAGTCCGATCCCCATCCAGGCATTACCGCTGTGCCAGTCATAACCAGCCAGCTCAATGAAACCGATCAATTGGTCGTCACTTTTGCGAACAATGACCATCTCGGTAAGGGTATCCAGCCGTTTCTCGAACCATGCTTTCATTTGATCAGGCGTGAACATCATCGCAATTGCGCTATCCATGAATCGGTCATACACGGCATCACGCTGCCAGCGCGCATAGGCTGCGCTATCTTTCTCCGGATCCATTGCCCGTAAATATACGTTTTCACCGCTCAGCTTCATGCCTGCACTCCCATTTCCCTGTTCATTCGCCATTCCTCTGCCAGTAATCCATAGACAAAACAATCATGATAGTTTCCCTCATGGTAGATCAGCTCACGTATGCGTGCTTCTGGAACGAAGCTGTATTCTTCCAGAATACCAATGGTCGTCTCCTTAAAATCCGCAACATACATGCAAACATGATAGAGATTCAGTTCATTGAAGATATAGCGCAGTGCCAGATCAAGACTTTCTTTTAAATACGATCTGATTGCATCTTCATCCTTGAACAGCATCTGCAGAAAGCTTTGACCGTTATTCCATTCGATATTGTTCAGGAACATGAATCCGACCAATTGGTCTTTTTCCTGATTGGTACGGATGGCATAGTAAAATTCGCTTCTGCCCTCCTCAGATCCTTTTAACTTTTCTTCCAGATCTTTGCTCAATTGCGTGAAATTCAGGAGATGAACCGGGTTGGAAGTACGCTGGCGCGCGTAGTCCAGGTCATTCATCCATTCGTATTCGATCTGCGCATCCCCTTTCGGATCGATCTCGGTCAGTTTTAGATGCTCACTCAAGAAGATATTAGTCAATTCCATTGATAATTCCTCAGATACTTTTTCCAAACATGCTAATTCTATCGTAGATTGTGCCTTCTGCTTTTAAAAAGGTAAGGAAATTAGTCTTCTTTTCGTTTCGCATGTATCTGTGTTTATAATTAGGCTGTATGCAGAATCTATTCGATCATTACCGCACTCTAACCAGTGAGAGCATGCCCGCAGCCTACAAGGCTGCTTTTCAACATTTTTCCTCTGAATTACTGGATTGGAACCAGAAATTCAACCTAACCGCCATCCGCACCCCGGAGGAGATCGAAAGCAAGCACTTCATGGATGCCCTCAGCCTGCTGCCTGCTTTACAGCATTACCGGGTGGGCAGTCTGATCGACATCGGCACCGGAGCCGGCTTTCCGGGCATTCCGCTCAAGATCGTGCAGCCTGATCTGCACCTGGTGCTGGTGGAGTCGGTCGAGAAAAAAGCCGGGTTCTGCCGGCATATCGTGTCCACGTTGGAATTGGCGGATGTGGAAGTAGTGGCGGAACGCGCAGAAGCGATTGGGCAGAACAGGCAGTATCGAGAACAGTTCGACTGCGCTGTCGCACGCGCCGTAGCAGCCCTGCCCATTTTGCTTGAATATTTACTGCCGCTGGTGCACATGGGCGGGATCGTCATTGCACAAAAGGGTGCTTCTGCCGGGCAGGAAATGGAACAGGCAAAGAACGCCTGCGCCATCCTGGGCGGTGGGAAAATGTACAGCGAAAAAGTGTACATTCCCGGACTCGATGATGAACGCTACCTGATCATCGTTGAAAAGGTCAGGAACACCCCCGCGCAGTACCCACGGCGAGTGGGAGTGCCTGCAAAGAAACCCTTATGAGAATTTGTCGAGCATGACCTTGATCTTTGCCGCCATGGCGCTGTATTTGTTTTGCATTGCCTGGTCATATGCCTTGCGCAGCAGGCTCAATCCCATTTCCTTATGACCGCTCATGAGATGGATGGAGCCTTGATACACCCAGGTGGTACACAGCCCTTCAATATCCTTGATCTGGTAGCAGATGCGTTCTTTTTCACTCAATAAACGCAAACCTTCGTCAAACTTGCGCTCTGCCTGCAGGATAACCACTCGATTCCCAATGGCTGTCTGGATACCATCCAGATCCCCCAATTCCCGGCAGATGCGTTCTTTTTCTTCCTGCATGCGCATGGCTTCTTCTCGCCTGCCCCAGATATTCAGGATCAATCCCTGGTTACCCAGATTCTTTTGAAGGGCATTCTGATTCCCCAGTTCGCGGCACATGCGTTCCTGTTCTTTATACAAACGCATGGCATCTTCCAGTTTCCCAGTCGCTTTCAAGACCAGCGCCTGGTTTCCGATAGCCGTTTGAATACCATCCCTATTCCCCAGTTGCCGGCAGATCTGTTCTTTTTCCTTATGCATCTGCATGGCTTCATCAAATCTTCCCCATGATTGCAGGATGAGAGCCTGGTTCCCCAGAGATCGCTGCAGTCCATCCTGATTGCCCATTTCACGATAGATCTCTTCCTGGGCTTTCAATAAACGCATGGCTTCTTCCAACTTGCCCGTTGCCTTCAAGATCAATGCCTGGTTGCCCAGAGCCGCCTGCAGATCATTCTTTTTCCCTGATTCCCGGCAGATGCGTTCCTGCTCACGTAGAAAACGCATGGCTTCTTCCATGTGACCCGTGTTCATCAATAGAAGAGAGATGCCATTCAGGAATGAGGTGGTTTCGGGGTGCATCAAGAGAAAAATCTGGTCTTTCGTTCTGTCTAGAACACCTGCATAAGCCTCAACACGGTCAAAATTCGAATTTTCTTCCACAGCAGCCCAGTACGTAAAAAGATCATTCCGATCGAGTGCCCATTGCGCTAAAAAGTAATCTGGATCTGCCAGCAGTTCATATAAGAGCTTCCATTCTCCTGATCGCTGCCATTGCCAGGGTAGTTCGGCAACCTTTCGCACAGGATACCCTTTCTGCAGATGGAAATATTCCGCCAGATGGTGATGAATAACCTGTTTCTCTTGATCGGCTGCAAGATAACGTGTTTCCACTGCCTGGCGGATATAATCGTGGGAAAAATTGAGAAAACCACCATGTTCCAGCAAGGACTGACCCAGTGCAAGGTGCAGCGGAGACCAGATTCCCTGAGTCAAAGGCGTACCCTCTGTTCCCAGTACATCCATCAATTCCGCTTCTGTCAGACCCTGCCGAGCTGCCCAAATACTGCAAAGTGTATCTTTCACCAGACCCGGTCGTTCTACTTCATAATCGTTTTCCCAGCGCTTGAAAACCATTTCCAGCATCTCTATGATGGAATCCGCTTCCAGGTAATATTGGATGGTCTCATCCAACCGTTCATACGACCCAAACTGGCGTAATTCATCCAGAAGAATACGCAGCGTGAGGGGATTGGATGTTTTCTTGTTTTCAACGATCGTTTTCATCTGCTGTGAATTTAACTGCTTGGCATACTGAGCCAGGAACAAACTCACGAACTGCTCACGTTCCATCAGAGTCAGAGGTTCGACAGTGAGAACGGAACATCCTCTTTCTTGAATAGCATTCAGGCTTTTCCCGGGCAGCGTGGAGACAACCATTTGAATATTTTGCGGTAGTTCCTGCGGCAGCCAGGTCAATTCTTGCGCTCCCTGTTTATCTTCCAGTTGATTCAACGCATCCAGAATGAGAAGAACCTTCCCTTTCTGGCTGGATCGTAAAAGCCATTCGGGAAATGCTCTTCTCAGAGAATCGGTATCTTCGGGGATTTCTCCATCAAGATGAAAATGTTGCTGCAATTCTCCCATGATGCGCCGCAGCATGGCAGCCCAATCGCCAGAGATGGTACTGGCTCCGATGAAATGCATCACCACTTTCGTCTCCGCATGTTCATCACGATAATGCAGTCCCCAATTCGCCAGCAAAGCCGATTTTCCGATTCCCGATTCCCCCACCAATACCAAAGGCGACTGCTTCTGAGCAAGGTGATCTTCGATGAGACGAAAATATTTTTGCCCGCCAACATATACGCGAGTGCAGCTTGCTGCAAATGCCTCCTGGTCACGAATCTCCTGCTGCAAAGCGGTGAGCTGAGACCCTTCCGGATAGAGCATATTGATAATCGCCGTAAAATCGTTTTGTATCCACTCTCCCAATTGCTGTGGGGAGTTGAAATCTTCACGCAGATGAAGATTACTTTTCCGTATCTGTTCTTTGAGAACCGCCAGTTTTGTTTTGCGCTGGTCTGCCATTCGCTGCGCTTCTTCTTCTCCAAATCGGTTTATATCGATTTTTAACGCCGTTTCTGTGTATTCTTTCCTCTCCGCTTCGGATAATGTTTCCACATACTGTGGATCTCGAAAATAGAAAAGGGCATGATCTGCCATATGAGGATCATTCAACGCACCATGATGGATTTCCAATTCCGTTACGGATGTACTGGGGTGTTCTTTAATCCATGGTTCTTTTTCTATAAGGGAATCTTCGATGGTATCCGGTATCCATCCATAACGTTCGCCCAGGATGCCGATGAAGTAAGACCGGCAGTGGTCGATCTCATGAAAACAGATGGGAAGGACCTGATCTTCCGCGGATTGTTCGTTCGTGATCCCCCACCGCAAATCAACCTCACTCCAGGTGACCCCCCGTTCTTCACAAAGCTTTCTCAATTGAGGGAAGGTGAATTTTATAAGATAATCGCGTTCCCGCTGCATATCACGAAAAGTGGAAGAAATGAAAACACGGATCTGTCGTGAATTTTTTTCCTGCATATATCCTCTGCGATGGATCAAAATGAATTAATTGACAACATAAAAATACGTATCTATTATTTTAGATCACGAATCGCGAATTGGTTGAAGGAATTTATTAAATGGTTCTCAGGAAGATTGCCCCTGAGAAAAAATGCGCCCCTCCTGCACCTGCCACATGGTGCATTTCTTCAGGAAATCGGGATTGAACATACCCGCGTCAGTGGCAGTAAGTATGACCTGCTCACAATCTGCCAGAGCGTTGAGCAGTGCATCACGATGTGCCAGATCCAGTTCTGCCAGGGTTTCATCCAGCAGCAGCACCGGCCATTCGCCCGTTTTCTCTTTCAACCAGTGCATTTCACCGATCTTCAAAGCCATCATCACTGTGCGTACCTGTCCACGTGATCCATAGGTTCCAATATCCACCTGATGTGCACGAAAACGCAATTCATCGCGATGTGGTCCGATGGTGGTCACGCCACGCTGTATCTCTTCATTACGAATGGCAGCTAATCCTTCCATGAATGCCTGCTGCAGCGTTTCAAGATCAGGTACGACTTGATCTTTCACTGATACATCTTCCGAAGCCAACGATTTTTGGGATTGCGCGGCACGTAGAAAATCAAATCCGGGTACATACTGGATATCTAAACCGGAGTATTGTTCTGAAAGTTCAAGATGGATGGATGAAGCCAGTCGTTCAAATTCCTGAAGCATCTGGATACGCGTACGCATGATGAAACTGCCCTTTTCCGCTACACGTTCATCCCAGAAATCCAACTGAGATAGATCGCCGCTCCGTTCTGCCAGGGTTTTTAACAGCGCATTGCGCTGACTGATGGTCTGCAAATATAAAGAAAGTTCGCGCGCATATCCCGGGTAAACCTGAGCGATGGTCATATCCAGGTACCGGCGGCGCACATCCGGTCCGTCTTCGATGATCTCGGTCATTTGCGGTAAAAAGATGACCGAATTGAAATTCCCCAGTGCCTGCTGCAGGGGACGTTTCACGCCATCCAGCAGTACTTCTTTGCGTAAACGAGCATTCCCATTACCCCCATTCCCCAGTATCAAACGTGCTTCCATCTGATGGTCCCCGCCAGCGCGTGAGTACTCCATCACCAGCCGTGCAACAGGTAATTCTTCTTCAAGAGCAAAAAAATTAATTAGCTCTCTATCGCGCCCCGCCTGAACTGAGGTGAGTGTGGAGAAAAAATACACTGCTTCTAAAAAGCTGGTCTTGCCCTGCGCATTGTTGCCCACCATGATCGTTACATTAGGGGGGATGTCCACTTCCAGACGTTTGAAAGTGCGAAAATTGGTCAGGGAAAGGTGTTTGAGAAACATGGATTTAAGTTTAAGCTATACCTGTTCCATTTGCTGTATTTCTTGATCGCTGGGCTTCCACACCTGGGTAGCTCGATCCACAAAAAGCACCCCATCCAGGTGGTCGATCTCATGTTGAAACACACGTGCCAGCCATCCATTTGCGCGCACCTTCATTTTTTTACCATAACGATTCAAGCCGCGCACTTCCACCTGCACTGCCCGTTCAACCTCCCCCACAACATCAGGAACAGAAAGACAACCTTCTATGCCAATTACGGTCTCATCCGACCATTTGACGATCACAGGATTTATCATCACAAATAATTTTGCCGCAGCATCTTCGCTGCTGTCATCTTCGGGGTATTCCACCACGATCAAGCGCATGGATTGGTTTACCTGCGGGGCTGCCAGCCCCACCCCATCCTGTTCACGCATGGTTACGATCATATCTTCAACCAGCTCCTGCAAATCAGCTCCGAAATCACGGATTTCATGGGCTTTCATGCGCAGTGTTGAATGCGGTAATTTAATCACTTCAAGATTCTTCATCAACATAACCTTCAAATATTATCAATTTTATAATAAATATTATTGGGATTATAACACGCTCAGTTTCGCGTTTCTTCTTCTTCACCATCAGATTGTTCGTTGTCACGATAAACCCTGTGATAGGCTTCCATCCAATTTGCCAGACGTTCATTATTCAAAGAGGCATTCTCTTTTTGTTCTCTGTCTTTCAGAGATTGAAAACGGCTGAATATCTCCTGCTGAACATACGAGGGATTGGGAACATAATCAAACGTGAATTCCACATCACCAATACGGATGAAAACGGTACCAAAGTTAAAAAGTAATCCAAACACGTTCTGCCGTTTGTATTCGATAGTCTGGATATTGCGAATAGGAGCAGCGCGGCGTTCCTCCATCCCAACCGGTTTGCGATATACATCCACAACCTGTTCCGGCGTGATCATGAAATAATCATTGCGCCAATCTGCTGTACTGTACAACCACCAGATTGCCATCACAATACCGATTCCAGCAACGATTGCCCGATACGTTCCGGTGCCTTCCGCGACCAATCCGAACCAGCCCTGTTGAGGCGCCAAAGTGAACACAGTACTCAGCAGCAATCCAAGAAACGGCAGGATGGTTTTCCGGATGAAAACGAACCAGTGCGTTCGGTAGATGATCGTGTCACCCTCCACCAATCGCAAACGCAGTAGACGGGAGAACAAATCTGCATGATATTCCTGTGAGATAGTTTCCTCTTTTATCGAATTCATATTTTTTTGTTGAGATCCATTATCAGGCATACTTTCGTTGAGAAGCTGTTTACGAAGAACATCTTCTGGATCATCATTTTCTTGTATTGCTGTATGCTTCAAATTCAACCATTGCGCTTCCACGATCGTAATGACGTCTTCCACGTTTGCCACGTTCTTGAATTTGATCAATCCGGTGAAGGTGCGCATCACCACATCTCCAAAATGATACATCCTTCCGGAAAAGGTCGTGTGTTTCGCGATCGAGAGGATAGCATTGAGAGGCGTTTCTTTACGGCTATCATAGACCAGCGCGATCTTCTCAAGAAAGACCACTCGCTGGTTGGTCACAACATAGAAATCGTTCATCCAATCAAAGGCATTCCATATTCCCCAACCCAGACAAAAAACACCGATAAGGCTGCCCGTCCACAGCGCCGTATTGGCTGTCAATACTTCTGCATTCGTAAAAACAAATGTGAGTATCAACAGAGCTAAAGCAACCAGCAGTGGTTTTACCACACGAAAAGCCAGGACCAATGGATGTTCGCGATTGATGTAGTGAACCACCTCATTATCCTGCAGCCAGTCCATTGGTTTTTTTAATAGAAAATTCAAGCTCTGTAAAGCCAGTTCAACCTGAATCCGGAAGGAAGAATACTCTTCTGCTATGCGCAATAATATTTTTTGCGGGATCGCTAATAGAATGGAATTCTTCATCGCCCTGGAATACGTCAATCGTAATGCCTGGCTTGCCAACACTTCCACTCCAAATGCGTCCCCTGGCTGGCACCCGTTGATGAGGTATTCCTGATCCTCATCTTCTATATAGAGTGTAGTTTCACCACTGACGAGCAGGTACATTTTCTCAGCAGCTGCACCTTGTTCATAGATCAACTGGTCCTGTTCAAATTGCAGCACCTGCGACCGATCTATCATCCACTGGATGAAATTATCAGGGACATTTTTGAAAAACGCACTGTTTTTCACATGATTGAAGATCTTCTCTTTACTTACCTGCATACGATTTAAGTATATCCAATATTTCATAATTCAATGCCATTCTGGTAAAATGGAATTTCTAGAAGTAGGAGATATATATGAAATTACAGAGAATTTCTCTGTTGCGCTGGATCGCGATCGCATTATTAATTATTTCAGCCGTCATTCTGGTCATGGAATTAGTTCGCTTCAGCCGTTTGCGAGCAGGTTTTCCCGCCGGAACGGTCATCGCCGGTATCCCCGTTGGTGGACTTGACCAGCAGCAGGCTGCCGACAGGGTAATTCAAGCATATAACTACCCTGTTGAGGTGTACTATGGAGAAGAAGTATTTACAGTCAAACCAGCTTCTCTTGGTTTTCAACTGGATATTGACAGCATGATCGCCTCCGCTGATCAGCAGCGTGTGAATGCTTCCTTCTGGCTTTCCTTCTGGAATTACCTGTGGAACCGCAGCGCGGATCCGCAGCAGACTCCCATCAGCTACACTATTGATGAAAAACAGCTCAAGATGTTTCTCTATGATGAGATCGCTGCCAGATATGATAATGCACCCGAACAATCACAACCCATCGCAGGCAGCACTAATTTTCAAATAGGAAGTCCAGGCGAAGTTTTGGATGTGGAAGCATCGCTGCCATATGTGGAACAGGCTCTGCAATCACCATCCATGCGCATGGTGAATCTCGTGATCACAGAAGTGGATCCACCCAAACCAACCATTGAGAATCTGGAAGTACTGCTGAAACAGTTGATCGATGAATCCGGCTATGATGGGTTGACCGAAATCTATATTCTTGACCTGGAATCTCGCAAAGAGATCAATTTCGCGTATGAGAACGGAATAGATTACACCCCCGGCATTTCTTTCACTGCTGCCAGCACCATCAAGATCCCTATCATGGTGTCGGTGTTCAAAGAACTTTCTGAACCCACCCCCCAGGCGGCAGCCGAATTGATGGAATTAATGATCGAACAATCCAAGAACGATCCAGCCGATGAGTTGATGGAAACCTATCTCAGCCCTACTCTCGGACCATTGTTCGTAACCGATATGATGCAAGATATCGGTCTTGAAAACACTTTTTTAGCCGGTCATTTTTATCTTGGCGCGCCACTGCTGGAACGTTTTATCACGCCTGCTAACTCACGCACAGATTACACCACCGACCCTGATCCATACAACCAGACCACAACTGCTGATATGGGTATGCTGCTTGAAGATATATATCAGTGTGCAAAAAATGGAGGCGGCACCTTCGGTGCCCTTCTGCCGAACGTGGTCAGTCAGAATGAATGCCAGACCATGATCACCTATCTGACCCGCAACAAGATAGCCGTGCTCTTGCAAGCCGGTCTGCCGGACGGCACTCGCTTTGGGCACAAACATGGCTGGATCACGGAAGCAGATGGACTGATGCATGCTATCCTTGATGTGGGGCTGGTATACAGCCCGGGTGGCGACTATGTCATCTGTGTGGCGATGTACCACCCGGTTCAGCTTATTTTTGATTCAGCCAATTTGTTGACCGCCAATATTTCTACGGCAGTTTATAACTACTTTAATATTGAATAGAAAAGCAAGACCATACATTTTCAGCTTTCACGAAATTTTCCTTAAAGACCGATCCCCTCAAGGATGGGTTTATTAAGAACAGGTTTATGGATATCAAGTATGATACAAGCAAACCGAGAGCTGAGAGATATCATGAATTTGATTCCTGAAAACATGCTTGGAGAGATCATAGTTGACCGCAATAAAATTGGTTTAATCGTAAATAGAGTTGCAAAAAATATTTACTACAGCCGAGATTATATTAATAATGTACCAGTACTTTTATGTTTACGGGAAGGTGCAGTGCCTTTCTTTACCGACCTAAAAAAAGAATTGGATCTGCTACACTTTACCTATGATTCTGCAGAACTCTCTGCTAAAAGCTACAAAGGCTCTCACAGCAGCGGGGAAGTTGAGATCACCTCCTATTCAGGTCCATCACTACATGATAGATTGGTTATTATTGTGGAAGATGTGATCGATTCATCAACCACAATTATTGCCATCTATAATTATTTAGTCTCTCAAGCAGTCCGCCAGCAGGATATCTGTACTTTATTATTCAAAGAAAAACCTGAGAACTCAGAATGGCGAAAAAAAGGTTTAGATGGGTTTAATACATATCCTGAAATAAGATATGTCGGATTATTTATACCTGATCAATTCATTGTCGGTTTTGGATTAGATTACAGAAATTTCGGACGCGATTGCAAAGATATCCGCGTGCTCACACCGCAAGGTCAAGGATGGGTTGATACCCAATTGGAAAAGAAGTAGAAAAATATCTATTAAAAAGATCTCTTACGGATGAATTAAATAAGAGATCCTTTTACTGATTATTCAATATAGGTACGTAATCGCTGCATTATCGCATCGCTAACGTCCGGTAAATCCTCCGCCTTGCTGGCAATACAATAGAATTGCTTTCCTGTATTGACCAGTGAGACTTCCATGTTGGTCATAGTTTCAATTTTATCAATCAGTTCTCGCACTTTTTTCGTTAAACAAGACCATTTTGTGACACCCTGCACATCAGGATCATACTGTTCAGCAAAAGTTAGTGCCAGTTTGTTCGCACCATTTACCATGATGATACGTTTGAGAAGATTATAGTCAATACTCTTTGCTTTCCTGCGTATCTGATGTTCACCGGTCTTTAGATCGACAATGGAGCTATATTCCGTAATACCTAATTTCTCCATCTCTTCGGGTGTGAATTCTTCCACCTCACCCATTGGACCACTTCCCTCACGAGTGGGTAATGCTTTTACTGCCACAATTACATCTTGAACTTCACGAAAACTCAAACCTGTTCCTGCCACCACCGATGGAGCAGTGACATCCACTGAAGTGACATTCGGGTACTCTCCATAATATCTGGAAAGAAATGTCCCCTGTGTGCCTTCCAAATTAATGGTTCCGATTTTTGCCAGATCGTTCGCTATAGCAGGCACATCATCTAGATAAGGTTTCAGTTCCTCAATATCCTCTGCAATAGGAGCAATTCGCAACGCCGCATGAGCCATAGCAATCCCTGTTCCACTAAATGTACTGCCGATGGCTTTCATGTTTGAGTTGGCTTTTTCATCTACGATATTAGCTGAGGTAATGATCGGGCATCGTCGATCTATCCGTACTTTTTCCGGTGGAAGGCGAAAATGCTTTACTTCCTCTAAAAATTTCATGGGGTCAACTGCAGTACCAGGTCCAAGACCAATCATGCATTCCTGTAGAATGAATCCAAGTGGTAGTTGATTCACTTTCACATAATGATCATCAATAAACATTCCATGTTCGGGATTTGAACCACCACAACCTCGAAACACACCTACCGACCCGGTTCGAAATGCCTCCCAGGCGCTGATTATTCCCTTCCCTTCATCTCCCCAAAATCCTCCAATAACAATATTCGCTCCCATAATCCCATCATCCTTTGTTATCAATAAATTGTTCGTTTTTTAAACCTTTAATCATTTTAACAAACACACTATTTCACTATGTTCGAATTACTCTTTCTGAAAATGGCTGGTAAAAGAGGAAGAGCCAGCAAATTGAGTAAGGCTAAAACGATGAATGTAATTGGGTAGCCAAAACCTTCTGCCATGGCACCGCTCAATCCAAGCCCAATTCCGGTGCCGATGTTCGCAACCGCCATCAATATCGAAAACATGGTTGCGGCAATACGCTCGTTTGTTTCACGCATGGCAATGGCAAAATAGACCGTCTCATACAATCCAAATGCGATCCCGAAGATGAACACCAGCACCCAGGCGATCGTTGGCGTCGAGATCAGGGTTAACACCCCCACTGCTGCCAGTGTCACACCTAAAGAGAGCTGAACCGCTCGTTTCTGCCCCAGCTTATCAACCAGCCTGCCCCCGCCAAGGCTGCCCACCACGATCCCAATTCCAAGTAGAGATGCTACCATTCCAGCCTGGGTATAACTGATGGCAAATTTTGATTCCAGGAAAGGATTCACCAGCTGGCTGGTACCGTTAATGACCAGAGAATACAAGGCGCCCAGTAAACCCAGAGCGATGATCGAGAATTTCTTGAATTCCTTGAATGCAGACCAGTTGAATTGTTTTTCTACCGGTTTTTCGGCTTCTTTTATTCCTAATACCATTGGAACAGGGATAGCTGTTAATACTGCCAGCGAAAGGAATCCGGCTGACCAGGAAAATTTATCTACCAGCAACCCCAGAATGGCTGAGATCAACACCATACCCAGCGCACGTCCTGCCACCATAATGCCCTGTATCTTCCCTACATCCTCTGGTTCGGTCGTATCGAGCGCCAGACCATCGGTGCAGGTGTCATACAACGCCATACCTGCCATGAGAACGAAAGCGGTCAGAGCAAACAATCCAAAGTTCTGTGCAGGGTTGATGAAAGGTACTATCAGTAAACACACAATTTGAATCAGCAATCCGATCAGAATATAGGGCTTTCGGTGACCAAAATGGAAAAAATTCACTTTATCGCTCAATAAACCGAAAAATATTTTCAATACAAACGGGATCATGGCTATCGTTCCGATCAAGCCCACCTTATCCATTCCCAATCCATACGTTTGCAAATACAGCGCATTAAGAGATGTGAAATAACTCATAATTGCACCCTGCGCCAGATATAAGGTTGCGAACAGGGCATAACGGGTGTTTTTTTTCATGATGTCTTCCTCCTTGATCTTCTAATGATTTCTTCTACGATAAGATAGATAACACTTCTGGTCCGTTTTCGGTGATGGCAACCGTGTGTTCGAATTGAGCGGAAAGTGATCCATCGGCTGTTACAACAGTCCATTCATCTTTCAATAATTTTGTGTAGGGTTTGCCCATATTGAGCATAGGTTCGATGTTCAACACCATCCCCACCTTCAGGATGGGTCCTCTATCTGCCGGACCAATATGAGGTACAAAGGGTTCCTCCCACAGTTCCCTTCCGATTCCATGCCCGCCGTATTCCCGCACAACTGAATATCCTTTCGCTTCAGCATAGCTTTGAATGGCAGCCCCGATCGCTCCCAGCCGGTTCCCGGGCACGCAGGCAGCTATCCCGCGCTGCAAACTTTCTGAAGTTACATCCACCAATTCTCTTGTTTCGGGTTTTAACCGTCCAACCATGTGTGTCACACACACATCCCCACACCAGCTCTTGTAACGTAAACCGATATCAATGCCAACGATATCACCATCTTTGAGAATGCGCTCATCTGGGAGACCATGACATATCTCATGGTTAACCGATGCACAGATCACTCCTGGAAAAGGTCGTTGGTTAGGGACCTGCCGTATCCCTTTATATAGTGTTACAGCTCCATGTGAAAGGATGAATTCTTCTGCGATCGCGTCAAGATCCTTTAATTTAACACCGACATGGATCTCTTCTGCCAATCGTGCATGTGTCTGCGCCGTGATCTGCGCGGCGGTGCGTAATGCTTCAATCTCCCGTTTCGATTTCAATTCGATCACAAACAACCTCCACTTTGAGCAATTCTTATTGCATATAAATATACCTCGTATTTTAATGGATATGATGTATCAACACAAAATCTTCAAGCTGCCGCATTCATATTAATTAAATATATACAAAGTATTAAAGGATTTTTATTTACGGAGATAGACAGCTCTTGCGCTATAATCGATACATAGACTGTGAACGTTTAATTAGCTAATGCTAAATGAGGTTCAAATGAACGAGCAAAATCCAACCCCAACCGTTGAAGATTATCTGGGCGTGATCTACACGCTCGATCGTGATGGAGAAAATATTATTGGAGCGAAACTTTCAGAATTACTGGAAGTATCAGCCCCGACAGTTACCGTCACATTGAAACGTATGATCCGTGATAAATGGATCACAATGGATGAGAAAAAAGAGATCCATCTTACACAAAAAGGATCTAAAGCCGCCATCGATATCATTCGCAAACACATGCTTTCCGAGTGGATGCTTTCCCGCATCCTGAACGTTCCGTGGTCACAGATCCATGAGGAGGCACATAAGATGGAACATTCCATCTCATCGGATGTGGCTGAAAAGATGAAGGAGAGATTAGATGATCCAAAACTGTGCCCGCATGGAAATCCATTCCCCGGATACGAAACCATAACGCAGAATTGGCATCCCCTGCTCAGTATGGAACAGGGAGATCATTTCATTATCCGCCGCATTCATGAATTTGGCGAAGAGGACCATGAATTGATGGGGTTTCTTCAACAGCATCATGTTTTACCGGAACAATCCGGTTTTATTAAAGAGAAATTAGACTTCAATGAAACCTTCACTCTGCTGATCGATCAATCCACCGTCACTCTGGGGTTTAAGACAGCGAAATTGATCTTTGTAGAAAAAGTAGATTCCTAATCACCCGGGAGGAATAATGTTCGAATCAGCCAATCTTGGTTTTCCACGTACAGGTTTTCATCGTGAGACGAAAATTGCTCTGGAAAAATTTTGGGGTGGAAATATTTCGGAACAGGCTTTGATTAAAGCTGCGAAAGCCATCCGTATGCAGATCTGGACGGCACAGGCTGAACATGGCATTGATATCATCCCTTCTAACGGTTTTTCTTTGTATGATCAGGTACTTGATACCATCTGCATGCTGGGGGCAATTCCAGCTCGTTACCAGCCAATCGCAGGGCAATTCGATTATTCACTGTATTTTGCGATGGCACGGGGTAAACAAGATCAACAATTCGATATTCCAGCTATGGAAATGACCAAATGGTTCAATACCAATTATCATCATATTGTGCCCGAGATCGAACCCACCACTCAATTCTCTTTCTTCTATTCGAAAGTACTGGATGAATATCGCGAAGCCAGATCTGCCGGATATGAAACGCGTCCGGTTTTACTTGGTCCTCTCACTTTTTTACTTCTCAGTAAAACACATACAGTCGGTTTTCAACCACTTTCCAGACTGGATGATTTACTGCCGGTCTATCAAACAATCCTTACTGCTCTCTATGAGGAAGGCGCAGAATGGGTGCAAATCGATGAACCCATGCTGGTAAAAGACCTTACACCTGATATCCATACTGCCTACTATTCTGCATATCAAACCCTGTGTGCAGAAATCCATAGACCCCATATCATGTTGACATCCTTCTTTGACAGTCTGGGAGAAAATTTCGATCTTGCCTTTTCTCTTCCAGTGGAGGGTATCCACCTTGACATGGTGGAAGGCGAACAACAATGGCAATTGCTGCAAAACCATCCCGCCCATTCTAAAACTCTGTCTCTGGGAGTGATTGACGGTCATAATATCTGGCGAGCTGACCTTGAACACATCCTCGCGCATATCCAAAACCTTCCAGCCTCTCTTTCTGCAAATGTACAGATCGCTCCTTCATGCTCATTAATGCATGTTCCTGTGGATCTCAATCTGGAAGATGAGATCGCTCTACCCTTAAGAAACTGGCTGGCTTTTGCGATCCAAAAATTGGATGAGATCACCGCCCTCACCTCCGCTGCTAACACACAACAAAAATCAGCCTTATTTACAAAAACAAGTGCTATCTTACAGGAACGTGAACACTACATCCAGGGAAAACGCGCACAGCGGTCTACTGAACCTCCTCAATCTCTCTCAACTGGGCGTATCCATCCATACGCCATCCGCAGGAGGAAACAACAACAGATATTGAATCTACCTGCGCTTCCCACCACCACCATTGGATCCTTCCCGCAAACCAGCGATGTGCGTAAAGCACGCTCTCAATTCATGAAGGGAGAAATAAACCAGCAGGAATATAATACTTTCCTCAAACAGAAAATCGAGGAAGTGATCAAGCTGCAGGAACAGATCGGATTGGATGTGCTGGTGCATGGTGAATTTGAACGCAACGATATGGTGCAGTATTTCGCTGAACAAATGGATGGATTTATCTTCACCAAACACGGCTGGGTGCAAAGCTTTGGCTCCCGTTATGTACGTCCACCCATCATTTTTGGAGATGTTGAACGCCCCCAGCCTATGACGGTAGATTGGTCCAGCTATGCCCAATCACTCACGTCGAAACCTGTAAAAGGTATGCTTACCGGTCCGGTTACCATTCTGCAGTGGTCCTTCGTACGAGATGACCAACCTCGCTCCCAAACCTGCTTCCAGATCGCACATGCCATCCGGGCAGAGGTACATGATCTTGAGCAAGCCGGAATTAAGATCATCCAGATTGATGAGCCGGCACTGCGCGAAGGATTGCCATTGAAGAAAAAAGAATGGCAGGCATATCTTGATTGGGCAGTCAATTCTTTCCATATCACCTCTGGTGGCTGCCGTGACGAAACCCAGATACACACCCACATGTGTTATTCCGAATTCAACGAGATCATTTCTTCCATCGCAGCACTGGATGCGGATGTCATTTCCATCGAGGCGGCTCGTTCAGATATGGAACTATTGAAAGCCTTCTCCGATTTCCATTATCCTAACGAGATCGGACCGGGTGTTTATGATATTCACTCACCACGCATTCCATCCATACAAGAACTGGAAGATCTGATCATGAAAGCACTGGCGGTGCTGCCTGCCAACCAGGTCTGGATCAATCCCGATTGTGGTTTAAAAACACGTGGCTGGCAAGAGACTATCCCCGCTCTCGAAAATATGGTTGCAGCCGCAAAGAATATGCGAAAAAATTTGAGATAAGGAAAGAATGATGACAGATAGGATCGAATTAATACAAACAAAAATGACCGAAAAGGGACTACCCTTGATAGCCGTACCCGCCGGAGCGGACCTCAGCTACTTCAGCGGGCTGGAGTTTCACGTATCAGAACGCCCGGCTATCCTGCTGATTCCGGCTGTTGGTAAACCAGCATTTATTTATCCTGATTTTGAAACCACCAAGGTAAATTCCTGTCGTGTGCCGCTTGAACCCTTTCCCTACAGTGAAGACCGTGAAAGCTGGGTGCCTGTTTTTACCCGTGCACTGAAAAGTCTCCCCGCTGATATCCGCAAGATAGGAGTGAACTCTACCCAGATGCGTTATCTGGAAATGGATCTCCTGCGTCAGGCGCAGGCAGGATTGCATTTCACAGCTTCGGATGTCCTTTTTCAATCGCTGCGAACCAGAAAAGATAGCAGTGAAGTGGAATGCATCCGCAAAGCCATTCACATTGCTGAAGAGGCTTTCAGAGAAACACTTCCTTTTATCAAACCTGAACGAACTGAAAAAGAGATCGCAGGCGAGCTGGTCATCAATTTGCTGCGCCTGGGCTCCGATGCGGAACTTCCTTTCAGTCCAATTGTAGCGGCTGGACCGAACTCAGCCAACCCGCATGCCCTTCCATCGGATCGAAAGCTTGTGGAAGGAGATCTGGTTGTCATTGATTGGGGCGCACGTTTTGATCATTATATTTCTGATATCACCCGAACGCTGTCGATCGGGCAGCCGCAGGAACAATTCTCCAATATGGCGTACATGGTGAAGCAAGCGAACGAAAAAGCTCGACAGATTGCAAAAGCAGGGATTTCCTGCAATCTTGTTGATGAAGCTGCTCGTACAGTGATCAGCGAGGCAGGCTTGGGAGAATACTTCACCCATCGCACCGGTCATGGAATTGGGATGGAAGCACATGAAGCCCCCTATATCGCATCCGATTATACCCACGAGCTGGAAGTTGGCAACACTTTTACTATTGAACCCGGCGTTTATCTCACCGGTAAGGGTGGTGTTCGTATTGAAGACAACATCCTCATCACAACTGTTGGCGCTGAAACACTGACATCTCTTCCCAGAGAACTAACCATCATCGAATAGGAGAAACGACTATGAAGCCTTTTACCATGCCTACTGCTGAACCATTTTTATTTAAGGGTGATGATCTCGGTTTTTTGCTTATACATGGATTCACCGGAACACCGAAAGAAATGCGGTTGCTGGGGGATCATCTGGCTGCACAGGGGCACACCGTCCTGGGCATGCGTCTGGCAGGTCATGCTACCAAAATTGAGGATATGAAACGCGCCAGATGGCAGGATTGGCTGGCATCCGTGGAAGATGGTATAAACCTGCTGCGAACGTGCTGTTCACAGGTTGTCACCATCGGGCTCTCCATGGGAGGTGTATTGTCTATACTGGCAGCCGCAATCTATCCCCTGGATGCTGCAGTAGCGATTTCCGCGCCGTACCAGTTGGATGATTGGCGTCTTCCTTTCTTACGTCCACTCAGTGTAGTCGTACCCTATGCCTCCAAGGGACACAGTGATATGAAGGATAAGGAGAATGAAACTCACCATGCCGATTACACCTCCTATCCGACCCGCGCTATCATTGAGCTGGATGCCCTCTTGAAGGAAACGCGCATGCACGCTCCAGAGATTACCATTCCTGTTTTGTTGATCCACTCCAAAGCAGATCAGGGCGTACCTTTCACTAACATGGAAAAATATTTTTCGAATATTCCCTCGAAACAAAAATCCCAAATGATCCTTGAAAACAGCGGGCATGTGGTCACTGAAGATATCGAGCGTGAAACCGCATTCAAAGCGATCGATGATTTTGTGAAGCAGGCGCTCACCTGACAAAACGACAGCAACCAATGCAGACCACCAATACCATTCAAACGTTCACCATCGGGCAGATCGAAAACAATACCTATATCCTCACCGATCTGGATTCTCAGAAAGCGGTCGTCATTGATCCAGCAGCAGGAATCGACACAGTGATCGACAGCTTGCATGCACAGAAATTAGAACTCGCTTCTATCTGGATCACGCACGCTCACTTTGACCATATTGCCGGTGTTTACCCGCTGCTAAACACATTTGGGAATCATATTCCGATCTTTCTTCATCCCGATGATCTCCCTTTGTGGAATTCTGGAGGCGGCGCCGGGGATTTTGGATTTGATTTTGACCCCAAAGCACAGCCGAGCGCGTCATTTTTTCATGGGCAGCATATTCCATTTGGTGATGCCACCATTGAGGTGCGCCATACTCCGGGGCATACTCCCGGACATGTGATCCTTTACTGTCAGACCCAAAAAACAGCATTTTGCGGCGACCTGATCTTCTATCATAGTGTCGGTCGTACCGATATGACATATTGCGACAGCACAGCGTTACTTAAGAGCATCCGTGAACAGATCCTTACCCTTCCTGATGCAACGGCGCTTTTGTGTGGGCACGGACCAACTACAAGTGTTGCTGAAGAACGGCATAACAATCCTTTTCTGGCTTAATAAGTAGAGAAAATTTTATGAAAAACAAAAAAAACAGGCACTTTGAAAGTGCCTGTTTTTCTCTATATCGTAGAATCATTTATTTTGCGAAATCGACCGCTCTCATTTCACGGATGACCGTTACACGGATCTGACCTGGATATTGCATGGTTTCTTCAATATTCTTGGCGATATCGCGTGCCAGGCGGGCAGCTTGCAGATCGTCGATCTTTTCCGGTTCTACAATGATGCGTACTTCACGACCTGCCTGAATGGCAAATGCCTGACTGACACCCTCATAGGAATTAGCCATCTCTTCAAGTGTTTTCAAGCGCTTGATATATTGCTCCAGGTTTTCTCTGCGAGCACCAGGGCGAGCGCCTGAAATTGCATCAGCCGCCTCTACAATAACTGCTTCCAAGGTCTGCTGGTCTTCTTCATGGTGGTGGCTGGCGATTGCGTTCACAACCGCATCGTTGACTCTGTTACGTTTACAGAATTCAGCGCCGATCAGGGCATGTGTGCCTTCTGTATTGTGATCCATCGCTTTTCCGATATCATGCAACAAACCGGCTGCTTTTGCCACCTCAACATCACCCCCAATTTCGGAGGCAATAAGAGCTGAAATACGTGCGGTCTCCACAGCATGCGAGAGCTGGTTTTGACCGAATGAGGTACGGAATTTCAAACGTCCCAGCATAGTAAGCACCTGCGGGGGAATACCTGCAACTCCGGCATCAAAGGCGGCTTCCTCACCAGCCTCTTCGATGATCTTTTCGACTTCTTTCTTCTCTTCCGCCAGGATCTTTTCAATGTGTGCAGGGTGGATGCGCCCATCATCGATCAGGCGCTGCAGTGAACGGCGTGCAATTTCACGACGTGTGGGATCAAAACATGAGATTGTGACCGCTTCAGGGGTATCATCAACAATAATATCCACACCAGCTGCTTGCTCGAAGGCTCGAATGTTACGTCCATTGCGCCCCACGATCCTTCCCTTCATCTCTTCATTAGGCAAGGAGACCGTGGAAGAGGTGATCTGTGCAACCTGGTCAGATGCAACACGCTGTACCGCTTCTGTAATGATCTCGCGAGCGCGTTTATCTCCTTCAGTGCGCGCTTCAGCTTCAATCTGGCGATAGATGCGTGCCATATCCCCTCTGGCTTCTTTTTCCACTTCTTGCAGCAGTAATTCTTTTGCCTGCTCAGTGCTTACATGCGAGATCTGCTGTAATTTTTCCATTTCCTGCTGAAAAATTGATTCGACTTCATTCATCTTTTTATCAATAGCACTCTGGCGTTTATTAAGGTTGTTCTCGCGCTGCTCGATCCGTTCATAGCGCTGGTCAAGGCTTGCACGCCGGCTTTGAATGCGGTCTTCTTCACGAGACAATTCGGATCGCCTGCGGCTGATCTCTGCTTCAGCATCCTGTTTGATCTTCAAGGCAGCATCACGAGCCCGCAGTTCAATATCTCTGGCTGTTTCACGACTATCCTGGATCACTTGCTCGCTTTTTTGCAGAATCTGTTTTGTTTTGGCTTTTGCTATGAGAAATCCAATCACAACAGCCACAATTACTGCGCTGACCAATTCAATGATTAAGCGTAGATTTGGATTACCATTCATCATTCTTTACCTCTTTTTCTAATAAATTTGACGGATTTGACTCCTCCCACATTTCTTCCATGATCATTTTAAAATCTTCATAATGAAAACCACGACGAGTTAGAAATCCATACAACCTTTTTTTGAAGGTTTGCTCGTCTAATCCCTTTAATTTCGTACAGTATTTCCCTGCTGCCTTGCGTGCCATTTCAGCCTCATCCGGCAGGTCATTTATGGCTGATTCGATCTGATCTTTATCAAGTTTTTTCTGCTGCAGCTCTAACCGCAATAATGTTCTGCCTCGTGGACGAAAGGTTGTTCGATTTTCCACCCAATCTTCAGCAAATTGTTGATCGTTTAAATATCCTTTTTCAGTTAATCGTACTATTGCCTGTTCAATCACTCCTTCATCATAACCATACTTTAACAACCTTGACCGCATTTCATGTTCACTTCGTGCGCGAAAGTTCAATAATCTCAAACCTCGCTGGTAAGTCTCTTCTATGGAATCTTCTGTTTGAAGTTGAAGAATTCGAGTATCATCAATCACATCCCCCACTTTCAATCCAATGGCAATATATTTATGCAGTCCAAAAGCAAATTCTTCATCGAGATAAATATTAACCCGATTAGAATTTTTCTTCTGTTGTTCAATGCCCGTTATCACTCTTTGCATAATAAAACAGCCTTCACAATTCAAGTCAAGGCTGTCTGTTTGCTGCTACAATACTTCCTGCGGAAGTAAGATTATTAAATCTTAATACTTAATATAGATAAAACGTTCCACTTCCAGACTTAATAACCTCAGTTGTACCAATTTTCCAGATACTCCCTTGGGAGTAGTTCCATTTCTTATTACAGCCTTAATCCTGAATGATAGGACAAACCTGTCCTGAAAATGTTCTAAAAAGTAATTAGTATTATACAATATTTTCGCGATAAGCGAAAATTTCCCCTCCGTGCGAAGATGTTGGCTCTTCGAACATAGCAACACAAAGTACAATTAGCACATGACAAATACATTCATTCAAAAAATAATATTGTCAATCCAGCAAAAGAAATTCTCTGTTCCTGTTATTCTCTTATTATTCACTATTCTGGCATTTGCTCCCCTCATTCCCTTCCTGGGTTTCTACTGGGATGGCTGGCCCTATCTCTGGCAGTACCATGTCTTTGGTCCGGCAGGGTATCCTGCATTTGTAGCTTCAGATCGCCCATATTCTGCATTTATTTTTATGATTCTCACAAACCTGTTTGGCACAAAAGCCATCTTTTATCATATTTTCGCACTTTTATTTCGCTGGCTATCAGGATGGGCATTGTGGTGGATACTGAATCAGCTCTGGTCAAAGAAACAAACTTTCAACATGTATGCCGCCATTCTTTTTATTTTATATCCCGGTTTTCTACAGCAGCCCATCGCATTGCCGTATGTGCATCATTTTAGTCACCTGGCACTGTTCCTTTTTTCCATTGGTGCCATGCTAGCATCCATTCGTGATAAAAAGAAATATGTGTGGCTCACCATCCTGGCACTCATTGCTCAATTAAGTATCTTTTCATTGGAATATTTTGCATCCCTGGAGTTCATTCGCCCCTTCCTGCTCTGGATCATCTTGAGAGATGAGAATAGTGATCGAAAAGATCGTTTCAAACAGGTAATGCGCAAATGGAGTCCTTACCTGGTCATCCTTATCATCTTTTATATTTGGCGCGTTTTCTTTTTCTCATTCCCAACGTATGAACCAAAGATGCTCAATGAGCTCAACCAGGATTTTTCTACTGGTTTTCTGAGTTTGGTTTCTCAAGCTTTAAAAGATGTGCTCACGGTGACCTATGGAGCAGTGAAAGGTCTCTTCAATTTCCCAAAAATATCTGAAGTCGGCTACTTCACTACGTATGGATACTGGGGGATCATGGGGATTACTGCCATTTTCTCGGCTTTTGTACTACATCTGATCGAGTCTCATTCAAAGCAAGATGGTGTTCAAGAATCTGTGAAAACCTATCTCGAACCTCTATTGATCAGTATCCTCGCGCTCATTCTGGCAGGTGCAATATTCTGGGTCACGAAATTGACCGTCCGTATTGAATTCGCCTGGGATCGTCTCACCCTGGCATATATGTTCGGTGTGGCGATCCTGTTCGCAAGTCTACTTTTTATGGTCATCCGCTACCCAAAGATAAGGATCGCATTTACAACCTTATTCATTACTCTAACAGTTGGATTCCATTTCTTGAATGCCATGGATTATAAACATGACTGGGATATCTTCAAGGATTTTTTCTGGCAATTGACATGGCGCATCCCTGATTTAGAAGAAAATACCATCGTGATGACCACAAATTTCCCGCTGAAGTATTACAGCGATAATTCATTAACAGCACCTCTCAACTGGACCTATGATCCACAGTCAGACGATGAAACTCTTTCTTATGTTTTTTATTTTTCTGATGTACGTCTGAAGGTCGGTCGCTTAAGCGCTCTCGAAAAAGATCTACCAGTACATCAGTGGTACCGCTCTTTTTCTTTTGAGGGCAATACGAACGATACTGTCGTGATCCGCTACGATCCACCCGGTTGTTTACAGGTTCTTGATGAGAAATATGCGAATGCAGGTATCATACCCAACCTCACACAGCTGGAAGCAGACCAGATTCCTCTTTCCAATCTTGATCGCATCATCACCGAACCTGATGTGCAATCGCAACCTCCGCTAGATATAATTGGAGAGGAGATTGATCACGGATGGTGTTATTACTTTGAGAAAGCAGACCTCGCCAGACAGATTGCAGACTGGGATACCGTCATCACGCTTAAAGAACAAGCCGACCTGTCAGGTGCTGCACCAAGAATCCCAAGCGAGTGGCTTCCATTCTTTGAAGCCTACATTAGAACAGAGAATTGGGAACAGGTGCAGACGATCATAAACAATAGTCTGGCGGTGGATGAAAAATATACAGCGGGTATTCTTTTTACCTGGGATCGCGTGATCGCTGAAAGCGATGTTGTACCGGAACCAGATTTATTGCAAATGATCAATACTTTACGAGATTGATATAAGGAAGACATACTATAATTGGAAGAGATGTGACCATGAAAAAGAGATCGTTCTATCAGATTTGGCTGCCCTTGACCGTTTCCATAATTCTGATCGGTTATGTATTCTTCCTGCTCATCCGTTCCATCAATGGAGACTCCACAGCATTTTCTCAATGGTCTGATATTTCGATGATCTATATGCTGTCACCCATCATTGGCATAACGCTTATATCAATGATCCTCTCAATCGCGGCGATCTATTTCATCAGCCAATTGGGAACAAAAGCGAAAACAGGTTTACAATCGCTACATCAAATAACCCAACAGATCAAAGAAAAAACGACTAACTCCTGTAAAAAAATCGTCAACATTTTTTTTATTCCATCTGCGTGGTTAAATTATTTCCGAGGAGAACAGAAAGATGAGTGAAAATAAAAATACAACCATCTATATCATCGGAGGACTGGTTGGTGCACTGCTTGGTGCAGGAATTGCGCACGTTCTGGTAAAAACATCCGAAAATGACGAGACTGCTATGCAAATCTCTCCTCAGAAAGGGATGGAGATCGGTATAACCACCGTCGGGTTCGTTCGCAAATTGTTGGATCTATTGAATACATAATAGAATAACAATAGCAATACAACTGCCGCCACCATGCCCAATAACATTGACACAATTGTCTGTGGATTGATTCAGCGTGAGACCATCATTAATTGCAATGATCGTCTAAGCCTTGACCGTCCAGGTGGACATGCCTTGTATTCTGCAAGCGGTTATCTGTTGTATGACAAACCAGTCGGGATCGTTGCAAAAGTTAATAACGGCTTTCTAGATCTATTTGGACATGATCTCCAGAAAAAAGGATTTGATTTGAAAGGTGTATCCCTTTCATCTCGTCCCATCAATATTCAGCAATATTACCGCATCACTTCACACAATGAATGGGAAACCACCAATATAAAACGCCATTTCTTTGAACTCGGATATGATTTGCCAAAATTTTTACTGCATCACAATTCCCACGCGAAATACGATTCATCATGCCTGCAAGGCGATGATATTCACTTACTCAGTTCAGATTTCCCAGTAAATTACCAGAAAGCTCAGACCGTTTTATTTACTCCTATGTCTTACATATCGCACAGCGCATGTATTCCATTTTTACGTACATGCGGAGTGAAAACGATCATGATCTGCTCATCTCCGACATACATGACTCCTCCACAGCTGCCGAGAATTCCTGCCCTGCTGCGGGGAATAGACTTCTTTTTCACAACTGAAAAAGAAATCCGCACTTTATTTCGATCCCGTTATGATCATTATTCAGATATGCTTACTGTCTTAAAAAGATTTGGCGCTTCAAATTATGTCATTAAAAACCAGGAGACCGGCTACCTCCTTTTACAAATGGATTCATCCCAGATCTATCGCATTCCTGATTTTGATGTGGTCGTAGTAGATCCAATTGGTGAGTTCGATTGTTTTTGTGGAGCTTTCGCTGCTATTTATACAAAACACCAATTTTCTGTTGAACAATGTGCACTTCAAGCAAGCATAGCTGCATCGATCTGCCGGGAAGGAAGTGGGATCGATTACGTCCTGGAGAACCATCCTGCTCTACTGAGAATGAGAGCTCACATCCTGCAGGATCAGCTCAAGCAGTGTTCGCTTGCTTCTTTCGATAATTAGGTATTCTCTTCACCCACGCAATAACAGCCGCTCGCCTTATTTTTCGTAGACAGGCTTTCACTTGCAATGGATCAATTGTCTTGCCCCCATAAACCTCATCCTGAAATGAATTCAGAACGGTCTGAACTTCCTGTGAAACTGCGGGAACAAATTGCTGTAATAGTACTGTTTTTTCCATGATCGTCATTTGTCGGGCATCTTGACGCATAAATAATCGTATGCTCCAATCAATCTGGAAGATATTTTTTTGAATATATGATCGTTCACGATGCGCAGACCATTCAGTCAACCATCGGGGGACTTCTCTTGCTCGTTTTTCTATTTGAATTACTGTGAATCGCTGGATAGGAATCCAGTTCCCATGATAGCGAATTCGACCGAATAGGAGAAAGCTCATCACGCTAATGATTCCTGCCCAGAGTATCAGAATAAAGTACCTTTGATTCGATGATTCTCCTACCGAAATATCATACAGAAAATCTTCTTGCGACGATAAACGCTGTTCAATTGCATCATAACGGGAAAAATCGCCTGCTCCTGCATCGTTCTGCAGATTTCTATTCCCTCCTTCATCAAGGTTACCAGAAGAATCATTCACAACTTCTGTAATGACATCATATTCATGGCGAAAATTTACTGCCGGTTGTGTTGATGTAGGTTCAAAGATCACCCAGCCAGTATTAGGAAAATACACTTCAGCCCAGGCGTGGCTATCTTTACTGCGGATTTCAAACACTTTCCCTCTTTCAACTGCCACTCCCTGTGCATATCCCACCCCCAATCGCGCTGGGATACCGATCGATCGCAGCATCAGCACCTCTGCTGAGGCATAAAAATTGCAGAATCCACTTTTTTCCTCAAACAGGAACCAGAATATCGGATCCAGTGTAGAGGGGATTTCACTTATTTCAAGATTATAACGATATGTGTTTCTTAGATAGTCAGTAATTGCAAGAACTTTTTCAAAGTCCGAATCCAGATCGTCGGTAATCGCTTCAGATAGATTCGTGATCCTGGATGAGAAATTTTCAGGTAGTTGTAAGTAGTTTCTTTTAATACGAGTTGGATAATCTTTTCCAGCATTCAGCAATTCTTCATATGTGAGCATGGGAAAATAAGTCATGAATTGATAAGAATCTTTCTCTCCCAGCGGCAGCAATGGTTTCCATGCAATCACTTCGGATTCATCGCTATTCGCAAATATTTCCACCGCCCGTGTCGGATGGTCAATAGATATCACTCTCCCACTGGTATAGAAATAACTCAGATCGGTATTTGCCACCACAATAAATGTACCTGCGGTCTGCGTCATGCTGTTTTCTGGTCGCACAGGAGTGTTTTCCTCAATTGAGCGCTTTTCCGTCTCAAGAGAAGTCCAGATACCATCTCCATAATTAGAATAACTGCGTGCCGACCAATAATAGTTACCTTCTATAATTTCTACATCAGGTGCAACGGCTGTGAAGATCACATCCTCGTTCAAAGGTTGAGATGAACCCAGTGCGAAAGCATCTCCGAAAGTGCTTTCTTTTTTAACTGGCTGGCTGGTCAGTGATGAAAAAAGATGAGAAAACAAATCGCCAGTATCTTCAAGTGTTTGCACAAAAGCCTTATGTTGTTTTGTGCCAGGGCTTGCCAGATCAATGATCAAGGGTGTACTCCAGGCAATTACTACTACCACTGCAGAAATGATTGACGCACTGGTTAAAAAAACCCTTCCTGCATCCCGATCTTCGTAGGCATTTTCATCTTTCCATTGCCGGTGAGTTTTAAGATAATGCTGGCGTCCTAAAAGAAAAACGAGTAGAAAGAAGAATACACTGCTCAACAGTTCATTACGATATACAACCGGCTGAAAAAATTGGGTGGCGATCACCGCGGTTGATAATAAAAGCGTCGGTAACCACATATCTCCCATACGTATCAAAGCAATGCCTGCCCATAGGGCAATCACCCAGTAAACCATGCCCATTCCCGTAATAAAAAGAATATTATCCTCTACGGGTGAATCCTGCAGCAGGTCGTTTAAAGCTTCAAACATGCGAGTTTGGAATTCGACCCAGTTTTCATTCCACAATTCACTTTGTGAAGTGCCATTCACTAAAAAAGAAAACAAGACCATCAAGCTATACATTACCAGCAGAATCACAAGTTGTCTTTTATTGAAAGTGGTGATCCCAAACAGCACACCAAGTATTACACCGATTGAAGCCAGAGCTGTCACCAGATTCAAATTCTCCGTCCAGTGGGTTGACTCAAGAGAATACGCTGCAAGAAACACGATGACGATCAGGCAAAGGATGGAAATCAGATCAAAATTACTGGTACGATATTTCCTAAACATTTATCTTTACATTATACTTAAATGAACAATTTGCCATCGGTCAAATGGCTTACTCAAGAATTGCATGAAGGGAGAAAACAATGGCTAATACATCAAAATTCATTAAAGGTGTATTTTTTGGTGCACTTACAGGTGGTATACTGGCGATGCTTTTTGCTCCCAAGAGTGGTGAGGAATTGCGCCAAGAGTTAAAGATCAAAGCAGATGAAATTGCAAAGGAAGTAAAAAGGGCTGCTGAAGAAGCTCAACGTGAGATGGAAAAGGAAATTGCATCCCCACAAGAATAGGGTATTCTTTCATACTTCTGGTTCAACAACAGATAGAGAATAGTCACTTTCCATGATGGTATAGCGTGTGGTTCCACTCACAATGAGGAATATTTTAGCGTTCTCCTCTGGGTTTCCATAGATATCCAGCATTTCTTCTCCAGCAAGCTGGTATTTCGTTACTGTCGTCCCAGCATTGGTATATTCGACAATTGAAACAGCATACGTTTGCGGCAGTGAATTGGATATTCTCACAAAGCCATTTCCAACCCATCCTCCATTAGAATCTTCAAAGTCCGTACCATACCCAATGGCATTAATTTGGATATCATCAATCAAGAATCCTTCCCCATTGAGAGCAGTGTCAGTTAGATATTCAAACTGAAGGGTAACTTCCTCTCCTGCGAACTGAGAAAGATCCACTTGCTCCAGAATCCAGCCATCACTGCTGCCGTTATAACCACAACCCTGATTTGAACCAGTGATATTTTCTTCAGTGCAGCCTGGTGGATTTATGACCTGCCACTCACTCCCGTTTTTTTGTGCCAGTAGATAGACGTAATCCCAATCCTTCTCCAAATCATACCAGGTGTAATACGATAAAGTGATAGGTGCACTGACATTCTCAAAATTGAAGGTTTGAGTGAGAGTCATGGCGCTCTGGTCCCCTTTATTGGACCAAAAAAAGAAGTCTCCAGAATGGGGATCTGCCGGAACGATAGCCGTTGTGGACTGCCCTTTGAATTGCAAATGGAAAGGGCGGTTGCACTTTACTTCGTAATAGTCCACTCCGAATTGTCGTACAGAATAGGTGTTGTCTCCGATCGAACAATCGCTAATTGGAATTACAGAGATTGCAAGTTCTTCAGGTATGCTATGGTATCCATATTGTCCCTGCTCCAGTGTAGTATCCTGAATGAGATTCGCAATGCTCCAATCCTGAAAAACATCACTGCCTGTCAACGGTTCTGACTGTTTTTCATCGTTTAGCATTGAATCTGCCAGCACTGCATCAATCGATGCAAATCCATTTAAAGGATTCGCAACTAATGCCTTCGAAAAATCTTCGCCGAATCTGTCATATAGATATGTCATGAACAGAAACGAAGCGCCGTAATGAGGCAGTGTACTTTCCACTTCATCACGGGGCCAAAAATTCAACTGGATATCAGGATTCCCCGTATACAACGCATCGGTTCCACCCGGATCATACCCATTGAGCAAACTTGCTAATTCCGAAAAACCTTCGTTGACCCACGCAAATTCATTACTATCCATGTTGCGGTGAATCATATGTTGAAACTCATGTGCTAATACGCCATAGGTATATTCTTCGTCAAGGCGGGTATACAGGGACGAGAGCATGAAAATCTCTGCTTCATTGGAATAAGGTTCTATCTTCCTTGGGTTGCCATCAGCCGATGAATAATACCCTGAAGCCAACCCCATATTGCTGGTATAAAGAATGAATAAGTGTTCATCGTTATCGATCCCCGGGGTGTTCTCACTTCCAAAAAATTCACGGTTCAATGGGTAAATCTCTCTTTCGAAGGTCTCGCATAATTCTGCCACTTGTGTTAACTCATACGTTATATCTTGTTGAATCCAGAAATAGAGATGAGGGGTACTGTAAACGAGAGACGCACTGACGGTCTCATACATATTGGTGTCTACATCCAGAACGAAAAAATCGCGTGTATCACCGATCACATAATCCACTCTCTCATGCGCCGCCTGGCTGCGTTCTACATGGATTTGCCGGTATTTTGCCGCTGCATCATATTCATCATTGACAGGATTGTTTGTATTTTCGAGAATAACTAAATTTATATCCGGGTCAGGAAGCGGTGTGTCATACGCTGTACAACTCACCATCATGAAGAGCGCGATCAACAGTAATACATACAAGTTTTTTTTCATCATGCTTTTCTCACCTTGTAAAATCAGCAGAAGCCAAGCCTACACCAATCCATAAATAAGGCATCGCAAACGAGTCAATGCTGAATCCTTCCGCGAAAAGGGCGCACAGCATAAAAATGCCCGCGGTTGCATACACGCTCACTATCGCCTTTTGTGAGGATGCCTTTCGAGCAAATTTCACCAGCATGCTGTACAACCACCCGCTGAAAAAGGAAAATCCGACAATGCCTGTTTCTGCCAGCAGACGCACCCATAAACTTTTTGTGTTCATCAGGTTAGATGAACGATACATCAATTGTCTTACTTCAATGAGATTCCAGCCATAGGGGGTGATCGCTTTCGGGAAATAATATCCTGCATTTCCCAATCCAACACCCAGCAGTGGATGTTCTGTGAAGATATTCCAACCAGCCAGCCAGTACACCGCACGTTCACCAAAACTCAATTCATTGAAATAGCTCAGCAAGGGATTATCATTCCCGAAAGAGAAATGAAAAATGTTTTCCATACGCGGATCCACTCTTGAGAATATCCATAATCCAAGAAACAGCAGTGCTGCATACATGACGATAAAAAGGATCGAAGTCAATATCTTCAATCGCTTTTTTCTTTCCTGTGAAATTTGATTCTTTTGTTTTCTACTCATATAAACGAGTGCTTTCTCAACCAGGTAAGTATGCAGTTTGATCAAGAGGTATGTAAACATTAATATAAATGCCAGTACGCCAACACGCGAAAGAGTAAGCAGTAAGGCGCCTATTCCCATAATCAGAAGAAGGTTCTCAAATGTTATAAAACCCCATCGTCTTTTATGAGCAGAATACCCCTTGATCGTAGCGGACAGCCAGATCGGCAAGTAGATCATATTCAATTGATGCGCAAACCACGAAGGTTCTAATGCTAATCCATTGATACGCTGTCGGTATAACACTCGTTTGGAAACCAGACCCTGCAGATCAAACATCCACTGTGGATATCCACCAAATCCATGCCATGCAGCAGCCTGCATAGCTGCCCACAGCAGCATAAAAAGACCACTCCAATTGAGAATCTTTAGTGTCAATGCTGCCTGTTCTTCATCTTTCATATAGGAAGATGCAACAAGGTAGAAGCAAATGCCGATCACCAGGGTAATCACTGCCTCAACCATGCTGCTTATATTAGCAATTCCTTTGTAAGCGGGTATGACATGAAAGCTGCTTAATACTGTAGTAACAACGGCTACCACCATGAACAGGAAAAGTGGAATACTCTCCTTAACAAATTTTCCTTTTTTCATAACATGAGGGATAAGCCATACCACAACCATGATGAAAACCACCAGAATAGCAGGAGAAGCCACAGCATCAGATCCAAATAAACGTGCCAGAAGTTGTACGCTGGTTAATGGAAGTGACGCAATGAGAATGATCCACAAAACATGCGGCAGCATACGAAGGATATCTTTTTTTGTAGTCATGCTCAAACCTGAAAATCTTCTTTGCTTGGAGCAAGAGCTGCCACAATAAAACCTAAAATCGATCCAGCAACCACCAGCACCCCCTGAGTTCCCTGCACTGCTCCATCATTCACAGGGGCGTTCTCCGCAAGAAAGAAAGTGAGTGCCGGCATCAATCCATAACTCATCTGATTTTGACTCTGGATTTCATCCGCAGTAGATTGTATTTCTGTGATGAGATATTCAAAATCATATTGTTCGCAGACTTTTTCACCTACCCCTTCACCAACCTGCCGTTGCATACAGAATTCCAAAGAATCCAGGTATTGCTGCAGGTGTGAAGCAACAAGTGCATGTTCCAACCCTTCATTGAGCGTTTCAACCGCAGCTTGCGCCCAGATATTCGCCAGATCAGCAGCCCGTTGAGCATCCGTATCACGTACGCGTAAAAACCATCGAAAGTCTTCTCTTTCCAGTGTAAAAGAATCTTCAACGGTATTCTGGTCCAGCTGGTAACCGGCTTGCTGTGCTTGCAGTATGACCTGTTTTATCACTTCATTTGAATCAATCACGCTACCCAAGCCGCGCATTGCCTGGTCTTCCTGGATATCGGATAAGGCACCCGTCCGTGTATAATCGATCGTGACAGCAATAACAGCTCTGGTTTCATAGATGGGAGATCGGAAAGAACTGACCAAAAATCCGCCCAGTCCCCCAATGATCATGCACAGAACTATTCTCTTCCACCCTTTGATCACTTTCCTTAAATAATCTATGAAAACAAAACCATCTACCGATTTCATACTTTTCCTCTTTTTCCAATCATTGACAATTATCAGGTCTATTCTTCTACAAAATTAATGATGATCAGGTTCTTATCACACTGATCTGACGTGTCAAAAAACATCTGTTCACTTAACTCATTTCCATCCAAATCCAAGACCTGAATGGAAAAAACGTCATGGGTAGTTACCGGTTTTGTACTGAGAATAGCTTCGAATCCTGCTTTTCCATAATTATCACCCGCGGCGGTGCCGGTCATTACAATACTTTCGATCGGCTGACCATCAATCACTCCCATCACCCATATAACTACACTCGGTGTTGGATTACCCTCCTTATCAAAGACCTGACCTCCCACTCCCATCCAGTTGCAGCCAGAATCGGGGTGAACAAAATTCTGGAGAAATACAGGAGTCACAGATTGCAGATGGTACGGTACAGGTGTGGCTGTAGGTGTTATGGTGGGAGTCAATGTTATGGTTGGTTTTATCGTTGCTGTCAATGTTGCCGTAAGGGTCACTGTTGGCATGATGCTATCGGTAGCCGATGCCGTCACAGTTTCTTGCGGTACTGCGCTTGGTACCTGCGGTGTGCTGTCTGTTGGTTCATAAAGGATACATGCTGATAGTATGCTTGCCAGAATAAAGATACAAAACAGACTTCGTTTCATCCTGCTCCTCCTCAAACCGATTCTTTGGTCATGTACAATCCCAGATCTCTGATCTGATCATATACTCCTGCCGGTAGATAGTAACGGAAGGGTTTCTTTTGAAAAGCCAGTGCTCTTATTTTATTTGAAGATATTTCTAACAAGGGAGCTTCAATAAATTCCACCTTTTGTTCAATCCCCGGCAGTTGCTCACTCAAGCATGAAAGATCGATCTTTTCACCAGGTCGATGCATCACACCAATGCCTGAACAAACCTCTAAGAATTTTTGTGGTTCATGCCAGTTAGGTAGATCATGCAGTGAATCACCCCCCATGATAAAGATGAGATCATCGTCAGGGTATTTCGCATGTAATATGTGCATGGTATCCAATACATAATGGGGACCAGGACGATCAATATCCACCCTTGATAACACAAACATCTCATCAGAATCAATTGCGATCTGCACCATTTTAATTCTCTGTGCTATTGGTGTACTGATCTTCCCCATTTTATGAGGTGGGTTTGGAGCGATCACCCACAACACCTTATCCAAATGGAGCTGGTCGTATGCTTCCATCGCTAAAATGAGATGTCCAACATGTGGGGGATCAAACGTACCGCCGAAAATACCAAGTCGCATTTTGTCAATAACCTCTATTCATAATCATCAAATTGTTCTGTCCATACCAATTCATTTTTACCGATCTGAATGATATCACCCTCTTCTACACCTTCTTCGCGTAAGCTGTCAGTGATACCCAATGCCTGAAGAATCCGTTGAAAACGGCGTATCGATTCAAAATTATCCCAATATGTCATTTCCGCAGCCCGTTCGATCGCTTTCCCTGTAATTAAATACCCATCGGCTGTTTGTTCAACACGAAATACTTTTTCATCCACTTCCGCTCGATAAACCGGTATTTCCAGAGTTATGGTGTCTGCTGGCATACTTTCCACCAGATGATATGCTTTCCACAGGATCTCTTTCAGATTTTGATGGGTTACTGTCGAACAGGAATACAACTCAATGTTTTTTTTCTTGAATTGTTTTTTGAGTTCCTTATATTTTTTATCCACATCCGACAGATCCATTTTGTTGAGAACTACGACCTGTGGTTTTTCCCCTAATCTCGGATCAAACAGGGATAATTCAGTATTGATCTGCGAATAATCAGCCATCGCATCCAGAGTCGATCCATCCAGAACGTGAATAAGTACCTTGGTTCGCTGAATATGCTTTAAAAACGTATCTCCCAATCCAATCCCGCTATGAGCTCCTTCGATCAATCCAGGGATATCTGCCAGCACCAATGAAATATCATCTGTTAATAATGCCACCCCTAGATTAGGAACCAGGGTTGTAAAAGGATAATCTGCGATCTTGGGTTTTGCATTCGTTACAGCCGCCAACATGCTGGATTTACCTGCATTAGGCATTCCAATAATGCCAATATCGGCAATCAACTTCAATTCGAGGCGCAACTCCAGTTCGATCCCAGGTTCCCCGCGTTCTGCCATGCGAGGTGCCTGATGACGTGAGTTTGCAAAACGCGCGTTCCCCCTGCCACCTCTTCCTCCTTTACAGAGCACAACCTGCTGCCCTTCGCCGGTAAGATCTGCCAGAACTCGATCAGATCCTCTTTCGTAAATAATTGTTCCCGCGGGAACATCAATAATCCTTGATTCGCCAGATTTCCCAGTCTGGTTTTTTGGACCGCCTTTATTCCCATTTTCTGCAACATATAAGCGATTACGCTGGAAAGTATAGAGAGTATTTAAATGGGGATTAACAGAAAAAATAATATCCCCGCCGCGTCCCCCATCGCCCCCATCGGGCCCACCGCGATTGACATATTTCTCTTTGCGAAAATGTACCATTCCGTCGCCACCCTTGCCGGAAAGTACCTGGATCTCAGCTTCATCAACAAACATGCTGTTATTATAATCAAAAAGAGGAGGTCATCGCTGGATGACCTCCTCTATCTCTGATCTTCCTTTATTTGAATTTTTTCTTCAAAATGTCTTCTAATGTAGGCACACCGATCTCCTGCAGCTCATATCGAACACGCTGCATCGGTTTATTAACTTTTATGATGCGGGTCAGATCAATGGGTGTAGCAGAAATGACCATATCCACATCCGATGCATTGATGGTTTTTTCAAGGTCTTTGACCATCTCGTTGCCGTATCCCATTGCGGGGAGGATGGTTCCGGTGCCCGGATACTTCTTGTAGGTAGCCAGAATAGATCCTACCGCGAATGGTCGTGGATCTACAATTTCTTTCGCACCAAAGCGCCGTGCAGCAACCCAGCCAGCGCCATAAGCCATGCCACCATGCGTCAGTGTCGGTCCATCTTCGATCACGAGCACACGCTTGCCCTTGATGCCATCCGGGTCATCCACAAACAGTGGTGATGCACCCTCGATAATGACTGCATCAGGATTGATCGATCGCAAGTTTTCGCGAACGGTGATGATATCTTCCGGATTGGCGGTGTCAACCTTGTTGATCACGAAAACATCTGCAAGATGCAGGTTGGTCTCACCGGGGTAGTATTTCAATTCATGCCCGGGGCGATGCGGATCAGCAACAACGATCGCCAGGTCTGGCTTGTAAAAAGATATATCATTATTGCCGCCATCCCACAGAATGACATCCACTTCTTTTTCCGCTTCTCGTAGAATCGCCTCATAATCCACTCCGGCATAGACCACAACACCGTTGTCAATATGCGGTTCATATTCCTCGCGCTCTTCGATCGTGCATTCATGTTTATCAAGGTCGGCATAGCATGCAAAGCGCTGTACTTTTTGTTTCGCCAGATCACCATAGGGCATAGGATGCCTGATAGCTGCTACTTTATATCCCATCTCGATCATGATCCTGGAAACGCGCCGCGTGGTCTGACTTTTCCCGCAACCCGTTCGTACTGCGCAAACCGATACGACCGGTTTGGTGGATTTCAATTGTGTTGTCCTGGTTCCCATCAAACGAAAATCAGCACCGCAGGCATTAACAAGTGATGCTTTATGCATCACATATTCGTGTGGTACATCACTATATGCAAAAACTACCTGGTCTACCTGGAACTCTTCGATCAATTTGGGTAGATCGCTTTCTGGATAGATCGGAATTCCTTTCGGATATAAGGATCCGGATAGTTCCGGTGGATATTTTCTACCTTCGATATTGGGGATCTGGGTTGCTGTAAAAGCAACCACTTCATAATCTTCATTATCCCGAAAATACACATTGAAGTTATGGAAGTCGCGTCCCGCTGCTCCCATGATGATTGTTCGCGTTTTTCGCATTCAACTCTCCTTTTACTAGTATTTACATGATTTCAGGAATCTGGATTCCTAACAATCCAAGACTATTAATAATAGTCTGTTTCGTAGCTGCCACTAATCTTAATCGGAAGGAACGAACCTCATCTTTTGCCGAAAGAACCGGACAATTGGTGTAGAAATCATTGAACGCTTTCGCCAGATCGTAGGCATAGGAAGTGATGACCAGAGGTTTGAGATCACGCCCTGCTTTTTCCACTTCCTGTGGAAAACGGGAAATGAGATCAACCAGTATAATTTCTTTCTCTTCAAGATCATCTGGGGAGTGCAATTCATCCGGGATTTGATATCCAGCTTTTCGCAAAATACTATTAGCACGTACAGCCGCATACTGGATATAGGGTGCAGCCTGACCATTGACATCCAATGCAGTTTCCCAATCAAAGGTAACGATCTTAGTGTTATCCCGTGAAAGCAAAGAATACTTGATCGATCCCAAAGCGATCATACTTGCAATTCGCTGCTTTTCTTCAATATTCAGTTCGGGGTTTTTGTGATCGACAATTTCCATAGCACGTTTTTCTGCCTCGCGAATCAAATCTTCCAGCAAAACTACCGTTCCCTCGCGGGATGCCAGCGTTACATTTCCCGGTAAATTAACGATCTCATAAGCAAGATGCTGGCAGCGATTCGCCCACTCATATCCCAATAATTCCAGAACTTTGAAAATTTGCTTCAGGTAAAGTGACTGGCGAACATCCACCACGTAAATAGAACGATCTAATTTGTATTCATCGAATTTCTTTACTGCCAGGGGGATGTCTTTGGTAGCATACAGAGATGTACCATCTGAACGCAATAAAACCAGAACGCGATATTCTTCTTTTGTGCCCAGCAGAGCATCCAGATCAATGATGACCGCCCCCTGAGGTCTTTCATCCACAGCCAGCTCTTTCTCGATCAATTCTTCAACAAAGGCTTTCCCCACATGCTCTACTTCACTTTCGAAATAAAGGCGATCGAAGTGGACTCCCAGGGTTTCATAGAGCTGTGCAAATGCGTCTAAAGACCATTGACGGGTTTCTTCCCACAGCGCAACGATCTCCGGATCGTGATTATCCCATGCTTGAAAATAACGACGGATAGCTTCCTCATTTTGTTCAGATTCTTCCCGCCTTTTTACTGCTTCCGCATATAGTTCACCGATCCAGCTAATAGCATTTTCCGCGGGGGGTGTTTCCCCTTGATGGAAATTTTCATAATTCCACAACCAGGTGATCACATGCAGCCCAATATCACCCAGATAATTAGCGCGTATCACCGTGTTCCCATTAAATTCAAGAATATTCGAGACGGATGCACCCAGTACGATATTACGCAAATGCCCTACATGAAATGCTTTGTGTGTGTTGGGTTGTGAAAATTCCACCATGACTGTTTCATCATTTGATGGAAACGATCCAAAAAGCTGTTTTTCATCAAGAACTTTATCTACAACCATCTGCGAGAAGCTTTTTGGCTCAAAATAGATATTAATGTACCCTCTAACTGCTTCGCATCTTTCAAATTCTCTACCAAGGATGAGTTTGCCTGCTACCAGATCAGCCAGTTCAGTTGCGCGTTGTGCAACGTTAATTTTCTTACCGGAACGTGCTTCCTGTGCAGCTATTTGAAAAAATGAAGTGGAAATTCCCCAGTGCCCGCTGAATGGGATCAGACTCCATGCTAATGAAATATGCTCCAATCCCTCCCCTTTCAGGATGGGATTGATCTGTTCTTCGATTTGGATTTTATATCTATCAAACATAGTTCCTTATAAAATGAAAAGCGGGAGAATTGCCCTCCCGCATTCAACTCGAAGAAATTTACGTACGTTATTAAAAGAAATTATTTCTCGAGGGCAACTAATTGTTTCATCAACCGACTTTTGCGACGAGCAGCATTGTTTTTATGAATAACACCCTTGCTGGCAGCTTTATCTAAAGCTTTTACAGCAGCCAATACGTTTGCCTTCGCTTCTTCTTTTTCCTCGGAAGCGATTGCCACACGTGCTTTTTTAACCATCGTGCGTGCTTCCCCACGGAAAACGCGATTTTGTTGTCGCCGTTTCTCATTTTGTTTATTACGTTTGATAGCAGACTTAATATTTGCCAACCTTACCTCCAAAATTACTAACTTGCAAAGCTCGATTTTACTAGACAGTACCTTTTTTGTCCAGTTGAAAAAGGAGCTCGGGTGAGCTCCTTTGTTTTATTTATCCAGCAATACCGCCAATCCTGGCAGTTCAAGTCCTTCCAGCATCTCAAGAGATGCACCACCACCGGTGGAAATGTGCGAGATTTTATCTGCCAGCCCTGATTTATTCACGGCTGAAACAGAATCTCCGCCGCCGATGATGCTGACCGCACCACTTTCAGCAACAGCCTTTGCTACCGCGAATGTCCCTTTTGCAAAATTGGGGAATTCGAACACACCCATCGGACCATTCCAGACCACGGTTTTTGCCCCTGCTATTTCTTTAGCGTATGCTGCAACTGTATCAGGACCAATATCCAAAATTCTCCACCCTTCCGGAACGGGACCGGTTGGCATGGTTTTTTGAGCGGCATCGTCTTCAAATTTATCCGCGATCACCATATCAACGGGCAGGCGCAGTTTATTGGAACCCTGCTCGACCAGTTCACGTGCCACGTCAAGTACATCATCTTCTACCAGTGAATCGCCTACCGGGTAACCCTGCGCTTTAAAGAAAGTATTCGCCATTCCTCCACCTATCAAGACCTGGTCTGCCTTTTTCAACAGGTTGCGGATCACACCGATCTTGTCACTCACTTTTGCGCCGCCCAGAATTGCGATGAAAGGTCGTTTTGGATCATCAATGACCTGACCCAGGTATTGAATTTCTTTTTCCATCAAGAAGCCGGCTACGGCAGGTAAATAGTCAGCTACTCCCGCAGTTGAAGCGTGTGCGCGGTGAGCTGAACCGAAGGCATCATTCACAAAGATATCCGCCAGGCTGGCAAGTTCCTTCGCCATGGCAGGATCGTTTTTCTTTTCCTCAGCGTGGAAGCGGGTGTTTTCCAATACCAGTACCTGCCCGTTTTCCAAAGAGGCAGCTGCTTTCTCTGCCAGGGGTCCAATGCAATCATCAGCAAACAGCACTTTCTGCGGAATTAAGGAACCCAGATAATCAGCCACCGGTTTAAGGCTGTATTGCGGATCCACACAATCCTTGGGGCGCCCCAGGTGAGAACAGAGGATCACGGCTGCATTTTTTTCCAGTAAATATTGTATGGTGGGAAGTGCCGCACGGATGCGGGTATCATCACCGACCACACCATCTTTGATGGGTACATTGAAATCTACACGGACCAATACTTTTTTATTTGTTACAACCATATCTTTGATTGTCTTTTTAGCGAACATGGTTTCCTCTCATTTCAAGATATAAAAAAGGCATAATCAGTGGAGTTTAATCAGCCGATTATGCCATCTTTTTAGACCAGTCGTTTTTTAGAGATCTTTTGCAATTTTCGCAGCCAGATCTGCAGTGCGGCAGGAGTAACCCCATTCGTTATCGTACCAGGTCACCACTTTAACCATCGTACCACCCATGACCATGGTAGATTCTCCGTCAATGATGGAAGAGCGTGAATCGCCTTTGAAATCCATTGATACAAGTGGTTCGTCGCAGAATCCCAGGATACCTTTGAGTTTTCCATCAGCGGCTTCTTTGAAAGCTGCCGTTATTTCTTCCACAGATGTCGGTTTTTCTACATTGACCACAAAATCAACGATGGATACTGTGGGGGTAGGAACGCGCAGCGCCATGCCGTCGAATTTTCCCTTCAGATCAGGAATGACCAGTGCAATTGCTTTTGCAGCACCGGTGGTGGTTGGGATGATATTCATTGCTGCAGCACGTGCTCTGCGAAGATCCTTATGAGCCAGATCCAGGATCTTTTGATCGTTGGTATATGAGTGGATGGTGGTCATCATACCGTAGGTGATATGCCAGTTGTCGTGGATAACTTTGGCTGCGGGTGCCAGGCAGTTGGTCGTGCAGGAAGCATTGGAAAGTACATGATGCTTTGCAGGATCGTAAAGATCATCATTGACACCCAGTACAATGGTGAGATCTTCATTCTTTGCAGGGGCAGAAATGATGACTTTCTTTGCGCCACCTTTTTCGATATGGGCTGCCGCACCCGGTTTCCCTTTAGCAGGATCGCCTAATTTATCGCGAAAGACACCGGTTGACTCAATCACAATATCTACACCCAGATCTTTCCAGGGTAGATTTCCGGGGTCTTTTTCAGCTAAAACCTTTACCGCTTCCCCATCAATAATAATGGATGTACCTTCAACTTCGACCGTTCCAGGGTAAATTCCATAATTTGAATCGTATTTGAATAAATGAGCATTAGTCGCTGCATCGAAGAGATCATTTACCGCTACGACTTCCAGTTCATCACCGTGGCGTTCTTTGATTGCCTTCAATACTTGACGACCAATACGGCCAAAACCATTAATTCCAACTTTTACTGCCATGATCGTATTCCTCCAAGATTTTTTTGAATTTTACCACGCCATCATTTTTTAATGCGGGGTATTTATATTTTATTAAGGGGACCAGTCTTAGCTGCAAGCAGGTCCATGACCACTTCTGCCAATTTTTGGTTGGAATGGCGCCAGGGAAAATCTTTATCAGCTAAAGAAGCATAGTAAATAGAATATTGTTCTTCTAATTCAGCATCAGGGTAAACCCATTCAATCCCTTTGGGTAATTTTGGATCAAAATTATTATTGCAGATGATGACGTCAAAATGGATATCGCCAAGATGCTCTTCTATCACTTTGATGTGATCAATACAACGATAACCATCTGTTTCGCCATGTTCATTGGCTACATTACAAATAAAAAATTTCATCGCCTTGCTGTTGTTGATCGCTTCTGCCAGACCGGGCACCAGTAAGTTTGGCAGAAGGCTGGTGTATAAACTTCCAGGACCAATAACAATCAGGTTTGCATTTAAGATAGCCTGTACTGCCGGGGGATATGGTAAGGGATTGCTGGGTTCAATCCATAAGCGTTTGATGCGCCCTTCTGTAAGAGCTATTCGGCTCTCTCCCGTTACATTAACCATCCTTTGTTGATCTTTTGATTCGATTTCTGCCACCAGATTAACATCGTGCAGGGTTGAAGGTAATACCCTTCCTCTAATTGCCAGCACCCTTCCTGATTCAGCTACTGCCTCTTCAAAGGATCCGGTAATATCGGTAAGCGCACTGATAAATAGGTTTCCCAATGAGTGACCATTTACACCCGCCCGTTCGCCAAAACGGTATTGAAACACCTGAGTCAGTAATTCCTCATCATTGGATAGAGCTGCCAGGCAATTGCGAATATCACCAGGCGGGAGAATACCGAGATTCTGCCGTAACTGTCCGGAAGAACCTCCATCATCTGCGACCGTCACCACTGCAGTAAGATTATGAGAGTATTTTTTAATACCGCGTAAAAGGGTCGATAATCCGGTGCCACCTCCCACAGCGACAACTTTCGGTCCTTTATCTTTTTTCTGGTAACTTGACAATGTATCCAGAACCATCGTACCGGGTTTTATAAAAGGCTGGATTAATGCTCGATAAAAACGCAACATACCATAAACACTGCAAACAGATCCAACCAGAAATATCACAACTCGCAGCAAGCCTGTATTCTGCAAATGAGATGGTAATAATTTCAAGGGAATGTAACTATGCGCATGTATTTCGAGTGAAACGAAGAAAGCAAAACATAGCAGACCAATTAAAAAAAGAAGCAGCCAGCGTTTAACACCGATTCCCGGTTTTAACCACCGTAGAACTTTCTTTAATGATGATCGAACCCTTCTTTTTACGCCACTGGAAACATCACCCATCAATGTGCATAATAGCAGTGATTGGTAGGTTCGTCAACTTCCTTGTTCAGAAAAAAAGTATAATGTCTGCATGAAAACCATTCTTACTTTTGATATTGGTGGAACAAACATACGCGCTGGTCTTTTTAGAGAAGGGTCGATCGAGCCTATTTATCAAAAAAAAGTAAAAACAAGTGGTCAAAACCGTACTCCCCTTGAAAATATCATCGCGCTGGTTGAAGAAATCAAGATGGAACATCCTAATCTGGATGCAATCAGCTTAGCCGTTCCCGGAAATGTGGACGATAAAAAGGGCATCATCATTCAAGCACCCAATGTAGGTGGTTGGAAAGATATCCCGCTGCGTCAGGTCATTCAAGATCGCTTCAACATCACACCATCCATCGAAAACGACGCCAGCATGGCAGCCTACGGTGAATGGAAGCATGGTGCCGGAAAGAAGCATCAGTACATTTTTTACATGACCATCAGCACCGGTATTGGCGCTGCTGTAATTGACGATGGACATCTAATCACCGGCTTTCGCGGTTTGGGAACCGAAAAAGGACATATGACCATTGTAGATGGCGGTCCTCTATGTTCCTGTGGGCAGCGAGGACATTTGGAAGCACTGGCTTCCGGACCAGGCATTGCAGCTTTCCTAAAGAAGCAAATGGATGAAGGTGCAGCAACCAGCCTTCCTGCTGATCCCCCTCCTACCGCAGAAATGATCGCAAAGGCAGCTAAAGACGGAGATCAGCTTTCCATTGATGCTTTCAAGATGGCTGGTTATTATCTTGGGATCGGGATAGCAAATTATCTGCACATCTTTAATCCCTCCTGTGTAATACTGGGTGGCGGTGTGTCTTTCAGTGGTGATATTTTAATGAATCCTTTGCTGGTTTCATTAAGAGAGCATGTCATCAGCCCGGAATATTTAAAAGATGTCGAGATCACTCCCGCCCAACTTGGTGACGATGCAGGATTGATCGGTGCATATCAATGGAGTCTGGATCATCAGGAATTTCTAGATTAAGGACTTCCGTATAGAGATTTGCGGTAGAAGATTATTTCCAAAAAGCTTCTCTACAGATACAATTACCAATATCATCCCGAAGAGGTGCTGCTATGCGCATAAATCCAGGCCCAATTTCTGAAAATCTTATTGATCGGGATAAGAAGGTCATCTCATCTTCTTATCCACGTGGCTATCCATTCGTCATGGATCACGGAAAAGGTGTTGAAGTATGGGATGCGGATGGGAAACGCTATCTGGATTTTGCCGCCGGCATAGCAGTCAATTCTACCGGGCATTCCCATCCGGAAGTTGTGGCAGCCATCACCGAACAGGCACAAAAATTTATCCATATCTCTTCAGATTTTTACCACGAGAAATGGATCGAACTGGCAGAGAAATTGGATGAGATATCACCATTTCATCTTCCTGCAATCTCTTTTATGGCGAATTCGGGTTCTGAAGCAGTTGAAAGCGCGCTGAAACTGGCAAAATACCAAACCGAACGCTCCCAGTTCATTGCATTCCTGGGCGGCTTTCATGGTCGTACCGCCGGTTCCCTTACCATGACCGCCTCAAAATTAATCTATCACCGCTCGTTTTATCCCCTCATGAATGGTGTCACCCACGTACCCTTTCCAAATCCATACCGCCCTCTGCTTCAGGCGAATGAAGGAGAAAATGCTGGTGATGCGGTAATCCGCTATATGGAAGAAGTTGTATTCCATAAACTCGTCCCTCCTACAGAAGTAGCAGGCATCTTAATAGAACCGATACAGGGTGAAGGTGGTTATATCTATCCCCCTGATGATTTCTTACCTGCCTTACGGCAGCTCTGTGATAAATATGGTATTTTATTGATCGCCGATGAGGTTCAATCTGGCATGGGACGCACCGGAAAATGGTGGGCGATCGATCATTATGGTGTCGAACCTGATATTCTGTGTATTGCCAAAGGCATCGCTTCCGGCGTACCCATGGGAGTGATGATGGCAAAAGCGGAGTTAATGACCTGGCCCAGTGGATCACATGGTAATACCTTTGGTGGAAATCCACTTGCATGTGCAGCTGCATTGAAAACGATTGAATTGATCGAAACCCAGTACCTCGCAAATTCTCAAAAAATAGGCGGGATTGCCCTTGATTTACTTCAAAAAATGCAGAAGGATCATCCCAGTATAGGAGATGTTCGCGGGAAAGGGTTGATGATCGGAATTGAATTTATCGAAGATAGAAAAACCAAAAAGCCTGCGGTCGAACTGCGCAACGAGATTGTAGATCAGTGTTTCAGCAAAGGGCTGCTCACACTGGGTTGCGGTGACAGCACCATTCGTATCACCCCTCCTCTCTGCATCACCGAGCAGGAAATAAGAGAAGGATTAGAAATCTTCTCTGCAGCTATAAAAGAAGCGGAATCTCATTTATAATCTTTCCATATTAATATAGTATGGGAAGAACATGTTTCCTGATTTTCGAGTCCGACAGCGAGATTATTTACTGGAGATTTCTAAAGCATTAACCCAGGAATTAGACCTGGATGCTTTGTTGAATATGATTTTAAAGTATGCCATTGAAATGCTCAGTGGGCATGCAGGTTTGATCGCTCTACGCTCTGAAGGCAAAGGATGGCAAATTCGCGTCTCCGAAGGAATCTCACCTGATTTTCTTTCCCATATGGAGCCGTTTCTTAAACAGATCCCCGACGATCAGGACCCTGAAAAATTCGAGGTCCCTGAAGTAAACCGCATTCTCAATGAGATCACATTTTCTGCCACGCTCGGGTTATTAAGTGGAGTCGGTCTGCCTCTTGTCACCCAGAAAACCGTGGTGGGATTGATCTTTATCTTCCGCAGTTATGCCGGTTTGTTCACCAGCAATGATCGAGCATTGTTAAATAGTTTTGCCAACCAGGCGGCGGTTGCTGTGCAGAATGCCCAGCTTTATGCTACCGTGAACCGTAATAAAAAACGACTGGATGCGATTTTTGATTCCGCAGCCGATGGCATTTTGCTTCTTGATTCTAGGCAGATCATTGAGCACTGCAACACCGCATTTTCTCGATTGGTTTCAAAATCAGCAGATGATGTACTCGGTAAACCCCATGACCAGATCGTTCGTCTCGATCAAACAACCGAAGACATTACACTCGAGAAAGCTATTGCCGGTGGCTGGCCATTAACACCGCATGCACAGCTTTACGTAGAGGGCGACCTCATCCGCGATGGATTACCTCCCCTGCCCATTGGCATCACTTACGCCCCTATGCTCTCGGATGATAATAAATTGACCAACATCATCGCCACTTTTCGTGATATTACCAATTTCCGAAAAGCAGATGAGGCAAAAACCACATTTATCTCAATTGTAAGTCATGAACTAAAGACACCTGTTGCGCTGATCAAAGGATATGTCTGCACACTCAATCGGAAAGACGTGGAATGGGATAGTGAATTCGTGGATGAAAGTCTGAAGATCATTGAGGAAGAAGCGGATCATCTGAATGAATTGATCGAGAATTTGCTGGATGCCACACGCCTGCAATCAGGTCGCTTTTCCATACAAAAAACGGATATTTCCATCCCAGCTATGGTTCATCGCCTTGTTGAAAGATTTCAAACCCAAACCGATAAACATAGCTTTGCAATCCATTTTCCGGATGATTTTCCATCCATCCTGGCAGATGACACCAGGATTGAACAGGTACTTTCTAACCTGATTTCCAATGCCATAAAATATTCGGAAAAAGGCGAGATAACGATCTCAGGGGAAGCCCGCCGTGATAAGATTATCATTTGTGTGAGTGATGAGGGACCCGGTGTCGCCCCCCAGGACCTGCCTTTTGTCTTCGATCGCTTTTATCGTTCCTCCGATGCAGCTCGAAAAACAAAAGGAGCCGGTTTAGGGCTTTACCTTACCAAGCAGATCATCGAAGCGCACAGGGGAAAAATTTGGATCGATACCGAGAGAGATAAAGGCGCAAGATTCTGTTTTTCTCTCCCACGGAATGATTGAAGGATAAAAGAAATTTATTTGTTGTTAAGAAAGAAAGGAATTCTATTACCATGCCTAAAACACAAGCTGCCTGCCCGCAGTGCCATCAACCGAATATCGTTGAAATTCAGCAGATCTTCGACCAGGGTCAAGATCCGACCGCAAAACAGAAATTATTAAATGGTGCCGTTAATGTTATACAGTGCCCAACCTGCGGTTACAGCGGGATGATCGCGACTCCTATCGTCTATCACGACCCAGAAAAGGAGTTGTTATTAATATTTTTCCCGCCAGAGAGCAATATCCCTCTTAATGAACAGGAAAAACAGTTGGGACCGCTCATCAATAAGGTGATCGATAGTCTGCCGCCTGAAAAACGAAAAGCCTATGTGCTGCAGCCGCAATCTATGCTGACCTTCCAAACGTTGATCGAAAAGATTCTTGAAGCAGATGGCATCACCAAAGAGATGATCGAAGATCAACAAAAAAAGATCCGTCTCATTCAGCGTCTTCTGACCATTCCTGAAAATGAACTGGAAACCACCATCGAACAGGAAAAAGAACAGTTTGATATGGCATTCTTCGCTCTATTTTCACGCCTCATGCAATCCGCGGCAGCGCAGAAAGACAACGAAGCCGTAAAGAAACTGGAACAGATCCAGAACCTGCTTTTTGAAAAGACAGAAACGGGCAAGGAACTGTATCAATCTTCTCAGCAAACGCAAAAAGCGCTGAAAGCTTTGCAGGAAGCCGGGAAAGATGGCGGTCTGACCAGGGAAAAATTACTGGAAGTGATTTTAAACGCGAAAAGCGACACGGAAATTGCCACTATCGTAAGCCTGGCAAGAAATGGCATGGATTATACCTTCTTCCAATTACTCAGTCAGAAAATTGATGACGCAAAGGATAAAGAAAAGGAACGATTGACCGGTTACCGTGAGAAATTACTTGAACTCACCAGTGAAATTGATAAACATGTTCAAGAAGAATATTCACAGACCAAACAACTGCTTGAGAAAATTATTCAAGCGCAGGATATTGAAGCAGAAACCGAAAAGAATTTTGAACATATCACCGAATTGTTCCTCCAGGTTGTTGAAGATGAGATCGCGAATGCTCGAAAACAAGCCGATCTTGATCGCATTCAAAAACTGGAGCGCGTAATGATCGTAATCCAAAAAGCCATGGAACCACCAGCAGAAGTAAAATTCATTGAAGAGATGCTGTCAATGCAAGATCAGTCAGCACTGGATGCTTTCATGGAAGAACATGAAGATAAGATCACACCAGAATTCATCCAATTACTGAACAGCATCATTTCACAAGCCGGAAATGAAAGTAATGAAAATTTGCAGGAGATCAAAGATCTTTATCAAAAAGTATTGCGCTTCTCCATGAAGAAAAATCTGGCTGGAAATTAAAAGTTACTGCACAGGGTTATTGAACCGAAAACCATAACCTCGAACAGTTTCAATAAATTCAAAATCTTTTTCTATTTCAGCGAGGCGATATCGCAACCGTCTTACCAGTGCGTCAATCGCCTCGTTTGATATTCCTTCCCCACTTGATTCCGCCCACACCCGCTCCACAATCTCGCTGCGCGTAATGATACTGTCCACGTTTTCATAAAAACATTTCAAAAGAGTGAATTGCTGGATAGAAAGGGGAGGATCGACTTTCTGTTCTTTGATCCATACACTATCGTTCTCTTTATCGATATACAAGATTCGATATGCCTGCGCCTCAGAGAGAGGAATAGTCGCATCAGAGGAGATGTACAAGAATTCCTGGATCAGTGCTATCTGAATAACATCCCCTTCGTGCAGTCGTGTAATTTCATAGATACGTTTATGGTTGATATACGTCCCGTTCTTACTTTGCAGATCCTCAATAAATAGTGCACCATCCATGAAGAAAATTCTGGCATGTCTGCGGGAAATTTGCCGGTCTTCAATCACAACCTCACAGGAAATGTCTCTTCCTAAGACCAGTTCTTGCTCGATCAGCCATTGTTTGTCATTGAGTATTCCGTTCTGAGCAATGAGTAATGCAGTACCGTTTCTTTTTTCCATACTTTATATATAATAATACATTCATTCTAGGCGGTATAATCTTTAATCAGGAATAATTATGGCAATATCCAGAAAACCAGGAGAAATTCTACAAAACCGATATTTGATCAAAAAGATCATCGGTCGCGGTGGTATGGGCAGTGTGTATCTTGCCGATGATACTCTGCTTGAAGGGAGAAAATGTGCCCTGAAAGAGGTCGAGTACGATCGTTCTCTGGATGAGGTTTTAATCAAAGAAGCACAGCAGCAATTCATGCGTGAGGCGACCATTCTGGCACGCCTTGATCATCCCAATTTACCTAAGGTTTCTGATTTCTTTTCCATTGAATCACGTGATTATCTTGTAATGGATTATGTCCCGGGTGAAGACATCCGTACTTTGATACTTCAGGCTAAACATGAAGAACAGTTCCTGCCCATTTCTGATATCCGCAACTGGGCAGGACAATTAGGTGATGCGTTGAGTTTCCTCCATAATCAGGAACCCCCGATTGTGCATCGAGACATCAAACCAAGCAACTTGAAAATCACACCCAGTGGATTGCTGAAATTGGTGGATTTTGGATTGGTCAAGATCATGATCCCCGATGATGTCACCATCACGGTCATTCAGGGACAGGGAACCGCCATCTACACACCTCTTGAACAATATGGCGGGGATGGCATCCATACCGATATCCGCAGCGATATCTATTCCTTTGGCGCTACACTCTACCACGTTGCCACCAATGTACAGCCTGCTGATGCCCGCGAACGTTTTCTCAATCCCAACAAACTCACTCCCCCCAGTGAGGTCAATCCAGCTATATCATCACAGATCGAAAAAGCCATCTTATGGGCGCTGGAATTGCATCCCGACGACCGCCCTCAAACTGTCAAACAATTTACCGATACATTGCTGGGGAACACCAAACAACTTACAGACAAAGTAAATCCTCGTATTGACTATAACCGTTTTTCTTCAAACAAAAATATTAAGAGGTTGTTCTGGATTTCAGCCGGTCTTGCTTTTTTCAGCTTTTTGCTCAGCTTTTTTGCTTGAATCTTCTCTGCCTTTTTTCAACCGTAGCGCCTGAGATAGAATCCCCACTCCTCCACCTATTGCAGTCAAGAAGCTAACCCACAGAATCAAATTCCAAAGGTCCAGCAGGTTTAAACGCATGAAACTCCCTGGCATATCAAACTGAAACCAAATCAGGCACACATACCCGGTAATGATGGCAAATAATCCGATGGTTGTGCCACCCAGCAGTGAGAAATAGCGCTGTGTGAGCAAATATAATCCATATGCGATTCCCAGTATAGCTAATGAAGCCAGAAACCATTGCAGCGTTCCTGGGAGTGAATTGATCTCCTCTACCTCGTTTATCTCCGCCGTATCGTTTAAATCACCCTGGTTAATGGTCTGGCTTGGATTGATACTGGTAGGTGCAGGTGTGGGCGTGATCTCACTGACTACGCCCCCTTCTTCACCGGTGATATCCAGCAAGAAGATGTCTGAATTCTTTGCCGGGTCGCTTTGTGCGCGAATTTCCACTCTCCCGTATGATTGAAGAAGATAAGACATGACCGCAACTCCATTTTGAGTCACACTTTCCATAATGGTGGATTGTGCTGTCTCACCGACATGATCGATCATGAAATACACCACTGTACCGTCCGGAACGGGTAAACCATTTCGATCAAGGATAATACCCGTCTTTACAGGCAAAGCATCACCCACGCGGAAAAGCACTGTTTCAATGCCCATCAGCTCACTTTCCACACGTTTCGCTTCTGGTAGATTTTCCACATCTACTTCAAGGCTGATGATCTGCGCAGGATCAGGATAGGTCATTTCGATCAGGTCATAACCAACCACCGGGATCGATATCGGGGCATGTCCTTTCGGCACAATTTCCTGGAACAGCAATCGAGCAGCAGTATCAATGAAAGCTGAAGATTTGCTGTACAAACAGTAATACGCATCAATATACGTCAGATCGGTCGCATCCAGATAGAAAGGATCATTGAATGCGAAGACGATCACTTTTTTATCTCGCAGCAGGTCTGGGTTTTCTGAAAGCAGGCGCTTGAGCGCATCTGCACCGGCACGATTCTCATCCAGATCAAGGATGGAAAAAACCAGCCAGTTCGCTTCGGAAATAAAACTACCCACATCTGTTCTATCGAGCGGATTGTTTAAATAATCCGTTAGGTCTTGAAAAGAATAAGAGCGTAATCTTCGTTCGACGATCTGCCCGGTACCGTTGGCACCGTACAATCGTGATACCGTATCCTGCAAATCGCCATTTCTCAATATGGTTTCAGTATCGCAATCAGTACATTGTGCTGCATCCAACGAGTCGGAAATGAAAATGATGTGGTCGCTGCTATTAGGCGCCTCTGGCAGCACTGCCGATAATTCATCCAAAGATGGATTGATCAAGGTAGCTGCGCTTCGTGCAATTTTTGAAATGGTATCGTAGCCCTGTCCAATGATGCCCAGCATGGTCTCATCAGGATAGACATTGGTGGGTGTAAAGGCGGGGTAGATCTTGTACTTCAATGCGAGTATGCGGAATACAGATTCATCCACCCTTTCCGCAAAAGCATCATCTTCACGATACTTCTGGGTGAAAAAGTCCAGTGTATTGCGGATGGTCACCGTCTCGTTTTCATCATCCGTGGATTGAAAATTATCCAGATACAGCAGATCATTACCAGCCAGGAAAGCATTCAATGCGATCTGCTTGGCGTCAAATCGTTCATTCGTGGGGTCAAAGAATTTTCGAATGGCACTGCCTCCCAGACTATCTGAGACCAGAATGCCACCTGCATTGCGCCAGGTATTGAATTGTTCAAGGTCCATAATGGAACTTAACGCTGAAGAATCAAAGCTGACCGGTTTGGTTGTTTCTCGAATATTCCCCTGAAAACCCTGATAACGAATGTGGCTCACCAGGAATCCATCCGCATTGGTTGAAGTGTTGCCTGTTCCAGAAACCGCCACTGAAAAGAAAGGAGCCAATTCGATCAGCTTCAATTGTTCCAGAGATTTACGGACAGTTGCCACTTCTTCTTCCGGAAGTCGGTCGGAACTTCCTCTTCCGGGGAAATGTTTTGCTATCACCGCCATTTTGCCATCACTGCCATTATGCAGCCCGCTGATGTATGCTTTACCCAGTTCACCCACCCAGTACGGATCTCCTCCATACGTACGTGTACCGAGGCTGACATTGCTTTCTGTGTAACTCGAATCGAGTACATCCAGCGATGGACCCAGAAGCAGATTGAATCCCAAAGCCTGTAATTCCCGTGCTAATAATTCTCCGCTTGAGCTCGCCAGGTCGGTGGAAAAGGTGGCTCCGATTGCCATCTGGTTCGGAAGGGTTGATAACCCTGAAATGATCTGGTCAAATGGATAGGAATCTCCATCCTGCGAAATACCGATGAACAATGGTACATAATTATTACTGACCTGCTCCAAGTCTTCATTGATAAAACCTGTCAGACTGTTTTCCCGTACAATTCTCTGCAATTGTGAGGTGAGGTTAAATGTCGTTTGGACGGTATCTGCGGGACCAACAAAATTATCGTTGTCGCGAGAGAGGATCACACCGCCCACCTGATAATCCTGCAGCAGGGCGTACAGTTCTGAATCTTCCTCGATGGTATCTCCATGAAAGGTGATCAGAAATAACTGTCCGATCTTTTCTTCGGCAGTCATCTTCTCTAATAATTGCTGCGCTTTTTGCGTATAAGTACTTTCTTGTTTTTGGCTGCTGGCATACACAGGTGCGCTTGAACTCATCAGCAGTACAAGAATACTTAAAACCAAAAAGAAGCAAGGACTCTTCTTCTTCATCTCCTCTATTATAAAAGGGAAATCGTTAGTTTAGGGATTTTTCGAGAGAACCTGTTGTGCTGTGATGAGATCGTCGCAGAAAAATCCATCCACATCCCAACCAATCAAGGTTTGCATCAAAGCTGCATCATTGACCGTATAGGTATGCACTCGTCTCATACGAGTATGCTGCTTTTCGATGAAGGTTTCTGAAAGATTGGAATGATGTGGATGGATCAGATCGGGGCTGACATTAGGGAAAAGGATCATTTCCAGCTTTCCAAGAAAACCGGGCAGAGTCAATAGACCTATCGGGCACTCAGGCAGCAGTACTCGCGTCAGACGTACATTCGCGGGAATGAACGAAGAGAAGATCACTGTTTCATGGAGCCCGTGTGTATGCACCAGTTCTGCGGTTTTCTGCACCAGTTCTTGATTTTTTTTCCCTGCATTCTTCAACTCGATATTGATCAAAGCCTGTTTTTTCACCAGGTTGAAAACTTCTTCTAAAGCTGGAATTTTCTCCCCCTTAAATTGCGGTGAGAACCAGCTGCCTGCATCCAGTTTTTGGATTTCTGACAGCAGCAGGTTTGACACTTCTCCGCTGCCGTTGCTGATCCTATCTACCCTGTCATCGTGGATGACGATTACCTTTCCATCCCGGCTGAGGGTAACATCCAGTTCCAGCGCCTGTGCTCCCATATCGAGGGCTTTTTGAAAAGACGCCAGAGTGTTTTCAGGTGCGAATTTGGATGCCCCGCGATGGGCAAAAACAACGGGTCTGGGTAGTTCGTACAGGCGGTGATTGTTCATGATTAACCTCAATTTCGCATTATAGCATACCTGCCCAGGTCCTCGTCATGCTGCACACACCCCTCTCCCCCTTCCCAAGGGGGAGGTAGGAGGGGGATGTCATGCTGAACGAAGTGGGGCATCTGTCAGCCCACTGGTTAACCAACCTACAGGTAGTGTCAGCACCACTCTTTGCGACCCTCCAGTATATTGACTTCGCTATAAAGAGATTCTTCGGTCACTGCGCTCCCTCAGAATGACAGGTCCGTGTTATTCTGCGCACCAGAGAATTCTCCCCCTTCCTAAGGGGGAGGTAGTAGGAGGGGGATGTCATGAGAACGCAGCGAAGCATCTGTCAGCCACGAATTAAAACCAACCCACAGGAATAAAGAAACACTCTGGGTTGATCCTTCATTTCTTTGCTTTGCGACCTACCCATTTATTCCCATCGTTCTGAAGAGATTCTTCGGTCACTGCGCTCTCTCAGAACGACAGGTCCATGTTATTCTGCGCACCAGAGAATTCTCCCCCTTCCTAAGGGGGAGGTAGTAGGAGGGGGATGTCATGAGAACGCAGCGAAGCATCTGTCAGCCACGAATTAAAACCAACCCACAGGAATAAAGAAACACTCTGGGTTGATCCTTCATTTCTTTGCTTTGCGACCTACCCATTTATTCCCATCGTTCTGAAGAGATTCTTCGGTCACTACGCTCCCTCAGAATGACAGGTCCGTGTTATTTTGCGCACCAGTGAATTCTCCCCCTTCCTAAGGGGGAGGTAGGAGGGGGATGTCATGCTGAATGAAGTGAGGCATCTGTCAGCCACACTGGTTAACCAGTCCACAGGAATAAAGAAACACTCTGGGTTGATCCCTCATGTCTTTGCTTTGCGACCCTACCCATTTATTCCTGTCGTTCAGAAAGAGATTCTTCGGTCACTGCGCTCCCTCAGAATGACACGCAAAAAGTACTCCGGGCGCTGTTCACTTCTTAATACAAAGCACTAAACGCGCGGGCTTTTCCTCCTTTATAATGATTAACATGAAAGTAAGCGTTATCATCCCTGTTTACAACGAACAGACCTCCCTGCTTTTCACTTACCATAAGGTCAAAGAGACCAATCTGGTGGATGAGATCCTGTTCGTGGATGATGGCTCACGCGATATGTCCCCTTCCATCCTGGCATCCATACAAGATCCGCTCGTAAAAGTCTATACGCATGACACCAACCGCGGGGAAAGGCGCTGCCATACGCACAGGCTTGCAGCATGCCCATGGGGATATCCTCCTCATCCAGGATGCCGACCTGGAGTACGATCCGCGCGATTATCCGATGCTTTTTGAACCGTTCCGCAGCCAGCAGGCGCAGGTGGTATATGGCTCGCGTTTCTCGGAAGGGCGCCCCTGAAGGCATCCTTTTCTGGAATAATCTTGCCAACCGCTTTTTAACTTTCGCCCACCAACCTTCTTTTTAGCGTACACCTCAGTGACATGGAAACCGGCTATAAGGCTTTCCAGCGTGACGTCATTCCGCAATTAGACCTGCAGGCAGATGGCTTCGAGATCGAACCGGAAATCACCGCCCGCTTATTAAAAATGCAAATTCCGATCGTGGAAGTTCCCATCAGGTTTCACCCCCGCAGATACCAGCAGGGTAAGAAGATCCGCCCGCGCGATGCTTTTATCGCGCTGTGGACACTCCTGAAATTTCGTTTCACACGAAACTAGGAATCCGCCGGTCGCATATCACGCACCACCAGCTGCAAACCCCCGTTGAAATCGTTGACCGCGTAGTGAAAAGCAATATCTACGCGACTATCCAGAAAATCATAGACTCCCCCCATGCGAAACGCGATCGCATCCCACAGCACATACCCATCCCGCAATTTCAATTTGAGGTGGTTCTTCAGACTGCCCACCTGGCGCTTCTCCTCTACCTTCAAACCACGCATGAGCAGCAGCGGTTTTCGATTGCCTTCACCGGTGGGTTCGAACGCCTGCAGAGCGCGCATGATGTCCGGGATCTTTCCGTTCATATCCCTGCCCTGCACTTCCCCATCCAGCCACACCTTGGAAGTGACGCTTTCCCAATCCACCGTTTCCAGCGCGATCTGCGAAAGGTTCTCCTTCAGCTTTTCCAGATTCTTTTTTTCCACCGTCAATCCTGCTGCCATACTGTGCCCGCCGTACTGTACCAGCAGATCGGCACAGCGATCCAGCGTCTGGGTGATATGAAACTCCGGGATACTGCGGCATGAAGCGCGGATCAAGCCGTTATGATTGGTACCCACGATCGCCGGCAGATAATACTCCTCACACAATTTGGATGCCACCAACCCCACAATGCCCTCATGGAAATCCTCATTCACGGTAAAGATGATGCGCTTTTCCTTATCAATGCTCGGATCGCTGATAGCGATCTCGTATGCGCTCTCCGTCTCACCTCTCCGTTCCACGTTCAGGTTATTCAAGGTAGCTGCCAACGCCATGGCTTCATCCGCATCGCTAGTTGTCAATAATCTCCACGCCAGCATAGCAGAATCCAAACGCCCCGCCGCATTCAGGCGCGGACCGATACGAAAGCCGATATGCTCTGAGGTCACTTCAGCCGGGCTCGCAATGCCACTCTCCGCGATCAAGGCGCGCAACCCGGGTCGTTTGCCCGCATGGATGATCTCCAATCCCTGCTTAACAAAGGCACGGTTCTCCCCCACCAGCGACACCACATCCGCTACCGTTCCCAGCGCCACCAGGTCCAGATATTTCTCGATATCTACTTTTCTCTTTTCATATTGCTGAAACAGCGCCATCATCAGTTTATAAGCCAGCCCCACTCCGGCAATATGATAATTGGGATACACCTCATCATCTTTTTTCTGGCAGATAACAGCGATAGCGGGCGGCATGGATTCGCCCGGCAAATGGTGATCGGTCAGGATCACATCCATGCCAAGCTCCTGCGCCAGCCGTACCTCTTCGATGGAGCGGATACCGCAATCCACCGTGACCAGCACCTGTGTACCCAGCTCCGCCAGGCTGCGCATGGCATCCATGTTCAAGCCATAACCCCTCTGCAAAACGGTCCGGGATGTAGGGCTGTACGTGCGCACCCAGCTCCTGCAGTGCCTGTGTGAGAAGAGCCGTGCCGGTGATGCCATCCACATCGAAATCACCGTACACCACCATGTTCTCATGCGTTTGGATAGCCTGCTGGATGCGTTCGACTGCACGGGGAAGATCACTTAATAGAAAGGGGTCGAGCATTTCCTCATCCTGATGCAGAAAAAGTTCCGCACGGTCGGCATCTTCATAGCCACGGTTATACAGGATCTGCTGGATGAGTGCAGGATAATCGCCCAATTCTTGCCGGACCACAGGAGGAACCGGCTTTGGCAAGATCCATTCTTTGTTGCTGTAACTCAATGTTTTTATGTGGTTGGATTCAGGCATACAACCTTTCTAGCGAATGTAACGACGGGGAATGCGATCTGCCATTCCGCAGATCACTTCATAGTTGATGGTTTTCCAATCTTCTGCCACCTCGGTCGCGCTGAGTGTGCTGCCATTTTGTGAACCGATCAGCACCACTTCATCCCCCACCTGCGCATCCGGCACATCATCAATATTGATCATCATCTGATCCATACAAACCGAGCCCACCACCGGCACCTTCTTGCCGCGCAGCAGCACGTGATTGCCATTCACCCTGCGCATGCCATCTCCATATCCCACCGCGATCGCGCCGATGCGCTCTCCTTCTTTGGTGTGATAACGATGACCGTAGCTGATGCCGAATCCCTCTGACATGCTCTTGATCGAGATCAGGCGCGTCTTCCATGATAGTGCAGGTTGGAATCCATCCGGCAGGCTCATATTCGCTGCCGGCGGCAGACCATACATGGCAATGCCGCAGCGCACCATGTTGTAATGCGCCTGCGGATAATTCAAGGTGCCCGCCGAGTTGGCGGCATGCATGATGCCCGGATCGATCCCTTTTTCCTTCATCTTTCCCAGAATCTTTTCGAAGCGCCGGATCTGCTGTGCGGTTACTTCTTTCTCCGGTTCATCCGCACAGGCAAAATGGGTAAAGGTTCCTTCCAGCTCAAAAGCGGGAACGCGGGTCAGGTCCTCGATAAACGGCAGGGCTTGATTGGATGGCACCCCCAGCCTGCCCATGCCGGTATCGATCTTGGCGTGCAGATGCAGTTTGCCGTACTCTGCATCCACTTCTTTTTCGTATAAGGCTGCCACCAGCGGATCATAGACCGTCAGGTGGATGTTCGCCTTTTGCGCGTCTTTCACCCGTTTGTGGGAGGTATAGCCCAGCACCATGATCGGGAGGGTAACCCCGCTCTCGCGCAGCTGCAGCGCTTCTTCAATGCGCGCCACCCCCAGCCAGCCTGCGCCGATGGTCTGTAAATGCAGGGCGATCTCATTCAATCCATGCCCGTAGGCATTGGCTTTCACCACCCCCATCACCGGCACCCCGCTGATCTTCTGCAGCAGCTGGTAATTATGCGTGATAGCGTTCAGGTCGATTTCCAACCACGTGGCATAATTGTCGTTGTTCATCATGCGACTTAGTATATACTCCCCTCGAAAAACCGGCAAGGCAAGACTTCCGTTTCCGCACCTCTTTCGGCTATAATCAGCGCAGGAATTATTAGACGATCATGGAGAATTTCACCTATCATATCGAAGCGCAGGATGGCAGCGCACGGGCGGGTACCTTTACAACCCCTCATGCGGATATCCCCACGCCCATCTTCATGCCGGTTGGTACCCAGGCGACCGTAAAAGCGGTCACCCCGGAGCAGCTGCATGAGCTGGGCGCTTCCATTATCCTCTCCAATACCTATCACCTCTACCTGCGCCCCGGTGAAGAGCTCGTATCAGGAAGCTGGGCGGGCTGCACCGCTTCATGCACTGGGACAAAGCCATTCTGACCGATTCAGGCGGTTTCCAGGTCTTCTCGCTGGGAGCATTACGCAAGATTGATGAGGACGGGGTCACCTTCCGCAGTCATCTGGATGGTTCCACCCACCGCTTCACCCCCGAACGCTCCATCGCCATTCAGGAAGCGCTGGGAGCGGACATCATCATGGCATTCGATGAATGTGCCGACCCCAGCGATTATGACTACAACGTGCGCTCCATGCAGCGCACTCACCGCTGGGCGGAACGCTGCCTAGCAGCCAAGACCCGCACAGACCAGGCTCTCTTCGGCATCGTGCAGGGTGGCATCTACAAAGACCTGCGCGAACAATCCGCGCGCTTCATCAGCTCACTGGATCTTCCCGGGCACGCCATCGGCGGTCTCTCGGTCGGCGAAAGCAAAGCAAGACATGCTGGCATCCATTGAGGTGGTCAACGCCATTCTGCCCGCGAACAAACCGCGCTACCTGATGGGCGTCGGCACTCCCTACGATCTGATCGAGGGCATTCGGCGCGGGGTGGATATGTTCGATTGCGTGCTGCCCACGCGCCTGGCGCGCCACAGCGCGGCGCAAACCCTCACGGGGCGCATCAACCTGATGAACGCTCAGTACGCGCGTGACGAACACCCCATTGATGAATCCTGCACCTGCTATACCTGCCGGTATTATTCCCGCGCCTACCTGCGCCACCTGATCCGCGCCCGCGAGATGCTGGGTGCCACCCTGATCTCCATTCATAATATCCATACCCTGCTGAACCTGACCCGCACCCTGCGCCAGGCAATTCTGGCAGGTATCTTTGAAGAAACCGCAGCAGCCCTGCTGGCGAACATGCCACCCGTAGAAAGGAACTCCACATGACCATCCTGCAAGCCATCATCCTGGGCATCATCCAGGGATTGACCGAATTCCTGCCCATCTCCAGTTCCGGGCATCTGGTAATTCTGCCCTACCTGCTGGGCTGGGAGATCCCCGCCGAACAGATCTTTCCCTTTGACGTGCTGGTGCAGATCGGCACCCTGCTGGCGGTGATCGTGTATTTCCGTAAGGATATCGTGGATATCCTGAAAGCCTGGTTGGGTGACATCCAAGCAAAAAAAATCGGTAGCACAGATGAAAGCCGCATCGGCTGGTACCTGGTGCTGGCGACCATCCCAGCCGGGGCAGCCGGGCTGCTGCTCAAGGATATCGTGGAACAGGCTTTCGGAAATCCCAGCGGCGCAGCCTCTTTCCTGTTTGGCACTGCTCTTATGCTGGTGCTGGCGGAGCGCTTCGGCAAACGCTCGCGCTCTCTGGAAAACATGCACTGGTTCGATGCCCTGTGGATCGGATTATTTCAGGTGTTGTCGCTGTTCCCGGGTCTGTCGCGCTCCGGTGCATGCATGGCGGGCGCCATGACGCGCAATTTCGACCGTAAATCCGCCGGGCGCTTTTCCTTCCTGATGGCGATCCCCATCATGCTGGCTGCCGGTCTGTTGAGTTTGCTTGACCTGCTGCAAGTACCCAATCTGATGGAGTTCCTGCCCGTTATGGCGATCGGTTTCATCATCTCCGCGCTGGTGGGATACGTATCCATCGCGTGGCTGATGAACTTCGTGCAGAGCCATTCCCTGTATGCCTTTGCCATCTACTGTGTGCTGCTGGGTGCCGCCGTCCTGGGGTTTGGTTTCGCCTTCCCGCAGGGGGACGCGCTTTCCACACCGGAAGCAGCCCAGGAGATCGTACTGCCGAATGCCATTGTGTATGAATCCGAATTGAACTGGCTGGCTCCCATCACTGCCGATTGCATGGGCGCCGTTTTCGAAACGTCCCTGCCCCTGCAGCAAAGCACCTCCGCTTACCAGCCCGGTGAGCTTCGTTTAGCCTTCCCCGATCCTGCCACCAGCGCCGCGTACAGCTACCAGCTGGATACCCAGAGCCTGCAATTCAGTTTGAATGCAGCCAATCCCCTGCAGGCGCTGGAAGCCGGAGACATGCAGGTCTTGCTGAGCGGCGAATACCGCACCTGGCAGGAGTTCTTCCAGAACTGTGCAAGCTGCACCTTCCGCGGATCGGACAGCGCAGGGTTCGATGGTGAGATCAAATTCTACATCTATCCCGAAAGCAGTCCTTATACCCGCCGGGTACTGGAGACCTTCAACCTGCCGTTGGGAGGCATGCAGAACGCGTTCATTATCCCGGGCGCCGAGAGCCTGCTGACCACCCTGCAGCTTGACCCGCTGGCTGCCGGCTGGCTGCCCGAACAGTGGCAGACGCCTGCCGTGGCTGAAGTCACCATCAACGGTCTGACCGCGGATGTGCTCAGGCTACCGGTGCTGGCGCTGCTTGACCGGGAGCCCGATGGGCAGGTCAAAGACCTGCTGCTGTGCATGCAGGATTCCCTGCAGTAGTATCTTCCATTTCGCCATTTTTCATATACAATACTCCCAATAGGCGGGGCGCTGCCCCTGAAATGAGGTCGTATCATGTTATCAGGCATTCAAATCGCATTTATCGGACCCGGGGTCATGGCGGAAGCCATGCTCAAGGGATTGTTGAACAAAGAACTGGCAAAACCGCAGCAGATCCTCATCTCCGGACCCAATCCGGAGCGCAACCAGGAACTGCATGACCGCTACGGTGTCATGCCTTTCAGCGATAACCGCGAAGCCGCCAGCCAGGCGGATATCGTGGTGCTTTCCATCAAACCCCAGCGCATGGAAAAGGTGATGGGCGAATTGAAGGGCGCCATCAAACCCGATGCCTTTCTGCTCTCCATCATCGCCGGCGCCTCCATCAGCAAGATCGCCAGCCTGAGCGGGCACGCCCGCATCGTGCGCTGCATGCCCAACACCCCCGCCCAGATCGGCGAGGGCATCACCGTATGGACCGCCTCCCCCACCGTAAGCGAAGCACAGCAGCACATGACGGGCGCTTTTCTGAACGCCTTCGGCAAGGAGATCTTCGTGGAAGAGGAAGATTACCTCGATAAAGCCACGGCGCTCTCTCCGGCACCGGACCTGCCTATGTTTTTCTTTTTATGGAAGCCATGGTGGATGCCGGTGTGCATCTGGGTTTCCCGCGCCGCATCGCCGAACGGCTGGTGATCGAGACCCTGCGCGGCTCGGTGGATTATTATGACGACGGCAAGAGCGACACCAAACACCTTGCCAGCCTGCGCAACCAGGTCACCTCGCCCGGCGGCACCTCCGCCGAGGCGCTCTACTATCTTGAAAAAGCCGGGTTCCGTACCGCCATTTCACGCGCCGTGTGGGCTGCCTACCAGCGCTCCAAAGAACTGGGCAGGGATGCCGAGACAAATCCCCCTGAGGAATAACATTCCATGCCGCCAAAACCAACCATCGATCCCCAATACCCGCTGGTAGAACTTCACCGCCATCTGGATGGCAACGTACGCCTGAGCACCATCCTGGATATCGGCTTAAGCCACCATATCGAGCTGCCCGCCGATACGATCGAGGGCTTGCGCCCATATGTGCAGGTGGTGGAGCCCAAACCCAGCATTTTGGATTTCTTCACCAAGTTCGAGTACCTCACCAAAGTGATGGTGGATGCCGACGCCGTTCGTCGCATCGCCTACGAAAACGTGGAGGACGCCTATAACGAGGGCATTGACTATATTGAACTGCGCTTCAGCCCGCTCTTCATGGCAGAGACGCACAAGCTCGACCCCGCCAGTGTGGTGGCTGCCGTAGTGGAGGGCGTGCAGGAAGCCCGCCGCGTGCTGCCCACCCGGGTGAACCTGATCGGCATCCTGAGCCGCACCTATGGGGTGGAAGGAGCCTGGCAGGAACTGAACGCCCTGCTGACCCGCAAGGAGGACATCATCGCGCTGGACCTGGCGGGCGATGAACTACACTTCCCGGGCGAGCTGTTCGTGGAGCATTTCAAGAAAGCGCGCGACGCCGGCTGGCATGCTGTGCCGCACGCGGGCGAAGTGCTGGGCGCAGAAAGCGTGTGGCAGGCTCTGCAGGAACTGGGAGCTGAACGTATCGGGCACGCCGTACACGCCGTGCGGGATCCCGCCCTGCTGGACTATCTGGCAGAACAGCAGATTGGTATTGAATCCAACCTGACCAGCAACGTGCAGACCAGCACGGTGCCTTCCTATGCCGCTCACCCGCTCAAGACCTTCCTTGAGCATGGCATCCCCGCCACCATCAACACCGATGACCCGGGCATCAGCGCCATTGATATCACTTATGAATACCAGATGGCAGTGGAAGAGGTGGGGTTGACGGTGGAGCAGGTCAGGCAGGCGCAGAGGAACGCGCTGCAGGTGTGTTTTTTAAGTGAAAAAGAGAAGCAGGCGCTGGTGGATGACAAAAGGTGACAGAAGGTGACAGTTAGAGGGTTAAGGGGGATTGGTTGCTGGGAACGAAGAAGATTCTTTTAGTAGGAAGAACAAGTCATTCTGAGAGAGCACCGCGACCGAAGAATCTGCTAGGGGCGATGTCATTTCGTTTGTAGATCGCAATGACTTGATCCCCCTCCTACCTCCCCTTTAGAAAAGAGGAGGAATATCTGACGCTTAGAATAGTGTAATAATATCTCTTATTAAATTCCGATTATTTATGAAATAACTAAGGAAAAATATTTTAACGATCCTTGAATTGTTTTCCAGATAACGGGGTATGTTCCTGAAATAATTATTAATTCATCTTTTTCCCCTGTAGGTTTTCGGAATTCTCCATTAATAGGTTTGCTCCCACGAAAATTACGATATATTCCAGTTTTATTTCCATTTTGGTAAAACAAAGGATCATCTACAATCATTAAAAAGAAACAAGCATTAAATCCACCATTAACAAGTTGTTCAAGAAAGACAATGTCCTTGCACGAAGAATACATTTGTTCTGGATATTGCCCATTCCGCGGAGATTTTATTTCTATAGCATATTTAATACTCTGATCCATTGAAAATATTGAGATGTCAATTTCCTTCTTTATATATTCAATTCGCTTCAATCCAAAATAATTAACGGAGCGTTCAAATTGAACCTTCATTCTTCCAGAGATATTTGAGCGAAGAATTATTCCCAACTCATGCTGAACACCGAATTCATTATAGATTTTGATTTCACTAGCTTGAATTAATTTAACTAATCTATCAATACTAAATAGAATAATCGATTTTTGATTTTCTAATTCTCCATTATTGACTAGAGCCATTTGCTAATCCAATTCGATTTCTGTATCTTTCATAGAGAATTTCTTTAAAACTATTCCCTAATTCTTCATCATCGTTTATTTTTTTGTAAAACTTGAAATTCGTTTCTATCAGAGATTGGAATAAATCTTCTAGCACATCATCAAACGTTAGTCGTGCATTTTCCGGGGTATTGATCTGCAAACTGTTAAGGAGTGCAATGCTACTATCCAAACCTTCTTCAATTTGTTTTATTACTGGAATGTGGTCATTATCCTCCCATTCGGTTCCAAAACGATCATTCAAATCACGAATAATCTTCGAAAGTGCCTCCAATTCATTATCTGAAGGTTGGCTTTCAACTAATTCACCAATAGGTTTTAATTGCACTGACCCCCGCGGCAGCTTTATTGCTACATATCCGGTTTGTTGTATTCGTAAAGACTCCAGATCAATGGCTTCCATGATTTCTACAGGTAAACGCTCCTTTTCGATGGGAAGCATTTTTAGCAGATAGCGACTAAAGTAATACAGTTTTTCAAGATCAGGATCGATAAAATTAGCCACTTGCCCAATAAATGAATACAAGCCAATAAATTTATGAAGCAATTCTCTAAATCGTTTTTGATCATCTTTTTTAAGTTCTTTGAATTGCTCAACAATTGGTCGTAATTCCGTAATAATTTGATCCTGTGTCGACTTTGTACCAAAATATATTTCTGCAAATTGACTTAATTTTTTGTCATTTAAGATATGAAAGTTTTTAATTTGTGTTTCATAATCATAAAGTAAATTGGGGTCCGTTGCTTCGGCTAAAATCGTACGGTCATAATAAGGCAAAAACGCTTTTTGAATTTCATCTGTCTCATTCACAAAATCTAACACAAAAACTTCTTTCTTATGTGGTGGGCAAATACGATTAAGACGGGATAGGGTTTGAACCGCATGCAGGTCACTTAGCTTTTTATCCACATACATCGTATGCAATAATGGCTGATCGAAACCTGTCTGAAACTTTTCCGCAACAATCATTATGCGATACTTATTCTCCTGGAAAGCATCAGCAGTCGCAGTTTCCGGGATTTTCTCTCCTGAAGATCGTGTATTCATCTGTGATTCGGTATATGTGTGACCACTTTCTGGATCTATCACCGTTCCAGAAAAAGCAACTAAAGATTGGAAATCAAACCCCTGGTCTCTTATGAATTTATCCACTGCTAATTTAAATCTGACAGCATGAAGGCGTGAGCGAGTAACAATCATTGCTTTTGCCTGATTTTTAATCTTCTTCTTCACTTGGCTATTAAAATGTTCCAGCATTATTTTTACTTTCTTTTCAATTGTGATCTCATGCGAATCAACAAAAGATTTCAGTAGAAAATTTGCTTTTTTCCGATCATAGTGGGGGTCGTCTTTTACCTTCTTGAGCAAGTTCCAATAAGTTTTATACGTCGTGTAATTCTCCAATACATCCAGAATAAAACGCTCTTCAATTGCCTGGCGCATTGAATACAGACTAAATGCTTCAAACTCGTCAGATTTCAACTTGGTTCCAAAAAGTTCCAGGGTTTTTTGTTTGGGTGTCGCAGTAAAGGCAAAATAACTCACATTTTTTAAAAGTCCCCTAGTTCTTGCTGCATCGACAACACGATCTTCCCAATCTTCTGATGGTTCTCTTTCCATCTCTTCAGCTTGTTCCAGACTATCCACCGCTAATACCTGCTGCATTTTATGGGAAGTCTCCCCCGCCCTGAGACGAATGCGCCTCATCGATAATCACTGCAAATCGTTTTCCTCTAAGCTTGCCAATTTCATCCACAATTACAGGAAATTTTTGAATAGTGCTAACTACAATCTTTTTACCTTTTTCAAGGGCATCTTGAAGATCTTTTGCGCTCTTATCTTTCCCTATAGTCTCAACCACTCCTCTTGTTTGTTCAAAGGCAAGAACATGTTTTTGTAATTGCCGATCCAATACTCTCCGGTCCGTAACTACAATAACCGAATCAAAAATATTCTGATTTTTCTCATTATGTAAATTAGATAATTGATGGGCTAACCAGGAAATTGAAAAACTCTTTCCCGAACCGGTACTATGCTGAATCAAATATCGTTGACCAACTCCTTTATCCTGTGCATCCATCACTAATCGGCGAACTGAGTCTAGTTGATGGTATCGCGGGAAGATAATCTTTTTCTCCAATACATTTTTCTCGTCGTGATTTTCTATTTCTTCTTCAACCACAAATATGTATTTTTGGAGTAGTTCTAAAATACTATCCCGTGCCCAAATCTGCTCCCACAAGTATGCAGTGGGAAAACCAGTATAAGATGGAGGATTACCTGCCCCGCGGTTATAACCACGATTGAATGGTAGGAAAAAGGTCTTTTCTCCTTTGAGGTGTGTCGTGAAATAAACTAGATTGGGATCAACAGCAAAATGCGCCAAGCAGCGGCCAAATATAAACAACGGTTCTTTTGGATCACGCCCTTTTTGGTATTGAGTGATTGCATTTTGGACAGTTTGACCGGTAAGTGGGTTTTTTAATTCAGCAGTAAATAAAGGTAAACCATTCAGAAAAATGCCCAGGTCGAGACTTTTATGCTGTTCCTGTGGCTCTTTTTTGGAACTATAGTGCAGTTGGCGAATTTCCGAGAAGATGTTTCCCTCATATAGTTTTTGGATTTTCGGATTCAACCCACTGGCTGGTTTATGATAATAAAGGTCAAATTTAACTCCGGAATCTTTAACTCCATTCCTAAGGACATCCAAAGTTCCCCTTTTCCCAACCTCGCGTGATAAACGCCTCAGGAATCGATCTTTTACTTCAATATTGTGCTGTTTTTTGAGCTTTAACCATTCTTTGGGTTGCGTGGCTTGCAGAAAGCTGATCACATCATCTGGGATCAAACATAGTTCTTGGTCATAGTCTTTCGATTTGCGTTTATGATATCCACCAAATTGATACTCTCCTTCGATTGTGCCGGTTTCTTTTATTGAATGGGAAGAGGTTAAATCTGGTCCAAAAGCTAATAAATATTGTTCGATTACCTCCTCAAAATTTTTTTCAGAGATTTCCATTTATTAATCCTTTATTCATCTAAGATGGCAAAAAACTCTAATAATCCATCATCTACTTGATTTATTTCGGGCTGTTGATCAAACTGATAAGAAACCCATCGAACGCTATCTTTTTCTAATCGATTATAGAAGTAACAAGCATTGCTTTCTGTTTTAGGACTTGGAAGCATCTTTATGAATGAAATAAATTTGATCGGATCTCTTCTAGACAAGTCCATGAAATATAATGCGCCGTCCTCTAGTGAAGTATTAGTTTCTATTTCAATGGTTTTAAAGGGTGTATTAATTGTTCCCATAATATTTTTCGCTTTGTAATAAAAGATACCCTTAGATTGTTTTGCTTCTTGAGGTAATAAGACAGCAAATCCAGAAAATACGTTACCAACAATTTCTCGGAGTACACGTAATTCAGTTTCCATTGCAGCAAGTCTTCTTTGATTTTCAAATTCACCGGATATACCACCATGCCCTTGCCAATCATTTCGATATGAATTTACATCTTTTAGAATTCCAAACAAACGTTTTCCTATAATTGTTTCGATAAAATCGTCTTTCTCAGTATGATAGTAAACAAATACGTCTGATCTTGTTTTCTTATCTGAAAGTAATCTTCGAGTATGTTTTGCTAAACGCTCACCGACAACCACCCAATTCCCGAAAGAGGCTCGGGAAAATATTTTTGAAAACTCACCATTTACATCTATCCATTTAGATTTATTTCTTACAAAATATTCTTTATCTGAATAAAAACAGCTAAGCATATACGTGGTAGCAAATTGGGCAAAGGCTTCAAAAAAATGGAAGAGATGTTCGATTTTTTGATCAATACGATCAGTTGCAGTATATCGCCAGAGAATTGAAGCCAGTGGAAAGGGCAAGGAATTCATCCAATCTTCAAACCCAGTCTTTTCCTTATGTTGCAGAACTTCTATTTCTTTTTTAATGTCTATAAGCTTTTCAGGTTGTTTCCAAAGTTCGCTATCCTTTTTCTCGAAAAATAAAATCGTATCCTGTAAAGAGTTATGAAAATTGACGATTTCGATTTGCGATTCGATATCAGGTAGAAGTACAGGTGCAGTATTCAAATCACTAGCGCGGATTCTTGATATTACTCCTCCTTGAGATAGCCTTTCCCTGACTAATCCACCTAAATTTGTATTGAAATAACCTGCCACATAATCTGCAAAGGCTTTTTCATCATCAAGGGCAATTTGGGCATATTTCTGAGGTTTTATTGTTAGGTCAGAGATCCTGGTTACTGCTGGAGATGTCCCCATCAATGGTAAAAATACTGAATTTGGTTTTTCTGAAAAACCTCCATCTTCCTCTCGATGCTTTCCAATTTGTACAGATTTCGCGATGCTGCCTAGATCTATTACTTTTGTGCCACTTTTCTTTGCTTCAATTTGTATTTGATCATCAATCAATAGAGATTGCCAAGAGCGAAAATCTTTAATGTTTATTAAATACCCCCCCGAGGGTTGTTCTCCTTGTCTATGACGTTGGATGTCTTCTAATAAATCGTCGAAACTTTTATCCGGGTCAAGATAAGAAACAAAAACCTTTTTTGGCTCCTTATGATTAATAAAAATTAGATTTAGTTCAATTCTAGACCAGGGTGCGATAACATTTTTTGGTAATGCAATAATTGAATGGACATACAATTCAAACTTGCGAAATAGTGAGAATGCATTACCTCGTCTTTCCCACGGGAAATTGTTTGGTAATACAAAAATCGCTTCTCCTGTCTCAGATAGCTTTCGAGCAGCCTCTAACACAAAAATATTTGTCTCCGAATCTCGAATTTCTAATTCACCATCAATTGTTCTTAACTGGTAATTAATTCTCTGCAAACCCACTGGGGGAGAAGAAACAATCGCATCAAACTCGTCCTTAAAACCTTGCAGAATTGAAAGTGGTTTGCCAACTTCCCATTGAATTTCTAATTTCTTACTTATTTGCTCAGATATTGATATTTTGCGTACATCCGGATCAATTCCAATTATTGTCTTTCCTGCTTTCTTCTCTTTTAAAGCTGTTGGAATAACACCATAACCAGACCATGGGCAAAGTATTTTTTCGATTTGATTCCCAAGAATATATTTCACAAGAAAATCAATCACATAATTAGGTAAAGTAAAATCAGAATTACGAAATGGGGAAAGAAATGGATATATTTCATCCCAAGAAATTTCAAACTCTGAGTGAGCGATAGTTTCTAATACAGCATTCGGTGAGATGGAGATTTTTTCTGTTATATAGTTCGATGATTGTCTATCATCCTTAAATTGATCGAGAAATTTCCAAAGTGCAGATTCAGACTCTTTACTTACCATTTCATTGCCTCACATCTATCTTACCTGTTACCGCTGCTGAGGTAATACCAGTTCGATATTCAGTTAAGGTTTCAATCATTGTTCTAATTTTTTCAACAAGGGTATTTATTTCCGTGGTCTTCTGATTCAAGAAATTCACAATATTATTTTGTTCTTTTAGGGGTAAGACAGGTAAAAACTCATTCCCAAAAGTCTTAAATCGAAAATCGGTTGAACGTTCTCTTATGCCTTTTGCTAGAGATGTTATATAACCACTATGAGCCATGAATCGAAGTAAATATGCATAATAGTAGTTATTTGTTGATTTCATTGGTTGCAGAATTGAATAGATTGGTGAACAATTTCCATTTGAATCGGAAACGCCTATCGCACCAGCAAATCCATCCATTTCATGGATTACTAAATCACCTTTCTTAACCCCTTGATAACCAATTTCTTTGATCGAAAAGGTAAATCCTTCAGTTCGTCTATTTGATCTAAGTGTAACTTCGCCGTCGCGAAAGGCGGTTACCACTCCGTTTTCGGGTAGAGAGGGGCGATTCAGTTTTGTAAATATATGTTTTCCGCGTTCCAACTTCCAATGCGCTGGGATATCACCTAGCCACTCAATACCACTATCTCTCATCTCGACATCATGATTCAAACCTTTCGTAACCACCCCTGCAATTAAGGCAGAACGTTTTTCTTCAAGGATCTCAACTAGATGTTCTTTTTTTGCTATCAGATCATTTATCTTTTTAACATTTTGGTCAAGGAAGTTGACAATTGTTTGTTGATCAGAAATTGGGGGAACAGGAAATACTACATCATTAATAAAACGTGAATCTAAACCAGGCTGCGCTGCGCCTTTGATCAAATAAATGATTTGATCAAACCCCAATTTGCTTGAAACGAGATAGTAGAGAAATTTTTTATGGTTCTTATCGTTTCCTCTCAGGATAAAAACATGCTCATTTACTGCACATTTGTCAAATGGAATGTTTGAGACATATAAAGTTTTTCCAATCGTTGCACCATCTTTTACCAATAGAACATCACCAGAACTAACTTTGCCTTTGTTTAATTTTTTATAGAATTCTACTGAGATAAATTTTGGGGGTTCTGGAATGAATTTACCATCCCAACTAATGTGCTCACCACCGAGGCTAAAGACTCCTTCATCAAGTTGATTCCCTCCCCCAGATTCTCTATTTCCACTTTCAAGACTTGATAAAAGGAACTTTAAACGACATATTCCCCAATCTTCTGAAATATTGTTCTCCAAATCCAAAACGAATGAATTTATATAAGAGTTGGCTGGAGATTTTGAATATACTCGATTTTCAACCATTCAATATACCCTCAAGGCGATTGGGATTCCAAACCAATTCAGCTAATTGTACGAACAATTTTTGTCGATCATCCAAATCAGCTTGTTTAAAATCTTCATGTGCTTTAAATGGCAAACCATACATTTGTATAAATTCCAAGAATCCTGGATTTCGCTCGTAGCATTTCGGATGTAAGCTCTGCGCTAATAAATTGTTTTTGATATAGTGTTGTAGTTTGGTTTTATAAGGCAAGTCCCCATAACTGGTATTAAACTTCTTCGGTAGAAGCAGCAAACCACCAATCCGATTACGATACTCTGAAAAATCGGCTGGGTGGTTAAATTCGTCAGTATGCCATTCAGGGTGATCAGACCAAATGTGTTCTACTTCAAATCGGTTTTTCCCGGAATTACTCATATATTCTAAATAATGTGACGGCAATCCCGATTTTTTTTCAATAAAATCTGTAAGGCGGGCTAATATTCGGTGAATATGTACACGATTTTGGCCATGAAGAGCAAATCTTTCATTTGTATTGAAATCTTCTCCCTCCTCAGATAACCTCTTTTTCAATATGGAAATCAATTCACTCGCATTTTTGCCTCTAATATCGACCATCACACGAAACATCGCATATTGCAGGGTGGAATAAGATATTGATCGCAAGTTCCATAATCGGCGTGTAAGTAATATATCCAAGAAGGATGCGACAATTCGGAGCTTGTTATTGATTTCATCAAGTGAATCATCAGATTTTAAAGGTGCAAGTAGAAGAGGATATTGCAATGTAAAACCGTATTGCGCCACAAAGTACAATTCTTCCAATTCTTTCTTCTTAGCCAAGGACGCTTGTCGGATCTTGTAATATTGACGAGCATAAAAGACCATATCTTTTTCAATAAAATGAACAAAATCATCAGAGTGATTTAATCCAAGGATTTCTTTTTTCTCCCGCACCCATCGATGAAATTCGGTACCAATCCGGTCAAAATCACCGGGTGTAGCGCCACTTTTTCTTTCCCGAATGCTTTTTGCATATTGGCTTCGTAACCAGGATTTGAAAAAATCTGAAGTTTCATCATTATCAATCTCAGCCAAACTATAGATATTATTTTTCCAAATCTCATGTATTTCCCACCGCTTTTCCTCTCCAGAAATATTCGCTAACAAATACCCCTTTAACATATCAGTTGGGGATAAGGAAAGCCCACGGTCATTCATTGTCTCAAAGATTGTATAAGCATCTTCATCGGAGTATGCGGTTATTTCTACTAAATAGACATTATCAATAAGCCAATCAATAAAATATGGCAATGCTTTGTCTTTTAATTCTTCAGGAAAATGTTCTTCAATATCTGAATATCGCCCAAGAATATTTTTTACTGATTCCGGAAAATCATTTTCATCTAGAGACTGACCATAAAACAGGGTTTTCATACTTTTCGTTCGTTCAGGAACATCCAAATTGAATGAGTCCTGTCCATATTGTTGAGAAAAAACCATATCTGTTACGGTCACCTGATCTGAACGACCTTTTTGAATGTTGTTTAGAAAAATGATAAGGAGAGTAAGGGTAGTTAACCTTTGCTGGCCATCCACAATATATTTCTTACCATCTTTATTACTAATAATTACAGAACCTAGAAAATAATGACCATATTCAGATACGTCTTTCCGTTGATGGGATTCCTCATAGTTTTCCAAAAACTCAACGGTTAAATCTTGAATTAGCTCAACGACATGCTTGGTTTCCCACTTAAATTCACGCTGATAGTAATCAATTGCATATTTGTTGTTATCCAATAACTGCCTGACAGTTTTTGCTAGACCCTTTATTTCGCTCATTCCGTCACCTCTCGAAGCATGCGAATAATTTCTTCTTCAAGTTTTTTTATATCCGCTTCAATTTCATCCAAAGATCTGGGTGGTTGATAGGTATAGAAATAGCGGTTGAAATTTATCTCATATCCAACCTTGCCTATCTCACCATCCAATTCATCTTTATATTCCTCGTCAATCCAAGCATCTGGAATATAAGGCTTGACCTCTCTATCAAAGAATTTCTGAATATCTTCGTTCAAGGGTACATATTCGTAATCCCTCAAATTCTTATCTGATTCTGGATTCCCTTTTAAGTCAAAACATATTTCTGCATTTTCATCCTGCTCTGAAAGAGCATTGAGGATTGCTTTCTTCATAGGGCTTTTTAGATCTATATTGGATTGCTTAAACGCTATGTTCAGAACCTTAAGAAATTCTTTTCTTCTAATGAAGACATTGTCCGGTAATGATCCTAAGATTTCTTTTATTCTTTTTTGCTCATTCCTGCCTTCAACCTCTTCCGCTGCTTTTTTTACCTTGTCTTTCTTTTTACTAATAACCAAATTCTTATAAACTGTTTCATCTTCTAAGCGTTCAATTCGTTCTGGGCTTGCCTGAAAATTGAGTCTTAAAGGTTGCTCAACTTGTATCTTTCGATAACCAAAATCTGTCGTATTGAATATCTTTACCTTTTCAGAATCTTTAAATTCAAGGAAAAGATTTGTAATCAACTTAATTTGCTTTGGAGAAATCTCCCTTCTTTTATCACCCAAACTTTTGCGCATCGGTTTCCAAATATCAGTAGCGTCAATCAACTGCACTTTTCCCTTGCGCTTATTTTCTTTATGATTGCTAAGAATCCAAATATAGGTAGCAATTCCTGTGTTGTAGAAAAGTTGCTCCGGTAATGCAATAATTGCCTCCAGCCAATCGTTTTCTAAAATCCACCGGCGAATTTCGCTTTCACCTTGACCCGCATCGCCGGTAAAGAGAGGGGATCCATTTAAGACAATTGCAATTCGCCCTCCGCCTTTGCCATTTTCAACTGGATTCATCTTTGAGATTAGATGCTGTAAAAACAAAAGCTGACCATCTGAAATTCGAGGTGTACCAGCTCCAAAACGGCCATTATTTCCTTTCGCCGCTTCAGACTCCACTGCTTCCTTATCCATTTTCCAGTCTTTCCCATAAGGCGGGTTAGTAATTAGATAATCAAAAGCCACCCCTTGGTGCTGATCGTTCGATAATGTGCTTCCTTGTTTGATGTTTTCCGCATCTCGACCATCTTTACTCTTGAGATACATATCCGATTTAGCCATCGCATATGTTTCAGGGTTCACCTCTTGTCCGAAAAGATAGACATCAGCATTCTCGTTTATCTCTTTAATTCTTTCTCTGGCAATTGTCAACATTCCCCCGGATCCGCAGCATGGATCATAAACAGTACGAACGACATGATTGTGCGCTAAAGCATCTTCATCTTGTGAAAGAAGTAAATTAACCATCAATCGAATAACTTCTCTTGGGGTATAGTGCTCTCCAGGATTTTCATTGAGAGCCTCATTAAAACGACGGACAAGGTCCTCGAAGATATATCCCATTTCCAAATTAGATACAAGGTCCGGGTGAAGATCTATTCCTTTAAAACGATCCATCACAAGATAAAGTAAATTGGCTTCATCTAGTTTTTCAATGGTGTTGTAGAAATCAAATTTTTCTACCACCTCACGCATGTTTTCGCTAAATCCATTGATATATGCCCTGAGATTATCTGCAATGTTTGCA
>CAUVYA020000001.1:0-8558 GCA_963556045.3 Anaerolineaceae bacterium | reverse complement strand
TTTTAGCACTGCTCCCGAGGGATTATGGCCCGGTGAAGGATCGGTTGTCGAGGATGTAGTTCCCTTGATCGCTAACGCAGGTTATCAATGGATGGAAACCGGAGAACCGGTGCTGGCAGCTTCTCTGGGGATGGCAAATTTCACACGAGATGGTAAAGAAACCGTACAGGAAGCAGATACTCTGTATCGCCCTTATTACGTGCAGGGCAGCCAGGGTGATAAAGTAGCTATCTTTTTTAGAGATTGGACCCTTTCAGATAAGGTCGGTTTCACCTATTCGCAAACTCCAGGTGAAGAAGCCGCAGCAGATCTCATGCAGCGGTTGGAAAATATACGTCAGGAACTGAAGGATGAAGACGCCACCGGGCCCCATATCGTCAGTATCGTGCTGGACGGTGAAAACGCCTGGGAATACTATCCAAATGATGGTGAAGCATTCCTGAACGCCCTCTATCGCATGCTCTCTGAAAGTGAAACCATTAAAACAGTTACCCCCGGTGAATATCTTGAACTGTTCCCGGATCAGCAAGAATTGGAAGACCTATTCCCCGCCGCCTGGTTCAGCCAGAATTTCGATACCTGGATCGGCGAAGATGAAGAAAACCAGGCCTGGGAATATCTGGGTAAAGTTCGAGATTATCTGGCAAAGTATGACGTGACCGGCAAGCGTGAAGCAAGTGAAGAAGCGATCGCACTGGCACAGGATTATATGTATCTGGCAGAGGGATCAGATTGGTTCTGGTGGTATGGCTCTGATCAGGATTCGGGACAGGATGAATATTTCGATATCGGATTCCGCGAACTGCTTAAAAAAGTATATGAATCATTAGGAGATGAAGCACCGGCTTTCTTGAGTGTGCCGATCATCCCACCCGATGCGGTGGAACCGAATCAATACCTCACTGCAGTTTCCACAGTAACGGTCGATGGTGTGGCAACAGAGGAAGAATGGTCAACCGCTGCATATTACAGCAACACCGATGAAAATGCTGCCATTCAGGAGATGGCGATCACTATGGACGCCAGCAATCTCTACCTCATGTACGAACTGAGCAGCAATGATACACTGCAGGCAGGAGGAGATATCTATCTGCGCATCCCCGGCGCTGCCGAATACTACCCATTCATCCTCAATGAAAGCAATTCTGACCAGATCGGCATCGCTGCTTCTCACTTATTGAAATACGAAAACAATAAGGCAAACAGCTATGTTGTAGAAAATGAAGCCTGGAAATCAGCCGCTGTCGAATGGCAGACAGCCAGAAATGGTTCTACCGTTGAAATCTCGATCCCATTCTCTCAATTAGGAGAGCTGGAAACAGGCGATTCTATTATGCTCAAAGCCGTCGATCCAAACACACTGGAGACCTTTCCGCAGTATGGACCTGCAGAGATCAACCTGCTGCAAATCGGAGCTTATACCGAGGTGCTGACCGTTCAGGATCCCGAAGAGGATGATAACGGACCGGGCACCTACACCTACCCTACCGACACCGTCTTTGAAGCACAGGTCTTCGATATCAATACTTTTCAGGTTTCTTACAATGATTCTTATATCCTGTTCGATTTCACTTTCTTCGGACCGATCACCAACCCATGGGGTTCATCCATCGATCTCTCCCTGCAAACCATGGATGTGTATGTAGATACCGATCCCGGCAGTGGAACCGGCTCTCGCGTTTTGCTGCCCGGTAGAAATCTGGGATTGGAAGAAGGATTTGGTTGGGATATAGCGGTTTGGGCAGAAGGCTGGTACCCTGAAATCCTTGCTCCCGATGCAGCCAGTGGAGAAGCCATGAACACCAATACGGAAATGAAGATCCTGGTCGACCCGGCTTCTAATAAGGTGACGCTGCGGGTACCCCGCTCTGTCTTCGGAGATTCTTCTCCCGAAACTTGGGCTTTTGCCGCTATGGTCATGAGTCAGGACGGTTATCCCTCCACCGGCGTATGGCGCGTGCGGGATGTCAGCGAAAACGCTGCACAATGGAAGATTGGCGGTGCACCCACCGGAACCAATCCCACCCGTGTGATCGATCTGGTATGGGCGCAGGGCAGTACGCCCGATCAGGCAGCTATGTTGAGCAATTTCACTCCCAATGACAAGACGCAGTCAGAATTGAGGCTGGAAGACTTCGCGTTGATCCCCATGTTCCAGGTTCAGGAGTAAGGAGGAATTCGAGAGAAACTATACCAGCAGCATTTCCCGTTGAGGGGGAAGCTCCTCCAGCTGGCAGTGAAAGATACAGACAGCAGCGGGAATCTGCAGTTTATGATCGACAATCTTGAAATCCTTGCCGCTTAGAAGATCCTGATAGATACCATTCGGAAAAGCGGTGAGGATTTCTCCTTTTTCTCCGATGGTATTGAAAACAGCACACAGGCTGGTTCCTTTGGTAAACCAGACCGCCTGAATAGCCGGCTCGGAGGTTAACCAGTACAATTTGCCTTCTTGTTGGGCAGAGTCCTTTTTTAAAGCTGCCAGTTTTTGGACGAAATCGGTCAGCTCGTAGTTTTTCCAGGGGATCACATCTTTATTGAATTGATCCGGTTTACGCGGTGAGGCAGCCTCTTCTCCGGCGTAGATCAGCCAGGCACCCTTATTGAAAGCCTGCAAAGCCGTCCAGGCTAAAGCCTGTTCTCGGGAAGGAGCGATCTCCATGATCCGATCAGTATCATGGTTTTCCACAAAACGCAGTTTCACATAATCTTCGGGGTAGATGGCATCCTGCATGACCAGCAGATCCAGATAATAACGGGGATCCAGTTTGCCTTCCACAACCTTTTCCCAGGGTCTGAAAACATCATAATCGTAGGTAATATCAAATATCTGATAGAGTTCGCTGTCAGATTGTGCATATAATCCCCGACTGCGCCTTTCCGCCACCCAGCCGGTATGCACCGACTCAGCCAGCCAGAGGGTATTGGGGTTGATCGCTTTGGCAGCCGCATCCGCCTTTTTCCAGAATTCCACCGGCACCAGGGGAGCCACATCACAGCGGAAGCCATCTACACCAAGGGAAGCCCATTTTTCAATGGCTTTCACAAGGTAATCATGCAGTTCAACACGTGAATGATCCAATTCAACAATATCAGCCCACTCCGGAACGGAAGTGGTCGGGTTCCCCTGCGAATCAAGGTGGAACCATTCTTTATGCTCCTTCGCCAGAACCGAATCGGGAGAGGTGTGATTGTAAACCACATCGATCATCACCTTTAAACCCAGATCATGGGCTGCATTGACCAACCGTTTGAAATCATCTTCCGTTCCATATTCAGGGTTGATCGCCATATAATCTGCAATGGCATACGAACTGCCCAGAGAGCCCTTGCGGTTCACTTTCCCGATGGGATGGATAGGCATGAGCCAGATATAATCCACGCCCAGGGCTTTGATGCGCGGCAGGTCGTCGATCACGCCCTGAAAATCGCCGCGCTGGCTGTGATTGCGCACATAAATTTCATAAATAACGAGACTGCGGAGATTTCTTTTCTGTTTCATATGATCATTCTCATTTCAAATATTATATTAAACCAGTAGAACTATAGAATAACAAATAAATCATATAAAAAGAAGTAGTATAGATATATCTCGAGTTTATTCTAGACTTTTACCTGTCCATACTTTTTAATTTCCGCAATTCCCCAAAAAATCTGCACAACACCATACAAAAGCCAATATGCATTGATGCTGCTAATCACATGGATGATATTAAAGATTCCAACAACAATTAAGACGATCCCATTTACGATATACATTGTTCGATTCTTGACAAATAGATTAACGATCCCTAATCCTACAAGAATCACCCCCCAGATCGAATCGAAAATCTGGCTTAAGAAGAAAGAAAGTGCACCGATCATGATCAGACCAACGCCGGTGTTGCGCAGATCATCCTTCACATCTTCCATAGAAAGAGGCGGCAGCCAGTCCGTAAACCTTCTTTTATATTTTCCAAATTCAAGATTAGCTTTCCCAGAAACGGTAGCCAGAGTACCTCCAGAGAGCATAAGCCCCATTTGCATAAATTTTATCTGCGCACGAGCTTTTTCACGGGGAATGACAATAGTTCTTTTACTATCATCATGGCAAATAAATTCTGCCTGTGTATCTGTTAAATTGACTTCCCAAGGAACACGCTTTTTAAATCCTCTTGATTCATAGACTTCAAATGAATCAACTGGGGGAACAGTATCAAGCAATTTTTTAGCCATTATTTCCTCCGTATATATTCATCAATTTATATTTCTATTATAAACAGGATATTCATAAATTAGATATTTTGGAGAACTTCTTCTACACTGGCTTTAATTTCAACAGGAGCATTGCCGTACTTTACCTGAATGTCTTTCATTCGATGGCTGTGATAAGCCGTTTTCATCTGAGAAAATTTCAATCCATTGGCAGTCGAGATCACCACGACCCGTTCGTTTGATTTGATCACACCTTGCTCTGCAAGTTTGCTGACAGCATGCAGCGCCGTTCCGGTCTGCGGACAGCAATACAAGCCACTGCGATCAGCCAGGGCACACATATTCGCTAATTCTTCTTCGCTTGCCTGCTCCACCACCCCATCAAAGCGCTGCATGATCTTTACCGCGCGTTCATAGCTGACCGGCGCTCCAATCTGGATAGCACTCGCCATACTTTTTTGCGCTGCAACAGGCTGATACTGCTCAAATCCATTTTTATATGCCAGATAGAAAGGATTGGCATTTTGCGCCTGAGCACAGGCAATGCGCGGTAGGTGATCGATCAATCCCAGCTCAAACATCATGAGCAGCCCTTTCCCCAGCGCACTGACATTACCAAGGTTACCCGCCGGTAAAACAATCCAATCGGGCACCTGCCAGTTGAACTGCTGCACGATCTCAATACCCACCGTTTTCTGCCCTTCCATGCGTAAAGAATTCATGGAGTTTGCCAGATAAATGGATGGATCCTGCGTCAACTCCTGCACAACACGCATACAGCCATCGAAATCAGTATCCATAGAAAGTACTTTCGCCCCATTCGCCAGCGGCTGGATGAGCTGTTCGGGAGATACTTTATCGTGCGGAAGCAAAATGATGGCAGGAATCCCGGCTGCGGCTGCATAAGCTGCCAGCGCCGCCGAAGTATCACCGGTTGAAGCGCAAGCAACCGCCTTGATCGGTTTCCCATTTTGAATCATGGCATTCACCACCGAAACCAGCACCGTCATTCCCAGGTCTTTGAAAGAACCGGTATGGCTGCTGCCGCACTGCTTCACCCACAGGTCAGGGATACCGATCTGTTCTCCAAGTGGAGCAGCATGCACCAGAGGTGTATTTCCTTCTCCGAAGGACACAATGGCGCTCTCCGGAATCTGCGGGCAGACCCATTCCTTCTTCGCCCATACACCGCTGGCATATACACCTGTATTAAGAGAAGATCGCTGCTTGAACAAAGCCTTCCAATCTTCCGCTGAATGCTCCTTCAAAGCATCCATATCATGCACCACATCCAGCAGTCCCCCGCACTGCTCGCAGTGATAGACCACTTCATCGATCGAATGCGTTACCCCGCATCCACGGATACATTCCAGCCAGCTATTTTCGCTCATTGATCCCTCCCACTACATGAGTTTGCTTTTTATGCAGAGGTATTCCAGAACCATTCGCAGTGGCTTCATCCGGCTTATCAGAAAGACCGAACACAAGCGCCCCGGCAGCCGTACTATCCAGAGCAAATTCCTGTACCTCACGGGTTACCACAATCTCACTTTCTAATAAATCATCCACCGAAGCATTTTCTTCAAGCTGCCCCATGGAAGAAATCGTAGCAGCATATTCCGCCAAGCGAAACTGTTTGAATGGGGTTGGATCACCGGCTTTCACCAGGCTGTATACTTCTTTATGAACCTGGCTTACTTTTTCTGGTAATTTCCGAACCTGCTGCTCTACTTCCTCTAAAAATTGCTCAAAGTTCATCAATTGATTGGATTGCTCGGCAGCCTGTATCTCTTCTAGCTTGAACAGTCCGCTGCCCAGGATCAGGCAAATATAGACCAGATAATCTTGATTATCTGCCGTGAAAGGATGAAAAATGGGCAAATTCAGTATTTTGTAAGCAGCTTGAAAATCCTCTAAACAAAAATCATCAGTAAGAAGTTCCTGCAATACAGCTTTTGCGGCAGTGATGCGAACCTTATCGATCACTTTATCATTACGACCACGCGCACCCAAAGCCGTCTTATCCATATCGATCAGGACTGCAGTGCGTTCGTCGATCTCAACGCCCTTCATCTCAGCCAGGGAGCGAAAAATACGCACATTCACCCAATGATTATTGAAGAAAAGAATTGAGCTTCCTTTAATTTCCGTTTCAAGCTTAGTTAATTCCTGATCTTCACTGGTAATGAAAGCTGCACCCTGCCAGTTCCCTGCTTTGCAAATATTCAGAAAAGCAGTACCGTCATTCATACGGGTGTCTCCCACATAAAGAACACGCTCCAGAGGTTCTTTTTTCCCATCTGCAAGCTGGGCTTCTTTTAATAACTGAACAATGACACGCGCATAATCAAGTGAGGTTTTACGTGGAACCGTCCCATTTGGCACCCCCAGAATCGCACAGAGTTCTTTCAACCCCGGCAGTGCTTCATCGATCGCGTTGAGATTGCGGTAAACGATGCGGTCTCCTAAGAATTTATTTAAAGATGTCTTCCCAAAGCATTTCATGATACAACCCCCTCTGCCACCAGCAGTTCGGCATTCAAGATGGCACCTTTGGCTGCTCCGCGCAGAGTATTATGCACCACCGAAACCATGCGCACATCCAGCAGCGGGCAGGAGCGAATACGTCCAACCGACACCTGCATACCTTCTCCACTATCCCGATCTTTGCGCGGCTGCGGTCTATCCTCTTCTTCACAAACAATAATGGGAAAATCGGGCATGCTGGGTAATTTCTCCTTTGCAAGAGGACTCTGAAAGCTACTTAATACTTCCTTGATCTCAGAAATACCGGCTTTCTTTTCCAATTCCAGCGAGAGGCAGATGGTATGTCCATCCGAAACCGGCACGCGGTTTGCCTGAGCGCTGAAAACAAAATCAGCATCCATGCGTTGATTTCCCTTCATTTTCCCTAACAGGGCGCGTGATTCGCGTTCCATTTTTTCTTCTTCGCCGTTGACAAACGGAATCACATTATCCTGAATATCCAGATAAGAGAGACCCGGATAGCCAGCGCCGGAAACTGCCTGCATGCTGACCGCGAATACCTTCCGGATACCAAAGCCCACATCGATCGGTTTCAGGGGAAGAGCAATACCGGTAGTGGTGCAGTTCGGGCTGGTGATGATCAATCCTTTCCAGCCATACATTTCTTTCTGCTTTTCCAGCAGCGCCAGATGATCGGCATTCACTTCGGGAATGATAACCGGTACACACGGATCAAGCCGAAAGGCAGAAGCGTTCGAACAAACCGCATACCCGGCTTCGGCAAACTGAGGTTCGATTTCAAGTGCCAGCTTAGCAGGTAGAGCAGAAAAAACAATATCTGCCTCCATACCGGGTTCAACAGGGATCACTTCCATTTCCTTCACCGAATCCGGCATCGGTTCATTCAGATGCCAGCCGCAGGCTTCTTTATATTTTTTATTACTGCTGCGTTCAGAAGCAGCCAGCGCCGTTATCTGAAACGAGGGGTGCTCAGCCAGAAGCTGCACAAAGCGCTGCCCCACCGCACCGGTCGCGCCCAATACTGCCACAGGAATTTTATGCTTTCTTTGAACCATTAATGATTACCTCCTCGTGGATTTTACGAACCGCTCGATCGGCATCAGCTTTATCAACTACCACAGAAATGCTGTACTCGGATGAGCCCTGCGCAATGGCAATGGCATTGATACTTTCTTTCCCCAGTGCACCAAAGATATGAGCTGAGACACCCGGAGTCTGGCGCATACCTGCGCCAATGGCTGTCACAATGACTACATTAGGCTGCGCCCATACTTTATCGATATCGTGACGTAATAATTCATATTCCATCTCTTTTTCTATCGCTTTGATCACCTGTTTTTCTGCTTCAGAAGGGATGACAAAACAAATAGATTGCTCGGAGGAGGACTGCGAGATCATCAGCACACTGGCATCATGACCTGCCACTGCCGCAAAAGTACGAGCAGCAATGCCAGGCACACCCAGCATGCCATGTCCCTCTACCGTGATCAAGCTAAGATTTTGAATAGCCGTGACTGCCGTGATCTTTCCATTACCCGTATGATGAGTACTATCGATTCGGGTACCGGGACAAGAAGAATTGAATGTATTTTTTACCCACAGTGGGATATTCCGCTCTACAACAGGACGAATGGTTTTGGGATGCAGCACTTTGGCACCAAAATAAGCCATTTCGGAAATCTCATTGTAGGAAATCTCTGGAATCACGCGTGCATTGGGCACAATACGCGGATCGGCAGTCATCACCCCATCCACATCCGTCCAGGTCCAGACCTCATCTGCATCAAGGCAGTCACCCAGAATAGCAGCAGTGTAATCGCTCCCACCTCTACCCAAGGTGGTGATGATACCTTCTT